>CAWCHE010000001.1:0-880902 GCA_963795295.1 uncultured Solirubrobacterales bacterium
TTCGTCGCGTTTCGAGCCGTGGGTGACGATGACTTTCTCGGCGTCGACGTGGGTGACCTCGCCTGCATTCAGCGCGAGGACGACGTCGCCGCTGTCAACGGCGGCGCGGCGCTCCATCCCGGTGCCGATCAACGGCGGCTCGGGTTTGAGCAGGGGCACCGCCTGGCGCTGCATGTTGGAGCCCATCAGCGCCCGGTTGGCGTCGTCGTGCTCGAGGAACGGGATCAGCGCCGTCGCCACCGACCAGATCTGGGTCGGGGAGACGTCCATCAGGTCGACTTCCTTCGGAGCCGCGGTCGCGTACTCCTGATCGCTGGCGCGGACGAGGACGGTCGGGCCCTTCAGTTTGCGGGTCTTCTCGTCGAACTCGGCGTTCGCCTGAGCGATGACTTTGTCTTCCTCCTGCGTCGCGTCGAGGTGGAGGATTTCCTCGCTGACCACGCCGTCGGAGACCGGCCGGTACGGCGTCGTGACGAAGCCGTGCTCGGAGATCTGGGCGTAGGAGGAGAGCGAGCCGATCAGGCCGATGTTCGGCCCCTCCGGCGTCTCGATCGGGCACATCCGGCCGTAGTGGGTCGGGTGTACGTCGCGGACCTCGATCGGTGCCCGCTCACGGGTGAGACCACCGGCTCCGAGCGCTGAGAGCCGGCGCCTGTGGGTGAGCCCGTCGAGGCTGTTGGTCTGGCTCATGAACTGCGAGAGCTGCGAGGAGCCGAAGAACTCCTTCATCGCGGCGACGACCGGGCGGATGTTGATGATCGTCTGCGGCGTGATCGCATCCGAGTCCTCGGTCGTCAGCCGCTCGCGGACGACTCGCTCCATCCGGTAGAGGCCGATCCGGAAGGCCTCCTGGATCAGCTCGCCGACCGTGCGCAGGCGTCGGTTGCCGAAGTGCTCGTACTCGTCGAGGTGCTCGTTGACCGGCTCGCGGGGATAGGTGATCGCCTCCGCGGCATAGTCTTTGATCGGGTTCTCCTCGTCGATCTCCTCAGGGATGCCGAGCAGCTTCGGCAGGCTGACGAGCTCCTTGACCAGGGCGATGATGTCGTCGTGGGTGAGGACCCGGGTGTCGAGGTCGATGTCGAGGTCCAGACGCGCGTTCAGCTTGTAGCGGCCGACGCGGGTCAGGTCGTAGCGCTTCGGGTCGAAGAAGAGCTGCTCGAGCAGGTTTTTGGCGGCGTCGACCGAGGGCGGCTCGCCCGGACGCTGCTTTTTGAACAGCTCGATCAGGGCGCCCTCTTCGGTCAGGGTCGCTTCGGTGTCCGACGCGATCGTGTGACGCAGGTAGACCGAGTTGTCGAACATCTTCAGGATCTGGTCGTTGTCGACGTATCCCATCGCGCGCAGCAGGACGGTGACTGGAAGTTTGCGCTTGCGGTCGATGCGGACGAAGACTTTTCCTTTTTTGTCGACTTCGAGCTCGAGCCACGAGCCCCGGGCCGGCATCAGGTTGGCGATGAAGACCTGCTTTTCGGGGTCCTTGGGCGCCATCACATAGGCGCCCGGCGAGCGCACGAGCTGGGTGACGACGACACGCTCGGTGCCGTTGATGATGAATGTGCCCCGCTCGGTCATCCACGGGAAGTCGCCCATGAAGACGGCCTGCTCACGGATCTCGCCGGTCTCCTTGTTCTGGAAGGCGACGGTGGCCGTCAGCGGCCGCGAATAGGTCATGTCCTTCTCGCGGCACTCGTCGATCGTGTGCGGCGGGTCCTCGAACTTGTACTCGCCGAAGACAATGGCGAGGTTCCCCGTGTAGTCCTCAATCGGGGATATGTCGTCGATCGTTTCCCTCAGACCACCGTTCTTCGGATCGGTCAGCTCTTCGAACGAGCGACGCTGAATATCGATCAGATGGGGGACTTCGAGAGGGGTAGTGAGTTTGGAAAAGCTCCTGCGGGTTACGGGGGCAGCATTGGAACGTGCCAAAGTTGGCGACTCCTCAGGCGGTCAGAGGGACGTGAAAAAAGCGCAGATATGGGGCAGGGGGACTCAACAGGCGCGCGACCGGGAAAAATAACACACGGCCGCGCCCGGCGACGAGATCGGCTCCCAGACTGGGATCCGAGCCCGCGACGTCAAGCTTCTATTTGAGCTCGACCGTCGCGCCCGCCTCCTCCAATTCAGTTTTGATCTTCTCGGCTTCGTCGCGGTCGATGCCCTCTTTGATTGCTTTCGGGGCATCGTCGACGATCGCCTTGGCCTCTTTGAGGCCGAGGCCCGTGGCGGTGCGGACGACCTTGATCACCGGCACTTTCTGGCCGCCGACCTCGGTCAGCACGACATCAACGGTGGCGCTCTCTTCATCGCCGCCGCCATCACCGTCGCCCGCCGGAGCACCGGCAGCCGGAGCGGCCGCTGCGACCGCGGTCGCTGAGACGCCGAACTCCTCCTCGAGCGCTTTGATCCGCTCGGACAGCTCCAGAACCGAGATGCCTTTCAGCTCCTCGATCCAATCCTCGGTTTTCACTTTGGTTGCCACTTAATCCTCTTTCTCTTGGTCAGTCTCGGAAGTCTCTGAAGCGTCTGCGTCGCCGGAACCGTCGGCGTCAGCCTCGTCCGCCGCCGGCGCATCCTCCGCTTTCTCGTCAGCAGCCTCGGGCGGCGGATCGGCCTCGGCGGCCGGCTCCTCAGCGGGAGCCTCCTCCGCTCTCTGCGGGTGGTGGAGGAGGGGACGTCGTCCGAAGCTTGCGAGGAAGACGGGTCATCCTCCGCGACAGGACCCGCAGCCGAGGCGTCCGGGGCCTCCCCGCTCACGAGCCCTTTGTCCGCGATCTGCCCCAGCTGCGAGGCGAGCCCTTGGATCATCGACCCGAGGCCGCGGACCAGTCCCGTGATCGGGCTGGCGACGACGCCGGCGAGCTGGCCGTCGAGCACCTGGCGCGAGGGCAGGCGGGCGATCGATTTGAACTTTTCCTCGTCGAGGGCGAGGCCTTCCATGAAGCCGCCCTTGAAGGCGAGCACGTTGTGCTCTTTGGTGAAGGTTGAGATCGCTTTCGCCACCGCGGCGGTGTCGCCGCGGACGAAGGTCAGCGCAGTCGGCCCCTGGAGCAGCTCGGTGAGGCGCTCCTCCCCGGCCTTGTCGGCGGCGAGTTTGGTCAGCCGGTTCTTGACGACCCTGAAGCTGGCGTCGTTCTCGCGAAGTTTCGAGCGCAGGTCAGCGGCCTGGGCGACGCTGATGCCGCGGTAATCGACCGCGAAGATCGCCTCCGACGCCTCGATCTGGGCGGCGATCTCATCTATGGCAGCTGACTTTTCGTCTCGGTTCATGTCTCACCTGCACCGGGCTTCCGGGCTGACGCCCTGCCGGTGGTCTCGGGTCAAGCGGCGACGCAGTCTAGGCGGTCGCCGGCTCCTCTGCGCTCTCGGTGTCTCCAGCGTCCGGCGCAGACTCCTCAACGGAGGGGGCTTCCTCGGGCTCGGCGACAGAACTCGCGGACCGGGCGCCTGGGGAGTCGCCCGCCTTGCCGGTCTCGACCCGGATGCCGGGGCCCATCGTCGTCGTCAGGGTCGCCGAGCGGACGTATTTGCCCTTGGCCGAGGAAGGCTTGGCGCGGACGATCTCGTCGATCACCGCGGTGTAGTTGTCGAGCAGCTTCTCGGCCTCGAAGCTGGCCTTGCCGACGGTCATGTGGACGATCGCCTGGCGGTCGGTGCGGTACTCGACTTTGCCCGATTTCGAGTCGCCGACTGCCTTCTCGACGTCGTCGGTGACGGTGCCGACCTTCGGGTTGGGCATCTTGCCCTGGGGGCCGAGGACGCGGCCGAGTTTGCCGACCGTCCCCATCATCTGCGGGGTCGCGATCGCGACGTCGAAATCGGTCCAGCCCTCTTCGACTTTCTCGACCAGGTCGTCGCTGCCGACGAAGTCGGCGCCGGCCGATTCGGCGTCACGCGCCTGCTGGCCCTGGGCGAAGACCGCGATGATCACGTCTTTGCCGAGGCCATGGGGCAGCGCCAGGGTGCCGCGCAGCTGCTCCTCGGCGTGGCGGACGTTGAGGCCGAGCAGCATGTGCAGCTCGACCGTCTCGTCGAATTTGGCGCTTGCGGTCTCTTTGATCAGGGCGATCGCCTCCGACGGCGGATAGGCGTGATCGCGCTGGACCTTGCCGTACTGCTGGCGGTAGCGTTTTCCGTGGGCCATCTTCCGCTCCTACTCGACGTCGACGCCCATCGAGCGGGCGGTGCCGGCGATGATCTTCGAGGCGGCGTCGAGGTCGTTTGCGTTGAGGTCGGGCATCTTGCGCTCGGCGATCTGGCGGACCTGGGCCATCGAGATCTTGCCGACCTTGTTGACGTGGGGCTCACCGGAGCCGCTCTTGATCCCGATTGCTTCCTTGATCAGGACGGCGGCCGGGGGCGTCTTGGTGATGAAGTCGAAGGAGCGGTCCTCGTAGACCGTGATTTCGACCGGGATGATCGTCCCGCCTTCGGATTGGGTCTGGGCGTTGAAGGCTTTGCAGAACTCCATGATGTTGACGCCGTGCTGGCCCAGCGCAGGGCCGACCGGCGGCGCCGGGTTCGCCGAGCCGGCGGAGATCTGAAGCTTGATCACTGTGAGGACTTTCTTGGCCATCGGAGTCGGTTGGGGAGGGTAGCTAGATCTTCTTGACCTGGTCGTAGCCGACCTCGACCGGGGTCTCCCGGCCGAAGATCGAGACCAGGACCTTGAGTTTGGCGGCGTCCTCGTTGATCTCGGCGATCTCGCCGGAGAAGTCCGAGAGCGGGCCGGAGATGACCTTGACCGACTCGCCGATCGAGAACTGGGCCTGGGTCCGCGGCCGCTCGGCCGTCTCGCGGTGCAGGAGGCGGTCGACCTCCGGTTTCGAGAGCGGCACCGGTTTGTTGCGCGAGCCGACGAATCCGGTCACCCCCGGGGTGTTCTTGACCAGGCCCCAGGCGTCATCGGTCATCTCCATGTTGACGAGGACGTAGCCGGGCATCGTCCGTTTCTCTTTCGGTTCTTTCTGCCCGTCCTTGTTGAGTTCCATCACCTGCTCGGTGGGAACGACGACCTGCCGCACGTTGCGGTTCTGACTCATGGTCTGAACCCGGTGCTCGAGGTTGTGCTTGACCTTGTTCTCGTGCCCGGAGTAGGTGTTGATCACGTACCAGCGATACATCTGAAGCCTTTTCTCGTCTCGATCCCGGTTAAAGGATCTGCTTGACCAGGAGGTTGAAGAGAGCGTCGAGCGCGCCAAGATAGGCGGCCGCCACCGTGACGAAGATGACCGTGACCGCGGTTGCCTGGACCAGGGTGTCGCGGTCGGGCCACTGGACCTTCTTGAGCTCGGCCCAGCAGGAGGTGAGGAAGCCCAGCACGCCGCCGCGCTGGCGGTCGGCCGAGGCCTGTTTCTGTTTTTTGGCGAGCTGCTCGCGCTCGCGCCGCTTCTGGTCGCCGCGCTTGCGCTTTTCGGCTTCCTTGGCGGCCTTCGCCTCGGCGCGCCGTTCGGCGCGGCCGGACTTCGGCGCGTCCGGCGTCTCGAGGCTGCTCTCCGGCGCACCGGCAGCCATCCCGGCCTCGACAGCCTCGATCTCGGCGATGTCGCCGGAGACGGGAACCTGGGTGTCGTGCTGGGCACGGGCCTCGGAGGCCCTGCCGTCGCCGCCTCGCTTGAGCTCCTGCTCTTCGCGGGCTTTGCGCTCGGCCTTGCGCTGTGCGCGGGTTTTCGCCATCGCCCTCTACCGGGTCTCCTTGTGCGGCGTGTGGTGCCCGCACCAGCGGCAGAACTTGCGCATCTCGATTCGGTCCGGCGAGTTTCGCCGTGACTTGTTGGTCTGATAGTTGCGCCGCTTGCACTCTTCGCAAGCCAGCGTCACCGCAATGCGGACATCTCCGCGAGCCATCTGCTCCTCATTGCCGAAGGACGTCGTTACAAAGGAAAACCCCGGGCCGAGGCACGAGGCTGCCGCGAAGGATAGCGCGACGCTTGAGCGGGTGCGGTAGGGACTAAATCCAACCACCCGACGCCCCCATATGACCAGTTCTGGCCCTATTATCCTGGGTCACCCATTTGGTAGAGCTTTTATGCGGAGGAGCAGGGTCAATCGGAACGATCAGCGCAACCGATCTGAGTAATTGGAGTTCGGTCGATGTTTTCGACCCGGAACGCTCGCTCGCCCTGATGCGGACGATCAAGGACGCGATGCGCGAAGCCGGGCTGCCCCACGTCCCCGCCGAGTCCTCGCAGGGGCCCTCGGTGCTCGGCCGCGGCCAGCTCACCGGCCTGACGACGGCGACCGGCTCAACCGGGTTCAGCGTCCGGCCCGATCCGGACGCGCTCAACTTCAACGTCGTCGTCAGCGGGCGCAGCGCCGGGATCGAGTACAGCCCGGTCGAGAAGGTCCGCGGCGGCGAACTGATCACCCTGATGCAGCCGGTCAACGCGGAGATCCTCTACCCGCGGATCACCGAGGTCTTCCAGAGCCTGGCCTTCAGCGTCCGCGACGTCGAGAAGGCGCCGGTGCAGCTGATGTGGGCCGACGACGTCGACTACCTGATCACCACCGACCCGCTTCCCTCGAGTGGGCCGCAGGAGCACGACCTGATCAGCGAAATGGTCGAGCTGGCCTCCTACGAAGTGCCGGCCTTCGGAACCGAGAAGGACCTCGAGCGCTCACGCACGGCGCGTGCCATCTACTACGCGCTGCACGCGGTGCCGCCGAAGACGCTGGCCGAGCACCTCGACGAGTCGCAGGTCAAGCACCTGATCCGGCGGGCGCGCCGCGAAGGCGCAGCCGGCGAGCACGAGCACTGGCTGAACGTGCAGCGGGTGCAGCGCAGCCACTGGGCCTGAGCGCCGGGCGCCGGAGCCGGCCGGCGCGAGCGCCGGCTAGTGAGCGACGAGCGGGGCGGCGCCCAGCTCTGTGAGGTTGGTCTGCAGGGTCCGGCGGCCGCGGTGATGGAGTCCGTGGACCGAGCTCTCGGTGCGGCCCAGCGCCTCGGCGATCTCGACCGGCGAGAGCCCGACGATGTGCCTGAGGACGAGCACCTCACGCTGGTCCTCGGGAAGCAGCTCGAGGGCGTGGCGCAGATCCTGGCCGCGCTCCTGCCGCATCTGCGCCTGGCCGACGTCGGTGACCCGGACCTCCTCGGTCGGGATAGCGCGCCTGGCGCGAAGGTGGTCGAGGGCGGCGTTGCGGGCGACCCGCAGGATCCAGGCCGTGAAGGGAACCTCGCGCGGCTCGTATTTGTTGATCGCCGTCATCAGCTTGGCGAAGACGTTCTGGACGATGTCCTCGGCCTCGTGGCTGTCCTGGACGAAGCTGTTGACGTAGCGCAGCAGGTCCGGCGTGTAGCGGACGTAGAGGAAGTGAAGCGCCTCCTGATCGCCCTCCTTGGCGCCGCGGACGGCCGCCTGGACGAGGCGTGTGTCGGCCTCCTGGTCGGCGCCCCTGGAGCCTGCGGGGGCCTTGCGCGGTGCTTCGCTGAGGGTGTTCTGACTGGAGACTGGCACTTCCGTGATTCCTCCCACCAATGTCGAACTGTTTGCGACTTTTCTGCGACGCCGAGTATGGAAATCGAACGGTTGCGGCCATGCAAGGAAAGGCGATCAGGCGGCCATTGTCAATGCCCAATATTCGTCCAGAACCCAGTCCCAGGCTCAAGTTTGAGGATTCGGTCCGATAATGCACTGCCTCTGCACAACCTCACGCAAGGTCTAAGTAAGGATGAATTTTGAGTAGCTCCTAAAAATTCCAGCTAGTCGCGATAGTTACCTGGATCCAGGAGCAGAGTGAAGATCACACTTGGAAAATTCGCCCGCACGGGCATCGAGGCACGTATGGGTGGCGACATCCCAGGCGCCGTCGAGATGGGTCTCGTGCACTACACGCGCCGCCTGAGGTCGGGCAGGAGCCCGGTCGGGGTCCCGTTCTTCTGCAAGGAGGAGGCGCCCGGCGACACCGACGCGGCCATCGACATCTCTGTGGGGCCGGAGACCAAGGCCGCGCTGGAAGAGGAGGCGCGCCGCCAGCAGGTGCCGGTCACGCAGCTCCTCACCCACGCCGTGCTCGTCTACCTCGCCGACCTGGACACGATCTTCGGCGGCGAGACCAACGGCCGCCCCCCCGCCCTCAACAAGGTCTAGCGGCGGCCCAGAGCCGGAAGGCGCGGCCCGGCGGTGCCTAGAGCCCGAGGGTTTTGGCGATGATGTTGCGCTGGATCTCGGAGGTCCCTCCGTAGATCGTCGAGACCAGCGAGGTGCGGACCAGGCGCTCCATGTCGTACTCGCTGGAGTAGCCGTAGCCGCCCATCATCTGCATCCCCTCGAGGGTGACGCGCTTGCAGGTCTCCGTCACCAGCAGCTTCACCATCGAGGCCTCACGGGGCAGCATCCGGCCCGGGTCCTCGTCGGTCAGGGTCGCGACCCAGCGCGTCATCAGCCTCGCCGCCTCCAGATCGGTCGCGAGATCGGCCAGGCGGTGCTGGAGCGACTGGAAGGATCCGATCGGCCGCCCGAACTGCTTGCGCTCCTTGACGTAGGAGAGGGCGTCGTCGAAGGCGCGCTGGGCGATGCCGAGCATCGTCGCGGCGAGGATCAGCCGCTCGACGTTGAGGCCGGCCATCAGCTGGGTCCAGGCCTGGTCGACCTCGCCGAGGACGGCATCCTCGGGGACGGCGCAGTCGGTGAAATAGACGTAGTTGGTCTCGCGCCCGCCCATCGTGTCGATCGGCTTCATCTCCATCCCCTCGGCGTCGCGGGGGACGGAGAGCATGGTCAGCCCCTCGTGCTTGGAGTCGGTCTTAGTCGTGCGGCAGACGACGAGGACGTGGTCGGCGATGTGGGCGTTGGAGATGAAGACCTTCTGGCCGTTGATGACGAAGCCGCCGTCGACCTGCTCGGCCCTGGTCGTCAGCGAGCCCACGTCGGAGCCGGACTCGGGCTCGGTCATCGCGATCGCCTCGACCGAGCCGCGGGCGATCCCGCCGAGGATCTCCTTCTTCTGCTCCTCGTTGCCGAAGCGGCTGGTGGCGCCGGCGACGATCAGCGTCGTCGAGTAGCCGCCGACCGGAGCCAGGCCGCGCGAGGTCTCTTCCATGAAGAGGGTCGCGTCGAGCATGGAGCCGCCGGAGCCGCCGTACTCCTCCGGAATCGTGATCCCGAGCCAGCCCAGGTCCGCCATCTTGCGGTAGATCTCGAAGTTGTGGTGCTCTTTCCAATCGTCGGTCAGCTTGGCGCGCTGCTCCTGGGTCCCGCATTCGCGCGCGCAGAAGCTGCGCAGCGAATCGACGAAGTCCTTCTGCTCGTCTGTGAGAGAGAAGTCCATGGAAGGCTTCGGGTTCAGCCTTCGCCGCGGGAGAGTTTTTCCTCCGCGGCCTGGATCAATTTGGCTTTGGCTTCTTCTCGCTCGGCCTCGTGGCCGGCGTTCATCGCCTCCACGTCCACCTCGACCTTGCTGTGGTCGTCGGGGTCGTAACGGACCGGGAGGATCCGGCCCGCCGACGGCGAGCCGCCGATCTTGCACCACATCGAGCACTGGGCCTCGGTCGTGGTTCCGTCGTCGAACTGAACTCGCAGCTGGACCTTCCAATGCCGCTCGCCGCGGTTATTGGTGCGCCCGCCCATCTTGGTGTCGAGAACGACGGCCTTCGCTTCAGCCCCGCTCTCCCGAATCTTCTTGTCGCGCCCGAACATGGAGTCGTGATCCTATTCGGACGCCGGAGGCCGGGCGTCGGCCCGCCTCGCCTCGAATTCGTCCTCGGTGATCTCGCCCCTGTCCACCTTCTTCTTCAGCTCCACGAGCTCGGCCATCGACAGGTGGGAACCTCGGGGCTTGGCCCGCTCTTCGTTCTGCGCGGAGAGGCCTCCTGGGCCGAGCTCGGCTTCGGCGGGAACCGAGGTCGCCCCCACCGGGGCGGCCGGCGCCGCACCGGGGGCCTCGCTCAGCTGGGCCTCCCACCGTGCCTGCGCCTCGGCGGAGTGATCGGCCGCGACCTTGTCTTCGTCGGCTTCCTTGAGCGGATCCCGGTGACGGTGCCAATCGGGCACGCCCGGCACATGCTGATAGGTCCCGTCATCACTGCGGTCGAACTTCACGCCGCGGTCCTTCGGATGGAGCTTGACCCTGACCCGCTGCCCGACCGCCGGCGGCTTGAAGGTGATCGCGTTGAAGGGTTCCTTGACCGGGGCCCGGAAATGGGCGCTTCCATCGTCCGCCTCGACGTCGGCGATGAACTCGAACTGTTCGACCCCTTGTCCCGCGAACTCGCCCATCTCGGGTTCGGTGTTCTTCGCGATCAGGCGTCGATCGACGATCGTCGCGACCCCGTCCTTCCAGCCGATTCCCAGCATCGCGCACCCGCCTTCCGTCGTAGGACTCCCGGGAGATTCTCCGAGACCGACGGACGAGACGAGGGGATCCTACCCGCGGAGGAGCGTCCGAGGACCGCCACAGTGGCTAGCGTTGCGCGCTTGAGGCGCGACCCCTCCTACTTCACGGTTGCCGGCATTCGCCTCGACACGGAAATGTCGAGGCTGCGGGCGCTGCCGGCGTTCGCCGACGGCCCCCTCGCCTCTCGCGAGCCCGAGCTGAGGGTGAGGCGGGCGCGGCGACGTCCCAATCGCGTCGGATTCGCGGTGCCGAGCCAGTTTCGCCTTTCGGTGACCGCCTATCCGGGGATCGGCGCCGGCGACGTTCTGGAGACGCTGACCCACGAGCTCGTCCACCTCCACGTCGGCCGGGCGGACGAGGCACACGCCTGGCACGGGAGAACCTTCAAGGCCGCTCTCTCGCGGGCGATGGCAGAGGGCTTCGGGGTCGTCGGGCCGAGCCCGCGGAGCACCCTCCATGGCGTCTACGCCGAGGCGATCGAGAGGCGGCGTAGCCCTCGCGCTATCCTGATAGGAGACTAACTACAGAAATTGGACTCCGCTATGGCCTATCTGCTGATTCCGCTTGATGATGCACTCGTCTTTCCCGGCGTTTCCGCGACCCTGCCGATCGATGTCGGCGAGGAGGATCGCGTCTTCCTGCTGCCCCGCCACGACGGCGAGTACGGCCGCGTCGGCGTCGTCGCCGAGGTGGTCGAGAGCGGCCGCTCGCGCCGCGGCAGCCCGGCGGCGACCGTGGTCGGCCTTCATCGCGGGCTCGCCGGGCCGGCGATCGCCGGCGAGGACGGCGACGACGGATGCCCTGCGCATCGAGGTGCAGGAGGTCCACGACGGCCAGCCCGACGACGAGCACACGCAGGAGCTGGCGCGCGAGTACCGCGCCGTGGTCGAGGAGATCCTCGAGCTGCGCGGCGACGACGGCAGCATCGCCGCCTTCCTTCGCTCGATCGAGGAGCCGGGCGCGCTGGCCGACACCTCCGGCCTCTCCCCCGACATCTCCAACGAGCAACAAGCAGCGGCTGCTGGAGACGATCGACGTCACCGCCCGCCTCGAGCTGGCGGTCGAGCTGCAGCGCGAGCGCCTGGCCGAGCTCCAGGTCCGCTCCAGGATCCGCGACGACGTCGAGTCCGGCGCCCAGAAACAGCAGCGCGAGTACTTCCTGCGCAAACAGATGGAGTCGATCCGCAAGGAGCTGGGCGAGGACGAGACCGACGTGGTCGCCGAGTACGAGAACGAAGATCGCCGAGGCCGAGATGCCGGAGGCGATCGCCGAGCACGCCGAGAAGGAGCTGCGACGGCTCGAGCGCCAGGGCGAGCAGTCGCCGGAGAGCTCGATGATCCGCAGCTACCTCGACTGGCTGATCGCGGTGCCGTGGGCAAAGCGCTCGGATGAGCGGCTCGACCCCGCCCACACCCGCGAGGTGCTCGACGCCGACCACGCCGGCCTCGAGGACGTGAAGAAACGGATCACGGAGTTCGTCGCCGTCCGCAAGCTGCGCGAGGAGCGCGGCGTCGAGGACGACGGCCGGGCCAACGGCACGATCCTCACCCTGGTCGGGCCTCCCGGCACCGGCAAGACCTCGATCGGCGAGTCGATCGCCCGCAGCCTCGGGCGCGAGTTCGTCCGCCTCAGCCTCGGCGGCCTCCATGACGAGGCCGAGATCCGCGGCCACCGCCGCACCTACATCGGCGCCCTGCCGGGACGGATCGTCCGTGCCCTGCGCGACGCCGGCACGATGAACCCGGTCGTCCTCCTCGACGAGGTCGACAAGGTCGGCGCCGACTGGCGGGGCGACCCGACGGCGGCGCTGCTGGAGGTGCTCGACCCGGCCCAGAACAACACCTTCCGGGACAACTACCTCGACGTCGAGATCGACCTCTCCGAGGTCGTCTTCATCGCCACCGCGAACCTGCTCGACACGATTCCGGCGCCACTGCTCGACCGCATGGAGCTGATCCGGTTCGACGGCTACACGACCGAGGAGAAGCTGTCGATCGCGAAGGGCTACCTGCTGCCGCGGCAGCTGAAGCGCAACGGCCTCAAGGCCGAGGAGGTCGAGGTCGGTGACGAGATCCTGCGCGGCGTCATCGCCGAGTACACCCGCGAGGCCGGCGTCCGCCAGCTCGAGCGGGAAGTCGGCAAGCTGCTGCGCGGGGCGGCGACGAGGATCGCCGCTGGCGAGGTGAAGGCCACCGACGACACGGTGAAGATCGACGACGAGTTCCTGCGCGAGGCGCTGGGCCGGCAGAAGTTCTTCCAGGAGTCGGTCGAGCGCACGGCGATCCCGGGCGTCTCGACAGGCCTGGCGGTGACCGGGACCGGCGGCGACATCCTCTTCATCGAGGCGACCGCGATGGACGGCGCCAAGGGCCTCGTCCTGACCGGGCAGCTCGGCGACGTGATGAAGGAGTCGGCGCGGATCGCCCTCTCCTACGTGCGGGCGCACCGTGAGGAGCTGGGAATCCCGGCGGAGGCCTTCGAGCGCGAGTTCCACCTGCACGTCCCTGCCGGGGCGATCCCCAAGGACGGCCCCAGCGCCGGAACGGCGATGACCACGGCCCTGGTCAGCCTGCTGACCGGCCGCCCGGTCAAGCACACGGTCGGGATGACCGGAGAGGTCACCCTGCAGGGACGGGTGCTGCCGATCGGCGGGCTGAAGCAGAAGGTGCTGGCGGCGCACGCCGCCGGGCTGACCGAGGTGATCCTGCCCGAGCGCAACCGCGGCGACCTCGACGAGGTCCCCGAGGAGGTGCGCGAGCAGATGACCTTCCACCCGGTGATGAGCATCGGCGAGGTGCTGGAGCTGGCGCTCGAGCCGGCTGAGAACGGTGCGGATGTCGCCTCGGTGTCGTAGCTGCTCGCCCGTGCCGCCTGAGGTGCGGGCGACGGCGAACCTGCTCGAGCGCCGCTGGACGCTGGCGACGATCTACGCCTGCGCCAGCGGCGCCGTCCGCTTCAACGAGTTCCGCCAGTCGCTGCCGGGGGTCTCGCCGACGACTCTCTCGGAGCGGCTCGACGAGCTGGAGAAGGCCGGCGTGGTCGAGCGCACGCTCGTCCCGGGCCGCCCGCCCCACACCGAGTACGCCCTCACAGCGCGGGGCAACCGACTGGCCCGCGCCGTGACGGGCCTGCTCACCTCACCCGTCCGGTAGGGCGGCGCGGAATCGGGAGGGGCGGCTACCGGGGTCGGCAGCGGACCCGCACCTTGACGGTGGCTTGCGAGCCGCCGGTCAGGGTGTAGGTGAAGGTGTCCCGCCCGCAGAAATCGTGCTTGGGCCTGTAGGTCAATTGGGTCCCGGCGATCGCCGTCTTGCCGTGGCGGGCGCCGGTCCGGGAGGCGATCGCGATAGGGCCGCCGTCGAGGTCCGTGTCATTGGCGAGGGCCTTGATCTTGTTCTTCCCTGAGTCCTCGCGGATCGTCACCGAGTCGGCGACCGCGCTCGGGGGGTCATCGAGGCAGGCGACGGTGATGGTGACCGTCGCTTTGGAGCCGCCGTTGAGGGTGTATTCGAAGGAGTCGGCGCCGCAGTAGTCGGCGGCCGGCTGGTAGGTGAGACCGGAGCCCGAGCCGGTGATGGCGACGGTGCCGTGGGCGGGGTCGGTCTTGGCGGCGATCGCGATAGCGCCCGCGTCGGGGTCGGTGTCGTTGGCGAGGACGTCGATCGCCGTGGCGGGTGCGTCCTCGTTGAGGGCGGCGCTGTCGGCGACCGCGCTCGGGGGGTCATCGAGGCAGGCGACGGTGATGGTGACCGTCGCTTTGGAGCCGCCGTTGAGGGTGTATTCGAAGGAGTCGGCGCCGCAGTAGTCGGCGGCCGGCTGGTAGGTGAGACCGGAGCCCGAGCCGGTGATGGCGACGGTGCCGTGGGCGGGGTCGGTCTTGGCGGCGATCGCGATAGCGCCCGCGTCGGGGTCGGTGTCGTTGGCGAGGACGTCGATCGCCGTGGCGGGGGCGTCCTCGTTGAGGGCGGCGCTGTCGGCGACCGCGCTCGGGGGGTCATCGAGGCAGGCGACGGTGATGGTGACCGTCGCTTTGGAGCCGCCGTTGAGGGTGTATTCGAAGGAGTCGGCGCCGCAGTAGTCGGCGGTCGGCTGGTAGGTGAGACCGGAGCCCGAGCCGGTGATGGCGACGGTGCCGTGGGCGGGGTCGGTCTTGGCGGCGATCGCGATAGCGCCCGCGTCGGGGTCGGTGTCGTTGGCGAGGACGTCGATCGCCGTGGCGGGTGCGTCCTCGTTGAGGGCGGCGCTGTCGGCGACCGCGCTCGGGGGGTCGAGCGCTCGAGGCTGATCGCCGGGCTCGAGCGTGATTACTTCGTCGCCGGCCGTGATCGTCACGTCTCCCCCACCGAGGTTTTCGACCACGAAGGAGCCATCCTCGCCTTCGATCACTTTGGCCGTCACTCCCGCCGGGACCGAGACCACCGTCAGGCCGTCGTCGAGGACGACCTCGGCCTCGCCGGTCACGACCTGGACTTTGACGCTGCCGCAGGTGACGAACGCGACGCTTGCGGCTTTGACCTTCACGAGGAAGTCGGCGCAGGCTTCGATCGTGGCTTCTCCGGCGCCGGCGCCGGTTTCGATACGGACGCCAACTGCCCCGGGCGCGTCGGTGATCGTCACGTCGAGACCCCCGCTGTCGCTGACCTTACCCAGGGTGGCGGGAGCGCCGCCATCGGAGAATTCATTCGATGGCGTCGCCGGCTGGGTGTCGACGCTGTCATATATGAGGTCCCCGTCTTCGTCTTCGACGTCACCCGTGGTGAACGTCCTGTCGCCGCTTTCGCTGGTGCTCGCCCCACGCGAGGCGACGACGCGGTAGTGATAGGTCGTGTTCGGGAGGAGGCCCGACGGTTCGGCGCTGACGACGGTCACGTCTGCATAGGGAGGCGTCGGCGCACAGGGAACAGTGGTCCAGTTGACGGTGTCCGTCCCGTATTTGAACTCGCAATCGTCGATGCTCCCGCCACCGGCGGGGTCGACGGCGCCATGCAGCCTCGCGCTCGTCGCGCCGACGAGGGTGGCCGGCTGGCTTCGGGCCGTGAGCTGGGCTGGATCGAGGTCCAGCGCCCAGAGCTGCCTGAATCCGGCGGTGTCGTTGG
Source organism: uncultured Solirubrobacterales bacterium (assembly GCA_963795295.1). GTDB lineage: Bacteria > Actinomycetota > Thermoleophilia > Solirubrobacterales > 70-9 > VRUE01. The sequence continues at coordinate 15,433 of CAWCHE010000001.1, forward strand.
CAGAGAAGTAGAGGGTGCCGTCGATTGCGCTGAAGACACTTGGGTACGAGCTGGTCGGGCCCGGGTTCAGGTCGGCGACGATCGCCGTCCCCGCTTCGGTTCCGTCGGATTGCCAGAGCTCGGAGCCATGGTCGGCGTCTTCGGCCAAGATGAAGATCAGGCCGTTGACCCCGATACCCGGGAACGGGTTCCCGTCGGCGCTGCCGGGGTTGATGTCCTTGAGCAGTTCGGTCCCTTCCTCGGTGCCGTCGGACCTCCAGAGCTCCTGCCCATGAACTCCATCGTTGACCGTCAGGTACAGATATCCGCCATAGGGGAAGGCGGAGAGAGGTGTCCCGGCGGCGGGCCCGGGGATGAAGTCTTTGAACAGCTTGGTTCCGGACTCGGTGCCGTCCGAGCTCCATACCTCCAGGCCGCTGACCCCATCGTCGGCCCTGAAGTAGCTCCTGCCCTTGTAGACGAAACCACCGATTGCCGAGGAGGATTCCGGACCGGGTTTGATGTCCCTGACCAGCACCGTGCCGGCTTCGGTGCCGTCGGTCTTCCACAGCTCGGTGCCGTGGTCGGCGTCGGTGGCGCTGAAGAGCGCCGTGCCGCCGAGGCCGGCAAAGCTGAAGGGGAACGAGGATGAGGACCCCGGGCTGATGTCCTTGACGAGCACGGTCCCCTCTTCGGTGCCGTCGGTCTTCCATAGCTCGACGCCATGGACACCGTCGTCGGCCGTGAGGTACGCCGTTCCGTTGACGTTGACGACGAAGGGATTCGAATCGCCGGGCCCGGGGTTTATGTCCTTGACCAGCTTGGTGTTTGCTTCCGTGCCGTCGGTCCTCCACAGCTCGGTGCCATGGACTCCGTCGTTGGCGGAGAAGTAGAGACCGGTGCCGACCACGGAGATTGAGAACGACGTGCCTCCCGCCCCGGGGAGGATGTCCTTGAGCAGCTTGGTTCCCGCCTCGGTGCCGTCCGAAGTCCACATCTCGAGGCCATGGACTTTGTCGTCGACGCAGAGATAGATAAGGCCGTCGTGGCTGATCATGGCCCGCACGGAGGACCCTTCGGGGCCCGGGACGATGTCCTTGACGAGAACGGTGCCCTCATCGGTGCCGTCGGTTTTCCACAGCTCGCTTCCGAATCGGGGGCTTTCCGTGAAGAAGAAGAATTCCTGACCGAGGACGGCGAAGGCGTTGACTCCCTGGATGCTCAGGGGAGCCTGGTTGACGTCCTCGACCAATGCCGTTCCGGCTTCGCTGCCATCCGATTCCCAGAGCTCGACGCCGCTCGTGGGCTCGACGGCCGAGAAGTAGAAGGTGCCGGCGACCTCCCTGAGCGAATTGGGCGACGAGCCTCCCCGCCCTGCCCAGATGTCGTCGACCAGCTCGGTATTGGCTTTGGAGCCGTCGCTCTTCCAGAGCTCAATTCCGTGCGTGCCGTCGTCGGCGCTGAAGACGATGACGCCCCCCGACGAAGCGAGGATGTTGGGATTCGAACCTGCCGGCCCGCTGTTGATGTCGCTGACCAGCCCGGTGTTTTCCCCGGAGACGTCGGTCTTCCAGAGCTCGTAGCCGGTGGCTTCGGTGAAGGCGGAGAAATAGACGGTGGTTCCAACACCTGTGAATCCATACGGCGATGAGCCTTCGGCACCGGGGTTGATGTCACTCACCATCTCGGTGTTTTCGGCGAGGCCGTCGGTCTTCCAGAGCTCACTGCCGTTGAGTCCGTCGTTTGCAGCGAAGAAGAGGGTGCCGCCGACCGAGGCAAGGGCGTTCGGTTCGGAGCCCGCGGATTCGGGGAGGATGTCCTTGACCATTTCGGTGTCGGCTTCGGATCCGCCGGACTTCCAGAGCTCGGCGCCGTGAACGCCGTCGTTGGCGACGAAGAAGAGAGTCCCCCCCGAGGGGGTCAGCGAGTAGGGGATGGAGCTTTCCTGCCCCGGGTTGATGTCCTTGACGAGGGTGCTGTCCCCGGCCGTGCCTTCGGTGCTCCACAGCTCATAGCCTGCGGCAGGGGTGTAGGCGTCGAAGAAGACGGTGCTGCCGACGCGGGTGAGGCCAAAGGGCTGGGAGCTTTCCTGGCCGGGGGCGATGTCATCGGTGACAGCTTCGGTGGATTCGGCGCTGCCTTCCGACTTCCATACCTCTTCGCCCGTGGATTCGCCGTAGGCGACGAAGAAGAGGGTGCCGTTGACAGACGTGAGCTCACGCGGCGCGAGGCCGCCTGGGCCGGGGTCGATGTCGGCGACCAGCTCGGTTCCGCCTTCGGTCCCATCCGTTTTCCAGAGTTCGGGCCCGTGTTCGCCGTCGTTGGCGACGAAGAAGAGGGTGCCTTCCACGTCGGAGAGCTCGTTCGGGCTCGAGCCTTCGCTGCCCGCGTCTATGTCCTTGACCAGCTCGGCATCGCCAGGCCCTTCGGATTTCCAAAGCTCCGAGCCATGAACCCCGTCGTCGGCGACGTAAAAGAGGGTGCCATTGACGACGGTCTCCTCCATCGGGGAGGAATCGGCGGTTCCCACTTTGGGCTGAATCTGGTGGGGTGAGTTGGCCGCCGAGGCCGTGCCGGACCCGATCAGCGCCACCAGAACGAAGGTTGAGGCCAGGGCCCCACTGCGATACCTATGGATCGACAACCGAATCTCCCCCGGCCCCAAGTCGCCCAAGCCGCGCCCGAGGAACCATTGCTTTCGGGCCCGAAGCCCCCGCACGACGACTCTAGCCCGTTTCAGACCCCAAACGGGCGTCCGGCCAGCATGTCCGTCGGAAAGCGGTACCTCGGGCCGCCGATACGGGAAAAACCCAGGTTTGCAGCAGAGAAGCCCGGAATCGGACTCGAACCGACGACCCCTTCCTTACCATGGAAGTGCTCTACCAACTGAGCTATCCGGGCAGATTTGGCTCTATTGAGCCAGCTGATCTTAGACGGTTGATACCTATCTCTTCGGGTCTGTCTCGCTGCCGGTGCTCAGGTCTCAGCCTTGCCCGACCAGCGGGTGCGCAGCCCTCTCCCCCCGCACAGTGCTCAGACCAGGCGGTGGCGCATTCCCACGGTCATCGGCGATGCCTCTCGTGGTCCCTATGGTGGCGCTTGTGGCGGCGCCGACGGTCGCGCTTGTTCTGTTTCTGCTTCTTGCACGCCGTTTTCACCCGCGGCCTGAAGTTGTGGATCTTGCCGTTCTGTCCGGTGAAGTTGGCGATCGCGCGCAGCGGCTTGGAGCAGAGGTTGACCGAGTTTTCGAGCAGCCCCTTCTTGCCGCCTGCGAGGTCGAGCGTGAACTGGGTGACCGGGACGTCGGGGACCGCTTCGAAGGTGTTGCGGATGCCGCCGTTTTTGGTCGTGTCGATCCTGCCGACCAGGGCGACGTGGATCTGGCCGTTGAGGTCGGCGACCAGGTCGGGGAGTTTGTTGTCGGAGGAGCGCAGGTAGACCGGGCCTTCCAGCGGCGCGTCGAGCAGCGGCGTCGTCGCCTTGGCGAAGCCGTAGACGCTGTCGGGGGGGCAGGCCTTGGCGGCGAACTGGACCCGGGTGCAGACCGTTTTGATGTGGGTGTTGTCGAGGAACTCCGATCCCGGCAGGGAGACGGCGGCGGATGAGATGTTGGCGAAGGCGCCCTGGGGGAAGCTGACGGTGGCGCTCAGGGCCGGGTTGCCGGTCCGCTTGGTCGGGCCCTTGAGGCTGAGGGCGAGCTTCGGGGCGAAGCCGAGCTGATCGCAGCCGGCGACCCGGAAGTTGCTCGTCGGAGTCGAGATGGCGCCGCTGGAGCCGGCCAGGGTCGCGCTGACCGCAGCCGGCGCGCAGTTGGTCGGGTTCAGGGCAAAGCCCGGGCGGTCGATCCTGACCGCGATCGAGTGGATCCGCAGCGGCACCCCGTCGAGGATCTGCGGGATCGGGTCCGATTTGATCGTCACCTGGGTGGTTTCGGGATCGATGTGGAGGGCCGCCCGGACGACGATGTCGCCGAGGTCGAAGGGACCGGCCACGGCGGGGGTGATCAGGGCGATCGAGAGCGGCGCGCCTTTATAGGGGCCGGCGAGGTAGGCCTTGCCGTTCGTGTTGAAGGGTTTGGTGCCGGGGCCGGCGGCCGCGGTCAGGGTGCCGAGCTGGCTGGAGGCCGGGCAGGAGGGGTTGGCGAGCTCGGCGGCGCCGCTATGGGAGGAGGCGCCGGCCAGGGCTGCATCGGAGCAGTAGGGGATGCCCTTCAGGGAGGCGGTGAAGCCCTTGGGCGTGGTCAGCCCCACCGTGTTGAATTCCTGTTCGCCGTCGTTGCGGGTCAGGCTCAGGACGAAGGAGCTCGATGCGCCCGGAGCGGCGGACTCGGTGCCCGCGCTGAGGGCCGGGCTGAAGGGGCGCGCCGCCGGCGTGTTGGCGCAGGGCGTCCCGTTCGGGCCGGAGTCGATGTCGAAGGTCGAGGAGGGAGTCGCGTCGGGCGTTTCCGGCGAGCTCCAGGGCACCAGGTGGGAGGTCGTTTCGAAGGAGCCGCAGGTGGTCGGGGTCGCCAGCGGCGCCCGTGGGCCCTGCTTGAAATCGACCTCCAACTGGCTGGAGGGCAGCTGGGGGTTGTCGGTGAAGGTCGCGGTCAGCTGGCCGGTCGTCTTGTTCGCTGTGACGACCCCGGGCAGCTTGAAGTTGACCCCGGCGGCGGAGTTTTCGAGCTGGATCAGGACCCGGAAGGTGCCGTCCTGTTCGCCGCTCGAGCTGAGGTCGCCCGGGTGGGGCTTGATCAGGTAGACGTCGCCGTGGATCGGTTCGGCTCCCGAGACCGAGTCGTCCACCGGGTCGCGACTTGCCAGCAGCGGCGTGTAGGCGACTGCCGTGCCGATCTTCGAGGCCAGCGGGCAGTCGACCGGCTTGGTGTCACCGAGGTGGACCCGATCGCCCGCCGGGTCCGCGGCGGAGTCCGAGCAGCCTTCCAGACCGTCGGCCGAGCCCGGCGAGAGGCTTACTCCGGCCGGCAGATTGACGGTGATGGTTTTCGGCTCCGGCGCCTGAGGCAGTTCCGGGTTGAAGACCGTGTTGACGTCGGTCGGGTCGTTCGTTTGCGGGAAGTGGAAATCGATGGAGAAGCCGGCGGGCTGGTCGGGCTGCGGAGCCGGGCTTTCCTGGACCGGCCTCACTTCCAGGCTCGGGTCGAACTGAGAGGCGAGAGCCTGCGAACCGCATCCGGTCACCGGGGGTGTGGTGACCGTCGCCGACTTCCAATTCGGGTCTGGAACGATGGTCTGGCCGTTGACGCTTTCGGTCACCGGCAGGCCGCTGAGGAAGCTCTGGCCCGGGCTTTCCCACGTATCGAGGAACACCCGCCAGTTCGGTTCGGCTTCCGAGCAGTTGACGGGATTCGTCGCGAACGGCTCCCCCGAGGTTCCCGAGCCGTGTTCGGCGGGAACGCCGTAGAAGGTTGCCGAGAAGCTCCTGATGTTGACCCGTCCATTATTCACCGATCCGATCGACAGGCCGTAGGATTCGGTGCGCGGCAGTGGAACCACATACAGCGAGAGCTGGGTGCCGACGACGTTAAAGACGAACTGCGCCGGGTAGCCACGATCAGGGGAGACATTGTATATCGGCACCGTGTACTCGTTGTACTGATTGAACAGTGCGATCCCGGCGACGCCGACCTTGGAGCCCGCCGGACAGTGGTCGGAGAATTCGGAGAACGAAATGCCGGTCAGTGGGCATCGCGGCGTCGCCGACGGGTTGGCGAAGTAGCCGAGCGGAAGTTTCACGAAGGCGTTCTTCAGCTGTTCGCCGGGGTAGAGCGGAAGCGTGAACCTGTTCAGCGTCTGGAACTGGTGTCCACCGGCGACCGTGTATTGGGCGGAGCTGGGATCAGTGTTTCCCGCTTCGAATGTTCTGACGTGAAAGGGAGGAGGGTCCGTGACTTCAACCGTTTCGCTCACGGTTGCTTCGGGCGCGCCGTTGGCTTCCGTCAGCGTGGCCGAATTGGTGACTTCCGAAGGAGAGTCGTTCGCAAGGGTGACGAAGAATTGGATCGTCATGCTTCCACCCGGAGGCGTCGGTTCGTTGTAGGGGACTCCCGGTTCGGGTGTATCGGTGCAGGTCAAGGGGACACCATTGTTCACTTCTTCGACCGTGGTGGGACAGAACAACGCGCCGTTGTTCACACCTTCGATGCTCTTGAGTGTGACTCCGGCAGACAGACGGTCGGTGAAGGTGAGAGCTCCGGTGGCCGGTTCGTCGCCGTCGTTGGTCATGACGACGGTCCAGTAGTTGTTCACTTCGGCGCCGCGCAGCATCGGTTGCTGCATATGGGTCATGGACATCGTCCAATGCGGGCCCGCCGCCTGGGCCGACGCCGCGGAGGCGGACATGAGGGCCGCCGCCACCAGAAGGAGGCCGCCGAGCGCCCAGAGCGAACGCAATCGGATGGGGAGGCGAGATGCCATCTCAGTGCCCGTGCTTCCTGGCGCGTCTGGCCCCGGAGCTCGGCGTCTTCAGCGTCACCGCCGCGTGGGCGGGTTCCGCGTCGGCGAATTCGACCGCCAGCTGGATCTTCAGCGTGCCGGTCTTCCGCAGCTGCGCGAGGGCAGCCTTGCTGAGCGTCACCGGCACGCTGACCGATCCCGCCTGGACGCTACGCCGCGACGCGGTGAAGGCCTGGATCGGGCTCTTGTTGGCGGAGGCGCTTCCCTCGAGCGATACCTGCCCCGCCCCGCTGACCCTGACGCTGACCGCCGCCCGTCCGCCCGAGGCGAGCTTCCTCCTCTCAGAAGGGCCGAGCGGTGCGACCGAGAAGCTCGCCCGCCGGTAGTTGCCCGAGCCGTTGGCCCCCTCGGTTTCAGGCGCCAGAGGTGCTTGCGCGGCCTGTCCTTCGGGCTGGCAGCCTTCGCCGGTGCAGTTTTCGACGTGAGCGAAGCTGAACCCGCCGTCTATCCGGGCGTCGTAGACGTCGTTGACGCTGTCGGTGTCGTTTTTGGTGAGTTTCTGGGTGCTGCTGAAGTAGATGTTCTTGCCGGAGCCGTCGATGACTGCCGCTTTGGCCCCTCCCCCGACGGCACCGGTGGAGATCAATGCGGTGCGCCCGTTCTTCCAGATGTAGATGTCGGGGGCCCCGTTCCCGTCGTTCGGGGAGAGCGCCTCGGAGGTGGTGAAGACGATCTCCTTACCGTCGGTCGTCATCGCAGGGTGCGTGCGATCTTTTGCCTGCGTGAATCCGACGTCCAGGTCATCGCCGTTGCCGCCGGTTCCGGAGACGCCGGTGGAGACCCGGGTCAGTTCACCGGTCGAGTCGTCGTACCGGAAGACGTCCGCCGCGTTGTCGGTGTCGTTCGGCGTCAGCGGAGTGAGCGCCTTGAAGGCGAAGTAGCGCCCGTCGGAGGTGATCTCGGACTCCTTCTTGACATAGGGCCATTCTTCTACGCCGAATACTTCGATGAAATCGGGGGGTGCGGTCAGCCTCCCGATGAACTTCGTTTCGCCGTCGGGATGACTCGCGTCCAGGTGCCAGACGTAGAGGTTTTCGTCGCCGGCCCGGGCGGTTTCGTCGAGGTCGGAGCGATTGGAGGCGAGAACGCCCCGAGCTATGAAGTAGGTCGTCTTTCCGTCATCGGAGGTGCGAAGCACTTGCTGAACCTGAGCGTTGGGACTCGAGTCGGTGATGTCGATCAGGTTCGGGGACGGATCGGGATCAGAGGCCGTCGGCAGGATGTACTCATAGATGTCGCTGCCCTGGTTCGTGTCGCCGTTGACGAGCTGCTGTGGCGTGGTGAAGATCACATTTGAGCCGTCCGTGGCCCCCGACTGGAAGGTCGCCCCCCCGTTATAGGTTCCGTCCCACGGCTCGTAGCAGGCCCCGCCCGGGTCTCCGGCGGTTCGGGTGCACTGCGATTTGGAGGCGAAGTAGGACCTTGAGTTGTCGACGCGGGCCCAGACCTGGGCAGGGTGGCCTTCGCATCCCTTCTCCGTGAAGAACACCGTCGATCCATCGTCGCTCGCTGCGCCGAAGGTTGAGGCGCCTTCGAGGAAATTTCCCGCGAAGCAGTCGGAGATCGGTTCCCCAGAGTCCAGGAGATCGATTCGACCCGGAGGGCCGACGTTACCGGTGCCTTCGAATTCGTAGAGCCCTGGTCCGATGCCGGGTCCCCACGACGGGGGAAAAATGTGTAGGACATCCCGTAGTAGTAGATGTGACGCATGTTCTTGGCGGCCGTGATGTACACAGTGATCGGACCACCGCTGACTTTCGGCCCTTCGCTGATCTGAGTGAATTCGCCGTCCGGACCGCGAAGGTAGGGGGCTTCCGGTTTGCCTTCGACGACCATGTTCCAGATCGATTCCGACAGGTCCGAGCTGAACTGCCCGAAGTTGATCGATTCGATTTTGCCGCGCGGATAGAAGACCGAGCCCTTGGGGCCGCTCAGGTTGGGGATGGTCTGCCACCCCTGGTCGGTCCGCTCGGCCACGTAGTAATTGGAGAAGGCGCTCCCCTGCCCCGATTCTTCGATGTTGCCGGCCTTGGAGACGTAAGCAACGGCTTCGTCTTCCGACGCGGTCGTCAGGCTCGCGGGGAAACCGTTCTTCGGGGCCGAGGTGACCAGCTCATAGGCGCGGCATTCCGGCAGGCTGGTCGAGTCGTTTTCGGCGCGCTGTCTCTGGTTGGGGCATTCCGCTTCTTCGTTCGCAAAGGGCGCTATGAAGGTCTGGTCGCCGGTGCTGACCGTGCCCAAGCTGTTGCTCGCGAAGAGCTCGTAGTGATACGTCGCTCCGGGCGTCAGGCCGGTGAGGTGAGCTTCGACGAGGACGGGGGCATTGTTCCCGCCTTCGATGACCGTCTGGGCGTCGCCCGGATCACCCAAGTGGCAATAGTTTGGTTCGACGCAAAGCGGGTGAGTGCCTTCGATGCCATGTATGGGACCGACGTTCTGCGACGACAGCGGACCGGAGAAGTGGATGATGTACGCGGTATTGAAGAAGCCGATTTCTCTTTCGACTTCAGTGATCCCTTCCGGGCCTATCGCAGAGAGCGCCTGGAGTTCGGATTCCACCACCGACGCCGGAGCCTGGACGCCTATGTCTTCCGTGGACTGGCCGCGAAAGATGAGTTTGAACTGTCCTTCCACCCCCGATGCGGTGATCCGCTGCACCTCAGTGCGGCCGACGGGATCCGGTGAACATGGGGCCCTGTAGACGTATTCCGGAGTCGGCCCGTACTCGAAATGGCACAGCGAGATCTTGCTGTTGAAGGGCTGGACGATCCCGCCGATGTTGAATGACCCGGCTCCGGCGGAGCCGCCGTCGAGCGCCTTGACCGTGGGTGCGATCAACGGTGTCTGGAACGATTTCGTGATGGTGGTCGTCCCCGCGGCATTGGTCGCTTCGAGCGAGACTTCGTAGAAGGTGTTTGCTTCGAGCCGGACCGCTTCCACCGAGGCCGGCTGCGTCGGTTCACCCGCTTCGACCACCGTGCTGGGAAGGTCAGGGCATTGCGGCCGGCAGACGTATTTCCATTCTGTCTTGTAGGCAGCGTCGCCTTCGGCATCGAGGCCACCCGGGTAGCTGGTGTTGACGGTTCCATTGAATTGGGCGCCGTCCAATGTGACTTCGGAAATCGAGTTGAACACGACCGCCGGCTTGGCGACGGATTTGGTTTCGAAGAAGGGGCCGGGTTCGGGGGCCTCCGGATATAGGAATTCTCCTTCGTAGTCGGTTTCGCCGTAGACCAAGACGTAGACCCGATACTGGTATTTGGTCCCCGGATTGAGGTGGGGGATGATTTCGTTGATCGTGTAAGAGTTGCTCCCGTTCAGGACTTTTTCGAACGGATATGTCTGTTCGCCGCCGCCAAAGTCGCCGCCGCCACCGTCCCGCCATTCGCTTCCTTCGACTTCCGAGCTGAGGTTTGTCGTGTACTGCACGTCGTAGAGCAGCGTGTATGCGGAGGTCCCGAGGGTGAATTTGACGTGGGCGCTCGTGTAGCCGGGTGTGACGCCTTCGAAGGTGATCGTCGGTTTGGGCGTATCCGCCGAGGCGGAGCCGGCGCCGATCGCGAGGAAGCAGCCGACGACAAGGGCGATGACGGCGATCGGCAGAAAGCGAGCGACCGACAGGCGACCCGATGGGAAGAGGAAGAGGCCGCGGCTGGAGCCAGCGGCCCGAGTAAATCCCGCGAACGATGCCTTCGCGTGGCGCTTCAATCCGCTCCCTTGGTCCCTTCCCTGGTTCTCACGGCTTCCCCCATCTCCATCCCTGCTCCGGAGACCCTGAGCCGCTGGCCGTCGCTGAATGTCCTTCTTGAATATTCCCTACCCGCACCCGGCGGGCCGGCGAAGCTTAGACGGGGCCGGGGGCCGCTGTCAAGGGCGGTACCCAACAGACCGAAGAAGCCGGACGCCGACCTTCGGAGTTCCCATCACTCGATCGCGAAGCCACCTCCCTCCCCCGCCTCGATTGGGACAGTTTGAACCTGAGCCACTCAGCGCAGAGTCACCGAGTGGGTTAGGCGGCCGCCGGGAATGGCGACGATCAACTGCGCGCGCATCGTCCCGCGCAGCCTGGCCAGCCCGCGGCCGCGGGAGTTGAGTGGCACCACGAACCGGTGAGAGGCACCGCCGACAAGGGCGAACCGACGGCGGGCGATGCCGACCGTGACCAGGCGCGCTCGGCCTCGTCTCGTCGCCATCCTCGTGCGCAGCCGAATCTGGCCGGGGCATTCGACGCCCGCCGGCCACTCGCAGTCGACTCTCAGCCGCAGCCCATTGCGCCCCGTGCGCAGACGGGAAATGCGGAGGGGCACCGGAATGCCGACCGTGCGACAGCCGAGCAGCTTGCTCTCTTCCTCGGCCGCGGCGACCACGTAGGCGCAGACCCTGTTTCGTCGCGAACCGACGACCGGAAAGCTGACGTCGAACCCGTGATTGGGGCCGGCTGCGCGATGTACCGTCCCGATGTCGGGACGCGGAAGGGCGGCGACCGCGCCGAGGTCGTAGAGCCGCGCTCCCGGCGCCCCCTCGGGCCCGCCGAGGTAAACGTGGATCGCGGTTGGTTCGGTCGGCAGACTCGGGTCGTAAGCCCAACCGGTCAGCCTCACCTGACCCGGCGAGGGCGACCCCGCCGATTCGAGCCGGCCCCGCGGCGTGGTGGAGGTGGGGGTTGTCGCGGCCGAGCCGGTCGTGGCTCCGTCGACGTAGTCGCTGTCGATATTGATCGTCACCCCGCCGTAGGTCTCGTCGTGCCCGCCGCGGTATTGATGGATCCTCCGATTCGGACTCCAAGCCGTGTCGGCAACGTAGGGGTCGTCGGTGCTCCTCGCGCCATTCCAGTCGGCGATCCAGAGGTCGTCCGGGACCGGGTAGGAGGTTCCCCACTTCGAGGCGAGGTCGGCGATGCCCGAGGCGCTGCTGCTGTAGACCCCGGATCCGTACCCCGCCGCGTGCAGAGCTTCCGTCCAAGCGGCGAGGAAGGTGAGGGTGGAGCCGGTCGCGCTGGAGGTGCGCAGGTAGCTCTCCATGTCGAAATAGATCGGGCTGCCGGATCCGATGCCGACCGCCTGCGCGTCAGCAATCGCGTCGCTCGCCGCGTCCGCGCCCTGAACGGCCGCGGAGCCAGGGCTCAATCTCGCACAGGAGCTGCAGCTGCTGGTCGGCGACTGCAATCCGACGTAGGTGGGGATCAGGTTCCAACCCGCGGCAACCTGTTCGCGCACCCAGGAGGAGGTCAGGTTCGGCTGCGAGCAGCCGCGGTTGAGCCCTCCGATGTAGACCCCTATCGCCCGATAGGGCGAGCTTCCCCAGGCGGACATCGCACTTTTCAAAGGAGCCGTGCATGCGTCGAACCCCAGCCCGGTGTACTGGCTCGCGGCCGCGAGCCTCACGGGAGGGCCCTCCGTCGAGGATCGCGCCGATGGCCCCTCCCTCCCGTCGATCAGGATCGCGCGACGGCGGCCGGCGGCGTGCGCGGGACAGCGCTGGTGCGGCGACGGCCGGCCCAGGTAGACGACTTCACGGTCCATCCGCACGCACATCCGCGGGTGCTCGGCGAGCCTGTAAACCGGCCACGATGCGGGAACCTGGGTCTCCTCGCCCCGAAATCGGACCTCCTGCGCGCCGGCGGTGCCGGGCACGAGGAGGAGCAGGAGGGCGAGTGCAAACGGGCGCATCCTCCTCAAACCGTTCTAGCCGTCGGTCGATTCGCCTGCTCGGCGGTGCGCTCGACGACCGGTCGGAGCGCTGAGTCGTCGAGGGCGCCTGCGTCGCAAGCCCGGAATCGGACTCGAACCGACGACCCCTTCCTTACCATGGAAGTGCTCTACCAACTGAGCTATCCGGGCAGATTTGGCTTATAGAAGCCGGATGTTAGAGCCCCGCCCGCAGGTAACGGATGTGCGTGGCGAGCGGGGAGTGGAGAACCTCGACCGGCTCGAACCCGAAGGACTCGACTCCGTCGAACAGCCGCTCGCCGGACCCGAACAGGACGGGGGCCACGTCGAGGGTGAGTTCGTCGATCACTCCGGCGGCGAGCGCCTGACGGACGGTCGAGGCGCCGCCCGCGATGTCGATGCCACCCTCGCCGGCCGCCTCACGGGCCTGGGCGTAGGCGGCCTCGAAGCCCTGGGTGACGAAGTGGAAGCTGGTGCCGCCCTCCATCTCGATCGGCTCGCGGGCGTGGTGGGTGAGCACGAAGACCGGCGCGTGGTAGGGCGGCTCGGAGCCCCACCATCCATCCCAGTCCTGATCCCACTCGCCGCGAATCGGCCCGAACATATTGCGGCCCATGACGTAGGCCCCGCGCGGTCGCATGAGCCAGCCCTCTGCCGTCGCGTCGGCGTCGTTCGCGCGCTCGTCGCCGAGGTGCCAGCCATGGACCTCCCTGCCGCGCTTCCCGAGCGGATTCTCCCGGCTCTGGTCCGGGCCGGCGACGAATCCGTCGAGCGAGATCGACATGTGGCAGGTGGTGTCCGGCATCGCGTCCTCCAGGAAACTATCGAGGTGCGCGTTACTTCCTGCGCTTGCGCTTCTTCTTGCTCTTCTTCCCGCACTTCGCGGCGACTTCAGGGGTGGAGATGAAGGCATTTCCGTTGTGGGCGGTGAAGACGGCTTCCGCGTCCGGGCGGGCGCAAAAGCCTTCGCTCATCTGAATCAGGCCCTTCTTACCGCCGAAGAGGGTGAGGTTGAATTTCGAGACCGGGACATCCGGGACGAATTCGAAGCTGTTCCGCAGGGCGCCCTTGACGGCGTCGGTTTTGCCGGCCAGCTCGATTTCGATCGGCTGGGTCGCCGGACCCTGGAGGACCGCGACGAGGTCGGGCAGCTTGTGGGCAGGGTTGGTTCGCAGGTACACCGGCCCCGAGACCGAGTAATCGACCAGCGGCGTCGTGGCGCTGGTGAAGCCGTAGATCGAGTCAGGAGGGCAGGCGCGAGCTGCGAATTGCGTCCGGGTGCAGACGTCGCCAATGTGGCTCTGGTCGAGGAACGCCGCCCTCGGCAGCTTCACCTGGGCGGAGGCGATGTTGGCGTCGTCGGGCCGTGCCGTCAGGGTCGCCGAGAGGCTCGGGTGAGCGAGACGCTTGACCGAGCCCTTGAGCGCCAGCTTCAGCGAGGGCTTGAATTTGAGCACCGGGCAGTCGCCGACCTGAAAGGACGACGCGAAGGAGACGGCCTGGTCGAAGACGGAGGTGATCCCGCCCAGCACCGACGCCGGGTTACAGCTGGTCGGATTGAGGGTGAAGCTCGGGCGGTCGACTTCGAGGGAAATCGAGCGGAGGTTGAGCGGGACCCCCGCGACGATCGTCGGGATCGGGTCGCTGATGACGTGGACCTGAGTCGTCGTGGCGTCGATCTGGAGCGCGGACCTGACGACGACGTTGCCGAGGTCGAATGGGCCGGTCACGGCGGGGGTGACGATCGCCAGCGACGCCGGGGCGCCCTTGTAGGGCCCGGCCAGGTAGACCTTGCCGGGAACGTGCAGGGGCGTGGAACCGGCGCCGATGCCGATGTCGACCGTGCCGACCTGCGAGTTGGCCGGGCAGCTCGGCGAGGCCTGCTCCGCCTTGCCGGTCCTTCCGGGCGCGGCAGCGAGCGCACCGTCGGAGCAGATCGAGACCCCGGCCAGCTTCGCGAGCAGGCCCTGGGGCAGCGTGGTGTCGACGCTCTTCAGCTGCTGGGTGCCGTCGGCCCTGGTCAGCTTCAGGAAGAAGGGAGTGAAGGTCTTGACGGTCGGGCTGATCGTCCCCGCCGAGAAGGTCGGGGTGTTGGGGGCCGCCGCACCCTCCGGCCGGCAGGCGCCGCCGTCAGGAGCGGCCGTGAGCCGGAAGGAGCTTTCGATTTCGGCGGTGCTTCCGGCAGGAGAGGTCCACGGGGTGAGCAGGCCCTCACTGACGTGGCGGCCGCAGCCGTCCGGAGTCTTCAGCGGCGCCCGCGGGCCCGCGAAGAGTTCGATGCTGAGGTCTTCGATCGGCAGCTGGGGGCTGTTCCGGAAGCTGAACGTGATCCTGCCGGTGTTCGGATCGGGTTCGATCTGACCGGGGATCTTGACCAGCAGGCCGCTGACCGGATCTGAGACCACCAGGTAGATCGCGAACCGGCTCCCGAAGGGGTTTTCGCCCTGAGTGGCGAGGTAGAGGGTGCCTGGCAACGGGTTTTCGAGCACCGGGGAAACCACCTTCACGACCCCGAGCTTCGACTGGTCGGGGCAGGTCACCGGGGTCCCGAGCGGGCGACCTGAGGCCGTCATCCCGACCTCGGCCAGCGAGCACGACCCGAGGCCGTCGGCCGCGGGGGGGTTGAGCGTCATCCCTTCCGGCAGCTCGATCAGGGCGTCGCGCAGGTGGGCCGTGGCGCTTTCTTCGGTAGTCGAGCCGGCCGGGTTGCCGGGGACACCGGTCGAGGTTTCGGCCAGGCCCGGCCGGGTCCCGTTCGCGATCGCGATTCTCAACGGCTGGGTGCCGCTCCTGGCTTCGACCTGGTCGACGTCGGAATAGCCGAGTTCGCCCTGGTAGGAGAGCACGTACGGATTCGAGCCGATCCCGTCTCCGGGGCCACCCGCGACGCTGACGTTCCCGGCTCCGATGCCTTTCAGGTTTTCCAGCGCGGTCTGAACTTCGGCGGCCTGCGCATAGAACGGCAGGTCGGGGCTGAATTCCCCTCCGGCGCCAACCTGGAACTGGCCTTCGCTGGCGCGCACGGTCACCACCTGGACCTCGTTGCTGCCGGTGATCGTGTTGTGCTGAGGGATGTGGAGGGCGAAGTCGAGTCCCGAAGGGGCGCCCGCCAGGTTTGTCGTCGGGCTCGCTTCAAAGGTCGGGGAGAAGCCGACCTGGTTGCATCCGGTGATTTCGCCCATCGTGTATTCGGCGGAGGCGTTGAAGGTCGGGTCGTACCAGGGCTGGATGTCGATCCTCGAGACCAGAGGTTTGCCCGAGCACTCGGTCGGGTTGCTCAGGAACGGGATCCGCGCGGCGTTCGGGTTGGGGCCGCCGATCGAGAGGCCTTCGCCGACCGATTCGGGCCCCGGGCCGCTGTGGTCCGCGGGCACGCCCCAGAGGGTGAGGTCGCTGGAGTACAGGGTCGCCGCCTGGGTCAGGTTCTTACCGGTGACATCGAGCCCGTAGTCGCCGTCGGGCCGCACGAAGGTGTCGATCCGGACCGGGAAGAGGGCGTTGAAGGCGAACGCGGCCGGCTCTCCGGGATATGGGTTGACGCTGTATACCGGCTCTTTGAAGGGAATCGCGATGGGGCCGAGCGCGACGATCACGGTGACCCGGCCGATCATGCTTTCGCGCGGGCACGGTTCGTAGAAGAGAATCGCTTTCGCAATCGGGCAGGTAGGCACCGAGGTCGGGGCGCCGATGATCCCTTTCGGGAGGATTATCTGGAAGTCCTTGGGCGCGCTGCCGACGGGCGTCTGGCTCGGAGTGAGGTTGATCTGGAACGTCGTCCGCACATCCGGGTGGCCACCAGCCTGGGTCGTGGACAGGTGGGTCGTGAAGGTTTCCGGGGCGATCCCGAATTCTTCATCCGCCTGCGCCGGGCCGCAGATCGCCAGCGCGAAGAGCGCGGCGAGCGCCGTCGCCAGCAGGGCGCGCCCGATCGGGAGGCGACGCTCGAGGCCCGTTGTCTGTGTCTTGGTCATGGTCGGCACCTATTCCCTCAGGGTCAGCGTCAGGTCGGCGGACGAGGGTGTCCCGGTCACCGGTGAGTAATGGAGGTGGACCTTGACGTCCACCTTGTGGTCCTCCCGCAGGGTTTTCAGCGCCCCCGGCTTGAGCGGGATCGAGAGCTTGTAGCCGGCGGGTTTCGGGTTGGTGTGCTGGGTCATCCGCAGGCCCTTGCCGCTGGCGGTCACGGTCGCCGCGATCGGCGCGGTGATCTTCACCCTGAGCTTGCCGCGGACGACGTCTCCTGGCACCGCCGTGAACTTGGGGGTGGGCGGGATTTCGAACTGTTTGCTGCCCCCTCCCGACTCGGTGGGAGGTTCCTGAGGGGCGCCGTGGCAGAGGTCGACACCGCTGCACGGGATCAGCGCCGGCGCCTGTTTGAAGCCACCATCCACCCGGGCGTCGTAGATGTCGTAGAGGCCGTCGTTGTCGAGCGGGGCAATGCCTTCTTTGGTCGAGAAAAAGACGTTGTCGCCACTTTCGTCGCTCGCGAGAATCATCGACAGGTGCGGGTCGCGGCCGCCGCTGATCAGCTGCGGGCCGCCGGGGGTCCACATGTACACGTCGCCGACGCCGTTGACGTCTTTCGGCGAGAGCGCGGTCGGAGTCATGAAGAAGATGCGGTTGCCTTCCGGTGACATCACGTAGGTCGGGTTGATGCCGCTGGCAATCGGGCCAAGGCTCGAGTCCCCGGCGGGGAAGACGTTCTCGGGCGGGCAGGAGACGCAGCCGAGCTGTTCCCCTTCGACGTCGTAGCGATAGATCTGGAGGTTGTTGCCGCTGTTGAAGCCCTGGACGTCCCTGGCCTGGAAGACGAAGACCGAGCCGGTCGCGCTCGCGCGGGCCGGGCTCACTCTGTCTCCGCTGTCGGCGACGGTCTTCAGAGTTCCGTGATCCCAGAGGCGAAGGTTGCCTCGCTCGAACATGAACCGGCCGCCGTCATCGGAGGAGGCGAACACGGTGCCGCCGCCGACTTCGGGCAGATAGGTGATCGTGTTCGCGACGCGGTCGTAGCGGTAGGCCTTCATCGACGAGTCTTTCGGGGCGTTTGCCGTCAGCGCGTCCTGGGACTGGAAGATGGCCGTGGTGCCGTCGGGGGAGCCGAACACGTACTGGGAGCCTTCGCCGTAGAACCCCGTGGCGGTCCCCGATGCGCCGGACGGCGCCGGTTTGCCGTCTTCGGTGCGGGTGACCAGCGTCGATTTGCCGTCGTGGCGCACATAGAGCTCGGAGGGCCCGAGCCCGGAGCGCGGGTCAGGGCTGAGGAAGTAGAGCGTGCGCCCGTCCGCGGAGATCATTCCCCGGTTCGTATCGGGGGACTCGGCTTCCGCTTCGCGATCGAATGGACCCGGCCTGATATTTGCCGGCGTGGCGCCGCCTTCGGGCTGTTCGCCGTCGGGCAGCGTGTCGGCGTGCCGCAGTTCGTCGCCGTCGTATTCGTAGAGGCCCCAGCTTCCGGGGATCCGATTCTCATCGCCGGGCAGCAGCGTCTGCTGGTACCAGAAATAGACCCGTTCGATGTCCGGCGAGCCGCCCAGCGTGATCGGCATCTGCACCCCTGGGCAGGGAAGCGGCGGCTGTGGTTCCGCCAACACAGGCTTGGTGATCCATTCGACCGGTTCTTCTTCGCTGAGACGCCCCCTGTAGGCGCCACTCGGTGCGAATAGGTTCGAGCAAAAGGGGACTTCTTTGGTCCAGCCGAAATTCGCAGACCAGAAGACCCTGGTCAGGTCGGAGGAGAAGAGCATGCCCCTGGGGTAGTAGGTGATCGCGTTGATGTCCGGGATGTCGCCGCGTGGAATTGCGCCTTCCGTAGCCCAGCCTTTCGGACCGCGGCGAGACATCGAGTATGTCTGCAGCCCCGATTTCGCTTTCCCTTCCAGGGTGCCACGGGTGTGGTAGACGAGCGCACCGCCATCAGTCGAGGACACCGAGAAGCCCCCCATGCCGGTGGCTTCCGGGAAGCCGGCGTCGTTGCCGCTCTTCTTGATCGGTGTGACCATCTCGTAGGCCCGGCATTCGGGAAGGGCCAGCGAACTGGTTTCGATTCGCACCTGTTCGTTCGCGC
The DNA here is from genome assembly GCA_963795295.1 of uncultured Solirubrobacterales bacterium. Classification (GTDB taxonomy): domain Bacteria; phylum Actinomycetota; class Thermoleophilia; order Solirubrobacterales; family 70-9; genus VRUE01. Next base: position 33,600 of record CAWCHE010000001.1, read on the forward strand.
AGCTCGTCTCCGGGGGGGTCCTGAAAATCCTGTCTTCGCTGTGGCTGACAGCCCCCGAGTCGGTGTTGGTCGCCGAGACCCGGTAGTGGTAGACAGTCCCTTCCTGCAGCCCGGTGATTTCCTGCGAGACCGGGTGGAAGAAGTTGTCGACTTTGCCGAGAGACGCGGGTGGGATCGGAGCCGAGTTTCCGTAGCTCCGGTCGAGCCCCCACTCGAACTGATAGGTCGCCGGAGAGTTGCGCGGGTTGATCCTGCCCGGCAGGGTCGCTGAGTGTTTCGTCACTTCAGTGGCCGTGCCGGCCTGAACCGCAGCCGGCGCGAAGGTCGTTTTGAAGGGCTCTTTGTCCACCACGGATCTGCCGGTCGAGTACTGATAGGCGGTCAGGACCACTTCGTAGTCTGTGTTCGGTTCCAGGCCGGTGATCGGCACGGAGATGTGTTTGACTTCGATTTCGTCGTAGTTGAAGATCCCCCCGGAGGTCGAGCAGGCTGGGACGCACCCGAGGTTGAATTCGCCTCCGAAGGCGAACTCGGTGCCGTTCGGGTCCACGGTCGCGTCCACGTGGGCGGTCGTGCCGGTGATCTGCGTGACGGCTTCGATCGTCGCGGAGGGCAGCGGCAGCGGGCCGTTCGTCGTGAAGTTGGCGCCAACTTTCGCATCGGTGCCACCCCCGTTGGAGGCGACCAGGCGCCAGTGGTATTCGGTCCCGGCGCGAAGCCCGGCGACGGCGGCGGTGACTTTCGACGTCCCCGGTTTCTGGATCGTTCCTTCGGGTGCGCACGGCGTCTGTCCGGCGCCTTCGAAGCCTTCTTTGTGGCCCTGGGTGACGGTTTCGTAGGGTGCTTCGATCGTTGCCCCGGTCAGGCCGCCCCCGTTCGGCGCCATATCGAGCACGTTTTTGGTGGCAAGCGCCCCTACGAATTCGATCAGGTAACGGTGCGAACCGGTCGCGTCTCCGGGCCCTCCGGTCACCGAGACGTTGCCGGCGCCGATTTCGGGGAAGCCTTCGATCGCGGACTGCACCGTCGCCGCCGATGCGTTGAAGGCGATCGGACCACTTTCGACCGAGTTCTGCGTGTAGATCGTGAAGGTCCCGCCGGTCGCGACGATTCGTAGTTTGTTGAGCTCGTTGTGATCGCCGTACTGATCATCAGCGATGTATTCGAAGGTGCAGGCGGCGTCCAGGGTGGGATCGGTGCCGGCCGGGCGCTGCACTTCTCCCGATAGGCCGGCGACCGAGTAGCCGATGCCGGTGACACCGCCGACCGAGATCACCGTCGGGGCCGGGACCGGCCCGAGCGTCACAAACGTCGAGGCGGCCACTTTGGCGTCGCTGCCGCCGGCGTTGGAGACCTTGAGGCGCAGGTGGTATTTGGTGGCGGGAGTGAGGCCGCCGAGCACGGCACCGACTTTCGAGGGCCCGGCTTTCTTGACAGGGTTTTCCGGCGTGCATTCGGCCGTCGGGGCACCTTCGAATTCGGTCAGGCCGAATTGTTCGTCGGTGACGTATTCGAAATTGCAGTTGGCGTCGAGTTCCGGGTCGGTGCCCGCCGGGCGGGAGACTTCGCCGCTCAGTTTGGCGGTCGTGTATTCGACATCGGAGGCGTTGTCGATCGTGGCGACGGTGGGCGCCGGAATCGGGCCCTGCGTGGTGAACGTCGAGGCCGCCACTTTTGCGTCGCTGCCGCCGGCGTTGGAGACCTTGAGGCGCAGGTGGTATTTGGTCGCGGGAGTGAGGCCGCCGACCACGACGCCGACTTTCGAGGCGCCGGCTTTCTGGACCGGGTTTTCCGGCGTGCACCCGGCCGTCGGGGCACCTTCGAATTCGGTCAGGCCGAATTGTTCGTCGGTGACGTATTCGAAATTGCAGTTGGCGTCGAAGGCCGTGTCCGGGTTTTCCGGGCGGCTGACTTCGCCGCTCAGCCTGACGGTCGTGTATTCGATTTCGGAGGCGTTGTCGACCGAGACGACTGCCGGCGGCGATACCGGGAGGGTGGTGAATTCCGGGTCCGGGCCTGGCGATTCGGCGCCGCCAGCGACCAGGTGCACGAAGTATTTGGTGCTCGGTTTGAGGCCGGTGATATCGGCTTGGACCGGCGCGGTGAGCGGGGAGAAGAAAAAGCCACCCGGGCCGGGTTCCCAGGTGGCGTCGTCGGTCGAGTACTGAAACGACCAGCCCGTGAAGGAGACCTCGGCATGGACCAGGCCGGCGGCATGGACCGAGGTGTAGGAGGCATTTGTGAGTTCTCCCATTTTGGCCGAGGTCGCGGCGCTGGCCGGGGCGGCGGCGACGGCTGCCGCGGCGACGGCGAGAGAGAGTGTGGCCAGCAGGCGCTTCATTGCTATCCGCGCGCCTTACAGCTGCGCGTGAGGGGATCGGGGTTGAACGCCGGCTGGCCTTTGAAGCCGAAGCTGGCTTTGGCGAAGGCGAAGGTGGCGACCGAAATCCCCTTCGGAGCCGGGCAGGTCGCGCTGGCGAAGCTGCGCTGTTCGCCGTGGTAGGAGTACTGACGGAAGAGCGTCAGGCTGATCCCGGTCACGTATGCCGAACCGGCGCCGACCCTGGGCACCGGGGCCGAGAGGGTGGTTCCGTAGGTGCCCTTGCCGCGGCTGATCGTGAACGGCAGGATGAACGAGGTGGGCACGGGCTCGGTGCCGTAGACGTGGGCGAGGATCGCCGGCTTCCCCTTGTATTTCCCGTAGAAGGCGTAGACCTTGCCGTCGGAGGGGAAGGGAGCTTCGTCGGAGGCGAGGACTTTGGCCGAGAAGGAGCCCTGGCCGACAAGCGATTGACGACATGCCTGGAGGCCCTTTTCGGTGGTCGAGGGCTGGATGTCGTCGACTTCGCAGATCGGCAGGCCGGTCGCGTCGAGCAGGCCATAGCGGTTGATCTGGATCTTCAGCGAGGTCAGCTGGGGCGCCGGCTTGGCGGCGCTGACCGGCGCGATTTTGACCGAGACGTCGACCTTGACCGGGGCGGTTCCCTTGCGAGGCAGCTTGTCGGGCGTGATCTGCCCGTCGAAGGTCAGGCGCAGGTTGCCCTTCTGGGTGATCTCGGCTTGGCTCAACGAGACCAGCCCGAGGCAGAGAACCGCGACGGCGATGACGAGTGTCCTTCTCATGATTTCCTGCTCCCCTTCTTGAAGACGATGGTCTTGCGCTGCGCGACGGAGTCCCCTCCCCCGCTCGGCGTGAAGGTGACGGTGATCTTCACCCTGAGGCTGCCCTTTGACTTCGCGAGGGCCTTCGAACCGGCCTTGCTCAGCTCCACCGCAAGGCTGACCGAGCCGGCCTTCGTGACCTTCGTCGTCGAGGGCGAGAGGTTCTGGCCCGAGACCTTCAGGGAGCCGGGGCCCACGACCGTGACGGGCAGGGATCCGGAGCCGCCCTTGTGCAGGAAGCTCCCGAGCTTCACGGTCGCGCCTTCGTCGAAGCCCGCGGAGAGGATCTTGGAGCTGCCGAGCGTGACCGTGCAGTGGTTACCGACGACGCTGTCGCACCCGCTCCAGCCGCTGAAGTGCGATTCGGAGTCCGCGGTGGCGCTCAGAGAGATCACGGTGCCGGGTGGGTAGACCGCCGAGCAGGGAGTGCCGCATTCGATTCCGGCCGGCTTGCTGACGATCGTCCCGGAGCCCGTCCCCCCCACCGTGATCGCGAGCCGGCGCGGCTTGGTGGCGGGATCGGCCGATGTCGGCGGCGGGATCGGCGTGAAGGTCGCCGAGACGTTCCGAGCTTCGTCGAGGGTGACATGGCAGATGGCGGCGGCGGCGGAACAGGCGCCGGACCAGCCGCTGAAGGTCGAGCCCGGCGATTCCTCGGCGGTCAGGGTGAGTTCCGTGCCGGCGTCGAAGCCGGAGGTGCAGGTGGGACCGCAATCGACACCGACCGGCGAGCTCGACACCAGGCCTGCACCCGACCCGAGTTTGGTGACCGTGATCATCTGCTGGGGGACCGCTTCGAAGTTCGCGGTCACTTCCACCACGCCGCCCAGGGTCGGGCTGCAGACGCCTTTTCCGGAGCAGTCACCCGACCAGCCCGTGAACCGCGTGTGGGAGGCGGGCGTCGCCACGAAGGTGGGCTGGGGGTTCGCGACTTCCCCCGCTTTGTTGAGGGCCGGGAGCACGTACTCGGCGGTGCAGACCAGGCCGCAATCGATGCCGGAGAAGGGGCTGGAGTCGGGCACCGGCGGGGTTGTGGACGGCGGCACCGGGGGCAGTGGTTTCGAGAGCAGGTTGAGCTGGCTCCGGACGGTGCCGGAGCCCGTTCCGGCCTTGGTCACCCGCACCTGCGACAGCGCCACGGTGGTGGGCCCGAAGCCATAGACAAAGGAGTCGTCCTCGTTGCCTGAGCCGACGTAGATCTTGCCGGCCGCGTCGACGGCCACGCTCGAAGGCGCTCCATGAACGAGGGAGCGATTGAAGAAGAAGGGCGGCGCCTGGCTCCCCGACGGAGGCGGGAGTTCTTCGATCCAGTGGGTGATCTGGCTGACGTAGGCACCCCCGGAATCGAACTCATCGAGAGCGGCGGCAGGCTTCTCCTGATGGGGCTGGAGGTTGTCGACGACGTAGACGTGGCCGTCGACCTGGTCGATCGCGATGTCGGTGTCGGTGAGGTCGTTGAACCCACCCTGCGGATCGCTCGCCCCGTCGATCACCTGGATCGGGTTGAGCGGGTCGCTCGCCGGGTTGAAGACCTTGATCGTGTTGTCGGCGGCGTCGCCCACGTACACATAGCCTTCGGTGCCGGCGGCGCTCGAGACGGCTATCCCATATGCGTCCCCCAGACTCCCCGAGCCGATCGTCAACGGGACCGCGGAGCCGTCCGGTTCGTAGACGGAGACGTGGGTGCGGTGGGCGACGTACAGACGGTCGTTGAGCGGGTTGACGGAGATCCCGGTCGAGCGAGCGGGATCGATCGTCGTCGCGCCGAACAGTTCGACCACGCCCTGGTGGAGGTAGTTCCCGTAGAGGCGCGCTTCCGAATCGGTCGCCAGGTCGCAGGGGGAGTTTTCGGGTTTCGCACTGGGAATCGAGTACTGGAAGGCGCCGTTCGCGAAGACAGAGACCCGCCTGCTGTTGTAGTCGGAGACGTAGACGGTCCCGTTGTTTTCGGCGGCCACCCCGCAGACGTCGTCGAAGCCATTCGCCTGCGTGCCCAGGAACGGGTGAGTGTCGGCGAGCGCCTGCGACGGCAGCGCCAGAAGACAGAACGCCAGGAGGGAGAAGAGCCGTGTTCTCATCGGACCCTCCCTTCTTCTGCTTCCTTCGTCTCCGCTCGCGTGCAACGGGACTGGGGCCGCGGCCGCAGCACGAGCAGGTGGTTGTTCTGCCCGATCATCTGGGCTTCGGCATGGGCTTTCGCTGTGCAGAGATCGTCGGAGACGACGAGGAGCCCCTTCTTCCCGCCCTTGAGGTTCATGGTGAACGACGTCACCGGGGCGTCGGGAAGGCCTTCGAAGGTCGCCCTCATCCGCGAGCCGGCATTGTCGATCCTGCCGTCGACTTCGATTCTGACCCCGGCGCCGGAGAGGTCGGCGACCACGTCGGGCAGGGTGTTGTCGGAGGAGCGCAGGTACACGGGGCCTTCCAGCGGCTGGCCGAGCAGCGGGGTGATCGCCTTGGCGTGGCCGTAGAGCGAGGCTTCCGGGCATTTCTTGGCGTTGAACTGGACGCGGGTGCAGATCGTGCCGATGTGTTCCTGGGCGAGGAAGACGCTCGGCGGCATCGTCACGACGGCCTTGCTGATGTTCGCGTGTCCGGGCCGCGGCTTCACCACCGCTTTGAGGGCAGGGAAGTCGCCACGGTGGGTGCCGCCGGTGAGGAAGAGGTTGAAGCGCGGCACGAAGTCGAGCGCCGAGCAGTTCGATACCTGGAATGGGGTGCCGGCCGAGGCCGTCGAGTCGTCATCCGGGGAGGCAAAGCTCGCACCCGACCCGGTCAGCGACGCCGCGGCGATGTAGCGCTTGCAGCTGGTCGGGTTGAGGGTGAAGTGCGGGCGGTCTATGTAGACCCTGATGTCGCGCAGGTGCAGGGGGATGCCGCCGACGATGTGGGGGATCGGGTCCGAGCCGACTGAGTCGATCACGACCTGTGCCGTGCGCGGGTCGATCCTGATCGCCGAGCGGACGACGATCACTCCGAGGTCAAATGGGCCGACCGTCGCGGAGTCGACCGCGACGATCGAGAGCGGCGCGCCGTGGTAGGGGCCGGCCAGGTAGAGACCGCCGGGGGCGTAGGCGAGGACCGAGCTGAGGCCGTAGCCCGAGACGGTGTGCCCGATCGACGAGGCCGCCGGGCAGGAGGGGTTGCGAAGCTCGCCGAAGCCCGAGTTGCGCTTCGCTTCCTCGATCGCCGACTCCGGGCAATACGGAAGGCCGCGGAGTTTTCCGAGCAGGCCCGGCGGCAGCGTCGCCGTGTAGGAGGTGATCTCCTGCTCGGCGTCGGTGCGGGTGATGTGCAGGTAATAGGGGGTGTAGGCGCCGGCGCTGCGATTCATGGTGCCGGCGGTCGACTTGGGGTGGAACGGCGGGATCCCGGTCGGGCAGGGCCCACCGCCGATGCCGGCCTCGAGTTCCATCGCCGACGGGAAGACCGCCTGGGAAGCAGGTTCGAGCCAGGGCGAGAGCCGGACCTCACTGGAGTAGGAGCCGCAGGTCGCGGGGGTCGCCAGCGGCGTCCGCTGCCCGTCGCGAAAATGGACGTTGAAGCTGGAATAGGGCAGCTGCGGCAGCCCGTCGAACGTGGTCACGAGCTGGCCGGTAACCGGGTTGGGGATGACCTTGCCCGCGAGCCGCACCAGCACGCCGCGATCGGGGTCCTTGGCGACGAGGTAGAGCGCGAGCAGGGTGTTGAACGGGTTCTCGGCGCCCGGGCTTTCCGGGTCGTTGGGCTGAGCGAGGTACAGGCCGCCTTCGATTTCGCCTTTGAAGAGCGGCGTTTTCACGGTCAGCTCGCCGATCTTCGACGCCCCGGGGCAGCCGGCCCCGGGCGGTGAGGAGATCGTCTCCGCCGCGTACTGGGCGGGCGTGCAGGAACCGAGGCCGGCGCCCACGGAGGGGTTGATCGTCATCCCCTCGGGCAGGGCCAGGATCGCCTTTTTGGCCTGGGAGGAAGCCTGCTCATGAGGATCGAGCAAGCCGTCGACGTCCCCTTCGATGTTGAAGTCGAGACCGGAGGGCGACCCGGCGCGGGCGGTGTTGATGCGAGCCAGCGGCAGGGGCCTGAAGCGGATCTGGTCGCATTCCTCGAGGGGCGCGCTTTCGTAGGTGGAGCGCACGGTGGTGTCCGGCTGCTGCCATGAGCTGGCGCTGACGTGGAAGGTCAGCGGGCCGGCGCAGGAGGTCGGCAGGGTCAGCAGGGCCAGGTGTTCGTTTTCGGAAGCAGGCCCGATCGAGCACTTCGCTTCGGAGAACGAGGGCTCCACCTCGTTCAGGCAGTTGCCCCGTTCGCCGTCGTGGGCGACGCTCCATGGCGTGCCCCAGATCTCCACCCGCACTCCGAGCACGTTGAGCTGCTGGGGGAAGTTGTGGAGGTCGAGGGTGAGCCCGTATTCGCTTCCGGTTTCACGTACGTGTGGCGAGAGCGTGATCGGGTCCCCGTAGGGGCTGAAGCCGATGCGCGAGGGAACCCCCGGGGTCGGAGTGAGGTTGAAGACACCGAAGGTCCTGGTTTCGCCGCCGCCGAGCGAGGAATGCACGGCGACGGTGCCGACCTGGGTCCTGCCCGGGCAGCTCTCGCCCGAGAGGGTTTCTCCGAACGGGGATTCGCGTGGGGTCCGGAAGGCGGTCGGAGAGCACTGGGGGACCGCCGAGGGGTTTTCGATCAGGCCCGGCGCCATGTCGAGGTGGAGCTCACGGAGATCGCCATCGGTGAAGGGAACTCCCGGCTGGCCGGGGGATTCCGGGCCCTGGTTGAAGTTGAGTTCCACGACCAACGAGTTGGGGTGGGAACCGGCCTGCCGGTCGACCCCTTTTCCGCCTTCGCCGGTCGCGGTGATCTTGAAACCCGCATCGCCGGGGAGGAAGCCGAAATCGGCCTGAGCCGCGGCGGGAGCCAGGGCGAGAGCGATCGCGGCGACCGCCAGCACAGACCAGCGCCGGGTCGGGGCGAGCGCGCTCACTTCGAGGCCCCCCGCTTCGCGCTTCCTCTGTGGTTTCTCTTCTTGGCCCTGGAGTGATGCTTCTTCTTCCTTTTCTTCGGCTTCGGCGCGGCGCGCAGCGGCTCATTGCCGAGGCCATCGAGGATCGTCCCCGGTTTCGGGTCTTCGGGTTCCGGCGGCAGCGCCTGACAGGAGTCGCCGCTGCAAGCGATAGGGGGTTCGGGGACGGGAAAGCCGCCGCCGACCCTGGCGTCGTAGGTATCGGTCGAACCGTGATCGTCCGGAACCAGCGAGCCATCGGAGTTGAAGAAGACATCGGCGCCGTCAGCCGAGGCGTCGAGGAAGGTGGCGGACGATTCGTCTCCACTCGAGATCAGGTTCAAACAACCGAGGGGCTCGGCGCAGCCTCCGATTCCATCGGCCTCCCACTGGTAGACGTCGGCGTGGAGATTGGTGTCCAGCGTGACCAGCGCATCGTCCGTTTCGAAGATGACGCGATCGCCCCCGGCGGAGAGGACCCGGGGCTTGTACGCCCTGAAGGAGCTGCCGTTCGCGACCGCCCCGGGGATCCTCGCCGGCCCGGTCGGCAGTTCTCCGCTCGGGTCGCACGAGACACACGCGAGGCCGGTCGCGGTCGAGAACCGGAAGACCTCGGCCTTGCCGTTCGAGTTGTATTCGGTCAGATCCGCGGAGGCGAGGAAAACGAGCACCTGGCCATCGCCGCTGACCCTTGCGGTCCCCGTCGCCGGCGGGTAGTTGGAGGTGGCCGCGGGGGCGGACACCGGCGTGATTGCGCCGCTGTGGTCGAGAAATACGCCGGCCGCGGTCTGGTAGTACACCGACGCGCCGTCGGGGGTGGCGCCCAGCACACCCTGGAGCCCGCCGCCCGGGGTCAGGTCCGTTGCCGCTTTGGTCGCGGCGAGATACCGGTAGAGGTGACCGCCCTTGCTGAAGTAGGCAATCGAGCCGTCGGCGGCGGCCGTCTGGAACGTGCCGCCTCCGCCCTGCGACAGGTCGACCTGAACGGTTTCGGCCCCTTCGCGCAGGTAGACGTTGCCCAAGCTTGCGAAGTAGACGCGCGAGCCGTCCCCCGAGACCGCTCCGGTCGATGCGCCGATCGAGGCGCCGGGGCTGCCTTTCGAGCCGCCCGGAAGGATGTTGATCAGCTTCAGCCCGGCGGCCGAGGAGAGGTAGAGGTTGGCTTTGGCCGGGTCGCATTCGCCTTCCGTGCCGGCCACTTCCGTCGCATCCGCAGTCAGCGCCGCGCAGGTCGAGAGGACGATCTGAGTGAGGTCGGGCGTCGCGGCGACGAAGCTGACTTCGAACTTGTCAGGCCCGAGTTTCAGGCCCGCCACGTCGGCGCTCCCGAGCACGGCACGGAACGTCCCGTCGCCGTTGTCGCGCAGGTAGAAGTTCCGGTACCCCGCCGGCGCTCCCGAGCCGGGCAGCGGAGGGTTGGCGACCGGGCAGTCGTTGCCTTCGCCGCGGCAGCGGCGACCGTTGGTCGAGATGCCGGTTCCGAGATCGTCGGAGAAGAGCCGGTAGGGAGTTCCCGCCCCGGGCGAGGTGTCATAGCCGCCCGAGTACTGCTGCACGTTGAGGTTCTCGGTCGTCCAGCCGCCGGCGCCCCGCAGCGAGAGGTACTGGCTGGCCCCCGGCGAGCCAAGGCCACCCGCGAACGAGTCGAGCGAGCTGTAGACGACGCCGCCGCCCTGGGCCGCCGCCTGGAAGGCGCCGCCGCCGTAGTCGGATTCGGGGTCGTCCACCTGGCCGCCGTTCTTCTCGGCCGGCGAGACCAGCTCCCAGCCTCGCGAGTCAGGAAGAGAGAATTTGGGTGCGCGTTCGTCGGTGGTGAGAAGCCGCGGCGGGCCGAACGTCGGGCCGAATTCGTTTTTGGCGACGACCCGAAAGCGGTAGGCGCTCGCCGGATCGAGCCCATCGACGTGCTGCGCGGCGTTCTGGCTGTTGATCGCCAGCGGTATTTCCCCGGTCGCGGGCACCCGGGAGGCGCCGGCGAATCCGTTCTGCTGGTAGTCGGCCTCGCTCGTGTACTCGAAATAGAAGGTGACGGGCGCTTCATTCGAGTCGACCAGGGCTTTGATGTTCGCCTGGTTCTCTTCGACCCGCTCCGAGAATGTCTTGAGGATGACCGGGGGGCCCGCGGCGCGAGCGGCAGAGGCGGGGCCGACGAGCACGAGCGTCGCGGCGACGGTGAGCGCAGTGGCGAGCTGCCAAATACGCATCCCTGAAGCATCGGCCTTCGGCACTCGTCCCCTCCTCACTCTCTGCAGCCTCTTCCCTGTGACCTGCTAATCCCCGGACCGCGGCTCACCGCGGATTCCCTTACCGCAAGTGACAGCCTCGCTTCCCCAGCGTAAGCCGTCGTACATGCTCAGCAGCAGTCAAACACAGGGTGACGACCCTTGTCAAGATTGCCCGAGGTCCGCGTCATCCCGCCGACGGCCGCGCACCGGGCAGATTTGGCTCTACAAGCCCGAGGATGCCGGCTCAAGTTCTCAGTGACGGTGGCCGCGCACAGTCCGCTTCGGGGAGCCGCAGGCGGTCCTGACCGGGGCCGCTACCCGGTGACTCTTTCCGTTCTGGCCGGCGAACCCAACCTGGACCGTAGGAGAGCCGCCGCAGAGGCTGCGGGTGTTCGCGAGGTACCCGTGCTTGCCGCCGTAGACGAGCAGGTGGAAGTGCCCGATCGGAGTGTCGGGGACGACGGGAACTGTGGTCTGCAACCGTCCGCCGCGGGCCGTCTTGGTTTCCGCCCGCGGTCGGATGTCGACCTGGCCCTTGAGGATGAAGGCCAGCCGGGGCAGGCCACCAGAGCCCGAGACCGCATAGACCGGACCGCGGAGCGGCTGGTCCAGCAGGGGCGTGGTGGTGGTCGCCTCGCCGATCTGCTGGCGCCCGGCGCACCCGGTCGCCGCGAGTTCCTTCTCGCTGCAGAGGTTTCCGAGATGGCGCTGGTCGATCTCGAAGGAGTTCGGCAGGGTCACCGTCACCGATTTGATGTTCGCTTCGCCGGGTTGGGTCGTGAGGTCGAGTGCGAGCGTCGGGTTGCTGCTTCTCCGGGTCGCCTTCCTGCCGCCGCTGAGCTTGACCGCGAACTTCGGCCGGAAGGGCAGCGTCGCGCAGTTGACGGCGTGGAAGTAGGAGGAGAAGTCCGTCACTGAGCCCTGATCGCCGATTCCGCGCGAGTCGACCGACAGGGGCGAGCAGTTGGTCGGGTTGATCGTGAAGTTTTCCCTGTCGATGTTGACCTGGATCGAACGCATTCGGATCGGCACACCGCCGATGATCGTCGGGATCCCGTCCGAGATGGCCGAGACCTGGGCTGTGAGCGGATCGACGTAGAGCGCCTCTCGGACCACGACGGTGCCGTAGTCGTAGGGGCCGGCAACGGCCGGCGTTATCACTGCGACGCTCAGCGGAGCACCCTTGAAGGGGCCCGCCATGTACATGCTTCCTTCCGTGTGGAAGGGGTGAGAGCCCGGCCCTGCGCCCACGTTGCTGGTGCCGACCCTGCTCGCCGCGGGACAGCTGGGATCGGCCTGCTCGCTTCTGCCCGCCTTGCGGGCGGCGGACACGATCGCCGAGTCAGAGCAGTAGGGGATGCCCCGGAGACTTCCTGTAAATCCCGGAGGCATGCGGAAATCCACGTCCTTGAGGTACTGCTCACCGTCATCTCGATCCAGTTTCAGGTGGAAGGACGAGAAGGCGCCGGCGAGCGCGGTCGACATGCCGGCGACGAGCCGCGGCTGGAAGGGCCGCACCCGTCCGGGGCACTGCGCTCCCCCCGGCCCCGAGCTGATGCTGAAGGCGCGTTCGGAGCCCTGGGGAGAGAGGAGGTGGTTCCAGGGGACGAACGTCGCCTCGACCGGATAGAGCGTGCAGGCGCTGGGTGTCGCCATCAGCCCCCGGTCCGAGGCGAACAGATGCAGGTCGAACTGTTCGAAGGGGACCTGGGGCAGGTTCTCGAAGGTCCCGGTCAGCTGCCCGGTCTCGCCGTCCGGCCTGAAGACTCCGAGGAGCTTGGCGTTGAGGCCGAAGCCCGAGACGGCCATGACCAGCCGGTACTGCTCCCCCGGCTTCGGTTCGCCGATGTACATCGAGCCGGTCAGGGTCCCGTTGAGGGCCGGGCTGTAGATGCCGATCGTGCCGACCTTGGCGTTGTCGGGGCAGTTCGACGGGCCTTCGGAGTCGAAGTTCGCCTGGGCATCGGTGCAGGCGCTCTGGCCGTCGGCGGCATCCGGGTTGATCGTCACCCCGGGCGGAAGGGTGACCGTCACCGCTCGGAGCTCGGACTGGGAAGGGTTCTCGCCGAGCGGCTGCGGCACGTCGAACCTCAGATTGAGGCCGGAAGCGGAATCAGCATCCTCGGTGGTGAGGCTCGCCGTCAGCACCGGGTTGAATCCCTGGTGCTCGCAGCCGGTGACCGGATCGTATTCGGAGGTGGCCGTGGACCAGGTGCCGGGGTCCTGATAGGAGCGAACCTTCAGTTCAGTCGCGAGGGGGGCGCCCGTGCAGACCGAGGGGTAGTCGATCAGCGGCTGGAGCGGGATCGACGCTTTCGTAGTTTTCCCGCCCAGACAGGACGTGCCTTCGACGGCGGGACACCCGGCCGGCGCACCGGGGGCTCCTTTCGGAAACCGGGAGGCGTCGTTCGACGAGGCCGCCGGGAAGCCCCAAAAGGTCAGTTTGGCGCTGGCCAGCGGGGTTAGCTGCGAGATTTCCGTCACCGTGAAGCGCAGGCCGTAGTCATCCGACGTCCGCACCGAGACCGGGATGGCGATCGGAATGTTCAGGGTGGGGACGACGAAGGAGAGCCGTGCCGTCTCTCCCGCCTGGGGGACGAGTATGTAGAGCGGCGCGGTCCCGAGCATCTCTTCCGGCGCTTTGTCGGTCTTGGCGACGATGGTCACCAGCCCGGCCTGCGAATTGGGGGAGCATTCGTTACGCGCGAAGTCGGCCGCCGCGCACTCGGTGACCGCGTTCGGGTTGCCGAAGACCCCCTCGGGCGCTTCGAAGGCGATGTCTTTGGTCGCCTCGTGAACACCCGGTTCGGCCAGTTTGAAATAGGTGGTGAGGTCAGGGTGGCGCCCCGCCTCGCTCTCCGAGCTCGTCGTTTTGAACCCTTCGATGGCGATCGCCGCCTGGCTGGGCGCCGCGAACGCGAGCAGCGCGACCGCCGCAGCGAGTGTCCCGATCAACCGTTTCATCAGCGATTCCCCCCCTCGCCGCGCTTGTGTCTGTGATGGCGACGCTGGGCCCGCTGCTTGACGCATTTGCCGTGCCTGCGCTTGAAGCCCTTCTTGCACTTGGGCCGGGCCTGCGGTTTCGCCTGGCCCCCGGTCCCTTTGTAGCTGCCGATCTGCGGTGGCGCCTGGGCCCGGGTCCCGGGGCCGTGGCACTCGTCCGACGCCGCGCAGAGGGGCGGCGGCGGGACGACGAAGACGCCGCCCCCTTCCCGGGCGTCGTAGATCTTCATCGCCTCGCCGTTCCTGTCTTCCGGGACGAGGACGTCGCGGGTGAAGAAGAAGGCGTCCCTGCCGTCGGAGGTGACGCCGAGCATGCCCGACTCGTGCGCCGACGTGCCGGCTGAGATCAGCTGCTGGCAGCCATCGGCCGCGCGGCAGCTTCCGGCGGTGTCGCGCCGCGGCGAGAACTCGTAGGCGTCGAGCTTTTCGTTCGTGTCTTCGAGCGTCAGCGACTCGCCGGTGTTGAAGAAGAGGCGCCCGTCCTCCAGCAGGCCCGGACCGGAGGGCGGCAGGACCGAGTCGCTCGACGCCTGGGATCCGGTGGGGTTGCAGGAGACGCAGAGCAACGCGCCCTGGTCGATGTCGTAGCGGTAGACCTCGGAGCGGCCGCCGTTGTCGTAGCCAGCCTTGACCGGCGCGGTCGTGGCGAAGCCCGCGTAGTGGGCGTCCGGCGTGATCTGGAAGTCGCCCCAGCTGTGGGTTTCAGGCTGAGCGACGCCGTGGAGGACGGCCGGGCTGTTGATCGGCGTGTAGGGCGGGAGCACGTGGCCCCACTCCCGGATCGTCCCCAAGAAGGTGTTGAGGCTGTCGAGGCAGGAGGCGTAGACGTGCTTGGTCGCCGCGTTGACCGCGACGCCGCGCGAGTTGTAGACGAAAGTGGTCGTGCATTCGAGCGAGCCGAGGCCGAAATTGCTGAGTTCTTTGCCGCTCGAGTCGAACAGCCTGATTTCCTTGCCGGCGTCGACGTAGATTTCGTTCGTTTCCGGGTCCGCGTACAACGCCCCGGCTTTCACTTCTTTGGCGAATTCGAAGCCTTCGACCGTCGGCGGGGGGTTGGCCCCGGTGAAGCCGGCGTCCGACCAGCGAAGCGCCGCCCCCAACCCGCTCTGGAATTCTTTCGACTGAGCGGCGTAGACGTTGCCGAGGGTGTCCGCGGCGATCGAGCACGTCGGGAAGCCCTGCGTCCTGATCCCCTTGACGGTGTAGTCGGAGTCTTCGATCGTCCCGGCCGGCCCGTTGGGGGTGTACTGCCAGATGAAGCCGGGTTCGGTGCTGAAGGGCGGGCCGTGGTCGGCGACGTAGACGACTCCCGTCGCCTCGTTGACGGAGACGCCGCAGGCCCTGCCGAAGATGCCGTTGACGGTCCCCGACCCGTTGAGCGTGCCAATCGCTTCTCCGCTCGAGGCGAAGATGTGTACGCCGCCATTGTCGGGTACGTACAGCGCGTTTTCTAGCGGGCCGCCGGCGCTGGCCGGCGAGTTGTCGACGGCGGTCTGCGTCCAGGACCCGAGGCTGGTCGTGAAACCGGTGAGGACGTTGCCCCCCGCCGCCGGTCCTGCGGTGAAGTTGTGCGGGGTGCCGTCGGAGTGGTAGCGGTAGACGTTTCCTTCGCCGAACCCGGCTTCGAGGGCGTACAGGTCCCCGTTCGACTGGTCCACGGAGAGCTCTCCCGGAACTGAGAGTTCGACATTGGCGAACTTCTGGTTGAGCAGCGGATGCTGGGCCGGAGGCTGTCCCGGCTTTTCGAGGCTGTTGTCCAGCAGCGCCACGAATTTGGGCCCGGGGGCGCCTTCGGGATCGACCCGATAGAGGTTGGGCTGGTCGGCGACCCCCTGGCCCGGCTCGAGCTGCTCCGGGCTGATGAAGAAGAAGGTGCCGTCTTCGGCCGCGACGCCGGCGCCTCCGGCAAGCGGTACCGCGTTGCATTTGCCCGGTCCTTCGATGGCGTTCCAGGCATCGGGCAACCCCGGCGCGACGCAGCCATCGCCGTTGGAGACGCTGCCGTCGGAGTTCACGGTGACGAGTTCGAGGGTGACGGCGCCGCCCTCATCTACCACGGCCCGGTAGATGTCGATGCTTTCGTCTTCGTCTGTGAACGACTGGTCGACGGGCAGTGCGTCGGCCGTGGTCATGAAGATCGTCGAGCCGTCGCCGCTCATGCCGCTGAAGTAGACGCCCTGCGGAGTCGGCCCCTCGGCGAGGTCGACCGAGTTGGCGGAGCCGCGGATGTGCAGATATGGGTGCCAGAGCGGATTCCCGGCAAGGTCCGTGCCGACCTGTTCGGCGACGACGACCCGCGAGCCGTCGTCCGAGATGGCCAGCTCGCCGACTTCACCGGTCATGGTGGCGCCGTCGGGCAGCGTCGAGATGACTTCCGCCACCGGGCTGTCGAGGGACCGCTCGTACAGCGTTGCGTCGCCGTCCGTCGCGGGTGGCTCGAGGGCGGAGGTCGTTCCGAAGACGAGGGACTTGCCGTCCGCCGAGAGCGGCTCCACGATCCGCCCGGCTTCGTCTGCGTTGGGGTCGGGTTGGGAGCCGCTGGCCCCCTGCACGAGCTCGCCGCTGGGAAGGCGGACCGGCACCCCGGAGGAGCCGTCCGCGAAGCAGTGGTCGCAGATCTCAGGCCCGCCGAAGACGAAGGTCGACAGGTCCGCCGAGGCGCCGGTCAGCGTCGAAGAGAACGGGGCGGTGGCGAACGGGTTGTCGGACGGGATGCCGACGTAGCGCGTGCTCCAACCGCCCCCGTCCCTTTCGGCGACATAGGGGTCGATGCCCCTATTGGTCGGGTTGCCCGTGCCGGGGATGCCGCCGTCTTTGACGCCGTAGAGGACCCTGCCGCCGGCGTCTGGGAACGCTTCGAACGGATGCTGGCCGGGGACCAGGTCCGAAACGACGTCGTAACCGCCCGTCCACCCCGCGGAGACGAGCTCGTAGGCGCGGCAGTCGAGGGTGCCGGCGGCGGCCGTCTGTTTCCGCACGAGCGCATTAGGGCAGGGATCGTCGACCCGGTTGACCGAGGTGTAGGTGGTGAACGTCGAGTCTCCACCGGGATCGGAGCCGAGCGGGTTCTGGGCGACGAATCGGTAGTGGTAGGTAGTCCCCGGATCGAGGCCGCTGATCTGGACGCTGGCGTCGGTGGGCTTCAGGCCCCCTACCGTCCCCACGCCGGGGACGCTGGTGCAGGTGCTGACGGCGCAGTCTTCGGGTCCGTATTCGACCGTGTAGGAGGTTTCTTCGAAGCCCGGATCGATCAGAGCGTGCAGCTCACCCGTCGAGGTGGTGGTCTTCTTCGCCGATTGCGCCCCGACCTCCGGCCCTGTGGGCACCGGGAGTTTGAAGATCTTGATGACGTTCTGGCTGCCACTGACGGCGGCGTAGAGGTTCCCCGCGCCGCTGACGGCCATGCCGTCCACCAGCGGCAGGTTCCCCGGACCGAGCGGAACGCTGCAGTCGATGGCGGTCATGTGGACGTCGAACTCGATGATCGCCCGACCGGGACTGCGCGGCCCGCCGCAGACCGAAACCTGTTCGGTGGTGCCGAAGTTTTCTTTTTCGTTGATGTCGGAGAACAGCGGCCGGTCGTTGCGCGGGTCGACCGCGACCTGACGCGGTTCGCCGGTGGGGTGGAAGTGGTTGCCGATGATCTTCACTTCGCCGCCGCTGGGGCCGAATTCGTTCGCATGGACCCGCTCGATGCCCTGCCCGAGGCCGCCGATGATCGTCACGTAGGCGGTTTCCTGAGAATCGACGCCGAGCCCGATCGGGATCGTGCCGCTCCGGCCTTCTTTGACCGGCAGCCTCGCCATCGAGATGAATTCGCCGTTCGGCCCAAACTTCTGGATGCGCGGGTGACAAGCAGCTTCGGGGCAGCCGAACTTCTGCACGTTGCTTTCAATGTCCGCCTGTTCGCGACGGGGTTCGGCCAGGTACACATGGCCGGCCGGGTCGACCGCGAGCTGGTTGCCGAGGTCGTGGTACTCCTTTTGGGCGTCGAAGAACCAGTAGGGCCCCGCGTAGCCGATCGCAACCGGCGATTCGTCGATCGCGGAGACGCCGCTCCCGCAGGCGTCGCCGGAGGCGGAAGTGCAGACGTCCGTTTCGGCCGTTTCGTCGACCGTCTTGCCGAACTCGAGAATCGGCTGGCCGTCGGCCGTGAACTTCTGCACCCGGAAGTTTTCCTCCTCGTGCACGTAGACCGCGCCGCCGCCGGGTGAGTTGTCCACTGCGATGCTCCGGGGCGCGTGGAGCTGGCCCAGCGAGGGGCCGGGGGTGCCTTCCTTGCAGACATCGTTGGACGGCGGGTTCGCCTCGCAGACCTCGAAAACCGCGCCGCCGTTGGTGCGCGTGACCGTGCGCGCGGAGTGGTCCTGCGGGGCGCGGATCGCGACAGTCGGCATGTACGGGGCGTCGGGGGCCGGTTTGCTGGCCTTGAAGACGCTGACCCCAGTGCTGGCGCCCCCAGCGTTGGCGCCGGTGACGGCGCATTGGAAGGCCGCCTTGTTCTTGGTGTCCTCAGGCGTCAGCTGGTAGCTGTTCGAGGTCTCGGCCGTCGGCCCCGAGGAGGCGATCTCAATCCCGTTTCGATACCAGCGGTAGGAGTACGTTTCCGGGTTGCGCGTCCAGGTGCCCGCGTTGCAGGTGAGCGTCGCGCCGTTCGATTCGCCGACGTTCAGTTCACTTGGCGTCGATTCCGGTTCGAAGATGGTTTCGGGCCCGAGCGGCGGGGGTTCGGTGGTCGTGCCGGAGGCGATCAGGTAGGAGCGGCTGGCGCCGTACAGGATCTCACCGCCGCCGTACTGCGCACCGGCGCGGCACTGAATCGCCTTGCCCGCCTCGGCGGCACCCGGCGTGAAGGTCGCCGAGGTTGCGCCGGCCACCGCTTCGCCGTCGGCCAGCCACTGGTAGACGGTTCCGATCGACCCGTAGAGGAATCCGCTCACCGCACAGGTGAGCTGGGTGGCGGGAGGCAGGGCCAGGCCCGAGGGGTCGAGCGTGAGCTGTATGTCCCTTTCGGTCACCGGGCCGGCGTCGAAGGTGACCACGTAGGGGTTCGAAGCCGTGGGGTCGCCGGGGCCGCCGGTGACCGACGCGTGCCCGCCTCCTGTGTTTATCGCCGGCAGGTCGTTGAGGGCGGTCGCCACTTCCGCCACGGAGGCTTCGAAGTCGAGCGGCGCCGTCGTTTCGCCTTCGACGCTGAGGGTGAAGGTGCCACCGGTCGCCCGGATCTTGATTTCGTCGACCTCGTTCGCGAACGGTTTGTCGTCTTCGCCGGAGGCGACCACGTCGTAGCCCCAGGCGCGGATGAAGGTGCCGTCATCCTTGAACTGCTCGATCCGGTTACCGCCGTAGTCGGCGACGTAGACGTCACCGGTGGTGTTATTGACCGCGACCCCGGCCGGACGGGTGAACTGGCCCGCTTCGGTCCCCGATCCGCCGAACGTCGCCTGGTGAACGATTGCCGCCTGCGCCGTGAGCGGAATCGCCGCCACGGCGGCGCACGCGAGGGCGAGAGCAATGAGTGTGTTGCGCTTCATCGGCCGGCCCTCCCGCCGTAGCCGGCCATTCGGCCGTGGCCGTTCTGGTCGTATAGATGGTTGCGGGCCTTCCGTGGACGCCGGCCTCGGCAGGGGATCTCAAGCTTCACGTCCTTCTTCCTGGCGAGGCCGTTCTGGCCCACCATCCGCACCTTCGCCTGCTGCGGTGAGTCGCAGAGGGACTCGGTGTTCTGGAGCAGCCCCTTCTTGCCGGAGGCGAGGCTCAGCTCGAAGCTGGAGATGGGGGCGTCGGGGACGTTGGCAAAGGTGGTCCGCAGGCCGCCGCCCTTGGTCGAGTCGATGCGCCCGACGAGGACGATGTCGACGGTGCCCTTGAGCGAGACGACCAGATTCGGGAGGTCGTCGTCACTGCTCCTCAGGAAGACGGAACCCCTGAGCGGCGAGTCGAGCAGCGGCGAGGACGCCTGCGCCGATCCGATCCGGGATTCATCCGGACACCTTTCGGCGGCGAACTGGACCCGCGTGCAGGGGGTGCTGATGTGCGAGTTGTCGAGGATCAGGCTCGGCGGCAGGGCGACAACGGTACGGCCGATGTTCGCTTCGCCGGCCCGCGCGGTGATCACCGTCTCGAGCGCCGGGTGGGCCCGCCGTTTCGAGGACCCGGTCAACTTCAGGCTCATCCGGGGTGCGAAGTCGAGGTCGGTGCAGTTCGACACCTGGAAGTGGGGCGTGAGCGATGCGGCCGCGCCTTCGCTGCCGGCGACGGTCGCCTTGACCGCGAACGGGTCGCAGTTGGTCGGGTTCAGCGCGAACCCGGGACGGTCGAGGTCGACCCTGATGAAGCGGGTGCGCAGGGGCACGCCCTCCTGGATCTGCGGCAGCGGGTCCGACAGCGCCCGAATCTGCGCGGTCTCCGGATCCACGTCGATCGCCACCCTGACGGCGACCACCCCGAGGTCGTACGGGCCCGAAAGCGCCGGGACCGAGACCACGAGGCTCAACGGCGCCCCTTTGTAGGGGCCGGCGAGGTAGACCCGGCCGGGAACGTAGACGGGATGGGTTCCGGCACCGGCACCGGCAATCGCCGTGCCGACCTGGCTGGCCGCGGGGCAGGCCGAGGTGTCCTGCTCGGCCTGGCCGGAGTATCCGGGCGCCTGCAGGCTCGCGATGGCACTCTGGGGGCAGTACGGGATGCCCTTCAGGGTCGCCAGGAATCCCGGCGGCGTCGCGATGTTCAGCGAGCTGAGGTTTTGGTGCCCGTCGGCGCGGCGCAGCTGCAGGGAGAAAGGACTGTGCACGCCGGCCGTGTTGTCTTCGACGCCAGCTTCGAAGCTCGGCGACAGCGGCCGCGGCCCGTTCGGGCAGGGCGTCCCTTCGGGCCCGGAGTCGACGTCGAAGAACTGCGTGGACTGCTGACTCGAGAGCTCGCTGGCCCAGGGTCGGAAGGTCGTCGTGACCGGGTAGGTCCCGCATTGCGTCGGCGTGGCGAACAGGCCTCGCTCGGAGCCGAAGAAGTGGAGGTTGAACTCCTGGAACGGCGTCTGCGGCAGGTTTTCGAACTTCGTCACCACCTGCCCCGTGCTCTGGTCGAGCTGGGCGGAGCCGACGATTTTCACGTTCGTCGCGAAGCCCGAGGCGGTGAGGATGACGCGCCAGCGATCCCCCGGGCGCGGCGTTCCCAGGTAGATGTAACCGAAGATCGGGCCGGGCAGCGCCGAGCTGACGAGTTCGGTCGTGCCGATCTTCGCCGCCTCCGGACATTCGGCGGCGGCCTCGCTGGTCAGGTTCGCCTGTGCGTCGGAACAGGTCGTCTTGCCGTCGGCGGCGCTCGGGTTGATCGAAAAGCCCGGCGGCAGTTCGACGGTGTTCCCCCTGATCTCCGACGGTGAGGGAGTCGCCTCGTCCTGGAACTGCGGAACCCGCAGGTCGACCGCCAGGCCGGACGCGGTGTCGGTGGCGGTGGTCGTGGGCCGCGCGGCGAGGCTCGGGTTGAAGCTCAATTTGTCGCAGCCGGTCGTCGCGGGCCAGGGAGTGTCGGCGGAGGCGGTCGCGAAGTCGTAGAAGGTGACCTCGACACTGCTCGCCAAGGGGCCGGCGCAGGTGGTCGGGTTCTGCGTGAAGGGCGCGATCGGCAGGGACGACGGCACCGGCTTCTTCGGTTCGAGGCCGAATTCTTTGTTCTGGGTGACGCAGTCGACCGGCACTTCGCCTTTGAGGATCGGCTCCAGCGGATTGCCGCCGCACTTCATCGCGTTGACGCCGGGGGGAAAGCGCAGAAGGTCGTTTTTGTGCGCCCCCGGCACGCCCCAGAAGATCGTGTAGGTCGAGGTCGCCGGGCTCGCGTGGGTGATGCCTTCGAACCTGAAGTCGAGGCCGTAGTCGTCGCCGGTGCGAGATGTGATCGAGAGGTACTGCGGGATCGCTTCCAGGCCCGGAAGGCTGAAGGCGAACAGGGCCGCCTGACCTGCCTGCGGCACGGTCTCGTACATGGGGAGGACCAGCCAGCCCAGCTGTGGGTGGTTGATGATCCCTAGGCCGGCCTGGGCGTCCGCCGAGCATTCATAGGTCGGCAGCTGGGCCGGCAGGCACTGAGAGAGGACGTGCGGGTTGGCCACCACCCCGGCCGGGGTGTGGACTTCGATGTCCCGCGGGTCGTGGCAGCAGGACGGGGCGCCGTTCTCGTTGTTGTGGAAGCGATTGCCGACTTCGAGCCTCGTGACGATGTCCGGATGGCCGCCGGCTTCCGTCACCGAGGGCAGGTTCTTGAATTCGAAGATCTCGGAGCTGTTGTCGGCCGTCGCCGGCGAGACCCCGCACGCGAGGAGCGCGGCGATCGACAGCACGGACGCCACCGCGAGACGGAGTGAGCCACGCACGAGGCCGGTCATCGCGTCGCTCCTTTCTGGTTGCTCCTAGGCTTTGCGTGTCGGTGACCACTCTTCTTCCGCTTGTGGTGGGACCGGTGCTTCCTGCGGTGCTTCTTCTTTTCCTTCGCGGCTGGGTGGTTGCCGCTGTGTCCCAGGTCGGCCCCCGAGCCGACCCGCATCGTGTCGGGCGCCGGGTTGCCCGGCCCATGGCACTCGTCGGCCGCGGCGCAGGGAGCCGAGGGCTTTTCGAAGGGGAAGCCGCCGTTGGTGCGGGCGTCGTAGATCTTGTAGAAGGCGCCGTTTTCGTCCTGCCCGACCAGCGTCTGGTAGGTGGTGAAGAAGGCGTTGGTCCCGTCAGCGGTGACGCCGAGGAAGCCGATCGGCACGAAGTCCGTTCCGTTGCCGGTCTCGGCGCCGTTGCTGATCAGCTGCGGCCGGCCGCCGACGTACTCGTAGCTGTCGGTGACGCCGTCGGCGTCGCGGTTGACCAGGGCGTCTTCGGTCCCGAAGAACGTGCGGCCGTCGTTGCTCATGAAGTAGCCGTTGATGCTCGCCTTGGTGTCGGAGGTCGGCGGTTCCCCGTCGGGGCGGCAGGAGACGCAGACGAGCGACCGGTTTTCGGCGTCGTACCTGTACATCTCCGAGTGTTCGGCGTTGTCGTAGGGCGTGACCTGAGATTTCGTCAGGAAGGCCATCCACTTGCCGTCCCAGGAGACGTTGATGCGCTGCACCGGCCGGCCGCCGTCGATGGTGGCGACAAAGCGGGGGCTGCCGTTGCGCCAGACATAGAGGTTGCGGCTGCCGCCGATTCCCCTGGCGCCCGCGTCGAGCTGCTCCGGTGAGTAGAAATAGATTTCACCCGTATCGAGGGCGATCGCGCTGTCGCCGCAGAACCGCCGTTCAGTCAGTCCTTCGCGCACACATTCATGCGAGGCGGGAACGACTTCCGCGCCGCAGCGGGTGGTCCAGCTCCCGGAGCAGTCGTCGTTGTTGCCGGTCCCGGGTACCCCGGCCGAGATCCGCGTCAGCTGGTTGCCGGCCATGTCCCAGCGGAAGACGTCTGAGCTGTGGTCGGTGTCGTCTTCGGTCATCTGATCGGGCGAGGTGAAGAAGA
The DNA here is from genome assembly GCA_963795295.1 of uncultured Solirubrobacterales bacterium. Classification (GTDB taxonomy): domain Bacteria; phylum Actinomycetota; class Thermoleophilia; order Solirubrobacterales; family 70-9; genus VRUE01. The sequence goes on from CAWCHE010000001.1 coordinate 56,441, forward strand.
CTTCCGAGCCTTCGGACGCGATGCCCGCGTAGCGGACGCCGCGGTCGACCCCGGCGAAGTCCTTCGAGACGTCGTAGGTGCCGTGCCCCTTGACGTACATGTAGAGGTGGAGGTTTTCGGCGATCTGCGCGCAGTAGTAGACGCAGTTGTTTTCGCCGGGGGCAGAGAGGCTCATCAGGACGCGCGAGCCGTCGTCAGAGACCCAGAGGAATTTGATGAACTCCGAGCCCGGGTTGAAGCCGTTGGTGAGCGGGTCCTGTTTGAGGTCGAGCCCGTCTTCGTCGAAGGAGATCTTTTCGATATCGCCGCTCGCGATGTCGTTGATGTAGGCCGAGCCCGGGGTGTTCGCCAGACCGTCGGACGTGAAGGGCACCTTGGTCGAGGAGAACACGTACTTGGAGCCGTCCCCGGAGAGGACACCGTCGCCGCGGAACCCGCCTTCGTTGAGGGCGCTTTTCTCGATCGCCCCCGGGATCTGGGCCGCGTTGGTCGGGAGTCGCCCGAGGAACTTGCCCTCGGCGTCGTACATGAACGCCACGTAGGAGCCGTTGTCACCGCAGCATGGGAAGCGGCGCTCCCAGGCGAGGAAATGCTCCATCCGCCTGTCAGTGGCGAAGCCCGAGGAGCCCTCCCAGTCCAGTTTCCACTGGACCTCGTGGGACTCGATCGCCTGGTCACCTTCGACCCCGACGTAGTTCGTCTTCCAGCCCTCCTCCGTGCGGGTCGCGACGTAGAAGTCGGAGTGGGGCAGTCCGGCGCCGCCGTTCGGGGGATTTGTCCCGGGGATCGCGTTCAGCAGGGCCGAGAAGCCGACGTGGTCTCCCGACAGCTGCGAGAAGGGGGCGGGCGGGAAGATCGGGGCGCCGCCGGCGCGGGCAGGAGTGACGAGCTCATAGGCCCGGCAGTCCGGCAGGTAGTTGGAGCCGGTCTGCTGACGCACGGCGGAGTTCGGGCAGGAGGACGGCGCGAATTCGAACGTCTGGTCCTCGCTCGCCACGGTTCCCCATTCGCTTTTCGCGATCAGCCTGAAGTGATAGGTCACGTTCGCAAGACCCGTGAGGTCGACCGACACCTCCTCGCTTTCGTTCGAAGCCGGAAGCGACTGAATGGGCAGCGGCGCCGTTGAGCCGTAGTCGGTGGTCGGCCCGTATTCGAAATACCATTCGGTCGCGAAGCCGTGAGGATTGATGCGCGCCAGCAGCTGAGCGCTGTCCGCGGCGACATCCGCGCTCCTGACCCCTTCGATCGCGGGCCCCTCCTTGGTCGTGAAGACCTGGTCGCCACCGATGGACGTTCCCGTCTCGTTGGCCGCGACGATCCGGTAGTGGTAGGTCGTTCCCGGCTCGAGGCCTTCCAGCACGTATTCCACCGACTTGATGCCCGGCGAGCTGTCGGGGACGGCGATCCCCGGTGGTGCCGGAGAGACCTGGCCGTAGGAGGTCGACTTCCCGTATTCGAAGTAGAACGACGTCGGGATGCCGTCAGGGTCGAGCTTCCCGTGCAGCGTCGCCTCTTCGGTCTCGATGGGATCGGCGAGGTCGGTGCTGACGCTGTTCACGGCCGCAGGCGTCGTGAAACTCATGTCATTGCCCACCGTCGTCCCATAGGTGTCGTTGCTGGCGACAATCCGGTAGTGATAGGTAGTACCGGCTTTTAGGCCGGCCGCGAGAAAGCTGAGCTCCTTGATGCCCGGCGAACTGTCCGACAGGGCGGGGCCGGGAGGCGTCGCCGACCTGTTCCCGTACCGCCGCGACGTGCCCCACTCGAAGTAGTAATGCGTTTCGATGCCGTCCGGGTCGACTTTCCCGTTGAGCGTCGTGTCTGCCCGGTGCACGTCGGTGGCAGGCTCGGTTTCGACGCCTTTCACGGCCGGTGTCGTGTTGAAGACGCGGTCGGCCCCTTTCGAGGTGCCGTTGCTGTTCGCCGCGACGAGGCGGTAGTGATAGGTCCTGCCCGGTTCGAGCCCTGGGATCGGTTGGCTGACCGCGTGGTCGCCGGCGGTGGTCGTTCCCAGGTCTTTTCCCGGAGGGCTCGACGTGGTGGAGCCGTAGGCCCGGGTCAGGCCGTACTCGAAGTAGTAGGTGGTTTCCAGGTTTTCCGGGTCGACTGTCCCGTTCAGCGTCGCGCTGTCCCGATCGATTTCGGTCGCCGGGCCAGTGCTCACCTTGCTCGGGGTCGTCGTGAATTCCTCAGTGCCCCCCATGACCTCCCCGGCGGCGCTGCCCGCCACAACGCGGTAGTGGTACGTCGTTTTCGGTGCCAGGCCCGAGATCGCCGTCGCCACGTCGGTCGGCGATGAGATCGGCGAACCCGGGCTCGCAGGGGGTTCGCAGGCGGCGGTCGAGGCCTCCCAGCCGATGTGGATCCGCGCGCCCGTGGCGTACGGTTTCAGTTCGTTGGCGTGGATCGAGACGAACCTGTCGACGGTCTGATAGCTGTATTCGAATTCACCAAATTCGATCCGCCATGGGCCACCGGGAGGCCCGGTTACCGGGTGCGCCGGGATATAGGATTCTTCCGGCCAGGCGTGTTCGACTTCGAACGCAGTGGCGTTGTAGGGGAGCCATTTTTGCGATTCGTTGAAACGGAATCTCCCGCCAGTGGCGCCTTCGAGCGAGACGACCCTGACGTGCTTGGAGGAGTTGTCGGTGACGTATTCGAACCGGCAGTCGTTAACTGGCGGGCCCTCCCCCGGGCCGACTCGACCGCTCAGGACCGCGTCCGTCTTCCCGATCTCGGCGGGCGTATCGGTGTGGGCATCGGAGGAACCGATCCCCGTGAAGACTTCGATCCGGCCGCCTTTGACCTGCTCCTGCTGTTCCAGCCGGCCGTTGGCGTAGCCGTCATTGGCCACCCAGACGTTCCCGGTGATGGGGTCGAACGACATCGCCACGAACTGCGCTTCCGGCACGTCGGGGGGGCAGGACCCCCCGCAGGCTTCGGAGTACTCTTCCAGCCCCCCGAGGCCGAAGATCTGCTCCACCAGACCGCCCCGGGCGTTGATGGCCGAGATCCCGCCGCCGCCGTAGTAGGGGGCGACGCTGTAGGCGTCGTCGTGCGCGCTATCTACTTCGAAGCCCACCTGTTCGTTGGTCGCGGTGGGGATCGGGGGCTCGTGATACGTAAAGTCGCTGTTCTTCGTGAATTTGACGATGCCTTCGGAGTACTCGAGGTACATATCGCCGGTCTGGCGATCGAAGGCGAGGTCCTGCCCCCCGCCGATCGTTTCGACGTTGGGGTTGAATTCTTTGACCAGGGTTCCGTCGGGGAGGTACTTGAAGAGGTTTTCGTTCGGTGCGCCGTAGCCGTGCCAGACCCAGAGATAGCCTTCGGAGTCGAATTCCATCGGGCCCCACCGTTCGAGGTGCACCGGGTACCCGGCCCGGAGTTTCCCATCGACGTTCCAGCTGAGCAGGGTGCCCCCCGTTTCGCAGAAGCATTCTTCGGCCTTTTCCACCATGTAGACGCTGCCGTCGGATTCGTCGACGGCGAGGTCGACGGATCCCTTGCCCTCGGTGATCGCCAGCGGGAAGCGGCCACCGAGCGGTTTCGGGTGGCTGGCGTCGGTGATGTCGTAGCCGTAGATCCCGCGCTGGGCGCCCGGATAGAAGGTCCCCTGGCCGCCGTTCTCCGGGTTCTGGTACTGGAGGACGTAGAGTCGCCGACGCTGCGCGTCGATCGCCATGTCCGTGATGTTGTTGTCGTAGAACGAGTTCTCGGCAGAGAAGTTGCTGGTGCCGTCGGGACCGAACGCGTGGGCGGTCCTTTCGGAATGGAGGTAGGTCGCCGACGCCTGGGAGGCGAGGGTCGCGGCGCCGAGGCAGACGAGGGCAAGGAACCCGATGAGAAAGCCGACTCGGCGCCGCCGGCGGCTGCCGGCACTGTCGCCCGATTCGGCAACCAGCGGTCCCGTGTACCTCACTCGCCCCTCCCTCTCGAAGAGCTCCCTGTCGCATTCGCTGTGGTGCGACCCCCTGCGCGGAGCTCGTTTTCCCTGGTTCCCTAACCCGAGTACAACACTACATATTCGCGTGTCGAAGTCAACCGAAAATTTGGATGTGCTCTGCCAACTGAGCTATCAGGGACCTTCTGGTCGTACCCTGCGCCTCGCGACGATCGCGGTGTTTGTCCTGATCGCCGGCGCCCTTCTCCCAGGCGGCTCGCCGACCGCCACGGCGGCGTCCTGGGAATCGAGCCAGGTCGCGGTCGGGGACGGGGAAAGCGACGGCCTTTTCGGACTCTCCTGCCCAGGCGTTTCGCTCTGCGTGGCCGGTGGCAGTAAGGGCACGATCGTGACTTCAGGCAACCCCGGGGGAGGAGCGGACGCGTGGCGGATCCAGAAGGTCGCGCCGGGCGACTACGTCAAGAACGAGCCCGACAACCCGGACCGCAACTCGCCCGGCGTCGTCGAGGCCGTCTCCTGCCCGTCGACGAGGATGTGCGCGGCCGTCACCGTCGTCGGCGACTTCTATGCCACCGGCGACCCGACGGGCGGGGCATCGACATGGCAAGCGACCGACCTCGACCCACCCGGCTCCTACATGTTCCTCCAAGGCCTCTCATGCCCGTCCCCCTCCCTCTGCGTCGCTGTCTCATCGGGCAGCCTCGGGCTGCAGGGCACGGATGCCGGCGCCAGCCTGATCACTGTCAGCGACCCGCTCGCGAGCTCGCCGACCTGGCAGCGGATCCAGGTGGACGAATCGTTGGATCTGCAGGCGGTCTCCTGTCCGACGGTCGATCTCTGCGTGGCTGTCGGGCGCCAGGGCAGGGCCGTCGTCTCGACCAATCCGGCCGCCTCCGTGCCGACGTGGACGGAGATCGCGGTGCCTGTGCCCGGCGACCTCGACTCGGTCGCGTGCTCGGTCGAGACTCTCTGCCTCGCCGGGAACGCACGCGGCAACATCCTCTCCAGCGCCGACGCCGGCACCATTGCGCCGCACTGGGGCACGGCGAGCACCGGACCCTCGGTGCCGATCAGCGGAATCTCCTGTCCGCTCACGAACCGCTGCCTCGCCGTGACCAACAACGGCGACGTCGCCGTCTCGAGCGACCCGACCGGGACGACCGGCTCTTGGTCGGCGACCAACCTGATCCCGCACCGCGCGGTCGGGGAACACGGTCAGCCTTTCAACGCATTCTTCGCCGCCTCCTGCCCGACCGTCACCTTCTGCGCCGCCGTCGGGTCCAGCGGCGTGATCTTCACCAGCAAGAACCCATTCGACGTCGATCGACCCAGGAATGGAGCCGGGAACGTGCGGGGTCCCAGGCGGCCGCGAATGAGGATCCTGCGCAGCGACCGCTTCAACAGGCAGGCGCTGACCAGGGGAGCCGGCGCCAGGGTCACGTTCCGCCTGCGCCCGTTCGGGCGGATCCGCGGCTTCGTCTGCAGGCTCGACGGAAGGAGATTCCGCCCCTGCCGCTCGCCGCTGCAGGTCTACGCCAAGCTCGGCCTCCACGTCCTGCGGGCGCGAGCGATCGGGCTGACCGGAATGAGGGGTCCCGCGGCGAAGGCGCGGTTCAGCATCCGTCGGGCTGGATAGGCAGACCCACCAGCTCGGACCACCCACGTGGCCTCAGCTCAGCGGGCTGCCGTCTGCGTTGACCCGCTGCAGGGTCAGGGAGAGCGTGGTGTGACCTTCGCATTCGGTGTAGAGGTCTCCGAATTCGGAGACCTCGGTCCAGGGCGCATCGATCGAGAGTGTGAAGGGCGCGGTCTGCTTCAGGGTCGAGAGCGGGATCTGGGCGGCGAATTTCGATCCCGGTTCGGTCTCGTCGGGGGTGCAGCTGGGCCCGGAAAGATCGACCTGGAAGATCGGCGCCGGCGCCAGGACGCCCCACTGCGCCTTGACCGCCTGCGGCTGCCCCGGAACGGCGGAGAATTCGACCGCCGGCCCGAACTTCCCTTCGTAGGCGATCGGTTCGTGGGGGAAGGTCGTGATCGCTTTGCCGCAGACCGATCGCCAGGTGTAGGCGGGAAGAGTGCTGACCCCCGAGCCCCTGACGTTGCCGGAGACGCCGAAGGAGTCGACCGTGACTTCGCCGTCCGGCGGGCCGGAGGTCTTTTCGAACGCGTAGGTCCAGGGGCCGACGCCGCCGACCTGGTCATAGGTACATGACCCGCTTTCGAGGAACCCGGAGGCGGTCTGGGATCCGCTGCCGGCGAGGACGCGGAAGTAGAGCGGCGCTTCGTTGCCATCGGCGGTCCATGGCGCTTCCGCCACACCGGCGGGCGAGGTGGCCCGCAGCCTCGCGTCGACGGTCCGCCCCGAGGCGGAGGCGGCGCCACCGGTCATCTCCATCTCGACCGGCGTCGAGGCGGTCGAGGAACCGGGCAGGCCGCCGACCTCGCCGCGGGTGCGTGAGGACAGAGACCAGCGCCCTTCGGCCGGTTTGCCGTCTTCTGCGCTGACGCTGCCCGAGACCGATTTGACGTCCCCCTCGTTGAGGGTGGCGCCGGGCGGGGTGAGCGTCATTTTCGCGCAGGCATTTGGGACCTGCCAGGCTTTCTCGGCTTTTTTCACGGTCTCGAATTCGAACTCGATGAGCTTGGCGACGAGCTTCATGAAGGAGTCGCGGAAATCGGGTTCGGCCAGGGTCTTGGCCATCTGCGCCTTCTCCTCACCGGAGCTGAGGTTGAGCGCCCGCATCTTGCCGCTCAGCGAGGTCGTGCCCGAGGTCGTCGCCCCGGTCCGGCCGTCGAGTGTTCCCTGGGCGTCGAAATCGACCTCGACCTGGGCGTTCCCGCGGCCGATCCCGCGCAGGGCGCTGGCGGCGTAGCTCCAGCTGAACTTGCCGTCAACCCGGTAGGCGATGCTCTCCAGCGCGGCGTCGGCGTTGACCTTGGCGTCGATCGTGATCGGAACGCTGATCGTGAACGATTCGTTCCGGTAGTCGAAGCCGGGCGGGGTGCCTCGCTCGCGGGTCGTGCGTCGCACGCTCACCTTCGACAGGCGCGAGAATTCGCCCGTGGCCGTCGGGCAGCGCTGCGATTTGAGCGATTTGAAATCGAGCGGAAGCGAGAGTTCCGTCGTTTTCGACTTGCCGTCCTTGTCGGTGAGCGTGCTGGCGAGGTCGAAGTCGAGGACTTCGCTGCCCGCCTTGGCGCGCATCTCGATCGACGCCTCCGCGGTCGTGCCGGTGTCCTTGTCGGTGCCGCGGATCGTGCCGCGGACGCTGACGTTGGAGGGCGTCACGTTGGCGGTGACGATCGGAGCGGGCGCGAACTCCATCGCCGAGATCTTCGCTCCCCCGGCCTGGGCTTCGATGCGAGCTCCGTATGGCGCGAGCCCCCTGCGCAGGGACCTCACCCCGCCGGCGACACCGCGGCCCATCTCGGGGCCCCGAAGGCTCTTCGGCAGGACCCGTTTGGCGCTCACGCCGATCTCGGGGTCGAGCGCCGCGTCGAACCATCCCAGGGGAGTGTTGGGGCCGAGATTCTTGTGGGGCAGCAGCAATCCCACCGGAACGCAGGTCACCTTCTTCCCGATCTCGAGCACGCCCTTGCCGGGCTGGCAGGTCTTCGACTTCGCCGCCGACGCCGGCGCCGCCGTCAGCAACCCGACCGCGAGGACCACCGCCGCGGCGATCAGCGGGTGTGCTTTTTTGCCTTCACGCATTTCGATTTACCCTTGACCCGCCGCTTCTTGAATCCCTTGCGGCATTTGAGTGGTTTCGCGGCGACGACCGGCGGCAGGGCGACGGCGCCCGAGGCGCCGGCGGGGGCCGAGCCTCCCCCACCTCCGCCTCCCCCGCCCCCTCCAGCGGGGGAAGGACAGGCCGGAGCGACGGCGCCCGCAGCGTTGGCGGCCTTCGGAGTCGGGGTCGCGACCTGGAAGCTGGTCGAGCCGATCCCCTGCCGCTGGACCGACATGCCGGCGGCGGGCGGCGGAATCAACGTCGAGCTCTGCGTCACCGGGGTCCCGACGCAGCCCCAGGAGACGCAGCTGACCTTGGTCTCGCCGCCGCCCTGCGTGAAGCAGGCCTGGCCGGGACTCGGGAGGCCGACCGAGAGAGCTTCGTCGCCTTTGACCCCGTAGGCGGCGTCGGCCGCCGCCGTCGAGAGCAGCAGCGGTTTGGTGTTGTCGCGTCCCTGGAGCAGCGAGTTGGCGATCGTGTGTGCGCCCTGCTTGGCGCCGGCCGCGTCATAGACGACGACCTTGTACGGCCCTTCACCGCTGGGAAAGGCGTCGTCGGCCGAGTCGAGCAGCTCGACGAACTGCGAGTCGCCGAGCCCGATCTCGTTGACCTTCATCGTCGCCGCTCCCGGGTCGGTGCAGTCGTCGGTGTTGGTCGACCAATGCTGGAGGGCGCCCCCGACGCCGAGCGGCACGGCGTTCGAGCCGTCCAGGTCGGCGGTCATCGGGGTGTAGCTCGTGTTTCCGAATTTGCTGGTGGCGAGCCGATCGAAGAGGATCTTGGTCCCGTCGGGCGAGTAGGTCAGGCCCTCGTCCCCGTTCCCCGCTTCCGTTTCGAGTTCCGCAAGCTTGAGGGTTCCGCCGCCGCCGTTCTGGTCGTAGCGACGGGTCTCGCTGAGAGATTCGGGGGTGTAGGTGACCTGGCGCATGACCATCATCGAGTCCCCCGCCGGTGAGACGTCGATCCACTGGGAGAAGGGCAGGTCGTTGCCGTCGCCGAGGATCAGCGTCGCGGTCCCGCCGGCTCGCCGGGACGCGGTAGACGTCCGAGCCGGTGCGGCTGGTCGAGGCTTGGAAGTAGATGGAGCTGCCGTCGGGCGACCAGACGTTCGGCGACGGGTCCGAGCTCGAGCTTTCGAGGTGTTTGTCGCTGAGCAGCGGCGTCACGACCTTGGTCGCGATGTCGGCGACGACGGGCTGCATCACGGACGACCCTTCGTATTCGACGAACCGACGGAAGGTGAGCTTGGTGCCGTCCGGCGACCAGCTGGGCCCAGCGTCCGTGTATTTCGAATCGGTGATCTGCACCGGGTTCGACCCGTCGGCGTCGGCGACCCAGATGCCATCGTCCGTGAAGTCGTAGAAGCCGCTCCCGGTCAGCTTGATCTTCAGGTAGGCGATCTTCGAGCCGTCTGGAGAGGGCATGACGAATGTGGCGAGCGGCATCACCGTTTTGACGTGCCCCCCGTTCGGGCAGACGGACATCACGGTCGAGGTGGCCGAGTAGGAGCCGGTCACGTAGAAGATCCGGCCGTTCTCGCCGGAGAAGGTGGCGCCCGCGCTCGGCGCGAGGACGAGCAGGATCAGGACGACGACCGCGGCTCCCCAGCCACGGCCCGGCGGACGGACATTCCCCATCCGTGAAGTCTCTCAGATGACTCAAGAGTCAACTCGTCGGGACTTCAGGGCTCCTCGTCGATCTGGACCCCGGCGGCACGGTATTGATCGATCAGCATCCTGCGCATCGCCGGGTCCTGGACGTAGGCGAGGGTCCGCTTGGCGTTTTCAGCCAGCATCTCCACCCCGGCGGAGCTGGGCGTACCAGCGGGCGTGGCGCCGGCGGCGCCCCGGGCGGCCTCCAGCATCTGCCGCTGGACCTCCGTCGCCTGCTGCATCCGCTCCTCCTGCTGCTGGACGGCCTCGCTCATCCGCTGCGAGACCTGGTCGCCGATCGAGGGGACCTCGTCCCAGAGGATCTCGATGTCATTCGGATCTGTTGTCGACACCAGCGCGGGCAGGCCCATCCCGACGAGATCCACCTTGCCGCGAGGCCGCTTGAAGTGCTTCTCGATGACGGCATATGGAGCTCGGCCGGGAACGTTCACGGCGAGCACAGCCTTTCGCCCACCCACTCGACTCATAGCGGGCCGTCCGCGTTCGGTTCGACGAAAGCGCCGGGGGAACCGTCGTCGATCGCGGTGGCGGTGGCGACCACGACAACCGCCCGCTGCTTGCCGGGCGGCGCCGGCCTTTGGGCTGCCGCTTGAATCGCCTCGTCGAGGCGTTCCGAGCTGCGCCCGCCGGGCGTATGGACGCCGACGTCGCCCGCCATGCCTGCGGTCGAGACCCCGGCCGCGGGCCCTGAGATACCCGCCGACTCGAGCGCCGCCGCGATCCTGCGCTTGGTGCCCGCCGGGTCGGCGAGGGTCGGGTCGTTTGCCGCCACCCGCGCCTCGATCGCCGGGATCGCATCCCATTCGACCTCAAAGCGCTCCGGCTCAGCGGGGTCGATCGAGACCGGAACCTCCATCCCCGGGACCAGCCAGCGGTCTTCGGATAGGCGCAGGCTGCGAGCGACGTGAATCGGCCGGCCGCTCCCGGCATCGACCAGGATCGTGACGGTTCCCTTGCCCGCATCGCCCCACCGAGATAGCCGGCGAGCGGGCGGGCCGGCGTCGATAACGAGCGCGATCGCACGCGCCTTCATATTTCTCCCCATGTCCCACTCCGACCGAGGGGCATCTCGCTCAGCTTAGCTCAGCCCTCGCTCATCGATGAGCGCTTCCAGGGGTGACCTAGGATTGCGCCGTGGCGTTCACTCGCAGAAACCTCAAGGAGGACCTGGAGGACGTCGGGCCCAACTTCGACGGCGCGCCGGACCTGGAGTTCCGTCTGGCGACCCAGGCGCTCGAGCTCGAGAAATCCGGCCTGGGCTACCAGCGCGTCCCGCCCAACTACCGCTTTCCGTACGGCCATACGCACGAGACGCAGGAGGAGGTGTACGTGGTTCTGCGCGGGAGCGGGCGGATGAAGCTCGACGACGAGATCGTCGACCTCAGGGAATGGGACGCGGTGCGGGTCGCGCCCGGTACGTGGCGAGGCTACGAGGCCGGGCCGGAGGGTCTCGAGATCCTCGTCATCGGCGCGCCCAACCTCGGCGATTCTCCTCGCGAAGACGTCGAGGGCCGGCGCGACTGGTGGGATGAGTAGCGCCGGATAGACACGAGGAGGGCTAGCCGTCAGTGGCGCCGCGATCCGATCGGGTCGCGGCGATCGCCGCCTCGATCGAGGGGTAGAAGTGGTCTTTGTCGAGCGTGTCCATCAGGCCGTAGCGCAGCGTCAGCTGCTTCAGGCGGTCGCGCAGCTCGACGAAGGCGAGGTGGACCCCCGCAGCGTTCAGCTCGCGGTCGAGCCCCTCGAGCATCTCCGCCGCGGTCACGTCGACGTCGGTGATCGCCTCGCACTGGAGGACGATCCAATCGGGCTCGCGCTCGCTCACGAGGCGCCTGATCTCGTCGCGAAACCGGCCCGAGTTGGCGAAGAACAGCGGCGCCTCCCAGCGGTAGACGACGATCCCCGCCAGCTCCTTGGCATCGGGGTAGGCGCTCACGTCGTGCCAACCCTCGACCCCTTCCGGGCGTCCCAGAACCGCCCCGTGCGGCCACCAGTTGCGGCGGAAGAAGAGGATGATCGCGAGCAGGACCGCGACCACGATTCCCTCCAGGACACCGAGCAGCACGACACCGGCGGTGGCGACCAGGGAGACGCCGAGTGCGCTTCTTCGCATCTCGTAATAGCGGCGCAGGAGCGGCAGGTTCATCAGGGAAAGCGCCGCGGCGATGACCACGGCCGCCAGCGCCGCCTGCGGCAGGTCGGCGAGCAGCGAGCTGAAAAGGAGAAGGAGAGCGGCGACCAGTCCCGCCCCGACCAGCCCTGCCAGCTGCGTCTTGGCACCCGACTGCTCGGCGACCGCGGTCCTCGAGCCGCTCGTCGAGACCGCGAAGCCCTGGAAGAAGCCGGCCGCGACGTTCGCTGCCCCGACGCCGATCATCTCCTGGTCGGGCTTGACCTCTTCCCCGCGCCGGGCCGCGAAGCTCGTCGCGGTCGCGATCGTGTCGGTCAACGAGACCAGGGTGATGCCGAGCGCCGCCAACAGCAGCGCCGGGACGTCGCCGGCGCTCGTCCAGGGGAGGCCGGGGGTGGGAACTCCCTGAGGGAGGGATCCGACCGTCGCGACCCCGTGATCGGCAAGGCCGACGGCAGCCGAGACGATGGTCGCGGCCACCACCGCCACGAGGATCGCCGGCAGGCGTTTGGTGACGAGCGGCAGGACGAGCAGGATTGCGAGGACAGCCAATCCGAGCACGAGCGTCGCTGCGTGGGTCTGCCCCAGGCCGTCCACGAACGCCTTCAGCTCTCCCAAGAACGAGTCGGCGTCGGTCGAGAAGCCGAACAGCTTCGGCAGCTGTCCGACGATGATCGTGATCCCGAGGCCGTTCATGTAGCCGACCTGGACCTCTTTGGAGAGCAGGTCGGCGACGAACCCAAGCTTGCCGAGGCCGAGGCCGATCTCGATCAGCCCGACGAAGATCGCGAGCATGCCCGCCAGGACGATCGCCGACCCCGGGTCTCCGGTGACCAGCAGGGGCGTGATCGATGCCAGGATCAGAGGCGAGATCGAGGAGTCTGGCCCGAGCACCAGGACCCGGGAAGGCCCGAAGAGCGCGTAGCCAACGAGACAGGCGATCGTCGTGTAGAGGCCGGTGACGGCGGGCAGGCCGGCGAGCTCGGCATAGGCCATCCCCTGCGGCACGAGGATCGCCGCGAGGACAAGCCCGGCGACCAGGTCGGGGCGGACCGACGGGCCGGGGTAGTGCCGGAGAAGCTTGATTCCGGGTGCCCAGCGGTCAAGCCGGCCGGCGCCTGGGTGCCTCTCAGAATCGGGGGGCTCGGTGCTGTGCATGGGAATTCGAGATGCCACCCTCCCATGAAGCAGGCGATCGAGGGTCAGGGATAGGCTGGAGTGCACCAAGATGACGAGCAATTCGACGTCGGCTCAGCACGGTGGCACGCAACGGCTGGCCGCGCTCGCGGCGCTCGCGAGCGCCGCGGTCGTCGCGATTCTCAGCATCGACGTCGTCGCCTCCCAGTTTCCCCGCGGACTGATCGTCCTTGCCTGCGTCGTGGTCGCGGTCGCCGCGGCTTGGTACGGCCTGACCCGAACCGGAGCCGCGCGGCTTCTGGGGGCGGCGATCGCGGTCCTCTCCGCGGCGGCGATCGCCGCCCTGCTGATCGCCGACGGCGATCACCTCATACAGGCTCTCGTCATCGTTGTGGGCCTGGGGCTGATGGTGCTGACGACGCGGTCCGCTTTCAGGGTCCACGTCCCACTCGAATCAGCGCCGGACCCTGACCACCCGGTGCTCTTCTACAACCCGAAGTCAGGCGGGGGCAAGGCCGAGAAATTCCACCTGGCCGAAGAGGCCCGCGCGCGTGGGATCGAGCCGGTCGAATTGACGCTCGGCACGGACCTCGAGCAGCTGGTGCGCGGCGCGGTCGCCGACGGCGCCGACGCGCTGGCGATGGCCGGCGGCGACGGCTCACAGGCGGTCGTCGCGATGGTCGCGGCGGAGCTGGGCCTTCCGTACGCGTGCATCCCCGCCGGGACCCGCAACCACTTTGCCCTCGATCTCGGCGTGGACCGAGACGACGTGGTGGGCGCTCTCGACGCCCTCGTCGGCGGTCGCCGAAAACGGGTCGACCTCGCCGAGGTCAACGGCCGGGTATTCGTCAACAACGTCTCCCTCGGCCTCTACGCCGAGGCGGTCCAGCGCGAGGGATACCGCGAGGCGAAGCTGCGGACGATCCTCGACACCCTGCCCGAAGCCCTGGGGCCCGAGGGCCAGGGGCCGGAGCTGCGCTGGAAAGGGCCGAAGGAAAGCGAGAGCTCCGCCGGCGCCGCGATCCTCGTCTCCAACAACCGCTACCGGCTCGGGCACCTGGTCGGCTCGGGCACCCGGCCGAGGATCGACGAGGGGCTGCTGGGAATCGCCGTCGCCTCCGCCCCCGGCGGAGACCGTCGTTGGCCCGACGTCCCTGGCAGGAATGGGTCACGCCCACCTTCGAGGTCGACGCCGATGCTCAGGTCGCCGCCGGCATCGACGGTGAGGCCGTGACGCTGGATGCACCCCTTCGTTTCAGTGTCATGCCGGCGGTCCTCGAGGTGAGGATCGCCGCCGCGCACCCCGGAGCCTCACCCTCGGCGGCGATGCCCGAGGGCGCCGGGGAAACGGTTCGGGCCCTGGCGCGGATTGCATCGGGGAGTGCGCCGGGAGCTCCTGCGGAGCCCCGATGAGCGAGTGGCTGAGGGAGGCCAGGGCCGTCGACGGCGCCGTCTACGCCGCGGTCGCCGCGAGTGAGACCCCTAGGCTGGACGGCGGCATGCGCCGCCTCTCCGGTGCCGCCGATCACGGCAAGCTCTGGTTCGCGACGGCGGCCGCACTCGCCCTCGTCGGCGGGCCGAATGGCCGCCACGCGGCGCGGCGCGGTCTCGTCGCGCTCGGCGTCGCCTCCGGGCTGGCGAATCTCGTTGCAAAGCCGCTCGGACGCCGCGGACGGCCGACCAGAACGGAGTCCGCGGAGCTGGAGCGCCGCCACGTCAAGATGCCGCGCTCGAGCTCCTTCCCTTCCGGCCACACGGCGTCCGCCTTCGCCTTCGCGACCGCCGCCGGGAACTCGCAGCCGCTGCTCTCAGCGCCCCTTCGAGCCCTCGCGACACTGGTCGGTTACTCCCGAGTCCATACCGGTGTCCACTATCCGGCAGACGTGCTGGCGGGAGCGTTCATCGGGGTCAGCGCGGCGGAGTTGAGCCGCCGCCTGCTGGACCGCTGAGCAAGCAAGCACGGGCCAATGCGGCTCGCGAGGGGCTAATTGCGTAACCCGAATCACCCTGTGAATCCCTGTCCTGTTCCCTGGCCCGAGAGTACCTAGCCGGCCCTCCCGCTCGCAGAGCCGATTGCGGGGAGCTTCACCCCGCTGCGGCGGACGGCCGCGCGCGCTCAGGCCGCGACCGGCGCGCGTGCCTCCTCGGCGACGCCCTCCGGGGACCCGGCCCCGCCACGCCCACTCTTCCGGTCGGGCAGCGCGAAGCGGCAGATCTTCTTGACGACGCTGCCGAACTGCTTGCCCAGCGGGCCGACGTTGTACGGGATGCCGTAGCGACCGCAGATCTCGCGAACCTCCTCGGAGATTTCGGCGTAGCGGTTGGCCGGCAGATCGGGGAACAGGTGGTGCTCGATCTGGAAGCTGAGGTTGCCGGCGAGGATGTGGAAGGGCCTGCTGCCACTGAGGTTGGCGGAGCCGAGGAGCTGGCGGTAGTACCACTGGCCGCGGCTCTCGTTCTCGGTCTCCTCCTCGGTGAACTCGTGGGTCCCTTCTGGGAAGTGGCCGCAGAAGATGATCGTGAACGACCAGACGTTGCGGACCAGGTTCGCGGTCACGTTGCCGGCCAGCGGGAAGAGGAAGAACGGGCCCGAGAGCGCCGGGAAGATCACGTAGTCCTTGAGGCTCTGGCGGCGGGTCTTCTTCCAGATCGCCTTCGCCATCTTCTTCTTGTCGCCCATGTCGGCCTTGCCGGTCCGGATCTGCTCGACTTCGAGGTCGTGGACCGCTACCCCGTACTGGAAGAGCAGGGCGAGCAGGGTTGCGTAGAGGGGGTTGCCGAGGTAGTAGGGGGTCCAGCGCTGGTCCTCGGACATGCGCAGCACGCCGTAGCCGATGTCGCGGTCTTTGCCGACGATGTTGGTGTGGGTGTGGTGCATGTAGTTGTGGGAGTGGCGCCACTGGTCGGCCGGGCAGGCGTTGTCCCACTCGAACTTCTTGCCGGCGAGCGCCGGGTCGTTGGTCCAGTCGTACTGGCCGTGCATCACGTTGTGGCCGATCTCCATGTTGTCGAGGATCTTGGAGAGCGAGAGGGCGGCCGTGCCGGCGATCCAGGCCGGCGGGAAGACGCCCGCCCAGAGCAGGCCGCGCCCGGCGACCTCGAGCCCGCGCTGGGCCTTGATCACCCTGCGGATGTAGTTGGCGTCGTCCTCGCCCCGGTCGGCGAGGACCCGCTGCCGGATCGCGTCGAGCTCCTCCCCGAAGTCGTCGATCTGCTCGGGCGAGAGGGGAATCTGGTTTTCGGTCGTCGTGCTCATCGGAAGGCCTTTCGTTGAAATTGGCTCAGAGGTCGATGACGAGGTCGCTGAGCGGTGCGGAGACGCAGAGCTGGATCGACTCGTCGGGCCCCGAGGAGATCTCCTCGGTAAGAAGGTTTTTGACGGTGCCGCTGACCTTGCGGCAGGTGCAGGAGTGGCAGATCCCCATCCGGCAGCCCGACTGCGGCTGGACGCCGGCTTCCTCCGCCTGCACGAGGACCGAGGCGCCGCTGTTCTCGACCTCGACGCCGGAGCCGGCGAAGCGGATCGAGCCGGAGCCGGGCTCCCCCACGGGAAGCAGGCTGGGCGGGACGAAGCTCTCGACGTGGAGGCGCTGCTCGAGGCCGTCGGCCTCCCAGTTGGCGCGCACGGCATCGAGCAGGGCGGGCGGGCCGCAGGCGAAGGTCTCCGCGGCGGTTGGGTCGAGGCCGGCCTGCGGCAGGTGGGCCGGGGAGAAATGGCCGTCGAGCTCACCGGCGCCGCGCGCCCGGGTGTAGGAGCGGACGAGGGTGAAGTTCGGGTTCTCGGCGGCGAGCTTGTCGAGCTCCTCGCGGTAGATCGTGCGCCCGGGGTCGGGGGCGTACTGGATCAGCGCGACCTCGCCGGCGTGGCCCTCGGCGCAGAGGGTGCGGAGGATCCCCATCAGGGGAGTGATGCCGCTGCCGGCGCCGATCAGCAGGATCGAGTCGGGCCGTGACTCGGGAAGCTGGAAATCGCCGGCGGCCTGCGAGAGGACGGTGACCATGCCGACCCGGGCATGGTCGGCGAGGAAGTTCGAGACCAGCCCGCCGCGGTGGCGCTTGACGGTGATCTCCAGCTCACGGCCGGGGCCCTCGGGTGAGGCCGGCGAGTAGCAGCGCGTGTGGCGGACGCCGTCGATCTCGACAGACAGCTGCACGAACTGGCCGGCCCGGACGCCCTGCCAGACGCGGTTTGCGCGCAGGCCGAGGGTGACGCTGTCCTCGGTGTCGTGGCGAACGTCGACGACTTCTGCCCGGCACTCGCCGGTCACGAGCATCGGGCTGACCTGCTCGAGGTAGCCGTCGATCCCGGGCGGCCCCGCCATCAGGTCCAGCAAACCCTGGCCGGGAAGGGCGCGGCGGGACGGTGGTGGCGCTGTGGTGGTCGGGCTCATCTCTCCTCCTTCTGCGTGGGTGTTTGGCAGCAGTACCCGTGCCGGAGGACAACGTAACATCAAATGCCGTCACGCCGATTGGTGCGCCGTTGTTCAGTGATAGGTTTCACACAAGATGGCGCCGGCCGAGACCAAGCCCGAGAACGACCTGACGATCGAACAGCTCGCCGCGGAGACGGGGATGACGGTCCGCAACATCCGCTCGCACCGGGCCCGGGGGCTCCTCCCCGCCCCCGAGGTGCGCGACCGGGTCGGCTACTACGGCCCCGACCACCTCGATCGGCTGAAGATGATCCAGGAGCTACAGGGCGACGGCTTCAACCTGAAGGGGATCGAGCGTCTCCTCAGCCAGAACCTCGGCCCGGCCGAGCAGTTCATCTCCTTCAAACGCGAGATCGACGAGTTCGACCGCGAGCAGCCGCAAACCTTCACCCGCAAGGACCTCGCCGACCGCTTCGGGACCGAGATCGACGACGCGCTGAAGCGGGCGGTCGACGCGGGAGCGCTGGTCGCGATCGACGAGGACCGCTACGAGGCGCCCTTCCCCTCCCTGCTCGATGCCGCCGAGGGCGTCGTCGCGACCGGGGTGCCGCTCGATCACGCCCTCGTCGTGATCGCCAAGGTGGCGCGAAGCTGCCGGTCGGTCTCGCACGAGTTCGTCAAGCTCTTCCTCGAGGACATCTGGAAGCCGTTCGAAGCTGACGGGTATCCGGAGGAGCGCTGGCCCGAGGTCCGCGCCGCGCTCGACCAGCTCCGCCCGCTCTCGCTGCAGGCCCTGGTCGCCGTCTACCGGATGACGATGTCCGATGAAGTCGAGAAAGCGTTCGGCAAGCAGCTCGAGCGAATGGCCAAACGCAAGGGCTGAGCGCCCTCCGTTACTTGCGGCGGGAAGTGCCCCCGCAGCCCATCTTGACCTTGACGTTCTCGCTGGCCGACTTGCCGTTCTGGCCCGCGAAATTCATTTCGATCGCGGGAGTGCGCCGGCAGAGGTCGCGGGTATTCGCCAGGTAGCCGTGCTTGCCGCCGAAGATCTTCAGCGAGAAGTGGCCGATCGGGGCGTCGGGCACGACCGGCACGATCGTCCGCAGGTGCCCGCCCTTGACCGTCGTCGATTCGGCGCGCGGCACGAGGTTGACCTGACCGTCGAGGATGAAGGCGAGGCGAGGCAGGCCGCCGGCTCCCGAGACGGCGAAGACAGGCCCCGAGAGCGGCTGGTCGAGGAGCGGGGTCGTCGTCGTCGCCTTGCCGATCGCCTGGCGGCCGGCGCACCTCGTCGCGGCCAGTTCCCGCTCCGAGCAGAGGTTGCCGAGGTGCCGCTGGTCGATCTCGAAGGCCGAGGGCAGGGTGACCGAGAGTGACTTGATGTTGGCGTCGCCGTCGCGGGTCCTGAGGTCGAATTGCAGCGCCGGGTTCGCCGACCGCCTGGTCTGCTTGCGACCGCCCTTCAGGGCGACCGTCATCTTCGGCTTGAAGGGAAGGGTCGCGCAGTTGTCGGAGTGGAAGTAGGACGAGAAGTCGGCCACGGTCCCCTGGTCGCCGATCCCCTGCGAGTCGATGGCGAAGTTCGAGCAGTTCGTCGGGTTGATCATGAAGCTCGGGCGATCGATGTTGACTCGGATTTCGCGCATCCGGATCGGGATGCCGCCGATGATCGCCGGCACCGTTTCGGAGTCGGCGATGACGTGGGCGTCGAGCGGATCGACCTTGACTCCGACCCTGACGACGACGACGCCGTAGTCGTAGGGGCCGGCGAGGGCCGGAGTGACCGTGGCGAGGCTGAGCGGCGCGCCCCGGAAGGGCCCCGAGAGGTACATCTTTCCGATCGCGTGGAAGGGGTGGGCGCCGGGGCCGGCGGCGACGTTGGTCGTGCCGATCTGCGAGCCGGCGGGGCAGCTCGGCGAGGCCTGCTCCACGCGGCCGCTGTTCTGCGCGGCGGCGAGGATCGAGGCTTCCGGGCAATAGCCGATGCCGCGCAGGTTGCCGGTCAATCCGGGGGGAAGCTTGAAGTTGAGCTTGCCCAGGAACTGGTCGCCGTCTTCGCGATTGAGCTGGAGGGAGAAGGCCGAGAAGGCGCCCGCGAGCGAATTCGACGTGCCCGCCGCGAGGGTGGGATGGAACGGGCGGAACTGGCCCGGGCACTCGAGGCCGTGAGGCCCGGAGTTGAGGTTGAAGCCCTGGCTCGAGGTCGCCACCGGGAGGAAGTGGTTCCAGGGGACGAAGGTGGCTTCGGTCTCGTAGGTCGTGCAGGCGATCGGGGTCGCCACCAGGCCCCGGTCCGATGTGAACAGGTGGACGTCGAAGGAGTCGAACGGAACCTGCGGCAGGTCTTCGAAATGGACCGACACCCGCCCCGTCTGGGGGTCGGGCCTGACCGAGCCGACCAGCTTTGCGTGGATGCCGAAGCCGTCGACGATCAGGAACAGGCGGTACTGATCTCCCGGCTTCGGTTCGCCGATGTAGAGCGAGCCTGGGAGGGGGCCCGAAAGGGCCGGCGTGTGCAGAGCGGTGGTGCCGATCTTGGCGCTGTCGGGGCAGGCGGCGGGAGCCTCGTTGTCGAAGTTCGCCTGGGCGTCGCTGCAGGCGGCCTGGCCGTCGGCGGCGTCGGGGTTGATCGTCAGGCCCGGCGGCAGGGTCACCGTCGAGCTGTGGATCTCCGACGGGGAGACCGCGAAGCCGAGGAACTGCGTGTCCTTGAGGACGATGTCGAGGCCGGAGGGCGAGTCGGTCTCTTCGCTCGTCGGCCGGGCGTAGAGAACCGGCTTGAAGAGCTGTTTCTCGCAGCCGGTGACCGGTTCGTAGCTGCTCTGGGCTTCGGAGAAGTTCCCGGGGTCCTGGTAGGTCTGGACCTTGAGCCTGGTCTGCTGCGACTGACCGTTGCAGTCGTTCGGGTTGACCGTGAGCGGGCGAATCGGGAGCCCGCTCGCCGTCGGTTTCGTCAGGCAGCTCGTATCGGCCAGACCGACGCATCCCGAGGGCCGCCCGGTCGTGCCCTTCGGAAAGCGCTCGTTTTCATGGATGTTGGAGGCCGGGAAGCCCCAGAAGGTGATGTCGGCGCCGGCAAGCGGCGTCACCTGCGTGATCTCGGAGACTTTGAAGTTCAACCCGTAGTCACTCCCGGTCCTGACGGCAACCGGTATCTGAATCGGGATGTTCAGGCTCGGCACGAGGAACCCGAAGAGGGCCGTCTCCGCTTCCGAGGGTTGGATGTTGTACAGCGGGGCCGTGCCCAGGAGGTAGTTGGAGATGCCTTCGTAGCGGGCGCGGACGGTGATCAGGCCCACCTGCGAGGTCGGCGGGCATTCCTGCTGGGCGAAGACGACCGACGTGCACTGTTCGACCGCGTTCGGGTTTCCGAAAATCCCCCCAGGCGTTTCGATGGTGACGTTCTCGGCCGCCTGCGGCACACCGGGGCTGACGAGGTCGAACGTGGTCTGCAGGTCGGGGTGCCCGCCCGCCTGGTTGGTCGAGGCTTTGGTCGAGAAGCCTTCGATGCCCTCCGTCGCGTGTGCGATGCCGACGCCGACGAGCGCCGTCAGGAGCAGCGCCAGGGCGAGCGAAAGACCGAGCGCTCGCACCCCGGCGCTTGCCTTGAATCCCGTCATCGCTGCTTCCCCCCGTGCTTCTTGCCGTGCGCTTCTTATGTTTGTGGCCTTTCTTCGGCTTCACGCAGCGGCCCTGGCGCTTGACCTTGCCCTTGGGGCACTTGCCGCCCGCAGCCGGGCCGCTGTTGCCCCTGGTGCCGGTGATCGTGTTGACCGCCGCAGGCGCCGGCTGCGGGCTGCCGGCGCCGTGACACTCGTCGGAGGCTTTGCAGTCCACCGCCGGCGGTGTGTACGGGAAGCCGCCGTTTTCACGGGCGTCGTAGATCTTCACGAGGCTCCCGTTCAGATCCTGCTTGACGAGCGTGTCGCGGGTGAAGAAGTAGACGTCCCTGCCGTCGGCGCCGGCGCTCAGGAGGCTCGAGTTGAAGGGGCTGAGGCCGGTGGAGATCAGGGTCGTCCTGCCCCCGCTCCACTCGAAGACGTCTTCACGGTTGTCGAGGTCGGTGGGCAGCAGGGCGTCGCTCGAGTTGAAGAACACGCGTCCGTCGTCGGCGAGGCTGAGGCCGTTGCGGGCGAGGCTCGATTCGCCGACAGCTCGCGCGCCCGTCGGGTTGCACGACATGCAGGCGACCGCGTCGCCCGGTGAGTCGTAGCGGAAGACCTCCTCATGGCCCGCGTTCGTGTACCCGGTCAGCGGGACGGTGGTGACGAAGACGCCGTCGTCACCGTCAGGAGTGATCTGGAAGTCGCCCGTGTGCCTCGTCCCGGAGTCGTTGACCGAGTTGATGATCATCGGGTTGTCGGTGCGCGGGTCGGGGGCGAGGACCAGCGGGCCGAAGGCGGCCACGCTCGTCCCTTCCGAGCCGGCGTTGGTCGCGTACAGGTTGCCGTTCGCGCCGACCGAGACCGAGTTCGAGTTGCTGAGCACCTTGGCCCCGGTGTCCGGGCCGGCGGCGCGGCGGCCGTCGCCGTGGAAGCGGAGGATCCTGTTGCCCTGGTCGACGTACAGTTCGTGGCGGGTGGGGTCGACGAACATGTCTCCCGCGTTGTTCAGTTCGCCGAAGCCGAAGCTCGCGGTGGGTTCGCATTCGGAGGTGCAGGGCGCGCCGTTGGGCTCGATCACGCGTTCGGAGCCGTCGAAGGCGAAGCGGCCGACTTCGATGCCGCCGAAGTCGGCGTAGAACGTGCCGCTGGTCGGGTCGACCGCGACTCCCGTCGCATTCGTCGCGTAGGCGGTGACCGGTGTCGAGGTGCCGCTTTTGAAGCGCTCCACGTAGTAGTAGCTCTGGTAGAAGACCCGTTCGTGGCTGTCGACCGCGATGCCGATCGGCGCTGCGGCGCCGTCCATGTCTTCGGCGCGGAGCAGGTTGCCGTCTTCGTCGTATTTGCGGATGTCGCAGCACGAGTTGAGTTCCATGTGGTTGGCCACCCAGAGGCCTCCGTCCGGGCCGACGGCGATCCCAGCGATTTCATGCTGGTCGTTGGTGAATTCGGCATCCATCACGCCGCCGCTTTTCCAGCTCGTGATCAGGCTGCCTTCGGCGTCGTACTTGCGGATCTTGTTTTCGGCCCCGTCGGCCACGTAGACGTCGCCATCGGAGGGGCCGCCGGAGCCGTCCACGGCGACGAATTCGGGCCTGGCGGTGGAGCTGAAGAATTTTTTGAACCTGTGCTCTTCGAGCAGTTCGGCGGGGCCGGTCGCGCTCGAATCCAGGGTCGCCACGAAGTGCGGTGAGGAGCCGGGCTGGTAGCGGTAGAGGTTGGGCTGGTCGACGGAGCCGTCCTGCGGTTCGGAGTTGCCGTCGAGCAGCTCCGGGCTGAGGAAGTAGGTCGTGCCGGCGGTGGCGGCGACGCCGCCGGCGCCGCCGATCGCGACGATCCCGCAGTCGGCGCTCGCCGCGGTCGAGTTCCAGTGCTGGTTGACCGAGTTGCGGAGCGGGTTGCAGGCGTCGGTGTCGCCCGAGCCGCCCGAGCCCAGGGAGGCCAGGTGAAGGGTCGAGGAGGCCGGCCCGACCTGGGCTTCGTAGAGATCGGCCGAGTTGTCGCTGTCGCCGGAGGCGCCGGTGATGTGGTCGGCGGTCGTGAAGTAGAGCGTCGTGCCGTCCTTGGTCATCCCGTCGTAGAGAGCGCCGTCCGTGGCGCCGGGCGTCAGGTCGATCGTGCCGGCGGAGTCGCCGACGTTCATGTAGAGGTGCCAGTAGCGGTTGCCGGCGGAGTCGACGGAGACCAGCTGCCCGATCACGATCCGCGAGCCGTCGGCGGAGATGTCGAGCTCGGCGAGGCCGTCGGAGGTGCAGTTCAGGGTGCAGGGGATGGCGCCGCCTCCCGGCAGCGTCGAGACGGCGTGGGTGACCCCCGTCGTCAGGTCGCGGTCGTAGATCGCCGGGCTGCCGGCGCCGCCCTCGAATTCCGAGGTCGAGCCGAAGACGAGGTGGCGGCCGTCGGCGGAGAGCGGCTTCCTGACGAGGATGTCGGGTTTTGCCCCGCCGGGCGCCTGCGAGCCCTTCATGCCCTGGACCAGGGAGCCGTCCGGCAGGCCGACCGGAATCCCGGTGCTGCCGTCCGAGAAGCACGGAGAGCAGAGGCCGGCTCCGCCGAAGGCGAAGGTGTCGAGCGCCGCGTCGGCGCCGGCGACGGGGGAGGCGAAGGCTTCGCTCGAGTACGGCATGTTGGCCGGCACACCGACGTAGGCGGTGTTCCAGCCGCTCGAGCCTCGCGTCGCGACGTAGGGGTCGACGCCGTGGTTGGTCGGGTTGCCGCTGCCGGGGATCGCGCCGTCATGGACCCCGTAGAGGACCTTCGAATCGGCGTACGGGTAGCCGCCGAACGGCTCCTGTTCGGGCGTCAGATACGACTCGACGTCGTAGCGGGCCACGGCGGCTGAGACCAGCTCGTAGGCCCGGCAGTCTCCGAGCGGCGCCGCGCCGGTCTGCTGGCGCACGTGTGAGTTAGCGCATTTGTCTTCCAGGACCGGGTTGTACGGGAAGGTGGTGAATGACTGCTGCAGGGATTCGGTGGTGCCGCTCTGGTTGGTGGCGAAGACGATGTAGTGGTAGGTGGTCCCGGCCGAGAGCCCGGTCGCCTCGAACGAGGAGGGAATCGCGAGCAGCGCCTTGCCGATCGACGAGGTCTCGGGCGACTCCACGCAGGCCTGCGGTTCGGTGGAGCAATCGCCCGTGCCGTAGAGGACGTGGAAGCTGGTCGGCGCCCCTTCGGGAGTGATTTCGGCGTGGAAGAGGACGCTGTCCGAGTGGACGGTGTCGACGTAGGGGTCTTCGATCACCGGCAGGTCCGACGGGGAGACGGTCCGGTCATGTGCCTTGAAGGCTCCGTTGCCGTTGCCGACCACGAGCCGGTAGTGGTAGGTGGCCCCCTGGCTCAGGCCGGTGAGATGGGCGCTGACGGGAGTCGGGCCGCCGCCGATCGCCTGACCCTGTTCGCAGGGAACCGATTTATCGTAGTAGTAGGTGCCGTATTCGAAGAGGGTGCCGAGTTCGAAATTGCATTCGGTGGTGGTGACGCCTTCCGGATCCAGTTCGGCGTTCAGCGTCAGCGAGGTCGGTTCGATTTCCGTCGGCGGCGTGGGCCCGGCGGAGGGAATCGTCGTCGCCGGTTCCGGTTTGATGACCCTCAGGCCGTAGTAGTCGATGATGTATTCGTAGTGGCTGACGCCGTTGATGGCGATCGACCGACCTTCTTCTCCGTAGTCGTAGCCGGGGAGTTCGTTGCCGTTCGGGTCGAAATCGGCGAGGTGTGAGTAGCGGACCGACTTCAGATCCCCGCCGACCGGGTCGACTCCGATGACCGACGAGAATTCGGCGGGGACATGGTCGACGAGTTCGCTTTTGTCATTGAACCTCTCGATCCCGAGGTCGCCGGAGAAGCCGTACACGTCCCCATCCGGGCCGACGGCGATGTCTTCGTCGTATGTGAACGCGAACTGGCTCATGTCGACGGTCACCCCGGTCTTCTTCCCATCCGGCCCGAACTCATACGAGCGCTCCACCAACGGTCCGCAGGTGCAGAAGAAGTTCCCGTCCGAAGGGTCGGTCGCCAGGCCGTAGGTGCGTGTGAAGAGCGGGAAGTTGCCATGGACTTCGGCCCCGCTGGGTTCGTAGGCCCAGACGAATTCAGGCGTGTACGCGTTCCGCACGTAGATGCGGCCTTGGAACGGCCCGCCCGAGTTGTCGACGGCGATCGAGGAGTTGTTGAAGAAGCTCGAATGCGTCGAGACCGAGATCTCCGCCGAGCCGCTCAGCGAGGGGTCGGTGAAGGGGCTGGGAGCGCCCTGGGCGTCGCGTTTGAAGACCCTGATGCCCTTGCCTTCGCCGCCGATGCCGAGGACGTAGACGCTGCCGCTCTGCTGGTCGACGGCGACGCTCGCCATTTCGTATTCGTTGTTGGTGACTTCACCGGCTTCGATGGTTTTTTCCACCGTGTGCGGGATGTACTGAAGGGCGCTCGCCGGGGCCGCGCCGAGGAGCGCGGCCGTCGCGGCGATCAGCGCGCCAAGGATCGCGATGTTGATCCGCCGCCTGAATGCCGGCCTCGAGCGCGGTCATCTCGCCTTCCTCTTCGCGCCTTTCTTGCCGCATGAGAGCTGGATCTTCGGCCGCGTGTTGACGCGCCGGTTGTTCTGGCCGGTCATTTCAACCGTCGCCCGGCGGTCCTGCTTGCAGAGGTTTCGGCGCTGGTCTGACAGCAGCCCCCTCTTGCCGCCGAGCAGGTTCAGGGTGAAGCTGGTGACCGGCACGTCCGGCACCGTTTTGAAGCTGGTGCGCAGGGCGCCCGTTCTTGGTGCTGACGATGCCGTCGAGGTTGACGTCGACCTGGCCTTTGAGGGCGGCGAGGACGTCGGGCAGCTTGTGCCCGTAGCCGGTGGCCAGGTAGACCGTTCCTTCGAGCGGCTTCTCGAGCAGCGGCGAGACCGCCTTCGCGGTTCCCATCACCGAGTTGGCCGGGCAGTTGTCGGCGGCGAACTGGACTTTGGTGCAGGGCGTGCCGATGTGGCTGTTGTCGAGGAAGCAGCGACGGGCGGCATCGTCACCACCGCCTTGGCGATGTTCGCTTCGCCGGGCGCGGCCGTCAGGGTCGCGTTCAGCGCCGGGTTCTGGGCGCGCTTGTTCCCGCCGCTGCAGCTTCAGGGCGAGCTTCGGCCCGAAGGGCAGCTCCGAGCAGTTGGCGGCCTGGAAGGGGACCGAGGGATCGGCCTCCGCGCCCTGGTCGCCGAAGATCTTGGCCTGCACCGCGAAGCGGTCGCAGTTGGTCGGGTTGAGCGGTGAAGTTCGGGCCGGTCGAGGTTGATCAGGATCTCCCGCAGCCGCAGCGGGATGCCGTCGAAGATCTGCGGCAGCGGATCGGAGATCGGCGGTGATGCTGAGCGGTGACCGGATCGACCTGGAGCGCGGCGCGGACGACGACGTTGCCGAGGTCGTAGGGCCCGGAGACCGCGGGGGTGACGACGGCGAGGCTGAGCGGCGCGCCTTTGTAGGGCCCGGCGAGGTAGACGCTTGCCCGGCAGGTAGACGGGATGGTCGCCGGCGCCGGCCGCCGTCGAGGAGGTGCCGATCTGCGAGCTCGACGGGCAGCTCGGGCGCGGCCAGCTGGGCGATGCCGGAGGGCTCGAGGCGGCGATCGCGGCGAGGGTCGAGTCGGGGCAGTAGGTGACGCCGGCGAGCGTCGCGCTGAGCCCCGGCGGGCGTGCTCACGTCGAGCGCGGTCGAGGTTCTGATCGCCGTCGTTGCGATTGAGGGTGATCGAGAACGGCGAGTGCTGGCCGGCCGGTCTTGTCGGCGACTCCGGCCCGGAAGGTCGGCGAGAAGGGCCGCGCCGACGACGGGCAGGGGCTGCCGCCCGGGCCGCTGTTGAGCGTGAAGAACTGGGTCGAGGTCTGTTCGGGGAGCGGCGCGTCCCAGGGGGTGAAGGTGCTGGTCACGCCGTAGGTGCCGCACTGCGTCGGCGTCGCGAGCAGGCCGCGTTCGGAGCCGAAGAAGTGCATGTTGAAGTCGGAGAACGGCGTCTGCGGGAGGTTCTGGAAGGAGACCGTGACGCTGACCCGTCCTGTTCGTCGGCGACCGACCGAGCCCGGCAGCTTGACGTGGACGTTGTAGCCGTTCGCGGTGAGGATCAGGCGGTAGCGGTCGCCGGGCAGCGGCGTCGCCGAGGTAGATGTAGCCGGGGATCGGCCCGGGCAGCGCCGAGCTGTCGACGCTCAGCGTGCCGACCTTGGAGTTCTCCGGGCATGCGGCTTCGAGCCGGGTGCCGATCTTGGCTTCTGCGTTCGGAGCAGGAGGTCTTGCCGTCGGCAGCGTTCGGGTTGATCGTGAAGCCTTCCGGCAGGGTCACCGTGGTCGCCTTGATCTCGGACGGCGAGGGGACATCCGGGCTCGACTGCTGCGGCACCTGGAGGTCGACGTCGAGGCCCGAGGCGGTGTCGGTCGCGGTCGCCGTCGGCTGGGCGAAGAGGCTCGGGTTGAAGCTGAGCTGATCGCAGCCGGTCGTCGCCGGGAACGGGTAGCTGGCGTCGCGTCATCGCCGTTGTCGTAGGAGGTGACGCCGAGGTGGGCCGTCAGCGGCTTCCTGGTCGCAGGTCGTCGGGTTGCTGAGGAACGGCTTTTCGGGCGCGTTGGACGGGGTCGGGGGCGTGCGGACCGTCGAAGAACGGATCCCAGCCGGCCGGCAGCACGTTCGACGTCGTGGTCGGGCGCCGCCGGGACTCCCCAGAGGATCTCTTCGACGTACGAGAGCGGCAGCAGGTGGGTGATGAATTCGCTCGCCACGTCGAGGCCGTAGTCGCTCTCGGTGCGCGCGTTGATCGACTGGAAGATCGGGGAATTCCAGGAGCGGGACGTGGAAGGCGAGCAGGCCCGCCTCGCCCGGGTGGGGTTCGAGGTTGAAGACGGCGATCGCGCCGCCGAAGCCGATTCGGTGCCCGGGAGTTCGGCGTTGAGGCTGATCGTAGATGGCTCCGACCTGGGTCTCCGGCGGGCAGTTGAGGCTGGCGAAGTCCGCCGCGTCGCAGCTGGGAGTCGCGTGCGGGTCGCCGATCACGCCCGGGCGGCATTTCGACGATGATGTCGCGCGGGTCCTGGCAGTCGCAGGTCGGCGGCGGGATGTGCTGCGTGTAGCGGTTGCCGACCCAGAGCAGCGTTTCGAGGTCGGGGTGGCCGCCGGCCTGCGTGGTCGAGGGAGTGACTTCGAACCGGTAGATCGGCGACGGCGGCCGTTGCCCCGGGCGCCAGCGCGAGCGAAGAGGGCGGCCGCGGCGACCACGGTCGCGATCAGCATCGCGAAGTTCCGGCGGCGTCCCATTCCGAGGCTCGATCGGTGCGGATGCGGCGAGGCTGGGCATCACTCTCCTCCCCCATGGCGACGATGCCTGGCGTGCCGGCCGCTGTGGTGGCGATTGTGCTTCCGCTTGTGCCTTCTTGTGACTTCTTCTTCTTGTGCCTTGGCTCGGGTCGGCGCGTTCCCGCG
This sequence comes from uncultured Solirubrobacterales bacterium, assembly GCA_963795295.1. GTDB lineage: Bacteria > Actinomycetota > Thermoleophilia > Solirubrobacterales > 70-9 > VRUE01. The sequence continues at coordinate 84,426 of CAWCHE010000001.1, forward strand.
ATCCCCGAGGTCCGCTTCGCTGGCGACCCCCGGCCTCGCCGGGCGCGGCGTTTCCGGCCCCGTGGCACTCGTCGGCGGCTTCGCAGGGCGCCAGCGGCGGGACGAACGGGAAGCCGCCGTTGGTGCGGGCGTCGTAGAAGGCGAGGAACGGGCCGTTTTTGTTCTGCGGAACCAGCACGTCGCGGGTCGCGAAGTAGACGTTGACGCCGTCGGCGCTGACCCCGGCGAGCCCGGCCGCCGGCGGCGCGGAGTATGTGCCGCCGTAGCTGCCTTCGCCCGACTTCGCTGGTGCCGGTCCCGGTGGTGATCAGCTGCGGCCGGCCTTCGGACGAACTCGTAGACGTCGAGCCTTCGTTGGTGTCGTTCGGGACGAGCGGGTCTTCGGTGCGGAAGAAGGCCCGCCCGTCATCGGACATGAACAGGCCCGCTTTGCTGCCTTCGACGTTGAAGGTCGGCGCTTTGCCGTCGGGCCGGCAGGAGACGCAGATGAGCTTCCTGGTGACCGCGTTGTAGGTGTACATCTCTTCTTTGCCGGCGTTGTCGTAGCTGGTCAGCCGGCTCTCGGTGATCAAGCCGCCATGTGGTCGCCGTCGGGCGAGACCTGCATGCGGCTGATCGGGCCGGTCGACTGTTCGCCGGCCGGTGTCGGGTCCAGCGAGGCGACGAACTGCGGCTTGCCTCCGCGGTAAACGTAGAGGTTCTCGCGATTCGGAATGCCCTTGGTGCCGTCGAGCTGTTCAGGCGAGAAGAAGTAGATTTCGCCGCCTTCGGAGAAAGTGTTGTCGCTTTCCGCCTTCGTGTAAACCGGGACGATGCCGCACTTGCTCGACGTAGGAGGCGCTGCAGTTGTCGCCGTTGCCGGTTCCCTCGGCGCCTTCGGCCCCCTTGGAGACGAGGGTCAGCGCATTGGTGGCTTCACTCCACATGTAGAGGTCGATGCTGGTGTCGGTGTCGTCTCCGGTCAGCTCTTCGGGCGAGGTGAAGAAGACCTTGGACCCGTCGCGCGTCATTCCGACGTAGTAGACGTCCTTTTTCTTCGACACTTCGTAGTGGTCGTACTGAGTCCCACCGCGATACACGGACATGTAGAGCCGGGCGGGCGGCCGCGGATGGCTGAAGTATTCGTACGGTGCGCCCGAGGTCGCCATCAGGACGTGGGTCCCGTCGGTCGAGACCGGCGGGTCGATCGCGTCCGGTTTCTGTTCTTCCGGTTCGTTGCAGCAGGTGTTGAAGAAGATGGACCCGCCATTGGGGTAGTAGGCGGAGCCGCTGGTCGGGAAGAAGATGCCGAGCGTCTGCCCTTTTGTTTCACCGGGCTCCGCCTGGATCGGATTACCCTCTTCGTCCACGGAGATCAGGGACAGCGTTTCCGTGATCGCGTTGTAGTCGTAGGCGGAGCCGACGCCCGTGGTCAGACCCTCGGAGGTGAAGGCGACGTTGGTCGAGGTGATCGCCATGTGGGTCAGGTCAGGCGAAGGCTGGTAGGCGCCGATGCTCGCTTCGGCGCCCGGGATTTCTTCGAAGTTAGCCGGCCACCTTTCGATCAGCTTGCCGTCGACGTCGAAAATGTTGGGGACCCTGTGGGGAGGCTGCGGTTCGCCTTCGAACCCGCCCGGTTCGCGGAAGTTGAAGAATTTCGTGAAGTCCGGGTTGGCGAGCAGCGGGCCGTTGCCCTGCGCTTCGAAGCCGCGGACGCCGACGAGGTTGGATTTCCAGCCGTCGACGGTGCGGGTGGCGATGTACGTGTCGGCGCCGAAGGAGTTGATCGGTTCGCTGCCCTTCAGGCCGCCGAGCCCGCCGGTGTACGCGAACCGCGGCGGATCGCTCGCGAAGGTGCTCTGAGCCGAGAACGCATTGCCGATTTCGATGTTCCCGGTGACTTCGGGTGTGACGAGCTCGAAGGCGCGGCAGTCCGGCAGGTACTGGCTTTCGTTCTGCTGGCGCACCTGCGAGTTCGGGCAGGTCTGGGGGAAGAAGTTGAAGCTCTGGTCTTCGGTCTCGACCTGGCCCCACTCGTTTTCGGCGACCACGCGGAAGTGGTATTGGACCCCTTCGAGGCCGCTCAGCGGCACGGTGGCCGGTTTGGAGACGTTGGCGGGTTCAAGGGTCCCGCTCGGGACCGGGGCGATCAGGCCGTAGTCGGTGGTGGGCCCGTATTCGACGAAGTAGGTCGTTTCGAATTCGTGCGGGTTGATCATGACGTCGATCTCGGCCGAGGTCGCGGTCAGGTGACTGGTGGTCGCGGAGTCGATCGAGGGGAGTTCGTGGGTGGTGAAGCTCACGTCTTTGGCAACCGAGACGCCGATCGGGTTCTGGCCGACGACCCGGTAGTGGTAGGTGGTCCCCTGGTCGAGGCCGGAGAGAGGGGTGGAGATGGTGGTGATGGCGGTCGGCGAGCCGGCGTCGTCTCCTGGCGGAATCGCCGTCTTGTGCCCGTAGTTGGTGGTCTGGCCCCATTCGAAGTAGTAGTGGGTGTCTTCGCCGTTGCCTTCGAACGTCGCGTTGAGAAGCGCCGATTCCGAGGTGATTTCGGTGGCCGGCTCGGTGGCCAGGCCTTTGACGTTGTGCGGCACGATGGTCTTGTCGCCGCCTTTGCCGACGACGTGCGGTTCGCCGTTCGAGAGCACCAGGCGGTAGTGGTACGTTTCCTCGCCGGTCAGGTTCGGCAGGATCGCGTGCACCGTCTGCACGCTGTTGAACGGGACCGACTCGGTGCAGCCCTGTTTGCCTTTGACTCCCGGCGAGATTTCGTAGCTCGTAGTAGGGCCGTATTCGAAATAGCATTCGGTGATCGGTCCGACGCCATTCGGGTCCGCAGTCCCGCTGACTTCGCTGTTGCCCGTCGGCTCGCCAGTCGTCGCCTTCGGCGTGGTGAGGCCGAGGTATTCGACGATGTAGCCTTCGCCGCCGCCGCCGACCGTGGCAAAAAGGGTGTCGGTGCCTTCGTCGACGGCGAGCCCGTTTCCGCCGCCCGCCGGCAGGGTGATCGTTTCCACCAGGCCCGCCGTTTCGGTGTCGTAGGCCTTGACTTCGGGGCTGCCGGTTCCGACGTAGAGCTTGTGCTCGGCGCCGTTGACGGCCATCCCGGGGTTGTTGGCGCCGCTGGCGGGGAAGTTGACCTGGGTCGTGTAGCCGCTGGCGGCGGTGAACTTGACTACTTCTCCGCCGCTGTAGGGCTGGACGTAGACGTCGCCGTTCGAGTGGTCGACCGCGAACTTGCAGAAGTTGAAGCCGATTTCGATCGTCCCGTTCGCGGTCCCGGCGGCCGTGTATTTGAAGATTTTCCTCTGCGTGAAGTTGCCGCCCCACGCTTCACCGCCCGGCCCCGCTTCGACGCCGCAGATTTCGCCGGCCCCCGGGACGGACACCGGGAAGGCGCCGAGGGGTTCACCGCTGGAGTCCCAGCCGAAGATCTGGCCGGCGCCGCCGGACTGGACGGCGTAGATGTTGCCGCCGCCGGAGCTGTCGACCTCCATGTCGGGTTCGCCGCAGCCGGTGCTGATTTCGGTGTTGAAGGGGAATTTTCCGCCCAGCGGGGTCGCCGAGCCGGGGCTGACCGCGAGCCCGTAGACCTTGCCGTCAGCCGCCAGATAGAGCCGTTCGGCGCTGCCGTTATAGGCGAGGCGGCAACCTTCGCCGAGGCCGGAGGATTTCGGGCCTTCCTTGCCGTATTCGCCGGTGATTTCGGTGTGTTCGCTGGCGAAGCTGGGCGTTGCCGGGAGGGCGAGGAGGAGGAGCAGGACGAGCACGCAGAGCAATCCGACGCTGACGCGTTGCGCAGACCTCTCCTCTTCCCTCAAGCTGTGTCTCTTCCCTTGACCGGCCGACTTCCGCGCCCGCACCCCCTTGCGATACGGCGTGAACTCCGACCCGTCCGTTGTAGTTCCCAACCCGCTCCCACACGGGCAGGCGGCACTGTAGACGGGCTAGTGCATTTCTGTCAAGGCGGTTACTCCGGAAACTGGAAAAGTAGGTACGAGATCCCGGAGCGCGGCCCTAGCGTCGGGACTTGCGCTTGGCCCTCGACCCGCCGCAGGCGGTCTTTGCCTTCACCTTCTGGGTCATCGTCCTGCCGCTCTGGGCGGTGTATTCGACGAGGGTCACGACCGGGGCGGCGCAGAGGCTGCGGGTGCTGGTCAGGTAGCCCTGCTTGGCGCCGTAGAGGGTGAGACGGAAGTGGCCTATCGGGGCATCGGGAACGGTCTCGACGACGGTCCTGAGGCGGCCTTTGACGGTTGTCGTGGTCGCCTCGGGCATCAGCGTCACCTGGCCGTCGAGGGTGAAGAAGAGGTGGGGCAGTTTGCCGAAGCCCGAAACCGCGTAGGCGAGCCCTTCCAGGGGCCGGTCCAGCAGCGGCGTTTCGGTGCTGACCGTCCCGATCGCTGCCCGGCCGGCGCAGCGTTCGGTCACGAGCTGCACCCGGGAGCAGAGGTTCCCGAGATGCGCCTGATCGATCTCGAAGGTCTTCGGCAGCGTCACCGCCAGCGATTTGATGTTGGCGTCGCCGCTGCGGGTGCGCAGGTCGAAGCGGAGGCTCGGATCGCCGCTTCTGCTCGTCGCCCCTCGTCCGCCGAGCTGGGTGATCGACATCCTCGGCTTGAACGGCAGGGGGGCGCAGTTGGTGGCGGTGAAGGGAGAGGAGAAATCGGCGACCCTGCCTTCGTCCCCGATCCCCTGGGAGGCCACCGAGGAGGGGGTGCAATTGGTCGGGTTGATCATGAAGTTCGCCCTGTCGATGTTGACCTGGATCGAGCGCAGCCGGATCGGGACTCCGCCGATGATCGACGGGACCGTTTCGGAATCGGCGAAGACGTGGGCGTCGCTCGGGTCGACGTGGATCGCGACGCGGATCACCACGGTGCCGTAGTCGTACGGGCCGGCCAGGGCGGGCGTGATCGCAACCAGCGACAGCGGGGCGCCCTTGAAGGGACCGGCCATGTAGAGCCTTCCGTAGGCGTGGAAGGGATGCGAGCCCGGGCCCGCGGCGACGTTGCTGGTCCCGATCGCCGACGAAGCCGGGCAGCTGGCGCTGAGCTGCTCGGCGCGGCCGGCCCTGCCGGCGGCGGCGGCGATCGAGCTCTCGGGGCAGTAGCTGACCCCGCGCAGGTCGGCGGTCAGCCCGGGCGGCATCGTGAAGTCGAGCTTGCCGAGGAATTGGTCGCCGTCGTCACGATCGAGCTTGAGGGTGAAATCGCTGAAGGCGCCGGCAGCGGGGTTGGACGTGCCGGCGACCAGCCGCGGGTTGAAGGGGCGATTCAGGCCCGGGCAGGCGGAGCCGCCGGGGCCTGAATCGATGCTGAAGGCGATCAGCGTGCCCTGGTCGGGGATCACCGCGTTCCACGGAAAGAGCCGGGTCTCGGCGGTGTGGATCGTGCAGCGGGTCGGAGTGGCCAGGACCCCGCGGTCGGAGGCGAACAGCTGGAAGATGAAGCTGTCGAACGGAAGCTGAGGAAGATCGTCGAACCTCGCGGTCAGCTGCCCGGTCTGAGGGTCCGGCAGCAACGACCCGATCAGCTTCGCGTGGACCCCGAAGCCGTCGGCGAAGAGGAAGAGCCGGTACTGGTTGCCCGGCTGGGACTGACCGAAGTAGATCGATCCGATGATGTCCCCCGGCAGGGCGGCGGAGCTGATCCTGACCGTGCCGATCTTGGCGTTGTCTGGACAGTTGCCGGGGCCTTCGACACCGAGGCTTGCCTGGGCGTCGGTGCAGGCGCTCTGTCCATCCGCGGCGTCGGGGTTGATAGTCAGCCCCTTCGGCAGAACCAGGACGGAGGAGCGAATCTCCGAAGGGGAGACGCCGAAGCCCTGCGCCTGCGGCGCCGCGATTTCTAGTTCGAGGCCTGATGGGGAATCGGCCTCTTCGGTCGTCAGCCTGGCGCGGACGGAGGGGCTGAATGTCTGACGGATGCATTCGACGACCGGTGGATAGGAGGACTCGGCGTGCGAGACGCCGGACGGGTCCTGGTAGGTCTGAACGTCCAGGGTGGTCCTCAGCGCCTCGCCGCTGCACTCGCTCGGGTTGCCGGTCAGCGGCCTCACCGGGAGGCTGGCGGGGGTGGGAGCCACGATGCAGCTGGTGTCGGCCAGGCCCGGGCACCCGGCCGGCGATCCCGGTGAGCCCCTGGCGAAACGCTGCGCGTCGTGTGAAGAGAGCCCCGGGAACCCCCAGAACACCATGTCCACGGCGCTGAGCGGGCTGAGCTCGGTGATCCCCGACACCGTAAAGCGAAGGCCATAGTCGGTGGCGGACCGGGTGGTCACGGGCATCGCGATCGGAATCTCCAGGGTGGGCGCGACGAAGGCAAACCGTGCGGTCTCGTCAGGCCCCGGGTCGACGCTGTAGATCGGCGCCGTGCCCAGCAGATCGTCGGGTGCGCCGGAGGACGCGTGGATCGTGATCACCCCGACCTGGGCGTTCGGCGGGCACTCCTGGAGGGCGAAGTCGGCCGAGCGGCACTGGGTGACGACGCTCGGGTTGCCGAAGACTCCGGCAGGGGCGTCGAAGGTGATGTTTTTCGCCGTTTCGGGGGCGCCCGCGTCTTTGAGCTCGAAGGAGGTCTCGAGGTCGGGGTGGCCGCCGGCGACGGAGGTCGACATCGTCGTGGTGAACCCTTCGATCTGCTGAGCCGCCTGGGCCGGGATCGCCAGGGCGCCGGTCGCGGCAAGGCCGGCCGCGAGGCCGGCGACGATGTGCCTCGCCCTACGCATGCCGGTGGCTCCGTTTCTTTCCCCGGCGGGACTTTCGCACGCACCTGCCGCGCTTCTTCACCTGGCCCTTGCGACAGGCGGGCGAGCTCACGTGATTGCCCTGCGTGGTCGGGCCGCCGGTCCTGATCTGGGGCGAGCTCGGAGCGGGGGTCCCCGGCCCGTGGCACTCGTCCGAGGCGGCGCACGGCTCGACGGACGGGAAGGCCAGGAAGCCGCCCCCGGAGCGGGCGTCGTAGATCTTGCTCAGGAATCCGTTGTCGTCTTCGTCGGCGGCGAGCGTGTCGTGGGTGAAGAAGTAGGCGTCGACGCCGTCGGCGGAGACCGAGAGCAGGCCGGAGTCGAATGAGCTGGTCCCCGCCGAGATCAGCCGCGGGCCGGCACCGGCCCACTCGTAGACGTCGAGCCTGTTGTTGGTGTCTTTGAGGACCAGCGATACCGGGGTGGAGAAGAAGACCCGGCCGTCATCGGTGACGCTGAGCCCGTCCGGGGCAAGCGCCCCGCCGGAGCCTGTGGTGTTGGACGCATTGGTGGGTGGGCAGGATGCGCACTCGACCCGCGTCGCCCGGTCGTATCGGAAGACCTCGGGGCTGCCGGTCGCTTCGACCGAGCTGAGCGCGAGGCTCGAGGTGAAGACGGCATCGCCGCCGCTGGGAGTCACCTGGAAGTCGGCGGTCCTGCGGTCCGCCGCCGCCGCCACCGAGTCGCGCACGAGCGGGTTGTCCGGCTCAAGCGTGGCGACGAACCTTGGATCCGCCCCGGCGACGGCGAGGTAGAGGTTGGGCTGGTTGAGAGTCCCCGCCGTGCCGTCCAGGAGCTCGGGGCTGAGGAAGTAGAGGTCGCCGCTCGCGCTGGCGACCCCGCCGCCGCCACCGACGGAGAGCGCCGCGCAGCTGGGAGGACCACCCACCGCGTTCCAGTGGGGCCGATCGGAATTGGCGACCGGGGAGCATGCCGTCGAGCTGCCGGCCGAGACCAGGCGGAGCACGATCGCTCCCGCGGCGTCTATCTCAGCCCCGTATATGTCGGCGCTTTCGTCGCCGTCCTCAGGAAGCAGTTTCTCCGTGCTGGTGAAGTAGACGCTCGTCCCGTCGGCGCTCATGCCGTCGTAGATGACCCCTTCGGTCGCGCCGGGGGTGACGTCCACCGAGCTCGGCGAGTCGCCGAGGTTCAGGTACAGGCGCCAGTACTCATTTCCCTCTGCGTCGGTCGCCGTCCTCTGCCCGACCAGGATCCGCGATCCGTCGCCGGAGACATCGAGCTCGCTGACACCGGCGCCGTTCAGGGTCGAGCCGGTGGAGCCCTTGGAGACGACGTGGGTGGTCGAGGTCGCGAGATCGCGGTCGTAGATCGTGTCGCCGCTCGTGCTGGCGTCCGGCTCGAATTTGGCGCTGGATCCGAAGACGAGGTGCTTTCCGTCGGCCGAGAGGTACCTGGAGACGTCGCCGGACTCAGCTGCCCCGGCTCCTGGGTCGAGGGAGCCGGCCATCCCCTGGACCAGGCGGCCGTCGGGGAGGCGGACGGGAATACCGGTTTCGATCCCGTCCGCGAAACACGGTTTGCATAGGCCCGCGCCGGCGAAGGCGAAGGTGTCGAGGGCCGAGTCGGCGCCGCCCAGGTCAGAGGAGAAGGGGGCCGATTTCGGGCTCATATCGGCCTCCAGGCCCACGTACCGGGTACTCCAGCCGCCCGTGCCCCTGGTGGCCACGTAGGGATCGACGCCGCGATTGGTCGGATTTCGGGTGCCGGGTATGACTCCGGCGTGGATCCCGTAGAGGATTCTGGGGGGACTCGAGGCCAGTGGCCTGCCCCCGAACGGAGCCTGCCCGGGGACTAGGTTCGACTCGACGTCGAAGCCGCCGGTGTTCCGGGCGGAGACGAGCTCGTAGGCACGGCAGTCCGGCAGGTCCCGGGCGCCCGTCTGCTTGCGGGCGAGGGCGTTCGCGCAGGTGTCGCCGCCACCACCGGATGCGGGCACGGCATAGGTGGAGACGATGTGGTCGGGGCTGTATGAGGTCCCGTCGGCGTTGGTGACCGCGAGCCGGTAGTGGTAGGTCGTGTCGGGGGCCAGGCCTTCGACCCGCACCTTCGCCCTCACGGGCAGGGCGGATGAGCCGGCGTCGACGCTCGGGCTCGCCGATCCGTATGACGTGTCCGGGCCGTACTCGACCCGGAAGGACGTGTCCGATCCGTTCGCGAGCACCTCTCCGCCGAACTCGGCCAGGGTCGTGCGAATGCTGCCCACCGTCTCCTTGCTGACGGCGGGGGCTTTCGAGGGTTCGTGTTTGAAGACGACGACCTTGCCGGGTACCTCGACCTGGTCGCTGCGCGGTTCGGGAATCAGGCCCGTATCGGCGACGTAGAGGTTGCCGGCGGCGTCGAACGCGACCCCGACGGCGTTCGTGAATCCGGTGAGGACTTCGAACGGTTGAGTGGGTGCGTTCGACGAGTGGTAGCCGACGACCCGATCGCCGCGGGCGAAAAAGACGTCTTCGGTGACGGGATCGATCGCGATCTGGCTTCCCCCGGCGGGCCCGAGGAACGGCGACGGTTCGATCGGCGCGTACCCGGTCGACGGGTCCAGTTTCGAGCTGCCGTGGTAGAGGTAGCCGGCTTTGTCGAAAAGCGTGTCGTCTCCCGCGAAGAGCGAGCTCGTGCAATCCAGGGTCAGCTGATCACCGGTGAAGACGCCATCCGCGGTGTAGATCCAGGCCGGGATCCCGCCGTATTCGACCGAGAAGACGAGGAGGTTTCCCGAGGGGAAGACCTCGGCCGCGCACGCTCCGATCCCTTCCCATCCGTGAAGCGGAAATTCGGGCGAGATCGGCGTCCCGTCGGGCTTGAAGCCGGTGACCACGGCGCCGCCGCCCAGATAGACGTACCCCTGCGCGGCACCGCCGAAGTTGTTCATCGAGAGGCGGCCTCCCGAGTAGGGGAGCGAGGTGGAATCGAGTGCGGAGAATTTCTCCGGGCTGCCCAGCGCATCGAACTTGGTCACCGCCCCCTTCGGAGGCTGGGCCGCGTACAGGCTCCCGGTTGCCTGGTCGATGGCGATCTGCCCGATGCCCCCCGGTCCGAAGCGCCCGGCGTCCGACCCGGCCCCGTCGAAGGTGTACTGGTAGAGCTGCACGTCGGCAGCGTGTGCTCCGGTCGCGCAGGTGAGCGCAGTGACGATCGCAACGAGGACCAGGGTGCGAATGCGGTTCATCTACCTGTCCCCCGCCCCGCTCGCGCTCCGCGCTTCTTGCGCTGCGCCTTCGAGCCACAGGGAGCGCGCAGCGCGGGGGCCTGATTCGCCTGCTTGCCGTTCTGGCCGGCGATCCTGGCGTCGGTGAGGTGCTTGCCCTTGCAGAGGTCGGCCGAGTTGATCAGCAGGCCCTTCTTGCCGCCCTGCATTTCGAGCACGAACCGGGAGACCGCGGCGTCGGGAATCGAGTCGAAGGTGGTTCGGATGCCGCCGTTGATCGAGTCGACCCGACCCACCAGGTCGATCGCGATCGGCTGCGAGGCCGGGCCCCTGAGCGCCGCCACGAGGTCGGGCAGCTCGTTGGAGGAGGAGCGCAGGTAAACGGGTCCTTCGAGTGGGCTGTCGAGCAGAGGCGTGGTCGCCTTCGCCTGGCCGTAGACGGAATCCGGAGGGCAGCTGCCGGCCGCGAACCGGACCCTGGTGCAGACGGTCCCGATGTGATCCTGGTCGAGCAGCTCCGAGCGCGGCAGGGTCACGGCGGCCCGGCGGATGTTGGCCTCGCCGGCCGGGCTCTGGGTGAGGATCGCCCTGAGAGCGGGGTGGCCGCGGCGCTTGGTCGACCCGGTCAGCGAGGTGGTCAACTTCGGGGCGAAGGAGAGGGCGTCGCAGTTGGCGGTCTGGAAGTGGGTCGAGGGCGTCGCGAGCGCGCCTTCGACCCCGGTGAGAAGGCCCTCGACCAGGAAGGGACTGCAGTTGGTCGGGTTGACCGTGAAATTCGGCCGGTCGAGGTTGAAGATCACCGTGCGCAGTCGCAGCGGAATACCGTCGACGATTTGCGGCAGGGGATCCGAGACCGCGGTGACCTGGGCGTTGGCCGGGTCGATGGCGATCCCGACCCTGACGACGATGTTGCCGAGGTCATACGGGCCGGAGACCGCGGGCGTCACCACCGCAAAGCTGAGCGGCGACCCCCTGTAGGGGCCCGCGAGGTAGATCCTGCTCGTGACGTAGAGCGGATGGGTCCCGGCCCCCGCACCCGCCCAGCCGATCCCCACCTGAGCGGCGGCGGGGCAGCCCGGCGAGGTCAGCTCGGCGAGGCCGCCGGCGGCGGCGATGCCGGCCAGGGTCGACTCCGGGCAGTACGGGACGCCCTTCAGGGTCGCCGAAAAGCCCGGCGGGGTCCTGACCGTGATCGCGCTCAGGTTCTGGTCGCCGTCGGCGCGGTTGACCGTGATCGAGAACGGGCCGTGGGAGCCGGCGCCGTTGCTCGCACCGGTCGCGCTGAAGGTCGGCGCGAAGGGCCGCTGGGCGCCGGGACAGGGCGAGCCCCCGGGACCCGAGTCGATCTTGAAGAACTGGGTGGAGCTCTGGCTCGCCAAGTCCGCGTCCCAGGGCGTGAACTCGCTGTTGACGGCGAAGGTGCCGCAATGCGCAGGCGTCGCGAGCAGGCCCCGCTCGGAGCCGAAGAAGTGCATGCTGAACTCGGAGAGCGGGCTCTGCGGCAGGTTTTCGAAAATCGCCGTGAGCTTCCCGGTCCGGGGATCGAGCTTGACCGAGCTCGGCAGCTTGATGTGTGTCCCGTAGCCGTCGGCGGTGACGATCACGCGGTATCTGTCGCCCGGCTTCGGATCCCCCAGGTAGATCCCTCCCGGGATCGCCTCCGGCAACGCCGAGCTGAGCAGCGAGAGGGTGCCGACCTTGGAGTGCGCCGGGCACTGCGCTTCTTCGGGGGTGCCGAAGCGCGCCTCGGCGTCCGAGCAAGTGGTCTTGCCGTCGGCCGCGTTGGGATTGATAGAGAAGCCCTCCGGGAAGGTGACCGTGACGGCGCGGATCTGAGAGGCGGTCGGGACCGTCGGGCTCTGCAGCTGTGGGACCTTGAGGTCGATGTCGAGGCCCGTTGAGGTGTCCGCCTCGGTCGTCGACGGCCGCGCGACCAGGGAGGGGTTGAAACCGAGCTGCTCGCAGCCCGTCGTTTCGGGCCAGGAGGCGCTGGCCATCTCGACGCTGCCGTCGTAGGAGGCAGCCCGCAGATGGCTTTCGAGCGGCCCCGAGCACGTGGTCGGGTTCTGCATGAACGGGACTTCCGGGCTGTTGGACGAGGCTCCCGGGATCGGCAGGCTGCCGTTGGGGATGTAGCGCTGGGAGTCGTGGGTCGGTGAAGCCGGGACTCCCCAGAGCACCTGCTTGAACATCCCGACCGCGAACGACTGGTTGATGCCGACGACCTCCGCGTCCAACCCGTAGTCGCTGCCGGTTCTGGCGCTGATGACCGTGTACACCGGCCAGTTCAAGATCGGGGCCTTGAACCCGAGCAGGCCGGCCTGTCCGGGCAGCGGAATCAGGTTGTAGACCGGAAACGGGCCGAAGACCGGGCCGCTGTCGTTCAACAGCACCGCCGCTTCGCCGGCGCCGATCTGGGAATCGATCGGGCATCGATCGAAGGAGAAGTCGATCGCGGTGCAGCGCACAGTCGCGTGCGGGTTGCCGATCACTCCCTCGGGAAAGTTGACCAGCGCTTCCTTCAGGGAGTTGCAGCGGCACGTGCCATCCAGAAACGGACTGATCCGGGTGCTGTTGGTGAACTTGAGGGTGACGTCCGGGTGCCCTCCGGCCTGCGTATCGGAGGGAGACGCTTCGAAGGAATTGATCGTGAAGCCGTCGGCGGGTGCCGCGGCGGCGGAATCGGGGCGGGCGAACAGCACGCCCAAGGTGAGAAGGCCGAGGACTCCGATCGCCCAGGCGGCGGCCCGGCTGCGCTCGAAAGACGCGCTCATCGTCCCCCCCGCTTTTTCGCGGCGCCGTCCGGAGACTTCCCGTGGCGCTTCCTCTTCTTCTTCTTCGCCCTGTGCTTGGCCTTCTTCGACTTCGGCGCCTTCGCCTTTTCGCGGGCGGGCACCCCCTGCTGCGCGCTGGTCCGATCGGGCAGCACCGGGGGCGGGCTGTTGCCGGCTCCGTGGCATTCGTCGGCCGCCTGACAGTCCACCCGGGGCACCTCGGCAGGGAACCCGCCGTTGGTGCGGGCGTCGTAGATCTTGATCTCCTGCCCGTTGTGATCCTGGCTGACCAGGTGCTCATAGGAGGCGAAGTACAGGATCCGATCCGTCGGCGCTGATGTTCACCAGGCCGGGCGCGGTTAGGTTTTCCACCAACCCGGTGTAGACGCCTTCGGTGTACACCTCACCGAGGCCGTTGGAGATCAGGAACTGCCGGCCTTCCGCATACTCGTAGGTATCGATGTTGCCGTTTGTGTCCTGCGGGACCAGGGCCTCCCTGGTCGAGAATGCGACACGGCCGTCGTCGGTCAGGTAGCGCCCGTTTTGACTGCCGTATACGTCGAATTTGGGCACCCCCCGTCCGCGACGCACGAGGGGCAGGTCAGCCGCTTCGTCTCCGAGGAGTAGAGGTACAGCTCGATGTGGCCCGCGTTGTCGTAGGAGGTGACCCGGCTGCTCGTCAGGAATGCCATGAATTTCCCGTCCGGGGTGATCTGCATGCGGGCTATCGGTCCCTGGCTGCAGAAGACTCCGTACAGTTCGCTGCAGGTCGGCGCCGCGCTCTGCAGCGTCGCGACGAACTCCACCTTGCCGTCCGCGTACCTGTACAAGTTCGTGCGTTCGCGTTCACCCTTGGCGCCTTCCAGCTGCTCCGGCGACTGGAAGTAGATATCGCCGTTTGCCGCGACCGCGCTGTCGGTCACCCCGTTGCCGCCCTGGCCGTTGAAGAGATTCCAGTACTCGAAGAATTCGCTGACGGGATCCGGGGAATATTTTTTGAACGGAATGGTCAGGACCCCGCAGCCTTTGGTCCAGGTGACCGAACAGGCGTCGCTGTTGCCGGAATCGCCGTCGGTGCCGGCCGAGACCCTCGTCAGCTCTTTGGGGCTGCTCGCCCTCCAGACGAAGAGGTCGTTGCCGGCGTCCTGGTCGTCGTCCGTCAGTTGGAGGTCGGACTCGACGTAAAGGGTCCTGCCGTCGGCGGAGCTGCCGACGTAGACCACTTTTTCCCCGTGCGCGATGTCATAGGTCTGGCCTTCGACGCGGACGAAGAGGGGCGCGGGTTTCCTGATCGTGGCCTCGACCCCTTCGCCCATCACGATGACCTTCCCGTCGTCCGAGACGTCGATCGGGTCTCCCAGGAAGCCGGTTTTACCATCTTCCTTGACCGAGATGTGTTCGATCTCTCCTGTGACGGTGTTGTTGTCGTAGATCGACGCCGAGCAGCAGGGGGCCGCGTACATCGGGTCGACGGCCAGCTGCCAGGGAATCGTCGTCGCCTCTCCCCCTTCGGCGAAGACGACGTCGGAGGAAAAGACGAGATGCGTGAAGTCGGCCGACGCGATCGGCGTGCCTTTGAATTTCAGCCCTTCGTTGACCGTCTGGACGTCGGTGGGCCAGCGTCCGAGCAGGTCGTTGGTCGACGACCACAGATAGGGGACGTTGGACGGCGGTCGGTTCGGGTTGGGGTATTCGTAGGACAGGGGCGGGCTCCGGTCGTAGCTCAGAATCCGGCTCAGGTCGGGGGTGCTCTGCACTCCGATCTGCTCGTCGGTGGGCCCGTGCTGGCTGATCGACTCGACGTGATCCTGCGGCGGCCCCCCCATCTCCAGGGTCTGTTCGGGGGGAAGGCCGATGTATTTCGTCTGCCACCCCGTGTCCGTGCGGGTCGCGACGTACAGGTCGCCATTCGTGTTGATCGGGTCTCCGGATCCGGGGATTGCGCCGTAGCTGCCGACGTACGCAAGCCGCGGAGGGTCCGTGGCGTATGACGTGGTCGGCCCGCCCGACGGGAAGATGATCGTCCCGGCGGCGTAGGTGGGCGACACCAACTCGTAGGCCCGGCAGTCCGGAAGGTGGTTCGAGCCTGTTTCACCCCGCAGCTGCGCGTTCGGACACGGCGGAGGGTAGAAGCCGAATGCCTGGTCGCCGGAGCTGACCGTTCCGTACTGATTCTGAGCGACGACACGAAAGTGGTAGGTGACTCCTTTGACGAGTTCGCTGAGGGCGACGCTCACGCTCACGCCAGCGCTCCCGGAGCCGATGCTCTCGTCGGGAACCGGCACCGAGGTTCCATAGGCGGTGGTCGGCCCGTATTCGAAGTGGTATGAGGTCTCCCCCTTCATCGGGTTGATCACCGCTTTCAGTTCGGCCGAGGTCGCTTTCACGTCCGCCGTGGAGAGGTTGTCGATGCTGGGGCGTTCGGCCGTGGTGAAGGCCTCGTCCTGGCCGAAGGTCTTCCCGGTGGCGTTCGAGGCGACTATCCGGAAGTGGTACGTCGCCCCCGTCTGCAGGTCCGAGAGAAGCACCGGGGGAACGTCTAGGCTGCCGGCACCTGGCGCCACCGCGTCTCCTGGAGGTACCGGAACGGTCCGCCCGTAGTTGGTGCTCGGCCCGTACTCGAAGTAGTAGTGGACCTCGTATTTGTCGGCCTGAAAGGAGCCGGTCAGTTTGGCCGACTCGTCGGTGATCTCGATCGCCGCCCCGGTGAGGAGATCGGTGACGGCGGGGGCCGTCGTGAAGGTCCGGTCGTCCCCGAACGCGGCGCCGAAGGAGTTCGCCGCGACCAGCCGGTAGTGGTATTCGGTCGCGCCCTGGAGGCCGCTGAGGGCGATCGGGGCAAGGGTCTGCGGCCCGCTGGGCGAGCCGGCATCGGCGCCCGGGGGCGCCGGCGCCGTCTGGCCGTAGGTCGCCGTCGTCCCGTACTGGAAGTAGTAGTGCGTATCGGTGCCGTCCCCCACATAGGAGCCGTTGAGGCTGGCGCTGTCCTTGGTGACCCCGGTGGCATCGCCGGTCGTCACGCCCTCGACGGCGATCGGCGTATCGAATGACCGGTCCTCCCCCACCGTGGTGCCTTTCGCATTCGTCACGAAGAGGCGAGCGTGGTAATGGGTCCCGGGCTGCAGTCCGGTCAGGGTGGCGCTCACGGCGGTGGGACTGGCGATCGGGGTGCCGGGGGACACGGCGGGTGTGCACGGGACGGACCCGTCCGAGTAGCCGGCGTCGAGCCCGAACCTGAACTCGCACGCTGTCACCCCCCCTGCCCCGTCGGGATCGACTTCGCCGGCGACCTCGGCCGAGGCTTTGCCGACGTTCGAAGGTGCGGCGGTGCTGGCGAGCGGCAGCGCCGCCTCGTCGGCCCCGAAGACGAAGACCCCGCCGTCACCGCCGTTTGTTTCCGCGACGGACACCGCTCCGCCCGGCCCGACCGCCACTCCCTGGGAGTCGTTGAGGGGAGCCTGCGGAAAGGGGCTTCCGACTTCTGCGCCGGAGGCCGTGCGCTGGACGATGCGATCGCGCTTGTTGAGATAGACCGAGTCGTCGGCCGGATCGACGGCGAGCGCGGTCACTCCGTCCGTGTCGAAGACGGTCCCCGACGGCGCCGCGGCTTCGAACTGGGAGTCGTCGAACCTGGTGACCCCGGTCAGTCCCTGGTTGGGCGAGGTGGCCAGGTAGGCGGCCCCTGTGGAGTCGACGGCCAACGAGCTGCAGTTCGAGGGGAGATTCAGCCGTCCGTTCGGTTCCGGGTTGGCGATTTGCCCGACGGGCGCGGCAAAACGCCGGGCGGGCTCATCGGCGTAACTCGACGTGTAGACCTCTCCCGTCACCGGGTTGACGGCGAGGCCGCAGAGGACGATGTGCCCGGGGTCCAGGTCCCCGAGATAGGCGCCGGTGGCGTCGAAGACACGGACGGCGGGTTCCGCGAAGGAGTTGATGACGTAGATGTAGCCGTCGGTGGGGCCCCCGGAACTGTCGACTGCCACCCCCGGCATGTAGGTGCCTTCGAAGACGAACGGCGCCCCCGGCGCTCCCGTCAGCTTGTTGCCGCTGATGTTGGGGCCCGAGGCGCTGAACGGCGCCGGGTTGCCGGCGGAGTCGAATTTGGCGACCCCCGGCCCCCCCGCCCCACCGAACTCGAGCACGTAGGTGTTCCCGGCATCGTCGGAGGCCATCGCCCGCGGGAAGCTTCCGGGCCCGGTGGAGTACGCATTCAGCAGCGGCCGGGTCGTGGCGGCCGACGCGGAGTCGCCGGCGAAGGTCAACAGGGCCAGCGCGAGCAGCGCGACGGACACCAGCGCGATCCGCGATCTGGACGGTCCCTGAACGTCTCCCACCCTGCTCGCTCCCTTTCTCCCAGAGCCCGGCCGACCGCTCCCCCGGCCCCCTCGGCTCGTGTTTCCCTGTGTGGCGAGGGGAAAGATAGGCATCGGGACCCATTCTTGTCAAGGCATGAGTCACCATTGACCGCCTGAAGCCGAGCGTTGATGGGCTAGATTGAGAGACTGTGGCTTTCTCTAACGTGCCTCGATTGGAAGTGGGTTTGGGTTCGTTAGCCTCCTCGGGCGGGATGGTCGACACGCCCTGGGGACGCTCGGAGACGCTGCGCGAACGCCGTTTGCGCCCCGGCCCCGGGACACCGCCCGAGGACGTTGCCCGCAACCAGCGCGCGCGCCTGTTCGGGGCGATGGTGGCGAGTGTCGCCGAGCGCGGCTACGCGGCCACCAGGCTCAGCGATCTGACCGAGCTCTCGGGCGTGGCGAGGAAGAGCTTCTACTCCCTCTTCGCCGACAAGGAGGAGTGCTTCGTGGCCGCGATCGAAACGATGGTCGAGGCGGTGATTCGCACGACCACGAGGCCCACCGGAGGCTGGGAGGAGCAGGTCCGCGGAGGCGCCGCCGCCTTTGCCGCGCAGGTCGTCGAGCATCCGGCCGCGGCGCGCATGTGCCTGATCGAGACCCACGTGGTCGGCCCCGCCGCCCTGGGTCCGGTCGAGGATGCGATCGCCCAGATCGAACGCCACGCGCTGGCGACGGCGTTGGAGTCGGGCATGGGAGCAGAGTCCCTCGAGACCCTGATCCGCGCCCACGTCGGGGGGCTATTGGAGATATCCCGGAACCGGCTGCGCCACGGCAAGGAGGCGGAGCTGCCGGAGTTGATGAATGAGTTCGCCGACCTCGCGCTCGCGCATCAGGTCCCGTCCGAGCCACTGCGGTTGACGACCCGGCGGCAATCGCCCCCGGCCGAGGCGGCGATCGACGCCGTCGGCCACGCGGAGAGGGTGATCCAGGCCTTCACCGCGGTCGCCGCTGAGCGCGGCTACGCCAGCACGACGATCGAGCTGGTTCTGAAGCGCGCCTCGATGTCGCCGACCACCTTCTACGCCAACTTCTCCAGCAAAGAGGACATCCTGATGGCGTCGATCGACGGGGCCGGAGCGCAGATGGTGGCGGCGATCCTGCCGGCCTTTCGGCGCCACCGGCATTGGGATCGGGCGGTCAGAGCTGCCTACGGAGCGCTCTTCGACTTCCTCGCCTCGCGCCCGGCGCTGGCGCGGCTGATGATGGTCGAGGTCTATGCGGCCGGCCCGGCGGCGCTGGAGCGCCGCGAAGAGGCGCTGCGCCCGCTCGAGGTCCTCCTCGCGGAGGGGCGGGCGCGGGCGCCTTGGGTGCCGCGGATCGCGGTCGAGACCATCGCCGGCGGCGTCTATGCCCTCGCCTACCGCCAGGCTCGCGACTCGGGGGCGCATAGCCTGCCGGCGCTGGCGCCGATCTGCACCTACCTGACGCTGGCGCCGTTCATCGACGCCGGAGAGGCTTCGGCGGCGGCGAACGGCGATGGGCGGACGCGGGATTCGAGCAGCGACTTCGAGGATCGCCTCCTGCTCTCCCGAGTCGGGCAGATCCTTTATGAACGCAAGGCGACCCCGGAGATGGTGGCCGACGAGCTCGGCGTCCCGGTGGACCAGGTGCAGGAGCAGATCGACAAGCTCGAGCAGGCGGGTCTGATCGTGACGATCGAAGAAGAAGGAGACGGCGGCTCGACCGAGACCGTCCACCACGTCAATACCGACTACCTCGACGAAGACCGCTGGCAGCTGATGAGCCTGGCCGAACGCCAGGCGGCCTCCGAGCAGATCGCGAATCTGATCGCCACCGAGATCGAGCAGTCGATCGAGCTCGGCACCTTCGACGCCCGCACTGACCGGCACCTGAGCAGGATGCCCCTGCTCCTCGACGAGCGCGGCTGGCGTGACCTGATGGCGGTCCACTACAAGGCCTTTCAGGACTCGGTCGAGGTGCAGGCCGAAAGCGCCGCCCGGCTGCACGCCTCCGGCGACCGGCCGATCACCGGCAGCAGCGTCCAGGCGATGTTCGAAACGCCGAAGCTCTGAGCGGCGGGCTCTCCTCGATCCCGGGACGGCCGTTTAGCCGAGGGGGCGGCGGGTAAAGAAGCCCTGTCCATTCCCAACCTGAGGGGCGCGAGGAACTGATGACCATCGGCGGCTCGATCTTTCTGATTGCAGTGGGGGCGATTCTCTACTTCGCGACGAACCTGCACGTCAAGCACATCAGCATCGACACAGTCGGCCTGATCCTGATGATCGCCGGGCTCGCCGGCCTGATCCTCGGCCTCTTCCAGCAGGCGATGTGGTCGAGGCGCTCGCGGCGGGACGTCGTCGTCGAAGAACATCGCGATCCGCGCGATCCGCCGGCCTACTAGCCCGCACCGCTCGGATCAGACTGCCGGCCCCCTTGAGGTGCTCATGCGCAGCACCGAGAGCAGGGCGCCGCGGAGGATCGGAGTGATGTCTGCCAGCGGCAGCAGTAGGCCGTGGGCGAGCCCGCGCCCGCGGGGAATCCGCAGACGACGTAGCTGCGCGATGCTGGGAGAAAGGCCCTTCAGCCGTCCCTCCTCGGCGCCGTCGATGCCCCATTTCCACGGCGGCGGCCTATACCCCGTCGGAGTCTTCATCTTCCCCTCCTGGCTGCGGGCCGCCAACCAGGCGGGCACCGCATCGAAGACCATCGCCCCTCCCCGCAGCCACTCAGCGCAGCTCGCCAGCAGCCGGTGGACGTCCTCGGGCTCGAAGTACATCAACAGCCCCTGCGCGGTAACCAGAACGGGCTTCTCGCTGTCCACCGCCTTCATCCAGCCGCCGTCGAGCGCCGATTCGGCGCGGAGAAGCTGGCGGTCGGAGCCGGGGAGCAGCCGGCGGCGAACCGCGATCGCCTCCGGCACGTCGACGCTCACCCATGTGACGCTGCCGTTGTCCAGCCGCCAGAACTGCGTCTCGAGCCCCTCCCCCAGGGCCACGACCGTCCCCTCGGGATGGCGTTCCAGGAAGGCCTTGACCTGGTCGTCGAAGCACTTCGCCCGCAGCGCCTGCCATTGCCCCAGCTCTCCCGCGCCGAAGCGCTCCTTGAACGGGTAATCGATTCGCTCGACCAGTTCGACGGCGACCGGATCGTCGAGGACCGGGTTCCGGCGTCGGGCCTCGACGGCTCGGTGGTAGAGCGTCCAGAGGAGCGTCTCCGGAACCTCATCGAGATCGACCGAGACTCGATCCATTGCATGAATGATGCCGAGGCGAGGTGTCCGGCCCTCAGGCTTCTCGCGAGGGGCGCCGGCGCAGGTTCGGGACGACCAGGCCGAAGAGATACGCGAGCCCGACTCCGAGGATCGTCTCGACGAGCCGCTCGGAGAACCGCGAGGCTGCGTCCTCGACGTCGGAGTAGAGGAGCAGGAGGAAGACGAGGAAGGTCGTGAAGCCCGCGGTCACGTACCAGCGGCTGCGATGGGTGGCCGCGGCGGCGGCGATCGCCACGAGCCCGGCGGCCGCGTACCAGCCATCGGCGGGTTCGGCCCTGACCAGGGCGACGGCGAGGAGGGCGCCGATCGCGACCGCGAGGATCCTGCCGACGCTGCGCAGGCGCTGCATGTCGGCGACCGGGCGCATCACCAGCAGGGCTGCGGCGCAGGCCCAGCCGACGTGCTCGAGGCCGAAGATGAAGCCGATCGCGGCGGCGCTGGCCCCCGCGGCCCCAAGCCGAACCCCGTACTCCAGGGTTGGCGGCGCCGTCGCCGGTCGCTCGGGTGGGCGCTCACGCTCGGGCCAGAGCATCGAGACGGCGCAGGCGAAGACCGAGCCGGCGACCATCAGCGCAGCGAGGCCGGCCGCCTTGCCGACGTCGCTGTAGCTGAGGCCGACGCCGACCATCGGCAGGGAGAGGACCATCGCGATCTGCCCGACCCTCGAGCGCGCCGCCAGCAGCGCCGCCCCGACGCCCAGGAGGGCGATCGCCGCAACCGCGAGCACCGGCACCCCGGCGAGGACGCCGCCGAGCAGCATCGGGACCCCGGTGAGGACGCCGACCGCGATCAGCGCGAGGCGGCCGCGCCGCCTCGGCGGCAGGCCGAGGATCGCCGCCGGCAGGACCCCGACGGCGAGCGCCAGGCCCCGTACCGGGTCGTCGAAGGCGACGATCGTCGCGGGAATCGCGTAGCTGGCGCCGAGCGCGGCGTCGGCCCAGTCCCAGGAAAGCCCGCGAGATCGCAGATCGTCAACCGTTGGCGGTCAGCACGGTCCCGCGGACGTAACAGAACGTCGTTTTGTCGACGGCGTTGAGGCCGATCGTCATCACGACGCCCCCCATCGAGTAGACGAACTGCCCCTCGAGGTGGCCGCCTTCGACTTCGAAGCCCTGTTCTCCGGTGCCGGGCGGCAGTTCGACGAAGCCCGCGCCGGCTTTGCCGATTGCCGCGATGTAGCCGAGCAGACCGGTCTCGGACCCGCCGACGTTCTGGAAGGTGAGTTTCGTGACCCCGCCGGAGTGACACGCCGTGACGAGCCGCAGGCCGTCCCCGAGGTCCACGGGGGCGAATTCGCCTGCCGCCGGCGTCAGATCGATCGCCTTCACCGGGCTCGTGCAGGTGACGTTGCCTTCGCTGTCGACGGCGTTGATCGCCAGCGGCAACGCACAGCCGCCGTTGGCGACGCGCTGGTACTGGCTCGGAGGACGCCCGCCCAGCTTCTCGGCGTCGGCGGCCTTGGTGGCGGCGGCGGCCGTGGCGGCGCTGCCGCGCTCGCCGCACTGGTCGCGTTCGTCGCGACGTCCGCGCTGGCGGCGTGCCTGACGGTCGCGCCGCCGATCCTGGCGTTAAAGACCCTGCCCGCGATCTGGCCCGCCTGCTTCTTCTGCTTGCCTGTAAACGAGCCCGCGGCGGCCGCGGCGACGCCGCCGAGCACCAGGAAGACGGCGATCGTCGACATCACGTTGGCGTAGGTCAGCTTCTTCCGGATCCTCAATGCGTCCTCCTCGGCGATTGGATGGAGTGCGAGACCGGATCAGCCTTTCACGGAACCGCCGTCGAGGTCGTTCGAGATCGGGTCATTCACGGCCGGAGAGGCATGAGCGGCGTCAGTTCGGGTACGGGCTGGCCATGCCCATGCCGAACAAGAAATCCGATCCGGGCCGGCCTGGTACGCGGGGGTTCGGCTACTGGCTCGCGCGAACGATCGTCTGGCTGCGCTACCTGATCGTGCCGGCCTGGATCGCCGGCGCCATCCTCGCCTCGACCCAGCTGCCGTCGATCTTCAACGCAGAAACCGCGGACCTCGGCAACCTCCTCCCGAGCTCGTCGAAGTCGATCGAAGTCGAAGAAAAGGCGATCGAGACCTTCGGCCTGCCGCTGATCAGCCGCACGATCGTCGTCGCCGCCGAGCCGAGCGGCTTCACGGCCGAGCAGAACGCCGCGGCCGCCCGCTACATAGGCACGGTCGACAGCGGCAGCGCCGGGGAAACCCTCCGCGCCGCGCCGTTGCCCGACGCCCCGGGCGTGCTCGCCTCGCGGCGTCCGGGGACGACGCTCGTCACCTACCTCTACATAGACCCGGAACTGAGCGAAGCGGAATCCGGGGAAGCGGCCCATGCGTTCGCCGACGGCCTGAAGCGGGCCACCGGGGCGCGCCAGGTCGAGGTCACCGGCGCCCTTCCGGCCGGCGCCGCCGAAACCGACATCGGCAACGAATACATCCTCTGGGTCGAGCTGGCGACGGTGCTGCTCGTCGCCGGGATCCTCGCCCTCCACTTCAGATCGGTCGGCATCCCTGTCCTCGGGCTGGTCAGCGTCGCGATCGCGTATCAGCTCGCGGACCACGTGCTGGGCTGGATGGGCGATCGCTACGGCCTCGAAATCCCGCAGGAGGTCGAGCCCGTCGTCATCGCCCTCCTATTCGGGACCCTGACCGACTACGTCGTCTTCTTCGTCTCCGACTACCGCCGGCGACTGCTGATCGGAGAGCGATCCCACCTGGCGGCGACCGAGGCGACGGCCGAGCTGCTGCCGGTGATCCTCACCGCCGCCCTGATGATCGCCGGGGCGACCCTGACGCTGCTCCTCTCCGGGGTTCGCTTCCTTTCCGCCTTCGGGCCCGGGATGGCCGTCTCAGTGGTGATCGGCGCCGCGATCGCCGTCACCTTCGTGCCGGCGGCGTTGGCGATCTTCGGCCGCCTCCTGCTCTGGCCGTGGAAGCCGCCGGAGCGCGAGGGGGCTGACTCCCCCGCCGAGGACAAGGACGAAGCGGGAACCCAGGGGCACCTGGTCGGCTTCGCCGCCGATCACCCGCTGATCGTCATCGTCATCTCGGTCCTCGTCCTCGCTGCGGCTGCGACCGGCCTGCGCCACATGGCGCTCGGCAACCCGCTGATCCGCGGGCTGCCCGAGTCGAGCTCACCGAAGAGGGGCTACGACCTGGCGGCGGCGAGCTTCGGGCCCGGCGTCCTCGGCCCGACGATGCTGGTGCTCGAAGAACCGGGGATCGCCGAACAGGAGGGCGCCCTCGGCAGCCTGCAATCGCGCCTCGGCGAAGCGCCAGGCGTATCCGGCGTCGTCGGTCCCAGCGACCAGCCCCTGCAGAAACGCTACGGAGTCCTCCTCTCCCCCGACGGCAATGCCGCGCGTTTCATCCTCGTCCTCGACGGCGACCCCGACGGGTCCGAAGCGAGCTCAGCCCTGTCAGGGCTCGAAGAAGATTTGCCTGACCTGCTCGCCGAAAGCGGCCTCGGCAAGGCGGAGGTCGGGATCACCGGCGACACGACGATCGCCACCGAACTCACCGAAGACACCTGGAGCGCCCTCGCCCGGGTGGCTCCCGCCGCCCTGGCCCTGCTCGTCCTCCTGCTCTGGATCCTGCTGCGCAGCTGGTCCGCCCCGCTCTATCTGGTCGGCGTCAGCGTGCTGACCGTCGCCGCGGCGCTCGGCCTCACCGTCTACGTCTTCCAAGGCCTGCTCGGCTATGAAGACCTCGCCTTCTTCGTCCCGGTCGCGACCTCGATCCTGCTGCTCGCGCTCGGCGCCGACTACAACGTCTTCCTGATCAGCCGGATATGGCGTGAGGCCGACCGCCAGGATCTGCGCCCGGCGATCAGGACGGCGGGCTCGCGCGCGGCCCGAGCGATCACCGTCGCCGGCCTGATCCTCGCCCTCTCCTTCGCCGCGGTGGCGCTGATCCCGATCGAGGCCTTCCGCGAGATGGCCTTCGCGATGAGCGTCGGGCTCCTGCTCGACACCCTGATCGCGCGGACGTTCCTGATCCCTGCCCTGGTCAGTCATTTCGGCCGCGGCGGAGAGCACGACGAAGCGGCGAGCGCCGAACACTCCGCCTCGGTTCCCGCCGCGTAGATGCGGGTAGGTCGTCGGCATGGAGATCGAGCGAAAGTTCCTCGTCTCCTCGCCGCCGGAGTCGATCGGCCGCCACGCGGGCGTGCGGATCGAACAGGGCTATCTGGCGATAGCCGAGGAGGTCGAGGTGCGTCTGCGCAGGGCGGGTTCGACGACCCGGCTGACCGTGAAGGGCGGCCGCGGCGACGTCCGTGACGAGTTCGAGATCGGCGTCGATCCGCAGGTGTTCGAGGCGATCTGGCCGCTGACCGAGGGCCGGCGCCTGCAGAAGACCCGGCGCAGGATGCCCCTCAAGGACGGCCTGATCGCCGAGGTCGACTACTTCGAAGGGGCGCTGGAGGGACTGGTCGTCGCCGAGGTCGAGTTCGAGTCCGAGGCCGCCGAGCACGAGTTCGATCCTCCGGGCTGGCTCGGGGAGGAGCTGACCGGCGATCACCGCTACGCCGGTCAGAGCCTGGCCACGGAGGGATCGCCACGACTTGATCGGGTCGGCGATCGCCGTTACCGGCTGAAGCGGAAGGAGAGCGTCGCCGCCGGCAGCCGCCGCATCGCCCGCGGCCGGGTCGAGAAGGCGCTCGAGCGGCTCACGGAGAGCGGCGGCGACGACGCGGCCGTGCACGGGGTGCGCAAGGACCTGAAGAAGCTGCGAGCGGCGCTGCGGCTCGTCCGCGACGGGCTCGACGAGGACTTCTACCGCGCCCAGAACAGGCGCTACCGCGAGGCCGGGCGCCTGCTCTCGGACGCCCGCGACGCTCAGGTCAAGCTGGACACGCTGGCGGCACTCGACGAGTGCTACGGCTCCGAGGTTCCCGAGCGATCTGCGGCCGCTTGGCGGCGGGAGCTCGAGAACGAGCGCGAAGAGGTGGTGGAGGGCTCGGACGGCGAGTCCCGCGCTCGTTTGCAGGAGGCCAAGGAAGCGCTCTCCGCCGGCGCCGAGGATCTGGCCGAGTGGCCCATAGAAGGCCATGGCTGGAGCCTGATCGAGAGCGGGCTCTCGCGCGGCTACCGCGATGCAAGAAAGGCGATGAAGCGAGCCCGCTCCTCCCGATCGGCGGAGGACGTGCACGACTGGCGCAAGCGGACCAAGGACCTCTGGTACCACCTGCGGCTGCTGCGGGGAATCTGGAAGCCGGTGATCGGAGAGCTCGCCGAGCAGGCCCATGCGCTCGGCGACCTGCTGGGGGACCACCACGACCTCACGGTCCTCGCCGCGGACCTCGAGAGCCGAGACGGGATCGAGGAGCGCGAGCGGCTCGGCGAGCTGATCGAACGCCGCCAGGAGGAGCTGCTGAAGAAGGCGCTGAAGCTCGGCTCGCGGCTCTTCGCCGAGAAGCCGAAGGCCTTTCGGCGCCGTTTCAGGCTCTACTGGCGGGCGTGGCGCTGAGGCATCGGCCTCAGGAGATCAGCCGGCGCACTTCGCGCTCCAGCCGGGCCCTGCCCTTGGCCGTCAATCGCCCGCCCGCTGATCGGCTCGGGCTGATCGTCCCGCCCTCACGGAAGCGTTCGAAGACCCGCGGGTCGATGTAGGAGCGCCGGCAGACCGCGGGCGTGTTCCCGAGCGCCTCGGCGACCTCCTCGACGGCGGCCGAGATCGACGCGCTTCGCCGCGGCCTCCGACTCGGGCTTCGGCTCGACCGGCGAGCTCGGCCGCGGCCAGCACCGTGCCGTGCCAGGTGCGGAAGTCCTTGGCGGAGAAGCTCCTCGCCGACCTTCTCCTGGATGTACTCGTTGACGTCCTCGGAGCGGATGTCATGCCACTCGCGACCCTCGCGCCAGGCGAGCAGGTCCTCGGGGCCGCTGCGGCGCCGGCGCATCGCTTCGATCGCCCGCTGCGCGGCCGGGTCGCGGATCGACTGGACCCGGCGCTGCCCGCTCTTGGCGGGGAAGTCGAAGATCGACCTCGCCCCCTTCAATCGAGACGTGGTCGCGGCGCACGGTCGCCAACCCGAAGCTCTCGTTCTCCTCGGCGTAGACCTCGCCGCCGACCCGGAAGAAGCCGAGGTCGAGGAGACGCACGGCGCAGGCCAGCGCCCGCTCGCGCGGCATCCCCTGGCGACGCAGGTCGGCGGTCACGGCCCGCCGCAGCCGCGGCAGGGCGGCGGCGAATTCGCGCACCGTCGCGAACTTGCGCTCGGCCTGGCGCTGCTGCCAGCGCTCGTGGTAGAGGTACTGCTTGCGTCCGGCGGCATCGACGCCGGTCGCCTGCAGGTGTCCGAGCGGGTCGGGGCAGATCCAGACCTCCTTCCAGGCCGGCGGGATCGCCAGCTCGCGGATCCGCTCCAGCGTCTCCTCGTCCTTGATCGCGCTCTCCATCGGCGTCGCGGTAGCTGAAGCCGCGGCCGGCGCCGCGTCGAGAGATTCCCTCGCCGCTGCAATCGGAGCGCCGCAGGCGTCCGCGAGAGCGGCCGCCGGAAGAGCGGGCGGCGGCCACCTAGCCGGCGAGCGCCCGCAGCGCCCGGTGGTCCCCGCGCAGCGCGCCGACCGAGTGGACGACCTCGGCGGCGCCGGCCTCGCGCAGCTCGTCCTCCGAGAAGCCTCCGGTGAGGACCGCCAGCGTCGGCACACCGGCGGCACCGGCTGCCTTCACATCCCAGGTCGAGTCGCCGACCATCACCGCCGGCCCCTCCCGCTCCGACTTCTCCAGGGCGGCGTGGACCAAGTCCGGGTAGGGCTTGGTCCGCTCGACGTCGTCGGCGGTGGTCCAGCCGTCGACCAGCTCGCGAGCGTCGAGCAGCTCGAGGTAGTGGTCGACCTCCTCCTCCTTCGCCGAGCTGGCGAGGATCACCTTTGCCCCCTCCTCGCGCAGGTCCTCGATCAGGCCGCGGGCGCCGTCCATCGGCTCGACTTCGCCGATCAGCTCGCCGTAGGCCTCGCTCTCGGCCGAGCGGATCGCATCGCCGTCGCCTCTCCTCAGCCTCGTCGCCCGCCAGCGCCGCGACGATCTGGTCGCCGCCCATCCCGATGTGGCGGTGGATCTCCCAGATCTGCACCGTGTGGCCGTGATCGCGCAGGGCCCGGTGCCAGGCGATCGCGTGCTGGTAGTTGGTGTCGACCAGGGTGCCGTCGACGTCGAGGATCACGGTGAGCGGACTGCTGTCCTCCATCGCGTACATCCCTTCGGGATCGTTGCCCGTGAACCCGAGTGACGAGGAGGTTCCCTTGAGGCGCTTGTCCGGTCGAGAACCTCTACCCCGGTCGGCGATTGGTTAAGCCTTCCGATCCCGAAGCGGCTCGCCTAGCCCGCCCCGGCGACCGCCCGCTGCAGCTGCTGCTTGTTCATCGTCGAGCGCCCTTCGATCCCGAGCTTCTTGGCGTCGTTGTAGAGCTGTTCCCGGGTCCGGCCCGAGGGCCCTTTGCCCGACTGCTTGCCGCCTCGGCTGCTCGCCGACGCACCGCGCTTGGAGCTCTTGGAGCTCGTTTTCGACTCACCCGCGCGGGCCTTTTCCTTGTTCACCGAGCGGGCCGCGATCTCCTCGGCGCGTTTGGTCGAGCGGCCCTGCTTCTTCTCGTTCTTCTTGATCTCCTGGTACTGCCGATCACGTTTGCTGCCTTTCTTGACTCCGCGTGGTGGCATCTCGACGCTCCTGATCTCGTTTGGACTGCCAGCAGGTGAGATCCCCGGCTTCGGGGACGTGGAAACTCGAAGGGGGTTCGCCGGCTTCGGCTAGCGCTTTGATGGACGGTCGCGGTTGGCGACCTCGAGGGCGCGGTCATGGCCGACGAAGGTGACGAGGGTGATGTAGGTGGCGAGCGGGACGATGGCGCCGAGGCTCTCGGGGCCTTCGCTTCGGACCTGCTCGCGCATCAGCCCGTAGACGGTCGCCGCAATCGCCTCGGCGCTGACCGCCGGCGCATCGGGGTTCTCCTCGAAGCCGGGAGTGAGCATCGCTGCCAGGGAGTCGATCACGCGGTCGCGGCGGGCAAGGGCGCGGGGGCCGGCCGCGTACACCCCGACCGTAGCGAGCTCGGCCATCGCCGGCTCGGCAGCGAAGAAGGAGCAGATCGCCTCGAAGAGGGCGCGCACGCCGTGCTCCCAGCCCCCAGCACGTCGCGCGGCCGGCACCGCCAGGGCCATCACCTGGGCGCCGCCCATCTCCAGGGCGCCGAGGACAGCGTCGCGCTTGTCGGAGAAATGGGCATAGAAGGTGCTGAGCGAGATCGCGGCTTCCGCGGCGATGTCGTCGGTGCTCATCGCGCCGTAGCCCTTATCGGCGACGACGGCCGCCACCGCGCGGGCGATCCGTTCCCCGGGGGTGTAGCCCTGGAAAAGGCGCCGGCGAGCGCTGCCGGCGCGGCACGATCAGGGGTCCTGGAGGCGCGACGCTCGCCAGCCACCGCCAGAGCTCCGGCGCCAGGGCCTCGAGCTCCGCATCCTCGTCGCGGACGAGGCGAGTGTGGATCAACTTGCGGAGCCCGGCGATCAGCGCCCGAACGAGCTTGGGGTCCACCGACGGATCGCCGTTCGGCGCGCCGCCGAGCGCTTCGACCCTCTCGGCAAGAGCCTCGAAGGCAGCGTCGCCGATCTCCTCGCCGGCTACTCCGGCCGCGTGCAGCTCGACAAAGCAGACTCGCGCGGCGGCGGGCTGGGTGCCGAGGAGGGCGAAAAAAGCTTCGAAGACCTCGCTTGCCTGGCGCTGGTCGCCACCTCGATCTCCCGGCTCCAGCGCCGCCAGAGTCGGCTCGACCAGCTCAGAGACAGCGGCGACGAGACACTCGGCCTTGTTGGCGAAATGGGCGTAGAAGGCGCTCCGTGAAACACCGCTGAGCGCCAGCACATCAGCGACAGTGACCGTCTCGTAGCCCTTCTCGGACGTGAGCGCGACGATTGCGCCGAACAGGCGCCGGCGCTGATTGCGCGCGACCTCTTCGGGTGG
Organism: uncultured Solirubrobacterales bacterium; assembly: GCA_963795295.1. GTDB lineage: Bacteria > Actinomycetota > Thermoleophilia > Solirubrobacterales > 70-9 > VRUE01. The sequence continues at coordinate 113,648 of CAWCHE010000001.1, forward strand.
CGTCCCGGCGCCCGGATAGAGCCGCCGATCCCTCAGCTCCGAAGCCTCTCCCCAAGGGGTGCTGAGCGATACCCCCACGTTCTTATCCTCGCTCAAACGGCACTTTCCCTCTCTCTTCGCCCTGAGCGCCTCCCGATTTGGACCGCCCATCCCGCCGGCCCGCGCTCATTGTATGACCCAATCCGCCGGAAAATCTTATCTTCAGAAAATTACACTTGCCTTCGACTGTGAAATCTGCTTTTCTAGGCCGGAAAGCTTCTCTAGGACCGGAAGGCCTTGGCAAGCGGTCGGCACTCCCTTTCCCTTTGAGGGTGCCGGCGAGCCGGACGCACTCTCCCCGGGTGCGTCCGGCAGGGGCCGACCGGTTTCGTTCCGTTTCCGGGAGGCGCCACGTAACACCCGCGCTGGTCACCACTCGAAGGAGCCCCTGCATCTTCGGGATGCCACCGCGGTTTGTGCGGACAGTCGGGCGCCAACTTTGGGCCGTTCCCAAGCCCACGGTGCCCGGCTGTCCTGCCCCTTGAAGACGAGAGGCAGAAGCGCTAGCCGGCCAGATCGGGCGGCGGAGGGATGCGGAGCTCCTCCTCGGCGGCCTCGGCACCGAGGTACGGGAAGACCGCGGCATACATCAGCTCGGGGATCTCCTCCTCTCCCAGTCCCAGTTCCCCTTTTGCCACCGCCTCCTGAACGCGGGCGAAGACAACGCCGCCGACGCCGATCGCGGTGGCGAGGCCGGGTGACTCCGGACCGTCGGCCTCGGAGGAGCCCTCGTCGAGCAGGTCGACGAGACGACCGAAGGTCTCCTGAAAGAGATCCTGGGCCCGCTTTCCGGCGTACTGGACCTCGACTGCCGCCAGGCGGGCGACGCGTTCGTCGCGGCGCAGAAAGCGGAGCAGAGCGTAGGCAGTGGCCCGCATGCGGTCGCGCCACCCGCTCTCGTCGGCGACCGCTTCCTGGGCCCGGGCGAAGAATTCGTCGTAGACATCCCCGAGAACGGCGGCGAAGCAAGCGTCGAGGTCCGCATAGTGACGATGGAAGGCGGCTTCATCCATCCCGGCCTGCTCGAGCAGATGCTTGAGCTTGAGCTTCTTGTAGCCGCGCTCGACGCAGAGGTCGAGAAGTGCTTCGCGGAGGCGGTGTACCTCTACTTCTGCGGAGTCAGGCATAGCTCTCTGGGATATGTATCTCACAAGCGGGCGCGCGAGCGCCGCGCGGTGAGCAGAGCACGGCTGCCCCGTCCGCCTCGGCGCAGGAGGTGCACGGCCACCGAAGGTGGGGCGAGTGGGCCGAGAGCGTCATAGACGGCGAAGGAGATCGGCTCCCGGCCCGGCTGCCACGCCTCCTCATGGATCAGATAGAGCGCGCCCATTGCGGCAAGGATCGCCTCGTGCATGGCGCCGTCGGGCAGTGCCGCGACACGCTCGCGGGCACCCGAGGCGATCGCCTCCAGACGTTCGGCCGCCCGCCCGGGAGACGAGTAACGACGCAGGTGGCTGGCATCCTCGGGATCCTCGTCGAGGTCGACGAGTGAGTCGAGCAGGGCGTTCAGCCCGCTGGCCCACGGGAAGTAGGCGGCCTCCACCCGGCGCGCTTCCGCCTCCGTAGTACCTGGGGTCGCGGCGAGGGCGAGCAGGGCGCCGACGCAGAGGGAGGATGCGGCGGCGGCGGCGATCAGCTCCCACCACTCGAAGCCGGGTTCGAGTTCCGACTCGGATGCGGTGCGCGCCGCCCATTGATCGAGGTGGTCCTCGACCGCGGTGAAACGTAAAGCGTGGTTGAGCGCCTGCGATTCGCAGCAAAGGCGCGCCTGGCGGAGCAGGGGTCCCCGCGTGGCCTCGTAGGCGGGCAGCTTGGCCAGGGGAGCGCGGCAGGTCTCGATCAACTCGCGTAGGTAGCCACCGTCGTCCTTTGCCGGCGCCTCGACGTAGTAATCGGCATGAGGGGCGCCGGGGTCGAGGGCAACCTCGAAGGCGCGGTGCAGGGCGAACCCGTTGGCGAGCGGATCCTCCGTGGGGCGCTCGGAGACTCCATCCAGATAGTCGAGCATCAGCTGGTAGGCGACGAGGCTGCGGGCGACCTCGGCCCTGAGGTGGGCGGGGGCGAGCACGGCGAGGGCGGAGAGGCCCTCGGAGTTGGAGCCCTTGTCTTGGTGGGACGCAAGGGCGTCGGCGCGCAGCATGGGGTCCGGGATCGCCGCCGCGCGGCGGTGCAGGCGACGCTGGGCGGATCGGGCGGCGGGGAATACACCCAGCCAGTAACGGCGGCCGGCCGAGGCGAAGAGCCGCACCGCGCTCATGCGAACCTCGAGGGCTTGAAATCACAGTAGTTGAAGCCGAAGGAGACGACGACGTTGTTTGCCTTGTTCCCCTCATGGATGAAGTCCGCCCAGAGGCGCTGGAAGCGGGCGACATCTTCAGCTCGCAGGGCATCGGCAGTACGACCGAGTGCGGTCGTCTCCCGCTGGAGAGCCACGAACCAGCGATCGAGGGTGGGCCCGTAGGCGGCGGGGCGCGCCACCGTGGAGATCGAGCGAACGGTGCCGGCGAAGATCCGCTGTGCCTTTGCGACCTTCAGCAGCTCCCCGAAGGCGTTCGAAGCGCACGTCCGAGCGGGTGCCGCGAACGGCCCGCTGGGTCGCTTCGGAGCCGGGCTTGCAGATCGCCTCCAGCTGCGCGACATATTCGGTACGGGTCGGGGGTTCGGCGGCATGCGAGATCGCGACGACCCCGAAAAGGAGGATGAGCGCAGCGGGGAATGCACGAAGGCGGCACATCAGCCAGTGACCTCGGGGGTCGGTGCGGGGCCGGCCCGGGGCGGGCAGGATCCGATCGAGCCATCCCGGGGTGCGCCAGACCCTCTCGCCGATCAGAAGCATCAGCGCCGGCAGAAGGATGATGCGCACGACCGTCGCGTCGAGCAGGATCGCGACCGTGAGCCCGAGGCCCATCTGGCTCACCGTCGCAACCGGGGCGGTGGCAAACGAGGCAAAGACGGCGGCCATGATCGCGGCGGCGCCGGTGATGACGCCGGCCGTCTTCTCGAGCCCGAAGCGGATCGCCGAAGCGTTGTCGCGATCCCGCATGTAGCTCTCGCGCATACGGCTGAGCAGGAAGACTGCATAGTCGATCGAGAGACCGAAGGTGACGCCGAAGATCGCCGCCGCCCCGACCGTGTCTATGTACGGATGGCCACCGAGCGGATAGCCCGACGGAATCTGGCAGGCGAGGGTGACAACGCCGATCGCGGCGGCCACTGAAAGCAGATTGAGGCCGACCGCCACGGCGGCCAGCAGTGGAGCTCGCAGCAGGGCGACGAGCATCAGGAAGGTGATGAGGACGATCGAGCCGACCACGAGCGGAAGCCGAGTCTTGGTCGTCTGCCCATAGTCGTTGAGCACGGCGCCGCCGCCGCTCACCGCGGCGAGGTAGCCGGGATTTCGCTGGAGGCGCTCGGCGAGGGCGCCAAGTCGTTCATCGAGGCGCCGAGAGCCGGGGCTATTGAGGCCCGAGTCGGGCACGATCAGGTATCGGGCGGCGCCGCCGCCATTCGAGACGTCGATCACCTCGGCCGCGAGCGAACGCTGAACCGAGCTCGCGCCGTCGAGGGCCGCGACCGCCAGGTATCCGGAGTCGAGGAGGTGGGGCGAGAGCCGATCGAGCTCGCGCAAGCGCGCCGCGAGGGGCTCGGCTACCCCCGATATGCGCTCGCCGGCGGCCCCCAGCTGCTGCTGGAGCGGGTAAGCGCGCGCCGAGCCCTCGGCGAGGCCGCGGCTCAGAGCTTCGGCCCCGCCCCCCAATTCGCCGAGGCCGCCGGCGAGCGCGTCGGCGCCTCCACCCAGCCTGTCCAATCCGCCGGCCAGGCCCTGGGCCTCTGCGGCGACCCTGCCGAGCCCTCGCTGAGTCGCTTCCCGCCCGACTCGAGCTTCCCGAGTCCGCTCCTCAGGCGCCGAGCCTGGGCGCGCAACCGGACGATTTCTTCTCGGTTCGCGGACAACACCGAGGCGAGCACCTCGGCTTCGCGGGCGGCTGGCGCAAGGGAGGGGTCGGCCGCGACCTCCCTCTTTAGGCGGGTCGATAGGCCTCGGGCGCGCCCGAGCCCCTGGGCGGTGATGTTGGGCAGCAGCGTGCTGAGGCCGAGCGAGAGACCGTAGGCGGTTTCCGAGGCGACGCGCTGGCCCTTGGCAAGTCTTTCGGATCCGGAGGCGAGCCGGCTCGAACGCGCCAGTTGCCCGTTCGCTGCCGACGCTCGCGCGGTCCAGTCCGCCCGCGAGGAGTCCCGCCCCCTCCCCTGCCCTCGCCGAGCCCTCACCGAGCAGCCCGCCCGCCGCCGAGGCTTCCTCGAGTCCACCGCGGATCCGGGCCACGGCCCCTGAGGCCTGATGCAGGCGGGGGCCAAGGCGGGTCAGCTTGGAGGTCGCCTGACCCCCGCCCGTGCCCAGATCTGAGGCGAGGCCGCGAAGTGGCCGAGACGCGGCGACGATCGCGGCGGGACCGACCACCGCGTCGACCCCACCCATGCCAGCGATACGGCGCTGGGTCTCGCTGAGCAACGGCAGGCGCCGCGGCGAGGTGACCGGGCCCCTCCTTGCGGCCAGAGTGAGGATGAACGGTGCTTGCCAACCGGCACCGACCGCCTCGGTGATCGTTTCCGAATCCTCACGCGCCGAGCTCGAGGAGGAAAGCTCGTCAACACCCGGCGACCCGGTGTCGAAGGTGAGCGCGGGCGCCGATAGGGCCAGCAGAGGCACGACGATCAGCGCCGCCGCCAGGGCGGGGCGCCGCAGCGCCGCCGAGGCGGCAGCGGCAACACGAGAGCTTCGTCCAACTCGAGAGCCGCCGATCTGTCCCGCGTTGATCCGGGGACCGAGGAGAGCAAGGAGCGCGGGCAGCGCCGCCCAGGCGACCAGCACCGCGATCGCGGTCACGACCGCCAGCGCGGTGGCGAGCGAGACCAGCAGGGTCCCAGGCTGGAAAAACGCCGAGAGGAAGATCGAGAAGAAAAGGGTGGCGCCGGCGATCGCCGTGGTCCGCCCTGCACTGGCCCGGGTCAGCCTCGCCGCCGCGGCGGGTGCGCGACCCGCGACGAGCTCCTCGCGGAATCGGGAGACGATCAGGAGCGAGTAGTCGACGCCGAGCGCCAACCCCATCATCGTGCAGACGACGAGGGAGAGAGCGTCGATGGGCATCAGGGAGGTGAGGAAGACGAGGACGCCGCGCCCGGCAAGGACGGTGATCGCGCCGAACGCAAGAGGGATCAGTGCTGCCAGCACCGAGCGGAAGACGAGCAGAAGAACGAGGAGGAGCAGAGGTGCCGCGAGCAGCTCCGCACGCTCGGCGGCATCGAGCGATTCGTGCTGGAGGGCGCGGGAGATCGTCGCGAATCCCGACTGCGTCGCGTCGACAGGCTGGTGGACGTTAGCCTCGAGCGTGTCTTCGAGCTCAGGGACCGTGTCGCGCATCGCTTCGGCGAGAGGCACGTGGTAGTCGAGCAGCAGCAGCCCTCGCGACGGGGCGCCGGCAGGCGCGTCGCGTGCCGGCGCGGGGAGCGTTCTCGCGGCGGGGGTGAGATCCCAGGGTGAGATCACCGTGAGGTCCGGGTCGCGGCGAAGAACGATGGCGAGCCGACGGCCCTGGCGCTCGACGGCGCCGGCGGGACCGCGGAGGAGCACGGCGAGCGGCGAGCTCTCGCCGAAATGATTGCCCGCGAGCTCTTCGCCACGCGCCGAAGAGGTTCCCTCGATCGCCAGCGAGGTCGGCCGCAGGTGATCCTCCACCCGAAGTCCGATCAGGCCGAGAACGACTACCGCGACGCCGGTCGCGATGAGGGTGACGATCGCGCGCCGACGCGCCGTCCCTCCTTCAGGCATGGTCCTGCGTTCTTCCCTGAGGACGGCCGCTCATTCCCCCATCTGCTCCCACCTCCGGCGGTTGGACGGACAGGATAGCCAGAAAAGCGCGACTGGTTTTCTGGAGATAAGGCGGGACCGGATCGATCAGTCGCGGACTCGGCAGGCGCGGTAGATGTCGACCGACACGGCGGGCGAAGGGGCGAACCGGTAGGTGGCTCGGGCCAGCGGGATGCTCAGGCTGTGGAAGTGCGGCGGCAGGGGGCAGCGGGCGTCGAGATAGCTCCGTCGCTCGCCTTCGAATCGATAGCGACGCCCGAGCGTGACGTTGAAGCGGCTCAGGCGCCAGAAGGTGGTCGGATTGTGGAAGACCGGCGCCCGAATGCGGTGGCCAAAGGTGCCCGAGGGAATGCCCTGGAGGTAGAAGGGCAGGACGAAAGAGGTCGCCAGGGCAGGCTTGTAGGGAGAGACGAGAGCCCAGACGACGGCGTCGGGCTCCTTGCTGTGCCCGTTGAAGGCGAGCAGGTGAGCCAGTACTTCGTGTGGTTCCCCGCCCGGAAATTCGAGGATGGCCGTGACGCGACCCTTGCCGACGAGCGCGGGACCGCAGGCTTCCATGGCGTGCGGAAGATCGCTGGCGACGAGCTGGCTTCGCCGACAGCCCGGGAGGCCTACCGTCGTAAGGCTCGCGTTCGAGCCGAAGTCGATGTCAATGCGGCCGATCGGAGGCGGCAGCTGTCCTTCGGTGCCGTGCACGGCACCCTGAAGGCTGATCGAGACCGGGGAAAATCGATCTCGCGAGAGATGGTTCGGCGTGAACGAGCCGTCGAGCGATACGAGAACGCCGGGACGGCCGCTCTGCTCGGCGCCGGCGAGGCCCACCGCCAGCGCCATTGAGGCCAGGAGTGAGCAGGCGAGTGCCGCGCATCGGCGGAGCGTCACTCGATCCATCGCCAACCCCTTCGTTCCCGGTGGCGGGCACATGCCCGCCAAGGCAGAGACTAGCGCGGAGCGTGAGACACCGGGGGCGCTTCAGCGAGCCGCGTGGTGCTTCTTCTTCTTCTTCTTGGCCCCGGTGCTGTTTCCACACGGCGCCTTTGCCTTGACGCTCTGGGTCAGTTTGCGTCCGTTCTGGGCCAGGTACTCGACGGTGGAGACAACCGGATTGGCACAGAGACTGCGCGTATTGATCAGGTAGCCCTGCTTGCCACCGAGGAGGGTGAGGCGGAAGTCGCCGATCGGCGCGTCCGGGACAACGGGGACCGTCGTCTGCAGGCGCCCGTCCGTGGTCTTGGTGTCGGCCCGAGGCACGAGGTCGACTTGGCCGTTGAGGATGAACGCCAGACGTGGCAGGCCGCCCGAGCCCGAGACCGCGTAGACGGGTCCCGAGAGCGGATGGTCGAGTAGCGGAGTCGTCGTCGTCGCACTTCCGATCGGCTGCCGGCCAGCGCAGTCTTCCGCAGCCAGCTGCCTCTCAGTGCAGATGTTCCCGAGATGACGCTGGTCGATCTCGAAGGCTTTCGAGAGGGTCACGGAAATCGACTTTAGGTTGGCGTCACCCGGACGAGTCCTGAGCGCGAATTCGAGCGCCGGGTTCTTGGCGCGGGCCTTGCCCCCGGAGAGGTACTTGACTCTCATCTGCGGCTTGAAGGCCAGGGCGCCGCAGTTGACCGCCTGGTAGTAGCTGGAGAATTCGGTCAACTTGCCCTCGTCGCCGATCCCCCGGGAGATCACGTTCATGGGCGAGCAGTTCGTCGGGTTGATGATGAAGTCGGGCTTGGTCAGATTGACCTGGATAGAGCGCAGGCGGAGCGGGATGCCACCGATGATCGAGGGGACTGTGTCGGAGATCGCGGTGACGTGGGCGTCCCCGGGATCGACCCGGACCGCGACACGGACGACCACGGTGCCGTAGTCATAGGGCCCGGCAAGAGCGGGGGTGATCGCGACCAGGGAGAGCGGCGCTCCCTTGAACGGCCCCGCCAGGTACATCTTCCCCGTCGCGTGGAAGGGGTGGGATCCTGGACCGGCCGCCACATTGGTGGTGCCGACCTCGGACTGCGGGGGGCAGCTCGGGTTCCCCTGCTCGATCCTCCCGAGCTTCGCGTTCGCGGCGGCGATCCCGGACTCGGGGCAGTAGGCGATTCCCCTCAGCGAACCGGTCAGGCCGGGCGGCATCGTGAAGCCAAGATCCTGGAGGTACTGGTCGCCGTCCTCGCGACCGAGGTCAAGGGTGAAGTTTGAGAAGGACCCGGCTTTAGAGTTCGAGGTCCCGGCGTTCAACGTCGGGTTGAACGGCATTCGTCCGGCGGGGCAGGGCCTGCTGTTGGGGCCGGAGGTAATGCTGACGCCGAACTGGCCCTTCTCGTCGGCGATCGTCGGATTCCATGGAAAGAGGTCCGCCTGCACCGAGTGGATCGTGCACTGCGTCGGCGTCGCAAAGATTCCACGATCGGAGGCGAAGATGCGCATTTCGAACTTTTCGAGCGGCAGCTGGGGCAGGTCTTCGAAGACCGTCGTCACCCGGCCCGTGCTCGGGTCCGGCAGGAGCTTGCCGATCAGCTTCGCCCTGATCCCCAGGCCTTCGGCGATGAGGAAGAGGCGGTATTGGTTGCCGGGCTTGGGTTCCGCCAGGTAGATCGAGCCCTCGAGGTCGCCGGCGAGGGATTCGGATTTGAGCGTGACGGTGCCGACCTTGGAGCTGTCTGGGCAGTGGGACGAGGCTTCGGTCCCGAACTCGGCGTCCGCGTCGGAGCAGGCGGTCTGCCCGTCGGCGGCGTCCGGGTTGATCGTCAGGCCTTCGGGGAGTGTGAGGACCGCAGCGCGCAGAGACGAGGGCGAGGCGGCCTTCGACTGGGCCTGGGGGATCGTGAACTGGAGGGTCAGGCCCGACGGCGCGTCGGCCTCCCCGTGGTCAGCTGCGCCTGGGCCACCGGCTGGAAGGCCTGGCGTTTGCAGTTGACGGTTTCGGGATAGGACGAGTCCGCGTGGACCAGGACGCCGGGGCGCTGGTAGGTCTCTACGTCGAGCGTGGTCTCCGTCGGCTGCCCGCAGACCGAGGGATTGCCCGTGAACGGGAGGTTTGGCACGCCGGCCTGGACCGGGAGGAAGAACCCCTTCAAGATGTTGGAAATGTAGGGACAGTTCTCGTTGTGTTCCGCTTCCCAGGATTCCCCCACGCAGGCAGCGGGGTTCCCCAGCGAACCTTTGACGAAGCGCTGCTGTTCGTGGTCTCCGTCTTCACCGCCGTTTGCCCCCGGAAAGCCCCAGAAGGTGAGGTTGGCTTCCGAGAGCGGCACTTCCTGGGTAATCCCTGAAACCGTGAAGCGCAGGCCGTAGTCGGTGGCCGAGCGCACGGTCACCGGCACCGCGATCGGGACGTTCAGGATCGGCACGTAGAAGGCGAAGCGAGCCGCTTCGTCCGGGCCGGGATTGACAGTGTAGATCGGGGCGGTGCCGAGAAGCTGGTCGGCTTTGCCTTCGTAGTCGGCCCTGATCACGATCAGGCCGGCCTGGGAGTTCGGGCCGCACTGCATCAGGGCGAAGTCCAGGGAGTTGCACTGCGTCAGCACCGCGGGGTTGCCGAACAGGCCGCGGGGCGTTTCGAAGGTGATGTTCTTGGCGACTTCGGGGTTGCCTTCGGAGCCCAGTTTGATGTGTGTTTTGAGGTCGGGGTGCCCGCCGGCTTCGGAAGTGGAGGCCGTCGACGTGAACTCTTCGATCGTCAGCGTCGCCTCTGCCGGCGAGGCGCCGACCGCCACGACCAGCAGCGCCAGTAGGAGGAGTAGAGGAGCCCTACGCATTGCGGCCACCGCGCTTTCCCTTCTTCTTCTTCTTCTGCTGCTTCTTTTTTCCATTCCGCTTCTTCACGCACTGCCCGCGCTTCTTGACGCGGTTCTTGGCACAGACGAGGACGTTGCCGCGCGTCGTCACGCCGGAGCTCTTGATGTCCGACGGAGGCGGGATCGGGCTGCTCGGGCCGTGACACTCGTCGGAGGCCTGGCAGGGAATGCTGTGCGGCAGCCTGAAGTTGCCGCCGAATTCGCGAGCGTCGTAGATCCGCGTCAGGTTGCCGTTGTGGTCTTCTTCCACCGCCAGCGCGTCATGGGTGAAGAAGAAGGCGTCCGTACCGTCGGCCGAGACACCGAGCAGGGCGGAGTTGAAGGGCCCGGTGCCGGCGGAGATCAGCTCCGATCTGCCGCCGACGAACTCGTAGACGTCCTTGCGGACGTTCGCGTCGTTGAGCAGCAGCTGCGCCAGCGTGGTGAAGAAAAGCCGGCCGTCGTCGAGAAGGGCGAGGCCATTGGGAGGGAGTTCGGCGTCGGCGAAGACGCTCGGATCGTCGCCCCCGGTCAGGTCGCAGGAGACGCAGATGAGCTCGCCGGAGTCGGAGCTGAAGCGGTAGAGGCCCACGAAACCGCCGGCGTGCAGTTCCGTGAGCTGGATCTTGTCGGTGAAGGCCGCGTAGTTGCCGCTGGGGGTGGTCTGGAAGTCGGCCATCCTGCGCGCCGCGTTCGCTTTCACCGAATCGAGCACGAGCGGGTTGTCGGGCTCGAGCGTGGCGACGAAGGCGGGCGATGCGCCCGGCTGCGCCACGTAGAGGTTCGGCTGGTTGACCGTGCCCTCGCCTTCCTCGAGCTGCTCGGGACTGAGGAAGTAGATCGTCCCGGATGCCGAGGCCACGCCTCCCCCACCGGAGATCGCGACGGCATCGCAGTTCGCGGTTGCGCCGGTGGTGTTCCAGTGTGCGCCGTTGGAGTTCGAGACCGGGTTGCAGGCGTTCGAGTCCGGCTCGGTGATCACCGTGATGGCGACGCTCCCCGGACCGTCGACGACGGCCTCGTAGAGGTCGGCGCTGGTGTCGGTGTCGTCCCCGACGAGAGGGTCGGACGTCGTGAAGAAGACCTTGGATCCATCCGCGGTCATGCCCGCATAGCGCACGCCGGAGGTTGCGCCGGGGGCGAGGCTCACCGAGTTCGGTGAGGTCCCGATGTGCATGTAGGGGTGGACCAGTTCATTGCCGGCCGGGTCGGTGGAGGCTTTGGCCGCGGTGACTACGCGGGACCCGTCGACGGAGGCGTCAAGCTCTGAGACCGTGCCGGTGACGGCATTCCCGCTCTGGTCGGTCGAGACGATCTGGGTCGTGCCGGTGGACAGATCGCGGTCGTACACCGTGAGGTCGGTTCCGTTGGTGTTGGCGCCGGGCTCGAAGGCGTACTTGGAGGCGAAGAAGAAATGGTGGCCGTCGCCGGAGAAGCGCTTGGCGACCTTCCCTTCGGGCTGGGCCGTGTCCGGCACCGAGCCGTCGAGGGAGCCGGCCATGCCCTGGACGAGCTGGCCGCTGGGCAGTCGCACCGGGATCCCGGTCCGGAGGCCCGAGCTGAAGCAGGGGCTGCAGAGGCCCGAGCCGACGAAGGCGAGGGTGCTCAGCGAGGCGTCCGCTTCGCCGAGGACCGAGGAGAAGGGGCCAGCCGCAAGGTTCAGGTCCGAGGGAAGCCCCTCGTATTCCGTCACCCAGCCATCCGCCCGGCGGGTCGCGACGTAGGGGTCCGGGCCCCTGTTGGTGGCGTGCCACGGGCCGGGCACGGCACCGGAGTGCGTTCCGTAGAGGATCTTGTCCTTGGCGTACGGGTATCCCGGGAAGGGCCTCTGGCCCGCGACCAGGAGAGACTCGACGTCATACCCGCCGGTGTCCGGCGCACTGGCCAGCTCGTAGGCACGGCAGTCGGGAAGGCGTTGGGCGATGGTCTGCTTGCGGGCGAGGGCGTTGGGGCATTTGTCGCCGCCCGGCGGAACCGGGTAGGTCTTGAAGGTTCCTTCCGGCCCGTACGTGGTGCCGGCGGAATTCGTCGCGACGATGCGGAAGTGGTAGGTGTGGTCCGGCTCGAGGCCCAGGACCTGACCCCGGACTGCCTGGGAGTAGTACCTGTGCGGGGCCGTGAACGTTTCAGTGACGTTTCCGTAGGAGCTCGTCGGCCCGTATTCGAATTTGAAGGTCGTGGTGGCGTTGCCGTCGATGAGACTCGTCTGGAGCGTGGCTCCCGTCGAGCGAATGTCCTTGGCTATCGCACCATTGACGTCCCACGGCGCAATCGGAGGTTCGCTGTTGAAGACACGGATCTTGTCCCCTTCCGACACGTACATCCTCGAACCGTCGCCGGTGAATGCGACGCCCCCCGCCCTTTCCTGACCCCCTTCGGGCGTGAGCACCTGGATCGGCGGCGTCGTCGCCGTGGCATCGGGATGCTGAGCGGTGACGGCCCCCTGTGGTTCAGCATTCGAATCGAAGGACGCGCGCTGGCCTGCCAGGTAGACGTCGTCGGTGGTCGGCTCGACGGCGACCTGCCGGTCATTGTCGGACGAAGCGAAGCGGAGGTAGTTGAGGAAGACGGCGCCGGCGCTCACGTCGAACTTGGAGACCTGGCCGTAGTTCTGGTCCGCATAGAGGTGACCGAGTTTGTCCTCGACCGGGGTGAGCCCTCCCAGCCCGGCGTCGCCGACTCCCTTGCGGGGGCCGATCGGATTCATTTCCGGCGTGACCGCGACCATTTCGCTCCAGAGGAAGACGCCGGGGTGGCCGAAAATCCCGTTCATGTGGACCCAGAGCACGCCGTCCGGCGCCACGAACAACCCGCCGTTCTTGATTTCGCAGCATTCGTCGGCGAAGAGGCCTTCGGCAGCGGGGTCGTAGACGCCGGGCCCCATTTCTTTCCCGATCATTTTGCTTTCCCCGATCGGGCTGCCGTCCGGATGGTACGAGTGGACGTAGTGCCCGTCGAAGACGTAGAAGTTGCCCTGGGTCGCGCCGCCGCCGTTGGCGATCGCGATCTGGCCGCTGATCGGGATCGTGGGCGTCCCGGTCGCCGCGAAGTTGACCGGATTGCCGGATGAGCTCAGCTGGTGGAGGGTGTTGTCGCCCCCCATGACCAGGAGGTTGCCGGTCTGGCTGTTGACGAGGATGGCGCCGGGGTTCGTGCCCAGATCTTCCGCGATCGTCGACCTGTAGACCCACGAGTCAGTCGAGCCTGCCTGCGCCTGTCCGATGCTCGCCAGCACGCCGACGGCGGCGAGGGCGACCAGCGCGATGATCCTCATCGGCCTCATCGGCCGGCCCTCCTGCCGTCACGAGCGGCAGCCCGCTTCTTCTTCGCCGCTCGCTTGCGCTTCGCGGCCGCCTTCTTGCATTGGGGGTTTTCCAGCCGCGGCCTCTGGTCGGCCGATGCGCCGTTCTGTCCGGTGATCCTGGCGTCGACCTTCTGCGCCCCCTGGCAGATGTTGGCCGAGTTGACCAGGAGGCCCTTCTGGCCTCCCTGCATCTGCAGGGTGAACTTCGAGACCGGGGTGTCCGGGATCGTCGCGAAGGTGGCGCGAATCTGCTGGTCGGGCGAGTCGATCCTCCCGACCAGGACGACCTGGATCGGGATCGAGCCCGGGCCCCTCAGGTCCGCGACGAGGTCGGGCAGCGTGTTGGAGGACGAACGCAGGTAGACGGGGCCTTCGAGCGCCTCGTCGAGGAGCGGAGTGACGGCCTTCGCCGTGCCGTAGACGGAGCCCGAGGGACAGGCGTTCGCCGCGAACTGGACCCGCGTGCAGATCGTGCGGATATGGCCCTGGTCGAGGAACTCGGAGTGCGGCAGGGTGACGACCGCCCGGCCGATATTGGCGGCTCCGTCCGTGCCCTGCGTGATCGTCGTCGTCAGCGCGGGGTGTCCGCCGCGGCTGACCGGGCCCTTGACCACCGCCTTCAGCTTCGGCTCGAAGTCGAGGCTGTCGCAATTGCCGACCTCGAAATGGGCCTGCGGCTTCGCCGTCGCACCCTGGTCTCCCGTCAGCAGGCCCGTGATCTCGAATGGGTCGCAGTTGGTGGGATTGAGGGTGAAGTCCTTGCGGTCGAGGTTGATCAGCACCGATCGCAGGCGCAGCGGGATTCCCCCTACGACCTGCGGCAGCGGGTCCGAGACGGCCGTGACCGCAGCGGTCGTCGGATCGAGGTTGACCGCGACCCGGCTGACGATGTTGCCGAGGTCGTAGGGCCCCGAGATGGCCGGCGTCACCACGGTGAAGCTGAGGGGCGCACCCTTGTAGGGACCGGTGAGATAGACCTTGCCCCCGGCGTAGTAGGGCCTCGAGCCGGCGCCCGCGCCGGCCTCCGAGACGCCGACCTGCGAGCCGCTCGGGCATTTCGAGTTGGCCTGCTCGGCGTGACCGGACCAGGACGGATCTTCGATTCCCCGCACCGCCGCGTCGGGGCATTTCGGCACGCCCTTCAGCGTCGCCGTGACTCCCGGCGGGGTGTTGACCCCGATCGAGCTCAGGGTCTGGTCGCCGTCCTGACGGGTGATGTAGACGGAGATCGGGCTGTGGGCGCCGGCCCCGTTGCTGGCCCCCACGGCACGGAAGCCTGGGTCAAACGGACGAGTATCCGCCGGGCAGGGGCCACCGCCCGGCCCCGACGTGATCTGGAAGAACTGGGTGGAGGTCTGGTTGGGGCCGCCGGACCAAGGTTCGAATTCGCTTTCCACCGGGAAGGTCCCGCACTTCGTCGGAGTTCCGAAGAGGCCGCGCTCGCTGCCGAAGAAGTGGATCGAGAATTCGGTCAGCGGCGCCTGCGGCAGGCTCGGGAAGACTGTGGTGATCTGCCCGGTTACCGGATCGGCGTGCGTATGGCCGGTGAACTTGATGTGGGTGCCGTAGCCGTCGGCGACGGCGATGATGCGGTAGCGGTCGTCGGGCAGCGGGTCACCCAGGTAGATGCCTCCCGCGATCGCCGATGGCAGGGCGTTGGAGTTGAGCGAGACCGTGCCGACCTTGGCGAACTCCGGGCACCGCGCTTCATCGGTGACGCCGAAGCGGGCCTGCTCGTCGGAGCAGGTGCTCTTTCCGTCGGCGGCGTTCGGGTTGATCGAGAAGCCCTCGGGGAGCCTCACCGTCGCGCCCTTGATCTCGGAGTCCGACGGCGTGTTCGGGCTGGTCGACTGTGGGACTTTGAGGACGATGTCCAAACCCGAGGCCGAGTCGGCCGCGGAGGTCGTCGGAACCGCGGACTGCGAGGGGTTGAAGTTGAGTTGGTCGCAACCGGTGGTCGGACCCCACGCGACTTCGGCGCTGTCGACACCGTGGTCGGCGCCGACCGTGGTGAAGCTGCTGGTCAGCGGGCCGACGCAGCTGGTCGGGTTCGAGAGGTACGGAGTTTCCGGGCTGCTGGAGGGGAACCCGAACGGTTCGAATCCGGGATAACCGGGGTTCGCGCGATCGGGGTCGTGGATCGGCGAGGCCGGCACTCCCCAGAGCGTCTCGTGGAACGTTTTGAGGGGAGTCGAGGTGAGAATCGAGTTCGCTTCGGCGTTGAGGCCGTAGTCGGTCCCGGTCCGCGCGCTGAGGACGGTGTAGACGGGGAAGCTCAGTAGACCCACCAGGAAGCCGTTGAGACCTGGCTGCCCGGGCGCGGGGACCATGTTGAATACCGGCCGCCGGATCGAGAACAGCTCGCCGGCCCCGCCGCCATCGCCGCCCAGCGCCACCGACTGGTCCGAGATCCCGATCTGGGAATCGATCGGGCATTCGGACGCCGTCAGCTGGGCGATGCTGCACTCGGGAACCGCATGGGGGTTGCCGATGAATCCAGCCGGGAATTCGAAGCGCAGGTCTTTGAGGTTGTTGCAGAAGCACGAATCGGGGATGAAGGGATCCGCCCGGGTGCCGACTTCGAACGCGAGTTTGACGTCCGGGTGACCGCCCGCCTGGTCGGTCGAGCGTTCGATCGTCAGGCTCCTGATCGGGGCGCCCACGGGTCCGGCGGCGGACGCCGTGGCCGTCGCCAGCAGCAGCCCAAGCAGGGCCAAGGCAGAGAAGAGCATGGGGAGCCTTCGGCGCAGGGCGGGCCTACTCGAGTTGGCCTCAACCATGACGATTGCCCTCCCGCTTCGCCTTGCCCTTCTTCCTGTGCTTCTTCGATTTCTTGTGCTTGTTGCTCCTCTTGGACCGGTTGCCCTTGCCATTCCGCCCCTTCGCCTTGGCCGTCGCGCCTATGTGCGCGCTGGTGCGATCGGGCGGCAAGCGGCGACTGGATGTTGCTCGGGCCGTGGCACTCGTCGGCGGCCACGCACTTCGGTTCTTCGGGTTCGGCGGGGAAACCGCCTGCCGTGCGCGCGTCGTAGACCTTGGTCTGGGCGCCGTTGTGGTCCTGGGTGACCAGGTTGTCGATCGTCGCGAAGTAGACGTCGGTGCCGTCAGCGGAGACCCCGATGAACCCGGGCCCGGTGACGCTCGGAAGGACTTTCGGCGGGAAGCCCGGGCCCAGGCCGGTCGTGATCAGCTGGGGCTTGCCTTCGGTGAACTCGTAGACGTCTTCGTTTTCGTTGGTGTCACGCGCCACGAGCGGGTCTCGGGTGGTGAAGAAGACGCGACCGTCGCTGGTGAGGAAGAGGCCGTTCCCGCTGGCGAGCACGTCGCTCGTGGGCTGTTTTGCGTCCGGGCGGCACGAGGCGCAGGTCATCGGCCTGCCATCCGGGTCGTACACGTACATCTCCGGGCGCCCGCCGCTGTTGTAGTCCGTGAGGTTGCTCGCTGTGACCAGCGCCATGTGAGCGCCGTTCGGCGTGACCTGCATACGGGTCACGCCAGCGTTCGGCCTCAGCGTGGCGAGGAAGCGAACAGCTCCGTCGCGGTAGAGGTAAAGGTTCCTCTCACCGGGGTCCCCTCTCTGCCCCACGAGCTGCTCAGGGGACTCGAAGTAGAAGTCGTCCCCTTCGCTGGCGAAGTAGTTGTCCGTGACTCCGTTGCCGATCGAGCCGTGGCCGGCGTTGATGCCGACGATCGCGGCCCCACACCCCGGCACCCATCCTTCGTCTGCTTTGCAGTTATCGGTGTTGCCGGCTTCGCCGTGATCGCCGAAGGAGATGCGGGTGAAGGAATTCGGCTCGCTCTCGTGCCAGGCGAAGATGTCGCGACTGGTGTCCTGATCGTCGGCCGTGAGCTGCTCTTCGGATGTGACATAGACGGTCTCGCCGTCGGGCGTGCTGCCGACGTACTTGAATTTGTGGCCCGCTCCGAATTCAACGGTTTCTTCGCCGTCGACCCGCAGATAGAGAGGACCGGTCACCTCCGAGCCGACCGCGACCTCACGGGGCTCGGGAGGAGCGCTCACCCCCGATGGATTCAGCCCCCCCTCATTCAGGACCGATTGGTCGGCGATCAGGATGCGGCTACCATCGTCAGAGATGTGGAGCGCCCGCCCCTGGAAGGGTTCGTTGCCTTTCGCGGCCGATTTCACTGACGCGAGCACGACCGAGTCCGCTTCGATGTTGTTGTCGTAGACGTAGTCCCTCGGCCAGATCTGTTCCGCGGTGCCCCCGCCGTAGGCGATTTCTTTTTTGCTTTTCTGTCCGCCCTCCGCGAAGACCAGGTTCGACGTGAAGACGAAGTGGGTGAAGTCGGGCGAGGCCTGGGGCATCCCGACGAAGAATTCGTTTTCAGGTTCGGTGTCGAGGCTCGTGGGCCAGCGTTCGAGCAGGGCCCCGTTCGACGAGCTCCAGACATAGGGGGCGTTCGACGGATGGCCGGGGTTCTGGCCCTGGCCCGGGAAACCCTGGCCGTAGTCGATGACCCGATCGAGGCTCGGGGTCGCCTGGGTTCCACGCTGGAGTCCCGGGTACTCGGCGAACTGAGGGATGGTCATGCCGGCGGCGGGAGGGCCCGCCGTGAAGACGCCGCCGGTGGCGGGAATTCCGACGTAGCGCGTGACCCAGCCCGTGGGCGTGCGGGTCGAAACGTACTTGTCGCTGAAGCCGGAGGTTGGTTCCCCGGTGTCGTCCTGGAAGGCCCCCCAGGTTGCCGCGTACACGAGCCGCGGCGGGCTGGTGGCAACGCTCGAGGTGGGCCCGCTGAATGGCATGATCGCCGCCCCCTGCGCGTAGGTCGGCGAAACCAGCTCGTAGGCGCGGCAGTCGGGCAGGGCGTTGGCCCGGACTTCCTGACGCACCTGCGAGTTCGGGCAGGTCGGTGGATAGAACCCGAAGACCTGGTCGGGAGATTTCACAGTCCCGTACTGATTCGTCGCAACCAGGCGGAAGTGGTAGGTCACGCCGGACGGGAGCCCTTCCAGCTGGACGCTGACCGGGACCGCCGAGTCGCCGCTGCCGGCATTGCCCGCCGGTACGGGGTCGGAGTTTTCGTAGTCGCTGCTCGCGCCCCATTCGAAAACGTAGGTCGTTTCCCCGTACCTGGGGTTGACTTCCGCGGTCAGTTCCGCAGAGGTGGCTTTGACGTTACGGCTGTTCAGGTTGCTGACGAGCGGCGCGTCCGCCGTCCTGAATGTCTGGTCGGCGCTGACGGTGGTGCCGGTTGCGTTGCTGGCGATGACGCGGAAGTGGTAGACCGCGCCCTTCTGCAGGCCGGAGATCAGCACCGGCGGGACTTCGAGCGTGCCCGTGCCGGCCGGCACCGAATTGCCGGGGGGCGCCGGGATCGTGTTGCCGTATGCGGCGGTCTGGCCCCATTCGAAGTAATAGTGCGTTTCATGGACGCCGTCGCCGGTGTAGGAGGCGCGCAGCTCAGCGGTGGTTTCGGTCACCGTGGTCGGCTTCTCCGCTTTCAGGTCTCCGACCGCGGTCGCGGAGCTGACCGCTTCGTCCTGGCCGCGGGTGATCCCGGAGGGGGTGCTCACAACCAACCGGTAGTGGTAGACGATGTTCGCTTCGAGGCCGCTGATCTGGACCGGAGCAACCCTCTGCGGGCCGCTTCCAGCTCCGGCGTCATCCGGCGCTGCCGGTGCCGTGCGTCCGTAGCCGCTGGTCCGGCCCCATTCGAAGAAGTAGTGGACGTCCTGCCCGTCGCCCGTGTAGGAGCCGTTGAGCGACATGCGGTCGTTCCGCACGTCGGTGGCGGGTTCCGTCGCGACGTCAGCGGTCGCCGGTGTCGTCGTGAATGTCTGGTCCCCCGTGCTCATCTGGGTGCCGTTGGCGTTGGTGAGGAAGAGCCGGTAGTGGTAGGTCGTGCCGGATACCAGGCCGGTGAGGTGAGCGCTGACCGCAGTCGGGCCGGTGATCGGGGTCGGCTGGGTGCAGGGTGCCGAGCCGCTCCCGTAGCCGGAGTCCTCGCCGTACCGGAACACGCAGCCTGTGATGTTGCCCGCTCCATCCGGGTCGGCAGAACCCTGGAGGTCGGCTGAAGTCGCTTCGACGTTCGACGCGCCTTCCGCGTTGGCTTTCGGCAGCTGCACCTCTTCGGGGCCGTAGACGTACACACCGCCGTAGGCGTCCACGGTCGAGACGTTGCGGGAGCCGTCGACCCAGAGGCCGTGCGAGTCGTTGAGCTGCCCGAAGCGCGCGCCCCGCTGGACGCCGGCCGCGTCCCAGGTGACGATCTCGTTGCTTTTGTTGGCGTAGACGTCGCCGTTGGTCGGGTCGACCGCCATGGCGCTTGCGCCGTAGATTTCGAATATGAGCGAGGGCGTGGCGGTCGCCGTCGCGAACTGGGAGGAGGGGTATTTGGACGTCGAGGATCCGCTCCAGTAATCCGCGCCGGCGTAGAAGTTGCCGGATTTGTCCACCGCGATGGCGCAGCCGCCGACGTTGATTTCCCCATCTGGGGTGGCCGCGGCCAGGTTCCCGGTGTCGGGTGCCGGAAAGCGCTGCGGGAGCCCACTGAAAAAGAAGTTGTCTCCGATGTAGACGGAGCCGTTGCTCTGGTTGATCGCGACGCCGCAGCGGTATCCACCCCCGACGGGCAGGCGCCCCAGGTACGCGCCGGAGGGTGCGTAGAGGTAGACACGGCTCGACCCGGTGTCTTCCAGCACGTAGTAGATGACGCCGTCGTTGGGTCCACCTGAGTCGTCGACCGCGATCGCGACATTGCCCTGGTCGACGAACGGTTCCCCGGGAATGCCGGTGATCTTGTTGCCTTCGATGTAGGGGGCCGTTCCGGTGAAGTCGAGCGAGGAGCCTGAGGGGCTGAATTTCTCGATGCGCCTGCCGGCCTCGCCGACGTAGAAGTTGCCGGCCGAGTCAGTCGCGACCGTGCGCGGATTCGAGTTCGGGCTCGTCGAGAAGGTCCGCAAGACAGGGTGACCCGGGGCCGCCAGCGCCGAGGAGTTGTAGACGGCCAGGAGGGCCAGGGCGAGGATCAGCGCCGCGCCGCCGAGGATCCCGATGGATCCCGCGGAAGGTGCGTTTGCTTCGCTTCTCAACGTAGCGCTCTCCAGTCCCTGTTTCAGTGGTACTCCCTGCCGGTCTCCCTGACGCAGCGAGAACAGCGAAGCACATCCGACAGGGAAGCGCAAGCAGTCTTTTCTGAAGATAGGTTTGACGTAAGAACAGTCGTCTATCCCCAAATCCAGAGGGGATCGTGGCGGGGCGATCGCGTCGCCCGGCGGCCCGGACATTGCTCTACGCGAGGCGGTACTTCCGACGAAAGGCGGTGCCCGAAATTTATTTGGGGATGGAGTCGGCGGCCAGGCCGAGGGCGCGCTCAGCGCCGAGGTAGGGGCTCAGCGTGAACTCGACCAGGTCCGGAAGAAGCTCGTGGAAGCTGGTCGGTCTCGCCGGCGATGATCCTGCGGGTGACGAGCGACACCGCGCCGCCGATGATCGAGCTCTCGGTTTCGGGGAGCAGAGAGTCGGGGTCCGCCAGCTCGGATCGTCCCGCGCAAGGCCGGGCACGCAATCGAGGACAGCCTCGCGGAAGCGGATCGCGATCGTCGGCGTGGCGCTGACGGACTCGAGCAGGCAGAGGCGGGCGAGGTCGGGTTCGCCTGAGAAGAAATCGAGGGCGACGCGGAGGGCGCCGATCACCTTGTGGGGCCAATCGGGCTCGGGGCTCGGCCGTGGCCTGATCACTCGCGCAGGTGATCGCGGACGGCGTCGAACGCAGCCAGAAAGCACTCCTCCTTGCCTTCGAAGCAACTCGTAGAAATCGCGCGTGGACACCGAGGCGAACTTGACGACCTCGGTGATCGTGGTGGCGCGGTAGCCGCGATCGGCGACCTCGTGAGCCATCGCGGCGAGGAGGCGCTCGCGCTGGGAATCGAGGATCTGCTGCGCGAGTCAGGCCGTGATGGCCGCCGGGCAGGGGGCCGAGCTCAGCAGGCCTCTCCCCTCTATCGCCATCGTCTCCCCGCCGCGCCTGCACGGGCGGAGATTATCGGGGCCGAGATCAGGCGAGCGCCGGCTGGGGAGCCGGAGCGGCCGCGCGGGCGATGCGGCTTGCCTCGGCCGGACCGAGATAGGTGCGGAGGACGAGCTCGAGAAGAACGGGCAGGTAGGCGGTCAGCTCGTCCGCCTGACCGACGACAAGGCGCTCGTAGGCAGACCAGAGGACCGCTCCGGCGAGGGTGTCCTCGATCGTCTCGGGGAGCTCCTCTCCACGCGGGTTGAACTCGCGGCCGGCGCGGAAGAGCGGGACGAGGGCCTTGGTCGCCTGCTCGATAGCGCTCGGTGATCGCCGGGCCGACGGTCGGGGACTCGACGATGACGGCGCGGGCGATCACCGGCTCGGCGACGATCTGCTCGATCAGGGTGCGAGGGCTAGCACGACCTGGTCGGGCCACGGCCGGGGCTCGGCGTCGAGGCGGCGGCGGATCGTCGTTTCGGTGCTCGCGAAGGCGGCTCTCGAAGAGGGCGACGAAGCATTCTTCCTTGCCGGCGAAGTGCTTGTAGAAGGTCTTGAAGCTGACGTGGGCGCGTTTGACGATCAGCTCGACGGTGACGTCGGAGTAGCCGCGCTCGGCGACGAGCTCGCCGATCGCGCGAAGGATTCGGCGGCGCTGATCGGCATGGGCGCTGGTGCGGGTGACGGAGGCCGGAGGTGCGTCTAGCGTCGCTCGTGAGGCACGTCCCGGTAGTGCGCGCATGAACATGAGCATACTGCGAGGAGCGGCTCAGTTAAAGGGACTCGCAGCGCGAAGGGCTCCAAATGGAGCTTTTTAGGGCTGGAGCGATCGCAGGGCGGGATGGGAGCATAAAAACAATCCCCTACCGAGTCGGGACAGGGGGAATTCGGGTCAGACGCAGGGCTTTCGCGAGGTTCGGAAGGGGCTTCATTTTTCTGGAGTGAGTAGTAGCTTTTCCGCACTTGCTGGCGGCTGACGAAAGGGAGGCGCTGCTTGCTGTGACGGATCGGCTCAGCAGCGAGCTGGGCTACGCGCGAGGAGTTCACCGGCGCCGACTCAGGCCTGGCCGGGGAGGCAGGAGCGATGGTCGGGCATCCTCAACTCCGAAGACGAGCAGCTGGTGGCGGGCCTGCGGCGGGGGCTGGCAATGCTCGTGGCGGCTCTCGACGGCGATGGGCCTGAGAGCGCTCGTGGAATGCGGTCGGTGCCGCACTCGACGGCGCCGAGATGGTGATGCGGGGCGAATTGGTGATGGGTAACGCCGATCGGCTACCGGCGCTGATGCCGAGCTTCGTCTTCCTGGTGGTGCTGCCGGTGGTCGGCCAGGACCGGGCGTTCGAGCTGTCGAAGCGGACCTCCACCCTGCTGGAGGCCGCCCTGGGCTAGTGGTGCTTCTTCTTCGGCTTCGCCGGCTTGATCTTCAGCGGCTGGACCTTCGTCGACTTCGAGCCGTCGGTGCCGACGGCGAGGACGGTGAGGGTCGCCTTCAATGGGCCCTTCTTCAGCAGCGCCAGGCCCTTGGGATTCACTTTCACCTTGAGGGGACGTTTGGCGCCGCTGGGAATCGTGATCATGGCGTGGCCGATCACCGTCTTCTTCGGCTTGCCTTTCGGTTTCTTGGCCGCCGCGATGCGCGCTTTGCCGCCCGCACCTCCCGCCAGGGCCACCGTCAGGTCGACGCTCGCGGTCGGAGGATTCGACGCGGAGCCGAGCTGGAGGAAGCCTTTTTCGTCGACGGTGATCGCTTTCGGCAGCCCGGTGACGCCTTTCAGGGCGTCGACGAGTTTTTTGCCGATCGGCACCGCCGGCGGCGGCGGCACCGATTTGTTCAGCAGCACCTGCACCTGGCCGCCGACGATCGCGACCGCGTCGGCGGTGCCGTTGCCGTCAAGGTCGGCAACCCGCACGGGCGCCCGGCTGAAGGCGTCGCTGAGTGAGATAGGGATCATCTGCGGGGCGCCGAGGGCGCCGGCGCCGTTCCCCGCCTGCACGAAGACGGACCCGTTGCTGTGTTTGGCCGCGGCGTCGTAGTACCAGCTGTTGCCGATCACGTCGGTCTTGCCGTCGAGGTTGAAATCGCCCGTGGCGATGCTGGTCACGCCCGGCGCCGAGGGGAACTGGGTCCCGATCTGGTCAGGCACGCCGGCGGCGTCGGTGCCGTAGGAGACGTCGACGACGCCGGCGGCCGGGCCGTCCTGGTACCCGCAGCTGCAGGTGCCGGAGGCGGAGAGGATGTCGGGGCCGTCGCCGGCGAGGTCGCCGATCGTGATCGACTTGAAGTTGCTCGAGCTCGTCGGCAGGTTGGGCGCCAGCTCGCGGGTGCTCCACTCCCAATGGCCCTGCGCGACCCCCCAATCGAGGATTCCTTTGGCGCCGCCCGGGGAGAAGACACGGGCATCGGCGATATTGCCGGCGACGACGGGCGGGCCGAGTGCGGGTTCACCGCGGCCGAGGCATTCGCGTTTGACCCAGTCGTAGGTGAAGCAGAATTCCCTGTAGGCATACGGTTCGTGGAACGGGTCGACGCTCGTGTAGGCCCATACCGGGACCGGCGGCAGGCCCGGCCCGCGCAGGTCCGCCAGCGCGACTTCCTGGGGATAGACGAGGTTGAAGGGCCCGAAGTCCAGGCCCGCAGGCTGGTCCAGCGGCCCGAAGCCACCTTCGCCGTTCCCCGCCATCCGAGCGAGGTTCTGCTGATCGCCCGAGTTGTAGACGCAGACGACGACGGCGTCGAGCTTGCCGTCGACGACGTTGTCGTTGTTGGTGCCGCCGAGGTCGGCGAGCTCGACCTGGGCGACCCGGCAGCCGGTCGCGTAACTGTGCGGCGCGCCGAAGCCCCCGTGGCCGTCGTTGAGCTGGACCCCGAGCCCGCCTTCGGCATAGGCGGTGACGATGTCCGGGCCGTTGCGGCCATCGAGGTCGCCAACCGCGACGTCGCTGACGTAGTTGCCTGCGGGTTCCAGCGCGGTGACGTTGAAGGCGACGTCGGCAGAGGCCGAAGCTGCCGGCGTCAGGCAACCAACGGCGATCAGAGCGACAAGGAGGAGACGCTTCACCACGGCCAGCCTACCTCGGCTGCGCCACAACTCGACTCAGGAAGCCAGAACCTCCGACTTCGCGGCCTCGAACTCCTCCTCGCTCAGGGCCCCGCTCTGCTTCAGCGCCGAGAGCCGTTCGATCTGATCGACCTTGCTCTCCGCCGCCGGTGCCGCCGGCTGCGGCGCCCCTCGGCTCGGAACCGACGCCCTGACCCGCTCCCCGAACCCGCCGAAGTCGGCGTCGGGGAATTCGGCAGCCGCCTGGCGCCGCAGGACCTCCGTCCCCAACACCATCAGCGCCGCCAGCAGGAGCAGGCCGATCGGTTTGTGGAAGGCGACGACCGGCGCGAAGGCGATCAGCAGGAGGAAGATCAGGCCGACGACCGCGTAGGTCGTTCCGCGGCGCTCGCGCAGGTAGGGGGCGGCCTCGCGGCGCAGATTCGTCGCGAAGCGAGAGGGGCCCGCAAGCCAGGCCGCGATCACGACGAGGATGCCGAAGGTGATCGCCGAGACGGCGACCGTCACCAGCAGCGAGGTGGCGATGCCCCAGACCGCCTCGACGGCGGGACGCGACCGATTCGTTGCCTGCCAGGGAGTCGGTCACGGCGCTGCCGCCGAGCTCCCTGAGCAGGATCGCGAGGATGCCGGCGAAGATGAAGCCGAAGCCGACCGAGCGCAGCGCCTGGCGGCGGCGCGGCCCGGCGAGGTAGACGGCGAGCCCATAGAGGAGAAGGGCCAGGAGGGTGAGGACGATCGGAAGTTTGCGGACCAGCGTGCTGATGTCCTGGGCCGTGGAGAGCTGATCGGACTTCAGGATCGTCAGCTGGGCGGCGTCGTCGGGGATTTTCGAGGCGAGCTTGCCGGCGATCCCCAGCTGGCCGCTGCTTTCAGAGAGCAGCGATTTGAGGTCGAGGGTGACTTCGCCGCCACTGGTCGAGACCGAGTTGCCTTCGTCGTTCAAGATCTTCAGCAGCGTTTCGTGGGCGCCGCGGTTGGCGGCGCTCCAGAGCGTTTCCGCCTGCGAGGTGGCCAGCGCCCTTTCGGCAACCTGCGGGGCCAGCTGGTGCAGGGCCCCGGCCGCCGGCCCGGCCAGCGGCGCCAGCCTCGGTGGGAAGGTCTTTTCCAGTTCGGCCTGGACGTCGACGTTGGCGAAGAGTTCGTCGGCGAGGTAAGCGGAGAGCTGGGCCTTGACCTCGTCGTTCTGGAGGATCCTGGTGCTGGTGTGGACCCAGTTGTCCGTGTTCAAGGCCTGGCGATTGACCCAGATCGAGAAGATCGCCAGGAAGGCGAGAAGGGTGGCGAGGGCCATCAGCGCCGCGACGGCGGCGCGGTGACTGGATCCTTCACTCCCCGTGGAACCCTTGGCCTCGATGGTCAAGAGACCCTAACCGACCAGCCAGACCACTACCGGCGGCGATCGACGGCCGCAGACCCAGCGGCTCCTCCCCGGCCGTTTACGGTTGAGCCGTGGCACTCGACGACGACCTCTACGCTCGCGGCGCCTCGACCCTTCTCGCCTCCTGGGACGCCTACGCCCAAGGCTCGCATTCGGCGTCCGTGGAGCGATTGAGCGGTGTCGCCGCCGCGGTCTTCCCGAAGGGGCCGGAGCGGCTGGTCTACAACAACGCCCTGCTCGAACGCGGGCTCGACCCGGGCGGGCGCGCGGCCGCCCTCGACGCGATGGAGGGCACGTACCGATCTCGAGGAGTCGATCGCTACGCGGTCTGGGCCCACGCGAGCGATGAGGCGATGCTGAGTGAACTGCAGAGCCGTGGCTACCGGGTCGAGGAGACGACCAGGGCGATGGGAGTCTGGCTCGACCGCCTCGACCCGCCGCCGTCGAGCGTCGCGTTCGAGGCGCCGGGCTGGTCCGAGTACCTGAGCTACCTGGAAGGAATCGGAGCTCCGGCCGGCCTCCTGCGCGGCGCCGACCCGGGTGCGTTTCACCTGCTGGCGGTGAAGGAGGGCGGTGACTACGTCGCTACCGCCCTGGCGTTCGACCACGACGGCGACTGCGGCATCTACAACATGTCGACGGTGCCGTCAGCCCGTCGGCGCGGCCTCGGCACGGCGCTCACCGCGCGCCATCTCCACGACGCCGCCCGGCGCGGCTGCTCGTCGGCCAGCCTCCAATCGACCCCGATTGCCGAGCGGGTCTACGCGGCGGTCGGCTTCCGCGACCTCGGCCGCTTCGTCGAGCACGTCCCGTCATCATTGGCGAGCGACAACGGCTAGAAAGAGGGGCGAGATGAAGCGGAGCGACTCGAAGGACAAGGGAGGCGACCCCTCCGAGCTGATCGACGAGAGGATCGTCGAGCTCGGCGATTGGCGCGGCGAGACGCTCGCCCGGGTCCGGGAGATCGTCAAGCAGGCCGATCCCGAGGTGGTCGAGGAGTGGAAATGGAGAGGGGTCCCGGTCTGGGAGCACGACGGGATCATCTCCACCGGCGAGACCTACAAGAGCGTCGTCAAGATGACCTTCGCCAAGGGCGCCTCGCTGGAGGACCCGTCGGGGCTCTTCAACTCCAGCCTCGAGGGCAACACCAGGCGCGCGATCGACTTCCACGAGGGCGATGAGATCGACGAGCAGGCTCTGAAGGAGCTGATCCGCGCCGCGGTCGCTCTGAACACGTCCAAGTAGGTCCCGGCAGGCACACAAACGGGGCCGCAGTGAAGGAACCTACGGCCCGCCGTTTGCGTTACCTCTATGCCGCCGCGTCAGGGAAATGCGCGGCGACGAACAACAGGGTGTTCTAGAACGCAACTAGGATATAGGAGGCGTTCCTGAAAGACAAGGGGCGTTCCCGCTCAGCGGCGGGCGCGGCGCTTCTGGTCTTTGGGGCAGGCGGTGCGGACCTTCACCGCTTCGTTGTGGATCCTGCCGTTCTGCCCGGCGAAGGCCAGTCGGACGATCGGCGCATGCGCGCAGAGGTCACGCGTGTTGACCAGGTAGCCCTTGCTGCCACCGAAGACGGTGAGCCTGAAGTGGCCGATCGGGGCGTCGGGGATGACCGGCGCGGTGGTCTGCAGGCGGCCACCGCCGACGGAGACGGTGTCGGCTCTCGGGATCAGGGTGACCTGCCCGTTGAGGATGAAGGCCAGCCGCGGCAGGCCGCCTGAGCCCGACACCGCATAGACCGGACCCGAGAGCGGGTGGTCTAGCAGCGGCGTTTCGGTCGACGCCTTCCCGATCGCCTGGCGCCCCGCGCAGAGTTTTTCCACGAGCTCCTTCTCCGAGCAGAGGTTGCCGAGATGGCGCTGGTCGATCTCGAAGGCGCTGGAGAGCGTCACGGACAGCGCCCTGATGTTGGCGTCGCCTGCGCGCGTGGTGAGATCGAGCTGAAGCTGCGGGTCGGTGCCCCTGCCGGTGCTCTTGCGCCCGCCCATCTGCCGGATCGTCATCTTCGGCTTGAACTTCAACGACGAGCAGTTGACAGCGTGGAAGTAGGAGCTGAAGTCGGTGACCGTCCCCTGGTCCCCGATTCCCTGGGAATCGATCGAGAAGGTGGTGCAGCGCGTCGGATTGATCGTGAACTTGGGCCGGTCGATGTTCACCTGGATCGAGCGCATCCTGATCGGGATCCCGCCGACGATCGAGGGGACGGTGTCCGAGACCGCCGAGACCTGAGCGGTCTCGGGATCGACGTGGAGGGCCACCCTGACCACCACCACTCCGTAGTCGTAGGGGCCGGCCAGGGCCGGCGTTATCGCGACGAGGCTCAGGGGAGCGCCCTTGAAGGGCCCGGCCAGGTACATCCTCCCGACCGCGTGGAATGGATGGGAGCCGGGGCCGGCAGAGACATTCGTGGTGCCGACCTGACTCGAAGCCGGGCAGCTCGGGGAGGCCTGCTCGGTGCGGCCGAGCGCCTGGGCGGCGGCGGCGATCGAGCCCTCCGAGCAGTAGCCGATTCCGCGAAGGTCACCGGTGAACCCGGGAGGCATCCTGAAGTTGAGGTCGCCGAGGAACTGGTCACCGTCGTCTCGGTCGAGCTTCAGGTGGAAGTCCGAGAAGGCGCCGCCGACGGGCGTCGACATGCCGGCGACCAGCCTCGGCTTGAAGGGCACGGACCTGGCCGGGGCAGCTGGCCCCGCGGGGCCGGCCGAGAGGGTCAGGTTCGGGTCGGAGTGCTGCGCGCGCCAGGGCGGAGTTCCAGGGTGGCGAAGAGCGAGTCCGCCAGGTAGAGCCGGCACTGGGTCGGGGTCGCGATCATGCCCGGTCCGAGGAGAAGAGCTGAAGGTTGAACTCTTCGAACGGAACCTGAGGGAGGTCGGTGACGCTCATCGTCAGCTGGCCGGTGAGGGGATCCGGGTGCACGTCGGCGACGAGCTTCGCGTTGATCCCGAAGCCGCTTGCGACCAGGAACACCCGGTACTGGTTGCCGGGTTTCGGTTCGCCGATGTACAGCGAGCCGAGCAGGGGCCCGTCGCAGACGCCGGCCGAGACGATGTTGAAGTTGCCGATCTTCGACGTGTCGGGACATTCGGCCGGGCCCCTCGGAGCCGAAATTCGCGCAACGAGTCGGGGCAGGCGAGCTGGCCGTCGGCCGCGTCCGGGTTGATCGAGACCCCTTCCGGAAGCACCAGCGAAGCGGAGCGGATCGAGCGAGGGCGAGTTGGCGATGCCGAGGAACTGGTCGGCTTTCATCTGCATCTGGAGCCCGGAGGCGCTGTCCGTGCGGTCGGTCGTCAGGGCCGCGTTGAAGACAGGGTTGAAGGTCTCGTTTTCGCAGCCTGTCGTCTGCGGATAGCTCGCCTCCGCGTGCGAGGGATGAATCTCGTCCTGATAGGTGGTGACGTCGAGCGTCGCCGTCAGCGGCTGTCCGGCGCAGATCGTCGGGTTGTCGATCAGCGGAGCGACGAGGAGTTTGGAGTGCTGGGGGGCGCTCCCGAACAGAGAGGCGCACGAGGCAGTGGCTTCGCCGGGGCAACCCGCCGGATCCCCGGGGGACCCCTGGATGAATCGATCGTTGTCGTGACTGCCGTCGGCGGGAAGGCCCCAGACCGTGACGTGGGTGGAGAAGAAGGGAATCGTCTGGCTGATCCCCGTCACCGACATCCGAATGCCGTAGTCGCCGCCGGTCCTGACGTTGATCGGGATGTTGATCGGCACCTGGGCGACCGGAGCGATGAAGGCGAAGCGCGCGGTTTCGTCGCTGCTGTCGGACTGCATGCTGAAGAGCGGCGCGGTGCCCAGCAGGTTGTTCGGGTTACCCCCGTAGTTCGCCCGGACGGTGATGAAACCGATCTGCGAGTCGGTCGAGCACTGCTGCAGCGCGAAGTCGACCGAGGTGCATTTGGTGACGGCGTTCGGATTGCCGAACAAGCCCTGGGGAAAGTTGAAGACGAGATCCTTGGAGGCCTCTGGCTGCCCCGGGTTTTTGAGGACGACATCCATTTCGAGGTCGGGGTGGCCGCCCGCCTGAGTGCTCGAGGTGGCGACGTCGAACGTTTCGATTTCCTCGCTGGCCTGAGCGGATACCGCGCCGCAGAGTGCCATCGCGACGGCCGCCGTCAGTGCGGCGCCGATTGCCCTTCCGCGCATCGCCATCGTCTTCCCGCTCGCTCGCCTTCGCCTAGCCATGGTGCCGGTTCCTCTTCTTCGTCTGGCGTGGTTTCACGCAGCGCCCGTGTCGCTTGACCCGCGGTCTCCTGCATTTCTCGATTTCGCCACCGGCCGTGGGCTGGAACTGGCCGCCGGTACCCCTGAACGTCCCGATGTCGGGCGGGGGTGCCGCCTCGGTTCCGGGGCCGTGACACTCATCGGATGCCTGGCAGGGGGGCGGAGGGGCATCGAACGGATAGCCGCCGTCCACCCGAGCGTCGTAGATCTTCATCGCGGAGCCGTTTTTGTCCTGGGCTGCGAGCAGCTCGTGGGTGTAGAAGAAGGCGTCGGTGCCGTCGGCGCTGACCGTGACGAGGCCCGAGTCCTCGAGGCTGACCCCGGTTGAGATCAGGTCGGCATCGCCACCCGCCCATTCGTAGGCATCCTTCTTGTGGTTCGAGTCGCGCAGGACAAGGCCCTCGGCGGTGGTGAAGAAGACGCGGCCGTCATCGGTGAGGTTGGAGCCGTAACCGGAGAGGGTGGCCGAGACGGTCGCCGTCGCTCCGGTCGAAGCGCAGGAGACGCAGTCGAGGTTCCCCCCCGCGGCGTCGTAGCGGTATATCTCGGAATTCCCGTGGACCGGGAAGCCGGTCAACGGAATGCCCGTGGAGAAGACCGCGACGTTTCCATCGGGAGTGACCTGAAAGTCGCCGGTGTCGAGGACGTCGGTGTTCTCGGTCCCACCCGTCACGGCGGCGTGATTGGGCTCGAGCGTCGCGACGAATACGGGGGAGCCGCCCGGACGCGCGAGGTAGAGGTTCGGCTGGTTCAGGGTGCCCTCGGAGGGGCCGGCGAGCTTCTCGGGGCTGAAGAAGTAGATGCTGCCGTCGCCGGCCGCAACCCCGCCGCCTCCCGCGATTGCGGTCACCGAGCAGTCCTCCGGGCTGGAGAGCCCCACCTCGTTCCAGTTCTCGCCTTTGCCGGGAACCGGATCGCAGGAGTCGGTGTCGCCGGCTGCGGAGCCGGTCGAGACCCGGGTCAGGGTCGCCCCGGAGTCGGAAACGTCGGCGCGGTAGAGGTCGGCGCTCGTATCCGTGTCGCCGGCGAGCAGCTGATCCTTCGTCGTGAAGTAGACCTTTGTCCCGGCCGAGTTCATCCCGGCGTAGAGAACGCCCGACGTGGTGCCGGGAGCGAGATCGATGGTTTTCTGGGAGCCGCCGACGTGCATGAAGGGATGCCAGTGGTCATTTCCGTTGGCATCGGTCGAGACCAGCTGGGCGACCACGACCCGGGAGCCGTCCGTGGACACGTCGAGCGCGCCGATTCCGTGGGGGTTGCCAGGGGCATGACATGTCCCCGCTCCCGCGAGACACGAGAGGTTGGCTCCGCCGGTGTCCTTCGAGATCACCCGGGTGACGCCCGACTGCAGATTGCGCTCGTAGATCGAGACGTCGCCGTTCGAGTTGCCGTCCGACTCGAATTTGGCGGCCGAGCCGAAGATCAGATTCGTGCCGTCCGCGGAGAATCGCTTCGCCACGAACCCGTCCTGATCGACGGCGCCGGGGTCGAGGCTTCCCGCCATTCCCTGCACCAGCGAGCCGTCGGGGAGACGGACCGGGATCCCGACCTTGCCGTCGGGGAAGCAGGGGGCGCAGAACCCTTCGCCGCCGAAGGCGAACGCCGTCAGATTCTGGTCGGCCGAGTCGAGCAGGGAGCCGAAGGCGTTGATCGACGGCGTTCCGCTGGCCGGCAGGCCGACGTACCTGCTGCGCCAGCCGTCGACCGGGTCCCGGGTGGCGACGTAAGGGTCGAGGCCGAAGTTGGTCGGGAGACCCGCCGATCCCGGGAATCGCGCCGAAGTGCAGGGAGTAGAGCAGGCTGCCGGCGGCCCGCGGATAGGCGGCCAGCGGGACCTGGCCGGGCACGAGGTCCGACTGAACGTCGTAGCCGCCCGCGTCCCTCGCCGAGACCAGCTCGTAGCCGCGGCATTCGCGCAGGCCGGTCGCCCTGGTCAGCTGGCGGACGTAGGCGTTGGGGCAGGTATCGATGCCCGAGACGTCGGCTGGGTAGGTCGTGAAGGTGTGGTCCGGCCCTTCGACCGATCCGAAGCCGTTGGTGACCACGGCCCGGGCGTAGTAGGTCGCGCCGGGAGTGAGCCCGCTGAGCTTGACGGTGACCTTCTGGACCCCGAGCGTCTTTTCGAGGTGCGAGTCGAAGGCGGGAACACTGGTGCAGGGATTGGCCGAGCAGGGAGCCGTCCCGACCTCGACGTGGTATCCCGTCTCGCCGCCGTTGGGATCGACTTCGAAGTTGAACAGCACGCTGTCCGTGTTGACCTCGGAAATCCGTTCGTCAAGGATGCTCGCCGGGCCCTGGGGCTGGAAGGCGATGTCGTTGCTTTTCGCGACGATGCCGTTCGCGTTCCTCGAGATCAGCCGGTAGTGGTAGGTCTTTCCCTGCGTGAGGTTTTCCAGGGGCGCGGACACCGCGTGCGGGCCGCTGCCGCTGAACGGGCCCGCCGGGTTCGCAGGGCGCGACCTGGTCGTAGACGACCGCCGCCGAGCTTGTCGTCTTCGGGGTTAAGCCCCCACGCGAAATGAGCATTCCGTGGTGTCCCCGCCGCCGTCCGTGTCGACCGTCCCGCGGAGCGTCGCGCTGGTCAGGTCGAGGCCAGGAGGCAGTGCGTCCACCGTAGGGATCACCTTCGGTTCGCCGGCGTGGAAGATCTCGATGTGGGTCTTCCCACCTTCGACGCGATTGCTGCTGACGTAGACGTCGTGGGTGTGCTCGTTGACGGCAAGGCCGCTATAGCCTTCGCCCAGGCCCGGGTAGGAGTGGGCGGGTTCTTCCCCGCCGAAGCTGTCTATCCGATGGCCGCTCGAGTCGTACTGGGTTATCTCCTGGCCGTGCCCGAGCGAGCCGTGGCCGACGAACACGTCGTCGTCGGAGTAGTCGATCGCGAGCTGTTCGATTTCCCCGGAGTCGAGCATGTACTGGAGGACCCCGTTCGAGTCGTATTTCCGGACCGGGCCGCCGGAGCAGCAGCCGAGGTTTCCCGGGCGTTCACCGGCGTAGATATTTCCCTGGCTGTCGATGACGATCCGACACGGTTGGACGGGGAAGGTCGATATCCGCCTCTTGGGAGCGCCACCCGGGCTGAACTCGATCAGCTCCTTGCTGCCCGAATCGGAGACCCAGACGTCTCCCTGCGGGTCGACGGCCACGCCGCAGTTGCGGGTGAAGCCGGAGAGCGGGAAGGTGCCCACGAGCGGAGCGCCGCTCGGGGCGAACCCGAGCACCGGGCCGGATTCGAGGCTGACGTAGATGTTTCCGGCCGTCGGCCCTGACGTGGGGTCGATCGCTATGTCGACATCGCCCCCGCCGAATTCTTTGGTCTCGACGAGGGAGAAGATCGAGGCGCCACCGAGCGATGGATCGGAGAACGGTGTCGGGATCCCTGACCCCGAGAACTGCTTGAGCTTGGTGATGATGGTGTTGGCGATTACGTGGCCGCTTTCCTGATTGATCCCGAGGCGGCGCGTGTATTCGTCGGTTTCGAACGAGCTCCCCGAGAAGAAGTGCGGGTGGACGGTGGTCGCCGAAGCCGGGGTGGCCGGCAGCAGGCCGAGCGCGATCGTCGCCCCCAATCCGCACACCAGGTGCCGCATCCTCAACTTCCCCCTGCCCCTGTTCATCCTCATCTCCGTTCCTTACCGCCGTGCCTTGCGCTGACCGTGCCGCTTGTTCCGCGCCTTCGAGCCGCATGAGGTTTGAAGTGCGGTCTTGCCCTTGACCACGGCGCCGTTCTGCCCGACCATCGTGGTGGTCGCCTTCTTCTGGCTGCCGCAGAGGCTCTGGCTGTTCTGCAGCAGACCTTTGGCGCCGCCGGCGAGGTCGAGGACGAGGCTGCTGACCGGGACGTCGGGCGCGTCTTCGAAGCTGGTGCGCAGGGCGCCGTTCTTTGCGCTGTCGACCCGGCCGACCAGTTCGAAATCGACCTGGCCCTTGAGATCCAGGACGAGGTCCGGCAGGTCATGCGAGGAGGAACGCAGGTAGACGTTGCCCTTCAACGGCGAATCCAGGATCGGCGTCGAGACCACCGCGGTCCCGAGGACCGAGGAAGCCGGGCAGGCATCCGCGGCGAACTGGACGCGGGTGCAGACGTTGCCGATATGAGCGTTGTCGAGGAGCTCGCCCGCCGGTAGGGCAACCGTCACAGCGGCGGTGTTCGCTTCGCCCGGCTTCGCGGTGAAGGTCGCCTTGACGGCGGGATGCCCGCGCCTCTTGACGCCCCCGCTGAGTCGAAGGCTGAGCTTTGGGCCGTAGGGCAGGCCGGCGCAGTTCGCGACCTGGAAGCGGTTCGAGAGGCTGACGGCCGCGCCTTCGATCCCCGAGCACCGAGGCGTCGATCGACTTGGGGGCGCAATTCGTCGGGTTGAGGGCGAAGCCCGGCCTGTCGAGGTCGACCTGGATACCCCGCACCCTGAGCGGGATGCCGTCGATTATTTGGGGAAGCCGATCGGCGGTGGTCGTCACCTGAGCCGTGCTGGGATCGGCCGTAACCGCCGTGCGGACGACGACGTTTCCGAGGTCATAGGGCCCCGAGACGGCGGGAATGACCGTGACCAGGCTGAGGGGCGCCCCCTTGTAAGGACCGGCGTAGTAGATCGTCCCCGGGACGTGAAGGGGCCGGCTGCCCGCGCCGACTTCGGTCGCCACCGTGCCGACCCGGCTGTTCGCGGGACAGGCGGGTGCGGTCTGCTCGGAGACGCCCGAGTAGCCGGGGCTCGAGATCTTCGCCAGCGTCGAGTCCGGGCAATAGGAGAGCCCGGCGAGGGTGGCCGTAAAGCCCGGGGGCGTCAGGACCTTCAGCCCGCTGAGATTCTGATCCCCGTCGGCCCGGCCGACCTTCAGTCCGAAGCTGGAGTGCGCCCCGGCCGTGTTGTCCTCCATTCCAGCCCTGAACGACGGCGTGAACGGCCGCGTGGCAACTGGACAGAGACTGCCGCCGGGGCCCGAGTCGATCGTGAAGAAGGAGAGCGACGTATGGTCGGCCAGCGCCGAGTCCCAGGGCACGAATTCCGACGTGACCGAGTAGGTGCCACAGCGATCGGGCGTCGCGAGGAGACCCCGCTCGGCGCCGAAGAAGTGCATGTTGAACTCCGAGAGCGGAGACTGCGGCAGGTTGTTGAACTCGGTGACGACCCGGCCTGTCGCGGGATCCATGCGGACCGAGCCGGCGAGCTTCACGTGGGTCGAGTAGCCGTCTCCGGTCAGGAATATCCGATACTTGTCTCCCGGTTTCGACTCTCCGAGGTAGATCGCGCCGCCGATCGGGCCGGGCAGGGCCGAGCTGTCGATCGTCACGGTCCCGATCTTCGAGGACTCGGGGCATTGGGCCGGGTTCCTGGTGCCGAACGCGCCCTGTTCGTCGGTGCAGACGGTCTTTCCATCGGCGGCATTTGGGTTGACCGACATGCCCTCCGGCAGGGTCACGGTCGTCGACCGGATCTGGGAGGGAGTCGGTGTCGTCGGGTTCTGGGTCTGCGGCACGACCAGGTCGATGTCCACGCCGGCTGCAGTGTCGGCCTGCGTGGTGGTCGGCTTGACGGTGATGCTCGGGTCGAAGCTGAGCTGGTCGCATCCGGTCGTCGCGTCCATCGGCGCGTCGGCGTGGAAGACCGAGAAGTCGTAGTAGGTCAGGGTGAGGCCGCCCACGAGCGGGTCCCCGCAGTTGGTCGGGTTCTGAAGCAGCGGCTCGATCGGGGCGTTGAATTCCACCGGGGCTCCACAGGGCTCCGGGTAGGGCTTGTCGATGCAGATCAAGCCTTCCTGAGGATTGGGCCAGCGGCTGACGTCGTGTTCCGGGCTGCCGGGGACGCCCCACAGGTGGACTTCGAGGCCGTGGATCGGCAGCAGGTGGAAGATCCCGCCCGAGCTCGAGTCCAGGCCGTAGTCGCCATCGGTGCGGGCGTTGAGATCGATGAAGACGGGGGTGTTGATCAGCGGCGTTTCAAAGGCCACGAGCCCCGCCTGATCCGGATGGGGTTCCATGTTGTACATCGGGATCTGCAGAGGCAACCCGCCGAGCTTCGGATTGACGATCCCGACCTGAGTCTCCGGTGGGCACCTGTGGCGGCCGTACTGGAGCAGGGTGCAGCGCGGAACCGCGTGCGGATTGCCGATCAACCCCGTCGGAGCCGAGATGTCGACCTTTTCGACGTCCTCGCAGGCACAGACACCGGCGCCCGCGGACCGGTCCTCGAAGGTGATGTCCATGGACCAATCCGGATGCCCTCCGGCCTGGGTGTTGTTCACCGACATCGAGAACGCACTAATGCCCGCTGCACTCGAGTTGTCCGCGTCGAGGCCGACCGCGATGGCAAGGGCCAGGACCGCGACGAGGCCGATCACCGACGTCCGAAGCCTGCCGGCATTCGGGATCCCTGGGCTCCGCTCAACCATGACGCCCCCCCTGACCCTGCTTCTGGTCTCGTTTCTGATGGCGCCCGTGACGCTTCTTTCGATGCGGCTTCTTCTTTTTCGAGCCTTCCTGGACATCCGCCGCGCTCGAGTTGAGCTCGGCGGCGGTGCCCACCTGGGATTCGACCGCCTTCGGGCTCGTGTCGCCGTGGCACTCGTCCGCCGCGGAGCACGGCAGCGCCGGCGGCACGAAGGGGAAACCCCCGTTGGTGCGCGCATCGTAGAACTTGATGAAGCTCCCGTTTCGATCGGTCCCGACGAGCGACTCGAACGTCGAGAAGTAGAGATCCACACCGTCCGTGCTGATCCCCTCCAGCCCGACGTGCGTGCTCGGGTAGACGACGGTTCCGGACTGCATGTCTCGGTCTCCGGTCCCGTTCGTGATCAG
Organism: uncultured Solirubrobacterales bacterium; assembly: GCA_963795295.1. Taxonomy (GTDB): domain Bacteria; phylum Actinomycetota; class Thermoleophilia; order Solirubrobacterales; family 70-9; genus VRUE01. Next base: position 150,050 of record CAWCHE010000001.1, read on the forward strand.
CTGGGGCCGGTTGTCGACGTACTCGTAGACGTCAATTTTGCCATTCGTGTCCGCCGGCACCAGCGCATCCGCCGTCGCGAACGCAACCCGCCCGTCGTCGGACATGAACCGCCCGCTCGTGCTCGCCATCACGTCCTTGAGGAGCACGTTCGTGATGAACGACCCGGTTTTTTCGTAGTCGTTCTTCGGCGGTTCGCCGGTCGGCATGCAGGAGGCGCAGTCGACCTCATTCGCTTCCGCGTCGTACGTATAGATCTCCCGCCATGCCGTCAAATCGCCGCTCGGCGTGGCCGGCGACACGTTGTCGTAGTTGGTCAACCGAGCGGCGGTGAGGAACGCCGCATGGGCGCCGTCGGGGGAAATCTGCATCCTGTCGACTTTGGTGCCCGGGTCGAGAGTCGCCACGTAGTGCGCCTGACCGTTGCGGTAGAGGTAGAGATTTTTCTCGTTGAGAACGCCGGGATCGGTCGGGTCGAGCTGCTCCGGCGAGTAGAAGAAGATGTCGCCGCTCCGCGACGCCAGGGCGTCGTCGAGTTCGGGCCGCAACGTCGTCAGCGTCTGAACGTCACACAGGCCCGTCCACTGGGCGGAGCAGGCATCCGAGTTGCCGTTGCCGTTGCCCTGAGACACCCTCGTTATCTCTTTGGTCGCCTCGTTCCACACAAACAGGTCGTTGCCGACATCCGTGTCGTCGCTAGTCAGCTGCTGAGGGGACGTGAATGCGACCTCGGAGCCGTCCGCGGTCATGCCGGCGAATTTGACACCGGCGCCGTTGCCGATTTCATACGTGACCGCATCGTCGACACGCATGTACAGGTGGATGTTTCCAGCCGGTGCGAGGGTCGACATCAGGATGTGCGAGCCATCGCTCGAGACCGCCGGAATCTTGATGTACTCGTCCGAGGGGCCGGTGTCGCCCGCGATCGGGTCGCCGTTCGCGTCCTCAGAGACGATCGAAATCGTCTTTCCTTCGACGTCGTTGTCGTAAACCGAACCCGGAGCGGTCTCCAGCCCTCCCGGGGCGAAGGCCGCATTCCGAGAGGAGAATACGAAGTGGGTGAAGTCCGCCGAGGGCCGTTTGTCGCCGACGTAGGATTCGCCGTTGGAGACGACCGAGAGATTCGTCGGCCAGCGACCGAGGCCTTCGCCATTCACGTCCCAGACGAACGGGGCTTCGGAGCTCGGCTGGTGACCTTCGCTCTGGAATTCGTTCTGGTAGTCGATGCACCGATCGAGCGTGTTGCTGCAGAGGGGATTGACCGCGACGAGGGTGTCGCTGCCTGGGCGACCGGGGTAGGTCGTTACCCAGCCGGCGTCGGTCCGGGTCGACACGTATCGATCGATCAGGCCGTTGGGCGGATGCAGGCCGTTGATGACCCCGGCGTACCCGAAGAAACCGAATCGCGCCGGAGAGGTTGCCTGCCCGAGTGCGTTCGGCGGGGAATTTGTGGTTATGGATTTGAAGAGGAATTCCGCGTACGGCTCGGTGACTTCGCCCGGGAAGAGGAGCAGGGCCCCGGCGTTTTCGGGGGACACCAACTCGTACGCGCGGCAGTCGGGCAGGTAGCTCGCGTTCGTCTGCTGCCGCACGTGCGAATTGGGGCACGAGGGCGGATAGAAGGTGAAGGTCGTGTCCGGGCTCGTACGCGGTCCCCCATTTATTCGTCGCGACGGTGCGGAAGTGATACGTCACGCCGGACTGCAGGCCTTCTATGTGGCCGGTCACGTCCTGCGGTTCGGACCCGGAGCCGATGTCCACGGGCGGCAGCGATTGCCCGTAGTTCGGCGTCGTCCCGTATTCGAAGTAGTAGCTGGTGTCGAAACCGACCGGATTGATCGCGGAGCGGAGATTGGCGTCAGAATCGGCGACGGCGGTTGCCCGAACCGCCGCGATCCGCGGGCTGGCGGGAACGGTGAAGGTCCGGTCGGCCGCCCTCGTCGTTCCCAGCGAGTTCTTGGCGACGAGCCGATAGTGATACGTCCTGCCGGACTGAAGGCCGGTGAGGACGGCCGGATCGACCGAAATCGAGCCGGTGACCGCACCGGTCGGAACCCTTGCGGTCTTCTGCGTGTAGATCGTCGAGATCCCGTATTCGAAGCGGTATTCGGTGTTGAGCCCGTCTGGATCCAGGGAGCCGTGAAGGGTGGCGCTGCCGGTGTCGAGATCGGTGGCCGGATCCGTGGAAGTGTCGAGGACGGCTCGCGTTTCGAAGGTTCGATCCTGGCTGTAGTTCTTGCCGTTTGCGCTGTTGACGGCGAACCTGTAGTGGTAGACCCCTCCGACGATGAGGCCGGACAGATCCGCGCCGACCGCGGTATCGCTCGTATAGGGAGTGGGAACGTCGCACGGCGCGGTGTAGTCGTAGGATTTGATCGAGGGGCCGTATTCGACGTAGCAGTTCGTCGCGATGGGCGCATTCCCGATTCCGATCTCGGCAGAGACGTGAGCGGTCGAGTGCCGGGCGGTCGCCGCGATGTCGTTGATATCCGGAATCGGCACCGCCTTGCCGAAGACCGCAACCTGGCTGGCGCCCGGCCCCTTCACGTATATCCGGCCGTCGGTCGCGCCGCCGCTGCGATCGAGGCCGATCGTGTCAAGGGCGGAGTAGTCGGAGATGTGGCATTCGGCGACCGATTCACCCGGGCCCGGGCGGGGCTTCCCGGACATCCTTCCCCTCCGAACATCGGGCCGACCTGATGGTTTTCGAGATCCCACTCCTGTATGCCGGCCCATCCTTCGCCGAGATAGACGTGTTCGTTGACCGGATCCATCGCCCAGGTCGAGAGATGACTATTGAACGGCGGGTAGTAGCCATCGTTGCCGAAGATGATTCCTGGGCGGAAGTCGTCCGTCTCCGCGGCATTGAGGAGGCCCTGTCGGAAGAACTCTTTCATTTTGTACCGCATGTAGTGGGCAGCGCCGCCGCTTCTTTCAGTCAGTTCTTCCGAGGGATGCGAGCGGTCGTACCCCCCCACGTAGACGTAGTTCCGTCCTGCAATGACGCCGGCGCCCTGGCTGTATTGCTGCAGGGGAACCTGGCATCCGGCTATGTAGCAGTTGGTCCGCGTCTGACCCGCGAAGATCGAGTGGGCGGGGTTTCCGTCGACGGGCGCGTAGCGGTTGACGGTGTTGTAGGCATGCATCGGGTGCACGGTGTACAGCACGCCATCGGGGCCGACGGCGATCCCCTGGGAGGCGGTGTACACGCTTTCCTGCCCTTCCACGTCGACGTCGCCGCCCTGGGGGTACGGCTGAGCTTGATTGATGGTTCCCTTGAAGGTCCCGTCGGCGCTGAAGACGTCGATCTCTCCGTCGCTCTGGTCTCCGCTCGACTGGTTGTTCTCGACATAGATGTACCCGTGGGCGGGACTGCCGGAGTGATCGATCGCGACCGGTGTGTTCGAAGCAAAGTGGGGGTCCGTTTCGCGGAACCCTTCGGTCGGGACGCGATCGCAATCAGACGGCGTGTTGGGGCAGTCATAGCCGCCCTTGCCGTCGATCATGTTGGTGCCCAATCCGGTGAAGTTCACCGGATTCCCGTTGATGTCGTACTTCGCCACCGCCTTCTGGTCGTTGAGCCAGACGATCAGGTTGCCGGCGTCGTCGACGCCGATCGGCTGCGGGTTGCTGCCATTCGCGAGGTCGATGTACCCGAGGAACGGATGGGTGGTGTCCGCCTGGGCCGATCCCGCGCCGAGAGCGGCGACCGCCAGGGCGATCAGCATCGTCGCGAGCACCGCCCGCGAGCGGCGGGGGGCGCTGCCCGACTGGTCTACCTGGCTCAAGCGCATTACTGGCACTCTCCTGTTCTGCCTCTGGGGATTCTCAGCCACGTCGTCCGCCCCTACGCGAGCCACGGCGCTTCGACTTCCGGCGCTTCACGCATTTGCCCCGCTTCTTCACGAAGCCCTTCTTGCAGCCCTTCGACGGCGTCGGTTTCTCGAGCACCGTGGGAGCCAGGGTTGTGAGGGTGTGATCCGAAGTCATCGTGGTGCCGAGCAGGTTGGTCGCCACAGCCCGGAAGTGATACGTCGTTCCCGGGGCCAGCCGCGTGAGTGCCGCACTGCCTTCCTGGGGGGAGCCGCCGACGAGGGCTGTCTCTGGAGTGCTCTGGCCGTAGCCGGAGCTCACCCCGAAATCGAAGTGGTACGTCGTCGAGCTCAGCTGGGGGTCGATCAGTGCGCTCAGCGTCGCAGTGGCCTGGGTGACGGCGGAGGCTCCGGCACTCTCGATCGACGGCACGTTCTGGGTGGTGAAGGTCAGATCGGGACCGTGGGTCGTTCCGCCGAAATTCATCGCCACAGCCCGAAAGTGGTACGTGCTGCCGGGCAGCAGCCCCGATAGTTCGGCGCTCACCGGGTGGTTTTCACCATCGGGCGCGATCGGAGCCGATTTCCCGGGTCTGACGACCGTATGCCTGCGTTCTCCCGTATTCGAAGACGTAGAACGTATTGCCGAAGTCGGGATTGATCGTCGCCTCCACCCTCGCGTGATGGTCGGTGACGGTCTCCGAGCCGGTTTCGAAGATTGTCGGAGGCTCGGGTGCTGCCGTGATGACCGTTTCGTCTTCCCCGTAGCTCGTGCCGACAACGTTGGTCGCGACGACTCGGTAGTGATACTGGGTGTAGCTGGAGAGCCCGGTGATCGGCGCCGACACGTGGACGGTGCCCGAGGACGCCGGGACTTCGCCGCCCGGAAGGGCCGGAGTGAGGTTTCCATATGAGCTGTCCGTCCCCCATTCGAAGTAGAAATGGGTGGCTTCGTTCGCCGGATCGAAGGAGGCGTTGAGGGTGACGCTGCCGGAGGTCTGTTCCGATGCCGGGTCGGTGCTGACGCCCTTGACGGCGTGGGTCGTGAACGTCTCGTCCTTGCCGGGATTGGCATCGACGGAATTGGAGGCGACGAGCCGGTAGTGATAGGTCGTCTCAGCCGCCAACCCCGACGCGTCGGCGCTCACCGACACCGGCCCTCCGTAGGGCGTCGCCTGATCGCAGGGCACTGACATCCCGTAGGACGTGTCGGTTCCGACCTCGAAGTGGCACTCGATGACGTCTCCCCCGCCGAGCGGCTCGGGCGCCACTTCTCCGTTGAGCGTCGCGCTGGTGGCGGCAGCATCGGTTGCCGGCTTCGTCAGCACGTCGGGGACGGCGCGAGGTTTGAAGGCGTAGATCGTGCCGGTGGGCGTGTCGGCCGCGTAGACGAAGCCGGTGTCCGCCTTGAAGGCGATGCCACCACCGGCCGACGAGGTGGGGGTCAGGCTGCCCGGCCCGAATATACCCGCGGCCTGGGTGTTGTCGAGCCCGTACTCGCGGACCTTGCCTTCATACGCGATGTAGGCGTGTTCTGTCAGCGGGTCGACCGCGATCCAGGGGTATTCGCCGATCGCGAAGATCGATTCACCGCTCGGGCCCGGGAATATTTCTTCCTGCGAGAAGCCGTTCGCGGAAAGCCGGTAGACGCCCGCGTATCCGGCGATCACATCGAGGCGGGTGCCGGCAGAGTTGACCCCGAAGGAGGTGACTTCGCCGAATTTGCTGAATTCCGAACCGCCGACGTATTCGTTTTCGGTTTCGCCGGTGAACTTCATGATTCTGCCGCCGGATGCGACCCAGAGGAATCCGTTGCCGTCGACCGCGATCGCCTGGCGGTATGAGAGCGTGGAGTAGATTCCTCCCGGAGTGTCGGCACCGTCGATCCTTCCGAGATAGGCGCCGTTTCGGGTGTACTTGTGGACGTAGGCCGAGCCGCCGCCGACGGGCGTCTGCGTGTCGGCGATGTAGACGTCGCCGTCGCTTTCGCCGCCCGAGTTGTCGATGGCGATCGACGTCGGGTGATCGAGCTGGCCGGGCGCGACGCCGGGGATCCCGACCTGACAGGCCGCGGGGGCGCTGCAGACCTGACTTTCATTGGCGCCGTTGCTCACCCCGTAGCCCCAGGCCTGGAGGAAGTTCCCCGAGGAGTCGAACTTCTGGATCCGGGCGTTGCCAGGGTCGGCGACGTAGACGTCCCCGGTGGATTGGTCCACCGCGACACCCATGCCGAAGATGAGCGATTCGTTGAAAGCGCCGAACTGCCCGTTGCCGGTGCCGTATCCGCTTCCGAATGAAAAGGCGTATGTGTGTCCGGAGACGAGGGCGTTCGCCGGCGCCGAGTGGAGCAGGGACAGGGCGAGCACAGAGACGGCCGCGGCAAGGACCATGACGACGCGAAATCTGGCCGCGATACGAACCCGGGCGCTCACCTGTGAATTCCCCTTTGTCTGTGAGCCTTCCCCGCTCCGGCCACTCCCTGCGACCCCGGTCGGACTCAGTTGCTGTGCAAGCCGACGGCCTCCCAAAGGCCGACGGCTGAAAAGTACTTCCTTTCCTGAGGGAAGTCAAGGGCGGCAGTTCCTAGAATGATAGATGGAGTACCCGAGGACCGGGGAAACGGCGGCGCAGGGCCGGTTACACCCCAAGCGGCGACCGCCTAGGGGGCCGGCGCGGAAGCGAGCTCGCGTGCCGTCTCGGCGCCGAGATACGGGGCGAGGACGAACTCGACGAGGTCGGGCAGCAGGGCCGAGAGCGGGCCCGCGTCAGCGGTGAGCGAGCGGCTGAGCTGGCTGATGACGCCGCCGAGCAGCGAGTCCTCCGTTCCCGCGGGGAGGTCGCCGCCGTCGCTGCTGAGCCGGCGACCGAGGGCGAGCTGGGGGATCGCGGCGGCAACCCTGTCCCGGCAGTGGGCGGCGATCTTCCTGGGGCCGGTGAACGGTGCGACGAGGCAGACACGGGCAAGGGTGGGCTCGGAATCGAAGAAGGTGACGATCGTGCGGAGGGCGACGGTCACCTGCTGGGGCCACTCGTCGATCCCGTCGGTGGACTCCACGACCAGCGCCGTCAGATGGTCGGCGACGGCGTCGAAGGCGGCCATGAAGGCCGCCTCCTTGGTATCGAAATGCGCGTAGAAGACGCGGTTGGAGACCGCGGCCCGCTTGACGATCTCGGTGATGGGCGTCGCCGAGTAGCCCCGCTCGGCGGCCAGCTCGGCCGTGGCGGCGAGGAGGCGCTCACGCTGGGATTCGGCGACCGCCTCCCGGGAGAGCCCGTGGTGGCCGCCGGGAAGCGGACCGAGATTCCCTCCGGCCCGCGGTTCGCCATCCCCTCCTCCGGCCACGAGCGAAGGTTATATGCGCATCTGGACCCCGGCCGCGCGGTCGGCGGCGGCCGGCGGGCGGATCTCGAGCTCCTCCTCGGCCGCCTCGGGGCCGACGTAGGTGAGCACGACCGCGTACATGAGCTGCGGCAGCACCTCGACGTAGCGGTGGCCCTGATGGCGTTCGATCGCGACGCGCATTTGCTGGAAGACGGCGCCGTTGAGCGACTCCGCGGTGGCGGTCGTGACAGACGCGGGAGCATCGGGCTCGAGGCGACCGCGGTCGATGAAGCCGAGGAGCGTCTCGAAGACGCGCTCGCGGACCAGCTGGGCGCGCTCGCCGGCATTGAGCGCCTCGACGACGGTGAAGGTGGCGCGGGCGGGGTCCTCTTCGAGGTGGAGGAGGGTGGCGTACGCGGCGGCCCGAAGCTGGTCTCGCCATCCCTCCCTGCTCTCGAACGCGGCGGTCACCCGGGCAAGGAACTGGTCGGCACATTCGCCGTAAACCTGGGCGAAGCAGTCCTCCAGGTCGGAGTAGCGGCCCTCGAACTCGGTGCGCTCGACTCCCGCCCGCAGACATAGGCCCTCGACGGTGAGCTCGGCGAATCCACGCTCGTGACAGAGGTCGATCAGAGCGCGGTTGAACGGTTCGCTCATCGGCGAGTGACCACCGTTGGTTCGCCCACTTCTCCCTTCCCTTCCCTGTTGCCCGTCGCGGTCGGCCCAGCAATTACGGCCATCCCGTGCGATACAGTGTATCGCTATCAGGCACGACGGGTGGGATTGAGGCGTGGAAAAGATTTCGGCCCCGAGGGGCGCGGGCAGAAAGGGCGTCTCCACGCAAAGGAGGGGGCGCCTGAGCCCCGAACGGATCGCCGCGGCGGCGCTGCGAATCGCCGATGCCGAGGGGATCGACGCGGTCTCGATCCGCCGCGTCGCCGGCGAGCTTGACGCACGCCCGATGAGCCTCTACATCCATTTCGACAGCAAGGACGATCTGCTCGCGGCGATGGCGAACACCGTGGTGGAGGAGGTGCTCCTCGACCGGCCGATGCCGGCCGAGTGGCGGGAGGCGGTCGCGGCGACGGCGCGGAGGATGTACACGGCCTTCGTCAGGCACCCCTGGGCGATGTCCATATTCGTGACCAAACCCCACTTCGGCCCCGCCGCGACCGAGCTCGCCCAGCAGATGGCGCGCTCCGTCGAGAGCCTCTCGCTGGAGCCGGCGGAACTCTGGTCCCTGCAGGGGGCCGTCAACGACTACGTGCTCGGCCACTCGATGCGGGTCGCCTCCGTCTCGAGCGCCGCCGAGGCCGGGGACCAAATCTCCGACCGCGAGATCGCCGAAACCCCCGAGCTCGCCGCCCTGCCGAGCTGGCTGCGTTCACGCTCATCGGTCGAGCGGTTCGAGTTCGGTCTGCAGATGGTCCTCGACGGGTTCGAAAAGCGGATCCGCTCCCTCGAGCCCGGCCGCTCATGAATGCGCCCGCGACCGCGGTCGAGCGGATCCGAGGCGCCCTGGTGACCCTGGTCGGCGAACGGGGCCTGGAGGAGCCGACGGTGGAGGAGATCTGCCGGCGCGCAGGGGTGAGCGAGGACGAGTTCGGGCGCCATTTCGCCGGAAAGCAGGACTGCCTCGAAGCGGTCTGGGAGCGGATGACGGTCGACTACATCTGCACCTGCAAGGGCGCCTACATGGCCGAGCCCGGCTGGCGGGAAGGACTGCGGGCGGCGGGCTACGCCGCGCTGGACTGGCTCTTCGAGGAAGAAGCCCGGACCCGCTTCTTCCTGATCGAGGTGATGTCGGGCGGCGAGATGGTGCGGGCCCGCCGCGACGTGATGATGAACGTGTTCATCGAGATGCTCGACGGCGGCCGGACCGAAATGGACGACCCGAGCTCGGTCGGCCGAGGCACGGCCGAGGGCCTGACCGGCGCCGTCTATGACAACGCGATCGAGTCGATCAAGGCACGGGAGGGACTGGCCGAATCACGGCAGAGGGTGAAGGCGGTCATGCACATCGTCGTCCTCACCTACCTCGGCCCCGAGGCCGCCGCGGAGGAGCTGGAGATACCGGCGCCGGGGGAGCGGCCGGGCGATTCGTGATCTGCGGGAGCCCTCGCTACTCGCCGGAGGTGACGAGCGCCGCCCCGGCGACGCGGGCGGCCTCCCCCTTGCCCACGTAAGGGCGGAGGAGGAGCTCGACGTTCTCCGGGATGAGCTCGGTGATGCGATCGGTCTCCGAAAAGGTGAGGCGCTGGTAGGCGGACCAGAGCACGGCGCCGGCGAGCGTGTCCTCGAGGGTCTGGGGCAGGGTGGCCGCCTCGGGGTTGAACTCGCGGCCACGCCGCAGGAGCGGGACGAAGGCCTTGGCGACCTTCTCGTAGCGACCGAGGATGTGGGGCCGGCCGTCGGGCCCTCGACGAGGCAGGCGCGAGCGATCAGGGGCTCGGCGACGATCGCCTGAAAGAAGCCGCTGACCGCGAGGGCCACCTGCTCGGGCCAGGGCAGCTCGGAGGCCTCGAGCGTGCCGCGAATCTCGGCGGTGGTCGCCTCGAGGGCTCGGTCGAAGAGGTCGGCGAAGGCCTCCTCCTTGTTCGCGTAGTGCTTGTAGAAGGTCTTGAAGCTGACCTTCGCGCGCTTGATGATCAGCTCGACGCTGACCCCGCCGTAGCCGCGCTTTGCGATCAGCTCGCCGGTCGCGCGGCGGATTCGGCGGCGCTGCTGGTCGGGAACCGCGTCGCGGGTCAGGTCGTGGGGCGCCTCGGCGAGCGCGGAGCGAGTGGCCCTTCCGGGTAGCGCGCGCATTCCTGAAGGATAAACCCGCGCTGGGCGTAAGCCGATCGACGGCTGCCCAGCCGTGGGCGAGGGGCCCGGGGTAGCGACCTCCTTCCCTGGGGCAGTAGTAGCTTTCCGCGCGTGCTGGCAGGGCGCGAAGGCGATCACCTCCTTGCGGTGGTGCGGGTGCTGTACACCGAGCTCGGCTACTCGGGGGCCTCGCCGCGGCCGGATGAGTCCTGGTCGCACGGCACGCAGACCGAGCTCTGGGAGGGCTGCGAGGGCGCCGACGACGCCCTGGTCGTGCGGCTGCGAGAGGAGCTGGCGAAGCTCGCCCTCGCCACGGCGAACGCGGAGAGCGAGGACGAGCAGGGCGACGAGCGCGCTGTGCGCGCCGCCCTCGACGGGGCGGAGCTGGTGATGCGCGGCGAGCTGGCGGCCGAGCGCCCGGAGATGATCTGCACCCACCTGCCCGGATTCACGTACATGGTGGCGCTGCCGGGCCTGGGTCGAGTAGCTGCGCTGACGCTCTCGAGGCGGGCGGCCGAGCTGATCGAGTCCGGGCCGACCACCGATTAGGGACGCGCTCGGCCGGGCCGTTCAGCGGCCGTGGCGCTTCGCCCGTGCCCGCGCCGCGCCGCAGCCCGCGGCGCCGATGGTGACGTTCTGGGTGAAGGCCTTCTGGTTCTGACCCGTGTACTCGACCTTGGCCACGGGCGCCTTCGCGCAGAGGTCGCGGGTGTTGACCAGGTAGCCGGTCTTGCCGCCGAAGACGGTCATCTGGAAATGGCCGATCGGGGCATCGGGCACGACCGGGACGGTCGTCGTCAGCTTGCCGGCGCCGCTCGGCGTCGTGATCGTCGAGGTTTCAGCGCGAGGCAGCAGGCTGACCTGACCGTCGAGCACGAAGGCAAGCCTGGGCAGGCCGCCGGAGCCGGAGACCGCGTAGACGGGTCCTTCCAGCGGCTGGTCGAGGAGGGGCGTCAGCGTCGAGGCCTTGCCGATCGCGGTCCTCCCCGCGCACTTGTCGGCCGCCAGTTCCTTCTCCGAGCAGATGTTGCCGAGGTGGCGCTGGTCGACCGCGAAGGCAGCCGGGAGCACCACGGTCAGCGTCTTGATGTTCGCGTCGCCATTTCGCGTGCGCAGGTCGAACTGCATCTTCGGGTTCGCCGCCCGCTTGGCCGTCTTCCGGCTGCCGACGAGCTTCACGGTCATCTTCGGCTTGAAGGCGAGGTTGGCGCAGTTGACGGCGTGGAAATAGGAGGAGAAGTCGGTGATCGAGCCCTGGTCGCCGATCCCCTGCGAGGCGATGCTGAGGTCCGCGCAGTTGGTCGGATTGATCATGAATTCGGGTTTGTCGATGTTGACCTTGATCGTCCGCATCCGCAGCGGGACGCCGCCGATGATCGAGGGCAGGGTGTCGGAGATGGCATCGACGTGGGCGTCGAGCGGATCGACGTGGAGGGCCACCCGCACAACCTGGGTCCCGTAGTCATAGGGCCCGGCCACCGCGGGGGTGATCACCACGAGGCTCAGAGGCGCGCCCTTGAATGGTCCGGCGAGGTACATCTTCCCGATCACGTGGAAGGGGTGGCCGCCGGGCCCGGCGGCGACGTTCGAGGTCCCGATCAGGCTCGACTGGCGGCAACTGGGATACGCAGCCTCGGTCCGCCCGAGCTGCAGCGCCGCCTGCCGGATCGCCGTCTCCGAGCAGTAGCCGATGCCCCGCAGGGACCCGGTCAGACCGGGCGGCATCGTGAAGTTGAGGTCCTTGAGATATTGGTCGCCGTCGTCGCGGTCCAGTTGCAGCGAGAAGGCGCTGAACCCGCCCGCGATCGGGCTCGTCGTGCCGGCGACGAGGCGCGGCGAGAAGGGCCGGACCTGTCCCGAGCAGGGCCGCCCCCCGGCGCCTTCGTTGATGCTGAAGTTCGGGCGGGAGCGCTGCGGAGCCAGGGTGTTGTTCCAGGGGATGAAGTTCGAGTCGACCTTGTAGACGGTGCACTGGGTCGGAGTCGCGATCAGTCCTCGGTCCGATGCGAAGACGTGGAGATTGAATTCTTCGAACGGCACCTCGGGAAGGTCCGTGACCGAGATCGTCAGCCGCCCGGTGACGGGGTCGGGACGAACCGAGGCGGCGATCTTCGCGTCGATCCCGAAGCCGCTCGCGACCATGAACAACCGGTACTGGTTGCCCGGCGTCGGCTCGCCGATGTAGAGGGAGCCGTTGAGCGGACCGATGAGCGCCGGCGTCTCGATGTCGAAGCGGCCGATTTTGGCGCCGTCGGGGCATTCGGCAGGGGCCTCGCTGCCGAAGTTGGCCTGCGCGTCGGTGCAGGAGCTCTGGCCATCGGCGGCGTCCGGGTTGATCGACAGCCCTTCGGGAAGCAGGACTTCGGCCGAGCGGATCGAGGACGGCGTCGGCGAGCGGCTGAGCGGTTGGGCGGCCCGCAGCGTGATGTCGATCCCCGAGGGCGAGTCGGCCTGCCCCGAGGTGAGCCCGACGTTCAGGGCCGGCTGGAACGTCGGCTGGTCGCAGCTGGTCGTCGGCGGGTACTGGTCCTCGGCGTGGGAGACCTGGGTCGGGTCCTGGTAGGTCCTCACGTCGAGGGAGACGGTGAGCGGCTCTCCGGTGCAGACGCTGGGGTTGTCTATGAAGGGGTGGACGACGATGTTCGCCAGGTGCGGGGCCTGGCCGTTCGCCGAGGCGCAGAGCGCGGTGGGCTGGCCGGGACAGCCGGCGGGGGAGCCGGGTTTGCCCGGCAGGAACCGCAGGTCCCCATGCTCGTCATCGGCCGGGAATCCCCAGATCGACATGTTCGCGCTCGCCAGCGGCATGACCTGGGTGATGCCGGCGATCGTCATCCGCAGCCCGTAATCGGAGCCGGTCCGCACCTTGATCGGGATCGAGACGGGGAGGTCGAGAGTCGGGACGACGAAGGCCAGCCTCGCAGTCTCCCCCGCGACCTGGACGTCGAGGTCGTAGACGGGAGCGGTGCCGAGCAGGAATTCAGGGTCGCCGGCGTAGTTGGCGCGCACGGTCACGGTCCCCACCTGGGAGGCGAGCGGGCACTGGAAGAGGGCGAAGTCCGAGACGTTGCAGGTGGGGACGGCGTTGGGGTTGCCGAACACCCCCTGCGGGAAGTTGACCTCCACGCTTTCGGCGGCCTCCGGCGCTCCTGGATCCGCGAGCTTGAGGCTGGCGCCCAGGTCCGGGTGTCCTCCGGCCTGGCTGGTCGAGGTCGTGACTCCAAAGGATTCGATCGGCTCAGTTGCGCCGGCGCGCTCGGTGCCAAACGCCAATCCCAGCGCCAGCACGCCGAGAAGGACGAGCAGCTTCGCCGTAGTCGAGGTGTTCCTGATGCTTGTGGCCACGGTCAACCGTTCCTCCCGCTCTGTCCGTTCCGCGCGTGTCCCCTGCGGCGGCGGTGATGCTTGCGCTTCTTATGTTTGTGCTTGCCGCCGTTTTTCTTGGCGGCGGGCTTCCTGTAGTTGCCGCCGGTTCCCTTGAAGGTCGGCAGCGATTCGGCCGGCGGCGGTACGGAGCCGGGGCCGTGGCACTCGTCGGAGGCCTGGCAGGGAACGAGCGAGACCGTGATCGGGTAGCCGCCCTTTTCGCGGGCGTCGTAGATCTTCATCGTCTTGCCGTTGCGATCCGTGTCGACAAGCGACTCGCGGGTGTAGAAGAACGCGTCGACGCCGTCGGCGCTGACCGATAGCAGCCCCGAGTCCGTCTGCGAGCGGCCGGTGGAGAGCATCGAGACTTCGCCGTCGCTCGACTCGTAGACGTCGGCCGTGTCACCTGTGTCCCGCAGAGCCAGGGCTTCGGCCGAGGTGAAGAAGACGCGGCCGTCGTCGGCGAGGTTGAGCCCGTAGCGCGAGAGCCGGGTATCCGCGGTGAGGGTCGCGCGGGTCGTCGGGCAGGAGGCACAGGAGAGCGCTCCGACCCCGGCCGCGTAGCGGTATATGGCGGTGTGCCCGGCCGTCGGGAAGCCGGTCAGCGCCCGACTCGAGGAGAAGATCGCGAAGTTTCCGTCGGGCGAGACCTGGATGTCGCCGAACGAGCGTGCCTCGCTGTCGGCGAGCGCGTGCGCGATCGCCGCCGCGCCCGGCTCCAGCGTCGCGACGAAGTGGGGAACCCCGCCCGGCGCGGTGACGTAGAGATTCGGTTCGTCGCTGACGCCGGAGGAGCCGTCGAGCCGCTCGGGTGAGAGGAAGTAGATCGCGCCGCTGCCGGTGGCAAGGCCCGCGCCGCCCGCGAAGGCGACGACGCCGCACCCGTTCGGCGAGGAGGCGCCGAGCGCGTTCCAGTTGTTCGCCGTGCCGGCGGCCACCGGGTTGCAGACATCAGTGTCGCCTGCTCCCGGGGCGGCGGAAACGCGGGTGAGGGCGACGGTGCCGCCGGCTGAGACGTCGGCCCGATAGAGGTCCGCGCTCGAGTCGTGGTCATCGGAGGTGAGCTGGTCGGTCGTCGTGTAGAGGACGGCCGAGCCATCCGCGGTCATCCCGTCGAAGAGGACGCCGGAGGTGGTTCCGGGCGCGAGGTCGACGCTGCTCGACGAGTCGCCGATGTTCATGTAGGGATGCCAGTACTCGTTGCCCGCCGCGTCGGTCGAGACGCGGTCGGCGACGACGATCCGAGAGCCGTCGGCAGAGACGCCGAGCGAGCCGATCCCGTGCGGGTTGCCGGGCGAATGGCAGGTCCCGGCTCCCTGCAGGCAGGGAAGGTCGGCGCCGGACGGGGCCTTGGAGACGACGTGGGTGACGCCGGTATCGAGATTTCGGTCGTAGATCGAGACGTCTCCGCCGCTCGCGGCGTCGCCCGCGAACGCGGCCGTCGACCCGAAGATCAGATGCACGCCGTCGGCCGATAGCCGTTCGCGCACGTATCCGTCGTCCTTGGCGGAGGGGCCGGGGTCGAGGGGCCCGGCCATGCCCTGCGTCAGCGGGCCGGCGTTGCGACGCACGGGGATGCCGGACTTGCCGTCGGCAAAGCAGGGGTCGCAGATGTCGGGGCCGCCGAAGGCGATCGACGAGAGGTCTTCGGACTCGTCGAGGGGCGCCGAGCCGAAGGGCGCCTGGAAAGGTGGTCCGCCGACCGGGATCCCGGCGTAGGAGGTCGACCAGCCGGCCGAGGTGCGCGTCGCGACATACGGGTCGCGTTCGTGGTTGGTCGGTTCGCCTCCGACCCCGGGGACCTTGCCGAAGTTGAGCGAGTAGAGAAGACGGCCGGCGGCCCTCGGCTTCGCCATGAACGGGACCTGGCCGGGAATGAGATCGGAGCGGACGTCATACCCCCCGGCTTCGGCGGCCGAGACGAGCTCGTAGGCACGGCACTCGGGCAGCAGCACGGCGCCGATCGCTTTGCGGATCAGCGCGTTGGCGCATGTGTCGTCGGTCGAGTCGACCCCGTAGGTCCTGAGGGTGTCTTCGGCCCCCATCGTTTCGCCGGCATCGTTCGTCGCGACCAGGCGGTAGTGGTAGGTCGCGCCGGGCTGGAGCCCGGTCAAGAAGGACCGAGGCGTCCTGGACGCCGAGGACCGGGGGGCCTATGCCGGCCGCGTCTTCGCGAGTGTCGTCCTTCAATTCCGCTTCCCCGACGGGAAGGCTCTGGCAGGTGATGACATCGCAGTCGTCCAGTCCGTATTCGACCCGGTAGGTCGTTTCGCCGCCGTTGGGGTCGATCGTGGTCGAGATCCGGGCGCCGTCCGTGTTGACGTCGCTGACTATCGCGCCGGTGAGGATCGCCGGGCCCTGGGGCCTGAAACCACGGTCGCGGCCGAAGGTGACGATTCCGTTGGCGTTCTTGGCGACCAGGCGGTAGTGGTAGGAGCTGCCCTGGGTGAGGCCTTCCAGGGCCGCCGTCACCGGGTGGGCGCCGGCGCCCGAGTGCGGGCTCGGCGGGCTGCAGGGAATCGTGTTCCCGTAGAGGGGATTGGTGCCCCATTCGAAGTAGCACGCGGTCGTGTCACCACCTCCGTCGAGGTCGACCGAGCCCTTGAGCGTCGCTTTGGTCGGGAAGAGGTCCGGGAAATCGGTCTTCACGGTCGGCACCAGCGCCTGGCCGGTGGGCGCGAAGATCTCGACGTGCTGGACGCTGCTGTATTCGCGGTGGTTGACGACGTAGACGTCGTGGGTGTTCTCGTTGATCGCGATGCTCGGAGGCGAGAGCAGGCCGGGGAATGAGTGCGCCGGGTCGGGGGCGCCGAACGACGTGATCTCTTCCCCGTTCTCGTCGTACTCGACCACTTCTGAGTTGAATTCTTCGGTGGCGAAGGGAGAGGGTCGAACCATGAAGACGTGATCGTTGCCTGGGTCGACGGCGATCGCGGGGGAGAAGCCGCTGCCGAAGTCTTCGATGTAGTTGCCTTCGGAGTCGAATTTCTTCGTGTATCCGAGCTCCCCGTGGGCTATCGCGAGCTGCGACAGGTAGAAGTTGTCGTGGGAGTCGATCGCCAGGTCGCATTCGCCGTTCTGGAAGCCGACCGTCCGCGCCGGGTATGAGATCTTCCTCCCCGTCGGTTCCCCGGACGGGGTGAACTCGACGATTTGGGCGCTGCGGTAGTCGTCCGCCCAGAGGTGGCCCTCGGAGTCGACCGCGATCCCGCACGCAGCGCGCAGGCTCCCGATCGGGAACGCCCCTTGAATTTCGGTCCCGTCGGATTTGAATCCCCTGATCACCAGTTCGCTCAGCGCGTAGATGTTCCCCTGCGACGCCGTGGCGCTGTTGTCGACCGTGACGCGGTACCCGCCCCCGTTGGGGAGGGCGAAGGCGGTGGCACCTTCCAGAGCCGAGAATTCGAGCGGGTCGCCATCGGGGTCGAACTGAGAGACGGATCCGTTGAGCCGGTTCGGATCCGACACGTACCCGTTTCCGGTGACCTGGTTCAGATCGACGTCGGTGCCGAAGGAGAGGGTGCCGGCGGTGGAGCCGAAGCCGTCGTAGAAGTCGCCGGTGTAGGTGTAGCGCGGGATCGTCCGCGCCGCAGCCGACCCGACGATCGCCATCGTCGCGGCGGTCGCGATGATCGCGACGATCAGCGCCCGAAGGTATGTCCGTGTCGGAGCGGGCATCGCCTACCTACCGCCCTTCGCAGTGTGCCGCTTGCGGCGTGCCCCTGACCCGCAGGCGACCTTCAGCTTCGGATCGGCGGAGATCGTGTCGCCGTTCTGCCCGGTCATCTGCACCGTCGCCCGCTTCGGCTTGTCGCAGAGGCTTTCGCTGTTGATGACGAGGCCCTTCTTGCCGCCGAAGAGGTCGAAGGAGACCGAGGTGATGGGGGCGTCGGGGACCGATTCGAAGCTCGCGCGGAGGCGGCCGTTCGGGGCGTCGACGCGGCCGGCGAGTTCGATGTCCACCTGGCCTTCGAGATCCATCGCGATGTCGGGGAGCTTGTTGCCGGAGGAGCGGAGGTAGACCGACCCGCTGAGGCCTCCGTCGAGCAGCGGCGTCGTCACCTCCGCGTGGCCGATCAGCGATCCGGCGGGGCAGGTGTTGGCCGCGAACTGCGGTCGGGTGCAGACGGTCCCGATGTGGGCGTTGTCGAGCTGCTCCCCCTTGGGGAGGGCGACCGAGACCCGGCGCGAGTTCGCTTCGCCCGGGTCGGCGGTCAGCACCGCGTGGATCGCCGGATGTCCGCGCGCCTGGAGGCCGTTCGTCAGGGTCAGGCTGAGGGACGGCGAGTAGTCCATGCTCGAGCAGTTGGCGACCTGGAAGTGGTTGCTGATGCTCGCCACCGCGCCTTCGTCTCCAAACGCCTGTGAGGTGACCGCGAACGGATCGCAGCGGGTCGGGTTGAGGGTGAAATTGGGCCGGTCGAGGCGGATCTGCAGGTACCGGGCGCGCAGCGGAACCCCCTGCAGGATCGTCGGGAAGGGGTCGGAAAGGGTCCTGATATTCGCCGTTGCGGGGTCAAGGTAGATCGCCGCACGGACCACCACGTTGCCGAGGTCATAGGGCCCTGAAACCGCGGGAATGACCACGACCAGGCTCACAGGAGCGCCCTTGTAGGGCCCGGCGAAGTAGACGTTTCCCCCGACGTAGACCGGCCGCGTCCCGGGCCCGGCACCGACCCTGGCGGCTCCGATGCGGCTCGAGGCCGGGCAGGCCGGCGATGCCTGCTCCTCGCGGCCGCCGCCATAGGCGCCGGTCCGGAGCCCGGAAATGACCGCCTCCGGGCAGTAGGTGACTCCGCGCAGCGAGGCGAGGAATCCGGGGGGCGTGTCGACGGTGACCCCGGTCGGCTCCTGATTGCCGTCGGCGCGGCTCGCCTGCAGAGTGAGCGGGGAGAAATGACCGGCGGTGTTGTCGGCGGTGCCAGCCTCGACGGTCGGATTGAAGGGCCGCGGCGTGCCCGGGCAGGGCGAGCCGCCGGGACCGCTGTCGACCTCGATCTGGCTGGTCGAGACCTGGTCCTGGAGGGCTCCGTCCCAGGGGACGAATTCGGACACGACCGGATAGCTGCCGCAGTGCTTTGGCGTGGCGAAGATGCCTCGCTCAGAGCCGAAGAAGTGAAGCTGGAATTCCTGGATCGGAGACTGGGGCAGGTCGGAGAAGCTGGTCACGATCTGGCCGGTCTGGGGGTCGAGGTCGACCGTGCCCTTGAGTTTCACATGGGTGGCGAACCCGTCGGCGGTGACGAATACGCGGTAGGTCTGGCCGGGCAGCGGCTGCCCGATGTAGACCGAGCCGAAGATCGGTCCCGGCAGCGCCGAGCTGTCGACCATCGACGTCCCGATCTTCGCGAACTCCGGGCAGTGGGCCGCATCCTCCGTGCCGAGGGACAGTTCGGAGTCATCGCACGCGACCTTGCCGTTGGCGCCGTTTGCCGCGAGGCTGAAGCCCTCCGGAAGGGTCATCTTCACGCTCCGGATCTCCGAGGGCGAGGGTGCGGTCGGGCTCTGCGACTGGGGAACCTTGAGCGCAACGTCGAGCCCCGAGACGCTGTCCGCAGAGGTCGTCGTCGGTGTCACGGCAAGGCTCGGGTTGAAGGTGAGTTCGTCGCAGCCCGTCGTCGCCGGCCAGGCCGAATCGGCCGTCACCGAGAGGCCCGTGTAGTACTCGATCGTGTGACTGGCGGTGAGCGGAACTCCGCACGTGGTCGGGTTCTGAAGGTACGGCGCCGGGGTGGCATTTGATTTCACGGGCCCAAAGCAACCGGCCGGATACGTTTCGCATTCGTCCTCGAGCGCTTCGGGCCTACCACCGGGAAAGCGGGCGGCGTCGTGGCTGGGATCGGCCGGCACGCCCCAGAGGTGGACCGTGATCTGAGTGAGCGGGAGGATGTGGTACACGGCGGAGCTGGTCGCGTCGAGGCCGTAGTCGGAGTCGGTGCGAGCATGGAGCGTGATGAAGACCACGGTGTTCGCGAGGGGCACGTAGAAGCCGACCAGCCCGGCCTCGCCAGGATGAGGAGTGAGGTTGAAGGTCGCCTCGCGGATCGCGTTCTGGACAGAGACCACTCCCACCTGGGACTCTGGCGCGCAGCTGTGCAGTGAGAATTCCGCCAGCGAGCAGGCGGGCACGACGTGGGGGTTTCCGATGAATCCGGTCGGGAAGTGCATGTCGAGGATTCGTGAGTCCTCGCAGTTGCAGGGGAGGTCGGTACCGCGGCGGCTCGTCCAGTCGACCGAGTATTCGACGTCGGGATGACCGCCGGCCTGGGTGCTCGAGACGCCGGTGGTGAACTGGGTGATTTCCTGGGCCGCGCTCGCGCGCTCGGCCAGGCCCCAGCAGAGCATGATCGCGAGGACCGCGAAGGCCGCGACAAACTTTGGCCTCGTCCGCTCAGCCATTTCGCTGCTCCCCCCCTTGGCGGTGCCGTTTGTGGCGCGCCTTGGCGCGTTTCTTGTGGTGCTTCTTCTTCTTTTTTTCAGTCACCTTCGCCGGTGTGCTCGCCGGGCCGAGGTTGGCGCCGGTTCCGATCACCGCATTTTCCGGGCCGGGGTTTTCGGCGCCATGGCACTCGTCCGCGGCGACGCAGGGCAGGTGCGCCGGCGGCGGCGGAAAGCCCCCGTTGGTGCGGGCGTCGTAGAACTTGAGGAACTGACCGTTTTCGTCTTCGTCGGGCGCCAGGGTGTCGAACGTCGTGAAGTAGAGGTCGACGCCGTCGTGGCTCACCGCCTCGAGGCCTATGTACTCGCCGGGATAGATCTGATTTCCCGGTAGGAAGTCGGTCTGGGCGGCGCCGCTGCTGATCAGCTGCGGCCGGCCTCCGGCGAACTCGTAGACGTCGACGAGGCCGTCGGTGTCGTTTTCGACCAGGGCGTCGGCGGTGGCGAAGGCGGTCCGCCCGTCGTCGGACATGAAGCGACCGCTCTGGCTCGCCATCACGTCCTTGCTGCGAAGGCCGCGGTCTCCGGAGGATCCCGGGGCCTCTTCCGGACGCAGGACCTGGGGCGGCTCTCCGCTCGGTATGCAGGACACGCACCGGATCACCCCGGTTTCGGGATCGTAGGTGTACATCTCGCGCCAGCCCTGGTTGTCGTAGCTGGTCATGCGCGAAGCGGTGAGGAAGGCGGCGTGGGCCCCGTCGGGAGAGATCTGGATCCGGTCGATGGCCGTGCCTTTGTCGAGGGTGGCCACGTATTTGACGGCCCCGTGGCGGTAGACGTAGAGGTTTTTCTCGTTGGCGAGGCCGGGGCTGTTCGGGTCCAGCTGCTCGGGCGAGTAGAAGTAGACGTCGCCGCTTTCGGAGGCGATCGGGTCGTCGCTGTCGGGCCGTTGCGTCACCAGCGGCGAGGCCGGGCAGACCGCTCCTTCTTCGGTCTGGCACGCATCCGAGTCACCGGCCCCGTTCCCCTGGGAGACGCGGGTGATCTCGTTGGTCTGCTCGCTCCAGACGAAGATGTCTTCGCTGGAGTCGGTGTCGTCGGCGGTCACCCGGTCGGTGGACGCGAACACCACCTTGGACCCGTCGCTCGTCATCCCGATCAGCTTCAGTGGCTGCTTGCCCTGTGCGATCGGGTAGGAGACGGCCCCGTCGACCCGCATGTAGAGGTTCACCGCTTTGGAGTCACCGACACCCTGCGTCGTCATCAGGATGTGGCTGCCGTCTGTCGATACCGCGGGGATCTTGATGAATTCTTCGCTGCCGCCGCCGCCACCCCCAGCGCCTTCCTGAATGTCTGCTCCGCCCGGAAGCAGAGAGGCCTTTTCGACCGATGCCGCTTCGACGTCGTTGTCGTAGGCGGACCCCGGCGCTCTCAGCACACCGTCCGGCGTGAAGCGGACGTTGTTCGAGGAAAAGATGTAATGGCTGAAGTCTGGGGAGGGGTGGTCATCGCCGACGTAATCTTCTCCGCCTTTGACAACCCCGAGGTTGGTCGGCCACCTGCCGAGGCTGTTGCCTTCGAAGTCCCAGACGTACGGGGCATGCGAGCCTTTGAAGTTGGGATCCGAGTTGCCGAGGATCTCCGGGACTTTGTAGTCGATGCAGGTCTCCCCCTGTAGGTCGCATTCCGCCCCTCCGGCCCCGTACGAGACGTTGCCTGTCAGGCCCCAATACCTCGAAACCCAACCGTCGACGGTGCGGGTCGCCGTGTAGGTGTCGATCAGCGAGTTTGGCGAGTTCGTCCCGGGCAGCTGCCCGCTGAGGCCGAGGAAGGAGAACCTTCCGGGGCTGGTCGCCGTGCCGAGGTTCTGGGCGTAGGTTTTGAGGTACGGGAGCTGGCTGAAGTTGTAGAAGAGGTAGTCCTGGGTGAGGTCGCCGGGATACAGCTGGATGCCCCCGGCATCACGTGGGCTGACCAGCTCATAGGCGCGGCAGTCCGGAAGGTACGCCGAGCGGGTCAGCTGCCGGGCGTAGGCGTTCGGGCAATCGGACGGGAAGAAGGTGAAGGTCGCATCCTCGGAGGCTTCGGTGCCCCACTCGTTCGTGGCAACGACCCTGAAGTGGTATTCGACTCCGGGATCGAGGTTGTCGATTTCGACGCTGACGGGAACCGGGTCCACACCTTCGCCGATGTTCGCGGCCGGAGACGGTTTGGAGCTTCCATATGTCGACGTGGGGCCGTATTCGAATTGGTATGTCGTCGGGTAGCCGCCCGGATTGACCAGCGCGCTGAGGGTGGCGCTGGTTTCCCTGATGTCAGAGGGTCGCAGCCCCGAGACTGCCGGCGCCGAGGCCGCGACGAACGACCGGTCCGGCCCTGCGGTGGTCCCCAGCGTTTCATTGCTCGCGACCAGCCGGAAGTGGTAGCGGCGGCCCGGTTGCAGGCCGCCGATCTCGACCGGAGCGACCGCGACGCTGCCAACTCGCCTGGCCGCCGGATTCTTCCGGCGTTTTCTGGGTGTAGCTGGTGCCGATGCCGTATTCGAACCAGTACTTGGTCGGCATGCCGTCCGCGTCCAGCGAGCCCCGCAGTTTGGCGGTCGTCTTCGTGACTTCGTCCGCCGGATCGGTTTCGACCCCCAGGACGGCGGCCGGCCTGATCTTGATCGACTGGCTGCGGTTGAAGCCGTTGTTGGTTTTGACGACGACCCGGACGCGGTAGTTCGTCTCGGTCGCAGGCCTGGGATGTGGGTCGAGATCGGAGTGCTTTCGCTCGAATACGGCGTCGCCGGCTGGCATGGAGCAGCCTGTCCGAAGGAGGTCGGCTGTTCGGGAACTTCTTCGCCCCACTGGACCTGGCAGCTGGTGACGTTCGGGCCATGGTCGAGGCCGATGGTCGCGTTGACCTGGGCGTCCGCGTGCCCAACCGTCGCCTGCAGGCCTTCGATGTCCGCAATCGGCACCGGCGGGCTGAATACGGCCACGGAGCTGCCCCTATTGATGTAGATCCGTCCATCGGTGCTCGTGATGCCGGAGGTGTCGAACGCCAGCTGACCCGACGCGCCGCTGGTCGTTTCGGCGCTGCCGAACTGGGGGCCGAGCCGTTCGGTCGGCGTCGCCCACTCCTCGAGCGTCCCTGTGTAGGAGTCCAGCAGGTAGGCATGGTGGTCGGCGGGATCCACAGAGACGGAATCGAAGATCTGCCCCGACTCCTCGTTGCGGCCCCCGTCACCCCACGGCCCGGCCGAGTCGCATTCGCACTTGTTCGGGTCGAGGTTGAGCGGCGGCGTGTTTCCCGACGCAAGGCCGAAGTCTTTGCTTTCGAAGATCTCCCAGGTGGGGTGCAGGCTCTCTGGCTGGTAGAGGAAGCCGCCGCGGCCCACGTAGGCGTAGTCGTCGTCGGCGACCGTGCCCAGCTGCATGTTGCCGCCGGTGAGGGTGCCGTCAAAGGGATCCTGCTTACGGATCTGGCCGGCGAATCGGTCGTTTGCCGGGTTGGCATCGCTGACCTGGTATTTGTCCGCGTGCAGGGGTTCGCCAGAACCACCGGTTTCGAGGCTGTAGCTGATCACGATCGAGCCGTTGGGAGATACCGAGAGGTACAACGGCACCCCTTCGAGAGCCCGGGCGGGCGCAGGCTGGGAGGTATCGATTTCGCCCCTATATTTGCCGCTCCCGTCGAAGACCACCGTCCGCGAGCGGTAGACGCCCGGTTCGACTTCTTTGACGGTCGCCACGTACATGTACCCGGCCGACGGACCGGTGTGCGACTGGTTCATATCGGCGAGCACCGGAGCGACTCGTTCGAAGAAGGGCGAGGAGCCGAGGCCGTTCCAGGGAGTCTGGTCGCAGTCGGCCGGAGTGGTGGGACAGTTGCCGCCGCCCGCTCCGTCAATCGTGTTGGTTCCCAGCGCCGAGAACGGCACGGGGTCCCCGTTGGGGCTGAACTTGCGGATTGCGTTCTGGGCCCAGACGATCAGGTTCCCCTGTTGGTCCACGCCCATCAGCTGCACACCGCTGACCGGCAGGTTGAGCTGCTTGATGAATTTGTGCGTGGTCGTCGCCGAAGCGAGCGGCGCCATCGCCGCGAGGGCGACCAACGCGGCTGCGCAGAGCAGCCCAATCGTCATCCCTCGCCTGCGGATCGCCTTCATCGCCTGCTCCCGCCCTTCCGCTTATGGCGACGCGGCTTCTTCTTGACGCAGCGCCCGTTCTTCCGCACCTGCCCCTTCTTGCATTCGAGCGGCTTCTTGACTTCGGGACCGCCTTCCGCCGGCGGGGCCGGCACCGGCGCAGCTCCCCCGCCGGCCCCTCCTGAGGAGACGGGCGGCGTGGTGAAGGTGAGGTCGGGGCTCAGGACCCGTTCGACGAAGTTGAAGACGATGGCCCGGTAGTGGTAGGTGGTGGCCGGACTCAGGCCGGTGATCTCTACCGAGGCCGTGTGGAAATTGCCGTCGTTGGCGATCGACGGGCTGACCACGGTGCTGCTCCCATAGCCCGAGTCGAGCCCGTACTGGAACTTGTAGGCCGTGTCGCCGAAGTTCGGGTTGACTTCGAGCTGCAGCATCGCCGTGGTCGGACCTGTGGCAGCTCCCGAAACCCCGCCGATTTGAGGGGCGGTTCCGAGCGGGGTCGTGAATTCGCGATCGAATCCAAAGCTGGTGCCGAGGGCGTTGTTGGCGACGATCCGATAGTGGTAGGTGGTGACCGACGTGAGCTGGCCGGCGAGGCTGGCTTCCACCTGCGTCAGGTCGGATGCCGCGATCTGGGAGCCGGGCAGCTCAGGCGTGCGGTGGCCATAGTTTTTGTTTATGCCCCATTCGAAGTAGTAGTGAGTCGGTTCCCCCTCGGGGTCCAGTTCGCCCTGCAGGGTCGCCGCGCCCGGGCCTATTTCCGTGGCGTCGCCCGTTTCCAGGCCGTTGACCCAGTGCGGAGTGACGACACGGTCGCGCCCGTTGCTGGTGCCGTTGGCGTTCGTCGCCCGAAAGCGGTAGTGGTACGGGGTCTCGGTCGTCAGGCCCGCAAGGTGGACGGTGACATCGGCCGCAGCGCCCAACGGCATCTGCTGGTCACAGGGGACGGTTGTCCCGTAGTCGGTCCCGGGGCCGTATTCGACCGCGCAGCCGGTGATGTTCCCTTCGCCGAGAGGATCCAGGTGGGCGGCGAGAACGGCATCGCTGTGGCCGACGCTCGCCGGTTTCGCGATTACGTCCGGGACGACCTTGGCGCGGAAGACGGCGACGCCGCCGCTGACCGCAACGTAGACCGAGCCGGTGCTGCCGTCGATCGCCAGGCCCTTCGGTTCGCTGAGCTGCCCGCCCCCGAAAGTCTCCTTCGGGACGCAGAAGCCCTTGGTGGGATCGCAGGACCCTTCGAAGACCATTACTTCGGATTCGTTGACGACCATCAGCACGTCGCTGTTGACCGCATTGACGGCGAAGTGGGTCGCGGTCGCCGGAGTGACCCGCCCGAGAGAGTGGAATGCGGTCTCTTCGTAGCGGGAGATGTCATTGATTTGGGGAGTGGCCTGGTGGTCCGTGAACCAGAGCCGGTCTTTGCTGTCGACCGCCATCGTGCCCTCGCCGCCCGCGTCCTGACGCGTTTCGACCCTGAACTTCTGAACGCCGGTTTCGGTGTACGAGATGACGTGGCCGCCGTCGGTGGCGCCCGGGCTTTCGCCGGCCACCCCGTCGATCGACCAGAGGCTGCCGTCGAATGGGCTGACGGTCACTTTGCGCAGCGCTTTGATCGCCAACGACCCCCCGGTCCCGAAGCTGACGACCGGCTGTCCGGTGCCGTCGAACTTCTGGACCGTTCCATTGCCCCCGTTGAGTGGGCCTTCGGTCACGTAGACATCGCCCTTCGAAGGCCCGTCGGAGTTGTCGACGGTGACCGAGCTGGGATTGGCGAAGCTGCCGAACTTGAGCAGGAAGTTCCCGTCGGCATCGAACTTCTCGATTCGGTGATTGCCCAGGTCGGCGACGTAGAAGTCTCCGGACGCCTCGTCGACCGCGACCCCGAGCGGCTGGCCGATCGCGTTTTCGCCGCTGCCCGTGACGGTCGTTTCGTATTCGGGCGTCAGGAACGCGGCCCCTGCCGTCCCGGCAAGGATCAGGCTCGTGGCCAGTGCCAGCGCGCAGGCGAGGGCGGACCTCACCATCCTCGTGGTCACCTCGCCTCACCCCCCCGCCGGTGGTGTCGGGCGGGCTTGCGCTTCTTCTTGACGCAGTTCCCCTTCTTGCGTACGAACCCCTTCCTGCAGGGCTTCGTCGGCTGGGTCACTTCCTTCCTGATTCGGTCCGGCGGCGGGCAGAGGGCCGCGTTCGTGTCGCAGCTGTCATCCAGCGTCCGCAGCGTCTGGTCAGCGCCGTATGCGGTTCCCCCGATGCTCGTGGCACTGAGTCGATAGTGGTAGGTCGTGCCGGGCGCCAGGCCCGTGAGGTTGACCCCGACCGGCACAGGGACATCGCCGCTGCCGACGGCGCTGGGCGCACAGGGACGCTCGGCGCCGTAGGACGCGCTCGACCCGAATTCGACCACGCAGCGGGTGACCTTCGCGCCGTTGGGGTTGACGCTGCCGCTCACGGTCGCGACCCGCTGGCCGATGAAGGTCGCTCCCGCATCGGTCACCGCCGACGGGCTGTCGTGGGCGAAGGTCGCCGTCACGGATTTGGTTTCGCCGCCGGCTTCGACCTGGCAGGTGCCGGTTCCCGAGCAGCCCTGCCCCTCCCAACCGGTAAACGTCGAGTCCCCTGAGGGGACGGCGGACAGGATGACTGAGGTGCCGTCGGTGAAGTAGTCGACGCAGACGCCGCCGCAGTCGAGGCCGAGGGGCGAGCTGACCACCGCGCCGGCGCCGTTCCCGGCCTTTTTGATGCTGACCGGGTGCTGGGCGGTGAAGTGCGCGGTGGCCGAGGGGCTGCCTTCGACGACGAGGTCGCAGGGCCCGGTCTGGTTGGTGCAGGCGCCCGACCAGCCGCTGAAGGTCGAGTGCTCCCCCGGAGTCGCGACGAGCTCGATCGCCGCGCCTTCGTCGTAGGGCCCGGTGCAGGCGCCGCCGGCGCCGCATTCCTGAATCGCGCCCTGGCCGGCCGCGACGCTGACCGAGCCGGTCCCGCTG
The DNA here is from genome assembly GCA_963795295.1 of uncultured Solirubrobacterales bacterium. Taxonomy (GTDB): domain Bacteria; phylum Actinomycetota; class Thermoleophilia; order Solirubrobacterales; family 70-9; genus VRUE01. Next base: position 176,850 of record CAWCHE010000001.1, read on the forward strand.
CCGGCGGTGGCGGCGGTGACCGGACGCTGAAGCCGCCTGAAGCTCGCCGCGACGCCTCGGGCCACGTTGGAGATGGCGAGGGTGCATTCGTCGCCGGCCGGGTTGATCGTGTCGCAGCCGGTCCAGCCGTCGACGACAGAATGGGGCTGCGGCACGGCTTTGAGGACGACAGTCGACGGGAGGTAGTAACCGACGCACTGGCCTTCGTCGCCGCATCCCGCGATCGGGGGATGGTTCGCCGAGACCGCCCCGAGGCCGGTTCCATCGAGGTCGACCGTGAGCCTGTAGGCGGTGCTGCCGCTGAAGACCGCGACTCGCCCGTTCGGGGTGTCGGCGACGTAGGCGACCCCGTTCGTCTCGTCGACCGCGATGCCGCGAGACTCCGTGATCTGGTCCCTGGCGAATTCGTCGAAGACGACCCCGTCAGGGCCGACCCCCTCGATCGCCGGACCTTCAGAGATGTAGACGTCGTCCGAAGAGTGGTCGACCGCGATCGCGTGGCTCACATCCCGGAGCACCCTCCCGTTCTCGATCAGCGGCCCGTTCGAGTCCCAGCTCGAGTAGTGGGTCCCGTGCGAGTCCACGCCGATGCCGCAGGTCGGCCCTTCGTTGTAGCTTTCGACGTAGTCGGCGTTGGTGACCGGAGCGTTGTGTTCGTAGACCTGGACCCCGGCGTAGCGTTCGGAGACGTAGACCCTGCCGTGGACGTCGACGGTGACCCCGCAGACGTAGTAGAAGTCGATCGCTTCGTTACGCGGCGTCAGTTCGGTGACCTTGTTGCCTTCGTCATCGAAGCCGATCGTGACGCCCAGTCCGCCGGCGTATTTCGGCGAGTTCACGTAGAAGTACCCCTGCGTCGAGGTCCCGGAGTTGTCGACGGCGACCTGAGCGGTCGAGGGTTCTTCGCGGAATTCGAAGCCGCAGATCTTGTTGGTTCCCGTCGCCGGGAAGGCGTGGGGTTCGAGGGCTTCCGGCCCGCCTCTTTCACCGTGGAAGCGAGCGACGCAGCCGGTGCCGTGTTCGAGGACGTATAGGTCGCCGCTGGCCTGGTCGACCGCGAGGCTCTCAGGAGTCGAGAGGGCGCCGCCGCCCATGTAGGAGTCGAAGGTGTGAACGAGCGCCGCCTGCGCCGCGCCGGCGCCGGCGAGCCCGGCGACGATGAGCGCGCACAGAGCCACTCCGAGTTTCCGATGCGCGGACCGCCTCATCTGAATCCTTCCCTGCCCCTTCCGTTCCCGTGTTCTCCCGCCCCGATCCCAGCTTCCCATCGAGGGCGATCTCTCTCTTTGCCTTGCCGGAGGGCGACTCCCTTGCCCTGTCCGGTACCCGACCCTTCTCTCAGGTCCCTATAAGAACAGCACGTTTCCTCATTGTCAAGTCCCAATTCGGCCGAATTAGCCAATTCGGCTTTCCAGAGCCATTTATTTCTTTGGGAAACCCTCTAAATCCTCCGGGTCTGGAGCCTTCTCCGTACCATAAACGAACTCCAGCGGGGACTTGGGTTGCGCTCTGCTGCCGAACCTAAACCAACTCCAGTGGCTTGGGTTGCGGTCCGCCGCCGAAGCTGACGGTGCGCTATTGTTCACCAAATGGTTAACGATCCATTCAGGGCGCTCTCTCATCCGATCCGCCGCGGAATCGTCGAACGCCTCGCCGTCAGCCCGGCCACGGTCGGCGAAGTCACCCGCGATTTCGGCGTCTCCAAGCCGGCGATCTCCAAGCACCTCAGGGTGCTCGAGGAGACGGGCGTCGTCACCCGGGTAGTGGAGGGCCGGACGCACCGGCTCTCGCTCGAGCCGGGCGGGCTCGACGGGGCAGCCGAGTGGATGGATCGCCAGCGCGCCCTCTGGGAGCGCATGTTCGATGTCGTCGACGAGTACCTAAACGAGAAGGAGCCGAAATGAAGATGCCGCCGATCGTCTCGCCGCAGGAGTGGGAGTCCGCCCGCGAGGAGCTGCTGGTCAGGGAGAAGGAGGTGACCCGCGCCCGCGACGCGCTCGCCGCCGAACGGCGCCGGATGCCGAGGATGGCCGTCGAGAAGGAGTACCGCTTCGACGGCCCCGACGGTCCGCTGAGCCTGCTCGACCTGTTCGACGGCCGCCGCCAGCTGATCCTCTACCGCTTCTTCTTCGAGCCGGGCGTCGCCGGATGGCCCGAGAGCGGCTGCCGCGGCTGCTCATTCATGGCCGACCAGGTCGCCCACCTCGCCCACCTCAACTCGCGTGACACGACCTTCGCCAACGTCTCGCGCGCCCCGCAGGCCGAGATCGAGCGCTGGAAGGCGCGGATGGGCTGGGAGATCCCCTGGTACACGATCACGGACGACTTCGATGCCGATTTCGGCGTCGACGAATGGCACGGCACCAACGCCTTCTACCGCGATGAGGAGGACAGGATCTTCCGCACGTACTTCATCGACAAGCGCGGCGACGAGCAGCTCGGGTCCGCCTGGGCCTACCTCGACATCACGGCGCTCGGCCGCCAGGAGAAGTGGGAGGACTCGCCGCAGGGCTACCCGCAGTCCGACCCCTACCTGTGGTGGAACCTCCACGACTCCTACGACGAGCCGACCGTCCACGAGGCCGCCCTCTCGAGTGCCACCGACTCGCAGCGCGGCTCGAGGAGCCCGCGCCCGTGATCGCCGCCCACGTCGCCGGCATGCCGGTCGAGGAGCTGCTGCCCTCGCTCGCCGGTCCCGTCACCGGGCTGGTCGTCGCGCGGGCATGGCTCGCCCTCACCCTGCGGCGCCGACGGGACCAGGGCCGATGAGCGGCGAGACGCTGCGGATCGAGCGCTCCTTCCAGGCCCCCGCCCAGGCGGTCTTCGACGCCTGGACCAGCGAGGAGGTGCTGCGCCGCTGGTTCCACGCAGACCGCGAGTGGGAGACCCCCGAGGCAGTGGTGGACCTGCGCGTCGGCGGCGCGCTGCGCGTCGTCATGCGCGACCCCGAGCAGGGTGTCGAGCACGGAGGGGGCGGGCACTACACCGAGGTCGACCCCCCGGCCCGCCTCGCCTTCACCTGGACCTGGGATGAGGACGAGGAGCGGCAGATGCTGATCGAGATCGATTTCGAGGAGGCCGCCGGGGTGACGACCGTCCACTTCACCCACAGCGGCATCAGGGACGAGGAGTCGCTCCGCTCTCACGAAGGCGGCTGGGCCGTCTGCTTCGACAACCTCGATCGAGCTCTTCAGGAGTGACGACGGGCGCGCCTTGGTCGCGCTATTGGCGACCAAGGCGCCCATTCAGCGGTACTCCGGGTTGGGGAAGTCGAAGCTGCAGCCGGCGTCCCACTTGGTCCGCTGGTTGCCGTGGGCGGGAATGCCGCCGGCGTCCTTCAGCATCCGCGCGAGGTGGAGCATGTTCCAGGCGGCGAAGGTCGTGTTGCGGTTGGTGAAGTCGTTCTCCGGGCCGCCGGAGCCCTCGTCCAGGTAGGAGGCGCCTGGCCCAGCCTCGCCGATCCAGCCTGAGTCGGCCTGCGGAGGGATCACGTAGCCGAGGTGCTGGAGCGAGTAGAGGGTGTTCATCGCACAGTGCTTGACGCCGTCCTCGTTGCCGGTGACGAGGCAGCCGCCGACGCGGCCGTAGTAGGCGTACTGGCCCTCGTCGTTCAGGAGGTGCGAGTTGCCGTAGAGGCGCTCGACGATCTTGGTCGCGATCGAGGACTTCTCCCCCAGCCAGATCGACATCCCGAGGACGAGGATGTCGGCGGCCATCACCCGCTCGAAGATCGCCGGCCACTCGTCCGCCTCCCAGCCGTGCTCGGTCATGTCGGGCCAGACGCCGGTCGCGATCTCGTGGTCGACGGCGCGGATGCCGTCGACGGAGACGCCGTTGCGGCGCATGATCTCCATCGAGATGTCCATCAGGCCCTGGGTGTGGGAGAGCTCGGGGCTGCGCTTCAGCGTGCAGTTGATGAAGAGGGCGCTCAGGTCCGAGTAGTCGGTGTCGCTCTTCTCGCACAGCTCGGACTGCATCTCGGTCAGCTCTGTCACTTCATCTCCTTAGCGGTCGGCCGAGGCTGGATGTGGCCCTCGGGCTGGCTGTGGGTGGGCGATTCGGCGATACCCTATGCCTGTGGTTCCGGGGAAAAGGACGGCTGGCATCGCTCGCATTCGCCCTCGGGGCTGCGATCTGCCTCGCGGCACTCTTCCCCGGCGTCTCCGCGGCTTCCTCGCCTCCCGCCTTCGGAGCCCCGTCAGCGCAGGTCAGCGAAGACAGCGCCGACCTGCGGGCGCCGATCCGGCCGGGCGGCCTCGACACGACCTACGAATTCTGGCTCCAGTACGCGGCGTGCCAGGCGGAAGACGGCGTGCCCGTCTGTCAGGCGATCGCGACCGAAAAGGTCGGCGCCGGATCGATCCCGGGCGGCCAGCTCGAAGCGGCGGAGACCGTCCACCTGACCTCGCTGCACTGGGGCTACACCTACTCCTTCTGGGTCTCGGCCTCCAACTCCGCCGGCGACCGCGCCACCGACCCGCTCGAATTCACGATGCCGGCGGCGCCGCCCGCCGAAGCCCCGGGAGGCACAGGCGCGGGCGACCCCTACGAATCCAAAGAGGAACCCTGGAACATGGAAGGCGCGCAGAGGGCCGCGGAAGAAGCGCCCCGTCTGGAAGCCGAACGCCTGGCCAAGAAGCGCAGCGAAGAAGCGACACGGGCGGGCGCGGGTGGTCCCGGGCCGGCGCCGGCGCCGGCGCAGTGCCTGGTGCCGAGTCTGAGAGGCGAGAGCCGCGCCGCCGCGCGTGCCACCCTGCGCAGGGCCCACTGCAAGCTCGGCTCGACCAGCGGCCTCGACCGCGGTGAGCCGACGCCGGTCGTCGTCGGACAGAGCCAACCAAGGGGGACCAGGCTCCCCTCCGGCTCGGCGGTCTCGATCGTGCTCGGCGCCCGGCGCCATAGTCCCCGCACCTGAGGCCTTTTTCGACCCCGCACAGTCGGTGGAATTTTTCCAAAAGCCGGGCTCCCCGGTGGGCTACATTTTCAAGGGGATGTCAGGGAGAGGCAAAGGTTGGGGTATTGCCGGGCTGATCTGCTCGCTGGCGGTGGCGCTCGCGGCAGCCGCTCCGGCGCAGGGCCTGGACTGGTCGGTCCGACAGCTTCCGGGCGAGGCGGGAGAGGTGATGATGTACGGGATGTCGTGTCCGTCACCGTCGCTCTGCATCGCGGTCGGCGGCAACAACACACTCGCCGCCTCGGCCAACCCGACCGGCGACGCCACTGCCTGGAGCGTCTCCTATCTGGGGGAAGGGGCGTTGGCGACCGGCCCCAAAGCGATCTTTCCCGGCCGCCAGATCAGAGGCGTCTCCTGCCCGACGGTGAGCCTTTGCGTCGCGGTCACCTATGAGGGGCTGGTCTACTCCTCGACCAACCCCACCGGCGGCGCGTCGGCCTGGAACACGGCCAACCTCAGCTCAAGCGGACCGAATATCCACATATATGGGATCTCCTGCCCGACGCCATCCTTCTGCGTCGCGGTCGCCGGCAGGGGCAAGATCCTCACCTCGACGAACCCGACCGGCGATGCCACTGCCTGGGCTGTCCTGCAGCTTCCCCAGCCGCTCGAACTGAGGGGCGTCTCCTGCACCTCGCCCTCGCTCTGCGTCGCGGTCGGCGACGACGGCGACGCCAACGTCAGCGGCGGCGAGGCCGGCAGCAACGGCATGGTCGTCACCTCCACCGACCCGCTGGGGGGCGCCTGGCAGCCGGCGCAGATTCCCGGGGCGGGCCCGCTCTTCGGCGTCTCCTGCCCCTCCCCCGCCCTCTGCGTCAGCGGCGACGAGAACGGGAACCTGATCGTCTCGAGCAGTCCGACCGGCGGCTCCCCCGCCTGGGCGGCCGCCGACGGGGGCGGCTCGGTCCAGATCACCGCCGCCTCCTGCATCTCCACCACCCAGTGCGTCCAGGTCGACAACAACTCCGACGTGCTGTCCTCAGAGAACCCGACCGGAGGGGCGAGCGCCTGGACCTTCTCGAACCTGATCCCCTACTCCACAGATCCCCGGACGGCCAATGCGAACGCGATGTGGGGCATCTCCTGTCCGTCGACCGACCTCTGCGCGATCTCCGCCGCCAGCGGCAAGATCATCACCGTCGGGGACCCCCTGACCCCGCAGCCGGCCGCGGTCAAGAAGACCGGGAAGAAGAAGAAGAAGAAGAAACTGCACGGTCCGAAACGGCCGCGGGCGAGGTTCGGGCGCTCCCCCGGCGCCGCTCTTCGCACCTCCGCCGGCCGGGCCAGGGCCCTGTACCGATTCTTCGCCAACGGGCACGTGCGCGGCTTCGAGTGCAAGCTCGACGGGCGGAAGTTTCGGAAATGCGGCTCGCCGAAGGCCTTCCAATTCGGCCCCGGCAAGCACGTCGTCAGGGTCAGGGCGGTCGGGCTGACCGGATTCAGGGGCCCGATCGCGACTACGAGGGTCACCGTCTTCACCCCGGCCCAGTGGCCGCCGGGCACGCCGGCGCCGAACGGCAAGCACGTCACCTGCTCAGGTACGGGGACCGACGTCGAAACCTGCTCGGCGTCCTAGCGCACCGAGCACGGCCGCAGAAAGATCCCGCTCAGTTCGGTGCCGTCGTCGAAGCTGAATTCGCCGCGGGCCTGGAGGCGCCCGGTTTCGCAGCGGGCGTTGACGTAGGAGTGCGGCAACCCCTGGTAGGTCCATTTGCGGCCGATCCTCAGCTTGCCTGAGACAGGGACGCCATAGCCGTTGGCGATCTTCGGGATCGCGGCCTGGGTCCGGTAGCCATAGACCCCGCGGTGGATTCGTTCGATCGTGATCGAGAGGACGAAGGTGGCGGGCACGGGCCTGACCAAGTGCGCGTGGGCGAGAACGGTGGGGTTGCCCTTGACCCGCGGCCCGTTGAAGAGGGTGATCGGCGACGAGGCCGGAAACGGCCCCTGTTCGGGAAGGGTGACCAGAGCCTTGCCGAAGCCGGTGCCGACGATCGCCCCGGGACAGAGCCTGCGCGCCGTCTCGGTCGTCGTCGCGACCAGCCTGTCCATGCTGCACGCCGGCAGGCCCGTCGTTTCGATCGAGCCGTGCCGATCGAATTCGATCACGATCGTCTGCAGGGTCGGCGGCACCGCGCCCGAGACGGTCGAGATGCTGCCGCCTCCGTGCAGGGTTATCGGCGCGTCCCGGTCGCGGGGAAGGGATTTCGGGGCGAATCCCCCGTCCGCGTCGATGACGATGTCCCCAGCCCGCAGCTGCAGCGCGGGAGCGGTGGCCGCGGCGAGGGCGAGGGCGAGGAGGGCGAGAGCGGATGCGGGTCGGAGCAGGCGGACCGAACGATCCTAGCCCTACCCGTATGGAGCGCCGAGCATCTCTGTCAGCTCGGGCGCCAGGGATGGAAGCCCGGCTACCTCGCCCGCCGCCACACGGTCCCCGACCAGCGCCAGGGCGCCGGCGACGAGGTGGGTCTCTGCACCCGCCGGCAGCTCGGCGGCACCCTCCGGCCGCAGCTCACGGCCGCTCGCCAGGAGCCCCGCGAGGCGCTCGATCAGCGCGGCCCGCGCCTGCGCCACCTCACTCACGCCGGCCGGCATTTCGCCGCCGAGCAGGTGGGCGATCGCCGGCTCGCCGGAGAGGAAGCGGAGCGCCGAGTCGAGCGCTTCGCGGAGGCGTCGGCGCCACTCGAGCTTGGGTTCGGTGCAGGCGGCGTTGACCGCAACCCAGATGCAATCGGCGGCCATCTCGAAGGTCGCGAGCTGGCAGTCGGCGATGTTGTCGAAGTGCTTGTAGAACGTCGCCGGGGAGACGCCGGCGGCCTTCGCCACGAGGGTGCTCGTCGTCTGGACGTGCCCACGCTCGGCGAGCACCTCGGCGGCGGCGCCGAGCAGCCTCCATCGCTGATTCGCCGCCACCTCCTCCGGCGGAATCCCGTGCCGCCCCGGCGGCAGCCGAAACTCCGCGTATGAGCTCACCCCTTCGGGGTGCAGGCCCGGTCGATCTTGCCGCCCAGCTTGTCGCCGTCGGTGAAGATCGCTTCGGCCTGCGCGAGGAAATGCCCGTTCGCGCATTTGGCGAGCAGGTAGCCGTGCTTCTTCCCCTTGTAGGTGAACAGGCGCTTCTGGAAGGTCAGCCTGAAGGCGGTCACCGAGCCTGACCCGTTCGCGATTTTCGGGACGCTGGCGACTGACCGCGTGCCGTACGGGCCGTTGTTCTCCTTGGTGATCTTGACGGTGGTCACGATCGCCGCCGCCAGCGGATTGGTCAGGTAGGCGTGGACGAAGATCGTCGTCGTCCCGCCCTTGACGCCGCCGTTGAATGCGAGCAGCTTGCTGTGGATCGGGATCGGGTTCGATTCCGGGAAGAGCACCTCGACGTCGGTGGTCCCGGTGCCGACGATCGCCGCCCTGCAGATCCTTTCCGCCGAGGCGCTGGTCTGCGCTTCGAGCTGGCCCTGCGTGCAGGTGGGGGCTCCGCGGGCGTCGATCGAGCCGTTCTTGTCGGTATCGACGACGACTTCCTTCAGGGCGGGTGGATGGCCCCCTTCGGCGGTAGCGATCTTCCCTTCGACGTTGAGCGCGATCGGAGCCATCTCGCTCTTCGGCAGCGCCTTCGGAGTCACGCCCCCGTTGATGGTGAGGACCAGGTTGCCGACCTGATCGTGGTCGGCTTCTCCGCCGCGGCGATCGCCGCGGCGCTCAACGCGACGAGTGCCACCGAGGCGCAGATGACCGCGATCCGCCCCCTGCTGCCGCCAAGACTCCTCACCGATCTCCCCCTCCACTCGTTTGCGTTTGCGCAACTTAGAGGAGATCGTCTCCAAATACAACCCGTGCTGTACCTGACTTCGCTAGTGCGACCCCCAGGGCGCGATGACCGCGATCTTCCAAACCCGCTCGACTTCCCGGACCACGACCGTCGCGGCGCTCGACTGCGAGAAGCGGGACTGCTCGGGCCCGTCGGAGTGCATCGTCCAGCGGCAATCGGCGAGGGCGACCTCGCCCGCCCTCCGCAGGACCAGCTGCTCGACCTCGATCTCCGTGCGCCTCGCGATCAGCTGCGCGAGCAGGTCTGCGATCTCCCGGCGGCCGTGGACCGAGGTGCCGTCGGCGGTGATCAGGCAGCCCTCGCGGGTGAAACAGGCCGCCGCTCCGGTCAGGTCCCCGCCCGCGAGCGCCGCGATGAACGAGTAGAGCGGCCGGTCGGCGCCGGCCTCCGGCTCGACACGCCGCGAGCCGATCGTGGCTGTGGACATAGGACTCAACCTCCTGTGCGGGCCCCGGCCCCCAGTTCGGCCGCGGCGGTTTCCCCGTTGTCCCTGCTACTCCCTGAGTCGATGGAAAATTCGGGTCGGCGCTCGTGCCAGCGCTCGGAGGCCTCGAGCTGGGAGGCGAGCGCGAGCAGCCGCGGCTCGCTGTTGGCCGGGCCGAGGAGCTGAGCGCCGATCGGCAGGCCCGCGTCGGTGAACCCGACCGGAACGCTGACGCCCGGCCAGCCGAGGACGTTCCAGGGCCAGGCGTAGGGGCAGGCGGCGACGATCGCCTTGTCGGTCTCCCAGCCGCTGAGCCCTTCGCAGGCAGCGATCCGCAGCGGCGGCTGCGCGGTTGTCGGGGTGAGGACCACGTCGAAGCGGCGGAAGATGCGGCCGACCACGCGACGGCCGACCTCTTCGGCGATCCCGGCCGCGCCGAGCATCGGGCGCAGGATCCGGCCGAGCCGTGCGGCCTCCAGCACGCGTGGGTCCAGCAGCGAGCGATCGGGCGCCCGCCGCACCCACTCCTCGACCCCCGCCATCGAACGGGGCATGATGCTCGCCCCCGGCCAGATTCCGTACGGAACGGCGGCGATCTCGACCTCGTGGCCGAAGCCCTCGAGCAGGCCGGCGGCGCGCTCGACGGCGGCCCCGATCTCCGGGTCGAGCTCGGCCGGGGCGCCGCTGAAAGGAATGTTGAGCGCCAGCGCGACGCGCAGCGGCGCCGGCGTCGTTGCGGCCGAGACGGCGAAGGGCTCGGCCGGCAGCGGCGGCCGGTGAATGTCCCCCGGCAGGTTGCCGGCGAGGACGTCGAGCAGGAGCGCCGCATCGCCGACGGTGCGGGCCAGCGGGCCATTGACGGTGAGGCCGTTGAAGGCCTCGGCGTCGGGCCAGGTGGAGATCCGGCCGCGCTGGGGCTTGACCCCGACCAGGTTGGTCCAGGCGGCGGGAATCCGGACGGAGCCGGCGCCGTCGGAGCCGACCGCGGCCGGCAGCAGCCCCGCCGCAACCGCCGCCGAGGCACCGCCGGAGGAGCCGCCCGGGGTGTGATCGAGGTTCCAGGGATTCCGAGTGGCGCCGAACGCGGGGCCCTCGGTGAACGGCCAGAGGCCGATCTCGGGGCTGTTCGTCTTGCCGAAGATCACGGCGCCGGCCGCCTTCAGCCGTTCGGCGACCGCCCCGTCGACCAGCTTGGGCTCGAACTCTCCCTGGCAGCCGAACGCCGTCGGCAGGCCGGCGATGTCGGTGTCGTCCTTGATCGCGATCGGAACGCCCAGCAGCGGCAGGCGCTCCCCGGCCGCCAGGCGCCGCTCCGCTTCGACCGCTTCGGCGCGGGCCTCCTCGGGACGGAGAAGGCGGAAGGCATTGAGGGTCGGCTGTGACGCTTCGACCGCGCGCATCGTCGAGTCGAGCAGCTCGACCGGGCCCACCTCCCCGGCCGCGAGAAGCTCGACCTGACGCCCGAGCCCTAGGGGGTTGTTGACCGGAGATTCAATAGCCCGGGCATTCTTGCAGTTATTGAATTTGCGGTCAACAACGCTGCTACGGTAGGGGCGATGACGCAGGCCTCCAGGGCTCGGATGGGAACCGAGGAACGGCGTGAGCAGCTGCTGCGGTCGGGAACCGCGCTGCTTATGCGGCGCCCCCACGACGAAGTCTCGATCGAGGAGATCGCCGAGGCGGCGGGTGTCTCCAAAGGCCTCCTCTACCACTACTTCCCGACCAAGAAGGACTTCGTCCTGGCGGCGCTCGAGCGCGGGCAAAAGCAGCTCGCCGAGGAGCTTCGGCCGGAGCCGGACCTCGAGCCGCAGGCGCAGTTGGATGCCAGCCTCGACGCCTTTCTGAACTACGTCGAGGATCACGCCAGCGCCTACACGACGATCTTCCGGGGAGCCGGGGGCGACCCGGACGTGGTCGCCGCCCTCGACGCCGGACGAGCGGAACAGATGGAGAACCTGCTCGAGGCCCTGGCCGATTGGAAGGACTCGCCGATCGACACCGAGCGCTCGCCCGCTCTGGAGACGGCGGTGCAGGGATGGCTCTTCTTCGTCGACGGCGCCGTGCTGCGCTGGCTCGAGAACGGCGGCCTAGATCGCGAGCAGATGCGGGCCCTTCTGCGCTCGGCCCTCGGCGGCGCGCTCTGGGCTGCGGCCGCCGCCGGCGCCGAGGGACGCGTATCTAATGAAAAGTAATATAGTTTCCAACACATGGCGGGCGGGGGCCCTATAAATGGAGCGCGCGCGGCCACGCCGCGCGGAGAGCTGACGCGGATTCGCGAGAGTCGGGAGCGCCAGGATGCCGAGGTCGCCGAGCGAATCAGAGATGCGATGCTCGACGTCTGCGGCGAGAGGGGCTTCCGCCAGGCCTCCGTCCAGAACGCGATAGACCGCTACGGCGGCAACCGGGTTCAGTTCTATCGACACTTCGGAAGCAAGGCCGAGTGCTACGAATCGGCCTACGCGACCGCCATCGACGATCTCTGCAACCGGCTGCTCGGCGCCGCCGCCGCGCAGCCGAGCTGGCGGCTGGGGCTGCGGGCGGCGCTCCGCGACCTCTCGGACACCGTCTCCGAGCGACCGCACTGGGCGCGCGGCCTGCTGGTCGAGGCCCATGTCGCCGGCGGTGCCAACCTCGCGCGGCGCTCCGCGGCGCTCGACCGCCTCGCGGCCGCGATCGACAGCGCCCGACTCGTGGCCGACACCAGCCACTCCCCTCCTTCTTTGACGGCGACCTTCATGGTCGGGGCAATCGAGTCGGCGGCGATGCGCGCGCTCAGCGACGGCCGGCCCTGTGACCTCGCAGAAGCAGTCCCCGACCTCGCGCGGATGGTCGTCGCCGCCTACTTCGGCGAGGCGGCCGGTGACGAGGAGCTGGCCGCCCTCCAGGCCGCCTGACCAAGCGGGCAGAGGGCCGCGAAGGCAACACAAAGGCCCCGGCCGCCGGACGGGTATCCGGCGGCGCGGGGAGCCTTTGCGAACTTCGAACGCCGCGGGAAGACGGCGTATGCCCTGTCCCTGCGACCAGGGTAAATCGCGTTACCGGGACTGGCGCCGGACATCTTAGAGGATTGCGTCTCTAAATACGAGTCTACTCGTATATTTGGCAGAAAACGGCTCCATAAAGCCGCTGGCGAACATGCAGCGATCCCGGCAGGAGCCGGTGGAGGTCGAAGCCGCAGGTGGAGGCTAGCCCGTGGGGGTGCAGCTGCGGACGACTTTGCCCGACATCGCAAAGCCGTCGGTGAAGTGGAGGTTGCCGCGAACGTAGAAGTGGCCGCTCGGGCAGGTCCCGTACAGCAGGGTTTTCTTCTGGCCCTTGGAGGTCCAGGTCCGGTGGATCGAGAGTTCGGCGAAGCTGAGCGAGCCCTGCCCGGCGACGATGGTCGGGACTTTGATCGCCGCGGTGGTCCCGTAGAGGCCAGTGGAGCGGCCGATTTCGGCTGTCGTGATGAAGGTGGTCGGCGCCGGGACGTGGGCGTAGACGTGGAAGATGAAGACCGGGTGGCCGCCTTTAGGCGGGCCGTTGAAGATCAGCATCGGAGCCTTGGCGAAGAACGGTTCCTGTTCGGGGAAGGCGATTTCGGCCCCGGCCTGTCCGGTGCCGACGAGGGCGTCTCCGCAGATCGATTTGGCCTGCGTCGTAAGGGTGTTTTCGAGTTCGCCGATCTTGCAGGTCGGCAGGCCCTTGGTGTAGACGCCGGTGTGCTTGTCGAACTCGAGCAGCAGGTCTTTGAGGGCCGGCAGGTGGGTGCCGTCGGCGGTCTTGATCGTGCTGCGGGCGCTGAGCGTGATCGGGGCCGCCTTCGCCTTCGGGAGTTTGTGCGGAGTGAATCCGCCTTCGACGGTGACGATCAGATTGCCGGCGCGGACGGTCTGACCCGAGGCGCTCGATGCGAGCAGGGCGACAAGGCCGAGCGCCGCGAATGCGACCATCAGACGGCCACGGGACATCACTCTCCCAGTGCCTGTGCCACCCATATCGATCCTTCCCCCTCTCCCGCTGACGAGGACCGACTATACCGCGGCTAGGGCCCGCTGCCGGAGAATTTGTAACCGACGCCGCGAACGGTGAGGATCAGCTCCGGGTTCTGCGGATCCCGCTCCACCTTCTGGCGCAGGTTGGAGATGTGGACGTCGCAGGCACGCTCGTCGCCGTCGAACTCGGTCTGCCAGAGCTCCTCCATGATCTGGCGGCGGGGGAAGACCTCGCCGGGCCGGCCGACCATCAGGCGGAGCAGCTGGAACTCCGAGCGGGTCAGGTTGACCACCTCTCCGCGGACCGTGGCGACGTGGCGGACGAGGTCGATCGCGACCGGGCCGGCTTCGATCCGGACCGCCTGGCCGAGCGGCGAGCGGTCGAGCTCGCGGCGGCGCAGCTGGGCGCGGACCCGACCGAGCAGCTCGCGGACCGAGAAGGGCTTGGTGACGTAGTCGTCGGCGCCGACCTCGAGGCCGACGACCTTGTCGACCTCGGCGTCCTTGGCGGTGAGGACGATGATCGGGACGGCGCTGCGGGAGCGGACGTCACGGCAGATGTCGAGCCCGCTCGGCCCCGGCATCATGATGTCGAGGATGAGGAGGTCGAAGGGGATGCCGTCGCCGAGCTTCGCGGTCGCCTCGTCGCCATCGGCGGCCGGGGTCACCTCGAAGCCCTCCTGGGCGAGCGCGTAGCCGACCGAGTCCCGGACCGAGGGCTCGTCGTCGGCGATCAGGATGCGGCCGCTGCTCATCGCCGCCTTCCCCCGCCACTCGTCTCCGCCGCGCTCATGCGACGGGGGTCGGGCTCGGTTGGGCGAGGGGGAGCCGGATCCAGAAGACGCTGCCGCGACCCACTTCGGAGGTGGCGCCGATCTCGCCGCCCATCACGTCGACCATCCGCCTGGCGATCGCCAGCCCGAGCCCGAAGCCCTCGTGCTTGCGTGACTCCGTGCGGCGATAGAAGCGCTCGAAGATGCGCTCCAGCTCAGCCGCGGGGATGCCAGTTCCGGTGTCGATCACTTCCATCATCACCTCCGCCTCGCCGTCGAGACGGCCGCGAACGGTAACGGTCCCGGGGGCAAGGGTGTGCTTGCAGGCGTTGGTGAGCAGTCCGACCAGGACCTGGCGCAGCAGCGTCGGGTCTCCCTTGGCGGCGAGATCGGGCTCGACCTCGGCCCGCAGCTCGATCCCGGCCGGCGACTCGACCGCCGCGATCGCGTCGCGGACGGCGGCGGGGACGTCGACGACCTCGGTCTCCCCGGTGCCGACCGACTCGACCCGGGCGAGGGTGAGAAGGGCCCGGGTCAGCCGGTTCATCCGCTCGGCGTCTTCGCCGAGTCGCACGAGGAAGTGATCGCGCGCCTCGGGGTCGTCCTTGGCGCCGTCCTGGAGGACCTCGATCGCGCCGGAGATGCCGGCCAGCGGGTTGCGCAGCTCGTGGGCGGCGTTGGATACGAAGTCGGCTTCGGCGAACTCGCGGCGCATCTCGTCGGTGCGGTCGCGGACGACGGCGAGGACGGCGCGCTCCCCCGGCAGCGAACGCGCCTGCATCGCGTAGGCGCGATCGCCGATCCGCAGCGCCGGGTGGGCGGCGAAGCCGAACTCGGCGGCGCGGCGCAGCTGCGGCATCATCGCTTCCGGCGGCAGGCCGGCCGGGTCGAGGAGGTCGGCGGCGGCACTGTTGGAGAATCGCATCGGGCCGTCGAAGTCGACGACCATCACCGCGTCGGTGAGGCCGTCGAAGATCGCCTCGAGCTTGTTGCGGTCGGCCGTGAGGACGCCGAAGCTCTCCTGCAGGGAGGCGCGCATCGACTCGAGCGCCTGGGCGAGCTCGCCGATCTCGTCGCGGCCGCCCCGCTCGAGCGGGGCGTCGAAGGAGCCCGCCGCCATCTTGCCGGCGGCGTCGGCGAGCCGCTCGACCCGCCTCGCGATCGCCGCGGCGATCAGGAACCCGGCGAGGATGCCGAGGCCGATCGCGGCGAGCACCGCGCGGGGACGATCGCCGAAGAGGAGGACGACGCCGGCCATGATCAGGCTGACCGCGGCGAACGCCGCCGCCAGCCACAGCCGCATGCCTATCCGCCTCATGAAGGTTTACTAACACAAACGGGTCGCCGGGCGGTCGTGGGAGAATCGGCGCGGTGCGCACCCTGGTCTTCATCCCCGCCTGGAACGAGGAAGCGTCGATCGCCGCGGTGATCGGCGACGTCCGCGAGCACCTGCCCGATGCGGACCTGCTGGTCGTGGACGACGGCTCGACCGACGCGACAGCCGAGCGGGCACGGGAGGCGGGGCGATGGTCGCCTCGCTGCCCTTCAACCAGGGCCTCGGGGCGGCGCTGCAGACCGGCTACCTATACGCCCTGCGCGAGGGCTACGAGCTCTGCGCGCACCTCGACTCCGACGGGCAGCACCCGGCCTCCGAGGTCGCCCGCCTGCTCGAGCGAGGTCCTCGCCGACCGCGCCGACCTGGTGATCGGCTCGCGCTACCAGGGAGCGAGGCGCCGAGGAACGAGCCGACGACGGAGACGACTACAGGCCGACGATCTCGCGGCGGATCGGGACCAGCGTCTTCCGCTTCTTCCTCACCCTCGCGACGCGGCAGCGCTTCACCGACACGACCAGCGGCATGCGGGCCGCGAACCGGCGGGTGATGTCGCTCTTCAGCGAGAACTACTCGCCGGACTTCGCCGAGATCGAGTCGCTGCAGCTGGCCGTGCGCCAGGGGCTGCGGGTCGAGGAGGTGCCGGTGCGGATGCTCGAGCGGGCCGGCGGCAGCTCCTTCCTGACCCCGCTGCGCTCGGCCTTCTTCATCTTCAAGGGCCTGATCGTCCTGCTGGTCGGGATGTTCCGGCCGCGGCAGCGTCGAGGTCGAGCGGTGAGCGCCGCCCTCGTCCTCTTCGCGACGACCCGAAGGTCAACCTCACCGCGCAGACGCGGATCCTGGCGCGGCGATCCTGGCGATCGCCTTCATGGTGATGATCCTCGACCTGATCCGCCGCGACCGGCTGCAGGAGCGCTACAGCGTCGTCTGGTTCGTCGCCGGCCTCGGGATGCTGATCGGCGCGATCTTCCCGG
This sequence comes from uncultured Solirubrobacterales bacterium, assembly GCA_963795295.1. Classification (GTDB taxonomy): domain Bacteria; phylum Actinomycetota; class Thermoleophilia; order Solirubrobacterales; family 70-9; genus VRUE01. Next base: position 193,108 of record CAWCHE010000001.1, read on the forward strand.
GGCTGCTGAGCGTGGTCGCCGACGTGATGGGCGTGCGCGACACCAACGTCGCCCTCTTCTCGATCGTCCTCCTCCTGCTGCTGGGGCTGGCGCTCAACTTCAGCGTGATCATGTCGCGCCAGGCCGCCCAGATCACCCGGCTCGCCCAGGAGCGGGCGCTGGAAAAGGCGCGCCAGCAGGCGGAGGAGAGCAACGGCGCGAAGCCCGAGGAGCAGCGCAACCGCGCCTGACTCAGATCTCGCGCTCGTAATAGAGCATGCGAGGGGCATCGGCGCCGCTGCCTTCGAGGTTGGTGAAGCCGCTGCTCTCATACAGCGAGCGGGCGGCTGTGTCGCCCTCGCCGGTGGTGAGCTCGACGTGGGAGGCGCCCGCCGCGCGGGCGGCCTCGATCGTCGCCTCCAGCAGCGACCTGCCGATGCCGCTGCCACGCAGCCCGGGAACCACGTAGAGCTCCTCGATGTGGGCGTCGGGCCTGCCGGTGTAGTGGGAGCGCTTGAGCCTGAACTGGGAGAAGCCGTCCGGGCCGTCGCCGGCGAGCAGGACGACCAGGTCGCCGGCCTCGAGCAACTCGGTGTAGTTGCGGGTGAGCGCCTCGACGCCCGGGGTCTGGTCCTCGTACTCGCTGTTGAAATCGTGCAGCAGGCGGGCCACCTCGGCGGCGTCCTCGGGCTCGGCCGGACGGATCGCGACGGGGATCGGCATCTCAGTCGGGAAGCTCGCGCTCGAGGCGGAAGAAGAGGGCTTCGAGGGCGAGCTCCTCGGAGACGTTGAGGTCGAGCCGGCGGCGGGTGTCCTGGACCAGCTCGGCGGCGCGGCGGGCGGCGGCCGGGTCGAGGCCCTCGGCTCGGCGCCGCAGGTCGGCGAGGCGATCGCGAGTTGAAGACGACCGCCTCGGCGCCGGAGGCGAGCGCCGCCAGGTCGCGATACCACGAGGCGCAGAGGCCGAGGCCGAGGTCGAGGGTCTCGGTGCGGCGTCGGCGGCCGGCGCGTTTGGCCTCGTCGGCGATCTCGCGGGCCGTGCGTTTGACGCCGGCCTCCTTTTCGGCGTCGAGGGCGGCGCGGGCCGTTGCCTCGGCCTCGGCGCCGACCTCCTCGGCGGCCTTCAGCAGCTTCCGCCACGGCGCCCCGGCCGAGGGCGACGCGAGCTGGAGCGCGGCGGCGCGCAGCCTGCGGCCCGCCTCGGTGAGCAGGAACCGGGCGCGCTCGAGGTCGCCCGCGGCGAGCCGCGCGGCGGCGGCGACCTCGGCAGGATCGCCGTCGAGAGCCGCTTCGACCGCGTCGAGCGGGAGCGGTGCGAAGTCGACCGGCTGGCAGCGCGAGGAGATCGTCTCGAGCAGCGCCTCGGGCTCAGAGCTGAGCAGGATCAGGTGGACGAAGCCGGGCGGCTCCTCGAGGGTCTTGAGCAGCGCGTTCTGACTCTCGTCGCGCATCGCGTCTGCCGCCTCGAGGACGAAGACGCGGCGGCGGCCCTCGAAGGGCCGGTAGGACGCGGCCCGGATTACGCGCTCCCGCACCGACTCGACCATGTGCTGGGCCCCGGTCGGAGCCAGCCAGACGAGGTCGGGATGCGGCGAGGGGTCGAGCAGGGCGCGGCGGCGGGCGTCCTCGGGGTCCTCGGCGCCGCCGGCGAGGAGCTCGGCGGCGAAGGCGCGGGCGGCGTCGCGCTTGCCGGCGCCACGGGGCCCGCGGAAGAGGTAGGCGTGCGAGGGCCCGGACTCGAGCGCCGCGCCCAGCGCCCGGCCGACCCGCGGCTGGTGCTCGGTGGCCTCGGCGAGGGCGCTCACGAGCGGCTCCGGACGACCTCGAGGACCCGGGCGTGGACCTCGTCCTCGGAGCCGCCGGCATCGATTGCGACGACCCGATCGGGGGCGGTGAGGACGATCTCCTCGTAGGCCTCGGCGACGGCGCGCTGGAGGTCGAGGCCCTCGGCCTCGAAACGATCCTCACCGTCTGCGCGTCCGAGGCCGACCTCGGGATCGACCCGCAGGAGAACGGTCAGGTCGGGCCAGTGCCCGTCGATCACCGTGTCGGTCAGCGAGAGGACGTAGCTGCTGCCGAGCCCGCGCGCCCCACCCTGGTAGGCGACGCTGGAGTCGGCGAAGCGGTCGGCGACGACGACCCGGCCGGCGTCGAGGGCCGGGCGGATGACGCGGGCGAGGAGGTCGGCGCGGGCGGCGGAGAAGAGCAGGAGCTCGGCGAAGGGATCGAGCTCCAGGCCGGGGTCGGCGAGCAGCTCGCGGATGCGCTCGGCGGCGTCTGTCCCCCCCGGCTCACGAATCAGAAGGGTCTCCGGGCCGAGGGCCTCGGCGAGCAGCTTCGCCTGCGTGCTCTTGCCCGAGCCGTCGATGCCCTCGAGCGAGATGAACACCGCGCCTCCTCAGGCTTTGGTCGCGGCTTTGGCGCGTTTGCGCCCCCGCGTGGCGGTGTCTGCTTTGGACGCTTTGACTTTCGCTTTTTTGGCTTTCGCGGGAGCCGCGTCCTCGTCGCCTTTGACAGGCGGCTTCTTTTCCATCGCCGCTTTCGCGGCTTTCGCCGCTTCGCGCTCGGCGCGGCGTTTCTTCATCTCCTGCATCGACTCGCAGTCGTCGTTGAGGCAGAGGTTCCAGGGCCGGCCGCGGAAGGGCTGGACTTTGAGCCTCGGCGTCTCGCCGCAGATCGAGCAGCGTTCTTCGAGCTTGAAGACGTCGCCGCGCTGGGGCAGCGGGAAGGTCTGGTCGCAGGAGTCCGGGTCGTCGAGGGTCCAGCCGCTGCAGCCGACGAAGCGTTTGCCCGATTTTTTCGCGCGGATGATCCGCAGCATGTGAGGCGAGCCATCCTCCTTCTTGCGGCCGGCTTCTTCGCAGACTTTGCAGGGACCGAGGATGCGGTCCTCGTCCATGCCTTTCCAGACGACCTTGGCCAGGTCCTCTTTGCTCTCCTCGATCTCCGACCATGTTTTGTGGAGCAGGTCACGGCTCTCGCCGACGACGTCGCCCTTGGTCATCTCGCCGGCGGCGATCCGGTCCATCTCGCCCTCGAGCTGGGCGGTCATCTCCGCGGTCGCCATGCCCGGTACGTAGCTCTTGAAGGCCTCGAACAGCGCGATGCCGGTCTCGGTCGGGATCGGCGGGTTGCCGTAGACGTAGCCGCGGTCGAAGAGCTTCTGGATGATGTCGGCGCGGGTCGCTTTGGTGCCGAGGTTGCGCTCCTCCATCAGCTCGATCAGTTTCGCCTGGGAGATGCGTCCGGGGGGCTGGGTCTCCTTGTCGACGATCCAGGGGTTGGTGGTGACGCCGTCCTCTCCCGGCGCCGAGGGCGGCTCGGCGAAGTCCAGGGTCTGCCCCTCGACGAGGGCGGGGATCTCGTCGTCGGAGGACCGGGCGTAGGTGTAGATGCCGGCGTAGCCGGGGTCGACGACGACCGAGCCGCGCACGAAGTAGGTCTCCGAGCCGGCCTCGATGTCGGCGCGGGTCGACTCGGTGATCATCGGCGGGCTGAAGGTCGCGAGGAAGCGGCGCACGACGAGTTCGTAGACGCGCTTTTTCGGCCCCTCGCCGAGGGCGCCCGGGTGGATCGCCTGGGTCGGGTAGATGGGCGGGTGGTCGGTCGTCTCTTTTTTGCCGCGGGTCGCCTTCAGCTCACCGTCGAGCAGGCCGGCGGCGGCCGAGAACTCCTTGACCCGGACCAGCGACTGGACCAGCTCGCGGGTCGGCAGCGAGGTCGGGTAGACCGTGTTGTCGGTGCGCGGGTAGGAGATGAAGCCGTCCATGTAGAGGTCCTCGGCGATCCGCATCGCGCTGGCGGGGGTGATGCCGAGGCGGCTGGAGGCGTCGGTGCTGAAGGCGGTCGTGTTGTAGGGGGTCGGCGGCTTGCGCGTGTTCTTGCGGGCGGTGACCGCTTTCACGGTGCCGGGGGCCGCGGTACCGGCGAGCGCCGCGTCGGCCTCGGCTTTCTCCCAGAATTTGTCGACCGTGTGGTGGGCCTCGAAGCTGCCATCGGGATGCTGGAACCTCGCGAACAGTTCCCAGAAGGGTTTGGCGACGTGGGCGCGCCGCTCCATCTCGCGCTCGACGATCAGCCCCAGGGTCGGGCTCTGGACGCGGCCGACGGAGAGGAAGTTGGAGCCGAAGCGACGGGTCGATAGCGAGACCGCGCGGGTCAGCGTCGCGCCCCAGAGCAGGTCGATGTCCTGACGGGCGGCGCCGGCGTTGGCGAGTGGGTAGGAGAGGGTGTCGAGCTCGCCGAATGCGCGCTCGATCTCCTCTTTGGTGAGCGCCGAGTAGCGGGCGCGGGGAATCGTCAGCGTCCCCTTGACGCTCTCCTCGAGGGAGCCGAGCTCGGGGTTGGACTCGAGCATCTCGTCGAGGGCCTCGAGGCCGATCAGCTCGCCCTCGCGGTCGAAGTCGGTTGCGATCACAAGCTCGTCGGCCTCTTTGGCGACTTTCTTGATCGCTTTGACGACGTTTTTGTCCGTCGGCTCCTTGATCAACTCGGCGTCGATCAGGTCGTGCAGGTCCGTCTTCTGCCAGTTCGAGTAGCCCTCGGGGAAGGCCGGGCCGAGCACATGGCCCTTGAGGCCGATCGTGCGGTGCTCGCTGCCGTCGGCGTCGGTCCACGTGTAGAACGGGACTTTGAAGGTTTTGTCTTCGCTGGGCCCACCCGTGGCCGCACCGAGGATCTCGGCGATCTTCTTGGCGCTGTTGTTCTTCTCTGTGACGATCAGTCGCATGCGGCGGCCGAGGGTAGCAGGGGCGCTCGGCGACGCATCCTGGACGCCGACGGGCCGAAAACCAGGGCCGGGCTCGTGAAATCCGGCCGTCGGCATAGGATCAGCGACCTGAATGGACTGCTTGGTCACAGGCGGGGCCGGCTTCATCGGCTCGAATCTCGTCGACGCTCTGCTGCACCGCGGCGACTCGGTGACGATCCTCGACGACCTCTCGACCGGGCGGCGCGAGAATCTCGACGGGGCGCTGGCCGCCGGCGCCAGGCTGGTCGAGCTCGACGTCCGTGACTCGGCGGCGGTGGCGAGCGCCGCGGCAGAGGCGAGGCCCGAGGTCATCTTCCACCTCGCCGCCCAGATCGACGTCCGCAAGTCGGTCGACGACCCCGCCTTCGACGCCTCGATCAACGTCGGCGGCACCGCCAACGCGCTGGAGGCGGCGCGGACGTCCGGTGCGCGGCGCTTCGTCCTCGTCTCGACCGGGGGCGCGATCTACGGCGAGGGCGAGGGCCAGGACCTGCCGCTGTCCGAGGAGTCGCCCTGTGCGCCGCTCTCTCCTTACGGGCAGAGCAAGCAGTCGGCCGAGGGCTACGTCTCCCTGTACGAGCGCCTGCACGGCCTCTCTGGGGTGAGCCTGCGGCTCGGCAACGTCTACGGGCCGCGCCAGGACCCGCTCGGCGAGGCCGGCGTGATCGCGATCTTCTGCGGGCGCCTGCGCGAGGGAGGACGGCCGATGATCTTCGGAGACGGCCAGCAGACCCGCGACTACATATATGTGGGCGACGTCGTCAGCGCGGCGATCGCCGCCTCCGAGTCGGAGGCGACCGGGCCGATCAACATCGGGACAGGAATCGAGACCGACGTGCTCGAGCTGGCGATCCAGCTCGGCAAACTGGGCGGCACCGAATTCGACCCCGAGATGGTCGACCCGCGCAGCGGCGAGGTGCAGCGGATCTCGATCGACCCGGCCCGGGCCGCTCGCGAGCTGCACTGGGCGCCCGAGGTCGGCCTGGCCGAGGGCCTGAAGCTGACCCTCGACTCGATCGACGCCTAGCGCCCTCGCTTCTCAACGGTTGACGGACTTCATCCCGACCTCGTCGTAGCGCTCGCCGACGGCGGGGGGCATCGCCGCCGAGAGGCGCGCCAGCTCCTCGGCGTCGAGCTCGAGATCAAGCGCGCCGAGGTTCTCCTCGAGATAGGCGACCCGCTTGGTGCCGGGGATCGGGACGACGTGATCGCCGCGGCCGAGCACCCAGGCGAGGGCGAGCTGGGCCGGCGCCACGGCGTGCTCGGCGGCGATCGATTCGACGACCGAGACCAGATCCAGGTTGCGCTCTAGGTTGGCCTCCGCGAAGCGGGGCGAGTGGCGGCGGTAGTCCTCCTCGCCGAGGTCCTCGTGCGAGCGGATCTTGCCGCTGAGGAAGCCGCGGCCGAGCGGCGAGTAGGGGACGAGGCCGATCCCGAGCTCCTCGACGGTCGGCTTCACCTCGTCCTCGACTTCGCGGCTCCATAGCGAGTACTCCCACTGGACGGCGGTGATCGGGTGGACGGCGTGGGCGCGGCGGATCGTCTCGGCGCCGGCCTCGCTGAGGCCGAGGTGGCGGACCTTGCCCTCGGCGACGAGCTCGGCCATCGCCCCGACCGTCTCCTCGATCGGGGTGTCGGGGTCGACCCGGTGCTGGTAGTAGAGGTCGATGCGGTCGGTGCCGAGGCGCTCGAGCGAGCCCTCGCAGGAGCGGCGCACGTACTCGGCGCTGCCGTCGATGCCGCGCCTGCGGGGGTCGTCGGCGTCGCGGACGATGCCGAACTTGGTCGCGACGAAGACGTCGTCACGACGATCCGCAATCGCCCTGCCGACCAGCTCCTCGTTGGTATGCGGGCCGTACATGTCGGCGGTGTCGAGGAGGGTGACGCCGAGGTCGAGGGCGCGGTGGATGGTGCGCGTCGATTCCTCGTCGTCGCGTCCCGCGTAGAAGTCGGACATCCCCATGCAGCCGAGGCCGAGGGCGGAGACGGTCGGGCCTTCGGGCCCGAGCGTGCGTGTCTTCATGAAAGCCTTTCGATCGAAGTTCGTCGGCCCAACCTAGAGGGGTGCGCAGGTCGGCCTGTGACTACGCTGTACCCATGCCCGCCCAGGCCTATGCCGGCAAGGAGTGCGTCTGCCAGCTCCGCAAGGGGATCTGCGACCAGTCCTGCGTCCGCGACATGCTCGAGACCCCGTTCTACATCGCCTGCCTGAAGCTGAAGGGAAGGCGCACGCTGGTGGTCGGGGGCGGCGACATCGGCCTCGAGAAGGTGGAGGGCCTGCTCGCCTGCGACGGCGACGTGACGCTGGTCGCGCCGACCGCGCACCCGGAGCTCGAGCGGCTGGCGGCGGAGGGCTCGATCGCCTGGGAGAAGCGGCCTTACGCCGGCGCCGCCGACCTCGAGGGCGTCTTCATGGTGATCGCCTGCACCGACGACAGCGAGGTCAACATCGGCGTCTTCGACGACGCCGAGAAGCGGGCAATGCTCGTCAACATCGTCGACGTCCCGCCGCTCTGCAACTTCATCCTGCCGGCGATCGTGCGCAGCGGCCCGCTGGCGATCGCGATCTCGACCGCGGGTGCGTCACCGGCCCTGGCGAAGCGGATGAAGCGCGAGATCTCGGAGCTGTTCGGCGAGGAGTACGCGCGGCTTGCCGTGGTCCTCAACGACGCCCGCGGCTGGGCCAAGGGAACGCTGCCGACCTACCAGGACCGCAAGGAGTTCTTCGAGGGGATCGTCAACGGCGACCCCGATCCGGTGGTGTTGATCCGCGAGGGCCGCGAGCCCGAGCTGCTGGACCTGATCGAGGCCGCCAAGGACCGCGCCGCCTCGGCCCTGGCGTCCTAGTCGCTCAGACAGCGACCGAAGCGCCCGCTCAGGAAGTGCTGCAGGCGGAGCCGCGGACGCGGTCGAGCGTCGCGGTCAGCTCCTTCGCCTCGATGATCGTCAGGTTCACAGCGAAGGCGACCTTGAGCTCGGCGATGACGACCGGGCGCATCTCCTCGAGCAGCTCGGCGCCGGCCTCGGTCAACGTCGCGTAGCTGACGCGGCGATCGGTGCTGCAGAAGGTGCGCTCGAGCAGGCCGGCCTTGACCAGCCGGTCGACGAGCTTGGTGAGGCCTCCCCGGGTGATCACCAGCGCCTCGGCCAGGTCCCCCATCTTCAGCCGCTGGTCGGGGGCATCGGCGACGGTCGCCAGCACCTCATACCAGGGCAGCGGCGGGAACTCCGCCTGGGCGAGCGCGTCCTGCAGGCGCTGGGCGATCGCCGCGTGGGTCCTGGCCAGAGACCCCCAGGCCTCGCCGTGGGGATTGGAGTCCGGGCCTTTGACCTCGGGGGGCGCCTCTGCTGTCGCCTGCTCGCTCATACCAATGGATTGTCGCAGAAGACGCTTGCCAAAGCAATAGTTGACGTTCTAAGTATTTCTGCTATGATTGTTTCTGCATCAACCATTTGATTGGCAACTACTTCAAGGAGACGAGAATGAGCGTAGGGGCGATTCAGCAGGCAATACCGAACGGCACGTACAAGGTCGACCCGGTCCACTCGACGATTGGCTTCTCGGTCACCCACGCGGGGGCTTCGACCTTCCGCAGCGGATTCGGCGGCTACGAGGCCCGGCTGAGCGGCGGTGAGCAGCCCCGTCTCGAGGGCAGCGTCGAGGTCGCCAGCATCGAGATCGCCGAGGAGCAGCTCAAGGGCCACCTCCTCTCCCCCGATTTCTTCGACGCCGAGCGTCACCCGACGCTCAGGTTCGAGTCGAGCGAGCTCGTGGTGGACGAGGACGGGACGGTCCGGGTTCGCGGTGAGCTCGAGATCAAGGGCCAGAAGCACGAGGTCGAGGCAAGCGGGCGCTACGGCGCCGGCGGCGAGTACCTCGACGGAAGCACGCGGGTCGGCCTCTCGCTCAGCACCGACGTCGACCGGCGCAGCTTCGGGCTCGACTGGAACGCGGACCTGCCGAGCGGCGGCCTCGTTCTCGAGTTCGACGTCAAGATCGAGGTCGACCTCCAGTTCATCAAGGAGGCCGAGTAGCGATGCGGGTGCTCGGCCTCTCCGGGAGCCTCAGGTCCGGCTCGCTGAACAGCGCCCTGCTGCGGGCGGCCGCCGAGCGGCTGCCCGCGGGGGCCGAGCTGGTCGAGTTCGAGCGGCTCGCCGCGATCCCGCCCTATGACGAGGATGCGGACACCGAGCCCGCCCCCGACGCCGTCCGCGCGCTGCGCGAGGCGATTCGCGGCGCCGATGCCGTCCTGATCGCGACCCCGGAGTACAACCACTCGATCCCGGGCCAGCTGAAGAACGCGCTCGACTGGGCCTCGCGGCCGGCCGGGCAGAGCGCGCTCAACGGGAAGCCGGCGGCGGCGATCGGCGCCTCGAAGAGCATGTTCGGCGGCGTCTGGGCGCAGGCCGAGCTGCGCAAGGTGCTGGGCGCGATGGGCGGCCGGGTGGTCGAGGCGGACCTGCCGGTCCCCCACGCCCATGAGCACCTCGTCGAAGGGCGCCTGGAGCTCGATGCCGGACAGGCCGAGCGCCTCGGGGAGATCCTCGCCGAGCTGGTCGCCGAGGCCGAGGTCGAGTCCGGCCTGCTCGCGGCCTAGCGCCGAAACTGCGTCACCCCCCGGCGCCACCAGTCCTCATCACGTTTTCCATCCATGACATGGAAAACTTGATGAGGGATCGGGCGGGGGTACCCTTGATGGCATGGTCGATGACCTGCGCAGGAGCGCGGAGCGGATGGGCGAGCGGGCGGGAGCGGCGCGCGACTCGGCCAAAGAAGCGGCGAGTGACGCGATCGCGTCGGTCAAGCCGAAGCTGCGCGGGGTCTCGCACGAGTGGGCGTTCTTCGTCTCCCTGGTCCTCGGCGCCGGCCTGATCATCGCCGCCAAGACCCCGAAGGCGACCCTCGCCGTCGCCATCTACGCGGTCAGCCTCTCCGCCCTGCTGGGGACCAGCGCCCTCTACCACCGGGTCAACTGGAAGCGGCCGAAGACGCGTCGCTGGATGCGCCGGCTCGACCACTCGATGATCTTCTTCCTGATCGCCGGCACCTACACGCCGTTCGCGCTGCTGGTGCTCGACGGGCCGCTCGCCGACGCGATCCTCGTCGTCGTCTGGGCCGGCGCGATCGCCGGCGCGATCGTCGAGATGATCTGGATCGAACACCCGAAATGGGTGGCGGCGCTGATCTACATGTCGCTCGGCTGGGTCGCGGTGATCGCCTTCCCGGGCCTCTGGAACGAGATGGGCGTGGCGGGGACGCTGCTGGTCGCCGCCGGCGGTCTCCTCTACACGGCGGGCGCGATCGTCTACGCGACCCAGCGGCCCGACCCCTTCCCGCGGACCTTCGGCTACCACGAGGTCTTCCACGCGCTGGTGATCGCCGCCGCAGCAGCCCAGTTCGCAGCGGTGGCCTTCTTCGCCCTCCCCGCCTCGTAGAGGCCCCAGGCCGGCGATCGGCGCTTGTCAGAATGTGAGGAGCGGTTTTCGCAACGAAAGTTGCAGGAAATTCACGGTCAGAGCGAAGTCGGCGGCGCGTTCCGTCCGGCTCGGAGGCGATCCTGCTCAGTTACCCCCTAAAGCCGCCTCGAGAGGAGAAGTTTGATGTCCCAGACCGCCACCAGCACACCGAAAAACGGTCTCAAGGGCCTCTCGATCGAACGCAGATTTTCGACCGACGGGGTCCACCCGTTCGACGAGATCGAGTGGGAGATCCGCGACGCCGTGATCGGCGACCCCGCCGCCCCCGCCTTCGAACAGCTCGGGGTCGAGTTCCCGAAGAGCTGGAGCCAGAACGCGACCAACATCGTCGCCCAGAAGTACTTCCGCGGCAAGCTCGGCAGCGAGGAGCGCGAGTCCTCGGTCAAACAGATGATCGGCCGGGTCGCGGGGACGATCTCCAACTGGGGCCGTGAGGGCGGCTACTTCGCCTCCGACGAAGACGCCGACAACTTCGAAGCCGAGCTGACGACGATCCTGCTCAACCAGAAGGCGGCCTTCAACTCGCCGGTCTGGTTCAACGTCGGCTTCGAGGAGCGCCCGCAGTGCTCGGCCTGCTTCATCCTCAGCGTCGAGGACACGATGGAGAGCATCCTCGGCTGGAACACCAAGGAGGGAAATATCTTCCGCGGCGGCTCCGGGTCCGGGATCAACCTCTCCAACATCCGCGGCTCGGTCGAGCACCTCTCAAAGGGAGGCCTCGCCTCCGGGCCGGTCAGCTTCATGCGCGGCGCCGACGCCTGGGCCGGGACGATCAAGTCCGGCGGCAAGACCCGCCGCGCGGCAAAGATGGTCGTCCTCAACGTCGACCACCCGGACATCGAGCACTTCATCTGGTGCAAGGCCGACGAGGAGAAAAAGGCGGGTGCCCTGCGCGACGCCGGCTTCGACATGTCGATCGACGGCGAGGGGTTCACCTCGATCCAGTACCAGAACGCCAACAACTCGGTGCGCGTCACCGACGACTTCATGGAGGCGGTCGAGGCGGGCGAGGACTGGAACCTGCTGGCCCGCACCTCGGGCGAGCCGACCAAGACGCTGCCGGCGCGCGACCTGATGAACCAGATCTCCGAGGCCGCCTGGGCCTGCGCGGACCCCGGGGTCCAGTACGACACGATCATCAACCGCTGGCACACCTGCCCGGAGTCGGGGCGGATCAACGCCTCCAACCCGTGCAGCGAGTACATGCACGTCGATGACTCGGCCTGCAACCTGGCCTCCCTCAACCTGATGAAATTCCGCCGCGAGGACGGCAGCTTCGACGCCGCCGAATTCGCGGAGGCGGTCGACATCGTCTTCCTCGCCCAGGAGATAGTCGTCGGCTTCTCCAGCTATCCGACGGAGGAGATCAGCGCCAACGCCAACGCCTTCCGCCAACTCGGCCTCGGCTACGCCAACCTCGGAGCGCTGCTGATGTCCGACGGCCTCCCCTACGACTCCGACGAGGGGCGCAACGTCGCCGCCGCGATCACGGCGCTGATGACCGGCCGCGCCTACCGCCAGTCGGCGCTGATCGCCGCCGAGGCGACCGGGCCCTATGACGAGTACGGGCGCAACCGCGACGCTCACAACGGAGTGATGCGGATGCATCGCGACGCCTCCTACGACATCGACGGGACCGGGATCAAGGGAGACCTGCTCGAGGCCGCGCGGCGCTCCTGGGACGAGGCGGTCGAGTTCGGCGAGGAGCACGGCTACCGCAACGCGCAGGCGACGGTGCTGGCGCCGACCGGGACGATCAGCTTCCTGATGGACTGCGACACGACCGGGATCGAGCCCGACTTCTCGCTGGTCAAGTTCAAGGAGCTGGTCGGCGGCGGACAGATGACGATCGTCAACAAATCGGTGCCGCTGGCGCTGCGGACGCTCGGCTACGCCGAGCCGCAGGTCGAGCAGATCAACGCCCACATCGCCGCCGAGAACACGATCGTCGGCGCCCCGGGCCTCAAGGACGAGCATCTGCCGGTCTTCGACGTCGCGGTCGGCGAGCGGGCGATCTCCCACACCGGCCACATCGACATGATGGCCGCGACCCAGCCCTTCATCTCCGGGGCGATCTCGAAGACGGTGAACCTGCCGCAGAGCGCCTCGGTCGCTGACATCGCCGACGCCTACACGCGCGGCTGGAAGGGCGGCCTGAAGGCGCTGGCGATCTACCGCGACGGCTCGAAGACGGCGCAGGCGCTGCGCACCGACGCTCAGGAAGGCAAGGGCGAGGAGGCCGAACAACAGATTTCGGCCCCCGAGCGCAAGCGGATGCCGCAGGAGCGCGAATCGCTCACCCACAAGTTCTCGATCGGCGGCCATGAGGGCTACATCACAGCCGGCAAGTACGAGGACGGCTCCGTCGGCGAGATCTTCCTCACCGACATCGGCAAGGAGGGCTCGACGATGCGGGGGCTGCTCAACGCCTTCGCGACCTCGATCTCGCTCGGCCTCCAGTACGGGGTCCCGCTCGAAGACTTCGTGCGCAAGTTCAGCTACATGCGCTTCGAGCCGGAGGGGATGACGACCAACCCGGAGATCCCGTTCGCCAAATCGATGCCCGACTACATCATGCGCTGGGTTGCGAGCCGGTTCATCGAGGACGCGGAAACCCTCGAGGAGCTGGGGATCATGACCCAGGACGTCCGGGCCAAGCAGGAAGCGGAGACCGCGCAGCTCGCGCTGGGTGCCGACAGCGGCGGATCGGCGGGCCCGACCAACGGCGGCAATGGAGGCAACGGGCACTCGAAGCCCGTCGCCGCCGCCAAGGCGTTCACCGAAACGCCCCCGGTACGCCCGGCGAGGATGTCGGGTGGCGACCTCGGCCCCGCCTGCGAGCAGTGCGGCGGCATGATGCAGCGCACGGGCTCCTGTTACACGTGCTCGTCGTGCGGCAACAACACCGGCTGCGGCTGAGGTCGTATTGCCGGCGCCTGGATGCGCCCGCGGCTTTGCGTCGTGCAGAACACTGCCGCTCCGCCGCGGCCACCTCCAGCCTTGGCTCTACGACCTCAGTCTGAGCCTCCCGCCGAACCATGCGGGTGAAATGGCCGCGGCTTGACATTAGGGGGGAGTGAGCAGCTCTTGAGATCGGTGATCCGGGTCCTGATCGGCGTCCTCTGCGCGGCGGCGGCTCTGTTGATCGTGCTGATCCTTGACGGGTCGGGAATCGACGAGACGGCCGGCAAGGCGATAGCGACGGCGATCGCGCTCTCGGTCTTCGGGCTGACCGGCATCGCCGGCCTCTTCCTGATCGAGCGGCGGCCTGAACTGGGTGCGCTCGCCGGGGCGACGACCCTGGTCTCGGTCGTCGCCTTCCCCTGGGTGACGGCGGCGCTGTGGTCGGGGAACATCGGCTGGCGCGGGGCGACATGCATCACCTTGGGCGCCCTGGCGCTGGCCCAGGCGTCGATGCTGTTCGGCTCCGGGCGGCCCGAGGACGGCGAAGCCGTGCGGCGGTTGATCCTCGGGACGGCGGTCGCGGTCTGTGCCCTGGCGGCGATGGGGATCGTCGACATCGTCGCCGAAGACAGCGTCTTCGGCGCGAAGCTGATCGCCGTCGTCGCGGTCCTCTACCTGCTCGGCAACCTCCTCCTGCCGCTGGCGCGACGGAGCGCGATCGCAGACGCCGCAACTGGCGCCGCCGTTGCCGAGGCCATTCCCGCCGCCCCCGCCCCGCAGGAGCTCTCGGCGCTCGACCTGCTGCGCCACCACGGGCTCGAGCTGGTCGAAGGGCCGGTGGCGCGGTCCGGTGCCCACGGCCACGGCTGGAGCGCCAGCCTGCGCGGCCCCGACGGCCGCCTCTACGAGCTGATCGAGTACGGAGCTCCGCCCGCGCAGCCGGGCGGAGCCGAAAGCACCTCGGCTAGCTGAGCACGACCTCGGCGTTGTGCCGGGGGGTCTCGGTGATCGCGCGGCGGAAGACGCGCTCGGAGCCCGGGCGCGACGGCTGGACGCCGTGGCGCGCGATCAGCTCCCTGAGGACGACTGCCATCTCGAACTGGGCGAAGGAGGCGCCGAGGCAGCGCCGCACGCCGCCGCCGAAAGGGATCCAGGTGTAGGTGCCGGGCGGGGTCTCGAGGAAGCGCTCGGGCTTGAATGCGGCCGGGTCGGGATAGGTCGCCGGGTCGCGATGGACGAGGTGGATGCAGGGCGTCACCGTCACCCCGGCGGGCAGCTCGTAGCCGCCGATCTCGACCGCCTCGGTCAGGCGCCGGGCGACGAGGACGATCACCGGGCGCAGGCGCAGCGTCTCCTGGATCGTCGCCGTCAGGTAGGCGTCCTCGCCCGCCAGCACCTCGGCGCGCAGGCGCTCGAGCTTTTCCGGGTGGCGAACGAGCCGCTCCATCGCCCAGGAGAGCGAGGTGGCGGTGGTCTCGTGGCCGGCGACGAGGAGGGTGAGGAGCTCGTCGCGGATCTCGGCCTCGCTCATCGGGCTGCCGTCCTCATGGCGGGCTGCGACGAGCATCGAGAGGATGTCGTCGCGCTCCTCGACGTCCTCGGCGGCGCGGCGCTCGGAGATCTCGCGGTGGAGCAGCTCGTCTACACGGTCGATCCGGCGACCGAAGACGGAGACCCGCCTGGCGCGGTTCGGCCCGATCAGGAGCAGCGGCGCCAGGAGCAGCGGGTTCGTCGTCATGTCGAGGAACTCGCGCAGCGCCACGCGCAGCTCCTCCATCCTCGGCCCGCCGTGCACGCCGAAGACCGTCTCGAGGATGATCTCGAGGGTGATCGCCTGCATCCGCGGCCGCAGCTGGTGGGGCTCGCCGAGCGGCCAGCGCTCGATCTCGCGGGCGGCGATCTCGGTCATCTTCTCCTCGTAGCCCTGCATGCGGGCGCCGTGGAAGGGCGGCAGCAGCAGCTTGCGCTGGCTCATGTGGGGCTTCTCGTCGAGGATCAGGACCGAGTTGGAGCCGAGCACCGGCTCGAGGATCTGGTTTCCCTCCCCGGCGTGGAATATCGCCGGGTCGCCGGTGAAGACCTGCTTCACGTCCTCGGGGTCGGAGACGATCACCCAGGTGCCTTCGTAGGCGATGTTGAGGGTGAACATCGAGCCCAGGCGCGAGCGGCACTGCTCGAGCATCCACTGGGCGCGGCGCGACCAGATCAGGGTCTGCAGCGACCTCCCCATCCTCGGGCTCGGCGGTAGCCCGCGAACCGCGGGCCTTGCCGCCGCCTGCTCCTCGATTGTCGCCGTGGGGCTCACCTGAGGCGCCTCCCGAGGACCGTACACTGGCCAGACGGCCAGGGCTGTGTGAGATCCCTCCGGTCGAGCTCTCCGATCGCGTAGCCTGGCGCCGTCGTGCAGATCCGCCCCCGACCCCCCGCCTCGGTCGAGTACCACGCCGTGCGATTCACCAACCGGCTGCCACCGAGCGCCCAGCGGCGCCTCCTCGGGCCGCCGCCGCAGGTCGACGGCCAGACCCTCGCCCCCGACCTCCACGTCGTCCTCGAGCTCGCCAAGGCCGTCGGGAACGACACCCTGACCGGCAGCCTGCCCCCCGAGCAGGCGCGCGCATTCGTCCGCCGCTCGGTCGCCTCGACGTCGGGCCGGCCGATCCCGATGGCCGCGCTCGAGAGGTTCGAGATCCCGGGAGCGGGCGGCCCGCTGAAGGCCCGTCTCTACATCCCCCACGGCGCTCCCCCGCCTCCACGCCCACTGCTCGTCCACTACCACGGCGGCGGCTGGATGGCCGGCGACCTCGACACCCACGACAGCCCCTGCCGCATCCTCGCCTCGCACTCGGGGGCGATGGTGCTCTCGACGACCTACCGCCTGGCGCCGGAGCATCCATTTCCGGCGGCGGTCGAAGACGCACAGGCGGCCTGGCGGTGGGCTGCCGCCTCGGCGGCTGACCTGGGCGCCGACCCGACTCGGATGGCGATCGGCGGGGACTCGGCCGGCGGCAACCTCGCCTCGGGGGTCTGCATAGCGATGCGCGACGCAGACGGGCCGCGAGCGGCGATGCAGCTCCTCATCTACCCGGCGACCGACGCGATCGAAGCCCGCCCCTCGCGCCGGCTCTTCGAATCCGGGTTCATCCTCAGCCAGTCCGACATCGACCACTGCGAACGCGCCTACCTGCCCGACAAATCGATGGGCTACGAGCCGCTCGCCTCGATCATCCGGGCGCCGGACCTCTCCGGCCTCCCCCCCGCCTACATCGCCACCGCCGGCTTCGACCCGCTGCGCGACGAGGGCGAGGAGTACGCGGCGAAGCTGCGCGCCGCCGGGGTCGAGGTGGCGCTGCGCCGCCACCCGCGGCTGATCCACACCTTCGCCAACCTGACCCACGTCTCGCCCTCCTCGCGGGCGGCGATGATCGAGGCGGCGGGAGCGCTGCGGATGGGGCTCGCCTACGCCGGCGCCCCCTCCTCGGCGGCCTGAGCCACGCCCCGGGCCGCCTCGAGGCGCCTCACTCGTACTGCAGCGCTTCCAGCACGTCGAGCCGAGAGGCGCGGCGGGCCGGGCCGATCGCGGCGAGGACGCCGGCGACCGCGGCGAATATCAACAGCAGCACCAGCGAGAAGATCGGATAGGAGAGGGTGAACCCTTCGCCCTTCAGCGGCTGCGCCATCAGCGTCGCGAAGACGAGGCCGAGGACCATGCCGAGGATCGCCCCGATCAGGGCCGTGATCACCGCCTCGTAGCGGATCATCGTCCGCACCTGACGGCGCGACATGCCGATCGCGCGCAGCATCCCCAGCTCGCGGGTTCGTTCGTGGATCGAGAGCGAGAGCGTGTTGGCGACGCCGAACAGCGAGATCAGGACGGCGAAGCCGAGCAGCACGAAGAAGAGCGCGACCAGGGTGTTGATCTGCCCTTCGCGGTCTTCCTTGAGTTCCTGCTGGTTGAGGACTTCGGTCGTCGGGAAGGCCGCTTCGGATCCTTTGGTCAGGAGCGTCTGGACCGTTGTCGCATCGGCATCGGGGGCGGTGAGGACGAAGTCCATCCGGTCCTGGGTCTGGGCGAAATCGCGGGCGAGGACGGTCTGGGTGATCGCGAGGCTGCCGAGGACGCCGAGCTTCGAGTCGTACTCCCCCGCGACCCGGAAGCGCGGCTTCCTCCCGGTCTGGCTCAGGATCCGGAAGCTGTCTCCGGGGGCGAGGCCGTGGTCGGAGGCGAACGAGTCGGAGACGATCGCTTCGCGGTCGCCCAGATCGCGCAATGCGGCGGGGCCGCCCCTGGTCCATTCGATCGCGACGGCTTCTTCGATGTTCGGGGTCGGCGCCGTGACGGTCGCGGTCGACCCCGAGCCGACCAGCTTCGCCGTGGCCGAGCGGATCGTCGCCACCGAGTGGACCCCCGGCACCTTTTCGGCGGCGGCCGCGGCGGCGGCCGGGATCGGCGAGAAGCCGTCGGTGTTCTGGATCACGATGCCGCCGGCGAAGTTTTCGTCGACGACCTGGGCGACCGTGCTCTTGAGGCCGGCGGCGAAGACGGTGATGAAGGCGACCAGGGCGAGGCCGATCATCAGCGCCGCGGCGGTGACGGCCGTGCGGCCCGGGCTGCGCTGGGCGTTCTCGCGCGCCAGGCGTCCGGTCAGCTTGCGCAGCTTCTCCAGCGGCCAGCCGGAGACCGTCGCCAGGGGCGGCACCAGCCGCGGGCTGAAGGTGGAGCCGGCGATCACGATCGCCAGCAGGCCGCCGCCGACCTTCCCCGCCGATGCTCCGGCGCCGCCGCCGCCGAAGAGGCCGTCGAGGACGAGGTAGAGGCCGAGGACGCCGAGGAGCGCGGCGAGCACCCGGGAGACGACCCGCCGGCGTCGGCTCGGAGCAGGGGTGAAGGCGTGCAGGGCGGCGATCGGCGGGACCCGGGTCGAGCGCAGCGCCGGAATCAACGAGGAGACCAGGGTGACGAGGACGCCGACCAGCAGGGCGACGATCACGGTCCTCGACTCGAGCACGAGGCTCGTCGTCGGCAGGTCGACGCCGAAAGCGACGAACAGGGCGTGCAGCAGCATTGCGACGAGGAATCCGGCGGCGATCCCGATGATCGCGCCGAGCAGCCCGATCGCCACCGCCTCGACGACGACGGTGGAGAGGATCTGGCGGCGCGAGGCGCCGAGGGTTCGCAGCATCCCGAACTCGGAGACCCGCTGGGCGACCGTGATCGAGAAGGTGTTGAAGATCAGGAAGGCGCCGACGAAGACGGCGATGTAGGCGAAGACGAGCAGGAAGGTCTGGAGGAAGCTGAGGTTGTCGCGGAGTTCTTCGGAGCTGCGATCGGCGCTTTCCTGCGCCGTCTCGACCCGGACCGAGGCAGGCATCTTGGCCGCGATCCGCCTTTTCAGCGCGGTCGCCGAGACGCCGTCGGCGGCGGCGATCGAGATCTGGTCGAAGCGGCCGACCTTGTGGGTGATCCGCTGGGCGACGGGGAGGGTCAGCTGGGCGATGCTGGCGCCGCCGAAGGAGGCGGAGCCGAGCTGGGTGAAGCCGACGAGGCGGAATTCGCGGGCCCGGCTCTGGCCGACGATCTCGAGCTGGTCGCCGAGCTTCAGCCCCGCTTCTTCGGCGGCGGCCTGGTCGATCGAGGTTTCGGTCGGGCCGCGCGGCGGGTGCCCTTCGACGTAGGTGAGCGACTCGAGGCCGTCGGGTTGGTGCGAGGAGATGAACTTGGGCGCGAACTGGGCGCCGATCGCGTCGCCGGTCTTGGGGTCGAAGAAGCCCCCGGGGTGAAGATCGAGCCGGCGGCGAGCCGCACCCCCGGCGTCCGCTGGATCCGCGGCAGCAGGGCGCCGCTGAAGCTGGCGACTTCGCCGTTTTCCTGTTCGACCGGGTTCTTGGCGGTGACGACGACGCTGGTCCCCTTCAACGACTCGTTGAAGATTTCGTCGAAGGCGGCGAAGATCGTGTCGGTGAGGACGTAGGAGCCGGCGACGAAGGCGACGCCGATCACCACCGCAAATGTGGTGCTGAAGGCACGCCGTTTGCGCGCCCAGAGGCTCTTCAGCGCGAGGCTAGTCAACCTGCTTCATCAGCTCGATCACGTCCTCGGTCGAGCCCGGAGCGCCGTCCTGGACGATCACCCCGTCGCGGAGCGTGACCAGCCGGTCGGCATGCGCCGCTGCGGCCGGGTCGTGGGTGACCATGATCACCGTCTGGTCGAAGCGGTCGACCGCCTGGCGCAGCAGCTTCAGCACCTCCTCGCTCGCCTTCGAGTCGAGGTTGCCGGTCGGCTCGTCGGCGAAGACGACCGCCGGTTTGGAGACCAGCGCGCGGGCGACCGCGACCCGCTGCTGCTGGCCGCCGGAGAGCTCGGCCGGACGGTGGGTGCGGCGGTCGCCGAGGCCGACCGTCTCGACCAGCTGGTCGAGCCACTCCTGGTCGGGCTTGCGGCCGGCGATCGAGAGCGGCAGGACGAGGTTCTCCTCTGCGGTCAGGACCGGGATCAGGTTGAAGAACTGGAAGACGAAGCCGAGCTTGTCGCGGCGCAGCTTGGTCAGCTCGCCGTCGTCGAGGTTGGTGATCTCCTGGCCGTCGAGGGTGACGGTCCCCGACGTCGGCTTGTCGAGGCCGGCGAGGATGTGCATCAGCGTCGACTTGCCGGAGCCCGACGGGCCCATGATCGCGGTGAAGCGTCCGCGGTCGAAGCCGGTGCTGACCCCGGCCAGGGCGTCGACCGCGGCCTCGCCCGAGCCGTAGCGCCGGCTGATGCCGTCGGCGACGACGACCCTGCCATCGGCCGCGGCCAGCGGTTGCTCCTGCGCGCTCATGCGCGCACGGTATCGAGATGGGGCGGGCGGCTAGAAGGTCGAGCCGGCGGACAGGGGACGGCCCCGGCAGGACGACTCGATCGCGTAGAGGACGCCCGCCGAGGGATCGACCCGCCGGCGCTCGAGCTTTGCGTCGAAGTCATCCCCGACGATGGTCGCGTCGAGGCCCGGGAAGGCGACGGCGAGGTTCCCGGTCCAGGTGGCGGCGCCGCCGGCCGGGTCTCGGCTGAATGTGCCGCTGCCCGAGAACGGGGCGGGCGGCGTCACCGTCGCCGAGCTCAGCGGCTTGTCGAAGACGAACGAGGAGGCCTCCCCGCCGACCGAGACGCTGCGCGAGACCGCGACCCTGCCGCAGAACTGGTTCGAGCTGGCCGAGTATTCGACCGCGGGAATGCCCGGAAAGGAATCCCTCTGCGGCTGGATCGCGGCGGAGAAGTCGAGCGTGTGGTGGGGCGTCGTCGCCTTCAGCGAGACTTCTTCGACCTTCTTAGCGTGGTGCGGGGGGCGGGGCAGGTGGCCACCCCCTTTGCAGGAGTAGGAGCCCGCGGTTCCGATCTTGCCCTTTGCCCGCTCGGCGTCGACTTCGGTGAAGCCGCCGTCGCCGCGGAAGCGGATCGTGCCGACGAAGACGCCCCTCTGGCTGGTGTCGGGGCGGCCGTGACATCCCGGAAAGAGCTTGTCTTCCTTGGCCGGGCCCGAGGGCTGGAAGCGGAGGGAGATCCTGCCGTAGGGGCCGAGGTCGGCCCTGACACGTTTCGTGGAGACCGCACCGGCCACCGAGTAGGTGCTGCTGTCGAAGTCGAAGAAGGACCCCTTTTTCATCCTCGAGGCCGAGATCGAGACGAAGCTCTTGTGGGGCTTCGGGAGGCCGATCGCGAAGAGCGAGATCCCGTAGCCGCCGCTGCCCCGGAGATGGAGCTGGACGCTGCGGAAGGGGAGCACATGCGGCTTGGCGGCCGCTGACGCCGGCAGGACGAGGGCGATCGTCAGCCCGGCCACCGCGATCGCAATAGACGCCCTGCTCCTCATCTCCCCCTCCTCCACCCGTGGTCCTCTGCCGGGGCCAAGCATACGTGCATGGATAGCCTCCCGGCCATGGCGCTGGCCGACCGATACGACGGGCTCCTGATCGATCTCGACGGTGTGGTCTGGATCGGGCGCGAGCCGGTGCCGGGCGCGGCGGAGACGCTGGCGGAGCTGCTGGAGGGCGGCAAGCCGATCGTCTTCGTCACCAACAACCCGGGGCGGCCGGCGGCGACCTACGCCGAGCGGCTGCGAGCGGCGGGGGTGCCGGCGGACGAGGAGCAGGTGGTCACGGCCGGGATGGTGACGGCGACCCTGGCCGCGCAGCGGGCGGGGCAGGGATCCGGCGCCTTCGTGATCGGGGCCGAGGCGTTCCACGAGACCGTCGCGGCCGCCGGGCTGGAGCTGCTCGAAGGCGAGGCGGGGCGCGGGGCGCGGGCGGTGCTCGTCTCCGGCCATCGAGGCTTCGACTACGAGGAGCTCCTGACCGCCACCCTCGCCCTGCAGGGCGGCGCGATGCTGTTCGGGACCAGCCGCGACCCGACCCTGCCGATGCCGGGCGGCGCCTGGCCGGGGACCGGCTCGCTGCTGGCGGCGGTCGAGACCGCCTCCGGCGCCGAGGCCGAGATCGGCGGCAAGCCCGAGCGTCATCTCTTCGAGCTGGCGCGGGAGCGGATCGGCGGCGGCCGGGTGGCGATGGTCGGCGACCGGCTCGCCTCCGACATCGAGGGCGGGCGCCGGGCCGGCCTGGAGACGATCCTCGTCCTCAGCGGCGCCAGCACCAGGGAGGAGGCCGCCGCGGCCGAGGCGCCGCCCGACCACGTGCTCGACGACCTCAGCGGCCTGCTGCGGTGAGCGAGGTGCCCGACCCCGAACCGAGCCCCACGCTCCGTCCCGGACTCGCCTTCGCCGGGGTCTTCGCGGTCACCTTCTGCGGACTGGTCGCGGTCGGGGCCGTGCTGCCGGTCCTTCCCCGCTACGTCCACGGCCCGCTCGGCGGCGGCAACATCGCGGTCGGGATCGTCGTCGGCTGCTACGCGGTCACCGGGCTGCTGCTGCGGCCGATCGCCGGGCGCTTCGCCGACCGTCGCGGGCGGCGGTTGGTCGTCCTCGCCGGCTCGGTCCTCGTCGGAGTCGCCGGCTTCCTCTACCTGCTGCCGCTGGGCATCGCCGGGCTGATCCTGGCGCGGCTGGTCCTCGGCGCCGGCGAGGGCAGCGTCTTCACCGCCGGCTCCGCCTGGATCGTCGACCTGGCGCCGCCCGAGAGGCGCGGAAGGGTGATCGGGCTCTACGGCCTCGCGGTCTGGGGCGGGCTCAGCGTCGGGCCGCTGATCGGCGAGCTGCTCCTGCACGCCTCCGGCTACGGCCTGGTCTGGATCTTCGCCGGGGTGATGCCGCTGATCGGGGCGGCGATCGCGCTGCGCATCCCCGACCCCTACCGCCCCCATCCCGAGGTCGTGCACGAGAAGCAGCCGCTGATCGCCCGCGAGGCGGTGCGCCCCGGGTGCGGCTCTGGCGCTCGCCTCGACCGGCTACGCGACCGTCGCCGCCTTCGTCGTCCTCCACCTCGACGCGCGCGGCGTCGGGCACGGCGCACTCGCCTTCGGCGCCTTCGCGACGATGGTCGTCCTCACCCGGCTCTTCGCCGGCGACCTGCCCGATCGGGTCGGCCCGGCGCGGGTGGCGACCGCGGCGGCCGTGGTCGAGGCGGTCGGCCTGGCGACGATCGGCGTCGCTCAGACCCTGGCGGTCGCGATCGCCGGCTCGCTGGCGATGGGCGCGGCCTTCTCGCTGCTCTACCCCTCCCTCTCGCTGATCGTCGTCGAGCGCGTCCCGGAGTCGCGGCGCGGCGCGGCGCTCGGGACCTTCACGGCCTTCTTCGACGCCGGCGTCGGCTTCGGCGCCCCGCTCGCCGGTCTCGCCGCCGCGCTCACGGACTACGAGGGAGCCTTCCTGGTCTCGGCGACGATCGCGCTGGTCTCGGCGACGACGATCGCCCTCGCGATCTCAGGCCGCGGCCGTGCCGCGCTCGCCCGCGCCGGCTGACCCCAACCGGGGTCGTGGGTCAGGTGCGGGCGGAGAAGAGGAGGGTCTGAACGGCGCGGCCGATGCGGCCGTCGCGGTCGGAGAGCTGGGACTCCGCGGTGCCGACGCCGCCCGGCCGGGGCCGGGTGACCGCGTCGACGCAGACCCACTCGCCCACGGGAAGGCGCTCGAGGTGAACGGTGAGATCGACGTTGATGAAGAGGAATTTGAGCGGGTCGAGGACGGCGCTGATCCCGTTGCCGACGTCGGCGATCACCATCGTCCGCTGCAGGGCCGAGGCATCCTCGCCCTCGACGAGCGGAACGCGCTGGCGCATCCAGACCGTCGCCGGGCCCGACTCGAGGAAGCCGCCGCTGAGCGACCGCCACTCCATCGCCGTGTGGTAGCCGACGTCCTGTCCGGTCTTGAAGAACTCCGGGACGGACCCCTGCTCGGGGCCGGGCGGAGGCGGGTCGGAGGCGAGGAGCTCGGCCGGCAGCTCGAACGGTGCGGTGCGGATCCGCCAGGAGCGGGCTCTGATCAGCGGCTCTCCGTCCCCGTCGGAAAGGCTCGCCTCGACCAGCTGCACCCGCCTTCCGGGGCGGACCACCCGGGCCTCGACGGCCACCGGGCCGATCGGGACCGGGCGCAGGATCTCGAGCGTGACCCGGCCGATGTGGAACTCGCCGGCGTCCTCGAGCCGCTCGATCTGACGGGCGAGCAGGGCCGACGGCGGCCCGGCGTGCTGGGAGCCGGGGTCCCAGGGCCCGCGGGTCAGCTCCGTCGCCTGGAAGCGGTCCCCGTCTCGCTCGTAGAAGGCCTCCGGCACGGGCGCATCCTAGTCGCGCCGGTGCGGGCCTCAACCGAATCACGTTCTCCATGCCCTCCGTGGAAAACGTGATGGGCTGAGTCGCGCTACGGCAGCGTTTCGGGCGCTGGCGGAATCAGCGGCGCTTCGGGGACGAGCGGCGCCGGCGGCGTTTCGGGCTCCGGAGGCGCGGGCGGCGAATCGACGGCGATCGCCTTGCCGAGGTCCTTGTGGAAGACGACGTGCGGCTTCGGATCGTGCGACTTCGGCCCGTCGTTGCTCGGACGTTCGTCGCAGTGGGAGCCGAAGTGCTGGACCCAGACGTGGGCGTCACCGTGACCCGAGAGGCCTCCGACCTGGAGGCCGACCCCGATCTGCCCGTACGGGCCCATGATGTTTTCCCGGTGCCCCGGGGAGTGGAGCCAGGCGTTGAAGATCGAGCGGGCCGAGCCGTAGGAGCCGGTGCCCCAGGCGATGTTCTCGGCGGCGCGCCAGCAGCGCGCCGGGATGTAGCCGGTCCTCTGCATCCAGTAGGTGAAGTCGCGGCCGCAGGCGTAGTGGCTGAAGCTGTCGCAGCGGATGATGTCGCCGGACTTGTGGAGCGCCGAGCGGTCGAGCTCGGAGTCGTCGCCGAGCCCGTGCATGCCGCGGTGGCGGCGGGCGAAGTCCGTCAGGCAGCGCATCGCGCCCTCCTGGACCGCGACCGGCGCATCGAGTTCGGTCGCGCCAGGGCAGGCGGCTTCGGGCGCGAGCAGGAACTTCAGCGGCTGCGCCCCCGCGGAGGGGACGAAGGCCAGCAGGGCGAAGGCCATTGCGGCCAGGGCTATTGACACCGTGCGACGCATCACTACCTTTGTCGCCATCCAGAGGGGCGTTCTTAGCGTTTGGACGTATTTCCGATCCCCTAACCTGGTCTCATGACGAAAATCACGAAAACCGATGAGGAATGGCGTCAACAACTGACCCCTGAGCAGTACGAGGTGACCCGCAAGGCCGGCACGGAGCAGGCCTTCACCGGTCCCTACGTCGACGAGAAGTCAGAGGGGATGTACCGCTGCGTCGGCTGCGGCACAGAGCTGTTCTCCTCCGACACCAAGTTCGACTCGGGCACCGGCTGGCCGAGCTTCACCGAGCCCGCCAACCTCGAGCACGTCGAACTACGCCCTGACAACAGCCTCCTGATGAGGCGCACCGAGGTCGTCTGCAAGACCTGCGACGCCCACCTCGGCCACGTCTTCGACGACGGCCCGTCAGACCGCGGCGGCCAGCGCTACTGCATCAACGGCTGCGCCCTGACCCTCGAGAAAGAGAAATAAGCACTACTGCATCGCCCCGCCGGCGCCTAGGTAGCTGAAGCGCACGGCGAGGGCGACCGCCTCGGTCCGGGTGTCCACCTCGAGCTTGGCGATCGCGTTGCGGACGTGGGTGTGGACCGTCGCCGGGCTGAGCTGGAGCCGGTCGGCGATCTCTTTGACGCGCAGGCCCTCGGCGAGCAGCTCGAGGATCTGGCGCTCTCGCGGGGAGAGATCGAGGAGTTTCTCGACCTCGGACGGCTTGCCGCCGGCGAAGTCGCCGCCGAGGAAAGTGCCGCCGCCGGTGACGGCTTTGACCGCGCGGGCGATGTCCTCCGCGGGCGCCGACTTGAGCACGTAACCCGAGGCCCCGGCGCGCAGCGCCAGAGCGAGCAGATCGGGCTGGGCATGGGCGGTGAAGATGATCACTTTGGTCCGCGGGCGGACCTTGAGGACCTCCTTGGTCGCCTCGATCCCGTCCCGTTTGGGCATCTCGACGTCGATGATCAGGACGTCGGGCTCGAGCTCTTTGACGACGTCGACGACGTTGCGCCCGTCTCCTGCCTCGCCGACGATCTCGAGCACGCTGGAAGTGGCCATCCTGGCCTTGATCGCCTCACGCACGATCTCGTGGTCGTCGCACAGAACGACCCGTTTTGCCTCGCGTACTGTCGTGTTCATCGTGGTCCGATCATTTCAGGCGCTCCATAGGAATGCAAAATATTAGGTAATGTGAAGGCTCCGTCGCGTTCCTGCCGGTTCTCGATCAGCGCGATCATCGTGCGCCCCACGGCTACGGCGGTCCCATTCAGCGTGTGGACGGCCTCTGCTGACTCTCCATCGGCAGGCCGGTACCTACAATTGAGGCGCCTGGCCTGATAGTCGGTGGTGTTCGAGCAGGAGGTGAGCTCCCGATAGCGCTCCTGACTGGGGATCCAGGCCTCGCAGTCGTACTTCATCGCGGCCGGGGCGCCGAGGTCGCCGACGGCGACGGAGACGACTCGGTACGGGATCTCGAGCGCGGTCAAGATCCGCTCCTCGATCGCCAGCAGGCGCTCGTGCTCGGCCTCCGACTGCGACGGCTCGACGAACGAGAACATCTCGACCTTGTCGAACTGGTGGACGCGGAAGATCCCGCGGGTGTCGCGGCCGGCGGCCCCGGCCTCGCGGCGAAAGCAGGTCGAAAAGCCCGCGTATCTGATCGGTAGGTCGGTGGCATCGAGGATCTCATCGGCATGAAGCCCGGCGAGCGATACCTCTGAGGTGCCGACCAGGTAGAGATCGTCCTTCTCGACCTCGTAGATCTGGTCGCGATCGCCCGGCAGGAAGCCGGTCCCATACAGGGCCTCCTCGCGGACGAGGACCGGTGGGACGACGGGCTCGTGCCCTTCCTCGCGGACCAGCTCCAGAGCGAAGCGGACCAGCGCCAGCTCGAGCAGGACGAGGTCGCCCTTGATGTAGGCAAAGCGCGAGCCCGAGAGCTTCGCGCCCGACTCCATGTCGATCAGGCCGAGCTCGGTTCCGATCTCGAGGTGGTCGCGGGGCTCGAAGTCGAAGCTGGGCACATCCCCCACCTCGCGGATCAGAACCGCGTCCTCCTCGGTCGTGCCTTCCGGCGCGCGGGGGTCAGGCAGGTTGGGCAGAGTCGTCGCGACCCGCTGGATCTCCTCGTCGACCTTCTCGAGCTCGGCCTTTCCGGACTCGATTCGATCCTTCAGGCCCTGCACCTGGGCGACCAGGTCCTCGGCCTCCTCGCCGCGCTGCTTGGCCTCGCCGACCTGCTTGGAGAGGGTCTTGCGATCTCCCTGGGCGCTCTCGATCTCGGGAATGAGCTCACGGCGGCGCGAGTCGAGGCCGAGCAGCTCGTCCACTCCATCGGCGGCGCCGCGGCGGGCCAGCGCCTGCTTGACCCGCTCGGGGTCGGAGCGGATCAGCTTCAGGTCAAGCATCTGAGCAGGTTAAGGCGATTCCTTGTGTGGGCGCGGCGATTCTTCGGCTTCTTCACCCGCGTACTTGGCCACGAATCGGGCGACGGCTTCGGCCTCGTCGCCGACGACGATGTTCTGGGGCATGATCGCTCCGGAGAAGCCGCCGTTCTGGATCGCGAAGAGGGCGTCTTCGTAGGTCTCGGTCCGCTGGTTCAGGTTCGGGCCCTGGGTGCGCTCGCCGCGGTTGCCGGTCCCCTGGGTGCCGGCGGCATTCAGCGTGTGGCAGCCCGAGCAATGGGTCGCGAAGAGGACCGCCCCGTTGTAATCGGGGTCGCCCTTGGAGACGGAGACGTCCTGAGTGCCGAAGCCACAGGCTGCGAGCCCGAGGGCAGCGGCGACGACCATGGCTGTGACGAGGACGGGGCGCACGCGGCGCGCATCATATTGTCTGGTCCAGCGATGAGTCCGCCCGACAGCGCGCCAGACCCAGTCGGCTTCCGCAGGGCGATCGGGATGCTGCCCACCGGCGTCACGATCGTCGCGGCCCCTGGGCCCGAGGGACCGGCCGGCGCGACGGCCAATGCGGTCTGCTCGCTCTCGATCGAACCGATGCTGATGATGGCCTGCCTGGACCGCGGCTCGCGGACCCTTCTCGCGGTGCAGGCGGCGAATCGCTTCGGGATCAGCGTCCTCCACGCCGGGCAGGAGGGGATCGCGCGGTCGTTCGCCACCAAGGCCCCGGTGGCCGAGAAGTGGGCCGGCGTCGCCTGGTCGGAGCGCGACGGCATTCCGGCGATCGACGACGCCCTCTCCTTCATCGCCTGCGAGCTGCGCGACGTGATCGCCGGCGGCGACCACGTGATCGTCACCGGCGAGGTGATCGCGCTGGAGACCGCGCCGGGCGACCCGCTGGTCTTCCACGGCGGCGAGTACCTGCCGCTGGGCGCCGAGTAGCGCCGCCCAGCGCGACCGTTAAGAAATCAGCGTCCCTTTTTCGACGCGGTTAGTGTCGAAATTCCATCCGAATTTACGGAAAGGGATCACATGGGAGCTCAGGAGAACAAGCAGACGGCCGAAGCCGCCTACCAGGCGTTCAGTGCCGGCGACGCCGAGGGCGCGATGGCGAAGATCGACGACTCGATCACCTGGAGGTCGCGAGGCGACAACGCACTGACCGGCACGCACACCGGTAAGCAGGAGGTCGGTGAGATGTGGGGGCAGCTGGCGAGCAAAGAGTTCAGCACCAATCCCCATGACTTCATCGCCGATGGCGACAAGGTCGTCGTCCTGACCACGGTGACCGCCGAGGGCGAGTCCTGGGAGGACGCCGACGTCCTCACCTACAACGGAGAGGGCAGGCTGGTCGCCTTCGACTCGCTCGGCGACCCGGGACCGGCAGACCGCATATTCCCGAAGTAGGGGATCCCCACCGCGAGGACGGCCCCGAGGGCTGAGGTCTCAGCTCTCGGGGGGCGCCGTGTGACAGACGGCCTCGACATTGTTGCCGTCGGGGTCGAGGATGAAGGCGCCGTAGTAGCCGGGGTGGTAGATCGGGCGGGGGCCGGGAGCGCCGTTGTCGGTGCCGCCGGCGCCGAGGGCGGCGGCATGGAACGCGTCCACCTCCTCGGTGGTGCGCACACCGAAGGCGACGTGGGCGCCGCTGACCGGCGGGCGGCCGCGGGCCATGACCCAGAAGAACGGCTTCGGGCCGTGGCCCATGTCCTTGCCGAAACCGGCGCCGGCGCCGTCGAACTCCATCAGGAGGCCGATCCCGAGCGGCTCCAGCGCCGCTTCGTAGAAGGCCTTGCTGCGCTCGTACTCGCTGACCTCGATTCCGACGTGATCGAGCATCGCGCCAGCCTATCGGTGCGAGACTGAGCCGATGGGCTCGAGCGAGCGACACTTCAAGGAGCCGGGCTGGTTCACGAAGCACGTCTTCAACCGCCTCGTCGCGGTCGCGACCCGGCTCGGGATCAGCCTCGCCGGCTCCCGGGTCCTGGAAGTGAAGGGGCGCAAGAGCGGCGAGTGGCGGCGCACGCCGGTCAACCTGCTCGAGTTCGAGGGCGACCGCTATCTGGTGGCGCCGCGCGGGCACACCCAGTGGGTGCGCAACATGCGGGTCAGCGGCGGCGGGCGGCTGCTCCTCGGCCGCAGCGGGGAGGATTTCGAGGCCGCCGAGCTGCGCGACGAGGAGAAGCCGGAGCTGCTGCGCGCCTACCTGGAGAAGTGGAGCTGGGAGACGGGTGCCTTCTTCGGCGGCGTCGACTCCGACGCGCCGGAGGAGGAGCTGCTGCGGATCGCCCCCGACCACCCGGTCTTCCGGATCTCGCGGTGACCACGACACAGCTCTACCGAGAGGTGGAGGGCTCGGGCGATCCGATCCTCCTGATCCACGGCAACGGCGCCAACACGCGGATCTGGGGGCGCAGCGCCGACGACCTGGCGGCGACCCACCGGGTGATCGCCTACGACCGGCGCGGCTTCGGGCGCTCGCCCGGGCCGCCGGCGAAGCGGATGCGCGAGCACGTCGCCGACGCCGCCGCGCTGCTCGAGGAGCTCGACGCCTCGCCGGCGACGGTTGTCGGCTGGAGCGGCGGCGGCGTGGTCGCCGCAGGCCTCGCGATCGAACGACCCGAGCTGGTCTCCTCGCTGGTCCTCGAGGAGGCGGGCATCCACCTGCCGCTCAACAACACCTGGGCGCTGAACCGGTTCGGGTTGAGGTGCGAATTCGCGCGACGGGTCCGGCGCGACGACCGCCGGGCCGCGCAGGAGGTCTTCGACTTCGCACTCGCCTATCGCGGCAGGAAGGACTCACAGTTCGACCGCTTCCCCGCCGAGTGGCGGGAGTCGATGCTGGCGAGCGCGGAGGCGACCGTCGCCGAGACCGACCACCTCCGTCATCCGTATCCGAGCCGCGGGTCGCTCGCCACGATCTCCTGCCCGGTGACGCTGATCGGCGGCGGCGCCTCGGAGCCGACCTTCGCCAAGGTGAACCGCTACCTGAAGCGCCGCATTCCCGCGGCCCGCGTGATCGAGATACCCGGCGCCGCCCACGCGGTCCACTTCGACCGCCCCGAAGGGTTCCGCGACGCGGTCCTGGAGGCGGCCGCCCTCGGCTCGCCCCGCGCCGCCGCAGCGGACTAGGCTTCCGCCCGATGGAGGCGGCAACCGCACCGCGCCGGGATTCCTGGACCTTCGCCCAATGGGGGCTGGTGATCCTGGCGACGCTGCAGCTTCTCTGGGCGACCGCGGGGCTGATCGCCGAGCCGAGCATCGACTTCGGCGACGGCGCGGTCACCAAGCAGGTCCTCGGAGTCGACTTCAACGGAGTCCACGCGCTGTCCGGCTACCTGCTCTTCCTGCCGGCCTACTACTTCGCGCTGCGGCCGAAGTGGGCCCTCTACTACTCGATCTACATCGCCGGCGCGCTGTATGCGACCGGGATCTGGGCGCTGTTCGACCAGCAGCCCGCCTACGTGTTCACCTTCCCCAACAACCACTCCGACGCCTACTTCCACCTGGCGACCGGCACGCTGTTCGCGATCCTCGCCGTGATCCAGATCGCTCAGGACCGCCGCCCAGGCTAGAAGGCGCCGCTGGTGCCGGCGGCGCGGAGGGCGAGGAAGAAGATGACGCCGCAGCTGACGGCCATGATCCCCATCTCGCGGCGGACGATCGCGAGGGCGACGGCCTGCTGGCCCTCCTCGGGCAGCGTCTCGATCTCGATGTCGCGCAGCTCGCGCTCGGCGGCGCCTGCCCGGGCTCCCTCGGCGAGGAAGGAGACGACGAGCGGAAGGATCCCGTAGAGGTAGTGGAGATCGTCGTCCTGGCGGTGCCCGAAGAAGACGAGGAGGCCGCCGAGCAGGGCCTGGAGGAAGACCGCGACCTGGGCTGAGCGCAGCAGGTACCAGAAGCGGACCGAGGAGCGGTCGCGGTACCAGGCGACACCGCCGATGACGAAGGCGAGCAGGTTGAGGACGATCAGGGCGCAGCCGACGACCACGTGCACCGCGACCATCGTCTATTTCCTCCCAGAAGGGTCGGGATTCGGCTTCCTGATGCGGAAAATCACTATGTAGCAACCTGTCACAAGGTGGGTGTATAACGGAGGCTCCCGGTGCTCAAGAGTTACCTCCCGATCCTGGTCTTCGCCTTCCTCGGCCTCGCCGTGGGCTTTGCCCTGGTGATGCTCAACCACGTGATCGGCCCGGAACGCTCGCGGGGCAAGACCGCGGCCGAGCAGCGCCAGGGTGAGCCGTACGAGTCGGGAATCCCGGTCGAGCCGGCCCGCAACCTCCGCTTCGGCGTCAGCTTCTACCTGATCGCGATGCTGTTCATCCTCTTCGACATCGAGGTGGTCTTCCTCTATCCGGTGGGGGTGATCATGCGGGGCGCCGACAGCGTCTTCGTCCTCGGCGAGCTGATCACCTTCGTCGTCCTCCTGATGGTCGCCTTCGTCTACGTGTGGCGGAAGGGTGCGCTGAATTGGAAGTAGAGCGCCAGACGATGCGGGACCGGCAGCTGCGCGCCCGCGACATGCTGCGAGGCGACCTCGAGGGGGAGGAGCTCGAGCGCTTCGTCGAGGAGAAGGTCGTGATGACCAACTTCGAGAAGCTGCTCAACTGGGGCCGGGCCAACTCCTGCTTCCCGCTCACCTTCGGCCTCGCCTGCTGCGCGATCGAGGCACCGATCGCGATCGTCGGGTCGCCCCGCTACGACCTCGCCCGCTTCGGCGCCGAGGCGCTGCGCGCCTCCCCCCGCCAGGCCGACCTGATCATCCTCTCGGGCCGGGTCTCGACGAAAATGGCGCCGGTCGTCCGCCGCCTCTACGACCAGATGCTGGAGCCGAAATGGGCGATCTCGATGGGCGCCTGCTCCTCCAGCGGCGGCATGTTCTCCAACTACGCGGTGGTCCAGGGGGCCGACAAGTTCATGCCGATCGACCTCCACATCCCCGGCTGCCCGCCACGGCCGGAGGCGGTCCTCTACGGATTCACCAAGCTGCAGCGCAAGATCATGGGCAGCCCCGATCAGGGGTGGCGGGCCCGCTACGACGCCGGCGGCACCGAGGAGTGGGCTCGCGGCGGCCCGCGCAGCACGCCGAGCCCCGAGGCGGTCGAGGCCTACGAGGCCGCCAGAGAGCTGATCCGTGCCTGACGCTCCTGGATTGGAGCTGATCCGGGGCGAGATCGAGCAGGACAACCCCGGGGCCGTCCTCGACACCAGCTTCGACCGCGGCCAGCCGGCCCTCGTCGTCGACCCCGAGCAGATCCTGGCGGTGCTGGGCTGGCTGCGCGACGCGCCGGGCCAGGGCTACCGCTTCCTCTCCTCCCTCCACGCCGCCGACTACCTCCCGGCAGAACCACGCTTCGGGATCCACTACGAGCTCCTGAATCGCGACCGTGTTGAGCGGGTCAGGGTCAAGGCGATGTTGGGAGACCCTTCGTCCGCGGGTGGCACGGACTCGGGGGGGTCGAGAACGGAGGCGAAGCCCCCGCCCGCAGGCCCCCCCGAGGCCGTGACGGGCCCCGCGGCCGCTGACCTTCCGACCATTGACTCATGCGTTGAGTTGTTCCCCACCGCCGACTTTCAGGAGCGCGAGGTCTACGACTTCTTCGGGATCGTCTTCAGCGGACATCCGGACATGACCCGGATCCTGATGCCCGACGACTACGTCGGCTGGCCCCAGCGGCGCGATTTCCCGATCGGCGGCGAGCCCGTCACCTTCACCTACAACGAGCGGCGAAATGGTTGAGCTGACCGAGGACCTGACCTCGGAGGTGATGACGGTCAACATCGGGCCGCACCACCCGGCGACCCACGGGGTGCTGCGGCTCGTCGTCGACCTCGAGGGCGAGGTCGTGCGCGACCTGAAGCCGGTGATCGGCTACGTCCACACGGGGATCGAAAAGTCCTGCGAGGACAAGAGCTACTGGAAGGTCATCCCCTTCGTCGAGCGCATGGACTACGTCTCCTACTTCTTCCAGATGGAGGCCTTCTGCGGCGCCGTCGAGCGGCTGGTCGGCCTCGAGATCCCGCCCCGCGCCAAGTACCTGCGGACGATCTTCCTCGAGCTCAACCGGATCCACTCGCACCTCGTCTGGCTGGGGACGACGGCGCTCGACCTCGGCGCGGTCTCGATGCTCTGGTACTGCTTCCGCGAGCGCGACAAGATCCTCGACCTCTTCGAGATGGCGACCGGGCAGCGGATGCACACCCGCTACTTCCAGGTCGGCGGCGTGATCGAGGACATCCCGCTCGGGTTCGAGAAGAAGCTGCGCGAGTTCGTCGAGGAAATGCCGATCCGGGTCGGCCAGTACCAGGCGCTGCTCGACCGCAACGAGGTCTTCCTCTCGCGGACCAAGGGGGTCGGCATCGTCTCCCGCGAGCGCCTGCTCGAGCTCGGCGTCACCGGGCCGCTGCTGCGCGCCGCCGGCGAGCCCTGGGACCTGCGCAAGGCCTTCGACTACCTCGCCTACCCGGAGATGGACTTCAAGATCCCGGTCGGGACGGTCGGCGACAACTACGACCGCTACCGGGTGCGGGTGGCGGAGATGGTCGAGTCGAGTCGGATCATCGGGCAGGCGCTCGAGGCGCTGCCGGACGGCCCGTTCATCGCCGACGACCGCAAGTACGTGCTGCCGCCGCGCTCGGAGCTCTCGACCTCGATGGAGTCGCTGATCCACCACTTCAAGCTCGTCACCGAGGGCTACCGGGTCGGGCCCGGCGAGGTCTACTACGCGATCGAGAGCCCGCGCGGGGAGCTCGGCTGCTTCGTCCTCGCCGACGGCTCTTCGAAGCCGGCCCGGGTCCACATCCGCGACCCCTCGTTCGTCAACCTGCAGGCCTTCCGGGACATGGCGCTCGACAGCTACGTCGCCGACATGATCTGCAGCCTCGGCATGCTCGACCCGATCCTCGGGGGAGTGGACCGATGAGCCCGCAGAACGGGCAACGGCGGCCTGCCGGTCGACGCGGCGCTGACCTCGGGCCGCACGCCGGACCGCTCCCCGGAGGCGATCCCCGAGCTCCACGAAGTCGATTGCCCGCCGGAGATGAAGGAGCAGATCGAGGAGCTGATGGGCCGCTACCCGGATCGCAAATCGGCCTCGATCCCGGCGCTCTGGGCGGTCCAGCGGCGCTACGGCTGGTGCACCCCCGAGGGGATCCGCCAGGCCGCCGCGGTGATGCGCGTCACCCCCGCCTACCTGGAGTCGGTCGCCACCTTCTACGACCTTCTCCACACCGAGCCGGTGGGCAGCCACAAGGTCGCCGTCTGCACCAACATCAGCTGCTGGATGCGCGGCGGCGACGAGCTGCTCGACGCCTTCCGCGCCGCGGCCGAGGGCAGGCGAGGACCTGTTCGTGACCGGCTTCGAGTGCCTCGGCGCCTGCGACATCGCGCCGATGGCCTCGATCGACGAGCGCTACTTCGGCCCGCTCGAGACGGCGGAGGCGGCGACTGCGATCGAGCAGCTGCTGGCCGGCGGCGAGGTGCTGCCCGAGAAGGCGCTGGAGAAGCGGCCGCTGGCGGGAGACGCGCCCGATGCCTGAGACGCGGGTCCTGCTCGAGACGCCGAGGACCCGGAGCTGCGGACCCTCGACGGATACAAGGCTACGGCGGCTACGCGACCCTGAAGAAGGCCTACCGCGAGATGGAGGCCGACGAGATCCTCAAAGAGCTCGAAGAGTCGGGGCTGCGGGGACGCGGCGGCGCCGGCTTCTCGATGGGCAAAAAGGCCTCCTTCCTGCCGCGCGGCGAAATGGCGAAGTACCTCTGCTGCAACGCCGACGAGTCCGAGCCGGGCGCCTTCAAGGACCGCGAGCTGATGCAGCGCAACCCGCACCAGCTGATCGAGGGGATCGCGATCGCGGCGCTCGCCGCCGACGCCGGCCACGCCTTCATCTTCATCCGCGGCGAGTACGACTCGCAGGCCGACATCCTCGACGCCGCGGTCGCCGAGGCCTATGAGGCGGGCTACCTCGGCAAGGACATCCTCGGCACCCACCGCGACCTCGAGCTGGTCGTCCACCGCGGCGCCGGCGCCTACATCTGCGGCGAGGAGACGGCGCTGCTCGACGCGCTCGAGGGCAAGCGCGGCAACCCGCGCTTGAAGCCTCCCTTCCCCGCCGTCCAGGGCCTCTACGGCGGGCCGACGCTGATCAACAACGTCGAGACCCTCTCCAACGTGCCGCGGATCGTCGGCAACGGCGCCGATTGGTTCAAGGGCTACGGGACCGAGCAGTCGCCGGGCACCAAGGTCGTCTCGGTCTCCGGCTGCGTGCGGCGGCCGGGCAACTACGAGGTCGAGCTGGGGATCCCGACCCGCGAGCTGATCTACGACCTCGCCGGCGGCCCCGAGGAGGGCCACGAGGTCAAGGCCTTCTATCCGGGCGGCTCCTCCTCCCCGGTCCTCAAGGCCGAGGAAGGCGCTCGACCTGCCCTACAGCTTCGAGGCGATGGCCGAGGCGGGCTCGATGCTCGGCTCGGGCTCGGTGATCGTCGCCGACGACCGCGTCTCGATCCCGCACATGGCGCTGCGCACGGCGCGCTTCTACCACCACGAGTCCTGCGGCAAGTGCACGCCCTGCCGCGAGGGGACCAACTGGACGGTGAAGATGCTCGAACGGGTGGTGCGCGGCGAGGCGACGCCGATGGACCTCGACATCGTCGCCTCGGTCCAGGAGAACATCATCGGCCACTGCCTCTGCGTGCTCGGCGACTCGATGGCGATGCCGGTCGGCGCGATGGTCCGCAAGTTCCGCCACGAGTTCGAGGAAGTGATGGCCGCGGGCGCGGCGACGTCGACCGCATCGGCGTCGTCCAAGGCGCGCCGGTGACCTTGGGGGCCGTCGACGTGAGTGGCAAGGAGGTCACCCTGATCATCGACGGGCGCGAGGTGAGCGCGACCGAGGGCGAGATGCTCCACGACGCGGCCCGCAGGGCGACGTCGAGATCCCGGTCTTCTGTTACGAGCCGAAGCTCGGCGAGCCGGTCGGCGCCTGCCGCATGTGCCTGGTCGAGGTCGAGGGGATCCCGAAACTGCAGACCTCCTGCTCGACCCCGGTCCGCGACGGGATGGTCGTCCACACCCGCACCGACGCAGGTCAAACACGCGCAGAGCGCGGTCGTCGAGTTCCTGCTCGTCAACCACCCGCTCGACTGCCCCGTCTGCGACAAAGGCGGCGAGTGCCCGCTGCAGGACATCTCGATGGGCTGGGGCCCGGGCAAGAGCCGGATGACCGACCCCAAGCGCCACTTCGAGAAGCCGATCCAGCTCTCGCCGCTGGTCGCGATCGACCGCGAGCGCTGCATCCTCTGCTACCGCTGCGTGCGCTTCAGCCAGGAGGTCGCCGAGGACGAGCAGCTTCAGCTTCTCGAGCGCGGCGATCGCACCTTCGTCGGCACCTTCGACGACCGCCCCTACATCGCGCCCTTCCACGGCAACATCACCGACCTCTGCCCGGTCGGGGCGCTGACCAGCTACACCTACCGCTTCCGCGCCCGGCCCTGGGACATCGAGCAGGCCGGCTCGGTCTGCACGCTCTGCCCGAGCCAGTGCAACGTCAGCTTCACGGTCCGCGACGAGCAGGTCAAACGGGTGATCGCCCGCGACAACCCGGACGTCGACGACGGCTGGCTCTGCGACCGCGGCCGCTACGGCTTCGAGATGTTCGGCTCCGAGGAGCGGGTCAGCGAGCCGCGGCTCAAGAGCGGCGGCGCGACCGAGTGGCAGGACGGCGATCGAGAAAGCGGCCGGCGGGCCTGAAGGCCGCACGGCGAGGGCAAGGTCGCGGCGATCGTCGGCGACGCCTCGAACGAGGAGGGCTACCTCGTCCAGCGGATCGTCCGCGAGGCGCTCGGCTCCCCCCACGTCGACTCGCGTGTCTCGCGCGGAGCCGGGCGCGGGGAGCAGGTGCGGCTCGCCCAGCCGGAGCTCACTGCCAGGGTCGGCGACATCGACGAGGCCGACGTGATCCTCGTGCTCGGCACCGACCCGCTGCACAGCAGCCCGATCCTCGACCTGCGGATCCGCAAGGCGATGCGCCGCAACGGCGCTCGGCTGGCGGTCGCCACCGAGCGCCCGACCCCGCTCGACGGCGGCGCCGAGGCGATCGCCCGCTACGCGCCGGGCGAGGCCTCCCACTTCCTGACCGAGTTGAAGGACGCGATCGGCGGCGCCGAGAACGTCGCCTCCCCTCTCGCGGGCGCCCTGCGCGACGCCGGCATAGGCGGCGAGGAGCCGACCCCGGTCGTCGTCATCTGGGGCGAGCGGATGCTGC
This sequence comes from uncultured Solirubrobacterales bacterium, assembly GCA_963795295.1. GTDB lineage: Bacteria > Actinomycetota > Thermoleophilia > Solirubrobacterales > 70-9 > VRUE01. Next base: position 230,394 of record CAWCHE010000001.1, read on the forward strand.
GCGACGACGGGGCCGCGGGGCCGGCCCTCCTCGAGCTGGCGGATGCGCTCGGGGTCGCCGACGCCGACGGCGCCGGGCTGCTCGAAGTCCCCGAGCTCGCCAACGCCCGCGGCCTGCGCGAGGCCGGCTGCCTGCCGGACGCCGGCCCGGGCCTGACCGAGACCGAGGGCGGCAGGGCGACCGAGGAGATCCGGGCCGGGCTTGATCTCCGGCGAGATCGAGTCCCTCCTCCTCTTCGGAGTCGACCCGATCCGCGACTTTCCCGACACCGCAGGCTTGGCGGTCAGCGCTGCCAGGCCGCCGACCACCTGGTCGTCTTCAGCACCTTCGAGAACGCGACGACTGCCGACGGCCGACGTCGTCTTCCCGCTGGAGACCCACGCCGAGAAGGACGGCACCGTCACGCCACCCCGACGGCCGCCTGCAGCGCGTCCGCCCATCTGCCGCTCGCCCCGGAGAGATCCGCCCGAACTGGGGGGTCCTCGCGGAGCTATCGCTCGCTCTCGGCCTGGACACGGGTATCTCCTCCCAACCGTCCGCGTTCGCCGCTCTTTGTGACGCGGCCCCGATCTACTCGGGCCTCACCGACGCCGAAATCGGAGGCCGTGGAATCCGATGGCAGGACCGCCCGGCGGCGTCTCTGCGCCCGCGGTCGGGGACGAGGCACGCCGGCGACCCCCTCCGCACGTGCGGAGTCGGCCCGCGGAGACTGGCGGCCGTCCGAGGACGGCGGACGCGGCCGACTCCGCAAACGTTCGGAGGGGGTACCGGACGTCCTCGTTCAGGCTCGGGACGTACAGGGACCTTTGGGTCGGGAGCTATTACCGAGCTCAATCCGCCGCTCAGGTTCCTCGAGCCGAAGCAGAGGGTCGAGATGTCGGTGGCGGACGCCGAGCGCCTGGGCCTGAAGATCGGGGACAGGGTCAAGGTCGGGCAGAACGGGAGCAGCGTCGTCGCCGCCGTCGACATCAAGGAACGGATCGCGGACGGGACCGTGTTCTTGATCGAGGGCGACCAAGGAGAGCAACGCCAACGCCCTTCTCAACGGCGGGCCCGTCGAGGTCAAGCATCGAGAAGGTCGGCGAGTGATCAGCTTCGCCGACACGCAGTTCGTCGAAGCGACCTGGATCATGATCGTCAAGTCGATCGTGATCTTCGCCGTGATCTTCGGGATCGTGCCGGTGATGACGGTCGTCGAGCGCAAGCTGATCGGCCGCTTCCAGCACCGCTACGGGCCCAACCGGGTCGGCCCCTTCGGGCTGCTGCAGCCGCTCGCCGACCTCTTCAAACTGATCAGCAAGCAGGGCTTCCGCCCGGCCAACGCGGTGCCGATGCTCTACGTGCTGGGGCCGTTGCTGCCGGTCCTCTCCGCGGTGATGGCGCTGGCGATCATCCCCTGGGGCGACGTCCAGGACGGCGTCGGCCTCTACGGGATCGACGTCCCGATCGGGATCCTCTACTTCTTCGCGGTCGGCTCGATCGGCTTCTACGGCCTGCTCCTCGGCGGCTGGTCCTCGGGATCGAAATACAGCCTCCTGGGCGCGATGCGCGGCGCCGCGCAGCTGATCTCCTACGAGGTCTCGATGGGCCTGGCGCTGCTCGGCGTGATCATGATGGGCGGCTCGCTCTCGCTCGTCGACATCGTCCACGCGCAGGGCCAGCTCTGGTACATCGTGCCGCAGTTCGTCGGCTTCCTGATCTTCATGCTGGCCGGCTTCGCCGAGACCAACCGCACCCCGTTCGACATGCCCGAGGCCGACGCCGAACTCGTCCAGGGCTTCATGACCGAGTACGGCGGCATGCGGTTCGGCAGCTTCCTGATGGTCGAGTACCTGGAGATCATCGTCGTCAGCGGCGTCGCGGCGGCGATGTTCCTCGGCGGCTGGATGGGCCCCGGCCCCAGCTTCCTCGACCCGATCTGGATGCTGCTGAAGATCTTCGCCCTCGTCTTCCTCTTCATCTGGGTGCGGGCGACGCTGCCGCGCCTGCGCTACGACCAGCTGATGAGCTTCGGCTGGAAGGTGCTGCTGCCGCTGGCGACGCTGAACGTGCTGGTCACCGCGGTCCTGGTGGTGGTGACGTGAGCGGCGAGTTCCCCTACCTCAAGGACGAGGACCTGGTCGTCGTCCAGCGCGGCCCCGAGCCGGGCGGCGCCGGTGGCGCCTACCGCGCCTTCGGCGAGACGCTGCGCGGGTTGAAGACGACGATGGCGAGGCTGATCGAGGGGCCGATGACGATCCAGTACCCCGAGGAGAAGACCCCGGTCTATCCGCGCTTCCGCGGCCGCCACAAACTCCACAAGTTCGAGGACACCGGGCTCGAGAAATGCGTCGGCTGCTCGCTCTGCGCCGCCGCCTGCCCGGCCGACTGCATCCGGGTCGTCGCCGCCGAGAACATCCCCGGCGAACGGGTCTCCGCCGGCGAGCGCTACGCCGCGGTCTACGAGATCAACCTCTCGCGCTGCATCTTCTGCGGCTACTGCGAGATCGCCTGCCCGTTCGACGCGATCACGATGGGCCACGACTACGAGATGGCCGATTACGACCGCGAGAACCTGATCTTCACCAAGGAGATGCTGCTCGCCGAGCCGATCGAGCGGACGCCGCTGAAAAGCGAGGGCGAGTGATGGAAGCGGTGCTCTTCTTCGCCGCCGCGATCGGCGCCCTCGGCGGCGCGATCGGCGTCGTCGCGATGCGCAACCCCTTCTACGGAGTGCTGGCGCTGATCGTCCACCTCTTCTCGCTCGCCGTCCTCTTCCTGCTGCTGACGGCCGCCTTCGTCGCCGCCGCCCAGGTCGTCGTCTACGCCGGCGCGGTGATGGTCCTCTACGTCTTCGTCTCGGCCTACGTCGGCGGCGAGGGCGAGTCGGCCTGGGAGCCGATCCCCGGCCAGCGGCTGCTGGCGCCGCTGCTCGGCGCGGCCCTCTTCGTCGAGCTCTCGATCGCCGTCCTCGGCTCCGCCCTCACCGCCCTCGACACCGACGGCCCCGACGTCAGCACCGGCTTCGGCGACCCGGCCGCGATCGGCCACATCCTGCTCGAACATTTCATGCTCCCATTCGAGGCCTCCTCGATCTTGCTGCTACTTGCCGCTGTCGGCGCCGTCGTCCTCGCCGGCAAACGGGAGGAGTCCGGTACCCCCTCCTCACTCGGAGATCGGCCGGCTGAGGCCCGCCCGTCCGAGAACGGCGGCGGGGCCGACTCCGCAAAACGTTCGGAGGGGGTACCGGACTCCTCCCGGATCAGTGGGGCCGCGTCATGAGCGTCGAGTGGTACGTCGTCTTGTCGAGCTTGCTGTTCGCGATTGGGGCGATGGGGATACTTCTCCGCCGCAGTCCCATCGTGATTCTCCTCTGCTTGGAGCTGATGTTGAACGCCGGCAACCTGGCGCTGGTCGCCTTCAGCCGGATGGTCGGCAACCAGCAGGGGCAGGTGTTCGCGATCGTCGTCATGGTCGTCGCCGCCTGCGAGGTCGTCGTCGGGCTCGGCCTGATCGTCGCGATCTTCCGCCGCAGGCTGCCGCTCGACGTCGATGAGCTGCGGGAGCTGAAGGGGTGAGCGCAACAACCTGGGCCTGGCTGGTCCTGCTGCTTCCCGCTGCTCGGCTCGATCACGATCGGGCTCAGCTTCAAAATGATCCCGGCCCGCGCCGCGGGTGTGATCGGCACCGCCGCGATCGGCCTCGCCTTCGTCTGCGGGATCGGCGCCCTGGTCTGCCTGCTCGGCGAAGACCCCGAGGCGCGCCACCACGCCTCCTCGCTCTGGACCTACGCGAGCGCGGCCGGGCTCGACATCAAGCTCGGCATCCTCGTCGACCCGCTCTCGGTCTTCATGGTCCTGATCGTGACCGGGGTCTCGACCCTGATCCACCTCTACTCGTTCGGGTACATGAAGTCCGACCAGGGCTACCACCGCTTCTTCAGCTACCTCAACTTCTTCGTCTTCTCGATGCTGCTGCTGGTCCTCGCCGGCAACTTCGTCCTCCTGATCGTCGGCTGGGCCTTCGTCGGCTTCGCCTCCTACGCCCTGATCAGCTACTGGTATCGGCGCACGACCGCGACCCGCGCCGGGATGAAGGCGTTCGTGATCAACGTCGTCGGCGACATCGGCCTGGTCCTCGCCGCCTTCCTGATCTTCCGCGAAATCGGCAGCTTCGAATTCGGCGAAGTGTTCGAAAAGGCGCCGCAGGTCTTCCACACCAACGAGTGGACGGTGACCGCGATCTGCCTGCTGCTCCTCGTCGGCGCCTTCGCCAAGTCGGCGCAGCTTCCCTTCCACACCTGGCTGCCCGACGCGATGGAGGGCCCGACCCCGGTCTCCTCGCTGATTCACGCGGCGACGATGGTCACCGCCGGCGTCTACCTGATCGCCCGCACCCACCCGCTCTTCGTGCTCGCGCCGACCGCGGCCGACGTCGCCGCCTTCGTCGGCCTGGCGACGCTGCTGGTGGCGGGGACGATCGCGCTGGTGATGACCGACCTGAAGCGGGCGATCGCCTACTCGACGATGAGCCAGATCGGCTACATGATCATGGGCGTCTCGATCGGCGCCTACTCGGCCGGGATGTTCCACCTGATGACCCACGCCTTCTTCAAGGCGCTGCTCTTCATGGCCGCCGGATCGATCATCTCGGCGATGGCGAACAAGCAGAACATCGACGAAATGAGCGGCTTCGGGAAGGCGATGCGATTCACCTCGATCACCTTCGTCTGCGGCGGCCTGGCCCTCGCCGCCTTCCCCGGCACGTCGGGCTTCTTCTCCAAGGACGAGATCCTCGCCTACGCGCACGCCCGCGGGGGGATGTACGACATCTTCCAGATCCTCGGCTACGTCGGCGCCCTTCTGACCGCGATCTACACCTTCAGGCTGATCTTCCGGGTCCTCCCCGGCAAGCCGTGCAAGGAGGCCCAGGAGCTGATCGACACCGGCCACCTCGCCCACGAGACCCCTCGCAACCCGGCGACCGGCGAGGAGGAGGACACAGAGGTCGGCTTCCCGGGCGCCGAACACCACATCGCCGAGCAGTCGCCGCCGATGAAGATCGCGATGGGCGTGCTCGCCTTCCTCGCGCTCTTCGCGGGGCTGGTCCAGGTCCCGGGGATCGACTCGACGATCACCAACTTCCTCGACCCGGTCTTCGCCGACTCGCCGCTGAGCGCGATCGAGCCCTCGGTCGGCGCCGCCTGGGTCGGCCTGGGGATCGGGGCGGTGATCTCGCTGGCCGGGATCGGGATCGCCTACTGGCTCTACATCCTGCGCCCGGAGACGCCGGCGATGCTGATTCGCCGCTTCGGCTGGCTGCACACCTTCCTCTCCAACAAGTGGTACTTCGACGAGGCGATCGACTTCCTCATCGTCCGCCCGGCGCTCGCGATCGGCCGCTTCGCCAACCACACCTTCGAGCGGGTCGTCGTCGACGGCCTTGTCACCGGGACGCGCGAGGCCGTCGGCGGCGCCGGCGGCGTCGTCCGCGCGATCCAGAGCGGCTTCGTCCGCAGCTACGCGCTCCTCCTGATCGGCGGCTTCGCCGGTCTCGCCCTCTACTTCCTGCTCACCAGCTCATGATCAACTCACTGCTCTGGACACCCCTCGCCTTCGGCCTGATCGGCCTCTTCCTGCCGAAGAGGTGGACCGGCTGGTGGGCGACCCTGGGGGCGGCGGTCACGCTCGGGATCGCGATCTCCCTGCTGGCCGGCTTCGACTCGAGCGCGAGCGGGCTCCAGGACACGGTCGACGTGACCTGGATCTCGGGCCTCGGGGTCGACTACAGCCTCGGGATCGACGGCCTCAACGTCTTCCTCATCCTCCTCACCGCGGTGCTGTGGACCGCGGGCACCGCCTTCGCCGCCTTCCGCGAACAGGAGAAACCACACCTCTTCTTCCTGATGATGCTGATCGGCGAGACCGCGACGCTGGGCGCCTTCATCGCCCAGGACCTGCTCCTCTTCGTCCTCTTCTTCGACCTGATGCTGGTCCCGTTCTACTTCCTCTTCGGGGCCTGGGGGAGCGATCGCAAGGACGGCCCGACCGCCTCGGCGGCGACGCTGAAGATGATCGTCTACACCCTGATCGGCTCGCTCTTGATGCTGGTCGGGGCGATCGCGACCGCGGTGATCGCCGCCGACGGCGGCCACATCACCTTCTCGATCGCGGCGCTCTCCGAACACCCGCTGGCGGAGGGCAGCCAGCGCTGGATCTTCTGGTTCTTCGCCGCCGCCTTCCTGGTCAAGATGCCCGCCTTCCTCCTGCACGGCTGGATGCCCGACGCCTACCGGGCGGCGCCGCTGCCGGCGCTGATCGTCTTCTCCGGCGTGCTCGCCAAGGTCGGCGCCTACGGATTCCTGCGGGTGGTGCTGCCGCTCTTCCCCGACGCGACGGTCGAATTCCAGGAGGTGATCCTGGTGGTCGCGCTGGCCTCGATCCTCTACGGCTCGGTGATGGCCTTCACCCAGACCAACATCCGCCTGGTCGCCGGTTACTCCTCCGTCGCCCAGCTCGGCTTCATCACCGCCGGGATCTTCGCCCTCAGCGCCGACGGGGCCGACGGGGCGGTCCTGCAGATGGTCAACCACGGCCTGGTGGTTGCGCCGCTGTTCGTGATCGTCGCGATCCTCGTCGAGCGCTCGGGGACGGAGGACCTGCGGGAGATGGGCGGGCTGGCGATGAAGGCCCCGGTGCTGGCGGCGCTGTTCCTGATCGTCACCCTGGCGACCCTGGCGATGCCGGGCTCGGCCAACTTCATCGGCGAGTTCTACATCCTCAACGGCCTCTTCGACGCGAAGATCGTCTTCGCCTTCGTCGCGATCTCGGGCGTCGCGATGTCCGCCTACTACGCGCTGCGCCTCTACCAGCGGACGATGCACAACCGTAAGCCCGACGGCCTCTTCTCGCGGGAGATCGGGCTCCGCGACGGCCTCGTCCTCGTCCCGCTCGTCCTCTGCATCCTCGGCCTCGCGCTCTACCCGCAGCTGATCCTGCATCGCACCGACGCCTCGGTGCAGAAGAGCGTCGCGGCGGTTGAAGAACCGGTCGAAGCGACGCTGGCGGTGAAGAAATGATCGCCGCATTCAACGCCCCGGACATGGACTACGCGGGCCTCTCGCCGGTCATCGCGCTGACCGCCGGCATCTGCGTCGTCCTGCTCAGCGGTGTCTTCAGGGCGATGCGGCGGACCCAGCCGATCTTCACCCTGGCCACGCTGGCGGCGACGGCCGGGCTCCTGATCTGGCAGTGGGACGGCTCGGACGAACTGGTCTCGGGGGCCCTGCGCCTCGACGACCTGGCGATCTCGATCTCGCTGATCGCGATCCTGATGGCGGCCGCGACGGTCCTCCTCTCCCTGCGCGAGCCGGCCGTCGAGCAGGCGGGCTCGGGCGAGTACCACGCGCTCCTGCTCGGCTCGGTGCTGGGGATGGTGCTGCTCACCCAGGCGCAGAACCTGGTCAGCTTCTTCGTCGCGATCGAGACGCTCTCGATCCCCCTCTACATCCTCTGCGCGACCGACCTGCGGCGCGAGCGCTCGCTCGAGTCGGGGCTCAAGTACCTGATCGTCGGCTCGCTCGGCTCGGCGACGCTGCTCTACGGGATGGCGCTGCTCTACGGCGGCAGCGGCTCGACCGACTTCGGCGGGATCGCCGAGGGCACCGCCCACTCCGGCCTGCTCCACGACCCGCTGGTCCTGATCGGGATCGCGATGGCCGGCGTCGGCCTCGCCTTCAAGACCTCGATCGCCCCCTTCCACCAGTGGACCCCGGACGTCTACCAGGGCGCCCCGACCCCGATCACCTCGTTCATGGCGGTGGCGACCAAGGCGGCGGCATTCGCGGTCTTCGTCCGCTTCTTCTACGTCGCGCTGGGACCGCAGGTGGACGACTGGCAGCCGGCGCTCGCGGTCCTCGCCGCGATCTCGATCGTCGTCGGCAACGTCGGCGCCCTCGGCCAGGACTCGCTGAAGCGGATGCTCGGCTATTCCGGCGTCGCCCAGGCCGGCTACATCCTCGGCGGCCTCGTCGTCGCCACCGAGGCCGGCGTCAACGCGCTCGTCTTCTACCTCGCGACATACGCCTTCATGAACCTCGCCGCCTTCGCCGTGATCGTCGCCCGCGAGCGCGAGATCCCCTGACGGGGACGACATCCGCGCTGTTCGAGGGGCTCGGCGCCGAGCGGCCGCTGCTGGCCTGGCCGCTGACGATCTCGATGCTGGGGCTGGCGGGGCTGCCGGCGACGGCGGGCTTCATCGGCAAGCTCTACCTGATCGAGGCCCTGGTCGAAGGCGACTACACCTGGCTCGCGGTCTTCATCGCGGTCGGGACGATGATCTCGCTCGCCTACTACCTGCGGGTGGTGGCGGCGATGTGGATGCGCCCCGGCGACGCCCCCGCCGCGACCCCCGCGATCGCCGGCGCCTCCCCCGAGGCCGACCCGGTCGACCCCGACGCCGGCCGCCGCATCTACCTCCTCGCCCCCGCCCTGCTCGCCGCCGCCGCGGTCGTCTTCTTCGGGATCATCCCCGAGCCGCTGGTCAGCTTCGCCGAGCACGCCGGCGCCTCGTTGTTCGGCTGACACAAACCGCCATCTCCTCAGCTTCGCTTCCGGGGATGGCGGCAACGTTTCGCATCAGCGCCGCTCACGAAGAATCAGATCGTGACGTTCGCTGATCGCTGGTTCATGCGGTCGACCTTGGTGCGCTTCTCGAGCTCTGGGCGGCCATCCCCACCGCGCTGCGTGCATTTTCCTTACTAGAGCGAGGAAAATGTCTGCATCGCTGACGACAGGACCCGCGGCCTGGCTCCTAAGGGGTTCGCGAATCGCACGTCCGGCGATAGGCTCGGATCAGCTGTGGATCCCGTGCAGACACCCTCTTCCGAGTTGACCGAGACACCGAAGGCGCTGTCCGCGACCACGATGTGCGAGGCGTTTCAGATCACCGCCGCCGAGCGCGGCCAGGAGCCGGCGCTGCGGCTGAAGGACAGCGAGTACGAGGCGAGCTGGGCTGAGTACGCCGAGACGGTCGAGAAGCGCGCCGCGGGCCTCGCGGCGCTCGGTGTCGGCAGGGGCGACACCGTCGGCTTCATGCTCGTCAACCGGCCCGCCTTCCAGCTCACCGACACGGCCGCGATGCATCTCGGCGCCACCTGCTTCTCCGTCTACAACACCTCCTCGCCTGAGCAGGTCGAGTACGTGGTAGCCGACGCCGGAAACAGGGTGATGGTGACCGAGCGTGCCTTCCTCGAGAAGGTGCTCGAGGCCAGGGAGCGGGTCGAGACCCTCGAGCACGTGATCGTCATCGACGGTGAGGCTCCCGAGGGGACGATCTCGATCGGCGAGCTCGAGGAGATGGGCGGGCCGGAATTCGACTTCGAAGCGGCATGGCGTGACGTCGAGCCCGACGACGTCCTCTGCCTGATCTACACCTCGGGGACGACCGGGCCGCCGAAGGGCGTGCAGCTCACCCACGCCAACATGGTGGCCGTCTGGAAAGGCTGCCACGCGGTGCGCGGGATCGCGTCCGGCGGGCGCAGCATCACCTTCCTGCCCAGCGCGCACATCGCCGACCGCTGGGGCATCCACTACGGGCAGATGATCTTCGGCACCTGCGTCCACTGCTGCCCGGAGCCACGCGAGATGGTCGCCTACTCGATCGAGGTCAGGCCGACGGCCTGGGGCGGTGTTCCGCGGATCTGGGAGAAACTGAAGGCGGCCCTGGAGACCGCGATGGCCGCCGAGCAGGACGCCGAGAAACGCGAGGCGGCCGGGTGGGCGATGGAGATCGGCCGGCGCTGGGTTGCCGCCTACAAGGAGGGCGAGGGCCGCGGCTCGATCCCCGCCGAGCTGCAGGCCGAATGGGACGAGGCCGACGCGAAGGTCTTCTCGAAAATCCGCGCGCTGCTCGGGCTCGACGAAGTCGAATCGTTCCTGATCGGCGCCGCCCCCACCCCACCCGAGGTGCTCGAGTTCTTCCTCGCGATCGGGATCGAGATCTGTGAGACCTGGGGAATGTCGGAGACCAGCGCGATGGCGACCCTCAACCCGCCCGGCCGGATCCGGGTCGGGACGGTCGGCCCGCCGATTCCGGGCACCGAGGTGAAGCTGGCCGAGGACGGGGAGATCCTGGTCCGCGGCCCGCAGGTGATGAAGGGCTATCGCAACATGCCCGAGAAGACCGCCGAGGCGCTCGGCGACGACGGCTGGCTGCTGACCGGCGACGTCGGCGAATTCGACGAGGCCGGCTACCTGAGGATCGTCGACCGTAAGAAGGAGCTGATCATCGGCGCGTCCGGCAAGAACATGTCGCCCGCCAACATCGAGGCGAAGGTGAAGGCGGCCTCGCCGCTGATCGCCCAGGTCGTCGCGGTCGGCGACCGCCGCCCCTACAACGTGGCGCTGATCACCCTCGACCTCGAAACGCTCTCGGCCCGAGGCGCCGAGGCGGAGGACCCGGCCGTGGTCGAGGAGGTCGCCGCCGCGGTCGCCGCCGGCAACGAGCGCCTCTCGCGGGTCGAGCAGATCAAGCGCTACGCGGTGATCCCGGGCGAGTGGGCGCCGGGTGGCGAGGAGCTGACCCCGACCCTGAAGCTGAAACGCCGCCCGATCGAGCGCAAGTACGAGAGCGAAATCGAGGCGCTGTACTCCTGACGATGGGCCGGGGAAAACGACATCTGCTCGCCCTCTCCACCCTCGTGGTCGCGCTGGCCTTGTTCGCCCTCCCGCAGCTCGCGGCGGCCGGCACGACCCACTACAAGGGCCGGATCTCCCAGCCCGTCCTGGCGCCGAGCGCGGGTGGAATCGCCGGCCTCGCCCCGACGAGCATCGAATTCAAATTGGTCGACAGCGGCTTCGGGCCGATGATCTGGCAACTGCGGGAGACCAGCGTCTACTTCCACTGCACCGACGGCAGCGTCCACTACCCGGCTGACAGCCGCTCCTCCTATCCCAGGCTCACATTCGAGGACTCGATGAGGGTAAAAAAGGGCAAGTTCTCCGCGGTGAACGACGACGGGCTCGGGCGGATCTTCACGGCAAAGGGGACGATCCCGAACAGGGGGCCGGCGAAGGGCACGATCCGCATCACCGAGCACGTCCGGGCCCTCTCGGACCCAATCGAAGGCGACCACCCCGCCTTCGACTGCGACACCGGCGCCCTCAGGTGGACGGCGAACAGGTCCGGGTAGTCGGCCGGGCCTCATAGGGCTCCGGGCGGCCGGCAAGCCCCTGCGCCCCGTGCCCTGAGAGGGTGCGGGCATGGGCGTCGCCTTGACAGCGGTCGCGATTGCGGCGGGAACCGCGATCGGCGTCTGGTCGGAGCGGCGCTGGCCGCAGGGTGCGGCCCTGGCGGCACGGCGGGCGCTGGTGCTGATGCTCTACGTGCTGCTGCCGCCGGTGATCTTCTTCAACCTCGCCGCAGCGGAGATCGACGTCGCCCATGGGATCGGCCTCGTCCTCGGGCTCATCGCCTGCTCGCTGACCTCGCTGCTCGCCTGGTGGGTCGCGAGCAGGGTCCTGCGGCTGACCCGGCCGCAGACCGGCGCCGTGGTCTGCACGGTGCTCAGCGTCAACACCGGCTACCTCGGCTACCCGCTGACCGTGGCGCTGCTCGGGCACGACCAGCTCTCGACCGCCGTGCTCTACGACGTCCTGGTCACCGGTCCCTGCCTGCTGCTCGGCGCCTTCGCGGTCGGCGCCGCCTTCGGCACCAAAGCCGGCGAAGGGCCGCGTCAGCGCCTCGCCGCCTTCTTCACACGCAACCCGCCCCTCTACGCGGCGATCGCCGGGCTGCTGGCGCCGAGCTCGCTCGCCCCCGACGCGCTGGTAGACCTCTCGCAGGCGCTGGTGGTCGCGATCCTGCCGATCGGCTTCTTCGCCGTCGGCGCCACCCTGGCCGAGAACGCCGAACACGGCGAACTGCCGATGCCGCCGCGCCTGACCCGCCCGGTCGGGCTCGCCCTCGTCTGCCGGCTGGCGATCGGGCCCGCCCTGCTGATGCTGCTGGCGGCGCCGCTGATCGAGCTCCCGGCCGCCTACCGGCTGCTCTCGGCGATGCCGTCGGGGATCAACTCGATGGTCGTCGCCCACGCCTACGGCCTCGACATGGAGATCACTGCCGAGGCGGTGATCTGGTCGACGACGATCGTCGTCGCCGCGGCGCTGGCCTCACTGCTCTTCTGAGCCGCATCCGCCCCTCTCCTATGCTGGACCGGTGCTGCAGCACGTGACCCTCGAGGTGGCCCCGCAGGACATCGAGCGCTCGGTCGAGTTCTGGGCGCTGCTCGGCTTCGAGCGTGTCGAGGCGCCGCCGGCGCTGGCCGAGGTGTTCACCTGGGTCGAACACGGCGGCACCCAGATCCACCTCGAACGCAATGCGCAGCCGACCGTCCCGCCCGACGGCCACGCAGCGGTCGTCGTCGCCGACTTCGACGGGACGGTCGAGCGGCTGCGCGAGCAGGGCTTCGAGGTCACCATCGGCCGCCAGCACTGGGGCGCTCCGAGGGCGAAGGCGATCGCCCCCGGCGGCCACCGGGTCGAGCTGATGGCCGCGCCGCCGCGATGAGAACAAGAACCCCGCAACGAAGGACAAACCGGCGGCGCTTTTGGTGTCTGCCCGGATTGGGAGATTGCTGAGCCGATGGCCTTCGACGCCAAAGTCCTCGCCGACTCGACCTCCCCCGCGGGGCACCGGCTGACGACGCTCGAGGTCACCTTCCCCCGCTTCGTCCTCGCCGAGTTCAACACCCATCGGGTGTTCTCACGGAACTCGGCCAGCTCGCGGGCGATACCGATCGTCAAACAGGTCCGCCGGGTGCTCGAGGACCCCTACGTCCCGATCGAGTTCGGCTCGAACCAGCCCGGGATGCAGGCGGGCCCCGCCCTCGCAGGCGAGAAGCGGGACGCCGCCGAGCGCGAGTGGCTCGCCGCGCGGGACGACGCCGTGCGCCGCGTTCTTGGGCTGATCACCGTTCCCGAGCAGCTCTCTGAGGGGGACGACCTGCTCGGAGCCCTCGAGGTGGCCGAAGCCGCGATCCGCGACCGCGCCCAGCCGGAGGAGTGGCTGAACGTCCACAAGCAGGTCGCAAACCGGCTGCTGGAGCCGTTCATGTGGCACACGGTGATCGTCACCGCGACCGAGTGGGACAACTTCTGGAACCTGCGCTGCCATCCCGACGCGCAGCCGGAGATAAGGCTGACCGCGGAGCGGATGCGCGAGGTGACCGGCGCCTCCGAGCCCGAGGAGGTCGGCCACGATAGCTGGCACCTCCCCCTCGTCCGCGCCGAGGACCGCGAGGAAATCGGGTCCCTCGACGACCTGATCAAGGTCTCGGTCGGACGCTGCGCACGGGTCAGCTACCTGACCCACGCCGGCAAGCGCGACCTCCAGGCCGACATCGACCTCTACGAGCGCCTGGCCGGCAGCGGCCACATGTCGCCGCTCGAGCACCCGGCGCGGCCGCTCACCGAGGACGAGTTGAAGGAGAGCGAGTGGAGCGGAAACTTCCGCGGCTGGTTCCCCTACCGCAAGGGCATTCCGAGCGAGGGAAACCCGCTGGGTCCTGCGGTGGCCGCGCCGGCTCTCGCCTAGCTGCTCAGTCGCGCTGCTTGCGCTTGCGACGAGGCCCCGCGGGCCCGTCCGCCGAGGGGCCGGGCTCGCCGTCGGGCGGCGCATCCGGGTCGGCGTCGCCGATGTCGGCGTCGCCCTCCGGCAGCCCGCCCTCGGCGGGGGCCAGTGACTCGGCGGCCCGCTCGCCGGGAGTCGGCCAGGGGATCGCCTCCCCGGCAGCCCAGGCCGGTGGTTTGCCGTTGGGGATGACTCCGAGCAGGAACACGCCCAGGTAGAGGAACCAGAGCAGCGAAAGCGGGGTCAGCCCGATCAGGGCCGCGACCCCGACCGCCATCCCCAGCGATCCCCAGAAGCGGCTCAGGAGCCCGGTCCGCATCGACCATAGGCCTGTGTAGAAGAGGGCGACGACGAGGGCGAGGCCGCCGGCGAGGCCGGCGAAGCTGCCGACGGTGATCACGCTCGCGTGCTTGATCGCGTTCGAGGCCTTGTCTTCCTCACGCTTCTGCGTTCGGCAGTCGGCAGCCGGGCTCGGGGGGTCTTCGTAGTCTTCGGCGAACTGCTTGGCGCCCTTGTCGTCACTTTCTTCGTTGCATTCCTTTGTGGCTTCTTTGACGGTGAGGGTCGATTCCGCCGTTCCCTTGACGTATTCGTCGGCCGCTTCCTGGGTTCCGGCGGCGAGCACGAACCCGGAGAGGCCGAGCAGCAGCGGGCCGAGGATGACGACGCCGACGAGCTGGGCGCGGACGCGCTCGCTGCGCGCCTGGGCGGCCTTGAAGAGGAGGTAGAGGGGGCCGATCAGGAGCAGGTAGCCGACGCCGGAGGAGATGCCGGCGAGCCAGATCTTCGAGGCGCTGTCGTGGGCCTCTTCGAGCCCTTCGAAGTTGGCGCCGCCCCCGACCGTGGCCTGGAGGACGACGAATCCGACCATCGCCAGCAGGGCCCCGAGGATCGCAGCGACACCTGCCCGGCGCGACCATTGGCTCTCCCTGGCGAGGGTCGCCGCCTTTTCCGTCTGCAAGCTCAGCCTCGCTCGTGGAAGTAGAACTGGGGCAGGGCGCCCTCGATCACCTCAGCGGTCATCCGCTGGGCGACCTCGAGGTTCCCGGTCCGCACGGCGATGTCGTCGAGGGTGACGATCCCGACCAGATGGCCCTCATCGACGACCGGCAGCCGCCTGACCCGGTGCTGGACCATCAGCGCCGCGGCCTCGTCGAGCTCCATCGCGGACTCGCCGCTGACCAGCGGGCGCGAGGCGACCTCGCCGACCTGCGAGTCCGGGTCGACGCCCTCGGCGAAGACCCGCAGCGCGAGATCGCGATCGGTGACCATCGCGACCGGCGAGTCGCCCGGGTCGACGATCACGACCGAGCCGACCCGGTGGTCGCGCATCAGCCGTGCCACCGAGGCGGCGCCCGCGTCGGGCGCGCTGGTGATGACCCCGGCGGTCATGATCTCGCTGAGCTGCACGGCGCGTACGCTACCTGCATGAGCGCGAGGCAGCAGACGCCGGTGGTCCCGCTCGAGGCGGGCGCCGGTCCCGACAATCCCCCCTGCCCCGCCTGCGGCGAGCCGCTCTTCGGCTGGATCGACCAGCGGGCCGGGCTGGCCGGCCCGGTCAGCCGCTGCGAGAGCTGCGGCCTCGGCGTGGTCGGCGAGCCGGGCGGGACCGAGGCGGCGCTCCACGAGCTCGATCGCCTCACCCTGGAAGGGACGGTCAAGCTGGCAAACAGGGCCGGATTCTCTTCCTGGATCGGCGGCGCCGGCTGGGCAGGCCTCGAGCCCGGCTCCCGCTTCCTGTTCACCGCCGAGGCCGTGAGGCGTCTCGTCGCCAACCGCGACCAGGTCGTGAGGGCGGTGCACTGGTCCCCGGGCGGGGGGATCGCGGCGATGTGGCAGACGATCCTCAACGGCTTCACCTTCGGCCGCAACGTCGCGCTGGCCCGGCTCGGCCGGGGCGAGTCGGCGCCGGCCGAGAAGCCCTGGCAGCGGCGGCTCGACGCCCTGATCAGCGTCGTCGTCGCAATCCCCGTGCTGCTCGTGGCGGCGCCGGTGGAGACGCTGGCGGCGTTCCCCTTCCGCCGCGGCGGAGTCCTCTCGCTGCGACTCGAAGTCCTGTAGCGGCTGGCGTCTGAGGAGCCGCTAGGAGAGGCCCTCGCGGGCCTCGCGGACCAGCGTCACGGCCTCGGGGAAGAGGACGCGGATCGCATCGCGGACCTGCATGGCCTGCTCGTCCGGGCCGCCGGAGAGCTCGAGGCGGGCAATCGAGGCGACGGTCATCTCGACCGCGAGCTTGATCGCGTTGTCGGCCCAGGCGACCTTCTGGGAGGACTGCATCTGCTCGGATAGCTCCTCCATGCGGGCGCGGAACTCGTCCGGGTCGCCAAAGAGGTTGAACGGGCTTCCCTCCATGCTCGATATGTAAGCAGAGACGGCCCGCAAGGCTCGCTCAGAATCGTCACCTCCTGCGCGCAACCCGCGCGCCGCCGACGCCTAGCTTCGGCAAATGCGAAAAGGGTCCGAGAACCGCGAGCGTGGCGCGGCGAGCGTCGAGCAGGCGGGCCTGGTGACGCTTGTCGCGCTCCTCCTCCTCGTCGGCATCGCGGCGATCGCGGCCGGCGGCGACGTCGACTCCGGCCGCTCCCTTGCGGGCGCCGTCGCGAGGAAGATCGCCTGCGCCCCGCGCCTCCCCGACGCCTGCCGCCACCACCCCCTGGTCCCCGCCTACGGCTGGCCGCTGGCCCGGCTCGTCCGTGCCCTGGCGCCGCCGCCGGAGGCAAGGCCGGGACCGTCCGGGCTGCCCCTGGCGCCGGTCGATTTCCGCCTCTGCCGCAGCGAGAGCTGCGCGGTCGCCGCCGGCCCCCACCTCACCGCCTCGCGCCGGCGGACCACCGTCTTCACCGAGGTCGAGGACCATCGCCGCGACCAGGGCTGGGTCGAGGTCACCTACTGGCTCTACCGGCCGACGATCGGGTGGGAAGCCGTCCGCCGCCGCGCGACTCAGGCCGAGGTGGACGCGGCTTCAGGGACCGCGGTCCTACTCAAGGACGACCCGATGCTCGTGCCCCTCGAGACACTCCCTGGTCGCGATCAATATGACTTCCCGGCGGGAGAGGAGCCGCCCTGGCGGTGGGAGGTCAAAGGCCGCTACCCAGGCTGGTCGAGCTGAGGCATCTACTCAGCCGAAAGCTCTTCACCGTCAAGCACGATGTCGATCGTCAGCTCATTTCCCTCGTCGTCGGTGATGTGGTGGTGCCACCCGGGATTGGGGAGTCCCTCTTTGATCTCCTCGGCCCAGACTTCCAGCGATCCGAGTAGGTGCATCTGCCGTAGATTCCGCGTCCCTTTGGAGACGCTGCCGGGACCGGACCATTACGAGTTCCCGGCGGCAGAACGGCGGCCGGGGCAGTGGATACCTCTGAGAAATCCGGCCCCTCTTCTTTCGAAGGTATTCTGCCGCGCGTGGAGGGGCGAAAGGCGGCGAGGACGGGGACGACGTTCGTGGCCGCGGTCATCTGCGCGGGGATGCTGGCTGCCTGCGGCGGCGATGGCCATATCTCTGTCGCCGCGGCAATGCGAGAGGAAGGAATCGTCTGCTCGGGGCGCGGGCCCGTGCGCATACATCTACACACCAGCAACGCGCGTTGCGGCGAGGCCGGCCTGGTTTACGTGCTCCTGGGTGAAGGGTCCGGGCCGGCGACGATCCATCGCAGCGGAAAGCCGGCATTCATCTGCACCAGCCACTGGAACAGGCGGGAGACGATCTCCTACACCCGCTGCCACGTGGCAGGCAATCGGGCTCACTTTTTCACGGTTGAACGCCGCCGCTAGGCCGACAGAGTCGTCGCCTACTCGACGTCCCAGCCGAAATAGACCTCGACCTTGACGATCTGCTCGCCGTCGAAGGTGAGGACCTCGGTGTTGCGAAACCGGCGGCCATCGCTTTTCGTGCTCTCGTAGGTGACGATCGTCTCGTCGCCGTTCTCGACGATCCGCTTGAACTCGAAGCTCTCGATCGTCTCCGAGTTCGGCCAGCAGCGCTCGAAGTAGGTATCCCGGTCGATGCCGGGGTCCGGCGGGCTGTAAAAGACGAACGGGTCGCCGATCAGGCGCTCGACGACCTCCCGGTCACCGGACGCATATGCGCCGTAGATGTCGCGCACCATCTGCTGACGGTCGATCGGGGTCATGGCCTGCCACTACCCGATCGCCGCCTGACTAGCCCCGCATCGCCCCGCGAGGCTAGCCCGCGGCGATGGTGAAGGCGATCGTCATCGGCTTCGACTTCTTCTTGCCCGATTTGGCGATGAAGACCGCCTCGTAGGCGCCCGGCGCGAGCGCCTTGCCGCCGATCCGCCCGCTGAAGGGCAGCGTATTTTTGCCCTTCTTGCCGGCGCGGATAAGTGTCGCCACGGTCTTGCCGCCCTTGTGCTCGATCGCGATGCTTACGGTCGCCGAGCGGTTGAGGATGTAGTTGAAGACAGTGCCGGCGTGCAGGGCGCTGCTGCTCATCGCCAGGCGGGGGGCGCTCTTGCCGACGATCAGAGGGGTCGACCAGCCGGCCGGGACGAAGACGGGGTGGTTGGTCCAGACCCGGCTGAAGTCCGGTCGCGGGGCCGGAGGAATCGGCTTTCCGGACCCACAGCCGCCGCAGGACACGTTCAGGGTGTGGGTGTTGATGATCGGCGGGGTCGAGACCACCGGGGGAGGCGCCGCCGGGCCGGCCGAATCGACGGCGACGCCGTACGGGACGTTCAGCCCCGAGACGAAATCTCCCTGCCAGCCCGACCCGTAGACGTTCCCGCGCCCGATCGAGCCGTGCCCGGGAACGTTGTCTCCCGCATTCGACCAGTAGAGGAATTCACCGGCGATGGTGAGGCCGGTGACGGCGTTCCCGCCCCCCAGGAAGGCATTGGTGGCGCCGCTCTTGTCCGACTTTTTCGCCCGCCCGATCGAGGTGCCGGGTTCCTGTTTGCCGTTGTTGTTGACGCTGTTGATGCCCCAGTAGACGTAGGTGTCGTCGACGGCCACCCCGCAGGGGGCGGAGAAGACCCCGGTCGCGGGCGGATCGGGCAGCGGCAGCCAGTCTCCTTCGACGACCTGGCTCGCGGTGCTGAAGTTGGCCAGCTCGGCGCGGCCGATGCTGTTGGTCGTGCGGTTGGCCCAGTACACGTATTTGTCATCGACCGCAACGCCGCAGGTGTGCGGATTGGGTTCGCCGAAGACCGAGGTGATCGACTGAAACTGCTGGCCGCCGACATCAGGGGTGCGGCCGACTTCGCTGGTGTCCTGGCTGTTGGACGTCCAGTAGATGTAGCCGCCACCGACGGCCATGCCGGTGATCGCCTGGCCGGTGGCGCCGGTGAAGGCCTGGTTGACCGAGGAGTCGGCGAGGTGCTGGCGGGCGATCACCGGTGGCGTGAAGTAGTGGTACACCGGGTCGGTCCCGGGCAGGTTGTTGCCCCAGAAGACGTCGGTGCCGTTCGCCGCGACCCCGCGGGTGTAGGCGTAGGTCCCTCCTCCGGAGGGGATGTAGTTGCTGTCAGCGCCTTTGCCGTCGAGGCCGGCGCGGCCGATGCCCTGGCCGTACTGTTCCTGGCCCCAGTAGATGTAGGCCTGCGCCGCCGACACGGAAACAGCGGTGCTTCCAATGGCCGCAAGAGCGCATATAAGCAACAGGCGGCGAATACGAAGGATCGGCTGAGCGTAGACCTCGGCGACCGGTCACGCAAGCCGCGCCGGCTCCTTCCCCCCCTTTTCGCTCTCGGCCTCGTCCTGAGCCTGTTTGATCAGCCCGCGCCAATCGGTGGTGCGGAAGACGAGCAGGATCGCGGCGAAGCCGAGGACGACCGACCAGGCGGCCATCGCGATCTGGGTGCCGACCGAGAAGGAGAGGACGGCGGTCCGCGAGGGGCCCTCGAGGGTCGCCACCAGCAGCGCCTGCTGGGCGCCGGCGCCGCCGGGGGTGAAGGGGACGATGTTGGCGATCGCCTGGACGCTCATCACCAGCATCACGCTGCCGACCGAGCCGCCGATGTCGAAGGCCTCGAGGAAGAACCAGAAGGCCGCAAAGCGGAAGAGCCAGCCGACCCCCTGCCAGGCCGCCACCTCACGCAGGTAGCGGCGCGGAGTGGAGAGGATCACCAGACCCTGTTTGACCCGGTCCCAGAAGGCCCGCACGTGGTGGGCCAGGTAGTAGGTCCCGACGGCGATCGCGATCAGCACGACCGCGACCGTGATCGCCAGCGTTCTCGGGTGGTCTGCCCAGAAGGAGATCTCGAAGGCGGGAAGGTGCGGCAGCTGGGGCAGCGGCGGCAGCAGGCCCTGGGTGATCGCGTAGGCGAGGACCAGGATCCCGATCGTCGTGTCGAAGACCGTCTGGACGAGGAACGAGGAGGTGACGGCCGGGTACGAGGAGCCCGGGATCTGGCGCTTGACGAGGAAGACTTTGGTGACGTCGCCGGCGTGCGCGGGGATCACCGCGTTGATCCCCGCCCCGGCGAGGTAGGCGGCGCTGAGCCGCAGGAAGGAGATGCGGGCGTTCGGATAGGCGGCCCGGAGCACGTTGCGCCAAGCCCAGGCGCGGGCCAGCTGCATCGCCGCCAAAAAGCCCAGCGCGATCGCGAATGCGGTCCAATGGATATCGGAGAGATGCTGGAAGAACTCGCCCGCTGCGCTGAGGAAGCGTTCGACGTTCGATCCAAGATCAGCGGTGCCCATCGCAGCTACACTAGCCCGCTCGTGGCGGACACCGACACGCACACTCTCCCCCCTCAGGCCCGTCCCCACCCGACCGACGAGGCGATGTGCGCGCGTGCGCGCGAGCGCTTCACGGCGGACCGCAAGAGCCGCCTGAGGCGCCGCCGCAAACGGCACGCCGAGCTGCCGAACCTGATCATCGTCGGCGGCCTCAAGTGCGGCACGACCAGCATCCACCACTACCTGGGCCTGCATCCGGAAATCCAGATGTCGAAGCCGAAGGAGCTCAACTTCTTCGTCGAGGAGATGAACTGGGACCTCGGCCTCGACTGGTACGCGAGCCGCTTCGACGACCGCTTCAAGGTGCGCGGGGAGTCCTCACCGCACTACACCAACCTGCCGCGCTTCGGTGGGGTCGCCGAGCGAATTCGCGAGCACTGCCCGGATGCTCAGCTGCTCTACATGGTGCGCGACCCGATCAAGCGCATCCTCTCCCACTGGGTGCACGCGACCGGCGCCGGCTACGAGACCCGGGAGATGATCCCGACCCTCTCACTCCCCGACACCCAGTACATCAACCGCTCCAAGTACTGGATGCAGCTGCAGCCCTATCTGGAGCTCTTCGAGCGCTCGCAGATCGAGGTGATCACCCAGGAGGAGCTGCAGAGCGAACGCGAGGCGACGATGCGCAAGGCGTTCGCCTTCGCCGGCGTCGACGAGACCTTCACCTCCGAGCAGTTCGACCGCGAGTGGGAGAAGTCGAGCGCCAAGCAGGGCGACAAATACCAGTTCATGGAGAAGTTGATCAAGCTGCCCGGCTTCCGCTCCTTCGACCGCAATTTCGACCGCCTCCCGGAGTCGATGCGCTGGATCGTCGAGAGGGTCGTCCACGACCCCGAGAAACCGCCCGCACCAAAGCCGAAGCTCCCTGACGACCTCTTCGAGACCGTCCGCGGCCACTTCGGCGCCGACGTCGCCGCGCTGCAGGAGTTTGCCGGCCGCGAGTTCGCCGGCTGGCACGACTACACCTAGCCGCAGGGCGGCTGTGTAAGGCTGCCGCCCATGAGGCGGCTGCTCCCAGATCCGGGCCCGACGACAGTGGAGGAGCAGCTCGACGCATACCGCCCATGGGAATCGCGGCGCGAGGGCCGTCCGTTCGTGGCGATGAACTTCGCCGCCACGGTCGATGGCCGGGCGACGATCGACGGCGTCTCCGGGCCGATCGGCTCGAGCGTCGACACCGAGATGCTGGTCGGCCTCCGGAGCCGCTTCGACGCGATCATGATCGGCGCCGGAACGATGCGCGCCGAGCGCTACGGGAGGCCCGTCGGCAGCCCCAAGCAGCGCGAGCGGCGGCAGCGGGCCGGCCTCGCCGAGAACCCGTTGATGGTGATCGTCAGCGCCCGCCTCGACCTGCCTTGGGACGCGTCCCTCTTCACCGAGGGAGCCGGAGAGGTGCTCGTTTTCACCGCCTCGGAGGTCGAGCCCCCGGAGACCGCGACCTCCCTGCGGGTGGTCCGGCACGAGGGGGCGGTGGACTTAGCGGCGGCTCTGCGGCAGCTGAGCGACGAGCTCGGGATCCGCTCCGTCCTCTGCGAGGGAGGGCCGACGATCCACGGCGAGATGGAGGCCGCCGAGCTCGTCGACGACCTCTTCCTGACGATCGCCCCGAAGCTCGCGGGCGGTGGCGCCCCGCGAATCCTCGAAGGCGATCTGTCCGCGGTCGCCCCGCTGGACCTGGCCTGGCTCCTGGAGCATGAGGGCGAGCTCTTCGCTCGCTACAGCCGCCGCTGAGCTAGCGTTCCGCCAACCAGCCCCGAGGAGAGGACCCGAGCAGTGGACTTCAAGCCCAGCCCCCAGGTCGATGCTCTGCGCGAGCGGATCCTCGATTTCATGGACGACCAGGTCTACCCCCAGGAGCGCGAGATCATGGCGGGGCTCGACGCCGAGGTCGCGAGCGGCGTCCCCTACCCGAAGGTCCTGGTCGAGATCCGGGAGAAGGCGAAGTCGGAGGGCCTCTGGAACCTCTTCATGCCCGACGAGCGCTACGGGCCGGGTCTCTCCAACTGGGAGTACGGGCTGCTCTGCGAGGAGATGGGGCGCAGCCCGGCGGCGGCTCCGATGGCCTTCAACTGCTCGGCGCCTGACACCGGCAACATGGAGATCCTCGCCGAGCACGGGACCGACCAGCAGAAGGAGGAGTGGCTGGAGCCGCTGCTCGAGGGACGGATCCGCTCCTGCTTCTCGATGACCGAGCCCGAGGTCTCAGGCTCGGACCCGACGCTCCTGCAGGCACGCGCAGTCCGCGACGGCGACGAGTGGGTGATCGACGGCCACAAGTGGTTCACCTCGGGCGCGGTCGGCGCCGACCTGGCGATCGCGATGGTCGTCACCGACCCCGACGCCCACCCCTACGCGCGCGCCTCGATGATCTGCGTGCCGACCGACAACCCGGGCTTCAACCTGGTCCGGCCTATCCCGGTGATGGGCCACGACAAGGGGCCGGGCCACTGCGAGATCCGCTACGAAGAGTGCCGAGTCCCGGCCGCAAACCTGCTCGGCGAGCAGGGGGGCGGCTTCGCGGTCGCCCAGGACCGGCTCGGGCCGGGCCGCATCCACCACTGCATGCGAGCGATCGGGACCGCCGAGCGCGCCCTCGAGATGATGTGCCGGCGGGCCAACAGCCGCGAAGCGTTCGGCGGCCCGCTCGGCGAGAAGCAGTTCGTCCAGGAGGCGATCGCCGCCTCGCGGATGGAAATCGACCAGGCCCGGCTGCTGACGATGTACGCGGCCTGGAAGATGGACACCGAGGGGAAGCGGGCGGCCCGTCAGTCGATCTCCGCGATCAAGGTGATCGCCGCCAACATGGTGATGGAGGTGCTCGACCGCTCGATCCAGGTCCACGGCAGCCTCGGGATGACAGACGACACCCCGCTCGCGGCCCTCTGGCGCTTCAGCCGCATGCTGCGGCTGGCCGACGGGCCCGACGAGGTCCACAAGATGGTCCTGGCGCGGCGCGAGCTGAATCGCTGGAGCAAGCGCGACGAGGCGGCGGCGGCCGGCGAGCTGACCTCCAAGCACGCGCCCCGGGCGATCTGAACGGCCCGGCCCCGGTCGGGGCCGGGGACCTTCGCCTATTCGGTGCCGATCACGTTGGCGCCGCCGAAGGTGGCGGTGATGCCGCTGGTGGTACCAGTGCAGGTCCCGGTAACGACGAGGCTGAGTTTGTGGCTCTTCTGGACGCCCGGTTCGTACCTCGTCGCCGAGGCGATGCCTTCGGTGAAGTAGGGCCCGAGCTCGATCCTCGTCGCGAGCGAGCCCGAGTGTTTGTCTTCGGCGTCGCCGCTGGCGACGACATCGGCTTCGGAGAAGGTGAGGGGCTGCGGTGAGTCCAGCAGCAGGTTGGCCGCGACCGTGCGCGGCGGTTCGCAGCTCGGCGAGAAGGTGACGTCGAGCGCCCCGAGGAAGCTGTCGTTCTCATGCGCGGCCTGGATGTATGTCGCTTCGGCCAGCGGGAAGACCTGCGCTTCTTCGGTGATCGCCAGGCTCGCGGTCCCGCGCGAGCTGTGGACGACCTTCCCGAACGGCATCCCGTTCGGTTCCAGCTTTTCGAAGTTCACCGCCTTGTCGGCGAGTTTTTCGGTGTTGACCGCTTCGCCTTTGATCTTCGCGTTGGAGACCGCGTTGCGCTTGATCTTGCGAGTCGTCACAGCATTTGCCCTGATTTTCGCGGTCGAGACCGCGTTGGCCTTCAGCTGCGCGGGGCCGACGCTTTTCTTGGGCACCTTCGCGGCAAGGGCGACGCCCCCGCAGAGGACGAGGAAGAGGGCGAGGGTTGAAACCACGTTGGCGTAGGTGAGGCGCTGTCGGATTGCGCTCATCTGCTCCTCCTGATCTGGGACATCGGCCGTGAAGCTATCAACCGCGTAACACGCGGAAACGGACGTCGGAGCGGCTCAACCCCCGCGGCGCTCGGCCTCGTCGGCGGCCTCGGCGAGCTTTTCGACGACGGTCGCGAAGTACTTGATCCCGTCGTCGACCTTGCCGTAGCCGCCCGCGGCGTAGCGGGCGTAGACGCCCTCGAGGATGATCGCCAGCTTCCAGTAGCCGAGGGCGACGTAGAAGTCGAGCTGAGAGAGATCCCGGCCCGAGCGCTCTGCGTAGCGCGACTTCAGCTCGTCGCGGTCCGGAAAGCCGGGGGCGAGGTTCGCCGGCTGCCCGAGGGAGGTCGCTTCCTCTCCGTCCCGCGGCCAGTAGACCATCAGAAGGCCGACATCGGCGAGCGGGTCGCCGAGGGTGCAGAGCTCCCAGTCGACGACGGCCGCCACCTCCCCCGCCGGGGTGAGGATCATGTTGTCGAGCCGGTAGTCGCCGTGGACGATCGTCGCCGGGCCCTGCTCGGGAATCCGAGCCGAGAGCCGCTGGTGGACCTCGTCGACAAGCGCCAGCTCCCGCGTCTTCGACTTCTCCCACTGCCCCTGCCAGCGATGTAGCTGGCGGGCGACGTAGTCCTCCTTGCGCCCGAGCTCGCCGAGCCCGGCGGCGTCGGGGTCGACCCCGTGGATCGCGACCAGGGTGTCGACGACCCGCTCGGCGATCGCCCGGCGGTCGTCGTGGTCGGGGAAGGTCTCTGCCTCCGCCAGCCCCCGCAGCACCGGGCCCTCGATGAACTCCATCACGTAGAAGGGGGCCTCGTTGACGCTCTCGTCCTCGCAGAGCCCGACCACGGGCGCGACCGGGACCGGAGTCGAGGCCAAGGCCGAGACGACCCGGTTCTCCCGGGTCATGTCGTGGGCGGAGCCGAGGCGCTTGCCGAGCGGAGGCCGCCGCAGCGCCCAGCTGCGGCCGGCGGAGTCGGAGACCCGGTAGGTCAGGTTCGAGTGCCCGCCGGCGATCCTGACGAAGGTCAGGGGCAGCTCGGCGTCGCCCACGTTGTCGGCGAACCAGCCTTCGACCCCGGGGCCGTCGATCCCGTCAGGGGTGCCTGTAGCCTCACCGCCCATAGCTTCCCAAGCATATGCACGACGAGGCGGGCGCAGGCTGAGCCCGTCGTTGGCGAATCGGCTGACGATCGGGTTCGCCATCGCATTTGCGGTCCTGACCGGCCTGGCCGTGATCGGTGTCGCGCGGTTCCTCCAGCAGCGCCAGGACTACGAGAACGCGATCTCCCGCTCCTACCAGGCGGAGATCGCCGCCCGCAACTCGCTCGCGCAGGGACACGGCGAAGCAGCAGCCCGCACCAAGATCGTCAACGAACAGGCCAACCGCGGGGAACTTCGCAGCGACATCGACGGCCAGACGAGGGACACCGCCCTGCTCGTCGGCGCCGGGCTGATCGCGGGCCTGACCGGTGCGGCGCTGTTGTTCAGCGGCCTGATCGCCTCGATGAGGCGCCCGCTCGAGGAGCTGGTCGACGCCTCGGGGCGGCTGGCGTCGGGCGAACTCGGCGCCCGGGTCAAGGTCGGCGGGCTCTCGGAGACCGCCGCCCTCGGCTCGGCCTTCAACGAGATGGCCGGCGAGCTGCAGGAGCGGGCCGGAGAGCGCGACCGGCTCGACCGGATGAAAGACGAGTTCGTGCTGACCGCTTCGCACGAGCTGCGCAGCCCGCTGACATCGGTCCAGGGCTTCGCCGAGCTGCTGATGCTGGAGCGGGAGAAATTGAGCCCGAGCCAGGCGGAAACGGTCGAGATCATCCTCGACAACACCCGCCACCTGGTCCGCCTCCTCAACGACCTCCTCGACCTCGCCCGCAGCGACGCCGGGCGGCTGACGATCAAACCGGTCCCGACCGACCCGGCAGGCCTGGTCGAGGACGCGGTGCGGACGATCCGCGGCCAGACCGAGGCGGCCGAACAGGTTCTGAGCCTGGAGATCGAGCCGGACCTGCCGACGATCGCCGTCGATCCCGACCGGATTCGCCAAGTACTGGTGAATCTGCTTACCAACGCTCATGAGTACTGTCCCGAACGAGCGTCGATTCGGGTCGCGGCGGCGAGGGTAGATGACGAAGTAGAGGTCAGCGTGAAGGACAACGGACCCGGCATACCCGCAGCCCAGCTCGAGCACATCTTCGAGCGGTTCACGCGTGGGGACGCGGGGCTGACGCAGCGGGTCGGCGGCACCGGCCTCGGCCTGGCGATCTCCAAATCACTGATCGAGCTCCACGGCGGCACGATCGGAGCCGAGTCCACCCCGGGCGAGGGCTCCGACTTCCACCTGCGCCTGCCGGCGGTGGTGTCTTGACCAGGCTGTTGATCGCCGATGACTCCGAGACAATCCTCCTGCTGATGCGGACCCGCCTCGAGATGGAGGGCTACGAGGTCGAGACCGCAGCCGACGGCGAGGAGGTCATGGAGGCGATGCACGGCGCCGGGGAGGACCCCGACCTGCTGCTGCTCGACGCGATGATGCCCCGCAAGTCCGGGATCGAAGCCCTGCGCGAGCTCCGCGCCGAGGGAGTCGAAACCCCGGCCCTGATCGTCAGCGCCCACCAGAACCCCGGCGACGCCGGGTCACCCACGGATCTCGAGGTGAGCGGCTACGTGACCAAGCCGATCGACTTCGACCGGCTCTTCGCCGAGATCGCTGATTTGACGGCTCAGTAGACGGGGGTGCGGCAACCCCCTGTCCGACGAGTCGCCAGGAGGCGACTCTTGAGTGTCGGCCAGGGGGTCACCGCACCCCCGTCCTCAGTGCGCCCGCGCAGGATCTCTGCAAAGAGTCGAGATCCGTCGATTTAGAGCACTTGACTCGGGAAGCTCGCCTTGAGTTCGCGACGTGCGGCTGGGAGGGCAGGGCATCCCCTCAGCTGACGGATACTCAAAAACGACGCCCCCATAAGGGCGGCGTTTTGTCAGAGGAGGGGATGCCCTGCCCTCCCCCACCTACGACTTGGCGATCTCCAGGCGGATTTCCTTGCCTTTGAGCTTTGTGCCATCGAGGAACTCGACGGTCTGCTCGGCTTTGCCGGTGTCCACCTCGACGAATGAGAAGCGGTGCAGGACGCGGACGTCGTGGACCTCGTCCTCGCTGAGGACGGCGCCCTCGCGGAGGGCCCAGCGCAGGTCCTCCTCGTCGATGCCGCTGCGCTCGCCGCGGTTGACGAAGAGCTTCGTCGCCTTGCCGTTGCCGTCCACTGCGGGCTTCTCGTCGGCCTCCTCCTCCGTCGCCTCGTCCGGCTGCTCTACGGCATCGGACTTGGGCGTCGGCGGCCTCGGGCTCGGGCTTGGGCTCGGAAGCCTCGGGCTTGGGCTCATCGGCCTCAGGCTTCGACTCGGCCTCTGCGTCAGCCGGGGGAGGCTCGAGCGGCGCCGCCCGCTTGCGCTCGCGGCGGCGCGGGCGCGGGGCATGCTCGAGCCGCTCCTCGGGGCTCTCCCACTCCCCGATCGAGGTCTTGACGTCGCGCTCGATGCGGTCGATCTCGTCGCGCTGGGCGGGGGTCACGAAGGTGATCGCCCGGCCGGTCCGGCCGACCCGGCCGGTGCGGCCGATCCGGTGCACGTAGACCTCCGAGGAGGCGGGGACGTCGTAGTTGATGACGTGGGTGACGTGCTCGATGTCGAGGCCGCGGGCGGCGATGTCGGTCGCGACCAGGAGGCGCACCCGATGGTTCTTGAAGGAGATCATGACGCCGTCGCGGACGCCCTGGCTGAGGTCGCCGTGCAGCGCCTTGACGTCGAGGCCCTTGTCCTTCAGCAGCTTCTCGAGGCGCGAGGCGCCGATCTTGGTGCGGCAGAAGATGATCGCCTGCTCGGGTTCCTCGGTCTTCAGCAGCTCGACCAGCCGCGCTGCCTTCTCCTTGGCCGGGACCTCGATGAAGGCCTGGGCGATGGCGTCGACCGTGAGTTCTTTCGGGGTGATGCTGATCGTC
Source organism: uncultured Solirubrobacterales bacterium (assembly GCA_963795295.1). Lineage (GTDB taxonomy): Bacteria > Actinomycetota > Thermoleophilia > Solirubrobacterales > 70-9 > VRUE01. The sequence continues at coordinate 258,511 of CAWCHE010000001.1, forward strand.
ACCGGGTCGTACATGTAGCTCTCGGCGAGCCGCTTGACCGGCGGCGGCATCGTCGCCGAGAAGAGCGCCGTCTGGCGCCCGCTCGGGCACATCCGCAGGATCTTCTCGACGTCCTCGATGAAGCCGAGGTCGAGCATCTCGTCGGCCTCGTCGAGAACGACGTAGCGGGCCGCGGTGAGGACCAGCGAGCGGCGTGACATCAGGTCCATCATCCGCCCGACGGTGGCGACGACGACGTGGGCGCCGGCCCGCAGCTGCGCCTGCTGAGATTTGATCGGGGCGCCGCCGAAGACGGCGACGATCTCGATGTCGAGGTGCTCGGCGTAGGCGCGCAGCGCCTGCGTCACCTGGATGCAGAGCTCCCTGGTCGGGGTGAGGACGACCGCCTGAACCTCGTTGTTGTCGGGGTCCAGGTACTGGAGCAGGGGAAGGCCGAAGGCGGCGGTCTTGCCGGTGCCGGTCTGAGCCTGGCCGATCACGTCGTTGCCGCCGAGCAGCTCCGGGATCGCCTGTTCCTGGATCGGGGTCGGCTCCTCGAAGCCGAGCTCGTCGATCGCCTGCTGGATCTGCGGAGCGAGCCCCAGATCCTTGAACGCGATTTTCGCGGCCTCCTCGGTGCTCATTTGCTCGGGTCCAGGATCAGCTTGCCCGTGGTCGTCCGCGCGATCAGTTCTTCGTGCGCGCTGGCGGCATCGGTCAGCGGGTAGACGTCGCCGACGTTGACCTCGAGCTCCCCGGCGGCGACGGCGCCGAGCAGCTCGCCGATCATCGGCGCCGCCAGCTCACGGCGGGCCAGGAGGTGGACGAGCCAGAACCCGATAACGGCCTTCGACCCCCGCAGCAGGGCGGCGGTCGAGACGTCGCGCTGTTCGCGCGAGGCGATTCCGAAGACGACCATCCGCCCGAGCGGCGCCAGCGCACCCATCTCGGCGTCGAAGGCCTCGCCCCCGCTCATGTGGAGGACGGCGTCGACACGCTCGCCTCCGTTCGCGTCGCGGATCGCCTCCTTCAGGTCGTCGGCGCGGGAATCGACGGTCGCGTCGGCGCCGAGCCGCTCGACCAGCTCCCGCTTCTCGGCGCTGGAGGCGAGGCCGATCACCTTCGCCCCGGCGCGCTTGGCGATCTGCACGGAGAGGGAGCCGGTGCCCCCGGCCGCGGCCTCGATCACGATCGTCTCCCCCGCCTCGATCCGGGCGCAGCGCTCGACCAGGGCCATCGCGGTCAGGCCCTGGAGCAGGAGGGCGGCGGCCTGGTCGTCGTCGACCTCGTCCGGGATCGGGATCAGCGCCGCCTCGTGGACCGCGACCTTCTCGGCGTAGCCGCCGTTCATCGTCAGCGCGGCGACGCGGCGCCCGTCGGGGGTGCGGCCGCTGACCTCGCCCCCGGGGATCATCGGCAGCGACTGCTCGGCGAGGTAGTCGTTGCGGGTCGCGTGGGTGTCGGCGAAGTTGATGCCGCTGCGGGCGACCTCGATCACGACCTCGCCCTCGGCGGGGGTCGGATCGGGCAGCTCGACGTGTCGAAGCACGCCGGGACCGCCGAACTCCTCTATCTGAATCGCCTTCATACCTTGCGGCGATCCTACGGATAGTCTCCCGCCCATGTCGCTGACCGTCGTCGGATCAATCGCCTTCGACTCCGTCCGCACCCCGTTCGGGGAGCGCGAGCGGATGCTCGGTGGAACCTCGGTGCACTTCTCGCTGGCCGCCCGATTCTTCACCGAGGTGCGGCCGGTCGGGCCGGTCGGCGACGACTTCGGCGACGCCGAGATCGACGTCCTCGCGAGCCGCGGTGTGATCGTCGACGACATCGAGCGCGTCCCCGGCGGTAAATCGTTCTTCTGGCGCGGGCGCTACGACTTCGACCTCAACGTCGCCCACACCGAGGACACCCAGCTGGGCGTGTTCGGCGAGTTCGAGCCGAAGCTCTCGCAGGCCTCGCGGGACGCCGACGTCCTCTTCCTCGCCAACATCCAGCCCGACCTCCAGCGCCAGGTCAGGGCCCAGTGCGACGGAGCGCGCTTCTACGCGCTCGACTCGATGAACCTCTGGATCGACACCGCCAAGGACTCGCTGCTGGCGGCGATCTCAGAAGTCGACTGCGTGATCGTCAACGACGCCGAGATCCGCCAGCTGACCGGCGAGTCGAACCTCGCCCGGGCGGCCCGGGCCGTGATGGCCCGCGGGCCGCGGGCAGTCGTCGCCAAGCAGGGCGAGTACGGCGCCGCCCTCTTCACCGAAAGCGGGTTCTTCGCCCTGCCCGGCTTCCCGCTGGAGGACGTCAGCGACCCGACCGGCGCCGGCGACAGCTTCGCCGGCGGCTTCCTCGGCTACATCGACAGCCATGAGGGAGAGATCGACGACGCCTGCCTGCGGCGGGCGATGGGCTACGGGACGGTGCTCGCCTCCTTCAACGTCGAGGAGTTCGGGACCGAGCGGGTCTCGCGATTGACCCGCGAGGAGATCGACGAGCGCTTCGAGTCGCTGCGGGCGATGACGCAGTTCGACGTGCTTCCGGCGCCCGCCGAGTAGCGCCCGGCATCACCAGGCGACAACAGGCAGGGGTGCCCGAACTGCGATACTGGGTTCTCCGCAGGATCCAGCTTTAGGAGGGGTGATGGCCACCGAGCAGCAGAGCAGCACCGCAACCGCCGAGGGCGGGGTCGTCGCCGGTTCCGACACCCTCACGGTCACCGACAACCGGACCGGCAAGACGTACGAGCTGCCGATCACCGACAACACGATCCGCGGGCTCGACCTGCGTCAGATCAAGGTCGACGAGGACGAATTCGGGATGCTGTCCTACGACCCGGCGTTCACGAACACGGCGTCGTGCCGCTCCTCGATCACCTACATCGACGGCGAGGCCGGGATCCTCGAACACCGCGGCTACTCGATCGAGCAGCTCTGCGAGCGCTCGACCTTCCTCGAGGTCGCATATCTCCTGATCTTCGGCGAGCTGCCGACCAAGGCCCAGCTCGAGCGCTGGACCTTCGACATCACCCACCACACCTACGTCCACGAGGACCTCAAGCACCTCTTCCAGGGCTTCCGCTACGACGCCCACCCGATGGGGATGCTGCTCTCCGGGATCGGCGCCCTCTCGACCTTCTACCCGGACGCGAAGAACACCGAAGACCCCGAAGAGCGCTACATGGCCGCGGTGCGGCTGATCGCCAAGGTGCCGACCCTCGCCGCCTTCTCCTACCGGCACAACATGGGCTTCCCCTACGCGTATCCGGACAACGACCTCAATTACTCCGAGAACTTCCTCTCGATGATGTTCAAAAAAACGGAAGCGCACCACAAGCCCAAGGAAGCCCTCTCGAAGGCGCTCGACGTCCTCTTCATCCTCCACGCCGACCACGAACAGAACTGCTCGACCAACGCGGTGCGCGGGGTCGGCTCCTCCGACGTCGACCCCTACTCGGCGGTCGCCGCCGGAGTGGCCGCGCTCTACGGCCCGCTGCACGGCGGCGCCAACGAGGCCGTGCTGCGGATGCTGCGGCGGATCGAGAGCCCCGACAACATCCCCGACTTCCTCGAGCGGGTGAAGGGGCGCGAGGAGAAACTGATGGGCTTCGGCCACCGCGTCTACAAGAACTACGACCCGCGGGCGAAAATCATCCAGCAGCACATGGACGAGGTCTTCGAGGCGACCGAGTACAACCCGCTCGTCGAGATCGCCCGGGAGCTCGAGAAACGGGCGCTCGACGACGATTTCTTCACCTCGCGCAAGCTCTACCCGAACGTCGACTTCTACTCGGGGATCATCTACGAGGCGCTCGAGATCCCGACCGACATGTTCACCGTGATCTTCGCCATCCCCCGCACCGCCGGCTGGGTCTCGCAGTGGATGGAGATGAAAGACGACTCCGAGCAGAAGATCGCCCGCCCGCGTCAGGTCTACACCGGCGAGCGCGAGCGGGATTACGTGGCGGTGGCTGACCGCGAGGGTCCCGAGAAAATCCTCGGGCCGCCGGCGAAACGACCGAAACGGCCGCGACGCGGGGCGTAGCGTTGGAGGGGGTCGGCACCCCTCCTCACTCAACTTTTTCGGCCGGAATAAACCGCCATCTCCTCAGCTTCGCTTCCGGGGATGGCGGCAACCGCTTCGCATCAGCGCCGCTCACGGAGAGTCAGATCGTGATGTTCGCTAATCGGTGCGTCATCCGCTGGACCTCGTGGGCTTCTCGACCCACTGGGCTAGAGCACGATCCTTCGCGCGCTACGTCGATTTATCCTCGCTATAGGGAGGAAAAGTCGACCAGCGATGGCGCCAGGTCTTGGATCGAGATCCTCGAACGGACGGACCCTGGGATCTCTGTCTGACCTGGACGCCTGACCGCGGGTGGCGGTGTCGTGGGGGTGGACTCTGCAGCCCGGAGGCTTCGTAGGGCAAGTCTTCGAATCTAGGTGAGCGTTGTCCCGGCGCCCGGAGAAGCGCGCAGGGCAAAGAGGGCACCCCCACGGCGCCGACAGGACCCGCGGCCTGGGCGCTCGAGTCCTTCAGAGAATTACGCTGCCCGCATGGCCGCCTGGAAGCTCACGATCAGACATGGCTCGGAGGTCGACCATGCGTCATTCGCCGACCTCGACGAGGCCGTTGCCGCGATGCGGGAGCGGGCGTTGGCGATTCGGTCCGAGGGGCCGGTGGAGCCGGTCGCGGGCTTCAGGGACTTCGAGCCCAGGGACCAGGTCCACGCTCGACTGCAGCTGTCGGGCGGTCGCCTGATGCGCAAGAAGGTGGCCGGGGTCGACGTCCGCGGCAACGGCGAGTTCGTGCCCTACCGGGGCGGGGTGTCGCGGGAGGAGCTCGACCCCTCGGGCCACGACACCCCCTTCGACCTGGTGCGCGAGACTCTCGGTTGATGGCCGAGGCGGAGATCCCCAAGGGCAGCTACGCAGCCGGGCGCCGGTTGAAGATCCCGGCCGGCGCCGAGCCTCCCTTCGCGGTCTTCGTCAACGGCGTCGAGCAGACCGAGGGCTCCGACTACGAGGTGCGGGCCGGCGAGATCGTCTTCACCCGCCAGATCGTCAAGGAGAAGGTCGGCACCGGGCGCTGGCTTGCGATGTATCTGGGGTTGTTCGGCACTTACCGCAAGGACGAGACGATCGACCTCCAGTTCAGCCGCGAGGGCCAGACCAAACTGCTCTCCGACCTACCGGTGAAAGCCGACTGAGATGCGGCTCGGATTCCTGCTGCTGGCCGACCACGCGGAGGCGGTCAACGGCAAGCTCTACATGGTCGGCGGCGGCTGGAACGTCCTGCGCCTGCCGGAGCTGCCGCATGAGTGGGGCTTCCACATCGCCCTCGGCCTCGACGTCGGCTGGGACGAGACCAACCGCAACCACAACCTCGTCGTCAACGTCCAGGACCCCGACGGGGTCGAGCTGGGCGAGGGCCTCTCGGCCGAGTTCGAGGCCGGCCGCCCGCCGGGGATGCCGGCCGGCCAGGACCAGCGCCTGGTGATGTCGATCGGGACCAGCGTCAGCTTCGACACCTCAGGCCCCCATGCCGCGGTCGTCGTCGCCGACGGCGAGGAGATCGGCCGCGCCCGCTTCTACGTCGCCGGCGAGGCTGGGCCCGGGGAGCCGCCGGGCGCGTTCTGAGGACCCGCTACTTGTAGATCGCCAGCAGCAGGAAGGCGATGACCACGAAGCTGAGGCCGCCGATGATCATGCCCTTGTCTTCGGCGACGATCGCGGAGGTCGAGCGGTCGTCCGAGCGGTCGTAGATCAGGTAGAGGTAGCGGAAGATGCAGTAGAGGACGGGGGGATCGTCAGCATCATCTTGCTGCCGATGATCGGCGAGTCGACGGTGTAGATCGCGTAGCTGATCACGGTCCCGGTGGTGACCAGTGAGACCATCTGATCGAGGAAGGGCAGCGAATAGTGTTCGAGCACGGGGCGGCTCGAGGTCCCCTGATGGAGCTCGGAGACCGCCTCCTGGCGGCGCTTGGTGAAGCCGAGGAACATCGCGATCATCCCCGTGCAGAGGATCAGCCACTCCGAGGCGTGGGCGTCGACGGCGCTGGCGCCAGCGGCGACGCGGAGGATGAAGAGGCCGGCGAGCGTCATCACGTCGACGATCACGATCTGCTTGAGCCCGAGGCTGTAGGCGATCTGGGCGATCCCGTAGCCGACCACCATCAGCCCCACTTCCCAATTGACCGTGGTGAAGGCGAGGGCGATCGCGATCGCGGCGAGGAAGACGGGGATCACCTTCGCGACGCTCTCCGAGAGCTCCCCCGCGGCCAGCGGCCGGAAGCGCTTCTTCGGGTGCTTGCGGTCGAGCTCGACGTCGAGCAGGTCGTTGACGTAGTAGCCGGCGCTCGAGACCAGGCAGAAGCAGATGAAGGTCAGGACCGCCGCCAGCACCTCCTCGGGCTCGTTGAACTTGCCCGAGAAGAGCAGCCCGGCGAAGACGAAGAAGTTTTTGATCCACTCTTTGGGGCGGCCGGTCTTGATCGCCGCGCGCAGGGGCGACCGGCGCGGGACGACCGGCTCTTCGGCGGGGGCAACCGTGGGGTGCTCGGAGGTGATCGTCTCCATCGCTCGCCGCAGGGTAGCGCTCAGTCGGGAAGCCGAACCGTGAAGCGGGCTCCGCGGGCCGGAAGGTTCTCGACCTCGACCCCGCCCCCCATCGCCTCGGTCAGCTCGCGGACGATCGCCAGGCCGAGCCCGGCGCCGTCGGCTGAGCCGTGCCCGGCGCTCTCGCGCAGGTGAAAACGCTCGAAGGCGCGCGGTATCTCCGCGTCGGGGAGCCCGGGGCCCTCGTCGGCAACCTCGATCCGCCCGGGAGCGGCGCTGACGGTCACCGTCCCCCCCGCCGGGCTGACCCGGATCGCGTTCTCGAGCAGGTTGGAGACGACCTGCAGGGCGCGGCCGTGGTCGGCCGTAGCCGGTCCCGACTCCCCCTCGACCGAGACCCCGACCTCCGCCTCGCGCGCCCGTGGGCGCATTCGCTCCTCGGCCTCGCGGGCGACGGCGGCGAGGTCGATCGGCTCCCGCTCGACTTCGAGGACGCCCTGCTGCAGGCGCGCCAGGGCGAGCAGGTCGCCGACCAGGCGCTCGAGCCGAGCCGCCTCGCGGCCGACCACCTCGGCCGCCTGCGCCGGCTCGATCGTGCCGTCCTCGATCCCCTCGGCGTAGCCGCGGATCGAGGTCAGCGGCGTGCGGAGGTCATGGGAGACCGAGAGCAGGATCGCGCGCTCGGCGTCACGAGCGGTGGCGAGCTGCGCCGACATCCCGTTGAAGGCCTCGGCGAGCTCGTCGAGCTCCTCGGTCCCGGCCGGGGGCACCGGCTCGGGGCTGCCGCCCGCCGCGACCTCTCCAGCCGCCAGCGAGAGTCGGCGCAGCGGCGTCGTCAGCCGCCGCGCCAGGAGCGCGGCGACGGCGGCGGCGACCAGCGCCGCGACGCCGCTGGCGATCAGCAGCGCCGAGAGGTAGCGGCGGAAATCGGCCCCCGAGACGACGTCGGGCCGGGTGACGAGGACGATGCCGCGGCCGAGGCGCCGCGCCGCGTAGATCGAGCTGCGGCCTTCGATCTCGGCGACGCCGTCGACGGAACCGGTCTCGTTCAGGCGCGGAAACGCCCCGGCGGGCAGGACCCGGCGGGCCGCTGCCGGGGTCAGGACCTGCAGCGGCTGTCCCTCCGGCGGGCCTCCGGGTCCGCCCCCCGGGCCGCTCCCGGGCCCTCCCGGCGGCCCTCCGGCGGGCGTTCCCGCCGGGGGCGGCGCCCCGGCCGGGAGGCGCGGGAACTGGGTGGCGAAGGCGTCGGCCTGGCGCTCGACGTCGTTGCGGATCGTGTCGCGGACGGCGCTCTTGGTCAGGATCGCGCCGAGGGCGAGCGAGGCGCCGACGGCGAGGAGCACCGTTCCCAGGATCGCGATGAAGAGCCGGGTCCGCAGCGACCGCATCAGCCGGCGGCCTTGTAGCCGGCGCCGCGCACTGTCTCGACCAGATCCGGCCGTTCGAGCTTGGCCCGCAGCTGCGCGACGTGGACGTCGACGGTGCGCGTCCCGCCGGGGAAGTCGCCGCCCCAGGCCAGCTCGAGCAGGCGGTCGCGGCTGAGGACGACGCCGGGGTGGGCGAGCAGCGCCGCCAACAGGTCGAACTCCCTCGAGGTCAGCTCGACCGGGCTGCCGCCGACGCTGACCGTCCGCGCCGCGCGGTCGAGCTCGACGTCGCCGGCGGCGAGCCTCTCCTCGTCGCGGCCGGCGGGGGCGGCGCGGCGCAGGATCGCCTTGACACGTGCTACCAGCTCGCGCGGGGAGAACGGCTTGGTCACGTAGTCGTCGGCGCCGGCTTCGAGCCCGGCGACGCGGTCGACCTCGTCGTCGCGGGCGCTGAGCATCAGAATCGGGACCCCTGTCCGGCCCCGCAGGCGGCGGCAGACCTCGAAGCCGTCGATCCCCGGCAGGCCGATGTCGAGGACGACGAGCCGGATCTGGTGGCGGCCGAGCTCCTCGAGGGCCTGCTCGCCGCTGCGAGCCCAGACGACGCCGAACCCGTCGCGCTTGAGGTAGGCGCGAACGAGGTCGGCGATCGCCTGCTCGTCCTCGACGACGAGGATGGCTCCCTTCATGGACCTAGCCTTGCAGCTGGGCTCCCGGCGGTGGCGGCATCGGGGGACCACCCGGCGCACCCTTCACGTCGCCTTTCTTGGGCGGCACCATTACCGATTTCGCCGCCTCGCCCTCGGTCCCGCTGACGACAACGGTGTCGCCGACGGCGAGATCGTCGACCGTCGAGTCGCTGCCGGGTCCGGCGAGGATCTCGGTGTCCCCGTCGAGGGCGACGGTGACTTCGCTGCCGTCGTTCTCGCTGAGGGTGATCGAGCTGTCGTCGACGGAGACGATCTTGCCCTGGTCGATGCGGATGACTTCGGCATCGCCTTCCTTGTTCTGGACGTGGAGCTCACCGTAGGTCAGCCCTTTCATCGGCGGCCCCATCATTCCCGGGGGCGGCGGTCGTTTGCCGGCGCTCTGGCCGCTTTCGGCGCCGTTCTGGCCGCTTTCGGAGCCGCTCTGGCTCCCTGAGCCGCCCTGGGCGGCCGCCACGCCGCCGACCGCGAGTGCCGCGGCGACGCCGATCAGGGCGGCGGAGCGGGCGCGTCTGCGAATTGATTCGAACATCGGATACCTCCATCTCGATTGCATCGTCGGAGGCGATCCTCGGGCCGCCGCGTTCGGTGCCCGTCAGCCGCGTGTAATGGCTTCGTAAGCCCGCCGGCGGTCAGGGGTCGATCAGGACGCCGGGATTGAGGATCCCGGCGGGGTCGAGCTCCGCCTTGGCGGCGCGCAGAGCGGCGGCAAAGGGCGCCGGGCGCTGGCGGTCATACCAGGGCCGGTGATCGCGGCCGACCGCGTGGTGGTGGGTGATCGTGCCGCCGGCTTCGATCACGGCCTCGGAGGCCGCCGCCTTGATCTCGTCCCACTGCTCGACCTCCCCGCCCCGGACCGCCGGCGCCATCACGGTGAAGTAGGGGGCGGGCCCGTCCGGGTAGACGTGGGTGAAGCGGCAGCTGACGCGCGGGGCGCCCTGGCCCTCGGCCGGGGCGCCGCTGACCTCGGCGACCTTGGCCCGCGCCGCCTCCATCGCGGCGGCGTGGAAGTCCTCGAAACGGTCCCAGGTGATCGCGCTCTCGAAGGTGTCGGAGAGGACGCCGCAGGCGACGAAGGTGTCGCGCAGGTAGGGGGCGAGGAGGAAGGCGCCGCGCCAGGAATCGACACCCGACGGCTGCTCCGCTTCGCGTCCGCCGCCGTCGGCAGATGCGCCATCGCCCTGGCCACCTTTTGCCGCCTGGACCGCGACTTCGTCGCTCGCACTGACGACTCCACCATTTTCCTTTGCGATTTCCAGGGCGATCTGCATCTGGTCCCCGACAGGGTGGTGGGGGGACTCGAAGCCGAGGATCATGAGGTTCGTCTCACCGCTGCCGGCGCCGGTCGTGGCGGCCTCGAGCGCGTCGAGCAGGCGGCAGTTGGCGGGGTTGAGGCCCGACTGGGAGATCGCGCGGACCGCGGCGGCGGCCGCGAGGAACTCGCCGAACTCGACGCCGCAGGAGAGCTTGAAGCGCGGCCGCGGCCGCACCCGGACCCAGGCGTCGGCGATCACGCCGAGGATCCCCTCGGAGCCGATCAGCGCCCGGTCGGGGGAGGGCCCGGCGCCCGAGCCCGGCAGCCGCCTGCTCTCCCAGGTGCCGCGCGGGGTGATCGCGCGGACCGACTCGACGAGGTCGTCGATGTGTGTGTAGAGGGTCGCGAAATGGCCGCCGGCCCGGGTCGCGACCCAGCCGCCGAGCGTCGAGTACTCGAACGACTGTGGGAAGTGGCGCAGGGTAAGCCCGTGCTCGCGCAGCTGGTCCTCGAGACCCGGGCCGGTCGCCCCGGCCTGGACCCGCGCCGCGAGCGACTCGGCGTCGACCTCGAGCACGCGGTCGAGCCGGCGTAGGTCGAGGCTGACGCAGGGCCGGTCATCGAACCTCGGCTCGACGCCGCCGACGACGCTGGTGCCGCCGCCGAACGGGATCACCGCGGCGCCCTCTGCCTCGGCCCAGCTCAGCACCGCCTCGATCTCCGACTCGTCGCGCGGCAGCGCAACCAGGTCGGGCGGGTTCTCGAATTCCCCCCTGAAGCCGCGGACCACGTCGCGGTATGCCTTGCCCAGCGCGTGGACGACCCGCTCATGACGGTCGTCGCTGAAGAGGTCGCCAAGACCGGTGGGCGGCTTCAGCCGCGGCGCCCGCAGCTCGACCGCATCGAGCGGCACCGGCTCCTCGACCTCACCGCCGAACCCGAGCCGCTCGCGGATCCCGACGGCGGCCTCATCGAGCTCCTTCCGCGAAGGAGCCTGGTCCTCGAACCCCCACCCCCAATGCTTCTTTTTCCTTTCCGTCACAAGGTCCAGTCCATCATGGATGGCGAAGCTGGACGAGGCCCGAGGTGAAGAATTTGGGAGAGCCGATTAGCGAACGTCACGATCTGATTCTCCGTGAGCGGCGCTGATGTGGCGATTGCCGCCATCCCCGGAAGCGAAGCTGAGGAGATGGCGGTTTGTGTCCTACCAGTGGACGCCTTTCATCAGGTGCGCGAAGGCCAAGGCCTCGGTGGATGGGCGCCTTGTCCGGCGCCTCGCTGCCGCCCTTGCCCTTCGCGGCCTGCGACTCGGGGAAGAGGCCGTAGGCGGTGTTGAGGATCCGGTCGCTGGCCTTGGGGGCGACGGCGTAGAGGAGCTCGCCGAAGGTGCCGAGCCGGGTCGCGACCTTCTTCGGCTGGTCGACCATCGCGCCGGCGATCATCTCCGCGGCCTCCTCGGGGGCGATCGCCGGGAAGACGTCGTACATCCGCGTCGGCGCGATCATCGGCGTCCGCACCAGCGGCATGTGGATCGTCGTGATGTGGATTCCGTCGTCGATCAGCTCCGACGCGACCACCCGGCCGAAGGCGTCGAGGGCCGCCTTCGAGGCGACGTAGGCGGAGAAGCGCGGCGGGTTGGTCTGGGTGCCGATCGAGCTGATGTTGATGATGTGGCCCGACTTGCGGGCCTGCATCGCCGGCAGCAGCGCCAGGATCAGCCGCACCGCCCCGAAGTAGTTGACCTGCATCGTCCGCTCGTAGTCGTGGAAGCGGTCGTAGGCGAGCTCGACCGAGCGGCGGATCGAGCGGCCGGCGTTGTTGACGAGGATGTCGACGTGGCCGTGGTAGGTGAGGACCTCGTCGGCCATCCGCTCGACGTCCTCGATGTCGGACATGTCGCAGCTGTGGATGTGGGCGACTCCCCCGGCCCGCTCGATCTCGGCTTTCGTCTCCTCGAGCTTCTCGACCGTGCGGGCGACGAGCAGGACCGTCGCGCCGGCGTCGGCGCACTTGACCGCCGCGGCTCTGCCGATCCCCGAGGAGGCGCCGGTGATGAGGACGATCTTGCCGCGCACGGCGCCGGAGAGCGAGCGGTCCTTGAAGAGGCTGGGGTCGAGGTTGCGCTCCCAGTAGTCCCAGATCCGGTCGGCGTAGGTCTCGAGCGGCGGCACCTCGATCCCCGAGCCCGCCAGCGCCGCCTGGGTGTTGGTCGAGTCGAAGTGGGTCGGGTAGTTGGCGTAGGCGAGCACGCCGGGCGGGATCCCGACCTCGCCGAGGGCGGCCTTCGCGACCCGCTTCGCGGGCGGGAAAAGCTTCAGCCCGGTGCGGACCAAGCTCGTCGCCGGGTCGGTGATGTTGGTGTCCAGCCGCAGCGCGGCCTGCGGCGCATCGGCCTGCTTGGCGAAGAGGTTGAGGACCTCGCCGGCCGTGTGCGGGTGGGGGTCGGTGAGGCTGAAGGCCTGGCCGTCGAGGTCGGGCTGATGGGCGATGTGGTCGATCGCGGAGGCGACGAAGTCGACCGGGACGATGTTGATCTCGCCGCCTTCGACGCCGACCGTCGGCAGCCAGGAGGGCAGCACCCGGCGAGCCTGCTGGAGGAGCCTGAACATGTAATAGGGCCCGTCGACCTTGTCGATCTCGCCGGTGCGGGAGTCGCCGACGACGATCCCGGGGCGGTAGACCCGCCAGGGGCGGACGGAGTCCTGCCGGACGACGCGCTCGGACTCGTGCTTGGTGCGGAAGTAGGGATGGGTGTCGAGCTTTTCGGCCTCCTCGAACATGTCCTCGCGCCATTCGCCCTCGTAGAGCCCTGCTGCCGCGATCGAGCTGATCTGGTGGAAGAGGCCGGCCTCGATCGCCCCGGCGAGTTCGACCGCGTGGCGGGTGCCCTCGACGTTGGCGACCTCCTGGGCCTCGGCGTCAGCCGCGAGGTCGTAGATCGCCGCCAGGTGGAAGAAGTGGTCGACCGAGCCCCGCAGGGTGATCAGGTCCTCCTCGGAGATCCCGAGCCCCGGCTGGGAGAGGTCGCCGGCGATCGGGACGATGCGGGCGCCGTCGGCTCCCAGAGTGGTCCTCAGCTCCTCGAGGCGGCCGCGGGATCCGGCCCGGACCAGCGCGTAGATCGTGCCCTCGCGCTCGAGCAGGCGCTGCACGAGATTGCGGCCGATGAAGCCTGTCGATCCGGTGATGAAGTAGTTCACAGCGTCCGTCTCCGTTTCCCTGGTTGCATGAGGGACGACTCTTGGACGATTGCACGGTACGCGCTCACGCCTCTTTCATACACTCAATCGAAGAATGGCGCAAACGGCCACCGTGCAGATCCAGATGCCCGAAATGGGCGAGTCGGTCACCGAGGGCATCGTCCTCGAGTGGCACGTGACCGAGGGCGACTTCGTCAACGAGGGCGACACCGTCGTCGAGGTCTCGACCGACAAGGTCGACGCCGAGGTGCCGGCTCCGACCGACGGGGTCATCACCAAGCTTGTCGCCTCGGTTGACGAGGAGGTGCCGGTGGGGGCGACGCTGGCTGAGATGGAACCGGGGGAGGGCGATGGTTCCTCCGAGGGTTCGAACGGACAGGCTGCGGGGCCTGACGCGGCCTCGGGGAGGCCTGCGGGCGGGGGCGGGGCCTCCGTTCTCGGCCCCCCCGAGTCCACGCCACCCGCAGACGGGGGCGCTCAAAAAGCTGACGGGACCAAGGGCAATGGCGATTCCCAAGACGTCAGGGCCACTCCGGTTGCTCGTCGCGTGGCTGCTGAGATGGGTGTTGACCTCGGCGGGGTCGCCGGGAGCGGGCCTGGCTCAAAGGTCACGAAAGACGATGTGATCTCCGCCGCGAACGGGGGCGGCAATGGGGGGGCACCGGTGGCCGCGGGTGAGGCGAAGACTCTGCGGGGGCCGGCGGCGATGCTGGCCAAGGCGATGGACGAGAGCCGCGAGGTGCCGACTGCGACCTCGTTCCGGACGATCGCCGTCGACACGCTCGACGCCAAGCGCAAGGCCCTCAACGGGGTGTTGAACGAGCGCGGGATGAAGGTCTCCTTCACCCACATCGTCGCCTGGGCGATCGCGCAGGCGGCACGGGACTTCCCGGTCATGGTCCGCACCTTCGAGGAGCGCGACGGCAAGCCGGTGGCGCTCGAGGGCGGCCCCGTCAACCTGGGGATCGCCGTCGACGTCGAGCGCAAGGACGGCTCCCACAGCCTGATGGTGCCGGCGATCAAGGGCGCCGACGGCCTCGATTTCGCCGGCTTCCACAGCCGCTACGAGGAACTGATCAAAAACACACGGGAGAGCAAGCTCACCGCCGACGACTTCCAGGGGACGAACATCTCGCTCACCAACCCGGGCGGGATCGGCACCGTCGCCTCGGTCCCCCGGCTGCTGAAGGGCCAGAGCGCGATCATCGCGACCGGCTCGATCGCCTACCCGCCGGAGTGGGCCCACGCCGCCCCCGACCGGCTGCGCCAGCTCGGCGTCTCCAAGGTGATGACGCTGACCTCGACCTACGACCACCGCGTGATCCAGGGGGCCGAGTCGGGCGCCTTCCTGCGGCGGATCGAGCAGCTCCTGCAGGGCGAGGACGACTTCTACGAGGGGATCGCCTCCGACCTCGGGGTCGAGGCGGGCCCGATCGCCTCCGCCCACCCCGCGGCGGCCTCGGCGCCGCCGCTCGGCGCCGCCCCGGCCGCTTCCGGCCCGACCCAGCCCGACGAGGAGCTGCTGCAGGCGGTGCAGGCGGCGACGTCGCTGCTCAAGGGCTACCGGACCCACGGCCACCTGGCGGCGCGCCTCGACCCGCTCGGCAGCGAGCCGAAGGGGGACCCGGCGATCCAGCCGGAGAACCTCAACCTGACCCCGGAGCTGATGGGGCGGATCCCGGCCTCGATCCTGCGGATCGGTGTCCCCGGCGAGACCCTGCTCGAGGCGCTGCCGCGGATGCGCGAGGCCTACTGCGGGACGATCGCCTACCAGTTCGAGCACCTCTCCTCCCACGAGCAGCGGACCTGGCTGCGGGAGATGATCGAGACCGGCGCCCACCGCCAGCCGCTCGCCGACGACGAGAAAAAGCGCCTCCTGCACCGCCTCATCGACGTCTTCGAATTCGAGCGCTTCGTCGAGAAGGCCTACCTCGGCCAGAAGATCTTCACGATCGAGGGCCTCGACGCGGTCGTGCCGATGCTCGACGAGCTGGTCACCCTCGCCCACCGCAACGGCGCCGAGGAGGTCGTCTTCGGGATGGCCCACCGCGGCCGCCTCAGCGTCCTCGCCCACAACCTCGGCCGCTCGATCGAGTCGATCCTGGCCGAGTTCGAGGGCGGCAAGCAGATCGAGATGGTCAAGGCGGTCGCGGCGATCCCCCACGGCGGCACCGGCGACGTCAAGTACCACTACGGCCACCAGGGCGTCTACGAGACCAGCCAGGGCGAGAAGATCGCGGTCCGCCTCTACCCGAACCCGAGCCATCTCGAGTTCGTCAACCCGGTCGTCGAGGGCGCCACCCGTTACATCCAGTCCGACTTCGAGGGGCCGAAGATCGAGCACCAGCCGCGGCGCGCGGTCCCGGTCCTACTCCACGGCGACGCCGCCTTCCCCGGCCAGGGCGTCGTCGCCGAGACGCTCAACCTGCGGGCGCTGAGGGGCTACAGCACCGGCGGCACCGTCCACGTCATCCAGAACAACCAGGTCGGCTTCACGACCGACCCCGAGGACGCCCGCTCGACTCCATACGCGGCCGACATGGCGAAGGGATTCAACATCCCGATCATCCACGTCAACGCCGACGACGTCGAGGCCTGCTCGGCGGCGATCCGACTGGCGATGGCCTTCCGCGACCAGTGGGAACGGGACATCGTCATCGACGTGATCGGCTACCGCCGCTTCGGCCACAACGAGACCGACGAGCCCGCCTACACGCAGCCCCTGATCGCGGCCAAGATCAAGGCACACCCGCCCGTCTCCGAGCTCTACGCGGAGAAGCTGATCGCCGAGGGGGTGATCTCCCGCGAGGACGCCGACGAGATCGGCAAGACCCGCCACGCGGAGATGTCGGCGGCGCTCAAGGACCTGCGCAAGAAGATGGAGCTGGGCGAGTACGAAGACCCGACCGTGACCACCTCGGCGACCGGGGAACTCGACCGCAGCGCCAGCCCGCCGGTCGAGACCGCGGTCCCGATCGAGAAGCTGAAGCCGCTGAACGAGGCGCTGATCCAGGTTCCGGAGAGCTTCACGATCCACCGCAAGCTGCGCAAACCGCTGGCCAAGAAGATCGACGCGCTCGAGAACGGCGGGATCGAATTCGGCCACGCCGAGGCGCTCGCCTTCGCGACCCTGCTGACCGAGGGGGTCCACATCCGCCTCACCGGCCAGGACACCGAGCGCGGCACCTTCTCGCACCGTCACCTCGTCCTCCACGACGAGAACACCGGCCTCCAGTACTGCCCGATGCAGAACCTCGAGGAGGCGAGCGCCGCCTTCGAGCTCTACAACAGCCCCCTCTCGGAGACCGCCTGCCTCGGCTTCGAGTACGGCTACTCGGCGGCGACCCCGAACGCGCTCGTTCTCTGGGAGGCGCAGTACGGCGACTTCGCCAACGCCGGCCAGGTGATCATCGACAGCTTCATCGCCTCCGGCGAGGCCAAGTGGGGACAGACCAGCCGCCTGACCCTGCTCCTGCCGCACGGCTACGAGGGCTCGGGCCCCGAGCACTCGAGCGCCCGGATCGAGCGCTTCCTCGCCCTCGCCGCCGAGGGCAACATCCGCATCGCCAACCCGACGACGGCGGCCCAGTACTTCCACCTGCTCCGCCGCCAGGCTCTGATCCGCAAGCCGCGGCCGCTGATCGTCTTCACCCCGAAGGGCCTGCTGCGCCTCGGCAAGGCGGCCGCCACGCCGGAGGAACTGACCGAGGGCGCCTTCCACTTCACCCTCGACGACCCCAACGTCACCGACCGCGAGAAGATCGAGCGACTCGTCCTCTGCACCGGCAAGGTCTACTTCGACATCGACGGCAACGAACTCCGCGAGAGCGCCGACACCGTGGCCATCGCCCGCGTCGAGCTGATCTACCCGTTCGCGAAGGCCCAGCTCTCCGAGCTGATCGCCTCCTACCCGAACCTGAAGGAAATCGTCTGGGTCCAGGAGGAGCCGCGGAACATGGGCTGCTGGAAGGTGATGGGCCGCCGGCTCCCCGACCTGATCCCCGAGGGAGTCACCCTCGGCTACATCGGCCGCCCGACCCGTGCCAGCCCCGGCGAGGGTTACTCGGTGGCGCATGCCCGTGAGCAGGAGCGGATCGTGCTGACCGCACTGACTCCCGGGCACATGGACTAGAGCACTAGGCCGCGGGTCCTGTCGTCGGGGTGGGTGGCCTTCTGGCCCTGCGCGCTTCTTCGGGCGCCGGGATACAGCGCCCCTAGATTCGACAGACTTGCCCTACGAAGCCTCCGGGCAGGCGAAGACCACCCCACCCCGACACCACCCGCGGAGGGGCGTCGCCGCAAAGCCCGAAAGCCAGCGGCGGCGCTCGATTAGAGAGCACCACCTTGAGCGGTATCTAAGACACCACGTTGGGGCGATTTCGGGAAGCGCCACTTGGTGAGGTATCTGTTTTTCGGGATGCGACGACGCGCCCGACCGCGGGTGGCAGTTCGTGGGGGTGGACTCCGCAGCCCGGAGGCTTTGGAGGGCGAGATTTCGGCCTTAGGTGCGCGGTGTCCCGGCGCCCGGAAAAGCGCGCAGGGCAAGGAGGGCACCCCCGCGGCGCCGACAGGACCCGCGGCCTGCCGGCCTGGGTATCGTGAATCCACCATGAGTTCCCTCCAGAAGCCCGTCCCCGGCCGCCTCTTCGTATGGGTCAAACGCTTCTCCTGGGTCGAGCTGGCGATCTTCAGCGGGCTGATTTTGTTCTGGCTGCTGCCGGGCTTCGAAACCGAGACGATGCTGTTCGGCTGGGCACATGGGCTGGGCTTCATCGCCCTCTGCGTGGTGATCTGGGTCGCCTGTGTGAAGCGCGAGGCGCCCTACACGCTGCTCGCCGCGACCCTACGCCGGTCGGGCCGGTCGGCAGCGTGATCGGGATCGAACTGATCGAGCGCCGGGGCTGGGGCATCGCCGACGGCTCCACGCACGTCGCCGAAACTCCCGTAATCCGCTCAAATCGACCTTGACCCGAGGGTTGTTACGCGGTATAGGTAGATGGTGACTGTTCCTCTGGGCAGTCCCGTCCGGGGGAACGGCCGCGTCGGCATCCCTCCCTGGCTACCGACGCGCAGGTGCAGTGAGGGTCGCGCGGACCCCCCTGCCTCCCGCGGCCCCGCTGCACCTTTTCTCTGCGGCGGGTCGAAGCACACTCCGAGGCGTCAGCCCCGAAGGTTCCTGAGCACGGTCTGGAGGATGCCGCCGTTGCGGAAGTAGGTGATCTCGTTCGGCGTGTCGAGCCGCACGGTCGCCTCGAACTCGACCTCGCCGCCATCGTCGCCGCGGGCGGTCACGGTGACGGATTTCGCCTCCCCTTCGTCGAGCTCGCCGACGTCGATCGTCTCCTCGCCGGTCAGCCCCAGCGAGGTCACCGACTCTCCATCGGGGAACTGGAGCGGGAGGACGCCCATCCCGATCAGGTTCGAGCGGTGGATCCGCTCGAAGCTCTCGGCGATCACGGCGCGGACGCCGAGCAGCTTCGTCCCCTTCGCGGCCCAGTCGCGCGAGGAACCCGACCCGTACTCCTTGCCGGCCAGCACGACCAGCGGCACGCCCTCCTCCTCGTAGGCGAGGGCCGCGTCGAATATCGACGTCTCGACTCCGTCTGGGAAGTGACGGGTGAAGCCGCCGCGGCGGTCGACCAGGAGGTTCTGCAGCCTGATGTTGGCGAAGGTGCCGCGGATCATCACCTCGTGGTTGCCGCGCCTGGAGCCGTATGAGTTGAATTCGCCCGGTTCGACTCCCTGCTCGATCAGCCAGCGGCCCGCCGGGCTGTCTTTCTTGATCGCCCCGGCCGGCGAGATGTGGTCGGTCGTGATCGAGTCTCCGAGCAGGGCGAGGACTCGGGCGCCGGAGATCGGCTCGACCCCGGGCGGGTCGGCGGGCATGCCCTCGAAGAACGAGGGCTTGCGGACGTAGGTCGAGTCGGGCCAGGTGTAGCGGTCTCCACCGGGGACCTCGACCGCCTTCCAGGTGTCGTCGCCCTCGAGGACGCCGCCGTAGTTGCGCGTGAACATCTCAGAGGCGATCGAGCTGCCGACGACATCCTTGATCTCGGCCGGGTCGGGCCAGATGTCCCGTAGGTAGACGGGCTCGCCGTCGCTGCCCTCGCCGAGGGGCTCGGTGGTCAGGTCGAGGTCCATCCGGCCCGCGAGCGCGTAGGCGACCACCAGCGGCGGGCTGGCGAGGTAGTTCGCCTTCACGTCCTGGTTGATCCTGCCCTCGAAGTTGCGGTTCCCCGAGAGCACCGCGCAGACGGCCAGGTCCTTCTCCTCGACCGCGGCCGAGATCTCCGGCGCCAGCGGCCCGGAGTTGCCGATGCAGGTCGTGCAGCCATAGCCGACCAGGTTGAACTGGAGCTGGTCGAGGTAGGTCGTCAGCCCGGCTTTGTCGAGGTAGTCGGTGACGACGGTCGAGCCCGGCGCGAGCGAGGTCTTGACCCACGGCTTGCGCGTCAGGCCGCGTTCGAGCGCGTTGCGGGCGAGGAGGCCGGCGCCGACCATCACCGAGGGGTTCGAGGTGTTGGTGCAGCTGGTGATCGCGGCGATGACGACGCGGCCGTGGTCGAGCTCGAACGTGGTGCCGTCCTCGAGGGTGACGTCGATCTGGTCGCCGCTCCCGCGCCCGATCGTCGCGCTGACCCCGCCGCTCAGCGCCGGGCGCGGCCTGCCGCGCTCGTCGTCGTGATCCTCGGCGGGTGGGTCGGAGGCGGGGAAGGACTCGAAGCTGGCCTCGTCCCCGCCGTCGCTCATTTCCTCGGCCGCCTCCGGGTCGAACTCCTCCATCGCCTCGAGGAAGGCCTCCTTCGCCTCGACCAGCGGCACCCGGTCCTGGGGCCGTTTCGGCCCGGCGATGCTCGGTTCGACCTCGCGCAGGTCGAGCTCCAGGGTCGCGGAGAAGACCGGGTCCTCGCCATCGCCGTCGAGGAACATGCCCTGCTCGCGGGCGTAGGCGTCGACCAGCTCCAACGTCTCGGTCGGCCGGCCGGTCAGCTCCAGGTAGCGCAGGGTCTCGGCGTCGATCGGGAAGATCGCGCAGGTCGAGCCGAACTCCGGCGACATGTTGCCGATCGTCGCCCGGTCGGCCAGCCCCAGGGTCGCCAGGCCCGGCCCGAAGAACTCGACCAGCTTGGAGACGACGCCGTGATCGCGCAGCATCTCGGTCACGGTCAGGACGAGGTCGGTCGCGGTCGCGCCCTGGGGCAGCTGGCCGTCGAGCTTGAAGCCGACGACCTGGGGCAGCAGCATCGAGACCGGCTGGCCGAGCATCGCCGCCTCCGCCTCGATCCCGCCGACCCCCCAGCCGAGCACGCCGAGGCCGTTGACCATCGTCGTGTGGGAGTCGGTGCCGACGAGCGTGTCCGGGTATGCCTGGAGGACTCCGTCGCGCTCGCGGCTGTAGACGACCTGGGAGATGTGCTCGAGGTTGACCTGGTGGCAGATGCCGGTCGCCGGCGGCACGACGCTGAAGTTGTCGAAGGCCTCGCGGCCCCACTTGAGGAACGAGTAGCGCTCGCGGTTGCGCTCGAACTCGCGCTCGGCGTTGACCGCGAAGGCGCGCTCGTTGCCGAAGGCGTCGACCTGAACCGAGTGGTCGATGACGAGGTCGACGTCGACGAGCGGGTTGATCTTCTCCGGGTCGCCGCCGATCTCGGCCATCGCGTCGCGCATCGCCGCCAGGTCGACGACCGCGGGGACGCCGGTGAAGTCCTGCATCAGGACCCGCGCCGGCTGGTAGGGGATCTCGGCGCTGGGCTCGGCGGCGGCGTCCCAGCGGGCGATCGCCTCGATGTCCGCGGCGGTCGCCGAGACCCCGTCCTCGAGCCGCAGGACGTTCTCGAGCAGGACCTTGATCGAGTAGGGAAGGCGGGCGACGTCGAAGCGCTCCTGGAGCGCGTCGAGCCGGAAGATCTCGTAGGAGCGCCCGCCGACCTCGAGCGTGGAACGGGCGCCGAAGGAGTCGCTGCTCATGATCTCCATCCTACGAAGCGCCGAGCGCCGGCGCATCGGACCTCAGCGCTTGTCCGGCGAGTGCCCTGAGGTGACCGTCTCGGCGGCCTTCTTGCTGAACGAGCTGCTCTGCACACGGGCCGTAAAGCTGGGAGCCATGAGGGCGAGCTGCGTCAGCCCCCGATCGATTATCGGGGCGACCGCGATCTCGGCCTTGTCGCGCTCGATGGCCTTGACGACGGCGGCGCCGACCTCCGCAACCGGCCGCGTCCCCAGCCCCGCCGGGGGCTTGGCGCCGGTGTCGGCGAACATCCCGGCGTCGCTGACGAAACCCGGCGCGACCAGCGACACCCCGACGCCGTCGGATGCGAGGTCGGCGCGCAGCGCCAGGGCGAAGCCGCGCAGCCCGAACTTGGTCGCGCAGTAGATCGAAGTGCGGGCGGTGGCCGCCTTGCCGTTCGCCGAAGAGATGAAGACCATGTGGCCGGAACCGCGCTCGACCATCGACGGGAGGAGCGCGTGCGCCATCAGCATCGGCGCCTCGAGATTCACCCTCAGCGCCCGTGCGACCTGCTCGGAGGTGAAGTCGTCCAGAGGGCCCGCCCCCGGCAGCCCGGCGTTGGCGACGAGGATGTCGACCTCGCCGGCGTCCGCGGCGAGCTTCTCGGCGGCGCCCGGCTCAGCCAGGTCCGCAGACAGAACCGCGTGACCGTCGCCCGGCAGCTCCGCGGCGAGGGCCTCGAGCTCCTCGGGTTTGCGGGAGCTGAGCGTGACGCTCGCGCCCTTGGCGGCCAGAGCCGAGGCGATCTCGCGCCCCAGGCCGCCCGTGGCGCCCGTGAGAAGAGCTGTGCGGCCGGCAAGTTCCATACCAGGACGCAAGCTAACAGCCGGAGGGCCGACAGGAACCTCGGAGCTAAGAGGAATGACGGCCGATAGTGCGAAAGACCACAAAATATTTGCGTTTCATGAGCAAGCGACCAGGCGATCGTCTACACTGCCGCCGTTCCATACAACCGAAACGCCTAATCCCGAGCGCCCACTGGTGCACCGGGAGCGGGGGAACCACGTTTTCGGGGCTAACCCACCTCTTTCAGGTGGGGGCGCAAGCTCCTTTCGCGCCAGCCCGACAGCTAACCCCGTAGGCCGACGAAGGAGATCGGTTTGCTTTCGAACACCAAGAAGCTCAAGGCAGGTCTAGCGACAGGCACAGCCCTGGTCGCTCTGGCGCTATTGGCGCCGGCCGGCGCCTCCGCGAACTGCGGCGGCGGTGGCATCACCCCCGCCGAAATCGACATCTGCACGCCGACGCCGAAGGCGCGGCTGCTCACCAACGGCATGCTGATCCCGCCGAAATCCGCGCCACCGCGGGTCAAGGCAGTGATCGCCGCGGCCAACCAGATCCGCACCAAGCCCTACATCTACGGCGGTGGACACGCCCAGTGGCGGGACCGCGGCTACGACTGCTCGGGCTCGGTCAGCTACGCGCTGCACGGCGGCGAATTCCTTGAAAGCCCCCTCCCCTCCGGGCCGATGGAGAGCTGGGGTGCGAGCGGCGAAGGGCGCTGGATCACGGTCTGGGCCAACGCCGGCCACGCCTACGCCGAAATCGCCGGCTTCCGCTGGGACACCTCCGGCGACGCCGAAGGAACCGGCCCGCGCTGGCACGAAGACCTGCGCGACAACGCCGGCTACGTCGCCCGCCACCCGCTCGGCTTCTAGCTCAGGCAGGAGCCGTACGCCGCCCCGGCCAACCGGCCGGGGCCAGTTTGTCCTTGATTTCCTGAACAGCTCGGATAACTTGCGCGTGTAGCCACTCCACCGCCAGACATCCGCTTGGCCAACCTCACCAAGCACTACGGCGAGGTGGTCGCGGTTGCCGGAATCGATCTCGAGATCCGGCGCGGCGAGTTCTTCACGATGCTGGGGCCGTCGGGATCCGGCAAGACGACGACGCTGCGGATGATCGCCGGCTTCGAGGACCCGAGCGGCGGCACCGTCGAACTGGCCGGAGAGGACGTCCGCGGCGTCCCGCCCTACGACCGGGCGGTCAACACGGTCTTCCAGGACTACGCCCTCTTCCCGCACATGACCGTCGGCGACAACGTCGCCTACGGGCTGCGGGTGGCCGGCGTCTCCAAGGAGGAGCGGGCGACCCGCCGCGACGAGGCGCTGGAGATGGTCCGCCTGCCGGGGTACGCCGAGCGCAGGCCCGGGGAGCTCTCGGGCGGGCAGCGCCAGCGCGTCGCGCTGGCCCGGGCGATCGTCAACCGGCCCAAGGTGCTGCTCCTCGACGAGCCGCTCGGCGCCCTCGACCTGAAGCTCCGCGAGCAGATGCAGGTCGAGCTGAAGTCGATCCAGGGGGAGGTCGGCATCACCTTCGTCTACGTCACCCACGACCAGGACGAGGCGCTGACGATGAGCGACCGGATCGCGGTCTTCAACGAAGGCCGGATCGAGCAGGTCAGCCCGCCCTTCGAGCTCTACGAGCAGCCGTCGACCGAATTCGTCGCCGGCTTCGTCGGCGTCTCCAACATGCTCGAGCGCGACGGCTCCCGCTTCACGATCCGCCCCGAGAAGGTCCAGCTTCTGGATGCGGGCGCCTCCCCGGGAGGGCTGCGCACCGAGGCGGGCCGGGTCTCGGACGTCTCCTACGCAGGAATGGTGACCCGCTACACGGTTAGCCTCGACGGCGGCGGAGACATCCAACTGATTCGTCAGAACACCGAGAGCGCGGCGGACGACGCCGGCTTGAGGGGCAGAGAGGTTGTCGTCGGATGGCGCCCGGAGCACACGGTCGCCATCGGAGAGAGTTCCAACAACGAGGAGGGATCACCGTGAGGAAGCACTCAAACCCGGCCCGAACGGCCTGGATCGTCATCGCGGGCCTGCTGGCGGTGATGCTCCTGTTCGCCGGCTGCGGCTCGAGCAGCGACAGCACCGGCGGCGGCGAAGAACTGCAGAAGGTCGGCAAGGGTGAGGGCTCGCTGAGCCTCGTCTCCTGGGCCGGCTACGTCGAACCGGAATGGACCAAGCCGTTCGAAGAAAAGACCGGCTGCAAGGTCAGCGACAAGGTCGCCGGCACCTCCGACGAAATGGTGCAGCTGATGCGGACCGGCCAGTACGACGGCGTCTCGGCCTCGGGCAACGCCTCCCGGCGGCTGTATGAAGGCGGCGACGTGCAACCGGTCAACGTCGACCTGGTCCCCAACTACAAGACGATCAACTCCGAACTCAAGGACCAGCCCTACAACACGTTCGAAGGCGTCAACTACGGGATCCCGCACGGCCGCGGGGCAAACCTGCTGATGTGGAACAGCGACGACGTCAAGCCCGCGCCCGACTCGTGGAGCATCATGCTCGACCCGAAGGAAGCGGCCAAGTACAAGGGCAAGATCAGCGCCTACGACGACCCGATCTACATCGCCGACGCCGCCGTGTACCTGAAGGCCCACCAGCCCGACCTGGGGATCGAAAACCCCTACGAGCTGAACGAAGAGCAGTTCGAAGCGGCGGTCGAACTGCTGAAGGAACAGCAGGCCAACGTCGGCGAATACTGGTCGGAAGCGGCAAAGCAGATCCAGGCGTTCGCCAATGGCGACGTCGAGGTCGGCACCACCTGGCAGTACCAGTACTTCGAACTGCTGGGCGCCAACAAGCCGGTCGCGGCGAGCCCGGCGAGCCAGGGCTTCCTGCCGAAAGAGGGAGCCACCGGCTGGTCGGACACCTGGATGGTCAGCTCGAAGGCCAAGCACGAAAATTGCATGTACATGTGGATGGACTGGATCGTCTCGCCGAAGATCAACGCCGAGGTGGCGCAGTACTTCGGAGAGGCTCCTGCCCAGACGCTGGCCTGCGCCCAGACGACCGAAAAAGACTTCTGCGCGAAATACCACGCGGAAGACCCCTCGTTCTGGAAGCGGGTCTACTTCTGGGAAACGCCGGTGGCCGACTGCGGCAACGGCGAAGAAGATTGCAAGGACTACAACGACTGGCTCAAAGCCTGGACGGCGATCAAAGGCTGAGCGGCAGGACGCAGTAGTCGATGTCGACCGAGGCGGTCGTGGAGAGGAGGTCGGTGGGCCGCAGGCTCGCCGGCCTCTTCCACGGTCGCCCGCGTCTGCAGGTCGGATCGCTCCTGGCGATCCCCGTCGGGTGGCTGGTGGTCGGCTACCTGGGGTCGCTGGCGCTGCTGCTGATCGCCGCCTTCTGGACGATCAACCCGGTCAGCGGCGAGGTCGCCCAGGCCTTCAGCCTCGAAAACTTCGAAGCGATCGTCAACGAAGCCGTCTACCGGGACGTGATCTGGCGGACGGTGCGGATCGCGGCGATGGTGACCGTCACCGACGCCGTGATCGCCTTCCCGATCGCCTTCTACATGGCCAAGGTGGCGAGCCGCAAAGGCAAGGCGATCCTGGTCGTCGCCGTGCTGCTGCCGCTCTGGTCGAGCTACCTGGTCAAGGTCTACGCCTGGCGCACGATCCTCTCCAGCGGCGGCATCCTCAACTGGGCGCTCGACCCGATCGGCCTGCACGGCCCCGGCTTCGGCCTGACCGCCGTCTGGCTGGTCCTGAGCTACCTCTGGCTGCCGTACATGATCCTGCCGATCTACGCCGGGCTCGAGCGGATCCCGAACTCGCTGATCAGCGCCTCCGAGGATCTCGGCGCCTCCCCCTTCACGACCTTCCGGCGGGTGATCCTGCCGCTCTGCTTCCCAGCCGTGGTCGCCGGCTCGATCTTCACCTTCTCGCTGACCCTGGGTGACTTCATCACCGCCAGGCTGGTCTCCAACAGCCAGCTGATCGGCACCGTCGTCTTCAACAACTTCGTCACCGACCTGCCGCTGGCCGCCGCGCTGGCGCTGGTCCCGGTCGTGATCATGATCGCCTACCTGGGGGTCGCCCGTAAGCTGGGCGCCTTCGAGCACATCTAGCCGATGAGGCTCTCGCGAAGATCGGCGCTGCTCCTGCGGGTCGCGATGGGGATCGGCCTTGCCTTCATCTACATCCCGCTGTTCGTGATCGTGCTCTACGCCTTCAACGCGAGCCCGGTCCTCGAATGGCCGCCGCCGGGGCTGACACTTGACTGGTTCCCGAAGGCGATCGAAAGCGAACCCGCCCGTGAAGCCTTCCTTACGACCCTGAAGGCCGGCGCCGCGGCGACGGCGATCGCGCTGTTGCTCGGGACCCTGGCCTCGCTCGCCGTCGCCCGCCACCGCTTCTTCGGCCGCGAGACGATCTCATTCCTGGTGATCCTGCCGATCGCCCTGCCGGGGATCGTCACCGGCGTCGCCCTCAACAACACCTTCACCCAGGTGCTGGGGGTCGAACTGAGCCTGTTCACGGTGATCGTCGGCCACGCGACCTTCTGCATCGTCGTCGTCTACAACAACGTCGTCGCCCGCCTGCGCCGCTCCTCGGCCTCGTTCGAGGAAGCCTCGGCCGACCTCGGCGCCCACACCTGGCAGACCTTCCGCTACGTGACCCTGCCCAACATGAGCAGCGCCCTCGCGGCCGGCGCCCTGCTCGCCTTCGCCCTCTCGTTCGACGAGATCATCGTCACCACGTTCACCCTCGGCGCCGGCGAAGAAACGCTGCCGATCTGGATCTTCCGCAACCTCTTCCGGCCCCACGAACTGCCGATCGTCAACGCGGTCGCGGTGATCGTGATCGTGATCTCGATCATCCCCGTCTACCTCGCCCACCGCCTCACCCGCGAGGAGGGCGGCGCCGCGGCGGCCCGAGGAGGCCGCGCCGAGCGCTTCAGAGGCGGAGGGGATGAGACGGAGGCGACGGCCGCGCCCTGAATAAACCGCCATCTCCTCAGCTTCGCTTCCGGGGATGGCCGCCACGTTGGTACACCGGCGCCGCTCGCAGAGAATCAGATCGTGATGCTCGCTAAACGGTGCTTCATGGGCGACGGCTTCATCGCGATCTCCACCAGCGCCGCGACCCCGACCGCCGAGTGCTGCATTTGAGGGTCCAGGGACCCCTCAATGCAGCACTCGTCACTGCGCTGGACCTTGGAAGCTCAGTCCACGACCTTGGGCGGTAGCTGTTTCCCGTAATCCGGTAACGCCTGTCCGCGGGTGGCGTCGGGGTGGGGTGGGGTGGTCTTCGCCTGCCCGGAGGCTTCGTAGGGCGAGGTTTCTTCCTTAGAGGCGCTGTATCCCGGCGCCCGAAGAAGCGCGCAGGGCCAGAAGGCCAGCCCACCGCGACGACAGGACCCGCGGCCCGGCGCTAGATCGTTCGCGAACGACGTCGTCGCCGGCGAATCAGCGCAAACGCGAGCGACCCGATCGCGGCGAGGAAGGACGCGACCGTGATCCAGCGTCCAACCGTTACCGCGGTCCCCCATGTCGCCTTCGCCGTCACGACCCGATCGTGCTTGGAGCCCGGCAGGCTGACGACCATCTGGCCTTCCGCGGTCCGTCCGATCTGCTTGGCGCCGGAGAGGTCGGCGAAGTAGCTGCCGGTGAGCAGATTCAGGGTCACCTTTCCCGGCGGGCCGGGCGGATACTCCGCCTTGAAGGTCTGCTGTCCGGGCCTTTCGGGTTGGATCAGGAGCTGCTCGGTGGGCGCTGGTTCGACCAGCGG
Organism: uncultured Solirubrobacterales bacterium; assembly: GCA_963795295.1. Classification (GTDB taxonomy): domain Bacteria; phylum Actinomycetota; class Thermoleophilia; order Solirubrobacterales; family 70-9; genus VRUE01. Next base: position 286,113 of record CAWCHE010000001.1, read on the forward strand.
CGCGTCGTCGGCGAACTGGAGCGGCGCGTACCAACTCCTGGGCACGGCCACGGGCGAGGCCAGCGCTTCCGAGCGCGAGCTCAGGAACGAGCGCGCTTCGAAGTTCTGGAACATCGAGAGGACGAAGGCGAAGGCGGCGACGAAGGCGAGTAGCAGGACCTGGACGCGAGCGGCGGAGCCCGCGCGCTGCATCGCGACAAGGGCCAGCGTGATCAGCCCGACCAGGCAGAAGTCCGCGTAGGTGATCAGCCGGTATGGGAACTGGATGTAGCGCAGCGATTCCGGCACGTGTTCGATCAGCTGCGGATCGGAGATCATCAGGACCAAGCCTCCGAAGCCGACCAGCAGGCCCGCGGCCAGCCATTTGTCCCTCTTGGCCAGATACCGCCAGAAGAGGGCGCCGCCGATCAGGACCCAGATCAGGGCGAGGACCGGGAGCTGGGTGTTGACGTCGGCGGTCACTTCCGGATAGACGTCGCCGCTGTCGCGAAAGAGGCTGAAGAGGTGCTCTGGATGGGTGTAGAGCGTGTAGCCGATCGGGTCGGGGCCGCCCTCGAGCAGTCGCCCGTGGAAGGCGATCAGCGGCACCAGGAACCAGGCGCTGAGCCCGACCCCGATCGCGGTCAGCCAGCCCAGCGTAAGCGACCGCCTCACGCGCTCCAGGGCCAGCTGCCAGTTGCAGGCGATCAGGAGGATGGCGAGCAGCGCCAGGAAGGCCACCGCCCAGGACAGGGTAAGGGTGTGGGTGCCGGTGAGCACCGCGACGCTGACCAGATAGGCGGCCGAGGCGCGCAGGCGGACGCGCGGTTCGCGGACGATCGCCAGGGCGCTGGCGGCGACCAGCGGCAGCATCGAGGTCGCGATCGCCTCCGGGACGTCACCCCTGCCGTAGAGGTTGCTGACCGCGTAGGGGGCGGTGACGGCGATGCAGCCCGGCAGCTGGATCGCCCAGCCGGTGACGCCGGCCTGCATCGCGATCCAGGTCCAGCCGAGATAGCAGGCGATGAGGGCGCCGGCGTAGCCGATGAGGACGGCGACTTCGGGGTTGAAGACCTGGGAGATCGCGCCGAGGACCGCGTACATCGAGCCGCCGTTGAAGGCAAAGGTCGGATAGAGGATCCCGAGGTTCGAGTTGAGGTAGTAGCTGGGCTCCCCGAGTTCGCCGATGTTGAGGCCCTGGACCCAGATCAGCCAGAGGTGGTTGCCCCAGTCGCTGGCGAAGCTGCGGTCGGTGAACGGGATCGGCGCGAGCAGCCCGGCGATCACCACGGCCGGGATCAGCCAGTGCCAGCGGCCCCGCACTCTAGAGCGGGATGTTGCCGTGCTTGCGCTTCGGCTGGTCGACGCGCTTGGACTGCAGCATCCGGAGCGCCTTGATCAGCTTCGGCCGGGTCTGGCGCGGCTCGATCACGTCGTCGATATACCCCCGCTCGGCGGCCGAGTAGGGGTTCGCGAAGTGCGCTTTGTAGTCGTCGATCAGCTTCTGGCGGCGCTCGTCGGGGGTCGGCGACGTGGAGATGTCTTTCCGGTAGATGATGTTGACCGCGCCCTCCGGCCCCATCACCGCGATCTCGGCGGTCGGCCAGGCGACGTTGTAGTCGGCCAGCATGTGCTTCGAGTTCATGACGTCGTAGGCACCGCCGTAGGCCTTGCGGGTGACGACGGTCAGCTTCGGCACGGTCGCCTCGGTGAAGGCATAGAGGAGCTTGGCGCCGTGGCGGATGATCCCGTTCCACTCCTGGTCGGTGCCCGGCAGGAAGCCCGGCACGTCGGTGAAGGTGACGATCGGGATGTTGTAGGCGTCGCAGGTGCGGACGAAGCGCGCCGCCTTCTCGGAGGACTCGATGTCGAGCACGCCGGCGAGGTAGGCGGGCTGGTTGCCGACGATCCCCACCGGAAAGCCGTCGAGGCGCGAGAAGCCGCAGACGATGTTCTTGGCGAAATGCTCGTGGACCTCGAAGAACTCGCCGTCGTCGACGATGCGGGAGATCACCTCGCGCATGTCGTAGGGCTTGGAGGCGTCATCGGGGACCAGCTCGTCGAGGTCCTCGTCTTCGCGCTCGGGATCGTCCTCGGGCTCGAAGCGAGGCGGCTGCTCGAGGTTGTTCGAGGGCAGGAAGCTGAGCAGGTGACGGGCGTCTTCCAGGCAGCTCTCCTCGTCCTCGGAGGCAAAATGGGCGACGCCGGACTTCGTGTTGTGGCTCATCGCCCCGCCGAGCTCCTCGAACTCGACCTCCTCGCCGGTCACGGTCTTGATCACTTCCGGGCCGGTGATGAACATGTGCGAGGTCTCTTTGACCATGAAGATGAAGTCGGTCATTGCCGGCGAGTAGACGGCGCCGCCGGCGCAGGGGCCCATGATCAGGCTGATCTGCGGGATCACCCCCGAGCACTGGACGTTGCGGACGAAGACGTCGCCGTAGGCGCCGAGGCTGACGACGCCCTCCTGGATCCGCGCTCCGCCGGAGTCGTTGATGCCGACCACCGGCGCCCCGACCTGGGCCGCGAGGTCCATCACCTTGCACATCTTCTCCGCCATCACCTCGCCGAGGCTGCCGCCGAAGACCGTGAAGTCCTGGGAGAAGACGAACACGGTGCGGCCGTCGATCGTGCCGTGGCCGGTGACGACAGCGTCGCCCCAGGGCCGCCGCTTCTGCATCTCGAAGTCGTAGGTCCGGTGGCGGACGAAGGTGTCGAGCTCCTCGAAGGAGCCGGGGTCGAGCAGCTTCTCGACTCGCTCGCGGGCGGTCATCTTGCCCTTCGCGTGCTGCTTCTCGACGGCCTCCTCGGAGGCCGAGTTGAGCGCGGCCTCGCGCAGCTCGCGCAGGTAGGCGAGCTTCTCCTCGTGGGTTTCGGGGTTCCTCTCGCGCATCAGCCGCGGGAGTCTATTTGCGCCGCGGGGCCGCTGCCCTCAGAACGCAGGGAGGGCCCGCATTTGCGGGCCCTCCGAGGCCTCCCAGGCTTTGAGAAATCGTGCTCAGAGTTCGGCGCAGACCACGAACGCCTCGACCGACCAGTTGGAGGCGGTTTCCGTGGACTCCCGCGCTTCGGCGGTCCAGCCGGTGCGCTTGTTGCTGACGACCTGGGGCACCGAGCCGGTGATCGCGACCTCTTTGAGTTCGCCGTTGACCCGGGCGCCGCCGCCGATCGCTTCCTTGCCCGCCGGGCAATTCGCCGTCACCGACTTCGCGTCCACCGAGTCGAGGGCGCTGGCTTTGTTTTCGTAGGTGACGTTCTTGACGAGCTGGCCGTAGAGACCGACGGCGAGCTTTTCGGCGGTCACGGATTCTTTGCCGAGCTTGCCGGTCGCGACCGCCTCGGCGGCCAGCTTCGACGAGCTCACCGCGTTGCTGGCGAGCTTGCCCTCGGTCACCGCTCCGCCGCCGATCTTGGCGGCCGTGACGGCGTTGTCGGCGAGCTTGCCGGAGCTGATCGCTCCGTTGGCCAGCTTGCCGGAGGTGACTGCGCCGTTGGCGATCTTGCCGTTGATCACGGCGCCGTTCGCGAGCCTGGCGGTGATCACGGCGCCGTTCGCGAGCTTTGCGGAGACGACGCTGGCGTTCTTCAGTTTCGGTCCGGTCACCGCCCCGTTGGCGATGTTCTTCGTCTTGACGGCGTTCTTGCCGAGCGTCGCCGCATAGGCGGCGCCGCTGAGGGCCATGAACAGGGCCAGGCAGGACAGCACATTCGCTACAGACAGATGCCTCTTCAAATCGTTCACTCCTTCCGCCCCTCTGGCGCTACTTGAAGGGCTTCTTCTGTGGTTCGGCGAGACGGTCGAGGAATTTCTCGAGGTCGTCCTCGCTGAGCCCCGAGTCGGGGGCGGCGCGGACCTCGACACGAGTGCCGAAGCCCTTCTCCGCCATCCTCACCTCGACTCCGTCGATCGCCCGGACCAGCTCCGCCAGCTCGGGCTCCGACTTAACAAGGGTTCGCGATGCCTCGATCATGGGTGGCGCTTCAACCGGCGCGGCGGCGTTCCTCCTGCGCGGGCGGCGTGACCGAGGATTTGCACGCATGCGGAGGGCGGCCGCTCCCCGTCCAGAACCCTGGACGGGCGTTTGACAGCCGTCCAACCGCTTAGGTAGTTTCGACCCGTGGCCGAGAGCGTCAAGCGTCGAGTAGCCGCAGCGCGATTGGCCGTCGCTTTCGTGGCGGCGGGGACGATCGCCGGGGCGACCACCTGGGCCCAGGCCAGCTCGGCGGCGCCGACCGCACACTCGAGCATCCTCATCTCCTCGCTGAAACTGAAGCTGGACAGCAGCAACATCAAGAACGGCTCGCTGATGTTCAAGGACTTCATCAAAGGCGAGGTCCCGTCCGACAAGCAGTTCAAAAACTTCGAGGCCTCGTTCAAGAGCTTCAAATACGACAATGCCAAGAGCCTCGACTCGATCAAAGGCGAGATCAGCTCGATCAAGGGGGAGCTCGGCAGCTACCTGAAGAGCACCGACGCTGACTCCCGCTTCTGGAAACGGACCGACTCCGTGGTCCAGGGCGACGGCTCGGTGCGGACCGCGACCGGCCTGCAGACCGGCAAAGACCCCGTCCAGCTCCTCGACCTCCCTGGCCTGGTCAAAGTCGTCGGCCTTCCCGGGGCCCTGATCCAGATCACCAACACCGGCGAGCAGCCGCTCACCCACACCGCCTGCCAGGGCGCCCCGGGCGCCGGAGCCGTGCCCGCCGGCGTGCTCGACCCGGGCGCCAGCTTCACCTGCGACGGCAGCGTCAGCCAGCTGCTGCCCGCGGTGCAGCTGATCGGCACCGGCGCCCGGCCCACGGTGATGACCCTCAGCTTCAGCTCGATCGATCTGGCCAGGAACCAGGACCCCGGGTCGCAGGACACCGTTCAGATCCTGATCGGCCTGTAACGGGCGCCCGGCGGGCGTGCTCGAGATAGCCCTGCGGGTCGGCGCCGGCGATGTCGAGGAGGTCCTCGACGCCGTGCTGCCGGTGCTTCCCGGCGGGGTCCATGTGGTCGAGCGGGGCGCGGAGGTCGAGCTGACGATCGGCGCCGGCGCCCCCGACGAGGAGGAGCTGCGGCGGCTCGCCGGCCCCCGCCTGATCGAGCTGAGGGGGGTCGAGGCGCCCGACGACTGGCGGGCGCGGCGGCTCGCCCGCTACGAGCCCCTGGTGATCGCCGAGCGCTTCCTGATCCGGCCGGAGTGGGCGCCCCCGTCCGCGGACCCGGCGCTGATCGAGATCGTCCTCGAGCAGCGCCCTGCCTTCGGCACCGGGATGCACCCGACGACACAGGCCTGCCTGGCGATGCTGACCGAGGCCGAGCCGGGCGGCCCGCTTGCCGACTACGGCTGCGGCTCGGGCGTGCTCTCGATCGCCGCGGCCAAGCTCGGCTGGTCTCCGATCGTCGCGGTCGACATCGACGAGCTCAGCCTCGCCGCCGCCCGCGCCAACGCGGCGCGGAACGGAGTCGATATCGAAGCCCGCCTGGTCGACCTCACCTCGGAGCCGCCGCCGCCGGCCCGGACGATCGTCGCCAACATCCCTCCCGCCGTCCAGCTCGAGCTGGCAGCCTCCCTGGAGACGGCCCCGGCGCTGGTCGTCGCCTCCGGCTTCAGCCCGGGACAGGCGCGGGAGGTCGGCGACGCCTGGGGCCGGCTCGGGCTCGAGACCGTCGACCAGGTCCAGGCCAACGAGTGGGCGGTGCTGGTCCTCCGATGAGCGAGCCCCCCGGCCAGGTCAGCTCGGTGGTCCCGGTCGGGACCGACGGGGCCGAGATGACGGTGATCTCCGCTGCCCGTGAGGTCGAGCAGGGCGCGCGCTCGGTGCTGCTCCTCGCCGCCGGCCTCTTCCGCCTCGACGTCGTCCCCCACGACGACACCACCCAGGCGATCGTCCGCAACCTCTCCCCCTCGACGCGGGCCGACCTGCGCCTCGAGGCGGTCCCCGGCGAGGCGAGCGTCCTCGGCGCCCCCGGCGAGATCGCCGCCCCCCCGACCGGCCGCTTCGGCGGCGAGATCGTCCTCGTCGAGGAGGACGGAGAGGAGCGGGTCGCGGCGACGATCCTGGTCGGCTCGGTCTGCCACCTCGACCGGGGCCTGACCAGCTTCACCGCCCAGGCGACCGTCTCCTAGAAGAAGGCGCCGCCGCGGTATTCGCCGAAGACCTCGCGCAGGGCGCCGCAGACCTCGCCGATCGAGGCGTCGGCGGCGAGCGCCGCGCGGATCGGGTGAAGGAGGTTGCCGTCCCCCTGGGCGACGTCCCGCAGGCCCTGGAGCTTCTCCTCGACCCCGGCCTGGTCGCGGGCCTCCTTGAAGGCCTTGAGCCGGGTCAGCTGGCTGCGCTCGGCCTCGGGGTCGACGCGGAGGATGTCGACGTCGTCGACCTGGTCGGTGACGTATTTGTTGACGCCGACGATGATGTCCTGGCCGGTCCGGTAGCGCTCGTGGTAGGAGTGGGCCGACTCCTCGATCTCGCGCTGCATGAACTCGAGCGCCTCGACCGAGCCCCCGAGCTCTTCCACCTTGTCCATCAGCTGCCAGGCGTTGTCCTCGATCTCGTCGGTCAGCGACTCGACGAAGTAGGAGCCGGCGAAGGGGTCGACGGTGTCGGCGACGCCGGACTCGTGGGCCAGCACCTGCTGGGTCCGCAGCGCGATCCGCGCCGAGCGCTCGGTCGGCAGCGCCAGCGCCTCGTCGAAGCCGTTGGTGTGGAGGCTCTGGGTGCCGCCGGCGACGGCGGCGAAGCCCTGCAGGGCGACCCTGATGATGTTGACCTCCGGCTGCTGGGCCTGGAGCGTGACCCCGCCGGTCTGGGTGTGGAAGCGGATCTTCATCGAGTTCGGGTTCTCGGCCCCGAAGCGCTCCTTGACGATTTTCGCCCACATCCGCCGCACGGCGCGGAACTTGGCGACCTCCTGGAAGACGTTGTTGTGGCCGTTGAAGAAGAAGGCGAGGCGGGGGGCGAACTCGTCGATCTTCAGCCCCCTCTCCAGCGCCGCGTCGACGTAGGCGATCGCGTTGGAGAGGGTGAATGCGACCTCCTGCACCGCCGAGCAGCCCTTCTCGCGGATGTGGTAGCCGGAGATCGAGATCGTGTTCCATTTCGGCACGTTCTCCCAGCAGTACTCGAAGATGTCGGTGGTCAGCCGCATCGTCGGCTCCGGCGGGTAGATGTAGTTGCCGCGCGCCATGTACTCCTTGAGCACGTCGTTCTGGACCGTGCCGCGCAGCTTCTCCGAGGGGACCCCCTGTTCCTCGCCGACCAGCTCGTAGAGCAGCAGCAGGATCGCCGCAGGGGCGTTGATCGTCATCGACGTCGAGACCGAGTCGAGCGGGATCTGGTCGAAGCAGATCCGCATGTCCTCGATCGTGTCGATCGGGACGCCGGTGCGCCCGACCTCGCCCTCGCAGAGCGGGTCGTCGGAGTCGCGGCCGAGCTGCGTCGGCAGGTCGAACGCCATCGAGAGCCCGGTCGAGCCGTGCTTGATCAGATAGCGGTAGCGCTCGTTGGTGTCCTCGGGAGTCGCAAAGCCCGCGTACTGGCGCATCGTCCAGAGGCGGTCGCGGTACATCCCCTCGTGGATGCCGCGGGTGAAGGGCGGCTCGCCGGGCTCGCCGAGGCGCTCCTCGAGGTTCGCCGCCACGTCCGCCTCGGTGTAGAGCCGGTCGATCTCGATTCCCGAGTCGGTGAAGACCCGCTCGTCGTCGGGGCCGACGATCGGCGCGATCGTCCGCGGCTCCTCGTCGCCGCCGTCCTTTCCGGTCTTGCCCGCCATATCGGCTGGAGGATATTGAGGAGCGGGCCTAGGTCGCGGCCGCCACCAGCCGGCGCCGCCACCAATCGAGCAGATCGGCGACCGTCTGCTCGAGCGGAATCCGCGGCTCCCAGCCGATCGCTTCGTGCAATCGCGAGGGATCGCCGTAGACGACCGACGGGTCGGCCGGCCGCCGCAGGGCGGGATCGACGCGGACGTCGACCGGCAGCTCGGTCGCGTCGGCCATCGCTCTGACGAGCGCCTCGAGGCCGAGGGGGCTGCCGGAGCAGAGGTTGTAGACGCCCGTGAGCCCGCGGGCGGAGACCTCAGTGAAGGCCCGCGCGGTGTCGCGGACGTCGGTGAAATCGCGGCTCGCGTCGAGGTTGCCGACGGACATCTCGACGCTCCGCGCGCCCCTCGCCTCGGCCTCGGCGATCTGGCGGGCGAAGCCGGAGGCTGCGTATTTGCCGGCCTGGCCGGGCCCGATCTGGTTGAACGGCCGGATCGTCGCGATCCGCATCCCCCGCCCGCGCGCGTACTGGCCGCAGATCGCCTCCATCGCGGCCTTGCTCGCCCCGTAGGGGGAGACGGGCTCGAGGGTCAGGCTCTCGCTGAACGGGAGGCGGTCGTCCCGCGGCTCGCCGTAGACATCGGCGGAGGAGACGCAGAGGACGTGCGCCTCCGGGACGACGGCGGCGACCGCCTCGAGCAGGTTCAGCGCCCCGGTCGCGTTGAGGTCGAAGGTGGCGGCAGGGTCCTTCCAGCTCTCGGCGACGGAGGCGGCGCCGGCCATGTTGACGACGAGGTCGGGACGGGCCGCCTCCAGGCAGGCCGCCACCGAGGCGGGATCGCGCAGGTCGCAGACGATGCCGCCGGCAGCCGCGTCGCCGTTGCGGTCGGCGGAGATGACCTGGAGACCGGCAGCCGTCGCCGCGTCACGGAGGTGCCCGCCGACGAAGCCGTTGGCCCCGATCAAGAGCATGCTTCGGTCCTCGCTCATCGGAGGCGCAGACTACCCGTGAGGCCGAGCGGGACGTTCAGTCGGAGGCGCCGACGAGGCGCTCGACGCCGGCGGCGTCGATTGTGCGGCGGAGGCCATCGTTGAGCTCGACCTTGGGCTCCCAGTCGAGCAGGTCGCGGGCGCGGGTGATGTCGGGGCGACGCTGCTGGGGGTCGTCCACGGGCAGCGCCTCGTAGACGATCTCCGAGCGCGACTCGGTCACCTCGACGACGGTCTTCGCCAGTTCGAGCAGGGTGAACTCGTTCGGGTTGCCGATGTTGACCGGCGAGTGGACCTTCGACTCGGCGAGGGAGACGATGCCGCGGATCAGGTCGTCGACGTAACAGAAGCTCCGCGTCTGGTCGCCCTTGCCGAAGACGGTCAGGGGACGGTCCTGGAGGGCCTGGCGGAGGAAGGTGGGGATGGCGCGGCCGTCGTGCGCCCTCATCCGGGCGCCGTAGGTGTTGAAGATGCGGACGATCGAGGTGTCGACGCCCTGCTGGCGGTGGTAGGCCATGGTCAGGGCCTCGGCGTAGCGCTTGGCCTCGTCGTAGACGCCGCGCGGGCCGATCGGGTTGACGTGGCCCCAGTAGTCCTCGGTCTGGGGGTGCACCTGCGGGTCTCCGTAGACCTCGCTGGTCGATGCGATCAGGAATCGGGCCCGCTTGAACTTGGCCAGGCCGAGCATGTGATGGGTCCCCTGGGAGCCGACCTTGAGCGTGTGCAGCGGCAGCCGCAGGTAGTCGATCGGGCTCGCCGGCGAGGCGAGGTGGTAGACGAAGTCGACCGCCTCGGGGACGTCGACGTACTCGGTGATGTCGATGTTGCGGAACTCGAACTCGGGGTCGCGGATGTGCTCGATGTTCTGCAGCGACCCCGTCTCGAGGTTGTCGATGCAGATCACCCGATTGCCCTGCCCGAGCAGGTACTCACACAGATGGGAGCCGAGGAACCCGGCTCCGCCGGTTACGACGCAGGTGCTCATGGGGTCGATGCTACAAATGCCTGGCCCGCGGCGCACCTTTCGTCCCCGCCCGCAATTTCCCATCGATACGCCGTGTTTCCCGGATCCCGACCACCCGTCCGCAGGGGGGAGAGATCGCAACGCCTCCAGGTAACCACTCCGTTGGTAAGCGCAAATACACCGGTGCAAGGAGGCAAAGCGGAGTGGCGAGCGGGAGCGAGAGGACGAGCGACGCGGTGCGAAAGCGGGTCGCGATCGAAATGGTGGCCAAGCACGAGCGGGTGCTGCGGCGCACGGCGCGTCGCTACTCGATCTGCGTCGAGGACTCCGAGGACGCCTTTCAGCGCGCGCTGGAGATCCTCCTGGTCAAAGCGCCCCCCGGCGACGCCCGCGAGCTGATCCGCTGGATGCAGACGGTGACCAAGCACGAGGCGCTGGCGGTGCGCCGCAACCGCGAACGCCACCTCGGCTCTGCCGGCCCTCCCGGGGCCGCCGAGGAGACGACCGACTGGATCGAACTGATCCCGACCCAGGCCGACGGCCCCCCCGAGCGGGTCGAGCGACGCGAAGCCGTCGCGCGCAGCCGCGAGGCGCTGCAATCGCTGAAGCCGGCCGAGCTGCGCGCCCTGACCCTGCTCGCCGAGGGCTACTCCTACGCGGAGATCGGCGAGATCACCGGATTCAGCAGGACCAAAGTGAACAGGTGCCTGGCCGAGGGGCGGGAGAGCTTCCGCGCCTTCCTCTCGCGCAGCGAGAGCGGCGACCGCTGCGCGGAGCTGCGCCCGGCGCTCTCGGCCTACTGCGACGGCGAGGCGAGCGAGGCGGAGGCGGTCTCCATGCGTGAGCACCTGCGCGTCTGCGCCCACTGCCGCGCGGCGCTGCGCGCCTACCGGGCGGCACCGCACGCGGCGGCGCTGATCGCAGCTGCCGATCGCCTCCCGCTCCCTCCTCGAACGCGCCCACGAGGTGTTCCACGGCCTCCAGGCGCGGCTTGGCGGGGCGGCGGGCGGCGCCGACTCGACGGCGGTCCAGGTCGCCGCGGGGGGCGGCGCCCGCGGCGCCGGGGTGGCGGCGCTGGCGAAGGTGCTCGCGATCTGCGCCGGCGCGGCGGGCGGGACCGCGGCCTGCGTCGCCGCCGGCGTCGTCCCCGGCCCGGCGGCGCTGGCGCCCTCACACTCGGTCGAGCCGCGGATCGAGCGGCGGATCGAGCCCGCGGCGGAACCGGTCGCCACGGTCGAGCCTGCCCCTGCCCCGGTCGCCGCGGAGCCCCCGGCCGAGCCGAAGCCCGAGCCGAATCCGCCGCCCGAAATCGCCGAGGCGACCCCGGAGGCCGGCGCCGAAACCGAAAACGGAGCCGTCGAATACTCGCCGCCCGAGACCGTCGCGGCGCCGCCGTCGCAAGCTCCGAGCGAGCCCGCGGCGACGCCGAGCTCCGGCAGCGCCGCCGGGGAGTTCGGGCCGTGAGGGTGCCGCTGACCCGCCCGACGGCGCCGTTCGCACGGACCCTCGCGGCGGCCGCGATCGTGCTTCTGGCTCACGCCGGCTCGGCCCTCGCCGCTCCGCCCCCGCCCACCGGCCTCGAAGTCGTCGGCGGGGACCAGTGGCGCGCCGATCGCCACTTCGAGCTGCGCTGGGCCAACCCCGCCTACCTCGGAGCGCCGCTCGCCGCTGTCCACTACCTGGTCCGGGACCCCGGAGGCGCGATCGCGATCGGCCCGGAGCGGATCGGCTGGCCCGTCCAGCGGGCGGATCGGATCGCGCTCGACCGAGGGCCCGGCGCCTACACCGCCGAGGTCTGGCTCGAGGACTCCCTGGGAGCGCAGGGAGCGGCGGCCGAGGCGAAGTTGAGGTTCGACGACGCCGCCCCAGGCCGCGCCGAGCCGCTCCATGAACCCCGCTGGATCGGGGCCGCGGCACTTCCCTACGTGGCCCAGATCGGCCACCCCGCTGGAGAGTCGCCGCTGTCGGGCATCCGTGGGTACGCGGTCTCGATCGACCGCGACTCCGAGGAATCGCCCTGCGCCGCCGCGGAGAGCTGCACCGAGGCGGAGACCGACCTGCGCGGGGGCGCCGGCGACGATTCCCTGCTCGTCCCCGAATTGCCCGAGGGCATCTCCTACGTACACGCGGTCGCGGTCTCCGGCTCCGGCTTGCGGTCGCCTCTCCCCGGCCACGCCGCCCTCCGAGTCGACAGGACCGATCCCGTCACCCACCTCGCCGGCGTTCCGGCGGGCTGGGCCAACCGCTCGGTGGTCCTCAGGGCGACCGCGACCGACGACGCCTCGGGCATGAGCCCGGGGGGCGGCGCCTCTCCGTTCACCGCGGTCCGAGTCGACGGCGGCCCTCCCACGATCGTCGCCGGCGACTCGGCCGGCGCCGTCGTCATCGGCGATGGCGTCCACACGGTCGCCCACTACGCCCGCGACGCGGCGGGCAACGTCGACGACGGCGGGATCTCGAACGGACACCGGAACGCCCCGCCGCCGGTCGCGCTGGTGCGGATCGACCGAGAGCCGCCCCACGTCCTCATGGTCGGCTCCAGAGGCCCCGACGACCCCGAGCTGATCGAGGCGCGGGTCTCCGACAACCTCTCCGGGCCGAGCCGGGCCCGCGGGACGATCGCGATGCGGGCCGTCGGCTCGGACCGGCCCTTCGAGGCGCTGCCAACCGCCGTTCTCGGTGCGGTCCTGCGGGCGCGATGGGACTCCGACCGCTACCCGGCCGGCGAGTACGAGTTCCGCGCGACGGGCTTCGACGCCGCCGGCAACTCGGCAACGGGAGGGCGGCGCCCGAACGGGGCGCCGCTGGTTCTCCCGAGCCCGTTGAAGGTGGCGAGCACGCTGAGCGCCGACCTCGGCGGTGAAGGTGGCGGCGGGCGGCTCGTCGCCAACGGACGCGGCGCGATGCTGAGCGGCCGCCTGGCGCTCGCCTCGGGGGCGCCGGCGGAGGGATTTGCGGTGCGGATCGTCGAGCGCTTCGAGCCAGGAGCCGCAAGCGTCGAGCGCACCACCGAGATCCGCACCGGCGAGGAGGGCCGCTATGCGCTGCGGCTCCAGCCGGGGCCGAGCCGCGATGTCGTCGCCGAGTTCGCGGGCACCCGCGCCGTCGCGCGCACGGCCAGCCCGCCGGCGCGGCTCGCGGTGAGGAGCGGCGTCCGCCTCCGGGCCTCGGCCCCCTCGGCTGCGGTCGGCGGCAGGCCGGTCGTCTTCCGCGGCAGGCTCGACTCGGCGCCGGGGGAGGGCCCGGCTGCGGGGGTCTCGGTCCAGCTCCAGTTCCGACTGCCGGGGCTGCCCTGGACCGAGTTCCGGACCATCCAGACCGGCCGCGGCGGCGGCTTTCGCTACCCGTACCGCTTCAGCGACGACGACAGCCGCGGGGTCCGCTTCCTGTTCCGCGCCTTCGCCCCAACGCAAAGCGACTGGCCGTATGAGCCCGGGGGCTCGAGGCCAGTCGCTGTGCGCGGTGCTTAGAGAGGTGCTCTAGCGCAGCGAGGAGATCTGGTCGGTCACCTGCTCGACCAGGTCCTGGGCGCGGGTGGTCGGCGCCTCGATCGCCTGGCGGACGCGCTTCTCCACATCGCTGCGGTTGCGCTTCAGGGTCGTCTCGACCGTGCGCTGGCGCTTGCGGGCCTCGCGCTCGACGCGGTTCCGCGTCTTCTTCGCCTCGGTGGTCGCCTTGCGGCGGGCGCTGGTGCCACGGCGCTCGGTCCGCTTCAGGGAGCGGCGGAGCTCGCTGCGGTAGGCCTTGATCTTGCGCTCGGCGGTGGTGCGGCCGGTGAACGGCTCGACCAGGTCGCCGACGCGATCGGAAACGCTGAGGACGACGCCGACGGGGATGTCGACAGCGGCTTCGGCGACGACCTGGGCCTGGTTCTTCTCAGCTTTGGCCGCCTGCTTGGCGCCCGCTTTGGCCTGTTTGGCGCCTGATTTGGCTTTGGTGGCTCCGGCCTTGGCCGAACTTCCGTTGCTGCTCCTGCTCGTTGCCATGAAAGTTGAATCCCTTCCGTCTTTGTTGCCTGCCAGAGAGTTCGCGAGTGTAGCGAACATATGTTCTTTTACGAACACACGTTCTTAAACCCTTGGCGGCGATCGGTTACGGGATCGAGCGAAGTATTTCCATGCCGCGCTCGCCCGCGGCGCCGGCGATCCGGTAGCGGGCGTCGAGGCCGAGGTCGGCCTCCTCCAGCGCCAGGTCACCGAAGGCGACCCTCCCCCCCGCCTCGCGGACGATCAGCTGCGCGGCGGCTGCATCGACCGAGCGGCAGGGCCGCAATCCGATCATCGCGTCGAAGCGCCCGGCGGCGACGTAGGCGGCGGTGATCGCGATCGAGCCCACCACACGCAGCCGGTAAACCTTGCCGGCGAGCGCCTCCAGCGCCGGCAGCGCCCACTCCGGCTCGGCCGACTCGAGGCCGACCAGCTCCAGCATCTCGGCGTCGGCGCCGACCTCGATCGGCTCGTCGTCGAGAAGGGCGCCGCCGCCGCGGCGGGCGAGGAACTCCTCGGCCGCACCAAAGTCGTAGACGTAGCCGAACTCGACGTCGGCCATCGAGGGCCCGGAGGCGACCGCGATGCTCAGGCTGTGCGACGGCAGGGTCCGCCTCGCGTTCAGCGAGCCGTCGATCGGGTCGATCACGACCCGCGCCGGGCCCCCGTCGCCGAAGGCGACCTCGCCGCGCTCCTCGGAGATCGCCAGGAACGAGGCGCCCTCCTCGGCGAGGATCTCGAGCTCGGCGAAGACGAGGTCCTCGCAGCGGCGGTCGATGACAAGGGTGTTGTCGCCCCCCTTCCCGACCCCCTCGTAGACGGTCCGGGCCTCGCTGCCGCTGACCTCCTCGAAGACCGCTCGCTGGGCGGCGACGATCCGGCGGCAGATTCCCTGCCAGTCTGCGGAAAAAACGTCCATCTCCCGGGATGCTATGCGCGCTAGCGTTGGGCGATGGATCTGACGCCCCCACAGGAGCGCGCGATCGCCTGGGGCGAGGGGCCGCTGCAGCTCCTCGGAGCGGCCGGCACCGGCAAGTCCGAGGTCCTGGCGCGGCGGCTCGCAAGGCTCGGACGGGACGGGGTCGGGCCCGAGCGGGTGCTCGTCCTCACCTCGACCCGCTCCAGCGCGCGGCGCCTTGGCCGCCGCGTCGAGGCGCTGTACCAGGGGGCCTTCGAGGAGCTCTGGGTCGGGACCTGGGAGGCGATCGCCGAGCGCCTCCTGCGCGAGCACCACGAGGCCGCCGGGCTGGACCCCTTCTTCGACGTCCTCGGCCGCGCTGAACGGCTGGCGATGCTGCTCGACCGGATCGAGGAGCTGCCCCTCCGCAGCCACTCGATCCGCGGCAACCCGGCCGGCCTGCTCGCCAGGCTGCTGGAGCGGATCGACGCGCTCAAGATCGGGACCGACACCGGTGAGCAGGAGCTGACCGAGCTCTGCGCCGCCCACGACAGGATCCTCGCCGACGCCGGCAGCATCGACGCCGGCGACCTCTTCCTGATCCTCAACCGCATCCTCAGCGAGCAGCCGCAGACGCGCGAGGCGATCGCCGGGCGCTTCGAGCACCTGATGGTCGACGAGTACGAGGACACCACGGCGGCCCAGAGGGCGATCCTGGTCTCGCTGGCGAAGGCGAATCCCAACCACGTCTACGCCGAGTCCCCGGCGGGCGAGCCGGGGCCCGACCGCGCCGAGGCCGAGTCGATCGTCCTCGAGCAGGTCTTCCGCAGGCCGGAGCTGAGGTTCTGGCGCTGCGCCAACGAGCGGGCGCAGGCGCAGGCGGTGGCGCGCGAGGTCGAGCACCTGCTGGCGACCGGCACCTCGCCGGACGAGATCTGCGTCCTGATCGACGAACCGGCGGCGAAGGGCGGCCCGGTCTCGGCGGCGATGGAGGAGCGGGGGGTCACCTTCCACCTCGCCGGCCCCGCCGCGCTCTTCCAGCGCCCGGAGGTGCGCGACGCGATCGCCTGGCTCCGGGTCCTCGCCGACCCCGGCGACTCGGCGGCGGCGGCGCGGGCGCTGACGAGGCCGCCGATCGAGCTCCGCTCCGCCGATCTGGCGCGGCTGACGACGATCGCGCGGCGGCGCAAGCTGGACATGGTCTCCGCCTGCGAGGCCGCCCTGGAGAGCCCCCAGATACCTCCCGAGGCCCGCGAGCGGATCCAGTCCTTCCTCAAGCTCTACTCGGCCGCCTCGGCGGCGATGGAGGAGCGGCGCGCCGACGTCTTCGTGCGCAGGCTGATCGAGCGGGTCGGGCTGCGCCGCCAGCGGCTCTTCGCGGCCCAGCCCGAGGTCGCCGAGCGGCTGCTCGGCCTCTCCCGCCTGGCCGAGGTCGCCTCCGCCTGGGCGCGCCGCGAGCCGCATGGGTCGACCCGCGACTTCGTCCGCTACCTGAGCGCCGTCGCCGAGGCCGGGGTCGAGCCGAACGGCGGTGAGGAGCCGCGCTCGCCCGGGGCCGTGGTGGGGCTCGCGCGGACCGCGGTCAAGGGCTCCGAGTTCGATCGCGTCTTCGTCCTCGGCCTCGAGGCCGAGGCGGGGGCGGAGCGGATCGGCCGGCCGGCCCGCGAGGGGATCGTGCTCTCGCTGGTCGAGCGCAGCGACGAGGCGGAGGCACGTCCCTCTCCCCTATATGAGCAGGCTCTGGCCGCCGTCGGCGGCGAGGAGGAGACGATCGCCGAGGAGCTCTTCGGCCCGGCGGAGGGCCTCCACGCGACCTACCGCAAGCTCCGCGAGGAGGTGCTGGAGGAGTCGTGGCGGGCGGGGCGCGAGCTCTCCGAGCCGCGCCTCGACACCGCGGTCGACGTCAACCGCTCGGTCGCCCGCTACCTCGAGCTGCTCAAGGTCGCCGCGCTCGCCCAGCGCCCCGGGGACGAGGCGACGGCGGAGGCGGTCGAAGCGGTCAACGGCCTGCTGCGGCAGGTTGCGACGCCGGAGCAGCAGACCGAGCTCGACGCCTCGCCGCTCGATTCCTACCTGCTCGGCTCCGAGCGCGACCGTGACAGCCGCCGGCGCCTGATCGCCGCTCGTCACGAGCCCTCGCTGCAGGCCTTCCTCCCGCGCCGCGGAGACGGCGGTCTGAGCCTCTCGGCCTCCGACCTCGACCTCTACCTGACCTGCCCGCTGAAGTACAAGTTCGCGCGGGTCTTCGGGATCCCGCAGGAGCCGACGATCAACCAGCGCTTCGGGATCCTCATCCACAACGTCCTCGAACGCTTCCACCGCGACGAGCTGGAGCCCGGCGAAGACGGCCACGACCGGCTGATGGACCTGCTCGAGGCGGGCTGGCGGCGCTCGGGGTTCGGCACCACCGACGACGAGCTCCAGTACCGCGACCGCGGCCGCGAGGCGATGCGCCTCTACTGGGAGCGCGAGCGCGAGGCGGAGGGCGAACCGGTCTGGCTGGAGCGCAAGTTCGACTTCAAGATCGGGCCCCATCACGTGCGCGGGCGGGTCGACCGGGTCGACCGCCTGCCGGGCGGCGACTACGAGCTGATCGACTACAAGACCGGCGAGCGCAAGAGCGAGGCGCAGCTGGAGAGCGACCTGCAGCTGGCGCTGTATCGCCGCGCCGCCCGCGAGGCCTGGGAGATCGAGGCCAGCACCGGCAGCTACTACTACGTCCTCGACGCCGAGAAGGTCGCGGCGCCGACCAAGCCCGACGACGCCGAGCGCGTCGAGCGGACCGTGATGGAGGTCGCCGAGGGGGCGCTGGGCCAGGACTTCGAGCCGCGCCCCTCGCCGAAGGTCTGCAGCTGGTGCGACTACCGGCTGATCTGCCCGGCGGCCGAGAGCTAGAGGCGGCTATTCAGCGCTGAGCGCCGGCAGCTGCGGCCCGGAGCCGCCGCAGCGGTATTCGTCGGTGCCGCTGTCCCAGAGCGTCGCCCCCGAGGCGTCCTCGGTGACGATCCGTTCCGCGCACCACCAGCCGTGGACGGCGAAGGCGGCGTACTGGAAGCGCCCAAGGCTCGCGATGCGGGCCTGGCTGCCGGAGAGCCGGTGGAGCGGCACGGCGGCCCTGCTGCCGTCCGCGGCGGTGATCACGACCCGGCGCACGGTCGGGGCAAGGATCATCCCGACCGCCGTCATCCCGACCGGGGCGCCGGTGCTGGGCTGGACACCGGTGGCGACCACGGGAGCTTCGGTCGCGGCCAGGCTGCTGTCGGCTTCCGCGCAGGCGCGGTTTTTGCTGCGGTGGAAGTTGAACGGGCCGAGCTCCCAGGTCGTGCCGATCAGGAGGCAGGGCCGCTGGGAGGGCTGCCCGGTTTTCACCGACCAGAGGTAGTCGCCGAGGCGGCCGCCGTCGAGGCCGACCCAGGGGCCGGCGGGCGCGGCCGAGGCGACGGGGACGGAGAGGAGCGCGATCAGGGAGAGCGCGGCCAGGGCGACGGCGAGCAGGCCGCGGGCGGAGCGCAAACTGACCCGGGAGGGCGAGAGAGTGCCCCCCCGGGTCAAAGCGTTTGCGTTTGCCGCAAGATCGTGCCGCACAGGGAAACGACGGAACGACCTCTGGCTGGCGCGCCAGTTGCGAGTTTGCGTTGGGTGCGCCTCTCGCATGGCCGTATGAGAACAGGAATGGACCGTAATGTCAAGATTATCGTTGTGTTTCGCCATGTTCATGCCTGATTATTCGTACCCAGCCGTACCTGAGTCATATCCACCGCTGTGTCTCCGCCAGGCCCAGATAGGGCATCAGGACGAGGTTGACGAGATCGGGAGCGGCGTCGGGGAGGCGATCCGCGGTGCCGTCGAGCAGATGGCCCCTGACCACGGTCGCGATCGACTCGACGATCGCGACGTCGGTCGAGATCGGGAACCGCTTCTCGGGCGCTCCCTCGCCGATCCGCTCGGCGAAGTACGAGATCACCTCGTGCTCGCGGTCGTTGGTCCCGCGGCGGGCGTCGACGGTCAGGGCCTTGGCGCGAGACGGGTTCGCGGCCGAGAACGCGAGCACGGCGCCGACCCCGGCGACGATCCGCGCCTCCCACTCGGCGAGCCCGGCGCAGGCCTCGCGGACGGCTTCCTGCAGCATCGAGAAGCTCGAGGGGAAGGCCTCCCCGGTCTCGCGGACCCGGGCGGCCGCGCTCATCGGGGATGCCCCGTGCCGGCGCCCCTCGCCGCCGCTTACCTCGCTGAGTGTCACCGATTGCCGCTCCATTGACGATCCCTTAGATAGCGTCCGTCAAAATAAGAACAGACATGGACCGTAAAGTCAATAACGACACTGGACTCGTTGTGCCTAGCGCCGCTGCAATATCGCTGGAAACGGCTTCAAACCGCGAAGTACGAGCAAGTTTATGGCTATGACAAACACGCCTGTATATTGGGCCGTGGCCGTACCGTAAAGGTACTAGCGTGCCTATCGCGCGCGACAGCTGCGGACGGATTCCGTGGTGATCTGGCTGCCGCCCTCGAAGGTGTACGTGGCGCGGGCGAAGGAGAGGAAGCCGGCCGAGAAGCTCTTCGGCACCGGGCAGGACGCTTTCAGGTAGCTGCGTTTCTGGCCGTCGTGGTCGAAGCTGCGGGAGACGCTGACCTGGAAGTTGGCGACGTGGGGCCATGGACCGGCTGAGCGGCGGATCAGAGCCACCAAAACGGTACGGAAGGATCCCGATCGGTGGTGGACGCTGAAGGGGATCACGAATGACACCGGGGGGCGGGGGGCATAGGCATGGACGAGGACGGCCGGCCTACCCGCCTTGGTGCGTCCGTTGAAGGCGTTGAGCTGGGCCTTGACGTCGAAGGGTTCCTGATTCGGGACGAAGACCTGGGCGAAGAGGCCGCCTCTGCCGACCTGGGCATCACCGCAGCGCTCTATCGCCTGTTCGCTGTCGGTGTAGCGGAGCCGGGCCGCGGGGCAAACCGGCAATCCGTGCGTGTTCAGGACCCCTCTCCAGGCCAATTCCAGTTTGATCCAGTTGACCCGGGGCAGCGGCGATCGGTCGGTCGTGAGGACTCGTCCGGCGAGGTGGACGGAGACCGGCGCAGGCCGGTGGCGGGGGAGCTTGCGGGGGAAGATCCCGCCGTCCAGGGAGACGATCAGGTTGCCGACCTGGGCGCGCTCGGCAGCGGCGGGGCCGCTCAGGGCCCCGACCAGCGCCATGACTCCCAACGTCAACCCCAGACGGAAGCGCCACTTTCTGAACACGACGCTTATGGTACGGCCATGTTCTGAATTTAGCAACCCCCAAAAGGGAGACAGGGCTCAGCGATGCCGTCGTTTGTGGCTGGCCTTCGCCTTGCCGCAGGCCGTCTTCACGGTGACGCTTTCCGACCTGGTCTTGTCGTTCTGGGCCGTGTAGACCACCCGCGTGACCGGCGCGTGGCGGCAGAGGTCTCGTGTATTGACCAGGTAGCCCCGCTTGCCACCGAAGATCTGGAGGCTGAAGTGGCCGATCGGGGCGTCGGGAATGACGCCGGCGGTGGTCTGCAGGCGCCCTCCCTTGACCGTGTCCGTGTCCGCTCTCGGGATCAGCGTGATCTGCCCGTCGAGGATGAACGCGAGCCTCGGCAGGCCACCCGATCCGGAGACGGCGAAGACCGGGCCGGAGAGCGGCTTGTCGAGCAGCGGTGTCGTCGTCGTCGCCTGGCCGATCGGGCTGCGGCCGGCGCATTTGGTCGCGGACAGTTCCTTCTCGCTGCAGATGTTTCCGAGGTGGCGCTGGTCGATCTCGAAGGCGCTGGAAAGGGTCACGGCGATCGATTTGATGTTGGCGTCGCCCGCGCGGGTGCGGAGGTCCAGCTGCAGGCCGGCGTTGACAGCCCGCCTCGTCGCCTTGCGACCGCCCGTCTGGCGCATCGTGATATTCGGCTTGAACGGCAGCCTGGCGCAGTTGACGGCCTGGTAGTAGGAGGAGAAGTCGGTCACCGTCCCCTGGTCGCCGATCCCCTGGGAGTCGACCGAGAACGGGCTGCAGTTGGTCGGGTTGATCGTGAAGTTTTTGCGGTCGATGTTGACCTGGATCGAGCGCATCCGAATCGGGACCCCGCCGACGATCGACGGCACGGTGTCCGAGGTCGCGGTCACCTGTGCGGTCAGCGGGTCGATGTGGAGGGCCACCCGCACCACCACGACGCCGTAGTCGTAGGGGCCGGCGAGCGCCGGGGTCACGGCCACCAGCGAGAGCGGCGCGCCCTTGAATGGCCCGGCGAGGTACATCCTGCCGACCGCGTGGAAGGGGTGGGAGCCGGGGCCCGCGGCGACGTTGCTGGTCCCGATCTGACTCGAGGCCGGGCAGCTCGGGCCCGCCTGCTCGGCCCGGCCCGAGTTGCGGGCGGCGGCGGCGATCGCGACCTCGGGGCAGTAGGCGATCCCGCGCAGATCTCCGGTGAAGCCGGGCGGCATCCTGAAATTGAGGTCGCCCAGGATACTGGTCGCCGTCATCGCGGTCGAGCTTCAGGGTGAAGTCGGAGAAGTTGCCGGCGACGGGATTCGAGGTGCCGGCCACGAGCCGCGGGTGGAACGGGCGCACCTGCCCCGGGCAGGGCGTGCCCTTGGGGCCGGACCCGAGGCCGAACACCTGGCTCGATTCCTGGTCGGCGAGGGTCGTGTTCCAGGGGAAGAAGTGGGCGTCGACCCGGTAGACCGTGCACTGCGTGGGGGTCGCCATCAGGCCGCGATCGGAGGAGAAGAGGTGGAGCTGGAAGTCGTCGAAGGGCACCTGCGGCAGGTCTTCGAAGTACGCGGTCAGCTGGCCGGTCTGCGGATCGGGCCGGAAGGTCCCGACCAGCTTCGCGTTGATCCCGAAGCCTGAGGCGATCAGGAAGAGCCGGTACTGATCTTCGGGCCTCGGTTCGCCGATGTAGACGGACCCCTGGAGGGACGACGGCAGGGCCTGGGTCCCGATCGCGAAGGTGCCGATCTTCGAGTTGTTGGGGCAGCGCGCCGGGGTCTCGGCGCCGAAGTTCGCCTGCTGATCTGTGCAGGCCGTCTGCCCGTCGGCGGCGTCGGGATTGATCGTGAACCCCGGGGGCATCGTCACGGTCGCCCTTTTGAGCTCCGAGGGCGAGTTGGCGAAGCCGAGGAACTGAGGCGCGCTCAGCTCGACGTTGAGGCCGGACGCCGAGTCGGTCTCCGAGGTCGTCGGGCTCGCGTAGAGAACCGGGTTGAAGACCTCGAGGTCGCATTCGGTCGTCGCCGGATAGGTGCCCTGGGAGGTGGTCGGATTGGCGGGATCCTGGTAGGTCTGGACGATCAGGCTGGTCTCCAGGGGCCCGGCGCAGATCGTCGGGTTGTCGGTGAGCGGATGCACCGGGATGCTCGAGGAGACCGGCGACCCGAGGCAGGCGGTGGTGGTGATTTCGGGGCAGTTGGAGGGATTGCCGGGAAAGCCTTTCGGGAAGCGCTGCGCGTCGTGGCTTTCTTCCGCGGGGAAGCCCCAGAAGGTGAGGTCCGCTCCGGCCAGCGGGGTGAGCTGGCTTATTTCCTGGACCGTGAAGCGGAGGCCGTAGTCGCCGCCGGTGCGGACGGCCACCGGGATGCTGATCGGGATGTTCAGCGTCGGCACGATGAAGGCGAAGAGCGCCGTCTGTTCGCCGTGCGGTTCGAGGTCGAAGATCGGCGCCGTGCCGAGCAGGTGGTGGGATTCGCCCGCGTAGTTGGCGTAGACCGTGATCAGCCCGGCCTGAGAGTCAGACGGGCACTGGTCGAGGGCGTAGTCGGAGGAGGTGCAGTGGGTGATCGCGTAGGGGTTGCCGAAGATCCCCTCCGGAGCTTCGAAGATGACGTTGCGCGCCGCCTCGGGCGCCCCGGGGTCGGCGAGCGTGAACGAGGTCGAGAGATCGGGGTGCCCGCCGGCGGAGGGGTCGGAGGAGGCGGTGGTGAAGGATTCGATCGCCTCTTCGGCCTGCGCCGAGGAGGAGAGCGCGGCCAGCATCGTCAGCGCCAGGCCGAGGAGGAGGGCGACGCGCAGAACGCGGTGCAGGGACTCGGTCATTTCTTGCCCCCCTGATGGGTCTTGCGGTGACGTTTCGACTTGTGGTGCCTGCGCTTGCGGTGGTGCTTGCACTTGCCTTCGCGCTTGCACTTGCCGGCGGAGGGCTCGGAGTTGCCGAGCGGAGTGCCGGCGATTGTGCCGACCTGGGGTGCCGGCGCCGCCTGGCTTCCGGGGCCGTGGCACTCGTCGGAGGCTTTGCAGGGGACCTGGTCGGGGATGAAGGGGAAGCCGCCCTGGGTGCGGGCGTCGTAGACCTTGACCCGGCCCCCGTTGTCGTCGCCGACGACGAGGGTGTCGCGGGTGAAGAAGTAGGCATCGACGCCATCGGCGCTGACGCTGAGGAGGCTGGACGGGAGCGGGCCGGTTCCGGTCGAGATCAGCTCGATCCCCTTGCCGCTCTCCCACTCGTATGCGTCCTGGCGGTCGTTGAGGTCGCGGTCGACGAGCCCCTCGGTCGAGTTGAAGAAGACGCGGCCGTCGTCGCTGAGGCTGAGGCCGTTGGAAGCGAGGGTGGACTCGCCGGTCGCCTGCTCTTCGGTCGGATTGCAGGAGGCGCAGATGACGGTGTCGGAGGGCGAGTCGTAGCGGTAAACCTCGCGGTGGCCGACGTTTTCGTATCCCGTCTGCGACTGAGTGGAGGTGAACACCGCGTCGTCACCGGATGGTGAGACCTGGAAGTCCGCGGTGTGACGGGTTCCCGCTTCGGAGACGCTGTCGATCACGAGCGGGCTGTCGGTGGCGGGGTCGATGGGAACCGCAAGGGGCCCGAAGGTGAGGACATTGCCGGCGGCGTGATTGGTGACCGCGAGGCTGCCGGAATCGGCCGCCATGCCGATCGAGCCGGTGATCCGACCCGTCGCTATCGGGTTGCCGAAGACTTTGCCGGTGGCGTCGAACTCGACGAGGCGGTCGCCCTCGTCGACGTAGACGTGATCATCGCTGGGATCGACGGCGACCCCGTAGGACGGGTCCCCGGTGAGCTGGCCGAGGTCGGTCCCGGAGGAGCTATAGATCTCGGTCGTCCCTTTGGCGGCCGAGAAACCGCCGCCGCTCGTCACGTAGACCCTGCCGCTCGAGTCGACGGCGATGCCGGTCTCCCCGCCGAGGGTCGGGAAGCTCGTGATCTGCACGCCCGCCGGTGTGAAGACGTTGACGCTGCCACCGAGGCCGGTGATGTAGATGTTCCCGTTCGAGGGATTTACGGCGACCGCGGTCGGGGCCGGCTGTTCGGTGATGTCGGAGATGTGTGCGCCCGAGGAGTCGAACATCTTGACGATGCCGTCCTGGAGATCGGGGACGAAGAGGTTCCCGTGGTTGACGCTGGGCGAGTTGTCGACCGCGATCGTGTCGGGGACGTTGTAGAAGCCGAGCACGCCCGAGACGCCGAGTTTGCCGTTGGCGGCGAAGTCGAGGACCGGGCGCCCGGAGGAGTCGAACTTCTGGATGTTGCCGACGCCGTTGTCGGTGCCGATGTCGAAGACGTAGAAGTCACCGGTGTCGTGGTCGATCGCCACACCGGCCGGGTTCGCGAAGGAGCCGACGCCGCGTTTGAACGGGTGCGCGGCCGGCGGCAGCGGCGCGTTGGCGCTCGACTCGAGGGTGCGGATGTATTCGGGGCCCGATCCCGGCCTGGCGGCGTACAGGTTGGGCGCGCCCTCGACCGGTTCGCCGCCGGCGCCGGAGGCGTCCAGCAACTCGGGCGAGAGGAAGTAGATCGAGCCGTCGCCGCTGCTGACCCCGCCCCGGCCTCCGACCGCGACGGCGTCGCAGTTGGCGGTCGCCCCCACCGTGTTCCAGTGAGCATGGATGGTGTTGGCGGCCGGGTCGCAGGAATCGGTGTTGCCGATCGAGCCCGAGCCGGTTGAGACCCGGGTGAGGACGGCGGCCGAGCCGGAAACGTCGGAGCGATAGATGTCGGCGCTCGTGTCGCCGTCGTCACCGCTCAGTTTGTCGGCGCTGGTGAGGTAGACCCTGCTGCCGTCGGCGCTCATCCCGTCGTAGAGGGCGCCGCCGATGGAGCCCGGCATCAGGTCGATGGTCTGAGCCGCGTCGCCGACGTTCATGTAGAGGTGCCAGTAGCGATTGCCTGCCGAGTCGGTCGAGACGAGCTGGCCGATCAGGATCCGGGAGCCGTCGGCGGAGACGTCGAGCTCGCCGATCCCGGCGCCGGTCATCGTCGTGCCGCCGGGAGTCTTGGAGACGACGTGGGTGATTCCGGTGGCGAGGTTGCGGTCGTAAATCGAGACGTCGCCGTTGGAGTTGCCGTCCGCCTCGAATTTGGAGGTCGAGCCGAACACGAAGTGGGTGCCGTCGGCCGAGAGGTGCCTGCCGATGAAGCCGGCGGGAACCGCGGCCGGCTGGGGGATCGAGCCGGTCATCCCCTGCACGATTTCTCCGCCGGGGAGGCGCACCGGCTCACCGGCGCTGCCGTCGGAGAAACAGGGGGAGCAGATTTCGGGGCCGCCGAACGCCAACGCGTCGAGGCCAGGGTCGGCTTCTTCGACGGTCGAGGCGAATGGAGCGGAGGCATTGGGGTTGTCGGCCGGGATCCCGACGTATTTCGTCGTCCAGCCATCGGCGCCACGGGTTGCGACGTAGGGATCGACGCCGTGGTTGGTCGGGACGCCGGTCCCTGGGACACCGCCGTTGTGGACGCCGTAGAGGATCCGGGACGGGCCCTGGGCCTCCGGGTAGCCGCCGAACGGGGTCTGACCGGAGACCAGGTCCGACTCGACGTCATAGCCGCCGGCATTCGCGGCGGATGCCAGCTCGTACGCGCGGCAGTCGAGGAGCAGCGCGGACCCCGTCTGCTGGCGGACGTGGGCGTTGGCACAGGTGTCGTTGAAGCCGTAGGGGAAGGTCTTGAATGTGCGATCGACGCTCGGGACGCCGGTGCCTGCGTCGTTTTCGCCAACCGCCCGGTAGTGGTACAGGGTGCCGGGCGTCAGGGTGGCGAGCGAGACGCTCGTGGGCTGGAGGTGCTTGCCCATGCCGATCCCAATCGCGCTTTCCGGTGACTGGGTGGCGTTCGCGAAGCCCGATTTCTGGAAATCGGCATCGGGGACGTACTCGAAGTGGACCCCGGTGTCGGCTCCGTTTGCATTCACTTCGGCGTGCATCACCGCCCGGTCGGAGTGGACCGCGGTGACCGACTCCGGCCCGATCGAGGGAACCCCCGGAGGCGTGGTGAAGTACCGGTCGTCTCCGAAGCTGGTGTTGGCGCCGGCGCTCGCGACCACTCGGTAGTGGTAGGTGGTGTACGGAGCGAGTCCACCTAGAACGAAGGGGAGTGCAGTCGGGCCGGGGCCTGAGGGCGAGCCGGCGTCGGTCCCGGGAAGCGCCGCGCTGACGTTCCCGTAAGCGCTCGTCTTACCCCATTCGAAGAAGTAGTGGGTCGGGGTTCCGTCGCCGAGCAGCGAGCCGTTCAGGGTCGCGCCCGATTCGGTCAGGTCGGAGGCCGGATCGGTCCGCAGCCCGACCACCCTGTGGGGCGTGTAGGTCTGATCTGCCCCGTACTTGACCCCGCTGGCGTTTTCGACCACCACTCGGTAGTGGTAGGTCGACTCGACGGTGAGGCTGGAGACCGCGGCGCTGACGTCGGTCGGGGCGGAGAAGTTCGTGCCCGGCGGGCTCGCGGCGGGGTCGGGGGCGCAGGGCAGGGAGCCGAGCCCGTAGCTGGCGCTGGCGCCGTACTCGAAGTGGCAGTCGGTGACGTCGCCGCCGCCGTTCGGGTCGATCGTCGCGTTCAGCGTGCCCGCGGTCGTGGTCGTGCCGGAAACCGGTTTGTACGCGACGGCCGGCATTGCCGGAGCGGGATTGAAGACGGAGACGCTTTCTCCGTTGGGCACGTAGAAGTAGCCGTCTGAGTTGACCGCCGGGGTGCCCCCGGGCTGGAAGCCGAATTCAACCGGGTCTTTGTGAGTGAGCCTGGCGAGGAGGTTCCCCGAGGAGTCGTATTCGGCGATGCCGCCTTCACCGGTTTCTTCGTTGTAGAAGCCTTCGACGACGAGGACGTTGCCGTTGGTGGGATCGACGCCGACCCCGCCGGGCGCTGTGGTTCCGGCTTCGGCCCTCGGGGCCGGGAAGGCCCGCTGGAAGGTGCCGGTCGAGTCGAACTCGTCGACGACATTTTCTTCGGCGTCGGTCACGTATAGGTTGCCGTCCTGGTCGACGGTCACGTTTCCGACTTCGCCGAACGGACCGCTGGGTGTGCCGGTCACTCTGTTGTTCGAGAGGTAGCTCGCGGTCGCGGGGAAATCGACCGGGCGCTGCTGGGCGTCGAGCGCCTCGACGTCGTTCTCGGGTTCGGACAGGGAGAGGTAGACACGGCCCTTGGAGACGGTGTCGGAGTTGTCGATTGCGACGTGGATCCCGCCCTGTGCGGCGCCGCCGCCGGCAGCGCCGTTGATCGCGCTCCAGGCCCGCAGGTGTTCGCCTTTTTCGTTGAAGATGTCGAGCGTCCGACCGTTCGACATCGAGACGAATACTTCGCCGGTCGCGTGATCGACGCTCAGCTGCAGCGCAAGCGAGAAGAAGGACCAGGTTGACAGCGTGTTCGGTGTCAGCAGCAGTTCCAGCGACGGGAAGGCTGCGTACTTATAGATCCCGTTCTGACCGGGGTTGTCGTGCCCGGGCTGGCCTTCGGCGGTTTCGTGCCCGCCGTCGGAGACCCAGAGGGTTTCGTCGGCGTTGAAGGCGACGCTGCTCGGGCTTCTGAAACCCGGGATCTTTGTGTTGTAGGTGCGGCCCCCGGCGGCGGCGGCCGAAGCCGCGACGAGCGCGATGGCGAGGGCCGTGACCGTGAGAAGGAGGAGTCTCGCTGTCCTGTTTCCCATCGTCATCCCCTCGCTCCGCCGGCCCGCTCGTGTCGCTTGTGGCGGGCCTTGCCGCCGCAGCCGGTCAGGAGCTTCGACTTGGTGTTGTAGGGCGCTTCGTTCTGGCCGATCATCTGGACGGTCGCCTTCTTCGCTTCGCCGCAGAGGCTTTCGCTGTTGACCAGCAGGCCCTTCGCGCCCCCGAGCAGATCGAGCGTGATCCTCGAGACGGGCACGTCAGGAACCGTTTCGAAGGTAGTGCGGAGGCGGCCGTTGAGGCTGTCGATCCGCCCGACCGCCTCGATGTCGAACTGACCGTGGAGGTCGAGAGCCATGTCGGGCAATTCATGTTCGGAGGCGCGCAGGTAGACCGGGCCGGAGAGCGGCTGGTCGATCAGCGGGCTCGTCACCTCAGCCTGCCCGATCAGCGAGCCGGCTGGACAGGTTCCGTTGGCGAAATCGCGCCTGATGCAGACGGTGCCGATGTGGGCGTTGTCGAGCAGCTCGCCTTTGGGCAGCGTCACCGAGATCCGCCGCGAGTTCGCTTCGCCCGGCTTGGACGTCAGCACTGCGTGGATCGCGGGATGGCCGCGCCGTTTCACTCCGCCCGTCAACTTCAGCGAGAGCCCCGGCTGGTAGGGAAGTCCTGCGCAGTTGGCGACCTGGTAGGGGTAGCTGACCGGTGCGACCGCCCCTTCATCGCCGCCGATCGTCGCGCCGACCGAGAACGGCGCGCAGTTGGTCGGGTTGAGGGCGAAGTTCGGGCGGTCGAGGTCGACCTCGAGCAGCCGGGTCCGCAGCACGATGCCTTCGCGTATGAGCGGGAACGGGTCGGAGACGGTGGTGACCTGTGCGGTGACGGGATCGACGTTGATCGCCGCCCTCACGGCGATGCTGCCGAGGTCGTAGGGCCCCGATACGGCGGGGACGACGACGAGGAGGCTGAGCGGTGCGCCTTTGTAGGGGCCGGCCAGGTAGACCTTCGCCGGGACGTAGAGGGGATGGGATCCGGCGCCGGCGCCGGCGGTCGCCGTTCCTATCTGCGAAGCCCGGGGACAGACCGAGGCGGTCAGCTCGGCAATACCCGTGTAGAGAGGGTTGGCGAGCTGGGCGATCGCCGACTCCGGGCAGTATGGGATTCCCTTCAAGCTCGCGGAGAAGCCCGGCGGGGTCACGACCTTGAGCGTGGTCAGGTTCTGGTCGCCGTCGGGGCGGCTGACGCTGACCGAGAACGGAGAGTGGATGCCCGCCGTGTTCCCCGCCGACGCCGCGGTGAACTTCGGGTTGAAGGGACGCGTCGCTCCCGGACAGGGACTGCCGTTGGGACCGGAGTCCAAGGTGAAGAACTGGGTCGAGGTCTGGGGGGCGATGCTCGAGTCCCAGGGTGTGAAGGTCGACGTGACCGGATAGGTGCCGCACTGATTTGGAGTGACCAGGGCACCTCGTTCGGATCCGAAGAAGTGGAGGTTGAACGCCGTCAGCGGGCTCTGCGGCAGGTCCTCGAAGGACATCGTGATCTGCCCTGTCTGGTAGTCGGGCGTCACCGTCCCGGCGAGCTTGATGTGGGTGGCGAAGCCGTCGGCGACGAGGAACACCCGGTAGCGGTTGCCGGGCAGCGGTTTACCCAGATAGACGAATCCCGGAATCGGGGCCGGCAGCGCGGAGCTGTCGATCTCGAGGCTCCCGAGCTTCGCGAACTCGGGGCATTCGGCGGCTTTCAGCGTCGCGAAGTTGGCTTCGTCGTCGCTACAGGCGGTCTTGCCGTCGGCGGCGTTGGGGTTGATCGAGAATCCGGCCGGCAGGGTGACGGTCGCCGCCCGGAGCTCGCTCGGGGAGGGGATCGTCGGGCTCTGCGGCTGCGGCACCAGGAGGTCGGCGTCGATCCCCGAGGCCGAGTCGGTCTGGGTGGTGGTTGGCTGCGCGAACAGGCTCGGGTTGAAGCTGAGCTGGCTGCAGCCGGTGGCCCTCGGCCATGAGAAGTCGGCACGGGTGCTTTCGCCGTCGTAGGACAGCAGGTCCAATGAGCTCGAGAGCGTCGAGTCGCAGGTGGTGGGGTTCTGCAGGAAGGGGGTGAGCGGGCTGTTGGAGGCCGCAGGCGGGATTTTCGCGATGCATGGTTTGTAGATCGTGTTGGGGTCGATCGTGCTCTGCGCGCCGTTGATGTCGCAGAGTTCGCCGTAGTAGCTCGACCTGCCGACCCCGTTCGGGTTGAACCTGGTGTCAAGGCGCAGGGCGTCGTGGAGCGGGTCCGCGGGGACGCCCCAGAGGTCCTGACGGAATGACTCGAGCGGAACACCGAGGCCGTGGAAGATCGAGGTCGCCTTGGCGTCGAGCCCGAAGTCGCTGTCGGTGCGGGCGCTGAGGATCGTGAACTGCGGCGCGTTGAACCCGAAGATCTTGAAGGCGATCAGGCCGGCGACGTCGGGCGGCGGGATCACGTTGTAGATCGCCGAGATGAACGGCGTGTTGCCCGCGTGGATTTCGACGACGCCGGTCTGCGAGTCGATCGGGCATTCATCCGCCGAGAAGTCCGCGATCGAGCACTGCGGCGTCGAGTGCGGGTTGCCGATGAAGCCGGGCGGCAGGTGGACCAGCGCGTCTTTTGCGTCCTCGCAGTTGCAGGGGCTCTGGCTCAGCTGCGCCTGGCGATTTTCGACCGAGAACTGGACCTCGATGTCCGGGTGCCCTCCCGCCTGGGTGGTGGACGGCAGCGCCGAGTACGAGAGGATCGGGGTCTTCGCCGAAGCGGGCGCCGCGATGGCGAGCATCGCCAGCCCGGCGAGCACGGCGCAGCCCGCGCAGAGGACGGCCCGGAGACCGCTGTCGATCGGCCGGCTCACCGCTGCGCCCCCTGCCTCGAGTGCTTTTTCGACCCGCTGTGCTTGCGCTTCCCGGACCGCTTCCGGTGCTTGCTGCGCGGCGGCTTCGTCTGCGCGCCGACGACGTTGCCGCCGGCGCCGAGGACCGGGGCGGTGCCGGTCCTGACCCCCGAGGGCGCTTCGCTGCTGGGACCGTGGCACTCATCGGCCGCGGCGCACGGGGGCGGCGGTGCCGGCGTCGGGAAGCCGCCCCCCGCCCTCGCGTCGTAGAACTTGAGGAAGAGGCCGTTGTGGTCCTGGCTGACCAGGGTGTCGAAGGTCGAGAAGTAGACGTCGCGGCCGTCGGCGCTGACCCCGACGAAGCCGGGCGCCGCCGAGCCGAAGCCTTCGGTGAACCCGTTGCCGCCGGGCCGCCGCGTGTCCCCTGTCCCGAGGGTGATCAGCTGCGGGCGCCCGTCGACGTACTCGTAGACGTCCTGGGCCCGGTTCGTGTCGGTGTGGACCAGCGGGTCTTCGGTTGAGAAGAACGTGCGTCCGTCATCGGTCATGAACAACCCGTCCTGGCTGGCCTTGACGTCGTTGGACGGTTTGGCCCCGCTCGGGATACACGACACGCAGGTCAGTTTGCGGGTGGCCGGGTCGAAGGTGTACATCTCGAGGCGCCCCGCGTTGTCGTACTGGGTCACCTGGCTCGCGGTGACGAACGCCATCCGGCTTCCGTCCGGGGTCACCTGCATCCGCACGACTTTCGCGCAGGTATTGATGCTGTACGTTTCGAAGCAGGTGGAGGGCCCCGTCAGGGTGGTCACGTACTCGGTCTGGCCTTCGCGGTAGTCGTAGAGGTTCGACTGACCGGGGATGCCCCGCGAGCCGTCGAGCTGCTCCGGCGAGAAGAAGTAGATATCGCCGGCTTCGGAGGCGATGTTGCTGTCGGTCTGGCAGTTGCCGCCGTCGACGACCTTGCAGTAGAACCAGTGGGTGTAGGTGGCGATCCCGCAGTTGGTGGTGGCGCCGGCATGGGCGGTGACGAGGCCGCCTTTACAGGAGTCGGTCTGGCCGGGTTCGCCGGGATTCCCGGCGTTGTTCCCCTTCGAGATCAGCGTCAGGTCATTCGTGGATTCGGCCCACATGTAGAGATCGGTGCTGGTGTCCTTGTCATCCGGTGTCAGCTCTTCTTCGGAGGTGAAGTAGACCTTCGTCGCGTTGCCGTTCGTGCCGACGTAATCGACGTAGTGGCCGCGCGAGACGTCGTAGGTGACGGCCTCGGACACCCGCATGTAGAGATGGCTCAGCTGCATCTGGCAGCGCTTGGTGGCCGAGTAGTCCTCGCCGCAGGGCGGGATCGGACAGGTGGCGAAGCCGCATGGCCCGGTGCCGCCGGCCGCCATCAGGATGTGGGAGCCGCTTCTCGACACGGCCGGGATCTGGAGCGGGTCGCCGGCGTTGTCGCTGGGCTCGGGCTGGATGTTTTCGCCGTCCGGTGCCTTCGAGGCGACGGAGATCTGACCGGAGGCCGTTTCATTGTCGTAGACCGAGCCGGGAGCGCTGAGCTGGCCCCCGGGCGCGAAGACGTTCCACTCGGTCGCGAAGACGAAGTGGTTGAGGTCCTCTGAGGCGGTGACGTCACCCGGGCAGTAGTTGACCGCGTGGACGCCGGGAGAGACGGAGATCGGGCAGTCCAGCGCTTTCGGGCCGCCGGGCGAGACCTGCGCCGGCTGCTCATTCGGATAGGGATCGCCCCCGTGCGGATAGATGTTCGAATGCGGAGGGAAGCTCCCGCCGGGGACCGCGTTGAGGTTGGTCGGCCAGCGGTCGATCAACTTGCCGCCCGCGGTGTAGACGTACGGCGCGTTGGAGGCGATCGTGGTTCGGTTCTGGAAGTCGAGCGTGAAGATGCTGGAGACGCTCTGGTTTCCGTCGTTGAAGACCAGGAAGTTCTTCATCGCGGAGTCAGTGAGCACGCCGTCGGTGCTCCCGGTGAGGCTGCCGCCGTTGGCCGCCATGTTCGAGGAGGCGCGGATAGCGCCCGGCGTCGATCCCGGCGGGCCCATCGGCGGGCCGCCGTCGACCGCGGCTTCGTTGGAGGGAAGGCCGACGTATTTGGTCGTCCAGCCGGTGTCGGTGCGGCTTGACACGTAGAGGTCGCCGCTGCCGTCGATCGGCCTGCCGCCGGAGTTGGGAATCGTCGCGAAGAGGCCCGTGAAGGCAAAGCGGGAGGGGTCGCTGGCAAGACCGGTGTTCGGCCCGTTCGGGAAGAGCTGGGTGCCGCCGGCGTCCGGCGGCGAGACGAGCTCGTAGGCGCGGCAGTCCGGAAGGTAGTTGGCCTGCGTCTGCTGCCTGGCGTTCTCGTTCGGACAGTTGGGCGGGTAGAAGTTGAACGTGTGGTCTTCGGAAGTGGTCGTGCCGTCGGCGTTTTCTGCAACCAGGCGGTAGTGGTAGCTCGCATGAAAGACCAATTCGCTGAGGGGAGAATCGATGAATTGATCCGAGTTCGAGGCTTTGAGCGTGACGCTCGGCGTCTGCAGCCCGTATGCGATCGTCGTCCCGTAGTCGAAGTGGTACGTCGTATCGAGGCCGTTGGGGTTGATCTGGGCCAGCAGGTCGGCGGAGGTGCCGGCGAGGTTTTCGGCGGCGAGTCCGTCGATCGCCGGCGGCGCCGTGGTTATGAAGGTTTCATCGGCGCCGCTCGAGCTGGAGAGCGCGGTGTTGCCGGCGACGAGGCGGTAGTGGTCGCGGGTGCCGGGCGAGAGCCCGGTGACCGTCGCCGTCACTTCGGTCAGGTCAGTGAAGTTCGACCCGGGGGGAGCCGAGGTCGGGTCGGGCGTGCAGGGCAGGCTCTTGCCGTAGGTCTGGTCGAAGCCGTATTCGAAGCGGCATTCGCTGATCGCCCCACGCCCGGCGGGGTCGATCGTCCCCGTCAGCGTCGCCGTCGACGCGGTCACGTCGGTCGGCGGCCCGGTGGTGACTATCGGCCGGATGTCGGTGAAGACGGCGACGTCGTCGCTGGAGACGTTGGCGACGAAGACGGCGTGTGAGGCGCCGTCGACGTCCATCCCCCTGGCGCCGGAGAGATGGCCGCTGCCGAAGCTGTCGACCGGGTTGCAGGGCCCGTTGTGGGGAGGGTCACAGTCGGAGGTGTAGTGGACAATCGACGGTCCGTTGCCTTGGTAAAGTTCGTGTTTGGAGGGGTCGAACGCGAACCCGCTGACGGGCGTTTCCGAACCCATCTGGTAGTAGTCGTAGAGGCCGTGGGCGTTGTGCTGGAGCACCGCCTCCGAGACCACCTGCGGCCCGAAGAAGCCGGCGTTGCCTGTGAAGTAGAGGTTCCCCGATTCATCGGCCTTCAGCCACGGAATCCCGCTGACGTTCTGGTAGGGACCCTCGTAGGTCCCGCTGCGGGAGTACTCCCAGACGTTGTCGCTGTAGTGCGTTCCGCCGACGTAGAGGTCCCCGTCGGGGCCGCCGACGGCAACGCCGTAGAGGGGGCCGTAGATCGGCAGGTCTTTGGCGTCGGCGCCGTCCTTCTGCCCCGCCGCCCCCCAGCTGAGGATGACGTGCCCTTCGGAGTCGAACTTCTGGACCAGGTTGTCGCCGATGTCGCCCACGTAGACGGCGCCGTTGCCGCCGGCGACGTTGTCGACGGCAAGGAAAGCGGGGTTTTCGAGGGCGCCCGAGCTCGACCCGGACGTGCCGGCCTGACAGATGTGACCCGAGGCGATCGTGCAGACGTTCGCGCCGCTGGTCTGGTCGACGCCCTTGCCGAACATCAGCAGCAGGTTCCCCGCCGCGTCGAATTTCTCGACCCGGTGGTTGCCGGGGTCGGTGACGTAGACGTCGTGGCTGCTCTGGTCGATCGCGATGTCGCTCGGTTCGGACACGGGATAGGGGTCCGGCGGCGTCGAGGTGGCGGAGCCATAGGTGGTGCTGAAGGCGTGGCTCGGCGTCGCATGCGCCTGGGCGACCCCGAAGGCGAGCACCGCCAGCGCGCCTGCGAGCAGGACGAGTGTCGTCCGAATGCCTCTACTCCGCGACTCAGTCATCGCGATTGCTCCTCTTGTGGTGTCCATGCCCTCGGTGTCCACGCTTCTTCTGCCGCTTCACGCATTTGCCGCTCTTCCTGACGAGGCCCCGCTTGCATTGGGTGGTGGTCGGTTCGATTGGAATCGTGGTCTGGATTTCCTCAGAAGCCGTGGTGAAGGTGCCGTCGGGCCCGTGCGTGGTCCCGATTTCGTTGGTCGCGACGGCGCGGTAGTGGTACGTGGTCCCGGCTGCGAGGCCGGTTATTTCATTGCCCACTGTGTGCGGTGAGTTGTCGGAGCCGATCGAAAGGCTCGAATCGGTGCTGAGGCCGTAGGCCGCAGTTGGGCCGTATTCGAACTTGTAGGCCGTCGACCTGAAGCCGGGGCTCACCTTGGACCCGAGGATCGCGGTCGTGCGGCCGACGTTGGACGCGGAGCCGTCCGAGACGCCGGGAACGTCGGGAGTCGTGAAGGTCCGGTCGGGCCCCGCGGCGGGGCCGTTGAAGTTCGTGGCGACGACCCGGAAGTGGTAGACGGTGCCGGGTGTCAGATCGACGACTTCGGTCGAGACCGGGTGATCGAAGCCGTCTTCGCCGATCGATTCGCTGGACGGAGTCTGTTCGCCGTAGCTCGTATCGGTCCCATACTGGAATCGATAGATGGTCGGTGAGAATTTCGGGTTGATCAGGGCGCTCAACATGACGGTGGTCTGCCCTTCTTTGGAGGCCGAGGCATCGCCGATCGTCGGGGTCAGTTTCTGGAACGGCGTGAAGCTGCGGTCCTTGCCGTAACTGACCAGCTCTTCCGGGCTCTTCACCGCCAGGCGGTAGTGGTAGGTGGTGAGAGAGGTGAGGCCGGTGAGTTCGGCGCTGACGTCGCTCGCGGCGGTGATCGGCGTCGGTTGCGCGCAGGGCACGCTGCCGAGGCCGTAGGTGCTGTCGACCCCGTATTCGAAATAGCAGCTGCTCACCGGTTCGGACGCGGCCGGGACGACATGCCCATTGAGGGTGACGGCGGTGGGTTCGGAGTTCGTGACCGCACCGGTGGTGGCTTCGGCGACCGGATGGGGTGCGAAGACGACGATGTGATCGGCTGCCGGATCCGCCGCGTAGACCCGCCTGCTGGTGGGATCGAAGCCGAGCCCCGAGGCCGCGATGAGTTTTCCGAAACCGAAGCTGTCCTGCGGGGCGCAGATTTTGAGGCCGGTCAGGTCGCCGTGGTACGGGCAGCCGGCCGAAGAGGGGAACTGGTCGATGAAGGTCCCCTGCGCGACGTAGAGGTCGTTGGCGGCCCGATCGACGACGATCCCGGTGTTGATCGTGTCGCTGTAGCCGGGCGGGTACACCGAGTGCCCGGAATACATTTCCCCGGCCGGGTTTCGGTAGAGGACTCCGTTCCCCGACTGCTGCAGCTCGTAGTAGCCGCCGGCGTTGTCGATCTCGATCCCGGTGCCGTTGGGGGTGCCGAGGCCGAAGAAATCGGCGGTCGCGGTTTCCGAGCGCGAGACCCCGTCCTGGCCGACCTTGGTCCAGATGTACGGGGCGCTGTCGCTGACGACGAAGAGGTTGCCGAACTTGTCAACCGTGATCCCGCCGATCGTCCCTTTCGGGAACTCGATCGCGCCGTTGTTCCCCCAGGTGGAGATCGGCGCCCCCGCCGCGGTGAACTTCTGCACGAACTGGTCGGCCGTGTCGGCGACGTAGACGTCGCCTTCCGAGGGACCGGTCGAGTTGTCGACCTCGACGAAGCGCGGGGTGTCGAACTGTCCCGCCCCGGTGCCGGCGATCCCGGCCTGACAGCCGCCCGTGCAGACCTGGCTCGCCGCGGTGCCGTCATCGACTCCCCAGCCCCAGGCGGAGAGGAAGGCGCCCGAGGAATCGAGGCGGACGATCCGGTGGTTGCCGGTGTCGGCGACGTAGAGGTCCCCGCTCCCGTTGTTCACTGCGACGTCCTGCGGCCCGTCGAGCTGGCCGTCGCCGGAGCCGGTCGACCCAAAGTTGGTCGAGAAGTCGTAAGCGCCGTCGGTCGCGAACACCGGGCCTGTGCTCCGCACGAGCCCGTTGGCGTTGGTGACGATCAGCCGGTCGTGGTAGACGGTGCCCGGTTCGAGCCCGGTCAGATCAGCGTGGACGTCGGCGGGAGCCGGATAGGGCAGGCTCGAGGCGGGGCTCGTCTGGCAGGGGGCCTGCTGCGCGCCGGTCCAGGGGCTGTTGTTGCCGTTCGAGCTGGTGTTGGCGCGGAAGGCGAGGTCGGCGATGTACTCGAAGTAACAGCCGCTGATGCCGCCGCCGCCGGCCGGATCGACGTGACCGTTGATGGTCGCGACCGTCGGTTTGACGCCCGACACGGCGCTGGTCGAGACGTCGGGGACGATCACCCGTTTGAAGATGTCGACCGTGTTCGAGGAGACGTAGAGGTTGCCCGTCGACTGCTCGATCGCCACCCCCGAGAGATAGTTGAAGAAGCTCGGGTCGAGCGAGCTCTGGTTCAGCTGCGGCGGCAGGAAGTTCCCGTCTTTGTCGAAGACGTCGACCGCGCGGTTGGCCATCGAGCCAACGAAGACGTTGCCGGTGGAGTCTTCGACCGCCGCCGAGATCAGGTAGCAGCCGGTGCATTCCCCGGAGAAGTTCCCGTCGGGGGTGTTGGAGCCGTTCCAGGTGCTGACGTAGTTGCCCGAGGAGTCGAACTCGAAGACTTTGTTCGGCCCCGCCCAGTTGGTCACGTAGAGCGCGCCGCTGGCCGAGTTCACCGCGATCCCGGTGACGTAGACGCCGCCTTCGTTGTAAAGGCCTTCCGGGCTGGCGGTTATCTGGCGGAGGTAGGTGCCGGACTGTCCGAACACGTCGATCACCTGATGCCCGCCGTCGAGGACGTAGAGCTCGTGGGTGGATTGGTTGACGGCGATGCCGAACGAGCTGAAGGCGCTGCTCGCCGGCGAGAAGGAGCCGGCCGGAGTGCCCGTTCCGTGCAGCTGGCCGTCGGCGCTCGGGATCGCGTCGCCGTAGCCGGAGAGAAGGTTGCCGTTCTGATCGAACTTGTCGATCACGGCGTGGGTCTTGTCTGCGACATAGACATCTCCGGTCGAGTTGTCCACCGCGACGGCGACGTGGCCTTCCGAGCCGCCGAAGTCACCGCTCGGCGTGTTCGACCCGGTCCACGGGTCCGGCGCGGTGTCGGTCGGCGAGCTGAAGTCGAAGACGCGGCCGCGGCCGGAGTCGGCGACCAGGATGTGACCGTTTTTTTCGTTCAGCCCGACACTCTCCGCGAACATCTGGTTGAACGAGCCCGGCACCGACCCTGCAGCCGGAATCCGCGTGACAGGGACGTAGGCGTTCGCCGCCAGCGCGTTCGGAGCCACGAGCAGCGCGCCTCCGGTGAGGCAGAGAGCGGCAACGGCAAGACGCGTGGCCAATGGCCCGGCGTGGCGTGTCACCTAGCTCTCCTCCTCCTGTCCCGTGGCCGCCTGCCCTTGCCCTGACCCCACGACTCGATCGCGGGTCCCCTGAACCAGCCGGGCGGCCGATTGCTCTTCTCCTGGCCGTCTGGACAAATCCGCCTCCCCTTCCGAGGGCAACGATGAGTCCGTCAGGCCGAATTAATGAGAACAGGTCTGGACCGCTATGTCAAGCAATTTCTACTATTGCTTTTCATGGCGTGTGGTTGTTTCCGCACCACAGGCCGAATTAAAGAGTGAAAAACCGTCGGGTCCGCGATCTTTAATTAGGTCCAGGACGTACCAAAGGGGGCGGTTTCTTCGTTTTGGAGACCTTTACTGGGACCCCCGGCTTCACCCTCTCTTTGGAACGCCGGCGCATCTCTAAACCACTGAAGGCCTCAATTCGCTCTCAAATTATGAGAAACGAGGCAGATTCTTAGTTTCTGAGGAACGGTTTGGTTTTTTGCTGACTTGGCCATAGGATGCAGCCAGAGCACGGTCCATGGGAACGACCGAGGGTTGCCAATTGGGTTCTAGATGTACCGCAAGATATGTGTCCTGAGACCGGATTGAGAGACCAATTCGTACCCGGCTATGGTGGGACCGCGATGGTGCGGACACCGTGGGGGAACGCTGCCGATCTGCGCTCCAAAAAGATGCGGCCGGGGCGAGGGAATGCCCCTGAGGATTCGGAGCGCAGTCAGAGGGAGCGGCTGTTCGGGGCGATGGTCGCGCTCAGCTCCGAGAAGGGCTACGAGGCGACCAAGATCGGGGACCTGGCGAAACTGGCCGGGGTCTCCAGGGCCGCCTTCTACGATCACTTCAGCGACAAGGAGGAGTGCATGCTCGGGGCGGTCGACGCCCTGGTCGAGCCGACCATCGCGCTGATCGAGCGGGCCGAGGACGCCGGAACCGGCGAAGCCCGGGTGCGCCAGGCGGTGGAAGCCTTCATGGGCCTGATCGCCGACCAGCCGGCGGCCTCGAAGATGTGCTTCGTCGAGGTCTACGCCGCCGGGCCCGAGGGAGAAGCGGCGATCGAGAAGATCCTCGACACCTTCGAGGCCTTCGGGGTCAGCCAGCTGAACGGGATTCCCGGCCGCAAGGGGATGCCGCCGCAGATGGTGCGGGCGATCATCGGCGGCCTCCAGAAGGTGATCCACAAGCGCCTCTACAGCGACGAAGCGAAGCAGCTGCCGCGGCTCGCCGAGCAGATCGCCGACTGGGGCATCTCCTACCCCCCGCCTCCCGGCCCGCTCGAGCCGCCGCGGCGCCGCGGCCGCAAGCCGAAGCCGTTCTCCGAGCGCCAGGCGGTCGCCCACCCGCCCGAGCGGGTCCTGCGAGCGCTCGCCGCGATCGTCGCCGAAAAGGGCTACAAAGCGACCACCGTCGCCGAGGTCGTCGAGCGCGCGGGCACCTCGCAGCGGGTCTTCTACGGCCACTTCGAGAACAAGGAAGAGGCCTTCCTGGCGGCGCTCGACAGCGGCTCGGCGCAGATGCTCGGCCTCGTCCTCCCCGCCTTCCGCCGCGCCAAGAGCTGGGAAGAGTCGGTGCGGGCCGCCTACGAGGCGATGTTCTCCTTCGGGATCGAAGAGCCCGAGTACACGAGGCTCGGCGCGGTCGACATGTACACAGTCGGCAGGCGGGCGCTGCAGACCCGCGACAGCGTCATGGAGGGCCTCGAGGCGCTCCTCGTCCCCGGCTACGAGAAAGCTCCCGACGTCCCCCCGATCGCGGCGGAGGCGATCGGCGGCGCGATCTACGCCCTGATCCACGATCAGGTCAAGCGCAAAGGCCCCGAGAGCATGCCCGAACTCGCGCCGATGGCCACCTACATGACCCTGGCTCCGTTCATCGGCGCCGATGACGCCTACGAGCGCGCGATCGAGGAGAGCGACAAATGGTGAGCGCCGGGCCCACCCCGCCCGGCCGGGCCGCCGTCGGCGACCGCGCCTGCGGCTGAGCCTATTTGCCCTGCTGGCGCAGGAAGTGCTGGAACTCGCGGGCGATCGTGTCGGCCGACGGGAGCTCGCCGCCGTCGCCGCCCAGCTGCTCGACCTGCTCCGCCTCGATCCGCTCGACCAGCTCCTTGATCTCCGGGTTGGCGGCGACCGCGCGGCCGACCTGCTCCTCGTAGCCGGCCGTCTCGTCCTCGAGCTCCGAGGCCTCGACGGCGATCCCGGTCAGCCCTTCGAGCCGGCGCAGCAGCGCCAGCGCCGCCTTCGGGTTCGGGACCGCGGCGACGTAGTGCGGAACCGCCGCCCAGAGCGAGGCCGAGGTCATCCCCAGCTGGCGGCAGCAGTCGTGTACTACGCCGACGATCCCGGTCGGCCCCTCGTAGTTGGAGCGCTCGAGGTCGAGCTCCTCGACCAGCTCCTCGCTGGAGGCGAGGCCGGTGATCGGCACCGGCAGCGTGTGGGAGACCTCGGCGATCAGCGCCCCCATCGTGATCACCATCTCGGCGCCGAGCGTGTCGGCGGCGGTCGCGATCGCCTCCGAGAAGGTCCGCCAGCGCAGGTTGGGCTCGGTGCCGTCGAGCAGGACCAGGTCGCGGTCCGCCGCCGGCACCCGGGCCGCATAGAGGTTGTTCTGCGGCCACTCGATGTGGCGGGCCTGGCCCTCGGTCAGGGTGATCGTCGGCCGCGTCGTCTGGAAATCGAAGTAGTCCTCGGGGTCGATCTGGGCGACCAGCTCCGCGTCCAGCGACTCGGCGACGGCGACGAGCGCTCGCGAGGCCGACCCCGCCGCGTCGTTCCACCCACGGAAGGAGCAGACCAGCACGGGCGATCGCAGCTGCGGGACATCGCTCTCCCAGGTCAGTGACTCCACAGGTCCAGAGTACCCGTCGGCGGCCGTCTCAAGCGGATTTTCAGCCCTGGTGCGGGGTCGCCAGGGCGCGGCTGGCGAGCCGATAGGCGAAGAAGAGGGCCAGCGCGGCGAAGGAGAGCTTCAGCGCCCGCTCCGGGACGCTGTTGGAGATGACGACGCCGATCAGGACGCCGAGCGGCGAAAGAACGCCGATCACGAGGGCCGCCGGCAGGTTGACGTTGCCGTAGGAGCTCTGGCGGCGGGCCCCGACGAGGGCGACGATGACGATCACCAGCAGCGAGGTCGACTCGGCCTCGACCTGGGAGAGGCCGAGGAAGATCGTCATCGCCGGGACGAAGAGGACGCCGCCGCCGACCCCGACCAGGCCGCCGGCGAAACCGCCGGCGAGCGCCATCAGAGCTGCCAGGAGCACCTCGATCATCAGGAGAGCACCAGCTCGATCGCGATTGCGGTGAGCAGCGCGGCGAAGAGGAGCGAGACCGCGCGCTGGGATATCCGCTGCTGAAGCGACGTCCCGGCGAGGACGCCGAGGACGGCCGGGACCGAGAGCCAGAGCGCGGTGCCGAGGTGGACGTTGCCGTAGATCCCGCCCTGGGCCAGGGCGCCGAGCAGGCCGATGAGGACGATCGCGGCGAGGCTGGTGCCGGTCGCGAGCCGCTCGCCGAAGCCGAACCAGAGGATCAGCAGCGGCACGATCACAGTGCCGCCGCCGACCCCGAAGAGGCCGCTGAAAACGCCGGCCAGCGTCCCGATCGCGGCGAGCCGGAGGAGACGCTCGTCGACCATCGCGCGATACTAGATGCAGTGTCTCCCGTATCCGAGACAGGGAACGAGCGGACCGAGCTGCTCGAGACTCTGCGTCGCGATCCCTCGCGGACGGCGATCCTGACGGACATCGACGGCACCCTGGCGCCGATCGTCGAGCGCCCCGAGGAGGCCGCCGTCCCGGCCCGCGCGTCGGAGCTGCTGGCGGCGCTCAGCGAGCGCTTCGGCCTGGTCGGCTGCATCTCCGGCCGGCAGGCCGTCGAGGCCCGGCGCCTGGTCGGCGTCGAGGGCATCTCCTACGCCGGCAACCACGGGCTCGAGCTGCTCCTGCCCGGCGACGAGAAGCCGCGGCTGGACGCTTCCCTCGAGGGGCGCGAGCGCGACGCGGCCGAGTTCGTCGCCGGCCTCGATGCCGGCGAGATCGCCTCCATCGGGCTGCGGGTCGAGGACAAGGGCCCGATCCAGGCGCTGCACTGGCGCGGCGCCGACGACGAGCGCGGCGCCGAGGCGCGGGCGCACGAGCTAGCCGCA
Source organism: uncultured Solirubrobacterales bacterium (assembly GCA_963795295.1). Lineage (GTDB taxonomy): Bacteria > Actinomycetota > Thermoleophilia > Solirubrobacterales > 70-9 > VRUE01. The sequence goes on from CAWCHE010000001.1 coordinate 327,921, forward strand.
ATCGCCGGGCGGGCGGGACTGGAGCCGCACTGGGGCCGCAAGGTGCTCGAGCTGCGGCCAGTCGGCGGCGGCGGCAAGGACGCCGCAGTCGCCGCGCTTCTCGCCCCCGGAGGCGTCGCCGTCGCCACCTACGCGGGTGACGACCGCACCGACCTCGACGCCTTCCGGCGGCTGCGGGCGCTGCGCGAGGCCGGCGAGCTGGAGGCGGCGATCTGCGTCGGCGTCACCTCCCCCGAGGCGCCCCCCGAGCTCGGCGAAGAGGCCGACGTCCGGGTCGAGGGCCCCGGCGGCTGGCTCGAGGTCCTCGAGGCGCTGGCGGCCTAGCCCGGTGCCCTACACCGACCTGCTCCGGCTCTCGGTCTTCCTCACCGCGGGCGAGGCGACGACACTCGGCGCAATCACTGCGATCGCGATCGCCCCCGGCACGGACCCGGCCAGCCTCATCTTCGCCGTCGCCTGGTGGGTGATCGCCTTCGCGGTCGGCCTCTACCTCGGCCGGCCGGAGAAGGCGGCCGACGGCGTCCGCGACGCGCTCGCCCGCGCCCGCACCGCGACCTCGCTGCCGGTGGAGACGGCAACCCGGATCGCCCTCGGCCGCCTCTGGCCGATCGGCGCCAGCGCCGTCGCCGCCGGCGTCCTCGGCATCTTCTTCCCCGGCGTCGCCAGCGTCGGCGCCGGCTTCGCCCTCCTAGTCACCCTCGCCTGGCGCTCCCACGAGGCCGCCGTCCTCGGCGTCGAGCACCGCGACGGCACCAAGTTCTACGTCCTGCCGACCAACGGCCTCCGGCCAGTGGAGCTGGTGCGGGCGCCTGGGCTGCGGGCGGATCTGCTGTCGGAATAGACCACCATCTCCTCAGCTTCGCCATAAGCCGCCATCTCCTCAGCTTCGCCACAAACCACCGCCTCCTCCGCTTCGCGTCCGGGGGCGGTGGCGATCGCTTCGCATCAGCGCCGCTCGCAAGGAATCAGATCGTGATGCTCGCTAATCGGTGCTTCGGGCGCTCGACCTCCGTGCGCTTCTCGACCTCTGGGCGGCCATCCCTATCGCGCTGCGTCGATTTTCCTTGCTAGAGCGAGGAAATTGTCTGCATCGGTGACGCCTGACCGCGGGTGGCAGTGTCGTGGGGGTGGACTCTGCAGCCCGGAGGCTTCGTAGGGCGAGGTTTTCGACCTTAGGTGCGCGATGTCCCGGCGCCCGAAGAAGCGCGCAGGGCAAAGAGGGCACCCCCACGCCACCGACAGGACCCGCGGCCTGGGCGCCCCCGTCACCCGATGAGTTTTTTGAACTCCCGCCAGCCAAGCGTGTTCGCCACGTCCCCTTCGGTCAGCCATGCCCGCCGCGCCGTCGCCACCCCGTAGGCCATGTTGCCGAGCGTCTCGACTCCGTGGGCGTCGGTGTTGAGGACGATCCGGACGCCGGCGTCGACCGCGAGCCGGACGTGGTGCTCGGAGAGGTCGCGGCGGTTGGGGTTGCCGTTGACCTCGATCATCGTCCCCGTCCTCGCCGCCGCCTCGGCCACCGCCTCAACGTCGATCCCGTAGGGCTCGCGGCGGCCAATCAGCCTCCCGGTCGGGTGGCCGATGCAGTCGACGTCGGGGTTCTCGATCGCCGCCAGGACCCGTTTGGTCATCGCCTCTTCGGAGATCGAGAAGGAGGTGTGGACGCTGGCGACGACCCAGTCGAGCGCGGCGACCAGGTCGTCGGGGTAGTCGAGCGAGCCATCGAGGCCGATGTTGATCTCCGAGCCGGCAAGGAGGCGGAAGCCGCGTTTGCCCTTGTTCCAGGCCCGGATCTCCTCGATCCGCTCCCAGAGCCGCTCCGGGGTCACGTGATCGCCGAAGCCGTGGCTCGCGGAGTGGTCGGTGATCGCCATGTAGGCGTAGCCGCGCTCGCGTCCCGCCGCCGCCATCTCCTCGAGCGTGTTGCGCCCGTCGGAGAGCGTCGTGTGGGAGTGGAGGTCGCCGCGGATGTCGTCGACCGTGATCAGCTCCGGCAGCTTGCCTTCGCGCGCCGCCTTCAGCTCGCCGCGGCCCTCGCGCAGCTCGGGCTCGATGTAGGCGTAGCCGAGCCGCTCGTAGACCCGCTCCTCGCTCGCGCAGAGCTCGGTCTCGCCGCTCTCGACCTCGGTCACCCCGTGCTCGGAGACCGAGAGGCCGCGGGCGACCGCTTCCTCCCGCAGGCGGATGTTGTGCGCCTGGGAGCCGGTGAAGTGCTGGAGCAGGTTGCCGAACGCCTCCGGGGCGACGATCCGCAGGTCGACCGAGATCCCGTTGTGGGTCTGGGCGTGGACCCCGTTGGGACCAGGGTTGCCGGCGGCGGCGATCAGCGAGTGCTCGGCGAGGTGGCGGGCGAGCTCCGCCGGCTCCTCGGCGGTCGCGATCAGGTCGATGTCCTTGCAGGTCTCGGCCCAACGGCGCACCGAGCCGGCGACCTCGACCCGGTTGGCGGCCGGGTGCTCGCGCAGGGCCGCGGCGAGGGCCTCGGCGACGGGACGGGCCTTGGAGAGCAGGACGCGGGGGCCGCCGGGCACCGCACCCGGCTCGCCCAGCCGCTCCAGCGCGGCGAGCACGTTCTCCTCGACCTTCGGGCCGAGCCCCTTCACCTTGCGGATCCGCTCGCCCTCGGCGGCCTCCCTGAGGTCCTCGATCGAGGTGATTTCGAGCTCCTCGAAGAGCCGCCTCGCGGTTTTGGCGCCGAGCCCGGGGATCCGCGTCACCTCGATCAGGCTCGGCGGGAACTTCGCCTTCAGCTTCACCGCCGCCGGGATCTCACCGGTCTCGAGCAGGGCGTCGATCTTTTCGGCGAGGGTCTTGCCGACCCCCGGTATCTCCGTCGCCCTGCCGGCCGCGGCAAGGTCGGCGACCGAGACCGGGCTCTCGCGAATCGCCTGGGCGGCGGTGCCGTAGGCGAGGACCCGGTATTTGACGGCGCCGTCGAGCTCGTAGAGGACTCCGAGCTCGTCCAGCGCGGCGGCGATCTCAGCGTTGGTCATGACTGACATCATCGCGCGAATGGCGACCCGCGAGCCGTGGCTGATCCTCCCCACCTACAACGAGGCGGAGAACATCGAACCGCTCGTCGCGGCCGCCCAGGAGATGCTCCCGGCCACGGCCCGGATCCTGATCGTCGACGACAACTCGCCCGACGGGACCGGCGAGATCGCCGACCGCCTGGCGGCGGAGCGCGAGGGCGTCGGCGTCCTCCACCGCCCACGCAAGGAGGGCCTCGGGCCTGCCTACATCGCCGGCTTCCGCGAGGCGCTCGCCGGCGGCGCCGGCCTGGTGATCGAGATGGACGCCGACTTCTCCCACGAACCCGCCTACCTGCCGCGCCTGCTCGAGGCCGCCGAGAAAGCCGACCTGGTGCTCGGATCCCGCTACGTGCCGGGGGGCGGCGTCGGCGACTGGGGCGTCCTCCGCCGCGCGATCAGCCGCGGCGGCAGCGCCTACGCCCAGCTCGTCCTCGGCATCGGCGTCAAGGACCTGACGGGGGGGTTCAAGTGCTTCCGCCGCGAGGTGCTGGAGGCGATCGACCTCGACACGGTCCAGTCGCGCGGCTACGCGTTCCAGGTCGAGTTGACGTACCGGACCCTGCGGCGCGGCTTCGACGTCGTCGAGGTGCCGATCGTCTTCCGCGACCGCCGGGTCGGCTCCTCGAAGATGAGCCGGGCGATCGTCGTCGAGGCAATCTGGCGGCTTCCTCTTCTACGCTTCAATGCGATCCGAGCGGGTAGGCGCTGATGCGGCCCCGTGAGCGGCGCTATACTTTATGAAGTATTGAGCGACGAACCTCGACTCTCAGGAGACCAATTCTCGTGACAGGCAAACTCCAAGATGTGACAGACGCCACCTTCAAGTCAGAGGTTCTGGAGGCCGACGGGCCCGTGCTCGTCGATTTCTGGGCTCCCTGGTGCGGCCCCTGCCGGGTCGTCCACCCGGTCCTCGAAGAGATTGACGCCGAGCGCGAGGACCTGCAGATCCTCAGCCTCAACGTCGACGAGAATCAGCAGACGGCGGCCGAGTACGAGGTTCTCTCGATCCCGACGATGCTGCTCTTCAAGGACGGCGCGATCGCCAAGAAAGTCGTCGGCGCGATGCCGAAGCGCCGCCTCGAGGCCGAGCTCGAGCCGGCCCTCGCCTAGCGGGACCCGGACGAGAAGCCGATGCCGTTCGTCCATATCGACTGGTACGAGGGCCGCAGCGACGAGCAGAAGGCCGAAATCGCCAAGCGGATCGAGGTCGCCCTCGGCGAGGTCGCCGGGATTCCCCCCGAGCACTGCTGGGTGAAGTTCTCGGACTCCGCCAAATCCGATTTCATCATCCCCGAGCCGACCGGCGACTAAGCGGCGGCGATACTCGGCCCGGCGAGTCCTGCATCCACATGGCTATTCGGGGTAGATGCAGGGTTCGCAGGGCGCGCGCGTCGGTAGCCTGAGCCCGTGGGCGAATTCCATTACGAGGACCGCCGGCTCGAGTACGACGAGTACGGGGACGGCGACCGGGTCGTGATCCTCGTCCACGGCCTCCTGCTGAACCGCGGCATGCACTCGCGGCTCGGCAAGGCGCTGGCCGAGCGCGGGCACCGGGCGATCTGCCTCGACCTGCTCGGGCACGGCGGCTCCGACCGCCTCGACGACCTCCGCCTCTACTCGATGCCGCTCTTCGCCCGTCAGCTGGCGGCGTTGATCGACCACCTCGAGCTCGACTCGGCCGTGGTCGGCGGCACCTCGCTCGGGGCCAACGTGGCGCTGGAGCTGGCGACCCGCCAGCCGGACCGGGCCCGGGCGCTCTTCATCGAGATGCCGGTCCTCGACAACGCCCTGACCGGCGTCGCCGGCTTCTTCACCCCGCTGATGCTCGGGCTCCGCTTCGGCCGGCCCGGCTTCGAGCTCGCCTCGCGCCTGACCTCGGCGATCCCCCGCAGCCACCACCTCGTCGACATCGGCCTCGACCTGCTCCGGCAGCGGCCCGGCGCCCTCGCTGGCGGTGCTCGAGGGGCTGCTGCTCGGCGAGACCGCGCCGCACCGCGAACTGCGGCGGACGATCGAGCAGCCGACCCTGATCGTCGGCCACACCCGCGACCCGGTCCATCCCTTCAGCGACTCGGGGATGCTCGCCGAAGAGCTCCCCCACGCGGACCTGATCGAAGCCAACTCGATCTTCGAGTGGCGCCTGACGCCGGGCCGCCTCGACGACCTCTTCGCCGAGTTCCTCGACCGGGTCTGGGAAGAGACCCCGGTCGCCGCCCCCGCCTGAGCCGGATCAGGCCAGGCCGGCCTTCTGCAGTGCGCGTTCGAGCTGGGGCGCGAGGGTGCGGGCGAAGGTCGCCGTCAGGTGGCTTTTGTCCCGGTAGACGAGCGCGTTGCCGATCACGGCAGGGCAGAGGTTGTGCGGGCAGATCTCGGCGGTGATGTCGATCAGGTGGCTGGGCGCCGCCTTGGCGGCGCGCGAGTCGAATTCCTTGCTCCTGTCGCGGACGCGGGGGAATGCGCAGGAATCGAGGTGGGAGAGGTCTTCGGAGACGCAGCTGGGGACGTAGCTGGCCGAGACCGGGGTGTCCTTGATCACCACCGTCCGCAGGCCGGCGCGATGGATCCGCCGCAGCGTCGCCAGGTAGCCCGGCTTCCATCGCCGCCGCTCCCGCTTCGCCGCTCAGTTCTTCGCCGTCGGCGGCGTACGGCGTGTAGGCCGTGTCGCCGCTCATCACCACCATCGTCGAGCTCGCTCCCATTTCGATCCGCCGCAGGGCGTCCTGCCGCCAGACGTCGCACTGCGAGTACTCGCGGTCGGCGACCATGCTGCGGATCTTCACTTCACCCGGGGTGCATTCGGCCTTGGTCAACGTGATCAGCCGCCATTTGTGCTTTTCGGCCAGCTCTTCGAGGGCGGGGAAGTACTGCATCGCGTGGGAGTCGCCGAAGAGGATCAGGGTGCGATGCCCGTTCGGGTCGCCGTAGAGGCAGCGATTCGAGTTGGTGCCTTCGATCCCGACCAGGCAGCCGTCGTAATAGGCCCGTGAGCGGTCGGCCTGGGCGCGGATCGGGTTCGGCCGGACGGCGTCGGCGCGCTGCTGCGGCTTGAACTTCGGACCGAGCACGGCGGCGCCCTTGACCTTGGTCAGCGGCGCCGTCTGCAGGGTCGGCTGGAGGTCGGTGACCATGAAGCCGGCGGCGATTCCGATCGCCATGCAGGCGGCGCCGACCGCCAGGGCCCGGTTCGGGCGCAGCGCCAGCACCTTGGAGAGGCGGATCGGGTCCTCGATCCAGTGGTGGGTGATGATCGTCGGGACCGCGGAGGCGGCGACGACCGCGAGCCCGGCCGGGACCGAGAGCGTCCCCCAGACGGCAGCGGCGAAGATCAGCGCCGGCCAGTGCCAGAGGTACCAGGAGTAGGAGATCCGCCCGACGTAGCGGACCGGCCGCAGCCCGAGCAGGCCCGCCGGGGCGCCCTTCGCCTGCGCGAAGAGCGAGGAGCCGGCGAGGATCAGGCAGGCGGCGCCGACCGTGGGGACGAGGGCGGCGAGGCCGGGGAACGGCGTGTTCGCGTCGAAGGCGAGGGCCGCGTAGACGATCGCCGCCAGGCCCGCCCAGCCGATCGCCGCCGCCGGCAGGCGGGGGATGAACACTGTGCCGAGCAGCGCCAGCGCCCCGCCCAGGGCCAGCTCCCAGGCGCGCGCGAAGGTCGAGAAGTAGGCGAAGGCAGGCTGCTGCGTCGGTGCTATGGATGCCGAAGGCGAGCGAGCCGGCGAGAATCGCCACCAGCGTCACCCAGAGCACAGGCCGCACCGAGTAGTGGTTGCGGCGCGAGAACCAGGTGACCGCCAGCAGGAGGGTCGGCCAGACGAGGTAGAACTGCTCCTCGATCGCCAGCGACCAGAGATGGAGCAGCGGGCTCGGTTCGGCGTCCTGGGCGAAGTAGTCGACCGACTGGGCCGCGAAGTGCCAGTTGGCGGTGTAGGTGGCGGAGCTGATGATGTCGCCAGAGATTTCGACCGCCCGCACGGGAGAGAGGAGGAGCAGCGTGAGGATGCCGACGGCGGCGAGCAGGACCGCTGTCAGCGGCAGCAGCCGCCGCGCCCGCCGCGCGTAGAAGCCCCGCAGCGAGATGCGGCCGGTGCGGTCGAGCTCGCCGAGCAGGAGCCGGGTGATCAGGAAGCCGGAGACGACGAAGAAGACATCGACGCCGACGTAGCCGCCGGCGAGGAAGGGCACCCCCGCGTGGCAGAGGAGCACCGCGCCGATCGCCACTGCTCGCAGGCCCTCGATATCGGGGCGAAATCCAGCGGTCTTGGTTGGGCTCGATCGCATTCTTGATCGCATCAGTCAACTTTAGAGAAAGGCTCCCTCCTGAGCGTCATGCCCACTCCTTCTGGGACGTCCTGCCCGGGATCAGCGGGCGAGGTGGGCTAGCCAGGCGAAGGCACGGCGCAGGAGTTGGGGCCGCCGGCGCTCGGTGTGATGGCCACCTTCGACTACCCAGAGTCGCACACGCCTGAACTTTGCGGCGTATTTGCGGCTCATTCCGACCGGGACCACCTGGTCGCCGCGGCCGTGGATGATCAGCAGCGGACTGGCGTCCGGCCGCCGCAGCGGCGAGAGGTCACGGCGCTGTTCGGGGTCGAGGCCGATCTGTTCGAAGTATTCGGGTCCGTAGACGCCCAAGGGCCATTCCCAGTCGAGCAGATCGGAGATCGGGGCCTTGGCGACCGCCGCCGCGACCAGGCCTTCGCCGGCGAGCAGCGCGGCGAGGGTGCCGCCCGCCGAGGTCCCGTAGGCGAAGACCGCTTCAGCGCCGTAACTGGCCCGCAGGGAGAGGGCCTCGGCGCGCGCCGCGCGCACCGCCGCCGGCATGTCGCCGAGCGGGTACTCGAGGTAATGGGTGACGAAGCCCGCCTGCCGGGCCGGCCCTTCGGTCAGGCCCTGGAAGGTCGGGTCCTCGAAGAGGAAGGAGCCGCCGTGGATCAGGATCATCTGCCTGGTCAGCGACCCCCCGGTGCCGATGCCGCCGGGCCGCGCCGCGCCGGCGGAGGCCACGCCCGAGGCGAGCACGATCAGCGCGACGAGTGCCGGAAGGGCGAGCCGGAGTCTCAGGCCGTGGCCCGTCTTAGCGAGATCCACAGGTCGCGGCCGTCGATCGCCGTCGCCTCGCCGCCGTCGCCGTCGCCTTCGTAGGAGATCGAGGTCGCGAGGACCTCGCCGCCGAGGTAGGCCTCGTGCTCGCGGGCGGCCTCGATCAGGGCCGGGTCGCCGCCGAGGCCGAGCTCGATCCGGTCGACGATCTCCAGCCCGGCCTCTTTGCGGGCGATCTGCACGGCGTGGACGATCTCGCGGGCGATGCCCTCGCGGACCAGCTCCTCGTCGAGCTCGAGCTGGAGGGCGACGGCGTGGCCGGCCTCGGCCTCGACCTCGTAGCCCTCGAGCGGCTGCAGTGCGAGGTTGAGGTCATCGGGGGCAAGCGCGTGCTCGTCGCCGTCGACGTTGATCCCGACCTCCCCCCCGGCGCCCATCACCTCGGCGACATGGACGGGGTCGAGCGCCTCGACGGCGGCGGCGACCTGCGGCATGCGCTTGCCGAAGCGGGGCCCGAGCGAGCGGTAGTTCGGCTTCACCTCGTAGCTGACCAGCTCCGACTCGTCGCTGACGAAGTCGAGCTCCTTGACGTTGAGCTCGGCGGTGACGAGGGCGGCACGGGCCTCGATCGCGGCGCGCTCGGACTCGTTGGCGACGATCACGGCGCGGCGCAGCGGCTGGCGCACCTTCGCCTTCGCCTGGGCGCGGGCGGCGCGGCCGAGCTCGACGGTGAGGCGAACGGCCTCCATCGCCTGCTCCAGCCCCGCGTCGACGAGGGCGGGCCGCGCCTCGGGGAAGTCGCGCAGGTGGACGGAGTCGGGCAGCGCCGCCGGCCTCATCCGCGTCCCCTCCGGCGAGGTTGAGGTGGATCTCGTCGGCGAGGAAGGGCGTGAACGGTGCCAGCAGCGCCGTGATCTCCATCAGGCAGTGGTGAAGGGTCGCGAAGGCGGCGCGGTCACCGTCCCAGAAGCGCCGCCGCGAGAGCCGCACGTACCAGTTGGAGAGCTCCTCGACGTACTCGGAGATCGCCCGGCCGGCGGTCGTGCAATCGAACTCGTCCATCCGCTCGCGGACGGTGGCGATCGTCCCCTGTAGCCGGGACAGAGCCCACCTATCCAAATCATTTCCGGCCGTCTCCTCTGCTCCCGCAACGGCGGAGGGATCAGATATGGATCCGCCGTTGCTCCCGCGTCCGGGGACGGCCGGGTTGAAGTCCTCGGGCTTGAGGTTCTCCGCGTTGGCGTAGAGGACCCAGAACGAGTAGGTGTTCCAGAGGGTGAGGAGGAACTGGCGGACCGACTCGCCGACCGTCTCGACCGAGAAGCGGTACCCCGCCCAGGGCTGCTGGGCGGTCAGGTAGTACCAGCGGAAGGCGTCGGCGCCGTGGGTGGAGAGGACCTCCCAGGGGTCGACGACGTTGCCGCGGCTCTTCGACATCTTCTGGCCCTCGGGGTCGAGGATCAGGCCGAGGCAGACGCAGTTGCGGTAGCTCGAGCGGTCGAAGAGCAGGGTCGACTCGGCGAGCAGCGTGTAGAACCAGCCACGGGTCTGGTCCTGGGCCTCGCAGATGTAATCGGCCGGGAAGCGCTCCTCGAACTCCTCCACGTTCTCGAACGGATAGTGGAACTGGGCGAACGGCATCGCGCCGCTGTCGTACCAGGTGTCGATCACCGAGTCGACGCGGCGCATCTCACCGCCGCACTTGCCGCACTCGAGCGTGACCTCGTCGATGTAGGGGCGGTGGAGGTCGTCGGGGACCTCTCCCCGGGAGCGCTCCCCGAGCTCGGCGACCGAGCCGATGCACTCGACCTCGCCGCAGGCCGGGTCCGCGCAGCGCCAGACCGGCAGCGGCGTCCCCCAGAAGCGGTCGCGGCTCAGGGCCCAGTCGACGTTGTTCTCGAGCCATTTGCCGAAGCGGCCGTGCTTGACGTGGTCGGGGTGCCAGCCGATCGTCTCGTTGTTGGCGAGCATCCGCTCCTTGACCCCGGAGGTGCGGATGTACCAGCTCGAGGTCGCGTAATAGAGCAGCGGCGTGCCGCAGCGCCAGCAGTGCGGGTAGGAGTGCTCGTAGACCTGCTCGCGGAAGAGCAGGCCGCGGCGCTCGAGGTCGGCGATCAGCTCGCGGGTCACCTCGGGGTCCTTGACGAAGCGGCCGCTGAAGCCGGTGACGCGCTCGTCGAAGTTGCCGTCGGGGCCGACCGGGTTGTAGAGGGTCTGTCGTTGGGTCGGGTCGAAGATCCCGTTCTCGGCCGCCACCCGGTAGTCGTCTTCGCCGAAGGCAGGGGCGATGTGGACGAGGCCTGTTCCGTCCTCGGTGGTGACGAAATCCCCGGCGACGATCGGGAAGGCGCCGGGCTCCTGGTCGGAGAGGTCGAAGACCGGGCCCGAGTAGGTGCGGCCGACCAGCTCGGAGCCCTCGAATTCGCCCGTCACCCGCGCCTCCTCCCCGAGGACCCGCTCGACCAGCGCCTTGGCGACGATCAGCACCTCGCCGCCGAGCTCCGCCCGCACGTAGGTGACGTCCGGCGCGACGGCGACGGCGCGGTTGCCGGGCAGCGTCCAGGGCGTCGTCGTCCAGACCAAGAGCGCCTCATCGGCGTCGGCCAGCGGGAAGCGCACGTATATGGAGGGGTCCTCGACGTCCTTGTATCCCAGGGCCACCTCGTGCGAGGAGAGCGGGGTGCCGTCGCGGGGGCAGTAGGGGACGACCTTGTGCCCCTCGTAGAGGCGGCCCTTTTCCCAGTGCTGTTTCAGCGACCACCAGACCGACTCGATGTAGTCGTCCTCGAGAGTGACGTAGGGGTCGTCGAGGTCGAGCCAGAAGCCGATCCGCTCGGTCAGGCGGTTCCACTCCTCGACGTACTCGAAGACCGACTCGCGGCAGCGCCGGTTGAACTCGGCGATCCCGAGCTCCTCGATCTCCTGCTTGGAGGAGATGCCGAGCTGCTTTTCGACCTCGAGCTCGACCGGCAGCCCGTGGCAGTCCCAGCCGGCCTTGCGCGGGACCCGGTAACCGCACATCGTCCTGTAGCGGGGGTAGACGTCCTTGAAGACGCGGGCGAGGACGTGGTGGGAGCCGGGGCGGCCGTTGGCGGTCGGCGGCCCCTCGTAGAAGCTCCAGATCTCGGCGCCCTCGCGCTGGGAGAGCGAGCGGGCGAAGACGCCGCCCTCGCGCCAGCGCTCGAGCACGCGCTCCTCGAGCTCGGGGAAGGACTGCCGGGTGTCTACGGGCCGAAAGCCGGGCATAGGGTGAGCGAGCGATTCTAGGAGCGTGGGCTCACCAGGCGAGCCTGGCCGCGTGGTGGGCGCTACGCTCCGGGCGGATGGCGGCCTACAGCCTCAACGGGAAAGTGGCCCTGGTCACGGGCGCGGCCCGCGGGATCGGCTTCGAGACCGCGCGCCACATGCACCTGCGCGGCGCCTCGGTGGCGATCCTCGACCTCGATGCCGACCAGGCGCGCGAGGCGGCCGAGCGGGTCGGCGACCGCACGATCGGGATCGCCGCCGACGTCACCGACCACGGCGCGATGATGGCCGCCGTCGCCGAGGTCGTCGAGCGCTTCGGCGGAGTCGACGTCGCCGTCGCCAACGCCGGCATCGTCCAGGCGAGGCCGGCGACGACGCGGGCGATCTCGACCGAGGAATGGGAGCGGGTCTTCGAGGTCGACCTGCTCGGGGTCTGGCGCACATGCCGTGCGGCGCTGCCGCAGATCGTCGCGCGCAAGGGCCAGTTGGTCCTGATCTCCTCCGTCTACGCCTTCGTCAACGGGATGGTCAACAGCCCCTACGCCGTCGCCAAGTCCGGGGTCGAGTCGATGGGGCGGACGCTGCGGGCCGAGCTGCTCCCGCAGGGCGCCAGCGCGACCGTCGCCTACTTTGGCTGGGTCGACACGAAACTGGTTCAGGACGGTCTGGACCACGAGGACGCCGCCCGGCTCACCGAGTTCAGCCCCGACTGGCTGCTGAAGCGGATCACCCCCGACGAGGCCGGAGCGGGCCTGGTCCGCGGGATCGAAGAGCGGGCGCCGCGGGTCTTCGTGCCGAAGTGGTGGCGCTACATCTCGGCGGGGCGGGGCGTCCTGATGCCGCTGCTCGACCGGCGCATGGAGCGCGACGCGAAGATGGCGGCCTTCCTCCGCGACCTCGACGCCAGAAGCGGCGTCGACGGCGTCCCAGAGACGACGACCCCCTCGCGGTAGGCCGACCCCGTGCCCGCCTATGACCTGAACGGCAAGGTCGCGCTCGTCACCGGCGGCGGGCGGGGAATCGGCTTTGAGACGGCGCGCCAGCTACACACCCGGGGCGCCTCGATCGCCGTCGTCGACCTCGACCCCGACGACGTCCGCGAGGCGGCGGAGCGGATCGGCGAGCGGGCGATCGGGATCGCCGCCGACGTCACCGACTCCGGCGCGATGATGGCCGCGGTCGCCGAGACCGTCGAGCGCTTCGGCGGGCTCGACATCGCCGTCGCCAACGCCGGGATAGCACCCGAAGGCGGGACGACCCGGACGATGCCCCCGGAGGAATGGGAGCGCGTCGTCGAGGTCAACCTGCTCGGCGTCTGGCACACGGTGCGAGCGGCACTCCCCCAGGTCTCCGAGCGCCGTGGCCAGCTCGTCCTGATCGCCTCGGTCGCGGCATTCGTCAACGGGATGATGCTGAGCCCCTACGCGGCGTCGAAGGCCGGGGTCGAGCAGCTCGGCCGGGCCCTGCGAGCCGAGCTCGTCCCGTTCGGGGCCAGCGCGACCGTCGCCTACTTCGGCTGGATCGACACGAAAATGGTCCAAGACGCGCTCGACAACCAGGAGGGCGGCAAACGGATCCAGGAAATGCTTCCCGACTTCTTCTTCCGCCGCCTCACCGTGGACGTCGCCGGCAGTGCCCTCGTCCGCGGCATGGAGGAGCGCGCGCCGCGCGTCTTCGCGCCGCGCTGGTGGCGCTACGTCTCGGCCCTGCGCGGCATCATCAACCCGATCATCGATCGCCGCATGGAGCGCGACGCCAGGGTCGGCGCGGCCGTGCGCCAGGCCGAGGCCGAAAAGGCGACGTCCGGCTCGGGCTCAGCGCCCGTAGGCTGACGCGGCGCGCCTGACCAGACCGAGCTTCTTCGTCTGGGTCAGCGGGTCGCCACCGGTTGGCGTGTAGGTGACGGCGGCCTTGACCTTGGCGCGGGCCAGGCCTTTCAAAGCGGCCCGCGATGCGAGCTTTTTCTTCGCTTTGCCGCGCAGCTTGATCGTGAGGCCGAATTTGCCGGCTTTCGCGAGCCCCTTCGAGCCGGGCGCAAGCTTCTTCGTTCCCGCCAGCATCAGCGCCCCCGGGCCGGGGACTTCGATCAGGAGCGTCGCCGTGCCCTTGCGTTTGTTCAGTTTGACCCCGGCGAATTTGAAGCGGTTGGCGGGGCGCGCCGTCGGGGCAGGCGCCGTGTAGGGCTCGGTGAGGATGCGGGCGGCGAGGCCAATCGTCTTTTCCCCAGCGGTGGAGCTCCCTGCCAGCAGCAGTTTCCCGCTCTGGTCCAACGCGGCGTCGGCGGCCGTGGCCCGTTCCTGCGGTCCGGTGTAGAGCCTGGCGCCGCCAGGCGCGAAGCTCTGGTCGGCTTCTCCCCCCGGCAGGAGCCGGGCGACCATGATCCGCCCGCCCGTATAGACCCCCGGATCGATTTCCACGTAAGAGAAGCCCGCGATCAGGATGCGGCCGTTCGCCTGGATCGCCATCGCGAGCGGGAAAGTCGCGAGCCCCGGCGAGGGATCGATCGTCCGCTTCCCGAAGGCGGCGTCCAGATTCCCGCTGGGATCGAAGCGGGAGACCACGGTGTTGCCTTTCACTCCGCCGCCTGCGCTCGCGACGACCAGGCCGCCGCCGGCGTCGAGCGCGAGAGCATCGCCGCGCTCGTTCCCTTTGACCTGATCGACTTCGGCGATCCCGTCACTCGAGAACGATTTGTCGAGCTGGCCGGTCGGGTCGAGCACCGCGACGAAGGTCATCGCTTTCCTTTCGCCGCAGATCGCGACCCGCCCGCCGCCGAGGTCGACCAGGGCCTGGGCGCTGTCGTCTTCGTCCGTGTCGAAGGGGATCAGGACCCTGCCGTTGCCCCCGGCCGGGTTGACAGGGGGCCCGTCGAACGAGGGGTCGAGGCGGCCGTCGGCGGTGTAGCGGGCAAAGATCGTGTCCTGGCCCGAGGGAGGGACGCCCGTGCAGCAGAGGCCCGCGACGGTGATCCTGCCGTCGGCCGGATCGACGATCAGGTGGTAGGCGGCCGGCCCTGCTTGCGGAAAGGTCGTCTCCACGTAGCCGTTGCCGCCGCCGGGGTTGCCGAGGTCGCCGTCGAAGTTGAGATCGTCGCTCCCGTCCGCGTTGAATCGCATCAGGAGAATGTTTTCGTTGCAGGCTCCGGCCGTCAGGATCCTGCCGTCGGGGAGGACGGTCAGGTCGGCGATCACGGTCTGGAAACCGCACGCTCGTTCGATCGCACGGAGGCCACCCGTGCCGAAGCTCTGGTCGGGGCTCCCGTCCGGCATCAGCCGGGTCAGGTAGGTACCGGGCGAAAGCCCGCCCTGGACGTAGTAGGCGACCACGACCTTGCCGCCCGGGGCGGGCGCGATCGCCAGACCGGACTCGTATTTGAACGGAAGGGCGGAGGGAGCGAATCCGTCCCCCGAGAAGGTCGGGTCGGGGTCCGACGGCACCTCCGCGACGGCGGTCGAGGCGCCGATCGCAAGGAGCAGGAGCAGGCCGAGGACGAATGGAACGAGACTTCTGGGCAACCTCACGCCAGGGAGGTTAAGCGCGTCAGCCACGCCTGACCAGACCCAGCTTTTTCGTCTGGGTCAGCGGATCGCCGCCGGTCGGCGTGTAGGTGACCGCGGCTTTGACCTTGGCGCGGGCGAGGCCTTTCAGTGTCGCGCGCGAAACGAGCTTTTTCTTTGCCTTCCCGCGCAGCTTGATCGTGAGGCCGAATTTGCCGGCTTTGTCCGCCTTCTTCGAACCGCTTGCCACCTTCTTCGTCCCGGCCAGCGCCAGCGCTCCAGGGCCGGGGACTTCGATCAGGAGCGTCGCCGTGCCCTTGCGTTTGTTCAGCTTGAAGCCGGCGAATTTGAAGCGGTTCGCGGGCCGCGTCGCGGGGGGCGGCGCGTAGGGCTCGGTGAGGATCCGGGCGAGGAAAGCGGTCGTGGTTTCCCCAACCGTGGAGGTTCCGCCGAGCAGCAGTTTGCCGTTGCGATCGATGGCTCCGGCGAGCGCCGCGGCGCGTCCCTCCGGGCCGCTGTAGAGCCTGACGCCGCCGGGGGCGAAGCTCTCGTCCGGCTGCCCGCTCGGCAGCAGCCGGGCGACCACCGTTTTGTCGTTCCGGTAGCTGTTCATCTGATATTCGACGTAGCCCCAGCCGAAGACCAGGATCCGGCCGTCGGCCTGGATCGCCATCCCCAGCGGCGCTGCCCCGGCGCCCGAAGGGTTGAATTTCCTTATCCCGAACACCGGGTCGAGGGTGCCGTCGGGCTCGAAGCGGGAGACGGCGAAATAGCCGCTCGGGCCGATTTCGACTCCGCTCGCCTCCACCAGCCCGCCGGCGCGGTCGAGAGCGAGGGAGTCGCAGCGATCGCTAAAACCACCGTGGTCGATTTCGGCGATCCCATCCTGAGAGAACGATTTGTCGAGCCGGCCGGCCGCGTCGAGCTCGGCGACGAAGGTGTTGTCACCGCGTTCGCCGCAGATCGCGGTCCGGCCGCCCCCCAGGCCGACCTGCGCAACCGCGAAGTCGTTTCCGGCGTTGTCGAAGGGGATCACGACCTTGCCGTCTCCCCCGGCGGGATTGACGACCGGGCCGTCATAGCTGGTGTCGAGCCGACCGTCGGAGCTGTAACGGGCGACGCTCGTGTCCTGCCCCGCGGGGAGGGCATTGGTGCAGCAGCCGCCGGAGAGGGTGATGGCGCCGCTCCCGGGATCGACGGTGATGGTGTCGGCGAACACTTTCTGGGGGAATTTCGTCTCGACGACGCCGTCCCCCCCGCCCGGGTTTTCCGGGTCGCCGTCGAAGCCGGTGTCGAAGCTGCCGTTCGGGTTGAAGCGCATGAGGATGTAGTCGTGCGCGCAGGTCCCGCCGGTGAGGATCCTGCCGTCGGGCAGCACGACCATGGTTTCGACCGGAGACGAGAGTTCGCAGGGGAGCGAGAGGGTGCGGATGCCACCGACGCCGAAACTGGGATCGATGCTCCCGTCGGGCAGCACCCTGACGAGGAAATCGGTGATGTCGAGCGGCGCGGATTCGATCCCCGCCACGGCCACGATCGTGCTGCCGTCGGGCGCCGGCGCGATCGCGGTTGTCTGGTCTCGGTCGAACGGCGACCCGATCAGCGCGAAGCCGTCTCCCGAGAAGGTCGGGTCGGGGTCAGACGGCAGAGCTGCGGCGGCGCTCGCGGCACCGGAGGTGAGGGCGGCGATCAGCACCGCAGCGGCGACCAAGCCTGACTTGTGCAACCTCACGCAGCGAAGGATAAGTGCGTCGGCGGCACCTGCAGAGAGGGGATGGACTCATGTCGCTTGCCACCTTGCAGATGCATACACGAGATCTTATTTCTAAACGTAATACTTGACATCTAGAAACGTTCTGCTCTAGAGTCCGCTTCGCTGGCGCAGGGAGCGTGAGCCCGCCTCCCGGCAAGGGACAAGCGGAGGTACCGACACCGAGTCGGGCAACCGCGGCGCAGGGAGCGCCAGAAGCGGAGTCCGCCTCTGAGGCAGAGGAGAGAGTTCGTGAGACGCCACACCAAGGTTCTGTTGCCGGTCGCCGCGCTGTTCGCGTCCCTCTTTGTCGGTGCCGGCGCCTCGGCCGCCGATTCCTGTCCGAATGCCGCGGTTCGCTCCGAACAGGGTTCCGAGTTCCTGCCCGACTGCCGGGCGTACGAGAAGGTCTCCCCGGCGGACAAGAATGGGAATCCGCTAGGTGCCCTCAGCATCGGAAGCGCAACCGAATCCGGCGACGCGGTTGCCTTTTCCCTTCTTGGCTCGTCGCCCGGTGCTCACGCTGGCGTCGCGAATACGGAAGCACTGAAGGCCTCCCGAGGCCCCGACGGCTGGTCCACCCACTCGCTTCTTCCTGACTCAACTATTCCGTGGAATGGCTTCCCTCTCCAATTGCAAGTCTGGGCGTTCTCCGACGACTTATCCCACTCCATTGTCACCTCGCCTTCTCCGCTTACCCCTGATACCCCGCCGGTGCCTACATGGACATTCGGGAATCCGACCTACGCCAATACCTTCTTGAGCGATGGAAGCGGGTCATACACCATCCTCACCCCACAAAACTCGTTGCCTGAAGAAGCAGCCTTCCAGTCAGCCTCGCCTTCGCTCGACGCCATTGCTTACAACGCGAGACTGCCGGAGACGGCTGGCGACCCGGTCCTTCCCGACACTCCGTACGCGTACAAGTGGTCTTCGGCCGGAGTAACCCTGGTCAGCGTTCTGCCCAACAACGCCCTGCCGGAAAACGGGGCGACCGTCGGAAGATCCGTTCCGTCGGGGAATCTCGGTGTCGGTGCCGGAGCGATATCCGATGACGGCCAGCGCGTCTTCTTCCACACGATTGACCCCTCGATCGGCTCGGCCAACAAGCAGATTGGTCAGCTGTTCGTGCGTGACGATCACGGCACCGCCACTAACTCTGACGACACCACGACTCAGATAACCGCTTCGCAGCGCACCGATTGCGCCGCCGACCCGACCTGCGGAGGCGACGACGAACCCGATCCCCTTCCCGACCCAGCCGGCGTCGCCCCGGCGACCTTTCTGGCCGCTGAACCTGCGCACGGTGGCCTGGTCCTCTTCTCCAGCTGCGAGAAGCTGACCGACGACTCGACCGCCAAATCCGCGCCGCTCGGGGGCTCGGGCCCCCCCGTATGCACGAGGCAGAGCGACGAAGCGTCTGACGATCTCTACCTTTACGAACTCGCATCGGGAGAGCTGAAAGATCTGACCACTGCCGACCCGGGAGGAGCGCGCTTCGCCGGCCTCGTCGGCACCAGCGAAGATCTCAAAACCGTCTATTTCACCGCGGGAGGTGTCCTCGACTCCGCTACCGAAGTAGCGCCGGCCGCATGCGGTCATGTGCCTGTGCCAGCTGTCCCGGGGGAAAGCGAAGGCTGCAACCTCTACCGATGGGAGGACGGGGCCGTCCACTTCATCGCCACTCTCGCGAAGACCTACGGCATCTCCGACGCTCCCAGCGACGGAATCAACTTCAGTCCGGTCCTCTATGAGTCAATCCGGGGATCCCGGGTAACCGCGGACGGCCACTTTCTTCTCTTCATCTCTCGTGCCAACCTCATCGGCTATCCGTCCGAAAATTCTGCCGAGTGCCCCGAAGAATCGGGCACCGCAGCCACGGCGCCATGCTCAGAGGTGTACCGCTACGACTCGCATTCCGACCAACTGTCTTGCCTATCGTGCCCGGATCCGGGTCATCTCCCGGAAGGTGACTCATTTCCGTTTTTCCAACGAACAAATAAAGCGGAAGGCATCGACCCTCGGGACGGACACCTTCCTTACAACCTACTTAGCGACGGGACGAGTGTCTTCGAGACTCCGAATCGGCTCGTCGCGAGAGATGTGAACGGTCGCTATGACGTATACGAGTACCGCAATGGAGATCTCCATCTGCTTTCTGACGGCACAAGTCAGTTCGACGCGCATTTCGCCGATGCCAACAAGAGCGGACGCGATGTCTTCATCTACACGCGAGCTCGTTGGACCGTCGGTGACAAGGACTCTCAAGCAGACCTTTACGACGTACGCGTCGGCGGTGGTCTTTCTGAACCCCAGGCTCCGACTCCATGCACTGAAGACGCATGTCAGGGGCGTCCGACAGTTCCACCCCTGGCTCCGGAACCCAACTCAACCCGCTTCAACGGTCTCCCAAACCAGAAGCGCCCGAAAAAGCACGGGAAACACCGCAAGAAGCACTCCAAGCACCAAGGCCGAAAGCTGGCAAAGCAGGATCGAGCGACAGACGATCGGAGGTCGAGTCGATGAGCCGCCACCCAGTAATTCGTTCCTCACGAGTGTTCGCGGGCTGCCTACTTGCCGTAGCTGCGTCGATTCTCACAGCTTCGTCCGCCTCGGCAGATTTCCATGTCGTTGAAGTGAGTGGGGGTGCGTTCAACCAAGACGCAAGCTCTTCGTCTCAGGCCGGCGGCCATCCCTACGCCGTTCGTACCACCTTCAAGCTCGGCTCGTCCAACTTCTTCCAGCCGGATGGGCAGTTCAAGGATGTAAGGGTCGACTTGCCGCCGGGCTTCGTTGCCAATCCCGGTGCCACCGGCGATGCCGTCTGCGACATCGACGGGGTGTCAGCCAGCGCAACCATTCAGAATTGCCCTCTCGATTCGCAGGTTGGTTTGGCCAACCTCTGGTTGGCCGGGGGGCCAGACTTCAGCTTCCCAAGCGCCTCGGTTCCTGTGTACCGGATTCAGGCTCTTTACGGCGCGCCCGCAACCCTCGCGTTCAACGTCTCCGGCATCATCATCAGCCTCGTGCCAGGGCTGCGTTCGGGCAGTGACTACGGCATCCGCGTCAATGTGAGGAATGCCCCTCAGATTCTCTATGTCACGGGGACGACGGTGGAACTGTGGGGCGCTCCGGCCGACGCCACGCACGATCCGCAGCGCTACTGCCCGGGTCGTTCCCAAGATACCTCTGAACCACCCGCCTTCGGTTGTTCGACCGAACGGAACCCGGTCGCCTTCCTAACCAATCCGGCAGATTGCGCCGCCGGGCCGCTGGCCACCCGCTTCGAATTCAGCTCGTGGACGGAACCGGACCACTTCATCAACGCCTCGTTCGACCACGACGAGAACGGCAATCCGACCGCGGCCACGGGCTGCGATCAGGTTCCCTTTGGTCCTTCGGTAGCGATCAAGCCGACGAGTGGCGAGGCCGACAGTCCCACCGGTCTCGATGTAGACCTGGCCATGCCGGTCGATGGCCTGGTCAACCCTGACGCGCTTTCGCAGTCACCTCTCAAGCGCGCCGTCGTCACCCTGCCCGAGGGAATGAGTGTCAACCCGGCTAGCGCCGACGGCCTGGGTGGCTGCTCGGCCGCCCAGATCGGGCTCAGTCAGGCGGGCTCCCATCCTCAGTTCACGTCCGCTGCCGATAATTGTCCGGGGTCTTCGAAGATCGGCACCGTCGCATTGCGGACGCCGCTGCTCGACGATTCACTTTTCGGGTCGATCTATCTCGCGACTCAAGACAACCCGGCCGCTGCCGGCGATGAGAATCCGTTTGGCACTCTGCTCGGTCTTTACCTAGCCGTCGACGATGAGGCAACGGGAACCGTCTTGAAGCTTCCGGGCCGTGTCGATCTGGACCCGGACACCGGCCAGCTTGTCGCCACCTTCGATAACAACCCGCAGGTGCCGTTCAGTTCGCTGGAGCTGCATTTCAAGACGGGTGCGCGTGCACCGCTCGTCACTCCACCAACCTGCGGCTCCTACGACATCGTCTCCGAACTCTCGTCCTGGTCAGCCGTCGACCCCGACAACCCGACCCCGGCCGAGACGGTCAGCAAGTCCAGCTCCTTCGACATCACCTCCGGCCCCGACGGCACCCCATGCCCGAGCCCTGGCAAGTTCGATCCGGCCTTCGAAGCCGGCACCACCACCCCGATCGCCGGCGCCTACTCACCGCTTATCGTCAACGCCTCGCGCCCCGACGGCTCCCAGTCCCTGCAGGGCCTGAGCCTCACCCTGCCCGAGGGCCTGACCGGCAAGCTCGCCGGCATCCCGGCCTGCCCGGCTGCGGCGCTGAGCGCCGCAGCGGACAAGAGCGGCGCTGCGGAGCTCGCCTCGCCCTCCTGCCCCGCCGCAAGCAAGGTCGGCACGGTCGACGTCGCCGCCGGAGCGGGGAGCACCCCCTTCCACGTCACCGGCACCGCCTACCTCGCCGGCCCCTATAAGGGCGCCCCGATCTCCCTGGCAGTCATTACCCCCGCGCTCGCAGGTCCCTTCGACCTCGGCACCGTCGTGGTCAGGGCGGCGGCCCAGATCGACCCGGTGAGCACCCAGATCAAGGTGACCAGCGATCCGATCCCCTCGATTCTGCAAGGGATCCCGTTGAAGGTGAGGAGCGTCTCGGTCGACACCGACCGTCCCGAATTCACCTTGAACCCGACCAGCTGCGATCCGATGAGCCTCGAGGGGACCATGTTTGGCTCCTCGGTCTCCAAGACGGTCTCCAACCGCTTCCAGGTCGGCGCATGCAAGGCGCTGGGCTTTGCCCCGAAGCTGGCGCTCAGCCTCAAGGGCCCGACCCACCGCCGCGCCCACCCGGCGCTCAAAGCGGTGCTGACCGCAAAGCCCCGTGAAGCCAACATCGCCCGTGCCCAGGTGAAGCTACCCAAGGCGGCCTTCCTCGACAACGCCCACATCGGCGAGGTCTGCACCGCGGCCCGCCTTCGCCGCCCACTCCTGTCCACCCGGGTCGGTCTACGGCAAGGTCTCGGCCACCACCCCGATCCTCGATTACACCCTGAAGGGAAGCGTCTACCTGCGTGCCAACCCCGCCCACAAGCTCCCCGACCTTGTCGCGGACCTCCGGGGCCCCGACACCCAGCCGATCGAGATCGAGCTGGCCGGGAAGACGGACTCGGTCAAGGGAGCCTTGCGGAATCAATTCGAAGCGGTGCCCGACGCGCCGGTGACCAAGTTCTCGCTCGAACTCTTCGGCGGCAAGAAGGGCCTGATCGAACTGAGCTCTGGGCTTTGCGCGAATCCAAGGGCAACAGTGAAGCTCGATGCGCAGAGCGGGGCGGCCTATGACACCAACCCGAAGGTGAAGGCCGACTGCCCTAAGAAGTGACGGCGGCCGGGCGCGTCTGCCGCTCGAGCAGGCGGATCACCGACTCGTACTCCGCCCCCGTGGCGCGGGCGAGGCCGATCTCGCAGGTGCGGTTGCTGGAGATGCGCGCGTCGAAGTCCCGGCCAGCCAGCTCCGCCGCCTGCGGCGCGGTCGCCGCGTCGGTCAGCTCCGGGTGGGAGAAGCCGCGGTCGCCGGCGAAGCCGCAGCAGGTCGCCGAGGGGGCGACCTCGACCTCCTCGGCGAGGGCGCGGCGAGGGAGCGCAGGCGCGGGGCGAGGCCCATGTGGCGGGTGGCGCAGGTCGGGTGGACCGTCGCCGAGCTGACTCGCTCCGCGATCTCGAGGTTCGGAAGAAGGCGGTCGTGGGCCCAGGCGACAGAGTCGAGGATCTCGATCGCCGTCAGCCGCTCGGCGTTCTCCTCGCTCAGGACACCCTCGCCCGGGCCGGCGATCGCCTGGGTGCAGGAGGCGGCGTCGATCACGACCGGCAGCTCCCCCTCCTCGCTCCAGCTCCAGAGCCGCTCGACCATCTCGTTCGCCTTGTGGCGCTGCGCGGCGCGCGAAGCCCTTCGAGCTCCAGGGCAGGCCGCAGCAGCTGCCCGGCGAGTCCTCGGGGATCCAGACCGGCAGGCCGGCCCGGCGCGAGACCTCGACCAGCGCCTCGAGTCGGCGAGCCGCGCGAAGATGCGGTTGGTGCAGGAGGGGACGTAGACGGCCGCCGCGCCCTCGCGCCCGGTCTTCGGCTGCGGCCCGCGCGGGACCTGGCAGGCCACGGCCGCGCTTGGTCCGCCGTGCCAGCGGGCCGCCGAGGCGCAGGCCCGCGCGCGAAGCGCCCTCGACCGTCCGCCAGCGCTTCGCCGCGGCGAGGGCGAGGCTCTCGGCGCGCGGCGTGTGCAGCTCGCCGCGCAGTTCCTTGACCAGCTTGCCGGTGTCGATGCCGACCGGACATGCCAGCTGGCAGGAGCCGTCGGCGGCGCACGTGTCGAGGGCGTCGTACTCGTACTCCTCGAGCAGCGCGCGCTGCACCGGCGAGCCCGCCGGCTGGCGGGCCATCTCGCGGCGCAGGACGATCCGCTGCCGCGGGGTCGTGGTCAGGTCGCGGCTCGGGCAGACCGGCTCGCAGAAGCCGCACTCGACGCAGGCGGTGGCCGACTCCTCGATCGCCGGAGTCGTCTTCAGGTCGCGCAGGTGGACGCCGGGGTCGCGGTTGAGGACGACGCCGGGCGAGAGCACGTCGTCGGGGTCGGCGAGGCGCTTGACCCGCCACATCAGCTCGGTCGCCTTCGCCCCCCACTCGCGCTCGA
This sequence comes from uncultured Solirubrobacterales bacterium, assembly GCA_963795295.1. Classification (GTDB taxonomy): domain Bacteria; phylum Actinomycetota; class Thermoleophilia; order Solirubrobacterales; family 70-9; genus VRUE01. The sequence continues at coordinate 351,137 of CAWCHE010000001.1, forward strand.
CGTAGGGGGCCATGTTGATCCCGGTCCCGTGCTCGGCCTTCAGCGAGCCGTCGTACTTGCCGACGATCAGCTCGACCAGCTTCGCCATGAAGGCCTCGTAGCGCTCGAGGTCCTCCTCCTTGGCGAAGTCCGGGGTCAGCATGAAGTGGAGGTTTCCGGCGGATGCATGGCCGGCGACGCCGGCCAGGAAGCCGTGCTCGCCGAGCAGCGCCTGCAGGTCGCGGGCGCCCTCGGCGATCCGCTCGGGCGGGACGCAGACGTCCTCGACGATCAGCGAGGTGCCGGGCAGACGCAGCTTGCCGATCAGCCCGTGCAGCCCCTCGCGGACCCGCCAGGCGAGCTCGATCTCCTCGGCGATCGCGGGTGAAATCGATCGGCCGGATCGTCTCGCGGCCGGCGAGGATCTCGGCGGCGCTTGGCGACGTACTCGTCGAGCTCGGCGTCGGTCTCGGCGCCGAACTCGACCAGCAGCACCGCCGACTCGGGCGGCAGCTCTTTCCACTCCTCGGGGGCGCCGACCATGTTCCAGGCAGCGGTGATCAGCGCCGGGGCGACCATCAGCTCGACCGCGCTGGCGCCCGCGTCGATGAAATCGCGGACCGGGTCGATCGCCTCGTCGATGTCGGGGAAGTGGACCCAGGCGGTGGTCGTCGCGGCGGGCAGCGGCACGGTCTCGAAGACCGCCTCGGCGACGAAGGCGAGGGTGCCCTCGGAGCCGACGACGAGGCGGCGGAAGATCTCCAGCGGCTCGTCGGCGTCGAGGAAGGCGCAGAGCCGGTACCCGGTCGTGTTCTTGATCGCGAACTTGGCCCGGATCCGGGCGCTGAGCTCTTCGTCGGCGCGGATCTCGTCGCGGATCTCCGCCAGCCCGGCGGCAAGCTCGGGCTCCTCCGCCTCGAAGCGCTGCCGCGGCGCCCTCGGCGGCGGTGTCGATCGTCGTCCCCGAGGGGAGGACCAGGGTCATCGAGCGGACCGTCGAGTAGGAGTCCTTCGTCGTCCCGCAGCGCATGCCGCCGGAGTTGTTGGCGATCACGCCGCCGACGCAGGCGATGTCGGTGCTGGCCGGGTCGGGGCCGAGCTTGCGGCCGTGCGGGGCGAGGACGCGGTTGGCGTGGCCGAGCACCGTCCCGGTCTTGACCCGGGCCAGCGCCCCCTCCTCCTCGACCGCGACGCCGCCGAAGTGGCGGCGGACGTCGACGAGGATGCCGTCGCTCTGCCCCTGGCCGTTGAGGCTGGTGCCGCCGGCCCGGAAGGTGACGGGAATACCGCTGCGCGCGGCCGTACTCGAGGACCTTGGCGACGTCCTCGGCGTCGCGCGCCATGACCACCGCCTGCGGGAAGCAGCCGATAGGGGCTGGCGTCGGAGGCGTAGCGGACGATGTCGCTCGCCCGGGCCAGGACCCGGTCGGCGCCGAGCAGTGCCTCGAGCTCGCCGCGCAGCGGCTGCGGGGTACCGCCGGCGAGCTCGTCCGGGGCGCGGTCGACGGCCGGCTCGGATCCGCCGGGGGCGAGCGTCGCGACGTTGCGCTCGAGCAGGGCCATGCGCCTAGAACAGCGACATGCCCGGCTCGACCGGGACTTCGACCAGCTCGGGCCGCGAGGAGGCGAGGCCGGCCGCGAGGGCGTCACGGACCCCGTCGCGGTCCTTCTCGACCCGGGTGGAGACCCCGTAGCCGGCGGCGACCGCGGCGACGTCGAGCGCCGGCAGGTCGAGGCCGGGGGCGCCGCCGACCTGCTCGACTTCGGCGAACCACTTGAGGATCGCGTACTCGGAGTTGCGCAGGACGAGGAAGGTGACCGGCGCCTTGTAGGCGACGGCGCTCCAGAAGGCGCTGACCGCGTACTGGACCGAGCCCTCGCCGATCACGCAGACGACGGGGCGGTCGGGCTGGGCGAGCTGGACGCCGACCGAGGCGGCGAGGCCGAAGCCGAGGCCGCCGCCGGCGCTGAAGTAGTAGCTGCCGGGGCGGGAGATGCGGAGCTGGTTGCGCAGAGCCAGGGTGCTCGAGGGCGACTCGAGGACGACGATCGCGTCCTCGGGCAGGACCTCGGCGAGGGCGGTGTGGACGGTGGAGGAGTTGAGCGGGTCGGTCGGCGGTATTTCCCCCGGCCCCTGGTTCGGCTCGGGGGCCGGGCGCGAGGACTCCGGCACCCGCTCGAGCAGCGCCTCCAGGGTCAGCTTCACGTCGGCGACGATCGCGTCGCCCATCGGCGCCCGCGAGGCCTCGTCGGGGTCGCTGGTGATCGCGACCAGTTGCGCGCCCTCCGGCAGCAGCGGGCCCGGGATGTACGGGTAGTAGGGGAAGACCGAGCTGCCGACGACGAGGATCAGGTCGTGGCCCTCGAGGGTCTGGCCGACCGGGCCGATCGCCGGCGGCAGGACGCCGCGGAAGTTCGGATGGCCCTCCGGGAAGCCGAGGCGGACGCCGCCGGTGGCGGGGCTGGCCCAGACCGGCAGGCGCTGGCGCTCGGCGAGGACGACCGCGGCGTCCCAGCCGCCGCTGGCGTCGATGTCGGGGCCGGCGACGAGGACCGGGTTGGAGGCGGCGTCGAGGCGCTCGGCGAGGGCGCGCACCGCCTCGGGGTCGGCGACGGCGCGACCCGTCACCGTCCGCCCGATCGCGTGGGCGGCGTCGCCCTCGTCGACCTCCGCGTACCAGTCGTCCATCGGCAGGGAGACGAAGACCGGGCCTTTGGGCGGCAGAGAGGCGAGGTGGGCGCCGTGGGCCAGCGCCAGCGGCACGTCCTCGGCGCGGGCCGGCTCGTAGGACCACTTGACCAGCGGGTGGGGCATGCGGGTCGCGTCGCGGTTGGTGAGGTTGGCCTGCAGGGTGATCTGGGCGCGGTGCTGCTGGCCGGCGGTGACCAGAAGCGGCGAGTGGTTGGCCTGGGCGTTGAAGATCGCCCCCATCGCGTTGCCGACCCCGGGGGCGGTGTGGAGGTTGGCGATCGTCGTCCGCCCCGAGGCCTGGGCGAAGCCGTCGGCCATGCCGACGACGACCGCCTCCTGGAGCCCGAGCACGTAGCGGAAGTCCCCGGGGAAGTCGGCGAGCATGGGGAGCTCGGTCGAGCCGGGGTTGCCGAACATCGTCGTCATCCCCTGCGCCCGGAACAGATCGAAGCTCGCCTCGCGGACCGTCCCCATCGGGGCGCACATTACCTCTGCCCGGTTCAAGCGGGCTCCACGGGCGTCCGATAACCGGAAGACATGTCCAGGCAGGGACATAGTCAGGCCCAGAGCGGGCTGCGTCGCTACGCGCTCCGCGCCAACCTCGAGGCGCTGTTCGCCCTCGCCCTGATCGGCCTCGCTGCATGGACCGTTGCAACGGCGTCGGCCGGCTCGGCGACGACGCGGCTGATCTTCACCCCCGGGAAGATCGTCCCGGTCCCGGCCTCCGTCCCCCACGAAGCGGGCGACATGGTCGACCGCCGCATCGTCCCCGACCTGGTCTGGCTCTCCGAACACTTCCCGATCTACGTCACCGACGGCTACTCCGGGCCGCTGCCGAACGGGACCCACGTCGGCTGCAACCGCTGCCACACCCGCCACTCCGATCACTACAACGGGCTCGCCGTCGACCTCGTCCCGGTCGGAGGAACCCCCGGCAAATGCGACCGCACCTGGACCGCGATCACGAAGCTCGCCCACTGGGCCGAGCCGACCCAGAACCACCCGATCGCCCCCTTCCGCTGGGTCGGCTACGACGGTGACGCGGGGCATGGCTGCGGCAACCACCTGCACCTCTCCTGGAACCACTCCGAAACGCCGGAATTCCAGCTCGCCGAATGGGTCGAAGTGCTGCCGGTCGGCCTCAGCGACACGATCTCGAAGCCCCCGCAGCAGCCGAGCGGCCGGGCCCCGAAGGCCGCCAAGGGCCCGCCCGGCGGCATCTCCCAGGCCGAAACCGGCGGCCTCGGGCCGCGACGCGACTAGAGCAGCCGTCGCCGCACCGATAGCGTGGCGCCATGCGTCCGCTGAGAGCCCTCGCCTGCGCGGCCCTGCTGGCGGCCCTCGCCGGCGGCTGCGGAGGCGTCAGCGACGGCACGCCGGCAGCCTGCCTCAACGAGGGCGGCACCTACCTCAAGGCGCTCGCGGACGCTCCGGGGCAGGTCCTGCTGCCGGACGAGGTGCCGATCAGCGAGTGCCTGGCCGAGAATCAGCAGGCCGGTGACCTCGCCGCGGTCGGCACGGCGATGGTCGCCGCCGCGACCACGCTCAACGCCGAAGCTCGGTCTGAGCCCGACGGCGGCGCCGCCCTGCGCCTCGGCTACCTGATCGGCGCAGCCCAGCGAGGCGCCGATTCGACCGAGGGGATCCACGCCGAGCTGATCCGGCGCCTGACCGTCGCCGCCCGCTACAGCCCAGGAGACCGTCCCCTTTCGGCCCCGTTCCTCCGCGGCTACCAGCGCGGCTTCGACGCCGGCCACGAAAGCGGCTAGCGGCACGCGGTGTTCTGCCCGCAAGGGGGCGCGGCGCAGGGGGCCGGGCACCGAGGCTGAGAGGGGCCTCGGCGCCGCAAACCACCCGACTGCGTGGGCGGCATCATCAGGGAGGTGATTGCCGCCTTGGGAACTCCCCGTGCCCAAAGGGATTCGCGCGCGCGAATACCGTTAATTACACAGGGGAACTCAAATGTAAAGGGCCGTACTTCCTTTGTCAAGAGCAGATGGAAGCGGCCCGGGCGTCGGAGCCGGGATCAGCTCCGACGCCCGCAGGCCAGCTTCACCCGGCGGCGCCATAGGGAATTGACGCCGCCGCATGGGAACTCCCCTGCCCGTAAGCGTTTCCGGAATACCGCTGTTTACACAGGGGAACCACCAATGTAAAGCGTGGTACTCCCTTTGTCAAACAGGGCGGGCGAGGGCCCTCGCCCCCACCCCCGCTCCCCTCAGCCCAGCGCCTTGCAGCTGCGGTTCAGGGTCGAGGAGAGGGTCGGGGCTCCGGTGAAGGAGAAGGAGGCTTTGGCGAAGGGGAAGCCGGCGACGTTGACTCCCTTCGGGGCAGGGCAGGAGGCAGAGAGGTAGTTCTGCTGTTTGCCGTGGTAGGAGAAGGTCTTGCCGAGGTCCAGGGAGATCCCGGTTATATAGCCTTCGGAGTTGGACTTCGGCAGCTCGACGGTGAGGGTCGTGCCGAACTTGCCCTTGGCCTGGGAGATGACGAAGACCAGGGTGAAGGAGGTCGGGGCCGGGCGGACTCCGTAGACGTGGGCGAGGATCGCGGGGCGGCCGTTCTCCTTGCCGTTGAAGGCATAGAGCTTGCCCGATGAGGGGAAGGGGGCTCGGCCTGAGAGCGGCACGTTGGCGGTGAAGGAGCCTTCGCCGACCAGGGACTTCTTGCAGACCGCGAGGGCATCGGCGGTGGTCGAGGGCTGGATGTCGTCGAGTTCGCAGATCGGCAGGCCGGTGGTGTTGAGGTGGCCGTTTGAGTTGATCGCGATCGCCATCTTCGTCAGCTGCGGGGCGGCTTTTTTGGGGTTGGTCGAGGAGATCTTGGCGGCGACCGAGACGGTTACGGGGGCCTCCTTGCTCCTGGGCAGGGCGCGGGGGGTGAGCTGGCCGTCGAAGCTGACCCGGACATCGCCCTTTTGGGCGATCTCGGCCTGGGCGATGGCGGCGATCGCGAGCGCGCTAACGCTCAGCGCGAGCAAGGTCAGTTGCAGCTTCCTCTTCATAGGTGTGTTCCCCTTAACGGCTTGGCTTGAAGGTGACGGTCTTCCCTACAACACTGCCAGAGCCGCCGCCGCTCGGTGAGAAGGCGACGGTGAGGCGGGTCGAGAGGGCACCGCTTTTGCTGTGGGCGAGGGCGCGGGCGCCCCGGCGTGAGAGGTGAAGGTGGAGGGTGATGGGGCCGGCGCCGGTGGCGGTGGCCTTGGTCGAACGCAGCCCGCGCCCGGAGGCGCTCAGCGTGCCGGGCCCGGAGACGGTCGCCAGCAGGGTCACCGTCGAGGCGTGCGTGGAGGGACGGGAGAGGGAGAGGGCCGCCGTCTGGGCGGGGGCGTCGCCGCCGCCGGCCTGAGCGGCTCTTGCGCCCGAGCCTGCGCTCACGCTGAGCGCGGCGACCGCGGGGGCGATGCCGAATGCCGCGTCGACTTTGACCGCGGCGATCAGCGACACCTGGCAGGGGTCGGTCCCCGAGCAGCCCCCACCCGACCAGCCGGTGAAGGCCGAGCCGGAGGCCGGGGTGGCGGTGAGGGTGACGATCGCGCCGCTGTTGAGTTCTGCCTTGCAGGCGCTCGGGCAGGCGATTCCGGCGGGAGAGCTCGTAACCGTGCCCTGGCCCGCGCCGGACGTCGTCACTTCCAGAATCTGCCCCGGCCCGGCGGGGCCGAAGGCGTAGAGCGCACCCTGTTCGCTGACGGGCGGCCCGAGTTCGGGCGGGACGACGATGTCCGAGCCGTTGCCGCTGGTGACGTAGAGCTGGCCGTTGGTCGTCGTCGGAGAGTCGTCGAAGGCCATCCCCACCGGCGCTCCGTCGATCACCTGTTTTTCGATCTGGCCTCGATAGAGGCCTTCCGCATTGAACTCGCTGATCGCCGCGATCGGATGTTCGAAGCCCGGCTGGGTGTTGTCGGCGACGAGCAGATTTCCGTTGCTCTGATCGATCACCAGGCTGGAGTCGACAAGCGAAACGAAGCGCCCCGCGGCGGTGCTCGCCCCGCCGATTTCCCTCACCGGCGTCGTCAGGCTGACTTTCGGGTCGTAGACCTTGACCTTGCCGTTGCCGGCGTCGGCGACGGAGACCTGGCCCTGGGTGGATGGGAACTCCGAGACCGCCACCCCGTAGCCGTCGATCAGCGAGCCCGTGCCGATCGTCATGACCGGAGCGTTGCCGGGTTCGACCGGCGCTTCGTAGACGGAGATCGAGGTGCGGTGGTCGACGTAGAGGTCCTTGGTCACCGGGTCGAGAGAGATCCCGAACGACGGTTTGGCGTCGATCACACCGGTGTCGGGGTTGACGACGGCGCCGTGCCAGTAGTTCACGTACATGTTGATGCCGTCATGCGCCAGGGCGCAGGGGCCGTTGCCCGGATAGAGATCGGGCAGCGGTTCGGCGGCTCCGATGATCGAGCGGCGCAGGTAGTCGGCGACATAGGTGGTCCCGTCCGCCGGGTTGACGGCGACGCCGCAGGGGGCTTCCAGCCTCGGGCGCAGGGGTTTCGGCTGCGGCGCCAGGCCGCTGATCACGGCGCCGATGAAGGGGTGGTTGGGGACCTCGGCCGACGCCGGCGCACTCAGCACCAGGGCGAGGAGCGGCGTCAGCAGCGCCGCGAGGAGCGCCCGTCGGCCTCTGATCGAGGTGGTGGACCAGTCAAGAGCGTTCATTTCTTACCTCCCCCCTTTGCCTTCTTTGCACCTTTCTTGCCTCCGCAGCTTGTCGATCTGACGGGCAGGCGCAGCGTTTTGATGCCATTGGACTGGCCGATGAACTTCGCGGTCGCGACCTGCGGGAAGGCGCAGACGTCGGTGGCGTTGGCGATGATCCCGTGTTCGCCGCCCCGCAGCGTCATCGTGAATTTTTTGACGGCGGCGTCGGGGAGCACGTCGAACCTGGCGCGCAGGCCGCCGAGGCGGGAGTCGATCTTGCCGAGGACGTCGATCTCGACCCCTTTGCCGGCGATCGCGGCGACGAGGTCGGGCAGGGCGCGGGCGCTGCCGTTGGCGCGCAGGTAGACGGGGCCGCTGAGCGGTTCGTCCATCAGCGGCGTCACCGCTGTGGCCGTCCCGTATTCGGAGCCTTTCGGGCAGTTGTGGGCGGCGAACTGTTTGAGGGTGCAGATCGTTTCGATGTTTTCCTGGGCGAGGAAGATCTTCGGCGGCAGGGTGACCGTCGCCTTGCCGATGTTGGCGTCGCCGAGGCGCGGGGTGACGACGGCCTTCAGGGTCGGGTTGTCGCCGCGTTCGTGACCGCCCTTGAGGGTGATCGAGAATTTCGGGCCGAAGCCCAGCCCCGAGCAGTTGGAGACCTGGAACGGCGCCGGGACGGGCGCGCTGGAGTCATCCGCCGGGTCGGAGAAGCGGGCGCCGGCGCCGGTCAGCGTCGAGGTGACGCTGAAGGGGTCGCACGAGGTCGGGTTGACCATGAAGTTGGGCCGGTCGATGTAGATGCGGATGTCGCGCAGGCGCAGCGGGAAGCCGTCGAGGATGTGCGGGATCGGGTCCGAGCCGGCTGAGTCGATCGCGACCCGGGCGGTTTCGCGGTCGATCCGGATCGCCGAGCGGATGACGACGGTTCCGAGGTCGAAGGGCCCGATCTTGGCCGAGTCGATCGCGACCACCGAGAGCGGCGAGCCATGGTAGGGACCGGCGAGATAGAGGGTTCCGGGCGCGTAGGAGAGGGTCGAGCCGACTCCGTAGCCGGTGTAGGTGTGGCCGATCAGGCTCGAGGCCGGGCAGGCCGGGGCGGTCGCCGATTCGGCGCCGGTCTGGTGTTTCGCGGCCTCGATCAGGCTCTCCGGGCAGTACGGGACGCCGGCGATTTTGCCGAGCAGGCCCGGCGCCAGGGTCGCCGAGTAGGAGGTGATCTCCTGATCGGTGTCGCCGCGCGTCAGGTGCAGGTAGAAGGGGCTGAAGGCGGAGGCGTTGGAGTTCGCCGTACCGGCTGTCGCGCCGGGGCCGAAGGGAGCGAGCCCGTGCGGACAGGGGCCGCCGCCGACTCCGGAGGAGAGGCTGAACGGCGAGGACTGGTGCAGGACCGTGTCCGGGTTGAGCCAAGGGCTGGTGTCGATCTCGGTGGCGAAGCTGCCGCATTCGGAGGGCGTGGCGAGCGGGCTGCGCTGGCCTTCGCGGAAGCGGACGTTGAAGTGCGAGTAGGGCAGCTGGGGCAGGTCGTCGAAGGTCGTCGTCAGGCGTCCGGTCGCGAGGTTCGCGTCGACCCTGCCCGCGACCTTGATCATCAGCCCGCGCTCCGGGGCCTTGGCCGACCATGTAGAGCGCCAGCAGGGTGCCGAAGCGGTTCACACGCGGCGTCGCGAAGAACATCGAGCCTTCGAGCGGGACATCGACGATCGGGCTGTCGACGATCACGTCGCCGACTTTCGAGACGTTGGGGCAACCGGCCCCGGGCGCCGAATCGACGGTCTCGGCCGCGAACTCGGCCTCCGAGCAGGTGCCCAGGCCGGCGGCTACCGAGGGATTCACGGTCATCCCCTCCGGCAGGGTCAGCACGGCCTTCTTGATCTGCGAGAAGGCCCGCGTCTGCGGATTGAGCAGGGGCGCGCTGTTGCCGTCGAGGGTGAAGTCATAGCCCGTCGGCGAGCTGGCGCGGTCGGTCGAGAGAACTCCGCGGGGTTCCGGGTTGAACGAGAGCGACCCGCAGTCGGTCATCGCCTCATCGGCGCCGCCGGTCGAGCTCGCGTGGACGACGCCGGGCTGCTGCCAGGATTCCGCGCTCGCGGTGTAGGTGAGCGGGCCTTCACAGGCGGTCGGCAGGGTCAGGTAGGCCTGGCTCGCGTGCGGCGGTTTCAGCTCCGAGACGGGGCATTTGGCGTGCCCGGTGGAGGGCTCGGCCTCGTTCAGGCAGTTGCCGCGTTCGGCGTCATGTGAGATCGCCCAGGGCGTGCCCCAGATCACGAGCTTGAACCCGGTCACGTCGAGCTGGTGAGAGAAGTTCTTCAGCTCCAGCGTCAGGCCGTATTCCTTGTTGGCTTCGCGCACATGCGGGGTGATCGTGATCGGCTCGCCGTAGGGGGCGAAGCCGAACTGGGAGGGGAAGCCCGGCGGCGGGCTGAGGTTGAAGACGCCGAAGGTCCTGGTTTCCCCACCGCCGTGAGAGCTGTGCAGGGTGACGACGCCGACCTGGGTCGTCCCCGGGCAGCTCTCTCCGGAGAGGCTCGTTTCGAACGGTGTGTCGCGCGGGGTCGAGAACTGTTCCGGGCTGCATCTGAGCACCGCGGTCGGGTTTTCGATCATCCCCGCCGGCAGGTCGAGCGAGAGGTTCCTGACGGCGCCGTCGGAGAATCCGCCGTCCTGGTTGAAGTTGACTTCGGTGACCAGCGAATACGGGTGCGAGCCGGCGAGGGTGGCGGGTGCCGTCCCTCCTTCGGCCGTCGCGTGGACGCTGAAGCCTTCGTCTCCGGGACGGAACCCGAAGTCAGCCTGGGCCGCGACGGGCGCCAGCCAGAGGGCAGCTATCGCCAGGGCGGCGACGGCAAGAGATTGACGTGTGAGGCTCATGGCCCTCATCGGCGAGCCCTCCGTTTCTGCGGCTTTTTCTTGACGCACTTGCCGAACCGTTTGACCTGGTTCTTCTTGCACTTCAACGGCGGCTTCTTGGGCGGGGTCGGCAGGTTGCCCGACGGTTTGCTGCGCAGCGTGCCGGGGGTCGGGTCTTCGGGTTCAGGAGGCAGCGGCTGGCAGGCGTCGCCGAAACAGGGGACGGCGCCCGGGGGCACCGGGTAGCCGCCGCCGACTCGGGCGTCGTAGACGTCGTTGGCGCCGGGGTCCTTGGGGACGAGGGAGCCGTCGGTGAGGAAGTAGACATCCGATCCGTCGGCGGAGGCATCGAGGACCGAGGAGTTGCCTTCGGCCCGTCCGCTCGAGATCAGGTTGATGCAGCCGACGGGCTTGGCGCAGTTGCCCGTGCCGAAGGCCTCCCACTGGTAGACGTCCTCGGCGCCGTTGGTGTCCTGCGAGGCGAGGGTGTCGAAGGTGTCGAAGAAGACCCGGTTGGAGTCGGCCGAGAGGACGCGGGGCTTGTAGGAATGGGGGGCGTAGCCGCCGGAGCCGTTGGGGCTGGCGCCGGGCAGGCTGGCGGCGCCGCTCGGCCGTTCCCCGAACGGGTTGCAGGAGACGCAGACGGTGCCGGGGCTGCCGCTGCCCGGGGCGGTGAAGAGGAAGACCGAGGGCGACGGGAGCCCGGTGGAGATGTCCCTGGTGTCGGAGTCGGTCAGTTCGAGTGCGGAGGAGACGAAGAGGAGGTGCCGCCCGTCGGCGCTGACCCGGGCGGTTCCGGTGGTCGGCGGGTAGCTGTCGGCGGCCACCGAGGGGGCGATCGGGGTGATCGCGCCCGAGCGCCAGAGGAAGGCGCCGGCCGTGGTGAAGAGGCTGGCCTTGGTCACGTAGTAGACGTAGGTCCCGTCGTCGGAGGTGCCGATTACCCCGACCACCCGGCCTTTCGGCGTCAGGTTGGTCGCGGTGTTCGTCGCGGCGACGTAGCGCCAGAGCTGGACGACTTCCGTCGTCAGTTCTTTGGGGTGTTCCACCCCTTCTTCGATTTCTTTCTGCTGGTTTTCAAACTCGATCTGCGTTTCTTCTGCCGTCGGCGGGACGCCTTTGGTGAAGTAGGCGACGGCGCCGTCGGGGGTGGCGGTCTGGAAGGTCCCGCCTCCACCCTGCGCTTCGTCGATCTGAGTGACCGTGGACCCTTCGCGCAGGTAGATGTTGGTGCCGTCGGTCCAGTAGACGCGGGAGCCGTCGGTCGAGATCGCGCCGCTCTGCGCGGCGAGGGCGGCGCCGGGGGCGGTGTTGATCAGCTCCAGTTCCGAGCCGGACTTCTCGTAGAGGTTCTGTTTGGCCGGGTTGCATTCGCCGCCGACGCCGGCGACTTCGGTGGAGCCCACGGTAAGCGCCGCGCAGGTCGAGAGGACGACGTGGGCGAGGTCGGCGGTGGCTCCGACGTATGCCAGTTCGAAGTGATCCGCGCCGAGCGCCAGGTGGCTGAGGTCGGCGCTCTTCAGCAGGGCGCTGTTGGAGCCGTCCGCGTTGTCACGCATGTAGTAGTTGCGGAACCCGGCCGGGGCTTCCGATCCCGCCAGCGGCGGGTTTTCGACCGGGCACTGGTTGGAAGCGGTGGTGCGGCAGCGTCTGCCGTTGCTGAGCAGCGCGGTCCCCAGATCAGCCGAGAAGACCTGGTAGGGGACGCCGCTGGTGGGCGATTCGGGGTAGCCGCCCGCGACGCCCGCCGGCGGGGTGACGTTTTCCGTGCTCCACCCCGTGCTGCCCCGGCGGGAGACGTACTGACCCGCCCCCGGCGCTCCGGTCGGATCCGCAAAGGAGGAGGCCGACGTGTACGTGAAGGTGGGAGTCCCGGCGGCCGCCTGGAACACGCCTCCGCCGAAGGTCTGGCCGAAGTCCTGGATCGAGCCGCCGTTCTTGTCGACGGGAGAGACCATCTCCCAACCGCGGGCATCGGGGAGCGCGAAGACCGGCGTGGCTTCGCGGGTCGTCAGCCTGCGGATCGCCCCGGTGACCGCGCCGTTGGCATTGGTCGCGACCGCGCGATAGCGGTACGTGGTTTCGGGTTTCAGGCCGCTGGTGTGCTGGAGCACGGTGCCGCCGGCGATGCTGACCCCGGTCGCCGGGATTTTCGAGGCGCCGAAGAAGCCTTTTTCGCGGTAGATGGCATCGGTCGTGTATTCGAACAGGTAGGTCGTCGGCTGTTCTGAGGGATCGATTTCCGCCCGCAGGTCGGCTGACGATGGGCCGACGCTGGTCACCCAGGTGGCTTTGACGATCGGCGGCAAGGCCTGAGCGGCCGGAGCGGCCACGGCCAGGATCGCCAGGACTATGAGTATGTAGAGGGTGCGTTTCATCGGTCCGCCCTGCGCCCGGAGCGCTTCTTGTCTTTGCCGCCCTTGCGGGCCTTCTTGCAGCTGTTGGTGAGCACGGGGCTCTGGTTGTTGCTCTTACCGTTCTGGCCCCCGAACAGCACCGTCGCCTTGTTGGTCCGCGCGCAGAGGTTGCTGCTGTTCTTGAGCAAACCCTTCGCGCCGCCCTTCAATTCGAAGGTGTATTGGGAGATCGGGATATCGGGGAGGTTTTCGAAGGTGGCACGGAGGCCGCCGCCCTTCGTGGTGTCGATCCGGGTCACGAGGGCGACCCTGATCTGCCCGTTGAGGTCAGCGACGAGATCCGGCAGGGAGGTGCTGGAGCTGCGCAGGTAGACCGGGCCTTCGACCGGCTTGTCGAGGAGCGGGGTCGTCGCCCTGGCGAAGCCGTAGACCGAGCTGGCCGGGCACTGAGAGGCGGCGAACTGCGGCCCTGTGCAGACCGAGTCGACCTGCATGTGGGAGTTGTCGAAGAGCTCCGATTTCGGCATCGTGATGACGGTCTGCGCGATGTTGGCGTCGCCCCCCGGACGGGTGGTGAGGACCGCTTTCAGGGCCGGGTTGCCGCGGCGTTTGGTCGAGCCCTTGAGGCTCATCGCGAGTTTCGGCTGGAAGCCGAGCCTGCCGCATTCCCCGACCTGGAAGTGCTGCGAGAGCGGGACGGTCTGTCCGCTCACCGCCGCGGCGACTCCGGTGATCGGGGCCGAGCCGCAGTTGGTCGGGTTGAGGATGAACTGGCCGCGATCGAGGCTGAGCAGCAGCGACCGGATCTCGAGCGGGATCCCCTTGAGGATCGAGGGCAGCTGGTCTGAGACCGCACGGACCTGAGTGGTTTCGGGGTCTATGTACAGGGCCATCCTCGTGACGATGTCTCCGAGGTCGAACGGCCCGGCGACGGCGGGGGTGATCAACGCCAGGCTCAGCGGCGCGCCCTTGTAGGGACCGGCGAGGTAGGCGTTGCCGGGGAGGTAGAACGGGGTCGGCCCGGCGCCGGCGCCGATGTTGACGCTGCCGACCCGCGAGGCGGCGGGGCAGCTGGAGCCGGCCAGCTCCTGCCGGCCGCTCTTCGCCCTTGCCGAGGCGAGGGCGGCGTCGGAGCAGTAGGGGGTCCCGGCGAGCCTCGCGATCAGGCCCTTGGGCAGAGTCGTGTCGAAGGCGGCGAGCCGCTGGGTGCCGTCCTGGCGGGCGAGCTTCAGGGTCAGCGGTGAGTAGGCGCCGCCGGTGGGTTCAAAGGTGCCGGCTTCGAAGGTCGGGGTGTCGGGCGCCGAGGCTTCGTTTTTGACACAGGGTCCCGCCGCTGCTCCGGCTTCGATCGTGAAGGCGTCGTCGACATCGACCACGGAGCTGGCCGTCCAAGGAGTCAGCTCGGCGTTGACCGTGTAGGCGCCACAGGCGATACCGGTCTTCAGCAGGGCCCCGGTACCCTTGAAGAATTCGAGCTGGAAGTCCTCGAAGGGCAGCTGCGGGAATTCGGAGATCGTCGCGGTCAGCCGGCCGGTTTTCGGATCGGGCTCGAATCGCCCGGGCAGCTTGATGACGACACCCGATTCGGGATCGTTGATGCTGATGTAGAAGGCGAGGAAGGAGTTGAAGGGGTTCCTGTTGGGAGTCGCGAGGTAGACGGTGCCTTCCAGCGGATGACCGACGACGGCGGGAGCGTCGAGGCGCACCGTGCCGATTTTGGAGGCGTCGGGGCAGTTGGTTGCGGCTTCGGTGAAGTGAGGGGTGCCCGGGGCGAAGCCGCCGAGCGTGGCGACGCTGAGCGCGCGGAACGGCGGCGGAGGAACCGGGACGACGCCGACTCCGGCTTCGGGGCCGGTGAGCGTGCTCGTGGTGGTGAGCGTGGGCTGAGCGCCGGCCAGGTCTTCGGCGAAGATCACCCGGTAGGAGCGGGTCAGGCCTTTGGTGCCGGTGTCGGCGACGAAGACGTTGCCGGGATAGAGGTTGTCGCGTCCGATCCCGGGGATCGCCCTCAGCGCTTCCTGGATTTCCGCGGCCGTTGCGTTGAAGGGAAGTTCATTGGTGCTGGCACCTTCGAATTTGAGGGTGAACCCGCCCGCTTCTCCGGTCACCGTCAGTTTCTGGCTCGGGTTGTCGGTGACGGTGCCGCTCATCAGCGGGACGTGGGTGCCCGCCAGGGCGCCGGAGAAGTCGACGATCCAGGAGCCCTGTGCGCCGGCGAGGTTGACGTTGCCCGCAAGGCCGGGCAGCGTTTCGAGCGCCTGGGTTACCTCTGGGCGAGTTGCCGTGGCGGGAATCGGCGCCGTTTCCTGACCGCCGAAGGCGACCGTGAATTTGCCGGAGAAGGCTTTGGGGGGCATGTCGATGCGGAGGATCTGGCGCTGATTGATCTGCCCTTCGAAGCCGATCTGCTCGGGACTGCAGACGTCGAGGCCGTTGGCGGAAGAGGGGTTGATGGTGAGCCCGGGGGGAAGCACGAACTTGCTCGTCCGCAGGTGTGCGGCGACGACGCCTTCGCCGTCCTGGTTCTGGGGAACCGCGACGTTGAGGGCGAGCCCGGACGGTGAGTCGGCCAGATTGGTGGTCGGCTTCGCTTCGATCGTCGGGTTGAAGTCGAGCTGGTTGCAGCCGCCGACGGCGAGCGCTTCGAACGGGGGCGCGGATCTGACTTCATTCGGTGCCTGCCAGGTGGTCGCGTCCAACCTGGTGATCAACGGCCCGTCGCAGGAGGTGGGATTGGCGAGCAGCGGACGAAGCGGCGGCGGTTCCGGATAGGGACCCGGAGCGGGCTGCCCGGTGCCGGAGTATCGGAGCGCGTCGTGCCCCGGGTCGCCGGGCACTCCCCAGATCGTCATCGACGATGTCAACAGCCCGAACGCGGAGCTGAGGCCGTTCACGTCGGCAGACGTGGCGTAGTCGCTACTGCTCTTGACGTGGAAGTTGACGTAGACCGCGCTGAGGCTGGCGCGATAGGCGAACTGAGCGGTCATGCCCGGAGGTGGATCGACGTTGAATATCGGGGTCGTGCTGGTCCCCTGCCCGTCGGCGAGGCTGACGCTGGCGACGCCGACCTGTGACACCGCCGAGCAATTGCCCGCGTTGAACGCTTCCTTGGTGCACCGGGGGAAGGAGGGCGCATTCAGGATCATTCCCTCGGGTAGTTCGAAATGAAGGTCCTTCACATTTGCCGTCGGAGCTTCGAAGCCCCCGCTCGGGAGTTCTTCGGCGGCCGGGCTCCTGTCGACCGCAAAGTAGGTGAACAGTTCGAACGGGTGAGCACCCGCGGTCACCGAGGGGCTCTGGTCCTGGTTACGGCCCGGAGAGAGGAAGACGGGCATTTCGAAGTTGCGTGCCTGTGCGGGCGCCGAGGAGACGCTGCCGAGGCACACGACCGCGGCCGCCAGCGCAAGAGTGAGTCGCTTTCCGAGCACGATCATTTCCCGTTCTTCCGGTCGGTGGCTTTGAATTTCAGCGAGATTTCGGCCCTGGATAGGGCGCCGCTGCTGGAGGTGAAGAGAACTTCGGCGGCGGTTTTGAAGAATCCCTTCTTCAATCGCCTCTTGTCGGCCTTGGCGGTGAGCGAGAGCGTCACGATCTCCGCACCCGAGGCGGCCTGTTTGACCGGGGTCAGACCCCTTCCAAGAACCGAAAGCTCCCCACGCTCGGGCACGGTGATCCGCACCTTGACCTTCGGCGCCCCCACGGTCTTGGACTTGGGCGCCGCCACGGTTCCCGGAGCTTCGAATTTCGCGGTGCCCGGGCTCGCGGGCTGCGGCGGTTTGGTGGCCAGTCCGCGGCAGCCTTCTCCCTGGCATTCGAAGGGCGCTTCACCGGGCGGGACATCGGCTTCGACACGGGCGTCGTAGATGCCGAAGGCGGCTCCCTGGCTGCGGGGTGAGAGTTCTTCGAAGGTGGCGATGAAGACGTCGTCGCCGGTCGCGCTCGCGCCGGCGAGAAGCGAGGTGACCCCGTCGCCCGGCGTCAGCAGGTGAACTTGGCCTTCCTCGTACTCGAAGACGTTGGAGAGCCCGCTCTGCGCCTGGGTGATGACGGCATCGTTGCTCTGGTAAAAGAGCCGGCTGCCGTCGTCGCTGAGCGCCCGGCCGACGATCGAGGCGCCGCCTGTCGGAGGCTCCCCGCTCGGCCGGCAGGATGCGCATTCGACGCCGCTGCCATAGGTGAATTTGTAGACCTCGTCCTGGCCGGCGTTGTCGTATCCGGTCTGACCCTCCGTCGACATGAACGCGGCGTGGAGGCCGTTGGGGGTGACGTAGAACGGATATCCCTGGCCGCTGCTGCCGGTCGGGTTGGTGCCGATGAAGTCGATCTGGCCTTCGTGCGCGACGTAGAGATTCCGCTCTCCCGATGTCGCTCCCTCTGCCAGATTGCCCGTCGCGATGAAGTAGACGTAGGAGGCGTCGCGGCTGGCGCCGACCACCTGCTCGACATCGGCGCCGGCGGCAGCATCCGCGGGGTCGTCTGCGACGGTGAGGTCGGTGAGCTCCCCGGTGCCGACGTCGTACGAGTAGAGATCGTTGCCCTGGTCATTGGACACCCCCAGGGTCCGTCCGGTGTTGGCGTTCTCGGTCAGCTCGGAGCGGCTCGTGAACAGGACCGTGGAGCCGTCGGCAGAGATGCCGACGGAGACCGCCGGCGCAACGGGGTTGGGGTCCGGCGTCGATTTTTTGGAGGTGGATACCAGAGCGGAGTTTTCACCGCCGCTGCGCAGGTAGAGGCCGGGGAGACCGACCGCCTTGAAGAGGACCTCGCCTCCGTCGTCGGAGACCGCCGGCAGTGCGCCCTGCGGCAGCGTGCCTCCGTTCGGAGCAGGTTCTTTGCCCGGGCCGGGAAGGATCGTCACCAGCTTCAGATCCCCGTCCGCCCATTCGTAGGTGTTGCCGCCGTTGACCGGATCCGAGGAGAGCTGTTTGACGGTCGAGACGATGAACAGGCGGGTGAAGTCCTGGGATGCGCCGCTGAGCTCACCACCGTCGGAGAATTTCGGGTCGCCGGCCGTCGTCAGCGCCACGAAGGAGCCGTTGGCGCGCCGCAGGTAGAGGTTCGTCCCGCTCGGGGAGGATGCGCCCGCCAGCGGCTGGGGGGTCCAGAGCACCGACTGGGAGAGATCGCTCGAGAGCCCGACCGTCGACCTGCTGGTTCCGAAGTACGTCCCCGAACCGACCAGGGTCGGCGCGGAGAGACTCTTGGTCGACCAGCCGCTCGTGCCCCGCTGCGCGAGGACCGTGTTGGTGACGGCGGTGCTTCCTTCCGCATCTTCGGGCGCGTCACCGCTCACGAATGCGATCGCCCCTCCGTCCCCACGGAGGCCTTCGACCGTCATTTCGGGCCAACCCGTCGGCGGTGCTGAGCTGTTGAGGCCGGGGGTGACGTATTCATAGGCGCGGCAGTCCGGCAGGTTCGCCGAGGGACCGACCTGAGAGTCGGCGTTGAGGCAGGCCGGCGGCGCCACGGCGGCCGGCAGGGTGGTGAATACGTGATCGGAGCCTTCAGATTCTTCGCCTGTCTGCGTGTTCGTCGCGATCACCCGATAGTGGTAGGTCGTCGCCGGGGTAGGCCGGTGAGCGGCGCCGTGACGAAATGGAAGACGTTGTCGGCGCGGGAGAGCGGCTCGGGGATTTCCGGCGCGACGCTCCCATAGCTGTCGGTGGGGCCCCATTCGAACCGATAGGTGACCGGCGAGTTGAGCGGATTGATCTTGGCGCCCAGGTCCGCAGAGTCCGCGCCCGCCCTGACACCGAGCGTCCGGGCTATGGGCGGGGCCGGTGGGGTGGTGATGGACACGGGGCCGGCGGTCGCCGATGCTCCGGCGTTGGCGGCCACCAGTTTGACCCGGTATTCCGTGTTGTATTCGAGGACGACGTCGACCCCGACCGTGTGCAGGGAGTTGTCGGGCGGAACCGGTGCCCCGGTGAGCAATTCACCATTCGCATTGAGGCATTTCGGCGTGCATTCGAAGCGCCATTTGACTTCATAGAGCCCCGGTTCGGCCGGGCCCTGCTGCGGATTGATCTGGCCCGAGAAGTGCGCGGCGGTCCCGACGCCCAGCGTGGGAGTGGAGATGGTCACGGCCGGGGACGAGATCGCAGTCGTCGTGAAGGTTTTCGGCCCGGCCAAGATGTCGGAGCCCCCGGCATTCACGGCTACCACCCGGTAGTGGTAGGTCGCACCCGGTTTGAGTTCGGTGAGGTCGGCGGTCACCGGGTTTGAGCCGGGCGTGGTCACCGTTTTCGGGACGCACGGGATCGCCGTCGCCGTTTTGAACCCGGTCAGCACGAACTGGGTGTGATTGACGTATTCGAAGCGGCAGCGGACGTCGAAGGCCGGCGCGGCATTGGCAGGCCGTTCGACACTGCCGGAGATTTTTGCGGTCGTGTAGGTGACCGCGGTCGCGTCGTTGACGCTGAGCACTTTGGGCGGGTCGACGGCCAGCGTCGTCGCGAAGAGGTTGGGCTGGAAGGAGAAGCTGTTGGTCACGCCGTTCGAGACGACGAGGCGAACGTAGTACCTCGTCGAGCCTTTGAGGAACTTTTCGGGGTCACCCTGTTCGTCGCTGACTTCCACTTCGATCGGCTGAGGGCCCACATGGGCGGGGAATTCACCGAACACGCCCGGGTATCCACTCCAGTGTTCGTTGTCGGTGGACGTTTCCGCCCACCATTCGGCGTCTTCGTCACCGGGGTCGACGTTGCCTTTGATCAGGATCGTTCCGTACCCCGCTTTGAGCGAGAGGACATTCGCAGTCTGGGGAGCCGCGGCGCTTGCGGGCATGGCGCTGACGGCGAAGGCCAGAATCGCCAGGGCGAGGACGGAAAGCAGGCCGGCGGGTCGGTGGGCCCCACTGTTTTGAATCGAAAGATGCATTGTCGGCTACCGCCCCCCGCGCTTTGAGCGCTTCTTCTTCGAGTTCTTATTGCCCTTGCAGCTGTTCGCTACCAGCGGCTTGGTCTTGTAGACCTTGCCGTTCTGCCCGGTGAAATCGGCGGTTGCATGCTGGGCCTTCTTGCAGAGATTTTCTGAGTTTTCGAGCAGCCCCTTCTTGCCGCCCTCGAGTTCCAGCGTGAACTTGGAGACCGGGGCGTCGGGGACGACTTCGAAGGTGTTGCGCAGGCCGCCGTTCTTGGCGGTGTCGACTTTGCCGACCAGGTCGACCTCGAGCTGTCCGCCCATGTCGGCGACGAGGTCGGGGAGCTTGTTGGAGGAGGAGCGCAGGTAGACGGGCCCTTCGATCTGCTGGTCGAGGAGCGGGGTCGTCGCTTTGGCGAAGCCGTAGATGCTGTCGGCGGGGCAGGCCTTGGCGGCGAACTGGACCCTGGTGCAGACCGTTTTGATGTGGGTGTTGTCGAGGAACTCAGATTTGGGCAGGGCGACGGAGGCGCTGGCGATGTTGGCGAAGGAGCCCTTCGGGAAGTCGACGGCGGCGGTCAGCGCCGGGTTGCCGGTCCGCTTGGTCGAGCCCTTGAGTTTCAGCGAGAGCTTGGGGGCGAAGCCGAGCCCTTTACAGCCATCGACCTGGAAGGCGTTGGACGGGGTCGCGACCGCTCCGCTGGCGCCCCCGATTGTGGCGGTGACCGCTTTTGGCTGGCAGTTGGTCGGGTTGATCGAGAAGCCCGGCCGGTCGATGCGGGTGACGATCGACTGGATGCGCAGCGGCACGCCGTCGAAGATCTGGGGAATCGGGTCGGAGTGGATCGTCACCTGGGTGGTCTCCGGATCGACGAAGACCGCGGCGCGGACCAGGATGGTGCCGAGGTCGAAGGGCCCCGCCACCACGGGGGTGATGAAGGCGAGGCTGAGCGGGGCGCCCTTGTATGGGCCGGCCAGGTAGGCCTGACCGGTTGCGTAGAAGGGGTTGGTACCCGTGCCCGAGGCGGTGGTGAGAGACCCGATCCGGCTCGAGGCCGGGCAGGACTTGCTCGCCGACTCGGCGGCGCCGGTCTTATCGGCCGCGGCTGCGAGCGCGCCCTCGTTGCAGTAGGTGATGCCCTTGAGAGAGGCGGTGAAGCCCTTGGGGGCCGTGACGTCGACGGAGCTGAGCTCCTGTTCGCCGTCCCTGCGGGCGACGCGCAGTATGAAGGGGCTGGCCTGGCCGGCGGCCGTCGACTGGGTGCCGGCGTTGAGAATCGGGTTGAAGGGGCGCGCCGAGGGGGTATTGGCGCAGGGAGATCCGTCGGCGCCCTGGCTGATCGTGAAGCTCGAGGACGGCGACGCGTCGGGAGTTTCAGGCGCGCTCCACGGGACAATGTTGCTGGTCGAGGTGAAGGTGCCGCAGGTGGGCGGCGTCGCCAGCGGGGCCCGGGGGCCGGTCTTGAAGTTGAGCTTGAGCTGGCTCGCGGGGAGCTGCGGGTTCGCGAGGAAGACCGTCGTCAGCTGACCCGTCTGCTTGTCGGCCTTGACCGTGCCTGGAAGCTTGAAGTTGACCCCATTGCGATCCGAGTTGAGTTGGACCAGGACGCGGAAGGTGCCGTTCTCGCCCTTGCTGAGATCGCCGGGGTGTGGCTTGATCAAGTAGATGCTGCCGGGCAGCGGGGCGGGCCCGGAGACCGAGTCGTCGACCGGGTCTCGCGATGCCAGCAGCGGCGTGTCGGCGCTCGCCGCGCCGAGAATCGATGCGTCAGGACAGGTGACGGGTTTGGTGGAGTCGTAGTGAACCTGGTCTCCGGCGGGGTCCGAGGCGAGGTCCGAGCACCCCTCCAGCCCATCGGAGGCACCCGGAGAGATGCTCACCCCCGCCGGGAGCGTGACGGTCACGTCCTTAGGGGGCGGCGCCTGCGGCACCGATGCATCGAAGACCGTGTTCAGGTCGGTGGGGTCGTTGCTCTGCGGGAAGTCGAGCTGGACCTTGACGCCGGCGGGCTTATCGGGCTCCGCGGGGCCTTCCTGGACAGGCTGGACATCGATGCTGGGGTGGAACTGCGATGTGAGCGCCGGGTCGTCGCAACCGGTCACCGGCGGGGTGATGACCTCGTTGACCGACCAGATCGGATCGGTCAGATCGGGGAAGCCGTTGACGGGATTCACCCTGCCGGGGTTCTCCCAACTATCGGCGAATACTTCCCATTTTGGTTCGGTTTCCGAGCAATTGACCGGGTTGGACAGGAACGGTGCGCCCGAGGTGCCCGATCCATGTTCGCTGGGCACGCCATAGAAGAAGGCGGAAAACATTTTGACCCCGATGCGACCTGAGTTCGTCGACCCGATCGTCAATCCGTACCCTTCGGATCGCGGCAGCGGAACCACATACAGCGTGAGCACGTTGCCGTAGACGTTGGCCGAGAATTGCCCAGAGTAGCCACGATCCGGTGTGACGCTGAAGAGCGGCCTCACCTTCACGGATTCGTACCAATTGGCGATCGAGACTCCGATCATGCCGACTTTGGAGCCCGATGGACAGGCGGGCTCGTCGAACGTCCACGGATTGGCTTCGAGCAGGACCGACATCGGGCATCTGGGAACCGCTGCCGGGTTACCGAAGTAGCCTGGCGGAAGTTTGACAACGGCATCTTTCAGTTCCTCGTCGCCTGGGTACCGGGCAAAGGTGAACCTGTTCAGGGTCGTCCCTGGAGGATGGCCGCCCGCGACGTCATACAGAGGCTGCTGCACGGTTTGGGCTCCACTGCAGCATTCTTCTGTAGCGGCGGGCGGGGCTTCGGAGACAGTCGTGGTGCGGGCCTCGAATCTTCCGACATGGAACGGTTCGGTGTCGATGACTTTGACCGAGTCTTTGACGGTGACCGTGGGTGCGCCGCCGCCCGAAAGCGTGAATTCATTGGTGAGGAGGTCCGGCGAGCCCGGAAGGACTTCAACGGCGATCACCAACGGCGCGTAGATCGTTCCAGGCGCGATCGGTGTGACGCCTGCGTCTACCACCGGTGGCGATTGGGCATTCATCGTGCAGGTGACGGCAGCGCCAGCATTGATTTCAGCGACCGACGGGCACGGAGTTTCCCCCGAGGGATAGGCAAATGTTCCGGGGTCGAATCCCACGACCTTCACTCCCGGCGGGAGGTTGTAGGTGAAGGTGACCGGGCCAGGAGTCGTCGGCGCGTCGCCGGTGTTTTCGATGATGACCTGCCAGCGATTAGCCTGCGCGGGTTCGGGCCCGCGAATGAAAGTGTCACCCTCGAATGGATCGGTGCTGTGGGTCATCGTCACGCCCCACTGCGGCGCGGCCTGGGCTGAGGCGGCAGTGCCGGCCAGGCCGGCGAGGACCGCGGTCAGGGCAAACAGGACCCCGAAGAACGTCCTGGTCGAGCAGAGAGGGCGGTGCGCTGTCCTGCTCATCTCAGCCATTTCCTCTCTTCGAGCGCTTGCGCCTCGCTTCTGTCGGCTTCAATTTCAGGGTCGCATTGGCCGGGTCCGAGTCTGCGAGCACGGCGGCAAGCTGCAGGGTGAGAACCCCTCTGTTCCGAAGCTC
The DNA here is from genome assembly GCA_963795295.1 of uncultured Solirubrobacterales bacterium. Classification (GTDB taxonomy): domain Bacteria; phylum Actinomycetota; class Thermoleophilia; order Solirubrobacterales; family 70-9; genus VRUE01. The sequence continues at coordinate 374,078 of CAWCHE010000001.1, forward strand.
CGACAGCGCGCTCTGGGAGAGGGAGATGGGGACGTGGACGACACCCGCCTGCACGGCACGGGATGCCGCGGTGAGGACCCTTGACGACCTCCTGCCGATCCTGGCGGAGCCGTCGAGGGAAATCTTGCCGGGGCCGCTTACCTTCAGTGGAAGTTCGGCCTCACCGCCGGCGGCGAGCGCCGCCCGTTGCGATGAGCTCATCGGCTTGATTGAGATCGTGGCCGGCCGGTAGTTACCCTTGCTTCCCGCCCCGTCCGTGGCCGGAGCCCCATTGTCAGGCGCCGGCGCGCTCGCCGGTTGGCAGCCTTCGCCCGCGCAGGGTGGGGCCTCGTCGAAGCTGAATCCGCCGCCACGCCGAACGTCATAGACGTCCGTGACCGTGTCGACGTCGTCGGCCGTGAGCTGCTGGGTGCTCGTTATGTAGATGTTGTCGCCGGACCCATCGATGACCACGGTGTCGGCCCCCCCTCCGACCGAGCCGGTGGAGACAAGCGTCGTGTGCCCTTCCTGCCATAGGTAGGCGTCGGGGGCGCCGTTGCCATCGTCGGGGGACAGCGCCTCGGAGGTTATGAACACGACCTGCTGGCCGTCGTCGGAGAGAACCCTGCCGCCATAGCCAAAATCAGCATTGCTGAAGTCCGTATTTCCACCGACCCCGCCGTTGTCGACGGAAAGCCGGAGCATTTCCCCCTTCACGGCGTCGTAGCGGTAAATGTCGAGGGAGTTGTCCGTATCGGTCGGAACCAACGGGTGATAAGCGGTGAAGACCATGTAGCGGCCGTCGGCGCTGATCCTCGGATTGAATCCGGAGACGTCGTAGTTCTGGGGCGGGTCTTCGAGCCGGGCGATGAACTTCGTCACCCCTTTCGGGTCTGCGGTCCGGTCCCACACATAGAGGTTGAAGTCACCGGGAAACGGCGGGTTGTCGTATGCGTCGTGGTTTGAGGCGAGGACTCCCTGTGCGATGAAGTAGACCCTGCGGCCATCGTCGGAAACGGCCCTGCTGTTCAGCGCCTTGGCATTTGGCGCCGCTCCCGACACCTGAAATAGATTGGGTGAGGGATTCGGGTCCGAGGCCGTCGGCAGGACGTACTCATAGATGTCCTTGGTCTGGTCGGTATCGCTGTTGAGAAGCTGTTGGGTCGTGGAGAAGACCACGCTCGACGCGTCTTTGGACATTCTCTCGAAGCTCGGGCTCTTTTCCTCATCGCAGGCTCCACCGGGATCACCGGACGTACGGGTGCATTGCGATTTCGACGCGAAATAGGATTTGGACGCGTCCACGCGGGCCCAGATCTGTTCCTTGTGCCCTCCGCAGTCCTTCTCTGTGAACACGACCGTCTTGCCGTCAGGCGAGTATGTGTTGAAATACGCCACGGTCGTTTCACCTTGAAAGGCGACAACGCAATCGGAGATCGTGGTTCCATCGTTGCGTAGATCGATTCGACGCGGGACCTCTCCGGCTTTATGGCCGATGCCCTCGTATTCGTAGAGACCCGGCCCGACGCCCGGAGCCCAGGTGTCCGCGCCGTAGTCAGAGCCGATCCAAAACATATGGGTCAGGTCTTCCGACGCCCCAAGGTATTGGGGTTGGAAGATCCCGGCAGAGCCCTCGTTCTGCGGCGGGTTGCTGATTTTCGTGAAGTTCCCGTCGCTTCCCCGCAGGAACGGATAGCCCACCCACAGATCAAACGGGTCCTGCGGGGTGTTTATGAACCAGATCGAGCGCAGAAGATCGGAGCTGTACTGCCTCGCGCCGTACGCGGTGGTGAATTCGGTGGGGGGAGCAAAGAGCGAGCCGCGCGGGCCATTCAGGTCTGCGATCGTTTTCCAGCCGTTCTCGTGTCGAACGGCGATGTAGGTATTCGAGAAGACCGAGCCGGCACCGGAATTGTTGATATTGCCGGCTCGTGATTTGTAGCTCACTGTTCCCTGGTTGATGCTCATTTTGTCCATTTCGGCCCCGTAGCCGCTCGTGAATGCGGTGGTGACCAGCTCATACGCGCGGCATTCTGGGAGGCGGGTGGAGTGGTTCTCGATCCGGACTTCTTCGTTCGGGCACGGGTTATCGCCAGGATCGAGGGGCGCCAGGAACTGGACGTCATTGGAGGTCACGGTGCCCACGCTGTTGGTCGCGACAACCCTGTAGTGATAGGTGGTGCCGGGGGTGAGGCCGGTGAGGTCGGATTCGACGATGACCGGTGCGTTGTTTCCGCCGTCCACGACCGATCCCGCGGACCCGAGGTCGTCACCGGTGCAGCAACCGGAATTTCCGGACCCTTCGACGAAGATCGGAATGCCTCCGTTGACGACTTTCAGCGGATTGAGGTTCGTTCCCGAAAGAGGGCCGTCAAAGAAGATTTCGTAGTCGACAGCGAAGAAGCCGTACTGACGGACGACCTTGGTGACCCCTTCCGGGCCGATCACGGAGAGAGCCTGAAGTTCCTTTTCGACCACCTCTGGATCTGCGCCAACCGTAATATCGCCGGTGGTCTGGCCGCGGAAGGTCAGTCTAAACTCGCCGTTTGGGGCTGGGATCGTGAACCGCTGGACCTCATTGCGACCGACTGGGTTCGGTGAGCAGGGCGCTCGGTAGACGTATTCGGTCGTGGGTCCGTACTCGAAGTGGCAATCGGAGATCTTTGTGTTGTAGGGAGTCACGATGGCACCGATGCTGAAGGAACCTGAGCCGGAGGAGCCTCCGGGAACCGTAGTCACCTTCGGCAGGATTGTGGGAGTCGTGAAGGAGGTCGCCGTGATCGTTTTCTGGCTTTCATCGCCGTTTGTGGTGAACAATTCGACTTCGTAGTAGGTGTTCGCTTCAAGGCGGATCGTGTTCCAGGTGAACGCCTGGCTGGTCTCGTCACCCTCAAGAACTCCTGTCGACAACGGGGTTCCGAACTCACAGGTCGGTCGGCATATGAGCTGCCATTCGGTTCGGTACGCCGCTTTCTGGGCGGCGTCGAGCGGGCCGGGCGGGGCATTTGTCTTGATCACGCCCGAGATACGGGCGGTGTCGAGGGTGATGTCCGAGATCGTCAGCGCGGCGCTGGATTTATTGACGCTTTTAGTAGTGAAGGTGGTGTACGGCTGGGGACTCACCCTCTCGGAGTACCCCTGCCCGTTCTCGTTGTATCCGTTAAAGGCGTAGATGCGAACTTGGTAGGTCGTGCCAGGTGTGAGTTTGACCAATTCATCGGTGACCGTGTCTATGGGGGCTTCGGTTCCCGTGTTGCAACCCTGCCCCCCCGCCATCCATTTCTCTTCGCCGGCGGGGTCGCTGGCGAGGGCGTATTGGTAGCAGTAGACAGCGCTGTATTCCGACCAGCCCGGTTCCGTATCGCTCCCAACCGTCCCGGACACTTCGGCCGTGGTGTATCCGATCTCTTCCACCGCGACGGGAGATATGACCGGCGGGCCTTCGGCCGCCGAGGCGGTGCTGACGCCGAGGGCGAGGGCGGCAATCAGGGCGAGGCCGGCCATCAGGGCGACCGCAGCACTAGGAGCGGGGCCGCGGCGGCTGCCGACGGTCGATCGCCCTGGCGATGCGTGAGTCACTCGTGTCACCCTCTCCGTCCCCTGTTTTCCTCTGTCCCCGTCACTGAATGGCCCCTGCCGCTCAGAGTCTTCGGAGACTCTTATCTCTGTAACCCTGTCCGCCTCCCAGGCGGAGCTACCCGATAGTTGCAGTCTGCCCCTGCGATGTCAAGGGCGGTACTCGTTGAAGCTGTAAAACTTGGTACGCCGCCCGTCAAAGCCAGTACACGGCTCACGTCCTGTGCTCACGCTTTTAGCGCCGTCCGTGCCGATTCGAGCGTCTGTGGTGTCGCTTGGCCCGCTGACTTGCCCTTGCAGCTGTTCGCGACCAGCGGCCTGGTCTTGTAGACCTTGCCGTTCTGCCCCGTGAAGTTGGCGGTCGCGTGCTGGGCTTTCCTGCAGAGGTTTTCGGAGTTTTCGAGCAGGCCCTTCTTGCCGCCCTCTAGTTCGAGAGTGAACTTGGAGACCGGGGCGTCGGGGACAACTTCAAAGGTGTTTCGCAGGCCGCCGTTCTTGGCCGTGTCGACTTTGCCGACCAGGGCGACCTCGAGCTGGCCGCCCATGTCGGCGACCAGGTCGGGGAGCTTGTTGGAGGAGCTCCGCAGGTAGACGGGGCCTTCGATCGGCTTGTCGAGGAGCGGCGTCGTCGCTTTGGCGAAGCCGTAGATGCTGTCGGGCGGGCAGGCCTTAGCGGCGAACTGGACCCGGGTGCAGACCGTTTTGATGTGGGTGTTGTCGAGGAACTCGGATTTCGGCAAGGCAACCGAGGCCGAGGCGATATTGGCGAAGGCGCCGCTTGGGAAGTCGACGACCGCGGTCAACGCCGGGTTGCCGGTGCGCTTGGTCGAGCCTTTGAGCTTGAGGGAGAGCTTGGGGGCGAAGCCGAGCTGGCGGCATCCGTCCACCTGGAAGGCGTTGGACGGGGTCGCGACCGCTCCGCTGGCGCCGCCGATTGTGGCGGTGACCGCCTTTGGTTTGCAGCTGGTCGGGTTCTGCGAGAACCCGGGTCGGTCGATCCTCGTCGTGACCGAGCGGATCCGCAGCGGAACCCCGTCCAGGATCGTCGGCAGCGGGTCGGCCTTGATCCTCACCTGGGTGGTCTCCGGGTCGACGAAGGCCGCGGCCCTCACCACGACGGTGCCGAGATCAAATGGCCCTGCGACCACAGGGGTGATGAAGGCGAGGCTGAGCGGGGCGCCCTTGTAGGGGCCGGCGAGGTAGGCGTTTCCTGTGGAGGAGAAGGGCGCAGTGCCGGCGCCGGCGGCGGCGGTGATCGAGCCGATCCGGCTCGCGGCGGGACAGGAGGGATTGGCCTGCTCGGCCGCGCCGGGTCGGCCGTACGCGGAGGCGATCGCTGCCTCCGAGCAGTAGGAGATGCCCTTGAGCGAGGCGGTGAAGCCCTTGGCCAGGGTGACGTCGACCGTGCTCAGCTCCTGCTCGCCGTCGTTGCGGGCGATGCGGAGGACGAAGGGGCTCGACTCACCGGCTGCGGCGGATTCGGTGCCGGCGCTCAGGCTCGGGTTGAAAGGACGCTGTGCCGGGCTGTCGGCGCAGGGGCCCCCGTTCGGGCCGGAAGAAACCGCGAAGCTCGAGGAGGGGGTCGCGTCGGGGGTTCCCGGCGAGCTCCAGGGCACCAGATCTGAGGTGGTGGTGAAGGTGCCACAGGTGGGCGAGGTCGCCAGCGGCGCCCGTGGGCCCTGCTTGAAGTCGACTTCCAATTTGCTCGACGGAAGCTGCGGGTTTTCGGTGAAGGTCGCCGTCAGCTGGCCGGTGCCCTTATTCGCCGTGATACTGCCGGGGAGCTTGAAGTTGACGCCGTAGCGGGCCTGTTCGAGCTGGATCAGGACGCGGAAGGTGCCGTCCTCGTTGCCGCTCGGGCTGATGTCGCCTGAGTGGGGCTTGATCAGGTAGACGTCGCCGTGGATCGGTTCCGCTCCGGTGACCTTGTCGTCGACCGGGTCGCGGGAGGCGATCAGCGGGGTGTAAACCGTCGCGGTGCCGATCTTCGAAGCGAGAGGGCAGGTCACCGGTTTGGTGGTGTCGTAGTGGACCTGGTCGCCGGCGGCGTCGGTGGCGGAGTCCGAGCAGCCTTCCAGGCCGTCGGCCGTGCCCGGGGAGAGGCTCAGACCCGCCGGCAGTTTGACGGTCGCGGTCTTCAGCTCCGGCGCCTGCGGCAGTTTGGGGTTGAAGACGGTGCTGAGGTCAGTGGGGTCGTTGGTCTGCGGGAAGTGGAAGTCGACCGCCAGGCCCGTGGGCTGGTCGCTCTGCGGAGCCGGAGCCTCCTGCACCGGCTTTACGTCGAGGCTGGGCTGGAACTGCGAGGCCAGCGCCGGGTCTTCGCATCCGGTCACCGGCGACGTGGTGGTCGTGGCCTGCAGCCAGGCCGGTTCGGTGGGGTCCAGAGGCAAGCCGCTCCGCTGGGTCAGGCCCGGGTTCTGCCAGGTGTCCGTGAAGAGCCGCCACGCAGGTTCGGCTTCCGAGCAGTCGACCGGGTTCGACGCGAACGGGACGCCCGAGACTCCCTGCCCGTGTTCGGAGGGGACACCGTAGAACGTGGCGGAGAAGCTTCTGATCCCGGCACGGTCGTTGTTCGTCGATCCAATCGCCAAACCGTACCCTTCACTGCGCGGGAGCGGAACCGCGTAGAGAGAGAACCGGAAGTTCAGGACCTGAAACACGAACATCGCCGGGTAGCCCTTGTCCGGGACCACGTTGTAGATCGGGAACGAGGCCTCGTGGTATTGGTCGAAGATGGCGACGCCGACATAACCGACTTTGGAGCCGGGTGGGCAACTGTCAAAGGGTTCGAATGACGTGATGTTCCCGAGCGGACATCGTGGCGCGGCAGCGGGGTTGGCGAAATACCCCACCGGGACTTTGACGAAGGCGTTCTTGAATTCTTCGTCTGGATAGAGGGGGAACGTGAACCTGTTCAGAGTTTCAAGCTGGTGACCGCCCGCCACCGTGTATTCGGCGCCGTCGTGGGAGCTTTCCGCTTCAAATTTCTTTACGTGGAAGGGAGGCAGATCGATGGCCTGCACCGTGTCGGTGGCCGTCGCGGGGGCGAGGGCGCCGCCGCCGGAGATCGTCGCCGTGTTGGTGAACGTTTCCGGCGAGCCCGAGGGAAATTCCACCTGAATCGAGAAGCTGTCGAACACGGCTCCCGGCGGGACCGGTTGGGATCCGCCTTCAATGGTTGGCGGAGTTTTGAAATCCACGGTGCAGGTCAGGGGAGCGCCCGCGTTGACTTCTTCTACCGTCGCGCACCCTGGGCCAACCAGGCTCCCGTAGAAGATCGACCTGACCGTCACTCCCGGGGGAAGCACGTCGGTAAATGTGACGGGCCCGCTGACCGGCCCTTTGCCGATGTTGGCGAGGCCTATCTGCCAGATGTTCGGGGGTTCGCTGCCGCTTTCGAACGGTCGATCTCCGCCGGCAGGATCTTGGTTGTGAGTCATCGTCAGGCTCCAGACCGGCGGCGGGTCGGCCTGCGCGGAGGAGACCACCCCGACCAGCAGCATGGCCACGGCCAGCAAGAGCCCGTAAAAGGCACGCGAGCCCATCTCAGTCATTCCCCCGTTTCGAGCGTTTCCGCCTCGCCCCGTCTGACTGCTTCAGCTTCAGAGTCGCGGTGGCCGTCTCGGAATCGGCTATCACGGCGGCGAGCTGGACGCTCAGCGCACCGCTCCTTCGTAGTTTGGACGCCGCGCGCCCGGAGAGCGTGATCGGCACCTCGACGACGCCTGCCTGCACGGCACGCGAGGACGCATCGATGATCCGGGAGGACTTCTTGCCCAAACGAGCCGTGCCGCTGAGCGAGATCTTGCCGGGTCCGCTCACCTTGAGCGGCACTTCGGCCTCTCCCCCGGCGGCCAGTATCGCCCGCTGCGAGGCGCTGAGGGGTTTGATCGAGATCGTCGCCGGCCGGTAGTCGCCGCTCTCCTTCGACTGGTCGGTGTCCAGAGCGGGAGCGGAACTCCCACCGGAAGTCGACGGCTGGCAGCCTTCACCGACGCAATTTTCGTGCCTGGCGAAGCTGACTCCGCCATCGATACGAGCGTCGTAGACGTCTGAGACGCTGTCAGTGTCTTCCGGGGTGAGCTGCTGGCCGGTTTCGAAGTAGATGTTCCTGCCGGATCCGTCGAGGTCCGCGCTCGAGGCCCCGCCGCCCACCGATCCGGTGGAGATCAGAGCCGAATGCCCGTTTTTCCACAGGTAGATATCGGACGCACCATTGCCATCGTCAGAGGAGAGGGACTCTGGGGTGAAGAAGATGACCTCCTGGCCATCATCGGTTATCGAGGGATGCGTGTGTTCGCCCGCCTGTGGGATGTTCGCGTCGAGACCATCTCCGTTGCCTCCCGTGCCGGCCGGGTCAACCGAGACACGAACCAGCTCCGAGGTGACGAGGTCATAGCGGTAGATATCCGTCGCGTTGTCGGTATCGGTGGCCGTCAACGGAGAGATCGACCTGAACAGGAAGTAGCGACCGTCCGGGGTGATCTCACTCGTGGACCTGGGGCTGTCCGTCACCTTCCCGATGAACGTCGTCTGCCCATCCGGATGGCTCGCGTCCTGGTGCCAGACGTACATGTTTTCGTCGCCATCATGTGGCGGTTCGTCGTAGGAGTCATGATTGGACGCGAGGACTCCCCTGGCGATGAAGTAGACGGTGGAGCCATCTTCTGACGTGCGCAGAAGCTGCTGCACCTGGGCGTCGGGGCCCGAGTTCGAGACCTGAATCAGAGCCGGCGATGGGTTGGGGTTTGAGGCGGAGGGGAGTTCGTAGCGATAGAGATCGGTCGATTTATTGGTGTCGTCGTTGACGAGTTGCTGCGAAGTGGTGAAGTAGACGCGCGAGCCGTCCAGGGTCGCGCTCTGGAAAATGGAGTCCGCGGACCCCGCTTCACCATAAGGGCCAGGAGCCAGGGCCGGGGTGTAGCAGGCACCGCCGGGGTCAGCCGCGGTCCGAGTGCACTGTGATTCCGAGACAAAGATGGTTTTGGAGGCGTCGACCCGGGCGTACAGCTCCTGAGGGCGCCCTTCACAGGATTTTCTCGTGAAGAACACCGTTTTTCCGTCTGCGCTCGTCGCGTTGAACCACGAGACGCCGATGTAGAAGCCGCCCTGCGCGCATTCCGAGATCGGTTCCCCATTGTTCTTCACGTCGAGTCGGCGGGGCAGAGCCGTATTGCCCGTGCCTTCGTATTCGTAGACCCCCAGCGACAGACCGGGGCCCCATACGTCCGTCTCGCCCTCTTCCGTTCCCAGCCAGAACGTGTGCGAAAGGTCCTGCGATGCGCCTTGGAAGATCGATTGTGGGCCGAAGAATGTGTGGCCCGGCGCCGGGTTCATCTTCTTGAACTCTCCACTCGCTTCGCGCAGATACAACGTCTGATTTTCCCCTTTTACGCCTCGGAACCAGATCGAGCGTTCGAGGTCAGGACTGTACTGTTTGAATTCCTGGCTCTGGACGCTTCCGCCCGTGTATGGCGAGCCTTTCGGGCCATTCAGGCCTGCCACCGTCTGCCAGCCGTTGTCGGTTCGCTTCGCAAGGTATTGGTTGCCGAACAGATTCCCCTGTCCGGAATTCTCGATATTGCCTGACGTCGATGAGTAGCCGACCGCCTCGTTGTTGCTGTAGGCGGACAGGCCCGCGGAGAATCCGGCCTTGGGTGCGTTGGTCACAAGTTCGTAGGCCCGGCATTCGGGCAGGCGGGTGGAGCTGTTTTCGATGCGTTCCTGTTCGTTGGGACAGGCGGCCTCACCCACGTCATGGGGCGTCACGAAGAGATTGTCACCAGTCCTGACGGTGCCGAGAGGATTGGTGGCAGAGAGCTGGTAGTGGTAGGTGGCACCGGGGGTGAGGCCGGTCAAATGCGCTTCGACGAGCACCGGGGCATTGTTCCCGCCTTCAATGAGGGTCGCGGCGTTGCCCGGATTCCCCACGTGGCACGACGTCTGGTCGTTGCAGAGCGGGAGAGTGCCTTCTATGCCACGCACCGACCCCAGATTCTGCGACGACAGCGGGCCGGCGAAGTGGATGGTGTACGCCGTGTAGAAGAAGCCGATTTCCCTTTCGACGTCGGTGACACCTTCCTTGCCTATTGCGGACAGCGCCTTGAGTTCGTCTTCAACCACGGACGCCGGGGCCTGAATGGTGATGTCCCCCGTCGTCTGGCCGCGGAAGATGAGTTTGAACTGGCCTTCCAGGCCGCCGACGTAGATCTTCTGCACCTCATTCCGGCCGACGGGATCTGGCGAGCATGGCGCGCTGTAGACGTATTCGGTCGTCGGTCCGTATTCAAAATGACAATTGCTGATCTTGCTGTTGAAGGGCGTGACGACGCCGCCGACGTTGTAGGAGCCACCGCCGGCGGAGCCCCCTGGGGTCGCTTGAACCGTGGGGAGAATGAGTGGAGTCGAGAACTGTTGAAGAGGCGTTTTTACGATGCCGAGCGCGTTTTCGGCGACGAGCGTGACATTTTCATAAAACGTATTGCTTTCCAACCGATCGGTTTCGACGTCGATTGTCTTGCCGCCTTCGGCCACCTCGATCGTGCCGGAGAGGTTGGGGAAGTTGCATTGAGGCGTGCACTCCAGGTGCCATTTGGTCCTGTAGGCCGCCTTGGCCTCGTCCGGGAGGGGTTCCGCCGGGGCGTTGATGTGGACGAAGCCCGTGAAGTGGGCGCTCGCGGGTGGGGAGGTGGTCACCGGATCAAGCCCGACGCTCGGAAGAGTAGAGGTCCCTGTGGTGGTGAATTCCGCCGGTTCCGAATACCGTTCGACGAATTCGTCGAGGTCGAAGGCGCCGACCCGAACCTGATATTTGGTACCCGGTCGGAGGCCCGGTCCCGGCTGGAAGAAGTTGCCGCCTCCTTCCTCGGGCGGCATCTGGTACGCGAATCCCGATGGGCCGAGTTCTATGGTGAACTGCCTGGGCGCTTCGCCGACATTTATTCCGATGATGCCGTTATTCGGGGCGTCGCCAAACCATTCGTTGGTCCCCGCGACGGAATAGGACAGGGTGGCATATGCGCCCTGATTGCCGGGGCCGACCGTAAAGGTGACTCGCGCTCTCGTGTAGGAGACGTCGGTGACCGAGTTGACGGTGAGTTGCGGGTGAACGATCGCGGGCGTCTTGAAGGTATTGGTGGCCGCTTTGGTTTCCGCGCCTGCCCCGTTTTCTGCCGTGAGGCGCAGATGGTAGGTGGTGTCGGGGGTGAGGCCCTGGAGTTCGGCGCTGACCGGAATACGAACGGCACTCCCGTTGGGGCTGTCCACCGGGTTCTGAGCGCAGGGGGACTGAGCGGCGCCTTCGAAGCCAGGAAGGGAGTTGCCGATGTTTTCGGTGAACTGTTCGTCGGTCACGTATTCGAAGCGACATTCGGTATCGAGGGCGGGGTCGGCGCCGGCGGGCCGTTCTATTTCTCCGGATGCCCGTGCGAACCGCTTGTCGACGTCGGTGGCATCGTTTGCCGCAAACACAGGCGGCTTTGCGGTCACCTTAGAGTTGGTGGTGAAGGGACTGGCTTCTTTGGTGCCGCTGTCGGGGGCCGCGTTTTCAGCGGCGAGACGCAGGTGGTAGGTGGTGCCGGGTGTGAGGCCTTCGAGCTCGGCGCCGACTTCCACCTCTTCGCCTGGCGCGGTGATCGGATTGAAGAATTCGCATCCTTGGCTGCTTGCTCCCTGGAAGCCTGTGGAAGCGAAGTCAGCGTCGGTGACGTATTCGAAACGGCAGGCGGTGACGTCGAAGCCCGGATCCGGGTTGGCCGGGCGCTTGACCTTGCCGGTGGCCGCGGCGGTCCGGGAGAAGACCTCTGACGCATCGTCGATGACGCTGATCGTCGGTGGTTCCACCGGCAGGGTGGTGAAGGAAAGGTAGGGCGCGGGTGACGCGGCTGTGTCTGGAAAGGCGGTTATGGTGATTCGGGCGTAATACGTGGTGTCGCCCTTGAGCCCGGTGAGGTCACCTTCCACGAACTTTTCGTCGGCGGCCAAGCGGAAGTATTTGGTGGTGCTGGTGGTCCAGTTCACCTGGTCGGTGGAGTACTGGAATCTGACTTCGTTTTCGAAGAAGCCATTGAGAGGCCCAGGCGTGCTGACGTGGCCGGTGACGTGAGCCGAGGTGTAGGAGGCGTTGGAGACGGTGTCCGTTTTTGCCGCGAGGGTCGGGGCGGCGGACGCCGCGGAAGAAAGCGCGCCAAAGACAGCGAAAGTCAGAACGATGACGGTGGCGGGGAGGCGGCCAGATCGAAGGGGGTGGCGGCTCATCTCTCTCTACCTCTCCCGTGGCGATTTGATCGGCGGTGGCGCTTAGCCCGCTTCGACTTCGCGCTCTTGCAGCTGTTGGCGACCAGCGGCTTGGTGTTGTAGACCTTGCCGTTCTGGCCGATGAAGTTGGCGGTGGCGTGCTGGGGGTGCTTACAGAGGTTTTCGGAGTTTTCGAGCAGGCCCTTCTTGCCGCCCTCGAGTTCGAGCGTGAACTTGCTCACCGGGGCATCGGGGACCGCTTCGAAGGTGTTTCGAAGGCCGCCGTTCTTGGCGCTGTCGACTTTGCCGACCAGGTCGACCTCGAGCTGGCCGCCCATGTCGGCGACGAGGTCGGGGAGCTTGTTGGAGGAGCTGCGCAGGTAGACGGGGCCTTCGATCGGGCCGACCAGCAGCGGCGTCGTCGCTTTCGCGAAGCCGTAGATGCTGTCGACGGGGCAGGCTTTGGCGGCGAACTGGACCCTGGTGCAAACCGTTTTGATGTGGGTGTTGTCGAGGAACTCGGATTTGGGCAATGCGACCGAGGCCGAGGCGATGTTGGCGAAGGCGCCGCTCGGGAAGTTGACGACTGCCGTCAGCGCCGGGTTGCCGGTGCGTCTGGTCGAGCCCTTGAGCTTCAGCGAGAGCTTGGGGGCGAAGCCGAGCCCGGTGCAGCCTTCGACCTGGAAGCCGTCGGTGGGAGCCGCGGTGGCGCCATTGGCGCTGCCGATAGTCGAGGTGATCGACTTCACTTCGCAGTTGGTCGGGTTCAGCGAGAAGCCGGAGCGGTCGATGTGGGCGACGATCGAGCGGATCCGCAGCGGCACCCCGTCGAGGATCGTCGGCAGCGGATCGGCCTTGATCCTCACCTGCGTGGTCTCCGGGTCGACGAAGGCGGCCGCCCTGACGACGACGGTGCCGAGGTCGAGCGGCCCGGCGACGACCGGGGTGATGAAGACGAGGCTGAGCGGGGCGCCCTTGTAGGGGCCGGCGAGATAGGCGTTTCCGGTGCTGTAGAAGGGCGCGGGGCCGGGGCCGGCGCCGGCGGTCAGGGTCCCGATCTGACTGGCGGCGGGGCAGGAGGGATTGGCCTGCTCGGCCGCGCCGGTTCGGCCGTGCGCGGACGCGATCGCGGCCTCCGGGCAATAGGGGATGCCCGCGACCTTGGCGGTGAAGCCCTTCGGCATCGTCAGGTCGATGGTGCTCAGCTCCTGTTCGCCGTCATTGCGCGAAAGGTGCAGCACGAACGGGCTGGACTGGCCGGCGCCTTCGGACTCGGTTCCGGCGTCGATCGTCGGGTTGAAGGGCCGAGCGGCGGGGGAGTTGGCGCAGGCAGTCCCGTTCGGGCCGGACTCGACCGCGAAGCTCGAGGAGGGGGCCGCGTCCGGCGTACCGGGCGTGCTCCACGGCACCATCAGGGAGGTCGTCGTGAAGGTGCCGCAGGTGGGCGGCGTCGCGAGCGGCGCCCGTGGGCCCGATTTCAGGTCGAGCTCGAGAGTGCTGGACGGAAGCTGCGGGTTGTCGAGGAAGGTCGTGGTGAGCTGGCCCGTCGTCTTGTCCGCAACCGCCGTGCCTGGAAGCTTGAAGTTGATCCCGTAACGCTTCGATTCGAGCTGGATCAGGAGGCGGAAGGTCCCGTCCTCGTCGCCGTTCGGGCTGAAGTCGCCCGGATGTGGCTTGAGCAGGTAGACCTCGCCGTGGATCGGTTCTGGGCCGGTGACCTTGTCGTCGACCGGGTCGCGGGAGGCCACCAGCGGCGTCGTGGTCGAGGCGGTGCCGATGATCGACGCGGCGGGGCAGGTGACCGATTTGGTCGAGTCGTAGTGGACCTGGTCGCCGGCCGGGTCGGAGGCGAGGTCGGAGCAGGAGCCGAGGCCGTCGGCCGAGGCCGGGGAAATGCTGACCCCCGGCGGCAGCTTGACGGTGATGTCCTTCGGCTCGGGCGCCTGCGGCAGCGAGGCGTCGAACGCCGTGCTCAGATCGGTCGGATCATTGGTCTGCGGGAAGTCGAGGCTTACGTTAAGCCCGGCGGGCTGGTCGGCCTGCGTCTGCGTTCCTTCCTGAACGGGCTCGGCTTTGATCCCCGGGTGGAACTGCGAGGCGAGCGCTTCGTCATCGCAGCCGGTTACCGGCGGTGTCGGGTCTGTGGCCGTCATCCAGGCGCCGTCGGTGAGGTCGGGGACGCCGGTGATCGGCGAGGTCAGACCCGGGTTTTCCCAGGAGTCGGTGATCAGGTTCCAGGCCGGTTCGGCTATCGGAGCAGTCGACCGGGTTGGAGAGGAACGGCGCGCCGGTGATACCCGACCCGTGAGCGGATGGAACACCCCAGAATGTTGCGGAGAAGCTTCTCAGGAGGACGCGGGTGGCGTTCGTCGACCCGATCACCAGACCGTACTTTTCAGACCTGGGAAGGGGGTACGTGTAGAGCGAGATCACGGTGCCGGCGACGTTGAACACGAACTGGGCCGGATAGCCACGGTCTGGCACGACGTTGTAGATCGGGGCTTTGAAGAATTCCGTGTAGCGGCCGAAGATTCCGAGGCCGGCGACGCCCACCTGGGAGCCGGGAGGACATGGCCCGCCGAAGAAGTTGAGCGTGATCTGGCTCATCGGACAGCGCGGAGCCGCCGAGGGGTTTCCGAAGAACCCAGGAGGAACCCTGACGGAGGCATTCTTCATCTGCTCTTTCGGGTAAACCGGAAAGGTCCACTTGTTCAGCGTCTGGTAGGGATGGCCGCCGGCGACGGTGTAGTCGTTGGCTTCGGTTTCGTCCGTGGTGCTGCGCGCTATAAAGGTTTTGACGTGGAACGGAGGGATGTCTTCGGCGGGCGTCGGGTCGGTGAACGCCACCCCGGGAGCACCTCCGCCGGAGACCGTGGCGTTGTAGGTGATCGTGTCGGCGCTCCCCGGTTCGACTTCGACCATCATGGAGAAGGTCGGGATCGATTCGCCAGGTTGGAACGCCGTCTGACCGAATTCCGCGGTTTCGCAGGTGAAGGGAACGCCGCTGTGGGTGTCTTCAGGGGCAGGACAGGCCCAGCCACCCCCGCCCAACGTTTTTTCGATCCTGACTCCCTCGGGAAGGGTCACGGTCATTTTGTAGGGGCCTTCGGTGACGGCATCGCCCGAGTTGACGACGCTGATATTCCAGGTATTCACCGGATCCTCGCTGTAACGTTTTCACCGGTTCGGGGCCGCGCAGGAAAGTTTCCTGTAAATGGGTCGCATGCACTTCCCACTGGGGACCGGCGGCCTGAGCGGGCGCCGCTCCGAGCACCAGAAGGACGGCGCTGACGAGCAGGCCGAGAAGCACCCTGGTCAGGGTGGAGTGACGGGTCGCGGCTACCGCCACCTCAGCCACCCTTCCTCTTCGCATGGCCGCTGCGCTTCCTCTTCGCATGGCCGGGCCGGCCGGTGGCGGACCTCAGGGTCAGCGTCGATGCGGCCGGGACCGCGTCGGCGAAGGTCACGCTGAGAGCGATCTTCATCGAGCCGCCGTGCTTCAACTGGGCCTGGGCGAGATCGGAGAGCGAGATGGGCACGTCCACCTGACCGGCCTGCACGACGCTGTATTTCGAGCTCAGAACCTGCTTGCGGTCATCGCCGATCTGCGCCGTGCCCTTGAGCAGGGCCTCGCCGGGCCCGCTCACCTTCAGCGTCAAACCGACGCGGCCGCCCGCCGCCAGCTTCGCCTTCTGCGAGGAGCTCAGCGCCTTGATCGAAATGACGGCTCGGCGGTAGTTGCCCTTGCGGCCGGTGCGGTCGGTCGCCGGAGCCGCGGCCTTCCGCGGGGTCGTTGCCGATGGCTGGCAACCTTCGCCCGTGCAGGGGCTCGATTCGGCGAAGCTCCAACCGCCGCCGCGGCGGACGTCGTAGACGTCGGAGACGCTGTCGACGTCATCCGCCGTCATCGCCTGAGCGGTGGCGAAGTAGATGTCGTTGCCGGAGCCGTCGATCAGCGCCGTGGCGAAGGGCGGCGGCGCCGAGCCTTCCTCTCCGTTGGGGCCGACGGCGCCGCTGGAGATCAGGTGGGTGCGTCCGTCCTTCCAGAGATAGACGTCGTTGGAGCCGTTGCCGTCATCGGGGGAGAGCGCCTCGGCGGTGGTGAAGACGATTTCTTCACCGCTGTCGGTGATCGCCATATGGTTGTGCCGGTTGGCCGTGTTGTAGGGCAGGTACCCGCTGAGGCCATCGGCGTTGCCGCCGACCCCGGAGAAATCGGTCGAGACACGCGCCAGTTCGCCGGTCTGGTCGTCGTAGCGATAGATGTCGAAGGAGTTGTCGGTATCGGTGTCGACGAGCGTGCTCGTCGACATGAAGAGGAGGTAGCGGCCGTTCGGCGTCAGCTCGGTGAAGTACGAGAGGTAGTCGAGATCGCCGGGGTTGGAGATCCTGCCGATGAATTTCGTTTCTCCTTCCGGATGTTTTGCGTCCTTCATCCAGACGTAGAGATTTTCGTCACCGGGGATCGCCGCGTGGTCGGTCGAGTCGTGGTTTGAGGCGAGCACGCCTTTGGCGAGGAAGTAGACCGCCGAGCCGTCGTTGGAGGCTCGAAGGATGTGCTCGTACTGGGGGTCGGGGCTCGAGCCCGTGACCAGGTCGAGTTCAGGGGTGGGGTTCGCTTCCGTCGGCAGCGTGTACGCGTAGAGGTCGACTTTGTCATTGGTGTCCGCGTTGACCATCTGCTGAGTGGTAAAGAAGAAGGCGCGCGATCCGTCGGTGGCAAAGTCTTCGGTCTCGGGATTGGAGGGCGCATTGCATGCTCCACCGGGGTCACCGGCGGTTCTGGTGCAGTGCGATTTCGAGGCGAAATAGCTTTTGGACCATTGACTCTGACCCAGAGCTGGTGGTCTGGATGCCACCGGCACAGGGGCCAGAGCCATGAAGTAGATGACTCTTCCGTCGGTGGAGATTCCATTCCCCTCAGCGACTCGCGCCACGTCCCAATGCTTCCATGCCAGTAGGCGGGTTGCAGCCGGAGATCGGGTTTCCGGAATTGTCGACATCGAGGCGAGTCGGGCGATCGTTGCCGGTGCCGACGAACTCGTAGAGCCCGGCCCCCAGGTGTTGGGCCCGCAACAGTTGGCGCCCACCCAAATGGTGCGGGTGAAGTCGTTGGAGGCCCCCGACGAAGAGGTCGGCGCCGAGGGGACCAGGGTCTCCGTTGCCGATTTTGTCGAAGTGCCCATCCGGGCACCGGAGATACGCGTCGTGACTTTGCGAGAGCGAGTTCGTTTTCAGGTACCAGATCGAGTGCAGAAGGTCCGGTGCGCCGCCGCGCCCGTCGCCTCCCCGAGGCTGTACGGGGGAGCGTAGGGCGATCCCCGGCCTCCGTTGAGATTGCTCAGCGTTTCCCAGCCGCCGTCGCGACGGGTGGCGACGTAGCCATTTTCCACCCCCCGAGCCGGAGTTGTTGATGTTCCCCGCCCTGGACGAGTAGGAGACCGTGCCTTCGTTGACGCTCATCGCGCCGAGCGTCGCCGGGGAGCTCGCCTTGAAGGCGGACGTCACCAGCTCGTAAGCGCGGCATTCGGGCAGCCTGGTGGAGCCGTTCTCGATCGCGGACTTCTTCGTTCGGACAGGGTTCGTCTTCGGCCGCAAAGGGGGCGATGAAGGAGGCGTCGCCGCTGCCCACCGTGCCGAGGGAGTTGGTGGCGAAGACCTGGTAGTGGTAGATGGCGCCGGGGGTGAGGCCGGTGAGGTGGGCTTCGACGAGGACGGGGTTGTTGTTGCCGCCGTCGACGACCTCCGCGGCGCGTCCCAGGCGGCGGACGTCCGCGCCGCCGCCGCCGTTGCTCAGCTGTTTGGTGCCCTGGATGCCGAGCACCGGGCCGATGTTGGTCGCCGCGAGGGGACCGGTGAATTCCCACTGATAGGAGACTTCGAAGAAGCCGAAGAAGCGTTCGACGTTGGCGACTCCGGTCGGGCCGATCGCGGAAAGTGACTTGAGTTCTTTTTCGACGACCCCTGGATCGGCGCCCCAGGGGATGTCGTCGGTGGTCTGTCCGCGGAAGACGATTTTGAAGTCGCCTTCCTGCCCCTCCCATGCCGAGCCGCTGAATCTCGTTGCGGCCGATCGGATTCGGCGAGCAGGGAGCTTTGTAGACGTATTCGGCGGTCGGGCCGTACTCGATATGGCAGTCGCTGATTTTCGAGTTGTAAGGGGTGACGATGCCGCCGACATTGTATGCGCCCTTGCCGGCCGAGCCCCCCGGCGCCGGTTTGACCTTCGGAAGGACGAAGGGTGTCTGGAAGGAGACGGTGTCGACGCTTTCGCCGGCTCCGTTCGTGGCGATCAGGTCGACTTCGTAGAACGTGTTGGCTTCCAGCCGGACGGGGTCGAGGGACACCGTCCCGCTTCCTTCTTCGCCCTCGACGACGTTGGGGGCGCTGACGGTCGGGCATTTCGGCCGGCATTCGACGCGCCATTCGACTCGGTAGGCGTCTTTCTGGACGGGATCGAGCGGGCCCGGAGGGGCGTTGGTTTTGACGATGCCCGAGAAGTGGGCGCTTTCGAGGGTGATTTCCGAGACCGGGTCCAGTTTCACGGTCGGCTTGGCGAGGAATTTCGTTTCGAAGAAGGGCCCCGGTTCGGGGGCTTTGGGATAGACGAAGACCGGATATGTTTCGCCGTCGTAGAGCTGAAGGGAGAACCGGAACTGATATTTCGTGCTCCCTTTGAGGCCGGTCATGTCTTCGATCACCGTCTGGGTTCCCGGTTCGACGTACTGCGAGAAGGGTCCGAAGACCTGCGCCGTTGCCGGCCACCCATTCGTCTTCTTTGACGTCGGCGCTGAGGTTGGTCGTGTACTGGACCATGTAGGTGAAGCCGAATTCGGCGGATTCGACTTTGATGCCCAGGTGAGCGCTCGTGTACCCGGGTTCGACCGTTTCGAAGGTCACTTTCGGTTCGGGCCCGGCGGCGGAGGCGGCGCCGGCGCCGAGGACCAGCGCACCAATAAGGGAGAGAACCAGGACTAGGGCGACCGCGGCGCTCCGAAAGAGGCCGCGACGGCTGCCGCTGCCTTCCCCGTATTCCGCGAACCCGCTCGCGTGGTGACTCACTCGATACTCCTCCTCGGACGCTTCCCGATCTCCGTGTGCCCGGAGATCCGGACCCCTGTCCCGACTCATTGGACGTTTCCCGGCCCGCGAACCAGCGGGCGCGGACAACCATGTCAACTCGGGGACACGGTGTCAAGTGCGGTACTCGGAGACCATCGAATAGTTGGTAGCAGCCGCCCCTGGGCTTAGGCCGCTCGCTGTCATGTCTGGTACACGTGAATTGGACTTAGGCGCCGACTATCGTCGTGGTGATGGCGCCTCCGAGAGATGCTCCACAGGCGGCGAGGCCGCTGTTCCCGACCGCCTCCGGAGGGCTCAGGGGACTTGCTCCCGAGCGGGTGGCGAGCGACCAGAGGGCGCGGCTGGAGGGGGCGATGGTCGAGGCCGTGGCGCGGCATGGCTACGCGGGGACGACGCTGCGCGAGCTGGTTCGCCTGGCGGGGGTTTCGAAGTCGACGTTCTACGAGCACTTCGAGTCCAAGCAGGAATGCTTCCTCGCGACCTTCGACGAGATCATCACCCAGGTCACCGAGCAGGTCGGCGTCGCCTACCGGGAACCCGGCGACTTCCGCGAAAGGCTCGTCGCCGCGCTGCGGGTCTTCATGGACATCGTCGTCCGCGAGCCCGCCGCGGCGAGGCTGGTGACCGTCGAGTCGCTGACCCTCGGAGCGGCCGGGGTCGCCCACCGCGAACGCGGCTCGGAAGTCTTCGAAATGACGCTTCGCCAGAGCTTCGAGCACTCACCCGCGAAGGAGGAGGTCTCGGCGCTCTCGATCCGCGCGATCGCCTCGGGGATCCGCGGGGTCATCTACCGGCATCTTCGCGCCGGCAATCCGGAGGAGCTGCCGGGCCTGGTCGAGGAGCTCGTCGATTGGGCGCTGCTCTACCAGAGCCCCGACGGCGAGGAGGTTCGGCGCGCCGCCGCGGCGGCCTCCGTGCCCCGCAGCGAGGCCGCCGAGGGGACCGGGAAAGAGCTCGACTGGCGGGAGCCGCCCGACAGCGACCGCAGCCGCGCCGAGCTGACCCAGCGCGAGCGGATCGTCCGCGCCGTTGGCCGGCTGGTCGTCGAGAAAGGCTTCGAGACGCTCAGCATCCCGGCGATCTCGGCCACCGCGGGGACCTCCAACCAGACCTTCTACGAGCACTTCGGCAACAAACGCGACGCCTTCCTCGCCGCCTTCGACATCAGCGCCGCCGAGGGGCTGTACGTGACCGCGAAGGCCTTCGAGTCGGCGACGGATCAACCCGAGAGAGTCGGCGCCGGGCTGCGGGCGATGCTCGAGCACATCGCCGGCAACGAGCTGTTCGCCCGCATCACCTTCTTCGACCTGCAGACCGCCGGACCGGTCGCGCTCGACCGCGCCGACCTGGTCAACGACAGCTTCACCGCCTTTCTCAAGACCGACGCGAGCGGCAACCCGGTCGAGCGGGATCTGCCGAAGGTGCTGCTCGAGGCGGTCGGCAGCGGCGCCTGGTCGGTGATCCAGCACGAGCTCGCCAGCGGCCGCGCCGATTCGCTTCCCGAACTGGCGCCCGAGCTGGTGCGGATCGTGTTGAAGCCCTTCGCCGAGCACTGATCGGCCGAGCTGATCGAGGATTTTTTAGCAGCGGCGTGCCCTATGAACTTGGCCCTTCCTGTGTCAAGCTCCGTACATGGGTTCTGCAAAAGCGCCTCGTCCGCTGTTCCGCACCCTTAGCGGCGGGCGCGGCGGGATCGGGCGCGACGAAACCGAACGTCACCAGCGCGGCCGGCTCGAAGGCGCGATGGTCGAGGCGATCTCGCGCCACGGCTACGCCGAGACCACGGTCGGTGAGCTGGTCGGCCTCGCCGGGGTCTCGAAGTCGACCTTCTACACCTACTTCGAGTCGAAGGAGGCCTGCTACTTCGCGACCTTCGACACGATCGTCGACGAGGTGACCGCGCGGGTCGGGGTCGCCTACCGCTCCGAGGAGGGCCTGCGTGAGCGGATCACCGCGGCGATGGCCCGCTTCGGCGAGATCGTCGCCGAAGAATCGGCGGCCGCCTCCCTGGTGGTGGTCGACTCGCTCAGCCTCGGCGCCGTCGCGGTCGAGCCCCGTGAGCGCGCGGCGGAGGCATTCGAGCTGTTGTTCCACCAGAGCTTTGAGCGCGTGGAGGGCGACGGGAAGCCCTCCGAGCTGGCGGTGCGGGCGATCGTCGCCGGCCTGCGCCGCATCGTCTACCGCTGCCTGCGGGCCGGCTACCCGGAGGAGTTCTGCGATCACCTCGACGAGCTGCTCGAGTGGTCGCTCTCCTATCAGGGGACGAACGGCTCGAAGCCGCTGTCGGTCCCCCGCCGTCCGCCGGCGGCGCCCGCGACCGAGCCCGACGGCGACTACCTGCCCTGGGACGAGCCCGCCGACAGCCCTCGCAGCCGGGCCGGCCTCAGCCAGCGCGAACGGATCATCCGCGGAGCCGCACAGGTGGCGGCGAAGACCGGCTTTGCGTCGCTGACGATTCCGGCGATCTCCGCCGCCTCTGGGACCTCCAACCAGACCTTCTACGAATACTTCGACAGCAAGGAGCAGGCGTTCCTCGCCGCCTTCGACGAGGTGGCCCGCAACGCGGTCCGCGCGACCGCCGCGGCGTCCACCCCCGACGGCACCTGGGAGGACTCGATCGAGGAAGGGATGCGGGGCCTGCTCGAGCACCTCGTCGCCGAACCGCTCTTCGCCCGCCTCGCCTTCTTCGAGCTGCCGACCGCGGGCGCGGTGGCGCGCGACCGGGCAGACGTCGCGATCGAGCGCTTCACCGCCTTCCTCGAGCCGTGGGCCCTGCCGGAGGGCCTGGCGCCGCTACCTCCGGTCGTCGTCGAAGCGATCGGCGGCGGCATGTGGGCGGCGATCCAGCACGAGATCGCGGCCGGCCGCCTCTCCGAGCTGCCTGACAAGTCGGCGGAGATCGCGGCCATCGCGCTGACGCCGTTCAACTCGCGTCAGGCGTCAGCCGGCAATCCGTCGCGCCTCTTCCGGACCCACGTACGGAGTGAGAAGGACCTCGATCAGCTCGGGGGCGAGGGCGAGTAGCCGCTCGCCCTCTTCCTCGAGCAGGGCGGCGCTGACCAGATAGCCGGCGCCGGCGACGAGGATCCGCTCGGTCGGGTCGGGCATCTCGGTCGCCTCCGGAAAGTGGCGCCGCCCGTTCCGCAGCAGCTCGACGATGCGCTCGAGCGCGGCGAAGTAGCGCTCGAGGATCAGCGGCCCGACGGCCATCGCGTCGACTGCGAAGAAGCGGGCCCGCGACTCGGTTTCGCTGACATAGGAGAGCCCGGCTGCGACCGCGACCTTGACCTGCAGGGGCCACTCCTGTCCGCTGTCCACCGCGTGCCGGGCCTCGGCGATCATGCGGTCGAAGAAGGCGTCGTAGGCGGCGCTCAGGCACTGGCGCTTATCGGCGAAGTGTTCGTAGAAGGCCGGCTCGCCGACTCCGGCCGAGGCCGCGATCGCCGGCACCGTCGTCTGCTCGTAGCCCCACTCGGCGGCTGTCTTGGTGAAGGCGTCGAGCAATCTCTGTCTGACGTCGTCGGCTGCCACGGCGGCGCAGCTTACGCGGCATCGGCGAGCTATGTCAAGCGGGGTACACGAGACTAGGCAGCGGCGATACGGCGTGCCCGACGCGTCCCGACGTACGGCGTCAGGACCATCTCGACCGCTTCCCCACTGAGCTCGGGGAGCCGGCTTCCTTCTTCCTCGAGCAGCTGGACCGAGGCGATCATCACGACGCCGGCGACGAGCGTCCGCTCCATCGCCTCCGGAAGGTCGGCGGTGGCGGGGTACAGCAGGCGGCCCTGCTTGAGGTGGCTCGCTGCGCGTTCGATCGAGGCGCAGCGGCGGTCCATCTCCGCCGGGCCGGTGCCGACCGCGTCGACGACGAAGAGCCGCGCGACCGCTTCCAGCTCGGCGACGAACTCGAAGCCGGCCTCGATCGTGATCTTCACCCGCTGCGGCCAGGCCTCGACGCCCTCGCAGGCGGCGTCGATGTGTTCGAACATGCGCTCGACGAAGCGATCGTGGGCGGCCAGCATGCACTGCTCCTTGCCGGTGAAGTGATGCTCGAAGGCCTCCACCGTGAGGCCAGCGTCGAGGGCGATCTGCTCGATCGCGATTCCTGGATACCCGCCCTCGGCAGCGGCTCGGGTGACGGCGTCGGTCAGCCGCTCACGATCATCCGCATCCGAGATCCCAACCCCGGAACCGGCCGAACTCATTCCCACGGCAACACCCGGCATGGCCGTTGACAATGACGAAATACTCACGTTCTGTCAAGAGACGTACTCGTTTGTTGGTGCCAGTACCTCTGCTCAGGTCAGTTCGAACCAGCCCGTGCCCAGCCCCCTCCAATACGCTTCGGGGACACGACTTCGATGGAGGCAAGAACCTTGACTGATCAGCTCTGGGGTGGCGAGACCACCAAGGCCGTTGACAACTTCCCGGTCTCCGGCGAGCGGGTGCCGGTGCCGGTGATCCGCTGGCTGGGGCGCCTCAAGGGAGCCGCCGCCGCGGTCAACGGTGAGCTCGGCCTGCTCGACCCCGAGCTGGCCGCCCGGATCTCCGAGGCCGGCGACGCGATCGCCGCCGGCGAGCACGATGACCAGTTCCCGGTCGACGTCTTCCAGACCGGCTCCGGCACCTCCTCGAACATGAACGCGAACGAGGTGATCGCCAACCTCGCCGGTGACGGGGCGCACCCCAACGACCACGTCAACATGGGCCAGTCCTCCAACGACGTCTTCCCGTCCGCCGTCCACCTGGCGGCGCTCGGCGAGGTCACCCACGACCTGCTGCCGGCGATGGGCGGCCTCGAGTCGGCGCTCGAGCAGAAGGCGGCGCAGTTCGCCGACGTCGTCAAGGCCGGGCGCACCCACCTGATGGATGCCGTCCCCGTCACCCTCGGCCAGGAGTTCGGCGGTTACGCCGCCCAGGTCCGGCTCGGCATCCAGCGGGTCGAGGCGACACTGCGGCGGGTCGGGCAGATCCCGCTCGGCGGCACCGCGACCGGGACCGGGCTCAACACCCACCCCGAGTTCGCCGCCAAGGTCCGCGAGAAGCTCGCCGGCGAGACCGGCCTCTCGATCTCCGAGCCGCTCGACCGCTTCGAGGCGCAGGGCAACCGCGACTCGCTGGTCGAGCTCTCCGGCGCCCTCAAGGTCTACGCCGTCTCGCTCAACAAGATCGCCAACGACCTGGCGCTGATGGGCTCCGGCCCCCGCGCCGGCCTCGCCGAGCTGCGCCTTCCGGAGCTGCAGAAGGGCTCCTCGATCATGCCCGGCAAGGTCAACCCGGTGATCCCGGAGGTGGTGATCCAGGTGGCCGCCCAGGTGATCGGCAACGACACGGCGATCACCCTCGCCGGCAGCCAGGGCCAGTTCGAGCTCAACGTGCGGGTGCCGCTGATCGCCCGCAACCTGCTCGACTCGATCAAGCTGCTCGCCTCGGCCTCACGCCTCTTCGACGCGAAATGCGTCGCCGGCATCGAGGCCAACGAGGAGATGACCGAGCGTCACGCCGAGGCGACGCTGGCGACGGCGACCGCGCTCAACCCCCACATCGGCTACGACCGGGCCGCCGACATCGTCAAGACCGCGGCCGAGTCGGGCCGCTCGCTGCGCGAGGTCGCGCTCGAGCAGGGGGTCGAGACCTCGGTGCTGGAGGAGGCGCTCGACCACCGCCGCATGGCCCGCCCCCACGAGTAGGGGGCGGGACCACAGCCCGCCTTAGTGGTGGGCGCCGTGGTGGTGCTTCTTCTTCTTCACCTTCTTGCAGCGGGCCTTGCCCTTGACCTTGACCTTGTGGAAGCCCTTCTTGCACTTCAGCGGCTTGACGGCTTCGCCGACGCCGCCGCCGGGGCCGCCGCCATTGCCGCCGCCCGGCGCCGTCCCGCCACCGCCGCCGCCCGCGCCGCCGCCGCCGTCACCTGGGCCGGGGCCTGAGGTCCGCGGGTCGGCGACGATCAGCTCGACGTTGCGGTCTTTGGCCGCGCCCTCGCCGCAGGGGTTCGGTGCGCAGGCGCGGCCGCCGGTCTGGGTGTCGTTGTAGGAGAGGGTGCGGCCGATCGAGGCGAGATCCGCCGGCGTCATCCCCGACGCCGGCGTCCCCGAGGCCGGAGCGGCGATGCCGCTGGCGTGGTCGAGGATCGTCCCGAAGATCGAGAGCGTCCCGTCCTTGTTGTCGAACACCTGCAGCAGCCGCGACTGCTGCGGCCAGTCTGCCTCGGCCGCGACCCTGATGCTCCAGAAGCCGTGGCCTTTGCCGTCCGGGTACGGGGTGACGTCGTTGAGGTGGCTGTGGCCCGCGACCCAGGCGATCACGTTCGGGAAGCGGTGGAGCAGGTCGACCATGTCTTCGCCGCCGCCTTTTTCGACTTTGCTGCCAAGGTGGAGCGGGGTCGAGGCCCGCGGGTCGACGTCGCATCCCGGGTTGGCGTCATGGCCGTGGGCGTCGTCCGTCGTGCAGGCGGGCGCCGCCTCGTCGGGCACGTTCGCGATCAGGCTCGGGATCGCGTGGTGGCTGAAGATGATCACCACCTGGTTTTCGGCGGTCGCTTCTTTGAGCTTGCCTTCGAGCCATTTGAACTGCGGGTCGTCGACGTTGCCGTCGGCGGAGGGGCCGGTGACGCCGCCCTCGCTGACGGTGTCGAGGGCGATCATCCTCACCCCCGGGGTGGGGACGAAGGAGTAGTAGCCGGCGGCTCCTTTCGAGGCGGCTTCGACGGCCGGGTCGATGTCCCCGAAGCCGTGCCCGTCGGGCTGGTCGCCTTCCTCGAAGACCTGCTTGAACTGTTTCTTGGAGACGTAGCGCCGGTCAGGGTCGGGCGGGACCAGGGCGACAGAGTTCGGTTTGTTCGCCAGCAGGTCGAGCAGGTCCTGCGGTTCGAGTTCGGCGATCTGAGACGGTTCGAGGCCGGTCAGGGCGCCTTCCATCGGCTTGATACACCCCGTCGAGATCTCCTCGAAGCCGGCGTTGGCGGCCTGGTTGCCCTGGACGAGCCCGTCGTGATTGCCGAAGGCGATGTAGCTGGGAACCGAGAGCCCGGTCGCCGTGAAGCTCTGCTGGGCCCGGTCCATCAGGCCCGGGTATTCGGGCAGGGTCGCCGCGGCGCCGCTCGGGTCGTCGGGGTCGTAGAAGTAGGGGAAGGGCCCCTCGGTGTAGTCGTCGTAGTCCTGGACTCCCGTGTATTTGGCCGCCTCGGCGGCTCCGGGAATGCCTGGCGCCGGGCACATCGGCGACGAGTACCCGGTCGGGTCGATGCCGCTGTTGGGGTCGAGGCTGCCGCCCTCGAGCAGCGTCCTGACCCACTCGGTCTCGTTGAACTGCTGGCTGTCGGCGGAGTCGCCGGTGTCGATCGTGAAGTTCATCGCGGGATGCGATCCGTCGCCCGCCGCGACCGGGCCCGCGTCGGCGAAGGAGTTGATCTGGCGGATCATCGCGTCGTCGATGAAGGGCTCGAGAGCCTCCCAGGGACGGTACGCGGCTTCGACCGGCGAGCCGAGGATGTCGGCGAACTCGACCCGGGCCGGGCTCTCCTCGTCGGCGAGCTGGAAGTCGGAGAGCTGGCCGAAGTAGGCGAGCTGGACACGGCGGGCGGCGCGGTCGGCCTGGGCGGCGCCCATGCCCGCTTCGCGCACCATGTATTCCTCCCCCGGACCGACTTCGAGGCCGTTGTAGCCGGCTCCGCCGTCGGGGACGATCCGCTGTTCGACCGTGGTCAGGCCGAGCGGGTCGGTGGCGGCTGCGGCAACCCCGGCCGCGACGGCCGAGAGGCAGCAGACGAGGGCGGTGGCGAGAGTCAGTGCACGAGCCTTCACGGCATCACCTTACCTAAAAGTTAGTAGCTTGGACAAGACATACCGCTCACCCCTGCAGGGTCACGAAGCGCTCCTCGGTCAGCTCATAGACGGCGAATGCCGGCCCCTCCCGCGTGTTTCCCGAATCCTTGACGCCCCCGTACGGCATCTGGTCGGCGCGGAAGGTCGGCACCTCGTTGATCAGGACGCCCCCGAATTCCAGGGTGTTCGCGGCCTCGAGGCCGCGGCCCATATCGCGGGTGAAGACGCCGGCCTGGAGCCCGAACTTGGAGTCGTTGGCCATCCGCAGCGCCTCGGAGAAGTCGGAGAAGCGATCGACGGTCGCGACCGGCCCGAAGATCTCCTCGCACCAGACCTTTGTCTCGCGCCCGGGTGAGCCGAGCAGGGTCGGGGCGAGGCAGCGGCCCTCGTCGACCAGCTCGCCGCCTGTGAGGAGCTCCGCTCCGGCGGCGACCGCCTCGTCGACCCACTCCTTGACCCGGTCGCGGTCGCCGGGGGTGATCAGCGGCCCGACGTCGGTCCCGGGGTCGAGCGGGTCGCCGACCTCGAGCTTGGCGACGTTGGCGACGAGGCGCTCGGTGAAGGCGTCTGCGACGTCCTCGTGGACGAGGATCCGCTGGATCGAGATGCAGCTCTGGCCGGCGTGGGAGAAGGCGTGGATCTGGGCTTTGTCGGCCGCCGCCTCCCAGTCGCCGTCGGAGTTGACGATCAGCGGCGCGTTCGAGCCGAGCTCGAGGTTGACCTTCTTGTGGGGGACGCGGCTGCGGATCCCCCAGCCGACCTCGGCCGAGCCGGTGAAGGTGATCGCCTTTGTCAGCTCGTGCTCGACGATCGCGTTGCCGACCTCCGAGCCGGGGCCCGGGATGACGCTCAGCCAGCTCTCGGGAAGCCCCGCCTCGACCAGGATCGCGGCCAGCTTCAGGGCCGAGATCGGGGTCTGGCCGGCGGGCTTGAGGACGATCGCGTTGCCGGCGGCGATCGCCGGGCCGAGCTTGTGGGCGACGAGGTTGAGCGGGAAGTTGAAGGGGCTGATCGCGCCGACGACCCCGTAGGGCACCCGCAGCATCACGCCGAGCTTGCCGGCGCCGGCGGAGGAGGCCTCCATCGGCACCGTGCCGCCGGTCAGCTTGCGCGCCTCGACCGCCGAGAAGGAGAGCGTGTCGACGGTGCGGGAGGCCTCGACCCTGGCGGTCTTGATCGGCTTCCCGGCCTCGGCGGCGATCGCCAGCGCCAGCTCCTCGACCCGTTCGCCGACCAGCTCCGAGGCGCGGTCGAGGACAGCGGCACGCTCGTGCTGGGGGAAGTCGGCCGAGAGGAAGGCGTCATGGGCGGCCCGCACGGCGCGATCGACGAGCGCCGCATCCCCCTGGGCCACGCGACCGACCGGGGTCTCGTCGTAGGGGCTGAGGACCTCGGCCCACTCGCCGGTCGCGATCCACTCTCCGGCAGCGAGGAGCTCGTGATCGACTGCCTCGACTGTTTCCGTGGCCATCCCTCTCCTCTCGGTTCCTCTCACCCAGAGTAGAGCAGGCCGAGACTCCCGGACGGCGAACCTGTTGAGGCGAGATGCGCCTCAAAGTCACAGCCGTGCTGCTTTTCCTCGCGATCGCGCCAAGCGCCAAGGCGAGCGTCTCCTGGGTGGTCCACGGCCACGGCTTCGGCCACGGGGTCGGGATGAGCCAGTACGGCGCCTACGGCTACGCCAAGCACGGCAAGGGCTACCGCTTCATCCTCGGCCACTACTACCCGGGGACCGGGATCGAGACCCTGAGCGGGTCGCCGATCGTCAGGGTCCTGGTCGGGATCGAGGGCGGCGACATCCGCTTCGGCGAGGCGACCAGCGCCTGCGGGCGCCACCTCGACGTCGAACGCGAATACGAGGCGCACCGGGTCGGCTCGCGGGTCGCGCTGCGCAACACGAGCGGCAAGCCGCTCGCCGACTGCGGCAAGAAGCTCCGCGCCGCCGGCGCCGGGATGGTCAGCATCTCCGGGATCGGCTCCTACCGGGGCGCCCTCGAGGTCGTCCCGACCGACTCCGACGTCGGCTCCCTGAACGCGATCAACGCGGTCCCGGTCGACCAGTACGTGAAGGGGGTGATACCCAACGAGTCGCCGGCCGAATGGCCGCAGGGGGCGCTCCGCGCCCAGGCGGTCGCGGCCCGCTCCTACGCGCTCACGGTCCAGGTCAGCGGCAACGGGTTCGACCTCTACGACGACACCAGCAGCCAGGTCTACGAGGGCCTCGACAGCGAGACCCAGAGCACCAACCTGGCCGCCGACGCGACCAAGGGCCAGGTCGTCGAGTACCAGGGCAAGGTCGCCGAAACGTATTTCTCGGCCTGCTCGGGGGGCCACACCGAGAGCATCCAGAACGTCTTCTACGGCCCGCCCGTCCCCTACCTCGTCGGCGTCCCGGACCCCTATGACTATTACTGCCCGCTGCACTCCTGGACTCTGCGTTTCAGCGGGCCGGAGATCAGCGAGCGCCTGGGGGGAGACCTCGACGGCCGCCTCGAGCGGGTCGTCGTGACGAAACGGGGATCCTCGCCGCGGATCCTCTGGGCGCTCCTCTACGGGACCGGCGGCGTCACCAAGATCCGCGGCGACGAGCTCGCCTCGGACCTCGGCGGCTACGACCGCTGGATGACCTTCTCGAAGGTCGTCGACGGCCACCAGGGGGTGAAGGGGATCAGCGCCGGCTCGGGCGGCGCCAACCCCGGTGAGTCGGGCGGCGCCGAAGCCGGCTTCGTCGACTAGCGGCGGGGGCGGTCAGCCGTCGGGGTAGGGCTGGATCGGGATGCCGTGGTCGGTCTCGCGCATCCCGCACTCGTAGGCGGCGCCGGCGGCCAGGGTCAGCGTCCGGGCGGGGCGGGCCGGTCGTTCGACGGTCAGCTCGAGGTCGGCGACCGAGCAGTTGACCGTGTTGTGCTCCGGGCCCTTCGGGTCGGCGTAGACCCAGCCGACGAACTGCTCGCGAGGGCCGGAGACCCGGCCGCGGACGACGATGTCCTCGCCGGGGAGGACGAAATCGCAGGCCGTCGGCGTCTCCGTCGATCGAGGCCCGGCGGATCCGGTCGAGGCCGCCAAGGCGATGCTCCTCGCCGTCGATGCGAGAGCATCCCGGAGGGGATCCAGGGCGTGGTCCAGGGGCCGAGCTTGATCCGCGCCGCGCCGGCGTCGAGGTAGGCGCCGGGCTCGTCCTCGAAGCCGGTGCCCTCCAGCCAGACCCAGCGCTCGGCGTGCTCGCTGCCCCAGTTGTGGCCGATCATCCCCGACCAGCCGGAGAGCTCGATCGTCTCGCCTTCGTCGATTTCGAGGCGGCCGTCGAAGCGGGCGAGCGGGGCGGGGGCGATGAACTTCGTCTTCGGCACCGGCGCCTCGTAGAGCCAGTCCGCCGGCAGGTACTTACAGGGCTCGGCTTCGGGGGTGAAGGTCAGCGACCAGGCGGCGGCGAGCGCCTCGGTGTCGACCGAGCCCTCGGCCCGGCCCGGCCCGATGATCGCGTCGGCGACCTGTATCCACGAGTCCCTCGGGGTTGAGAGCTCGCTCGCGGGCACGGTCACCTTGGTCGCCCGCGGCCCCGCGGCCCGACGATCGAAGAAGACGAACCAGATCGAGGCGGTGGGCTCGGCGCCCGGGCGCTTGTGGACGGTGTGGCGGATCCAGACGCCGCGACCCCCGCCCGGCTCGCAGGCCTTCAGGTAGAAGCTCTCGTAGTGGCCCGCCTTGGCGGCGACCTTGGGGAACCGGGCGCCTTCGTCCATACGAAGACCCTAGAGGGCCCGGCTCTAGACCTTGATCGTGATCACGTCGCCGTCGGCGACGACGTAGTCGCGTGCCCTCGATCCGCAGCAGCCCCTTGTCGCGGGCGGCGACGTAGCCGCCCTGCTCGACCAGGTCGTGCCAGCCGATCACCTCGGCTTTGATGAATTCGTCCTGGATCTCGGTGTGGATCGTCGCCGCCGACTCCCAGGCGGTCGAGCCGCGGCGCAGCGGGCGGGCGACGGCTTCCTTGTCCTCGCCGGCGGTGAAGAAGGTGATCAGCTCGAGCAGGTCGTAGGCGGCGCGGACGAGGCGGCTGAGGCCGGAGCCCTCGACCCCGTAGGACTCGCGCATTTCCTCTGCCTCGGCGGGGTCGAGCTCGGCCAGCTCGCCCTCGATCCGGGCGCTGACCGCGACGACGCCGGCGCCGACCTGCCTCGGCGTGCGCGGCGACCTCGGCCGGCGGATCGGCGTCGCCCTCGTCGACGTTGGCGACGTAGAGGATCGGCTTCGAGGTCAGGGCGTTGAGGTTGGCCGGGCCGTGGGCGGCGGCGTCGGGGACCGGCACCGAGCGGGCCGGCTTGCCTTCGGCGAGCGCGGCGACGACCTTCTCGAGCCAGTCGCGCTCGGCGATCGCCTCGGCCTCGCCCGTCTTCGCCCCCTTCGCGACCCGGTGCAGGCGACGCTCGGCCTGCTCGTAGTCGGAGAGCACCAGCTCGGTCTCGATCGTCTCGATGTCGGCGAGCGGGTCGACGCGGCCGTCCGGGTGGGGGACGCCCGAGTCGAGGCCGTGGCAGCGGACGACGTGGCAGATCGCGTCGGTCTCGCGGATCGAGGCGAGGAACTGGTTGCCGAGCCCCTCCCCCTCCGAGGCGCCCTTGACGAGGCCGGCGATGTCGTGGAAGGAGATCGTCGCCGGGACCAGCTCCGAGCTGCGCACCGTCTCCGCGATCTGGGCCGAGACGCTCGTCGGGCACCTCGGCGATCGCGACGTTCGGCTCGATCGTCGTGAACGGGTAGTCGCCGGTCTGCGCGCCGCCCTTGGTCAGCGCGTTGAAGAGGGTCGACTTGCCCGCGTTCGGAAGTCCGACGATCCCGACCTTCATAGGGAGAGGGGAACGAGCGAGGCCGAGGATCACGCCGAGAGCGGCGCCGACGAGCGACGTCGGAGGGGTAGTGCATGCCGAGGTAGGGCCGGCCGAGCGAGAGCGCCAGGGCGAGGACGAAGGCGAGGGCGGCGATCGGCTCGACCCGGGTCATCGCCGTCGCCACCGCGAAGGACGAGGTCGCGTGCGCCGAGGGGAAGCTGAGCGAGCTGGGCGCGCCGCCGAGCGGCGGCAGCCCCTCCAAAGCCGGTCGCGGCCGCTTGACGATCACCTTGATCACGTAGTTGAGGCCGATCGCGATCGGGCCGAGGATGGCGCAGATCAGCCACGCTTCCCGGTTGGAGGGGTCGACGATCGCCAGCACCACGTTGAGGCCGAACCAGATCGCGCCGTTGTTGCCGGCCTTGCCGAGGACGCGCATCGCCTCCTCGAGCTTCGGGGTGTGCCAGCGGGTCCGCATCACGCGCAGCAGTCTGAGGTCGGCGTTCTCCACGGCGGCGCAGGATAATCGCGATCCGTGCCCTCGGTCCCCGGCTACACCCACATCCCCGGCCAGCATTGCGGCTCGACGGCGCTGCGCAACCTGCTCGGCTTCCACGGGGTCGAGATCAGCGAGGAGATGGCTTTCGGGCTCGGCGCCGGCGCCTGCTTCTACTACGTCACCCTCGAGGACGCCTCCCCGAGCCGCTGGTTCAACGGCCGCACCGCCCGCCTCGAGGAGAACTTCGACGAGCTGACCGGGGCGGCGCTGGAGATGCGGACCTTCGAGGAGGGCGACGAGGGGGCCTGGGAGGCGGCCCGCGCGAGTCGTCGACGGGGGCGAGCCGGTCCTCCTCCTCACCGACCTCTACTACCTGGACCACTACGGCAACTCGGCCCACTTCCCCGGCCACGCCGTGGTCCTCGCCGGCTACGACGAGGAGGCCGCCCTCCTCTCCGACACCGGCTTCGAGGAGCTGCAGAGGACCGGGCTCGAGAACCTCGACCGGGCCCGCCACAGCAGCCACCCCGCCTATCCGCTCTCCGGCCACATGTTCACCGCCGCCGGCGCCAGCCTCACCCCCGAGCGCCTGCGCGAAACGATCCCGGCGGCGATCGAGCGGGCGGCGCGGGCGATGGTCGAGCCCGAGTTCCGCGGCTTCTCCGGCCTCGGCGCGGTCGAGCGGCTCGCCGAGGAGGCCGGATCCTGGCCCGAGGTCGCCGAGGACTGGCAGTGGTGCGCGCGCTTCGGCTACCAGGTGATCGAGCGCCGGGGCACCGGCGGCGGCGCCTTCCGGTTGATGTATTCGCGCTTCCTGGAGGAGGCGGGACGGCCGGAGGCGCCGCTCGCCGCCGAGGCCGCGGCAGCGCTGGACCGAGCTCGCGACGGCATTCCACGCGGCGAGCGAGAGCGAGGACCCCGAGCCGGCCCTCTGGCGCGAGGTCGACGGCGCCGCGCGGCGCGTCTTCGAGGCCGAGCAGCGCCTCTGGACCTCGCTGGCCGCCTAGCTTCGCTCGCCGCCTTGCTCATCACGTTTTCCATGTCACACGTGGAAAACGTGATGAGGACGCGGGCGAGGCCGGGACTCGTCGTCTCTAGGCTGGATCGATGGCCGAGGGCGACACGATCGTGCGGGCCGCGCGGCGGATCGAAGCGGCGCTGCCGGCCGGCCCGCTCTCCGTCAGCGCGCCGAGCCCGCGCGGGCGCGCGGCCGGGGTCGAGCGGCTCGACGGGCTCGGCTTCGAGGGCGTCGAGACGAAGGGCAAGAACCTGCTCCTGCGCTTCGGTGGGGTCGCCCTCCACAGCCACATGGGAATGAGCGGCTCCTGGCACGTCTACGGGCTCGCCGAGCGCTGGCGCAAGCCGCGGCACTCGGCCTGGGCCGTGCTGCGCGGCCCCGAGCGCGAGGCGGTCCAGTTCGGCGGCCCGACCCTGCGGGTGCTGTCGATCACGGCGGCGCGGCGCGAGCTCGCCCGGCTCGGCCCCGACATCCTCGCCCCCGATTTCGACCTCGGGGAGACAGTGCGGTCGGTGCGGGCCGGCGCCGGCGAGCGGCGGCTCGGCGAGGCGCTGCTCGACCAGGGCCTGGTCGCCGGGATCGGCAACATCTTCAAGAGCGAGGCCTGCTTCGCCGCCCGCGTCGATCCCTGGGCGCCGGTCGCGGAGATCTCCGACGAGGAGCTCGCCGGCGTCCTCTCGGCCGCGCGCAGCCTGATGCTCGACTCCGTGGCCGAGGGCCGTCCCGCCCGCGCCGTCTACAGGCTCGCCGGCCGCCCCTGCCCCATCTGCCGCAACCCGATCGCCGGCCGCGGCCAGGGCGACGCCAACCGCACCACCTACTGGTGTCCGCACTGCCAGACCGGGTAGAACTCGCGCATGCCCTGGCTGGATCGCAAAACGCGCCGCTCCCGCTATCTGGAAGCGGGTTCCCTGGTCGATGGTCTGGGCGGTCTCGGTCTGGCTGGTCGAGAAGGGGCGCGACCGTCTCAGACCAGAACCTGACCAAGAAGGAACGCAGCGAACTCGTCAACCTGGTCACCAAGTCGAAGGGGCGCCCCGCAACCTCGCCCAGCGCGACCGCACCCGCCTCAAGAACATCGCCGGCAAGGCGATCCGCGGCTAGCGGCGCCCGCCGCCCAGAGCTTCGCCGCTAGGCGGCCGGGTGGACCCGGGCGAAGTACCCGAACCAGTTGCCCGAGTGCTCGTGGTAGGCGAGCCCCGCCTCCCCCGACTGGCGCTTGAGCGAGGAGAGCGTCGTGAAATGGGGGTCGCCGAAGAGCTCGCCGACGATCAGCCGCCCTTCCGGCTTCAGCACCCGCTCGATCTCCCGCAGGGCGGCGCCGGTGTCGGGGATCTCGCCGAGCACGGCGGTCAGGACCACCGCGTCCATCGAGTCGTCCTCGTAGGCGAGCGCGGTCGCGTCGCCCTGGGTCGGGTGGACGTTCGCCAGGCCGCGCTCGGAGGCGCGGCCGCTGGTGTGGTCGAGGAACTCCTGCTGGAGGTCGAAGATCTCCACCTTCCCCTCGGGGCCGACCCACTCGGCCATGTCGAGCGTGTAGTAGCCGACGCCGGGGCCGATCTCCAGCAGCCGCTCGCCCGGCTCGGGCGCCAGCACGTCGCGCAGGCGCCCGCGGGTGATGATCGGGTGCGGGGCTTCGACCCAGAAGCGCTGCCCGTAGGGACATGCCGAGGGGTTCTTGCGCCACCAGAGGGCGGCGGCAAGAACCGCGGCGCCGAACAGCCAGAGTGCGGTTTTGACGCGCATCCGCCCGCCTCTAGAAGCCGACGCGGTGCTCGCCGGAGTCGATCCGGATGAAGGAGACCTTCGGTAGGTAGACGGCGAGGACGCCGTCCTCGGTTTTGACGTCGTGCCAGCCGCCCTTGTCGAGCTGCTTGCGGAATTCCTTCAGCTCGCTCTCGGTCAGCCGCACCGAGAGCACCTGGCCACCCTCGAATCCGATCTCAACGCTCTGTGCTGCCGCCATCAGTGGCCTCCCTCAGAATCATTAGGTTCGACGATCTCGGTCAGCACGCCGCCGGTCGAGCGCGGGTGCAGGAAGGCGACACGGCTGCCGCGGATGCCGACCCGGGCCTCGCTGTCGATCAACTCGAGGCCCTCCTCGGTGAGCAGCTTCAGGGTCGCGTCGATGTCGCGGACCGCGTAGGCGACGTGATGCAGGCCGGGGCCCTTGCGCTCGAGGAACTTGCCGACCGCGGTCTCCGGGCCGAGCGGGCGCAGCAGCTCGACGTGACCCTCGCCGACGTCGAGCAGGACCGCCTCGACACCCTGCTCCTCGACCGTCTCGCGGTGGGCGACCGGCATCTCGAAGCCGGCGCCGTAGAGCTCGATCGCCGCCTCGATGTCCTCGACGGCGACGCCGATGTGGTCGATCCTTCCGAACATCGCCGCAGTCTATGGGGCCTCGACCCGAAGGATCTCGGCCAGCGCGGCGATCCCGACCTCGAGCTGCTCGGGGGTCGGCTCCTTGGTCGCGAGGTGGCGCTGGATCTCCCGCCCGGGGGTGTGGAAGGCCTCGGCC
Organism: uncultured Solirubrobacterales bacterium; assembly: GCA_963795295.1. Taxonomy (GTDB): domain Bacteria; phylum Actinomycetota; class Thermoleophilia; order Solirubrobacterales; family 70-9; genus VRUE01. Next base: position 409,641 of record CAWCHE010000001.1, read on the forward strand.
AGCGGCGCCCCGTGGTGGCGGTCGCTCCAGGCGAACATCTCGACCGCGAGCGAGGCGCCGCCGAGGCCGACCCCGGCGCGGGCGACCGGGCCCGGGTGGTCGAACAGCCGCTCGACGAGGATGGTCCCGCCGGCCGACAGCAGCATCATCGGGACGATCAGGTTGGAGCCGCAGCGATCGTGCTCCTTCGGCACCCCGGCCGGGTCGTCGATCCCCTGCTCGTAGGCGGCGATCGCCTTGTGCTCGACACCGTGGTAGGCGGCGAGGTCGCGATCGGCGAGGGCGACCACCGCGGGCACCATCCCGAATGCCTGGACTACGCCCTCGCGCAGCGCCGAGGCGCGCAGGCGGCGGCGCAGCAGCGAGGTGAGGAGCAGCGTCGCGCCGATCGCGCTGAGGACGCGCAGGTCCTCGAACGGCAGGCGCGCCGCGGGGAGGCGGCGGCGGACGATCGGCAGCACCGCCATCGCCTCGGCGAGTTTGAGCGGGCCGCGAAGGCCGGGAAGGCGCCCGGCCAGCTTCGGCGCCAGCTCGGGCTTGCGCTCGGAGGCGACCTCGATCTCCCCCCGCGAGTTGCGAGCGGCGGCAGCCCAGTGGGTCGGTCCGTGGATGAGGAGGCCGTTGCGCATCGCCATCCCACCCAGTCGAAGCTTCTCGTCGGCAGCGGCCATACGGCCACGATAGGCGATCGGCCTCGCCGCCCAACTGACCCCGGACAGCTCGACGGCCGCGCGGTGCGCGGTCGTCGAGTCCCCCCTGATTCCCCTTTTTAAGTCCGGCCGGAGACCCCCAGTCCAGGCCTCCGGCCGGTGTATCGGCTCTCCCTGGCTCTAACTTGGAAAGCCGCCCTTGAAACACGGGCTCTTTTGGGAAGTTGCGCCGAGATTAAATTTCGTCGAATCTTTTTCTCAGGTCCTCGAGGCGCCTGCCCAGCTCAGCCTCGAAGCCGCGGTCGGTCGGGGCGTAGAAACGGCGCCCCTGCAGGTCTTCGGGGAGCAGCTGCTGGTCGCCGACGCCGTCGGCCTCGTCGTGGGCGTAGCGGTAGCCCTGCCCGCGGCCGAGCTTGGCCGCGCCGGGGTAGTGGGAGTCGCGCAGGTGGTCGGGCGGTGTCGCGGCTCCGTTCTCGCGAACCTCCGCCCGGGCGGCGTCGAGTGCCTTGTAGGAGGCGTTGGACTTCGGCGCCAGCGCCAGGTAGACGGCGGCCTGGGCGAGGTTGAGCGCGCACTCGGGGAGGCCGACCCGGTCCACCGCCCGGGCCGCGGCGTCGGCGACCAGCAGGGCCTGGGGGTCGGCGTTGCCGATGTCCTCGGAGGCGAGGATGACCATGCGGCGGGCGAGGAAGCGGGGGTCCTCCCCCGCCTCGATCATCACCGCCAGGTAGTAGAGAGAGGCGTCGACGTCGGAGCCGCGGGTCGCCTTGATCCAGGCCGAGATGAAGTCGTAATGGCGATCGCCGGCGCGGTCGTATTCGAGCGCCTTGCGCTGCAGCGCGTCCTCGACCGCGGCGACGTCGATCGGCGCGGCGGCACCGTCCACCCCACGGGCGTGCTCGACCGCGCGCTCGAGGCCGGAGAGCGCCACCCGGGCGTCGCCGCCGGAGCGCTCGGCGAGCATCGCCAGGGCCGCCTCATCGACCTCCGGCGGGTCGGCGATGCCGCGCTCGGGGTCGGCCAGAGCGCGGCCGAGCAGCTCCCGCACCTGGCTCGGCCCGAGCGGCTGCAGCTCGTAGACCTGGCAGCGCGAGAGCAGGGCGGAGTTGACCTCGAAGTAGGGGTTCTCGGTGGTGGCGCCGATCAGCGTCAGCAGCCCCTCCTCGACCGCCGGCAGCAGCGCGTCCTGCTGGGCCTTGTTGAAGCGGTGGATCTCATCGAGGAAGAGGACGGTCGCGCGGCCGGAGCGGCGGCGCTCTTCGGCGCGCTCGATCACCTTGCGGATCTCGGCGCGGCCGGCGTTGACCGCCGACTCCTCCTCGAAGGCCCCTTCGGCGCCCGACGCGGCGATCCGCGCCAGCGTCGTCTTCCCCGCACCCGGGGGCCCGTAGAGGATCGCGCTGTGCGGGTGCCCGCCCTCGATCGCGGTCCGCAGCGCCGACCCCTCCCCGAGCACATGCTCCTGCCCGACGACCTCATCCAAAGACCGAGGCCTCATCCGCACCGCCAAAGGGGCATCCCTAGCCAGAGCATCCCCAGCTCGAGATGCCGAGGATCCCGGCGGGGCGCTCTCCGGCGTGTCAAACAACTGGTCGCTCACTGAGTGCTGAGTATGGGGGTTTGGGGGAGTCCCGGCGGAGCCTCCCCGCTGTTGCTCAGACGGGACTCCCCCAAACCCCCCCAACCCCACCTAGAATCGACCCATGGCTACCACCGAAGTGCGCCCCGCCGCGTCCACGCTCGAGTCCTTCAACCCGGCCACCGGCGAGCTGGTCGGCTCGGTCGCGACGATCACGCCCGACCAGGTCCAGGGCATCGTCGACGACGTCGCTCGCATCCAGCCGGCCTGGGCGGAGCTATCGCTCCAGGACCGCGCGCGCTACATGCGCCGCGCCGCCGACGCGCTCCTCGACGACATCGACGAGATCGCCGAATTGCTCGTCAACGAGCAGGGCAAGCCGCGGGCCGAGGCCTACACGATGGAGCTGCTGCCGACCGTCGACGCCCTGCACTGGTGCGCGAAGGCCGGGCCCGGGATCCTCGCTGACGAGAAGGTGCGGATGTCCCAGGCCTTCCTGGCGACCAAGAAAGGCCGGTTCAGCTACGAGCCGATCGGCGTCGTCGGGGTGATCGCGCCCTGGAACTACCCGTGGTCGATTCCCTTCGGCGAGGTCGCGATCGCGCTGATGGCCGGCAACGGCGTCGTCCTCAAGCCGGCCAGCCTGACCCCGCTGCTGGGCGAGGCGATCCGCCGCGTCTTCGAGAAGGGCGGCCTGCCCGAGGGCCTGGTCCGGGTCGTCCATGGCGGCGGCGCCGTCGGCGACGCGCTCGCCAAATCGAGCGTCGGCAAGGTCTTCTTCACCGGCTCGGTCGAGGTCGGACGCAAGGTCGGCGAGGTCTGCGCCCAGCGGCTGAAGGGCTCGGTCCTCGAGCTCGGCGGCAAGGACCCGATGATCGTCTGCGCCGACGCCGACCTCGGCAACGCCGTCTCCGGCGCCGTCTGGGGCGGCTTCGCCAACGCCGGCCAGACCTGCTCGGGGATCGAGCGGGTCTACGTCGTCCGCGACGTCGCCGAGCGCTTCATCGAGGGCGTCACCCGGGAGACCGAACGGCTGCGCCTCGGCGACCCGATCCAGTGGGAGACCGAGATCGGGCCGATGACCTCTGAGGGCCAGTACGAGATCGTCGTCGACCTGATCGAGGACGCCGTCGCCTCCGGCGCGACCAAGGTCTGCGGCGGCCCGACCGAGGTCGCCGGCCTCCCCGGCAAGTACGTCGCGCCGACGCTGCTGACCGGGGTCACCCAGGAGATGCGGATCATGCGCGAGGAGGTATTCGGGCCCGTGCTTCCGATCGTCGTCGTCGAGGACGAGCAGGAGGCGATCGACCTCGCCAACGACTCCGAGTTCGGCCTCGGCGCCTCGGTCTGGACCAAGGACCGCCAGAAGGGCGAGCGGATCGCCCGCCGGATCGAATCGGGGATGGTCTGGGTCAACGACCACTCCTTCAGCCACGGCGCCTGCCAGTGCGCCTGGGGCGGGGTCAAGGACTCCGGCGTCGGGCGCTCGCACTCGAAATTCGGCTTCTACGAGTGCGTCAACGTGAAGATGAACGCCTGGGAGCCGGGGCTGACCCGTGACTTCTGGTGGCACCCCTACGACGCCACCCTCGGCGAGGCCGTGCGCGCCTCGGCGAAGATCCTCTACGGCAGGGGGGCGACGCGGACCAAGGCGCTGCGCGAGGGCGCGGTCCCACTCCTCAAGGTGGGCCGCCGCACCCTGCGCAGGCGCGGCTGAGTCAGCTCAGCCGCCGGCGATTTCGATCGTCTTCGACGTCGCCGCATCGCACTTGTAGATCGTTCCTGCCGCACCCTGGCTGAGCGGCTTGGCGTAGGCGTAGATCTTGTATGGGAGCGGGCCCTTGAAGTTCTTGTTCAGTTCTTCGGAGTCGACTTTCCAGCGTCCCTGCTCGTCGCTCGTGTCGCGGCCGAGGACGCCGTAGCCCTTCTGCTTGAGGACGATCTTGCGGTCCTCGATGCAGCCCGAGTTCGGCGACTTGACCGTTCCGAAGTACCCGTAGGCGCTGATCTGCAGCGTCGTCGGCGTCTTCACGGTCTTGCTCGCCACGGCGGGCATCGCGGCGAACACCGTGAGCGCGAGGGCCATCCCCGTCGCGGTGACACCCAGCCTCACCAGTTTGGTCTTGTGCATTCCACACTCCTTTGAGTTTGTCGCGCCGGACCCTAGACGTTCACAATCCCCGAACGTGGAGACCGGCACGGGGACAGACGCGCCCGCGCTCAGCCTTGCCGGGCTGCGCCGGGACTACGGAGAACGGACCGCGCTGACGGTCGACTCGGTGACGCTCGGTGCCGGCGAGTCGCTGGTCGTGCTCGGCCCCAACGGCGCCGGCAAGACGACGCTGCTGCGCGTCCTGGCGACGCTGCTGCGCCCGAGCGCCGGCGAGGCTCGGGTCCTCGGCTGCGAGCTGCCCGGCGAGGCCTGGCGGCTGCGCGGTCGGATCGGCTACCTCGGCCACGAGCCGCTGCTCTACCGCGACCTCAGCGGCCGCGAGAACCTCCTCTTCCAGGCACGCCTCCACGGCATCGCCGCCGAGGATGCCGAGGGACGTGTCGCCAAGCTGCTCACCGCCGCCGGCATGGAGCGGCGGGCCGACGAGCGCGTCGCCGGGCTCTCGGCGGGGATGCGGCAGCGCCTCGCGATCTGCCGCTGCGTCCTGCACGAGCCGGAGCTGCTCCTGCTCGACGAGCCCGACTCCAACCTCGATTCCGAGGGACGCGAGCGGGCGCGGGAGCTGATCGGCCCCGCCGCGGGCCGCACCCGGGTCCTCGTCACCCACGACCCCGAGCGCCACCTGCCGGACGCGAGCCGGACCCTGCAGCTCGCCGTCGGCGAGCGAGGCGTGGTCGCGTGACCTCCTCGCGCTCCGCCTTCCGGACGATCCTCGCCAAGGACCTGCGGGCCGAGCTGCGGACGCTGCAGTCGCTGCCGGCAATGGCGCTCTTCTCGGTCACCTCGTTCGTGATCTTCCGCTTCGCGATCGACCGCACCAGCCTCTCGGGCGACCTCGCCGCCGGGGTGCTGCTGACGACGCTGCTGTTCGCCGCCGTGCTCGGGATCAACCGGCTCTTCGTCGCCGAGCGCGAGGAGGGCGGCTTCGACGCGATCCGGCTGGCCCCGATCGACCGCACCGTCCTCTTCGCCGCGAAGGCCGCGGCCCTGGCGATCTTCCTGGTCGTCCTCGAGGCGATCGCCGTGCCGGTCTTCGCGCTCTTCTTCCTCGACTCGGCCTCCGGGCTGTTGCCGCTGGCCGGCGTCCTCGTCCTGGTCGACGTCGGGCTCGCCGCCACCGGCACCCTGATCTCCTCGATGGCGGTCAACTCGCGGGCCCGTGACCTCCTGGTTCCGCTCGTCCTCCTGCCCCTCTCGCTGCCCCTGATGATCCCCGCCGCGGGCGCAGCGGCCGAGGCGCTGGAGCTGGGCGGTCCCGCCTACGACCGCTTCGGGACCTGGGTGGCGACCCTCGGCCTATACGATCTGGTCTTCCTCCTGGTCGGATACGCGGTCTTCGACTTCCTCCTGGAGGACTGACTTCTTTCGGCAGCGCACCGCGAAGAAACCCATGTACGGCAAAGGCCTGAGACCCCTCTCGATAGCGACCGTCGTCGCGATCGCCGCCGCCTTCTCGCTGGTCTTCTTCTACGCGCCGCTCGACGCCGACCAGGGGTTCATCCAGAAGATCTTCTACCTGCACGTGCCGCTGGCGATCACGGCGCTGGTCGGCTTCATCGTCGGCGGCGTCTTCGCGATCGCCCACCTGCGCAGCGGCAACCGCAAGTGGGACGCCTACTCGTACGTCTCGATCCACATGTCGGTGATCTTCGGCGTCGCCGTTCTCGTCACCGGCTCGATCTGGGCCAAGGCCTCCTGGGGCCACTGGTGGGTCTGGGACGAGCCGACCCTGGTCAGCTTCCTGATCGTCTTCCTCCTCTACGCGACCTACTACCCGTTCCGCTACGCGATCGAGGACCGCGACCAGCAGGCTCGCTACGCCTCGGTCTTCGCGATCACCGCGGGCGCCTTCGTGCCGCTCAACTTCATGGCGGTGCGGCTCGCCCAGAGCCTCGTCCACCCCCGCGTCTTCGCGACGACCAACGGCGGCCTGCCGGGCTCGATGATGCTGACCTTCCTCGTCTGCCTGGCTGCGATGGCGCTGCTCTGGGTGACGCTGGTCAAGTTCGAGCTGACCGCGAAGAGCGCCTCGGGCCAGGTCAAGCGCCTGCGGCGGGCGATCGACGCCCCGGCCGCGGGCGGCAATTCCAGGATCGCGCCGGAGGTCGGCTGATGGACCTGCTGCCGATCGCGACGCCGGCGCTCCCCCTCGACGAGGCGGGCAAGTACGTGGCGGGCGCCTACGTCGTCTTCCTGATCCTGATCGTCGTCTACGTCGCGATCATGGCGGCCAAACTGCAGCGGATCGAGAAGGACCTCCGCGAGCTCGCCGGCTTCGCGGAGGCCCGGGCTAGCGACGAAGTCGCGGGTCGGGCGGCCCAAAGTGGCCAGGGCGTTGGCGCATCTGCCGACGACAGCGGACGCGAAGCGGAGCAGTCGTCGGTTGGTTCATCCTCATGAGTGAGCTGTTGGCGCTCGGCGTCTCCCATAAGACCGCGCCGCTCGATCTGCGCGAGCGGCTCTCGCTGACCGAGGGCAGCGCCGTCGGCGCCCTGCGCGAGCTGACCGTCGCCGAGGGCATCCACGAGGCGGCGGCGATCTCGACCTGCAACCGCACCGAGCTCTACCTGGTCGTCTCCGACACGGTCGAAGCCGAGTCGACGGCGCTCGGGGTCCTCACCCGCCAGGCCGACATCCCCCCCACCGAGCTGCTCGGCCACCTCTACTCGCACCGCGGCAGCGAGGCCGCACGCCACCTCTTCAGGGTGACCGCCGGGCTCGACTCGATGATCGTCGGCGAGGCCGAGATCCAGGGCCAGGTCCGGCGTGCCTATGAGCTGGCGCTGGTCGAGGGCGGCACCGGGCCGATCCTCAACCGGCTCTTCCGCGGCGCCCTCGCCGCCGGCGGCCGGGTCCGCGAGGAGACGGGGATCGGCGAGCGCGGGCTCTCGATCCCCTCCGTCGCAGTCGAGCTCGCGCGCCGGACCCTTGGCGACCTCGGCGAGCGGCGGGTGCTCGTGGTCGGCGCCGGCGAGACCGCCGAGCTCGTCGCCAAGGCCCTGGTCGCCCGCGGCGTCTCCACGGTCTTCGTCGCCAACCGCCACTACGACCGGGCGATCGGCCTCGCCCAGCGCTTCGGCGGCGAGGCGGTCCGCTTCGAGGAGCTGCCGGCGCAGCTCGAAGAAGCAGACATCGTCGTCACCGCGACCAACTCGCCCCACCACATCGTCGAGCGCGACGGCCTCGAACCGGTGATGGCGAGCCGCGGGGGACGCCCGCTGCTGCTGGTCGACATCGCGGTGCCGCGCGACGTCGAGCCGAGCTGCCGTGAGATTCCCGGCGTCAGCCTCCACGACCTAGACGACGTCCAGCAGATCGCCGAGCGCAACGCCAGCGGCCGCGAAGCCGAGGCGCGGCGGGCCGAGCCGATCCTCGGCGCCGAGCTCGACCGCTTCGACCGCTGGCTCGCCTCGCTCGAGGTTGTGCCGACGATCGCGGCGCTGCGCGAGCGCGGCGACGAGGTCGTGCGCCGTGTCCTGGCCGAGAACGACGGCCGCTGGGAGAGCCTCTCCGACGCCGACCGCGAGCGCCTCGACGCGATGGCGAAGGCGATCGCCTCGCGCCTCCTGCACGAGCCGACCCTGCGGATGAAGCGAAGCGCTGGAAGCGACGAGGCCTACCTGTATGTCAGCGCCCTGCGGGAGTTGTTCGGACTCGATGGCCAGACGCAGCCGGAGGAAGCGGAGGGCGCTTCGAAGGTGACCCCGCTGAGGCGGGTCGATCCCGGCAGGGGTTCCACTTAACTTTTTGGATGGAAACGAACCTGCTGACGCCGCAAGGTGGACGCCCAAAAAGTACAAGACGTTCCACCCCTACCGGGTTCGACCCTCACACGCCCTGATGCTTCGAATTGCCACACGCGGCAGCAAGCTTGCCTTGGCCCAGGCCCGTCAGGTGGCCGAGATGCTCGGCGGAGCTGAGCTGGTTGAGGTCGCTTCTGACGGGGAGGTCGCCGACAAGGCGCGCTTCGTGCGCGGGGTCGAGCGGGCGCTACTCGACGGCGAGGCCGAGCTCGGCGTCCACTCGGCGAAGGACGTCCCGGCCGAGCTGACCGAGGGCCTGATGCTCGCCTCGGTGCCGCCGCGGGAGGACCCGGCGGACGCCTGGATCGGCGTCGGCTCCTCGCTCGAGGAGGTCCCCGAGGGAGCAAGGGTCGGAACCGCCAGCCTCCGCCGCCGCGCCCAGCTGCTCGCCGCGCGGCCGGACCTCGAGGTCGGCGATCTGCACGGCAACGTCGACACCCGGCTGCGCAAGCTGGCCGAGGGCGACCTCGACGCAATCGTCCTCGCGCAGGCCGGCCTGCGGAGACTGGGGCGGGAGAGCGAGGCCTCGTTCACGCTCGCGACGGGCTCGATGACTCCCGCCGGGGGCCAGGGCTCGCTGCTGCTCCAGACCCGCAGCGAGGACGAGGTGACTCTGGAGCTGGTCGAGCCGATCACCGACGGGCCGGCGCTGCGCGAGCTGACCGCCGAGCGCACCGTCGTTTCCCTACTCGGCGCGACCTGCAACAGCCCGCTGGGAGTGCTGGCGAGGACGGAGCCCCCGGCCGGCGAGAGGCCGAACGGGACCGAACCCGGCTTCGGCACGATGCGGATCGAGGCGTTCGTCGGCCTGCCCGACGGGAGCGATTGGATCCGCGACCGGATCGACGGCGACTCGACCGAGCCGACCCTGCTCGGGGCCGAACTCGCCCAGCGGCTGCTCGGAGCCGGCGCCCGCGAGATCCTCGACCGCGCCGAGGAGTGGCCCGGGGCGGGCCGATGACGGCGCGGGCCGGCGTCGTCTACCTGGTCGGGGCGGGGCCCGGTGACCCGGGGCTGATGACCGCCCGCTCGCTGGAGCTGATCGCCGCCGCAGACGTCGTCTTCCACGATCGGCTGATCCCGGCCGGCGCTCTCGACGGGGCCCGCGCCGACGCCGAGCTCGTCTACGTCGGCAAGGCGCCCGGGAAGCCGTCGGTCCCGCAGGAGGAGATCGGCACGCGGATGATCGAGGCGGCCCGCGCGGGCCGGAGCGTGGTCCGGCTCAAGGGCGGAGACCCCTTCGTCTTCGGCCGCGGCGGTGAGGAGGGGGAGGCGCTTCGGGCGGCCGGGGTCGAGTTCGAGGTCGTCCCCGGAGTCACCGCCGGCGTCGCCGCATCCGCCTACGCCGGGATCCCCGTCACCCACCGCGACGACGCCTCCGCGGTCGCCTTCGTCACCGGCCACGAGGACCCTGAGAAGGAGGAGACGGCGATCGAGTGGGAGGCGCTGGCCGCCTTCCCGGGCACCCTCGTCTTCTACATGGGCGTCAAACGGCTGGCCGAGAACGCCGCGGCGCTGATCGCCGCCGGGCGCGACCCCGAGGAGCCGGCGGCGGCGGTCGAGAGGGGGACGATGCCGGCCCAGCGCACGGTCCTCGCCACCCTCGGGACGCTGGCGGACGAGGTCGAGCGCGAGGGGATCGGAGCGCCGGCGCTGATCGTCGTCGGAAAGGTCGTGAACCGCCGCGAGGCACTCGCCTGGCTCGAGCGCCGGCCGCTGCACGGACGCCGGGTCGTCGTCACCCGCGCCCGCGCCCAGGCGAGCGGCCTCGCCGGGACCCTGCGCGACCTCGGCGCGGAGGTGGTCGAGCTGCCGGCGATCAGGATCGAGCCGCGGCTCGAGGCTCCCGAGGTGAGGGAGGCGGCGGCGGCGATCGCCGAGTACGCGCTGGTCTGCCTGACCAGCCCCAACGGCGTTCATCTGCTTTTCGAGGCGCTGGCGACGGCCGGGCTCGACGCGCGGGCGCTCTCCGGCGCGACTGTCGCCGCGATCGGCCCCGGCACCGAGCGGGCGCTCGCCCGCCACGGGGTCGCCGCCGACATCGTCCCCGAGCGCTTCGTCGCCGAGGGCCTGATCGAGGCGCTCTCGCCGCTGGAGGTCGAGGGGAAGCGGATCCTCGTCGCCCGCGCCGCCGACGCCCGCGACGTCCTCCCCGAGTGGCTGCGAGGGCGCGGCGCCGAGCTCGACGACCTAGCCCTCTACGAGACGGTGCGCGAGGAGCCCGACCCCAGCGCGATCGAGGCCGCGTTGGGCGCCGAGTACGTGACTTTCACCTCCTCCTCGACCGTGCGCAACCTGACCGAGGCTTTGGGCGAGCGCTTCCCGAGTGAGGCCCGGATCGTCTCGATCGGCCCGGTCACGAGCGAGGCCGCGCGCGAGGCCGGGCTCGAGGTCGCGGTCGAAGCCGAGCGCCACGACATCGAGGGCCTCGTCGCCGCCCTGCTCGAGGACGCCCGCCGTTGAGCATGGCGCCCTTCGGCAACCCCCACCGCCACCTCCGCCTCACCGACTCGACCAACACCCGCGCCCGCGAGCTGGCCGAAGCGGGAGCTCCGCACGGGACCGTCCTCACCGCCGACGAGCAGAGCGACGGACGCGGGCGGCAGGGGCGCACCTGGACCGCCCCGCCGAGGGGAGCGCTGCTCTACTCGGCGATCCTGAGGCCGCTCGACGAGCGGCACCTACTTCTGCCGCTGGCGGTGCCCCTGGCGGTCTGCGAGGCGGCCGAGGCGCTGCGGCCTGGGATCGAGTGCCGGATCAAGTGGCCCAACGACGTCTGGGTCGAAGAACGCAAGCTCGCCGGGGTGCTGATCGAGGCCAAGCCGCAGGACGGCTGGGCGGTGATCGGCGTCGGGCTCAACCTGGTGATCGAGCGGGACGAGTTCCCCTCCGAGCTGCGCGAGACCGCGACCTCGCTGTTCGGCCGAGATGAGGAAGGACGGGGGTCGCTCCTGACCGCGGTCAGGTCTCTCAGCGCCAGCTTGGATCAGTGGGTCACTGCGGACGAGGAGCGGATACTCGGCGAGTGGCGGCGGCGCGACGCGCTTCGCGGGCGCGAGATCGCCTGGGGGGACGGATCAGGCGTCGCCGACGGGGTCGACGACCGCGGCAGCCTCGTCGTCATCGTCGCCGGCGGCGACCGCGTCGCCCTCGGGGCCGGAGAGGTCCACCTCCGCCTCTGAGGCCTCGACCTTCGAGATCTCGACCTCCGGGGTCTCCCCCTCGGCGTCCTTCTTCACCTGGCCGTTGCGGGAGCCGCCGCCCTTGCCGCCCTCCGCGCCCTTGCGTTTGCGCTTGTTGCGTTTGCGCCGGCGTTTTCCGCCTTTGGGGAAGTTGCGCAGCAGCTCGCGGGCGATCGCCGAGGGTTTCCGCGCCATCCGCATCCGCGCCCCTCGCAGGACCTCTTCGCCCTCGGGGGTGTGGGAGACGGAGGCGGCGAGCAGCGCCACCGCGAGCCTGCGGTCCTGTTTGCGGGCCGCGTGGACCAGGCGCCGCGCGTTGCGCCCGTGGGCGCGCCCGGACGAGTTGACCAGCAGGCCGAGCAGCCGCTTCGTCTCCGGCCAGCGCTGCACCGCATACTCTTCGTGCAGGTCGCGGGTGTAGGAGGCGAGGCGCCAGACCCACGCCTGGGCCTGGTCGCGCCGCCCGATCCGTTTGTCGACGAGCGCCTGCAGCAGTGTTTTCGTCCCCGCCCGCTTGTCGTCGCGGCTCCAGCTGCCGACGATGTCGATCGCGTCGTCAAAGGCCTCGGGGTCGCGCAGGTCGGCGATCTCGGTCAGGGCTTTCAGCCGCAGCTGCGAGTTGCGGTTGCGCTGCACGCAGGTGAGCAGGAAGCGCCGGCGCAGCTCTTTGGTGCGCTCGCCCTGCAGCATCGCCCGCGCCCGGCGCCAGCCCTGAGGGGTGACCCGGGCCCCAGCCAGCGCCGCCCAGGCGTGCTGCTCGGGGTAGTCGAGGTTCTCGACAGCGATCCGCCAGATCTCGCGTTCGAGCACTTCCATGCGGCGCTCCTCGACGTCGGAGACCGGGACGATCCGGCGCTCGACGCGGACCCGCCGCCCGCGCGAGCGGCGCACCGGGCCGACGACGATCGCGCCGCCGCGGTAAACGTCGCGGTCGAGCAGGCTGTGGAGGGTGACGATCGTCTCGTCGTGGGTGGTCGCCGGGTGGACGAAGTCGATCACCAGGCCGGCCTCCTTGCCGGGGGCCCGACGGGTGACGCGCCCGACCCGCTGCTGGTAGATCCGGCGCGAGGCGGTCGGCGCCAGGTGCATGCAGATCGTCGCCCGCGGCGAGTTCCAGCCCTCGGCGAGCAGCATTGCGTTGCAGAGCACGTCGACCTCGCCGCGCTCGAATCCGGCCAGGATCTCGGCCAGCTCGCGCTTGGGCGTCTCGCCGGAAACGGCGCGGGCGACGATTCCCGCGTCCTGCAGAGCTTTGGCGACGTTCTTGGCGTGCTGGACCCCGGCCGTGTAGAGGACGCCGGGAACCTTGTTGAAGCGAGTCTTGTAGAGGTCGGCGATGGCGACGTTGAAGGGCGCCTGGTCGAGCAGCGCGGCCAGCTCCTCCTGGTCGAAGTCCTGGTCGACCTCGCCTTTGCGCAGCGGCACCTTGGCGATCGTCCGCACCCCGGGCCCGGGCGGGATCCGCATGCAGCGCAGCGGCGAGATGACGCCGCGCCGAGCCGCCTGGGCGAGGTCGAAGCGCGAGGTCTGGGTCGGGAAGAGGTCGGCCACGTGGCGGGCGATCAGCGCCCCGGTCGCGGTCATGCCGATGAACACCGGCCCCGGCCAGGCGCGGATGCAGGCGCTGGTTTTCTCGCCGAGCGCGGTGTGGGCCTCGTCGCAGATCACGATCGAGTAGGCGTCCGAGACCTTCTTGTGGTTGCGGACGAACCACTGGTAGGTCTCGACCGTGACCGGGCCGTCGGGGTCGTCGCGGCCGTCCATCAGCGGCGGGCGCAGGCGCTCCTTGTAGCCGCGATCTGAGATCTCGCCGATGAACTGATCGACGAGGTTGCGGCGGTGGGTGAGGATCAGGATGCCGCCGGTCCGCGAGGCCTCGATGAACCCGACCGCGGCGACCGTCTTGCCGGCGCCGGTCGCGTGCTCGAACCAGAAACGGCGCTCGGCGCCGGGGTCGTCCGGGGCCTCGGCGACCGCGTCGCTGTCCTCGTCGGCGGCCGGCTCCTCCCAGTCCTGCGGCTCCTCGTCGGGAGCGAGCTCCTCGTTCTCCTCTGCCTCGGGCTCGGCCTCCTCCTCGTCCTCGTCTTCGGCGTCCTCGTCCTCGTCCTCGTCGTCCGAGTCCCCGCCGTCCTCCGAGTCCTCCTCGTCGTCCTCATCCTCAAGATCCTCGTCGTCCTCGGGCTCCTCCTCCGCGTCGGCCTCCGCCTCCGCCGCGTCCTCGTCTTCTTCCTCGTCCTCGATCTCCCCTTCGGCGAGCTCGACCGCGGGGCCGTTCTCGGCCGTGACCTGCTGCTCGGCCATCAGCTCGGTCAGGGTTCCCGAGAGCGCGTCGACCTGGTGAGGGTTGAGCTCGGCGCCGTCGAGGAGCTTGGGCGGTTCGTCGGCGAGCAGCCGCTCGAGGCCGAGCAGCAGCGAGAAGTCCCGCCGCCACTGGATCGACGGCTCCTCGGCCCCGGCGTCGATCTCGGCCAGGGCGGCGTCGAGCGCCGAGCGGCGGGCGGTCCCCGGGGCGAGCGCCTCGGGGCCCTCGCCGTCGAGCAGGAGCGGCTCGCGGGCGAACGCCGCCGCACGCTCGATATCGGCGCCTGAAGGAACAGCCGCTTTCGCGGCAACGTCGCTGGTCTTGGCCATTGCGGCTTCTGGGTTCCGTACCCGGCGCGCAAGCTGCTCGCCCGCCGGGGGCAACTGGACAGAGGTTCCGGAAGGTTGGACTCCTCCCGGGGCTCTCAGGGGACCCGCATTCCAAGCGGGCCAAACGTACTTTCGTATTGTAAACACCGAGATGGCGACAGTGCGAGCACGTGTCCTGATTTGCATCTCCGCCGGCCTCCTGGCCCTGACCGCGGGCTGCGGCAGCTCCGCCGTCGGCGGCGACTACGGCGGCCAGCATCCCGACTACGGGAAGGCCCTGGCGGGCTCGCCCCCGACCCTCGCGGCGCTGCACAAACAGGCGAACGAGCTGCTGCCCGGCGGCAAGGAAGCGGTCGAACAGCGGCTGTCCGACCTCCATGGCTACCCGGTCGTGGTCAACTTCTGGGCCTCCTGGTGCCACCCCTGCCGCGAGGAGTTCCCGAGCTTCCAGAAGCTCTCCGCCAAGTACGGAAAGCGGGTCGCCTTCCTCGGCGTAAACAGCGAAGACGCCGACGACGCGGCCGAAACCTTCCTCACCGAGGCCCCCGTCTCCTACCCCAGCTACGCCGACCCCGATAAGGACGTCCTCGACAGCCTCGACGCTCTCGGGGGGCTTCCCGACACCGCCTACTACGACAGGAGCGGGGAACGCTGCTTCCTCCACCAGGGCCAGTACTTCAACCAGGGAGAAATCGACGCCGACATCCGCGCCTACGCGATCGGCGGCGCCGGCGAATGCGAAAGCGGATAATCGAAGGCGATGGAAGCCTTCGTCGTCGTCGCCCTGGTCGCGGTCGCCCTGCTCGCCGCCGAGCTGCTGCTGCCGACCGGCGGCATCCTCGCCGGCCTCGGCGTGCTGGGGTTGATCGCGGGCGGCATCCTGGCGCTCGACTCCAACTCGAGCGACGGCGATTGGATCGGCCCGGCGCTGATCACGCTCGGGGTCCTGAGCGGGCTCAGCACCTACTTCATCACCCGCAAGGTGATCGCCGCCCATCGCGACGAGCCGGTCCGGACCGGCTCCGAGGAGATGGTCGGCTCCTCGGCGGAGGTGCGCACGAGCCTCGACCCCGACGGCCAGGTCTGGATCGACGGCGCGCTCTGGCGGGCGCGCGGCTGCCGACGGGACCGCGGCGGCGCGGCCAGGGGATAGAGTCGTCGTCGAGGCGATCGAGGGACTGACCCTGGTGGTCAGGCCGCGCTCGCCGTCCGCGGAAACCTCCGAGGAAGGAGCAGGCTGATGGCAGCGCTGGGCGGGATCCTGATCATCCTCATCATCTTCGGGCTGATCGCGCTCGGCGCCTCGGTCCGGATCCTCCGCGAGTACGAACGCGGCGTCATCTTCCGCCTCGGTCGGCTGATCGCCCAGAAGGGGCCGGGCCTGATCCTGCTGATCCCGTTCATCGACCGGATGGTCAAGGTCGACCTGCGGACGGTGACGCTCAACATCCCGCCCCAGGAGGTGATCACCCGCGACAACGTCCCGGCCGGGGTCAACGCCGTCGCCTACTTCCGCGTGATCGACCCGCGGAAAGCGATCACCGAGGTCGAAAACTTCCTCCTAGCCACCTCGCAGATCTCGCAGACGGCGCTGCGCTCGGTGCTCGGCAAGGCCGAGTTCGACCAGCTCCTCTCCGAGCGCGAGCGGCTCAACGAAGAGCTGCAGAAGATCATCGACGAGTCGACCGAGCCCTGGGGCGTGAAGGTGACCGCGGTCGAGATCAAGGACGTCGAGATCCCCGAACAGATGCAGAGGGCGATCGCTCGCCAGGCCGAGGCCGAGCGCGAGCGGCGGGCGAAGATCATCAACTCCGAGGGCGAGTACCAGGCGGCGCAGAAGCTCACCGACGCCGCCGACATCATCAGCACCAACCCGGCCTCGCTGCAGCTCCGCTATCTGCAGACGCTGCTCGAAATCGGCAGCAACCAGAACACGACGGTCGTCTTCCCGCTGCCGATGGACGTGCTCGAGCCGTTCATCGGCCGGGCCGATCACAAGACCGGCGGCAGCAAAGCCAAACGGCCGCCGCCGCCGCCCGCAGAGCCGCCGGTTCCAGACGTCGACGACCTCCCCCCCTCGCGGTCCTGAGCTCGCCCGAGATCCGCATCGACCAGCTGACCGGGCTGCGGACGATCCTCGCCCCGGGGCGGGCCGAGCGCCCCGACCAGTTCGGCTCGAGCGACTCCGAGCGCGGCAAGAAGGCCGATACCTGTCCGTTCTGCGAGGGCCGCGAGGACCGCACGCCGCCCGAGGTCTACGCGACGCGGCCGCAGGGCGGCGAGCCCGACACGCCGGGCTGGACGACGCGGGTCGTCCCCAACCTCTACCCGGCACTGGGCGGCGAGGCGGAGGAGCCGGCGGGCGGAGGCCAGGCGGCCGAAGCGGGGGCCTTCGCCAGCGGCGGCGACCCGCTGCTCGCCTCGCGGCGGGCCGGCGAGCCCGACCTCTTCTCCTCGCGCCCGGCGAGCGGCGCCCACGAGGTGATCGTCAACGCGCACCAGCACGCGACGGCGATGGCCGAACTCGACGACGCACAGGTGGCGGCCGCGGTCGATACCTGGCGGACGCGGATGCGAGCCCACTCCGACGCCGCCTACGTGCAGCTGATCGTCAACGAGGGCGGCGGCGCCGGTGCCTCGCTCGAGCACACCCACGCTCAGCTCTACGCCCTGCCCTTCGTGCCGGCCGCGGTCGCGCGCGAGCGCGAGCGCGCCGGGGCCTACCGTGAACGGACCGCCGGCGGCGGGCTGCTGAGCGACATCCTTGTCGAGGAGGTGCGCCGTAAGGAGCGGCTGGTGGCGATCGACGACGAGGCGGCGCTGATCTGCCCCTGGGCGTCGCGCTCGCCCTTCGAGCTGCGGATCGTGCCGCGCGCCGAGGCGGGCGACTTCGGCGAGGACGGCGCCGGCGCGGCGATGCTCGCGAGCGCGATGCGGCTGCTGGCGGCCCGCTTCGACGGCCCGCCCGAGCTCAACCTCTGGGTCCGCACCGCGCCGCGGGGCGCGGAGGGCTTCCACTGGCACATCGACATCGCGCCGCGGCTCTCGATCAAGGCCGGCTTCGAGCTCTCCACGGGGATCGACATCAACATCTACCCGCCCGAGCGCGCAGCCGCCGACCTGCGCGAGTCGCTTCCCGCCTGACGGGCCCTCGGTAGGGTGCGGGCGTGACCCCGAACCCGCGGCCGATCCCGCACTTCCTAGCCGACAGCACCCAGGAGGGGATCCCCCACGGTCGCTTCGCGGAACGGATCGGCGCCAGCTTCAGGGAGGCCTGCGACAACCTCGCCGAGCTCCCCGACGGGATCGAGGCCGAGGGCGAGCTCGATTGGTTCCCGGAGCGGGCCTGGGGCGGGCGCGTCTGGGTCCCCTGCAGCACCCGCGCCGAGGGGCCCGAGGGAGAGCTCGAGCTCTTCGGCCACGTCTCCTACGTCCAGCCCGAGGAGGGCGACCCGACCGACCTGCGGGCCAAGGTCGACTTCACCGACGTCCTCGCCGAGGACAATCCGGACTGGAAGATCGACCTCAACGACGACGTCATCGGCCGCTGGCGGGGAGAGAACGGCCGCGCCGGCGCGGTCACCATGGTCTGGGGGCGGCCGCTCCAGCAGGCCGCCGTCGCCGCGACCGCCGAGCTCGACGGAGAGACGGTCGACCAGGAAGCGATCTCCAACGAGCGCTTCACGCTCCTCGCCCTCGACGCGCTCGAGGGCTACGGCGACGAGATCTTCATGCGGGTGAAGCTCTGGAGCCGCCGCGCCCAGGAGCTCGCCTCCGAGAGCCTCTACGACTGAGCCGGGAGCTCGCGCTCAGCCGGCCTCGCCCTCGGCCGCGAGCCGGTGCGCCTCCTCGGGCCCGACGTACGGGGTGAGGACGAACTCGGTGAAGTCGGGCAGGAGCTTGTCGAGCCGCTCGGCGTCGCCGGCCATGATCGAGCGGCTGGTGAGCGTCGCCAGCGCGCCGATCAACGAGCTCTCGGTCGACTTCGGCAGCGGACGGTCGCTCTGGCGCTCGCTGCGGCCGCGCTCGAGGAGCGGGATGAAGCCGTAGATGGTCTGCTGGAATCGCTCGGCGACGGCGGGCCCGGCGGTCAGCGACTCGACCACGCAGAGGCGCGCCAGGTCAGGATCCGCCGCGAGAAAGCCGAGCAGGGCGCGGAATGCGGCGATCACTTCGTGGGGCCAGTCCTCGATCGGCTCGACCGCCGCGGCAATCAGCTCGCGGACGTGGTCGACGACGACTTCGAAGGCGGCGAGGAAGCACTCCTCCTTGCTCTCGAAGTTCTCGTAGAAGGTCCGCCGCGAGACCTGGGCCGCCTTGGTGATGTGGGTGATGGTGACCGCGTTGTAGCCGTGCTCGGCGACGGCCTCGGCGAGGCCGCCGATCAGCCGCTCCCGTTGGTTGAGGACGACCTGCTCTCGCGAGAGCCCATGACGACCCGCGGGCAGGGGACCCAGCTGCTCCTCAGTCACCGCGCCAGGATATAAGCACGCTCATCCCAGCCGCGGGGGCGGCGGGATGCTGAGCTCCTTCATCGCCTGCTCGGAGCCGCTGTAGGGCAGGACGACGCCGTACATCAGCTGCGGGATCTGCTTGCGGATCCCCTCGAGGTCGTCTTCTTCGATCGCGACCCGGATCCGGTGCAGGACGCCGCCGCCGATCGCCTCGGCGGTCGCGCGAGACATCGAAGAGGACTCGCCCAGTTCGCTCCGGCCCTGGTCGATCAGCTCATACATCCCGTCCATCCGTTCGTCCCTCGCCAGCTGGGCGCTTTCGCCGGCCGAGAAGATCTCGACGAAGAGGAAGCGGGCGCGGTTCCGGTCTTCGGCCAGGAAGCGGTAGAAGGCGTGCGCGACGGCGCGGATCCGAGAGGCGAAGTCCGCCTCGGTGGCGAAGGCGGCGGCGGCCGCGCTCAGGAGTTCGTTGGCCCCCCGTTCGAAGAGCTGGGCGTAGCCGTCTTCGAGGTCGGCGAAGTGAGTTTCGAAGGCGGCGCGCTCGACGCCGGCGCGCTCGCAGACGGCCTCGACCGTGGTCTCGGCGAAGCCGCGCTCGCAGACGCTCGCGACGAGGGCGGCCTCGATGCCGTCACGCTCGGAGTCAGGCCTGCTCGGCCAGTTGGCCGCCGTGCTCACTGGCGACCCGCACCGCCTCGTCCTCGCCCACGTAGGGGCTGAGGACGAGCTCGATCGTCTCCGGCAGGAGAGCCATCAGCTTGTCGGCCTCGCCGACGATCAGCCGCTGGTAGGCGATCCAGAAGACGCCGCCGACCAGGGTCGCCTCGAGTGTCTCGGGGAGGGCGACGTTGCTCTCCCTCACCTCGCGGCCGGGACGGAGAAGGGGGTCGAAGTTGGCGAGCGCCTGCTCGTAACGGGCGATCGCCGCCGGGCCCGCCGTCAGCGACTCGACCAGGCAGGCACGCGCCGGCGCCGGGTTCTCGACGATCAGCTCGAAGAGCGCGGCGAGGGAGGCGGCGACGCGGTCGGCCCAGGTGCCCTCCTCGGCCTCCCAGGCCTCGCGCAGCGTCGGTTTGATGACCTCCCCGGAGGCGTCGAAGATGCCGATCAGGCATGCCTCCTTGTCGGGGAAGTTCTTGTAGAAGGTTCCGTACCCCACCTTGGCGCGGCGGATGATCAACTCGATCGTGGTGCCGTGGTAGCCGCGCTTGGCGATCAGGTCCGCTGCGGCGACGAGGATGCGCCGGCGCTGGTCGGCGGGCGCCTGGTCGCGGGTGACCGGTTTCGGGCCTGGAGCCAGTCGTGAAGCCTGGCCGGGGAGTACGCGCATCGTAGGAGAATAACGGGCGTTCCCAAAGAACACCTGATTTTGTCGCAATTGCCTCTAGTTTCTGGAGCCGACGGAATGGCTCCTCGTGGCTGGTCAGCATGCAGTCACCGTATCCCGGTCGGCGCAGCCGTCCCCTCGGCTTCCGGCGCCATTCCCATGTGACAGCAAATTATGACACGTTCCCGAGGGCGACCTCACGTACCTCGGCGGGATGCGATATGACACCGCTGATGCATCAGCCGGCTGCGATCAAGCTCTCGCCGACCTCGTACCTGGTGCTCGGCATGGTTCGACTCGGGTTCAGGTCCGGGTACGCGATCAAGAAGATCGCCGACCAGTCGACGCAGAACTTCTGGCCGACCTCTCTGGCCCTTATCTATCCGGAGCTGGCGCGGTTGGAGAAGGGCGGCCTGCTGAGCCGCCGCAGCGATCCGCAGGGCGGCCGGGCGCGATCCGCCTACTCGATCACCGAGCAGGGAGAGTCGGCGCTGAGCGCCTGGCTCAATGCCGAGAGGGTTCCCTCGGTTCAGATTCGAGACGAAGCGATGCTGAAGCTGTTCATGGCCGATGCGCTCGCCGAGCCCGGCGACCAGCTCGAGCTGATCCGTCGCCTGCGCGAGCGCAACGGTGAGAAAAAAGAGGCGCTGCGGGGGACGATCGTCCCCCAGGCCGAGGCCGCCGAAGCCGGGGGGATCCGCTACGTCGCCGTGGCCGCGCGCCTCTCGACCGACCTCCTCGCCTACGCCGAGGAGTGGTTGGCGCGGCTGGAGAGGGAGCTCGAAGACGAAGGCGCGGGCCGAACGAAGGGCTAGCTATCCGGCCAGCGACCGGCAGGCGTTGACGACGTTGCCCTTCAGGCTCGAGCCGTTGCCGAAGGCGATTTCGACCTGGGCGTCGAAGTGCCCGTTCGCGCACTCGGCGTTGAGGAACGAGTACTTCTTCCCCTTGTAGGTCCACTTGCGGTCGATCGTGAAGTCGGCGGCGCTGAAGGAGCCGGCGCCGCCGGCGATCTCCGGGATCGTGATCGTGATCGAGTAGCCGTACTTGCCGCTTGCCTTGGTCACCTTGCCGACCGCGATCAGGGCCGTCGGCACCGGCACCTTCGCGTAGACGTAGTAGAGCTGCTCGTTGTAGCCGCCGCCGCCATATCCGCCGCCGCCGCTGGAAGGCCCGTTGAAGGCGAGGAGCGGCCCCGTCGCCTCGAAGGCGCCTGATTCGGGGAACTGCACCTGGGCGGTGGACGTTCCCTTGCCGATCAGGGCGTCGCCGCAGGCGTCCATCGCCTGCGACGGAGTCCGGGCCTGGATCTCGCCCAGGGAGCAGGTCGGGAGCCCGGTCGTGTCGAGGCCGATGTGCTTGTCGACCAGAAGCCGGGTGCCAAGAGCGGCGGGGATGTGAGTGCCGTCGCTGGTCGCGAGGGAGGCGCTGCCGGTGAAGCTGACCGGTGCCTTCCTGTCCTTCGGCAGGGCCCTGGGGCTGGTGTGGCCGCTGATCTTGATCAGCAGGTTGCCGGCGTGGACGGTGACCGCCGAGGCGCCCGCCGCGATCAGTGAGATGACGGCCACGATCGAGACGGCTCCCGCCAGGACCCCCACCAGACGCATACGAGCTCGCTTCATATCTCCTCCACCCCTCGCAGTTAACTGACAGTGCTGATACATCGAAGCCGATAACTCGGCGCAGCACAATGGGTTCGGGAGGACCAGTTCTCGAGACCCGGCCGCGGCGAGGGTGGACGCCTGGAGGAGCTCATCAAGTGCTGCGGTAGCATCGAGCCGACGCCCCGTCGCGGTGTGGACCCGCTCGATTCGTGGCCGTGCGCCAGCAGGACGCCCGAGCAGTTTCCGCCTCACGCAACGAAAGCGCGACGTGACGTACCGAGCCTGGCCAGCGCGACTGATTCTGAGCCTCACGGTCTCCCTCGTGATGCTGACGGTCGTCGCGACACCCGCGCTTTCGACCGGGCCCGGTGGCTGGGATCACCTCGGCACGGCCGGCAACTCGGGCAGCGCACTCGACGGCCGCGTCGACGCGCTCTCAACCGTTGCCCACTACGGCGCCATTCCCGATTCGATCTACGCCGGCGGCGTCTTCACGAGCGCGAGCGGCATCACGTCGGCTGCGTCGATCGCGCGCTGGGACGGCAGCGCCTGGCATTCGATAGGAGCGCCGAAGCTCAACGGAGGGGTCGACGCGATCGCCGTCGACCGCGCCACCGGCAAGGTGTACGTGGGAGGGCAGTTCACCGACGCTGGCGGCAACGACGCCGCGGACTTCGTGGCCGCCTGGGACGGCGTCAGCTGGAAATCGGTCTGCGCGCCGATCACCGCCAACGTCATGGCGCTGCAGATCATCGGCCGCACGATCTACATCGGCGGTGCCTTCGCGGACGGCGCGGGCCTTGCCGCGGCGGACAAGCTCGTCGCCTGCGATTTGGACACCGGTACTCCCTCGGCGACGGTGGCCAGCGCCAGCGATGAGATCAACAGCTCGGTCCTGGCGTTGACCGCGGACTCCGCCGGCCGGCTCTACGCCGCGGGGAGCTTCATCAACATCGACGGGATCCCCAACGCCGACCACGTCGCCATGTTCGACGGCACCTGGCACGCGATGCTGGCCGGGGCGGTCGACGACATCACCCGCAGCATCACCTCGGACGGGACCAACGTCTACATCGGCAGCGACTCCGTCGACATCGCCGGCATCGCGCAGGCCGACCACGTCGCCAAATGGAACGGCAGCGCCTGGAGCGCGGTGGGCGCAAACAAAGCCGGGACAGACGGGTACCTCCCGGCCACGGCATTCATCAACGGGCTGGTCACGTCCGGGTCGAACCTGTTCGTAACGGGCTCCTTCCAGAACGCCGACGGCCACCCGACCGCCGACGAGGTCGCCGGGTTCAACGGCTTCAGCTGGGCGCCGCTGGGCTCCGACGGAGCCGGCAACGGTCCGCTGCCCGGGCCTGGAAACGCCGTGACCTACTTCGGCGGTCAGGTCGTCGTCGGCGGCAACTTCACGACGGCGGGCGGGGACGAGCGCGCGAGCTACATCGCCCGCTACCCGGGCGCCGCCCACCCGCTGAAAGCGGTGATCCGGCTCGGCAACGGCGGCTTCGCGCCGTTCGTAGGGTCGACCGCTTCGTTCGACGGCAGCGCCAGCGACGGCGACCAGCCCATCGTCAGCTACCGCTGGAACTTCAACGACGGCTCAGCGGACTCCACAGGCCCGCGTATCGCCCATCTCCTGACCAAGCAGGGAACGAATCTCGTCACCCTGACCGTGACCGACAGCCTCGGGCACACCGCCCAGTCAAGCGAGGACTTCTTCATCGCCGGTCAGTACCCGCAGGCGCGGTTCACCTTCTCCCCGGCCAAGGTGTTCGCCGGGGAATCGGTCTCCTTCGACGGCAGCAAATCCAGCGACACCGACGGGACGATCGCGTCCTACGACTGGCAGTGGGGCGACGCCACCGCGGACGGCAGCACCGCCAAACCGAAGCACACGTTCGCCAAGCCCGGCACCTACCAGGTCGCCCTGTTCGTGCGCGACGACAACACCCAGTCGGGCGCGGCCTTAAACAACGTCGAGGTGCAGCCGCTCGTCGTGCCGAACCTGAGTCATGCGACGCTGACCAACGCCACCTTCCGCGTCGGCGCCGGGGCGACCGCGCCGGCGGGCAGGGCATTCACCGCTTCGGGTCTTGGGCCGATGGCGAGCGCGACGGCGAAGGCGCCAGTCGGCACGAAGTTCAAATTCACGCTGGCGGCCCCGGCCAAGGTCACGATCGCCTTCTCGAGCGGTGCCGGCCCGCTGAAACCCGGCACCCTGACGCGCGCGCATCTCCACGCCGGCCCCAACACGATCGCCTTCAGCGGCCGGATCGGCAAGCGCGCCCTGAAGCCCGGCAAGTACCGGGCGACGCTGACCGCGAAAAACGCGAAGGGCAAGGCGAAACCGATCAAGGTCGCGTTCACGATCGTCAAATAGCTCGTTCCGAATCGCCCCGTACTCCCGGGTACGATCCTTCCTGAGGGCCCGCTACGACCCTGGCCGAGGGGCCGAAGCAGACCCGCAAGCCCCGATAGCTCAGCTGGATAGAGCGACTCCCTCCTAAGGAGTAGGTCGCAGGTTCGAATCCTGCTCGGGGCGTTTCCTCCGCGGCGTCCGACGCGTGGGATTTCGTACCAGTGGTTATTGCACCACGGCCGCAACATCTCTTTCCGAGGCGGTTGTAGCGACCACACACGCGACTGGAAAGGGCGTCACACGTGCTTGCCTCGTCTTCAGCTCGACCACTCCTCGTGATCGTGTCAACGCTGGCTCTTGCTCTGCTTGCCGTGACCTGGGTTCCGGTGCCCGCGGAGGCCGACTCGAGCGGGACCCAGTACCAGGACGCGACTCCCAGTCCCTGCGGGGCCAGCCCATGCAAGGGAGCGGGCCTCCCGGCGGCTTCAAACCCGAAGAGTGCGCCTGCATCGGAACCCGCGAACAGCGGCACGGGCGGCGGCGATGACTCTTCGAACGGCGGCGGCAGCCCCGAGCCGGAAGGCGGCGGCGGCGGTTCACCCGTCCAGGCGGCCCATCACTCCGAGAAGAGCGCCGACTCGGGTGCCCCGGCGAAGTCGCATGCGGCCAAAAGTGCTGCTTCAGCCGGCGCGAGTCAGGAAGAAGAAGACGACGGTGACTCCCCGCTGGTGCCGATCCTGATCGTGATCGCTGTCCTGGCGGCAATCTCGGTGGGTGCGGTCATGTATCGCCAGCGCCATCGGCCCGGGACCGACAGCTCGGCGTCTGATGGCTAGACCGAGTTCGACGCGATCCAGCCGAAGGCGATCATCGCGACCATCGCGACCGTGAAGAAGGGGGGGACCGGACTGCGGAAGGCGTCAAGCGTCTTCTCCCCGAAGATCACCCCGCCCATGTAGATCAGCCCGACGACGAGGACGGCGACGAGGTCGATCACCACGAAGCGGAGGAGGTCGCGGCTCTCGAGGGCTCCGAAGGCGGTCAGCAGGAAGACGGCGGCGGAGCCGAGGAAGAGGACGGTGAGGCCGTGCCAGGCGACTCCGACCACGCGCCAGGTGACCTCGCGCTCCCCGAAGAGGCGCTCTGAGATCGGGGTGGGCCGCAGGTCGACGGAGCCGAGCTGGGCGTTCATCCATCTGTGGCCGGCGATGCCGTGCACGGCGGCGATCATCAGGGCGGCGATGGCCGCGATCAGCGCCGATGGGCAGTCCACTGTCACCGTGATCGGGTCCTTTCCTGTTTAGGAACCAGGCCCTCGGCAACCTACCAGCACCCGGGCGCTTACAGCTCAGCTGCCGGGACGCGGCCTCGAAAGCTCTTCCGTGGCGACCTCGTTGCCGACGTACGGCCTGATCGCGAAATACATCAGTTCGGGGACCCAGTCGCGGACGTCCTCGCTCTCGGCGTCTTTTCCGAGATGGCTGGCGAAGACCGCCGCCATCGTCCCGGCCACACCTTCGGCCGTCGAGCGGGTCAGCGAGTCGGGGTCGTCGAGTTCCTGGCGCCCTTCGTCGATCAGGTCGACGAACTCGCCGATGAACTGAGCCATGAAGGTCTGCGCCAGCTCGCCGGCGGTCTGCATCTCGACCACGCCGAAGCGCATCTCCCGCCGGTGCTCGTTCACCCACTGCGCCCCGGCCATTCCGGCCCCCCGCAGGCGATCGCGCCAGATCCCGGGCCCTTTCATCGCATCGAAACAGCGGTCGCGAAAGCCGTGGGCGATCTCCTCCCAGGCGCCGAGATAGCAGGCTTCGACGCTCGGATAGAGCGACCGCACCCGCTCGGCCGGGATCCCGGCGCGCTCGCCGACGTCCTCGAGGCTGAGGGCTTCGAGCCCACGCTCGAGGACGAGGTCGACCATCGCCCCATGAACACGATCGAGGTCCCCATCCTCAGCCGATGCCGCGCGCTGAGCCACGCTCGAAGGTTAGCCCCAGGATGCTGGGCCGGCGCCGCGCGGCTCTACTTGCCGCCGGCGACCGCGGCCGCCCGCTCACGGCCCAGGTAGGGCGAGAGCACGACCTCGGTCAGCTCCGGCAGGAGCTTGGGCAGCTTCCCGCCCCTGCCTTCGTCGACCTCTCTGACGATCAGGGCCACGGTGCCTCCGATCAGCGCCTGCTCGGTGGCGGGCGAAGGGCGCTGGATCGAGTCGTCGCCGTCGGGGAGGCCTTCGGTCAGCTGCGCCAGGGTCCTCACCATCGCCTCCCTATAGCGGGCGGCGATCTCGTTTCCCGCCTGGGTCGGTGCGATCAGGATGTAACGGGCGAGATCGGGATTGGCGGCGAAGGCCTCGAGCACCGCCTCAAGCCTCGCCCTGACCTGCGGCGGCCATTCCTCCTCTGCCTCGGCGGCCTCGGCGGCCGCGGTTCGCAGATGTTCGGCGATCATCTCCCAGGTCGCCAGGTAGCACTCCTCCTTGGAGCTGAAGTACGTGTAGAAGGTGCGCCGGGAAAGCCCGGCGGCCTCGACGATGCGGGAGATGGTCGTGTCGTGGTAGCCGTTGGCGGCGACGGTGGCGATCACCCCGGCGGCGAGACGATCGCGCTGATTCTGCTGGACGAAGTCGCGCGAGAGGCCATGGCGGCCGGGAGGCAGCCGTGCCAGGCCCGGCGGCACCTCCCCGCTGTCCCCCGCTTTACCCATGGCGGGCAAGATAGCGCTCGGCCTGAACTCGGTGCACGCGTGATTCGCTTTCGGTACCGGCTTGTTTCAGGCGCCGGCGGCGAGCTCGGCGACGGCCTCGGGACCGAGGTAGGGCTCGACGACGATCTCGAGCGCCTCGGGCAGGTGCGCCGCCGCGCCCTTGAACTCGCCGCTGAGGATTCGCTGCTGCAGGAACCAGGCAAGGCCGCCGACGAGGCCCTCCTCCAGGCGCGGCGGCAGCTGCTCGGCGATCGGGCTGAGCTCGCGGCCCCGGGCGAGGAGCGGCTCGATCGAGTCCATCGTCTCGCGGTAGCGCTCGAGCGCAGCGGGGCCGGCCGTCTGCACCTCGGCGAGGGCGAGGCGCGCCTGCGCGGGCTCTTCCTCGATCATCTCCAGCACCGCCTGCAACCCGGCGCGGACCTGGTGCGGCCAATCACCGTCGGTGGGCAGCGCCTCCTCGACCCGCTCGCGGGCGGCATCGACCACCGCCGAGTAGGCGAGCAGGAAGCACTCCTCCTTGCCGTCGAAGAGCGAGTAGAAGTTGCCCACCCCGATCTTTGCCGCGGCGACGAGGTGATCGACGGTCGTCCCCTGATAGCCGCGCTTGGCGAAGACCTTGATCGCGGCCCGGATCACCCGCTCGCGCTGGTGTTCTTTCAGCACCTCCTGGGAGATCCGCTCGGTGCCGACAGCAGCCGGCATGAGGTGATCTGGAAGCGCCATGTCCGAGCCAGAATACACCAGTACCAGACCACGACCGTCACGTTTTCATTTGGAAGCGCCGCCGTCTCGGCGCGACGGCTGCGGCTTCAGCCGGCCGCTTCCTTGGTCAGCGCGAGGAACTCCTGCCGGGTCCGTGGATCGTCGCGAACCTGGCCGTGCAGCGCCGAGGTCACGGTCGTCGCGCCGAACTTCTGGACGCCCCTCAGCGACATGCACAGGTGCTCAGCCTCGAGCACGACGCCCACCCCCTTCGGCTCCAGGCACTCCTGGATCCAGTTCGCGATCTGGACGGTGAGGCGCTCCTGCACCTGGAGGTCGCGGGCGAACATCTCGACCACGCGGGCGAGCTTGGAGAGACCGATGATGCGCTCCCCGGGCAGGTAGCCGATGTGGGCGACACCGTGGAAGGGGAGGACGTGGTGCATGCAGAGTGTGTGGAACGGGATCGCCCGCACGAGCACCAGCTCGTCGTAGCTCTCCTCGTTGGCGAAGGTCGTCGCCCGAAACGGCTGCGGCGTCAGCAGCTCGACGTAGGCGTCGACCATCCGCCGCGGCGTCTCGCGCAGGCCGTCGGACTCGAGATCGGCGCCGAGCGCGGTCAGGAGCTGAGCCGCGGCGAGCTCCGCCGCGGCTCGATCCGGCTCGCCGACGCCATCGGCGAGGACGTCGAGTTCGTCCGGTCTGGGCAGCCCTTCGAGCGTCACAACGGACTTAGCGTCCGGCGGACGTCGGGTCTTACCCCGACCGCCCGGACGAATCCGCGGCGACCAGGTCGCGGAGGCTGCGGTGGTCCTCGGCGCAGGCCGGGCAGCCGTCGAGGTGCGCCCTCATCCCCGGCACCCCACGGTCGGGGTCGGCGCCGGCGAGGCCGAGCTCGACGTAGCGGTCGAGCTGCTCGAAGCACTCCTCGCAGGTGAGCTCGGGGGTGCCCGGGCCGAGGACCCTGGAGAGGATCTCCTCGCGCCCGCCCGCGTCTGGGCTCCGGTCGCTGCTCATGTCGTCTCCTTTCGATCCGTGTCGAGCTGAAAGCCGCGGTCGGCGAGGGCGTCGCGAAGCTTGCGGCGAGCGTCGTGGAGGGTCTTGTAGAGGGCCCCGCGGGTCGAGGAGAGGCGCTCGGCGAGGACGTCGATGGGAACCCCGTTCAGAGTCACGGCGACGAGGACCTCGCGCTGGCGTGCCGTCAGGCTCGACTGCAGCTCGACACGGAGCGCCTCGAAGAGCTCCGAGTCTTCGGCCCGTCCCTCGGCGGAGCGCGCACCGTCGGCGAGAACCGACCAGGCCTCCTCCTCGAGCGGGATCTCGCGGCCCTGCCAGGCCCGCCGGCGGACCTTCACCCCCGCCTCGAGCAGCGCGAACTTGTAGGCCCAGGTCGTGAACCGGCTCTCGCCGCGGAAGTCGTCGAGCTTTCTCAGGATCGCCAGCAGCGCATCGTCAGCGCTCTGCTGGGCGAGGTCCTCGAAGTCGCCGCCGCGAAGGTGAGCGAGCGAGGCGCGGCGGCGGTCGATTTCGAAGCGCGCCGCCTTCAGGAGCAGGGCGTGCAGCTCGACGACCGCGGCGTCCCGCCTCTGCCCGTCGCCCCGCAGGTCCTCGAGCCACAGCCGTGAGGCGTCGTCGGCTGGCTCGAGCGGCTCCTCGGCTGGGCTCTCTGTCGGCATCGTCATCGTCGCGGCTGCCATGCATTGTTAGCGACCGCGTCGGGACGATCCTTACCGATCGCCGGACGTCGGTAAGAGCGGCGGCGGGCCCGACGCTGAACACGGGACACGCAAACCACTCCAACGACGGAGGTCCCATGTCCACGACCACAGCCACACTCGACCCGCGCGAGGTCGGCCTGAGCTCGCCGACCTTCGGCGAACGCCTCAAGGGCGACCCCGCCTACCAGGCATTTCTCCTGCTGCGTATCGCCTTCACCGTCGCGCCGATCCTCTTCGGCCTCGACAAGTTCTTCAACGTGATGGTCGACTGGGAGACCTACCTCGCCCCGTGGATCAACGACATCGTGCCGGGCAGCGCCTCGACGGCGATGCACCTGGTCGGCATCGTCGAGATCATCGCCGGCATCTCGGTGGCGCTCAAGCCCCGCTATGGCGCCTACGTCGTCGCGGCCTGGCTCGGCGGCATCATCGTCAACCTGCTCACCTACTCGGCCTACTACGACATCGCGCTGCGGGACTTCGGCCTGATGCTTGGAGCCCTGACCCTCGCGCGGCTGGCGAGCAAGTACGACCCACCGGGGCTGGAGGTCAGCCTCTAGCCCGAGCGGCGGCGGCCGGGCTCAATCGAGGACGGAGACCAGGCCGCTGCCGATCTCGTAGACGGCCGGCACCACGGCCAGCTCACCCGCCGCGACCCGCGGGGCGATGATCGGATCGAGCCCGGCCAGCCGCCGCGCCTCGTGCCGGGCGTTGGCGGCGACGCAGCGCTCGGAATCGCGCTCGCCTCGAGGGAGCGAGCGGACCACGGGGATGATCGGCTCGAGGACCGCGCCGATCTCCCCGTGGGTCGCGGCCGGATAGCTCGTTCCCCGCTCGACCACGTCGATGGCGGCGCCGACCGCGCCGCAGCCGCTGTGTCCGAGCACGAGGATCAGCTTCACCCCGAGCTCCGCGACGCCGTACTCGAGACTGCCGACCGCGGCCCGATCGGCGACGTTCCCCGCCAGCCGGCAGACGAAGACGCCGCCGGGGCCGACGTCGAAGACGAGCTCGGGCGAGACCCTCGAGTCCGCGCAGGAGAGGACCGCGGCGAAGGGCCTCTGTTCGCGCGCGATCCCCTCACCGAGCGAGGCGTGGTCGCGAAGCTCGCGCCCACCGTCCCGGTGGCGGCAGTTTCCCTCCAGGAGCGCCGACAGCGCCTCCTGCGGCGTCTCCAGGGCTAGCGCCTGCGTTTTTTGGCGGCTTTTTTTGCTTTGGCGCGAGTTTTGGTTTTTTTCACGGCTTTGCGTTTTTTCGTCGCTTTGGCTTTGGTTTTCGCTTTTGCTTTTTTGGCTTTTTTCGCGACTTTGGATTTCGCTTTGCCGGCTTTTTTAGTTGCTTTGGCTTTCGCCCGCGTGGCTTTTTTCGCCGTTTTAGCTTTAACGCGTTTTGCTTTTTTCGCCGCTTTTGCTTTCGTTTTTTTCGCCGCTTTTTTGACAGGTTTTTTTCTGGTGGCCATTGCGCCTTCCTTGGGAGTTGACGGGACGGATCGGGTACTCGCAGGGAATCCTGACCGCGGCATCGGCGTCTTTTCAGCCGCGACGCGCCGCTAGCTGCATTCGGCGGTCAGCGGGATCTTCTCAGTGAAGATCTGACCGCCCTGACTCGTGAACTTGCCGTCGGCGACGGGGTCGCCCTTGCAGATGTTTTGACTGAGGATCAGGTAGCCGGTCTTGCCGCCGTTGATCCTCAATTCGAAGGTCTTCAGCGGGGTGTCGGGGACGTCGTCGACCCCGGCCTGGATCCGGCCTCCCTTGGAGACGACCCGGCCTTCGAGGCGGACGTGGGCGGGCCCGTTGAGGAGGTAGATCAGGCGCGGCAGCTGGCCGAACCCGGAGACGGCATAGACGGGCCCGGTGAGGGCGCCCTGGAAGGCGGGGCTGAGGACGTGGGAGGAGCCGACCGGCTTGTGTTCGGCGCATTCGTTCGAGCTCAGTTCTCCCTTCCCGCAGATGTCGCCGAGCGCGGTCGAGTCGATCAGCACCACCGGGGGCAGGTTGACCGCGACCGAGCGGATGTTTTCGTCTCCCGGCCTCGCGGTCACGTCGATGACGAAATCGGGCTTGTCGGTGCGGACCGTTCCCCCCACCGCCTTCAGCGCGGCGTGCGGTTCGAACGGCAAGCTCGCGGTCTCGGTCCCGGAGTCACTGCCGCAGCCGGCGGCGAGCAGGGCTGTCGCAACAAGGGCGGCGAAAAGTGAGCGCGGTGCGGTCGGGCGCAGCATCACGGGCACGCTATCGGAGGGCCGCGCCGGCCGCGAACCAATAGAACTCCCTGCAATGCGCGAGCGGACCCGCACCTACGGCCTTGCGATGACCCTCAACCGCCCCGTCGCGCGCTGGGGAAGGCTGCAGGTCGAGGGGGTCGACACCCTGCCCGCGAGTGGGCCGCTGCTCGTCGTCGGCAACCACGACAGCCACTGGGACCCGATCATGGTCGGCATCGCCGCCCGCCGCCGCCGCCAGATCCGGGCGCTTGCCAAATCGACGCTCTGGGACGTCCGCGGGCTCGCCCCGATCCTCAACGGCATGGGACAGATCCCGATCGAGCGCGGGGCCGGCGACGCCAACGCCCTCGCCCGGGCGATCGAGACGCTGCGGGCGGGCGCCTGCATCGGCGTCTTTCCCGAAGGCACCCGCTCGCGCGGGAAGGTGCTGCGGGCCCGCAGCGGCGTCGGGCGCCTCGCCCTCGAGGTGCCCGAGGCTCACGTAAGCCTGGTCGCGATCGAGGGGACCTCGGACCTGACCGGTTTCCCACGGCGGCCGCAGCTTCGCGTCACCTTCTTCGACCCCGCCGGCGGCCAGCCCCGGCCCGACGAGGACCCCGGCGAGCTCTCGGCCCGGCTGCTGGCCGAGCTCCGCGCGCTGGTGGCGCCTTCGATCTCCTACCGCAAGCGCTCGGCCTAGCTCAGAGCAGCGCCAGCTGACGCGCCCCCGCCGCACGCTCTCCCTCGAGGTCGAGCAGGGCACGCTTTCTCTCGAGGCCGCCGCCGTAGCCGGTCAGCGAGCCGTCGGCGCCGATCACGCGGTGGCAGGGGACGAGGATCGGCGTCGGGGTGCGGCCGACCTCGGCGGCGGCGGCGCGGACGCGGCGATAGGGCTCGAGCGGGGCCGGAAAGGCGGACTCCTCGATCCGCCCCGTGAGCTCGCCGTAGCTGACGGTCTCGCCATAGGGGATTTCCAGCAGGCGCGACCAGACCAGCATCTGCAGCGGGGTCCCGTCGAGGTCGAGCGCGAGCTCGAAGGAGCGACGCTCGCCGGCGAAGAACTGCTCGAGCTGTTCCACCGCGGCCTCCATCGGAGCGCGCCGGGCGTTCTCGAGGCGAGGCGATCGCCGTCCGGGGAACCCGACGCCGCTGATCCCGGCGGGGCCGCCGCTCAGGGTCAGAGGGCCCAGCGGGCTCTCGTAGATCGTCCATTCGGTCGGTCGGCTCATCGGTCGTCCTCCAGGATGTTCCAGGCTTCCTCGGTCGTACTCTGAAGAAACGCCGGCGGCTCGCGGTTTGTGAGATCGGCCAAAGGGGAATGCGATCAGGGATGGCGGCGAAACTGGACGGGACGGTGGCCCTGATCACGGGGGCCAGCAGCGGCATCGGCGAGGCAACCGCCCACGCCCTGGCGGCCCAGGGAGCGCGGATCGCCGTCGCCGCCCGCCGCCTCGATCGGCTCGAGCGGCTCGCCGCCGAGATCGGCGGCGAGGGCCGCACCGCGCTCGCGATCGAAGCTGACATCACCGACCAAGAGCAGGCGATCGACGCGGTCGGGCGCACCGTCGACGAGCTGGGACGGCTCGACATCGTCGTCAACAACGCCGGCGTGATGCTGCTGGGCCCGATCGAGGATGCCCCGACCGAGGAGTGGCACCGGATGATCGACCTCAACCTCAAGGGGCTGATCAACACCACCCACGCGGCGCTGCCGCATCTGCTCTCCGCCGCCGAGGACTCCGAGCGCAATTGCGCCGACGTCGTCAACATCAGCTCCGTCGCCGGCCGCATCGCCCGCTCCGGCTCCGGGGTCTACAACTTGACCAAGCACGGGGTCGGGGCCTTCAGTGAGTCCTTCCGCCAGGAGTTCGCGGGACGCCACGTGCGCTCGACGATCGTCGAGCCGGGCGCCGTCGCCACCGAGCTCACCGACCACATCCGCGATGGCGTCAGGGAGCAGGTGCGGGAACGCTTCGACGACATGCAGATGCTCGAGGCAGCCGACATCGGCGACGCGATCGCCTACGCCGTCACCCGTCCCTGGCACGTCTCGCTCAACGAGATCCTGATCCGCCCCACCGAGCAGACGGGCTGAGCGGACCGCGGCGCACAAAAAAAACCGCGCCACGCCCCCGAAGGGGCGTGGCGCGGCGGTACCTACCTACCGAGCTACGGGACGCGCTGCTAGCCCTTGGGCGTGCAGGGCACCGTGATGTCGCCGCTCAGCTTGGCGCCACCGACGAACTTGAAGTCGCCGTGAGCGAACAGGCTCCCCGTCGGGCAGCCCGCGTTGATGACGCTGTACTTCTTGCTGCCGACGTTGAATTTTTTGGCGATCTTCGCTTTGAAGCTCGTCACCGAGCCGGCGCCGCTGACGATCTTCGGGACTTTGATGAAGGCGTTGGTCCCGAATTTGCCGTGGGCCTTGCTGATCGCGACCGGGACGACGAAGGTCGTCGGCGCCGGCACTTTCGCGTAGACGTGGAGGATCAGCGACTGCTTGTTGCCCTTGCTGCCGTTGAAGATCAGCAGCGGGCCGCTGGCGCCGAACGGCGCCTGTTCGGGCAGCGCGATGTCGGCGGTGACGGTTCCGGTGCCGATCAGCGAGCTGGCACAGACCGATTTCGCCTGCGCGGTCAGGGTGCTTTCCAGGTCCCCGACCGAACATGAGGGCAGGCCCTTGGTGATCAGCGAGCCGGCCTTGTCGAAGTCGAGCGAGATCGTTTCCGCCGCCGGCACGTGGGTGCCGTCGGTGGTCGCGATTTTGCCGGCTAGCGTCAGCGTGATCGGCGCCGAGCCCTTCTTCGGGAGCGCCTTCGGAGTGGCGCCGCCTTCGAACGTGACTTCGAGGTTCCCGGACTTGACGATGATCGGCTTGGCATTGGCGGCGACGACCAGCGCCATCGCCGCGACGGCCGCGAGCAGCGCCACCGCCCTGATCCTATGTTTGCGAATTCGACTCAACTTGCTCTCCTTGTCCCTTCGTAGTCGGTAAGTACCTGCAACGCGGTCCGGCTACTTGCCGGCCGCGATTTCCCGGCGTAGTTGCAACGCAAGCTCGTAGACACAACCCTGGTACCCGCTTCGAGCCTCTTTTTCCGGCAGGGTCGCTTCATAGACGCCGGCCGCGAGCTGGCCGGCTGCGAAATCTGGACTGGTGCGCGCCTGCTTTTCGAACTTGTCGAGTTCGTTGAGCATCGCTTCCTGGCCTTCGTTGAGGCCGGCGGCAGTTTCGATGAACTCGTCCCGCACCTCGCTCGGGGTCTTGCCCTTGCAGGCCTTCTGCCCGGCTTCGATGTAGCGCTCGGCCCCCGGAGGCGCCCCTTCGGTCGGTTCCGGCTTCGGGAACTGCTGCGCCAGCACCTTGCTGATCGGCGCGTCTGGACTGAGGCCATGTTCCGTCGTAGGCAGCGCTTCATTCGTCGTCCCACCCTGTTCCGAACCCTGATCTGAACCGTCATCTCCCCCTCCACAAGCACTGAGCGTGAAGACCGCGACAAGGCCGATGGCCGCCGCTGCGCAGAGCATCCTCGTGGAGATTCGCAACACCCCTACCCTCTGGCCTTGCACTCCCTCTGCAGGACGCTGGAGACTTTGGTCCCATCGTCAAAGACGTAGGTGGAGCGGGCGAACGGGAAGCTGGCGATGTTGACTTCAGGCGGCAGCGGGCAGGAAGCGGAGACGTAGCTGCGCTTTTCGCCCTTGAACGTGTACTTCCGCTTCAGCGAGAGGTCGAACGCCGAGATGTAGCCCGAGCCGCTGGCGATCGGCGGGACCTTCGCTACCAGCGAGGTGCCGTACGTGCCCTTCGTCTTGTTGACGACGAAGATGATCACGTAGGTGATCGAGAGCGTGCCCTTCGAGGTGACGTGGGCGAGGATCGCCGGCTTGCCCTTGTAACGGCCGTTGAAGGCCAGGAGCGGGCCGTTGGTCGAGAATTCGCCCTGTCCCGGCAGCCCCACCCGTGAGGTGACGTTGCCGTGGCCGATTTCAGCGTCCCCGCAGACCTTTTTCGCCCGCGACGCCGACGAGTTGTGGAGCTTGCCGAGCGTGCAGAGCGGCAGTCCCTTGTTGTCGATCAACCCGTGCGAGTTGATGTCGAGGATGATTTCCGAGAGCCGAGGCGGCTTTTCGCCGTCTTTGGTCTTGATCTTGGCTCCCATCTGGACCCCGACCGGGGCCATTTCATTCCGCGGCAGCTTCACCGGGGCGATGCTGCCGTGGAAGGAAATCAGGATGTTTCCGCTCGAGCCGATCTCGGCACTGGCGACGGCGACCAAGCTCAGGCTCAGGGCCACCACCAGGGCCACCAGGCCCCGCTTGCGTGAGATGAGTTTCTTCATGGCCTAGGTGTACTTCGAGGGATCGATCTTGCAGTATTTGAACGCGTACGAGATCACCTGGTTGTTGGTGGTCGTCGCGTTGTGCTGCAGCTTGACGGCCAGCGAACTGCCCTTGCCTTTGTTGCCGCTCTTGAACGCCGTGGCGATTTCCCGCATCAGGCTGATCTCTCCCTTGATCCCGGAGAGCCATTTGTTGAGCTTCGCCGAGTCGGCCGGGGGCTGTTCGACGGCGGCGAGCTGCTTCTGCGCCTTTTCAAGAGCATTGGCAGCCTTCGTGAAGCTTTCCGAGGCCTGCTTCAGCTTGTCGTTCTTGACCAGGTTTTTGACGCCTTTGAGATATTTGTCAGAGGCTTCTGAGTTGGTCTTGCAGATCGGTTCGACCAATTCCTTGTATTCGGTTTTGGTCGTTTCCGCAGCCGCGACGGCCGCGAAGACCAGGAAGGCGGCGAAGCTCGCGGCCAGGACCCGGATCACATTCTTCATTGGGCTGTTCATTTATTTCCTCACCAGTGCGTAGGCGCAGACGTATTTCGCCGGCTGGCCCTCGTTCGGGAACTCGGTGATCGTCCCGGTTCCGTCGACCGTCACTGTTTTGTAGTTGCCGCCAGAGCTGTTCGAGTAGTAATCGTCGGTCATCTGCTTTTCCGTGCCGATCCCCGAACCGAGGTTGATCACGTTGCGGACGGAATAGAGTTCCATCGGCGTCGGCAGGTAGCCGCCCTTGGTGGCGCAGGCGTCGGATGCCGCCTTGACGCCGAGGACCGGGCCATTGGATGCGAGGTCGAAGCAGACGCCGCGGATCTCGGTGGTGCCGCCGGGGCAGGCCGCCGAATAGCGTTCCGCGCCGATCGTCGAGGAGTTCCCGGCGTTGATCGCATTGGTGGCGCTGGGAACGGTTCCGAGCTGGGCGAGGTTGATGTCCTCACCGGTCAGGCTGTTAGCCGCGACCTTGATCCCGGTGACCGCGTTATTGCCGATCTTTCCGGTCGTCACCGACTTCGACTTGAGCTGCTTCGCGCCGACGGTGTTCTTGCCCAATGCAGCCCAGGCAGTACCAGTCAACGACGCGATCAAGGCGATGATCGCGACCACAAGCGCCGGTGAAGGTCGCCTCGTCCTTGCTTGCATCTCTCAGAATCCTCCCGTTTCGTTCGAAGTCCCTAAGTCCCTACCTAACCCAACACGCCAGCCACTGCCAGGATGCGGTCCCGCAGTCTAGGGCAACTTGGCCAATTTGTGCGCCCTGATTCCAGGCCGCTGATGACGAGCCCCGCCCTTCCTGGCCCTGGGATTTTACAGCCGACCTCGCCCCCGTGTTACTCGCCGAGCGCCTGCCGCAGCGCCGCCACCTGCTCGCGCAGCTCGCCGAGCTCTCGCTCGATCCGCTCCAGGCGGTCCTCCGAGGCGGGCGCCGGGGCCGCCGGCGCCCGGTCGCCGGCGCTCTCGCTCGCGACCGCTCCGCCGCCACCGAGCACCTGCTCGTAACGATCCTCCTTCTGGCCCGGCCGGCGCGGGTGGCGCTGAACGCGGCCGCGCTCGACCATGCCGTCGAGGGCCTCGTGCACGGCGGCGAGGTCGGCAAAGGCGTGGAGGCGGTCGCTGCGCTGCTTCAGCTCCCCGGGGGTCTGGGCGCCGCGCAGCATGAGGACGGCGAGCAGGGAGATCTCGGCGGGGTCGAGGCCGAGGGCGTCGTCGAGCAGGTGGCGGTACTTGCGGGCGCGGCCCCCCGGGCCGCTCGCGAGCCGGGTCCACCCGCGCAGCGCCAGCCGCCGCAGGGCGTCGACTACCGCCGCCTCGTCGTACTCGACCACCGGGTCGCGGTTGGTCGACTGGTTGCAGGCCAGCCGCAGGGCGTTGAGCGAGAGCGGGTAGACGTCGGGGGTCGTGCGCTGCTTCTCGATCAGGCAGGCGACGACTCGGATCTCGACCGCGTCGGGGCCGAGGCCCGGGTCCTCGGCTGCCGCCGCCGCGGCATCCTCTCCGGCGTCCGGGACTCCGTCCTCAGTCACGGTCGGGACGCTGCGGATAGATCTCGTCGATCGTGACCAGCGCCCGGTAGGGGGCCTCGGCGGCTGCTTCGATCCGCTCGCCGCCGCCGGCGAGGCGATCGACGACAGCCAGCACCCCGGCGATCTCCAGGCCCTGCTCGCGGATGCGCTCAATCGCGCTGACGGTCGAGCCGCCGGTGGTGACGGTGTCCTCGACGACCAGACAGCGGGCGCCGGCCTCGATCGGACCCTCGACCCAGTGCTGGAGGCCGTGCTCCTTGCGTTCCTTGCGGACGAAGAAGCCGACGAGGCCGGAGCCGGCGGGGACGGCGATCGCCGCGCAGGCGAGGGGGATCGCCGCCATCACCGGGCCGCCGACGGCGGTCGCCCCGGACTCGACGGCCGCGGCGGCGATCAGCTCGCCGGCGGCGAGGAGGCCCCCGGGCCGCATCAGGGTCTTGCGGGCGTCGACGTAGTACTGGGCGACGGCGCCGCTGGAGAGCGTCACCTCGCCGAGCACGAGCGAGTGCCGACGGAGCTCCTCGAGCAGGGTGGCCTTGGCGTTGTCGAGGTCGGTCACTGCCGCGAATCCTAGGAGGAGAGGCTAGGAGAGCGCGTCGCGGAAGCCCTGGCGCCAGCTCGGGTGGCGCGGCGCCCAGCCCAGCTCGCGCTTCGCCTTCTCGTTCAAGGCGCCTCGAAGGTGGACGCCGAACTGGACCGCGCCCTGGCCGCCGACGATGCGGGCGAGCCAGACCGGGACCTTGCGCGGCGGCTTGGCGCCGAGCGCCTCAGCGTAGATCGGGAGCCATTCCCGCAGCGCCGCCGGCTCGTCGTCGCAGACGTTGTAGATCCCGGGGGATCCGTGGTCGAGGGCGGCGACCGTCGCGCCCGCTGCATCGTCGACGTGGATCATCGAGGCGATCCCGGTCCCCGGGCCGAGGATCGGCAGCATCCGTTTCTTGACCTGCTTGGCGATCGAGCCGCCGTGGTCGTAGTAGGTCCCGGGGCCGTAGAACTGCCCATAGCGGAGCACCAGGCCCTCGATCCCCTCGGCGTCGAGGACGTCGCGCTCGTGGGCGAGCATCCCGTTGACGCCCTGGTCGAACGGCGGGGGCGCGTCGGTGAAGGGCCGACCCTCCTCGTCCTTGACAAGGTCCCCCTCGGGCGCGTAGAGGAAGGCGATGCTCTGGGTGACGTAGCGGCGGGAGCCGGCGGCCAGAGCGGCGGTGAGCAGGTTGCCTCCTCCCTCCTTGCGAACCCGATTGGTCGGGCCGTAGTCGATTTTGCGGGGGTCGAATTTCTCCGGCAGGCTGGTCAGCTGGCTGATCACGACCTCGGGCTCGGCCGCGCGCACCGCGGCCTCCAACGCCGGCAGGTCGAAGACGTCGCAGACGATTCCGGCGGCGCCGGCCGAGGAGATCTCGTCGACCCGCTCCTGCCGGCGCGAGACTCCGGTCACCTCGTGCCCCGCGTCGAGGAGCTGGCGGATCAGGGGCCTGCCGATGGCGCCGCTGGCGCCGGCGACGAAGACCTTCATCGGGCCGCCTCCCCGCTCTCGCGCCGGAGCCGTTCTGAGACCCGGGCCAGCCAGGCCGAGGCGAACCCGCCGAAGGCGATCAGGAGGGTGTCGGTCCAGCCCCGCGCCTCGCTCTTCGCTTCACCGGTGTCAAATGCGTGATTCACCGCGTGGAAGCCGTACCAGAGGGCGCCGAGCCAGAGCAGAGGGGCGCGCCAGGCCGGCCGCACGACGGCGATCCCGATCGCGACGCCGAAGGCGAGCATGAAGGCGCCGACGTCGCCGACGTAGTGCGAGTTCTCGATCCCGTAGTGGCCGATCTGGTCGAAGAAGGTGTCGGGGGCGACCAGCGCCATCAGCCCGGTGACGACGTGGTAGGCCGAGATGACGACGAGAATTGCCCTTAGCGCCCGCTCGCCTATCAAGACCGTCCCTTCCTAGAAGACGAAGATGCTCTCGCCGTAGTGGATGCGCTCGAAGATCTCCGGCTGGTCGGAGATGAAGGTGCGGATGCAGCCGTGGCTGGCTGCGTAGTCCGGGACTTCCGCGTAGCCGTGCACCGCGTAGCCGCCGTAGAAGTAGAAGGCGTAGTACATGCCCTCCGAGTTGTAGCCCGGTTCGGTCCGGATGAAGTGGAAGTGGCCGGTGACTGTCGGCGTCGAGGGCTTGCCCGAGGAAATCGGGTAGATCGCGAACGGCTTGTCGCCCTTGGCGAAGACGAGCACCTGCTTGGAGAGCGGCGCCTCGAGGTGTTCACCGGCGTCGGGGTGAAGGACCTTGTAGGCGCCCTGCCCGGCGAAGGCGCTCTTGACGAGTCCCTTTCCGGCCCGCGAGCTGCGCGTCATCCCGTTGACTTTGCGGTAGGCGAGGACCCCGCGGGCGGTCTTGCCGCCGAAGCAGTGGCCGCTGTTGACGACGTAGCCCATCTTGTGGATCGCCCTCTTGAAGCCGACGACGACGGCGCCGCACTGTCCCTGGTGGAGGGCGGGGAAATCGACCCGCCAGCTCTTGCGGACCGTGGTGTCGCCGCGCAGCGAGCCGGTGGCCGCGACGTGGGCGCTGGCCGCGTACTTGCCGGCCTGATCGATGAGGATCTTGGTCCGGAAGCTGCCGCCGTGGACCCGGGCCCGCTGCGACTCGAGCTTGTGGCCGTTGAGGTAGAAGGTGACATCGACCCGCTGGCCCGGCTCGAACGGCTTGACCGAGCCGCTGACGGGGACGGTGCTCATGATCTCCGCCCGGCCCCCGCGCAGATGGCCGACGTGGATCTTCACGGTCGAGGCCTGCGGGCCCTTCGGCTTCGGCGGCTTCGCCTTGCCCTGGCCCGCGAAGGCGGAGGAGGGGATGAGAAGCGCGATCGCGAGGGCGACCGGGACGAGGGTCGGGAGCCGTTTCACGGGCCGGATGCTACTGACCGAGCAGGGCGACGGAATTGTTCAGCATGTGCAGGAGGATTCCCGGAATCACCGAGCCCGTCTTCTCGTAGAGGAGGGCGAGGATGAAGCCGAACACGATCAGCGGCGGCACGGCGCTGATCCCCGTCAGCGCGTGGAGGGCGCCGAAGATGACGCCGCTGATCAGCGCCGCCAGGATCCGCGGGAAGCGCTCGCGGAGGCCGCCGAAGAGCATGCCGCGGAAGCAGACCTCCTCGCTGACCGGCGCCGCGACCGCGATCAGGAGGACCTGGAACGGGATCGCCCCGAATCCCTTGGCGATGTCCTCCTGGTGGGGTTCGCCGACGATCGCGACGTAGAGGAGGGCGAAGAGGAGGTAGGCGCCGACCGCGGCCGCCATCCATTTCAGTGCCGAAGGGCGGAAGCTGCGCAGGCCGAGCCGTCGGGCCCCCTCCCGCGGGCTCGCCCCGCGGCTCGCCGCGATCGCGAAGGGGACGAGAAGGAAGCCGAGCGCCGTCGCCAGCTGCACGGCGATGTTGGCAGCGGTGCTCAGGAGTTCCGGCGCGCTGGCTACGTACATCTGGCCGCCCGGCGCGAAGGCGAGCCCGCAGACCTGGCTGCCTTCGGCGGCGGTCCTCCCGGTCGGGCGCGGCGCGCGGCGAGAGCCGGACGGGGCCGAAAACTGCTCCGCCCCGGAGCCTGAATCGGCGACCCAGAGCCGGCCGTTGCGGTCGACCGCGACCCCGCAGGGGTCGAGCCTGCCGTTCTGCGGCATTTCCCAGAGGAACCTGCCGGCGGCGCTGAACCCCCAAACCGCCGAGCCGCCATCTGGGCGGTCGCCGACGACGTAGACGTCGCCTGGGCCGTGCCGCGTGGGGCGGCCGACCGCGATGCCGGTGTCTTCTCCGTCGGCGTCGAAGTCGAAGCCGCCGCTCGGCGCCCCGGAGCCGTCGAAACCACCGGCGTAGGCGCCGTCACCGGTGAACCTCGCCACCTCCGCGTTGCCGCCGTCGATCGCATAGACGACCCCGGCGGAAGCGGCGAGCCGTTGGGGTTCGAAGTCCCCTCTCAGGTCGCCCGGGATCGTGCGGCTGAGGCTGTGGCCCTCGAGGCGCGGCGAGCCGCCGCCGCGGTAGATCGCGATCGAGCCGTCGTCCGGCTCGGAGACGTAGATCCGACCGGTGCTTTCGGTCGCGATGCCGAGGGATTCGTCGAAGTCCCCGAAGGAGCCAGCCTTCGACCCTTCGAGGTGGTTGGCGCCGGCAAGGATCGCCACCTTCGAGCCCGTGTCGCTGTAGACGAGGCCTCCTCCCGGCCCGACCGCCACGGCGTTGCTGTCTTCGTCGTCGAGCGAGCGGCCCGTGCTCAGCGAGTGCCCTTCGTAGACGCTGACCCCGCCGCTCTGGGCCCCGAGAATGATCGCCGGGACGCCGAGGACGACGCCGGTCACGAGCGCCAGCAGGACCCCGAGCAACGCCGTCCAAGGGCCCCAGTTGGAGTACGGGAATCGGACG
Source organism: uncultured Solirubrobacterales bacterium (assembly GCA_963795295.1). Lineage (GTDB taxonomy): Bacteria > Actinomycetota > Thermoleophilia > Solirubrobacterales > 70-9 > VRUE01. The sequence goes on from CAWCHE010000001.1 coordinate 451,493, forward strand.
GCCTCTGCGGGCGCGCCGTCGGGCGTCGCGGCAGGTAGGTTGGCCTCCATGACGCCGGCAGTCTCACAGGTCTCGCGCTCGACCAAGACCAGGCTGCGCTTCCTCCGCCGGCTCGCGATCCTGATCGTCGTGATCGTCCTCGCGGCGATCGCGATCGCCCAGTTCACCAACCTCGAGCGGCTCGCGACCGGCATCCTCGCCTCGACCGCGGTGCTGGCGGCGATCATCGGATTCGCTGCCCAGCACACGATCGCCAACATGGTCGCCGGGGTGCAGCTGGCCGTCGCCCAGCCGTTCAAAATCGGCGACCAGATCGAGTTCGAAGACGTCAGCGGCCGGGTCACCGACGTGACGCTCTCCTACACCTACGTCAACCCCGGGGACGACACCGCGGTCGTGATCCCCAACCAGATGCTGGTCGAGGGGATCGTCCGCAACCACTCGACCGGGGACACGCAGGCGTGAGCCGCGGGCTGCGCTGAGTACCCTTTCGAGCGATGACGCAGCGGAGTCGTCGACGTCACCGGCGCCGCGGCGGCCTGCCCAGCAAGGTGGGTTTCGTCGCGATAGCCGTCCTCGCCCTGGTCGCGGCTGTCGCGATCGGCGTCACCTCCTGGGTGCTCAACGTCGCCGACAACGCCCCCTCGCTCTCCTCCTGCAAACCGATCGACAAGGGCGGCAACTCGACCCTCTACGCCGGCGACGGCACGCAAGCTGGGGGTGATCGCCTCCGACGAGGCCCGCACCCCGGTCGCGATCCGGCGGATCCCGGAAGACCTGCAGCTGGCGACGATCGCGATCGAGGACCAGCGCTTCTACCAGCACGAGGGGGTCGACCCGGAGGGCATCCTGCGGGCCGCGGTCAAGGACTTCCAGGCCGGTGCCGCGGTCGAGGGAGGCTCGACGATCACCCAGCAGTTGGTCCGCAACCTCTGCATCCCCGACCCCGAGGAGAACGTCGAACGCAAGATCATCGAGGCGAAGCTGGCCGAAGAGTATTCCGAGCGCCACTCGAAGAAGGAAGTCCTCGGCCAGTACCTGAACACGGCCTCATACGGGACCGTCGAAGGCAGCACCGCGGTCGGGGTCCAGGCCGCCTCGAAGATCTACTTCTCGCGCCCGGTCTGGAAGCTCGACCTCGCCCGCAGCGCACTGCTCGCCGGCCTGCCCCAGGCGCCGACCGAATACAACCCGATCCTCAACGGGACCGGGGCCCGCGTGCGGCGCAACGAGGTGCTGGCGAAGATGGCCGAACTCGGCTTCGTCTCCGACGGCGAAGCGAAGGCGGCGGAGCAGCGCGGGCTCGGCCTCGACATCTCCCAGAGCTTCTTCCAGCACGACCAGCCCTACTTCTTCGACTACGTCGAGGACCAGCTGATCGAATCCTACGGCGTCAACACCGTCCGCCAGGGCGGGCTCGACGTCTACACGACGATCGACCCGAAGCTGCAGGAAGTCGGGCTCGAAGCGATGCAATCGACCCTCCCCTACTCGACCGACCCCTCCTCGGCGTTCGTCTCGATCGACCCCCGCAACGGTGAGATCAGGGCGATGGTCTCGAGCTCGAGCTACGACGACAGCCAGTTCAACCTCGCCGCCCAGGGGCATCGCCAGCCCGGCTCGACCTTCAAGACCTTCGTGCTGACGACGGCGCTGAAGGAGGGCATCGACCCCTACACGACCTACTACACGTCGAAACCGCTGGACCTCGACCTGCCGCACTGGGGGCACTGGGAAGTGCACACCGCCGACGAAGGCTACCTCGGCTCGGTCAACCTCCAGCAGGCGACGGTCGCCTCCGACAACACCGTCTTCGCCCAGCTCGACCTCGACGTCGGGCCCGGCGCGGGTCGCGGCGACCGCGAAATCGATGGGGATCACGAGCCCGCTCGACGGGATCCCGGCCGAGGGGATCGGCGGCCTGCGGATCGGCGTCTCGCCGCTGGAGATGTCGGACGCCTACGCGACCCTCGCCGACGGCGGCATCCACCGCGACCCGGTCGCGATCCGGCGCGTCGTCTTCCCCGGCGGCCGCGTCGAGGAGCCCGAGAAGGCAAAGCCCGAACGGGTCGTCTCGGAAGCGGTCGCCTACGAGGTGACGAGGCTCCTGCACGACAACATCACCGAAGGCACCGGGACGGCGGCCTACACCGGCTGCGAGGGCCAGGCGGGGAAGACCGGGACCACCGACCGCCTCACCGACGCCTGGTTCGCCGGCTTCCAGCCCAACCTGTCGACGGTCGTCTGGGTCGGCTACCCGGAATCGAACGAGATCGAAATGACCAGCGTCCACGGGATCGAGGTCTTCGGCGGCACCTTCCCGGCGGAAATCTGGAACTCCGTCTACTCCAACGGCGAAATCCCCTGCGAGACCTTCAGCGAACCGAAGACGCCGATCAGCTGGGCGCCCTTCTACGGCCAGTTCACCTCGGCCGGGCCGGCCGACGACTCGGTCAAGGGCACCGCGAAGCAAGGCGAGGAAGGCACCCTGCCGGGGCAGGAATACGTCGGCGGCTACGACCCCAACGCCTACGCGCCCGGCGTCGGCCAGGAACCGTACGTCCCGCCGGCGTCAAACCCCTCCCCCTCGCCACCGTCCGGCGGCGGCGAAGCCGGGGTCGGCGGCGGGACGGGGGTCGGCGGCAGCTCGCCGAGCGACGGCGTCGAGGGTGGTTAGCTGAGCGTCGACCCGGGGGTCGCCTTCGCCCTGGTCTGGGCCGGCTTCCTCGCATACCTCGCCGTCCTCGCGGCCGCTCCCGCGATCGGCGGCAGGGCGATCCGGGGCCTGATCGTCATCCTCGTCCTCGGCTTCGCGCTCGCCCCGGTTCTTCTCTCCCACGACGTCTGGAGCTACGTCGACTACGCCCGGCTCGGCGTCGTGCACGGGCTCGACCCCTACGTCCATCCGCCCTCGGCGGCGCCGTCGGATCCCGCCTTCGCCGAGGTGCGGTGGACCGCGACGACGAGCGCCTACGGGCCGCTGTTCACGCTCCTCACCTACCCGCTCGCCTGGCTCCCGGTCGCGGCCGCGGTCGCGACGCTGAAGGGGCTGGCGGCGCTAGCGACCCTCGGCCTCGCCGCGATCGTCTTCCGCCTCGCCCCCGCGCGCGGCGTCGACCCGGTCCGCGCCGCTGCCTTCGTCGCGCTCAACCCGTTGGTCCTCGTCCACGTCGTCGGCGGCGCCCACAACGACGGCTTGGCGATGCTGCTGGCAATGCTCGGCGTCGCCGCCGTCCTCGTCGGCGAGAGCGCGGGCGGCGGCGGCGCCCTCGTCCTCGCCGCCGCGATCAAGGCGCCCGCCGCGTTCTCGGCCCCCTTCGCCCTCCTCGGCTCCCGGTCGACGGGCCCAAGACACGAGCCCGATTCGGGTTTGAGGCCCACCGGCGGGGTCGCGCGGTTCGTGCTGGGCGCCGCGGTGGCCGGACTGGCGGTCGCGGTCGCGGGCGGGCTCGCTTTCGGGTGGCACTGGCTCGACGCCCTCGGCCTCGCCGGCGAGAACCAGGGGGCGAGCAGCCACATGAGCGTGCCGATCACCTTCGCCCGCCTCACCGGTCTCGACCCCGACGCGGCTCGCGTCGCCGCGCTCTCTATATACGGGGCGCTCTTCGCCGGGCTGCTCGCCTGGACCTGGCGCGGCGGCGACTGGATCCGGGCCGCGGCCTGGGCCGGCCTCGGCCTCCTGCTCGCCACGGCCTGGCTGCTGCCCTGGTACCTGATCTGGGCCCTCCCCCTCGCCGCCCTCTCCCGCGACCGCCCGCTCCAGCTCCTCGTCCTCGCCCTGACCGCCTTCCAGCTGGGAACCCGCATCCCCCTCTGAGCAAAAAGGCTCCGGGCGGCTGATGCAGGGCGGTCCGCCCCTACGCGACGCTCTCCCGCAGCTCGGCTATGTCGGCCAGCTGGTCGTCGACCCAGTCGCCGGGGTTGCGGGAGAAGATGATCTCCTTCAGGTGGCGGGCCCGTACCCGCCGCTCCTCGGGGTCCATCGTCAGCGCGCGGTAGATCGAGTCGGCCTGCTCCTGGATGTCGAACGGGTTGACCGAGATCGCGCAATCGCCCAGCTCTTCGTGGGAGCCGGTGTTCTCGGAGAGCATCAGCACCCCGTCGCGGGTATTGACCGCCGGCGCCTCCTTGGCGACCAGGTTCATGCCGTCGAAGATCGAGTTCACCATCAGCAGGTCGAAGTGCTTGTAGCGGGCGACCGCCTCGTGGAAGTTCTCGTAGATCTTGAGGTCGATCGGCATCCAGTCGGTGGTCCCATGGCGGTGGTTGACGACGGCGACCAGCGCCTCGATCCGTTCCAGGTACTCGGCGTACTCCGGCACGTCCTGCCGCGAGGGCTGCAGGTGGGCGATGAAGGTGACCTGCTCGCGGAACTCGGGGTGCTGGGTGAGGAAGGTGTCGAAGGCGGTGAAGCCGCGGAGGACGTTCTTGGAGAGGTCGGCGCGATCGACCCGGATGATCAGGTACTTGCGGCGCCGCTCCAACACCTCGCGCTCGGCCTCGGCAACCTCGGGCGACTCCTCGGCGACGCGCCGCAGGCGCTCGGCGTCGATCCCGAGCGGGTAGGCGCGGGCCAGGGTCTGGCCGCCGGCGTGGTGGATCGCGCCGCGCTCGTAGTCGACCTCGACCTCGAGCAGTTCGTCGCAGCAGCGGATGAAGTTGATGCAGTAGGCGTGGGTGTGGAAGCCGATGATGTCGTTGGCGAGCATCCCCCGGTAGATCGCCTCCCGCATCCTCCCCGGCAGCGTCCGCCAGCTGTCGGGCTGGGACCAGGGAATGTGGACGAAGTGGTGGAGGAAGGCGTCGGGGCGCTCGGCCCGGATCATCCCGGGGGCGGTGTAGAGGTGGTAGTCGTGGAACATCACCAGCGGCCGCTCCCGGTCCTCGATCTGCCTGAGGACCGCTTTCGCGATGTCGCGGTTGACCTCCTGGTAGCCGTAGTCCCAGGCGTCGAGCTCCTGCTGGCGGATGTCCGGCGCGTTGGAGAGGTCCCAGAGGTAGTGCTGGATGAACCAGAGGATCGGGTTCGCGATCACGTTGTAGAAGCGGTCGTAGGCCTCGGGGTCGCTTTTGACCAGGAGCAGCCGGTAGTCGATCCCGCCGATCGAGATCTCGACCGGGCCGCCGCGCTCCTCGGAGACGGCGACGTCCTCGTCGGTCATCGCCGACGCGATCCAGAGCGCGTCGCGGTGGGAGACGAGGCCGGAGAGCGCTGTGACAAGGCCGCCGCCGCCCCGCTGCACTTCGCGATCGCCCCCCTCGCTGCGCTCGAACTGGGCCGGACCGCGGTTGGAGACGATGATCAGCGGGTCGGAGTCGGCCATCCGAACCAGCCTACCCCGACGACTGTGCCGCTATGCGTCCAGCTCGGTGAAGAGCTTGAGCCAGTCGCGCAGCAGCCTCGGTGAGAGGAACTCCTTGCGCGCGTGTTCCTTGCCGGCCCGCCCGAGCCGCTTGCCGAGCTCGGGGTCGGCGAGGATCTCGAGGCTGCGCTCGGCGCACTGCGAGGGGGAGTCGACGAGGAAGCCGCCGACGCCGTCCTCGATCTGAAGCGGGATCCCGCCGACGTTGCCGGCGACGGTCGGGCGGCCCTTCCAGAGCGCCTCGGTGACGGTCAGCCCGAAGCCCTCGCGGATCGACTTCTGCAGGCAGACGTCGGACTGCGACTGGAAGGCGTTGACCTCGATCGCGCCGACGTTGTTGAGGTTGTTGAGGATCTTGATGTCCGGGTCCCCGTCGGCGTATTCGAAGGTCTGCTGGAAGAAGTCCCAGCCCTCGGGGTCGTCGGTCGCCATCGAGCCGACCAGCGCCAGCTGCGCCTCGGGCACGTCCTCGGTGACCTGACGGTAGGAGTCGATCACCCCCATCGGGTCCTTCCAGGGGTCGAAGCGGGAGACCTGGGTGATCAGGGGCCGGTCGACGTCGATCCCGAACTGGTTGCAGACGAAGGCGGCGTCGTCGGGAGAGAAGGCCATGTTCTTCGGCGAGAGCGGGTCGATCGCCGGAGGGATGATCTGGATCCCCGCGTGGTCGCGCATCCCGGTCGGCACGTAGGTCGGCAGGTGCCAGACCGTCGCGTCGTACTCCTCGATCATCGGCTGCAGGCGGGCGATCGGCGCCGGGTTGGGCTCGGAGAGGTCGATGTGGCAGCGCCAGATCCAGTTGCGGCTCTTCTCGGTCGCGCCGCGGCGCAGCCCGATCGGCTGCGGGTCGTGGACGATGATCGTGTCCCATTCGCCCTGCAGCCCCTCGGCGTTGATCGCGTTGATCTCGTCGAAGACGTCCCACTGCTCGTCGCTGAGGGTCTCCTCGGCGCCCTGCAGCGAGTTGTGGAGGAGCTTGGTCGCGTTGAAGAACTCTTCCTTGCCGAAGATCACGTGCCAATGCGCGTCGAGGCCGGCGTCGCGCATCAGCGGCACGATCGTGTAGAGGATCTCGGAGACGCCGCCGCCGAAGGCGGTGGCGCTGACGTGCAGCACCCGCTGGCCCTCGAGGGCCTTCGCCAGGTCGCGGATCTCCTCGATCAGCTCCTTGCCGGCGATGTGGGTGTAGTCGGCGAGCGACTTCTGGCCGAGTGAAATTTCCTGAAGCAAGGGCGGAGTTCTACAGAGGTAGTCGGTTAGAGGTATTTGCGGTGGTGGAAGGTCAGCCTTCGGACGGTTCGTCCGGACGCTTGCCGAGCGTGACCGGCACCTTCTCAACGCTGCCGTCGCGGAGTACTTCCACGGTGACTTCGTCTCCCGGCTGGAAGTTGGCGATCTCGCTGGCGAGGTCTTCCGGCCGCAGCACTTTGTGGCCGTCGATCGAGAGGATCACGTCGCCGCCGGTGCGGAACGGGACCCCCTGGAACCGGATCCGGCCGTCCCCTCCCCGCAGCCCGGCTTCATCGGCGGGGCCGCCGGGGACGACTTCGGCCAGCAGGCCGCCGTAATCGACCTTGAGGTCGAGCTTTTCGGCGAGCTGCGGATACAGCGCCTGGGTGGAGACGCCGATGTAGGCGTATTCGGCCTTGCCGTCCTGCTCGAGCTGGGCAAGCGAGCGCTTCACGGCGGTGATCGGGATCGCGAAGCCGACTCCTTCGGCGGTCCCCGATTCGGTCTCGATCTGCTGGTTGATCCCGAGCACCCGCGCCCGGGAGTCGAGCAGCGGCCCACCGGAGTTGCCGGGGTTGATCGAGGCGTCGGTCTGAATCGCGCCCTCGATCTGGAACCGGGTCAGCGATTTGACCGAGCGGTCGGTGGCCGAGATCACCCCGACCGATAGCGAGTGCTGCTGGCCGAACGGGCTGCCGATCGCGGCGACGGGCTGGCCGGGAATGATGTCGGCGTCGTTGCCGAGCTCGAGCGGGTGCAGCGAGAGCCCGTCGGGGTCGACCTTGAGCAGGGCGACGTCGGCGAAGGGGTCGAATCCGACGATCTTGGCCGAGACCACGTTGCGGTCGGGGAACTCGACGTAGACGGCGTTGGCCGCCTTGCGCTCGCCGCTGGAGTCGTCGGTGACGACGTGGGCGTTGGTGACGATGCGGCCGTCGTGGTCGAGGACGAAGCCCGAGCCCTCGGCCGCGCCGGCGTCGAGGATCGAGCGGATCGTGACCACTCCGGGCGCCGCTTCCTGGTAGACCCGCGCCGGGTCGAAGCCGTTGGTCGGAGGTGTGGACGACCACCCGTTCGGTGGCCTGAGACGGTGTCGATTCGATCGTCGTCACGGTCTCGCTGTCGCCGCCGCCGACTCCCGGCCCGCCGCCGGAGCCCCCGCAGCCCGCGAGGAGCCCCAGCGCCAGCAGCGCTGCCAGCGACGCTATGCGGCGGCTCACGCTCTGGCCTCGGTCTTCACCGGCTGGGGCGCGGGCGCGGCGGTGCGGATCTCCGCCGGCGGAAGGTCGAGCGTGAAGGCGGTGAAGCGCCTGTTCGAGGTGATCGAGATCCGTCCCCGCATCCGCTGCGCCAGCTCGCGGGCGATCGCCAGGCCGAGGCCCGAGCCGCCGCCGGACTCGGCCGTGTAGAAGCGCTCGAAGATTCGCGCCTGGACGCGTTTGGGGATGCCGGAGCCTTCGTCGGAGACGGTCAGCTCGACCCTGCGATTTACGGAGTTTGCGGTCACGGTCACCTTGGTTCCCTCGGGCGTGTGGGTGAGGGCGTTGTCGAGGAGGATACGGGTGATCTGCCGCACGCGGTCGGGGTCGGCGTTGGCGATCACCGGATGGCTCGGCCGGCGCAGCTCGAGACGCGAGCCATGGGCGTCCGCCCGCGGCCCGAACTCCCGCGAGACCTCACGCGCGAGCTCGCTGAGGTCGACGCTGTCTGCCTGGACGATGATCGCCCCCGCGTCGAGCTGGGAGAGGTCGAGCAGGTCGGTGGTCAGCTTCGTCAGGCGCTCGATCTGCTCGCGCATCGTGTGCACGAACTCGGCCCTCTCCTCGGGGGTCGGGTCCTCGTCCTCGAGCAGCTCGACGAAGCCGCCGAGGCTGAAGATCGGGGTCCGCAGCTCGTGCGAGGCGTTGGCGATGAACTGTTTGCGGGCGCCGTCGAGCTCGGCCAGCCGGCGCTGCATTTCGTTGAAGGTGCGGGCGAGCTTGCCGAGCTGCCCGGAGGAGTCGACCGGGATGCGGCTGCCGAAGTCGCCGTCGGCGATCTTGCGCGCCGCGTCCTCGATCCGCCTGATCCGCCGCCCCACGACCTGGGCGCTGTAGTAGCCGATCGCAAAGGCCACCACCAGCGCCAGGAGGCCGCCGATCGCGATCTGGTGCTTGGCGCTCGAGTTGCCTTCGATCACCACGACCCAGACGTAGATGATCACCGCGCTGATGCCTCCGATGCCGACCGACACCCGTGTGATCCGGTTGCCGAGCTGCGTCATCCGGAGGTTCCTCATTCGTTGAATCGATAGCCGACGCCGCGAACCGTGAACAGGAACTCGGGCTTTTTCGGCTCGCTCTCGAGCTTCTCCCGGAGATGGCGGATGTGGACGTCGACGGTGCGCGGGTCGCGGTACTCGGAGTCCCCCCAGACGTGCTCGAGCAGGGTCTCGCGGCTGAGCACGCGGCCGGGCGAGCGGGCGAGGGCGCCGAGGATCTCGAACTCGACGTAGGTGAGCTTGATCTCCTCGTCGCGCAGGGTGACGAGGCGGCGGCCGAAATCGATCTTCAGGTCCCCGCGCTCGATCGACTCCTCCTCGGGCGCGTTGGCGATCATCCGCGAGCGCCGCAGGGCAGCCTTGACGCGGCTGCGGAACTCGCGCATCGAGAAGGGCTTGGTGATGTAGTCGTCGGCGCCGACCTCGAGGCCGGCGACCTTGTCGGTCTCGCTGCCTTTCGCGGTCAGCATGATGATCGGGACCTGGCTGCGCGAGCGCAGCTGACGGCAGACCTCGACCCCGTCGAGCTTCGGCAGCATCAGGTCGAGGACGACGAGATCGAAGCGCGCCTCGTCGAAGCGCTCGAGCGCTTCGCTGCCGTCGTGGGCGCTGGTGACGTGGTAGCCGTCCTTGCGCAGCGGGTAGCTGAGCAGGGTCTGTATCGACTGCTCGTCGTCCACAAGAAGTATGCGCGCTGACCCATTCACCACAGGAAGAAGGGTAATCGCCCGCAGATTGCGAATGTGGGAAGGAGGATCCAGCCGCCTCCGGACCCATCCTTGGACAAATGTGCGACTACCCAGAACTCAGGATCGGGAGCGATTCGCCGATAGGAGATCCATGCAGTCCGAACGCCTGAAGAGCCTCGTCGAGACGGGTAACTACCACCCGAGGCCCGAGCTGATCGCGGAGGCGATGCTTCGCCGCCGGGGAGTCCGCGAGCTGCTGGTCGTGGAACCGACCTCGATCAGCGCAGCTGTTCGAAGCCGACCGGGTCGAGCGCCCGGCCACCAGGCAGCCTGATCTCGACCCCCGAGCCGGCGACCACCTCGCCGACCAGCGTCAGCCTGGCGCCCGCCGAGCGTCCCAGAGCATCCAGGTCCAGGCCCTGCCGCGGAATCGCCGCCAGCAGCTCGTAGTCCTCTCCCCCTGAGACCGCCAGTTGCAGCGGATCTTCGCCGTCGGTCGCGGCCAGCGCCGCGACGCCGTCGGCCAGCGGCAGCGCCTCGGCGTCGATCCGCAGTCCGACGCCACTCGCCTCGGCCAGATGGCGGGCGTCGCCGCCGAGCCCGTCGCTGAGATCGATCATCGCCGTCGCTCCCGCCGCGGCCAGGGCGCGGCCGGCGAGCAGGAGCGGGACCGGCTCGAGCTGGCGGGCCACCAGTCGCGCGGCGAGCTCCGCGGAGACCGCGCCGCTCTCGTCCGGAGTCTCGAGCAGGCGCAGGCCCGCGGCGGCCCCCCCGAGCTCGCCGGTGAGGACGATCGCGTCGCCCGGCGCGGCCCCCGCGCGGGTCACCAGACACTCGGGAGCGGACGCATGTCCGACGACGGTGAGGCTGAGGAAGAGGACCGGCGATCGGGTCAGGTCGCCGCCGGCCGGGGTGACGCCGTTCGCGGCCGCCACCTCGAGGATCCCGTCGGCGAGCTCGAGGCAGCCCTCCTCGTCGAGGTCCTCCGGGACGCCGATCACGGTGTAGGCCTCCCCCGCCTCGGCGCCCATCGCGGCGAGGTCGGAGAGCGCCGTCGCCAGCGCCTTGGCTCCGATCTGCCTGAGGGTGGTGCCGGTACGGCGGCGGAAGTGGACGCCCTCGACCAGCGCGTCGACGGAGGTCGCGGTGGCGCCGCCCGGCACGGTGACCGCGGCATCGTCGCCCGAACCGAGCCGCAGGCGCCCGCTCGGGGGCGCAAGCCGCTCACGAACCTTCGCCAGCAGCTCGAACTCGCCCATGCCGGCCATTGTCGCGCCTTGCCCCGCAATAAGGTGCGACCTCGTGGGCAAAACCGAACCACTTCTGCACCGGATCGGCGAGGCCGGCGCCCGGGTCGGCACCAAGCCACCGCGCAGCAAACGGGTACGGCTGGCGCTGCAGATCGGCATTGCCCTGCTCATCTTCGGCTTCCTCGTGCTCACGGTCGTCGACCAGTGGTCGGAGATCCAGGACAAGGGTGTCCACTTCCACGTGCTCTGGCTGCTTCCGGCCTTCGTCTTCCTGCCGCTCTTCTACTTCTTCAGCGCGATGATCTGGGACCTGACGCTGCGCTTCCTCGGCTACCGGATCGGGGTCGGGCGGGCGCAGGTCGCCTGGGGGCAGCCGCTGCTCGCCCGCTACGTGCCGGGCAGCGTCCTCTACGTCCTCGGCCGGGTCCTGCTCTCGGAGCGGACCGGGGTGCCGCGGCGGATAACGGTCGCGAGCATCGTCTACGAACAGGCCATCACCGCGACCTCGGCGATCGTCTTCTCGGCCTACTTCTTCATCGACCACCCGGACCTCCAGGGCCAGCCGCTGCGCTGGGCCTTCCTGCTGCTGATCCCGATCGCGGTGACCCTGCTGCACCCGCGCGTGTTCGGCCCGCTCGCCGACCGCGTGCTGCGGGCCTTCGGGCGGGATCCGCTCCCCGGTGTGATCCCGATGCGGGAGGTCTTCGTGCTGCTCGCCCTCTCGCTGCTCAACTGGGGGGTGATCGCCCTCGGGATCTTCTGCATCGCCCGCTCCGTGACCCCCGTCTCGACGAGCCAGATCCTCACCGTCGGCTCGGCCCAGGCGCTGGGGTACGTGGCGGCTCTGGCGACCCTGATCGCCCCGGCCGGCCTAGGCGTCCGCGACGCCGTCTTCGCCTGGGCCGTGAAGGGTGCGGTCGCCGGCCAGAGCTTCGCGCTCGGCTCGCTGATCGCGATCGTCGTCCGCGGCGTCCAGACGGTGGTCGAAGTCCTCTACGTCCTCGCCGTCACCGCCCTCGGCAGGAGGCAGGGGTGGACGATCCACACGGGCGTCTTCCACGCCTCCCCCGAGGAGGAGAGGGCGGACCCCGCCCAAGGGGAGACGACCTAGCCCTCGCGCCTTAGTCCTCCGTGAGGGGACTGAGAGTTCGCTGGGCGGGGGTGGCCCGCGTCGGAGCCGTGGCCCTGGCCGCGGCGCTGGCGCTGCAGATCCTGCCGGGGTTGCTGCGCCCGCCCGCGCCACCGCCGCTCGACGCCGACATCGGCCTCCCTCGAGCCGCGGCGCCCGAACCCGTGCCCACCAGAGTCTGGCCGGCTCGGGCCCTCGGGCCCCGGCACCGCGGACGTCCCCGGCCGAAGCGCCGGCATCGCGCGGCACGGCCCCCGCGACCGCTACCGGCCACCCCACGGGCGCCGGGACACACCGGTCCGACTCCGACGTCGGCGCCGCCGGTGCCGATCCCAGAACCCCAACCCCCGCCTGCCGCGCCGACGCCGCTCGAATCCGTTCCCGCCCCGGCCCCGCCTCAACCCCCCTCCGATGGCTCCGAGGAGTTCGCTCCTCACTGAAAGGGCGCCGTCCTCCTCCGCTCCCGACCGGCCGCGCTAATCACGACCGGCGGCCTCTCGGCCGGTCTCCCGCGTCCGGGGAAGGCTTGGCGGCTATGATCCCTCGCCGTTTTGGCAGCCGCACGCGAATACGAGCTTGTCCTGATGCTGGACCCCGGGCGCGATGCCCCGGCTCGCGACGCCCTCGCCCAGGAGGCGAAGACGCAGATCGAGGCCGAAGGGACCCTCAAGCACGAGAACGACTGGGGCCTCCGCAAGATGGCGTACGAAATCAACCGCAGCAACGAGGCCGATTACCGGTGGTTCAGGTTCGAGGCGCCGACCGAGCTGCTCGAGCGGCTCGACCACAACCTCAAGATCGCCGACGGCGTGCTGCGCTTCCGCATCTTCAAAGTGGATCCCGAGGCCCCCGTGATGGTGCCTCCCTCGACTGCCGCGCCGGCTCCCGGCCGCGATCGCGATCGCGATCGCGGGTCTGATCGCGGGTCTGATCGGCCGCCGCAGCCTGCGGCCGTCGCCGATGCTGCCGCCGATGCCGGCGACAGCGCCGACAGCGCCGCCGAGTAGCGCCGCTCTTTGCGGGGTTTCCCCTTCGCAGGGGGCGAGCAGCGCCGGTCCCGCTCTTAGACTGGGGCTCGAGACAAGCGACCAAGAGGAGTGAGAGCCGTGGCGGCTTCGAACGTGAACGTGGTGGTAGTCACCGGGAACCTGACCCGGGATCCCGAGCTGCGCAGCACCCCGGGTGGAACCTCGGTCTGCAAGCTGAGGGTCGCGGTCAACAGCCGGCGCAAAGACGGGCAGAGCGGGCAGTGGGTCGACAAGCCCAACTACTTCGACGTCACCGTCTGGGGCGCCCAGGGTGAGAACTGCGCCAACTACCTCGCGAAGGGACGCCCGGTCGCGGTCGAGGGACGGCTCGACTGGCGCGAGTGGGAGGCCAAAGAGGGCGGCGGCAAACGCCAAAGCGTCGAGATCATCGCCAACTCGGTCCAGTTCCTTGGCTCCCGCGACGGCGGCGGCGGCGCCCCCAACGGCGACGGCGGCGGCTTCAGCCCGAGCAGCGACGTGCCGGCCGATACCTCGGACTTCGAGGGCGCCGCGGCGGGCGGCGGCGGTGGCGACGAGGACATCCCCTTCTAGCCCCACTGGCTCGAAGCCGGGCGATCTGTAGGATTCCCGGCCGATGCCCAGGACCAAAGAGACAAGCGGAGGAGCAGGCGCCCGTCGCGGCAGCCGGCGCCCGGCCGATCGGATGCGGCCGCGCAAGTACACGCGGATCAACTCCGAGGAAGTCGACTACAAGGACCTCAACCTGCTGCGCCGCTTCCTCTCCGACAAGGGCAAGACGCGCGGCCGGCGTGTCACCGGGCTTTCGCGCGCGCACCAGCGCCAGCTCTCGATCGCGGTGAAGAGGGCGCGCGAGATCGCGCTCCTCCCCTACGTCGGAGAGCGGTAGAGGCTCCGATGGCGCAGGCGGTTCTGCTCGAGGACGTCGAGAAGCTCGGTCGGCGGGGCGATCCGATCGACGTCGCTCCCGGCTACCTCCGCAATTATCTGATTCCCCGCAAGCTGGCGATGCCGGCGACCCCGGGCGCGCTCGAGGAGGCGCTGCGCCGTCGCGAGGCCACCGAAAAGGCCGAGCGCGAGCGCACCGCCCGCGAAGTCGAGGCCGCCTCGCTGCTCTCGAAGACCGTGCTGACGATCTACCAGCGGGCCGGCGAGGACGGCAAGCTCTTCGGCTCGGTGGGGCCCAAAGAGATCGTCGACGCGATTCGCGACGCGCGCGACGTCCGCATCGACCGCCGCAAGGTGCGCCTCGAGGAGCCGATCCGCGAGATCGGCACCCACATGGTCGAGATCGAGCTCGCCGACGGCACCGTCGCCTCGGTGAAGACGATCGTCACCGAGGAGAAGTAGCCCCGTCAAACTCCGGCTTCCCACCCGCGTCAGCAGGCGCGCGAGGGCGCGGGCGCGGCTCGGCTTTGCGCGCTCGGACCGCGCCACCGTGGCGCTCGCCGCCGTCGCCCTGGGCGGCGCCGGAACGGTCCTCGCGGGCCAGTTCGGGCGGATGCTGCGACGCCGCTCCAGCCAGGCGACGGACGGGGAGAAACTGGTCGAGGCGGCGCCCGCGGCGGCGCTCGACACGGTCGGGGTCGCGGTCAGCGGCTACGAGGGCGCCGCGCGCAGCGAAACCGTCCTCTTCAACCTGCTGGCCGGCTTCCTCGGGTCCTTCGCGGTCGTCCGGACATCGACCTGGGGCATCCGCCACGGCTGGTGGCCCTTTCGGAACGTGCGCCTGGGCGGCCACCACATCCACCACTTCGTCCCCGGCATCCTGCTCGCCTTCGGCTCCGGCACCGCGGCGCTGCTGACCGACGACGACGCGCTCGAGCGGCGCCTGGCGCTGCCGATGGGCGCCGGCATCGGGCTGACCTTCGACGAGGCGGCCCTTCTGCTCGACCTCCGCGACGTCTACTGGACCCGGGAGGGGCTGCTCAGCGTCCAGCTCAGCCTCGGCGCCACGGCGATCCTCAGCATCGCGATCCTGACCGGCCGCATGCTGCGCCGCGGCGAGCGGCAGCAGGAGGCCGAGGGGTTGATCCCCCCGGCGCACTTCCCTGCCTGATTCTTTTTCCCCTCGTTGCAGGGAGCGCATTTATGCCGAGTCCTCCGATGGTTACTTTTGACGTCGATGGCGCAAGCACTCACGACCAACGTCCCGCCGCAGAACATCGAGGCCGAGGAATCGGTGCTCGGGGCGATGCTCGTCGCGGAGCCGACCATCACCAGGGTCATCGACGAGGTGAAGCTGAACGCCGAGGACTTCTACCTCGACAAGCACGGCGCCATCTTCGGGGCCATCTACGACCTCTACGAGGCGTCGCGGCCGGTCGACGAGCTGACGGTCAGCGAGGCGCTGACCCAGCACAACCTGATCGACGAGGCCGGCGGCAAACACTACGTCTCGGAGCTGGCGGCGAAGGTCCCGGCCGCCGGGAACGCCAAGCACTACGCCGAGATCGTCCAGCAGAACTCGCTGCTGCGCCGGCTGCTCGGCGCCGGGCAGCAGATCCAGCAGTGGGTCCACGATCGCGGCGGTGAACCGCGGGACCTCTCCGAGCGGGCCGAGAAACTCCTCTTCGAAGTCGCCCACAAGGAGCAGGCGAGCGACTTCCGCCTGCTCTCGGAGATCCTCGACGAGGAGGTGGACCGGCTCGAGAAGCTCTCGACCGGGGAGCTGGAGCTGACCGGAACGCCCTCGGGCTTCGGCGACATCGACGCGATCACGGGCGGCTTCCAGCCCGGCAACCTGATCATCGTCGCCGCCCGGCCGGCGATGGGCAAGTCGGCGCTGGTCGCCAACATCGCCGAAAACGTCGCCGTCAAGCACAACCGGCCGGTCGCCTTCTTCTCGCTCGAGATGTCGGAGGTCGAGCTCGCCCAGCGCTTCATCGCCTGCCGGGCCCGGATCTCGGGCGATCGGCTGCGCAAGGGACAGGTGAAAAAGGACTGGCCCAAGGTGGTGCGGGCCTGCAACGAGCTCGAGCAGGCGCCGCTCTGGTTCGACGACTCCTCCGACCTCGGCATCCTCGACCTGCGGGCCAAGGCGCGGCGGCTGCACGCCCAGGAGCAGGACCGCGGCGGCCTCGGCCTGGTGATCGTCGACTACCTGCAGCTGATGCGATCCGACGACCACCGCGCCAACCGGGTCGAGCAGGTCGCGCAGATGAGCCGTGGGCTGAAGATCCTCGCCCGCGAGCTGCAGGTCCCGGTCCTGGCGATCTCCCAGCTCTCCCGCGCCCCCGAGCAGCGCACGCCGCCCAAACCGCAGCTCTCCGACCTGCGCGAGTCCGGCTCGATCGAGCAGGACGCCGACCTCGTCGCCTTCCTCTTCCGCGAGGACTACTACCGCGATCACGAGGACGAACCGGACGGCCTCGCCGACCTGATCATCGCCAAGCACAGGAACGGCCCGATCGGGTCGCGAAAGCTCGTCTTCCTCGACCGCTACCCGAAGTTCGCCGACTACTCCGGGAACGAGCGGCCGGTCGAGCAGCCCGCCGGGATCGAGGCGCCGATCGAGGACGCCGCCGTCGCGGGCCCTGAATTCTGATGGCGTTCGCGCGCAGCGAGGCATTTGCGGAGCAGGCCTGCCCCCTCGGGGTCTGCGACGGCTCCGGCTGGATCCTCGGGCCCGAGGACGTCGCCCGGCCCTGCGAGTGCCGCGAGGGGCGGCTGAGGCGCGGTCGCAACAAGGGCGTCTCCTCGGTGATCCCGCCGCGCTACCGCGGCGTCTCCTTCGACCGGCCCCCCGTCTCCGACATGCAGCGGGACCCGCAGGCACGGAAAGCGCTGACCGCCGTCCACGCCTACGTGGACGAGCTCGACGAGGGGCTCGAGGAGGGCCGCGGGCTGTGGCTCTTCGGCGAGACCGGGACCGGCAAGACGACGCTGGCGATGCTGGTCTCGAAAGCGGCTCTGGAGTCGGGCCGCTCGGTGGCGATCTACTCGCTGCCGAAGCTGCTCGCGCGGATCCGCCAGACCTATGACGCCCAGCCCGGGGGCGACTCCTACCTCGCCTTCTTCGAGCGGCTGACCTCGGTCGACCTCCTCCACATCGACGACCTCGGGGCCGAGAAACGCTCGGACTGGGTGCTGGAGCAGCTCTACGCGCTGGTCAACGAGCGCTACGAGGCGCAGCGCTCGATGCTGATCACGACCAACCTCCGCCACGACGAGCTCGAGGAGCAGATCGGGGCGAGGACCGTTTCGCGCCTCAGCCAGATGTGCGAGGAGGTCGAACTCCACGGCCACGACCGGCGCTTCGGCAAGGCCGCCTAGCAGCGCGAAGGCCGCGTTTCCAGGACAATCTCCCGGTCATGCCAGGCATAGTCATAGTCGGCGCCCAGTGGGGCGATGAGGGCAAGGGGAAGGTCACCGACCTGCTCGCCGACCGCACCGACATGATCGTCCGCTTCCAGGGCGGCAACAACGCCGGCCACACGATCGTCCGCGGCGGGGAGACCTTCAAGTTCCACCTGATCCCGTCCGGGATCCTCCACTCCGACAAGGTCTGCGTGATCGGCAACGGCGTCGTCCTCGACCCGCGGATCCTGCTCGAGGAGATCGACGGGCTGCGGCGCCGCGGCGTCGACGTCGGCAACCTGAAGATCTCCGCCAACGCCCACCTGATCATGCCCTACCACGTGCTGCTCGACACGGCCGGGGAGCTGAAGCTGGGCAAGCTCTCGCTCGGCACCACCCGGCGCGGGATCGGCCCCTGTTACGCCGACAAGGCGCTGCGGCTCGGGATCCGCGTCCAGGACCTGCTCGACGAGAAGATCCTGCGGACCAAGATCCGCACCGCGCTGGAGCCGAAGCAGCAGGCGCTGCGAGAACTCTCGGTCCAGCGCCGCAAGCTCCGCAAGGAGGCCGGCGAGGGGAGTGGCGAGGTGGCGGTCGAGAACGCGCCCGACCCGCGGCTCGACCTGCACACGATGACCGAGGAACACGTCAGCTACGGCCACCGGCTCGAGCCTCACATCGCCGACACCTCGCGCCTCTGCTGGGACACCCTCGACAGCGGCGGCTCGATCATCTTCGAGGGCGCCCAGGCGACCCTCCTCGACCTCGACCACGGCACCTATCCGTTCGTCACCTCCTCGAACCCGATCGCCGGCGCGGCCTGCGTCGGCGCCGGAGTCGGGCCGACCGACATCGACGAGGTCTGGGGAGTCGCCAAGGCCTACGCGACGCGGGTCGGCACCGGGCCCTTCCCGACCGAGCTCGACGACGAGATCGGCCGCGAGCTGCTCGAGCGCGGCCACGAGTACGGGACGACGACCGGGCGCGAACGGCGCTGCGGCTGGCTCGACCTGGTCGCGCTTCGCTACGCGGTCCGGCTCAACGCGATGTCGGCGCTGACGATCACCAAGCTCGACGTGTTGCGCGGCATCGACCCGATCCGGGTCGCCGTCCGCTACCGCTCCAAGGAGGGCGCCGTCCTCGACAGCTTTCCCTACCACCAGTCGATCCTCCACTCGGCCACCCCCGAGTACGAGGAGCTGCCCGGCTTCGACGCTGACATCGAGGGCGTCCGCACGGCCGCGGAGCTGCCCCCGCAGGCGCGCGCCTACCTCGAGTTCATCGAAGAGTTCGTCGGGGTCCCGATCCGCCTGGTCGGCGTCGGCCCCGACCGCGACCAGGTGATCTGGCTCGGCGGCGAGCCGAGCCTCAAAGCGGCCTGAGGTTGGCGGCGGGCTAGGAGCCCAGCGGAGTCGGTGCGAGGGCGGTCAGCTTCCACTTCCCGCCTTCGAGTTTGAGCGGCACCGCGTAGCCTTTGCCGTCGATCCCGCGATAGATCGCGAAGCCGACTTCGCCTTCGGTCCGCAGGCTGGCGACGCCTTCGTCTGGCGTGTCGGGCGACTTTTCGCCAGGGGTCGTGTTCAGGCTGCCGAGGATCTGCGAACAGGACTTGCCCTTGACCTGAGGGCTTTTTTCCGCGAGGGCTTCGATTTCTTCGAGGTTGCCCTTGGAGAGATAGGTGTTGCAGACCGTGTTCCAGTTGCCCGATTCGAGGGCCTTGAAGAGCGCTGTGACGATTTCCGTCGCTTCGGAGCGGTCGCTGCCGCCGCCTTCGTCGCCGAAGCTCTGGATGCTGTTGTCGCCGCCCGGAGTGCGGAACTTGTAGCTGCGTTCGTGG
This sequence comes from uncultured Solirubrobacterales bacterium, assembly GCA_963795295.1. Taxonomy (GTDB): domain Bacteria; phylum Actinomycetota; class Thermoleophilia; order Solirubrobacterales; family 70-9; genus VRUE01. The sequence continues at coordinate 470,557 of CAWCHE010000001.1, forward strand.
GGAGCGGGTTCTTCGGTTATTTCTGAGCCCCCGCCGGCTTCAGAGGAGCCGCCGCCGGAACCGGATTCGGAGCCGCCCTGGCCCCCTTCACCCTGCTTCGGGCTCGTCGATTCGCCACCGCCGGACGTTGTCGTTTCGGTCTGCCCACCCGCTTCGGCGGTAGTCGCGGTCGAGGTGGAGGAGTCGTCTCCGCCACCGCAGCCGGAAATGACGGCGGCGCACAAGGCAGCGACGGTCAGCAGGATCGCGATTGTTCGAGCGCCCCCCATGGCTCGCCGCGATTCTAGCGGCTGGCCCCCTCCGGAATGAGAGGGGCGGCCGGCCGGCCGCCCCTCCTCACACCCTTTTCGTCCTGAGCTCAAAGCGCCCGGGTCGAGTCGATCAGCTCGGCGTGCAGGACCGTACGACCCCGCCCTTGGCCTTGGAGCCGTCGGCGAAAACCGCTTCGCCCTGTGCCAGGAGTTTGCCGTCCGTGCACTTGGCGGTCAGGTAGCTGTGCTTCGCGCCCTTGTAGGTGAATTCTTTGTTGATCGTCAGGTTGAATTTGGTCACCGAGCCGGCGCCGTTGGCGATTTTCGGGATCGTCGCAAGCGATTTCAACCCGTAGCGGCCGTTGTGGATTTTGGTGACTTTGACGGTGGTGACGATCGCCGACGCGACCGGGCTGCTCAGGTAGGCGTGGATCAGGAGCGTGGTCTTGCCGCCCGAGACGCCGCCGTTGAAGACGAGCAGTTTGCTGTGGATCGGGATCGGGTTCGATTCCGGGAAGAGGACCACGACGTCGGTGGTTCCCTTGCCGATGATCGCCGGTTTGCAGGCTTTTTCCGCGGAGGTCGTCGTCGTCGCTTCGAGCTGGCCCTGTTTACAGGTGGGCATGCCCTTGGCGTCGATGCCGCCGTTTTTGTCGGTTTCGATGATGAACTGGGTCAGCGCCGGGGGCTGGGTCTTGTCAGCCGTTTCGATCCCGCCGGAGACGTTGAGGGCGATATGCGCCTGTTCATTCTTCGGAAGCTTGGTCGGAGTGATGCCGCCATTGAAGGTGAGAATCAGATTCCCCACCCGGATCACGGTCGGCTTGAATGCGCTGGAGACCCCAGCGAACACCAGGGCTACAACCGCTCCGAGAGCGAGGGTCAACATCAAACGCTTGCGCATATCCGTATTTCTCTCCTTTGGTGGCCGGCCATCGAGGGGTCCCGGCCCATTGTCAACGTCGGTATCCAGTTCGGGGCAAACCTACCAACAATTGCTACTACGTAAACCCCTCCGCTCCCTAAAAGGAGCGGCTTAACACGGCTATTCGCCCTGTTCGAAGGTGTGCTGGTAGGTGGTCGCCGGGCCGCTCCCGTAGATCGGCTCGAAGGGCGCCTGCTGGGTGCAGCCGGGGGCGGGCAGGGTCGAGGTGCTGTCCTGGCCGCCGAGCGCATACTGTTTGAGCCGTTCATAGAACGATTTGACTTCTTTTTCGTTTTTTTCCGCCGTTTCGCCTTTGACTTCGACCCTCGCTTTGAAGGCCGGGTTTTTGACGACTTCGGGACTGAGCGAGGCGCTGATGCCCGAGCTGCAGTTGCGGGTGTCGAAGCTGGGCAGGCCCGAGGCCAGCGACTTGTAGATCTGGGCCGGGCTGTAGGCGCTGTTGCGGTTGCTCGCCAGGCGGTTGGAGTAGGTCGCCAGAGATTCGGGCGCGAAGGGGCCGATCACCCGCAGGTAGTGGACCTGCTTTTCGAACTGGAGGTGGACCGCGTTGGTCGCGGCGCCGACGTTGGCCATCGCCGCCGTGATCTCGTGCTTGTAGAGGTTCAGCCCGGTCAGGAGCGGGTTGAGGTTGCGGGCGAAGGGGTCGATCGCTCGCAGCAGCGGCGGGAAGGAGTCGCGGAAGAGTTTGCGCAGGGCCGGGAAGCCGGTGGTCGAGCTTTCGATCACCGGGCCGAAGCCTTCGAAGAAGCCCTTCGCCTGCGGTGCGGCCTTGCCGAAGGCGACCAGGGTCGGCGAGAGCTGATGCGCGGCGGGAATCAGCTGATGCAGGAGCGGTTCCGTGTTGATTGCGAATTCTTTGAGGCGGTTGAGGGTCAGCTTCGACTCGTCCTCGAAGGTCGGGAAGGCCTGGAACAGGGCTTCGAGGTCGCGGTCGCGTGCCGCCGTCGTCGTGAAGACGTTGTTCGAGTTCTGGATCAGCTCGGCCAGCTGGCCTTCGCGGCCGCGGAAGGCGTTGAGGGCGACGGCGCCGTTGCTGAAGAGCTGGCGCACCGCCGCGTCCTGGGTGTCGAGGACCCTGAAGAGCTTGTCGAATTCGGTGAAGGTCGTGTCGAGTTGGCCGATCCCGCTCGAGAACGACTGCCCCTGTCCCTGGATCGCGACCGCCGCGTTCTGCATCCATTCCTGGAAGGCGGCCCGGGTGCGGGCGTCGAAGGTGCGGAAGATCTCGTCGATCTGGACCGAGTGGGCGACGTTGGCTGTCGGCAGGATGGCCCCGTCCTCGAGCTTCGGGCCGCTGCGGCTGCCGGTGCTGAGTTCGACGTAGGTCTCCGAGAGCAGCGTCTTGGTGCGGAGGATGGCGCGGGCGTCCTTGGGAATCGGCGCGTACTTGTCGTCGATGTCGACGGTCGCGATCGCGAGCTTGCCGGGGTCGCGTTCGATGTTCTGGACTTTGCCGACGTTGACGCCCGAGATCCGCACGTCCGACTGCTGGGCGAGCTGCGCCGCCTCGTCGAAGCGGATCTTGATCTCATACGGTTTCGCCTTGAAGGGGGTCGGGCCGCCGAAGGTGATCCAGAGGAAGAGCAGGATCCCGAAGCACGACAGCGCGAAGCCGGCGATCACCAGGAGCTGAGTCGTGGTGGGGGCTTTCTTGCTCATTTGGGGCCACACCCCGGGAGGCCTGTGCCTGGGGCCGGCGGAATCGCCGGCAGCTGGTCTGGACGCGGAACCCGCGACGCCTGCAGGATCGTCTTCACGAAGGGCAGGATCCTGCCGGCGCCTTCGGCGAGGTTGGAGCCGTTGCAGGTGATCATGATCAGGCCGCGCTGGACCGGGCCGGCGGCGTCCTTGAGGTTGAAGGTGGCGTTGAGGTCGTGGTTGACCCAGGGCAGGTAGAAGAGGTAGCTCTGCTTCGAGCCCGGGGGCTTGTAGGCGAGCTCGTTGAAGAGCGAGTTGAGGCCGCCGAGCGAGTTGCCGAAGCCGGCGACTGTCTTCTTCAGCGGTCCGGCGCCTTCCTTGGTGTGGGTCAGGATCGGCCGCACCTGGCGGGTGAAGGGGCGCACCTGGTCGCGGAGCGGAGCGGTGGTCTGCCCGAAGAACTTCTCGGTCGCCTTGAAGGCCGGAGTCAGCGCTTCGGCCTGCGGGATGAGGCCGATCAGGGCCGGGCGGGCGGCCAGCGAGAAGGTGCTGGCGCTGCCGAGGCCGGCCTGGACAGCGGCGAGGGTCGACGGGAACTCGACCAGGGATTCCTGGATCGCCTGCTGCTCGTTGGCGAAGTTGCCGAGCGCGGCGTCGGAGCCGGTCACGAAGCGTTCGATCTCGGTGCCGCGACGGCCGAGTTCCGTGGTCAGGGTGCCGAAGCTGTGGATCACTTCGGAGAGGGCGACGCGACGCGCGGAGACCGCTTTGTTGAGGTCGGCGACGTAGTGGACGAACGGCTGGAAGCGGCGGAAGACGCCCGAGAGCTGGCGGCCGTTGCCGATCCCTTCGGCGCCGCCCGCGAGCAGCAGCTGGATGTACTGGCGGGTGTCGGCGTCGAGGGTCGCGAGGAAGGCATCGAGGTTGGTGTTCGACTCGGTCTGGGCGAGCGGGATGTTGTCACCACCTTCGAGGTGGCCCTTGGCGGTCCCCGGCGTGACCTCGACGACCATGTCGTTGAGGTTGGTTTTCGGCCGCATCAGCAGCGTCGCGTCGGGATGGATCAGGTCCATGTACTTGGGCTCGATGTCCATGCCGACGACCGCGTGGCCGTCTTCGAGCGCGACCGAGGTGATCTTGCCGACCTGGATCCCGGCGATGTCGACCGCCTGTCCCTGACCCGGCGCGACGGCCTGGGCGGTTTCGAACTCACCCGTGATGTGGACGAATTCTTCGCCGACGAAGGGCGCCCATGACGGCAGCGACGCTTTCTGCTGGGTGAAGATGAAAAGGGTCATCGCGACCGCCGCCAAGGCGAGGGCGATGATCGCGAACGTGTCTTTGCCGCGCCCGCGGGACTGCCGCGCGAGCGAGGCGCGGAAGTGCTTCCAGCGGCTGCGTTGTTCGGGCTCGGTCATGGTGTCCTCGGGACGAGGGTCGGGGCGCCGGGCTGCCCGTTGCCGGCGTTGAGGTCGGGGACCGGGTTCTTGTCACAGCGGACTTCGTCCTTCTGCGGCGGGCGGCCTGCCATCTGCGGCTGGACCCCCTGGGACGGCGCCGCGGTGTAGGTAAAGCCCGCTTTGTCGGTGCTGAGGTTCCCGTCGGGGTTGGGCTCTTCGGAGAGCACGTTGCCGCCGCCGGGCTGGAGGCGGAGGTAGGGGCCGTTGCCGTCGAAGTTCTGGCTCTGGCCGGCGAAGTTGGTGAGGAAGTAGAAGAACTCGCGGTAGTTGGGCCCGCCGGTGCTGAACTGGTCGTTGATCGTCTGGTTCCCGGTCGGGATCAGGACCTTGGAGCCGCAGAGGCTGAGCTGGTTGAGCTGCGGCAGGGCGAGCGCCTTGCCTTCCTGGGCGGCACCGGCGAGGCCCGGGGTCGCTTCGGAGAGAAGCTTTGCGATGCCGCCTCCCTCCTTGCCGGAGACCAGCGGACGGGCCTGCTGGAGCCACGGTTTGGAGGCGGAGATCAAGCCCGGGAGTTCGGCGACGGCCGGGGTCAGCTCGATCGCGTAGGCGCGCAGCGGCGGCAGCGCCCGGTTGAGGTTGACGAGCGAGGTCTTGGCGGTGCTCAGGGTCGGGGCGAAGGCGTGGATCGTCGACTCGAGGTTTTCGGACTGATCGGCGAGGGCGCCAGTGAAGACGTCGAAGTTGACGATCAGGCTCTGCAGGTTGGCGTCGTGGCGGGCGAAGGCGCCGAAGGTCCGGCTCGTCCCGGCGATCAGCCGCGAAAGGTCATCGGGGCTGGTCCCGATCAGGGCGTTCGCCGTCTGGGCGCCGTAACGGCCGGCGTCGCCGCCGTATTTGAAGATCCCGTTGATCGCTTCGCCGCCGGTCTTGCCCTGGACTTCGGGCAGCTGGGTGGCGTCTTCGGCCGCGGTCGGCTTTTCGTTCAGCGCCGTCCCGAAGCCCTCGAGGAGCTGAGCGAGGTTGGCGCGGACCGGCGACTGCAGCGCGGTCAGGATCTCGTCGAGCTGGACCGCGGTCGAGGTGTGGCTGACCGGGATCGTTTCGCCGCTGTCGAGTTCGGGCGAGCTCGGGCTGCCCGGGTCGAGTTCGATGAAGAAGTTCCCCTCGAGGAAGATCCGCGGGCGGATCTCGGCGAAGGCGTCCTTGTGGATCGGCCGCCCGGCGCCTTCGACCGTGAAGCGCACCTCGGTCGCGTCGCCGTCGCGTTCGGCGCCGATCACTTTGCCGACTTCGACCCCGGCGATCCGGACCGGTGAGTTTTTCGCAATGTTGACGCCGTTGGCGAAGGTCGCCTTGACTTCGTATCCGTAGCTGGTGAAGGGAACGTGTTTGGTGAAGGCGAGGTAGGGGCCGACGGTGACGACGAGCAGGGCGAAGATCGCGATCATCGCGTTGCTCGGCCGCCACTTGATCCGGCGTTCCTTGCCGTGGCCTTCAATCGCCCTCTGGTCGCGCTCCGGCAGGCGGCCCATTACTTTTCTTCCCCTTCTTCGAGCTGGCCGAAGGTCTTGAGGCCGGAGTTGCCGGGGGCGTTGCCGATCACGGTCTTGCCGGCGAGGTACTTCTCGTTGCCGGCTTCGCACTCCTGGGGCTGGCCGGGGGAGGCGGTGTTCGGGTACGGGTTGTAGTGGAGGTGGTTCAGAGGTTCAGGCCCATTGGCGGGGGCCGAGGCCGGTTCGCCCTCGGAGTTCGGGCCTTTCGGCGGCTCGAGCGCGGTGGCGCCGGCCCAGTAGGCCTTGTCGTTGTTGTTTTCGCTGAAGACCGAGGCGAGGTTTTCGAAGGTGATCGTGAGGTAGTTGCAGGTAGTCTGGGCGGGGCCGATGAACTTGATCGCCGGGTTCAGTTTTTCGTTGGTGTTGATCAGGAGGTCGAGGCCAGTGAAGACGCCGGGCGCCTTCTGGAATGCGAGCAGGGCGTCGGCGGTCGGCGGCAGCTGGGCGTCGAAGACCGGGGATTCCTTCAGCACCGGGATCCCCGCGACCTGGGCCGCGTTGAGGACCGGCGAAGTTTCGGCGAGCGCGTTGGCGCCGGGTTTGAGGGCGGCGAAGAAGCGTTCGGAGCTCGCCAGGAAGGGCGTGATCACAGGGAAGTCTTCGATCGCCGTGTCGAGGGTCTCCGGGCCTTTCGAGATCGTTTCCTGGATGTAGGGCCGCGAGACGCGGGCGAAGGCGGCGAAGGTCTGGTCGAGGGCGACGAAGAGGGCCCCGTTGGTCTCGGCGACCGGGGCGATCGTCGCGTTGAAGTCCTCGAGCGCGTGCCAGAAGCCGGCGAAGTTGGTCGACGGCGCGACCAGGGTCCGCAGCGACGGGCCCGCGCTTTCGACCAGTTTGCGGACCTGCCCGAAGGCGGCGTTCAGCTGCGGGCCGCGGCCGGCGAGGGCGTTGCCGAACCCTGCCTCGTTCTTGCGGATCGCGTCGCGGGTCTTTTCGTCGAACATGCCGAAGAACTGGTCGATGTCGACCGGTTCGGGACGGGCGGCGCTGATCGGGATCGTCGAGCCGGCCTTGAACCCCGTCGAGGACTTGCCGGGGACGATCTGCAGGTACTTGAGCCCGAGCGGCGACTTCGGCCTGATGATCATCGTCGAGTCGTCGGGGATCGGGTCGGCGACCTTGTCGAGGCTGAGGCTGAGCTGGGCGGCGACGCTGCCGTCCTTGCGCTGGATCGGGACGACCGACTTGACGACCCCGACCCGGGCGCCGCCGATCCGCACCTCGTTGCCTTTGACCAGGGCCTGGGCGTTGGGGACGTCGGCCTTGAGGTCGTAGGTGGAGACGAAGGGAAGGCCGTTGTTAGCGTTGTAGGCGAGGAAGACCGCGACGAGGATGACCAGCACGGTGACGGCGCCGACCAGGACCGGGTTGCTCGCGATTCCCTGTATTCCGCTGCGGTCTTTCATGGTCCCAGGAGGTAGTTGAGGAGGGCGCGCTGCGGCGGAGTCGCGGCCGCGCCGGTTTCGGCTTCGGTTTCCGCTTCCCCTTCGGCACCGCCGGCTTCGGCCCCTTCGCCGAGCTCGCCGAGGCCTTCGCTTTCGCCGAGTTCAGGCGTCTGTTCGACCGGGGCGGCGGGGTTGAGGAAGGTGCTCGGGCCGGTCGTCGAGGCACCGACTCCGCCGCTGCGTTCGGCGATTTCTTCCTGCAGTTCCTGGAAGGTCGTGACCGGGTTGAAGGCCGAGGCCGCGCGCGAGCCGGAGCCGGTGAACTTGGCGCCGCAGCTGCTGCTCGGGGCCGATTCGTAGTTGAGGCAGTTGCTGAGGGTGACGAGGCTGCGCACCAGGTGCCCGTACTGGTCGAACTCGTTGATCGCGCCGGTGCCGTTGTAGATGAGGTCGACCAGCGAGTCCCAGCCGCCGGTCTTCTTGGTGTTGACGAGGAACTTGGCGAGTTCGGTCGTCGGGCTGACGCCTGAGCGGGCCAGGTTGCGGGCCTTGACGACGACCGGGTCGGCAGCGGCGAAGGTCGACCCGGAGGCTTCGCCGGCGTTGCCGAGCGCCTTCAGGGCGACCGTCGAGGCCTCCGTGAACGGCGTCAGGTTGCGGGTCGCTTCGGTCAGCGCCGGCGTCGCCCGGTCGAGGTCGGAGAAGACCGGGGCGGCCGCGTCGGAGAAGCCTTTGAGCTGCGTCATCGTCGTCCGGAACTCCTGCAGGAACGCCGGGAACTTCCGCAGCGAGGCTTCGAGGTCCGCGCCCCGTTCGGCGGTCGCCTGGCCTGCCGCGCCGGCGTTGGCGAGGAAGCCGGCGACGTGGGTGCGCTCGCGTGCAAGCGGCTCGACGACCTGGTTGGAGTCGGAGGCGAGCTGGGCGAGTTCGTCGCGCTGCTGGTAGAGGATTTCGAGGACGCGGTCGGCGTCGCGAAGGGCCGGGTTGGCGCGTTTGACGGCGGCCGCGATGTCGGAACCGCGGCCGGCGAGGCTGGCGCCGAGTTCGTTGAAGATGAGGCGGAACCGCTGCGCGTAGGGAAGCGAGTGGATGTCGTTGATCAGATCCGGGTCGACGCTGGTGCTGTTGTTCTCGAGCGGCAGCAGGTACTCCCCCGCCCCCGGCTGCCCGGACTTGACCTTGCGCAGCGGCGGCGGCAGCGGGCTGCCCGGCGCCCGCGGCAGGGTCGGGCGGCAGTCGAGGTACTTCTCGCCGATCAGCGACTGCGGGCGGATGATGCAGGTGGCGTCGCGGCGGAAGTCCTGGAAGCCGGGGTCGGTGATGTTCATCACGATCACCGCTTTGCCGGGGACCGCCTGCGGGTGGCCGCCTTCGTAGCTGTCGACCTCGCCGGGCTGGCTGACGTCGACCGATTCGATTTCGCCGACGTTGGCGCCGGCGATCCGGACCTGCTCGCCCTGGACCATGAACGAGCCGTTGTCGAAGATGCCGCGGACGACGTAGCCGTCGTTCTTGTCGTTCGCCGAGGTCAGGAGGACCACCGCGACGATGGCGACGACGATCAGAACCGCGGCTATCAGGCCTTTGCGTTTTTTCATGGTCCGGGAGGCGCGTCCGCCGGGTTGCACTGGGACGAGGTCACGCCGGAGCCGGTGAACGGCGGTTCGACGAACGGGTTGGAGCCGTCGGGCGCGGACTGCGTGGCGCCACCGGGACAGCGGCGGCGGACCGGAGCCGAGCTGCCGAACGGTTCGTACTGCTGGGCAGGGGTGATCGGTTCCAGTTCACCCGCGTTGTAGTTGAAGATGTTGAGGTCGGAGAAGGAGATCCGCGCGTAGTGGCCGTTGCCGTCGTAGTAGCCGGTGACCTGGCCGACCTTCGCGAACCCGTTGAAGATGTCGGGCGTGTAGGCGCGGGCGAAGTTGAGGTTGGGCTGGAAGTCGGAGATCGCCTGTTCGGCGTGGGGGAACGCCTTCGCCGCCCGCGACTGGACGTCGGGCAGGGTCGTCAGGAGTTCGCCGGCGTCGTTGGCCTTGCCGGGCCTGCTGACCGTCAGCTTCAGGTTCTTGAAGAGCGGCACCGCTTTGGAGATGACGGGACGCAGTTCGGCGAGGAACGGCGCCAGGTTCTTTGTCGCCGGCTTCGACGTTTCGACCAGCGGGTCGAGGTCGTCGAGGGCGGCCCGGAGGTTGACGAAGGTCGTGTTGCTCTGACGGAAGACGGGCGGCAGGCGCTTCAGGGTCTGGTCGAAGGCGACGTTCTGCTTGGCGATCGAGCCGAAGGCGGTGGTGGCGTTGGAGATCGCGCTGGTCAGCTGGTCGCCGCGGGCGGAGACCGCCGTCGCGAGCTTGCCGGAGCTGACGACGAAGCGTTCGAGCAGGCGCTGGTCGGAGTTCAGTTCGCCGACGAAGGCGTTGGTGCGGTTGAGGCCCGGACCGAAGTATTTGTAGGCGAGGTTCGCCTCGGGGCCGCGGCCGACGTAGGAGGAGGCGCTGCCCTGGATGAAGTTGGAGAGGCCCTTGCGGACGTCGGTGGGGAACGAGTTGAAGAGCAGGTCGAGGTCGGCCGGCGTCGTCGTCGAGGCGAGGCCGAGGGTCGCCCCGTTGTCGAGCGGAGGGTTGTCGTTGGGCCCGGGGCTGATCGAGATGTAGTGGTTGGCGACGCCTGAGAGCGAGGTCGCGCGGATGATCGCGGTCGTCCCCTCGTGCAGTTCCTGTTCGACCGAGATCTTGACTTCGGCGAGGTTGTCTTCGGTCAGCTCGATGCTTTCCACCGAGCCGACCGCCTGGCCGCCGATCTGAACCTGGTTGTCGGGAACGAGCTGGCTCGCGTTCTGGAAGAGGAGGTTGTACTGGTGGCCGCTGTCGCCGCCGAAGATGAGGAAACCGAGCGCGACGACCACGACCGCGATGGCCGCAATCGCCCCCGCGCGGGCGGGAGTGAATCCCCGGCTTCTTGCCGGCCCTCTCTCCTCGCCGATTGGATTAGCAGCCACGGGTCGTCGCTTGCGGTTCCTCGGCCTCCGAATCCGATGGAACGGCGCGGGAATCGTAACCCAGCCATCCCCCTGCAAGTCGCGCACGAACGGGGACTTAACTGGAATTCAACGCGCTTGATCAGGCGTCAGAGCCGGCGGGAAACCGACTCTAGGGCCCTGCTCAGACGTTGAGGCGGGGCAGGGCGCGGTCGAGCCAGCGGGGCAGCCACCAGACCCGGTCCCCGATCAGCAGCATCAAAGCCGGGAGGAGAACGATCCGAATCACCGTCGCATCGAGCAGCACGGCGACCGTGAGGCCGACCCCGAGCTGGCTCACGGTCGCGATTCCGGCGCCCGCGAAAACGACGAAGACGGCCATCATGATCGCCGCGGCGCCGGTGATCACCCGGGCGGTTTTCTCGAGGCCGAACATGATCGCCGCATGGCTGTCCCCCTCGCGGTCGTAGTGCTCGCGCATGCGGACAAGGAGGAAGACGGCGTAGTCGATCGATAACCCGAAGACGATCCCGAAGATCATCGTCGCCCCGACCGAGTCGACGTAGGTGTGGCCTCCCAGCGGCCAGCTGTCGGGGACGTGGAGCAGGATCGTGAGGATTCCGAAGGCGACGCCGACCGTCGCCAGGTTGAGGCCGACCGCGATCGCCGCCAGCGGCAGCGAGCGGAGGATCAGGATCAGGACGAGGAAGGTCGCGAGCGTGATCCCGGCGACGACCAGCGGGATCCGCTCCCGGGTCTCGCGGCTGTAGTCGTTGAGGACCGCCGGCCCGCCGCCGACGCCGGCGACCAGCCCCGCTTCGCGGCCGAGGGCGGCGGCGTCGTCGTTGAGGCGCTGGTGGAAGTCGATCGAGCCCTGCGAGTTGAGGGCGTAGCGGGAGAAGACGAGCAGCGTCGCCGCCTGGCCGCTGTGTTCGAGGTCGATTCCTTCCGCGGCCCTGTCGCGCAGCGCCGGCGTCGCCCCGTCGAGGGCCGAGAGCACGAAGTAGCCCGAGTCGAAGATGCCGGGGGTGCTGGCGCGGAGCCCCGCGGCCTGGCCTTCGAGTTCTTTGCCGGCCGAGAGGATGCGGACACTGGCCCGGCGCAGTCCCGACTGCAGGGGATAGGAGCGGGCGAAGCCTTCGCCGAGGCTCTGCTGGAGCGTTTCCGTGCCCCCGGTCAGCCTCGCGATCCCGGCGGCGAGCGCGGTCGCGCCCTGGCCGAGGCGGGCGAGGCCGTCACCGACCGGTTCGACCCCGGTGACGAGGCGTTTCGATTCCCGCGAGAGCCTCTTGTCGGCGCCGTAGACCTTCTGGGCGGCTTCGGAGAGCCCCGAGGCGCCGTTGCTGAGGCGCTTGAGGACGCCGATGCTCGAGGTCAGCCACGAGGTCACCTGCTCGGTTTCGTCGGCGTCGAGCAGGAGCCGTTCCTGCAGCGCGGTCAGTTCGGTCGGCAGGCCGGTGTATTCGGGGGCGTAGGGCTGGCCGCTCGCCGGGTCGGTGCCGCCGACCGCGGCGAGGGCCTGGCTGACCGCCGCCAGGGCCGCCGCGTAGGCGGGGTCGCCCTTGCCGACGGTCATCGCGTTGAGCTGCTGGAGCGCTGCTTTCAGCTGTTCGTCGGCGACGGCGGCCGGCGCCTGCAGCTGGGGCAGCTTCACGTGGGAGTCCTGGTTCAGCGATTTCTGGACCTTGCGCGACCGGCGCAGGCCGTTGCGGCGCAGGTTGGGGATCAGTTCGTGCAGGCCGGTCTTCAGCTGGATGCTGCCGAAGACGATCCGCTTCTGGGCCTTGGTCAGCCGGGCGATGCCGGATTCGAAGGCCTTGAGGGCGCCGATCAGGCGCTGGGTGCCGCCGGTGGCGCGGCCGAGGCCGCGGGCCAGCTGTTCGGCGCCCTCCTCGGCGCGGCCGGACCCTTCGGCCAAGAGGCCGGCGCCCAGCGAAGCTTCTGAGATCCCGCTCCTCACCTGGCCGACCCCGGCGGTCGCCCGGGCCAGGCTGCGGCCGACCCGGGAGAAGTTGGAGATCGGGCTCGTCCCTTCCAGCCCGAGCAGGGATTTGCCCTGTTCGCGGAGCGGGTCGACGGCTTCGGAGACCCGGGCCGGGCCGACGACCGCCTGGACGCCGGGCAGCGCCGCGATTTTCTTCTGCCAGCGGGTCAGCGCCGCCAGCCGGGCCGGGTCGGTGATCGGCCCTTTTTCGGTGGCGGCGACGACGACGAACGGCGATTCGAAGCCGGCGCCGACCGAGCGCGCGATCAGTTCGCTGTCGACTCGGACCGGGTCGTCCTTGGGCAGCTGCGATTGGCTCGGGGGGCCGGTCTTCAGCGCCGCCGAGGGGGCCGCGAGGACGAGGACGACGACCCCGATCACGATCGCCACCGGGGCCGGGCGGCGCAGGGCGGCGCTGACGACGGCCATCAGGCCCGACTCGCCGTTGGCCCGGGCCCGTCCGATCCGCCAGCGATCGACGTTCGGGCCGAGCAGGGTGAGGACGGCGGGGCCCGCGACGGTGGCGACGATCACGCTGAGGACGACGACCAGCGCCACGGTCGCCGCCAACGAGGCGAGCAGCGAGCCGGGGACGATGAAGAACGCGACCGTCATCGAGAGCAGCAGGGTGCTGCCGGCGAAGGCGGTGGTCCGGCCCGCCGTGCGCCTGGTCTTCGCCGCGGCGGCGAGGGGCTCGACCCCGTTGGCGATCTCTTCGCGGAAGCGGGAGACCATCAACAGGGCGTAGTCGACGCCCAGGGCTAAGCCCATCATCGTGCAGACCGTGAGCGCGAAGGCGTCGATGTCGAACCAGCCGGTAAAGAGGTAGAGCAGGCCGCGCGAGGCTGCCACCGTCGCGGCGCCGAAGACGAGCGGGATCGCGGCCGCCACCGGCGAGCGGAAGACGATCAGGAGGACGATCAGGAGGATCGGCAGCGCGATCAGCTCGCTGCGCTCGGCGGCGTCGATCGATTTGTCCTGGATCTCGCGGGAGAGGGTCGCGTAGCTGGTCTGGGTCGCCCGCACCGGCGGCGAGACGTTCTCGGCGAGGATCCGGTTCAGGGCCGGCACCGAGTGGTTGACGGCGTCGCTGAGCCCGACGTGGAAGTCGACGATGATCAGCGCCTTCTGCGGGCTCGGGCGGAGCGGGCCGACCACCCCCCGGTCCCAGGGCGAGAGGGTCGTGATCGCCGGGTCGCTGGCGCGCAGCGTGCGGACCAGCGCCGGCCCCTGGCGGTCGATCGCCGCGGCCGGCCCCCGCAGCAGGACCGCGAAGGGAGCCGATTCTCCGAAGTGCTCGTTGAGCACCGCGGTCGCCTTCGCCGACGGCGTTCCGGGAATGTTCAGCGAGGTCGGGCTGAGGCGCTCGTCGACGCCGGTGCCGAGCGCCGTGAGCACGACGAGGACGAGCGCCACGAGCGCCAGGACGCGCTTGGGATGGCGCAGAAGCAGGGGCTGACGCGGCGCGGATTCGGCACCATCTCCCTCGCTCGGTCCCCTTCTCCTCCGCAAGGACACCGTGCTAGTTTGGCGGTACAGGTCCCAGGGGAACCGAACGATGCGGGAAGGCTCTGTTAAGGACGCTGCCGGGTCGCGGGCGCTACTTCTCGTGGGCGACGACTGTTGAGGTGCATATGGGTAGTGCCAGATTCCTTCGGATCCCTTTGCTGGCCCTCTGTGGGGTGGTCCTGGCGATCTCCGTCAGCGGGGCGAACGCCTCCCTGGTCAAGGTGGGGTCGCTGGTCCTGAAGGCCGACGGCGGCTTCCATCCTCAGAAGCTGCCCAAAAACAGTTACGAGCCGATCGACTTCGAAGGCCGCGCCGACGTCCACGACACCGAAGGCAAGATGCCGCCGGCGCTGCAGGAAGCGATCATCGACTTCGACCGCGACGGGCGCATCGAAAACAAGGGGCTGCCGGTCTGCAAGCCGGGCCAGATCGCCCACGCGACGACCCCCGAAGCGCGCAAGATCTGCGGCGACTCGCTGGTCGGGACCGCGACCGTCGGCGCCCTGATCGACATCGCCGGGATCGACATCGAAGCCCACCAGCCGGCCAGCCTCTTCAACGGGCCGAGGACGAACGGCGGCATGACCCTGGTCGGCCACACCCACTCGGACTTCCCGCTCCCCCACACCTACGTCGTCCTGATCTCGCTCGAAAAGCGCAAAGGCGCCTACAGCTACCGGATCAAACTCAACATCCCGAACCTCGCCGCCGGCGTCTTCACCCACATCGACGGCCGGATCGGCCGGCGCTACGAATACAAGGGCGTCAAACGCAGCTTCATCAGCGCCCGCTGCTCGATCGGCGTGATCCGCACCCACGGCCGCTTCACCTTCGCCGACGGCACGATCATCGACGGCTCGATCGAAAAGCCCTGCTTCCCGGAGGAATAGGCGCGCCTCGCCCGCCGCGGCCGTCTTCCTATAATTCCCCGCCCCGGGCCGCTAGCTCAACTGGTTAGAGCAGGAGCCTCTTAAGCTCAAGGTTGAAGGTTCGAGTCCTTCGCGGCCCATGTTTTTTGGCTCTCCAGCAACTGTTGTTAGGTCAGGGTTGCGGAGTTGGAGCGTGACGCGTGCCCCGCGAGCCGGGACGATGAAGACGTTGCGGCGCGCGACCCGCTCGGCACGGCGCCGTGACGGCTCGATTCGGGCGCGTCGGAGGATCGTCCTGAGCACGATTCGGGCCTCGGCCATGGAGAAGGCGGCGCCGATGCATCGCCTCGGCCCGCCGCCGAAGGGGATCCAGGTGTAGGTCCCGGCACGGGTGCCCAGGAAGCGCTCCGGTCGGAAGGTGAGCGGATCGGGATAGAGGTCCGGCCGCCGGTGCACGAGCGTGATGTAGGGAACGATCATGGTGCCGCTCGGAACTGTGAGTCCCGGTAGCTCGAACGGTTGGGTTGCGAGCCGTGCGGTGAGTGGGAAGGCGGGACGAAGGCGCATCGTCTCCTGGATGACCGCGTCGAGGTACTCATCGTCTCCGTCCAGCGCGGCGGCTTCGAGGCGCTCGAGCGCCTCGGTTGAGCGGCTGACCCGCTCGAGGATCCAGGTCAGCGTGGAGGCGGTGGTGTCGTGGCCGCCGAGCAGAAGGGTGCGCATCGAGTCGCAGATCTCGCCGTCACTCATCAGGCGGCCCTCGGCATCGGGGGTGCGCAGGAACATTCCGAGCACGTCATCGCCTTCGAGCTTGTCCTCCCTGCGCCGCTGGGTGACCTCCTCCATCACCACCGCGTCGACCGCGGCGACCGCGCGGTCGATCCGCGGGAAAGGCCTCTCCCACCCGTTGTCGCGGCTCGAAGCGATCATGGTTTCAACGAAGAAGCGCTGCGAGTGGCCCTCGCGAAGCAGCGCGTGGGTCGCGGAGCGCAGCCGCTCGACGCGCGCGGGCTCGGTGACCCCGAACACGGTCGCCATCATCACCTCGAGGGTGATCGCCTCAACATGCGGCTGGGCAGGAGCGGCGTGCCCAAATGGCCAGCGCGCGAGGGCCTCCTCGGTCTTGCGCTCCATCGTCTCCTGGTAACTGGGGAGCGCGCGCCCGTGAAACGGAGGGAGCTGCATCTTCCGCATGCGCATGTGCTCTGGGCCATCGAGGTTGGTCAGTCCGCTCGGGCCGAGGACGAGATGGTGTGCGGAGGCCTTGGCCAGCGCCGCGCCGAGGCGAAGCACGTTCGTGTCGGCGGTGAAGACGCGCTTGATGTCCTCGGGGGCGGTCAGGCACAGCCACGGTCCCGTCGCCGCCGGCATCGGGACCACGAAGCGATCACCGAGAGGCTGGCAGCTGCGGGCGAAGCGCTCGGGGGCAAGCCAGTACTGGGCGGCGTTGACGGCGGCGGGGCGTCGCAGTCGTGGCAGATCGGCGAGCGCAGTGTCCATGACCTTCTCTCTTTCGTCTTCAGCAGTTGTTACTCTGTGAGAATGGAGTATCAGAGTAACTCATGAGTCCAATCGCCGAAGTCCTCACAGCAACCCCGCCCCTCGGCGAGGACACGGTCTTCGACCGGGTTGCCGCTGCGGGGCTAGAGGAGTTCGCCGAGCACGGCATCCGCCGCACGTCGATGGAAGATGTCGCGCGTCGCGCCGGCGTCTCGCGGATGACCGTCTTCCGGCGCTTTGAGAACAAGCAGAATCTGGTCGAGGTCGTGATCGCGCGCGAGGTGCGCCGCGGCATGGAGGAGCTCGACCTGCTGTGGGACGGCGCCGAGACCTTGGAGGATCGCCTAGTTGAAGGCTTCGCCTTCGCCGGGCGCTACGTGCGCGAGCACCCACTGTTCAACGGGATCCTGCGGCGTGAACCCGAGGTCCTGCTGCCGCCGCTCACGATCGACGGCGGACCCGTGCTCGGCCTCTACCGATCGTTGATCGCAAGCCGGCTTCAGGCCGAAGTCGAAGCGGGTCGCGCGGCCACGTCTGACATCGACGGGGTCGCTGAGGTGACCGCTCGGCTCGCGATCTCCCTGCTGCTCACACGAGACGGGGACATCACCCTCGAGGACCCGGACTCCGTTGTCCGGCTTGTCCGGCTCGTGCTGCTTCCGATGCTGCAGCCGCGGTCGGACTAGGGCCGAGTCTGAGTCGACGCGGCGCAATGTTCAGTCCTTCGATTGGCCGTCAGGGGCCGCTCGGTGTGGGCACATACTGGCCAAGCGCGGATGGCATGAGAATGCGCTGCCGCACGGATTCATCGCCCAGGTAACAGGTCCAGCGGGTGCCTTCGGCGTCCTGCGAGCGGCAGCCGCCGTTGGTGCGTTCGGTGTTCCTGTCGATGCTGGGCAGGACGACCCCGAGGAAATGGCCCGGCTTGACTCCCTCGCCGTTGATCAGCTGGTCGTGATCGACCACGCATTCGTATTCCACTCCCTCGCGGAGGGTCGTACAGGTCGGTTCGGTGCCGGCGAAGGTGATGGTCCCTGCGATCGAGTCGGCGACCTCCTGCTCGGAGGTGAGCACACCCGTCGCGATCGCCGCCGCGGGGATCGCGAGGGCGGCCACGGCGAGCGCCGTGGCGATCCGGGCGCGGCGGCTGAAACGGGCCCTCGGGCGGATGTGGCGCCGCGATCGGGCCTCATCGATTGGTGTCGGGCCGCTGCGCGCGAGATCGGCCGCGGCAGCCTCCCGGAGAGCGTCGCCGAGGAGCGGCAGTCGTGGGTCGCAGATGGTCATCGTTGGTCCTCCTTGTTGGGAAGTCGCTTTCGCAGAGCGGTGAGAGCGCGGTGCACGCGGACTCGGGCCGCCGAGCGGGTGGTGCCGAGCGCGTCGGCAACCTCGTCGTAGGTCAGTTCGTCGACGATCCGCAGCCGCAGTGCCTCGCGCTGGGAGAGCGGCAGGGAATCGAGCAGTTCGTCAGCACCGTCAGCCCACCTCGCCTCCGGCGCGGCGTCGCTGCCGCCGTCGAGGTCCAATCGCTCGAGCACCCCGAGCCGCTGCGCCGCGCGCCGCTCGACCGCTCCGCGTCGGATCGACATCAGCAGCACGTTGCGGGCGATGCCGAAGAGCCAGGGCGCCGCCGAGCCCTCATGGCGATCCTCGAACCGCTCCCGCGTCACCCATGTCCGCGAGAACGTCTCCGCCGTCAGTTCAAGTGCCGCGTCGCGGTTGGCGGTCCGTCGCCGGAAGTAAGCGAAGATCTCGTCGCTGTAGCGTTCGTAAAAGTCGCGAAACGCGTCGGGGTCTCCTCCCGCGTCGCGCAGCAACTGCGCGTCCGAGGCCCCCGCACCGCCCGCGAGCCCGCGCAGTCGCTCGCGGTCCTCTGTCTTCGGCAGCTGTTTCAGCTCATTCGGCATAGACATCTCCTCAGGTTCGTTCGCCATCTACCCGTCGGCGATCAGCCGGTGGCGGCGCTGGTCGCCTGCGCCCAGCGTTTGCGGATGAGGACAGGGTTTGCGAGCACCTTCTTCGTGTTGACCATCCGGGCGAATGCGTTTGCGCGGACGGGGGCAAACGCCGTCTTCGAGACCCGAACCGACGTGACGCCGTCGGGGACGATGCCCTGGCTCCACATCAGGCGCGGCTTGGAGGTTCCTCGCACGAACAGCGTCAGCCCGCAGCCGTGTTTCATCGCCCGCTTGACGCTGCAGACGTCCATGCTCGCGCCGCCTTCGGTGATGACGATGTAGGCGCGACCGGGGATCACCCAGAGGACCCGCTTCGTCCCGGGAAGCCCGGCTCTCTGGGCCAGCGATGGATTGAACCCCTGCGCCGCCAGGGGAGGTATGGCGGCGAGTTTGGCCAGGATTTTGGCGGCGGGCTCTGAGGGCATCCGCTCCGGGGGCGAGCGGAAAAGCGAGAAGTTCCCGCTGAGCGATCGTGGCGCCGCGGAAATGCGGTGACCGGAGCCCGCGGCGCCCGCTGGGGAATCGCCGCAGGCGGTGGAAAAGGCGACGCCTGCGACCGCGATGAGTGCCGCGGCCTTTCGAAGCTGTCGAAGAACGGGCCCGGTGGGTTCATTTGCCATATACCCCTCTATTGCGGCTGGCCCCCGCTGCGTTACATCTCGAGGTGAAAATTAGAGTCCTTCGGCGTCCAACTCTCCCGATTCAGCGGGTCCCCTGTGCGCTGGGGGATCACGAGACGTGCATCGACGTCTTCATTGCGGCCAATGCACGCTTCGCGCCGGATCGGCATGTCGCATCTCGCCACGGGTACCCCTCATGGGTGGGTGGAACCCGATCGGCGACTTCGGACAACTAGACATGTGGAGCCGATCAGTGCTCGATAGCGACGCGATCGCCGCCTCGGCGGTCCGGCCGGCTGAGTTCGCCCTGATCTTCGATCGCCACTACGACGCGATCCACGGCTACCTGCGCCGGCGGGTGGGAGAGACGCTGGCCGACGAGCTCGCCTCCCAGACCTTTCTCACCGCCTTCGACCGCCGCGACCGCTTCGATCTCTCGCGGGCCGATGCCCGGCCCTGGCTCTACGGCATCGCCGTCAACGTCGCCCGCTCTCACCGCCGCTCCGAACAGCGGCAGCTCCGGGCCTACGCGCGCTGCGCGCCGGAGGAGGCCGTCGACGTCTTCGACGGGGCTGACGCCCGCGTCGACGCCGGGCGCCTGCGCCCTCAGCTGACCGCCGTGCTCGCCGCTCTGCCGGAGGACGACCGCGAGCCGCTGCTCCTCTACGCCTGGGCCGAACTCACCTACGAAGAGATCGCCGCCGCGCTCGGCCTGCCGGTCGGGACCGTGAAGTCGCGCCTCTCCCGCGTCCGCAGGCGAATCCGCGAACAGCTTCGCCTCGATCGGCCAACCAGCAATGACGAGTTCACCTCGAGCCTGGAGGCAGGAAATGAATGAGATCGACCTGATCAGGGAGCTCCCGGTCGCAGAGAATGCGGCGGCGCTGCCCGATGCCGCGGCGAAGGGCCGCGCGCGTGCCGCGCTGGCGGAGCGCAGCGAATCCACATCCCCTGCCTCGACCCACGCGCCGCGCCGAGGCATCCTCGCCCTGGCCGGCGCCGGCGCCGTGGCCGGCGCCGTGGCCGCGGTCCTCGTCCTCGGCTCCGGGCCCTCCACCGAATCCGCCGCCGCCGAGGCCCTGCACGAAACGGCGGCGGTCGCCGTCTCCCAGGACGCGCCGGCGGCCTCGCTGCTGCCCGGTCCCGGGCAGTTCCTCTACACCAAGATCAAGCGGGTCGAACTCCGGGGCTGGATCCCCGGCTGTGATCCTCTGGGGAGCCATCCATGCGGCCTCATGGGAGGGACGATGAACGGGGCGAATGCCTTCAACGCGCTGATGCCGTCGACGCAGGAAGAGTGGCTCGGGGAGGACGGGGCCGGGCGCAACCGCGAAGTCGCGGGGACTCCCCGGTTCCTGACGAGCGATGAACGGAGTCGCTGGGAAGCGGCGGGATCGCCGCTTCCACCGCCATTCGACCCCGCCTACCAGCGAGCGATCCTCGAATACCGGGAAGAGCACGGGCCGCCCATCGGCGACCGCGATGAATTCGACGTGCGGCGCGGCGTGGCCGACCAAGAACACGCGGCGTTGAAGGGATTCCGCTTCCCCGACACGTCGAGGCTCCCGACCGACCCCGAAGAGCTTCGACTCGCCGTCGAGCGCAACCAGATCCGGGTGACCGGGTTCAACACCATGAACCCCTCGGCAAAACGACTCGACACCGGGCAGATGATCGCCCAGCTCTTCAACATCCTCCAGGAAGGAAAGCCGATGACGCCGCAGCTGCGGGCCGCGGTGTTCAACGCCCTGGCCGAACTGCCAGGGATCGAGGTGGACACCGACGCGACCGATTCCCTCGGGCGCCAGGGCTACGCGATCCGCTCGGGGGGCGGCACCGAGTTCATCTTCGACCCAGACACCTCGGAGATGCTCGCCCAGCGCGAAGTCCTCACCCGCTCGGCGGATCGCCCTTACCTGAAGGGAGTCCCGGCCGGCACAACGCTCCGTGAGACCGACTACCTGCAGTCAGGGATCGTCGACTCGACGGATGAAACGGTCGAAAAGCAAGCCGGGGGGCCGGTCGCGACGACGGGGCCGGTCTATGGCGGGTAGGCCGCGACGCGTCGATCCCCCCTTTCGGGATTTGATGTTCCCCTCGATGCGACTCAGGGAAATACTCACCTGCCTGGCGATCGCCCTGCTCCCGATCCTGGCCGTGCCCGCCGGCGCGGGGGCGGCCTCGCCCTGGACCGAACGGCAGCTGCCCTCGACGTTGCCCGGCGACCATTTCGGGCCGCCGCTGTCGGGGGTCTCCTGCCCGACCGAGATCCCTCTGCGTCGCTGTCGGCGGCATCAACACGGTCGCCTTCTCGCAATCCCCGACCGGCGGCGCGTCGAAGTGGCACGTGGCGTCGCCCACCTACGACGAACCGAACAAAGGCTGTCTGGAAAGGGGTGAATCGGTGGAGTTCTGCTCCTCCCCCCGCGGTTCCCTCAACAGCGTCTCCTGCGCGGGCGAAATCCTCTGCGTCGCGGTCGGATACGAAGGCTCCATCTACGTCACGACCGATCCGACCGGCGGCGCCAGCGCCTGGTCGGTCAGCGACGTCAACGGCGGCGCGGGCGGGGGCGCGACCCACCTGATCTCGGTCTCCTGTCCCGCCCCCACCCTCTGCGTGGCGGTCTCCGGCGGCTCGAACAACTCCAATGGCGGCAAAGTCCTGACCTCGACCGACCCCGCCTCCGGCCATTGGCAGGCGATCCAGCTGAGCAGCTCACTGGACCTCCGCGGCGTCTCCTGCGGGACCCCCACCCTCTGCGTCGCGACGGCTCGGGGAGGCCGGATCTTCGTCTCGACCAACCCCACCGGCGGCGCCTCGGCCTGGACGGACGAGGGGACCCCGGGCGGCCCTGGAGACCTGGAAGGGGTCTCCTGCGTATCGACCCTGCTCTGCGCCACCGGCAACCTGACGGGCAACGTCCTCACCTCGACCGACCCGACCGCGGGCGGCCCGAGCTGGAGCGAGGGCGAGGCGGGCGGCTCGACCCAGATCACGGGCATCTCCTGCCCGACGGCGAGCCGCTGCGTGGCGGTCGACAACAACGGCAGCGTCCTCACCTCGACCAACCCGACCGGCGGGGCCGGCTCCTGGCACTTCGAAAACCTGATCCCCTTCCGGCCCACGGCCGACAAAGAAGGACAGCCGCCGCGAAACGCTCTCTTCTCCGCCTCCTGCGCCTCGATCTCGCTCTGCGCCCTGATCGGGATCGACGGCCGCGTCTTCACCTCCACCGATCCGTTCTCGGTGCCCGCCGACCCGCCCGGCGCTCACGGGGGCCGCAAGCCCGCCCGGCGCCCCCACACGATCATCGTCTTCGCCGAGAACTTCTGGGAACTCTCGGTCAGCAGGCACCGCCGGGTCCGCGCCCGCTTTCACTTCTACTCACGATCCGGCGCCAAGGCGTTCGAGTGCATGCGCGACAGCGGCCGCTATCGCCGATGTCACTCGCCTCTGCGCTACTGGGTCGGGCATGGTCGCCACGTCCTGCGGGTCCGCGCGATCGGCCCGACCGGGCTGCGGGGGCCGGCGGCGGTCAAGCGCTTCCGCGTGGAGTGGCCGGGACGGGCGATCCACCACCGGGCCGTTCGCCCGGAACGCCGCTAGACCTCGTAGATGACGGCGCTCGCCGCGAGGGCGAGGAAGGCGCTCGCGATCAGCGCCAGGGAGAGCTCTGAGTAGGCGAGCTTGCGGATGTAGCGCTGGCGGGCGTCCTCGACCCGCTCGGCGCTCCAGCGACGGCCCGGCCGGCCGAGGGTGACGAAGGCGATGCTGGTCAGCGAGGCCCAGACCGACGCCGCCGCCAGCAGCGCCGCCCCGATGATCCAGAATTTGGGCAGCGCGCTCTGGGTGACGAGGATCGCCGTGAAGGCGGCGACGAAGCCCGCCGTCGAGACCAGCGAGGTCGTGCGGCGGTCGACCGATTCGGCGACCTGGTGGATTTCGCCGGCCACCTGCTCGCAGGCCCGCTCCAGCTCCTCGCCCTCGTGGGGGGCTATCGCGGAGCGGATGTCCTCCTCGCTGACGGCGAGGCGCCCTTCGACTCCGACACGTGCGACGGCCCGGCGCAGCATTCCCAACCATTTCGACCTCAGGAGCCGAAGCCCTTGAGGGCGGCGCCTACCCGGAGAGGGTGATGACCGGGGCGACCGTATCGAGTTCGCTCGGGCTCTTCGGCGTCTTGATCGGCCGTCGGTAGTGGGCCTTGCAGCCGAAGTGGACCGACCAGCCGGGGCCTTCTTCGAGGTAGCGGCCGCTCGAGGTCCTGAGGTAGGCGCCGCCGCCCTGGCTCAGGCGTCCCTTCTCGAGTTCCCGGGCGACCTCGAGGATCGTCGAGGCCCAGCCGTTGCCGTGCGCCGGCAGCTGCGCTCCCTTCCAGCCCTTTTCGTGGACCATCGAGAGAAGCACCGGCCAGTGGCGGGCGCTCCCGAGGCCGGCGGCGGCTTCCCGCGCGGCGCTGAGGTCGTGTCTCCGGGCGGCGGCGACCCAGTCTTCGAGCCAGCCGCAGGTGACGGCGCCGGTCACCTGGGTTCCGAGCCGGTAGCGATCGCTGATCAGCGAGGCGTTCGGCAGGGTGCTGCGGTCGAAGCTCGGCGGCAGCGGCACGCCGCGCAGCATCCCTTGAATCGTCGCGTCGAGCGCGGCCGGCCGGACGACTTCGGGGGGCATCGCGTTCAGCCAGGTTTCGACGTCCACGCTCCGCAGCGAGTCGAGGATCTCCTGGTATTCCCGATCCGTGGCGACGACGCCGCGGATCCCGACGGCGACCCGGCCCCAGGGAGAGATCAGCGTCTCGTTGTCGGCGCCCGGTTCGCTGTGGCGTTCCGGATATTGGACGGTCGTGGCCCGGTGGCCGAGGATGGTCGAGCGAGCGAACGGGCTGACCTGGTGGCGATCGCGGAGGTAGCTGCGGTAGTAGCGGGCCGGGTACCAGTCGAGGTCGATGTGGTGGCTGCCGTCGCCGAAGACCATCGAGCCGCTGTCGACTTCGAAGCCGTAGGCGTGCTTGACCGACCACCCCGGTGCCGTGATCAGCAGTCGGGGATTGGCTTCGGCGACCCTGACGGCCGCGTCGGCGAATGCCGGGCTGACCGACGGTGCCCCGTCGTCCCTTTCGAAGGCGAAGATGCCGAAGGCGACGAGGACGACCGCGATCGCCGAGGCGGCGGCGAGCAGACGGTAGCGGCGCGTCCGCCGCGGGTGAGCGGGAGTCCCGCCGCTGACGGCCGCCGCCAGGGCGTCGCGCCGCGCGGCGACCGTCGCGTCGTCGGGCAGCAGTGGGGAGATGTCGGGCTTGCGATCGTTCACAGTGGATCCTCCGCGGGGCTCGGTGCTGAGATGGCATCGGGAAAGGCGTCGCCGAGGCGGGAGCGGGCGCGGGCGAGGCGGGAGCGCACGGTCCCGATCGGGATCTCGAGCGCCCTCGCCGTCTCCTCGTAGCTGAGCTCGCCCCAGGCGATCAGCGCCAGGACGTCGCGCTCGCGCCGAGGCAGGGCGCGGATCTCGGCGCCGGCCTCGCGCAGCTGCCTGATCGCGTCGAGGCGGGCGACCGCCTCGCCCTCGAGGTCGGGGGGCGGCGGCGCGGCGGCCCCCCGGACCCGCTCCAGGGCGTCGCGATGGCGTCGGCGCGAGCGCCATTGCCCCCGCAGGACGTTGGTCGCGATGCCGAGCAGAAGGGGCGTCGCGGAGTCGGTGCTGAGCGCCAGGCGCTCACGCTTGCGCCAGACCTCGAGGAAGACGGTCGCGGTGGCGTCCTCGGCGCTCTGCAGGTCGGCGGTGCGCCAGAGGCAGTAGGACTGGACGGCGCGGGCGTGCCGCGCGTAGAGATCGCCGAACGCGTCGGCGTCGCCGGAGCGCATCCGGTCCCAGAGCAGGCCATCGGTCGCGAGCTGCATTCCTAAGTAATGACCGATGCGGCGATTCGAGTTCCCGCCAGTTCGGCGGGACGACGCTCAGAGCAGCTCTACGAGGCACCGGGCAGCCCTCTCGGCGCCGTCCGCCTCGACGTCGCGGTAGCTCACCTCGCGCCCGATCTCCTCGGCGATCGCGGCGGCGATCCGCTCGGGCGGCGAGTCGTCGAAGTCCATGCGGCGGCCTGCTCCGTAGCGTTCGAGCCGGTGGCGGACGTGGAAGTTCTGCTCGAAGTGGTGGCGCAGCGGGAAGTAGAGAAAGGGTCGCTTGTTGGCCGTCAGCTCCATCGAGGTGGTCAGCCCGCCCTGGACCACCGCCAGGTCGCAGGCGGCGAGGTGCCGGTAGAGATTGTGGACGTAGGGGACGACCTCCAACCCGTCGTGAGCGGGCAGCGAGGCGGGGTCGATGCGGGGACCGGCGACGACGATCATCCGCAGGTCCGGGACCCGCTGCCTGGCTTCCGGGAAGGCGGCGATGACCCGGCGCAGGAGGTCGCCGCCGACCCCCGAGCCGCCGACGGTGACGATGCAGACCCGCTCGTCGTCCCCATAGCCGAGCTCGGCACGCAGCTTCGAGCGATCGCCGAGCTCGGCGGGGTCGAAGCCGGTGACGTAGCCGGTGAACTCGAAGTGGTCCTCGGTCCAGTCGCGGATCATCGGCAGCTGCGGCCCGAGGCGCTCACCGACTATGTCCTCCGGGTTGCCGACGAACAGCGCCATGTCGCGGACCTCGGGGTGATCGGCGATGTGGTCGACCATGTCACCGTTGTAGTCGGCGGTGAGGAATCCCTCGCGCTCGCCCCCGTCGTCCATCGGCAGGAAACCGACGAAGTCGGTCATCCAGGCGAACGGGACCCGCTTCTCCCCCGGGTTCTCGTGCAGGTAGTAGTCGAGCTCCCAGGCCTCGTCGCCGATCCAGAGGTCGTAGCGCTCGTCGCGCACGACGTCGTGGAAGAGCATGAAGTTGGCGGCGAGGATCTCGTCCATCCGGCGCAGAGCGCCGAAGCAGTGGAGGTCGTGCTCGGCCGACTCGGACTCGATGTGGCGGGACTCGTTCGCCAGGTGGTCGCTCGCGGGGTGGATCCGCTCGCCCTCCGCTTCGAGGACGCGGGTGACAGGGTCCTGGGCGAGCCAATCGATCTGCAGGTCAGGGTTGAGGCGCCGCATCTCGCGGGCGATCGCGACGTCGCGCTGGGCGTGCCCGAGCCCGATCGGCGAGGAGATATAGAGGGCGCGGGGGCGGCCGTCGGGCCGGTAGACGGTCGGGTCGCGCGGCTTGCGCGGGCGCCCGAAGGCCCGCTCCGAGAAGTCCCGCAAGGCGAGGTTCACCTCGACCGGCTTCCGACCGTGGGGGAAATGGC
This sequence comes from uncultured Solirubrobacterales bacterium, assembly GCA_963795295.1. Classification (GTDB taxonomy): domain Bacteria; phylum Actinomycetota; class Thermoleophilia; order Solirubrobacterales; family 70-9; genus VRUE01. Next base: position 496,415 of record CAWCHE010000001.1, read on the forward strand.
CGGAGCCCTTGATCACCTCGAGCCCGCCGCCGCTGAGGCGGGCCAGCGCCCGGGCGTCGCGCGGTGGGGCAACCTTGTCCCGATCGCCCTGGATGACCAGCACCGGACAGTCGATGTTCTTGGCCAGGCGGCGTAGCGCGCGACGACGATGTTGCACTCCTCCTTCCGCGGTGGCGATCAACGTCTCGGGGTCGGTTTCGAGCGCCCACCCGACCCCGTCCTCGATGGCCTTGGTCGAGTGTGGCTCCGGTAAGAACCGCGAGATGAACCACTCGGCGAATTCCGGATAGTCCTGGCGCCAGTGGTTGGCGTTGAAACGGGCCCACCAGCGATAGGCCGGCGCCGGCCTGCGGAACGTGGGCAGGGTCCTCGGGCTGGCCAGGATTGACCAGTGGGACGGCGTGTACGGGAACATCGGGCCGATGAAGGCGGCGCCTGCGAAGCGCTCGGGAGCAAGGCGCGACATCTCCAGTTGGAAATGGGCGCCCCGCGACCAGGAGGCCGCCACCGCCCGGTCGGTGTCGGTCGCGTCCATCACGGCCAGACAGTCGCGCGCGAACTCCTCAGATCCGTAGCGCCGCGGATCGCGGCAGCGGTCGGAGTGGCCGTTTCCCAGCCCGTCCATGGTCAGCACGCGAAAGTGACGGGCGAAATAGGGGATCTGCATCTTCCAGAAGCGCGAATGGACCAGCGACCAGGTGGGGAGGAGGAAGAGCGTCTCCTCTCCCTCGCCGTACACCTCGTAGAAGAGCCGCTGGCCTTCGCGATCGACGAAGCCCTCAGCGTCGGGATAGACGGCGCGGCTCTGCTCCCCGTCGCGGCTCCCCGTCGCGGTGGCCACCGCCAGGTCGGGGGAGATCACGGTGCGCTCCGCCGGTTGTCGAGGGAGACGAGCCAGGCGTCGATCGAGGCGAGCAGCTCGACGTGGCCGCGGTCGAAGCCGAGCAGGCGCTCGTTCATCAGGGCTTTGTTGAACTGCATGACCAGCGCCGCCCAGGCCTCGGGTGAGAAGCGCTCGCGATCGAGGCCGTACTCCTTGATCGCCTGATCGAGCGCATCGCAGAGCAGCGAGCGCCAGCTCTCATTGACGGAGCGCAGCCGATCGCGCATCTCGGGGTGGTTGAGGGCCAACGCTTCGAGCTCTGCCCAGACCTTGGGGTAGCCGCTCTCCAGGTCCTCCTCGATGAAGCCCACCGCCGTGCGCCACTTCTCGATGAAGGGCCCGTCGGCCTCGTACATCTGGCGCTGGCGCTCGAGGACGCGGGCGGTGAAGCGCTCCAGGGTCTGCAGGAGCAGCTCGTCGACCGAGCCGAAGTAATAGTGGACGAGGCCCGGATTCTGGCCCGCCTCCCTGGCGAGCTGGCGGGTCGAGATCCCGGGCGCTCCCTCCCGCACCAGCAGCCGCTCGGCGGCGTCGAGGAAGGCCTCGACGTTGGCTTCTCGGATCGAGGGACCGCCCTTGGCGGGCGGCGGATCGGCGGTGGTCGTTTTCTCAGTCATGAGTGGTTAGGCAATTGCCTAAGGCATATGCCTTAGGCAACTCATTAAAGCAGATCTTCGGGGCTTGGTCTCCGTCGGCCAATAACGTCCGACCGATGATCGAGGCGCCGGAGTCATGAGCGAGCTGGTCCAGGTCGCGTTCGCCTTCAATTCGACCGAGGGCGGCCTGATCCAGGGGCTGCTCGAGAGCGGCGGCATCGAGAGCATCCTGCAGCCGACCGGGGTCGAAGGCCCTAGCATCGGCCAGACCCTGCCGGCGCCCGGGCCGCAGCGGGTCATGGTCCGCGCCGAGGAGGCGGAGGCCGCCGCGCAGCTGCTGGCCGAGACGCTGGTCGCGGAAGACCCGGAAGCGGAACCCGACATCGCCAACGCCAGGCACCTCGAAGACGCGGCCGGAAAAGGGCCGCGGAACTACGGGATCATCGGCGCCTTCGCGCGGATCTGGCTCTGGGGGCTCGGCGCGATGGCAGTCGCCTTCGGGGTCTTCCTGGCGCTACACGGCTGAGCCATCCGGGACGCGCTCCCCTATGAGCGCGAGTCAAGGCCTGAGGAACGAGCGCCGATACCTGCCCGATGAGCGCCCTCGCCTGGCTGGCCGTCGGCGGCATCGCCGTCATCCTCGCCGCTATCGGCGTCGTGGTGATCCGGCTCAACCGCCGCGAACACGAAAAGCTCGACGAGCTGGAAGCGCGCCGGGAAGCGGTGCCCGCGGATATGCGGGAGGAGAAGAATCCCCTGCTCGGCTACTCGACCTTCGCCGCGATCGCGATCGGGGGGACCCTCGGAGTCATCTTCCTCGGCGACAGGGTCGGCGCCCACCTGGCGGCGATCGCGGGCGCGGCGATCCTCTCGATGCCGCTGTATCTGATCATCGAGCGGCGGCGCAGGGCGCACCTCGGCGAGGTCACGACCCGGGTCGAAGCGACCGCCCACCTGATGACGCCGGAGGAGCTGGAGGCGCTGCTCGCGGGGCTCGAGGCGACCTACGGCCCGGCCGAGATCAGGCCGCTGCGCGAATCCCCGGCGGTCGTCAGCCGCGGGGCCTGAAGGCGACGGTCCTCGTCATCGAGCTGGCGGCCCCACCGTCGCTCGGGGCGAAGGAGAGGGCGACCCGGATCGTGAGGCGGCCACGGCCGCTCCTGGCCAGCGCCCTGACGGCGCCGCGGTCGAGTCGCAGGCGCACGGCGACCCGGCCGGCGGCGGCGATCTGGACCCGGGTGAGCCGGAGGCCCTCGCCGCGGGCGGTCAAGGTGCCTGGACCTGGCGCGGTTGCCTCGAGGACGACGGCGCCGGCGGCGCTTGCCCGTCCGACCCTGAGGACACCGTCCCCCGGAGTGGGTGGGCCGGCCACCGCGGCGGCGCTCGTGGCCGCGGAGACCGAGTGGGGCGCGAGCGGCGCCGGGGCAGGGATGAACTGGGCGTCGACCGCCGCAGCCGATTCCATCGTCACCGCGCAGGCGCCGGTTCCCGAGCAGCCGCCTCCGGTCCAGCCGGCGAAGGCCGAGCCGGGGGCCGGTGTCGCTGTCAGGGAGACGATCGCGCCTTCGTTGAATTCGGCTTCACAGGACCCCGGGCAGGCGATCCCGGCGGGAGCGCTGGCCACGGAGCCCCCGCCGGCACCCGAGGTGGAGACGGCGAGCCTCTGCCCTGGAGCGCCGGGGCCGAACGCGAGGAGCGCCGATTGTTCGCCGACCGGCGTCCCTTCTTCGGGCGGCAGGGCGAGCGCGGTGCCGTTGCCGGTGGTGACGTAGATTTCGCCGCGTCTGCCGGTCGGTGTTTCGTTGATCGCGATCCCGACCGGTTTGCCGTCGATCAGAGGGCGGTCAAGCTGGCCGCGATAGAGGCCGTCGGCGTTGAACTCGTCGATCACGGCGGCGGGGTGTTTGAAGCCGGGCTGGGTGTTGTCGGCGACGAAGAGGTGGCCGTCGGTCTGGTCGGTGGCGAGCGCCGCGTCGGCGAGTGAGACGAAGCGACCCGGCGCTGTGCCGGCGCCGTCGATCGTCCGGATCGGGTCGTCCGCATCGGTCGACGGGTCGTAGACCTTGACCTCGTGGTCGGCCGCGTCGGCCGCGTAGATCTGGCCTTCGGTCGCGGGGAAGGTCGAGATCGCGACTCCGTATCCGTCTTCGAGCGAGCCGGCGCCGACCATCGCAGGCACATCGCCGGCTTCAACCGGTGCGCTGTAGACGCCGATGCCGTTGCGCATGTCGACGAGGAGGTCGCCGTTGCGGGGGTCGACGGCGACCCCGGTCGAGTGCCCCGCGTGGATCACTTCGGTCGTGTAGAGCAGCGGCGGTTCGCCGGGCCCAGGTGGTGGATAGATATTGGGGATGTACTTGACCACGTCGCCGTGGAAGAAGTTGACGTAGAGGCTTCCTTCTTCGTCGATCGCGAGGCCGCAGGCGCCGTTGTCGGGGTCAAATTTGACGCTCGTCGGGAATTCGAGGCGGCCCGTGGAGAGTGGCCGGGACGGCCCGCGGAGCACCTCGCGGTAGTAATCGGAGAGGTAGATCTCGCCGGCGCTGCCGACCGCGACCCCGCAGGGGTCTTCGAGCTCGGCCACAGGCGGTTTGCTTTCTTTGACGAGCCCGTCGAGCAGGACCTTGTTGAAGGGATGGTTCGAGAGTTCCTCCGCCTGCGCCGGCGCGCTGAAGGCGAGAGCAGCCGTCAGGGCGAGGAGCACCGCGAGCGCCGCCCTCCGCGGCCCCGCCGAGATTGATCCGGACCCGACGCTCATCGCCCGCCCCCCTTTGCCTTGTGGCCCTTCTTCTTCGGGCACTTGGTCTGCAGCCGAGTCCGCAGCGCCTCGACTTCGTTGTCCTGGCCGATGAACTTCGCCGTCGCCACCTGCGGGTTGGCGCAGGTGTCGGTGGCGTTGGCGATGATCCCGCGCTCGCCGCCGCGCAGGGTCATCGTGAACTTGGTGACCGGGGCGTCGGGGAGCACGTCGAACCGCGCCCGCAGGCCGCCGAGGCGCGAGTCGATTTTGCCGACGACGTCGACTTCGACGCCGCGCCCGTTGAGCGCTGCGACGAGGTCGGGCAGGGCACGGGCGCTGCCGTTGGAGCGCAGGTAGACGGGGCCGGTGAGCGGGTCTTCCAGCAGCGGCGTCACCGCGGTCGCGGTGCCGTATTCAGATCCCTTGGGGCAGTTGTGGACGGCGAACTGTTTGAGGGTGCAGATCGTTTCGATGTTTTCCTGGGCGAGGAAGATCTTCGGCGGCAGTGTGACCGTCGCCTTGCCGAGGTTCGAGTCCCCGGGGCGCGGTGTCGCGACCGCCCGCAGGCTCGGGTGGTCGCCGCGTTCGTGGCCTCCCCTGAGGGCGAGCCGCAGCCGGGGTGAGAACCCCAGCCCCGAGCAGTTGGAGACCTGGAAGGAGGAGGGCGAGGCGGCGGTCGAGTCGTCAGCCGGGTCGGAGAAGCGTTCGCCGGCGCCGGTAAGGCTCGAGGTGACGGTGAAGGGGTCGCACGAGGTCGGGTTGACCATGAACTTCGCACGGTCGATGTAGATGCGGATGTCGCGCAGGCGCAGCGGGAAGCCGCTGAGGATGTGCGGGATCGGGTCAGAGCCGGCGGAGTCGATCGCGACCTGGGCGGTCTGGCGGTCGATCCGGATCGCCGAGCGGACGACGACGGTGCCGAGGTCGAAGGGGCCGACCTTGGCCGAGTCGATTGCGACGACCGAGAGCGGCGAGCCGTGGTAGGGACCGGCGAGGTAGAGGGTCCCGGGCGCGTAGGAGAGGGTCGAGCCGACTCCGTAGCCGGTGTAGGTGTGGCCGATCAGGCTTGCGGCCGGGCAGGCCGGAGCGGTGGCGGACTGCGCCCCGGTCTGGCGTTTCGCAGCCTCGATCGTCGCCTCCGGGCAGAATGGGACCCCTGCGATCTTGCCGAGCAGGCCCGGCGGCAGGCTCGCCGAGTAGGAGGTGATCTCCTGCTCGACATCGGTCCGCGTCAGGTGCAGATAGAACGGCGAGTAGGCGGAGGCGTTGGCGTTGAGGGTGCCGGCGGTGGCGCCGGGGGTGAACGGCGCCAGGCCCTTCGGGCAGCGGCCGCCGCCGACGCCGGCGGACAGGGCGAACGGTGAGGTGGAGTGGACGACGATGTTCGGGTCGCGCCAGGGTGTGGCGTCGAATTCGCTGACGTAGTCGCCGCAGGCCGAGGGCGTCGCCAGCGGGCTGCGCTGGCCTTCACGGAAGTGGACGTTGAAGTGCGAGTAGGGCAGCTGCGGAAGGTCGTCGAAGACCGCGGTGAGCCGTCCCGTCGCCGGGTCCGAATCGACCTTGCCGGCGACCTTGATCATGATCCCGCGGTCGGGAGACTTCGCCACCATGTAGAGGGCGAGCAGGGTCCCGAAGCGATTCTCGCCGGGGGTCGCGAAGAACATCGAGCCTTCGATCGGGCCTTCGACGATCGGGCTTTCGACCGTCACCTCGCCGACTTTGGACTCGTTGGGACAGCCGGCGCCAGGCGCCGAGTTGACGGCCTCCGACGCAAACTGGGCCTCCGAGCAGACCCCCAGGCCCGACCCGACCGAGGGGTTGACCGACATCCCGGCGGGGAGCGAGAGGACGGCCTTCCGGACCTGTGAGGAGGCCCGGGCTTCGGGATCGGTGAGGCCGCCGCTGTTGCCGTCGAGGGTGAAGTCGTAGCCGGTCGGGGAGCTGACCCGGTTGGTCGAGAGGACGCCGCGCGGGACCGGGTCGAAGCCAAGCGAGCCGCAGCCGGTCAGGGCATCGGATTCCGGGCCCTTGAAGGCGGCTTCCACGAGGGCGGGGTGCTCCCAAGAGGTGGCGCTGGCATGGAAGGAGAGCGGGCCTTCGCAGGAGGTGGGCATCGTCAGGTAGGCCTGCTCGAGGTGCGTGGGGTCGTAGTCGGTGATCGGGCATTTGGCGTGGCCGTATTCGGGCTCGACCTCGTTCAGGCAGTTGCCGCGCTGCTCGCTGTGGGGAAGCGCCCAGGGATCCCCCCAGAGGACGAGCCGGAAGCCGGAGACGTTGATCTGGTGGGCGAAGTTCCTGAGGTCGAGGGTGAGGCCGTATTCGCGGCCGGCTTCTCGCACGTGCGGGGTGATCGCGATCGGCACGCCGTAGGGGGCGAACCCGAACCGCGAAGGGGCGCCGGAGGGCGGGGTCAGGTTGAAGACACCGAAGCTCCTCGTTTCGCCGCCGGCGTGGGAGGTCTTCAGGGTCACGATCCCGACCTGGGTGAGGGCCGGGCAGCTCTCGCCCGCCTCGCTCGCTTCGAATGGAGAGACGCGCTGGGTCGAGAAGTCGGTCGGGCTGCATCGCGGCACCGCGGTCGGATCTTCGATCAGGCCCGGCGGCATGTCGAGGTGCAGGTCCCGGAGGTCGCCGTCGGAGAATTTCCCGGCCATGTTGAAGTTGACTTCGGTGACCAGCGAGTAGGGGTGTGAGCCGGCGGTGGTGTCGATCGCTTCGCCGCCTTCGTCGGTCGCGGTCACGTTGAAGCCGGCCGTCCCGGGGAGGAAGCCGAACTCGGCCTCGGCGGCGGCGGGCGCCAGCCAGAGCGCGGCGCTCGCCAGAGCGGCGACCGCGAGACGGATCGAGAGCCCGGCCCTCATCGCCGTCCCCCCCGCTTCGGCTTCGGCTTCCTGACGCACTTACCGAACCTCTTGACCTTGCCCCTCTTGCACTTGAGCGCTTTTTTGGGGGGAGCCGGGGGGACGTTGCCGGAGGACTTTTTCGTCCGCAGGGTCCCGGGGGTCGGGTCTTCGGGTTCGGCCGGCAGCGGCTGGCAGGCGTCCCCGAAGCAGGGGATCGGGTTGACCGGCGGCGGGAAGCCGCCGTTGACGCGGGCGTCGTAGACGTCCGCCGCTCCGGGGTCGGCCGGGATCAGCGAGCCATCGGTGAGGAAAAAGGCGTTGGAGCCGTCGCTGGAGGCATCGAGGAAGGAGGCGCCGTTTTCGGCCCGTCCGCTGGAGATCAGCTCGACGCAGGGGATCGCCTTCGCGCAGCTGCCGGTTCCCGGCTCCTCCCACTGGTAGACGTCGCCGTCGCCGTTGGTGTCGCGGGGGACGAGCGCGTCGGTGGTGTCGAAGAAAAGGCGCCTGGAGTCGGCCGAGAGGACGCGGGGCTTGTAGGAGTGCGGGAGGTTGAGGCCGGTCCCGTTGACGCTGGCGCCGGGCAGCGAGGCGGCGCCGATCGGGCGTTCGCCCGAGGGGTTGCAGGAGGCGCAGAGGAGGCTGCCCCCGGCGCCGCCCTGCGGCTCGGTGTAGACGTAGACCTCGTCGAAGCCCCGGTTCTCATAGATCGTCAGTTCGGCCGAGGAGACGAAGACGAGGCGGCGGCCGTCGGCGCTGACCCGCGCGGTCCCCGTGGTCGGGGGGTAGCTGTCGGCATCGGCGCCCGCGGCGACGGGGATCGTCGTCCCCGAGTCCCAGAGCGCGACCCCGGAGGCGTCGAGGTAGTAGACACGGGAGCCGTCGTCAGAGCCGCCGAGGACCCCCTGCACGCCGCCGCCGGGGGTGAGGTCGGTGGTCGTGCCGCCGGAGGCCAGGTAGCGGTAGAGGTGGCCGCCCTTGGTGAAGAAGGCGACGGAGCCGTCGCTGCTCGCGGTCTGGAAGACGCCCCCTCCCCCCTGCGATTCGTCCAGTCTCTTCACCTGCGACCCGTCGCGCAGGAAGAGGTTGCCTTCGCTGGTCCAATAGATGCGGGAGCCGTCGGTGGAGATCGCCCGGCTCTGCGCGGCCAGCGTCGCGCCGAGGGTCACGTTGACCAACTGCAGCGCGCCGCCGACCCGCCGGTAGAGATTCTGCGCTTTGGGATCGCATTCGCCTTCGCTGCCCGCGACTTCGGTCGAGCCCGGGGTCAGCGCCGCGCAGGTCGAGAGGACGATCTGGGAGAGGTCGGGAGTGGTGCCGGCTATCGCCGCTTCGAAGTGCTCGGGGCCGAGCGCGAGCGTGCCCAGGTCGGCCGTGCTGAGCACAGGCGCGAAGGTCCCGTCGGAGTTGTCGCGCAGGTAGTAGTTGCGGTAGCCGGCGGGCGCGCCCGAACCCGCCAGGGGCGGGTTTTCAACCGGGCACTGGGTGAGGGTGGAGACGCGGCAGCGACGGCCGTTGCTGACCAGGGCGCCGAGCAGGTCGCTCGAGAAGACCTGGTACGGGACGCCGCTCGCCGGCGATTCCGGATAGGTGCCCGAGAGCGAGGGCAGGGTCACGTTCTCAGTGCCCCAACCCGAGCCGCCGCGGGTCGATATGTACTGGTTCGTCCCCGGATCCCCGACGGTCGTCCCGAATGACGCCGAGGAGGTGTAGGTGAAGCTGCCGCCTCCGGCCGCCGCCTGGATCACCCCGCCGCCGAGGTTGCCGCCGAAGTTCTGGACCTCACCGCCGTTTTTTTCGATCGGAGAGACCATCTCCCAGCCACGGGCGTCGGGAAGCGAGAAGGGGCGGGTGAGCTCGTCGGTCGTCAGCGGCCGGGTCGGCCCGGTGGTCGTGCCGAGTTCGTTGCTGGCGACGATCCGGTACCGATAGGAGGTCCCGGCCGCGAAGGCGCCGGGGTGCTGGACCACCGCGATCGTCGCCGTGCCTTCGCCGATGCTCGCCTCGGTCCCGCTCGGGATCCGGGTCGCGTCGGCGAATTCGTTTTCGAGGAAGTCGGCTTCGGTCGTGTATTCGAAGCGATAGGTGGTCGGCAGCCCGCCGGGGTTGATTTCCGCCCGCAGGTTCGCCGACGTGGTCGAGACCTGGGTGGCCCAGTCGGCGAACAGCGCCGGCTTTTCGGTCGGCGGCGGCGGCGGGTCGTCGGCCTGCGCCGCCGGAGCAGCCAGCGCGAGCAGCGCGGCGAGTGCGGCCAGCAATCCCCGGGCGCGGGTCATCGGCGTCGCTTCTTCCCGCTCCTGCAGCTGTTGGAGACCTTCGGGTCGAGGTCGGCCGTCTTGCCGGTGTGGCCGTCGAACAGCGCTGACGCCTTGTAGGTCCGCGCGCAGAGGTTGGCGCTGTTTTCCAGCAGCCCCTTCTTGCCGCCGAGCATTTCGAGCACGAATTTCGAGACGGGGGCATCGGGCACGTCTTCGAAGGTGGCGCGGAGGCCGCCCTGCTTGGTCGCGTCGATCCGCCCGGCAAGGACGACGTCGATCTGGCCGTGCAGGTCGGCGACGAGGTCGGGCAGCTTGTTCGAGGAGCTGCGCAGGTAGACGGGGCCTTCGAGCGGCGCGTCGAGCAGCGGCGTGTACGCGCGGGCCTCGCCGTAGACCGATTCAGGTGGGCACTGGGAGGCCGCGAACTGGACCCTGGTGCAGATCGTCTTGATGTGGGTGTTGTCGAGGAACTCCGATTTCGGCAGTGCGACGGCGACGCGGGCGAAGTTGGAGTCGCCTTCGCGGCCGTTGAGAACCGCCTTCAGCGCCGGGTGGCCGGTGCGCTTGGTGCCGCCCTTGAGGCTGAGCGAGAGCTTCGGCTTGAAGCCGAGTTTGCCGCAGTCGCCGACCTGGAAGGGGTCGAAGAGCGGCGTCGTCTGGCCGCTCAGCGTCGTCGCGGCGCCGCTCACCGCCAGCGGGTTGCAGCTCGTCGGGTTGCGGGTGAATTCGGTGCGGTCGAGGTTGACGAGGACCGAGCGGATCGAGAGCGGGATCCCGTCGAGGATCGAGGGAATCGGATCCGACACCGCCCGGACCTGGGTGGTGATCGGGTCGATGTGGAGGGCGTTCCTGATCACGACGTTGCCGATGTCGAATGGCCCGGCGACCGCCGGGGTGATGACGACGAGGCTGAGCGGCGCTCCTTTGTAGGGCCCCGCGAGGTAGACGCTGCCGTCGACGTGGAGTGGAGTCGGCCCGGCTCCGGCGCCGACGCTGACGGTGCCGACCTTCGAGGCGGCGGGGCAGCTCGGGGAAGCGAGCTCTTCGTGGCCGCTCTTCCTCGCGGCGGCGGCGAGCCCGGCCTCGGAGCAGTAGGGGACGCCGGCGAGCTTGGCGAGCAGGCCCCGCGGCAGGGTGGCGTCGATGCCGGTCAGCTGCTGGGTGCCGTCGGCGCGGGTGAACTTGAGCGTGAACGGCGAGTAGACCCCGGCGCTCGGTTCGAATGTCCCGGCTTCGAAGCCCGGCCTGTCCGGCGCCGATGCCTCGTCGGCCGCGCACGGCCCGCCGCCGGCTCCGCGGGCGATGGCGAAGGAGTCTTCCGGGTGCACGACCGCGCCTTCGGGCGCGGTCCACGGGGTCAGGTCGGAGCTGACCGTGTACGGGCCGCAGGCGATCCCGGTCTTCAGCGGCGCTGTAGCCCCCTTGAAGAATTCGAGCTGGAGGTCTTCGAACGGCAGCTCCGGGAGTTCACTGAAGGTCGCGGTCAGGCGACCGGTCTTCGGGTCGGCTTCGATCAGGCCCGGGAGCTTGAGGACGATGCCCGAGGCCGGGTCGTTGACCGCGACGTAGATCGCCAGCAGTGAGCCGAACGGGTTCTGGCCCTGCGCCGCCAGGTAGACGTCGCCGATCAGCGGATGGTCGAGCACCGGCGTGTCGACTCTCGCGGTCCCGATCTTCGAGGCGTCGGGGCAATTGGCCGGCGCTTCGTCGAACTGCGGGGTCCCGGTGCGGACGCCGGAAATCGTTGTGACGGTGAGGGGATGGGCCGGCGGCGGCGGATCCTCGCTGACAACGACCCCCGCTTCCGTGCCGGTCAGCGAGGAGGTCGAGGTGATCGTCGGGTTCGAGCCCGAGAGAGCCCCGGCGAAGACGACCCGGTAGGTGTGGCTTGTTTTTTTGCTCGAGACTTCGGTGACGAAGACGTTCTTGGCCCCGAGGTTGGGGTTCGACTGCAGCGCTTCTTCGATCGCCCTCGCCGTGGCATCGAAGGCCACAGACGTGTTGAGGTGCGCGTTGGTGACTTTTTCGGTCGTCGGCTTGTCGATGAACTGGAGGTTTCCGAAGCCGAAGCTGAACCTGGTCCCGAGCGCGATCCCGGGCCCTTCGACGATCTCGTTCGATTTCAGCGCCCGGCTCAGGTTGGTGACTTCGAGGTACCCGGCGCCTTCGTCGAATGACGCTTCGAACGTCGCCCCGGTGCTGCCTCCACTGGTGAGCAGGTTGAAGCCCCCGCCCGAGCCGGTGACCTTGACTGTCTGGCTGAGGTTGTCGCTGACCTCGCCGGTCAGCGACGGAACGTCCTTGCCGGCGAGGTCTCCCTGGAAGATCACGATCCAGCCCCCCCGGCTGCCTTCGAGGCGGATGTTGCCGGCCAGCCCCGGCAGGGTTTCAAGCGCTTGCGTAACCGCTTCCCGAGGGGCGTGCCCGGAGATCGGCGCCGTGGTGGCGCCGCCGTAGCTGACGGTGAAGGTGTTGGTCGCCCGCCGGTCGTAGCGGAGGACCTGCCGCTCTCCGCGCGGCGCCAGGTAGCCGACCTGGTCGAGCTGGCATGCGCCGAGGCCGTTGGCCGCAGCGGAGTTGATCGTCAGCCCGGGCGGCAGTTCGACCTTGGCTTCGCGGAGCTGGGCCTCGGCGGTGCCGTCGGGGTCTTCGTTCTGCGGGAGGTGGAGGTGGAATTCCAGCCCCGAGGGCGAGTCGGCGAGGTTGGTCGTCGGCTTCGCTTCGAGGCTCGGGCTGAAGTCGACCTGGTTGCAGTCGGTCATCGCCGGCGATTCGGCGGGGGCCGCGACGTTCGGGTATTTCGGCCGCTGCCAGCTCGTGACCGAGAGCCCGGTCGTGAGCGGGCCGTCACACGCGGTCGGGTTCGAAAGCAGCGGCAGGCGCGGTTCCGGGCTCGGGCAGAGCAGCCCCGATTCGAGGCAGCCGCCGCGGTGTCTGTCGTGCGAGGAGTCAGCCGGGACCCCCCAGAGGACGAATTCGTTGAGGTAGATCGGGGCCGTCGTGCTGAGGTTGGTGATGTGGGCGGTGACGCCGTAGTCGCTCCCGGTCCTGACGCTGAAGTTGACGTGCACCCGCGGGGCGATGACGATGAAGGACATCTGGACCGGCATCCCCGGCGGCGGTTCCATGTTGAAGATCGGGCTTTCGGTCCTCTGCACGCCGACCAACATCAGTTCGACCCGGGCGACGCCGATCTGGGTGTTGGCGGGGCAGCCAAAGGAGGTCTCCAGTTCCTTCTCGGTGCAGTGGGGGAGCGCCTCGGCGTTGCCGACCGCGCCCGGCGGCAGTTCGACGGTCACGTCCTTGAGGTTTTCCTCGGGAAGGAGGAGGTTCGTTATCGGGTTTTCGGTGGTCGAGACGCCGAAGCCGTTGGTTAGTTCGTAGGGGCGGGCGCCGGCTGCCGTCGACGGCGTGCCGTCGGGGTTGGTGCCGTTGGCGGCGAAATCGACGTCCATCGTCGGCGGCGTTTCGACGGCCGACGCCACGGCGGGCGCAGCCGCCAGGCAGGCGAGGGCCGCGGCGAGAATCGAGAGTTGACGGCGGATCATTTGCCGCCCCTGCCCCCGACAGGCGCCTTGAACTTCAGCGGCGTGTCGTCGCGGGAGGTTTCGCCGGAGGCCGAGGTGAAGATGACTTCGGCGCGGGTGTTGAAGACGCCCTTCTTCAGACGCCGCTTGTCCTTGCCGGGGGTGAGCGTCACGGCCACCGTCGCCGAGCCCGCCTTGTCGACGGACCGTTTCACGGTCTTCAGGCCCTTGCCCGAGATCGAGAGGTCGCCGGCCTCGGGCACGATCACCCGCACCTGCGTCGTCTTCGACCGCGAGACCGGGGCCTCGGAGACCAGGACCCGAACCGAGGCGGAGAAGGTCGAGGTGCCGGGGCTGGGCGTCGCCGGCGGCGCGGTCGGCGACAGGCGGCAGTTTTCGCCCTGGCATTTGGGGGGCGCATCCGGGGGCCTGGCCGCGTTCACGCGGGCTGTGTAGATCGCCATGATTTCGCCCTGGCCGTCCGGGGTGATTTCGCCGAAGGTCTGAAAGAAGACGTCGTCGCCGGAGGCACTGGCGCCGTAGAGGTGCGAGAGCTCTTTCGCGCTCGGCGGGGAGATCAGGTGGACCTCCCCGTCCTCGTACTCATAGACGCCGGCGAGCCCGCTGGATTTGGGCAGGACCGTGTCATAGCTTTCGAAGAAGACCCGGCTGCCGTCATCGCTGGCGGCCCGGTTGATGATCACGGCGGGGCCGGTGGGAGGGTCGCCGCTCGGCCGGCAGGAGGCGCACTCGATCGGGCCCCTGTAGGTGTACTCGTAGACCTCCGACATCGGTTCGCCGTTGTTCGGGTTGGCGTTGTCGTACGCGGTCTGGATCGCCGTGGAGGTGAACACCACATGACGCCCGTCCGGCGTGACGTAGACCCCGTCCACGCGGTTGGTGACGTAGTCAACCTCCCCGTCGTGCCAGACATAGAGGTTTTCGGCGCCGCTGACGCCGCCGGGCGCCAGGTTCCCCCGCGCGACGAAGTAGACGAAGGAGAAGTCGTCGCTCTGTCCGACCACCCTCTGCACGTTGGCGCCGGAGGCCGCGTCGCCGGGGCCGTGGGCGGCGGTGAGGTCGGTCAGTTTCTTGCTCTGAACGTCGTAGGCGTAGATGTTGGCGCCGCTGTCGTTGGCGACACCTTCTGTCCGGCCGGTGTAGGCGTCGTCGGTCAGCTCCGAGGTGCTGGTGAAGAGGACCTTCGAGGCATCGTCGGCGATCGTCACCGGCTGCACCGAGGTGACGGGGTTGGGATCTTTTTCGACCGTCCGCTGGGAGGCGGAGACTTCGACCGATTCGCGGTCTTCCGCGCGCATGTAGAGGCCCGGGTAGCCGTTGGCCTTGAACAGGAAGTACCTGCCGTCGCCCGAGATCACCGATCCGCGGCTGGTTTGGGGCGCCGGTATCACCGCACCGTTCGCCGCCGGTTTCTCTTCTTCGCCGGGGTGTTCGGCGGGGAGGATGCCGGCGAGGCTGATCTGGCCGTCTGACCACTCGTAGGTGTTGTTGTTCGTCGGATCCGACGGGAGTTGCTTCGCTTCGGAGGAGTAGAAGATGTGGGTGAAGTCGCGCGAGGCAACGCAGCCGCAGCCGCCGCCGAACGCATAGGGGGAGCCGGCGGTGTTGGTCAGCGGCACGAAGGTGCCATCGGGGCGCCGAAGGTAGTAGTTGACCCCGAGGCCCCCCGGCGAGCCCGGCCCCGCGATCGGCTGCTTGGACGTGACGACCGCTTCGGTCATGTCTTCGGAGATCAGGGCCGCGGCGCCGACGTTCGCGTAGGCCTCCGACTGGAGCGCGAGCGGCGGGTTGTAGGAGCGCGTCCTCCAATCCCCGGCCGGCCCCTCAATCGAGACGCCGATGTTGAGCAGGGCTTCGCTGCTTTCGGCTTCGACCGGGGCGTCGGCGGCCTGCCACTCGACTCCCCGTCCGTCCGCACGGACCGCCGCCGCCCCGATGTAGAGCGCGGCGTAGTTGAGGCCCGGCGTCGCGAACACGTAGACGCGACAGTCCGGGAGGCTCGCAGAGCGCCCGACCCGCGAGCTTTCGTTCGGGCACGGTTCGGCCGCTTCAGGGGTCGGCCGGGTCTCGAAGCTTCGGTCATCCCCGAGGACTTTCTGGCCAGTTTTCGTGTTGGTGGCGACGACCCGGTAGTGGTAGACGGTTTTCGGAGCCAGGCCGCTGAGCCGGTCGGTGACGACATGGGGGGTTTCGTCGACCTCTTCGAGTACGACCGGAGCGGCTGGAAGGACATTCCCGTAACTGCTGTCGACGCCCCATTCGAACTGGTAGGAGATGGGAGAGTTTTCCGGGGTGACCCTTCCCCCGAGGACAGCGGAGCCGTCGTGGACGTCGCCGGCGCGGAGGGTTTCTACCGTGGGGGCCGCGGCGGTCGTGTAGGTGCCGATCACCTTCGAGGTCCTGCCGCCGGCGTTTTTCGCCGAGAGCTGGAAATGGTAAGGGGTGTTCGGCGCCAATCCGGTGAGCGTGGCGCTGACCGGGTGCGTTCCCGGTTCGGTGATCGGATCGGTGCTGCACGAGACCTGGTTGGCGCCTTCGAAGCCTTCCGGGTGCCCGTCGCTGACCGTGACCGTGAACGCTTCCGGATATTCGTCATGGATGAGCTGGCTGCCGTCGACGCCGAGCCCTTCGACGTTCTTGTTCGCGAATGGCCCGGTGAAGTTGATCGTGTACGGGAAGGACCCGGAGGGGCCGCCCGGGCCGCCGGTCACCGTCACCGACCCGGGGCCGAGGTTGGGAAGGCCTTCGATCGCGGCCTGCACCGTCGCTTTCGGGGCGTTGTAGGCGATCGGCGGTGTCGTTTTCGGGATCGTCCCGAGCTTTGCCGCGTAGCTCAGCGTGAAGGTTCCCGCCGTGGCTTTGATCGTCAGCCGCTGTTTCTCGCTGCGGGGCGCGTAGGCGAGGTCGGTCAGGTATTCGAACTTGCACTTGGCGTTGAAGGCGGCGTTGGGGTTCGCGGGCCGTTTGACGACGCCGGAGAGGTCGATCGATTTGTTGGTGAGGTTGGTGGCTTCGGCCGAGACGACTTCCGGCGTTTCGACCGGGAGCGTTTTGAAGGTCGGGTAGGGCTCGGGCGAGAAGACCGGAGGGCTACCGGACGGGGCGGCAACCAGACGGTAGTAGTAGACCGTGTTCGCTTCGAGCGAGATGTTGTATGGGATGCCGCCGAATTCGTTTTCCCCGATCAGGAATTCGTCGATTTCGGGAAGTTCGGAGTTGGGCGCGAGGAAGCGGGTGAAGTACTGCGGGCCCAGGATCCAGAGCCCGGATTCGGGGTCCGTCGTGTACTGGAAGAAGTACATGGCTTCTTCGTCCCCCGTTGTCAATGAGCCGTGGACCCGGGCGGATTCGTAGGAGACCTCCGTCGCCGGCGCGGTTTTCGGGGCCGGGGGCAGGAGGGCCCTCGCCGGGGCGGCCCAGAGGGCGGCCGCGGCGATTGCCACGGCGAGGGCGGCGAGGAGGGAGACGGCGCGGCGCTCGCGGGATCCCCCGTCGCGTACCGCCATCGGCAATCCGGTTCCCTGATGCATGAAGTCCTGGTGCTCTCTTCCCTGTGTCCCGTTTTCCAATGCTGTGCTCGAGAGCGATGGGCACCCCTACATGCCGCCTCCCGAGCGGCGCCTTCCCAAGCGCCGTGATCTATCGGCCGATCTTACACACACCGTCCAATCTGCACCATGCCGTCAGTAGGGCGGCGATTACGAGCTCCCCTCAGCCCAGCGCCTTGCAGCTGCGGTTCAGGGTCGAGGAGAGGGTCGGGGCTCCGGTGAAGGAGAAGGAGGCTTTGGCGAAGGGGAAGCCGGCGACGTTGACTCCCTTCGGGGCAGGGCAGGAGGCAGAGAGGTAGTTCTGCTGTTTGCCGTGGTAGGAGAAGGTCTTGCCGAGGTCCAGGGAGATCCCGGTTATATAGCCTTCGGAGTTGGATTTCGGCAGTTCGACGGTGAGGGTCGTGCCGAACTTGCCCTTGGCCTGGGAGATGACGAAGACCAGGGTGAAGGAGGTCGGGGCCGGGCGGACTCCGTAGACGTGGGCGAGGATCGCGGGGCGGCCGTTCTCCTTGCCGTTGAAGGCATAGAGCTTGCCCGATGAGGGGAAGGGGGCTCGGCCTGAGAGCGGCACGTTGGCGGTGAAGGAGCCTTCGCCGACCAGGGACTTCTTGCAGACCGCGAGGGCATCGGCGGTGGTCGAGGGCTGGATGTCGTCGAGTTCGCAGATCGGCAGGCCGGTGGTGTTGAGGTGGCCGTTTGAGTTGATCGCGATCGCCATCTTCGTCAGCTGCGGGGCGGCTTTTTTGGGGTTGGTCGAGGAGATCTTGGCGGCGACCGAGACGGTTACGGGGGCCTCCTTGCTCCTGGGCAGGGCGCGGGGGGTGAGCTGGCCGTCGAAGCTGACCCGGACATCGCCCTTTTGGGCGATCTCGGCCTGGGCGATGGCGGCGATCGCGAGCGCGCTAACGCTCAGCGCGAGCAAGGTCAGTTGCAGCTTCCTCTTCATAGGTGTGTTCCCCTTAACGGCTTGGCTTGAAGGTGACGGTCTTCCCTACAACACTGCCAGAGCCGCCGCCGCTCGGTGAGAAGGCGACGGTGAGGCGGGTCGAGAGGGCACCGCTTTTGCTGTGGGCGAGGGCGCGGGCGCCCCGGCGTGAGAGGTGAAGGTGGAGGGTGATGGGGCCGGCCTGCGAGGAGCTCGCGGAGGCGTCCTTGACCCCCCTGCCGGAGACCGCGACGGTGCCCGGGCCCGGCAGGGTCGCCGGCAGGACCACGGTGGCGGCGCGGCTGCTGGGGCGGCCGACCCTGAGGCCGGCGGCAGTGGTGGGCCCGAGAGGCCCGGCGATTCCGGCGGCGGCGGTGCGCCCGGCGGCGGCCGTGTTGAGCGCCGGGGCGAGCGAGAATTCGGCGTTGACGCTGGTCGCGGCGTCCATCGTCACCTGGCAGGTCGAGGTTCCCGAGCAGCCCCCACCCGACCAGCCTGCGAAGGCCGAGCCGGCGTCGGGGGTGGCGGTGAGGACGA
Organism: uncultured Solirubrobacterales bacterium; assembly: GCA_963795295.1. Classification (GTDB taxonomy): domain Bacteria; phylum Actinomycetota; class Thermoleophilia; order Solirubrobacterales; family 70-9; genus VRUE01. The sequence goes on from CAWCHE010000001.1 coordinate 514,290, forward strand.
CGGTCGCGCCGGCGTTCGGTTCGGCTTCGCAGGCGCCCGGGCAGGCGATCCCTGCAGGAGAGCTCTTGACCGAGCCCTGGCCCGGCCCGGCCCTGGTGACGGAGAGCAGCTTGCCTTCGCCGGAGACGCCGAAGGCATAGAGCGAGCCCTGCTCGGCGACGGGCGGGCCGTTGTCGGGCGGGAAGACGGCCGATGAGCCGTTGCCGCTGGTGACGTAGATGCGGCCGTAGTTCTCGGTCACCGATTCATCGACCGCGAGGCCGACGGGTTCGCCGTCGATGATCGGGCGCCCGATCTGGCCGCGGAAGAGGCCCTCGGCGTTGAACTCGTCGATCGCCATCTGCGGGTGCTCGTAGCCGGGCTGGATATTGTCGGCGACGAGGAGGTGGCCGGTCGCCTGTTCCAGCGCCAGTGTCGCGTCGGTCAGCGAGACGAAGCGCCCCGCCGCGGTGCCGGCGCCGTCCATGGATTTGATCGGCGTCGTCATGCTCACCGACGGGTCGAAGACCTTGACCGTGTTGGTCGAGGCGTCGCCGACGTAGACGTAGCCTTTCGTTCCTTCGAAGGCCGAGACCGCGATGCCGTAGGCGTCGCCGAGCGAGCCTTTGCCGATTTCGTAGTCCGGCGGCCCGCCGGCGAAGACGGGTGATTCGTAGACCGCGACCGAGTCGCGGTGGGCGACGTAGAGGTCGTTGCTGGCCGGGTCGACGGCGATGCCGGTCGCCGGGCCCGGGTCGATCACCCCGAAGTCAGGATTGACGACACCGCCGTGCCAGTAGTCGACGTAGAGGTTGTTGCCGTCGCTGGCCAACGCGCAGGGGCCGTTGTTTTCGTAGAAGTTGGGCAGCGTCGTGTTGAAGATCTTGTGGCGGTAGTAGTCGGAGACGAAGATCGTGCCTTCGGGCTGGACCGAGATGCCGCAGGGGTTTTCGAGGACCGAGAATTGCGGTTTCGGTTCCGGCGTCAGGCCGCCGATCAGGGTGTTGATGAAGGGGTGGTTGGGGACTTCGGCGGCGCTCGCCGGGGCGCTCAGCGCGAGGGCTAGAAGCGGAGCCAGGAACGCGGCGCGGATGCCCCTCCGTGCTGCGATTCGGGTCGGACCTCTGCGAAGGCTCATTTCCCTCCCCCCTTCGAGTTCTTGCCCTTGCGCTTACAGGTGGTCGACTGAAGTCGGATCCGCTGCGCCTGGACTTCGTTGTCCTGGCCGATGAACTTGGCGGTCGCGACCTGCGGGTTGGCGCAGATGTTGGTGGCGTTGGCGATGATCCCGTGTTCGCCGCCCCGAAGGGTCATGGTGAATTTCTTCACCGCGGCGTCGGGGAGCAGGTCGAACCGGGCCCGCAAGCCGCCGAGGCGGGAGTCGATCTTGCCGACGACGTCGATTTCGATCCCGCGGCCGCCGATCGCGGCGACGAGGTCGGGGAGGGCGCGGGCGCTGCCGTTGGCACGCAGGTAGACCGGGCCCGTCAGCGGTTCTTCCAGCAGCGGCGTCACCGCGGTCGCGGTGCCGTATTCAGAGCCCTTGGGGCAATTGTGGGCGGCGAACTGCTTGAGGGTGCAGATCGTTTCGATGTTTTCCTGGGCGAGGAAGATCTTCGGCGGCAGGGTGACGGTCGCTTTGCCGAGGTTGGTGTCTTCCGAGCGCGGGGTGACGACCGCCTTCAGGGTCGGGTTGTCGCCGCGATCGTGGCCGCCCTTGAGGGTTATGTCGAACCTCGGCCCGAAGCCCAGCCCCGAGCAGTTCCGCACCTGGAAGGCCGAGGTCGGAGTCGCGCGGGAGTCATCCGAGGGGTCGGAGAAGCGTTCGCCCGCTCCCGTCAGCGTCGAGGTCACGGCGAAGGGGTCGCACGAGGTCGGGTTGACCATGAAGTTGGCGCGGTCGATGTAGACGCGGATGTCGCGCAGGCGCAGCGGGAAGCCGCTGAGGATGTGGGGAATCGGGTCCGACCCGATCGAGTCGATCGAGACCTGGGCGGTCTGGCGGTCGATCCTGATCGCCGAGCGGATCACGACCGTGCCGAGGTCGAAGGGGCCGACCTTTGCGGAGTCGATCGCGACGACCGAGATCGGCGAGCCGTGGAAGGGCCCGGCCAGGTAGAGGGTCCCTGGCGCGTAGGAGAGGGTCGAGCCGACTCCGTACCCGGTGTAGGTGTGGCCGATCAGGCTCGATGCGGGGCAGGCCGGGGCGGTCGCCGATTCGGCCCCGTTCTGGCGTTTCGCCGCCTCGATGCTCGCCTCGGGGCAGAACGGGATCCCGGCGATCTTGCCGAGCAGCCCGCGCGGCAGGGAGGCCGAGTAGGAGGTGATCTCCTGCTGGGTGTCTTCGCGCGTCAGGTGCAGGTAGAACGGCGAGTAGGAGGAGGCGTTGGAGTTGAGGGTGCCGGCCGTCGACTGGGGAGCGAAGGGGGCTAGGCCGTGCGGGCAGGGACCGCCGCCGACCCCGGCGTTGAGCGTGAACGGCGAGACCTGATGCTGGACGACGTTGGGGTCGCGCCAGGCGGAGGCGTTGAATTCGGTCACGTATTCGCCGCAGGCCGCGGGGGTCGCGAGCGGGCTGCGCTGGCCTTCGCGGAAGTGGACGTTGAAGTGCGAGTAGGGCAGCTGCGGAAGGTCGTCGAAGACCGCGGTGAGGCGCCCGGTCGCCGGGTCGGAATCGACCCGGCCGGCGACCTTGATCATGATCCCCCGCTCCGGCGACTTGGCGACCATGTAGAGGGCCAGGAGGGTTCCGAAGCGGTTTTCCCGCGGGGCCGCGAAGAACATCGAGCCTTCGATCGGGCCTTCGATGATCGGGCTGTTGACGGTCAGCTCCCCGACTTTGGAGACGTTGGGGCAGCCGGCGCCGGCGCGGCGAGCTGACGGTCTCGGCCGCGAACTCGGCCTCGGTGCAGGTGCCGAGGCCGGCGGCGACGGACGGGTTGACCGTCATCCCTTCCGGCAGCGTCAGGACCGCCTTCCTGACCTGGGAGGAGGCCCGGGTCAGCGGGTTGATCAGGGCCTGGACGTTGTTGTCGAGGGTGAAGTCGTAGCCGGTCGGCGAGCTGGCGCGGTGGCTCGAGAGCAGCCCGCGGGCGATCGGCGCGAACGAGAGCGCGTCGCATTCGCTCACCGGCTCGGTGCCGGTCGTAGGTCGTCTCGACGCTGGAGGTCTGGTGCCAGGCGTCGGCGCTGGCGTGGTAGGAGAGCGGGCCTTCGCAGGAGGTCGGCATCGTCAGGTAGGCCTCGGGTTCGTGCGGCGGTTCGTCGGCCGAGATCGGGCATTTGGCGTGGCCGAAGGCGGGGTCGACCTCGTTCAGGCAGCCGACCCGCTGGCCGTTGTGGCTGATCGCCCAGGGGTTGCCCCAGATCACCATCCTGAACCCGGTCACGTTGAGCTGCTGGGTGAAGTTCCTCATGTCCAGGGTCAGGCCGTATTCCCTGTTGGCTTCGCGCACGTGGGGGGTGACCGTGATCGGGACGCCGTAGGGCGAGAATCCGAACCGCGAGGGGAACCCGGGCGGCGCGGTCAGGTTGAAGATGCCGAAGGTCCTGGTTTCGCCGCCGCCGTGGGAGCTGTGCAGGGTGATGATCCCGATCTGGGTGGTCGGCGGGCAGCTCTCTCCCGAGAGGCTCGTTTCGAAGGCGAGTCGCGCGGGGTCGAGAAGTCGGCCGGGGTGCACTGCGGCACCGCGGTCGGGTTTTCGATCAGCCCCGCGGCAGGTCGAGAGTCAGGTCGCTGAGGTCGCCTTCGGTGAATTTCCCGTCGAGGTTGAAGTTGACTTCGGTGACCAGCGAGGACGGGTGGGAGCCGGCGGTCTGTTGGTCGAGAGCCCGCCTTCGGCGGTCGCGGTGACCTTGAATCCCGCCGCGCCGGGGAGGAAGCCGAAGCTCGGCCTGCGCGGCCGCGGGGGCAAGCCAGAGGGCGGCGATTGCGACCGCCGCGATCACGATCGGCAGACGGCTGAGCGGCAGCGGCCTCATCACTTACCCCGCTTCTTGTGCGCCTTTTTCTTCACGCACTTGCCGAACTTCTTGACCTGGTTCTTCTTGCAGTTCAGCGGCTTCTTGGGCGTGGCGGCGGCAGGTTGCCCGAGGTTTGGTCCGCAGCGTGCCCGGCGTCGGGTCTTCGGGTTCGGGCGGCAGCGGCTGGCAGGCGTCGCCGAAGCAGGGGATCGCCCCGGCGGCGCCGCGAAGCCGCCGTCGACGCGGGCGTCGTAGACGTCGTCGGCGCCGGGGTCGGAGGGGATCGAGGGAGTCGTCGGTGAGGAAGAAGACGTCGGAGCCGTCGGCGGATGCGTCGAGCAGTGAGGCGCCGTCCGCGGCCCTTCCGCTGGAGACCAGGCCGACGCAGCCGCGCGGGCCTGGCGCAGGCGCCCGCGCCGGAGGCCTCCCACTCGTAGACGTCGCGGTCGGAGTTCGTGTCCTGCGGCGCCAGCGCGTCGAAGCTGTCGAAGAAGACCGGCTGGCGTCGGCGGTCAGGGCGCGGGCCTTGTAGGAGCGGGGGGCGTTGACGCCGGCTCCGTTGGGGCTCGCGCCCGGCAGCCCGGCGGAGCCGACCGGCCGTTCACCGGAGGGGTTGCAGGAGGCGCAGAGGAGGCTGCCTTCGGCCCCGCCGTCGGGCGGCGGTGTAGAGGTAGACCTCGTCGAAGCCCCTGTTGTCGTAGATCGTCAGCTGAGCGGCCGAGACGAAGGCGAGGTGCTTGCCGTCGGCGCTGACCCGGGCGGTCCCGGTCGTCGGCGGGTAACTGTCGGGAGTCGGCGCCGGAGGCGACGAGGCTGACCGTGCCGGAGTGCCAGAGGTTGAGCCCAGAAGCGCTGAGGTAGTAGACGTAGTCGCCGTCGTCGGAGGCGCCGAGGACGCCTTGGACGCCGCCGCCGGGGGTGAGGTCGGTCGCGCCGGCGCCGACGAGGTAGCGGAAGAGGTCGCCGCCTTTGGTGAAGTAGGCGACGGAGCCGTCGTCGTTGGCGGTCTGGAAGACGCCCCCTCCCCCCTGCGCGCCGTCGACCTGGCTGACCGCGGAGCCGTCACGCAGGTTGAGGTGGGTCCCGTCGGTCCAGTAGACGCGGGAGCCGTCTGCGGAGATCGCCCCGCTCTGCGCCGCCAGGGTGGCGCCGGGGGTGGTGTTGATCTGCCAGCAATTCCGATCCCGACTTCTCGTAGAGGTTCTGTTTGGCCGGGTCGCATTCGCCGCCGCTGCCGGCGACTTCGGTGGAGCCGGCGGTCAGCGCCGCGCAGGTGGAGAGGACCACGTGCGAGAGGTCCGGGGTGGCGCCGGCGAGGGCCAGTTCGAAGTGTTCGGGGCCGAGCGCAGGTCGGAGATGTCGGGGGTGCTCAGAACCGCCTGGTAGGTGCCCGTCCGATTCGTCGCGCACGTAGTAGTTGCGGTATCCGGCCGGCGCTCCCGAGCCCGCTCAGGGGCGGGTTTTCGACCGGGCAATTGCTGTCTTCGGCGACGCGGCAGCGGCGGCCGTTGGTGACCAGGCCGCTGAGCAGGTCCGTTGAGAAGAGCTGGTAGGGGACGCCGCTGACGGGCGATTCGAGGTAGCCGCCGGAGACCGCCGGCGGATTGACGTTGTCGGTGCTCCAGCCGGTCGAGGTTCTGCGGCCGACGTACTGGCTCGCCCCCGGGCCCCCTTCGGCGTTCGCGAAGGCGGATGCGGAGCTGTAGGTGACGGCGCCCCCCTGGGCGGCGGCCTGGATCACGCCGCCGCCGAAGTTGCCGCCGAAGTTCTGGATCGAGCCGCCGTTTTTGTCGACCGGGGAGACCATCTCCCAGCCGCGGTGGTCGAGCAGCGAGAAGGACGGCGCTTCTTCGTCGGTGATCAGCGGCGCGGGCCGGGCCTTCGGTGGTGCCCGAGTCGTTGGTGGCGAGGACCCGGTAGCGGTAGGCGGTCGAGGCGACGAGGGTTCCGGGGTGCTGGACGACGGGAACCGGGACGCCGCCCTGGCCGATCGTGGCTTCGGCGCCGGCCGGAACCCGGGCCGCGTCGGTGAAGCCTTTGGCGAGGTACTCGGCTTCGCTGGTGATCTCGAAGTGGTAGGTCGTCGGCTGACTCTGAGGGTTGATTTCAGCCCGCAGGTTCGCCGAGGTCGAGGAGACCGTGGTGACCCAGGTCGTGGAGATCGTCGGCGCTTCGGCGGCCGCGGCCGAGCCGACGCCCAGCGCCAGGCTGGCGGCGAGGGCGATCGCGAACGGCAGCCTGCGGATCACCTTCTCGCCTTCCTCTTCGACTTGGCGGGGCAGCTGGTGGCGACGACCGGCTTCTGATCGCTCGTTTTCGTGTTGTGGCCGTCGAACAGCGCCGATGCCTTCGAGGTGTGGGCGCAGAGGTTGGTGCTGTTTTCCAGCAGGCCCTTCTTGCCGCCCAGCATTTCGAGGACGAACTTCGAGACCGGGGCGTCGGGGACGTTTTCGAAGGTCGAGCGGAGGCCGCCGCCTTTGGTCGAGTCGATGCGCCCGTCGAGGACGACGTCGATCTGGCCGTGCAGGTCGGCGACGAGGTCAGGCAGTTTGTTCGAGGAGCTGCGCAGGTAGACCGGGCCCTGAAGCGGGGTGTCGAGCAGCGGCGAGCTCGCCTCGGCGTAGCCGTAAATCGAGCCTTCGGGGCACTGCGATGCGGCGAACTGGACCCTGGTGCAGATCGTTTTGATGTGGGTGTTGTCGAGGAACTCCGATTTCGGCAGGGCGACGGAGACGCGGCTGAGGTTGGAGTCGCCCGGGCGGGGGGTGAGGACCGCCCTCAGGGCCGGATGGCCGGTGCGCTTGGTCCCGCCCTTGAGGCTGAGGGCTAGCTTCGGCTTGAGGCCGAGTTTGCCGCAGTCCCCGACCTGGAAGGGGCTGGCGATGGTGACGCTGCGGCCGGCCAGCGTCGAGGCGGCGCCGTTCGTTTCCATCGGATTGCAGCTGGTCGGGTTGAGCGTGAACTGGTCGCGGTCGAGGCTGACCAGGATCGAGCGGATCGAGAGCGGGATCCCCTGGAGGATGGTCGGGATCGGGTCGGAGACCGCGCGAACCCTGGTCGTGACCGGGTCGATGTGCAGCGCGTTCCTGATCACGACGTCGCCGACGTCGAACGGGCCGGCGACCGCCGGGGTGATGACTGCGAGGCTGAGCGGGGCTCCCTTATATGGGCCGGCGAGGTAGGCGCCGCCTTCGACGTAGAAGGGCGTCGGACCGGCGCCGGCGCCGACCGTCACCGTGCCGACCCTGGAGGCCGCCGGGCAGCTTGGGTTGGCCAGCTCCTCGCGACCGCTCTTCGCCGCCGCCGCCGTCAGCGCCGCGTCGGAGCAGTAGGGGACCCCGGCGAGCTTCGCCAGGACGCCGGTCGGCAGGCTGGCGTCGATCCCGGTCACCTGCTGGGCGCCGTCGGGACGGGCGAGCTTGAGCGTGAAGGGCGAGTAGAGGCCGGCGCTCGGTTCGATCGTGCCGGCTTCGAAGTCGGAGCTGGTCGGCGCCGAGGCTTCGTCTTTGGCGCACGCTTTGCCGCCGGCGCCGCGGGCGATCGTGAAGGCGTCTTTCGGATGCCTGATCGCGCCTTCCGGGGCGGTCCGCGGGGTCAGGTCGGTCGTCACTTCGTAGCGGCCGCAGGCGATCCCGGTCTTCAGCGGAGCCGCCGAGCCTTTGAAGAATTCGAGCCGCAGGTCTTCGAACGGCAGCTGCGGGTTTTCGCTCACCGTCGCGGTCAGCTGGCCGGTCTTCGGGTCCGCTTCGAGCTGGCCGGGCAGCTTCAGGACGACGCCGGTTTCGGGGTCGTGAATCGCGATGTAGATGGCGAGCAGGGAGCCGAACGGGTTCTGGTGGGGGGTCGCCAGGAAGACGCTGCCGATCAGCGGGTGGGTGACGAGCGGGGTGTCGAGCCGCACCGTGCCGATCTTCGCGGCATCCGGGCAGTTGTCGGGCGCTTCGGTGAACTGGGGCGTGCCGGCGACGATGTCGCCGACCCGGGAGACGGAGAGTGGGAGCGGCTGCGGCGGTTCGGGGGTGATGACGACGCCGGCGCCGAGGCCGGTGAGGTCGGAGGTGACGGTCAGCGGTTCCGGTTCGGTCCCGGCCAGGGTGCCTGCGAAGACGACGCGGAAGGAGCGCGTGAACGGGGTCGAGCCTGCGGCTTTGACCGAGACGTTGCCGGCGAAGCCCGGGACGCCGGCGAGGCCTTCTTGGATCCGTTCGGCGTTGGCGTTGAAGGGGAGCTCCGCTTTCAGTTTGACGCTGACCTGGGCCGACGTCGTCGGTTTGCTGATGAACATCCCCGAGCCGAAGTAGTTGGTGATTTTCGTCCCCGGCGCGATTCCCGGGCCTTCGATCGGATCGCCGTTCTGGAGCGGGCGGCTCGGCGTGCCGATGAAGATCAGCGCCGCGTCTTTCGCGTAGCTCGTTTCGAAGGTCGCCCCGGTGTCGCCGGTGGTGGTGTGGAGGTTGAAGCCGCCGTCTTCGCCGGTGACTTCGACCAGCTGCGCGGCGTTGTTGGTGGTGTCGCCGCTGAGTTCTTCAGGGACGACGGAGCCGGCCAGGTCGCCGATGAAGGTCACGGTCCAGCCGCCGGGTATGCCGGTCAGCCTGACGTTTCCGGCGAGCCCGGGGAGCGCTTCGATCGCTTCCTCGACGACGGGACGCGGCGCGGTGGCATCGAGCGTCGGGGTGCTCTCACCGCCGTAGCTGAGCGTGAAGGAGTTGGTCAGGGGCAGCTCGTAGTGGGTGAACTGGCGCTCGTTGCTCGGCCCCGCGTAACCGATCTGCTCGGGCGTGCAGGAGCCGAGCCCGTTGGCGGAGGAGGCGTTGACGGTCAGCCCCGGCGGCAGGACCATCTTGGCCTCCCGCAGGTGCGCCTCGGCGAGGCCGTCGGGGTCTTCGTTCTGGGGCAGGTGGAGGTGGAATTCCAGGCCCGATGGCGAGTCGGCCAGGTTGGTCGTCGGCTTGGCTTCGACCGTGGGGCTGAAGTCGACCTGGTTGCAGTCGATCATCGACGGCGATTCCGAGGCGGCGGGGACCCCGAGGTCCTTGTGCTGCCAGGTGGTCGCGGTCACTTCCGTGACCAGCCCGGCGCCGCGGCAGGAGGTCGGGTTGGAGAGGAACGGCCGTCGCGGTTCGGTGCTCGGCACGCCGCGGACGTCGTTGTGGGAGGGGTCGGCCGGGACCCCCCAGAGGGTGAATCTCGAGTTGAAGAGCGGCGCCGTGTTGCTGATGTTGTGGAGGGTGGCGGTGACGCCGTAGTCGGTCCCGGTGCGGATGTGGAAGTTGACGTGGACCCTGGAGACGATGACGATGAAGGCGAACTGCGCCGGCATCCCCGGAGGCGGCCTCATGTTCCAGACCGGGCTCGAGACCTGGCTGAGGAAGACGAGCTTGATTTTGACGCTGGCGACCCCGATCTCACTCGAGGGCGGGCAGCCGACGTAGCTGTCGAGTTCGGTCTCCTGGCACTGGGGGAAGGCGGCCGGGTTTCCGACCGCGCCGGGCGGGAGTTCGACCGCCAGGTCCTTGATGTTTTCGGCCGGGAGGAGTTCACCGCTTTCCGGGTTGACCGCGGTGTTGACGCTGAGGAAGTTGGTCAGTTCGAAGGGACGGGCCCCGGCGCCGGTCGAGAGCGAGCCGTTCTGTTCGATGCCGTTGGCTTCGAATTCGGTGATCCGGAGGTCTTCCGCCTGGGCGGACGCAGAAAGCGCTCCGAGGCAGGTGAGGAGCGCCGTCAGCGCAAGGACCAGCGCGATCGTGAAGCGCTTCCTATTCATCGTCACTTACCGCTCTTCTTCTTATTCGCGGCCTTGAACTTCAGCGAGACCTCATCGCGGGACCCGTTGCCGGAGCTGGAGGCAAAGACGACCTGGGCGTCGGTAGTGAAGACGCCTTTGCGCAGGCGCCGCTTGTCCGCTCCCGGGGTGAGGGAGACGGTCAGCGTCACCGAGCCCGGCGCCGAGACGGACTTTTTCAGCGCCTTCAGACCCTTGCCGGAGATCGTCACGTCACCCGCCTCGGGGACGATGACCCGCAGCTGGGTCTTCTTCCCGGTCGTCGGTTTGGATTCGGAGACGGCGACCCGGACGGTCGCCTGGAAGGTCGCAGAGCCGGGGCTGACCGGGTTCGGCCGCACGGTAGGCGTGCTCCTGCAGTTTTCGCCCTGGCACCCGGGGTCAGGGGCCGGCGGGTTGACGGCCCCGACGCGGGCGTCGTAGATCGCCGAGACTTTGCCCTGTTTGCCGGGGGTCAGTTCGCCGATCGTCTGGAAGAAGAGATCGTCGCCGGAGACGCTGGTGCCGATCAGAGTCGTGTCGGCGTCCGCGTCTTGCGGCGAGACCATCTGGACCTGACCCCCCGAGTACTCGTAGATGCGGAGGAGGCCGTCGGTCGATTCCGGCAGGATCGCGTCGGAGGTGTAGAAGAAGACCTTGCTTCCGTCTTCGCTGATCGCCCTGCCCGAGATGTTCGACCCCGCGATCGGAGGCACCGCGCTGGGGCGGCACGAGACGCATTCGAGGGCGCCTTTGTACGTGTACTTGAAGACCTCGGACATCGGTTCGTGGGTTTTCGGGTTGACGTTGTCGTAGGCGGTCGGCATGTCGGTCAGCTCGAAGGCCGCGTAGCGCCCGTCGGGGGTGTTGTAGAACCAGTAGCCGCCGCCGCCCGAGGCGACCGGGCCGCTGGCGATGAAGTCGATCTGGCCGTCGTGCCAGACGTAGAGGTTTTCCGCCCCGGATACCCCGCCCGCAGCGAGGTTGCCCCTGGCGATGAAGTAGACGAAGGAGAAGTCTTCGGTGTGGCCGACGACCTGCTGGATGTTCGTCCCGAATTCTTTGTCTTCGGGATTCGTGTCGACGGTCAGGTCGGTGAGTTTCTTGCTGCCGATGTCGTAGAGGTAGAGGTCGGCGCCTTTGTCGTTCTGGGTACCTTCTTCCCGACCGGTGTAGGCGTCGTTCGTCAACTCCGAGGCGCTGACGAACATCGCCTTGGTGCCGTCTTCGCTGACCGCGGTGGCCCGCGCGTCGGCGGTGGGTTTGGGGTCTGGATCGACCGTCCGCTGCGAGGCCGAGATTTCGGTGGTTTCTTTACCGTCGGAGCGCAGGAAGAGCCCGTTGTAGCCGGTCGCCTTGAACAGGGTCTGGGTCCCGTCGTAGGAGATCGTCGAGCCCTTGCCGTTCATCTGGTAGGCGAGGGTCGCGCCTTCCGGAGCCGGTTTCTCCGGTGCGCCGCCGACGGAGGGGAGCCAGCCGAGCAGCCTCAGTTCGTTATCCGACCATTCGTAGTAGTTGCCGCCGTTGAGCGGGTCTTCTTCTTTCTGTTTCGATTCGCCCTGGTAGAAGACGTGGGTGAAGTCACCGGACGCCGGGCAGCAGGTGAACGAGGCGGCGTAGTTGTTGCCGTGGGTCGTGATCGGGATGTAGACGCCCGGTTCCGGGTGGTAGTAGTACTGGACGCCGCCCGTGGTCGGGGTGAGGCCTCCCGCCAGGGGCTGCTTGGAGAGGACGACGGTCTGCTTGAAGTCCTCGGACACGTTGCCGACGCCGCCGGTGTTGCCGTAGGTGGCGACCTGATTGGTGATCGGCGGCATCAGCGACTTCGTGTGCCAGCCGTTCGCGTCGCGGTTCGACATCACCTGTTCGAACAGGGTTTCGGCCGAGTCGGTGTCGTCGGGGGCGTCGAGGGTCCCGTACCAGATGTGGTTTCCGTCCATGCTCACGTAGCGCCCGCCGACGATGGCGGAGCCGTTGAGGCCGGGGGTCACCCATTCGTAGACCCGGCAGTCGGGAAGCCCGGCGGAGTGCCCGGTCCGCGACGATTCGTTCGGGCAGGGCTGCGGCAGTGAGACGGCGGGAAGGGTTTCGAAGCTCTGGTCCTCGCCCGGGGTGGTCTGGCCGGTCTGGGTGTTGGTGGCGAGGATCCGGTAGTGGTAGACGGTGGCCGGGCTCAGTCCGCTCAGCGGCAGCGTCACCACGTGGATTTTCGAGTCGTTGGCCGGGAGCAGTTCCGGTTCGGCCGGCAGCAGGTTCCCGTAGGCGTCGGTCGGGCCCCATTCGAACTGGTAGGTGATGTTCGAGTTCGCCGGGTTCACCCGCCCGCCCAGCGTCACCGAGTCGGCGTGGATGCTGCCGGCCAGGAGGGTCCTGGCGCCGGGAACCGAGGTCGTCTTGAAGTTGGCCGCTTCGACGGTGTTGGGGCCGCCTTTGTTGGAGGCCCAGAGCCGCAGGTGGTAGGTGGTGTTCGGCGCCAGTTCGGTCAGCGTCGCTTTGACCGTGTTGGTGCCGGCGGTCGTCACCGGGTTGGGTTCGCAGGGGACCTGGATCGCGTCTTCGAAGCCTTCGTTGTGGCCCTCGACGGTGGTTTCGATGCCGACGCTGAGCGGGTTGTCGGCTCCGCCGAGATAGAAGCCGCCGACGCTTTTGTTCGCCAGCGGGCCGACGAAGCTGATCAGGTACGGCGAGGAGCCGCTGAGGCTGCCGGGGCCGCCGCTGACGTTGACCGAGCCGGGCGGGATGCCGATGAAGGATTCGAACATTTCCTGGACGGCTTTGGCCGGGGCGTTGTAGGGCACCGCCGGCCCGTACTGGCCTTCCCAGCCGAGGTAGTAGTTGCCGCTGGTGGCGCCGCTGACGGTGAGTTTGTCCTTCTCGCTGCGCGACCCGTAGGCGGCGGCGCTGATGTACTCGAAGCGGCATTCGGCGTCGAGCGCCGGGTCGTCGCCGACGACCCGGCCGACGGTGCCTTTGACGGCGGCCGATGTGTTGCCGACGTTGGCGGCGGTTTCGATCGTCACCGGCGGCACCGCGACCGGGACGGTCGTGAACACGCTCGGCGCGTCTTTGGTCGAGGTTTCGGGCGAGCCGTTGCTGGCGGTCATCCGCAGGTGGTAGGTGGTCCCGGGGATCAGTTCTGTCAGCTGCGCTTTGACCGAGCCGGTGGCTTTGATCGGGTTGGCGTCACACGGCGTGATGCTCGGTTCTTTTTCGAAGCCGGTCGCTTTGAAGACGGCGTCGGTGACGTATTCGAAGTTGCAGTTGACGTCGAAGGCGGGGTCCGGGTTGCCGGCGGGGCGTTCGACCGAGCCCGTGGCCAGCGCTTTCGTAAAGGCGACTTCGGAGGCTGCGTCGGTGGTCAGCACTTTCGGCGGGGTCACCGGAAGGGTCGTGATCTCCAAATACGGTTCCGCCGAGACGACTTCGTTGTAGAAGTTGACCATCTCGATCCGCAGGTAGTAATGGGTGCCGCCTTTGAGACCGGTGATCAGCTGTTTGAAGTGGACCGGGGCCGAGGAACTGGTGTTGAGTTCCGGGTTGTTGAAGTAGCTGTAGCCGTTCCAGTGGACTTTGTCGGTCGAGTACTCGAAGGAGTAATAGGAGACGCCGTAGGGGTCGTCGGTGAGGTTCCCTTCGACGGTGCCGACGCCGACCGCGGTCACGTAGGAGACTTCTTCGACCCCGTCCACGGTAGCTTTGCCGGCGAATGCAGATGCCGGGACCAGGGCGAAGGCGAGCAGGGCGAGGACGAGGAGCAGGCCTCCGCGCAGGCCGAAGGCGCGAGCGCTGGGCCCATCGCTTGATCTCACGATCGCTTCCCTCCCCTGTTGCTTCACCCGTTTCCTCTCTCCTGTTTCCCGATTGCTGCTCGGCCACGAAGCCAACGCCCCGTGTAACCCAAGGCGATGGCCTTCGGCTCGGCCTATCCCTTAATTCAGTGCCCTTGTGGCCCCTTGCCGCGATTTCCCCAATCGCGGCCCCCCGGTACAGCGGGTTACACGATTGTACACATGATTACATCGATCCTCAGGCTACACCATATGGGCTGGATGGTCCAATGTATATCATTTGGCCAGCCAGCCGATGACCACAGAGTTCAGACTCAGCCCTCCTTCCTTCATCGTCCTCGGCCTGCTGGCCGCCGCCGGAGAGGCGACTCCGTATGACCTCAAGAACATGGTCGCCGGCAGCGTCGGGCACTTCTGGTCCCTCCAGCACGCCCAGCTCTACACCGAGTCGGCGCGGCTGGCCGAAGCCGGCCTTCTGAGCGAACGCCGCGAGGAGGGCGGGCGGCGGCGGCGCTTCTACTCGCTCACCGAGGAGGGCACCCGGGCCTTCGAGGAGTGGCTCAACGCGCCGACCGGAGAACTATTCGAGCTCCGGGACCTGGGCCTGCTGAAGCTCTACTTCGGGGCCGACCCGAAGCCGTTCGCCGAGATCCGTCTGCCGATCCACGAACGCAAGCTGGCCGAGCACGAAGAGCGGATCCGGGTCTTCGGTGAGGAACTGCCGTCCGGAGTGCGGCTCGCGATCGAAGCCGGCATCGGCCACGAGCGCGAGTGGGTTCGGTACTGGTCGGCCCTCGCCGCCGGCGAGGAGACGCCGACCGGGCTCAAGCCGCTGGTGGCCGAGCCGCCAGCGGTCGAGTCGGCGACCTAGGCAACCGTCTCCCGCCCGGCAGCGCCGGCAGCGCCGGCGAAAGTGCTGCGGTACGCGGTCGGCGTCGTCCCGGTCTGGTCCCTGAAGTGCGCGCGCAGCGATGCGGCGCTGCCGAATCCGCAGCTGCTCGCCACCTCCTCGATCGGGGTCTCTGAGCCCTCGAGCAGGCGGCGCGCCCGCATCACCCGCTGCTGCAGGAGCCAGCGGTGCGGGGTGGTCCCGGTCTCGGCCCCGAAGCGGCGGGCGAAGGTTCGCGGCGAGACCATCGCGTGACGGGCGAGGGTGGCGACGTCGAGGCTCTGGTCGAGGCGCTCGAGCGCCCAGGCCCTGGTCGCGGCGAGGTCGGCGCCCGCCTCGGCCGCCGCCGGAAGCGGCAGCTCGATGAACTGGGCCTGGCCGCCGTCGCGATGGGGCGCGACAACGGTGCGGCGGGCGAGCTCGTTTGCGAGCTCGGCGCCGTGGTCTCTGCGAATCATGTGGAGGCAGAGGTCGAGCCCGGCGGCGACGCCGGCGCTGGTCAGGATCCGGCCCTCGTCGATGAAGAGGACGTCGGCGTCCACCTCGACCCGCGGAAAGAGCGAAGCGAGGAGCTCGGTATCCGCCCAGTGGGTGGTGGCGCGGCGGCCGTCGAGGAGCCCGGCGAAGGCGAGGGCGAAGGCGCCGGTGCAGATCGAGACCACGCGGGCGCCCCTGGCGGCGGCGGTCCGCAGCGCCTCGAGCAGTGCAGCGGGAGGCGGCTCCTCGACCGATCCGTAACCCGGGACGACGACCGTGTCAGCCTGGTCGATCTCCTCGACCCCGCCGGCCGCCCGGATCTCGAATTCGCTCGAGGTCCGGACCCGAGGAGAGCCGACGCTCGCGACCGCGAACTCGTACCGAGGGCCGCCGAGATGTCCAAAGAAGTGGGCCGGGGCGGCGAGGTCGAGGACCCGGACCCCGTCGAGTGCGACGGCTACGACGCGGTGGCGTGGCGGCGGCATGGCAGGATCCTAGCGAGGATTGTCTTTTCTGCCACTGGCGCCGCCCCTGCCCTCGTGACATCTTCGATTCATGGAGAGCGTTCAGATCCTCATCTACGACGGTGTCGACGAGCTCGACGCGGTCGCCCCCTTCGAGATCCTCGCCGCCGCCGGCTTCGACGTCGAGCTGGCCGCGCTCGACCAGGCTCAGACGATCCGCGCCGCCCATGGGCTGGCGCTGAGGCCCGACCGTCTCCTCGGGCCGGCGCCGAACCTGCTGGTCGTTCCGGGAGGGGGCTGGCTCTCGAAAGCGCCGGCGGGTGCCTGGGCTGAAGCGGGCAGGGGCGTGATGCCGGCGGCGATCGCCGAGCGCCACGCGGCCGGCAGCACGATCGCCGGGGTCTGCAGCGGGGTGATGCTGTTGGCGGCGAGCGGCATGCTGCGCGGCCGGCCTGCGGTCACCCACCACGGCGCCCTCGAGGACCTCGGCGAGGCGGGTGCCGTGGTTCGGAGCGACGCCCGGGTCGTCGACGACGGCGACGTCCTCACCGCCGGCGGCGTGACGGCGGCGATAGACCTCGCCCTCCACATCGTCAGGCGCGAGCGCGGGGACGAGGCCGCCCGCCGCGGCGCCCGGCGGATCGAGCACGTTCCAAGCGGGCGGGTGGTCGAAGTGCTGCGCCCTGCGGGGGCCTAGGCCGGGACCGGCTCGCCGCTGCGCTCGACGCTGGTGAAGCGGTAGTCGTCGAGGTCGAAGTGGGCGCTGCGCCAGGCGACCTCGGGCGTCGTCGCCGGGCGGAACGGGACATCGCCGTGCACGTCGAAGTAGTAGCTGTTGGCGGTCGAGCAGGTGCCCGAGAAGAAGACCTGGCGGTCGCGCCGGGCGAGCATCGCCTCCCAGTAGCGGCGGTTGGCCTCGGCGCTGATCTCGATCGCGGTCGAGCCCCGATCGCGGGCGCGGGTCAGACAGCGGACGATGTGACGGGCCTGGCTCTCGATCAGCGTGAAATAGCTGGAGCCGTTGAACCCGTAGGGCCCGAGGATCAGGAACAGGTTCGGGAAGCCGGGGACGCTGACGCCCTCATATGCCTGGAAGCGATTCTCGTCCCACCACTCGCCGAGGTCGACGCCATCGTTGCCGGTGACCGAGAAGGGCGGGATGTTGCCCTTCTCGAAGACCTTGAACCCGGTGGCGAGAATCAGCACGTCGATCTCGTGCAGGCCGTCGGCGGTGCGCACTCCGCTCGGGGTGAAGCTCTCGATCGACGCCGTCTCGAGGTGGACGTTGGGGCGGTTGAAGGCCGGCAGGTATTCGTTCGAGAAGCTGGGGCGCTTGCAGCCGAGGCCGTAGCGCGGCGTCAGCTTCTCGCGGACCTCCGGGTCGTGGACCTGCTTGCGGAGGGCTTTCAGCCCCTGTTTTTCCGCCGCATTCGCGAGGTGCAGGGTGCCGTGGTAATGCGCGGCGAGCGGGAAGGTCAGCTCGACGTAGGCCTGGCTCACGGCGCGAGCGGCCCGCTTGGCGCCGGGGACGCGCTCGAGCAGGCGCCGGGTGCGCGGTGCGATCGGGGCGTCGGGCTTCGGCAGGCACCAGATCGGGGTGCGCTGGAAGCACGGTCAGGCTGCTCGACCCGCGGCGCGATCGTCGGGATCACCTGGACGGCGGAGGCGCCGGTGCCGATGATCGCCACCCGCTTGCCGCGCGAGATCGACGTCGTGGTCCCAGCGCGCGGTGTGCATCACCGTCCCGCCGAAGCTCCTCGAGCCCCGGGATGTCCGGCGGCTTCGGCTGCGTGAAGACGCCGGTGGCGCCGACCACGTGGCGCGCCGTGAACGGCTCGCCGCCGGCGATGCCGAGGTTCCAGAGGTGGCTCTCGTCGTCGAACTCGCGCCGACGGACCTTCGTGTCGAAGCGGATCCGCGACGCGCAGCCCGTACTAGTCGACGCAGTGCTCGGCGTACGCCTTCAGCTCGCCGCCGCGGGCGTAGACGCGCGACCAGTCGCGAGCGCTGCTCGAAGGAGAACTGGTAGCTGAAGGACGGGATGTCGACGCCGATGCCGGGGTAGGTGTTCCAGTGCCACGCCCCGCCGACGCCGTCGCCGTCCTCGAACAGACCCAGTCTCTGAAGCCCGCCTCGTCGAGCTTGATCGCCGCGCCGATGCCGGAGAAGCCGGCGCCGACGATGGCGACCTCGACGTCGGGGGCGGTCATGGGCTCGCGCCCAACGAGGAGGTCGAGCCGCCGAGCCCGCCGAGCGGGTTCTGGAGGGTTTCCTTCCCTTTGCCCTTTTCGGCTTTTTCGGCTTCCTTCTTGCTTTTCTGGAGTTCCTTGCCCTGTTTGCGATAGGGCGCCAGCTGTTTCGGGATCTGTTTCTTCTGCGACTTCGAGTTGGCGACCCCTTCGGCCTGCTTGGTCGCCTTTTCGGCGGCGGCGAAGTCGCCGGCGAGGTACTCGTAGGCGGCGAGCTTCGTCAGTTCGCCCACCGTCGGCTTCGCTTCCGCGGCGATCCGCTGGGCGGCGGCGGTTTCATCGAGGTTTTCGAACGCTTCCGGGTAGCTGGTCGAGTTCTGCGCGAGGGTGAAGAAGGCCCCCGACATCAGCACCGCCACCGACGGGTTGACTTCGTTTCCGGCCGCCTTCAGGTAGCTGTTCCAGGCCGCTTCGGCCTTTTCGTACTGCTGCCGCGCCTGCGCGGTGAGGAGCGGCTGGCCGGTGGTCGGGTCCTGTTCGCTCGAAGCGCCGGCGGCGTTGACCCTGGCCCGGGTCAGCGAGACCAGCATGTCGGGGTCTTCGGGGTTGGTTTTGAGCCGGTGTTCGATCCGCTCGGCCTGTTCTTCGAAGATCTCGGCGTTGTTGCCGGTGGTCGAGCTGCCGCTGAAGAGTTCGCCGATGTTGACGGGCCGACGACGAGGAAGAGGCTGGCGCCCATCAGCAGGGCGAGGATCGCGTAGACGACACGGACGACGTGTTTGCGTTTCCCGCGAATGTCGAACAGCATCCGCCGCTCGCCGCCTGCTGCCATCAGTCTCTCTACTCCTGAGTCGAGGGCTTTGCCAGACCACCCGTGGCCGCCGGCGTTCCGAAGGCCCGAGCCAGCAAGATACTCAACTCGTAGAGAACCAGCAGGGGCACCATCTCGATCAGCATCGAGACCGGATCGACTCCCGGCAGGGCCGCGGCGACGACCGCGATCGCCAGGTAGGCGTAGCGGCGGTTCGATTGAGCTGCTCGACTGTGACGATCCCGAGCCGCGTCACGGCGAGGATCGCCATCGGGAGCTCGAAGATGACGCCGCCGGCGAGCATCGTCGTCGAGAAGAAGCTGTAGTAGTCGCGCGCCCTGACCTGGATGTTGAACTGGTCGTCGTTGAAGTTGAGCAGGAACTTGACCGCGGCCGGCATCACCACGAAGTAGGCGAAGGCGACCCCGGCGAGGAAGAGCAGCGGGCGAAGATCAGGAGACGGCAGGATCACCCGCTTCTCGCGTGTCGCTGAAGGCGGGCAGCACGTAGGCGTAGAGCTGGTAGATCAGGATCGGCATCGAGAGGATCAGGGCGCCGTAGGCGGTGACGGTCAGCGTCGTCGTGAACGGCTCGGTGACCCCGAAGGTGAGCAGCTTCTCGTGGGCGCTCGGCAGCGGGCCGTTGGCGATTTCGAGCAGCAGGTGGTTCTGCCAGAAGCAGAGCGCCAGGGCTACGCCGAAGACGACCGAGGCAGACGATGACGCGGGTGCGCAGCTCGTCGAGGTGCTCGACGAGGGTGAGTCGGTCCTCATGGGAGACCGCCCTGACCGGCGGGCCATCCCCGGTCCTAGCTGCGGTCGTGGACGACGGGCTCGTCCTCGGCCGTCTTGACCGGCTCGGCTCGGGCTCGGCAGCCTTCGCCGACTCCTCCGGCGGAGGCGGCGGCTGCGGGGACTTGATCTCGGCCTTGGGCTCGTCGTCGTCGTGCTCGCCGGTGATCGAGCCTTTGAACTCGCTGATGCCGCTGCCGAGGCTGCGTGCCCAGCTCGGGCAGCCGTTTGGGCCCGAATACGACCAGGGCGATGATCAGAACGATCGCTAGCTCGAGGGGTCCGATATTCGGCATCGCAGATCATGGTAACGGCGCAGGGGGCCGATTGGATCACCAGCGGCCGAGTGGGCGGAAATACCCGGAAGTGGGGTTTCTTGAGATTTGTCGAAACAAGTGCGGATTGATTCGTTGTTTCGAGGGTTAGGTAGTTCAGATCATGGACGGCACGAGCCACACCACCAAGACCACGAAGACCACCGGGCCTTCACGTCTGCGAGAGCTGTGGCTCGGGGCTGGTCCAGCCGACCCGCTGGGAGCAGGCGACGGACCGCGGGCACTGGCGCCTCTGGCGGCGCTGCCCGGAGTGCGAGTGGACGCGAGGCCGTCCACGGCGAGCGCGAGATCGACGCCTACGACGAGGAGCTCGACGCCGGCACCCAGGCCCTGGCCGGGGTCCTCAAGCAGCTCGAGCGCGAGAACATGAGCACGTCGTCGACGCCTTCACCGCCGCCCTCGCGGCGGACCTGATCACCGCCGAAGACTTCCGTTAGCCGAGTGGCCGAAGCTAGCTGTAGCGCTGGACGACGCCGTCGGCGACCAGGCCGAGAGGCGCCGCTGCTCGGCTCGAGGCCGGCGCGGTCCGGCCGCCCTTGGCCGCCGCGACCAGCTCCAGCGCGCGCGCGCGGACCGCGTCGAGCGCACCGGTCGCGGCGATCCGCTCGCAGAGCCTCGGCGACGTCCGGGTCGAGGCCGTGAAGGTCGAGTCGCGCAGGCCCGGGTCGCGCTCGGCGGCGAGGATCAACGGCAGCGTGACCGTGCCGTCGAGCAGGTCGGTGCCCGCGCGCCTTGCCGGTGCGCTCGGGCGGCCCGGGGACGTCGAGGACGTCGTCGAGGAGCTGGAATGCGAGGCCGATCTCGGAGCCGAAGCCGCGCCAGCGCGCTCCGGCGTCGGTCGAGCCAGCCGAGCAGGACCGCGCATTCGAACAGGGCGGCGGTCTTCAGCCGGCAGCGCTCGAGGTAGCGCTCGTTCGGAGATCGCCGCGTCGAAGGCGTCCTGGCGCTGGGCGAGCTCGCCGCGGGCCAGGGCGACCGAGGCGGCGGCGAGCAGCTCGACCGCGCCCGCGTCGTCGGCCGTCGGCGAGGACCGCGAAGGCCCGCGAGAGGAGCAGGTCGCCGGTGGCCACCGCCAGCTCGCGGCCTGCGGTGGCGACGACCGTCGGCCGGCCGCGGCGCAGCGGCGCGGCGTCGAGGACGTCGTCGTGGACGAGGGTCGCCATGTGGACGAGCTCGACCGCGGTGGCGGCGCGGACCGCGGCGGCGTCAGCCGCTCGGGCCGGCGCAGAGCAGGACCAGGAGGGGCCGCAGGCGCTTGCCGCCGGCGGCGAGGGTCGCGCCGGCGTCCTCGTCGAGCGGCTCGCCGTGGCCGGAGGCTGCTCGCGCAGCAGGTCCTCGACCTCGCCGAGCTGACCGGGAGCCAGCGTGCTGGAGGCATCGAGCACCGCGGTGACCGGCGGCGGGACCGCTGAGGGGCGGGTCACCCGGCGAGGCCGCTGTGGATCGCGATGATCCCGCCGGCGAGGATCGTGTACCGGATCCGCTCGAGCCCGGCGGCCTCCATCTCTCCGCCAGGCCGCGGGCCCCGGGAAGGTGCGCACCGACTCGGCCAGGTAGCCGTAGGCCTCGGGGTCGTCGGAGATCCGCCCGAGCATCGGGACGATGCGGTCGAACCAGAGCGAGAAGAAGGTCGAGAAGCGGCGGGCGCTGGGGACGGGTGAACTCCAGAATCACGAGCCTCCCGCCCGGCCGCAGCACCCGCGCCATCTCCGCGCAGCCCGCGGTCGCGGTCGGCGAAGTTGCGGACGCCGAAGCCGACGGTGACCGCGTCGAAGCGGCCGGCGTCGTACGGGAGGCTGAGCGCGTCGGCCCACTCGAAGCGGACCCCGCGGCGCCGACGCTGGCATCCGCCTTCTCCCGGGCGAGGTCGAGCATCGGCTCGGAGAAGTCGCAGCCGACGACGTGGCCGCCAGGGGCGACGCGGCGGGCGAGCTCGAGGGTGAGGTCGCCGGTGCCGCAGCAGACGTCGAGCGCCGAGTCGCCCGGGCCGAGCTCGGCCCGGTCCGCGGCGCGTTCGCGCCAGCGGTGGTGGAGCCCGGCGCTCATCAGCGAGTTGAGGAGGTCGTAGCGACCGGCGATCCGGTCGAACATGCGGTTGACCTGCTCCGCGAACTGGGCGGAGTCCCTGGAGGGTCTTAGTCGAGCGAGGAGAGGAAATCGGCGAGCTCGTTGAGCTTTTTCGGCGGCAGGTCGCGGAAGGAGGGCATGATACCCGGGCCGATTTCGAGCGAGCGGATGATCGCCGCGCGCGGGATGCCTGGCGGCGATATGGGTCAGTTCGGGACCCGGGCCGTTGTTCCCGTTCTCACCGAGCTTGTGGCAGGCCAGGCAGCCGGACCCGGCGACGACCTCGGCGCCGGCCTTGTACCCGGGGGGCACCTTCATGTCGATCTCGGTCGGCGAGCCGCCGGTCGCGCCCAGGTAGGTCAGGTAGGCCATCGCGACGATAGTCAGGCAGCCGGCGGTGGTCGCGATCGGCCGGCGGCCGGGATGGCGCTCGGGGCCCGCGGTCGTAGAACGGAAGCAGGAGCAGCAGGACCATGCAGATCGTCGGGATGCCGATCGTCGCGATCGGGACAAGCTCCGGCGGCTTGATCACGCGCAGGACCTCGAAGAGGAAGAAGAAGTACCACTCCGGCCGCGGCACGTAGCTGGTCGTCGTCGGGTCGGCCTTGGGCCCCTGCTCGGCGCCGAGGACGATCGACATGATGATGATCACGGCGACGACGATCAGCGCCATCATCGAGTCCTTCATCACCGCGTACGGGAAGAAGGGCTTGCCCTTCTTCTTGAGGACCTCGTACTCCTCGAAGGTATTCCTGCTTCTCGGAGGGTTTCATGAGGCCGCCGACGCTCCGTTTCTCGTCGACCCCGGCCTCGAGCTGCGCAACCGGCGCCGCGACTTTCGGGCCGCTCGGCGCGCGTCCAGGGCGGCGCCGTCGTGCCGAGCTTGACGACGAGGTAGAGGTGGGCGCCGATCAGGGCGATGATCGCGCCGGGCAGCAGCAGCATGTGGATCGCGTAGAAGCGGGAGAGGGTCGTCGCCCCGAGCTCGGGGCCGGCGCGGAGGAAGTCGCTCAGGTAGGGGCCGACGATCGGGCCGGTGCCGTTGATGTTGATGCCGACGACCGAGGCCCAGAAGGAGCGCTGGTCGAAGGGCAGCAGGTAGCCGGTGAAGGACATCGTCATCGTCAGGATCAGGAGGACGACGCCGATCACCCAGTTGAGCTCGCGCGGGTACTTGTAGGCGCCGAAGAAGAAGGTGCGGCCCATGTGGATGAAGATCAGGATCACCATCACGCTCGAGCCCCACTTGTGCATGCCGTGGACGAGGGCGCCGAGGAAGACGTCGTTGTTGATGTGGGCGATCGAGGCGTAGGCCTGGGTCGTCGAGGGCGTGTAGAACATCGCCAGGAAGACGCCCGTGGTGGCCTGGGCGATGAAGGCGAACAGCGTCGCCGAGCCGAGCGTGTAGAACCAGTTGGTCCCCTTCGGGACCTTGCGGAAGAGCATCCCGGTGAGGAAGCCCGTGGCGGCGGTGCGCTGATCGATCCAGGCGAGCGCCTCGATCGGCGCCTCTTTCGCCTGGTCGGCGAGGCGGGCGGTGTCGCCGGGGCGCTCGGGCGGCGAGGTCTTCAGGTCCGCCGGAGCCTCGCCCTTCTTGCCGTTCGCACCCGGCTTGGCCGGCTTGCGCAGCGGCGCCGGGATCAGCGAGTCGAGTTTGTCGAGTTTGCTCATGGCGGCGGGAAGGTAGAGGGTCGCGGCGGGTAGAGGTATTCCCAGATGCCGCCGGTGAACTCGCCGGGGTCGCGGGCGCGGACCGGTTCGAGCTGCGAGGTGACGCTGAAGCGCGGGCCGAGCTCGACCTGGCCCTCGCGGATGCGGGTCTGGAACTGGTCGAGCGGGACGCACCGGCGGGCCGCCGATCCGTTTTCCCTGGAAGTCGTAGACGCCGCCGTGGCAGGGGCAGATGAAGTTGCCGGCGGCCTCGACGAAGCGGACCGGGCAGCCGAGGTGGGCGCAGCGGTTGGAGACGGCGATGTAGTCCTTCGGGTTCTCGCCGAGCTGCTTCGAGGCCCGCCGCACGTAGGCGGTCGTCTTGCCGGCGTCGCCGATGCCCTCGGTTTCGGTGAAGACGACCTGGCGGTAGGTGTCGGCGACGAAGTCGCCGGTCGGGCCGACGGCCTCCCAGCGCTCCTTGCCGCGGTGGAAGATCGGCGCCACGGCAAAGCCGACGGCGGGGAGGACGATCGCGGCGCCGGCCAGGCCGCCGATCGCCTGCGAGGCGATCGTGAAGGCATGACGGCGGGTCATCGACTCGCCCTCGAAGTAGCCAGGCGGGTCGGGCTTTGCCCGTTCCGCCCGAGGAGGCGTCTCGGCCCCGTTCTGCTTGTCCGCTTCGTCAGCCACAGCTCAAATTCAGAAGGGCGGAGTCTATTGACTCGGCGCGGACTCGTCCCCGATGGCGGCAGCCGCCGCATCCCAGAGCCCCGGCGCCTCGCTCTCACGGCCCTCGGCGTGGAGGCGGGCGCAGCCGGCGATCAGGTCCGCCAGGCGCAGAACCGCCTCGCAGTCGCCGCTCGCGGCAAGCCGCTCGATCCCGAGCGCATATAGATAGTCGCCCGCGAGCAGGGCGAGGTCGGGGTCGTGGCCGGCGAGGAGCCGCGGCGCGGAGTAGTGGAGGAGGTATCCCTCGCGCACCGCGTCGAGGACCGGCGAGCCGTAGGCGTCGGCGCCGGCCGGGTCGACGACGTGAGGGGAGATCGGGGTGTCCTCCTCGAGCAGCTTCGCGGCGAGCGCCTCCAGCGCGGTCAAACGAGCGCCTCCTCGAGCGAGTCGGCGGCGGCCTCGAGGGTGCGGTCGATCGCGTCCTCGTCGTGGGCGAGGGAGACGAACCATGCCTCGAACTGCGAGGGCGGCGGGTAGAAGCCGCGCTCGAGCATCTCCCGGCAGAAGCGGGCGTGGGCCTCGAGGTCGCAGGCCGCGGCCGCGGCGAAGTCGCGAACCGGGTCGGGGCTGAAGAAGAGCGTCAGGAGGCCGGGCGCCGAGGCGACCTGGAGCGGGCGCTCGGCCGCCAGCGAGACGAGCCCGGCGGCGAGGCGCTCGGTCAGGGCGGCGAGGCGCTCATAAGCGGCGGCGTCGAGTTGGCTCAAGGTCGCGAGCCCCGCAGCAACGGCGAGCGGGTTGCCCGAGAGGGTCCCCGCCTGGTAGACGTCGCCCGCCGGGGCGACCGCCTCCATCGACTCGCGCGGCCCGCCGAAGGCGGCGGCCGGCAGCCCGCCGCCGAGGACCTTGCCGAAGACGGTGAGGTCGGGCTCGATTCCGTAGAGCTCCTGGGCGCCGCCGCGGGCGACCCGGAAGCCGGTGATGACCTCGTCGAAGACGAGCAGCGCTCCGGTCTCGGCGCACTTCGCCCGCAGCAGCTCGAGGAAGCCCGGGTCGGGAGGGACCAGGCCCATGTTGGCCGCGATCGGCTCGACCAGCAGGGCGGCGACCGAGTGGCCGCCGAGGGCCCGCTCCACCGCGTCGCGATCGTTCCAGGGGACGACGACGGTCGCGGCCGCCTGGGCGGCGGTCACCCCAGGGCTGGCGGGGATGGCGAGGGTCGCGAACCCGGACCCGGCGTCGGCGAGGAGGCCGTCGGAGTGCCCGTGGTAGGCGCCGGAGAACTTGACGACGACCTCGCGGCCGGTCAGCGCCCGAGCAAGACGGACGGCGCTCATCGCCGCCTCGGTGCCGGACGAGGTCATCCGCAGCATCTCCACGCTCGGGATCCGGGAGACGACCTCTTCCGCCAGCTCGACCTCGCCCGCGGTCGCGGCCCCGTAGCTGGTGCCGCGGGCTGCCGCCTCGGCCACCGCCTCGACGACGGCGGCGGGAGCGTGGCCGAGGATCGCAGGGCCCCAGGACCCGACCCAATCGACGTAGCGGTTCCCGTCGACGTCGATCAGCTCACAGCCCTCGCCGCGCTCGATGAAGATCGGGTCGCGGCCGATCGACCCCATCGCCCGCACCGGAGAGTTGACCCCACCGGGCATCACCCGCTGCGCACGCAGATACAGCTCCGACGACCGCTGAAACTGGAAGGACATGCGCTTAGGTGAGGTCCGCAGTGGGGGTGGAACGTCTTGGACTTTTACGTCGCGCGCTGCGGGCGGCAGCCGCTGCGGTCCCACCGAAAAAGTTAAGTGGAACCCCCGCCGCGGACCTCACCCGGGGTGCGCCTCTTCCCACCGCTCGTATTCGTCCGTGAAATAGCGGAGGCGGATCTTCTTGTACTCGGTCGAGGAGTAGAGGGTGGCGCGATCGTCGGGGCCCATCCCGCACTCCTCGGCGATCGAGTCGAGGATCGCGTCGCACTCTTCCTTCGAACGGCCGTGGGCCATCGTGAAGACGCTGTAGGGCCAGTCCTTATAAGTGGGGCGCTGGTAGCAGTGGGAGATGCCGCGGAAGGAGGCCATCCGCAGGCCGGTGTCCATGATCTCCGCCTCGGGCACCTTCCAGACGCCCATCCCGTTCGCCGAGAAACCGGCGCGCCGGTGGAAGAGGATCGCGGCGACTCGGCGCAGGAGATGGCGGTCGATCATCCCCCGCAGGTGCTCGAGGAGGTCGTCGGTGCCGATCCCGAGCTCGGCGGCGGCCTCGTCGTAGGGGCGCTCGACGGCGGCCATCGGCCCCTGCAGCGCCCGGATCACGGCGATGTCGTGCTCGTCGTAGGGCTGCATCTCGAGCTCGCGAGGCGGTGCGGCGTCGGCCGCGGCGGCGAGCGCGTCGGTGCCCTTCTCCATCTCCAGGTTCATGTTGATCTTGAACAGGGTCAGGGTCGGCAGCTGCCGCATCGACTCGGCGCCCGTCTCCCGCATCAGCACCTCGAGCGTGCCCGCCAGGCCCATCTCGGAGTCGGGCGGGGTGGCGATCGTGAACCAGAGGTTGAAGTCGTGGGTGCGGAGGTAGTTGTGGGAGACGCCCGGGTGGGAGTTGACTATCGCCGCCGCCCGCTGCGGGTTGTCGGAGTCGACTTTGGCGGCGACCAGCATCGACTCGTACCCGAGTGCGCGGGTGTCGAAGATCGGGGTGATCTCCCTGATGATCCGGCCGTCGAGTAGGCGCTGGGTCCGGGCGAGGACGTCGTCCAGCTCCATCTCGGCCTCCGAGGCGACCAGCGCGAACGGCTCGGGGTCGAGCGGGAAGCTCGACTGCAGCAGGTTCATCAGCCGCTTGTCGGCCTCGTCGAGAGGGATCGCGGCGCCGTCCTTGCGGCTGCGGGCCTTCGACTGAGGGAGATTCGGAGCGCCGGCGCCTACTGCCATGCGTTCACGCTCGCTCGGTCGCAGAGAATCAGATTGCGATGCTCCCTCGCTCGGTTCACTGAAGCCACGCGGCCGCCTCCTTCGCGTAGTAGGTGACGACCGCATCGGCGCCGGCGCGTCGGATCGAGGTCAGCGTCTCGAGGACCGCGGCGCGCTCGTCGATCCAGCCGTTGGCGGCCGCCGCCTTCAGCATCGAGTACTCGCCGGAGACGTGGTAGGCCGCGAGCGGAGCGCCGGTCGCCTCCTTGACCCGGCGGACGACGTCGAGGTAGGGGGTCGCCGGCTTCACCATCAGCATGTCGGCGCCCTCCTCGAGGTCGAGCTCGGCCTCGCGCACGGCCTCGGCGGCGTTGCCCGGATCCATCTGGTAGCCGCGGCGGTCGCCGAACTCCGGGGTCGAGTCGGCGGCCTCCCGGAAGGGCCCGTAGAAGGCGGACGCGTACTTGGCGCTGTAGGAGATGATCGAGACCCCGGGGTGCCCCTCCTCGTCGAGCTGGTGGCGGATCGTCCCGACCCGGCCGTCCATCATGTCGCTGGGGGCGACGGCGTCGGCGCCGGCCTCGGCGTGGGAGATCGCGGTTTTCGCAAGCAGCTCGACGGTGATGTCGTTGTCGACCTCGCCGTCGCGGACGAAGCCGCAGTGGCCGTGCGAGGTGTACTCGCAGAGGCAGACGTCGGTGATCACCGTCAGCTCGGGATGGGCCTCCTTGAGGGCTCGGACCGCCATCTGCACGACCCCCTCGTCGTCGTAGGCGCCGGTGCCGGTCTCGTC
This sequence comes from uncultured Solirubrobacterales bacterium, assembly GCA_963795295.1. Taxonomy (GTDB): domain Bacteria; phylum Actinomycetota; class Thermoleophilia; order Solirubrobacterales; family 70-9; genus VRUE01. Next base: position 541,822 of record CAWCHE010000001.1, read on the forward strand.
CTTGGCGGAGGGAATCCCGAAGAGGAGGATCGCGCCGACTCCCAGCGTCGCGATCTCCGTCGCCTCGGCGACCAGCTCCGAGATCGAGAAGCGCTCGATCCCCGGCATCGACTCGATCTCCTCCCGCACCCCCTCGCCGGTGACGACGAAGGCCGGCTGGATCAGGTGCGACGGCGACAGCGAGGTCTCGCGGACGAGGTCTCGCAGGGCCGGGGTCCGGCGCAGGCGGCGCAGGCGTGTGGCGGGAAATGGCATCGGGACGATTCTAGGGAGGGTCGAGTTGGGGCGGTCGGGGCCCTGCTCAAGCCGCAGCTAACAAAGCCATGACACGTAGGCCAGTAGCGTGCCCGGCGTGAACCCGGAGAGCGGCAGCCGGACGGTGGCCCTGGAGGCTCGGGGGCTGGTCAAGAAGTTCGGCGATCGGGAAGCTCTGAAGGGGATCGATCTGGCGGTCGAGCCGGGGGAGCTGGTCGCGGTGATCGGGCCCAACGGGGCGGGCAAGACGACGCTGCTCTCGATCCTCGCCGGCGTCACCGCCGCCGACGGCGGCGAGGTCAGCCTGCCGCGGGGGGAGGTCGGCTGGGTCCCCCAGCAGGCTGCGCTGTACCGACGGCTGACGGTCGCCGAGAACCTTCTTCTCTTCGCCCGCCTCGAGAAGCACGAGGACCCCCACCGCTCGGTCGAGGAGATGCTCGAGCTGACCGGGCTCGCCGAGCGCCGCGACGAGGCGGTCGCCCGGCTCTCGGGCGGCAACCAGCAGCGGATCAACATCGCCATCGGCCTGCTCTCGCGACCCGCGGCGCTGCTCCTCGACGAGCCCAGCGTCGGCCTCGACCCGCGCCAGCGGGCGCGTCTGTGGGAGTTCGTCGCGGCGCTCGCCGAGGAGCGCGAGACGACCGTCGTCTTCTCCACCCACGACATCCAGGAGGCCGAGCGCTACGGGCAGCGGCTGCTGGTCCTCGCCGACGGGGAGAGCCTCTTCGACGGCACACCCGAGGAGCTGCGCGAGGTCGTCCGCAGCGAGGCGCCCGGGGCCGCCAGCCGCGACTTCGAGACCGCCTTCGTCGCCTTCCTTCATCACCGGGGCCACTGATGCGCTGGCTCCTGCTCAAGGACCTCCAGATCCTCCGCCGCTCGCCGCTGCAGGCGGTCCTGCTCGTCGTCTACCCGGTCCTGATCGCGGTTCTGGTCGGCCTCGCGATCTCACCGGACTCGAGCAAGCCGAGGATCGCTTTCCTCAACGAAATCCCGCCCGGTACCCGGGTCAGCGTCGGCGGCGCGCAGCTGCCGGCGATCGGCGTCGACAACCGGATCTGCACGCGGGTCGAGTGCGTCCGGGTCAAGAGCCGCGAGGAAGCGCTCGAAGAGGTCGAATCGGGAGACGCCCTGGCGGCGCTGATCCTGCCCTCCGACCTGGTCCGCCAGATCAACTCGCTCTCGACCCTCGTCCCCGGGACGCCGAAGGTCGAAGTGCTTGTCAACGAGGAGAACCCGATCAAGGCCCAGGCGGTCGACGACCGGATCAGCGCCCTGCTGGCCGAAGCCAACCTGGTGGTCGCGAAGCGGATCGCGGCCGAAGGCGGCAAATACCTCGACCTGCTCGTCGACGGCGGCGAGTTCAAGGCACTCGGCGGCTCCTTCGAAGTCCTCGGGATGAAGGCGACCGGCGCGATCCTCGAGTCGCTGCGCCCGACGGTCCCCGCCGGGGCGCTGCGCGAAGCTCTCGACCGCGTGATCCGCTTCGCCGACCAGGCCCGCGAAAACCTCGACGTCGCAAAGCCCCTGGCGCGGCGCCTGGCGCAGCCGATCGAAGTCGAGAAGCATGTGATCAACGGCTCCTCCCCCCCGCTCGACATCTTCGCGATCGCCGTCGCCGCGACCCTCACCCTGACCTTCGTCACGGTCCTCCTCGTCGCCGGCTCGCTGGCTCTGGAGCGCGAGGAGAACGCCTTCTCGAGGCTGACCCGGAGCCTGATCTCGCCCGCCGCCCTGCTCACCGAGAAGGTCGTCCTCGGGATCGCGATCGGGCTCGTCGTGACCCTGCTGATGCTCGCCGGAATGCAGATCTTCGTGCCGCTTCACTGGGGTCGGTTCGGGCTCTGGCTGGTCGCAATCCTCGCCGGCGGTGCCGCCCTGGGGGCGGCCGGGGCGGCGCTCGGGGCGGCGGCGCGCGAGGTCCGCGCGGTCTCCCTGCTCGCCTTCATGGTCACCCTGCCGATCGCCTTCCTCTCCCTGGTCCCCTCGGGGGCGGTCGGCCGGCACCTCTACGACGCGATCGAGGTCGTCGTCGCGCTCTTTCCGTTCAAGCCCACGCTCGACGCGATGACCGCGGCGCTCGACCCAGCCGGATCGGGAATCGGCGGGCCGCTGGTCCACCTCGCGATCCTGATCGTCGCCTACGGCCTCCTCGCCCGGCTCGCCCTGCGCCGCTTCGCCACGGTCTGAGCGCCGGCGGCGGCGGAGTAGGGTCACGGCCATGCGGGTCCTTTTCATCGGCGACGTCGTCGGCGGCGCCGGGCGGCGCGGCCTCGAGGCGGCGATGCCCTCGCTCAGAGAGGCCCACCACCCCGACCTCGTGATCGTCAACGGCGAGAACTCGGCCGGCGGGGTCGGGATCACTGAGAAGACCGCCGAGGGCCTTTTCCGGGCCGGGGCCGACGTGATCACGACCGGCAACCACGTCTACCGCCATCGCGAGGCCTACGCCTTCCTCGATCGCAGCGACCGGGTGATCAGGCCCGCCAACTACCCCCACGCCAATCCCGGCCGCGGCCACACCGTGGTCGAGGCCGGCGGGATGCGGGTCGGGGTGATCAACCTCAGCGGCGCCGTCGGACTCCAGGTCGCGAGGCTGCCGTTTCACGAGGTCGACTCGCTGCTGGAGAGGATCGAGGCGGACTGCGTCGTCGTCGACTTCCACGCCGAGGTGACGAGCGAGAAGGTGGCGATGGGCTGGCACCTCGACGGCCGCGTCGCTGCGGTGCTCGGAACCCACACCCACGTGCCGACCGCCGACGCCCGGGTGCTGCCCGGGGGGACGGCCTTCATCTGCGACGTCGGCATGACCGGCTCGCGGACCAGCGTCCTCGGGGTCAAGCCCGAGCAGGCGCTGGCGGCGCTGACCACCCAGATGCCGGTGCGCTTCGAAACCGCCGAGGAGGACGTCTGGGTGATGGGCGCGGTGGTCGAGGTCAACGCCGATGGCCTCGCTGACTCCATCACTCAGGTGATGGTGCCGGCTCCAACCGAGTAGGGGGAGAGGGGCAGGGCACCTCCTCTCCGAACTCGCGGGTCAACTAATTAGTTGACCCGCTCTGAGTATCCGCCCGTCGAGGAGGCGCCCTGCCCCTCTCCTCGGACCGTTGCGAAGGCGACCAGCAGCAGCGGATAGAACCACACGATGTAGAGATAGAACCAGTGCTCGGCGGTGAGCTGGGCTCCGATCAGGAGGGCTGCTCCTAGGGCGGCTACTTGTGTCAGGGACTTGCGTTTGGGGCGGAAGGCGAGGGCCAGGGAGAGGGCTCCGACAGCGATTGCGATTGCGACGCGGATGGGCTCGAGGCCGGGGGCCTGGCCCCAGATGCTGAAGGGGGAGTCGCGATCGGCCTGGTAGAGGATCGTGCGTTCGTAGAAGGAGTGGAGTCCGGGGTCGATTGTGGGCCAGGCCATCACGAGGACCGTCACCAGGAGGAAACCGAGGATGAACTTCATGAGTCTGCGGGAGGGCGCGTCAGGTTCTCCCGCTTCGACCCGGGGTCGGTACGTGAGCAGCATCGGGACGAGCAAGGCGGGAGCAAACTTCGCGAAGGTCGCGAGAGCCGCTGTCGCCCCACGCAGCATCGGTCTGGAGAGAGCGAGGAGGACGGCTATGAGGAAGGCGGCGACGAGGGTGTCGTTGGAGTTGGACTCGAGGGCGTAGGCGGTATAGGGGTAGGCGGCCCAGCCGAAGGCGAGGGTCGCCGCCAGCATCCGCCCCTTCGGTCCCGGCCGGATCCGGTACCCGAGCAGGATCAGCAGCGCGAAGGCGGCGAGGTCGAAGGCGACGGCGGCGCCGTGGGCGGCAGGGAGGTCGTCCCAGGTCCCCGACCAGGGCCAGATCCGCTCGAAGGGGACGTAGGCGAGGTAGTTGACCGGCCCGTATGTGTCCCCCTGGGAGATGTCGGAGGGGAAGTTGCCGTAGACCGGTTCGCCGTGGGCGATCCGGTCGGCTCCCACGACCCCCGCGTAGCCGACGTCGATCGCCCCGGAGTCAGCCATGTTGAGGCCGACCCGGAAGCCGACCAGGAAGAGCGCCGCGATCAGCAGCCACCGCGCCGGCCAGACCGGCCGCAGGCCCTCGCCGCGGCCGCGGAGGCCGACCCAGAGCGCCCTCGCCATCAGGTAGGCGAGCAGGGGGTAGACGATCGGGACCGAGACCCCGATATCGGCCCGGTTGAAGAAGAAGTTCGAGACCCCGAAGCCGAGCAGGACGACGAGGTCGAGGTTGGCGACCCGCCAGGGCCGGCGCCAATCGACGAGGCCGAGCAGGAAGAGCGCGCAGAGCGGCAGGAAGACGTAGGGGGCGTTGAGCTTGTGCCCGAAGGCGCCCGAGTAGCCGCGGGCCATCTTCCAGCTCACCTGGTATCCGGTCCACGACTCCTCGACCGCCGCCGTCAGCGGGTCGACCAGGACCAGCGCCACCTCTTTGTCATCGGCGAAGTAGGCGACCTCCCAGTGGCCGTCGACTATCGAGGCGGAGGAGCTCAGGCCCGGATGCCGGCGGCGCTCGTGGATCACCTTGGGGTCGTGATCCGCAGACTTCGTCGCCCGGCTCGCCGGGATCTGGCCGGGAGCGGGGCCGTCGGCGAGGGCAGGTGCCGGCAGGGTGAGGAGGAGGAGCGCGGCGGCGAGAAGGAAGCCGCGGGCGCTCATGCGCCGAAGTGCTCGAGCACCACCGGCGCGACGTCGCGGAGCGACCACTGCTCGGGGGCCGGGGCCTCCCCGCCGCCGTCCGGGCCGCAGCCGACGAAGAGCAGCGGCCCGAGCGAGTCGCCGCTGTGGAGCGAGCCGTGGCTGCCGCCGCCGACGTGGGTGACACCGCCCCAATCGACGGCCTCGTAGCCGTTCGCCAGCGAGACGATGAAGTCGCCGGCGTGCGGAGACGAGAGCGCCGAGTGGACCCGCGCCAGCGGGTCGGGGTACTCCTCGCTGCGCAGCAGGCCGCCCTCGACCGCCGCCGCCAGGACCTGCGGCTCGCCGTCGAGCTCCCAGCGCGCGCCGCGCAGATCGGCGACCTCGCCGCCGGGGCGGAACCGGAGCCGCTCTCCCCCACGCTCGACCAGCGACCATCCGTCCTCGCGCCAGCAGACGATGTCGATCCCTTCGATCTCGGTCAGGCGGCGGCGGACGTCGTCCGCAACCGCGCGCTCTCCCTCCGAGGGCAGCAGGTAGACGTTCGCCGCGCGGCCGGTCGGGCTGACCGCGAGCTGGGCGAGCTCGGGGCGGTCGTCGGAGGGCGCCAGCACCGACCACTCGCGGCCGAGCAGCTCGGCCAGCGGCAGGCCGCGGTCGACGTCGCTCTGGCCGTGGTCGGCGACGACGATCAGCGCGTGCTCCTCGAGGAAGCGGTCCATCCCTCCCCCGGCCTCGACCAGCTCGGCGAAGCAGCGGTCGGCGGTCGAGATCGACTCGACGGTCGCCTCCGGTCCGTGGCGGTGGGAGTAGTGGTCGTTGTCGGCGAGCGAGAAGAGGAGGAAGTCGAAGGCGCCCTCACGGACCAGCTCCGCCGCGCAGCACGCCGAGTAGCCGTCGCGGCTGCCCGGGATCGAGGTCGGCTTGCAGGGGACCTCGCGGCTCGCGTAGAGGTCGCCGTAGAAGAGCTCGGCCGGGCCGTAGGTGTGGTGGCGGAACTTGAGCCGGGTGGCGTCGACGGCGCGGCCGAGGAGCCCGTCGAGGGAGACCTGATGGCGGTGGCGGCCACGGTAGATCAGGAAGGGGGTACAGGCGGTGACGGCGCCGGCGTCGTCGAGGCTCTCGAAGATGGTCTCGACCTCGGGGCTGAGGTGGGCCAGGTTCATGTTGTAGACGAGGTCGTAGAGGGCGCGGAAGACGCCGACAGCCCGCGTCGCCGGCAGCGAGGAGCCGTAGTCGACGTAGCGGCGCTCGAGCCGGTGGTACCAGTTCATGCCGCTGATCCAGTGGCGGTCGGCGCCGACCCCGGTGACGATCTCGGCGCAGGCGACGGGGGTCACCGACGGGAAGCTGGAGACGCAGTCGGGGACCAGCACCCCCCGCTCGAGCAGCTCGCCGAAGGTCGGCGCCCGGTCCTCGGCGACCGCGCGTTCGAGCATGTCGGTGCGCAGCGAGTCGACATAGGTGAGGATCAGCTTCCTGGCGGCGGGCATGGCCAGGCGAATGATCGTGGAACGGAGGGCTCGGCTAGCGCAGGACGCGCAGGCCGGCGTGTTTCTTCTGCGCTCGGCGATGGCGGGAGATCCCCAGCCAGACCAGCGCGAGGGCGACCAGGATCACTGCGGGCGAGAAGACGAAGGAGATCGCGACGACGACCAGGGCGGCGAGCGCGACGAGGAAGCCGAGCGCCCCTCCCCTGCTCCCCTCGCGGCGGCCGGCGCCGGAGACGACCTCGCTGGTGACGACGCAGCCGAGCCCGGCTCCCGCCATCGCGAACACGCCGCCGAGGATTCCGTCGAGGAGGTAGCCGGCGATGAGGCCGATCACGACCGCGAGCAGCGTCATCCTGCCGCGGGCCGAACCGTGCGTGCCGGTGGTCCCCGCGAGCATGCCGATCGCGATGCCGATGCCGAGGTCGGTCAGAAAGTCCACACCGGAAAACCTAACCTCCCGGGCGCCCGTGCGTCGATCCGCCACACTTCCCGCATGACCGAAGGGCCGCCCCAACGGCGTCGCGCCCACACGCGCACCCGCGACCTGGAGCGCTACGCCGGCCTCTTCGCCGAGCGGACCGGCGTCATGCGCTCCTCGGCGATGCGCGACCTGATGGCGGTGACGGCCCGCCCGGAGGTGATCTCGCTGGCGGGAGGCCTCCCCGACACCTCGACCTTCCCGCCGGAGAGCTTCGCCGCCGAGATGGCGCGGATCGCCCGCGACTCGGTCGCCGAGGCGCTGCAGTACGGGCCGACCGAGGGCTTCGAGGAGACGGTCGACTGCATCCTCCAGGTGATGGGCGCGGAGGGGATGCTTCCCGACCCCGAGGACGTGATCGTCACCACCGGCGGCCAGCAGGCGATCGACCTCGTCTGCAAGACGCTGATCGACCCCGGCGACGTCGTCATCTGCGAGGCGCCCACCTACCCCGGCGCCGTCCCGGTCTTTTGCAGCTACCAGGCCGAGGTGATCCAGATCGGGTGCGACGAGGAGGGGATGCGGATCGACGACCTCGAGGCGGCGCTGGCGAGCCTCGACGCCGAGGGGCGGCGGCCCAAATTCACCTACTCGGTGCCGACCTTCCAGAACCCGGCCGGGGTGACGATGTCGCTCGAGCGGCGGCGGCGGCTGGTCGAGCTGGCCCGTCACCGCGAGACGCTGGTGATCGAGGACAACCCCTACGGCCTGCTCCGCTTCGGCGGTGAGCCGCTGCCGCCGCTCTACCAGCTCGACGGCGGTGACTTCGTGATCTACATCGGCACCTTCTCCAAGATCCTCTCCCCCGGGATCCGGCTCGGCTGGGCGGTGGCGCCGCCGCCAGTGATGGAGAAGATCGTCCTCGGCAAGCAGGCCGCCGACCTCTGCAGCTCGACCCTGACCCAGTACTTCGTCCGCGAATACTTCGCCGAAGGGCGCTGGCGCGAGTACGTCGACAGCCTCGCCGTGATCTATCGCGGCCGCCGCGACACGATGCTGGCGGCGCTCGAAGAGCACTTCCCCGCCGAGGCGACCTGGACCGAGCCCCAGGGCGGTCTGTTCATCTGGGCGACGCTGCCCGAGTACATCGACACCAGCGACCTGCTCGCGCGGGCGCTGCGCGATGACGTCGCCTTCGTCCCGGGCCAGGCCGCCTACGTCGACGGCCGCGGCGGCAGCTCGATGCGGCTCAACTTCTCCGGCGTCGGAGACGACGAGATCCGCGAGGGAGTGCGCCGTATCGGCAACGTGATCTCCGAGCAGGTCGGCCTCTACGGCGCCCTGACCGGGGAGGCCGCCAAGGGTTCCCCGGGTGATGACGCACCCGCCAGGGACTCCCTCGCTCGCGCTAGCGACGAAGTCGCGGATCGGGCGGCCCAAAGTGGCCAGGGCGACGGCGCATCTGCCGACGGCAGCGGAAGCGAAGCTGAGCAGCCGGCGGTTTATGGGGACGTCCCTCACGACCCCGACCAAGGCGGCGACGTGCTCCCCTTCCGCAAGACCGGCGAGGGGGGATCGTGAAGGTCGCGGTCCTCAAGGGCGGCCGCTCGCTCGAGCGCGGCGTCTCGCTCAAATCCGGGGCCAGGGTCGAGGACGCGCTGGCCCGGCTCGGCCATCAAGCGGTCTCGCTCGACCCCGGCGGCGACCTGGTCGAGCGGCTGGTTGCCGCTTCCCCGGACGTCGCCTTCATCGCGATGCACGGGCCGGGCGGCGAGGACGGGACCGCCCAGGAGCTGCTCGAGGTCCTCGGCATCCCGTTCACCGGGCCGGGGGTGGCGGCCTGTGCTCTCTGCACCGACAAGGTCCTGGCGAAGCACACGATGCGCTCGGCGGGCGTCCCGACCCCGGACTGGTTCGCCTTCAACCAGGCGGCGCTTCGTGAGCTCGGCGCGGTCGAGGGGTTGGGTGGGCTCGAGCAGCGGCTCGAGTTCCCGCTCGTCGTCAAGCCCGGCCGCGGCGGCTCGGCGCTCGGGGTCAAGTTCGTCGCCGAGCCGGCTGAGATCCCGGCGGCGCTGGTCTCGGCCTTCAGCTACGACGACCGGGTCGTCCTCGAACGCTTCGTCGACGGACGCGAGCTCGCCGTCAGCGTGCTCGGCAACGAGCCGCTGCCGGTGGTCGAGGCGATCCCGGCCGGCGGCGATCGCTACGACTTCGAGGCCCGGTACGAGATCGGGCGGACCAGGTTCGAGTGCCCGGCGGCGCTGGAGGAGGCTGAGCGGGCCGCCGTCGTCGAGGCCGCGGTCGGCGCCTACCGCGCGCTCGGCTGCTCGGGCTTCTCGCGGGTCGACCTGATCCTCGGCGAGGACGGGCCGGTGGTGCTCGAGGTCAATGCGATTCCGGGCCTCACGGACACCAGCCTCCTCCCCCAGGCCGCCGAGGCGGCGGGGATCTCCTTCGAGGACCTGGTCGGCCAGATCCTCGAGCTGGCGCTCGAGCCCTCGGGCGCGACCGCCGCCTGAGCCGCGGTCAGTCGCCGCCCTGGGCGAAGTCGTCGGGGCTGACCTCGTCGAGGAACTCTTTGAATTTGTCGACGACCTCCTCGGTGTCCTCGACCTCGTGCTCGAACTCGATCGCCGACTCCTCGATCACGTCCTCGGCGGCGAAGATCGGCGCCGAGACTCGGACCGCGAGCGCGAGGGCGTCGGAGGGACGCGAGTCGATCTCCATCTCCGAGCCGTTGACCGAGACGGTGATCGAGGCGTAGAAGGTGTTGTCGCGCAGCTCGGTGACCGAGACGCGCTCGCATTTGGCGTCGAGCTGCTCGAGCACGTCGGAGAGCAGGTCGTGAGTCATCGGCCGCGGCGTCGAGGCACCCTGAAGCTTCATCAGGATCGCGGCGGCCTCGGGGTGCCCGATCCAGATCGGCAGGAATTTGTTCCCGTCGACGGTCTTCAACAAGACGATCGGCTGCTTGCCGACCATGTCGAAGCTGACGCCGTAGATCTGCATTTGCTGCAAGTGGGCGATCCTGGATTCGAACCAGGGACCTCGTCCTTATCAGAGACGCGCTCTAACCAACTGAGCTAATCGCCCGAGGCTTTGGCGATTCTACCGGCGAGCTCCAGGGCCTCGTCGAGGTCCTGGAAACGAATCTCGACGGCGAGCTCCTCGCCCTTCCGCGGCCGCACCCTGACCTCGTGCCCGAGCGCCGACTCGAGCCTGTCGGTCAGCCCCCGGAGGGCCTCGGCCTCCTCCGGATCAAGCTGTGTCGCTGCCCTCGGCGTCTTTGGCTGGCTGGCCAGCTTGGCCCTGTTCTCGGTCTCACGGACCGACCAGCCGTGCCGGGCCGCTTCCCGTGCGAGGCGGCGGCGGACGTCGTTGCCTCGGGCCGCGAGCAGAGCGCGGCCGTGTCCCTCGCTGAGATCGCCGGACTCGAGCAGGGCGATCGCCTCGTCGGGGAGGTCGAGCAGGCGGATCAGGTTCGACACCGCCGGGCGGCTGCGGCCGACGCGCCTCGCAAGCTCCTCCTTGGAGACGCCGAGCTCCTCGACCAGGGCGGCGCAGGCCTTCGCCTCCTCGACGGGATTGAGGTCCTCGCGGACCATGTTCTCGATCAGCGCCACCTGCATCCGCTCGGCCTGCTCGGAGTCGCGGACGATCGCCGGAACCTTCTCGAGGCCCGCCTGCCGGGCCGCGCGCCAGCGGCGCTCGCCGGCGACCAGCTCGTAGCTGCCGTCGTGGAGGGGGCGGACGAGGAGCGGCTGGACGACGCCGCTGATCTCGATCGAGGAGGCGAGCGAGGCGAGGGCGTCGGGGTCGAAGTTGGTGCGGGGCTGATTCGGGTTCGGCTTGACGAGCCCGACCGGCAGCTCGCGCAGCTCGCCCGCCTCGGCGACCGCGGTCTCGGGCAGGATCGCGGCGAGGCCGCGGCCCATCCCGGCGCGCTTGCTAGCGGCCATTGCCGCTCTCTGCCGTCGCGGCGGCGCGGGTGGCGAGCTCCTCGGCGAGCGCCCGGTAGGCGACGGAGGCGCGCGAGGAGGGAGCATGCACGGTCACCGGCAGACCATAGCTCGGCGCCTCGGCGACGCGGACGCTGCGGGGGATCACCGTGTCGAAGACCATGTCCGAGAAGTGCTCGCGCAGCTCGCGCTCGACGTCCTGGGCGAGCCGGGTGCGGTCGTCGTGCATCGTGATCAGCAGCCCCGACATGTCGAGCGAGGGGTTCAGCTCACGGCGGATCATCGTCAGGGTGTCGAGGAACTGGACCAGGCCCTCGAGCGCCAGGTACTCGGCCTGGACGGGGACGATGACGCGGTCGGCGGTGACCAGGGCGTTGACGCTGACCGGGCCCAGCGAGGGCGGGCAGTCGAGGACGGTGACGGCGAACCTCTCGCGGACCGGGCCGAGGCCTTCGCGCAGGCGCGTCTCGGAGCTGTCGAGGCGAGGCAGCTCGACCGCAGCGCCGGCGAGGTCGCGGCTCGCGGGGACCAGCCAGAGGTTGTCGGGGCCGGCCGGGCGGGCGGCCTCCGCGACCGAGACGTCGCCGATCAGGCAGTCGTATGAGGAGGGATGGGCCTCGCGATCGCCGCCGAGCGAGGCGGTCGCGTTGCACTGCGGGTCGAGGTCGACCAGCAGCGTCTGCTCGCCGCCGGCGGCGACGCAGGCGGCGACGTTGACGGCGGTCGTCGTCTTGCCGACGCCGCCCTTCTGGTTCGCGATCGCGTAGACGACACCCATCGACGCTGAGCCTAGCTGCCCCGCGGTCGCTTCTTCGCCATCCCCGCGCGCCGCGGCAGATCATCGGGGGTCGGGCCGGCCTTGCGGAGCAGGTGGAGGTGGCGATGACGGCTGCCGGCGTCGCGGCCGACGTCGAGGATCGCCTCCGGCTCCATCGCCAGAGCCGGGGCCGCCCGGGCCAGCTCCGCCTCCTCGTCGGGGCTGCGCTTCCCCTTCCAGGCGACGAGGGCGCCGCCTTCGCGGAGCAGCGGGGAGGCGAGCTCGGCGAGGGTCGAGAGGCGGCCGACCGCGCGGGCGGTGGCGACGTCGTAGGCCTCGCGCCCCTCCGCCTCGGCGGCTCCCCAGCTCTCGGAGCGCTCGCAGACGCAACGTGCGTTTGCGAGGGCGGCGGCGGCGATCGCGCGCTCGATGAACTCGCACTTGCGCCCGACCGACTCGACCATGTCGACCCTGGCCGCCGGCAGAGCGGCGGCGAGGACGAGGCCCGGAAACCCAGCTCCAGAGCCGATATCGACGATTCGACGGGCGTCGGAGAAGTCCCCGACGTCAAGCCCGGCGAGGCTGTCGTCGACGTGCACCTTCCAGGCGCGGGCGGGCTCGGTGACGGAGCTGACCGAGGCTCGCTCGGCTGCGAGCAGCTCCAGGACCCGCTTCAGCGCGTCTCTGGCCTCGGGGTCGAGCGGGGGCGGCCCGCTCACTCCGAGACGAGCGGCGCGACGACGACGCAGCGGTGCGGCTCGTCGCCTTCGCTGTAGGTCTCGACCCCGGCGCGCTCCTTGAGGTGCTCGTGGACGACGCGGCGCTCCTGGGCGCTCATCTCGTCCATCTCCACCGTGCGATTGCCCTCGAGAGCCTGCTCGGCGGCGCGGTCGGCGCGGGAGACGAGGATCTCGCGGCGGCGCTCGCGGTAGCCGGAGGCGTCGAGGACGACGCGCTTGCGCTCGCGGCGCCCGCGGAATGCCGCCTGGTAACAGAGCAGCTGGATCGCGTCGATCGTCTGGCCGCGTTTGCCGATCAGCAGGCCGAAGTCGTCCTCACCGCTGACGACGACGTCGATCCGGTCGTCGTCCTCCTTGACCTCGACCTCACCATCGAGGTCGAGCTCGTCGAGAACACCCTCGACCAGCTCTCTCACCCGCTCGGCCGGCTCCTGCGGCCACTCCCCGGTATCGCTCATCACGAGGCGATCCTATTCCAGGCCGGGCCGAAATGCCCGGAACCCGCTAGCGCCGCTTCTTCTTTTTCCGCGGAGGCGGAGGCGGAGGCTTCGCTGCCGCGACTGCGGCGGCGGTCGCGACCTGCGGCGGCGGCACGACCCGTTTGATCACGTACTGCTGGCCGATCGTCCAGAAGTTGGTCGTGATCCAGTAGAGGACGAGGCCGGCCGGGAAGCTGATCACGAAGGGGACGAAGATGAAGGGGAGCACCATCATCATCGTCCGCTGGCTTTTATCGGCGGTCACCGCCATCACCATTCCCGAGACCAGCTGGGTGCCGACGTAGAGGATCAGGAGGGCGATCAGTTCGCCGCCTGTGGCCTTGGCCGTGAGGTCGTGGATGAAGAGGAAGGACGCTTCGCTGCCGCAGTGCCCGGCTTCGCAGCCGATGTCGCTGGGGAGCTCGTGGCGGAGGACGTTGAAGAGGGTGATGAAGACCGGAAGCTGCGCCAGGAGCGGGATGCAGGAGGCGAAGGGGTTGACTTTGTTCTCTTTGTAGAACGCCATCATCTCTTGCTGCATGCGCTGTTTGTCGTTTTTGTACTTGGCCTGGATCTCTTTCAGCTGCGGCTGCAGGGCCTGCAGGGCGCGCATCCCTTTCAGCTGTTTGTAGGTGAGCGGGATCAGGATCGCCCTGGTCAGGATCGTCAGGGCGATGATCGAGGCGCCCCAGCTGAGGCCGGCGCTGTCGTGGAAGAACTGGAGGACCGAGTTGACGACGTCGATCAGCGGCTGCAGGATGTTCGCCGCGGGGATCACGGGTGGGCCTCACCGTGGTAGGTCGGAGGGATCGACGGGCCCGGTCCGCAGGGTGAAGCGGTCGGGGACCGGGTCGAAGCCGCCATGGCTGAAGGGGTTGCAGCGCAACAGGCGCCAGGCGGCGAGGAGCAGGCCGCGGCCGGCGCCGAAGCGGCTGATCGACTCGGCTGCGTAGTGGGAGCAGGTCGGCTCGTAGCGGCAGCGGCGCGGGCGGGCGGGCGAGATCCAGCGGCGGTAGGCGTCGATCATCCAGAGCAGGGGGCGTTTCACGTGGAACGCCCCCGGCGGAGCCCGCGAGCGCCTCTTCGATGCTCGTCGTCACCCCTGCCGCCCCCTCACGCTCGACCAGCTCGGCGAGCTCGGGGCGGGCGACGAGGACGAAGTCGTAGCCCTCGGGAAGCCGCTCGGAGAGCCCCCAGAACGCCTCGCGCAGGACCCGCTTGACGCGGTTGCGATCGACGGCGCCGCCGATCTTGCGGCTCGCCGAGACGCCGAGCCGCACGTCCCCCTCCGCCTCTTCACGGCGGGGAAAGCTGTAGAGCACGAGGTAACGGGTTGCGTTCGAGGAGCCGTCGCGGTACACGCGGTCGAACTCACCGCTGCGCGACAGACGCCGACGTCGAGGTGCAGCCATCTACACGGTCAGGCGCTTGCGGCCTTTGCGGCGACGGCGATTGATGATCGCGCGACCGCCGCGGGTGCTCATCCGAGCCCGGAACCCGTGGGTCTTCGCCCTCTTACGCTTCTTCGGCTGGTAGGTCCGCTTCATTGGGCGTCGCAGTATACGGACGGCCTCTGAAAACTTTTGTTCGGCATTTGCGCCCGCCCCCGGTTCGGCCCGTCGGGGCGACGCTATGGTCGCCGGCTGGTGCACGACGACTCGGACCGACAGCAGCTCGACGCCATCTGGCGCGACGTTCAGCGGCGCCTCGCGGCGTCGGTTCCCGACTCGACCTTCCAGCTCTGGCTGCGGCCGCTGAGCGCCGAGGGAGTGCGCGGGACAACCCTCCACCTGCTGGCCCCGGGCCGGATCCGCTCCTGGGTCGAGCGCCGCTACTCGGGCCTGATCCGCGAAGCCCTGGAGGCGGTCGGGGGCACCCTCTCCGAGGTCAGCTTCGATCCGCTCGGGGGCGGAGGCGTCGAAAAGGGCGACGCGGCGCTGAACCCCAACTACACCTTCGAGCGGTTCGTGATCGGCGAAGGAAACCGCTTCGCCCACGCGGCGGCGCTGGCGGCGGCCGAGGCGCCCTCGGAGGCCTACAACCCGCTCTTCCTCCACGGCCCCCCGGGGCTCGGAAAGACCCACCTCCTGGTCGCGGTCGCCAGCTACCTGCAGGCGAACGCCGAGGGGCTCAGCATCCGCTACACGACCGCGGAGTCCTTCACCAACGAGTTCGTCGAGGCGCTGCGGGCGAGCGGGACCGAGGGCTTCAAGCGCCGCTACCGGGACCTCGACGTGCTGCTCGTCGACGACATCCAGTTCCTCGAGGGGAAGCCGAGCACCGAAGAGGAGTTCTTCCACACCTTCAATGCCCTCTATGAGGGCGGCAGCCAGATCGTGCTCTCCGCCGATCGCAACCCGAGCCAGCTCTCGACCCTCGCCGATCGGCTCCGCGACCGCTTCGAGTGGGGCCTGACCGTCGCCGTCGAGCCGCCCAACCTCGCGACCCGGCTCACCGTCCTGCGACGGCTGGTGCGCGAGGCGGGCATCCCCGACGGCGAGGGCGACGCGCTGCTCGAGCTGGCCGAGCGGATCAGCGCCAACGTCCGCCAGCTACACGGGGCGCTGACCCGCGTCATCGCCCACGCCTCGCTTGACCTCGCGGCCGCTCGACTCGAAGCTGATCGCCGAGCTCGTCCCCCGCTCGGCGGCGCCCAAGGAGGCGCCAGTCGAGGAGATCCAGCAGCACGTCGCCGGGGCCTTCGGGATCTCGCGGGCGGAGCTGGTCGGGTCGAGCCGGGCCGCAACGCCGCTCCGCGCCCGCCAGGTCGCGATCCTCCTGACCAGGGAGCTGACCCCGCTCTCCCTCCCCCAGATCGGCCGGCTCTACGGCGGCCGCGATCACTCGACCGTGCTCAACGCCCTGCGCCGCATCGAGGCCGGGATCGCCGAGGACCCGACCCTGGCCGGACGTGTGGAGAAGCTGCGCGCCGAGATCCACAGCCTCGCGGGCAACCCGGGCTGACGGCCGATGACGCTGTAAGAATCAATGGTCCCCACAGCTCTATCCACAACCCTCCAGCCGCGGTGCGATCAGCGATTCGACCTCGCGCACCGCGGTTTCCACAGGTCCTAATCCAACTCAAGAAGGCAATCGCTTGAAGCTGAGCATCAAACGCGAGGAGCTGGTCTCCAAGCTCTCCGTCGTCTCCAGAGCCGTCTCCACCCGCGCCGCGACCCAGGCCCTCTCCGGGATCCTGATCCGGGTCGGCGAGGACGGCGCCGGTGCGACCCTGTCCGCGACCGACCTCGAGATGGGCCTGCAGACCGGCCTCGAGGCGGAGGCCGACGGCGCCGGCTCGGTCCTGCTTCCCGGCCGCCTGCTCGCCGAGCTCGCTCGCTCTCTCGGCGACGACTCCGTGCAGATCGAGGTCCGCGAGGCCGAGCGCGACGTGGAGATCCGCAGCGGCAGCTCGAGCTTCCACCTGCGGGTGCTGCCGGCCGAGGACTTCCCGAAATTCCCGGCGGAGGGCGAGCAGCCGCTGAAGATTCCCGCCGCGGCGCTGGCCGAGACGGTCGAGGTCGTGGCCCGCGCCGCCTCGCGCGACGACATGCGCCCCGTCCTCACCGGCGTCCTCGTCAACGCCGCGGCCGCCGAGATGACGATGGTCGCGACCGACTCCTACCGGCTCGCGGTCAAGACCACGGCGCTCGACCCGCCGCTGGAGGGCGAGCTCGAGGCGAACATCCCGGCCCGCGCTCTGCGCGAGCTCGCCCGCGTCGTCGCCGCCGACGGCGTCGAGGAGGTCGCGGTCAGCCTGCTCCCGAACCAGGCGGTTTTCAGGGCAGGGGCCGTGATCCTCAACACGAGGCTGATCGACGGGCAGTTCCCCAACTTTCGACAACTCCTGCCGGAGTCCTACGACCACGACGTCAGGCTTCCCCGGGGCGAGTTCCTCGAGGTCGCCAGGCGGGTCAGCCAACTCGCCCAGCGCAACGCGCCCCTGCGGCTCTCGTTCGCCGAGGGGGAGCTGACGATCGCCGCCTCGACGCCGGACGTCGGTGACGCCGAGGAGACGATGCCCGCCGCCTTCGATGGTGAGGCGCTGGAGATCGGCTTCAACCCGGAGTTCCTCAAGGAGGGGATCGAGAGCGTCGAGGGCGACGAGGTGGTGCTGCGCCTGATCTCACCGCTGCGGCCGGGGCTCCTGCAGCCCGTGGACAACGAAGACTTCCGCTACCTGGTGATGCCGATCCGCCTCAACGTCTGAGGCCCGGTGCTGGTCGCCGCCGCGGAAGCCGTCCCGCTGCGCAGCCTGAGCGGCATGCGGGTCGAGATGAGCGGCGGCATCGTCAGCCTGATCGGGCCCAACGGCGCCGGCAAGACGAACTTCCTCGAGGCGGTCTACTTCGCGCTCACCGGCCGCTCCTTCCGCACCAGCGACCGCCGCGACCTGATCCCCTTCGGCGGCTCCTTTGCCCGCGCCGAGGCCCTGGTCCGCGGGGAGGACGGGATCGAGCACACCCTGCTCGCCTCGGTCAGCCGCGCCGAGGGACGGCGCCACCTGCTCGACGGGAGCCCGGCGGACCCGGCGACCCTCGCCCGCCATCGCCCGCCGGTCGCCGTCTTCTCGCCCGACCGTCTGGCGCTGATCAAGGGCCCGCCCTCCGAGCGCCGCGCCCACCTCGACGGGTTCCTCGCCGCGCGCTGGCCGTCGCGCTCGGAGCTGCGGCAGCGCTACGCCCGCGCGCTGGCCCAGCGCAACGCCCTGCTCTCCCGTCTCGCCGCCGGCTTCGCCGCGTCGGGTAAGCTCGACGTCTGGGACGCGACCGTTGCGAGCGCCGCCGAGGAGCTGACGACGGCCCGGGCCGAGGCGGTCGAGGAGCTGACGGCGCCGTTCACCGAGGCGGCCGAGGAGCTCGGCCTGGGGGAGGGGGCGACGATCGAGTACGCCCCGCGCGCCTCCCGCTCGGCGGAGGGGATCAGGGAGGGGCTGGCGGAGCGGCGCGAGGCGGACATCAGGCTCGGCCGCAGCACCTGGGGGCCGCACCTCGACGAGCTCAAGGTCGCCGCCGACGGCAGGGGCCTGCGCCGCTTCGGCTCTCAGGGCGAGCAGCGGGCGGGGCTGCTGGCGCTGATCTTCGCCGAGCGCGAGGTGCTGATGAGGTCCCGGCGGGTGACGCCGCTGCTGCTCCTCGACGACGTGATGAGCGAGCTCGACCCCGAGCGCCGCGAGCGCCTGGTCGAGCGACTCGCCCGCGGCGGCCAGACCCTGATCACCGCCGCGGCCGTCGACTCGGTCCCCGCCGCGGCGAGGGAGGCCACCGTGCCGATGCCGCCCGAGCGGCCGGCTGAGGCGTACGCCGATGCCGCATGAGCCGGCGGCGCCCGCGATGACCCGCCGCCGCGCCCCGCGCCCGGCGACGGAGGCCTTCCGCGCGGCACTCGAGCGGGCGGCCCCGAAGTCGCCGCTGGCGGCGCTGCAGACGGCCTGGGCGGAGGCGGTCGGCGAGCGGATCGCGGCCGAGACCCGGCCGGTCTCCTCACGCTCCGGGACGGCCGTCGTGCACTGCTCGGACCCGATCTGGGCCGAGGAGCTGGAGCTGATGCAGGGCCAGCTCCTGGAGCGGTTGAGGGAGCGGCTCGGCGAGCAGGCGCCGCAAAGCTTGCGATTTCGCGCGGGAGACGAGCCACTCTGAGCGGCTTTTCCCGCGATTTGCAGGGATTTTGCCTGATACGGGCAGCCGGTCGGACCCCCGGAACTGGTATCCTTTATGTCAACCTGCATTGACCCCGACCCCGGCTGCAGAGCGATCCGGGGGCCGGGGTTTTCTATGAGATCCGGAAGGGACTAGTTGGCTGATCAGAAGAAGGCCGGAGGCGGCAAGAAAGGGGAGTCCGACGGCTCCTACGGCGCCAAGGACATCACCGTTCTCGAAGGGCTCGAGGCGGTTCGCAAGCGCCCCGGGATGTACATCGGCTCGACCGGTCCCCGCGGCCTCCACCACCTCGTCTACGAGGTCGTCGACAACTCGGTCGACGAGGCGATCGCCGGCTATTGCGACAGCGTCCGCGTCGTCCTCCACCCGGACAACGGCTGCACGGTCATCGACAACGGCCGCGGCATCCCCGTGGACGAACTGGAGAAAGAGAAACGGCCGGCGGCCGAGGTCGTCCTGACCACGCTGCACGCCGGCGGCAAGTTCGGAGACGGCGGCGGCTACAAAGTCTCGGGCGGCCTGCACGGCGTCGGCGTCTCCGTCGTCAACGCGCTTTCCGAGCGCCTCCACCTCGAGATCAGCCGCGACGGCAACGTCTGGAGCCAGGACTACGAGCGCGGCAAGCCGCAGGGCGACCTCGCGAAGGGTGAGGCGACGAAGGAGACCGGGACCACGATCACCTTCCTCCCCGACGACGAGATCTTCCTCGACGAGCTCGAGTTCGACTACGCGACCCTTGCCGAGCGCCTCCGCGAGACCGCGTTCCTCACCCGCGGCCTGAAGATCGAGCTGATCGACGAGCGCGGAGCCGGGCAGAGCGACACCTTCCATTACGAGGGCGGCATCGTCGACTTCGTCGCCCATCTCAACGAGAACAAGGACGCCCTCCACCGCAAGACCGTCTACTTCGAGGGCGAGACCGACGACGGCATGGTCGAGGTCGCGATGCAGTGGAATTCCTCCTACCAGGAATCGGTCTTCAGCTTCGCCAACAACATCAACACCCACGAGGGCGGCTCGCACCTCTCCGGCTTCCGCTCGGCGCTGACCCGGACCCTGAACGCGTACGCGCGCGGCAAAGGGCTGCTGAAAGAGAAAGACGAGAACCTGACCGGGGACGACGTCCGCGAGGGGCTCACCGCGGTGATCTCGGTCAAGCTCCAGGACCCCCAGTTCGAGGGCCAGACCAAGACCAAACTCGGCAACCCGCCGATCGAGGGGCTGGTCAAAGAGACGGTCAACCGCAAACTCGGCGAGTTCTTCGAGGAGAACCCCGGCGAAGGCAAACGGATAGTCAGCAAGGCCGTCGACGCCGCCCGCGCCCGTCAGGCGGCTCGCAAAGCACGCGACCTGACCCGCCGCAAGACGGCGCTCGAGAACTCGACCCTGCCCGGCAAGCTCGCCGACTGCTCGGTGCGCGACCCGTCACTGACCGAGCTCTTCATCGTCGAGGGTGACTCTGCCGGCGGCTCGGCGAAGCAGGGGCGCGACCGCAACACCCAGGCCGTGCTGCCGCTGCGCGGCAAGATCATCAACGTCGAGAAGGCGCGGATCGACAAGGTGCTCTCCAACCAGGAGATCCAGGCGCTGATCACCGCGGTCGGGACCGGCGTGCGCGAGGAGTTCGACGTGACCGCCGCGAGGTACCACAAGATCGTGCTGATGACCGACGCCGACGTCGACGGCGCCCACATCCGTACGCTCGTCCTCACCTTCCTCTACCGCGAGATGCCGGAGTTGATCGAGGCCGGCTACATCTACATCGCCAAGCCGCCGCTCTACCGGCTCAAAAACGGCAAACAGGAGACCTACGTCGAGAAGGAGTCCGAGCTCGAGGAGCTGCTGCTGCGCGACAAGCTCGAGAGCATGGAGGTCACCGACGGCGAGGGCGAGACCCACAAACTGACCGCCGCCCGCTGGCAGCGCTTCAACAGGCGGATGAAGGAGAACGAGGGCTGGGCCGACTCGCTGCAGGCGGACTTCGGCCACGAGCTCGTCCGCTTCCTCAGCGAGTCGCAGATCCTCGACCAGGGGGCCTCGACCCTCGACGAGGTCAAGGCGCTGCTGACCGACAAGAGCGATGAGACCGAATCGTTCGAATCCGAGATCTCCTCCGAATCCGGGGATGGCGTGATGGTGAGGGCGGTGCACCGGGGTGACGGGCTCGCGCGCGACTTCGAGCTCACCAACGCGCTCTTCGAGTCCCACGACTACCGACGGCTGCTCGACTCCCACGCCGACCTGCTCAAGCAGGTCGGCCGGCCTCCGTTCGAGGTCAGGCTCGGCGACAAAAAGCGCACCGCCGCGTCCTTCACGGAGCTGCGCCAGATGGTCATGGAGCTGGCCCGGCAGGGCGTCACGATGCAGCGCTTCAAGGGCCTGGGCGAGATGAATCCCGAACAGCTGCGGAAGACGACGATGGACCCGTCGAGCCGGACGCTGGAGCGGGTGCGGATCGACGACGCCGCCCTCGCCGAGCGGATCTTCACCGACCTGATGGGCGACAAGGTCGAGCCGCGCAAGGCTTTCATCGAGCGCCACGCCAAAGAGGTCAGGTTCCTGGATGTCTAGGCGGCGGCGGGGGTTCGAAGGGCGGGCAGGCTGATGGAGGGCGGCGACGCACTCGACCGGAGGGCGGATCGAGGAGCGCGAGCTGACGACCGAGATGCGCTCGTCGTATCTCGACTACGCGATGAGCGTGATCGTCGGCCGCGCCCTTCCCGACGTCCGCGACGGCCTCAAGCCGGTCCACCGCCGGGTCCTCTACGCGATGCACGACCTCGGACTGCAGCCGACCAGGGCGTACCGGAAGTCCGCCTTCATCGTCGGCGAGGTGATGGGCAAGTACCACCCCCACGGCGACTCGGCGATCTACGACACCCTGGCGCGGATGGCGCAGCCGTTCTCGCTGCGCTACATGCTGGTCGACGGCCAGGGCAACTTCGGCTCGATCGACGACGACCCGCCGGCCGCGATGCGCTACACCGAGGCGCGCCTGGCCCGCCTCTCGACCGAGCTGCTCCGCGACATCGACTCGGAGACCGTCGAGTGGGGCCCCAACTACGACGAAACGCAGCAGGAGCCGCTGGTGCTCCCGGCGCGCTTCCCGAACCTCCTCGTCAACGGCTCCTCCGGGATCGCGGTCGGGATGGCGACCAACATCCCCCCGCACAACCTGCGCGAGTCGATCGCGGCGGTCAAGGCCTACATCTCGAACCCGGCGATCGACCTGGCCGGGTTGATGGAGCACATCAAGGGCCCTGACTTCCCCGGCGGCGGGATCATGAGCGCCGAAGGGGTGGCCGACGCCTACGCGACCGGCCGCGCCTCGGTCCGGGTCCGCGCCCGCGCCCACGTCGAGCCTCTCAAGGGCGGCCGCGACGCGATCATCGTCACCGAGCTCCCGTTCATGGTCAAGAAGGGCGGCGACGGCGGCCTGATCACGAAGATCGCCGACCTCGTCCGCGAGAAAAAAATCACCGGCATCTCCGACCTGCGGGACGAGTCCGACCGCTCGGGGATGCGGCTGGTGATCGAGACCAAGCGCGGCGGCGACCCGCCCGAGGTGGTGCTCAACCAGCTCTACAAACGGACGCCGATGCAGAACACCTTCGGCATCAACATGGTCGCCCTCGTCGACGGCGTCCCGAAGACGCTGAGCCTGAAGCGGATGATCTCGCACTACGTCTCGCATCAGCGCGAGGTGGTCACCCGCCGCACCCAGTACCAGCTGCGCCAGGCCGAGGCCCGCGCCCACATCCTCGAGGGGCTGCTGATCGCCCTCGACAACCTCGACGCGGTGATCGAACTGATCCGCGCATCGAGCGACACCGATGTCGCTCGCGAAGGGCTGATCGAGCGCTTCGAGCTCTCCGAGCTCCAGGCCCAGGCGATCCTCGAAATGCGCCTTGCCCGCCTCACCGCGCTCGAGTCCGACAAGGTCCGCGAGGAGCACGCCGAGTTGATGACGGAGATCGCGGAACTGCGTGGGATCCTCGGCGACCCGGCGCGGATCGACGGGCTGATCGTCGAGGAGCTCGACGAGGTCAACGAGCGCTACGGCGACGAGCGGCGGACCGAGGTCACCCACTTCGAGGGCGACATGAACATCGAGGACATGATCGCCGACCAGCAGATGGTGATCTCGATCACCCACTCCGGCTACGCGAAGCGGCTGCCCCTGGCCACCTACCGCCAGCAGCACCGAGGCGGCCGCGGCGTGATGGGGATGGACATGAAAGAGGACGACTACATCGAGCACCTCCACATCTGCTCGACCCACGACTTCCTGCTCTTCTTCACCAACCGGGGCAAGGTCTACCGGCTCAAGGTCTACGAGCTGCCGGAGGGCGCGCGGACCTCGAAAGGCCGGGCCCTGGTCAACGTGCTGCCGCTGCGCGACGGCGAGAAGGTGACGGCGGTGATCCCGACCCGGGACTTCAGCGAGAACAAATACCTGGTCTTCGCGACCGCGAAGGGCATGGTCAAGAAAACCGAGTTCACCGCCTACAACACGCCGATCCGCGCCGACGGAATCATCGCGATCAAGATCCGCGACAAGGACGAGCTGGTCCAGGTGCGGCTGACCTCAGGCGACGACGACATCCTGCTCGTCTCCAAGTCGGGCCACGCCTCGCGCTTCTCGGAGTCGAAGGTGCGGGCGATGGGCCGCGACACCAGCGGGGTCAAAGGGATGAACGTCGCGGCCAAGGTCAACGGCGTCGAGAACCGGGTCCTGGCGATGGACATCGCGCGCGACGACTCGGAGCTCTTCGTCGTCACCGAAAACGGCTACGGCAAGCGGACCCAGGTGTCTGAGTATCCGGTCAAGGGCCGCGGCACCAAAGGCGTCCTGACCGCGAAGCTGACCGAGAAGAAGGGCGGACTGGCCGGTGCCCTGATCGTCCGCGAGCACCAGGACCTGCTCTTCATCTCCCAGAGCGGCATGGTCCAGCGCACCAAGGCCGGCGGCATCTCGCAGATGGGCCGCCCGACGCAGGGGGTCAAAGTGATGAACATGAAGGAGGACGACATCGTCTCCGCCGTCGCCCTCGTCGTCGACTCCGACACCACCGAGGCCGACCCCGAGCTCCCGGTCGACGAGACCACCCCCGAGTCCCCGCAGCCTGCGACGGACGAGGACTCCCCCGAGGAAGCCGAAACCTCCGCAGACGAGCCCCTCGCCGAAGAAGAGGGATCTCCCGACGAAGAGGATCCCCCCGCCGACGAGGACCAGGACTAGCTCGCCCCCTTTTACGCGGCCTGCGGTAAGTACTGCTCCCAGGCCGGCGGGATCTTCGGAGACGCCACTTGGATGAAGACCGTCGGCCCCGGCGCCTTCGGGCTCTTCTTCGGGTGCATCTGGATCTCGCGCGGCAGGCGGTTGCCCTTGCGGCGGTTGCAGGCGGCACAGGCGGCGACGATGTTCTCCCAGACCGACTTGCCGCCGCGGCTGCGGGGGATGACGTGATCGACGGTGAGCCCTGACTTGCGCGAGCCGCAGTACTGGCAGGTCCAGGAGTCGCGGGCGAGGACGGCGCGGCGGGTGATCTTGCGGCGGTGCGCCTCGCGCGGGATCCGCACGTAGCTGACCAGCCTGATCACGTCCGGGCGCTCCATCGTCATGTGCTCTGAGTGGAGCGCTCCCTGACGGCGCTCGAGCAGCTCGGCCTTTTCCTTCAGCAGCAACACGGCGGCTCGTCTCAGCGTGCAGACGTTGATCGGCTCATACGTTGCGTTGAGTACGAGGACCCTTGCCATGTTGGCTGAAAATTGTACGTGGGTGAGGGGGCGGTCGGGCACCTCTCACCAAAACGAGCCGCCGGAGGCGGCTCTTGAGTGTTTTGGAGAAAGGTGCCCGACCGCCTCTCGGCGCCGGCTCTCAGCCCACTGGGTAGGAGCCGAGGACTCGCACCGATTCAGCCTTCTCTCGGAGCGCCTGGATTGCGGCGGCTACCGGGTCCTCGGAGACGGCTCCCTCGAGGTCGCAGAAGAACATGTAGCGGCCCAGGCCCTGGCGCATCGGCCGGGACTCGATCCGGGTCAGGTTGACGGCGCGGTCGGAGAACTCGCGCAGCGCCTCGACCAGCGCCCCGGGGTGGTCTTCGCCGAGCTCGGCGAAGACGAGCGAGGTCTTCCAGGGCCCCTCGCCGACCGGCTCGGTCCCCGCCGGCGCGATCCAGACGAAGCGGGTGACGTTGTCGGCCTCGTCCTCGATCCCCTCGGCGAGGATCGTGCCGCCGTAGAGATCGCCCGCCGCGCGGGCGCCGATCGCGGCCCAGGGCTGGTCGGACTCGCAGACGGTGCGCACGGCCTCCGCGGTGCTGCTGGTGCTCCGCAACTCGGCCCGCGGCAGCCGCTCCCTGAGGAAGCGCGCGCACTGGGCGAGCGGCTGGGGGTGAGAGATGACCACGTCGATCGCCTCGAGCTCGAGCGGACGGGCGGCGATCAGCTGGGGTCGGACGGCGTGGTCGTGCTCGCCGACGATCGTCACCTCGGTGGCGTCGAAGGCGAGCGCGTCGAGGGTGCTCCGCACCGAGCCCTCGATCGAGTTCTCGAACGGGACCAGCGCCCGCTCGGCCTCGCCGTTCTGGACCGCGAGGATCGCGTCGTGCACGGTCGCGGTTCGCAGCGGCTCGTGCTCGCCGACCGGCGCCGCCTCACGCAGCGCGTCCTCGGTGAAGGTGCCCGCCGGGCCGAGGTAGGCGATCTTCATCCGAGCGGGCCGCTCCGCACGCGCGCCATCGCCCCTATTCGAATACGACCGTGTAGGTGGCTTCGTTGTTGGTCGTGACGTGCTCGCCCGGGACCGCCTTGACGTCGACTTCGAGCGTCACTTCGCCCGTCGGCGTCGGGATCAGCGGGATCGAGGCGATTTCGCTTTCGAGCGGTCCGATCGAGGTGATCGTCCCTTCCAGCGAAGAGCCGCCGTCGACGGAGACCGAGACCGAGATACTGTTCTCGGTCGATTCCCCCTGGTTTTCGACTTCGACTTCGACTTCCGGGGTTTCTTCGGCCGAGACCGTGGTGCTCGATTCGGCCGCCAGCGGGGTGCCGTTGATCGCGGTGCTGATCAGGCCGAGCCCATGGACCCCTTCGGTTTCGCCGGTGTCTGCGCCGCTGACCGAGGAGAGGGCCGATTCGATCGCGCCTTCGTCGAGCCATTTCGTCTCTTCCGGCAGGAAGACGCTCTCGGGGACGTCGTCGCCTTCGATCCCGTTTTCAGACAGGACGCGGTCGATTTCCGGCTTCACCACCGACGCGTAGACGACGTCGGAAGCGAGCAGCTTCTGCATCTGCTTCGTGACCGAGGCGGTCGCCTTCTCCGAGCCGACGTCGCCGAGGGCGGTGGGGACGCCGCGGTGCTGGTCGGCGATCTCGGCCATCGCCCCGGCGCGCAGCTCGTAGGTCAGTTCGAGCGCGGTCTGGGCGTGGCCCATCTCGCCCGGCGCGCTCAGCCCTTCGACCCTGCTGAGGTAGCTGTCCATGGCGCTGCGATCGGCGTTGACCTCGGCGACGAACTCGGTGACCGAGAGTTCCCCCGGTTCGGAGAGATTCTGGAAAAAGCCTTTGCTGGTCTTTTCGGTCTCTTCGACGATCTGGGTGACGTTGCGGGCGTAGTCGCTGAGGGCGCGTGTCTTGCGGGCGTCGAGGCAGCCCTTGACGCCGATCACGATCAGGACCAGGACCAGCAGCCCACCTCCCAGCGCGAGCGCCCGCCGCAGGACGATCTGCTGGCGCTGTGGGCGGCGGGGCGCCCGGCGTTTACGCGCGGGCCTCGATGAGGACTCCTCCAAGGGGCTGCTCTCCAGGACTCGTTGGCTGGCCGGAGAGTATGAACTCTGGCGGCGGGTTGCCGCAGGATGCCGCTCCTGCATGCCGAATGCCGAAATGCAGTGGTCGGCTCCCTGGTCCTAAATCGCTTCCTGATCGAGCGCCGCATAGGCAGCGGCGGCTTCGGCACGGTCTACGAGGCCTGGGACGGCCGTCTCGAGCGCCCGGTCGCGGTCAAGGCGATCGATTCCGGCGGCTCCGAGGGCTGCGGCCGCGTCCTCCGCGAGGCCCAGGCGGCGGCGCGGCTCAACCACCCCGGCATCGTCACCCTCTATGAGATGGGGGAGGAGGACGGCAACGCCCTGCTCGTCACCGAGCTCGTCGACGGCTCGACCCTGGACGAGCTCAACCGCGACGGCGCCCTCAGCGACCGCGAGATCGCAGAGATCGGCGCCGACCTCTGCGAGGCGCTCGACCACGCCCACTCCCGCGGCGTCGTCCACCGCGACATCAAGCCGCAGAACGTGCTGGTCGCCGAGGATTCGGAGCCGCGGGCGAAGTTGATGGACTTCGGGGTCGCGCGGGTCGCCGACTCCGCCGCCCTGACCGCCCCCGGCGACGTCGTCGGAACCCTTGCCTACATGGCGCCCGAGCAGGCGGAGGGCCGCTCCGACGTCGGCCCGGAGGCCGACGTCTACTCGCTGGCGCTGATGCTCTACGAGTGCTGGAGCGGGGAGAATCCCAACCGCCGCTCGACGCCTGCCGCGACCGCCCGCGCGATCGGAGGGAGGACGAGGCCGATGCGACGGCTTCGTCCCGACCTTCCGGCCGAGCTGGGGACGACGATCGACGAGTGCCTGCATCCGCGGCCGACACACCGGCCGACGCTCGAGGAACTGGGTGGAACGATCGAGGAGTCCCTGGGCGAGCTCGCCGACGGCGCCCACGGTCACACCCACGCGCTCGGCGCCCGCCTCGGCGTGGCAGCCGCGGCCGCGGTCCTGGGCGTCTGGCTCGCCGCCGGTCACGGCGTCGCTCTCCCGTAGGATTTCAGCCGGTTTGAGCGTTCTCCGCAACCTCGAGAGTCGCATCGAAGGCCTGGTCGAGGGAGTCTTCAGCCGCGCCTTCAGCTCGGAGGTACAGCCGGTCGAACTCGCGCGGCGGCTGGCGAAGGAGATGGACGCCCACAAGACGGCGGGGGTGGCGCGGGTCTACGTCCCCAACGAGTACACCGTCCATCTCTCCAAGCAGGACCGGGTGAAGCTCGAGGGATACGAGCGCGCCCTCGAGCAGGAGCTCTCCGGCTACCTGCTCGACCACGCCAGAAGACGCAGCTACGACCTCTTGACCCGGCCGGCGGTCGAGTTCAAGACCGACGAGCGGCTGCGGCTCGGCGAGTTCGGGATCCAGACCCGGCTCGTCAAGCCCCCCGCCCACGAGGGCGAGCGCCCGAGCCAGGGCGAGGAGGGCCACACGATGGTCTACTCGGCCGTGAAGGAGCGTGAGCCGGTCGAGGAGAAGAGCCCGCCGCGCGCCGAGGCGACGGTCGCGACCAGGGCGGTCGTCTCCCTCGATGACCGCCGCTACGTCCTCGAGGGCCCGCGGGCGACGATCGGCCGCTCGAAGGAGGTCGAGTGCGTCCTCCGCGACCCCAACGTCTCCCGCCGCCATGCCGAGCTGCGCCGCTCCTCGACCGGGGACTGGACGATCGTCGATCTCGGCTCGACGAACGGGATCAAGGTCAACGGCAGCCGCGTCGCGTCGAGCCGCCTCAGCCCGGGCGACCAGGTCACCGTCGGGTCCACGACCTTCCTGTTCGACATCGAGCAGTAGGGCGGCCGTGGACTACGACCCGATCTCGGTTGCGCTCAAGTTCGGCTTTCTCGTCGTCCTCTACCTGTTCCTGCTCTGGATCGCGAGGTCGGCCCTCAAGGACCTGCGGCGCACCGTCGCCCCCGCCCCGGACGCGACCGGCTTCCACCCGGCGCCCGCCTTCAGCCCCGCGGCCGCCGGGGACGCTTGGCTGATCGCCGAGCGGGGGGGAGGGCTGGAGCAAGGGGAGCGATTCGACCTGATCGGCGGGCTCTCGATCGGCCGCTCGCGCGACGCCGACGTCCAGATCGACGACCGCTACGCCTCCGGCGTCCACGCCAGGATCTTCAACCGCGATGCGCACACCTACGTCGAGGACATGAGCTCCACCAACGGCACACTGCTCAACGACGCGACCCTGAAGGGGGAGGCCGAGCTGCTCGACGGTGACGTGGTCCGCATCGGCGACACCGAGTTCAGGTTCGAGACTGGGCCCTGACGCGCATGCGCAGCGGCCATCCATATCTGACTCCTTGGGCGCGGAGCATGCGCGGATCCAGGTGTGACTGATGCTGCGGGTCGAGGAGCAGTCGTTCCGCACCGACACCGGCCGGCAGCGCAGCGCCAACGAGGACTCCTACTTCGTCCGCTCTCCGATCTTCGTCGTCGCCGACGGGATGGGGGGAGCCCAGGCCGGCGAGGTCGCCTCGAAGGCGGCGGCCGAGGCCTTCGACCGCGACCTTCCCGCCGGCGCGCCGGAGGCCTTCCTGCGCGAGACGATCGAGGCCGCCAACCGCGAGATCCACCAGCTCGCCCGTGACGATCCCTCCCGGGCCGGGATGGGGACGACGATCACGGCGGCGATCGTCAACCCGGGCAGCGAAGAGGTCGCGATCGGCCACGTCGGCGACAGCCGCGCCTATCGGCTGCGCGCCGGCAAGCTCGAGCGCCTGACCCGCGACCACTCGCTGGTCGAGGAAATGCGGCGCAAGGGCCAGCTCACCGACGCCCAGGCCGAGGACCACCCGCAGCGCTCGATCATCACCAGGGCCCTCGGCCCCGAGCCCGACGTCGACGTCGACGTGCAGACGGTCCCGGCCGGTCCCGGCGACGTCTTCCTGCTCTGCTCCGACGGGCTGACGACGATGCTCGGCGACGAGCAGATCGCGAAGCTGCTCGCCGACGCGACCTCGATCGAGGCCGCGGTCCGAGCCCTGGTCGACGAGGCGAACCGCGCCGGCGGCCGCGACAACATCACCGCCCTCGCCTTCCGGCTCGAGGACGCGGCCGCTCCCCGTGACGATCCCCACGGGGCGACCCTGATCGGCCCGTCGGCCGAGGCGGAGGGCCTGACCGGGACCGAGGTCCGCCGCCGGGCCGCCGCCGCCGCGGCCAAGGAGCGGCGCGAGAAGATCGACGTGAAGCCGCGCCGGCGCCGGGCGCGGACCGCCGCCAAGGTCGTGGCCGGGCTCGTCCTCCTCGCCGCCATCGCCTTCGGCGCCTGGTACGGGAATCGCCAGGTCTGGTTCCTCGGCACCGACGACGGCGGCCGCGTCGCGATCTACCGCGGTCTCCCCTACGAGCTCCCCTTCGGCGTCAGGCTCTACTCCGAGCATTACGCGAGCCCGATCCAGACGACGGGGCTCTCCAGCCGCCGCCGCGACGCGGTCACCGGCAACGACCTCCGCTCGCGCTCGGACGCGGTCTCCCTGGTCGAAGAAATCGAACGAAGCCTGGGGGTGCCGCGGTGACCTCGGCCAGGAACCGGGAGCTCGGCGCCCTGGTTCCCGTGGCGCTGCTGCTGACAGCCGGCTTCGCTGCGGTCTTCGCCCAGGAGAAGGCGCTCGACAACCTCAGCCTCGTCTACGGGGCCTACTTCCTCGCGCTCTGCCTGGCGACCCACATCTACCTGCGGGTCCGCCTGCCCAACGCCGACCCCTACCTGTTCCCGCTGGTCGCGCTGCTGACCGCGATCGGCCTGGTGATGATCTACCGGATCGACGCCGACCTGGCCCGCGACCAGGCCAACTGGTTCGTCTTCGGCCTCGTCCTCTTTGCGGTGACGATCCACTTCCTCCGCGACTACGACGTGCTTGAGCGCTACCGGTACACGATCGCTGTCATCGGCCTGCTCCTCCTCCTCGCCCCGCGGCTGCCGGGCGTCGGCCAGCAGGTCAACGGCGCCTACCTCGGGGTCAAGATCGGCCCGCTCGCCTTCCAGCCGGCCGAGTTCTCGAAGATCTGCATCGTCGTCTTCCTCGCCAGCTACCTGCGTGAGAACCGCGAGGTGCTGATCGTCGGCGCCCGCCGGGTCCTCGGCGTCACCCTGCCGCCGCTCAAGCACCTGGGCCCGCTGCTGGTCGTCTGGGGAGCCTCGATGTTCATGCTCGTCTTCATCCGCGACCTCGGCAGCTCGCTGATGTTCTTCGCCGCCTTCCTGGCGCTGCTCTACGTGGCGACCGGGCGCTTCTCGTTCGTCGTCATCGGGATGGGGATGTTCGTGGTCGGAGCCTGGTTCTTCGCCTCCACCGTGCCCCACGTCGGCGACCGGGTCGACGTCTGGCTCAACCCCTACAACGACCCGACCGGGAGCGGGTACCAGATCCTCCAATCGATCTTCGCCCAGGCCGACGGGGGGCTGTTCGGCAAAGGCTTCGGCCAGGGGCTGATCACGATCCCCGGGACCCACAAGGCGCTGCTGCCGGCGGCGCAGACGGACACGATCTACGCCCTGATGGTCAACGAGCTGGGGCTGTTCGGCGCCTGCGGGGTGATCCTCGTCTACCTGCTGACCGCGGCGCGCGGGTTCAAGGTGGCGCTGCTCGCCGACGACGGCTTCTCGAAGCTGCTGGCGACGGGCCTGACCGCCGTCTTCGCGATCCAGGCCTTCGTGATCGTCGGCGGGGTGACGCGGGTGATCCCCCTGACCGGGGTGACGCTGCCCTTCGTCAGCTACGGGGGCAGCTCGATCGTCGCCAACTTCGTCCTCCTCGCCCTGCTGCTGTTGATCTCCGACCGCGCCCGCCGTGAGGCCGGCGAACGCGAGGGGACGTTGTGAACCGTCAGATAGTCAAATTGTTCGCCTTCATCGTCGTCCTCTTCGCGATCCTGATCGGGTTCACGTCCTACTGGTCGGTCTTCGACGCCAAGGCGCTGAAGCAGAAGGACGCCAACAAGCGGCCGCTCCTCGAGCAGCAGCAGATCAAGCGGGGCAGGATCCTGACCGCCGACGGGACCGTGATCGCCCGCTCGGTCCCGAAGGGGAGCGGCGCCGGGCTGCGCTACGTGCGCCGCTATCCGGAAGGGTCGCTCTACGGCCATCCGATCGGGTACAGCTTCGTGCGCGAGGGCGACTCCGAGTTCGAGCAGTTCCACAACGACGAACTGGTCGGCCAGGAATCGGAATTCGGCTCGATCCTCGACCAGCTCCGCGGCAAGCGCCAGGAGGGCAACGACATCGTCACCAACATCGACGCCGCCGCCCAGCGCTCGGCCCTGGAAGGGCTGCAGGCCGCCGAACGCTTCGGCGCGGTGGTCGCGATCGAACCGAGCACCGGCGCCATCCTCGCGCTCGCCTCCAACGCCCCCTACGACCCCAATCGCGTCCCCTACGAACTGACCAAGCTCAACCTCAACGAAGCCGAATCGCCGCTGCTGGATCGCGCGACCCAGTCCCGCTACCCGCCGGGATCGACCTTCAAGGTCGTCACCGCCGCCGCGGCGCTCGACAGCGGCACGATCACACCGGACACGGCGATCGACGCCCCCGGCTCGCTCGACGTCCAGGGGATCCCGCTCGAAAACGACTTCGGCACCTCCTATGCCGGCCTGACCCTCGACAACGCGCTGACCGACTCGGTCAACACCTGGTTCGCCCAGGTCGGAGAAAAGGTCGGCGAGGACACCCTCTTCGAATACATGGAAAGGTTCGGCTTCAACACCAAGCCGGCGATCGACCTGCCGTCCGACCAGCTCCAGGCGAGCGGAATCGTCGACCTTGAATCCGAAACACTCCTCACCCGCAACGACCCGATCGACATTGCCCGCGTCGCGATCGGCCAGGAGCGGCTGCTCGCGACCCCGCTGCAGATCGCCGAGGTCGCGGCGGCGGTGGCCAACAAGGGAAAGCTGATGAAGCCGCAGATCTGGAATCGGGTCGTCGACCCCGACGGCCGCGTCATCGACAGCCTCGATCCCTCCGAGTACAGCCAGCCGATCAGCGAAGAGACCGCGGCCGAGCTGACCACCGCGATGGAAGGCGTGGTCAGCTCCGGAACCGGTACCAACGCGGAGATCTCGGGCGTCCCCGTCGCCGGCAAGACCGGCACCGCGGAAACCCCCGGCAACGAAAGCTGCGGCGGCGGCGAGGAGCAGAACCAGGCCTGGTTCATGGGCTTCGCGCCCGCCGACGACCCGAAGGTCGCGATCGCGGTCTCGGTCGAGTGCACCGAACAGTTCGGAAACGACATCGCCGCTCCGATCTTCCGCCAGGTCGCGGAAACGATCCTCGACGGCGAATGAGGGCTCGATGAGACAAGGAGGAGGGGAGAGTGGCTGAGGTCAGCGAGGGCAGCGTCGTCGACGGGCGCTACAAGGTGCTGCGCCGGATCGGGTCCGGCGGCATGGCCGACGTCTGGCTCGCCGAGGACACCCACCTGCAGCGCGAGGTCGCGCTCAAGGTCCTCCACACCCGCTTCACCCAGGACAGGGAATTCGTCGAGCGCTTCCGCCGCGAGGCCGAGGCGGCGGCCGGCCTCAACCACCCCAACATCGTCTCGGTCTACGACCGCGGCGACGTCGACGGGACCTACTACATCGCTATGCAGTACCTGGAGGGCCGCGACCTCAAGCAGCTGATCGACGTCGGCCTCTCGCCGGCGCAGGCCGTCTACCAGATCCGCCAGGTGCTGGAGGCGGCCCGCTTCGCCCACCGGCATGGGGTCGTCCATCGCGACCTGAAGCCGCAGAACGTGATCGTCGACGACGAGGGCAAGGCGGTCGTCACCGATTGGGGGATCGCCCGCGCCGGCGTCTCGGAGATAACCCAGACCGGCTCGGTGATGGGGACCCCGCACTACCTCTCGCCCGAGCAGGCCCAGGGCGAAGAGGTGACCCCGGTCTCGGACCTCTACTCGATCGGCGTGATGCTCTACGAGGCCCTCGCCGGCCGCGTGCCCTTCGAAGGCGAAAGCGCAGTGGCGGTCGCGATGAAGCAGGTCTCGCAGGCGCCGCAGCGGCCGAGCTCGATCAACCCCCGGGTCTCCCCGGCGCTCGACGCGGTCGTGATGCGGGCCCTCGAGAAGAGCCCGGGCGAGCGATTCCAGAGCGCCGACGCCTTCATCGCCGCGCTCGACACGGCGCTGAAGGCGGGCGACGAGGTCGGCGGCGGCACCGCGACCTTCGCGCCGCTGCCGCCGGCGGCGATGGCGGTGACCGACGCCGAGGCCGCCGAGATGGACGCGATCGAAGCGGAGGAACGCAAACGGCGGCGTGCTGATCTGGACTGCGATCGCGGTCTCCCTCGCGATCCTGGCGATCGCGATCTTCTCGCTGACCCGCGACACGACGGCGAACGTCCCGCGGGTCACCAACCGCCCGGTCGAACGGGCCGAAGAGCGGCTGCGGGAAGAAGGCTTCAAGGTCGGCGACCTGAAGGAAGTCCAGAACGAAGCGCCGCCCGAAACCGTGCTCGAGCAGGACCCGATCGCCGGCGAGGTCTCCCTCGACTGCTCCTTCCTCAGCTTCTTCTGCTCGAAGCCGGAAGTCGTCCTCACCGTCAGCGTCGGCCCCGGCAACGCCGAAGTCCCGGCGACGGCCGGGCTGGCGCAGGACGAGGCGACCGAAAAGCTCGAAGACGCCGGCTTCGAAGTCGGCATCGCGCGGGCCAACTCGGCCAAGGTCGAAGAAGGGCTGGTCGCCCACTCGACCCCCTCGGGCGGCTCGACCGCGATCAGGGGATCGACCGTCGTGCTGACGATCTCGGCCGGGCCGAAGCTGACCAAGGTCCCGATCCTGGTCGGCACCCAGCGCTCCGTCGCCGTCCAGCAGATCCGCGGCCGCGGGCTGGTCCCCAGCGTCAGCGAAGAGTCCAGCTCCTCACCCGCCGGCCAGGTGATCCGCCAGTCGCCGAGCGCGGGCAGCGACGTCGAGCCGGGAGCGACGATCTCGATCGTCGTCTCCAAGGGTGAAGAGAAGGCGTCGGTCCCCAACGTGATCGGCAAGCTCCGCGCCGACGCCGTCTCGGCGGTCCGCGAAGCGGGCCTCGACCCCTCGGTCGAAGAAGAGGAAACGGATGTCGCGAGCAAAGTCGGCAAGGTCACCGACCAGTTCCCGCCGCCGGCCTCGGAACTGGCCCCTGGCGCGGAAGTGACGCTGGTGGTCGGCAAGGCCGCCGCCGCGGTCCCGCCGGAAGAAGAAGAATGAGCCGGGTCGCGGTCGTCTACGGCGGCCGCTCCTCCGAGCACGACGTCTCGATGCGCTCCGGGGAGGCGGTCGCCCGCGGCCTCGAGGAGGCCGGCCACGAGGTGCTGCGGGTGACGGTCTCCCGCGACGGCCGCTGGAGCTCGGAGGGCGTCGAGCTGGCGCTGACACCGGGCCGCGGCCTGCTCGGCGCCGACGTCTGCTTCCCGGTCATGCACGGCCCATTCGGCGAGGACGGCAGCGCCCAGGGGCTGCTCGAGTGGCTCGACGTCCCCTACGTCGGCTCCGACGTCCTCTCCTCCTCGATCTGCATGGACAAGCTGACCCTGAAGCGGCTCTGCGGCCAGGCGGGCCTGCCCCAGGTCGAGTTCACCGCGGTCGGCGAGGAGGGCTGGCGCGAGCGCTGCGCCGAGCTCGGCTCGCCGCTCTGGGTGAAGCCCTCGCGGCTCGGCTCGAGCGTCGGGATCAGCCGCGTCGAGGGGACCGGCGAGGCGCTCGAGGCAGCCGTCGAGCTCGCCCTCGGGCACGACCCCCGGGTGATCGTCGAGGCCTCGGCGAACGGCCGCGAGGTCGAGTGCTCGCTGCTCGGCAACGAGGAGGTCGAGGTCTCACCGCCGGGGGAGATCGTCGCCCACGGCGATTGGTACGACTACGAGACCAAGTACAGCGCGGGGGGGATGGAGCTGGTGGTGCCGGCGCCGATCCCCGACGACCGGCCGCCCGTCTGCGTGAGCTGGCGCTTGCGGCCTTCAGGCTCGGGGGCTGCTCCGGGCTGGCGCGCTGCGACTTCTTCGTCGAGCCCGACGGCGCCGTCCTCGTCAACGAGATCAACACCGTCCCGGGCTTCACCGAGACCAGCGTCTACGCCAAGCTCTGGGAGGCCGGCGGCCTCGGCTACCGGGACCTCTGCAACCGCCTCGTCGAGCTCGCGATCGAGCGCCACGAGCGGGCCCGGTCCTTCGACTTCTGAGTCTTCCGGCAGGCGCCGGGGTTACTTGGCGATCTTGAACGGGGTGCTGAGGCTGGACCCGCCGACGCTCGCGGTCAGCCTGTAAATAGCCGGTTTCAGGGCCCTGCCGCCGAGCCGCCCGGAGAACCTGAAGCTGTTGGCGCCGGCCGCGCCGGAATGGCTGAAGCTCCCCGCCAGCGGCCGGTAGAAGGCGCAGGTCTTGTGCCGTGAGTTCCGCTTCGTCTTCTTCGCGCAGGCCCTGCTGGCCCGACGCCCGACGATCCTCCTCTCGACGGTGAAGACGGGGCTCGCGGCCGCGGAGAGCGAGTAGGAGACGGTGGCGCTGATCGGAGCGGCGCCCCTGCCCTTCACATCACTGACGGCGCTGACGATCGCCTCGCCGAAGTTGACCGGCCGGAAGGCCAATGGCGCCACCGCCAGCGACTGGATCCTGCCGATCACCGAGTGGGACGGAGCCGGAATCAGCTCGAAGGCGCCGATGTCCGGTCTCGTCCCGAGCGTGCGCGGGCTGCCGGTGAGGTCGAGGTCGCCGATCAGCGGGTCGGCGACCCCGGCGTCGACCGTTGGCGACCCGATTGCCTCGCGGTAGTCGCCGCCCGCGGCGTCGAGGAACAGGGCCGGCGCTTTCAGGTTGCCTCCAGAATCGACGATCGACGCCGCCGGCTCGGTGTGGACCGTTCCGAAGTCGGAGTTGGAGACGGTGACTTTGGCCGCCACGCCGTAGGTTTCGTTCGAGTCGGCCCTGAGGTCGTATTCATCGCCGCCGGCGATCGTGTTCTTCAGGTCAAGGGAGTGGGATTGGGCCCCGGCGATGATCTCGGTATCGGTGAGGACGCCGACGGATCCCGGCCCGGTCGCGATCGCGGTGACGTTACGGGCCACACCTACACCGGCCTGGTAGCCGGTGCTCCTCGGGCCGCCGATTTCGAGCCATCGGCGCGGGCGAGGGTGTCGCGGACCAGGCAGTCCTCCACCTGGGTGATGCCGGTTGCGTTGGCGCCGACCGCGCTCGCTCGCACGCGTTCGACGCGGTCTCCCGACCCGCAGAGGATCGCGATCGGGCTTTCCGGGCGGCTGTTGACGATGTCGACGTAGCGGATGCTGCTGCCCATGCCTCGGAAGCCGATCATCCAGGCTTCCACCGACCCCGTGATCCTCGGCATCGGGCCGCCGAGCTCCCCGTGGACGTCGACGTCGTCGACCCCGTATTCGGTGAAGGCGGCTTCGTCCAGGGTGTAGGACCCCGGAGTGACGATCACCTCGTCGTTCGAGGCTGCTTTCGTGATCGCCCGGAAAAGAGAGCAGGGTTCTTTGGCCGTGCACCCTTCCCCGACACCGGTCGGAGCCGCATAGCGTTGCGCGGCCTCAGCCGATCCTCCGAGTCGCCGCCAGCGCGGCGAGGACGATCGCTGCTCCCCCAACAAGCCTCATCCCCCCGATGGTACGGGTCCCAGGGGCCTCAGTCGAGCAGTTCGATGTCGCTGATCTCGACCTGGTAGCGGCCGTCCTGGTCGCGCGCTTCGGAGGCCTTGTTGAACCAGAGCAGGAAGTACCGCGACGGCTTGCGGACGTCGAGCTCGATCTCCTGCGGTCGGCGCCGGCGCCGACCGCCTCTCCGACCGGTTCGCCCCATTCCGGAGATGTCGTCCGGCGGCCCGGAGGGAGCGGCGAAGACCTCGGCGTCCCAGCCGGGGGTCGGGGTCTGGACGATCATCTTCTTCGCTCGTGACGGGGAGTCGGTGGTGACGTAGATGCCGACGCCGGGGTCGGGGCCTTCCTTGGTCCCGGCGAAGGTTTCGCTGTCGTAGTGCTCGGTTTCCCAGGCGGTCCCGGTCGGGTTGCCGTCGATCGCGAGGTTGACCTTGCTGCCGACCTCTTCGCCGTCTCCCTCGGGGTCGTAGTCGGTCGCCGAGGAGATCTGGACGGTGCCGCCCTTGCCCTTGTTGGCGCCGCCGCCGCCGATACCGCCGCCGCCGATCAGCCAGGTCGCGAGCAGGGCGCCGCCGCCGACCAGGGCCAGCAGCAGCGATCGCCGCCCAGGACCAGCTGCCCGCCGGCGACAGCTTCCGCTTCGGCGGCGGCACGGCGTCGAGGATGCTCGTCGCCTCGCCGGTGGTCGAGCCGGCCCGCGCCGCCTCGACCTCGAGCGCGGTCTCGAGATCGTCGATCATCTCGCCGACGTCCTGGTAGCGCTCCGCCGGGTCCTTGGCGGTCGAGCGCTCGACGACCAGCGCCACCGCGGCCGAGACCTCGGGCCGGCGGCGCTGGACGTCGGGGAGATCCTCGTTGACGTGTTTCATCGCCACCCCGACCTGGCTGTCGGCGTGGAACGGGACCTGGCCGACCAGCATCTCGTAGAGGACGACGCCGAGGCAGTAGATGTCGGAGCGCGGGTCGGCGGCGTGGCCCATCGCCTGCTCGGGGGCGACGTAGTCGGTGGTGCCGAGGACGCGGCCGGTGGCGGTCATCCCGTCCTGTTCGAGCTGGCGGGAGATGCCGAAGTCGGTCAGTTTCGCCCGCCCCTCGTCGTCGATGAGGACGTTCTGGGGCTTGATGTCGCGGTGGACCATGTTGCGGGCGTGGGCGATGCTGAGGCCGCGGGCGATCTCGATCGCGTAGGCGATCGCCTCCTGGATGTCGAGGGCGCCGACCCGCGAGATCCGCTGCTTCAGCGTCTCGCCTTCGACGTACTCGAAGACGATGTAGGGGTGGCCGTCGTCCTCGCCGGCGTCGATCACCGCGACGACGTTGGGGTGGGAGATCTTCGCGACCGCCCGCGCCTCCTGCCGGAAGCGCTCGATCTGGTCGGGCTGCTCCGACATCTCGCGGTGCATGACCTTGACCGCGACCGGGCGGTCGAGGGTCTCGTCTTTGGCCAGGTAGACGGTGGACATGCCGCCGCTGCCCAGCTTCGCCTCCAGCCGGTAGCGGCCCGAGAGCACGGTGCCGATCATCGAGCTGGAAGGTCTGGGCTCCATCTAACCGGACAAGCTTCGCAGGCTGAAGCGCAGATCGGGCTGTTCAGGGAGCGCGGTGACGACGCCCGACCCGCCCGTCGACCCGGCCGATCCGCCCGGCGCCCGGGTAGTGCGCCCGGAGCAGGGCCAGGGCCGCCGCCTCGTCGGCGGCCGGGACGACGCAGCAGAAGCCGCAGCCCATGTTGAAGACCTCGTGCATCTCCTCGTCGCCGACCTCGCCCCGCTCGGCGATCAGCCCGAAGATCGGCGGCGCCGGCAGGGGCGCGTCGATCTCGTATCCGACCTCGGAGGCGAGGCGCAGCAGGTTGCCGAGCCCGCCCGAGGTGATGTGGGCGAGCCCGCGCACATCGACCGGCGATCGCAGCAGCTCGAGCACCGGCTTGACGTAGATCTCGGTCGGCTCCAGCAGCTCCTCGCCGAGCGGTCGGCCGAGGCGCCCCTCCGGGTCCTCGTCGAGGCCGATGCCCTCCAGCGCAGCGCGGGCGAGCGTGTAGCCGTTGGAGTGGATCCCCGAGGAGGGGAGGCCGATGACGACGTCTCCGGGGGCCGACCGCCGAGCCATCGACGATCTCCTCGAGCGCGACCGTGCCGAAGCAGGCGCCGGAGAGGTCGACGCTGCTGACCAGGGCGCCGAGCTGGGCGAGCTCGCCGCCCGGGATCTCGACCCCGGCCAGCTCGGCGCCGCGGGCGAGGCCGACCCCGATCTGCTCGCAGACCTCCGGCTCGGCGCTCGGCACCGCGAGGTAGTCGAGCATCGCCAGCGGCTCGGCGCCGACGCAGATCACGTCGTTGACGTTCATCGCGACGCAGTCGATCCCGACCGTGTCGAAGCGCCCGAGCTGCTCGGCGACGAGGAGCTTGGTGCCGACCCCGTCTGTCGAGAGCGCGATCCCGGTGCGCTCGTCGAGCCGGATCACGCTGGCGTAATGGCCGGGCAGCGGAACCTGCCTCGAGGGCCGCCCGAGGTCGATCGCGCCGAGCGCCCGGACCAGCCCCGACGACCGCCGAGTCGGCGGCGCTCTGGTCGACACCGGCTTTCGAGTAGGCGTTGCTCACCTTTCCGCCCGCAGCTTTGCAAGAACGACGGCGGCGAGGCCGGCCCGATAGGCGGCGTAGGGCCAGAGCGCCTTGTCGCGCTCGACGAGCCGGATCAGGCGCTGGGAGGCGAGGGTCGAGGCGAAGGAGGCGCCGACCCCGATCGCCATCGCCCGGCGTGTCTGCGGCGAGGTGCCGCGCCGGGCGAGGCGAACCCCCTTGAGGACGCTGGCGCCGACGATGATCGGCAGCGCGATCGTCCGCGAGAGCAGGTTCGCCTGGTCGCGCGAGAAGCGGCGCCAGCGGGCCGCGGCCAGGGTGATCCCGTTGCGCGAGACGCCGGGGGCGAGCGCGGTGGCCTGGGCGAGCCCGAGCGCGAGGCCGTCGGCCGCGGTTGCCTCGCCGCGCCCGCGGCTCTGCGGCCGCGAGTCGCCGGCCAGCATCGCCGCGGCTCCGGCCAGCAGGCCGTAGGCGGTCGCCCCGGCGCCGCCGAGCCGGCGCTCGATCGGCCGCTCCAGCGTGTAGCCGACGACCGCCGCCGGCAGGAAGGAGAGGGCGAGCAGGAGGGCCCGGTGGCGGTCGAACTCGCGCAGCTCCTCGGCGATCGTCCGCCGCTGGCCGATCACCAGCGCCGCCGCCGCGCCGGCGTGGAGGGCGACCTCGAAGCTCTTGCGGAACTCGGGGTCGATCCGATCCCAGTCCCAGCCGGCGAGCCAGGGGACGAGGACGATGTGGGCGGAGCTGGAGACCGGCAGCAGCTCGGCCGGTCCCTGC
The DNA here is from genome assembly GCA_963795295.1 of uncultured Solirubrobacterales bacterium. Classification (GTDB taxonomy): domain Bacteria; phylum Actinomycetota; class Thermoleophilia; order Solirubrobacterales; family 70-9; genus VRUE01. The sequence goes on from CAWCHE010000001.1 coordinate 581,980, forward strand.
ACGACGCCGAGGGCCAGCGCTCGGCCGAGCGGGACCCCGGCCTCGCCGGCGTCGCTCAAGCGCCTCCGGCGCCGGCCGGCTCGGTCGCCTCGCCCTCGCCCGGCCCGCCGCCGCGCCGTCTGCGGATCAGGGCGTACGCGATCAGCCCGATCACCGCGGCGACGGACCAGGTAGTCGAAGATCTGCAGGTGGTGGCGCCACTGCTCCCAGTTGTCGCCGACGGCGCGGCCGATCAGGCCGAAGCCGAGGACCCAGGGCAGCGAGCCGAGCGCCGTCAGCCAGGTGAAGCGCCAGAACGGCATCTTCGCGAGGCCGGCGGGCAGCGAGATGAAGGCGCGGACGAGCGGGAGCAGGCGGGCGAAGAAGACCGTGGCGTCGCCGTGGCGCTGGAACCAGCTGTCGACCCAGGCCAGGTGCGCCGGGCTGAGGTGGATCAGCCTGTTGCGCTCGAGCAGGTCGATGCGGCCGTAGTAGCCGATCGCGTAGGTGAGCCAGGAGCCGACCATGTTCCCGGCCAGGCCCGCCAGGGTGATCCCGATCAGGGTCTGGTCGCCGTTGGAGACGTTGAATCCGGCGAACAGCATCACCGCCTCGCTCGGGATCGGTATGCAGGCGCTCCCCGCCCCCATCAGGAGGAAGATCCCGGCGAGCCCGGTGTCGTCGATCACGTTGACGCAGAAGTCGACGATCGGGCCGCGTGATGTCGGCGTAGACGATTGGGTGCACGGGCAGCGAGGAATCGTGATCCTAGAGAGTTCACGGTCTAAACTGGGGCCCTCCCCATGCGCCGGTTGAATCACCCCGTCTATCGCAACCGCGTGCTCCAGGTCCTCGCCGATGCGGCTCTGGTCTCGCTGGCCTTCTATCTAGCCTTCAGGCTGCGCTTTCTCGACCAGGACGGCCTCCCGCACCGCTATCAGGTCCTTTTCGCCCAGGCGGTCGGCTTCGTCATCGTCGGCAAGATCGTCATCTTCGCCGCCTTCGGCCTCTACCAAAAGTGGTGGCGATACGTCAGCGGCCGCGACTTCCTCCTGATCGTCCGCGCGGTCGCCGTCTCCAGCGCGATCCTCGTCGTCGCCTTCACCGTCCTGCGGCCGTTCGCCCACAACCTGCCGCGCTCGGTCGCGGTGATGGACTTCATCCTCACCCTGCTCCTGATCGCCGGGGCCCGGCTCGCGGTGAGGCTGATCGTCGAGCGGCCCTCGCGCGGCGCCCGCGTCCCGAAGAACGAGGTCCTGATCGTCGGCGCCGGCTCCGGCGGGCAGATGGTCGTCCGTGAGCTGCAGCTCAACCCGAGGCTGGGCTCGACCGCGATCGGCTTCGTCGACGACGACCCCCGCAAGCGCGGGATGCGGATGTCCGGCGGCCTCAAGGTCCTCGGCCCGACCAGCAAGATCGACGAGATCCTCGACGAGACCGAGCCCGACGAGGTGGTGATCGCGATCCCCTCGGCCCCCGGGACCCTGCGCGCCAAGGTCGTCGTCGCCTGCCGCGACCGCGAGATCCGCGTTCGCACGCTGCCGACCGTCTTCGAGCTGCTGCGGGGCGGGGTCCAGCTCAACAAGCAGCTGCGCGAGGTCCGCGTCGAGGACGTCCTCGGCCGCGACCCGATCGTCCGCGAGCTCGACCGGGTCGGTGCCTACCTGCGCGACCGCATCGTCCTCGTCACCGGCGCCGGCGGCTCGATCGGCTCCGAGCTCTGCCGCCAGATCGCCCAGGTCAAGCCGCGGCTGCTGGTGATGCTCGACCACGCCGAGGACAACCTCTTCCAGATCGACCGCGAGATGGTCGAGGAGCGCCACTTCACGAGCGTCGAGTCGGTCCTGGCCGACTGCAAGGAGCCGCACCGGATGCTCGAGGTGATGCAGCGCTTCAAGCCGGCGGTCGTCTTCCACGCCGCCGCCTACAAGCATGTGCCGCTGATGGAGGCCAACCCGCTGGAGGCGGTCCGCAACAACGCGATCGCGACCCGGATCACGGCCGAGACCGCCGCCGCCTCCAAGGTCGAGCGCTTCGTCCTGATCTCGACCGACAAGGCGTGCAACCCGAAGACCGTGATGGGCGCCTCGAAGGCGATGGCCGAGTGGATCGTCGAGGCGGCCGGGAACAAACATCCGGGGACGCGCTTCGCCGCGGTCCGCTTCGGCAACGTGCTCGCCTCGTCCGGGAGCGTCGTCCCGATCTTCCGCCGCCAGATCGAGCGCGGCGGCCCGGTCACCGTCACCCATCCCGACATGACCCGCTACTTCATGACGATCCCGGAGGCCGTGCAGATGGTGATCCGGGCCGGCGACATCGGCACCGGCAAGGGCGAGGTCTTCGTCCTCGACATGGGCGAGCCGGTGAGGATCCTCGACCTGGCGCACAACATGATCCGGCTCGCGGGCTACGAGCCGGAGGCCGACATCGCCGTCGAGTTCACCCAGCCGCGGCCGGGGGAGAAGCTGCACGAGGAGCTCTTCGGACAGGGCGAGAGCGCCCAGCCGACCGCCGCGAGGAGGATCCAGCGCGCGGTGCGTGAGCAGCCCCTCGACTCCGATTGGATCGAGAGCACCCTGAATTCGCTCGAGCACCTGGTGATGGCCGGTGACGAGGCGAACCTCGCCGAACGTGTGGTGTCGATGATCACCGCTCCGGGTGAGGACGCGGCGACGGTCGTCTCCGACGAGTAGCCTCACGCAGCCACTTGCGTCACTTATTGATGGAAATCGGCGCCTTCGCCGGCTTGGCCGCGTTCATCGGCCTTGCCGTCCTCGCCCTGCTCGTGTTCACCCAGGGCCGCGACCTCCGCCGCCTGCGCGAATGGGCCGGCTCGGCACCGGAGCGTGACGCCGAGCGCAAGGAGTCGACCTCGGAGGCGGCCGCGGCCCGCGCCGAGGAGATCCGCCGTCTGGAGGAGGCCCGGGAGGAGGAGCGCGCAGCCGCCGATCTGCGCGAGACGCGCCGCGAGCGCCGCGAGGCCGGCCTGCCCGAACTGACCCGCGGCGAGCGCCTCAAAGCCGGCGTATCCGGCGGCCGTTCTCGGCTCGCCGAGCCCGGCTTCCTGGTCGCGATCTTCCTCCTCGTCCTCCTGATCGGCGGCGGCGTCGCCTACGCGGTGGTGCACGGGGTCGGCGGCAGCGATGACACCAAGGGAGGCAAGAAGAGCGCCGCGGCGGTGAAGCCGGCCGAAGTCGAAGTCGCCGTCCTCAACGGGACCGCGACCCCGAACCTCGCCGCCAGCTTCGGCGACCAGGTCGAGCGCAGCGGCTTCAAGCTGGGCGTGGTCACCAACACCGACACCGCCTTCGAAGAAAGCGAAGTGATGTACAAGAGCGGGCACGGCAAGGAGGCGCACATGGTCGCCCAGCTGCTCGACATCCAACGGGTGCGGACGATGACGGCCGACGTCGCCGCGGTGGCCGAAGGGGCGCCCGTCGCGGCGGTGATCGGCGAGGATCATGCCTCGTCGACGGGTTAGCTTCGCGGGCGCCGTCTTCGCGCTCCTGGTCCTCGCCACTCTGGCTGCCTTCGCCTGGTCGCAGCGGCTGAAGCGCGACCCGCTGGTGCTCGATCGGGTCACCTTCGTCGCGGTCCCCCGGCTCCACCGCTACGCGCCTCCCGCCCGCGGCTTCTCGCCGAATGGCGACTGCCGCTTCGACAGGGTTCGGATCCGTTTCCGCGTCACCCAGTCCGATCACGCGGTCGTCCAGGTGGTCAAGCCCGGCGGCAGGGTCGTCGTCACCCTCGCCCGCGGCCAGTTCCTCAAGCGCTACCACTTCTTCACGTACTACTGGGACGGGCGCCGCCGTCGACACGGGGTCGCGCCGCCGGGTCGCTACAAGCTGCGGGTGAAGCTGCTCGGCCAGGAACGGGTGCTGGTCCCGCCCGGGACGATCCGCCTGCACAGCGCCCCACGCCGTCCCGTCGGTGAGTGCGCCGCGCACGACGGGCGGCAGCGGCCTTGAGCGACTTCCTGGCCGGCGCCGGGGTCCTGATCGCGGCCGGCGCAGCGGCCGCGGCGATCCTGCTGCCCGCCGGCCGGGCTCGCTCGGCGGCGATGGTCGCCGCCCTCGTCCTCTTCCCGGCCCTGATCCTCGGCGACCAGTGGCACTCCCGCGCGATCGTCGACCTCCGCGACAACACCGCCCGGCTCGTCCTCCTCGCCGCCCTCGCGGTCGCCGTCTCAGCCGGCCTCGCCCTCACCTTCCGCCGCTGGCCGACCCTGCTCCCCCTGGCCATAATCGCCGCCCTCCCCTTCCGAGTCCCCCTCCACGCCGGAGGAGACACGGCAAACCTCCTAGTCCCTCTCTATCTCGTAATTGCGGGAGGAGTGCTTTCGATCGCTTTCAATTCTTGGAAGTCTGGCCGCGGGATCCCTCTGGCGGGTGGCGCGGGATCAGGGGGGCCGAGAACGGAGGCCCCGCCCCCGCCCGCAGGCCCCCCTGGTTCCGCGACGGGCCCCGCCAGCCGCTTCCCCCTCGTCTGGCTCCCAAGAATCCTGGCAGCCGTAGTCGTCCTCTACGCCCTCCAGACCATCTACTCATCCGACTTCTCCAAAGGCCTCCAGGACGTCTGCTTCTTCTTCGTCCCGTTCTCGCTCGTGTACGCCCTCCTGCGGGACGTGACCTGGGACCGCCGGCTCCTGACACTCGTCCTCTGGGTGCTCGCCGTCGAGGCCGCCGCCTTCGTCCTGATCGGCTCGATCGAGTGGGCGACCCGCAGCCTGTTCTGGAACGACCAGGTGATCCGCTCGAACGAATTCCACACCTACTTCCGCGTCAACTCGGTCTTCTGGGACCCGAACGTCTACGGCCGCTACCTGGCGCTGGTGATCGTGACCGCGATGGCGGCGCTGCTCTGGGCCCGGGAGAGGCGTGACCGGTGGCTGCTCGCGGGGCTGGTCGCGCTCCTCTGGATCGGCCTGGCGCCGACCTTCTCGCAGTCGAGCTTCGCGGCGCTGCTCGCCGGCCTCGCGGTCCTCGCTGCGCTGCGCTGGAGCCTGCGCTGGACGATCGCCGCCGTCGCCCTGGCCGCCGTCGCCGGGGTCCTCGTCGTCACCCTCGCCGGCGGCTCCAGGATCAGCACCGACCGCATCAACATCGACACCAGCGGCCGTGCCAACCTCGTCTCCGGCGGCATCCACCTCTTCGCCCAGCGCCCGGTATACGGGTACGGCTCCGGTTCGTTCCCAAAGGCCTACCGCGAGCATGTCAATGTCAGCAAGGTCCCGGTCTCCGTCTCCCACACCGAGCCGATCACGATCGCCGCCGAGCAGGGGATCGCCGGTTTGGCTGCTTATGTAGCTCTGCTCGTCGCCGCGCTCTGGACGATGGCGTCTGGCCTATTCGCACGTGCGGCGGGTGGCGCGGATGAGGAGGGGGTCGAGGACGCCCCCGCCCGCAGCGCCCCCTCCTCATCCGTGACAGGACCCGCCGCCCGAGCGGCGGTGCTCGCCTCATTCATAGCCCTGCTGGTTCACACGATGGCGTACGCCGGGTTCTATGAGGACCCCATAGCTTGGGTGCTTCTGGCCGTCGGAGTCTCGCTGGCAGCCGCCCCGGTCCGCGACCCGGCGTAGGGTCGGGCTGTGTCGGGCTACCTGCGCCGCCTGGCGACCACGGGGGCCGCCTACACGGCGGCGAGCGTCTTCTCGAAGCTGATCGCGGTCGCCCTGCTGCCGCTCTACACGCGCTACCTGACGCCCGCCGACTACGGCGCCGCCGAGGTCATGTTCGCCGCGGTGGTCGCCGCCAGCATCATCGTCCGCCTCGGCACGATCGAGGCGCTGCTCCGCTTCTACTACAAGGACGGCGAGGACCCGGCGGCCGTCGTCTCGACCTCGTTCGCCGCCCTCTTCTGGCTCGCGACCGCCGCGGCGCTGCTGGCCCTGCCGCTGGCGGGCCCGATCTCCGAAGCCCTGCTCGTCCACCCCGACCCCGAACTCGCCCGGATCGCGATCGGCGGCCTCTGGGTGCTGACCCTCTACGAGTACCTGCTCACCCTCTTCCGCCTCGAGGAGCGGGCCCGCGCCTACTTCACGACGACGCTGCTCAGCGTCCTCAGCGCGATCGGGCTGACGGTGATCCTCGTCGTCGGCCGCGATGAGGGCGCCCGCGGGCTGCTGCTCGGCAGCTACGCGAGCGGCGCCGCCTTCGTCCTCGGCCTGATCCTCGTCCACCGCCGCCGGCTCTCGCTCCGCTTCGACTCCGGCCTCCTGCGCCGGCTGATGCGCTTCGGCCTGCCGACGATGCCGGCCGAGCTCTCCCTCTACCTGCTCAACTTCGTCGACCGGATCATCCTCGTCCGCGCCGCCGGCCTCGCGGAGGCGGGGCTCTACTCGCTGGCGGTCAAGTTCGCCCAGGGGGTCAACGTCCTCGTCCGCGGCTTCCAGCTCGCCTGGCCCCCGATCGCCTACTCGATCCGCGACGACGACGAGGCGCGCCGCGCCTACGCCGCTGTCGTCACCTGGTTCGTCGCCGGCTGCGCCTTCGTCGTCACCGCGATGTGGCTCTTCTCGCGTTGGATCGTGAGGCTGCTGGCCGCGCCGGAGTTCTACGGCGCCCACGAAGCGATCGGCCTGATCGCCACCGGGGTCACCCTCTACGCCCTCTACATGGTGCTGCTCGTGATCCTCGGCAGAACGGGCCGGACCGAGTTCAACTTCCCGGCGACGGGAGCCGCTTTGGTCGCCAACGTCGCGCTCAACCTCGCCCTCGTCCCGCCGCTCGGCATCGTCGGCGCCGGGCTCGCGCTGGTCGCCTCCTACGTCGTCGTCGTCGCCCTGATGTACGTCTTCACCCAGCGCCTCTTCCCGGTCCCCTACGAATGGGGCCGCCTGCTCCGGGTCCTGCTCTTCTCGGCGGCGCTGGTCGGCCTCGGGGAATGGCTGGCCCCGACCGAGGGCCTCGTCGGCCTCCTCGCCCGCGGCGCGCTCTGGCTCGCCTACCCGCTCGCCCTCCTCCTCGGCGGCTTCTTCACGGCGGAGGAGCGGGGGTGGCTGGCGATGCTGCGCCACCCGGTCGACCTGTTCGAGCGAGTCCGCGCCGCTACCGAACGCGAAGCCGCGGTGGACGGGTCGATCCCCGCCGCGAACGAGGCCGAGCTGCTCGACGAGGACATGCGCGCCTGAGCCCCGACTCCGCCTCGCTCATCAAGTTCTCCACGCCTCACATGGAGAACTTGATGGGCGCGCTTTAGATGCGGCCCTCGGCCCTGTCGCGGATCGACTCGCCGCGGCCGGGGAATAGCGCCTGGCGGGCGTGGGCCCGGTAGACCGCGGCCGGGTGGCCCGGAATGACCGTTGCCACCAGCGCCCGCACGGCGTAGGACCAGGCGGTCAGGACACGGACCGCGAACGCCGCCGGCCGCGAGTGGTGCTTTCTCATGTAGAGATCGCGGTTGCGGTGGAACTCGACGATCCGCGGCAGCCCGGCCCCGAGGTCGGTCGAGAGCTGGTCGTGGTGGACGGCCTCGGCGGCGGGGACGAGAAGGGTATGACGGCCGCCATCGGCGAGGCGCTTGCAGAAGTCGCACTCGTCGTAGTAGACGAAGAACTCCGGGTCGAGGTAGCCGACCGCCGCCGCCGCCTCACGCCTCACCATCAGGGCGCTCGACTGGGCCCAATCGACGCGCCTGGTCACCTGGCCGCCGCTCTGGACGGTGAGGAGGCGGTGGAGGAAGAGCGCTCCGGCGAGGGCGGTGCCGACCCCGGGGAAGCGCCAGGCGCAGGGGACGGGACTGCCGCCCGAGTCGAGCAGCTGGGCTCCGGCCGCGGCGGCCGTGGGGTCGGCCTCGAGCGCCGCGACCAGCGCCGCCGCCGCACCCGGTTGCAGCTCGGAGTCCTCGTTGAGGAGCAGGCAGTAGCGCCCGCGCGCCTCGCGCAGCAGAGTCGAGTCGTTCTCCGCCTTGCCGACCCGCCGCTCGAGCGCGAGCAGGCGGATCTCGCCGCCAAGCGAGACAACCGCCTCGGCCGAGCCGTCGTCGGAGGCGTTGTCGAGGACGAGCACCTCGCTCTCCAGATCGTCGGGATCGGTGCGCTCGATCGCGTCGAGGCAGGCCAGCAGGTCCTCGCGGCCGTTCGTGTTCACCACGCAGTAGGAGAGCATTGGCTCCACGCCGCCACGATAATCGGCCTCGATGCACGTACAGCTGGTCGATCCTTCGGCGTTCACGCCACCCTACGACCGCTCCCTGGCGGCGGCGCTCGCCGCCGAGGGCGCCGAGGTCGAGCTGCTGACCAGCCGCTTCTCCTACGGCCCGGTCCCCGAGGCCCGCGGCTATCGGGTCGAGGAGCTCTTCTACCGCGGCAGCTCCCGCCGCGATCCCGGCGGCCTCGGCCGCCGCGCGGCCAGGCTCGCGGAGCACCTGCCGGGGATGCTGCGCCTGCGCCGCGCGACCCGGCGGGCGGACGTCGTCCACTACCAGTGGCTGGCGGTCCCGTCGCTCGACGCCCGCCTCCTGCCGCCGGCGCGGCCGCGGGTGATGACCGCCCACTACATCCTGCCGCCGCGCCCGACCAGGCGCCAGGTCGCGAGCGCGCGCCGCCTCTTCGGGCGCATGGACGCGGTCATCGCCCACTCCGAGCACGGCGCCGCCCGCCTGCGAGAGGAGGTCGGCCTCGACCCCGCCCGGGTCAGGACGATCCCCCACGGCGCCTTCGACTACCTGACCCGGCTGCCCTCCGAGATGCCGCTGCCGCCGGAGCTCGAGGGCGCCACGGGACCGGTGATCCTCTTCTTCGGCCTGCTGCGCCCGTACAAGGGGATCGACGTCCTGCTCGAGGCCTTCGCGCGGCTGCGCGGCGCCGAGCTCTGGGTCGTCGGCAACCCCCGCATGGACATCGAGCCGCTGCGGGCGCTCGCCGCTGACGCCCCGGGCCGGGTCCGCTTCCTGCCGCGCTTCGTCGAGGACGCCGAGATCCCGGCGATCATGCGCCGCGCCGACGTGCTGGTCCTGCCCTACCGCGATATCGAGCATTCGGGAGTCCTCTACGCGGGGCTCGCCTTCGGCAAGCCGATCGTCCTCAGCGCCGTCGGCGGCTTCCCCGAGGTGGCGGCGACCGGCGCGGCGCGCCTCGTCCCGCCCGAGGACGCGGCGGCGCTGGCCGCCGCCCTCGCCGAGCTGATCGATGACGAGGGCGCCCGCGAGGAGCTGGCGGCCGCGGCGCGAGCGGTGGCCGCCGCCGGCCCCCACTCCTGGCCGGCGATCGCGGCGCAGACGATCGACCTCTACGAGGAGCTGCTGGCGCGATGACCGTCGTCGCGATCCTCTTCTGGCTGAGCGCCGGCCTGATCCTCTACGCCCACCTCGGCTATCCGCTGGTCCTCGCCGCGCTCGTCCGGCTCCTTCGGCCCTGGACGAAGGAGAGGCCCCACCTCGCGGACCCCGAGCCGCGGGTCAGCCTGATCGTCGCCGCCTACGACGAGGAGGAGGTGATCGCGGCGAAGGTCGCCAACGCGCTGGCGCTCGACTACCCGCGGGACCGGCTCGAGCTGATCGTCGCCTCCGACGGCTCCGGCGACGCGACCGTCGAGCGGGCCCGGGACGCCGGCGCCGACCACGTCCTCGACCTGCCGCGGGGCGGCAAGGTGATCGCTCAGAACGCCGGCGCCGAGCAAGCCTCCGGCGAGATCCTCGCCTTCTCCGACGCCAACAGCGCCTGGGAGCCGGGGGCTCTGCGCCGGCTCGTCGACGCCTTTGCCGACCCGGCCGTCGGCTACGCATGCGGCCAGGTCCGCTTCAGGGACCCCGAGGGGGGCAACCTCGAGGGCGCCTACTGGCGCTACGAGATGGCGGTCCGGGAGATGGAGTCCTCGCTCGCCGGCGTCACCGCCGGCAACGGCGCCATCTACGCCGTCAGGCGCGATGCCTTCGCGCCGCTGCCGGCCTCGGGCAGCCACGACCTCTCCTTCCCGTTCGCCCTCGAGAAGCGCGGGCTGCGCTCGCTCTACGTGCCGGCGGCGCAGGCGGAGGAGAAGATGGTCCCGACGGTGGAGGGGGAGTTCGCCCGCAAACGAAGGATGATGGTCGGCATCTGGGACATCGTCGTCGGCGAGGGGATGCTGCACCCGCGGGGCTACTCGCCGCTCTACGCCTTCGAGCTCTTCTCCCACCGGCTGCTGCGCTACCTGACCCCCTTCCTGCACCTGCTCGCGCTCGCCGCCAACCTCGCCCTGCTCGGCCAAGGGGCCATCTACGCGCTGACCTTCGCCGTCCAGCTCGCCGTGATCGCGGCCGCCCTGCTCGGCGCCGCCGTCCCGCTGGCGCCGTTCCGCTTCGCCCGCTACTACGCGCTGACCACGATCTCGATCGCGGCCGGGCTCTGGGACCGCCTCCGCCGCGGCGCCCCGGGAGCCTGGGAGAAGGCGGAGGGGACCCGGTAGCGAGATGCCCCGCGCCTTCGACATCGCCCTCGCCGCCGCCGCGCTCGTGGTCCTCTCGCCCGTCCTCCTGATCGCCGCGGTCGCGATCCGGCTCGGCAGCCGCGGCCCGGTCCTCTACCGCCAGCGCCGCGTCGGCCTCGGCGGGCGAGAGTTCGAGATGCTGAAGCTGCGGACGATGGTCCAGGGCTCCGACCCGGTCGGCGTCGGCACAGTCGTCGGCCGCGAGGACCCCCGCGTCACCGCCGCTGGCAGGGTCCTGCGGCGGACCTCGCTCGACGAGATCCCGAACCTCGTCAACGTCCTTCGCGGCGAGATGGCGATCGTCGGCCCGCGCCCGACGATCCCCGCCCAGGTCTCCGAGTACTCGCCCGCCCAGCACCGCCGCCACGAGGTCCTGCCCGGGATCACCGGCTGGGCCCAGGTCCAGGGCCGCGCCGGAATCCCCTGGGAGGAGCGGATCGAGCTCGACCGCTGGTACGTCGACCACCGCGGTCCCAGGCTCGACGTCCGCATCCTCCTGAAGACGGTCTGGCTGCTCGTCACCGGCCACGGCCTCGCTCCGGACTAGGGTTGGGCCTCGAGGAATCGATGGCGCCGCTGAAGATCACCTACGTCGGAGGGCCGACCGCACTGCTCGAGGTCGGCGGCCTGCGGCTGCTGACCGACCCGACCTTCGACCAGGCCGGCCGCCACTACAATTCGGCTGGGGGACCTCCTCGGACAAGCTCCAGGACCCGGCGCTGGCGCCCTCGCGAGCTGGGCTCGATCGACGCCGTCCTGCTCAGCCACGACCACCACGACGACAACCTCGACGAGGCCGGCCGCGCGATGCTGCCCTCGGCGGGGACGGTGATCACGACCCCCGCCGGATCCCGCCGCCTCGGCGGCAACTCGCTCGGCCTCGCGCCCTGGGAGCTCGACCACGCTGACCTCACCCGAGGGGGTCGAGGTGGAGATCACCGCGACCCCCTGCCGCCACGGCCCGCCGCTGAGCCGGCCGATCGTCGGCGAGGTCGTCGGCTTCGTCCTCGAGTGGGAGGGCCAGCGCGAGGGCGCCGTCTGGATCACCGGCGACACGGTCTACTTCGGCGGCATTCCGAAGGTCGCCGAGCGCTTCGACGTCGGCACCGCGATCGTCCACCTCGGCGGCGTCCGCTTCCCGATCTCCGGCCCCGCCCGCTACACGATGAACGCGGCCGAGGCGGTCCGTGTCGCCCGCGAGTTCGAGCTGACCACGCTGGTCCCGCTCCACTACGAGGGCTGGAAGCACTTCCGCCAGCAGCGCCCGGAGGTCGAGAGCGCCTTCGCCGAGGCCGGGATCGAGGACCGCGTCCGCTGGCTCAGCGCCGCGGAGCCGGTCACGATCGAGGTCTAGCCGTGAGCGGAGGCCTCGAGGTGACCCTGCGGCCCTTCGAGCCCGGCGACGCAGCCGCCGTCCACCGCTGGTTCAACAACCAGGCCGCGACCAGGACCCTGGTCGTCCAGCGCCAGAGCTTCTCCTTGGAGGAAGCCGAAGCGTGGGTCGCCCGGGCGATGGACGAGGCGGGCGAGGACCGCAAGTACGCGATCGTCGTCGCCGGGCACGAGGAGCCGGTCGGCTTCACGGCGCTCTACGGGCTCTCCCGCGAGAGCGGCCCCGAGCTGGGGGCGCTGATCGGCGATGAACTGCGCCGCAGCGGGGTCGGGCGCCGGGCCGAGGCGCTGACGATCGCCAAGGCCTTCGACGAGTTCGGCGCCGACCGGGTCTACGGGGAGATCCCCGCCTTCAACGAAGCGGCGAAGCGCACCGTCACCGGCCTCGGCTGGCGCTACGTCGAAACCCTGGCCGAGAAGGGCGAGCGCGACGGCGAGCCCTTCGAGCTCGAGATCTGGGCCGTCTCCCCCGACGAGTTCCGCGCCGCCGCCGCGGGACTATTGGGGTGAGCGCGCCGATCGCAGCCGCCGAGCTGCTCGACGACCGCGGCGAGGCGGCGGTGAGCGACCACTTCTTCCGCTCGCGCCCGTTTCTGGACGCGGAGGGCGTCACCCACACCCTGCGGATCGAGGCCGGGGGCGGCGAGCTGCTGGCGCCGCTGATCGTCCGAGAGATCGGCGCCGGGCCCGAGCGCGACGCGATCTCTCCCTACGGGTACCCGGGCTTCGGCTCGAGCATGGCGACGTCGGTCGACCCGGCCGCCGTCGACCTCGCCCCGTCCGGGCTTGTCAGCGCCTTCATCCGCCACACCCTCGAGGACCCGCCGCCGCTCGCCGGCGCCCGGCGGCGGGCGCTGGTCCAGATCGCCGACCCGGCGCTGCCCGCCAAGAGCCGGATGAGCGATCGCCAGCAGATCCGCAGGAACGAGCGCCGCGGTTACGAGCTCCGCCTCGTCCCCGGGCCGGAGACGAGCCCGGGCCAACGGGCCGGCTTCCTCGCCGCCTACGAGCAGACGATGCGCCGCGCCGGCGCCGGCGAGCGCTACTTCTTCGGCGAGCGCTACTTCGCCCGCATCCTCGAGTCTGACGTCGCCTGGCTGGCGCTGGCGCTGGCTCCCGACGGGGAGGTCGCGGCGGGCTCGGTCGCCGTCCGCAGCGACGGCTTCCTCCACTACTACCTCAGCGGCAGCGCCGACTCGCACCTGCGCGACTCGCCGATGAAGAGCATCGTCGCCGCGCTGGTCGAGCTCTCGGCCGAGCTGGCGCTGCCGCTCAACCTCGGCGGCGGCATCGTCGCCGGCGATCGCCTCGAGGAGTTCAAGCGCGGCTTCGCCAACCGCGAGGAGCCGTGGCACACCTCAGAGCTGGTCTGCGACCGGGACGCCTACGAGCGGCTCTCCGCCGGCCGCGACGCGGGCGACTTCTTCCCGGCCTACCGGGCCGGGGACTAGAACTTCGGTTCTTCGGGCGTCGGGCCGGTGAATGTGAAGGCCCGCGGGTCCTCGCCGCCGTACTTGCCCCAGGTCGCCTTGCCGAAGGCTGCGATCGCTTCGAGGGTCTTCGTGCCCTCGTACTTCTTGCAGCCGAGCAGATTCGTCCAGGTCGTCGCCGCGACTTCGTAGGGCATTTCTTCGTTCGGGAAGAGCAGCGTCGCCGCGTACATCGTTTCGTAGAGGCCCTTCAGTTCGAGCTGGGCGTCTTCGGGAAGGTCGGGGCTGTACTGGATCTCCATCCGCCCGTGCTCGAGCGAGTGGACCATGTCGATCGGCAGCGGCATTTCGCTGTAGGCGCCGTCGGCCTGCTGGAAGGGGGGTTCGACGTGGTTGCCGGAGGTCGGCGGGTTCGTCTTGTAGTCGGGCGCTTTGGAGCCGGGCGGGATGTGGTGGTGGCCCTCGTCCTTGAGCTTGAGCTGCAGCACGCAGTCGGCGGCCTTGGCGGCTTTCTGCAGGTTCACCTGGTGGATCGTGGCGAGCTGCGCGCCGGCGCGGTTGTCCGGCTGGATCCCGTTGGTCGAGCCGCTCTGGGTGTTGATGTGGGCGCCCCCTGAGCTGCCGCCGCCGCTCGAGGTGATCGCGACCACGATGCCGACGATCACGATCAGGCCGATCACTCCGGCGACGCCGTAGCCGAGCATCAGCCGTTTGCGCTCGGAGCCGGCGTGTTTCTTCTCCGCCTCTTCGCGCGCTTCCCGGAGCCGCTCCCTCTCTTCTTCCCTGCGGTTAGCCATGCGGGTCCGGCAGTTTAGTCAGCTTTCGAGAGGGCGTCGTCGCCCGCTCGCTCCCAGGGCCGCGCCGCCTGCAGGGCGCCGAGCACCGCACGGGTAGCCGGCGCCCGGTTCAGCGCGTAGAAGTGGATCCCCGGCGCCCCTCGGAGCAGAAGCTCCGAGCACTGCTGCGCCGCGAACGCGATCCCGAGCTCGAACTCGGCGCGCTCGTCCCCTTCGGCGGCTATGAACGCGGCTTCGAGCCGGGACGGGATCGAGGCGTCGCAGAGGTCGCAGATCCGCTTCGTCTGGGCGAAGGTCGCGACCGGGATGACGCCGGCGAGGATCGGAACGTCGATCCCGATTTCGCGGGCGGCGGCGACGAAGTCGAAGTAGACCTGGTTGTCGAAGAAGAGCTGGGTGATCAGGAACGACGCCCCCGACTCGACCTTCGTCTTCAGGTAGGCGAGGTCCGTCTCCAGGTTTGGGGCCTCGGGGTGGACCTCGGGGAAGCAGGCGCCGCCGACGGTGAAGTCCCAGCCCTCGGTGATGAACTCGGAGAGCTCGGCGGCGCTGCCGAGCCCGCCCTCGGGCTGGACGAAGTCGGATTCACCCCGCGGCGGGTCGCCCCGCAGCGCGAAGACGTTCTCGATCCCGGCCGCCTGGATCCGGTCGAGCGTCTCGCCGAGCCCCTCCCGGGTCTCGCCGACGCAGCTGAGGTGCGCCATCGTCTCGAAGCCGTGCTCGTCCTTCAGCGCCCGGGTGATCTCGACCGTCCCCTCGCGGGTGCCGCCCCCGGCGCCGTAGGTGACCGAGACGAAGTCGGGCTCGAGCTCACGCAGCGAGCGGGCGGTGGCGTAGAGCTGCTCGGTCGCCTCCTCGGACTTGGGAGGGAAGAACTCGACCGAGAAGGTCGGCCGCTCTGAGGCGATGATTTCGTCGATGCGCATGGCCTGAGGGTAAGCCAAAGCCGCCCCCGGACGCGGGGGCGGAAGCGGAGGAGGCGGCGCTCTTATTCAGGATGCGACGGCGCCGGACGCGTAAGCGCGGGCACGAGGCTCCCGGTTATATCTAGCGTGCCCGCGCTGTAGCGGAGGAGTCGCCGCTTGACTTCCTATCCACGCGTTCCTGGAAGTACGCCTGGATGTCCTCCAGGTGTTTGCCCTTCGTCTCCGGCACCAGCTTCCAGCAGAAGATCAGGGTGAGGATGCCGACGCATCCGTAGAACCAGAAGGCCCCGCTTTCCCCGAGCGCTTCGATCAGCAGCAGGAAGGTGAGCGAGACGATGAAGTTGAAGGTCCAGTTCGCCATCGTCCCCAGGCCGGCGGCCTTGCTGCGGACGCTGAGCGGGTAGATCTCCGCGTTGAGGAGCCAGAAGATCGGTCCGAGGCTGATCGCGAAGGAGGCCACGTAGGTCATCAGGCTGCCGATCGCGACGACCGATCCCAGGGTGCTGCCGCCACCGGAGATCTTGAAGGCGGCGCCGAGGGCGAAGAGCGAGACGACCATGCCGCTGACGCCGATCATCAGCAGCGTGCGGCGCCCGGCGCGGTCGAGCAGGCGCAAGGCGAGGACCGTGAAGCCGACGTTGATGACGCCGACCCCGACGGCGGCGAGGATCGAGCCGGCCGAGGAGTCGACGCCGGTGTATTCGACGATCGTCGGCGCGTAGTAGATGACCGTGTTGATCCCGGTGACCTGCTGCAGGATCGCCAGCCCGATGCCGACCACGAGCGCGGCTTTGACGACGGGTTGGAGCAGCTCGCTCCAGGCGCCCGGCTTGTCGTCGATGCTGTCTTTGATTTCCTCGATCTCGCGATCGATCGTGTCGGGGTCGTCGACGCGGATCTTGGCCAGGGTCGCCCGGGCGGCGAAGTCATCGCCGCTCATCACCAGCCAGCGCGGGCTCTGCGGCATCCGCCACATCCCGAAGGCGAGGGCCAGGGCCGGCACGCAGCCGAGCCCGAGCATCCAGCGCCAGGCTTCGCTGTGATCGAAGGCGAGGCCGACCAGGTAGGCGACGAGGATCCCGATCGTCACCGCGAGCTGGAAGAAGCTGACCAGCCGCCCGCGGCTCTCGGGCGGCGCCACCTCGGAGATGTAGACCGGGGCGGCCGCCGAGGCGAGCCCGATCGCGACGCCGATCACGATCCGCGCCGCGACCAGCACCTCGACCCCCGGCGCGGCGGCGCTTATCAGCGCCCCGACGATGAAGATCCCGGCGGCGGCGAGGATCATCAAACGCCGACCGTAGGTGTCGGCGGCGGGCCCGGCGAACGCGGCCCCCCCGACCGCCCCGATCGGGACCGCCGCGACGACCAGGCCCTGCGCGAAGCTGCCGAGGTCGAAGTCCCCCTTGATGAAGAGCAGCGCCCCGGCGATGACGCCGGTGTCGTAGCCGAACAGCAGCCCGCCGAGCCCGGCGATGGCCGCGGTCAGCACCACGTTGCGTCGCGCCCTCCTCCGAGACGCATCGAGCGGGTCGCTCATCGCAGGCGACCGTATAGCCGGCACTCGGACGCCAAGAGCGACGCAAATTTCCGGAGTTTGCGGAATCGTCGTCGGCGCCCCCCTTGCGCTCCGCCGGGGGGCCGCGCTAAGTTCGCATTGCGACCGGGAGAGAGAGGCCCCACGGAAGCCAAGTGGGACACCATCTCGAAGGTGGCGCAACGAGCTTCGAGCGCGAAGGCTACGCGCAGGCAGGCTACGAGCGCCATCACCGGTCGCGTTTTTCGTTCTCCTCCTCCGCCGGGTCGATGTCCGACCCGGCCCCTAGCTTTCGCGGCGGCTGCGGAGCACCTGCCCTCCGCGCCGCGTGCCGGGACGCACCCGGGAGCACGGCGTCGCATGCGAGACCCGGAGGTACGCCGCGACTAGCCCGCCCGCTCCCGCCTCTGAGAGGATGAGCCCGTGAGCGACGAGCTTCGCTACGAGCGGGTCGGGGCGGCCGCGGTGCTGACGATCGAACGGCCCGATCGCCGCAACGCGGTCGACGCGGCCACGGCCGAGCTCTTCCGCCAGGGCCTGAGGGATTTCGAGGCCGATGATGAGGCGCGCGTCCTCGTCCTCACCGGAGCCGGCGGCGAGGCGTTCTGCGCCGGCGCCGACCTGAAGGCGATGAACCTCGACGTCACGAACCCGGACGGGCCGATGGGGCCGACCCGCCTGACGCCGTCGAAGCCTGCGATCGCCGCCGTCGACGGCTGGTGCCTGGCGGGCGGGGTCGAGCTGGCGCTCTGGTGCGACATGCGGATCGCCACCGAGGGCTCGACCTTCGGCCTCTTCGAGCGCCGCTGGGGGGTGCCGCTGCTCGACGGCGGGACCCAGCGCCTGCCGCGCGTCGTCGGCATGGGCCGGGCGCTGGAGCTGATCCTCACCGGCCGTCCGGTCGAGGCCGAGGAGGCGCACCGGATCGGCCTCGTCAACGAGGTCGTCGCGCCCGGCGCGCACCTCGATCGAGCCCTGGAGCTGGCCGAGCGGATCGCCTCCTTCCCGCAGGAGACGATGCTCTCCGACCGCCGCGGCGCGATCGAGGGCTTCGGCCTTCCCCTCGCCGAGGGCCTGGCGCTCGAGGCGAGCCTCGGCAACGAGGTGCTCGAGGTCGCCGTCCGCGGCGCCGCCCGCTTCGCCGGCGGCGAGGGCCGCCACGGGGCGTTCTGAGACGCCGCCTAGACTTGCGCCGATGACCCCCCGGATTGGGATAGTCGGCCTCGGTTACGTCGGCCTGCCACTGGCGGTCGCCTTCGCCGAGGCCGGGCAGGACGTGGTCGGCCTCGACTCCGACCCCGCCAAGGTCGAGGCGCTGAACGCCGGCCGCAGCTACGTCGAGGACGTCCCCGACTCGGTGCTGGCGCCGTTGTCCGACCGCCTCCACGGCACCTCCGACCACGGCGAGCTCTCCGCCTGCGACGCGGTGGTGATCTGCGTGCCGACGCCGCTGACCAGCTCCCGCGAACCCGACCTCACCTACCTGCGGGCGGCCGGCACCGCGCTCGCCGAGGTCCTGCGCGCCGGCCAGCTGGTCGTGCTCGAGTCGACCACCTACCCCGGCACGACCCGCGACGAGCTCGCCCCGCTCCTCGAGCGCCCGGGCCTCGCCGCCGGCAGCGACTTCCACCTCGCCTTCTCGCCGGAGCGGATCGACCCCGGGCGGACCGACTTCACGATCCGCACCACCCCGAAGCTCGTCGGCGGCCTGACCGAGGCCTGCACCGCCGCCGCCCGCGAGCTCTACGAGCTGATCTGCGACGAGGTGGTCGTCCTCTCCACCCTCGAGGCGGCCGAGCTGGCGAAGCTGCTGGAGAACATCTTCCGCTCGGTCAACATCGCCTTCGTCAACGAGCTCGCCCAGCTCTGCGACCGCCTCGGGATCGACGTCTGGGAGGCGATCGACGCCGCCTCGACCAAGCCCTTCGGGTTCATGCGCTTCGACCCGGGGCCGGGGATGGGCGGCCACTGCCTCCCGGTCGACCCCTTCTACCTGGCCTTCAAGGCCCGCGAGCACGACTTCTATCCCGAGTTCATCGAGCTGGCCGGGAAGGTGAACCAGGCCCAGCCGTCCTACTGCGCGGAGCGGATCGAGCGGGCCCTGAACGCCGCCGGCAAGCCGGTCCACGGCTCGAAGATCCTGATCCTCGGGGTCAGCTACAAGGGCGGCGTCGGCGACACCCGGGAGTCGCCGGCGCTGAAGATCGTCAAGCGGCTTCGCGAGCTCGGCGGCGAGGTCTCCTACCACGACCCCCACGTCCCCGAGCTGCCGGAGCTGGATCTCTCCTCGGTCGAGCTCGAGGCCGGCCTGCGCGAGGCCGACGCGGCGGCGATCGTCACCGCCCACCCCGAGTTCGAGTACGAGCAGATCGTCGCGTCGTCGCCGCTGGTGATCGATTTCCGCGGCGTCACCCGCGGCATCGACGCCGCCAACCTGGTCCAGCTCTAGCCGCGGTTCCGTCCCCCGTCGGGCGTCTTTCGTGCGAAATTTCCTGA
The DNA here is from genome assembly GCA_963795295.1 of uncultured Solirubrobacterales bacterium. Classification (GTDB taxonomy): domain Bacteria; phylum Actinomycetota; class Thermoleophilia; order Solirubrobacterales; family 70-9; genus VRUE01. Next base: position 600,943 of record CAWCHE010000001.1, read on the forward strand.
GACAATAAGTTTCATGTTCGGCCGCGAAAGCCTCAGGGAGTTCATCCGCAGGGAACAGGAGAAGACCTGTGATCTGATCCGCAGGGAGCAGGAGAAGACCCGCGAGTTCGAGCGCGAGATCCTGCTCCGCAACGAGAAGGTCTACACCTCGGTGATCGCGGAGATGGAGAAGAACGGGAAGCAGATCGAAGAGAGCACGGCACGGATGAGAGCCGGCACGGAACAGCTCAGGGCGAACACGAAGGCGGTGCTCAGCGTCCTCGACCGGCTCGACGCCACCGGCGCCTGAGCCGCCGCTTGCAGATTTGACAAAGGCCCTTTCGAATACGAACATGTGTTCGTATGGAGATAGCCTCTGTCATGGTGGGGGAGCCCGCCCTCCGCGCCGCTGCCGAGCAGCGGAAGCTTCCCCCTGAGGACCTCTGGGAGGGGGAGCTGCGGCGCCTCGAGGGGATCGGCGCGGCGCTCGAGTCCGAGCGGGCGGGGGAGGCGTTCTTTGCGGTCGACGGCCTCCGCGGGATCCACGGCGGCAGCTCCGGGGTGCTGGAGGCGGCGCGCCGGGCGCTGGCGCTGCCGGCCAGGGTCGGCGCGGCTCCCAGCCGCTTCGCCGCCCACGTCGCGGCGCAGGAGGAGCGGGTCGTCCCGGCGGCCGGCCTGCGGGAGTTCCTCTCGCCGCTCCCGGTCTCGGCGCTGGCGCCGCGCCTCGGCCTCGGCGAGCGTGAGGCGGCGGCGCTGATCGAGACCCTGAAGCGGCTCGGGGTCGGCACCCTGGGGGCGCTCGGCGCTCTCGCCCCCGGCCAGGTCGCCGACCGCTTCGGCCCCACCGGCCTCGCCGCCCGGCGGCTCGCGCTCGGCGAGGAGCCCCCGCTTCGCACCCGCCGTCCCCAGGTCGAGCTGACGGCGGAGATCGAGCTGCCGGAAGGGACCGAGGGCAGCAGGCTCGAGCGCGCCCTGGAGCTGCTCGTCGACCGTTTCCTCGCCGCCCCCCAGCGGCGCGGCCGCACGATCCTCGCCCTCCGCCTCGGCGCCCTCCTCGGCGCCGGCGGCAGCTGGAGCGTCGAGCAGGGGATGGGCCGCCCGACGGCCTCGGCGCGGGTCCTGCGCACGTTGCTGGCGCCGCGGCTCGAGGACCTGCCGGCGCCCGCGGTGAGCCTCCGCCTGCGGGCCGTCGCGCTCGGCCCGGCGGTGGGGGACCAGCTCGAGATCTCGGTCCGGGGGCAGGAGCACCGCCGCCATCGCCTTGCCGCCGCGGTGCGGGAGGTCCGCGCCGCGCAGGGGGCGGAGGCGCTCCTCAAGGTCCTCCAGGTCGACCCCGCCTCCCGGGTCCCGGAGCGCCGGGCGACGCTGACCCCCTACCGGCCGTGAGCGCCGGCCGCGGGCGCGCGGGGCGCCCCAGCTCGCGGCGCCTGTACCTGCCGCAGCGGGTCGAGGTCGGCACCGGCGGCGACGGCGTCCCCCGCGAGCTCGCCGGGGTCGGGGTCGAGGCGGTTCGCGAGGAGTGGCGGGTCGAGGACCGCTGGTGGACCCCGCGGCCGCTGCACCGCCGCTACTTCGAGCTGGTCCTCGCCGACGGCCGCGACGCGGTCGTCTTCCGCAGCGGCATCAGCGGGCGCTGGTATCGGCAGCGGGCCTGATGAGCGTGGAACGGTCCGGGCCGGCCGGGACCCCATACGTCGAGCTCCACGCCCACTCGGCCTTCTCCTTCCTCGACGGCGCCTCGACCCCGGCGGAGCTGGCCGCCGCCGCCGCCCGCTACGGCTATCCCGCCTTCGCCCTCACCGACCACGACGGGATCTGGGGGTCGATGGAGTTCGCGCTCGCCGCCGCCGGCCTCGGCGTCCGCCCGCTGACGGGCGCCGAGCTGACCCTCGAGGGCGGCGCCCACCTGACCCTGCTGGTCGAGGACCAGGGGGGCTACCGCAACCTCTGCCGCCTGTTGACGGCCGCCCACTCCCACACCCGCGACGGCCCCCAGCGCTCGGCGGGCGCTCCCTCGGTGAGGCTGGAGCAGGTGGAGGAGCACGCCGAGGGGCTGGTCTGCCTCTCGGGCTGCGCCCGCGACGGGCTGCTGGCGGGAGCCTGGGAGCGCGGCGAGCGCCCCGGCGCCGCGGGCCTTGGCCGACGCCTGCTGGAGGCGTTCGGCCGCGACGGCTTCCGGGTCGAGCTGCAGCGCCCCTACTGGCGCCGCGACGGGGCCCGCAACCGCTGGCTCGCCGCCCTCGCCGAACGCCTCGGCGTCCCCACCGTGGCGACCGGCAACGTCCACTCGCACGACCCGCGCCGGGTCCGGCTCCAGGACGCCTTCGTCGCGGTGCGGCTGGGGACGACCCTGGAGGCGTCGGAGCCCCAGCGCCGCGGCGGCTCGACCTCGACCATGACCTCGCCGCGGCGGATGGCGGCGCGCTTCGCCGAGCACCCCGAGGCGGTCGCCGAGACCCTGCGGCTCGCCGACAGGCTCCGCTTCGACCTGACGCGGGAGCTCGGCTATCGCTACCCCGGCTCGGAGGACCCCGGCGCCGACCGCGCCCTCGCCGAGGCCTGCCGGGCGCGGCTGGAGGTCAAATACGGCGACCCGCCCCACAGGGCCTACCGCGCCAGGGCCGAGGCGCAGCTGGAGAGGGAGCTGGGGACGATCCGCAGGCTCGGCCTCTCCGGCTTCTTCCTCCTCCACCGCGACATCCTCGAGCTGGCCCGCGAGGTCGCCCTCGAGGTGCGCGGCCCCGAGTCGGCCCGCTCGGTCCTGCCGCCGGGCCGCGGCCGCGGCTCCAGCGTCAGCTCGATCGTCTGTTACCTGACCGGCCTCTCCCACATCGACCCGGTTCAGAAAGGCCTCTTCTCCGGCCGCTTCCTCAACGACGAGGTCGACGGGGAGACGGGGCAGACGATGCCCGACATCGACCTCGACTTCCCCCGCGACATCCGCGAGGTCCTGATCCGCCGCGTGCACGAGGTCTACGGCGGCGACCGCGCCGCCCTGGTCGCCGCCTTCCCGACCTACCGCCCGCGCGGGGTGGTGCGCGACATCGGCAAGGCCCTGGCGCTGCCGGCCGGGGAGATCGAGCGGGTGGCGAAGATGCTCGGCTTCCACGAGCGGACCGGGGAGATCGAGCGCGACGTGGCCGCCGCGATCGGGCCCCGCCGCGCCGCCGCGCCGGGCTGGCGCGCGCTTCTGCAGCTGTGCGGGGAGGCGATGGGCCTGCCCCGCCACGCCTCCCAGCACCCGGGGGGGATGGTGATCTCGACCCGGCCGTTGATCGACGTCTGCCCGGTCGTGCCGGCGGCGATGGAGGGGCGCCAGATCGTCCAGTGGGACAAGGACTCCTGCGCGGACGCGGGCTTCCTCAAGATCGACCTGCTGGGCCTCGGGATGCTCTCCGCGGTCGAGCGCTGCGTCGACGAAGTGGGGAGGACGCGCGATGAGCGCCTGGACCTCTCGCGGATCGACTTCGAGGACGAGCAGACCTTCGAATCGATCCAGAGGGCGGAGACGACCGGGGTCTTCCAGATCGAGAGCCGGGCCCAGATGCAGATGCTGCCGCGGACCCTTCCCCGCAACCTCGACGACCTCACCGTGCAGGTGGCCCTTGTCCGGCCGGGGCCGATCCAGGGAGGCGCCATCCACCCCTATATAGAGCGCCGCAGGCTGCAGCGCGAGGACACCGGGTTCGAGATCCCCTACGAGCACCCCCTGCTGGAGGGGCCGTTGAAGGAGACGCTGGGCACGATCGTCTACCAGGAGCAGGTGCTCGAAGTCGCGAAGGCGCTGGCCGGCTTCTCCTCGGGGCAGGCGGAGGCGCTGCGCCGGGCGATGAGCCGCAAGCGCTCCGAGGAGGCGATTGCGCGCCTCCATGGCCGCTTCATCGAGGGAGCCGCCGAAAACGGCGTCGGGGAGGCGATCGCGCAGCGGGTCTGGGAGCAGATCCGCGGCTTCTCGGGCTTCGGCTTCCCGAAGGCGCACTCGGCCGCCTTCGGCCTGCTCGCCTACCAATCGGCCTGGCTGCGGGCCCATCGCGCCCCCGAGTTCCTCTGCGCGCTGCTCAACGAGCAGCCGATGGGCTTCTACCCACCCGACTCCCTGGTCCACGAGGCGCAGCGGCGCGGGGTCAGGGTGATCGGCCCCGACGCCAACCGCAGCCACGTCCTCTGCCGGGTCGAGCGGGAGCGGGGCGGCCTGGTGGTGCGGGTCGGGCTCGGCTACGTCAAGGGCGTGCGCGAGGAGGAGATGGAGAGCCTCGCCGCCGCCCGCGAGCGCGGCGGCCCGTACCTGGGGGTCGCCGATCTCGCCGCCCGCTCCGGGGCCGGGCGCGACGGCCTCGAGCGCCTGGCCTGGGCCGGAGCGCTCGACGAGATTCCCGCCGACGGCGCCGGGGGCCGCCGGGCGGCTCTCTGGCAGGTGGGGGTGGCGCCGAGCGCCCGCGGCGTCGGCGAGGGAACGCAGCTGGCGCTGCCGCTCGAGCCCGGCGAGCCGCCGCCGCTCGAGCCGCTCGGCAGCTGGGAGACGACGATCGCCGACTACCGCTCGACCGGGATCTCACTGGGCGAGCACCCGCTGGCGCTGCTGCGCGACGGGCTCGGGGCGGAGGTGCTGCGCAGCAGCGACCTCGGGCGCGCCGCCGACGGGGGCGAGGTCGAGGTGGCGGGGATGGTGGTCGCCCGTCAGCGCCCCGAGACCGCGAAGGGGATCGTCTTCATGCTGCTCGAAGACGAGCGCGGGACGGTCAACCTGATCGTGCCGCCGCAGGTCTACGACCGCCACCGGGCGGAGGTCCGCGCCGCGCCCCTTCTCCGCGCCCGCGGCCGGCTCGAGCGCCGCGAAGGCGCGATCAACGTCCTCGTCGCCGAGATCCACGAGCTCTCGCTGGCGCCCGGGGCCCGAACCAAGCCGCCTGAGAGCGCGCCGGGGGAGGGGAAGAGGCGCGCCCTGCGAGAGCGCGCCGTCGCCGAGCTGCGGGCGGTCGCGCCCGCCGGCCACAGCTTCGGCCGGCGCGGTAGGTGAGCCAAATTCTTATCTATTCAGGCGACGCACTTTTTTAGAAGATCACCGCTAGACTGCCAGCCTTGCATGGGGAGCCGAACCTTTGAGGGATCTCAGGGGTTTCATCTGCTGAGGCTCGCAACCGGAGAGCGGAGGAGAAAGCAAGAATGAAGGTAGGGATGAAGCGGCCGTCGCCGGCAATGGTCATAGCGGTGGCTGCACTGGTCATCGCGCTCGCGGGAACCGCCTACGCGGCGCTCCCCAAGAACTCGGTCGGCTCGCGGCAGCTGAAAACCCGCGCCGTGACGACGAGCAAATTCGCCGACGGCGCCGTCAAAGGCGAAAAAGTCGCGAAAAAGACGCTGACCGGCGAGGACATCAACCTCGCTGAGCTCGGCAGGGTCCCCTCCTCCGAAAGCGCCGGCGGCGTCGTCAACGCCGAAACGCTGACCGGCCACCCGGCGGCCTGCCCCGGCGGCACGGTCGCGATCCGCGGCCTCTGCTGGGACGCAGCCCCCAGCGGGCCGATCCTCGGCGTCGAAAACGCCGCCGACGCCTGCGCCGCCCGCGGCGGTTACCTGCCGACGCCGGAGCTCGCCGTCTCGGTTCGCAAAGTGATCCCTCTCGGCGACGGCTCGGGCGAAAAAGGCGAAGGGGTCAACTGGGTCTACACCGACTCCTACTTCGGCAACACCTCCGGCGTCCAATACCGGGAGACGATCGTCAGCTCGACCGACGAGGCCACCGTCGAAAACCGGGACGAAAAACCGCCGGCGCCGACCAAAAAACTGATCGCGAACTACAAGTTCGTCTGCGTCTACCACCCGGTCCACACCCCCGGCAAATAGGCAAATAGCGGCGGCCGCTCAGGCGGCCGCGAGGGGGGCGCAGGGCTCGGGCATCGGAAAGAGCGCGAGGAAGCGGCCGAGGCGCCGCTTCTCGCCCTCGATCCGGACCGCGCCCGAGGCGATCGCCTCCTCCAGCCCGAGCTGGCCGGCGATGACCGCGCCGAGGGTGTCCGGGTCGGTCTCGATTGCGCCCTCGATCTCGCCGTCGGGGTCGCGGGAGACCTCGATCTCGCCGCCGTCCACGCGGACGCCGAATCGGTTCTCGCCGAGCCGGATCTCGTAGGCGAAGGAAGCCCCGCCGGCGGCCTCGGGGTCGAACAGCGAGCCGAGGGCGAGGACGATCGAATCGGGGCCGATCGTCGTCGAGTCAGGCGGGAACGGCGAGCGCGCTCCCCAGGCGCCGAGCCGGGTCACGATCGGCTCCAGCTCCCGCCCCCAATCGGTCAGCTCGTAGACAGAGGAGGCCGCGGGGGGCGGCAGCCGGCGATGCCGCAGGACCCCGCCCTTCTCGAGCTCGCGCAGGCGCTCTGCAAGGATGTTCGTGCTGGCGTTCGGCAGCCCGTTACGCAGGTCGGTGAAGCGCTTCGGGCCGAGCAGGAGCTCGCGGACCACCAGCAGCGCCCACCTCTCGCCGACCAGGTCCAGCGCGTGAGAGAAGCGGCATGCCTCGCCGTAGGAGCGCTTGCTGTTCATGAGACCACTCTAACCTCTTAATGCAACTTTGCAAGTAAGTAGTTGTTTTTCTGCACCATATGCTAGGGTCCCCGACCATGACCGCAGATACCGCCCAGACGAACGACCGCGCCCGCTGGCTCGCCCTCTACGTCCTCTGCGGGGGCGTGCTGATGATCGTCCTCGACGTGACGATCGTGAACGTCGCGCTGCCCTCGATCCAGGACAGCCTCGGCTTCTCCCAGAGCAACCTCGCCTGGGTCGTCAACGCCTACCTGATCCCCTTCGGCGGCCTGCTGCTGCTCGCCGGGCGGATGGGCGACCTGATCGGCCAGCGCCGCATCTTCCTGATCGGGTTGACGATCTTCATCGCCGCCTCGCTTCTCTGCGCCGCGGCGGACAGCCAGGCGATGCTGATCGCGGGGCGCTTCTTCGCCGGCCTCGGCGGCGCCTTCGCCTCGGCGGTCGTCCTCGGGATGATCGTGACGATGTTCCCCGAGCCCAGGGAGCAGGCGAAAGCGATCGGCGTCTTCGGCTTCGTCGCCTCGGCCGGCGGCTCGATCGGCCTGCTCGCCGGCGGCGCCCTGACCCAGGCGATCAGCTGGCACTGGATCTTCATCATCAACCTGCCGATCGGGATCGGCGTCGCCCTCGGCGCGCTGAAGCTGGTCGAGGGCCGGCCCGGCATCGGCCTCGAGAAGGGCGCCGACATCCCCGGCGCCGCCCTGATCACCGGCTCGCTGATGATCGGCACCTACGCGATCCTCGGGGTCAGCGAGCACGGCTGGGGCGCGCCCCAGACCCTGCTGCTCGGCGCCGCCTCCGCGGGGCTGCTCGCCGGCTTCATCGCCCGCCAGGCGCGCATCGCGAATCCACTCGTGCCGCTCAGCCTGTTCCGCAACCGCAACCTCTCGGGCGCGAACGTGATCCAGGCGCTGCTCGTCGCCGGGATGTTCGGAATGTTCTTCCTAGGCGCCCTGTATCTGCAGCGGGTCCTGAAATACGACGCGCTCCAGGTCGGCCTCGCCTTCCTGCCGACGACGGTGGCGATGGGGACGATGTCGCTCGGCTTCTCCGAAAAGCTGATCATGCGCTTCGGGCCGCGGACGACGTTGATCCCCGGCGTGGCGATGGTGGGAGTCGGCCTGCTGCTCTTCGCCCGCACCCCTGTGGACGGGAACTACCTGACCGACCTGCTGCCGCCGCTGCTCCTGGTCGGGATCGGGGTCGGCTCGTCGTTCCCGTCGCTGATGACGCTGGCGATGTCGGGCGCCTCACCGACCGAGGCGGGGCTCGCCTCTGGTGTCGTCAACACCAGCATGCAGGTAGGTGGAGCGATCGGCCTAGCGGTGCTGGCGACGCTCGCCGCCGAGCGCACCGACGGCCGTGAAGCGGACGGCGTCGCCCACCTCGCCGCGCTCAACTCGGGCTACCACCTCGCCTACCTGATCGGCGCGGTCCTGGTCGCGCTCGCGCTCGTCGTCGCGGTCACCGTGCTGCGCCAGCCCTCACCGGCCGAGATGGCCGAGATGGCGGCCGCGCACGGGCCGCCGGAGGGCGAGGCGGACGAGCGCGACGGCGCCGTCGCAGAGCCCGCCTACTCGGACGCCATCTAGCGCCGGATACCCGGCGCCGAAAAGGAGAGACCATGGGACAGCCAGTCGTCCACTTCGAGGTGATCGGGAAGGACGGGGAGAAGCTGCGCGAGTACTACTCGTCCCTCTTCAACTGGAAGATCGACGCCTCCAACCCGATGAACTACGGGATCGTCGCCAAAGAGGACAACCCGGCGCCGGACGGCAGCTTCGGGATCGGCGGCGGGGTCGCCGGCTACGACGAAGGTGAGGGCGGGGTCACCTTCTACGTCGCCGTCCCCGACATCGAGCAGGCGCTGGTCAAGGCCGAGACCCTCGGCGGGACCAGGGTGATGGGCCCCGAGAAGGTCGGCGATATGGTCGAGCTCGGGCAGTTCAAGGACCCCGAGGGGCACCTGATCGGGCTCGTCCAGGACGGCTCCTAGAGGCATCCTCCGCAGCGGTCCCGGCAGTTCTCAACCCGGACGGCACCGGCGCCGATGAGACGACATGGACCGGGCCGCCTCCAACCCCCTCGTCGATACGCAGGCCCGGCGCGAGCAGGCGCTGATGGGGAGGATCTCCGGCGGCCTCTGGATCGTCGGGGCGCTGGTCGGCGCCGCCGGCACCTTCCTTCCTGGCGCCTCCCACCAGGGGGCTGCCCCGATCCTGGCCCTGAGCGCGGTCGTGCTCGCCTACGGCCTCGCCAGCGTCACAGGGCTGATCCCCTGGGGGCGGGCCTCGCTGCGGGCGCTGGCGTTCGCGATGGTGCTCACGGTTCCCGTCGTCGGCCTCGCGATCTACCTGACCGGAGGCTCGATCAGCTACATCGAGCCGCTGTTGGTCTGCTCGCTCCTCTACGCCGCGCTCTTCTTCCCGCCGCGCTGGGCCTGGCCGCTGGCGATCGAGCTGATCCTCGTCGCCGGCGCCCCGCTGCTCTATGACGGTGACGCGATCGAGACCGCCTTCGTGCCCCGCTACCTGGCGCTGGTCGCCGGCTTCCTCGCGGTCACCTGGGTGATGGTCAGCCTCAAGGGACGGCTGCTCGAGGCCGAGGCGCGCCAGCGGGACATCGCCAACCGCGATCCGCTGACCGGGATCGCCAACCGCCGCGCCTTCGACGATTGCCTGCAGCGCGAGCTCGCGGCGCGGTCGCGGGGGGACGGCGCGGGACAGACGTCGAGCCGCTCGCCCTCCTGATCGTCGACCTCGACGACTTCAAGTCGATCAACGACCTGCACGGGCATCAGATCGGCGACAAGGTTCTGCGGCGGACGGCGGAGCGGGCGCACGCCGTGCTGCGCTCGACCGACGTCCTCGCCCGGATCGGCGGCGACGAGTTCGCGGTGATCGCCCCCGGCGCTCACGGTGACGCCGCCCGCCGCCTCGCCGAAGCGATTCGCACCGCGGTCGCGGCAGGCGACCCGGCCTCTCCGACCCCGACCTCGGGCGCCTCGGTCGGGCTCGCCGTCTACCCCGAGGACGGCGAGGACTTCGAGGCCCTGCTGCGGATCGCCGACCAAAGGCTGCTGCGGGTGAAGAGCAACGGCAGCCACTTCTCCCCGCGCGGCCGCGACGCCGGCGCCCTGCGGCTGATCTGACCTCTGCCGCACTCGATGCAAACTAGACTCATTCTCATTAGACTCGGCTCGCTGTGCTCGAGCCATTCCAGCTTCCATTCGTCCAGCGGGGCCTCCTCGAGATCCTGATCCTCGCGATCCCGGCCGGACTGCTCGGCACCTGGATCGTGATGCGCGGCCTCGCCTTCTTCTCCCACGCGGTCGGCACCGCCGCCTTCCCGGGGCTGGTCCTCGCCGACGGCCTCGGCTTCGCGGCGCCGCTCGGGGCGTTCGCCGCCGCAGCCCTCTTCAGCGTCGGCAACTCGGCGCTCTCGAGCCGCCGCCGCGAGGACGGGGACAGCATCGTCGCGATCGTCCTCGTCGCCTGCCTGGCGGCGGGCGTGATCCTCGCCAGCGACGTCTTCGGCTCCGGCGCCAACGTCGAGACCCTGCTCTTCGGCAGCCTCCTCCTGGTCGACTCCGGCGACATCGCCCTCGCCGTCGCCGCCGCGGCGGCGACGCTGCTGGTGAGCGCCGTGGCGGCCGCCGCGCTGGCTCGCGCGGGGCTTCGACCCCGCCTCGCCGGGCGCGACGGGCAGGATGGCGGCGATCCTCGACGCGACTGCTGCTGGCGCTGATCGCGCTGGCGACGACCGCCGCGCTCTCGGTGATCGGGGCGCTGCTCGTCGCGGCGCTGTTCGTCGTCCCCGCGATCACCGCCCGCCTCCTGACCCGGCGGCTGGCGGCATGGCAGGCTCGCGAGCGTCGCCCTGGTCGCCGTCGAGGGGACCGCCGGGCTCTGGCTCTCGGTCAAGACCGACGCGCCGCCTGGGGCGACGATCGCCTGCGTCTCCGGCGCCGCCTTCGCGCTGGTCGCCTGCGGCCGGGCGCTGGCCCGCTCGCGGCTGCGGCGCGCCGGCAGCGGTCGCCGCGGCGACGGCCGTGCTGGCGCTGCTCGCCGCGGGCTGCGGCAGCTCCGGCGCCGATGACGGCCAGCTCGGGGTGGTCGCGACGACGACCCAGATCGGCGACTGGGTCAGGGAGGTCGGCGGCGGCGCGGTCTCGGTCGACCAGGTCCTGCAGCCGAACACGGACCCCCATCGAGTACGAGCCGCGGCCGAGTGACATCGAGGCGGCCGCCGACGCCTCTCTGGTCTTCGCCAACGGCGACGGGCTCGACGAATGGGTCGGCGAGATCGTCTCCGACAGCGGCAGCGACGCCTCGATCGTCGACCTCGGCGCCGCGGTCCCCGACCGCCTGCCCGGGGAGTCGAGCGGCGCCGAGGCTTCCCGCTATGACCCCCACTGGTGGCACGACCCCCGCAACGCCGAGGCGGCGGTGCCGAGATCGCCGACGCGGCTCGCCGCCGCCGACCCCGCGCACCGGCGCGAGTTCGAGCGAAACGCGGCCGCCTACCTGCGCCCGCCTGCGCCGCCTCGACCGTGGGATCGCGCGCTGCTTCGCGGCGGTGCCCGCCGCCGCGCCGCAAGCTGGTCACCGACCACGACGCCTTCGGCTACTTCGCCCACCGCTACGGGATCGACGTCGTCGGCGCCGTGATCCCCTCGCAGACGACCCAGGCCCAGCCATCGGCCAAGGACCTCAGCGAGCTGGCGGAGACGATCGAAGAAGAGGGCGTGGCGGCGATCTTCCCCGAGAGCTCGCTGAGCCCGAAGGTGGCCGAGGCGATCGCCTCGCAGACCGGCGCCACGGTCGGCGGCGAGCTCTACGGCGACACCCTCGGCGCCGCCGGCAGCGACGGCGCCACCTACCTGGAGATGGAGGCGGCGAACGCCGACGCGATGGTGCGCGGCTTCACCGACGGAGAGCGCGGATGCCGCCTCAGCCCCTGATCGAGGCGGCGGCGCTGGCCGTCGGCTACGACGGGACCCCGGCGATCACCGGGGTCGAGTTCACGCTGACCCCGGGCGAGCGGATGGCGCTGCTCGGGCCCAACGGCGGCGGCAAGACGACGCTGCTGCGGGCACTGCTCGGGGAACTGACGCCGCTCGGCGGCGAGCTGCGGGTCGGCGTCCGCTGCGCGACGGTTCCGCAGACCGAGCGGACGCGGCTCGACTACCCGGTCTCCGCTCTCGACGTCGCGGCGATGGGCGCCCTCTCGAGGCTGCCCTGGTGGCGCGGTCCCGGCCGCGCCGGGAGGGAGGAGGCGCGCAGCTCGCTCGAGCGGGTCGGGCTGGGCGGCCTCGCAGAGGAGACCTTCGGTGAGCTCTCCGGCGGCCAGCGCCAGCGGGTCCTGATCGCCCGGGCGCTGGTCCAGGACGCCCGCGTGCTGCTCCTCGACGAGCCGTTCACCGGCCTCGACCGCCCGGGAGCCGAGCTGCTCGACCGGCTGATCGCGGCGCTCTCCGCCGAGGGGCGGGCGATCGTGATCGCCACCCATGACCTCGAGCAGGCGCGGCGCTGGGACTCGGTCCTCTGCCTGAACCGGCGCCAGGTCGCGGTCGGCCCTCCCGAGGAGACCCTCGACCGCGGCGTCCTGGAAGCGACCTACGGCGGCGAGATCGTCGAGATCCCCGGCGGCGGGGGCCGCGGAATCCTCCCACCCCACCACCACTGACGATGCTGGCGCCGCTCAGGAAGAGCCGTTCATGCAGAGGGCCATCGCGGAGGCCGTCCTGATCGGCGTCGCGGGCGGCGCGATCGGGTGCTGGGTCGTCCTCTACGAGTTCTCCTACGCCGCCGAGTCGCTCGCCCACTCGATCTTCCCCGGCCTGGTGATCGCGACCCTGGCCGGGGTGCCGCTGCTGCTCGGGGCGGCGCCGGCGATCGTCCTCGCGGCGCTGGCGATCGCACTCGCCGGCCGCGTCCCGGGGGTGACCCGCGACGTCGCGGTCGCGGTCGTGGTGACGACGATGTTCGGCGCTCGGCGTCCTGCTCGCGCTCTCGCCCGACTCGCCTCCCGGCATCGAGTCGCTGCTCTTCGGCGACATCCTCGGCCCCAGCGACGCCGACCTGATCGCCGCCGCCGCCCTCGCCGCAATCGCCGCCGCGGCCCTGGGCTGCTGCACGGCCGGCTGCTCGCGACCGGGTTCGACCGGGGCAGCGCCGCCGCCCTCGGCCTCTCCCCGGCCGCGGTCGAGGCGGCGCTGCTGGTCCTGCTCTCGGCCGGGACCGTGGTCGCGGTCAGGGGCTCGGGAACCTGCTGGTCGTCGCCGTCTTCGTCGGCCCGCCGCCGCCGCGCGCCTGCTCACAGATCGGATCGTGCCGATGTTCGCCGTCTCCGCGGCGATCGCGGTCCTCGCCGGCGTCGCCGGTCTCTACCTCTCCTATTACGCCGGCACCGCCGCCGGCGCCTCGGTCGCGCTCGCGATCGTCGCCGCCTATCTGCTCGCTCTCGCTGTCCACCCACTCGTCCGCCGCGCCCGGGTGCGGGCCCGGCCTGGGGCTACGATCGGGTAGATGCCCACCTCCACCGACACCGGCTGGGCCGAGCACGCGCTGGCGAGGATGCATGACGCCGGGCTGCGCCGCGGCGGAGCCCGCACCGCGGTCGTCGAGGCCCTCGCCCGCCACGATTGCGCGGTCACCGCCCTCGAGCTCGACGACGAGCTGCGCCGGCGCAGGCCCCCGGTCGGCCGCGCCAGCGTCTATCGCGCCCTCGAGCAGCTCGAGCAGCTCGGCCTCGTCCAGCGCCTTGAGGTGACGCGAGGGACGGCGGGGTACGAGCGGATCGAGCCCAGCGGCCACCACCACCATCACGCGATCTGCCGCGACTGCGGCCGCATGGTTCCCTTCGAGGACCCCGGCCTGGAGCGGGCGATCGGGCGGGTCTCGGAGCGGGTGCGGTTCCGGGTCACCGACCACGACGTCGTCCTCCGCGGGCTCTGCGAGCGCTGCGCCTCCTAGCCGCCGCCGGCCGGCGGCGCGCTCCGACTAGGCTTTGAGGCGTGGCAAAGCCGATCTACACGGCGGAAGCGCATGTGACGGGCGGCAGGATCGCCGGCCACGGCCGCACCTCCGACGGTGTCCTCGAGGTCGACATCCGGGTTCCGCCCGAGCTCGGCGGCGAGGAGCGGGGGACGAACCCCGAGCAGCTCTTCGCCGTCGGCTACGCGGCCTGCTTCGAGGGGGCGCTGATGACGGTCGCCAGGCGGATGAAGCTCGACGCCGGCGACGTCGAGATCGACTCCAAGGTGATGCTGGTGACCGGCGAGGACCGCAGCTTCACGATCGCGGTCGAGCTGGCCGTGACCCTGCCCTCGATCGAGGGCGAGGGCGCCGCCGAGCTGGTTGCGGCCGCCCACAGGGTCTGCCCTTACTCGAACGCGACGCGGGGCAATATCGAGGTCGCGCTGAGCGCCAACGGCACCGCGGTCGAGGTTTAGGACACCCCCGCCGCGGGACGGCCGGCGGCCTTCGGGTCGCGCCTGCTGCCCAGCGCGTGCCTGGCGTTGACGACGATCGAGCGCGGAATCGTCCGCGCCATCAGCTCGGCCGGCCCGATCTGCCGCGTTGCGAACCTGTCGAAGGCGACGGCGACCTTGGGGTCGCGGGCGGCGCCGGCGAAGAGCATCTTTTCCGGCGGGCTGATCGGCCGGCCGGTGGCGTAGTCGTGGATCATGAAGGCGTGGCCGCCGAGCCTGCGTTTGTGGAGGCGGCGGTAGCGCTTGAGCCCGCGCTCGAGCGGCTCTTCGCCGCGCAGGGCGGGAGCGACGGAGTCGGCCAGCCATTCGCCCGACTGGAACGCGAACCCGCAGCCGACCCCGAACAGCGGGTCGGTCGCCAGCGCCGCGTCCCCCGTCAACGCCAGCCCCGGCATCACTGGTACGCGGACGCGGTTCGGCATCTCGATCTTGCCGACCACCGGTTCGATCAGCTTCCCCTCGCGGATCGGCGGCGCGTCCGGCACGCCGCCGACGAAGGAGACCAGCGCCGCGGTCGGGTCGCGTTTGAAATCGGGCAGCAGTTCCTTGGTCGGCATCGCCGCGTAGAAGACGAGGTCGCTGTCGGTCGGGAAGGCCGCCGCCCAGTGGGGGTCGAGCATCCAGATCGCGCCGTCGGGGGCGTACTCGGGCTGCGGCCCTTCGAAGTAGCCGCCGTAGGCGAAGCGATTGTGGGGGAGGATCTTTTCCTCGGCCCCGGCCAGCTCGGCGACGTCGGAGTCCCGGCCGTCGGCGCCGATCACCAGCCGCGCGCGGATCGAGGCCGTCGCGCCCTCGCGGTCGCGGACGCTGACGCCGGTGACCGTCTCGCCGTCGCGGAGGATCCCGTCGACAGCCTGCCCGAGGAGGAGCTCGACCCCGGCGGTCGACCCCGCCGCCTCACGCACCAGCGGATCGAGGAGCTCGCGGCGCAGGTTCACCGCCAGGCTCGCCTCCTCCGGCGGCGGCTTGACCCAGCCCCACTCGGTCCAGGCCTGGATCCGCGACCGCACGGCGCCCGCTTCGAGGATCGGGTCGAGCAGGCCGAGGCGTTCGATCGTCGGCACCGCCGACGCCTGCACGAAGTGCGAGCACATCCGCTTGAAGGCCTTGGGGTCGGGCTGCTTCTCGATCACCGCGACCCGTTGGCCGGCGCGACCGAGGAGGATCGCGGCCGTGCAGCCTGCGAGGCTGCCGCCGACGATCACCACGTCGTACTCGGAGGAGCTGGTTCCGCTGCCGTTCATCGCGACCTCCCGCTTAGAGTCCATGGAGATGTTACCCATCATACGTTCCGTACCATACACCTCGTATTGTGAATAGCAAGCCGACACGTCTGACGACGACCTCCTACGCGCTGCTGGCGCTGCTCGACCAGCTCGGCGAGGCGACCTCCTACGACATCAAGCAGGCCCTCGACCGCTCGATCGAGAACTTCTGGCCGGTCCCGCACACGACGGCCTACGAGGAGCCCGCCCGCCTCGCCGCCGCCGGCTACCTCTCGGTCACCCAGGAGGAGGGCGGCCGCCGCCGCAAGCGCTACTCGCTGACGGAGTCGGGGCTGCAGGCGCTGCGCGCATGGGCGACCGAGCCGAGCGCGGCTCCGCCGCAGCTGCGCGACGAATTCATGCTCAAGGTCTTCGCCGGCGCCGAGCGGACCGAGCCTCTGCGCGACCAGCGCCTCGCCTGGCACGAGGCCAAGCTCGAAGAGCTGAACGGATATCTGGACGAAGTGCGGAAGGCGGAGGGCTGGGAGGGCTCGGAGCGGACCCTGCTCGTCGGCCTCGCCTACCATCGCAAGATGATCGAGCTGATCGAGCTGCTCTACGAGGGAGTGCCCGACACTCGGCTTCCGGCCACCGAAGCGAAGGAGCCCTGATGGGAGAGATCGTGATCACCGAGTTCGTCTCGCTCGACGGCGTCATGGAGGACCCCGGTGGGGCGGAGGACTACGTTCACGGCGGCTGGGCGTTCGAGATCTCACGCGGCGACGAGGGCGACCGGTTCAAGCTCGACGAGACGATGGGGGCCGAGGCGCTGCTGCTCGGCCGCGTCACCTTCGAAGGCTTCGCCGAGGCCTGGCCCGAGCGCGAGGGGGAGTTCGCCGACAAGTTCAACCAGATGCCCAAGTACGTCGTCTCGACGACCATGGAGGAGGCCGGGTGGAGCAACTCGACCGTCCTTCCGGGCGCGGACCTGGCGGCGGAAATCGCGAAGCTGAGGGAGTCCCACGACGGCGAGGTCGTCGTCCACGGCAGCGCCGCCCTCGCCCAGTCCCTGCTCGAGGAGGGCCTGGTCGACGAGCTGCGGCTGATGGTCTTCCCGGTCGTCCTCGGCACCGGCAAGCCGCTCTTCGGCGAGTCCGGCAAGTTGCCGCTGCGCCTCGCCGACTCGAGGATCGTCGGCGACGGGGTCGCGATCCTCACCTACAGGCCCACTGCCGCCGAATAGGCGCGGGCTTGCGCGGGGCCCGGCAGGGGCTACCCTGTGTACGGGTGGTGACAGGAGAATGAGAATCTGGGGAAGGATCTCGGTCCGCGTGGTTTCGGTGCTGGTCGGCGCCGCGATCCTCGTGTTCTCCCTGCTCGCGGTCGCCAGCGGCGACACGGAAACCAGCGGCGGCTACAAGGTCACCTTCGGCGGCTCGATCACCCCGCGGAACCTTCCCCGCGGCAAATCGGTTCCGATCTCCCTCCACGTCGGCGGCACCGTGGTCCCGGTCGGCGAAAGCAGGCCGCCAAAACTGCTGAGGGTGAAAGTCGCGATCAACCGTCACGGCGTGATCGACACCCGCGGCCTGCCCACCTGCCCGAGCCGCAAACTCCAGGGCCGGACCACCGAACAGGCCCTCGAAGTCTGCGGCGACGCGCTGGTGGGCACCGGGCACTTCACCGCCCACGTCGACATCCCGGACCAGTCGCCGTTTCCCTCGGTGGGCGAGCTGCTCACGTTCAACACGAGGGTGAACGGGCGCCCGGCCCTGGTCGGCCAGGTCTTCGGGACCCAGCCGGTTCCGGTATCCCGGGTGCTGCCGTTCAAGATCCAGCGCCAGGGCGAAGGGCAGTTCGGCGCGGCGCTGCTGGTGACGATGCCGGTCGTCGGCTCGGACTGGGGCTACGTGACCGGCTTCGACATGACCTTCAACCGCCGCTTCCAGTACCGCGGCCAGCCGCACAGCTTCCTGACCGCCAGCTGCCCGGCGCCGAGGGGGATCCGCGAAGTCCCATTCAAGGCGGCCAAGGGGACCTTCTACCTGGCCGAAGGGGAATCGCGGGTCAGGGTGCTGAGCGGCAGCTGCCAGGTCCGCTAGAGCGCGGGCCTCACGCCCGCGATCTCATTTTCCTCTGGCCAGCGCGTATGCCTCATCGGCCCCGATGAAGGGGGCGAGGGTCATGTACGTCGCCATCGGGACCAGCTCCGGCATGCTCTCCGGGCCCTTCGCCTTGACCTGGTCGTAGATCAGGGCGTAGATCGCGCCGCCGATCGCCTCGGCCGCGATCGGAGGCGCCTCGGGCGCGAGCTCGTAGCCCGGTCCGAGCAGCGCCTCGAGCCCCTCCATGATCGTGTCGCGGGTCTGCAGCGCGCGTTTGCCGGCCGCGTACATCTCGACCGCGCCGAGGCGCGCGTACTCGGGCTCTTCGACGCCGAAGGCGAACATCGCTTCGTAGGCGCCGAGCACCGACTCTTTCCAGCTCTGGGCGCGGCGAAAGGCGGGCAGGACGGTGGCGAGCATCTGCGAGGAGCCGCTGTCGAGCGCGGCCAGCAGCGCGTCTTCCTTGTTCGCGAAGTGCTCGTAGAAGGTCCGCTGCGAGGTCGAGGCGCGATCGACGACCTCGGCCACGGTGGTCGCCGGGTAGCCCTTCTCGGCGACCGTCGCCGCCAGCGCCCGCAGCACCCGCTCGGCGGGGTTGGCGACGGCCTGGCGCTCTGCCAGCGGACGCGGCTCCTGGGAGCGCCGCCGCGGGGCGCGCAGCGGGCCGGGCGGCGGCGGATAGGAGAGCCACCATTCCCAGATCTGTCCCGCGAGGTCGGGAAGCTCGGCGCCTTCGTTGCGGTAGAGGCGCTTGTGGACGACCTTCTGGAGGCCGCCGATCATCGACCTGATCATCTGCGAGGGCATCTCCTCGCGGTCGGGGATGTCGTCGAAGAGCGATTTGCCGAGCTGCTCGAAGGCGTCCATCGTCCGGTCGACCACCGCGACCCCCTCGGGGCCGGCGGCGTAGATCTCGACGAAGCACATCTTCGAGGCCGCCGGCTGGGAGGCGATCAGCTTCAGGAAGGCTTCCAGCGCCTCGCGGGTGCGCTCCTCGCCGGAGGGCGCGTGCTCGGCGTGCTCCATGACTTCGAGGGTCGGGCCGGTGAGCGCCTCGGCCGCGGTCAGGAAGCACTCCTCCTTGTCGGCGAAGTGGCGGTAGAAGGCGCTGCGCGAGACGCCGGAGAGCTTGACCAGGTCGGCGACCGTGGTCGCCTCGTATCCCTTCTCGGCGACCGTCGCGACCATCGCCGCGAACAGCCTTTCGCGCTGGTTTTTCTCCGCCTCCTCGCGGGGCGTACCTCTCCCCGGGCGCATCATTCGCGCCCTCAGCTCAGTCGCGTCCCCCCACGGCGTCCGCACCATCTCGCCGGACGATAGCCGGGTATGCGGGTGTTGCTCAGCGTCGACCCGCGGTGCCATTTTCGCGGTACGTCATCGGTTCAGGGTCACATTTCTCACTGCGTTCTCTAGGCACCTAATTCCTAAGTCTAAAGCCAATTCCCGGCTCCGCAACCGAATAGAGACAAGGGCGTCTCTTGACAATTCGGTCCGCATCTGTTCTCATAGCTGGCGCCTTGGTAAGCGGCTTCTGTCTCCGACCGGAGCGGCTACGTACCAATGGTGGGAAGAGTGGAAATCTTGGCCGACGTTCCCGCATAAGGGGGCCCCAGAAACCGGGTCAGCGGGAGGAGAGGCTAACGGGACACACGGGAGAGAGCGAGTGAAAGAGGTGATTTCGCGACCGCCGGGCGGATTTGCGCTTCGCGCACGCCCGCTCCTCGTCGCCCTGGTCGCCCTGTTCGCTCCGCTGGCCGTGGCCGCCGCGCCGGCCGGCGCGGAGAACGTCCACGTCCTCACCCAGACCGTCAGCGGATTCGGGCCGACGAAGTTCGAAAATCCGCTCGGCGTCGCGGTCGACAACTCGAGCGGGCCGTCGGCAGGCGACTTCTACGTCTCCGACACGAGCCATCACCGGGTCGAGAAATTCAACGCCGCCGGCAACTTCCTCCTGATGTGGGGCAAGGAAGTCAACGAAGGCACGGGCAATCCCAACCTCTGCACCAACGTCGGCCCTCCGACGGACAAATGCAAGTTCGGGGTCTACGCCAACGGCGAAGGGCTCACCGCCCAGCCGAGCGCGATCGCGGTCGACTCATCCTCGGGGCCCTCTGCCGGGGACGTCTACGTGATCGGCGGGGAATCGAACTACGGGATCGAGAAGTTCGATCCCGGCGGCCACGTGATCTCGAGCTGGGGCGGGAGCCCTTACCCCGGCTCGCTCGACGGCTCGAACTCCCCCAGCGGCCCCTTTCCCTACTCGCTCGAAGGGATCGACGTCGACGCCTCCGGCCACCTCTCCGCCTGGATCCCGAACGAGTCGCGGTTGTTCACGTTCGCCGAGGACGGGACCGCGCTCACCTCCTTCCGGGCGAACACCCGTGAATCGACCTACGGCGGCTTCACCGAGGGCGGCGGCAAATACTTCAAGCTCAACCGGGGCGCCGAACCCGAAGACTCGATCGAGATGTTCGGCCCCACCGGCACCGACATCGGACAGGTCAACACCGGCACGGCGCCGACCCGCGGCCTCGCCTACGACGCATCCCGCGACGACCTGTTCACGATCGCGACCCACTATCCGGTCAGCGGGCCGACGGTCGACATGTACCACTTCAGCGGCGCCGGCGAAGTGGTCCAGGCCGATTCCACGACCTGCAAACCGGCCCCCAACGCCGGCTGCTCGCCCACCGAGTCCTTCGGATCCGAAGACTTCCCGTCGGAAAGCGGATACCCGAACGGCATCGGCATCAATGAATCCAACGGCGCCGTCTACGTGTCCGTGCTCTCCGAAACGGCCAGCAGGATCCAGGTCTTCAAGCCGATCAACGTGCCCGTGGTCACCACCGGCGCGGCCACAGGACTGGCCCGAGACTCGGTCATGCTCAACGGCCACGTCGACCCCGACGGCGCTGGCGAAGTCTCCACCTGCGAATTCGAATACGGGACGACGAGAACCTATGGCTCGAGTGCTCCCTGCGTCCCCGCCTCGACGACCACCGCCACGGACGTCAGCACCCAGCTTCCGGATGGAACCCTCGCCTCCGCCACGACCTATCACTACCGGCTCGTCGCCGGGAACTCGAACGGCGATCGCCCCGCCAAAGACCTGACCTTCACCACCCCTCCCGCCGTGGGAGACGTGACGACCGGCGGGACCGCGGACCTGGGCAAATTGACCGCGACGCTCGACGGCGGCTTCACCGGCGACGGAGTCGACACCGCCTACCACTTCGAATACGGGCCGACGACGAGCTACGGCCAGAGCACCCCTGACGTCGACCAGGGGACCGCCGGCGGAGCGCAGAGCATCAGCGCGACCATCGATCACCTCTACGCGTACTACATCTACCACTACCGGCTCGTCACACACAACAAATACGGGACGACCGTCGGAGCCGACAAATCGTTCCGCACCCTGCCGCCGGAGCTGCCGGTCGTGGAAAGCAGCTTCTCCTCGGGGGTGGCCGGTAGCGGCGCGACTCTCAACGCCGCGATCGACCCCGGCGAAGGCCTGACGGTCTACCGCTTCGAATACGGGCCCGGCCTTCCCTACGGATTCCACACCCTCGTCGCCGGCCCGATCGACCCCGAGGGCCCGAGTCACACGGCGACCGCCAGCCTCCCCAATCTCTCCCCGGGGATCACCTATCACTTCCGCGTCGTCGCGACCAACTTCTCGGGGACCACGTTCGGGCCGGACGAGACCTTCACGACCCAGTCGCCGCCGTCGATCTCCTCTCTGACGGCGACGGGGCTGACGAGGACGTCGGCGACGCTCGGCGCAACGATCAACCCCGGGCTCAGCCTCACCACCTACCACTTCGAATACGGGCCGAGCCCCTCCTATGGCTCGCGCACTATGGAGAGCGGCGCGATCGGGTCGGACAACGCCGACCACCCGGCCGCCGCCGCGTTGTCGGGCCTGGCCCCCGGGACCGTCTACCACTACCGCGTCGTCGCCACCAACTCGATCGGCCCCGCCTACGGCTCCGACCAGACCTTCACGACTCTCCCCGCCGCGGAGCCGGGAAACCCCGGAGAAGGGGCGAAGCCGTGCAGGAAGGGCTTCGTCAAGAAGAACGGCAAGTGCCTCCGCAAGAGGCGCCCCGCACATAACGGCGCTCACCACCCACACAGGGGCGGCGGACGTGGCTGAGGGGCGGGGCAGGACGCTGAAGTGCGCGCTGCTCGCGGCGCTGATCGTCGTCGCGCTGGGAGTCGCCGCCGCTCCGGCCTCGGCCGTCTACGTCCACAACGAGGTGACCGGGGAATACGGCAAGGAAGGCTCGGCCGCGACCGGCATCGGAAACGGCTGTCAGATCGCCTGGCAGGAAAGCGGGCAGCGCCTCTACCTTTTCGCCGACAACAAGGTCTACGCGCTCCATAAAACCGCCCCCGGCGCCGCCGCGCCCGCCGGCGGCAAATTCCCGATCAAAACCTCGACCACCTTCTGCGGCGGCGGCGGTGACATCGCCGTGGACAACTCGGCGACCAGCTCGGCCGGGAACATCTACGTGGCCGTCGGCCAGACCGAAATCAACGGTTACAACTCGAACGGCGACCCCCTGGCGGCGCCGTGGCCGCTCTCGATCGAAGCCGGCGGCTTCGGCTCGCTCTGCGGCCTCTCGGTGACCAACACCGGGAACCTCTTGGTTTCGCCGGAAAGCGCCGAAAACGCGCGGGTCTTCCGCCCCAACGGATCCTCGGGGGGAACCCTGCCGACCGGGTACACGTGCAGGACCGCCGTCAACGCCGCCAACAACGACCTGTTTGTGACCGGGAACCCGTTCGGCCGCGAACTCTGGAAGTACAGCGGCGCCGACGAATACGCGACAAGGGTCCAGTTCCCGAACTACACGCCGCGGGAACCCGGTGGCGTCCCGATCTACCCCGGCCTCGCCGTCAACGCCAAACTGCATCGCCTCTACATCTCCGACGCCACTCCGACGATCACCGTCCGCGACACCGACACGGGGGCGTTGATCGAAACCATCGTGCCAGGCGGCAACGGGAATCCATATACCGACACGGTTACGGACATCGCGCTCGATGAAGCGACCGACACGCTCTTCGCCATCGTCGGCTACAGCACCGAAGGCGAGATCAAGGAAATCAAGGGCGCCGACGTGCCGGTCGTGACGACGGGAGCCGCCAAAGAAAACACGGTGGTCACCGGGACGGTCGAAAACGACGGCGCCGGTGAAGTCACGGAATGCTATTTCGAGTTCGGCCCGACCCCCGAATACGGCCTCGGGAAAGAACCGTGTTCCCCGCCGACGCCATACGCCGGCCCGACGCAGAGCGTCACCGCGAACCTCAACAGCCTGACCCGCGAGCAGACCTTCCACTACCGCCTGGTCGCCGGAAACGCGAACGGCCGCAACTTCGGCGCCGACCAGACGATCACCCCCCACTACGTGGAAGCGCTCGTCACCGACCCGGCCGAAAACGTCGACCGGACCACCGCCAAGCTGAACGCGCACTACAGCGGTAACGGCGAAGACACAAAATTTTACTTCGAGTGGGGTCCGACAACCGCCTACGGCACGACGAGCGCGACGCCTCCGGGCCCGAGCATCGGCAGCCCGACGGTGACGACGCCGCTGACCTTTGAAGCGACCGGACTCCAGCCCGAGACCCTCTACCACTACCGGGTGGTCGCCGAAAACCTCCAGGGCACGAGCCTCGGCGGCGACCAGACCTTCACCACGCTGCCGGCCGCGGCAGGCGTCACGACCGAAGGAGCGACCCACATCGAGCCGCAGGAAGCCGAACTGCACGGCTCCTTCACCGGCGACGGTCTCGACGTCGAATACTTCTTCGAATGGGGCGCGACGACCAAATACGGGATCACCACCCCGGCCGAAAAACTCGCGGCCCCAAGCGGCCTGACGAAAGTCTCGGCGACTATCGACGGTCTCCAGCGCCTCCACACCTACCACTACCGGCTCGTCATCAGGAACAGCATCGGCGAGACACACGACGGCGATCAGAGCTTCACCACGGTCAGCGCGCCGGAAATCGTCGGGCTATCCACCTCCGGTGTCACGGGCGCCACGGCGGTCCTCCACGCCACGATCAATCCCCAGAGCGTGGACACCGAATACCACTTCGAATACGGCCCGACCGGGGAATACGGGACCAGCATCCCGATCCCGAACGGTGTCATCGCCGCGAGCAATTCCAACGAACCGGTCGAGGCCGACCTCACCGGCCTCGACGGGGGCGTCTATCACTTCCGCGTCGTCGCGACCAGCATCTACGGCGTCACCACCTCGGTCGATCAGACCTTCAACTTCTACCCGCCCGTCTGCCCGAACGCTTCCGTTCGCCAGCAGTCCGGCTCGAACACCCTGCCTGATTGCCGCGCCTACGAGCTGGTCTCGCCCGAAGACGCAGGAATCACGATCGTCTACCCCGCCAGCGTGCCCTTCAGCCCGACGGCGACGGCGCCCTCGCGCGTGGTCTTCGGCGGCGCCTACGGGCTGATCGAAGGCACCGGCCCCGCCGCCAACAACGTCGGCGACACCTACGTCGCCACCCGCACGGCCAACGGCTGGAAGACGAGATACGCAGGCATACCGTCGACGGAAGCAAACGCCGCCGGCAAACCACCATGGAAAAACGCGAGCTACGAGCCAGACAAATGGCTGATGGACACGCTCTCGGATCCCAGCCTCTCGACGATCGTCGATTGGAACAACGGGTACCGCCGCGCCGACGGTGAAGAACTCTTCGGCAGCACCAACAGCTACAAATCGTCGAACGCCCCCTACGTGTGGGACTCGACCACCGGGGATCAGGTCGATCGCTGGCCGACCAACGTCGCGACGATTCCCGGCGGCGAATACTTCAAAGGCAAGACCGCCGCCTCCGCCGACCTGACCCACTTCGTCTTCACCTCCGACATCGCCTTCGCGATCGGCGGCGAACCGGGGGACATGTACGACAACGACACCGTTCAGCGCAGCGTGAAGGTCATCTCGCTGGACGCCAAACATGAACACATCTCCGAACCCTCCCCGACGGCGGTCTCCGAAGACGGGTCCCACATCCTGATGACCAGCGGCGCCGGCCAGCTGTACCTCAGCGTCGATGACGCCATCACATACGAACTGGTCCCCGGCAAAGCCGTCAACTACCTCGGCATGACCCCGGACGGCAGGAAGATCTACTTCACCTCCACCGAAGACCTGACGGAAGACAAAAGCGATCCGGACACGAGCCGCGACCTCTATATGTGGAGTGAAGACAGCTCGACCCCGAATCATTTGACGCTGATCTCGAAGGGCAACGAACCCAACGCCGGCAACACCGACGCCTGCAGCGCTTCGTGGACGGAACAGTGCAACATCGTTCCGATCTCGTTCGCGAGCTACACCTCCGCCCAGGGTGGCGGCGGCGGCAGCCCCTACTCCGACAACTTCATCGCCGCTGAAAACGGGGACATTTACTTCCTTTCGCCCGAGCAGCTACACGGTGCCAACGGGGTCGTCGGCATGGAGAACCTCTACGACTTCCGCAACGGGAAACTCCAGTTCGTCGCCGCCCTGGAACCCTCGGGGATCGCCTGCACCATCGATCAGTTCAGCCCGATCTGCAGCGAAAACGCGGTCGCGAGGATGGAGATCACCCCGGACGACGGCCACATGGCGTTCCTGACCGGGAGCAAGATCTTCGGCTACGAAAACGCCGGTCACTCGGAGATGTACCTGTACACGCCGGAAACCGAAGAACTGATCTGCGTCTCCTGCGTCCCTACCGGGAAACCGCCGGTCTCGGACGTGACCGGCAGCCACAACGGGCTGTTCATGACCAATGACGGCCGCACCTTCTTCGAAACGGAAGACCCGCTGGTCCCGCAGGACACCAACGCCGCGAAGGATGTGTACGAGTACGTCGATGGCCGCCCGCAGCTGATCACCAGCGGAACCAACGTCGGCAACAACACCTACGGTCTGGCGACGATCATGGCGCTGCCGGGCCTGGTCGGGGTAAGCGCCGACGGCACCGATC
Source organism: uncultured Solirubrobacterales bacterium (assembly GCA_963795295.1). GTDB lineage: Bacteria > Actinomycetota > Thermoleophilia > Solirubrobacterales > 70-9 > VRUE01. The sequence goes on from CAWCHE010000001.1 coordinate 626,286, forward strand.
TCTACTTCGCGACCTACGACGAGCTGGTCGGCCAGGACCGCAACGGCGAAGCGGTGAAGATCTACGACGCCCGCAGCGGCGGCGGGTTCCAGTTCAACCCGCCGGTGCCGCCGTGCGTCGCCGCCGACGAGTGCCACGGCCCCGGCAGCGTGGCGCCGATCGCCACGCCCAGCGGCACCGGCTCGGACCTCGGCCCCTCCGGGAACCTGCAGCCCTCTCACGACAAGCGCGATCCGCGCCGCGGCAAGCCGCGCCACAAGAGGAAGAGCCACCAGAAGGCGCACCATCGAAAGGGGCACCGCAATGGTTGAGCGCGGCGTCATCAGAGAGTCCACGCTCAGGCCCGGGTTGCTGGTCCTGGCCTGCCTGACCGCGATCGCGGCCCTGCTGGCGCTCGGGGCGAGACCCGCGCACGCGATCGAAATCCGCGCCTTTAGCGCCCAGCCCACCCTCACGCAGGCAGGCGGGCATCCCGATCTCGTCATCACCTACGCCGGCGAGTCCCACGATAACCCCCAGCTCGAGAATCCCTGCCAGTGCAACGACCCGCGGAACATCGACATCAGCCTCCCGACCGGCTTCATCGGCAACCCGCACGCGACGCCCCAGTGCAAAGCAGCCGACTTCGCCCGCAACGCCTGCCCGGCCGACTCGCAGGTCGGCGTGATGGCGCCGACCGTCGACGCCGGCGGCGGGCTGGTCCTCGAACTGACCAACGAACCGGTCTACAACCTGGTGCCGAGGCCGAACCAGGCGGGCCTGCTCGGAGTCTCGTTCGTCGCCGGGTTCTTCGGGGTCCCCTTCTACACCTCGCTGGGGGCGAGGACCGGCTCCGACTACGGCCTCGAGGCCGGCTCCGACGGCCTCGAGCGCCAGTTCGTCGTCCAGAAATTCGTCTTCACGATGTGGGGTGTGCCGGCCGACGACAGCCACACGCCGGTCCGGTACGGATGCTCCGAACTCTGCCCGCCGGTCGCGTCAAACAGCCCGCACATCCCCTTCCTCGTCAACCCGAGCACCTGTACGCAGTCATCGGGAAGCACGGTGAACGTGATCGGCTACGACGGCAGCAGGAGCAGCGCCAGCTCGCCCTGGCCTGCGAGCACCGGCTGCGATCAGCTGACCTTCAATCCGAGCCTCAGCGCGCGACCGACCACGACCGCGACCGACTCCGCCTCGGGCGTCGACATCGACCTGACGGTGCCGCAGCTGTTCAGCCCGACCTTCCCGTCGCCGTCGGAGATCAGGGACGTCTCCGTGACCCTGCCGCCGGGCTTCTCGATCAACCCCAACGCCGCCGACGGCAAGACCTCCTGCTCAGACGCCGAAGCGAGCTTCGGCACGACCGCGGAATCGCATTGCCCTGAGTTCGCGAAGGTCGGGACCGACGTCATCGACAGCCCGGCGCTGCCCGCGCCGATCCCCGGCGGCATCTACCTGGGCGACCCGCTGCCCGGCCACCGCTACCGGATCTTCCTCACCGCGGATGGCTACGCCACCCACATCAAGCTGGCCGGCACGGTCAGCCCCGATCCGCAGACGGGCCAGCTCGTGGCCGCCTTCGACGACCTGCCGCAGAGCCCCCTGACCGAATTCAACATGCACTTCTTCGGGGCGGAGCGGGGCCTGCTCGCAACCCCGACCCAGTGCGGGACCTACGCGGTCCAATCCACCTTCACCCCCTGGGACGAGGTCCTCTCGAGCCAGAGCTCGACCCAGTTCTTCACGCTCGACACGGGTCCCGACGGAGCTCCGTGCCCGCCTTCAGTCCGACCGTTCACGCCGAGCTTCTCGGGGACCGCGGCAGGGAACACCGCCGGCGCCCACAGCCCCTTCACCGTCGACATCTCCAGGAACGACGGGGACCAGGACCTGAGCGGCGTCACGGTCACGACCCCGCCGGGCTTCTCCGCGACACTGGCCGGCATCCCCTACTGCCCCGAGGCCGCTCTGGCGGCGTCCGCGGCCCCCGGCTACGCGGGCCTCAGCGAGCAGCTGGCCTCCGCCTGCCCTGCCGCATCCCAGGTCGGCACCTCGCTCGCCGGCGCGGGGGCCGGAACCCATCCCGTCTACCTCCCGGGCAAGGTCTACCTCGCCGGGCCCTACAAGGGCGCCCCACTCAGCCTCGTCGTCATCACCCCCGCGGTCTCCGGTCCATATGACCTCGGAAACGTCGTCGTCAGGGTCGCGGTCAACATCGACCCGGTCGACGCCCACGTCACGGCCGTCGCCGACCCGCTGCCGCGGGTCTTCGAAGGGATTCCGCTGCGGCTGCGGGCGATCAGGGTCAGCCTCGACCGCCCCGGATTCGCGCTCAACCCGACCAACTGCGACCGCTTCCAGGTGACGGGCGCGATCGTCGGCGACCAGGGGACCGAGTCCGATCTCGCTTCCCATTTCCAGGTCGCCAACTGCTCGATCCTGCCCTTCAAGCCGGCCCTCAGCCTGAAGCTGACCGGCGGCCTCAGGCGGCTCGGGCATCCCGCGATCCACGCGGTGCTCAGCGCCAAGCCGGGCGAAGCCAACACCAAAGCGATATCCGTCGCCCTGCCGAAGGGAGAGCAGCTCGACAACGCCCACATCGGGACCGTGTGCACGAAGGTCGACTTCGGCAGGGACACCTGCCCGGCGGGGTCGCTGATCGGGACCGCGCAGGTGGACAGCCCGATCCTCGACCACCCGCTGACCGGCTTCGCCTACCTCCGCTCCTCGCAGCAGGGCCTCCCCGACCTCGCGATCAAGCTCGCGGGTCAGGTCCAAATCGAAGCGGTCGCGAAGATCGACAGCGTCAACGAAGGCCTGCGGGCGAGCTTCCAGACGGTTCCCGACATCCCGTTCTCCGCGATCACGCTGAACCTCGCCGGCGGCCGCAAGGGCCTGCTCCAGAACAGCGAAAGCCTCTGCGGCTCCGACAAACGGGCGACGGTGAAGGCGACCGGCCAAAACGGCGCCACCCACAACTTCAAGACCAAGCTGCAGGCCGACTGCGGATCGAAGGCGCGCCACAAACGCCATCTATCGCGGTCGAGGGTGGTGCGGTAGCGATGAGGATGAGGATGATCGGATGCGGGCTGCTCGCGGCACTCGCCCTCTGTGCGGCGCTCGCGGCCCCTGCCCTCGCCGCGCCGGCCCCCCGCACCTACAACTCCCAGATCAAAGGGTTCCAGGATCCCGAGGCGGTCACCGTCGCCCCAGACGACAAGGTGTGGGTGAGCAGCGTCCAGAACGGCGTCGTCTCCACCTACGACGCCTTCCCCTCCCAGACCCGACTCGCCGAACAGACCGGGGGCGGCGGCATCTGGGGCGGCGGGTACATGGTCCGCAGCCTGGCGGTCAGCGCCGCCAACGAATTCCTCTACGTCGGCGTCGACACCGAAGAGGGGGCTGCCTGCGGCGGCACCCCGTACGCGATCTTCGACAACTACGCCAACCTGTTCCAGACGGGCCAGACCCAGAACCGCGGTAACGCCTGCCAGATGTGGTTCACGGTGGACAACGACCCGGAGAGCGATTCCTACGGGGATTACTACCTCTTCACGGGCATGGGGCCGGCCGTCCTCGGTAAGTACGACGGCTACGGCAACCGCGTCGACTTCACCGCCTCGGGCGGCTACATCGAAGGCAACGAAATCCTAGGCACGCCCAAAAAGACGTTCCCAAGTGACGCCGCCGGCTCCTTCTCGCCCTCCTACTCCGGGATCGCCGTCGACCCCAATAACGGCAACCTCTGGCTCCTCAACAACGCCTACGAAGAAACCGAGATCGACGAGTTCGACTCGACCGGTCGCTTCCTGCGGCGGATCACGGAAAAATCCGCGGGAGTGCCGCCGAGCGTCACGCCCGCCTCGCGCACCCCCAAATTCGGTGGTGGCCAGGGGCTGACCGGAATCGCGGTCGATCCGACCAACAGCCACATCCTCGTCTCCGACCGGGCCGGCCTGGTGATCGACGAATTCTCGCCGCAGGGCGAGTTCCTCGGCCAGCTGACCGGCGCCGACACCCCCGCCGGGAAATTCGGCTTCGAATGCCAGGACATCTTCGGCGATCCAAATAACCGGATCTGCAGCACGAGGGTCGTCGGGATCAGCGTCAACTCCGAAGGCTACGTGTACGTGACCGACGCCGACAACGATGTCGTCGACATCTTCAACCCGGCGCCCCGCGAGCCGACGATCGTTTCCAAGCCGGACTCCAACCCGACGGCGACCGGCGGCACCGTCAACGCGCTCGTCGACCCCAACGGCGGCGGCGCCGTCACCTCCTGCCACATCGACCTGGGCACCGACGCGGAATTCCAGACCGACGAATACAAACTCGGGCCGATCCCCTGCGCACCGGACCCCGGCAGCTCCAACTTCAGCGTTCCGACCGAAGTCCACGCAGACCTCACCGGGCTCGCAACCGAGACGACCACCTATCATTACCGCTTCGTCGTCGGCAATGCGGTCGTGACGAGGGTCGGCCCCGACCGGACCTACACCCCCCACCACGTCCTCGGTCTACGCGCCGATCCGCCGAGCGGCGTCACCGGGACCGCGGCGACACTGAACGGATCATTCGTCGGCAACGGCGTCCACACCACCTACTGGTTCGAATATGGCCTGACCACCGCCTACGGGAGCAAATCCCCCCTCCCGGCACCCCCGGGCGGCGACGCCGGCTCTCCCGCCGGACCCAACCGCACCACGGAGGAACTCGCCCTCACCGGCCTCAGCCCGGTGACCAGATACCACTACCGCATAGTCGCCGAGAACGGCTCGGTCAGCACGAGTGACGATCAGTCGTTCCGCACCACAGCGGTCCTGCCGGAAAGCAAGGCCTACGTCACTGACGTCCACTCGAATCAGGTCCTCCTCAACACCCAGGTCAACCCCGGCGGCAGCGACACGATCTACACGTTCGAGTATGGGACCGAAAAATGCTCCCAGGTCCCGGATCCTTGCACCACTCCCTTCCCTGACACCCACATCGGGATGAACCTGGCCTACGACAGCGGCGCCAAGCACCTGCAGGGCCTCGAAGCGGGCAAGACCTATTACTACCGCGTGATCGCCACCAACGCGATCGGCACCAGCCATTCCGCCGACCGCAGGTTCTCAACCTATCCGTTCACAGCGGAAATCAAGGACTCGTGCACGAACCTGCTGGCGCGCCAGCAGACCGGCGCGGCGCTGCTGCCGGACTGCCGCGGCTACGAGCTCGTCTCCTCCAGCCACGCCGGAGGCTATGACGTCGAGTCGAACCTCGTGCCCGGACAGACTCCCTTCAGCGGCTACCCGCAGGCGGAGAGCCCGCTGCGGGTCCTCTACGGGGTCCACAACGGAGCGATCCCCGGGGTCGCCGGCAATCCGACCAACCGCGGCGTCGACCCATACCTGGCGACCCGCGGCAGCGAAGGCTGGACCACCTCATACGTCGGCATCCCGGCCGACAACCCCAACGCCACGGCCCCGTTCGCCTCGACCCTGGCTGAAGCCGACCCGACCCTCGACACCTTCGCCTTCAGCGCCGCCGACGTCTGTTCCCCGTGCTTCTCCGACGGCTCGACCGGGGTGCCGCTGCATCTGCCCGACGGCAGCCTCGTCCAGGGAATGCGCGGCTCGATGCCCGCAGCCGACAGCCACGCAGGACGGCCTCGTCAAGAAGCCGCTCTCGGCCGACGGCACGCCATTTCGTCTTCAGCACCAAATCCCAGTTCGAGGCGGACGGAAACGACTCCGGCGACGTCTCGATCTACGACCGCAACCTCAGCACCGACGCAAACCCAGGTGGTCTCGAAGGACCCGCTCGGCAGCAACCTCCCCTGCCTGCAGGGGGCGGGCCTCTGTCACGGGCCCGGCGACGCCGCGGGGATCTCCGAGCTCGACATCTCCGAAGACGGATCGCGGATCGTCGTCGGCCAGAAGGTGTCGACCGACGCCGACGGCAACGACTACTACCACCTCTACATGCACGTCGGCGCCGACCCGAACACCGTCGATCTGACCCCGGGCGCGACCGACGGAGTCCTCTACGACGGCATGACGGCGGATGGCTCGAGGGTCTACTTCACGACCAAGGACGCGCTGACGACGGCGAGCGACCAGGACACCGACACGAGCGCCGACATCTACCGGGCCGACGTCGGGGCGAGCGTCACGATCGCGCGGGTCTCGACGGGCAGCGGCGCCGGCAACACCGACGCCTGCGCTCCCCCCGGAGGCTGGAACTCGGTCGGCGGCGGCGACAACTGCGACGTGGTCGCGGTCGCCGGCGGCGGCGGGGTCGCCGCGAACGACGGCTCGATCTACTTCTTCTCGCCGGAGAAGCTCGACTCCGGCGGCCCGGTCGAACCGGTGCCCGACCAGGTCAACCTCTATGTGTCCCACCCCGGGTCGCCCCCCGAGTTCATCGCGACGGTCGACTCGAGCACCACCAAGCCGCCGCCCGAGCAGCCGTCGCACAGGGTCGCGAAAAAAGACCTGATCACGGGTCTCTCGAGGCCGGACTCCCTGGCCGTCGACCAGAACAGCGGCGACATCTACGTCGCCGAGGCCGAAGCCGGAAGGCTGAGCCGCTGGAAAGCGAACGGGGCGCCCGCCAACTTCTCCTCGTCTGGCAGCAACCAGATCGAAGGCCAGAGCTTCGGCTTCCGCGAAGGCCAGGTCGCGGTCGACAGCAGCAACAGCCCGTTCAAAGGCGACTTCTACACGACGACCAACAGCGGTTCGGTCAACGTCTACGCGAGCAGCGGCGAAGAACTCGGCAAACTGACCGGCTTCGGCGAGGCCTGCGGGGTGGCCGTCGACCAGTCCAACGGAGACGTCTACGTCGGCAGCTACTTCTCCGCGGTGAGGAGGTTCCGGCCGATCTCGGCCGCCGCGCCGGTCAGCAACGCCAGCTATGAGGCGGAAACCGGGATCGAATCTCCCAACGGGCTCTGCAACGTCGACGCCTCCTCCGAGGGCCACGTGTACACCTGGCCCTACACCGGCGGCGCGATCCAGCAGTTCGATAGCAGCGCCTTCAGCGCCGGCTTCCCGACGCCGGCCGGCAAAGCCTTCGCGACCGGGCTCAACGCCCAGAGCGACCCGCAGAACGGCGACCTCTACGTCGACGAAGAAACCGGGATCACCCAGTACGACCCGGCGGGCGACGTGATCGAAAAATTCGGGCACCTGAGCGAATCGCACGGGATCGGGGTCAACGGGAAAACAGGGCACGTCTACGCGACAACGGCCGGCGGCACCGTCGTCGACTACGTCTACGCGGCTCCCCCGTACGAACCGATCGACAACCCGGCCGTGGTTCATGGCGTGCGCAATGCCGGAACTCGTCACAGCAGCGATTTCCAGATCACCCCGTCGGACGGCTTCGCCGCCTTCCCGACCGGGCAGGCGCTGGATCCGGGCTTCGAAAACCTGGGCCACACCGAGATCTACCGCTACCAGCCCTCGACCGAGGCGCTCGTCTGCGTCTCCTGCTCCCCGACCAACGCCCTTTCCACCGGCGACGCGAGCCTCGGCACCAACGGCCTCAGCCTGCTCGTCGACGGCCGGATGTTCTTCGACTCCGAAGACGCCCTCGTCCTCCGTGACGGCGACAACCGCAAGGACGTCTACGAGTGGGAGGAACGGGGGCTCGGAACATGCGACGCCGAAAGCCCGAACTACTTCCCGACCGAAACCTGCCTCGGCCTGATCTCCTCGGGCACCAGCTCCTTCGACTCGAGCCTGCTCTCGGCCAGCGCCGACGGGACCGACGCCTTCTTCTTCACCCACGACTCGCTGGCCCACGAGGACGAAAACGGGCCGGTCGCGAAGCTCTACGACGCCCGGACCGACGGCGGCATCTTCGACATCCCGCCGCCCGCGAAATGCGCGGCCTCCGACGAGTGCCACGGGCCCGGGACCAGGGCGGCCGACACACCGCCGATCCGGACGATCGCCGGCACGCCGGGCAACGGCGTAGCAGACCAAGACGAAGAAGCCCGGATGCAAGAAGGGATTCGTCAAGAAGCACGGCCGCTGCGTGCGAGCCCGGCACGGCCGCCATCAGAGGAGGCACCACAGGTGAGCGCCAAGACGATCAGCGCCGCGCTCGCGGCGACCCTGGCCCTCGCCTTCGCCTCGGCCGCCCCGGCCCGGGCCGAGGAGGGGATCACCTCCTTCTCGACGACCAGCTCGACCACCCAGGCGGGCGGACACCCGGATCTGCAGACGTCCTTCGCCCTCGAAGAACCGGGAGTCCACGAGGCCACCAAGAACGTGATCTTCAACGCGCCGCAGGGGCTGTTCGGCAACATCAACGCGGTCACCAACTGCCAGCCCGCCGAATTCGCGCTGGACAAATGCCCGCCCAACTCGCAGGTCGGGCTGATCACGGTCCACGCCGAACTACGAAGGCAACTCCGACTTCCTGCTCGGCACGGCGCCGCTCTACGACGTCTCGCCCCAGGCCGACCAGACGGCGCTCCTCCAGTTCGTCGTGCCGACCCTGAACATCCCGATCTCGATCCCGATCACGGTGCGCACCGGCAGCGACTACGGGCTGCGCTTCACGGATCTCCGACATCACCCAGCTGACGCCGCTCGCCGGCGCCGACCTGACGATCTGGGGCTTCCCGGCCAGCCCGGAACACAACGCCGATCGCTTCCCCACCGGGAGCGCCGGGCAAACCCGCCGGCTGCCCCGGGCTCGCCGACACGAGCTGCAACGAAAGCCCGACGACGCCGAGCATCCCCAACGCGCCGTTCACCGACAACCCGACCACCTGCAGCGGCCAGCCGCTGGTCACCGAACTGAGCGTCGAGACCTACCAGGACCCCGGCAACCTCTCCCACGAAGAGAGCAGCTACCCGGCGATGACGGGATGTGAGAAAGAGACCTTCAAACCGCTGCTCCAGGGGCAGCCGACCACCAACGAGACCGATTCCGCCGCCGGGCTCGACCTCGAACTCAGCGCCCAGCAGTTCGAGGGATTCGCCGCCTCCCCCTCGGAGATCAAGTCGGCGATCGTGACCCTGCCCGAAGGCCTGACCATCAACCCCGATGCGGCTGACGGCCAGAGGGCCTGCCGGGACGTTGAAGCCAACTTCGACTCCGAGGGCCCCGCCAACTGCCCCGACAACTCGAAGATCGGGACGATCAGCGTCGGCTCCCCGACCCTCGACGGCCGGCTCAACGGGTCCCTCTACTTCGGCGAACCGAAGCCGGGAGACCAGTACCGGCTGTTCATGATCTTCGACGGCTTCGGGATGCACGCCAAGCTCGTCGGCTCGGTCCAGCCGAACCCGGCCACCGGCCAGATCACCGCCCACTTCGAGAACCTGCCGCAGGTTCCGTTCGAAGACTTCGACATCCACCTCTTCGCCTCCGACAGGGGGCTCGTCGCGACGCCGATCGGGTGCCGGGTCTACAACCTCGTGGGCCGGTTCTTCCCCTGGAACGAAACCCTCCCCGACCAGAACTCCTCGCAGTTCTTCAGCCTCGACTCGGGGCCGCACGGGAGCCCCTGCCCGGGCCCGCTGCGGCCGTTCCACCCGCGCCTGGAAGCGGGGACCTCGAACCCGAACGCCGGCGCCTTCAGCAACTTCCACCTCAAACTCGACCGCGACGACGGCGACCAGTTCCTCGGCGACCTCAACTTCCGGATGCCGCCCGGCTTCACCGGGGACCTGCGCGGGATCTCCTACTGCCCGGAAGCCGCGATCGTCGCCGCCTCGGGAAGGCCCGGACGCGACGAGCAGGCGAACGCCAGCTGCCCCGCCAGCTCCCAGATCGGGACCAGCAACGTCGCCGCCGGCCCCGGCGGCCATCCCTTCCACGCGCTCGGGAAGATGTACCTGTCGGGCCCGTTCAGAGGGCGCCCCGCTGAGTCTCGCGGTGATCACCCCGGCGCTCGCGGGGCCTTATGACTACGGGGTCGTCGTCGTCCGGGTCGCCCTGCACGTCGACCCGCTCACGGCGCAGGTCAGCGCCGTCTCCGACCGGGTCCCGAGCATCATCGGCGGGGTCCCGATCCGGATGCGCTCGATCCAGGTCAACATCGACAAGCCGAACTTCACGATCAACCCGACCAACTGCTCGGCCTTCGCGGTCGACAGCCAGGGGATCGGCGACCAGGGGACGGTCACCGACTTCTCCTCCTACTTCAACGCCGTCAACTGCGCGACCCTGCCGTTCAAGCCGAAGATGACGGTGCGGGTGCTCGGCGGCCGCAAGAGCACGACGCGGTCGAAGAACCCGGAACTCCAGTTCGACCTCACGACCCGTCCCGGCGACGCCAACATCAGGTCGCTCGCCGTCACCCTTCCCAGCGCCTTCGAGATCGACCAGCGCCACCTCGGCAACATCTGCTCCGAGAAAGAGCTGGCCCTCAACAGGTGCGCGGGGCGGACTCCGATCGGCAAAGCGAAGACGACCACTCCGCTGCTCGACCAGCCGCTCGAAGGGCCCGCCTACGCGGTCTCCGGGTCCGGCGGCCTGCCGAGGCTGGTCTTCCTCCTCGACGGCCAGGTCGACCTCGCCCCGCGGGCCGACACGAAGACCGTCAAAGGGCTGCTGCAGACGACGGTCCCGGTCGTCCCCGACGCGCCGATCGGCCACTTCCGCCTCAACGTCTTCGGCGGCAAGACCGGCTATCTCACCAACACCCGCGACATCTGCGGCAAGACCCCTGTGATCCGCATGGCGTACATGGGGCAGAACGACAAGCCGAGCACCGAGGCCGTCAAGGTCAAGGCGGGCTGCGGGAAGTCGTCGAAGGCGCGCAACAGGCGCTCCCACCGCGCGAAGTAACCCTCCGGAATCGTCGCGGACGCACCAGCGAGGTCGATGCCGCGCGTTGCCGGTGGTTGGCCTTTCCGGGCGGCGAGTCGGGCGACAGAGCACCGATCGGTGCAATTGAGGTATCGGTTGGTACGCTCAAATCCGCATTGGAATGCGGAATACACATTGTTCTCTTGACAATTTGGTCCGATCGTGTTCTGATTTAGCACGATGATGAACCAGGCGGCCCTGATGTCCTCCGAGAGCAGCTCCGGATCGAAGCTGCCCCGAGGGCCGCATGCCCTCCCCCAGGCGGTGGTGATCGCCCACCAGCGCGAACGGCTGCTCGAGGCCGCGGTCGACGCGATGGCCGAGCAGGGCTACGCCGATCTGACGGTCAGGGACCTGGTCTCCCGCGCCGGCGTCTCCCGCCGCACCTTCTACCAGCTCTTCGACGACAAGCTCGACTGTGTCTTCGCCGCCCACGAGGCGCGCCTACGAGCGGCTCAGCAAAGTCATCGTCGACGCCTGCGCATCCGGGGCGCCCTGGCCCGACAAGGTCGCGGCGGCGGTCGGCGGGGCCCTCGAGCTCGCCGCCGAGTCCCCCAACCAGGCCTACCTGATCGTGATCTCCTCCCACACCGCCTCGGAGCCGAAGCTCGCCGCCCGCGGACGCGCCGCCCACGACCAGCTGGCCGCGGTGCTGCGCGAGCGGGCGCCAGCAGAGCCAGAACGGCCGTCAGCCGCTCGAGCTGACCGAGCAGGCCGTCGTCGGCGCCCTGATGTCGATCGTCGGCGGCCGGCTGCTGAGCGGCGAAGCGGAGCAGCTGCCGAAGCTCCGTGACGAACTCGTCCAGATCATCCTGATGCCCTACCTCGGCGACGCCGAGGCGCGCCGGGTGACCGCCGCCGCGGCCGACTGACCGCGGCTGCCGCTCCGCTTCAGCTCCGGGTCGAGTCTCCGCCCACCGCGACCTCGTAGGCCTCCTCGGCCCCGAGGAACGGCGCCAGCGTCATGTAGGTCGCCATCGGCACCAGCTGCGGCAGGCTCTCGGGCCCCTCTCCCTGACCTGGTCGTAGACGAGCGCGTAGATCGCGCCGCCGATCGCCTCCGCCGCTATCGGCGGTGTGTCGGGCGCCAGCTCGTAGCCCGGTGCGAGCAGCGCCTCGAGCCCCTCCATGATCGTGTCGCGGGTCTGCAGCGCCCGTTTGCCGGCCGCGTACATCTCGACCGCCCCGAGGCGGCTGTACTCGGGCTCTTCCAGGCCGAAGGCGAACATCCGCTCATACGCGCCGCGCACCGCGTGCTGCCAGTCGGCGGCGCGGCGGAAGGCCGGCAGGGTGCTGGCGAGCATCTGGGCCGAGCCCGCGTCGAGCGCCGCCAGCAGCGCCTCTTCCTTGTTGGAGAAGTTCTCGTAGAAGGTCCGCTGGGAGGTCGAGGCACGGTCGACGATCTCGGCCACGGTCGCGGCCGGGTAGCCCTTCTCGGCGACGATCGCGGCGAGGGCGCGGAGCACCCGGTCCGCCGGGGAGGTGTTGGCCTGGCGCTCGGCAAAGGGGACGGGCCGTTTGGCGCGCCGCCGCTTGGCAGTCTCCAGGGGCCCGGGCGGCGGCGGGTAGGAGAGCCACCAACGATAGATCTGGGGAGCGAGCTCGACCAGTTCGTCCTGCTCGTCGCGGTAGAGGCGCTTGTGGACGACCTTCTGGAGCCCCCCGATCATCGCCCGCACCATCTCCCGCGGCATCCCCTCGCGGCCGGGGATCTGCTCGAACATCTCGGCTCCGAACTCGGCGAAGGTGTCGAGGGTACGTTCGATCACCGCCACCGCCTCGGGCCCGGCCGCGTAGATCTCGACGAAGCACATTTTCGAGGCGGCGGGCTGGGCGACGATCAGGTTGAGGAAGGCCTCGACCGCCTGCCGCATCCGCTCCTCGCCGCCGGGCGGCCTGCTCGGCCCGCTCCATGACCGCGACGGTCGGCTTGATCAGCTCTTCGGCCGCCGCCAGGAAGCACTCCTGCTTGTCGGCGAACTGCCGGTAGAAGGCGCTGCGCGAGATCCCCGAGAGCTTGACCAGGTCCGCGACCCGGGTCGCCTCATAGCCCTTCTCGACGACCATCGCGACCATCGCCGCGAAGAGCCGTTCGCGGTGGTTGCGCTCGGCCTCCTCGCGAGGCATGCCGCGGCCCGGACGCATCATCCGCGTCCGCAGCTCCGTGGCGTCTCCCCAGGGCGTCCGCACTACATCTCAGCGTGCCTAAAGCGGTGCGGCGCATTTCGCTCCGTAGAGCCATTCTGTCGCCAATGACCCCGCATGGAGACATAGTTGTCTATCACAGAATGGTCTGTCAATGTCCCGAAAACGGGGGGAGGTGGCCGGGGTGAAGCGAACGCTTCGGGTCTGCGTCTCGGACCGAAGTCGCCCATGGTCTCAGAGGAGTGTGGTCCTGGTACGTACCGGACTCAGTTCCAGCGGTTACCTGTCGCTAGACAGAGCGCGTTTTCCCTATTCCAAAGCGGTTTAAGGGAAACATCACGTACCGCCCATTTCCACAGGTCTTGACAGAATGGTCCGACTGTGTTCTCATTACTCAGGCCGGAGGAGCGGGCGGTGACCCTCAGGGGTCGCGGCGAAGCTCAATCGGCAGGAGAGAGAAGTCGGTCCGTCAGAGAGAGGCGGCCCGGCAAACGAGACGCCGGCCCTCATCCAGGGGCCCGCCCAAAGGGCGGGAACGGAAAAGGGGGTGGGCAGAAGGAGAGAGAGGGACGTGAACGCACCGTCGACGACGGGGCTGGACTTCGATTCGGGCCGCGCACTTGGCGCGCTCTCGATCGCAGCGGCCGCCTTGGCTCTCTTCGCGACCTTTGCTTTCTCGCTGTTCTTCGCGGGGCCGGCCGGCGCCGCGACGGCGAAACCAAGCGTCGAGGGCGTTTGGACATCAAACGTCACGGCCACCTCAGCGGACCTCAACGCTCTGATCAATCCGCAGGGCGAAACCACCGCCTACCACTTCGAGTACGGGATCGGCACCTCCTACGGCGCCTCGATCCCGACACCAGACGGCGAAATACTCGCTGCGGCGACAGCGCAGAAAGTGAGCGTGCATCTCACCGGCCTGAATGGGGGAATCCGCCACTTTCGTTTGGTCGCCACCAATTCAACTGGGACGACGACGACGCTGGACCAAACTTTCTCCTTCTATCCGCCGAGTTGCCCTAACGAACACCTACGGCAGCAGACGGGCGCCGCGTTCTTGCCCGACTGCCGCGCTTACGAGCTCGTATCTCCAATCAATTCCGGAAACGCTCTGCTGATGCCGGCCGGGCCGATCTCGGCGCTGGCGGCCGATCCTCCTCGCCTCGCATTTTCGGGAATCGTCAGCGGGATTCCCGGCACTGGAGAACCCCAGAGCGCAAGGTCGGCCGATCTCTACGTCGCGACAAGGACGACCGAAGGCTGGTCCACCCGATATGTCGGGATCCCAGGAAACAAAGGCTCGGCGGTGGGGGGGACCCCCAACGAAGGACCGGAAACCTCAGGCGTCTCGCTTGCGGGTCAAGGGCAACCGAGCGGCGTGCGAGCCGATGCCAGTCTCAACATGCTCCTCGACTGGGATGACGGTCGCCAGGGTGTCGAAGGCCCGGAGATCGGCTCCTTCGCGCCCTACGTCTGGGATGCCGAAGGGAACAGCCTCGGGCGCCTCCCCACGACCTTGAACGAAGTCGCCAACGGAGCAACCGACGTCAGCGCAGGTGGCTTCATAGGAGCAGTCAGGCTCTCGGCCGATTCCAACTACTACTTCTTCTCCTCGGCCAATGTCGCCTTTACCCCGGACGGCCTTACGAGCGGCTCCGGCTCGGTGTACGCGAACGACATCGAGGCGGACACGACCGAAAAAATCTCGGTCCTCAATAACGGCGAAGACATACCGCATGAGCCGGGCGCCTTGACGCAGGACTACCTGAATATCCCGGCTGCCGCAACGAACGGCTCACGTGTGGTGATCGAAGCTCCGAAGCAAGGCGTCTGCGGACAGGGGACGTGCGGGCCGATGCCAAACGTGTGCAGCCTCAACAACGACTACTACCTGCAGAAATGCCCGTCGCACCTTCCCAGCCACCTATACGTACGGAACGTGGCGGACCAGATCACCTACGACCTCTCCGGCAGTCACGCGACCACCCTCCAGGGGATGACTTCGGACGGGACCCGCGTCTTCTTCAGCTCGCCGGGACAAATGACAGGCGACGACACGGACTCTAGTGAAGACCTATTCATGTGGCAGGAAGGCGCCACCCCGGAAGTGGTTCGTATCTCCACCGGGGACGGTGTGACTGGCGATACCGACTCCTGCACAGCATCGTGGATCGGCGGCTGTGGCGCTGAATTCGTCAAGACGAAAGCCGAACAACGCGGAGCCTTTGTCACTCCCGTGGATCAGACTTACTCCGACGATCCGATCGCATCCGAAAGCGGGGATGCCTACTTCTACTCGCCGGAGCTACTCGACGGCGGCCAGGGGGTGGCCGGCGAACGGAACCTATATGTGTTCCGAAACGGCCACACGCAGTACGTGTCAACGCTGGAAGGCGATGCCAGCATAAGCAGGATTCAGATCTCCCCCGATGGCCTGCACGCCGCCTTCCTCACCTTCCAGCGCATGACCGCCTATGACAACACCTCCGCGACCGGCGTCTGCACGCCAAGCCCCGGCCCATTCTCGGGGATACCGCAGACGGGCCCGCGCTGCCTGGAGGTCTACGTTTACGAACCCTCGACGAGCGAAATCCGATGTGCGTCCTGTCGCCCGACCGGCGAGCCTCCCGCTGGAGACGCTGAAGCCAGCCAGAACGGACGATTCATGACCGACGACGGGCGGGTCTTCTTCGGCACGCCCGAGTCCCTGACGCCAGGCGATGCCGATGGCTTGCACGACACCTATGAGTTCGTCGAAAACCGTCCGCAGCTGATCTCGTCGGGGACGGAGGCCACGGATTCGAACGGATACATAAACACCGGTCTCGTCGGGGTCAGCGCCGATGGCGCCGATGTCTACTTCTCGACGACCTCAACCCTGGTCGGCCAAGACAAGAACGGGCAGTTCCTCAAGTTCTACGACGCTCGCACAAATGGGGGCTTCAATTACGCGCCGCCCGCAGCACCCTGTGCTGCGGCCGACGAGTGCCACGGACCCGGCGCCAGCACGTCGGGTGCGATCAGTTCCGGAACCGCGGCGCCCCTGGGTAACGGTGGGAATGCCACGTCGATCAATCAGAAGAAGGGTACGAAGCCCAAGAAGCACAGGCGAAGGCATCGCCATCGCCACGCGACGCGGGCCCGACACGCAGATCGGGAGCGGGGGGCACGGGGATGAACAGGTTGAGAGAAATGGGGAAAGC
The DNA here is from genome assembly GCA_963795295.1 of uncultured Solirubrobacterales bacterium. Classification (GTDB taxonomy): domain Bacteria; phylum Actinomycetota; class Thermoleophilia; order Solirubrobacterales; family 70-9; genus VRUE01. Next base: position 642,434 of record CAWCHE010000001.1, read on the forward strand.
TAGGTTCTTGGGACTCGCCCTAGGCGCGATCGTCCTCGCGGGAGGTGTCGCGGGCTCAGCCGATGCGAACTCTCCGGTGGTCAACTTCTCGGTGGCCCCGAGCACTACTCAAGCAGGGGGCCATCCAGACATCGCCGTCCAGTTCAAAGTCGGGAACAGCGCCACCTCGGGATATTCGAACCCCTGCTACTGCAACGACCCTAAGGATGTGATGGTGAATCTGCCGACTGGATTCATCGGCAACCCTCACGCCACCCCACGCTGCGGCAGCGCCGAATTCGCCCTCCAGGAATGCCCATCTGACAGTCAGATAGGAATCGCCGTCGTCCTGCTGTACAAAGAAGCGGGGGTCGGCGGAGGTGTCTACGCTTGGAAGCCCCTCTTCAACATGGTGCCTCGTCCGGACCAGGCGGGACTGCTGGCGTTTCCAACGCCGGCTGCCGGTGGCCTTCCGCAGTACACCGTCCTCAAAGCACGCACCGGGAGCGACTACGGACTCACAGCCACAAACGTAGGCGTTGAGCGATTCATCCCTATCTATGGGGTGAGTCAATTCCTCTGGGGTGTCCCCGCCGATCCGATCCACGACCCAATCCGCTTTAAGACCGGGGCCGGGGTCGGCGGCCTTGGCTTCTGCATCAATATCTATGAATTTGCCGACCCGCGTCAGGCGTTTTCTGAAAATCGCTTTCCATCACTACCAACCGAGTGCGCCAACCCTGGCCCTCCGACCACCTCCTCGAACAGCCCGCCCGTCCCCTTTCTTTCAAATCCGACCGCCTGCAGTGGGCCGCTGATCGCGTCGTTGGACACCAATTCCTACGACAACGGCACGGCGCACGGCGACTCGCCCTACCCTGCCGTGACCGGCTGTGAGCTCCTGAGCTTCAATCCGAGTCTGAGTGCAAAGCCGACCACCGAGGAGGCGGACGCCCCGAGCGGCCTCGACCTTGATCTCTCGGTACCGCAGTTTCAGAGCCCCTCAACACCGTCTCCGTCAGCGATCAGGGCCACCACGGTGACGCTGCCCGAGGGCTTCTCGATAAATCCGAATGCGGCGGACGGCAAGGCGTCATGCTCCAACGTCGAGGCCAGCTTCGGGACCGAGGATGAAGCGCACTGCCCTGAGTTCTCCAAGGTCGGGACACTCAGTGTCGACAGCTCGGCCTTGCCGGCCCCGATTCCGGGCTACATATACCTCGGCGATCCGAAACCGGGGAATCGCTATCGGATAATTCTTACGGCTGACGGCTATGCAACGCACGTAAAGCTCGCGGGATCGGTGTTTCCAGACCCGCAGACCGGGCAGCTCGTCACTTCATTCCAAGAACTGCCCGAGACCCCCCTGACTGAGTTCAAGATGCACTTCTTCGGCTCAGAGAGGGGTCTCTTGGCGACGCCCAACCAGTGCGGGACCTATTCGGTCAAGAGCACCTTCAGGCCATGGGACGCGGCTCTGCCCGAACAGGACTCGACCCAATTCTTCACCATCGATTCCGGTCCAGGCGGCAAGCCCTGCCCCACGCTCCCACGCTCGTTCTCTCCTGCGTTCTTCGCTTCATCCGACGGCAACACGGCCGGAGCCTATGCGCCGTTCTCGCTGAAGCTCGATCGTGCCGACGGCGATCAGAACCTCACGAGCTTGTCTGTCAGGACCCCCCCGGGATTCTCGGCTCGCTTGAAGGGCATCCCGTATTGCCCGGATTCGTCGATCGCAGGCATCACCAGCGACGGATATCTGGGCGCCGCTGAGCGAGCGTCCTCCGCCTGTCCGGCCGCGAGCCAGATCGGGACAGTCATCGCGAGCGTAGGTGCCGGAAGCCGCCCCTTCCAGACACCGGGGCGGGTCTTCCTTGCGGGACCGTACAAGGGAGCGCCGGTCAGCCTCGTCGCCGTGGTGCCCGCCATCGCCGGTCCCTATGACCTGGGCGCGGTCGCCGTCCGGGCGGCTCTCTATGTCGACCCGGTGACGGCCGAGGTCACCACGGTCTCGGATCCGCTGCCGCGGATACTCGCGGGTGTCCCGCTCAGGATTCGGTCGATCCAGGTGAACCTCGACCGGCCGAACTTCACACTCAATCCGACGAAATGCGACCCGTTCGTCGTCGCCGGGACTATCGGGGGTGAAGAAGGTGGTCTGGTCAGCCGTAGCTCCCACTTCCAAGTCGCGAATTGTGCGGTACTTCCCTACGGCCCTCAGCTCAGCCTCACTCTCTCGGGAGGGGTCAACCGCCGGGGCCACCCGAAGATTCACGCCGAGTTGGACTCAGCGCCCGGCGAAGCAAACTCACATCGGATCTCCGTCACCCTGCCGAAGGGCGAGTTCCTCGACAACGCTCATATCGGCACGGTATGCACGAGGCCGGAGTTCGCCCGAAACTCCTGCCCGGCCGGCTCCCTGGTAGGAACTGTCGAAGTCACCTCACCCTTGCTGGACAAGCCCCTGGCCGGCCCCATCTACCTGCGCTCCTCGCAGCATCGACTACCGGACCTGGCCCTTGACCTCGAGGGGCAGTTCGACATCGAAGCTACCGGGAGGATCGACAGCATCGACGGCAGACTTCGCACCACCTTCGAAACCATTCCCGATGTCCCATTATCGTCTGTCTCCTTCGACCTCATGGGTGGGGCGAAGGGGCTTCTGCAGAACAGCACGGGTCTGTGCGGGGCGACCAAGAGCGCGGTCGTCAGGATGGTGGGGCAGAACGGTGACCGGGCAGATGAGAAGGTCAAGTTGGACACGCTCTGCGGTGAGGCGGCACGTCGAAGGCGCCACCGCAACCGGTCAGGAGGATCGCACTGATGGCCGGCCGGGTCACCTCATTCCGCCATCCCGTCTTCTTCATGCGCTCTCTCGCGATCATCTGTGCCGCGCTGATCCCCATGATCGCCGCGGCCCAGGCCCCCGCTCTGGTTATCGAACCACCCGTCTACAACGGGTCGACGATCACGGGACCAACCGATGGATCTCCGGCCTTTGGAGAATTGGGCACGTCCTCTGGCGGGAACCTCGCGTTCGATGATCAGTCCGGGAGCCTCTACGTCGCAAGCGCGAGTCGCATCTACAAGTTCGATGCGGCGACCGGCCAGTCCACCCAGTTCAGCGCGTTGGGCGCCTCATTTATCGATTCGCAGTATGTCGAAACATGCTGTGGAGACATCTCCGTGGATAACACGGGCACCGGCAGTCAAGGTCGGATCTATGCGTTCAGCGAACAGCGGGCGAACAACGCGTACCTTCCGTCCGGACAGAAGGATTCCGGGTTCAACATTCCCTCCGGTGGCTATTGCGGATCAGCGGTGGGCCCGGACGGGAACTACTGGAACAACCAGTGGCAGGCCAATCTCTCAGAGCATCTGCCGACGGGAGTGCCTACGGGGACCGTCTTCACCTTCAACGCATTCGGGACGACGGCGCAGAATGGCTGTCACTTCTCGATAGACAGCGGCGGAAATTTCTATATGACGACGGGTTGGCAGACCTCGGAACCGTCCTACGTCGAGAAATACACGTCTACCGGGGCATTCGAATACCGATTGGGCTCGGGAACCGCGTATTCAATTGCCGTTGACCCCTCGAACGACAACGTCTACATCGATGAGCGCGACAGGGTCGAGATGTACTCATCAGGAGGGAGTCTGTTGTCGACGTTTGGCACGGCGGTCGGTCCCTACCCGGGGCTGAGCGAATCGGGCGGGCTCACCGTTGACGGCAAGACGCACACCGTCTACGTCTCGAGTCCCAGCAGGGGGATCGACGTATTCGCACCCGGTCCGCCGGTCATCGCGGCCGATGTCACCACCGATGCGGTGGTCCCCGCCCCAACGGCGGCGACGTTGAAAGGGCGAGTCAACCCCAGCGGCGTGAAAACCACCGACTGTCATTTCGAGTGGGGACTGTCCAGCGACGCCGGGTATCCGAACTCCCAGCCCTGTGGGGAGGGAGACGAACTCGAAGGCTCCTTTGAGATACCGGTCACCGCGGAGATCTCGGGCCTGACGAAGGGCACAAACTACAAAGTGAGGCTCGTGGTCGAAAACACGAACGGAATCTCGATCAACGGGGCAAATCGGGCGTTCAGGGCCCAGGGGGCGCCGATCGTGGTCGGGCAATTCGTCGATGGGGTCAAAGGCGACGTGGTCCGCCTGAACGCAGAAGTCGATCCCGACTACGGGGACACCACCTACCACTTCGAATACGGGAAGGGCAGCAGCTACGGGACAACGATTCCGATTCCCGACAAAGCCCTTGCATCAAACACTGGTGTGCAACCGGTGGCCCAGCTGATATTCAATTTGGAACTCGACACGGAGTATCACTATCGAGTTGTTGCGACCGATGCAGCCGGGACGACCATCGGCGCCGATCGCACCTTTCGAACGTACCCTCCATTCAACAACACGGATCTCTGCCCCAATGCACTCGAGCGGCAGCAGACGGGTGCGGTCCTTCTCGGCGACTGTCGCGCCTACGAGCTGGTTTCCGCGTCGAACTCGGGTGGCTACAACGTGGAGTCCGATTTGATCCCGTCTCAGGGCCCCCTCCCCGGATTTCCGAATGCCGCCGGCAAGGTCCTCTACGGGGTTCACGACGGTGGGATTCCGAATACCGGTAGCCCGACGAACAAAGGGGTCGATCCCTATGTGGCCACCCGCGGAGCGGACGGCATATGGACAACCCGATATGTCGGCATTCCAGCGGACGGCACCCCGTCGAGCGCTCCATTCGCCTCTACATTCTTGGATGCCGACCGATCGCTCGACGACATTGCGTTTTCGGGCCCAAATCTCTGCTCTCCGTGTTTCGCGGACGGCTCATCGGGGATCCCGCTGCGGCTCGCTGACGGCCAACTGGTGCAGGGTCTGAAGGGTTCGATCGGGCAGCCCCTTGCGACGCCCGCCGGGACGGTGAAGCAGCACTTCGCCGGAGCTGGAACCCACTTCGTCTTTGGGACGGAAAGGAAGCTCGAGGAAGCCGGAAACGAAAACGGGGTCTCGATCTACGATCGTGATCTGGCTACGGGGGTCACGCAGGTGGTCTCAACGTTGCCGAACGGCACGACAATGGGCGGGGACGTAGGCGAGCTCGGTATCTCAGACGAAGGCAGCCGAGTGGTCGTTGGAGAAAAGACCTCCACCGATGTCGACGGGAATGCTTATTGGCATCTGTACATGCACCTTGGAACCACTCCGAACTCGGTCGACCTGACCCCGGGGACCACAACGGGGGTGCTCTACTCGGGGATGAGCGATGACGGGACAAGGGTGTTCTTCGCTACCAGGGACCAGCTGCTTCCGTCCGATACCGACGAAAGCGCCGACATCTATGAGTCGGACTCAAGTGGGAGTGGAGCTCCGGTGTTGAGCATCGTGTCCAGAGACGGCACGGGCCCGAGCAATTCGGATGCCTGCAGTCCCCCGGGAGCTGTCCCTTGGAACCGACCTTCGGGGATCGCCGACTGCAGCGCGGTTGCCTTTGCGGGAGGTGCGGGCGTTACGCCCGACGGGACGATCTACTTCCTCAGCCCTGAGCAGCTCGATTCGGGCGGTGAAGTCGATCAGCCGAACATGTACGTGCTGCGGCCCGGGGGCCAGCCGCAGTTCGTTGCCACGATCGACACTAGTGCCGGCAAGCCCCTGCAGCCCCCGCCGACCCGTCCGGTGAACATGGAATTCCTATCCGGCCTCACTAATCCGGAATCGCTCGCGGTCGACGAATCCAACGGCGACATCTACGTCACGGAAAACGGAGGAGTCGATCAGATCTCGCGCTACACCTCCTCAGGAGCGCCGCACAACTTCTCGGTTCCGGGCGGCGGCAACCAGATCACCGGCGTAACGCTCTCCGGCGCCAGCGAATCCCAAATCGCGGTTGACAATGCACCTGGAAGCCCCTTCGAGGGCGATCTCTACGCCAAGAAAGACACCGGCTCGCTGGCTGTCTTTGCTCCGTCGGGCGAAGAACTCGGCAGCATCGAAGGCTTTAATTATCTCTGCGGCGTGGCAGTCGATCAGGCGACCGGAGACGTTTACGTCGGTGACTACTCGTTCGGCGGAATCAGAAAACTGGAACCGATTTCGGGAGCCACTCCGGTCAGCGCTGCCGACTATGTCGAAACGGCAATCGAAACTGAAGGGATACGGCCGTGTCAGGTCGGCGCCGACACGAGCGGCCATGTCTATGCGTCGCGATGGAACTCGGGGCCCCTCAAAGCGTTCAGTTCCGCTGACTTCGCCATACCCCCGCCGTCGGCTGCCGGAACCCAGCTGAACGCGTCCAGCTACGCGATCGCCACTGACCGAGGGAACGATGATCTCTACGTGACCACCGGCACGGGACTGAAGGTCTTCGGCTCCGGAGGGGTGCCGAAGGAAGAATTTCTGTTCGGCGTGTTGACCGGCTCTCACGGAGTCGCGGTGAACGCAAAAAGCCACCGCGTGTACGCGGCGAACGGGGCAGACATCGTGGAAATCGGCTACGAAGAACAGCAGGCCTATTCGCCGATAGATAACCCGGCAGTACTTCACGCCATCCGTCAGGCGGGCGTTCGGTCCAGCAGTGACTTCCAGGTGACGCCAGATGGCAGATACGCGGCATTCCCGACAGCCGCGCCACTGACGGGCTTCGATAACCACGGCCGGCTCGAGATCTTCCGGTATGACAGCCTTGGGAAAGAACTCGATTGCGTTTCCTGCGCGGCCAGCAAGGCGAGGCCGCCAGGTGACGCTTCGATGGCGACGGACGGTCTCAGCCTGACCGACGACGGTCACGTGTTCTTCACGACACCTGAGTCGCTCGTCCTGCGCGACACGGACGAGAAGAGGGACGCATATGAGTGGTTCGAAGGGGAGGCTCGCCTGATTTCCTCGGGAACGAGCCCATTCGACTCCGGATTGTTGTCAGCGAGCGCAGACGGGCATGACGTCTTCTTCTTCACGAGGGACAGCTTCGTGGATGCGGATCACAACGGGAACCTGATGAAGATCTACGACGCTCGCGCAACCGGAGGGAAGTTCGTCGTTCCCGATCCGCCGCCATGCGCGGCTTCAGACGAGTGCCACGGACCTGGCACGGCAGTGCCGCCGCCTCCGAGCATCCCGTCGTTGGCCGGCTCTGCCGGCAACGCACCCGCCGGGGGCTGTCGCGCCGGCTATGTCAAGAAGCGGGGCAAGTGCATCAAGAAGAAGAAAAAGGCAAATCACAAGCGCCACAGGAGACAGAGACGATGACCGTGAAGACGATAGCCGTCAGCATGGCCGCCGCCCTCGCCCTGCTCCTCGCCACCGCCTCCCCCGCCGCTGCCTCGATGCAGATCGAATCATTTTCGACGACCAGTTCCTCGACCCAGGCTGGTGGCCATCCGGATCTGACGACCTCCTTCACATTGAAGGATCCCGGAGTCGTCGAGTCAGCGAAGAACGTCATCTTCAATGCCCCCGAGGGGGTTTTCGGGACTCCCGGGGTGCTGACCAGATGCAGTTCCAAAGAGTTCGCACTGGCTGAATGTGGTTCCACCTCTCAGGCCGGGCTGGTCACCGTCTACGCCAACTACAGTGGGAATCCCAGATTTCTCCTGGGCACGGCTCCGATATACGAGATTGCCCCCGGCCCCGATGAGACCGCTCTGCTTGCCTTCATCACGCCGACGCTGAAGATCCCGATCCAGATCCCCGTCGCTGTCCGGACCGGCTCGGACTACGGGCTGCGGTTCACGGTCTCCGACATCACTCAGGTAACTCCGCTGGCCGGGGCAGACTTGACCTTTTGGGGCTTCCCCTCCTCGGCGGCGCACAATCTCGAACGTTTCCCGAAAGGAACGCCGGGGTCACCCGCGGCCTGTCCAGGCGTGACAGATACGAGCTGCATCGCCAAACCAACCGAACCGAGCCTGCCAAATCGACCGCTGATCCACAATCCCACGACGTGTACGGGGCAGCCGCTCGTCGCATCATTGGATGTACAGACGTATCAGGACCCGACCCACCTGTCGCATTCCGAGTCCTCGTATCCCGAGACCCAGGGGTGCGAAAACGAGGTGTTCAAGCCGGTTCTCTTCACGAGTATCACGACCGACGAAACCGATTCCGCCTCGGGACTAAACATCGAGCTCATTGCCCCGCAGTTCTTTGGCATCTCGCCGTCGCCGTCACAGCTTCGTTCGGCGTCGGTCACGCTGCCACCCGGCCTGACGATCAATCCCGATGCCGCCGACGGTCAGACCGCCTGCTCGGAGGCCCTGGGCAACTTCGACAATGAGGCGCCCGTCGCCTGCCCCGACAGCTCGAAGATCGGAACCTTCCTGCTCAACACGCCTGCGCTCGACGGCCCGCTGGTGGGCGCGATATTCATCGGTCAGCCAGAGCCGGGGAACCAATATCGACTCTTCCTCGCGGCCGACGGCTTCGGCGTGCATGCGAAGCTGGAGGGAGACGTCCACCCGGATCCCATCACGGGCCAGGTTACGGTGACATTCACGGACCTGCCACAGGCTCCCTTCGACGATCTCCAACTTCACCTCTTCGCGTCAGACAGAGGCCTCATGGCGACGCCGACGCGTTGCACTCTCTATGGAGCTTCGGGCCACTTCATCCCGTGGAACTCGACACTTCCAGATGTCGTGTCCAGCGACAACGTCAGCCTTACTCGGGGCCCCGGTGCGACCGCATGCCCGGGGCAGGCGCGACCGTTTCATCCCCGCCTATCGGCCGGGACCTCGAACCCTGTCGCGGGCAACTTCAGCTCCTTCGTCCTGAAACTCGACCGAGACGATGGCGACCAGTTCCTCGGCGACCTCAACTTCAGGATGCCGCCTGGTTTCACCGGAGACCTTCGTGGTATCGGCTACTGCTCAGAGGCAGCTATCGCCGCGGCGGCTTCGAGGCTCGGCCGTGACGAGCAGGCATCCCCGAGCTGTCCTGCCGCAACTCAGATCGGCACCACGAATGTTGCCGCTGGACCAGGCTCCCACCCCTTCCATGCGGTCGGCAAGATGTATCTGGCAGGCCCGTTCAAGGGGGCGCCGCTCAGCTTGGTGGCTATCACTCCCGCACTAGCGGGACCCTATGACTACGGCGTTGTAGTGATCCGGGTGGCCCTGCACGTCAACCCGCTCACCGCCCAGGTGAGCGCCGTCTCGGAAACGATGCCGCAAATCATCGGTGGCATTCCGATTCGGATGCGATCGATCCAGGTCAACATCGATCGACAGAACTTCACGATCAATCCCACCAATTGCACGCCGTTCACTGTCGACTCCCAGGGAATCGGCGACGAAGGCACGGTCACCGACTTCTCCTCCTACTTCAACGCCGTGAACTGCGCCACCCTTCCCTTCAAGCCGAAGATGACCATGCGGCAGCTGGGCGGTCGCAAGAACACCCGCCGTGCGAGGAATCCTGAGCTGGAGTTCGATCTGACCACTCGGCCAGGCGACGCGAACATCAAGGAAATGTCAGTGACGCTCTCGAGCGCCTTCGAGATTGACCAGCGGCACTTGGGAAATATCTGCAGTGAGAAGGAGCTCTCGGCGACCCAGTGTGCCGGCCGTACTCCGATCGGAAAGGCTTCGACGAAGACGCCTCTGCTCGATCAGCCACTGGAAGGTCCCGTCTATGCAGTGTCTGGGTCGGGGGGCCTGCCACGTTTGGCCTTCATCCTCGATGGTCAGGTGGACCTTCTGCCGAGAGCCGATACACAGACCGTGAACGGCGGTCGCCTCCAAACCACCGTTCCAGTCGTGCCCGACGCTCCCATCGGCCACTTCAGCCTCACGGTATTCGGCGGCAAGTCCGGCTATCTGATCAACACCCGTGATCTGTGTGCCCATACACCCGTGACCAGAGTCGCCTACCTAGGACAGAATGGGAAGGCGACGGAGGAGTCGGTGAAGATGAAATCCTCCTGTGGCAAGGCGAAGAAGGCCAAGCGCGCTGTCCGTCGATAGATCCGGCAGTGGTGACTCTCTCGGCGAGCGTGTGGAGAAGCTGCTGGCGGGCGAACTTCTCGATACCTCCACCATCCCCTATGACTTCGACGTACGTCACGTCGGTCTGATCGTCGCCGGCACCGGTGCGGAGGGAGAGGTCGAGGAGTGGGCGTCGTTGGCGGGACCGCGCTCGTCCCTCATCGTCCAGCCTGAAGCGGAGACCGTGTGGTGCTGGCTCGCCAGCCCCGATCGCTCAGGGTCCTTGGATCTCGAGCGGTTGAGCTCGGAGGTGCGGCACGGGAGCATCCGCCTCGCGATTGGCGAGCCGGCCAGCGGGCTGGGTGGGTGGCGACTCAGCCACAACCAGGCCAAGGCGGCGCTTTCTGTTGCGCGGCGGGGGTCGGAGGTCGTCGTGCGGTACTCCGATGCCGCGCTGATTTCATCCGTCCTCAAGGACGACCTGCTTGTCACCTCACTCCGCAGGATCTACCTCGAGCCACTTTCAGACGCGAGCTCAGAGGGGGAGGCGCTGCTGCAGACTCTGAGGGCCTATTTCGCGGCCGACCGGAACATCTCCAAAGCCGGAGCGGCGATCGGTGTGACGAGGCAGGCTGTCGCTAGGAGGCTGCGTTACGCCGAGGAAAGGCTGGGACGGTCGATTTCAGCCTGCAGCCCTGAGCTGGAGACGGCTCTGCGTCTCGATGCGCTCGAATCCAGATCTCAGTGTCGCGCCTTGACCCGTCCCGGAATCGTCGAGGACGAAGACCTGAGAGGTGATGTCTGGCTCGAGCTGGGTGCCGCTGATCATCGCCTTCACCCGGGCCTCGGTCAGTTTCTCCATCGCCTTCATCAGCTCGGCCCGCATCGTTTCCTGGAGGCTGGAGCGGACCTCGAGCACAGCCGACTCGCGGCCCGAGTCGATCAGTGACTGCTCGGCCCGGGTCAGGGTGTCTTCGAGCAGACAGGTGACGACGCCGTCGGTTGCGTATGTGCGCGCCTTGGTCGGTCCCCGCCCGAGGTAGTCGGCGTAGATGGAGACGACCATGTTCGAGATCGCGGCCAGAAGCTCGCCCTGCGGTTTAGTCGATGTTCGTGCCATTTGAGGGTCTCCTGCGCCCCGCGACGTTCGCCGCATTCGGGACGGGGGCATAGGCTCCGGTCGCGGCTCTTGCCGAGACCTGGCGCCATGCACAGCTTCATCAAGCCGTACATCGACTGTGGGCCGGTCTCGAAGGCAAAGAGCCAAGTCCCCCTTGACGGAGTCCTTGCTGGTCCACCCTCAGAATCGAAAAGCGTACACGTTCTTACCGGAGCCGTCGCAATTTGATCTCCGGTGGTCCTCCGCCGTCGAGGATGAAGAGGTCGGATGTGACATCGGGATCGAGCGAGCAGCTCCCGACCTGGGCGACCACCCGCCGCCCGGTGAGCCCCTCGACGCCACGCGCGAGCTCCTCGCGCATCGTCTCCCGCAAGGCGTCACGGAGCTGCTTGACCGCGGCGCCCCTGCCGGAGTCGACGAGGGTGCGATCGGCTCTGGTCATCGTGTCTTCCATCACGCAGACGAGGATGTCGCGGTCGGCGTAGGCGCGCGCCTTGGTCGGCCCCCGGCCGACGTGGTCGGCATAGATCTTGACCACGAGATTGGAGACCGCCTCCAGTAGCTCGCCCGATGAAGATGCTTTTTGCGTCTTCGAGGCCATCCGTATTTCCCTGTTTCCCGCGTCGCACTTCCCCGTGCGACGACCTGCGGTCACCGTAACAAGCCGTTACGTCGCCACCGACCGGTCCGCGTCCGTACCGGATTGGAGCGATTCACCGGTACGGGCCAGGCCCGATCGACAGCGGCAGCCTCCCTCCACATGTGGCCTAAATCCCTTGCCCAGAGCCAGTTTTACGTCTAACGCGCGTGCTACAAACGAAACGTTCTCTCTATTGACTTGACATTCTGGTCCGACTCTGTTCCAATACAAACCGTTCCGCCGCCGACTGTGGTGGAACACCGAGAGAGAACTACCGGGCGATTTTCCACCAGGGGCCCGCGCTAACCGCGGGAAACGGAAAAGGAGAAGCGCCCAGCATCGAGAGACCGTCGTAGGCGGTCTCTCGAGGTGTACGTCGGACGTCCCCGACTCGGGATTTCGCGCGCAGGGCGCGGGCCACGAGCCGAGAGCGACCGGACGAGAGATAGGTCACGGGTTTTTGCAATCGCCGACCGATCCTCAGCCAGAACGGCCGCCGCGTGGCGACCCGTCATGGCCGAGAGAGGGCGGCACGGGAATCAAGAGGAGAGAGAGTGAGAGGTCAGGCGGTTTCGCCGTTTGCGCACTTGACGCGGGGCTTCGGCTCGGCCCTGCTCTGCCTGCTCGTCGTCTCCCTGATGGCCGTGCTCGCCCCGCACGCCGACGCGGCCGAACACACCATCGTCAGCGGCGAATACGGCAAGGAAGGGCCGGCGGCGAGCGGAACAGGCGAAGGCTGCCGGCTTGCGTACCAGAGCGCCACCGAACGGCTCTACCTCTACTCGGACAACAAGATCTACGGGCTGCAGAGGAACGGGCCCGGCTCGGTCACCCCCCTCGGGGCCCCCTTCCCGCTCGCGGGAATCTCCCGCACCGACTGCGGCGACCCGGACTTCGAAGTCGACAACAGCAGCGGCGCCTCGGCGGGCAATCTCTACGCGGTCACCTCCGGCGCCACCGTCTCCGGTTGGACTTCGGGCGGAACACCGCTGGCGACTCCGTGGCCGGTATCCAACGGCGGCGGCGAAACCTGTGGAGTCGCCGTCGCCAACAACGGCGAAATCTGGAGCGGTCACTACCAGAGCCTCGCGGTGAAGAAATTCCTTCCCGACGGGACGGCGAACGGATCGATCCCGATCGGCTACGGATTCTGCAAGCTCGCGATCGACCCCAGCAACAACGATCTCTACATACAGCCGTACAGCTCAGCCGGGGTCCAGCAGTTCACCGCGGCCAGCGGCTATACGACCGGCATCACCTTCACGCCCTACGGGTCCGGGGCCTCGGGGCTGGCGGTCAATGGAGGCCAGAACCGGCTCTACATCGGCAACGGCAGCAGCCAGGTCCAGGTCTATGACACTGAAACCGGGGCTCCGATCGAAACCATCGAGCTCGGTGGCCCGGGCGGCAACGGCATCGCCGTCGACGAAGAAACGGACACCCTGTTCGTCACCGTCGGCAGCGGCTCCACCGGCGTGATCAAGGAACTCCTCGGGGTCAAACTGCCGAAAGCGACGACCGGCGAGCCGACCAGCGACACCGCGGTGAGCGGCACCGCCGACCCGGCGGGCGCGGGGGACATCGTCGACTGTTACTTCGAATGGGGAACCGAAGCCGACGCCTATGGGAACACGGAGCCCTGCGAAGAGGCGCTGCCGATTGCGGGCCCCGAGGAAGTCCACGCGACCCTTCCCGGCCTCAGCCCGGAGACCACCTATCACTACCGGCTGGTCCTGAAAACAGCCAGCCCCGGCTCCGTCGGCTTCGGCGCCGATCGGGAGATCACGCCGCATCGTGTCAGTCGGCTGCATACCGATCCGGCGACGAACCTGACCCGGGCGACCGCAGACCTCCACGGGAGCTTCGAGGGGACCGGCCTCGATACGCGCTACTTCTTCGAATGGGGCCTGACGAACGCATACGGGAACCAGACTCCGGCAGATCCCGCCGACGCGGGTGTCACAACCGGTCCGACCTCGGTCCCGGGACAGGTCACCGGCCTGACCGCGGTGACGACCTATCACTATCGCGTCGTCGCCGAAAACAGCCTCGGCACGTCTCTCGGCCAGGATGAAACCTTCACCACGACGGAGGCGATCAAGAGCCTGACCACGGCTGCCGCCGCCGACATCGCGCCGACCACGGCCACGCTGAACGGCGTCATCGACCCGGATGGGCTCGCGACCACTTTCTACTTCGAATACGGCAAGACGGCGGCCTACGGCCTGACCGCGCCGGCGCCGCCGGGGGATCCGGTCGGCAGCACCGCGCCGGGAGACACGCCGGTCAGCGCCGGGGTCACCGAACTCGAGCCCGGAACCATCTATCACTACCGCGTCGTCGGGGTCAACACGACCGGATCGACCCACGCCTCCGACGATCAGGCCTTCACGACCCCGCAGGCCCCCTCGATCGAGTCGTTCACGAGCACGAACGTGCAGGCCGACAGCGCCGAACTGATCGGCAGGATCAACCCCAACGGCGAGCAGACGGCCTACTACTTCGAATACGGGCTGACCCCGGAATACGGATCGAAAGCGCCGGTTCCCGACGGGGTGATCGCCGCCGGCACCGTCACCCAGCAGGTCATCGTTCCGCTGCAGGAACTGCCACGGGGCACCTACCACTTCCGCCTCACGGCGCAGAGCAAATGGGGCACGACCACCACGGGCGACCAGACCTTCACCTTCTATCCCTCCGCCTGCCCCAATTCCCATCTGCGCCAGCAGACGGGCGCCGGCTATCTCCCCGATTGCCGCGCATATGAGCTGGTCTCCCCGGGCAACGTCGGCAGCACCGTCCTCTTCCCGCAGGGCCCCACCTCACCGGTCGCCTCGAGCCCGTCTCGATTCGGCTACAACGGCGCCGGCGGTGTCATCCCCGGCTCGGGAGACCCCCAGGCTGTCAACGCCGACGTCTACATCGCGACGCGAACCGAGACCGGCTGGGATACGAAGTACGTCGGCATCCGCGGCAACGAAGGAACCGAGACGGGCGGGCCGCCGGACGTCTTCGGCGGCGCCGAAGGCGTCTATTGGAACCTCGCGATGGACAAGATCATCGACTGGGACGAGGGCCAGCAGGGCTACTCCTGCTGCGGCGCCGTCGGGTCGTTTGCCCCCTACGTCTGGGACGCGGACAACCAACCGCTGGGCCGCCTGCCGACCAACGTCCATGACATCCCGAAAGCGCTGGCGGACGTCACTCAGGGCGGCTTCGTCGGCGATGTCAAGCCGTCTCCCGACTTCGACCACTACTTCTTCTCCTCGAACAACATGGCCTTCGCCGACGGAGGCCTGACCACCGGCCCCGGATCCGCCTACGACAACAACCTCGAAACCGGCGAGGTGACGTTGGTCTCGAAGACGCCACAGGGCGGGGACATCCCGAGGGACGCCGGCGGAGCGAGCGAGTACATCCGCTTCCCGGGCGTCTCCACGAACGGCTCCCACATCCTGATGTCGACCGAAGCCCCGGCCAGCGAGACCCACCTCTACATGACCGTCGACGACACGCACCACTACGACGTGACCGTCGGCGAAGACGGCATCAACCATGGCGGCGTGTTCAAGGGGATGACCGCCGACGGAGAACGGGTGTACTTCACGGCACGTACGGCACTCACCGCCGATGACAAAGACACCAGCACCGACCTGTACATGTGGCAGGAGGGCACGCCGCCGACGATCACACGGGTCTCGACCGGCACCGGCTCGGGCAACACCGACTCCTGCGTCACCACCTGGATCGCCAAGTGCGGGGTCGAAGTCGTCGACATCAACCCCGTCAACGAATTCGGCGGCAGGAGGCTGAAGCCGACCGACAATGCGGTCGCCGCGGACAGCGGCGTCATCTACTTCTACTCGCCGGAGCTGCTCGACAACGGAAAAGGCACCGTCGGCGCTCGGAATCTCTACGAATACCGCGAAGGGCGTCCCCGCTATGTCGTCACCCTGACCGGCAGCAACGTCGTCAACCGCATCCAGGTCTCACCCGACGGCGACCACATGGCGTTCGTCACGCGGGAGAGGCTGACGCCCTACGACAACGCCGGGCACCTGATGATGTACTCCTGGGACCCACTGACCAGGTCCCTGCTCTGCGTGTCGTGCATTCCGGACGGCACGCCGCCGAAATACGACATCGAAGCCAGCCGGAACGGGCTCTTCATGTCGAATGACGGCCGTACGTTCTTCGGCAGCAAGGACCCGCTCGTCGAAATCGACACCAACGGGCTCTGGGACACCTACGAGTACGTCAACAACAGGCCGCAGCTGATCTCCTCGGGTACCGACGACCAGGACCAGGGATATGAATTCCATACCGGCCTGATCGGTGTCAGCGCCGACGGTGTCGACGTCTACTTCTCGACCCTGGAGACCCTCGTTCCCCAGGACACCAACGGTCCGTTCTACAAGTTCTACGACGCCCGCACCGGCGGCGGCTTCCAGTTTTCACCGCCGCCCGCCCCCTGCGCCGCCGCGGACGAGTGCCACGGTGCCGCCAGCGAATCGCCCCCCGCGCCCGGCCCAGGGCACCAGCGTCGACATGGGTGACGGCGGCGACGTCAAGCCCGTGAAGAAGCCCGCAAAGAAGAAGGGAAAGGCAAAGGGGAAGAAGCACAAGAAGAAGAACGGACGACACGGGAGGGCGGCACGATGAGGACGAAGCTCACGGCCGCTCTCGCGCTCTCCGTCGCCCTCCTGGTGCTCGCCGTCGGCGCCGGCGCCGCGGAGGCCGGCTCGCCCGTCTACACATTCGAAACGCGTGCGAGCACGACCCAGGCCGGCGGCCATCCGGACATCGAGATCGGCTTCGAAGTCGGCAATCGCGCCAGCCAGGGCTACAACGACCCCTGTTTCTGCAACGACCCGAAAACGATCGAGGCACACCTGCCCGCCGGGGTGATCGGAAACCCCCACGTGACCCCGCAGTGCACGGCGACGGACTTCGCCAAATTCGAATGCCCGATCGATTCCCAGGTCGGGATCGTCGCCACGCTGCTCTTCAACAAAATCGGCTCCGGATACGGCGGCCAGTACCAGTGGGTTCCGCTCTACAACATGATTCCCCACCCGGGACAGGCCGGCCTACTCGCATTCCCTGCGCCCTACATCGAAAACCCGATCTACGTCGAAATCAGCGCCCGGACCGGGTCCGACTACGGCCTCGACGCCATCACAGAAGGCATCGAGCGGCTGGTCCCGATCTACGGCCTGCACCAGTTCCTCTGGGGGGTGCCCGCGGACCCGATCCATGACGAACAGCGCTTCTCGCACGGCGAATTCGTCGTCTGCGGCTTCACCGACATCCTTCCCTACCTGAGGGAAAACAAAGCTCGATTCGACCTCTGCAACGGACAGTCGTTCAACCCGAACCCTTCGAACAGCCCGCGGCTCCCCTTCATGTCGAACCCGACGACGTGCAGCGGACCCCTGACGTCATCGCTCGACACCCTCTCATTTGACCACGGAGTCGCGACCGGGGAGACGACCTATCCCGCGATCACCGGCTGTGAGCAGCTCAGCTTCAACCCCAGCCAGAGCGCGCAGCCGACGACGACCGAGGCGGACACCGTCAGCGGCCTCGACGTCGACCTCGACGTCCCTCAGCTCCAGAGCCCGACGACGCCTTCGCCGTCGCAGATCAGGGCGGCGACGCTGACGCTCCCCGACGGGTTCACGATCAACGCCAACGCCGCCGACGGCAAGACCTCCTGCAGCGACGTCGAGGCCCGCTTCGGCAGCGAGGCGGCTGCCGAATGCCCCGAGTTCTCCAAGATCGGGACCGTGAGCATCGACAGCTCGGCGCTTCCGGGCCCGATCCCCGGCTTCGTCTATCTGGGCGAACCGGAGCCGGGCGACCGTTACCGCCTGATCCTCACCGCGGACGGATACGCGACACACATCAAGCTCGCCGGCTCGATTCATCCCAACCCCTCCACCGGCCAGCTGGTGACCGAATTCCCGAACCTGCCCCAGAGCCCGCTGACCGAGTTCAAGCTCCACATCTTCGGATCCGAGCGCGGAGTGCTCGCGACACCGACCCAGTGCGGGACGTACGCGGTCCACAGCACCTTCACCCCGTGGGATGCCTCCCTGGCCGAACAGAAGGCGACCCAGTTCTTCACGATCGACTCCGGTCCCGGCGGCAGCCCGTGCCCGAGCAAGCCGCGGCGCTTCGACCCGTCCTTCGAAGCCGCCTCGCGGGGAAACACCGCCGGCGCCTTCAGCCCGTTCGCAATCAGCGTCGACCGCCACGACGGGGACCAGAACCTCGTCGGCCTCAGTGTCACGACGCCGCCCGGATTCTCGGCTTCGCTGAGGGGCATCCCGTACTGCTCGGAGGCCGCCATCTCGAAGCTCGGGAGCAACGGTTACGCGGGGCTCCTCGAGCAGGCCTCACCATCCTGTCCGGCCGCCAGCCAGATCGGGACCGCCGGCGCCACCGCCGGAGCCGGGTCCCGGCCGCTCCATGTGGATGGCAGGGTTTACCTCGCCGGGCCCTACAAAAAGGCGCCCCTGAGCCTCGTGGTCGTGATCCCCGCGGTCTCCGGCCCCTATGACCTCGGCAACGTCGTCGTCCGCGCCGCGGTCCACGTGGACCCGGTGACCGCCCAGGTCACCACGGTCTCGGACGCGCTGCCCCAGATCCTTGACGGCATCCCGTTCCGGACGAGGTCGATCCAGGTCGACCTCGATCGGCCGGGGTTCGCCCTCAACCCGACCAACTGCGCTCGCAAGGCGGTTGCGGCGACCATCTTCGGCGACGAAGGCGCCCAGGCCGGGCGCGGCCCCCACTACCAGGTGGCGAACTGCGCGACCCTCCCCTTCGACCCCACGCTCGCGATGAGGCTCAGCGGCGGCGTCAACCGGCGCGGCCACCCGGCGATCCACGCGGTGTTCCACGGCCTCCTCGGCCAGTCGAACACCCACAGCGTCAGCGTCACCCTGCCGAAGGGCGAGCTCCTCGACAACAGCCACATCGCGACCGTCTGCACCAGGGTCCAGTTCGGAAAAGACGCCTGCCCCGAGGGCTCGCAGATCGGCGTCGCGGAAGCGAACAGCCCGCTCCTGGACGGGCCGCTCAGCGGCAACGTCTACCTGCGCTCCTCAGACCACCGGCTGCCCGATCTCGTCGTCGACCTCAGGGGCCAGATCGACATCGAGCTGAGCGCCCGGATCGATAGCGTCGGCGGGCGCCTTCGGACCAGCTTCGAATCGGTCCCGGACGTCCCGGTCTCCAGCTTCGTCCTCAACCTGCTCGGGGGCCAGAAGGGCCTTGTCACCAACAGCGAAGGCCTCTGCCGCCACGTCAAGAAGCAGGCGGCGGCGACCCTGGTCGGCCAGAACGGAATCCTCAACTCGACGAAGGTAAAGCTGAGCACGAGCTGCGCCACGGCGAAACGCGAAAAGCGCCACACCCGCAAGGGCAAGGGGGCGTAGGCGATGGAGCTCAATGGAACCCGAAGGTACGCCGCGGTCGCCGTCTCGGTCATCGTCCTGCTGCTGATGGGGGGCGCCGCTTCGAGCGCCTCCGCCCGAACCGTCACCCCGTACGTCTACTCGGGCAAAACGATCACCGGCGCCGGCTCCACCGCGGGCGAATTCCAGCTTCTTGAATTCATCGCCTTCGACACCGCCAACCAGAATCTGTACACATTCGAACAGGGTCACGGTCACCAGATCAGCAGGTTTGACGTCGAAGGCAACCCCGTCCCGTTCAGCGCCCTCGGCGGCGCCAGTTCCTTTCTCACCGGTGGAAGCGGCTGCTGCTTCGAACAGAAGGCCGGCATCGCCGTCGACAACTCCGCCGGATCGGCAGGCGACTTCTATCTGACCGAGCAGGATGGTCCCCTCAAAGGCTGGAACCGCAGCGGCTCGGTCAAACCGGGATTCCCGTTCCCGATCGAATCCCCCGGCAATCCGACCACCGGCGGGGCCTGCGGAGTCGCGGTCGATCCCCAGGGGGATGTCTGGGCATCGGACGCGAACAGGTCGAAGCTGGTCGAGGTCGATCACCAGGGCCAGGCGACCGGCGTCGAGGTCTCCCCGGGATTCGAAGGGGTGTGCGGCCTGGCGATCGACAGCCAGGGCAACTTCTACGCCGCCGAGAGCGGCGGCGGCAAACTCAACAAACTCGATCCCAGCGGCCAAGTCCTCTACCCGCTCGATCTCGAAGGCCGTGCCGCCAAAGGCCTTGCCGTCGATCCGGCCACGGACCACCTATTCGTCTCAGTCAGCGTCTCGCCCTTCGGCTCGTCGACCAAGATCCTCGAGTACGGGCCCGACTCGCCTGAGGCCATCAACACGATCGGGCTGCCCGACGCCGGCCACTCGTTCAGCG
This sequence comes from uncultured Solirubrobacterales bacterium, assembly GCA_963795295.1. Taxonomy (GTDB): domain Bacteria; phylum Actinomycetota; class Thermoleophilia; order Solirubrobacterales; family 70-9; genus VRUE01. The sequence continues at coordinate 662,445 of CAWCHE010000001.1, forward strand.
GAATCGCCGGCGGCCGCGGCCTCGCGGTCAACGGCCTCGACCACTCTGTCTACATCGGCAGCTACGCCGGTGTCGTCGTCTTCTCCGCGCAGCCCCCGGTCACCGTGCCGACGGTGACGAGCGGGGTCGCGATCCCGACGCCAAAAACCGCGCTGCTGCGAGGAACCGTCGACCCAGACGGGATCGACACGACGGACTGCCACTTCGAATGGGGGGCGAACCCCGAAAACGAACAGGGTGAATACGAACACTCGATTCCCTGCACGGAGGGCAATGCCCTTTCCGGATCCGGCCCCCTCCCGGTCACGGCGACCATCTCCGGGCTCGTCAGGGGCTCGAGCTACCACTTCCGGCTCTCGTCGAAGAACGCCAACGGATACGTCGAACGCGGCAAAGACAAGACCCTGACCGCCCAGGGGATGCCGAAGCTCGCCAACGAGTACGTCACCGACGTCAACACCGACAGCGCCCTCGTCCACGCCCAGGTCAATCCCGAATCCGGCCCGACGGAATCGTTCGTCGAGTTCGGGAAGGACACCACCTACGGGCTGACCGGCCCGACTCCGGCCTTCCCGCTCCCCAACCCCGAAGAAGAACGTGAAGTCCTGCTCTCGGTCACCGGCCTCGAGCCCGGCACCGAATACCACTACCGGGTCGTCGCCGTGAACGCCGCCGGCGAAACGACCAGCTCCAGCGATCACACCCTGAAGACCTTCCCCTTCGTCAAAGTCATCGACGACAAATGCGACAACGCGCTTTCGCGTCAGCAGACGGGCGCGGCGCTGCTGCTCAACTGCCGCGCCTACGAGCTGGTCTCCGCCGGGGACTCGGGCGGCTACAACATCGAGTCCGATCTGATCCCCGGCCAGGAGCCGTTCGCCGGGTTCCCGCTCGTCGACGGGAAGGTGCTCTACGGAGTGCATAACGGCGGCATCCCCGGCTCGGGGAACCCGACCAACCACGGAGTCGACCCCTACGTCGCAACCCGGTCCGATCACGGCTGGAGCACGCGATACGTCGGGGTTCCGGCGAACGGCACTCCCTCCCACGCGCCCTTCGCCTCGACCCTGATCGGCGCCTCCCGGAATCTCGACGCCTTTGCCTTCGGCGGGGCCGACATCTGCTCACCCTGCTTCGAAGACGGCAGCTCCGGGATTCCCGTGCGCCGCCCCGACGACGCCCTCGCGCAGGGGATGGCCGGCTCTCAGAGCCCGACTGGAGCCACCCCTGACGGCCTCATCGCGGAGCCCCTCTCCGAAGACGGCTCGCACCTCGTCTTCGGCTCTCTGAAGCGATTCGAGCTGGACGGCAACAACGAAACCGGCGACGTCTCCCTCTACGACCGCGACCTCGACACCGGCGTCACCCAGGTGATCTCCAAGACCCCCGCGGGAGGCCCCCTCACCTGCCTCCAGGGCGCGGGGACGTGTCACTCCCCCGGCGACACCGACGGGATCGCCGAGCTCGACATGACCCCCGACGGCTCCCGCATCGTCGTCGCCCAGCGCGTCTCGACCGACGCCGACGGCAATCAGTACTGGCATCCCTACCTGCACATCGGCGGCTCCTCGAACACCGTCGACCTCAGCCCCGGGACGACGAGCGGAGTCCTCTTCGACGGGATGACCGAGGACGGGACGAAGGTGTTCTTCACGACCAGGGACGAGCTCGCCGGTGGCGACTCGGACTCCAGCGCCGACATCTACGAGGCGGACGTGAGCGGCACGGGCCCGGCGACGCTGAAGCTGATCTCGACCGATGGCGGCAGCGCCAGCAACTCCGACTCATGCGCCCCGATCCAGGACTGGAACACGGTCTCGGGCGGTCCCAACTGTGACGCCGTCGCCCTCGCCGGGGGCGCGGGAGTGGCCGCGGAAAACGGGACTTTCTACTTCGTCAGCCCGGAGCAGCTCGACGGCTCCGAAGGGCTGGCGGACCAGGCGAATCTCTACGTCGTCCGCCCCGGCGCGAATCCCGACTTCGTCACGACGATCGACTCCAGCCTCGGCAAGCCCGCCCCGCCGCCGCCGAGCCACCCGGTGACCGACCCCGAACTGATCACGGCGCTGGCAGGCCCGGAAAACCTCGAGCTGAACCAGAACAGCGGCGACATCTACATCAAGGAGCGCAACGGCAGCACGATCGCCCGCTTCACCTCCGCCGGCGCCCCCCACAACTTCACGGCCGGTCCCAACGCCGGCACCAACCGGATCACCGGAGAGGGCCTCGGCTTCAACTCGGAAAGCCAGATCGCAGTCGACGGGCACGCGGGCAGCCCCTTCGAGAACGACTTCTACGTCGCCAGCAACGGCGGCGTCTCGGTATTCGCCGAAAGCGGGCTCAAGCTCGGCTCGATCGGCGGCTTCGGCTTCGCCTGCGGGGTCGCGGTCGATCAGTCCAGCGGGGTCCTCTACGTCGGCGACTACAACGAAAAGCTCTGGCGCCTGCAGCCGATCTCCGGGACCACTCCGGTCGGCGACGCCAACTACACCAAAACCGAACTGCCGATCGAGATGAACGGGTGCCAGATGGCCGCCGACACGAAAGGCAACGTCTACTCCTCGGGGTACCCCAACGGCGCCGCGCGGCGCTTCCGTGCCTCCGAATTCGGCCTCGGCTTCCTACCCGGAGAAACGTTCGAAGGAGAAGTGGTCGCGACCACCGCGACGACGCTGACCGTCGACCCGTCGACGGACCTCCTCTACATCGACGTCGGCGGCCGCATCGACATCTACGACGAAACGGGGACGCTCGTCCAGTCGATCGTCAAAGGGGAAATCGCCGGCTCCCGCGGGGTGGCGGTCAACGCCTCCACCCACGTCGCCTACGCGGTAAATGGAGAAAGCATCGTGGAGATCGGCTATGAACCGCATCCCTTCGATCCGATCGACAACCCGGCGGTCGTCCACGGTGTGCACCAGGCGGGGGTCCACACCTCGAGCGATTTCCAGGTGACGCCCGACGGTCACTACGCCGCCTTCCCCTCGGCGGTTCGGATCACCGCCTTCGACAGCACCAACCACCTCGAGATCTACCGCTACGACGCGGAGGGAGGTGGGCTGGCCTGTCCCTCCTGCACGCCCAGCAACGCGCGTGCGACCGGGGACGCCTCGCTCGCCGAGCACGGGCTCAGCCTGCTCGAGGACGGGCGTGTCTTCTTCACCTCGACCGAGCCGTTGGTGCTGCGCGACACCGATGCGGTCAAGGACGTCTACGAGTGGGAAGACGGCTTCCCGCAGTTGATCTCCACGGGCGCGAGTCGCTTCGACTCCGGCCTGCTCTCGGTCACTGCCGACGGCCGCGACGCCTATTTCTTCACCCGCGAGGTCCTCACCCCCGAAGACGCCAACGGGTCGCTGATGAAGATCTACGACGCCCGTGAAGGGGGCGGCTTCTTCAGGGTCGCCGAAGCGCCGCCCTGCGCCGCCTCGGATGAGTGCCACGGGCCTGGCACGAACCCCGCCGCTCTTCCCAACAACGCCTCGAAAACCGGTACGCCGGGGAACGCCCACACGGAGACCGGCAAGCGCTGCAAGAAGGGCTTCGTCAAGAAGGGCAAGCGCTGCGTAAAGGCACGGCATCACCGCAAGGGCAAACGCCGCCACGGAGACCGGAATGGCTGAGCGGATGAAGACCAAGGAGAGCGCGACCATGAATTCCCGAGCCTTCACCGCCGTCCTCGCCGCCGCGATCGCGTGTGTCCTTGTCGCCGCGGCCCCCGCTCAGGCGACGATGGACATCACCTCGTTCACGACCTCGAGCTCGACGACCCAGGCGGGCGGCCATCCCGACCTGACGACGAACTTCACGCTGGCGGAACCCGGCGTCGAAGAGGCGGCCAGGAACGTCGGCTTCAACGCCCCCGAGGGGCTGTTCGGAAATCCGGGCGCCCTGCTTCGCTGCACCTCCTCCGACTTCGCCCTCGACCAGTGCGCCCCCGATTCCCAGGCCGGCACGGCCACCATCTACGCCAACTACAACGGCGATCAGAATCGTCTCCTCGGAACCGCGCCGATCTTCAACCTGCAGCCTGGGCCCGACCAGACCGCGCTCTTCGCTCTCGTCGTCCCGACGCTCCACATCCCGATCCAGATTCCCGTTGCGGTCCGCACCGGGGGCGACTACGGGCTGCGCTTCACGGTCGCCGAGCTGACCCAGGTGGCGCCGCTCGCCGGAGCCAGGCTGACCTTCTGGGGATTCCCGCTCGACGACAGCCACAACAAAGAACGCTTCCCGAAAGGTGGGCCCGGCGAACCGCAGGCCTGTCCTGCCAGTATCGACACGGGCTGCATGCCGGGCGTCTCGGCCAGCCTCCCGAACCAGCCCCTGATCGACAACTCGACGATCTGCACGGGCAAACCGCTGCGCACCGAACTGCGGGTCCAGAGCTACCAGGACCCGGATCAGGCCTCATCCGTCAGCGGTGACTACCCGGCGACCACCGGCTGCCAGAAAGAGGTGTTCAAACCGGTTCTCTTCGCGAGCGTCACCACGGACGAGACCGACTCCGCCTCGGGGCTCAACCTCGAACTGAACGCTCCCCAATTCTTCGGCCCATCACCGTCGCCGTCACAGCTGCGGACCTCCGTCGTCACCCTGCCTGCGGGGCTGACGATCAACCCCGACGCCGCCGACGGCCAGACCGCCTGCACCGAAGGCGAGGCGAACTTCGGCAGCGAGGACCCGGCGGCGTGCCCCGACAGCTCGAAGATCGGCACCTTCTCGATCAACACCCCGGCTCTCGAAGGCCCGCTGATCGGGTCGCTCTACATCGGCGAACCGAAGCCGGGCAACCAGTACCGGCTCTTCATGGTCGCCGACGGCTTCGGGGTCCACGCCAAGCTCGTCGGGGCGGTCCACCCCGATCCTGAAACCGGGCGGGTGACTGTCGAATTCGCCGACCTGCCGCAGGTGCCGTTCGACAACCTGCAGATCCACCTCTTCGCCTCCGACCGCGGCCTGCTGGCGACGCCGACCCGCTGCACCCTCTACGAGATCGCCGCCCACTTCTACCCCTGGAACTTCGAACTCCCCGACGTCATCTCGACCGAAAGCTTCGGCCTCTCCTCCGGCCCGCACAAGAGTGGCTGCCCCAGCCAGGTGCGGCCCTTCAAACCGCGCCTCGACGCCGGTACCTCCAACCCGGTCGCCGGCAACTACAGCTCCTTCTCACTCAAACTCGATCGCGACGACGGTGACCAGTTCCTCGGCGATCTGACCTTCCGCCTGCCGCCCGGGTTCACCGGAAACCTGCGCAGCATCGGCTACTGCCCGGAGGCCTCGATCGCCGCCGCCGCGCAGAACCTCGGGCGCAGCGAGCGGCTCAGCCCCAGCTGCCCGGCCTCGAGCCAGATCGGCACGACCAATGTCGCCGCGGGCCCGGGGGCACACCCCTTCCACGCCGTCGGGCGGATGTACCTCGCCGGGCCCTTCAAGGGGGCGCCGCTATCGCTGGTCGCCGTGACGCCGGCGCTCGCCGGCCCCTACGACTACGGCGTCGTCGTCGTCCGGGTCGCGCTCCACGTCGATCCGCTCACTGCGCAGGTCTTCGCCGCCTCCGACACGGTCCCCTCGATCATCGGCGGCATCCCGATCCGGATGCGCTCGATCCAGGTCAACATCGACAAGCCCGACTTCACGATCAACCCGACCAACTGCTCCGCCTTCACCGTCGACTCCCAGGGGATCGGCGACCAGGGGACGGTCACCGACTTCTCCTCCTACTTCAACGCGGTCAACTGCGCGACGCTCCCCTTCAAGCCCAGCATGTCGATGCGTCAGCTGGGCGGCCGCAAGAACACCCGCCGGGCGAAGAACCCGGAATTCCAGATCGACCTCAACACCCGCCCGGGGGACGCCAACATCAAGGCGCTCTCGGTCACCCTCTCGACCGCTTTCGAGATCGACCAGCGGCATCTGGGCAACATCTGCTCCGAGAAAGAGCTCGTCGCCATCCAGTGCGCCGGGCGGACGCCGATCGGGAAGGCGACGACGACGACGCCGCTGCTCGACCAGCCGCTCTCGGGCCCGGTCTACGCGGTCTCCGGGTCCGGTGGGCTGCCTCGCCTCGCCTTCCTTCTCAACGGCCAGGTCGACCTCCTCCCGCGGGCCGATACCCAGACCGTCGGCGGCCGCCTCCAGACCACCGTCCCGGTCGTCCCCGACGCGCCGATCGGCCACTTCCGGCTGACGGTCTTCGGCGGCAAGACCGGCTACCTGATCAACACCCGCGACCTCTGCGCCCACGCGCCGGCCACCCAGGTCGTCTACACCGGCCAGAACGGCAAGACCGTGACCCAGAAGGTCAAGGTCAAGGCCGCCTGCGGCGGCTCCAAGGCGCGCCACAAGCGCCACCGGCGCTGAAGCAGCGGTACGTACGCGTTCGCAAACCGCCCCTGAGCCTGGGAAAATCCGGGGGGTGACGATTCAGGGTCTCGGGAGGTGAGGATTCGGCCTGCTGTCGCGGGCATGCTCGCGGTGCTGCTCGGCTTTGCCGTTCTCGGCCTCGTCGGCCTCGGCGTCGAAGACAAGCTCGATCCGCTCTCGCTGACGATCGACGGCACCGGCTCGGCCAAGGGGGAAGCGCTGGCCGAGTCGCACTTCGGCGACGCGACGCAGTTCGCGATCGTCCTCACCGGGCCCGAAGCGGCGATCGAACGGCAGGGGCCGGGGCTGGTCCGGGCGCTGCGGCGCAACCCGAAGGCGACCGCGATCTCGCCCTGGGACCGGGGCACGATCACGGCGCTGCGGCCCGGGCCCGGCCGGGCGCTGATCATCGTCGACTACCACGTGCCGCTGGCGACGGCGATGCGCGACACGGTGCCCGAACTCGAAGAGATCGTCGAACGCAAGATCCACCCGCCGCTGCGGGCGACGCAGTCGGGCTACGCGTCGGTCTCGCGGGCCCTCCAGGAAGAAACGATCGGCGCCACCGAGCGGGCCGAGCTGCTCGCCGTCCCGCTGCTCCTCCTCGTCCTGCTCGCGGTCTTCCGCTCCTTCGTCGCCGCCGCGATACCGCTCGCCTTCGGCGCCCTCACCGTGCTCGCCGGCCGCGGCGTCCTCGTCCTGCTCAGCTCGGTGATGACGATCGACGCGATCTCCCTCGTCGTCTGCACGATGATGGGGCTCGCCCTCGGGGTCGACTACTCGCTGCTGATCGTCTCCCGCTTCCGCGAGGAGCTCGCCGAGGGCCACGCCCCCTATGAGGCGGCGATGCGCAGCCGGGCGACCGCCGGCCGCACGACGATCTTCGCCGGCTCGACCCTGCTCGCGGCTCTGGCGCTCTCCGCCTACGTCCAGCCCGGCTCGCTGCTGCTCTCGCTGGCGACGACGGTCGGCGTCGCGACCCTCCTCAGCGTCGTCGTCGCCGTCGCGGCGCTCCCCGGTCTCCTCGCGCTGCTGGGCGAGCGGGTCAACGCCGGCTCCGTCGCGCGCAAGGGCGCCGGCCTCCGGGCGCTTCCGGGTCGCCAGCCTGGCCGGCGGCCGCGCTGCGCCGCCCGGCCGTCGCGGCCTGCCTGATCACGATCCCACTGGTCCTCCTCGCCGCCCCGGCCCTGGCGCTCACCACCGCCGCGCCCGGCGTCGACGAGCTGCCGACCTCCAACCAGGCCCGCCAGAGCGCCGAAACGATCGAAGCGGCGGCCGGCCCCGGATGGGAAGCCCCCTTCGTCCTCGTCGCCGCCGCCCCGGAAGGGCCGATCACGACCCCGAGCGGCTGGCGCTGCTGAGCCGCTGGCAGCGCCAGATCGCACACCAGCCCGGGATCCGGGCCGTGATCGGGCCCGTCGGCCGTCGCCCGCGGCACCAAGCCGCTGCGCAAGCTCGGGGGGACGCTCGCCGACGACGGCCCCGACGGAGTCGGCGGCCTCGCCCGTCTCGGGCCCGGGCCTGCGCCACGCCGCCCGGGCGGTCACCCAGCTGCGCGGGGGCCTCGCCCGCGGGAGCTGCCGGGAGCGCCCTGCTCGGAGCGGGCGCCGGACGGGCCCAGCGGGGCGCCGGGCTGCTGGCCGAAGGGCTCGAGCAGGCCGCGACCGGGGGCGGCAGGCCGCGGCGGCGGATCGGCCGCCTCGCCGAAGGCTCGAAGAAGCTCGCCGACGCGCAGAGGAAAACCGCGGTCGGCAGCCTCACCCTCCAGCTCGGCCTCAACTCGCTCGTCCCCCGTCTGCGCGGAGGCAGCCTCAAACGCGCTCGCGAGCTCGCCACCGCCCTCGCCACCGCGGCCGGTGAAAACCCCGCCCTCCTCCCGCAGGCGCGCCAGGCCCGGACCCTCGCCCGCGCGATCGCCTCGGCCCGCGACGAAGTCAAGCGGCTGCGGGGGATCGCGCGACAAGGTCAACAGCGGCCTCAATCACATCTCCGCCGGCGGCAAGAGCCTCGAACAGGGAGTCGGGCGCCTCCAGAGCGCCTCCCAGGGGCTGACCGGAGGGCTCTCGAGCCTCGGCGCCGGCGCCGGCCGTCTCGCCGACGGGCTCGGCGCGCCTCGAGGGCGGGGTCGGCGCGCTGCAGGAGGGCCTGGCCGAAGGCTTCCGGCAGTCACGCCCGCTCGAAGTCGGCCTGCGCCGCTCCGGGATCCGCATCTCGGCCGTCGCCGCGCCGCTCGCCGAGGGCGCCCGGCGCCTCCATCGCAGCTCGCCGCGGCTCTTCGACTCCGGCTACTTCGTCCTCTCGGCCCTGGAAGGAGCGTCGCGCCGCGGCGCCAGGCGCTCGCCGGCGAGGCGGTCAGCCTCCGCGGCGGCGGCCAGGCAGCGCGGATGCTGATCATCTCCGACTACGGCCTCAACAGCGCCGGGTCGCGCCGGGTCGGCGGCCCAGCTCGCCGACGACGCCGACCGCATCGGGCGCGAGAGCGGGCTGCAGACCGGGGCTCGCCGGCGGCGCCGCGACGATCAACGACTACGGCTCGGTGACCCGGGCCCGGATCCCGCTCGTCGTCGGCGCCGTCGTCATCGCCTGCTTCCTGATGTTGCTCCTGATCCTGCGGGCGCCGCTGCTGGCGGCCCTCGCGGTCGTCCTCAACCTCGCCTCGGTCGCGGCGGCGATCGGGGTGATGGCGCTCGTCTGCCGGATCCCCGACGGCTATCCGCTCGGCGGCCATCCCTATGTCGACACGGTCGGCGCGGCGGCGATCTTCGGCGTCACCTTCGGGCTCTCGATCGACTACGCGGTCTTCCTCCTCGCCCGGATGCGCGAGAACTACCGGCGAGCACGGCGACAACCGCGCGGCGATCCGCTTCGGGCTCGAGAAGACCGCCGGGGTGATCACCGGCGCGGCCGCGATCATGGCCGCTGTCTTCATCTCCTTCGCGACCGCGCCGATCGCGACGGTCAGCCAGATGGGGGTCGGGCTGACCGTCGCGATCCTGCTCGACGCGACGATCGTGCGGATCGTCCTGCTGCCGGCGCTGATGCTCCTGCTCGGCGATCGGGTCTGGAAAACCCCGGCGCTGGCTCGACCGCCTGCTGCCAAAACTGGAGCCTCCGGAGGGGACTTTCGGGGACGATCACGTACCACGGATTCCCACTTGAGCCGCTAAAGTTTGGCCTCAGATAGCGCTTCAATTTTGCGTTAACAGGGAAGTTCGTAGAGGAGATCTGAGGGGATGGGCCGAACCGGGCGGCTAACCGGGGTCGTTTCGATCGCGGTGGTCCTGGCGGCCGGCGCTTTTAGCGCCGTCACGGATGCCGAAACACTCGCGCCTGAGACACGGGAAGCGAATACGTCTCGGAGTTGGAGACGATGTGCAAGCCGCAGGCCGAAGAAACGCGCCAGGCGATGGCAGGGCGTGCGCGACGACGTCCGCAACCAGAAACGGATCGGCGATCGCCGCCCGTAAATTCAGCCGCGCGGCCCAGATCTTCGGCGGCACGATCTCGAAAATCAGCCAGGTGCCGCCGCCCCCCGCCGACAGCGCCAAGCTAAAGGAGTGGTTCGTCTACCTCGAACCGCCAGGAGGACTACCTGAAGGAAATCGCCGCCCAACTGCAGGGGGGCCGCACGATCAAGGCCCAGCGCCTGACCGCGCGCTTCATCCATAACGGCAATCTCGCCAACAACGTCACCCTCGCCTTCGGCTTCAACTACTGCAGCTTCAAGTTCTCGAGGTACGGATGAGTCGCCGCCGCCTCTGGCCGCTGCTGACGATCGCCGTCGTCGTGGCGCTGACCCTGGTCGGCCAAGCCGGAGCCGAGCGCGCCCAGCGCGGAACCCTGATCGTCGTCCTCGACGGCGGCATAACGCCCAAGGAGCTGCCCCGCGACCGACCGGCGCCGGTCGCCGTCCACCTCGTCGGGCGGGGTCCGGACCTCCGACGGCTCGCCGATCCCGCGGGTCAACTGGATCAAGCTGGAACTCGCCTGGAGGGGGAAGCTCTTCACCCACGGGCTCGCCGTCTGTCCTCAGGTCCGGCTGCGGAGCACCGACAGCCGCCAGGCGATGGCCGCCTGCGGCGGGGTCGCTCGTCGGGCGTGGGCGGCTCTACGCAGAGATCTTCGTCCCCAACCAGGAACCGTTCGGGGTCCACGCCAACCTGCTCGCCTTCAACGGCAAAACCAAGGCGAAAGGGCCGGCCGTGCTCGTCCACGCCTACACCAACGACCCGCCGGTCTCCTTCATCATCCCCTTCACGGTCCACCACGGGACGGGGAATTTCCGCACGGTCCTGGTGACGACGATCCGCCGCTCGGTCGGGCCCTGGCCGCACGTCGCCAACTTCCAGATCGACGTCGCGCCGCAGCTTCAACTGGCAGGGCGAACAGCGCAGCTACCTGAGCGCCTCCTGTCCGGTCCCGCCGCACTTCACGGCCGGCTTCCTCTCCTTCGCCCGCGCCACCTACACCTTCGCCGGCGGCGATCAGCTGACGACCGAATCGGTGCGCAGCTGCAGGGCCCGCAAAGACGGCTGATTCCTCTCCCGGTACGTCGTCGGCCCGATTATTTCCGGCTTACAGCCTTGGATTGAGGCTAGCTGGGGCTATCTGTCTTGACAACCGGGTCCGTATGTGTTCTTATTTCTCCGACACGTACCCTGAGTGGCGAAAGGGGGGTGAGACCCAGTTGACGAAGCTTTGCGTAGCCCCGGAGTTGGAGCCTCTCGACGCGGCGGTCGCGGCACTCGAGACGGCGGTGATGATCTCCTGCGCGGAGCAGTCCGACTGGCCCTCGAGGGTCGCCGCAGGCGTCCTCGCGACCGTCGATTTCGCCGCTGCAGACCCCGCCGCCGCGCGGACGCTGGCGCGCGGTGCGCGGGCCAGCGCCCTCGACCGCGCCGGGGTAACGCCGGTGATCCAGCGCTTCGCGGAGATGCTCGGCGATGGGGCGCCCCAGGACGAGCGCCTGCCGGCATCGAGTGACGAGGCCCTGGTCGCGACGATCGCGGCGATCGTCGGTTACCACTCCCGCGCCGGCAGCACCGAGGCGCTCGGCGAGTCGGCCGCGGACCTCGTCTTCCTCGCCCTTCTGCCCTACGCGGGCTTCGCGGCGGCGAGCCACTCATCAGCTTTGGTCTGACCGGGAGGTATAGGGATGTCTGCCTCCGGCGACTTTTCTGTGCCTGATCGCAAAAAAAGACTTGACAAGCTGGTATGTGTCTGTTCTCATAGGTGATGCGAGGGGGCGCTGTACGCAAACTCGCAGCTGGTGGCCAGCCCGGGATCGTCCCGTCATTTCCCTGTGCGGCACGATCCCATTCTGTGCAAACGCGTGACCCGGGGGGTGCACTTCCCTAGCCCCTCCGGGTCAGTTTGCGCCGTCGATCACCCCGCGGCCGCGGTCGTGGCAGGCTCTCTTCTCGATGCTCTACCTCAGCCACCCTTCGAGCCTCGAGCACGATCCGCGCGCCGTGCTGCCGGGGCATCCGGAGCAGCCCGGGCGCCTCGAGGCGATCGAGGCGCGGCTTTCGGAGCGCGATTGGCTCGGCTGGGAGCGGCGGCCGGCTCCGGCGGCGGACGAGGCGGCGCTGGAGCTGATCCACAGCCCGCGCCACGTCGCGTCGATCCGGGAGCTCTGCGAGTCGGGCGGCGGCAGGATCGACGCCGACACCGCCGTCGGGGAAGCCTCCTACCGAGCCGCCCTGCACGCTGCCGGCGGTGCCTGCGAGATGGCCCGAGCCCTGCTCGACGGTGAGCACCGGGCGGGGTTCTGCGCGCTCCGTCCCCCCGGCCACCACGCCGAAGGGGAGAGGGCAATGGGCTTCTGCCTCTTCGACAACATCGCGATCGCGGCCGAGCTGGCGATCCGCGAGCTCGGCGCCGAGCGGGTCTTCATCCTCGACTGGGACGTGCACCACGGAAACGGCACCGCCGAGGCCTTCCGCCTACGCCCCGACGTCCTCTTCGCCAGCCTCCACCAGGGCGGGATCTTCCCCGGCAGCGGCGCCCGCGAGGACACCGGCACCGGGCCCGGCGAGGGATTCACGATCAACCTGCCGCTGCCCGCCGGGTCCGGCGGAGAGCTCTGGCTATCGATGCTCGATCAGGTCGTGCTGCCGGCGGCCGCCGCCTTCGAACCCGACCTGGTCCTGATCTCGGCCGGCTTCGACGCCCACCGCGACGACCCGCTGGCGGGATGCATGCTCGAGACGTCCTCGTTCGGGCAGATGGCCGACCGGGTCCGTGACCTGGCCGAGGGCCTCGACGCTCCGGTCGGCGCCGTGCTCGAGGGCGGCTACGAACCCGCCGCGCTGGCCGACTCGGTCGAGGCGACGCTCGCCGCCCTCGGCGGCTGACTTCCGATTCGCCGAGCTCCGATCTAGGCTTGGAGGCGGTGGATAAGGAGAGGGAGAAAACGAACTGGAGGGCATGGACGGTCGGGGTCCTGATCGCCCTCGTCCTCATCGTCGCCCTCCAGAACTCGCAGGAGGTCAAGGTCCAGGTCCTGTTCCTGACCGTCGACGCGCCGCTGATCATCACGCTCCTGATCGCGGTCGGCGTCGGTGCCCTGATCGGCTACGCGGCGCCGGTTATCCGCCGCCACCGTCGCGATCAGCGGCGCGAGGGCGCCGACCGCAAGTAGTCCCCTAGGCGAAGCGCTGGACGAAGGCGAGGGCGGTGTCGGCGACCTCGCGCCAGCCGCTGTCGATCGTCAGCGCGTGGCCGCGGCCCGGGATCTCGATGATCTCGGTGACGCCCTCGTTGCGCCTCTGTTTCTTGAAGGCGGCGTTGGCGATCGGCCAGGGGACGGTGTGGTCCTTCTCTCCGGAGATCACGAGCAGCGGGCCGCGTTCGGGGTTCTTGGTGTCGACGTTGGCCTGGCTGAAGGGGTTGAGGTTGGCGTTCGCCATCTGGAAGAGGGCGATCCCGGGCGCGGCACGTGGTAGGTCTCGTAGAGGTACCGGGCCTCCTCGTCCTCGAGCGCATTCGCCCAGCCGTACTTGAACTGGTCGAAAGTGAGGGTGATCGCCCGGCCGCGGTTGAGCGGGTTGAGCAGGACCGGGGAGGCGGACTTCAGGGCCGAGAGCGGCAGCGGCAGGACGCCGCGGAAGGGCGCCGGGTCGATCGCCACCGATGCCGCCGAGAGCCCGCGGCCGGCGATGATCTGGGCCAAGAGCCCGCCCGACGAGTGGCCCATCACGGCGGGCTTCTTGTTGAGCTTTGCGATCACGTCGGTGACGTGGTCGGCGACCTGCGCCGACTGTCTTCTTGGCGAAGACCTCGGGGTGGGCCCGCGCCTCCTCGACGGTCTCCGGATCGTCCGGCCAGTCGGGGGTGATCGGGGCGTAGCCGGATTCCTCGTACAGCGCCGTCCAGTTGTCCCAGCTGCTCGGGAGCAGCCAGAGGCCGTGGATGAAGACGACCGGCACCCGCCCCGAGGAATTGGCAGCTTCGATCTGCCCTAACTCACGCTCGGAGATCGTTGCCATCCGTCGAGCCTATCCGCAATCCGTTGAGGATTAGTCAAGATCCTCCATGCAACGGCCGATAGGGCAGCTTATGACGATCGATCGCGAACTCGTCGAGGGTGAGCTCCATCGCCTCGGCAGCGCTCTCAATCAGAGCACGACCGATGTCGTCAACGAGATGATGAGGCGCTCGGTCGTCTCCGGGCAGACCCTTGACAAGGTCGTCGAATCGAGCTTCGAACAGGTCGGCGAGGTCTCGACCGTCGCCGTCTCGCGCTGGATGGCCGGCGAGGGCGAGGACGTCGCCCGCGAGGTCGGCCAGGAGTCATGGCGGATCTTCGGCCAGCTCGCCGCCCAGCGCGCGGCGCCGCTGAACGAGGTGACCAAGCGCTGCCTGCGCTGGCGCGACGCGACCGCCGAGGTCCTGCGACGAGTGCGCCGCAGAGCTCGACGTCGCTCCCGGAGGTCGCTCGCGCAGGCCCTGCAGATGCTGCAGCGCAGCCTCGACGTCACGCCTCGTGCGGATGTGCGAGTCGTTCGAGGCCGAGCGCCAGCGCGCCGACGAGGAGCTCAGCGCCGCCAGGAGGAGCTCGCGTTCCTGGCGACCCACGACGCCCTCACCGGCCTGCCGAACCGGACGCTGATCCTCGACCGCGTCGAGCAGATGCTCGCCGCGCTCGGCTCGCACCCAGACGCCGGTCGCGGCGCTGTTCATCGATCTCGACAACTTCAAGGCGATCAACGACACGCTCGGTCACGGCGGCGGGCGACGAGCTGTCTGCGAGCGGTCGCCGCGCGGCTCGACGGCGTGATCCGCGACGCCGACGCGCTCGGGCGCCTCGGCGGCGACGAGTTCGTCGTCATCGCCGACGGCCTCTCGCTCGCCGCCGGCCCCGAGCTGATCGCCGAGCGCCTGCTCGAAGCGCTTCAAGCGAGCCGTTCCAGCTCGGCGGCGCCGAGGAGACCCGCGTGATCGTGACGGCGAGCATCGGGATCGCGACCGGCGACCGCACCACCGCCGATGAGCTGCTGCGCGACGCCGACATCGCGATGTACCGCGCCAAGTGGGACGGCGAAGCACGCTACGTCGTGTTCGAGAGCGGGATGCAGGACGCGGTCCAGACGCCGGCATGGAGCTCGAGATGGACCTGCGCGAGCGCGCTCGAGAACGAGGAGTTCTTCCTCGTCTACCAGCCGACGTTCGACCTCGAGACGATGAGCCCCGCGCGGAGTCGAGGCGCTGATCCGCTGGCGCCAGCCCGGCGCGCGGGGTCAGTCCAGCCCGACGACTTCATCCCGCTGCTCGAGGAGACCGGGCTGATCGTCGAGGTCGGCACGCTGGGTGCTCAACGAGGCCTGCGCCCAGGGCGCGGCCTGGCAGGAGGCCGGGCATACCGTCGGCATCGCCGTCAACGTCTCCGCGCGTCAGCTCGACACCGACGAGCTCGTGATCCGACGTCGAGGAAGCGCTCGAGTCGAGCGGCCTCGACCCCAGCGCGCTGACGCTCGAGATCACCGAGACGACGCTGATGCGCAACGCCGAGGAGACCGCGCGCCGCCTGGCCGCGCTCAAGGGGCTCGGCGTGCGGATCGCGATCGACGACTTCGGCACCGGCTACTCCTCGCTGGCCCACCTGCAGCGCTTCCCGGTCGACGCGCTGAAGATCGACCGCTCCTTCATCTCCGAGCTCGCGACCGGCAGCGAGGGCGAGATGCTCCTGCACACGCTCGTCCAGCTCGGCAAGGCGCTCTCGATCGAGACCACTCGCCGAGGGCATCGAGCGCCCGCAGGAGCTCTCGCTGCTCCAGGCCGAGGACTGCGACAGCGGCCAGGGCTTCCTGTTCGCCCGCCCGCTGAGCGCCCAGGACGCTGACGCCTTCTTCCTCCAGTGGCACAAGTCGCGCCGCTTCGAAGTCCGTCAGGGCTTCGGCACGACTCTCTAGGGGCCCGCGACCCGCCGCCGGCCGCTGCCGTTGGCGACCGCACAGGCCTCCTCGGCGCCGATGAACGGCGCCAGCGCCATGTAGGTGCAGATCGGCGCCAGGGCGGGCAGCGCCTCCGGGCCGCGGTCGCGAATCGTGCGGTAGGCGAGGGCGTAGACGCCCCCCGCGATCGCCTCGGCGACTATCGGCGGCGTCTTCGGCGCCCGCTCGAAGCCCTCGCCGGCCAGCGCTTCCAGCGGCTGCAGGGCCTCGACCCGGCGTTCCATCGCGGCCGGGCCGGCGGCGTAGACCTCGATCGTCACCAGGCGGGCGAGTGCGGGGCGCGAGGCGAGGAAGTTGCACATCGCGCCGAACCCGGCCCGCACCCCCTCCGGCCAGTCGCCGGCGCGCCTGAAGGCCGGCGTCACGGCGGCGACCATCTGGGCGCCGGCGCTGTCGATCGCCGCCAGCATCGCGTCTTCCTTGCCGCGGAAGTTGGCGTAGAAGGTCGTCGCCGACATCTGAGCCCGCTTGACGACCTCGTCGACCGTCGTCTTCGCGTAGCCCTTTTCGGCGACGACGACGGCGAAGGCGCGCAGCGCCCGCTCGGCGTGGTCGTGGGCCTCCAGGCTTTCCGGGCCGCTCCCGGGCGGGCGGCCGGCGAGGCGCAGCGGCTCCGGCGGCGGCCGGTAGGAACGGATCAGGTCCCAGAGGTCGTCCATCAGCCCCGGCAGCTCCGCCTCGCGGCCCTGGCGCAGCCTGAGGCTGGTGATTTCCCGCATCGCGCCGATGTGGGCGGTGATCATCTCGGCCGGCATCTCCGCCCGCTCGGGCGATTGGGCGAGCGTCTGTCGGGTCAGCGCTTCGAACCCTTCGACCGCTCGTTCCAGCGGTTCCATCACCGTCTGGCCCGGCGGCGTAGGCGTCGATCAGGCCCATCCGCGCCGCGGCCGGCTGGGCGACGACCATCTCGGCGAAGGACTCGAATCCGCGGCGCGCTTGCTCGTCCCAGTCGATCGGCTCCGGCTCGGTCGCGGCGGCAGCGGTGTCGGTCGTCGAAGCGGCGTAGGCGATCGCAGCTCCGATCGTCCCTTCGAGCGCGGCGAGGAAGCAGGCCTGCTTGTCCTCGAAGAGGTCGTAGAAGGTGCGGCTCGAGACCCCCGAGATCTTGACCAGATCGGCCACCCGCGTCGCCTCGTAGCCGCGTTCGGCGAGGCTGGCGACCATCGCTCCGTAGATCCGCTCGCGCTGGTTCTGCTCAACCTCCTCGCGCGGCGTCCCGGGCCCCGGGCGAAGCCTCCGGGCCCGCAACGAATCCGAGTCCCCCCAGGGCGTCACGACCATGCCGGCGAAGGACCCTAGTCCGCGGAATATGTAGCCGTTTCGAACCTTGGTAGTGATACGCCTAGTTTTCGATCTCCCTGCCTTTGCCCAGGAAATCCCCCTTTCCCAAGGGATTTCCTCCCGTCCCGAGGATACAGACAGGCCTCGCGGGGGACCACCCATGCAACTGAGAATAGGTCCCTCTGTTCATCTATTCGGACTCCGCGAGGCTAGGTGCGGCGCCCGGGCTCTTCATTTGCGGCCGCCGAGGCCTGCTCGGGCCCGATGAAAGGCGCCAGGGCGAGGTAGGTGCAGAGCGGCGCCAGGCGTGGCAGCGCCTGCGGCCCGGACTCGCGGATCGTCCGGTAGGAGAGGGAGTAGACGACGCCGGCGATCAGGTCGACCGTGATCGGGAACTCGCCCGAGCTCCCGCCGCCCTCGGCGATCAGCTTCTCCAGCGGCTCCAGGTAGCCGATCCGCCGCTCGAGCGCGGTCGCGCCCGCCGCGTACACCTCGACCGTGACGAGTCGCGCCAGCGCCGGGCGCGAGGCGAGGAAGCTGAACAGCGCCCCGAGCCCGGCCCTGACCGCCTGCGGCCAATCCGGCGCCCGCCGCACCGCCGGCTGGATCGCAGCCCCCATCTGAGCACCGGCGCTGTCGAGCGCGGCGAGCATCGCGTCTTCCTTGCCGCGGAAGTGCGCGTAGAAGGTCGTCGCCGACATCTGGGCCCGTTTCACCACCTGCCCGACGGTGGTGTCGGCGTATCCACGCTCGGAGGCGACGATGGCGAAGGCCCGCAGCGCCCGCTCGGCGTGGTCGTGGGCCTCGAGACTTTCGGTGCGGGGCGGCGGCAGGCGCCCCGCGAGGCGGAGTGGGGTGGGGGGCGGCCGGTAGGAGACGAAGAGGTCCCAGAGTTCGTCCATCATTCCCGGCAGCCCCGCCTGCTTGCCGGCGAGCAGGCGCATCCGCACGACCTCCTCGATCGCCCCCGTATACGCGGCGATCATCTCCGCCGGCATCTGGGCGCGCTCGGGCGACTGGGCGACCATCTGCTTCGAGAGGGCTTCGAAGCCGGCGACGGCAGCTTCGATCGGCGCCAGCGCCTCGCCGCCGGCGACGTGGGCCTCGATCAGGCAGATCCGGGCGGCCGCTGGCTGGGCGACGACCATCTCCGCAAATGACCGTGACCCGGCGCGGGCCCGCTCTTCCCAGCCGCCGAGCTTCTCATCGCCGATCACCGTCGCGGCGGTGGCGACGGCGGCCTGGATGATCCCCTCCATCGTCGCCAGGAAGCAGGCCCGCTTGTCGGCGAAGAGGTCGTAGAAGGTCCTGGTTGAGACGCCGGAGACCTCCGCCAGATCGGCGACCGTGGTGGCGTCGTAGCCCTTCTCGGCGACGACCGCGACCATCGCCCCGAAGAGCCGCTCCCGCTGATTGCGCTCGACCTCCTCGCGCACACCACCAGGGCCCGGAGGCAGCCTCCGGCCCCGCAACGAATCCGAGTCCCCCCAGGGCGTCACGACCATGCCGCCGAAGGACCCTAGTCACGGCGATAGGCACTCGTTTCCAGGTCAACTATCGATACGTTTCATTTCTTATCATCGGTTGGTGTCACGTCCCGTGAGGCCCATTCCACCGGGCTTTTCGGGTTCCAATTAGGCAGCCCAGAGAAAAATCCTCGTTACACCTCTTGACGGCAGTAGGTCGAGTGGTGTATCTTGCGAGCCGTCGTCAGGGAATGCGGGCGGGGAGCGCGCCGCTACTCGGTCGGCAATAAGGGCCACAGGGACAAGAAAACCTTCTGAGGGGTGCCGCGGGGAAGCGGCAGGTAGAGGAATCAAGGGATGAAAAACAGATTCGGGAGAGGGATGAGCGCATCGCACCGGGCGTCGGCACGCGGCCTCGCTCTCGCGATGGCGTTGTGCGTCCTCTTCGCCCTCGCATTTGCTCCGATGGCGAGCGCCTCCAAGAACGTCGTCGGCTACTTCGGCGAAGAAGGGAGAGGACCCGAACAATTCCAATCCCGGCCCGAAGGCCTCGCCATAAACAACACCGGAAACGGATCCGGTGCGAACAGTGGCGACGTCTACGCGTCCAGCTCCGTCTCGATCCCCCGGGAACGTGGCGCCGGAAAGATCACCCAGTTCACCGCCAACGGCGACTTCGTCCGCATGTTCGGCTGGGACGTCGTGGCGGCGGGTCCCGACAACACGGGTGCCGACGAGCAGCAGATCGTCACAGTGCCGTCCACTGCCACCAGCGGCAACTTCAAACTGACCGTCACGACAGTCGTAGGTTCGGCCGAATTCGAAAGAGAATCGAATGCCGTCACCAACGTCGACGCATACACCGGTCAATTCCAAGTCGGGGAGACCGTCGCATCGTTCAGCCTGCCACCCGGCACGACGATCACCAAAGTCGAACCTCGCAGGTTGATCCTCTCGTCGCAGTCCGACGGGGAACAGGGCCGCGAAAACACGTTGAACGTGAGCGAAACCACCGCTCCGATCCCCTACAACGCCTCGTCAGCCGAACTCCAGGCGGCACTTGAAGCCCTACCGGGAATCGGTGCCGGCGGAGTCGATGTCAGTGGCGGACCCGGTGGCTCGGCCACTCCCTACACGGTGACCTTTTCCGGCGGTCGTCGGCTCGCCCACAACAACGTGCCCCAGATGACGGTCACGAACGTCATCACCGGCGGGGCTGTGAGCGTCTCGACAGCTGTGGAAGGCGGCGGCCTCGAGGTTTGCAATAGCGGCGTCGACCCAGCGGAAGCGTGCCACAATCCGTATGCCCCGGACGACACAACGCTGAGCGGTTACTTCGGCTCCGGGCCGCTTGTGATCGACCAGACGACCGGGAATCTCTATCTGGGGCAGAGTCGGATTGCCACCTTTACCTCAGATGGCCGGTTCACAGGCGCGTTTGGCTGGGGAGTCAAAACCGGAGCAGAAGAACTCGAGTTCTGCACCACGCTCTGTAAACCGGTGATCTTCGGGGACGGGACCGGACAGGTCGGCCGAGGGGGGTACATAGCTGTCAACCCCACCAACGGTGACCTGTTCGTGTCGCATGGAGTAGGAATCTATGGCCAGCCCGACAGAATCGAACAGTTCTCCCTCACGCATAACGGAGCCGGCGAAGTCACCGGAGTCACCTTCGTCAAGGCGTTTGGTTGGGGGGTGGACACGGGGGCGAATGAATTTCAGGTATGCACCGCGCTGTCCGGTTGTCAGGCAGGACTGATCGGACACGGCCTGGGTCAATTCGGAGAACGGATTGAAGGGCTGGCAGTCGACTCCGCCGGAGTCGTCTACGTCGCCGACTATCAAACGGACCCGGAACCGAGCGCCGAACCGTACGAGTACAGAGTTCAGTCCTTTACGCCAAACGGCGGCTCCTACACGCCTGCCGTGTTTGCCCCCTCGGTCCTGAGCAGACATGCTGGTGAAGGTAACCAGCAGCTGTTGAGCATGGGCCCGGCCGACCACCTCTATGTCCTCAATGGAATCTATCCATCGAACGTACAGACATGTTTCAACGGCCTGCCTCCCGTTGCGCATGAGCGCCGGCTGCTCGAGCTAGATCCTGCGGGAACGCTGGTCGATATGCATCTCACCTGCGCCGCGTTCACCTTCGAATACGCCGAAACCTACTACCCGGCCATTGCCGTCGCTTCCACCGGCGCCGTGTATCTGTCGACCGGGGCCTATACCCCGAACAGTAACTCCATTTCTCAGGTGACGATTGTCGATGAGGCCGAACCGGCCACTGCCTCGATCGACTCGATTACACCGACGTCCGTTGGGGCGACCGTCACCGGAACAATTAATCCTGACGGCCCCAATCCGAGCTATCCCAACGCAACAAGAACGTCGTATCAGGTCGAATACAAGCGAAGTAGTGAATCGTCTTGGACGGCTTTCGCGAACACTGTCGACATCGGTCCCGGCTTCGCCGACCACCATGTCACCGTACACCTGGCAGGATTGAATCCCAACACCCCCTATGAAGTGAGGCTGGCTGCGAAAAAGCCTGGCGAGCCGAACGGCATCGGCGGCCCGGAGACAATCAAGACCCTCACCGCACCGCCGGCGATCAGTGGGGTGACGTCGAAAGGCGTTACCGCGACCTCAGCGGACGTTCTCGCGAAGATCAACCCTCATGGGGAGGCGACCACCTTTCACTTCGAGTACGGTCAAACGGCCGCCTATGATCAGCAGACGCCGGAGACGGACGCCGGTGAATCCCTCGAACTCCAACCGGTTCTGACCCATCTAGAAGGGCTGAGTCGAGTCGTGTATCACTTTCGACTCGTCGCCACGAACGCGAGCGGCACGACGGTGAGTGAAGATCAGACCTTCACCTTCTCGCCACCGGGGTGTCCCAATGCTCTCGTTCGGCAGCAAAACGGCAGCGAATATCTGCCCGATTGCCGTTCATATGAGCTGGTATCCCCTCGAGAAGCCGGCAATGTCATTCTCCGCCCCTTCTTCTATCCGGCGCCGTATGCGACCTCGCCGACCAGGTTCCTGTATGGGGGCTACGCCGGAGCGATAAGCGGCACCGAAGCCACGAACGCATACAGCGCTGACGCATATGTCGCGACTCGGACCGATGAAGGCTGGCATACGACGTACGTCGGTATTCCTGGGAGTCAGACGATCTTCTCGGCCTTTGGCGTGGGCGATCTCGGTCTGGACGAGTTCATGAGCTTCAAAAACGGCGGCGTCGGCGGTGTCGTGCCATATATCTATGACGTCAACGACAATTTCCTCGGCCGCTGGCCGGCCGACGTCGCATCGGTCCCAGGCGGTGAGCAGGCCGAAGGAGGGGCATTCCAGCCCTCTCCGGACTTCAACCACCAGGCGTTCAGTTCGAGGACGGACTTCGATCCCCAGCACGAAGGACTGTCCCAGGATCCCGGCTCAGCCTACGACTACGACGTCGAAAGCCAGACCACGACCCTGATCTCGCGGACGGCCAGCGGCGCTGACATCGCGCGTGACCCGGCCACCGTCGGGGAACCTGACGAAATTATCCACTTCGCGGGCCACGACGACGAAAAACCCGACGGGATGCCCAACAAGGTCTTCCCAGGAGTCTCGACCGACGGGTCACACATCCTGATGACCACGAAGGGCAAAGCGCCTTGCGCGAAATGTCCCGTACCGCTTCACCTGTACATGCGAGTCGATGCCGCGGTCACGTATGACATCGCCCCCGGGCACGCGGTCGACTACGTCGGCATGACCTCGGACGGCAGCAGGGTGTACTTCACGTCGGACCTTCCTCTGACAGCCGACGATCACGACACGAGCACAGATCTGTTCATGTGGGATGAGGCTGACACAGCCGGTGAACCACTGATTCGGCTCTCCGCGGGAGCCGGAGGAACCGGGGATGGCGACGGCTGCACCGCCGGCTGGACCGCGAGATGCAACATCGCGGTGGTCCAACGGAGCCTGGAAACGGACTACCCGATCGCGACCGACAGCGGGGACGTCTACTTCTACTCGCCGGAGCTGCTAGACGGCTCCGATCAGGGGGTTGAAGGCGCCCGCAACCTGTACGTCTACAGAGACGGCCACCCCCAATTCGTCGTCACCCTGAACCTCGACGGCAGCGCGCCGATCACCCGAATTCAGGTGTCACCTGACGGGGTGCACTCGGCATTCATCACAGCTTCGCGGCTGACCACCTACGACAACGCCGGCAAGGGCGAGATGTACACATTCGACCCAATCAACCGAGAACTCCTCTGCGTCTCATGTTTGCCAGACGGAGAGCCGCCGTCCGGCGATGTGGCAGCCAGCCGTGCAGGGTTCTTCATATCGGACGACGGTCGACCCTTCTTCTCCACCGTCGACCCGCTGGTGGCTCGCGATACGAACAAAGGCGCGGATGTCTATGAGTACTCGGAGGGGCGGCCCCAGCTCATCTCCTCCGGAACGGGGGAAAGCCATATCGACGCGCGAAATCACGAAGAACTTCCGACGTCGTTGATGGGAGTCAGCGTCGATGGTGTAAACGTCTACTTCGCGACCTTCGACACACTCGTCTCCCAAGACAACAACGGCAACTTCCTCAAGTTCTACGACGCGCGGACCAATGGAGGCTTCCCGGTCACCTTGGGCAATCTCCCGTGTGAAGCAGCGGACGAGTGTCACGCGGCGGGGAGCAGCTCTCCGGGGCCCCAGGGGATCACCAGCGATAAGAGCCTGGGCAGCGGCGGAAACATCAATGCTGGGACCAGGCGGAAGCACCATCGCAAGCATCGACGTGCCCACCACAGGAAGAGCAGAAAGACCGCACCGCACACCAGGGGTCACGCACGTGGCTGAACTCACAACCCTCAGGAGGAATGCAGTGGCGTCGGTTGCGATTGCGGTCGCGTTCGCCCTGATGGCGATCTGCCTGACGTCTTCGGCACGAGCGATCGTTCCCGTCAAAGAATTCCTAATCACTCCGTCATCGACTCAGGCGGGTGGCCATCCGGATATCCACACTCTCGTCTGGGTGAGCAATACGACCCAGCAGGACATCGAACACAAACTTCCGGACCGGGGCTGCGAATGCCATGACGTCAAAAACCTGATCATCGACGCTCCGGCAGGTGCAATTGCGGACGTCAGCGCCACGCCGCAGTGCAATGCTGCCGACTTCGGAGAAAATCACTGCCCGATCGACTCTCAGATAGGGACAGTGTTCATCGGCGGAGCAGGCGACGTCCCTGGCCACTACTTCTTCCCCTATCCGGTCGCCATATACAACTTAATCCCACATCCAGGGCAGGCCGGTCTCGTCGGGTTCCTGGCTCCCGGCCTCAACTCTCCGGTGTTGACGGTCGTCGAGGGGAGAACCGAGAGCGACTACGGGCTCGAGTTCTCAGTCACGAACATCACCCACGTCTTCAACGGGATCACTCTGATCGACCAGACCTTCTGGGGCGTCCCGGCGGATCACATCCATGACGCGATCCGCTCGCAGCCGGTCGGGTGCACACCGTTCGGGTTTGGAGGCTCACCTGCGTGCGAAGGGGGGGCGGTGTCGAACGCTCCGGTGGCGCCGTTCACAGATGCCCCCACGGTGTGCGGAGTCCCACTGGAAGGGTCGGTTCTGGTCGAGGGTTACGATCTCACGCGCCAGCTCGCCAGCTCGTCCTACCCCGCCACGACCGGCTGCGACCAGCTGAGCTTCAACCCGAGTCTCTTCGCGCAGCCCACGACGGGTCGCACCGATACAGCCTCGGGCCTCGACGTCGATCTCAAGGTTCCGCAGGCCGAGAGCCCGGTCGCCCCCTCTCCGTCCGAGATCAAGGCAACCACCGTGACCCTTCCTGCGGGTTTCTCGATCAACCCAAATGCCGCCGATGGGAAGGACAGCTGTTCCACCGAGCAGGCGAGGGTCGGCGTTCGCCGCGAAGCCGCACAGTGCCCCGAGGCGTCCAAGATTGGCTCTCTCACCATCGAAAGCTCCGCACTCCCCGGTCCCCTGCCGGGATTCGTATACCTGGGAGATCCGCTGCCGGGAGACCGGTACAGGCTTTGGCTTGTCGCCGACGGCTTCGGTCTGCACGTGAAGCTGCCCCAGGCGTCAGTCGTCGCGGATCCGGTCACGGGTCAATTGACGACGAGGCTGGACAACCTTCCGCAGTTCCCCTTTACCGACTTCAACATCCATCTGTTCGGCTCGGAGCGCGGTCTTCTGGCCACGCCCAAGCACTGCGGCACATTCCCGGTCAAGACCACGTTCACCCCTTGGGACAGCGCTTTGGCCAGTCAGACTTCGACACAGTTCTTCACGATCGACGAAGGGACGAACGGTGGCCCGTGTCCCGCCCAGGACCGACCGTTCTCCCCCGGCTTCAGTGCCGGGGTCACCGACAAGGGGGCGGGAGTCCACTCCCCGTTCATCGTCGACGTCAAGCGGGAAGACGGTGAGCAGGAGCTCTCTGGAATCCAGATCTCCGGCCCTCCGGGCTTCGCCGCGGTGCTCAAGGGCATTCCGTACTGCCCCGAGTCGGCTATCGCCCAACTGCAGAGCTCTGTCTATTCCGGGTCGTCCGAGCGGGCCATGCCCTCATGCCCGATGGCGAGCAGAGTGGGCACGGCAATTGCCGGCGCCGGCGCCGGGACCCACCCTGTCTATGTTGCAGGCGACGTCTATCTCGCCGGGCCCTACAAGGGGGCACCCCTGAGCCTGGAGACGGTCATTCCCGCCGTCTCGGGTCCCTATGACCTGGGAGTCGTTGCGGTCCGAACGGCGATCCGGGTCAACCCGCTCACCGCGGCGGTCACAGCCACCTCAGATGCCCTGCCTCAGATCCTCGAAGGCGTCCCTTTGCGTACGCGTTTCGTCCGGGTCAGCCTCGACCGCGCCGGTTTCGCCGTCAACCCGACCAATTGCGACCCGTTCGCTTTCACGGGCCTGCTTTCCGGCAGTGAAGGTGCCCAGTCAAGAGGGGCCTCCCATTTCCAGACCGCCAACTGCGCTGCCCTCGGCTTTAGCCCGAAGCTTGCGGTCACCCTGCGAGGGTCGACGAAGCGGCGAGGCCACCCCGCCGTGCACGCGGTCCTCTCCACGAGTCCGGGGGAAGCGAACATCTCGAGCACGGTTGTCGCGATGCCCAGCATCCTGCAGCTCGACAACGCGCACATCGGCACTGTCTGCACCAACGTCCAGTTCAGGGCGCACAACTGCCCACAGGGATCTGCAATCGGCAAGGCGAGCGCCGTGACACCACTGCTGGACCAGCCCCTCGAGGGGACCGTGTACCTGCGCTCCAACCCCAACGGCACTCTCCCCAATTTGGTTGTGGATCTCCGCGGTCAGTTCGAGATCGAACTCGTCGCCAAGATCGACTCCTTCCACGGTGGTCTCAGGACTAGCTTCGAATCGGTCCCCGATGCGCCTGTCACCAGCTTCACGCTGGATCTCGAAGGCGGCTCCAAGGGCCTCCTCCAGAGCACCGAAAGCCTCTGCCGCCGCTCGCGGGTCGCGGCGGTCCGGATGGGCGGCCAGAACGGCGCCATGATCGATCGCAAGACGAAGCTGCAAACCACCTGCGGCTCCGCGAAGCGCCGCGGTCGGCATAGCTCGAAGAGGGATGGAGGTCGCGGATGACTCGGATGATCCAAATCCGGGGAACTCGGCCGGTGCTCGCCGTACTGCTTGCGCTCGTCGCGGCCTGCGCCGTGGCCGCCGCTCCCGCTTCGGCGCGCCAGGTTACCCCCCACACCTTTGCATCCTCGTTCGACGGCGCGAACTCGACCGCCGGACCGTTCGGCAGCCGACTCGGCTCCGTCGCCGTGGACGAAGCCACGGGGGACGTCTACACGCTGACCAAGAACTTCGTGCTCAGCAAATACGACGCCGATGGCACGCCGAAGGCGTTCACCGACCCGGATCTGGGCGGCGTCAACTCCTTCATTGTCATCCCCGCCGCGGAAGAGTTCTTCGACGACGCCCACGTTGTCGTCGACAACTCATCCTCGCCGACCCAGGGCCGCATCTACGTCATCCACGGCCATTTCAGCAACATGATCTACGCCTTCAACCGATCCGGTGCACCTGTGGGTGGCAAATTCCCGCTGCTGGTCAACGCCGTCCAGAACATCTCCGTCGATCCCTCCAATGGGGACCTCTGGATGGGAGTGTCCGGAGACAATGAAGTCTCCAGAAGGTACACCTCCGATGGCGAAAAAACCGAAGACGAACTACCGCTTGCTGCCCAGGAAGGCGCCGACATTCCCTTCGGCGGGCTGTCGACGGGAGTCGACAGCGACGGCAACGTCTATCTCGGCGAGAACACCTCGCAGACTTCGGGGATCGAAAAGTACGACCCGAATGGCATCCTCCAGTACGTGCTGCCGGCCGGCAGCACGACGTTCGAAGTCGACCCGTCGACCAACGACGTCTATGTGCTCGAAGGATTCCGCGAAGAAGTCAGCCAGTACAGCGATACCGGGGAATTGATCTGGCACATCGGGGGGTCGCTGGCCAATGCGAACGACATCGCCCTCAACGCCGCCAGCGGCAAGCTGTACGTCTCCCGTGGCGAAACTTCGAAACGAGTCGACATCCTCAACCCCGCCCCGCCGGTCACCGTCCCTGAAGCGCGCACCGGCCCGGCGTCCGAATTCAAAGCAACCTCCGTGAAGCTGTCGGGGACACTGAATGCTGACAGCCAGGCGACTACCGAATGCAACTTCGAATGGACGCGCAACAAATTCGTCTGGAGCTCGGTTCCCTGTGAACAGGGAAACGTCTTCTCCGACTCCGCTGACCATACGGTGAGCGGTACCCCCGAAGGCCTCGAAAAAGGCAAAACGTACTTCTATCGCTTCTCTGTGGCGAACGCCAATGGCACTGTGATCGGTAGGCAGATGCGGTTCGTCCCCTCCGCCGTTCCGACCATCAAAGACCAATGGGCGACCGCCTCCCACTCGGACAGCGTCCGCCTGCACGCGTCCATCTCACCAGAAGGGGCACCGACCACCTATCAGTTCGAATACGGTCTGGAAGACTGCTCGGTGAGCACCTGTTCCGTCTCCTCCCCTGCTGGCGCGGGCTCCGGCACCGTCGTCGGTGAGCAGAGCAGCATCGTGACCGGTCTCGAGCCCGGAACCGTCTACCACTACCGGGTCATCACCACGAACCAATCCGGGACCGCCCATGGCCCGGACCTCACGGTTGCCACCTTTCCGTTCACGGAAATCGAAGAAGACAAATGCGTAAACGCCCACGTTCGTCAGCAGGTGGGGGCGGCGTTGCTGCCGGACTGCCGCGCGTATGAGCTGGTCTCCGCCGTCGACACCGGGGGCTACAACGTCGAGTCCGACCTGGTCGAAGGGCAGATCCCGTACGGCGGGTATCCGGACGCCGGTGAGAGGGTCCTCTACGGGATCCACAGCGGCGCAATACCGGGTCCGTGGAACCCGACCAACCGCGGCGTCGATCCCTACATCGCCACCCGCGGGTCGGCCGGATGGAACACGGTCTACGCGGGCTTGCCCGGCAACAACCCCTTCTCGACGGCTCCCTTCGCCTCCGAACTAGAAGAAGCGAACGCGACCCTGACCACCCTCGCCTTCGGCGGCCCGGGCATCTGCTCGCCATGCTTCGCCGACGGATCGACCGGCCTCCCGCTCCGTACCAGGGACGGGACGTTCGAGCAGGGTATGGTCGGCTCCGAAGCGCCGCAGGACCCCAGGTCCGAGGGTCGGGTCCGTAAACGGTTCTCCGGCGACGGGAGCCACCTCGTCTTCTCATCGACCTCCCGGTTCGAGTCGACCGGGAACAACGCCGACGGCGACGTCTCGATCTACGATCGCGACCTCGACACCGGCATCACCCAGCTGGTGTCCACCGACCCGGGCGGCGCAAACCTGACCTGCCACCAGGGCGCCGGTCAGTGCCACGCGCCGGCCAACCCCGCGGGGATCGCCGAGCTCGACATCTCCGGCGACGGGTCGCGGATCGTCGTCGGCCAGCTGCTTTCCACTGACGCCGACGGCAACGACTACTTCCATCTCTACATGCATATCGGCGGATCGCCGAACACGGTCGACCTTTCTCCCGGCACCACCTCGGGGGTCCAATACGACGGCATGACCGAAGACGGCTCGGTCATCTACTTCACGACCAGGGATCCTCTGACGACGTCCGCTGATCAGGACACCGACACTGGCGCCGACATCTTCAGGGCGGATGTTGGAACCTCCAGCGTCACGCTCACGCGGGTCTCCACGGGCGGCTCCGGGACCGGCAATACCGACGCCTGCGCACCGCTGGCCAACTGGAACTCACCGGTCGGCGCGACCGACTGCAGCGTCCTTGCTCTCGCCGGAGGCGCCGGCGTGGCATCCGATGAGGGCTCGATCTACTTCCTCAGCCCCGAGAAACTCGATGTCTCTGACCCCCAGAATCAACCGATTCAGGACCAGGCGAACCTCTACGTCGCCCACCCCGGGGCGCCGCCGAAATTCGTCGCGACGATCGACACCACCGAAGGCAAGCCGGGTCCGCCTCCTCCCAACCATCCCTCGATCAGCCCGGCGCTGCTCACCGGCTTCGTGCACGCGGAAGCTCTGGCTGTCGACGAATCGAGCGGCGACGTCTACGTCGTCGACTCGGAAGGCGGTTCTGTCAACCGCTACACCTCAAGCGGCGCTCCGAGTAATTTCAGCGGCAGCGACCCTTCGATCGCCGCCAACAAGCTCACCGGCCAGTCGCTTGGCTATACCAGCGAAGCCCAGATCGCCTTCGACAACGCGGTGGGGAGCCCGCTCCGCGGAAGCCTCTACGTGACCAACAACGCCGGCGCGGTCAAGATCTACGACACCGGCGGCGAACCGATCGGCGAAATCACCGGGTTCGGCGAGGCCTGCGGCGTCGCCATTGACGAGTCGACCGGAGACGTCTACGTCGGCGACTACGGGACCGGGATCTGGCGGTACCATCCCAATGCGAAATCGACCCCGGTGAGCGATTCGGACTACACAAAAACCGGGCTTATGCAAGCTTCAGGTCCCTTCTCCTGCGCGGTCGCGGCCGACAGCGCAGGGCACGCCTTCTCGACCCACTTCCCCTTTGGGCCCGTCGAAGCATTCGACGCGGCCGACTTCAAGGCGGAACCACAGGCGGCATCCGGTCGGGTCATTACGGAACGTGGCTGGACGATGTCCGCCGACCCGGTCACCAGCGAACTCTATGTCGACGAAGGCAACCGGATTGCCGTATTCGACTCCAGCGGGAATCAGGTCCAGACCTTCGGCGAAGGGCTAGCG
Source organism: uncultured Solirubrobacterales bacterium (assembly GCA_963795295.1). GTDB lineage: Bacteria > Actinomycetota > Thermoleophilia > Solirubrobacterales > 70-9 > VRUE01. The sequence goes on from CAWCHE010000001.1 coordinate 692,317, forward strand.
GGCTCGCGCGGGGTCGCCATCGACGCCGCCGGCAAGCGTGTCTACGCGTCGCAGGTAGAAAGCGTCTCGCAATTCGGATACGTCCCCGCGCCGTACCACCCGATCGACAACCCGGCCGCCCTGCATGGCCTCGAGCAAGCGGAAACCCACGACTACGGCGACTTCCAGGCAACCCCCGACGGGCGGTACGCGGCGTTCACCTCGACTCGCCCCCTCACGGGCGCTGACAGTGGGGGTGAGAGCGAGGTCTTCCGGTACGACGTCACGGCAGATCAAGTCAACTGTGTCTCCTGCAGCCCATCCGGAGCCCGGGCGGTCGGTCCCTCGCGGCTCTCCTCGCTGGGGCTGGGCCTGACGCCGGTGGGTCGCGTCTTCTTCAACTCCGATGACGCAATCGCCCCGCGAGATCTCGATGGACTCCAGGACGTCTACGAGTGGGATGGAATCGAGCCACAGTTGATCTCCACCGGGGCTAGCCCATTCGACTCGAGTCTGCTTGGGGTCAGCCTTGACGGTAAGGACGCCTTCTTCTTCACCCGAGACAGCCTCGTCCCACAGGACAAGAACGGGTCCCTCGTCAAGATCTACGACGCTCGCACTGAAGGCGGCTTCCCATTCGTCGCTGACCGGGAGCCGTGCAAGGCCTCAGATGAGTGCCACGGCGCTGGTACCAGCGCACCCGTTCCGTTGCCGATCGGGACCATTACCGGTGCAGGCGGCAATCAGGGTGTCACAAGTACGGGTAAATGCCGCAAGGGCTTTGTGAGGCGTGGCGGTCACTGTCAGCGTCGCAAGCATCGCTCTGGCGGGCGGCACAAGCGGCACGCGAACCACGGGGGGGCAGCGCGATGACGCGCCTGAAATCCATCTTCGGGCCAATTGTGGCGCGGGTTGCGGCGAGCGTCGCCGCCTCCCTTGTGCTGTTTCTCGTGTCCGCCTCTCCCGCTCTTGCGCTCGAGCCGATCGACTCGTTTTCGTCAACCACCTCAACGACGGCCGTCGGCGGGCACCCGGACATCGAAACGACCTTCTCGTTGGCGGAACCCGGGGTATCCGAGGCGGCTCGGAACGTCATTTTCAACACGCCGGAGGGGATCTTCGGCAACCCCCGCGCAATCAGCCGCTGTACCTCACTGGACTTCGCTCTGACCCAGTGCCAATCCGCGTCTCAAGTGGGCCTCATTACCCTCCACGCAAACTACGAAGGTGACCCTCACCGTCTTCTCGGCACAGCACCGATCTACAATCTCGACCCCGGCGACACCCGGCCGGCGTTGTTCGGATTCGTGGTCCCGACTTTGAATATTCCGATCACGATCCCAGTGGCCGTCAGGTCCGCAGGTGACTATGGATTGCGGTTCACCGTCTCGAACATCACACAACTGACCCCGCTCGCGGAAGCCAAGATGGTCTTCTGGGCATTCCCGGCCGAAGAAACCCACGACGGTCAGCGTTTCCCGAAGGGGTCCCCGGGCCATCCGGCGGGTTGTCCCGGCGTCGAAGGGACCAGCTGCATCGGGTCGCCGACCACAGCCGCGATCAGCGTCCACCCCTTGATTGACAACCCGACCGTCTGCACCGGCCAGGTGCTGCCGGTCACTCTCGACGTTCAGACCTACCAGGACCCCGACCATCTCTCCCACGCCGAGACCACCTATCCACCGATTACGGACTGCGAAAACGAGACGTTCAAACCCGTCCTCTTCGCAACCCCGACTACTACAGAGGCCGATTCGGCAGCCGGTCTGGATATCCGGCTGGTAAATCCACAGACCCTTCGCGCCGCCGCCACGCCTTCGGAGCTCCACTCGTCCGTCGTCACTCTTCCCCCTGGTCTGACGGTTAACCCGGATGCCGCCGACGGTCAGAGCGCTTGCGTCGACGGCCAGGCGAACTTTGGCACAGAGGCCCCTGCCGAATGTCCGGACCAAGCGAAGATCGGAACGATTTCGATCCACTCTTCGGCGCTCGAAGGTAGCCTCGACGGCTCCATCTATATCGGACAGCCACAGCCGAACAACCAGTATCGCTTGTTCATGACCGTTTCGGGATTCGGCATCAACGCCAAGCTCGTCGGTTCCGTCGTTCCTGACCCCGTCAGCGGTCAGGTGGCCGTCCATTTCGATGACCTACCGCAGGTGCCGTTCGATGAATTCGATGTGCATCTCTTCTCCTCCGACCGCGGCCTGATGGCAACCCCGACCGCCTGTACGGTCTATACGACGGAAGCTCTCTTCAATCCATGGAATACCGTTCTGCCGGACGTGACCTCGAGACAGACGTTCGGTATCTCATCCGGCCCAAGCGGATCGCCCTGCCCCGGTCAGGTGCGTCCGTTCCACCCACGGCTCGCGGCAGGCACATCCAACTCGGTGGCGGGGGCCCACACTGCTTTTGGCCTACAGCTCGATCGCGACGATGGAGACCAGTTCCTCCGCGACCTCAACTTCACGATGCCTCCGGGACTGAGCGCGAACCTGACGGGTATCGGCTACTGCCCTGATGTGGCGATCGCCCGGGCCGCAGGCAACCTCGGTCGCACTGAGCAGGCCTCTCCCAGCTGCCCGGCGAACACGGAGATCGGCACCAGCAATGTCGCCGCCGGGCCCGGATCCCATCCATTCCACGCAGTGGGGAAGATGTATCTGGCAGGACCGTTCAAAGGCGCCCCCCTTTCCGTCATCGCGGTGACGCCGGCGCTGGCGGGCCCTTACGACTACGGCACCGTCGTTGTCAGGGTTGCCATCCACGTCGATCCCCTCGATGCCCACGTCACTGCCGCCTCCGACACCGTCCCGTCGATCATCGGCGGGATCCCGATCCGTATGCGCTCGATCAGGGTCAGCATCGACAAGCCGAACTTCATGATTTCGCCGACCAATTGCAGCACCTTCAGCGTCGACTCCCAGGGCATCGGTGACCAGGGGACAGTCGCCGACTTCAGCTCCTACTTCCACGTCGACAACTGCGCCACGCTTCCCTTCAGCCCAAAGATGGCGATCAAGCAGCTGGGCGGTACGAAGGCCACAAGGCGAGCCGTCAATCCACCGCTCCAGATCGATCTCAGTACCAAGGCTGGAGACGCCAACCTCAAGTCGCTTTCGGTAACGCTCCCGAACGCATTCGAGATCGACCAGCGCCACCTCGGCAACATCTGCTCGGAGAAGGAGCTGGCCGCGACACAGTGCGCCGGACGCACGCCGATAGGCAAAGCGTCGACCACGACTCCGCTTCTCGAAAAGCCGCTCGAAGGCCCGGTCTACGCGGTCTCAGGCTCGGGCGGGCTGCCCCGACTCGCCTTCGTCCTCAACGGTCAGGTCAGTCTGCTGCCTCGCGCAGATACCAAAACGGTGGGGAGCGGACGCCTGCAAACGACTGTTCCGGTCGTCCCCGATGCGCCGATCGGACACTTCCGAATGACCGTTTTCGGAGGCAGGACCGGCTACCTGATCAACACGCGGGACCTCTGCGCCAAGGCGCCGGTAGTAAACGTCGACTTCGCCGGCCAGAACGGCAAGTCGGACGACCCAGAAGGTCCCGATCAAGACCGCCTGCGGTAAGTCCAAGCAGCGGTCCAAGCGGCACCACCGGTAGGACTCCATTTCTCTTTTTATCTGGGGTTTCGCGCTGCAGGTATGCGGTGAATACTTTCCTGGCGCAGATCCCTTAGGTCGGCTACAATAGGCAAGACTGTTTATCTACCCTTCCGTCGCCAACCCTGTATTTCCCTGTTCGGCGACGGTCAGGCCGCCTCCGGTATTCCCAGCGGGAGGCGCCACGCAGTAACCGCAGGGCCCCCGGGCGAATCGGATCCTTCCCTGGTCCTTCGCCCGGGAGGCTCTGCTTCTCCTTTGCGGTCGCGAGGTACCCTTATGAGTGTGCTCGTCCAACTGGGGATATCGGCGACGATCGTCCTTGCGCTTGCGCTTCCAGCGGCCTGCCAGGCTACGATCTACGAAGTCGACCGCACCGACGACCCGCCGGGCAAATCCGAATGCACGCCGGCTCCGGAAGACTGTTCGCTCCGTCAGGCGGCCGACAAAGTCGACGCCGATCCTGGACTCGATGAAATCAGGGTCGGCGCGGGGGAATACGTGATCGACAGTGGCATCGCCTTCGAAACGCCGGTCCACCTCATAGGTGCCGGGGCCCGGCAGACGATCGTGCGGTCCAGGGGCAAACAGGTGCTCGCGATCAGCGACGAAGTCTCGACGCTTACCTCCGAATTCGCGGGGATGACGGCGACCGGGGGGAGGAACGAAGGCGAAAACTACGGCGCCGGCGTCGTCGTCCAGTCGCCGCTGATCGTTCGTGGGATGGCGATCGTCGACAACGTCGACGGGGCTCGTACCGAAACGCCGCAGCTCTACCCCGGCTGGGGCGGCGGAGTCTACGTAGAGGACGACCTGACAGTTATCGACAGCCTGATCGCCCGCAACAAGGCGGCCGCCGAAAGCAACGGCACGGTCGCGCTCGGCGCCGGCATGCGCATCAGCGGGGGTGAAGTCGTCGTCCGCAACAGCACCATCGCGGAAAACATCGCGGCCGGCGGAACCGTGGCCGCCAATGGCGGTGGCGTTTCGGTCTCTTCCACCAGCTCGCTGACGCTTGAAAACGCGACCGTGGTCGACAATTCCGTTGTCGGCGGCCCGGGCACCGCGGCGAGCAACCTGGCGGCGGAACCCGGCGCCGTCATCGTCGTGAGGAACTCGATCGTCGCCAGGGGGACGGGAGCTGGCAGTTGCGAACGATCGGTGATCAGCCGCGGCGGCAACGTCGGCGACGGCCCCGATTGCGGCTTCTCAGCCGCCGACCGGATCGCCAACCCTCTGCTCGGGCCGCTCTCCAACAACGGCGGACAGACCGACACCTACTCACTGCTCTTCGGCAGCCCCGCGATCGGCTTCGCCGGCGCCTGCGGTCTCGCCACCGATCAGCGCGGCCAACCCCGTCCCGCCACGAGCTGCGACTCGGGCGCCTTCCAGACCTCGGTCCAGGCTCCACGAGCTGTCAACTGCGGACTGTCCGTCACCGGCAGCAGCGCAGGCCTCAAGGCGCAGGTCAACTGCGACGCGGACGCATCGCTGACGATCGCCGGCACGGCGACGATCTCTCCGCCTGTCCGAAAGAAGCACGGCGGCAAAGCGTCGAGCGTCAACAAAAAGCCGAAGAAGCCGAAGCCGGTCGCCCTCCAATCGGTGACCGCCACCGCCTCCGCCGGCAAGGCCCTGACCGTGGCGATCCCGCTTCCGAAACGCGTGCAGCTCGCGGCCAAAAGCGGCAGGCGCGTCTCGCTGGCGTTCACCCTCACCGCCCACTCCTCGGTCGGGGCGCTGGCCGAGAGCTCGGCGAAGATCGCGAAGCTGAAGAGCCCTCCGCGCAAGAAGCGGCACGGCGGGAAATGAGGCTCGCACTCGCCGCCGCCCTCGGGCTTGCCCTGCTCGGCGCCCAGCCCGCCGCCGCCAATCAGGTCCCGATCCCGATCCACCCCAGGTGCACGATCGTCGGCACGTCCGGCGCAGACGTCTTGAGGGGAACCCCGGGCTCCGACGTGATCTGCGGAGGCCCGGGCCGCGACAGGCTCTTCGGAGGTCGGGGTGATGACTATCTCTATGGCGGCGGCGGCGATGACATCCTCGTCCCCGGCGGCGGCAGGAACCACCTCTTCCCGGGGCCCGGTCAGAACACGTGCAGGCCGTTGGGAACCGAACGCCTCGTCCCCGGTTGCGGGAACGCGAGGGGGAGGGGCTGGCTCGTCAAGGGTGACGAGTGCTGCTTCGGCAAGGCACCGCCCCCCCGGTGCCCTCCACCCGCGAAATGCGAAGGCGGCGCGCCCGCGCCGCCCCCCGACGTGACCCCGCCGGCCATCGGATTCGTCGCCTTCAGGCCGGACTCGGTCGACGTCTCCGGCGGAGACTCGAAGACCGTCCTCTACCTCAACCCCAGCGACGAGAGTGGAGTCGAGTCGGCCGTCGTCCGCATCGACGGGCCCGATGGCCTCTGGAAGCAGCTCGAGCTCCCGGGGTCGCGCGAAATCGAAAAGGAGCTGAGCGTCCCCGCCACGACCGCGGCCGGCGATTACAGCGTCGCCGAACTGACGCTCACCGATACGGTCGGGAACGTCGCCACCTTCGACACCGACGAACTTCTCCAAAGGGAACAGGTCCCGGACTTCACGGTCTACTCGGGCCCCGATCAGGGGGCCCCGCGGCTGACCGGCCTCTCGATCTCACCGACCACCGTCGACACCAGCGCCGGCCCCGCCACGGTCCAGGTCAAATTCGAAGCCGAGGACGCCCTCTCCGGCCTCGCGTATCCGATCGCCGCGGTCGCCACCCCCGGCTGGGAACCGCACGGCGGCCACTTCCCCCGCGGATGGGAAACGTGGCCGATCCGGTCCGGCGCCGGGACACCCGAGAAGGGGACCTGGGTGGAGACGCTGCCGCTGGCGGAGATGGCGAAGCCCGGCACCTACGGGATCCGCTCGGTCAACATCTGGGATCGGGCCGGTAACGAGCTCACCTACGACGCGGCCGAACTGGAGGCGCTCGGCTTCCCGACCGAATTCACCGAGACAGGGGCGGGCGACACGACGCCGCCCGAAATCGCCGGCCTGCGGGTCGAGCCGGGCTCGGTCGGCGCTTCGCGAAGCTGGGACGTCTACGTCCACCTCAGCGACGACCTCTCCGGCTTCGCGGGCCCATGGGAATACCCGCACCGCACGATCGAGGACATCACGATGGAAATCGATGGCCCGCAGACGTTCGGGTGGGGCTACTACTGGCCGGTCCGCGTGGACGGAACAGATCGTGACGGCAGCTGGGAGATTAGGGCCGATGTCGACCCTCTCTCCCCACCCGGCGCCTACTCGATCGGCGCCCTGATCGCGACCGACCGGGCCGGCAACACCACCGCCCTGCGCGGCAGCGATCTGGAATCGAGGGGTTGGGACCTGACCCTCGAGGACACCCACTGAGCGCTCACCACTTCTCGCTGCCCTCCATCGCCCGCTCGTAGGCGTCCTCGGCGCCGATGAACGGCGCCAGCGTCATGTAGGTGGCCATCGGCACCAGTTCGGGCAGGTGCTCGGGCCCGCTTGCCTTGACCTGGTCGTGGATCAGCGCGTAGATCGCGCCGCCGATCGCCTCGGCGGCTATCGGCGGGGTTTCCGGCCGCAGCTCGTAGCCGGGGACCAGCAACGCCTCGAGCCCCTCCATCACATTGTCGCGCCGCCGCAGGGCAGGTCCGCCCGCCGTGTACATCTCGACCGCGCCAAGGCGGGTGTACTCGGGCTCTTCGAGCGCGAAGGCGAACATCGCCTCATAGGCGGCCCGCACCGCCTCGGGCCAGCTCTTGGCCCGGTTGAAGGCGGGGAGCACGGCGGCGACCATCTGCGCCGAGCCCGAGTCCAGTGCCGCCAGAAAAGCCTCCTCCTTGTTGGCGAAGTGCCCGTAGAAGACGCGGTAGGAGGTTCCCGCCCGCTCGACGACCTCGGCGACGGTGGCCGCTGCGTAGCCCTTCTCGGCGACGATCGCGGCCAGCGCTCGCAGCACCCGCTCGGGCGGGTAGGCGACCGCCTGACGCTCGCCATAGGGGCGCGCCTTGCGCCCGCGGCGTTTGGGCGGGACGAGGTCGCCGGGGGGGACCGGGTAGGAGAGGCCCCAGTCGGAGATCGTCTCGGCCAGCCTCGGCAGTTCGCCGGCTTCGTCGCTGTAGAGGCGCTTCTGGATCACCTTGAGGAAGCCGCCGACAAGCGCCCGCACCATCTGCGGCGGCATCCCCTTTCGGCCCGGGATCTGGTTCAGCTGCGCGGCCCCGAACTTCTCGAAGACCTCGATCGTCCGGTCCATCTCCGCTTCCCCGCGGGCCCGGCGGCGTAGAGCTCGATGCAGGCCAGCTTCGCGGCCGCCGGCTGCTCGGCCATCAGGCCGAGCAGCGCTTCGATCGCCTGCCGCACCTTGGCCTCGCCGGTCGGAGCGTCCTCGGCCTGTTCGATCACCCGCACGGTCGGCTCGGTCAGGGCCTCGACCGTCGCCAGCAGCAATTGCTCCTTGTCCTTGAAGTGCCCGTAGAAAGCGGCCCGCGATACGCCGGCGAGTTTGACCAGCTCGGCGACCGTGGTCGCCTCGTATCCCTTCTCAGAGCTGATCGCCACGAGGGCGCCGAAGAGCCGCTCACGCTGGCTCCTCTCGGATTCCTCGCGCTCCTTGCCACGCCCCGGCCGCATCATCTTCGACCGCAGCTCCTCCGCATTCCCCCAGGGTGTCTGCACCGCCACTCTGGCCACCATATCCGGGTACGTGCGCGTCATCCGGCCTTTCTAAGACCGGAGATTGCTTGCGGTAAGCCACGATCCACCACAAGCCCATTGAAAACAGGCACTCCCGCAATGTTGGGTCCCAACCGCAACTCTTATGTTGTACAGCGTTTCTGTTAAATGAGTGCTCCGACCGGCCACATCCCCGTCGCTAAGGCGCGCTCGCGTTCCGAACTCGCCTCCTTTGGGACGAAGCCCGAACCACGTCGTGGTAGGTCTAGGTTCTAATACCAGATACCCGCTTAACGAGGTATCAAGCCAAATAGTGCACTCCGTCACGACAATAATCAATACAGGGCTTGACATTCAGGTAGGTAGCTGTTCTAATTTCCCTGCCCACGGAGATCGTCTGGGAAGGCGAGCCGTTCAAGGGCAGGAGACAGAGATGAACCGGCCACTCGGCTCGAGTCAGAGGACCGCATCGGGTCAGGGCAGGGAAGAGGCCGCGGAAATGGGAGGGGTATCGAGTGAACTTGTCGCAGACACAGCACACGTTGGCTTCCACCGCCCGTTGGCACTCGACTCCTGCTCTTCCTCCTGTTCCTGACTGCAGCCGCGGCTTCGGCGTCCTTGCGCGAGCGCTGCGAGCTACTCGCTTTCCGGCACCTACGGTGCTGCTTCCTCGACCCCCGCGGACTTCTTTTTTTTTTTTTTTTTTTTTTTTTTTTTTTTTTTTTTTTTTTTTTTTTTTTTTTTTTTTTTTTTTTTTTTTTTTTTTTTTTTTTTTTTTTTTTTTTTTTTTTTTTTTTTTTTTTTTTTTTTTTTTTTTTTTTTTTTTTTTTTTTTTTTTTTTTTTTTTTTTTTTTTTTTTTTTTTTTTTTTTTTTTTTTTTTTTTTTTTTTTTTTTTTTTTTTTTTTTTTTTTTTTTTTTTTTTTTTTTTTTTTTTTTTTTTTTTTTTTTTTTTTTTTTTTTTTTTTTTTTTTTTTTTTTTTTTTTTTTTTTTTTTTTTTTTTTTTTTTTTTTTTTTTTTTTTTTTTTTTTTTTTTTTTTTTTTTTTTTTTTTTTTTTTTTTTTTTTTTTTTTTTTTTTTTTTTTTTTTTTTTTTTTTTTTTTTTTTTTTTTTTTTTTTTTTTTTTTTTTTTTTTTTTTTTTTTTTTTTTTTTTTTTTTTTTTTTTTTTTTTTTTTTTTTTTTTTTTTTTTTTTTTTTTTTTTTTTTTTTTTTTTTTTTTTTTTTTTTTTTTTTTTTTTTTTTTTTTTTTTTTTTTTTTTTTTTTTTTTTTTTTTTTTTTTTTTTTTTTTTTTTTTTTTTTTTTTTTTTTTTTTTTTTTTTTTTTTTTTTTTTTTTTTTTTTTTTTTTTTTTTTTTTTTTTTTTTTTTTTTTTTTTTTTTTTTTTTTTTTTTTTTTTTTTTTTTTTTTTTTTTTTTTTTTTTTTTTTTTTTTTTTTTTTTTTTTTTTTTTTTTTTTTTTTTTTTTTTTTTTTTTTTTTTTTTTTTTTTTTTTTTTTTTTTTTTTTTTTTTTTTTTTTTTTTTTTTTTTTTTTTTTTTTTTTTTTTTTTTTTTTTTTTTTTTTTTTTTTTTTTTTTTTTTTTTTTTTTTTTTTTTTTTTTTTTTTTTTTTTTTTTTTTTTTTTTTTTTTTTTTTTTTTTTTTTTTTTTTTTTTTTTTTTTTTTTTTTTTTTTTTTTTTTTTTTTTTTTTTTTTTTTTTTTTTTTTTTTTTTTTTTTTTTTTTTTTTTTTTTTTTTTTTTTTTTTTTTTTTTTTTTTTTTTTTTTTTTTTTTTTTTTTTTTTTTTTTTTTTTTTTTTTTTTTTTTTTTTTTTTTTTTTTTTTTTTTTTTTTTTTTTTTTTTTTTTTTTTTTTTTTTTTTTTTTTTTTTTTTTTTTTTTTTTTTTTTTTTTTTTTTTTTTTTTTTTTTTTTTTTTTTTTTTTTTTTTTTTTTTTTTTTTTTTTTTTTTTTTTTTTTTTTTTTTTTTTTTTTTTTTTTTTTTTTTTTTTTTTTTTTTTTTTTTTTTTTTTTTTTTTTTTTTTTTTTTTTTTTTTTTTTTTTTTTTTTTTTTTTTTTTTTTTTTTTTTTTTTTTTTTTTTTTTTTTTTTTTTTTTTTTTTTTTTTTTTTTTTTTTTTTTTTTTTTTTTTTTTTTTTTTTTTTTTTTTTTTTTTTTTTTTTTTTTTTTTTTTTTTTTTTTTTTTTTTTTTTTTTTTTTTTTTTTTTTTTTTTTTTTTTTTTTTTTTTTTTTTTTTTTTTTTTTTTTTTTTTTTTTTTTTTTTTTTTTTTTTTTTTTTTTTTTTTTTTTTTTTTTTTTTTTTTTTTTTTTTTTTTTTTTTTTTTTTTTTTTTTTTTTTTTTTTTTTTTTTTTTTTTTTTTTTTTTTTTTTTTTTTTTTTTTTTTTTTTTTTTTTTTTTTTTTTTTTTTTTTTTTTTTTTTTTTTTTTTTTTTTTTTTTTTTTTTTTTTTTTTTTTTTTTTTTTTTTTTTTTTTTTTTTTTTTTTTTTTTTTTTTTTTTTTTTTTTTTTTTTTTTTTTTTTTTTTTTTTTTTTTTTTTTTTTTTTTTTTTTTTTTTTTTTTTTTTTTTTTTTTTTTTTTTTTTTTTTTTTTTTTTTTTTTTTTTTTTTTTTTTTTTTTTTTTTTTTTTTTTTTTTTTTTTTTTTTTTTTTTTTTTTTTTTTTTTTTTTTTTTTTTTTTTTTTTTTTTTTTTTTTTTTTTTTTTTTTTTTTTTTTTTTTTTTTTTTTTTTTTTTTTTTTTTTTTTTTTTTTTTTTTTTTTTTTTTTTTTTTTTTTTTTTTTTTTTTTTTTTTTTTTTTTTTTTTTTTTTTTTTTTTTTTTTTTTTTTTTTTTTTTTTTTTTTTTTTTTTTTTTTTTTTTTTTTTTTTTTTTTTTTTTTTTTTTTTTTTTTTTTTTTTTTTTTTTTTTTTTTTTTTTTTTTTTTTTTTTTTTTTTTTTTTTTTTTTTTTTTTTTTTTTTTTTTTTTTTTTTTTTTTTTTTTTTTTTTTTTTTTTTTTTTTTTTTTTTTTTTTTTTTTTTTTTTTTTTTTTTTTTTTTTTTTTTTTTTTTTTTTTTTTTTTTTTTTTTTTTTTTTTTTTTTTTTTTTTTTTTTTTTTTTTTTTTTTTTTTTTTTTTTTTTTTTTTTTTTTTTTTTTTTTTTTTTTTTTTTTTTTTTTTTTTTTTTTTTTTTTTTTTTTTTTTTTTTTTTTTTTTTTTTTTTTTTTTTTTTTTTTTTTTTTTTTTTTTTTTTTTTTTTTTTTTTTTTTTTTTTTTTTTTTTTTTTTTTTTTTTTTTTTTTTTTTTTTTTTTTTTTTTTTTTTTTTTTTTTTTTTTTTTTTTTTTTTTTTTTTTTTTTTTTTTTTTTTTTTTTTTTTTTTTTTTTTTTTTTTTTTTTTTTTTTTTTTTTTTTTTTTTTTTTTTTTTTTTTTTTTTTTTTTTTTTTTTTTTTTTTTTTTTTTTTTTTTTTTTTTTTTTTTTTTTTTTTTTTTTTTTTTTTTTTTTTTTTTTTTTTTTTTTTTTTTTTTTTTTTTTTTTTTTTTTTTTTTTTTTTTTTTTTTTTTTTTTTTTTTTTTTTTTTTTTTTTTTTTTTTTTTTTTTTTTTTTTTTTTTTTTTTTTTTTTTTTTTTTTTTTTTTTTTTTTTTTTTTTTTTTTTTTTTTTTTTTTTTTTTTTTTTTTTTTTTTTTTTTTTTTTTTTTTTTTTTTTTTTTTTTTTTTTTTTTTTTTTTTTTTTTTTTTTTTTTTTTTTTTTTTTTTTTTTTTTTTTTTTTTTTTTTTTTTTTTTTTTTTTTTTTTTTTTTTTTTTTTTTTTTTTTTTTTTTTTTTTTTTTTTTTTTTTTTTTTTTTTTTTTTTTTTTTTTTTTTTTTTTTTTTTTTTTTTTTTTTTTTTTTTTTTTTTTTTTTTTTTTTTTTTTTTTTTTTTTTTTTTTTTTTTTTTTTTTTTTTTTTTTTTTTTTTTTTTTTTTTTTTTTTTTTTTTTTTTTTTTTTTTTTTTTTTTTTTTTTTTTTTTTTTTTTTTTTTTTTTTTTTTTTTTTTTTTTTTTTTTTTTTTTTTTTTTTTTTTTTTTTTTTTTTTTTTTTTTTTTTTTTTTTTTTTTTTTTTTTTTTTTTTTTTTTTTTTTTTTTTTTTTTTTTTTTTTTTTTTTTTTTTTTTTTTTTTTTTTTTTTTTTTTTTTTTTTTTTTTTTTTTTTTTTTTTTTTTTTTTTTTTTTTTTTTTTTTTTTTTTTTTTTTTTTTTTTTTTTTTTTTTTTTTTTTTTTTTTTTTTTTTTTTTTTTTTTTTTTTTTTTTTTTTTTTTTTTTTTTTTTTTTTTTTTTTTTTTTTTTTTTTTTTTTTTTTTTTTTTTTTTTTTTTTTTTTTTTTTTTTTTTTTTTTTTTTTTTTTTTTTTTTTTTTTTTTTTTTTTTTTTTTTTTTTTTTTTTTTTTTTTTTTTTTTTTTTTTTTTTTTTTTTTTTTTTTTTTTTTTTTTTTTTTTTTTTTTTTTTTTTTTTTTTTTTTTTTTTTTTTTTTTTTTTTTTTTTTTTTTTTTTTTTTTTTTTTTTTTTTTTTTTTTTTTTTTTTTTTTTTTTTTTTTTTTTTTTTTTTTTTTTTTTTTTTTTTTTTTTTTTTTTTTTTTTTTTTTTTTTTTTTTTTTTTTTTTTTTTTTTTTTTTTTTTTTTTTTTTTTTTTTTTTTTTTTTTTTTTTTTTTTTTTTTTTTTTTTTTTTTTTTTTTTTTTTTTTTTTTTTTTTTTTTTTTTTTTTTTTTTTTTTTTTTTTTTTTTTTTTTTTTTTTTTTTTTTTTTTTTTTTTTTTTTTTTTTTTTTTTTTTTTTTTTTTTTTTTTTTTTTTTTTTTTTTTTTTTTTTTTTTTTTTTTTTTTTTTTTTTTTTTTTTTTTTTTTTTTTTTTTTTTTTTTTTTTTTTTTTTTTTTTTTTTTTTTTTTTTTTTTTTTTTTTTTTTTTTTTTTTTTTTTTTTTTTTTTTTTTTTTTTTTTTTTTTTTTTTTTTTTTTTTTTTTTTTTTTTTTTTTTTTTTTTTTTTTTTTTTTTTTTTTTTTTTTTTTTTTTTTTTTTTTTTTTTTTTTTTTTTTTTTTTTTTTTTTTTTTTTTTTTTTTTTTTTTTTTTTTTTTTTTTTTTTTTTTTTTTTTTTTTTTTTTTTTTTTTTTTTTTTTTTTTTTTTTTTTTTTTTTTTTTTTTTTTTTTTTTTTTTTTTTTTTTTTTTTTTTTTTTTTTTTTTTTTTTTTTTTTTTTTTTTTTTTTTTTTTTTTTTTTTTTTTTTTTTTTTTTTTTTTTTTTTTTTTTTTTTTTTTTTTTTTTTTTTTTTTTTTTTTTTTTTTTTTTTTTTTTTTTTTTTTTTTTTTTTTTTTTTTTTTTTTTTTTTTTTTTTTTTTTTTTTTTTTTTTTTTTTTTTTTTTTTTTTTTTTTTTTTTTTTTTTTTTTTTTTTTTTTTTTTTTTTTTTTTTTTTTTTTTTTTTTTTTTTTTTTTTTTTTTTTTTTTTTTTTTTTTTTTTTTTTTTTTTTTTTTTTTTTTTTTTTTTTTTTTTTTTTTTTTTTTTTTTTTTTTTTTTTTTTTTTTTTTTTTTTTTTTTTTTTTTTTTTTTTTTTTTTTTTTTTTTTTTTTTTTTTTTTTTTTTTTTTTTTTTTTTTTTTTTTTTTTTTTTTTTTTTTTTTTTTTTTTTTTTTTTTTTTTTTTTTTTTTTTTTTTTTTTTTTTTTTTTTTTTTTTTTTTTTTTTTTTTTTTTTTTTTTTTTTTTTTTTTTTTTTTTTTTTTTTTTTTTTTTTTTTTTTTTTTTTTTTTTTTTTTTTTTTTTTTTTTTTTTTTTTTTTTTTTTTTTTTTTTTTTTTTTTTTTTTTTTTTTTTTTTTTTTTTTTTTTTTTTTTTTTTTTTTTTTTTTTTTTTTTTTTTTTTTTTTTTTTTTTTTTTTTTTTTTTTTTTTTTTTTTTTTTTTTTTTTTTTTTTTTTTTTTTTTTTTTTTTTTTTTGATCAGGGTCGTCTTCAATGACCTACCGCAGACCCCCTTTGAAACTTTCAACCTCCATATCTTCGGCGGGGAGCTGGCCCCACTCGTCACGCCGACCCACTGCGGCACCTATGAAGTGAAGAGCGAATGGATGCCGTGGGACGCCGCGCTCACCGAACAGACTTCGCGTCAGTTCTTCACCATCGACGAAGGGCCGAACGGCCGGCCGTGCCCGGGTGAAAGGCGCCCGTTCAATCCGGACTTCGAGGCTGCGTCGACCTCCAACACGGCGGGAGCGCACACCTCCTTCTCCGTCAATCTGTCCCGCACCGACGGCGACCAGAACATCACGGGGTTTACGATCGGAACGCCGCAGGGCTTCACGGCCACCCTCAGGGGCATCCCCTACTGCTCTGAGGCGCACATCGCCCAGCTCTCGAACTCGGCCTATTCGGGCCTCACCGAGTTGGCCGCACCACTCTGCTCCGCAAGTCGGGTCGGCACAGTCACTGCCGGCACCGGCACCGGCACCCATCCGCTCTACCTGCCTGGAAACGTATATCTGGCCGGCCCATACAAAGGCGCGCCTCTCAGCTTCCTGGCCGTCGTCCCAGCCGTCGCGGGACCATACGATCTGGGCAATATCGCGGTCAGGGCCGCAATCCATGTTGACCCTGCTTCCGCTCAGGTCACCACCGTCACCGACCCTCTCCTCAGATCGTCGGCGGGGTTCCGATCGGATCCGCCAGATTCTGGTCGACCTCGATCGCCCCGACTTCGCGCTTAATCCCACCTCCTGCGACCCCCTCTCCGTCAACGCGACGCTGACCGGAAACCAGGGTGCCTGGCGGGCCTGGCCACCCATTTCCAGGTGGCAAGTTGCGCGTCGATGCCATTCAGTCCAAAGCTGTCCCGCGCGTCACGGGCGGCGTCAACCGCCGCGGACACCCGGCGATTCACGCCATCTTCGAGAGCCTGCCGGCGAAGCCAATGCTCGAGGGATATCAGTGACTCTTCCCCCAAATGAGCTCCTGGATAATCCGCACCTCCTGACTGTGTGCACCCGGATCAAGTTCGCCTGCGGGCGTGCCGCCGGGTCTCGGATCGGGGCTGCCGAGGTCAGTACCCCGCTTCTCGATCAGCCACTGCGAGGCGCTGCATACCTGCGCAGCTCGAACAATGGCCTGCCGGAACTGGCCCTCGATCTCCACGGGCAGATCGACATTGAAGCTGCCGCCGCATCGACTCGGTCAACGGAGGCTTGCGGACCACCTTCCAGACCGTCCCAGACGTTCCGCTCGGCACCGTTGTTCTAGACCTGCTGGGCGGGAATAAAGGCCTGATCCAGAACAGTGAGAGCCTCTGCGGAACGCGTGAAACGGCGGCGTCGCGATGGAGGCGCACGGTGGAATGCGCTCCAGCGGCGCGTTCCGCTCCGTGCGCTGCGGCAAGGTGAAACGGCGTGGAGGGCACCGGGCGAAGCGAACCAAGACCGACGGGGAGGGGGGCACTGATGAATGTTGAGCTCGAGCGAGCTGGGGGTATCCTCCGCATCGCATTCTCGGAACTGCGGTACTGGCCATCGGCCTTCTCTTGGTCGTCACGTCGACAGCGTCTGCTCTCTCAAGGCACACGTTGTCCAGCTCGCTGGCAGGTGAGGGGGCCACTGCGCTCTCAACCCAACCGATGTCGCAGTGGACCAGTCGACCGTGCCTCTACGTCGTCGACAACGGTAACCATCGGGTGGTCAAGTTTGATTCCTCAGGGCAATTCATCTCATGGTCGGGCAGGAAGTCAACCGGACAATGTCGGAAGATCCGATGCAACCTGGGCCGAACAACTCGATGCACCGCCGCCTCGGGTGACATCTGCCAACCGGCGGTCCTCCGCGCTGGAAGGACCACGTCCAACATCGAACCCGGTGAGCTCGCCAACCCGCTCTATGTCGCGGTCGACAACTCCGGAGGCGTGTCGACCGGCGACTTCTACGTCGCGAGCACGAATGTCAATTCGGAACAGGAGAACTACCTGACAAAGTTCGCGGCAGACGGAGAGCTGGTACAGAGTTGGATGAGGCGTGGACAGCTGACTCTCGATCCCCACTATTCAAATTTCACCAGCGACAATGCTCCTCCGGAAAAAGCGAATTTCAGCGAACCCACGGGGATGGCCGTAGCCACTGACGGCAAGCTCTACTTTTCGCTGGCATACCCCGGCAACTCCTTCTTTTCAGAAGAAAGCATCGTCTATCGGCTCGGACAGTTCGGCGCGGTCCTTGGCGCGATAGAAACCATCGGCAACGACAAGGTCGGCCGGCTCGCGAGTGGACCGGAGGCAGGGTTGCTCGCGGCGCAGTTTGACGAAATGGTCCATGCCCGCGCGTCTACGATGACCGATCTGGGCGCGATCACCGGTCCCGGTTTTGGGAGCCTCCATCCGCCGTCGCCTCCGACTTGCTGCGGGGTGAGAGCTATGTCGCCGACGCCGGCACCGTGATTCGCCACTACGGCGTCGATTGCGAACCTTGCGCCGGTTGCGCCGTCTCGGACTCCTTCGGCAGCGCGCAGCTCGCTGACGCATCCGGCCTGGCGGTCGATGAGGGCTCTGGCGTCGTCTACGTCGCCGACGCGAGCAACGACCGGGTCGCCGTCTTCTCACCCGAGCCGTTCCTGCCTGACGTCACCACGGGCCCCGCGAGGAACGAACCAGGTGAGACCACCGCGACGCTCACCGGGGAAATTGACCCCGCCGCCGCCGGAGGGGTCGTCGAATGCAAGTTCGAATACGGCGGCACGACTGATTACAGCCTGGGCGGCGTACCCTGCCTGAATTCCGATTCGACCCAGGTCGGGATGCCGGGCAGTCCGATCACGAGCCCAACTGAGGTCCACGCGGACGTCTCCGGTCTGACCGCCGAGTCGACGTACCACTACCGTCTCGTCGCCGCCAACGGCAATGGATCGGCACCCGGCCATGATCGAGACCTTGTCCCGCATCACGTCGTCGGCTTGACCACTGACCCACCGACGTCCTACTCAGGTGAAGCCGCCACCTTGAACGGCTCGCTACTCGGCGACGGGACCACCACCCACTATTACTTTGAGTGGGGCACGACACCCTCCTACGGAGAAAGCACCGCGATTCCTCCCGGAGCCGCATTGCCGTCCGGGCCGACCGTCACGCATGTGTCCTTCCCGCTCACCGGACTCAATCCGGCCACGACTTACCACTACCGCATCGTCGCTGAAAACGGCGCGGCCGATACGAGCTTCGGCGAGGACCAGGAGTTCACCACTCCGCCCAACGCCCCCCAGGTGAGCGCCGAGTCGGCCGGCGAAGTGTTCTCCGACACAGCGGTCCTGCATGCGCAGGTCAATCCGGGTGCCGGGGACACCATTTACCATGTCGAGTACGGAACCACCTCGTGTTCGGCTCCGAGCGCGCCGTGCACGAGCACACCGCGGCTCGATGGTCATGCCGGGGCTGGAATCACACCGGTCCCAATCACGGTCGCCCTCAAAGGGCTCGAGCCCGGAGCCCTCTACCACTACCGCATCGTGGCGGAGAACGAGGCGGGTGTCGGAGACGCGGCGAACGTCATTCACGTCACCGCCATTTCTTCGTCGGCGATGACGCGCTCCAACGCCATGCTCGGCAGCAGACCAGCGCTGCCGGGTTGCCCGATTGCCGCGCCTACGAGCTCGTCTCAGCGGCGAATGCCGGCGGATACGACGTCGAGTCGGACCTGGTGCCGGGCAACTCTCCTTCGCTGGCTACCCCGAGGCGGATGACCGCGTTCTCTATGGCGTCCAAGGTGGTGGAATCCCAGGAACGGACCATCCGACCAATCGCGGTATCGATCCCTATGTGGCCAGCCGTAACAACGGTGGCTGGTCGACCGAGTACGTCGGAGTTCCCGCGGACAATCCATTTTCGGCGGACCCGTTTTCCTCCGTCCCATCTGCCGCCGACGCTTCGCTGTGGGCCTTCGCCTTCAGCGGTCCAGAAGGCTGCTCGCCCTGCTTCGAAGGCGACGAGACCGGGATCCCGTCCGATTGCCCGACGGCAGCCTGGTCCAGGGAATGGTCGCCTCCGGTGTCCCCGCTCCTCCTCCGAGCGCCGAAGCCGAGGGGCGGGTGGTCAAGAGCCTGTCGGGCAACGGCCGGCACCTCGTGTTCGGGTCGACCGCTCTCTTCGCGCCGGGTGGAAATGACGGCATCGGCGACATCTCGATCTACGACCGTGACCTTGTCAGTGGGGAGACACACGTCGTCTCAAACTCGCCTGACGGCAGCCCGATCCCCTGCCTTCAGGGCGTCGGCACATGCAACTCCAGCGCGGGGAATGACGAGGGGCTCGCAGAGCTCGATATCTCCTCCTATGGCTCGCGAATCCTCCTTGGCCAAAAAATCTCCGAAGACGCTGCCGGCAACCCCTACTACCACCTCTATATGAACACGGGCGACTCCAGTACCACGGTCGACCTCACACCTGGCGTGATGGCCGCACCCGGCGGGACCGGGTTCACAAACGGAGTTCTCTTCAGCGGCATGACGGCGGACGGATCCAAAGTGTTCTTCACCACCGAGGACCCCTTGACCACCGCAGCCGACCAGGACACTGATGGCAGCGCCGATCTCTGCGACGAAGCTCATCTGGTCGATACCGAATCCGGGAAGATGTCGAGCTCACCAGAATCTCTGCTTTGGCTCCGGCGGAAGCGGCAACGTCGATTCGTGTCAGCCGGTTGCGAACTCGGTCCGCGCACACTGGAACACACGCGGCTCAGGTGAAGACTGTGACGTAGTGGCAGTCGGCGGCGATGGTGGCGTGGCCTCGGACGATGGCACGATCTACTTTCTCTCCCCTGAGAAATTGGACGGGCCGGGCCACGGCGTCCTGGACGCCGAACCTCTACGTGGTCCGTTCCGGTGCCTCGCCCAGCTACGTCACGACCCTTGAGTCGGTGCTGACCGGCCCCCAGCCCCCGCAGCTCACCAGGGAGTTCAAGGGCGCATCGGTTCCTTCTGCACGCATCCGGACTCGCCGTTGATCCTTCCAGTGGCGACATCTACGTCCTCGACCTGAATAGCAACACCGTCGAACGGGTGGATTCGACGGGTAAACCGGTGGACTTTTCCGGTGTGGCCGGCTACATCAAAGGCAACAAGATCACCGGGACCCCAGGGGGCCCCTTCGCCGGCGAGCTTCCCGAAGTGAACGTGCCGACCCAGCTCGCCGTCGATCCAGCCAGCGGCAACCTCTACGTGCCCGATCTCCTTGGGGTCCATCGACGTGTTCGCGCCGTCGGGTGACTTCGTCAATCAGATTAGCGGTGTTCCCTTTCCGACCGGTGTCGCAGTCAATCCTACGAACGCGAACCTCTACGTCAGCAGCTTCTTCGGCACCATCAACGTCTTCGAACCATCGGGCACCCCGGTCACGTCATTTCCGACCGAAGGTTTCGGCACCTCCAGCGTCGCCGTCGATTCCAGCGGCACGTCCTATGCAACTCAGCTCGGGGGCGGTACTAGCGTGTACGACTCCGGGGGAGCCTCGTCAAGGTCCTCGATGCCAACACTTCACATAGTGTCGTCGTCGAACCCCTGAAGGGTGACGTCTACGTCAATGAGGGTAGCCGCGTCGCTCTCGACGATGCCGTCGGCAGCCGGGTCGGGAGCTTCGGCAGCGGGGTGCTCAGCGGGTCCGTCGGGGTAGCCGTCGATCCTGGCGCAAACCTCTACGTTTCCGATTCCAACGGCGTCCAGCTCGCTGCGTACGGGCCGCTCAAGCTGCCCGCGGCAACGCGACCGACAACCCGCTCGTGGTCGAACTCGGTCGGCGAACCTGGCATCCGGCGCACGGGCGACTTCCAGCTGACTCCGAACGGCGATCTCGCCGCTTTCCCGTTGACGCTGCCCTACTGAGGGACGAAGGCGAAGAGACCGCAGGCCACACCGAGGCCTTCCGCTATGACGCCATCTCCAAGACTCTGACCTGCGTTTCGTGCTCCGCCGGCGCCGCGGCGTCGGCAGGTGATGCATCTCTCGCCACAAACGGCCTCAGCCTCACCGACGACGGCCGGGTCTTTTTCAACACCGACGACGCGCTCACGGGCGCCGACACCAACAGGAAGAGAGGGACGTCTACGAGTGGCAACCGCCGAACACCGGTACCTGCGCGCCTGGGAGCCTCACCTTCAGCGCCTCGATCTCCGCCTGTATCGGGTTGATCTCCGCGGCACCAGCACTTTCGACAGTAGCCTTCTCGGCGCCCGCAGCGACGGGCGAGACGCCTACTTCTTCATCTCGCGACAGCCTCGCGGTGAACGATGAAAACGGGCCGACGATGAAGATCTATGACGCTCGCGAGAAGGGTGGATTCTCGTCTCTTCGCCTGCCGCGTGTCGCGCTTCCGACGAGTGCCACGGTCCCTCGACCGTCGCCCCCGGACCCCTCGAAGCCCGCAGCGAAGCCGGCACGCCACACAATCTCAGCCCCGAAAAGCACTGCAAGAAGCACTTCGTTCGCAAGCACGGCAAGTGCCAGACACGGCGGCATCGCAAGCGAGCCGGCCATAACCGTGGAGGTGCAAAATGAGACTGCCCAGCACGCGCAGGCGCGGCCGCCTGGCCTGGCGAGGCTTGATCGGGGTCGCGGTCGGCCTGGCGATCGGAACCTCGCCCGCCTCGGCGTCTCAGCCGGTCGAGTTTTTCACCACCTCGATGTCGACTGCCCAGGCTGGAGGTCATCCGGATCTGACCACCTACTTCAAGCTCGAGTCCCCCGGCACGCCCGAAGCAGCCAAGAACATCGTCTTCAACGCGCCGATCGGCGTCTTCGGCAATCCCCGGGCGATCACCCAGTGCCTGCCCGATGACTTCGCCCTCGATCGCTGTCCCTCCGACTCCCAGGCGGGGCTGATAACCATCTCGCGCCCACTACGCGGGCGACCCGAACTACCTGCTGGGGACGGCGCCGGTCTTCTCGTTCTCCCCCAGGAAGACGAGACCGCCCGCTTCGCTTTCAACGTTCCGAGTCTCGATATCCCGATAACAATTCCGGTGGCCGTTCGCACCACGACAGACTATGGCCTCCGCTTCACCGTTCACGACATCACACAGCTCACGCCGCTCTCCAGTGCACGCATGACCTTCTGGGGTTTCCCCGCCTCGCCGATCCACGAAGCCGACCGTTTCCCGAAAGGCTCTCCCAGTCACCCGACGGGATGCCCACAAGAAGAAGGGACAGCCTGCAACATCAAAACCCCCACGCGGTCGGGAATCGTCAACAGTCCGCTGATCGACAACCCTACGACCTGCACCGGCGAACTGCTGACCTCGACTCTCGATGTCGAAACCTACGCCGACCCGACCCACCACTCCGCGGCGCAGACGATCTATCCCGAGCCGATCGACGGCTGTGAGAAACAGGTCTTCAAACCGGTCCTACAGGCGAGGCCGACGACGACGGAGACCGATTCGGCCACCGGCTTGGACCTGATCCTCAAATCGCCTCAGTTCCTCACCTTCGCCGCCGCGCCTTCGGAGATCAAGGCGGTCACAGTCACGTTCCCTCCAGGCTTTACAGTCAACCCCGATTCCGCCGACGGGCAAACCGCCTGCGCGGACGCCCAGGTCAACTTCGATTCGGAGGGACCCGCCGAGTGCCCGGACGGCTCCAAGATCGGCACCTTCTCGATCGAGCCGGCTCTCCCGAGCGTCTCGAGGCTCGCCTACATCGGCGAACCAATGCCAGGACAGCAGTACCGCCTCATCCTCACCTCTTCGGGCTTCGGCATCAACTCGAAGCTGGTCGGCTCGATCAAGCCCGATTCGCAGACCGGCCAACTCACCGCCGAGTTTCCCGACCTGCCCCAGGCGCCCTTCGAAGACTTCGAGCTTCACCTCTTCTCCGGCGAACGCGGGCTGATGGCCACGCCGACCACCTGCACAGTCCACACCGTAACGGCCGTGTTCTATCCCTGGAACACGACCCAGGCCGAACAGACCACCACCCAGACCTTCAGCCTCGACTCCGGTCCTCATGGCTCCTCCTGTCCGGGGCAGCGACTGCCCTTCACCCCCTTTCTGTTTGCGGCACATCGTATCCACCGCCGCGGCCTTTAGCGATTTCAGCCTCCGGCTCAACCGCGAAGACGGCGATCAGACCCTGGGCAAGCTCAACTTCACCATGCCGCCCGGCCTCACGGCCGACCTGCGCGGGATTCCCTACTGCTCCGACGCGGCCATCGCCGATGCGCCGGAAAGGCCGGCCGGTCGGAGCAGGCCGTTCCGAGCTGCCCGGTGAGCTCACAGCTTGGCACCTCGAATGTTGCAGCCGGTCCGGGTACACACCCTTTCCATTCCTTCGTAGATGTACCTCGCAGGCCCTTTCCAGGGAGCGCCCCTTTCCCTCGTAGTGCTGACACCCGCGATCGCCGGGCCATATGACTACGGCACGGTGGTCGTCCGCGTCGCAATCCACGTCGATCCGCTCGATGTGCACGTCGTTCGCGGACTCCGAAACGGTGCCTTCGATCGTCGGCGGGATCCCACTCCGCCTGCGCTCGATCCAGGTCAGCATCGACAGGTCCAGATTCATGATCAACCCGACCAACTGCGGCGGCGATCGCCTCGCAGGGCATCGGTAATCAGGGGACCGCGGTCGGTTTCTCCTCACCGTTCCAGCCGGTCAACTGCTCCACGCTGCCTTTCAAGCCAAAGATGGTCGTCCGCCTGCTCGGGGGCGTGAAGAAAACGCATCGAGCCGTCAATCCCTCCCTGCAGTTCGATCTCACGACGCGGCCCGGCGACGCGAACGTCAAATCGGTCGCCGTCACCCTTCCCAGCGCGTTCGAGATCGACCAGCGGCACCTTGGCAATCTCTGCACCGAGAAGGAACTGGCCGCCACACCAGTGCGCCGGACGCCAGATGATCGGCACAGCTACCACGACCACTCCGATTGCTCGATCGACCGCTCTCAGGGCCGGCGTACGCGGTCTCCGGTTCGGGCAGCCTGCCGCGCCTCGCCTTCCTCCTCAACGGCCAGGTCAACCTCGACCCTCGATGCCGACGCCTCGACAGTGAGCGGGGGCCGCCTCAGGACCACGGTCCCCGTTGTCCCCGACATCTCGATCGGTCATTTTCACCTGGTCGTCTTCGGCGGCAAACACGGCTACCTCTCGAATACCCGCAGCCTCTGCGCCAACGTCCCCCGTGCCGAAGTCTCCTTCGTCGGCCAAAACGGCAAGACGTTGACCCAACGCGTGCCGGTCAAGACCAGCTGTGGAGCGAGGCTGAAATCAGCGAAGCGCCACGCGCGCCGCCACAGTTAGGAGTCGAACCAGCCCCGTCGCTATACGTACCGGGTCAATCCGTGAGAGCGGGATTCGCGTTGCTAATCGGCAATGGGGACTTGCTCAAATGAGGACAAAGGTCTACCATAAGCGGTGGGTATGCGGAGGAAAGCTTCGTTTGGGGTTCATCTGGGGGACGACCACGCTCTGTGGTGGTCGGAGCGATGGCTTCACTGGCGGGTTCGGCGGGGGCCGAACGGGTCCAAGACGGCCATCTGATCGTTTCTCTCAACGGCGGCATCACCCCGCGAGCCCTCCCTCGCCATACACCGGCCCCCGTCGCCGTTCTCCTCGCCGGCCGCGTCATCACTGCCGACGACTCGCCGCTTCCCAGGGTCAACTGGATCCGCCTCGAACTCGCGTGGCGCGGAGTCCTGAACACCAAAGGTCTTGCCACCTGCCCCGAATCGCGCCTGGCAAGTACCAACACGCGGCAGGCTCTCGAACATTGCAGCGACGCGAAGGTCGGAACCGGCGCGCTCTTCGCCCAGGTCTTCCTACCGGGCGAACCGCCCCTGGCTGTCCACGCCCACCTCACCGCCTTCAACGGACGAACTCCGGCGGGTCGTCACGCCGTCCTGGTCCACGCCTACACAAAATCGCCGCCGGTCGCCTTCGTCATCCCCTTCAGCGTCCATCACAAACCGGGCGCCTTCCGGACTGTGCTCGTCGCTCTGATCCGCCGTTCGGTCGGGCCCTGGCCACACGTCGCCAACTTCCAGATCAAGGTGGCGCGGAAGTTCACCTACGAAGGGAAGAAACGCAGCTATCTCAGCGCCACCTGTCCGGTGCCAAAAGGCTTCAGCGCGGGCTTCCTATCGCTCGCCCGCGCCACCTACGTCTTCGCCGACCATCATCGGATCAAAGCCGAAACGGTCAGGAGCTGCCGAGCCGGCTGATGTCGGCGGGGCAGGCGCAAGCGACCCCGGAGAAGGAGAAGACTCCCCGGGATCGCGATTGCGCCCACATCAGGATCGGGTCCAGACTTCGGAAGGGTGGCCCGATCCATGTCTGGCTAGCCAGTGCGAGCAGTCGTTGGGTGCGTCCACTCGCGGTTCTCAATGAGAACACAGATGAAACATAAAGTCAAAGAAGCAGCGAAAATTTGGCTAAGATAGGCGTATAAAAGCGTACGCAAACATACCTCAGCAATTCCCAGGTAAGGGAAAAGGTCGCCGCCCAGCGCCTGGCGCTGGTCGGCCCGAGGTACGGCAACAGGCTCAGGTGGACGAGCCAGGGCCCCAGCTCGATCAGCGTCTCGGTGGCGCCGGCGACGAGGTGGCCCCTGATCGTGATCGCCGACATTTCGACGATGCCTTGCGGGCTCGAGACCGGGAACTGCATCGCCGGCGCGATCTCCTCCAGCCGGCGGGCGAAGTACGAGACCAGGCCGAGATCGGCGCCGTTTGTATCCAGGGCCACGCCGCCACCCGTCGCCGTCGCCGCGGCTTCAGCCTCCTTCATCGCGAACCCGATCGCTGCTCCGATGCCGGCGACGACCTTCGCCTCCCAGGCCGCCTCCGTTGCGCAGGCCCCGAGCACGGCGTCCCGCATTCCGGCGAGGGCGGGGGAGAGTTCGGCGCTCTCACTCACCGGTCGCCGCCGCGTCGTCCATCAATAGGAACACCTGTGAACCGCATAGGTGGTTATCAGCCGCTCGCTTCGGCCATTGATCCAGTCCGCATGACCCTCGAAAATTCGGCTCTATAAAGGGCTGTATAAGCATTTTCTGTGAATCCAGGTGGAGATCCATCTATTGATCCTGTAACGTACCGTAAATGGCGCTGATCAAACGACAAGCCGCCTTCGTCGCCGCCCTCCTCACGCTGGCTGCCGCTTCCGCCCCGGCTGCCGTCGCGGCCCCCGCCGCCTCCACATCGACCCTCATCGCCCAGGGCCGCCAGAGCAGCTACTCGTGGACCGTCAACGCCGGCAGCGGCGAAGCCAGCGCGAGCTCTGCTCGTCCCTGCCTCACCGTGGCCATCACCCATCGCCACGGCCCCTTCAGCTACGACCGAAGCCGGTTCCGCGACTGCGCCCCGGGCGGCCTCGGCCGCACCTCCTCGCCGCTGCTGGCGGGGGGCACCCACCTTGCGGGAATGGGCGAGCCCGCGATGTCGGTCTTCGCCCTCGCCACCTCGACTGCGGTCAGTCAGGTCCGAGTCACCGTGGCCGGTGCCGGCCCGACCGCGATTCCGGTCCACCGAAAGGCGGGCCCGGATGCACGACCCCTCGGCATCGCGGTGATCGCCCTCCACGGCGCGGCCTGCATCGAGCAGCTGGCGACCGTCAGCTCCAGCGGCCGCACCCTCTGGCAGGGCGCCCCGACCGGCTTCCCGGCCGGCAACGGCTGCGCCGCCCAATAGGGCAGAGGCGCAAGAATCACCCTGGATGAGTGACGACGAGCGCTGGACCCTGCTCTACGACGCCGATTGCGGGTTCTGCAAATGGGCCCTTTCCGGCGTCCTTGCCTGGGATCGCCGCGGCCGGCTGATCCCGGTTCCCCTGCAGGGCGAGCGGGCGCGGGAGCTGCTCGCCGACCTCAGCGCCGAGCAGCGCCTGGCCTCGGTGCACCTGATCGCCCCCGACGGAGAGCGGCTCTCGGCGGGGGCCGCGGTGGCACCGCTGCTGCAGCTGCTCCCGGGCGGTGCGCTCCCCGCGATGGCGTTCGCGCGGGCGCCCCGCCTCACCGCCCGTGCCTACGAGTGGGTCGCCGACTACCGCTCGCAGCTCTCGAAGGGCGTCCCCGCCGGGCTCAAACGCCGGGCGGGCGCCGCCGTCGAGCGGGTCGAAGCCGAGCGAGGCGCCGCGACCCGCTAGGGCGACTCCGGCTCAGCCCTCCTCGGCGAGGATCGCGTAGATCCTGCGCCGCGTCTCCTCGAGCAGCTCGCGGACCCGCTTGCGCTGATCCTCATCGGCGGCGTGGAGGACCTGGCCGATCGCCTGGTGGAGCTTGGCGACGGAAACGCGGAGCTGCATGTGCTCGGGGGCGGCGCCGGCTCGGACGCTGTCCCAAGGGGCCTCCTCACCTGCCTTTTCCTTCTGCTCGGCGGCGGCGGCCTCGGTCAGGGTGAAGCGGCGCTTGCCGTCCTTCTCCTCGCCGCGGATCAGCCCTTCGTCCTCGAGCATCTGCAGGGTCGGGTAGATCGAGCCCGCGCTCGGGGTCCACGCCCCCTCGGTGCGCTCCTCGATCTCCTTGATCATCTCGTAGCCGTGCATCGGCTCCTCGGCCAGCAGTGCCAGGACCGCGGCCCGGACATCGCCTCTGCGGGCCCGTGGGCCGCCTCGGCCTCGCCCGTAGCGGGGGCCGCGGCTGCGCGCGAACTCCTCGCTGTGGAGATGGCCGCAATGGCGTGATTGGTGTCTGTGGTGCATCGAAATCCTTCCAATATGTGGTCTATCGTGTACTAACGCGATATATCGTAACAACTCGCGAGTCTCGGTCCGCGAATACGGCCGTAGACCCCGGGGGATGAACTTTGGCGGCCTTCTGTTGCAGCTCTGACCGGGCTCTGTGAATATGCCTGGCGAATTGGGAAAGCGGATGATCAGTCACGCTCGCCTGGGGGGTGCGGGGGTGGCTTCGAGTTGGCACACCCGAGCAGCTGGACGCCGCGATCGCGTATCGCTGGCCGCCTGCGCGCTGGCGTCGCTCGCCCTTCTCTGCTTCGCCTCGGCCGCGGTGGCGATGACGGTCAGCACGACCAACGATGAAGCCTCGCCGGTCACCAATGGCGCCTGCTCGCTGCGCGAGGCGATCCTCGCCGTCAACGCCGGCACGAACAGCGCCGACTGCGGACCCGTGGCCGGAGGGGGCACGACGACGATCACGGTCCCCGCGGGCCACTACGAACTCGGCGCCGGGCAGCTGACGATCGCCGCCGGCGCGAACCTCGCGATCGTCGGCGCCAACGCGAACGCCCCCGCCCAGACGATGATCGACGCGAAGGGACACAGCCGCGTATTCGAAGTGGCCGCCGCCGCCGTTGCGTCACTGGCCGCCGTCGAGGTGACCGGTGGTCAGACCGCCAACGGCCCCGACAGTGCGGCCCCGCTCCACAGCGGCGGCTTCGGTGGAGATGGCGGCGGGATCCTCAACCACGGCAACCTGACGCTGGAACACACCCTGGTCACGCTGAACTTCACCGGCCATGGCGGTAGGGGCATCGACGGCGAGCTGGCCGGCTCGACGACGCGGAACCCGAGCAGCGGCGGCTCGGGCGGCTCGGGCGGCGGCATCTACAACGACTACAACTCCAGCCTCACCGTGATCGCCTCGACGATCAGCGGCAATGGGACCGGGGATGGGGGGATCGGCGGCAACGGCCCGATGGGCCGCCAGGGCCAGGGCATGAACGTCTATGCCGACGGCGCCGACGGAGGAGATGGTGGACCGAGTGGCGACGGAGCCGGGCTCTACAACGCCGGCAGCGCGACGATCACCACCACGACCGTGAGTGGCAACTTCACCGGGCGCGGGGGGCAGGGAGGCAGCGGCGGAAATGGAGCCAGCGAAACCCCCACGAGCGGGTCGGGGACCGGTGGAAACGGCGGTAACGGCGGCACCAGCGGGCTCGGGTTCAATGCCGAAACAGGCAATCCCACCTACGAACTTCCCCATGGGACCGTCGGCGGCGGCGGCGGCATCATCAACGCCGTCAGCTCAGGCACGCTGAACATGACCGCATCGACGATCAGCGGCAACTCCACCGGCGCCGGTGGCAACGGCGGCAGCGCAGGCGTCGGGGGACAGTGGGAAACCGGGCAGTTCTCAGACGGCGGACAGGGAGGCTGGGGCGGCGGCGGCGGCCTGGGCGCCGGATTCCTCAGCGTCGGGCACGGAGCGACCCTGACCAACGTCACGATCACCGGCAACCAGACAGGCGACGGCGGCAAGGGCGCCGACAACGGAGCCGACTCCCTGGGCGGCGGCCCCGGCGGATTCGGCGGCTACGGCGGCGGTATCTGGACCCGGGGAGCAAGCAACATCGACGAACTCGTGCTGACGGACGTCACGATCGCGAAGAACTTCCTCGGCGCGTCCGGGCCGGGCGGCTCCTCTCCCGTGTTCAACGGAATCCCGGGCGGCCGCGGAAAGGGAGCCGGGATCGCCGTCGGGCAGCGCCAGGAATTCAACGGCTACGGGGTGTTCCTGAAAAACACTCTGATCGCCGAAAACGGCTTCGGCGGGTCCGGCGACGCGAACTGCATCGAGTACTACCACGGCCAGTACGAAGACTTCTACGACTTCGGCAACAACCTCGACTACCCGGCCGACGGCACCTGTCCGGGGGTCAACACCAATCCGCTGCTCGGCGCACTGCTGGACAACGGCGGCCCGACCCAGACGATGCTGCCGGCGACCGGCAGCCCCGCGATCGGCGTGGTCCCGTCAGGCTCCTGCGGCTCCGCTCAGGACCAGCGTGGCTACACGCGGCCGGGAGGGGGCAAGGCGGGCTGCGACATTGGCGCGGTGGAGACCGGTGGGGCCCCCGGCGCCGCCCAGACCGGGACCTCGCTGCTCTCCTCGGCCAACCCGTCGACCCCGGGCCAGGCGGTGACCCTCACCGCGACGGTCTCGCCGGCGCCCGACGGCGGCAGCGTCTCCTTCAGCGACGGCGGCACCGCCATCCCCGGGTGTGAGTCGGTCACGGTCTCGCTCGGCCAGGCGAGCTGCCCGCAGACCTACCTGGCCGCGGGGTCACACTCGCTCGTCGCCTCCTACCTCGGCGACAGCGCCTTCGCCGGCTCGACCTCGTCCACGCTGACCCAGGTGATCCAGACACCTGGGGGCGGGGGAGGCGGTGGCGGTGGCGGTGGCTCCGGCGGTGGCGGAAGTGGCGCTGCGGCTGGAGGTGGCGCGGCAGGCGCGGACGGCGGCGCCGCCGGCGCGGGCGGCAGCGCAGTCGGCCAGGTCGGGATCGGGACCGCCAAGGTCAAGGGCACGACGGCGACCGTGCCGCTCACCTGCACCGGCCCCGCGGGCTCCAGCTGCGCGCTGAAACTGACCCTCTCGATCCTCGAAGGCGGCAAGCCGAGGGCGCTCGGCGCACTCCAGCGCGGCAAGACGAAGGCGAAGAAGGTGACCGTCGGCTCCGCGGCCGCGACCCTGGCCGCGGGCGAAACCAAGAGCGTCCCGGTCTCCCTCAACGGGCGCGGCAAGAAAGCGCTCTCGAAAGCTCACAAACTCTCGGTCGCGTTGACGGTCTCCGAGTCCGGGGTCGCCGCGGCGCTGACCCGCAGCCTCCGCTTCAAGGCGAGCGGCTAGGCCGCGACCAAAGCTGCTGCGTCATTCCTTCGGGACGCAGAATTTTTCGACGGCGCCGTCGACGATGATGCCGCCGGCGAAGGTGAAGTGGCCGTGCACCGAGAGGGCGCCGTCCGAGCAGCGGGCCGACGCGTAGCTTCGATCCTTGCCCTGGAATTTGTAGCGGCGGCCGATCTTGGCTTCGACCCCGGTGAGGATGCCGGTCCCGTTGAAGATTTCCGGGACTTCGACCGTCGCCCGGTAGCTGTATTCGCCGTGGATCCGTTCGATCGGGATCGTGACGACGTAGATTTCTTCGGGGAGCGAGACGGGTTGGGCGTGGGCGACCACCGTCGCGACACCACCCGCGGGTGGGCCGTTGAAGAGGGTCAGTTCGGCGCTCACCTTGATCCAGCGCGCTTCGATCAGGACCAGCGCTTCGACCTTGCCGGTGCCGACGATCGAGCCCGCGCACTTCTGCCGTGCGGCCGCGACCGAGGCGTGTTCGACCGACGCCGGGTCGCAGGTGGGCAGGCCCGTGGTCGAGAGCCGGCCGTCATGGTCGAAGTCGAGCTGTAGCTGTTCGAGCCTGGGTGGCGGCCCGCCGACGGTCGAGCGGAGGTTGGCGCGCCCCTCGATCGAGATCGGGGCGAAGCTATGCCGCGGGAGCAGGTGAGGGGTGAAGTCGCCGTCGGCCCTGAGTTCGAGCCCGCCGTAGCGGATGATGGCCGCGTTCGAGACGGAGGTGCCGAGCGCCACCAGGCCCGCGCAGGCCGCGAGAATGACCACTCGCCTGACTCTGCGCCTCGCTCTCCCACTCATCCTCCACTCAGTGTGGCACGCGAGACAAAGGATTTTCTAATACCTGGGGTTAAGCGGCCATGGCTCACGAAGAGCCGCATCAAGTGGCCTCTCCGGGGGTAGCGTGGAGATCGAGAATCGAATGTCCGCGACCGTGCTCTACATGTCGATGTCCCTCGACGGTTTCGTCGCCGGTCCGAACGAGAGCCCGGACAACGGCCTCGGCGACGGCGGCGAGCGCCTGCACGAGTGGTTCTCCACCGGCGCCCCCACCGCCCACGCGGGCGTGCCGGGCCGTCCGGCCGACGTCAACGGCGAGATCATGGATGAGGTGATGTCGACCGGGGCCGTGGTCGCCGGCCGGGGGACCGTCGAGCCCGCCGGCTACTGGAACGGCGACCACCACGACGGCGTGCCGATCTTCATCCTCAGCCGCCGGCCCGAGGCGGAGGCCGGGCGGTGGCCGCTGGTCACCTATGTGGACGACGTCGAGACCGCGATGGCACGGGCGAAGGAGGCCGCCGGTGAGAAGGACGTGCTCGTCCACGGGGTCGGAACCGCGCAGCTGGCGCTCGCCGCCGGTGTTCTCGACGAGCTCCAGATCCACCTGATCCCGGTTCTGCTCGGCGAGGGCCGGAGGCTCTTCGAGCACCTTGGCGCCGACCACATCGAGCTCGAGTTGACGCGGGTCCTCGACGGGCCCGGAGTAACGCACCTCCGCTATCGCGTCGTCAGGTGAGGGCGCCGCCCGGGTAGTCCGATCGTCCACCCGTCGCCACCGCCTTCTAGTCTGCCGCGGCGAGTCGATCAAGCGAGCGAAGGAGCGGCGATGTCCAGGTTCGGGATGGAATGGCGCAGGTGGATGGGCGGCGCGACGGCATCGCTCCTCACGGTCGTCGCCCTGCTGGCGCTGGGGTGCGCCGCGGCCACGGCGGCAACCCCGATCGACCTCGGCCCGGGGGCCGGCACCGGTCCCGGCCTGGCGATCACCCCGGCCGGCGCCGCCGCGATCACCTACGCGGAGGCCAACGGCACCCTCCACTACTGCCGAGTCGACCCGGGGGCCGGCGGCTGCTCGGCCTCCCAGGTACTCACCACCTCGCTGCCGGGGTTCACCGAAGACAGCGGCAACATGCCGCTGGTCGAAGGCAACACGGTCCGCGTCGTCGAGTCCCGTAGCGAATCGGGCTCGGCCGAAGACAAATTCCTCTGGAGCGGCGAGCCGTTCGGGTCCTCGACGACCCTGGGCACGACCACCGGTGTGCCGGGCAGCTTCCTCGACTTCGGCGAGGCGGTGCTGGCGCCGCCGGGAACCCTGAACCCGACCAACGCCGTGATCGCCGCCGTCGGGATCGGCCCCTCGATCGCCCCGACCCTGAATGCGAGCGGGATCACCGCCGGCAGCGGCCCGGGCTCGATCTTCCACATCACCACCGACTTCACCAGCGACAGCACGATCTCGCTGCAGGGGTCGATGCTCTCCTCGGCGTACATCGACCAGAGCCTGGAAAACGGGGTCTACTGGCGGCGCTACACGGACACCGCCGGCACCCCGGCCTCGATCCAGACCGACGCCAAATGGTCGGCTCCGGTGAAGATCGGCGATGCCGCCGGAGGCGGCGACCAGGTCCGCATGGCGACCGGGCCGAAAGGCCTCTACGTCGCCTACCTGCGCGCCAGCGATGACGCGGTGCTGATCCAGCGCTTCAACGGCATCGGCTTCGATCCCCCGGTGGCGATCACCGGCGGAGGGATGTTCGAATTCGCGATCTCCGAGGACGCCGGCGGCCTCCTCCACCTCGCCTACCGCGGCAACGACGGGTTCCATTACAAGTACTCCAAAGACCTCTCCAACGCCAACTTCAGCAACCCGCAGACGCTGCCCGACAGCGCCTACCGCGACATGCGGATCGCAACCACCGCCGACGGTCACGGCTGGCTCTCGTGGTGGGACAACGAAAGCACCCACGACTTCGTCCTGCCGCTGGCACCGGGCGAACCGACGCCACCGGCTCCGCCCGCGCCCGCCACGCCCAAAAAAGGCGGCACGGGGGAGACGACCACCACCTCGGTCTCCCTCGGCCATGGCCTCGCCGGCACCCTCACGGTGCCCAAGGGCTGCGTGCCGGGCGGCGAGGTTTTCAAGGCCAAGGTCGCCGTCAAGCGCAGGGGATCCAAGGCCCACAAAGTCAGCTACACGGTCAAGAAAGTCGTCTTCCTGCTGGGCAAGAAGAAGCTCGCGACCGACAAGCGCAAGCCGTTCGAAGTCAGCGTCCCGACCAAGGGTGTGGGGGCCGGCAAGACCCTGACGGTGGGGGCGCGGATCAGCGTCAACCTCCACCTCGGCCCCCGCCAGCACACCACCGTCACGAAATCGCTGAAGGCGTCAGTCAAGACCTGCGGTTGAGCTGGCCGGCCCCGAGCTTGACGTTGACCTTGGACCCGGGACCGACGATGCTCCCGGGCTTCGGCGCCTGGGCGACCACCTTCGTGCCCTTGCCGCGAATTTTTCCCAGCTTGCAGTCGGCCGCGCTCAGTTTCTTGCGGCCCGCTTTCAGCTTCTTGCCGGTCAGCGTCGGGACGACGCAGGCCGTGTAGGTGAACCTGTCCGCGGGGACGACGGCGCTGGTTCCCCCGGGTGTCGTGACCGTGACGTCGACCGCTCCCTGGGCCGCCGCCGGGGCGATCGCGGTGACAAGGCCGTCGGAGACGACCGAGAAGCTCGCCGCCGCGGCTGCGCCGAACCGGACGCTCGTCGCGCCGCGGAGGTCTTCTCCGGCGATGGCGATCGCGGTGCCGCCGGTGATCGGGCCTTCGACAGGGCTCATAAGGGTCACCGCCGGTCTTGGCACGATGTCCGCGTTGAAGCCGAGCTCTCCGCCAAGGGGTCCGTCTTTTTCTTCGCCGATAAAGAGTTTCGGAGCCCGTGCGGAGCCGTCCGCCAGGGCCGGATTCCATTCGGCGAGGCCGGCCGTGGCGAGGGGGATAACACCCAGCTTGTCCGTTCCGATGTCATGCGTGTTGTCGATCCCGATCGTCTGCCCGGCCTTGATCGGCAGGCTGGTCGGGAAGGTGTGCAGGTCGGGGGTCATCGAAGTCTGCGGCGAGCTGGTGCCGGCGCCGGTGTAGGTGCCATCGGGGTTCGGTGAGAGGACCCGCAGCCGGAAGGGGCCGCCGGTCGTGCCGAGCACCCGCCAGCGGACCACCGTCCCTTCGACGGGGGACTTGACCAGGGCTCCCGGCTCCGGCAGGACCGTGTTGACGAAGGTCTCGGGCCCGGTGAAGTTGATCGCGCCTTCGCTGAAGTCGGCCCCCAGCGGGCTGCCGAGCGTTACCGTCTCCGCCAAGCTCGGCGCCGCGGCGAACGCGAGCACGACGAGACTCGAGACGACCGTCGCGATGACTCTCAGATTCCTCACCCCCGCGGACTATCGCCACTGGCCACGGGGGCTGTCAAGTGCCGCCGCTTCGCGCTCAGGTGGAGTGGGCGCGTTCGCTTTGGCGCCGCTGCTTCCACGGCAGAACCGGCATGCCCCAGCGGGCGCACCCCAGGCCTTCGGCCTGGGCAACAGCGGATGGCTGTGCCCGTTCCAGACCCAGACGCCGCTCGGCATCTCCTTCGCCAGCTCCCAGACCGTTTCCGGATAGGCGCCGTCCTTCGCCATCTCGTGCAGGATCGCCCAGTGCTTCGAGGTCGCCATCGCCCTTTCGGCTTCGGCCGCCGCCGCGCTGTCGCCGGTCCTGCGCGCCTCTCCCCACTGCCGGAACCAGAGGCAGGAGACGATTCCGGTGACGGACGGCGCCCACCTGGTAGCGGTCGGTGGTGAGGCCTTCGTCGGGGATCTGCGAAGGCTCGAAGCCCTTCGGCACCGGGATGTCCTTCAGCATTTCGCGCACCGCGGCATCGTGGTCGGCGGCCTTGACGACCTTCGCGGGCATCGCGTCGAGCCAGGTCTGCGAGTCCACCCGCTTCAGCCACTCGAGCCGTTCTTCGAAGCCGGCGAGGTCGGGAACCGCGGCCTTCAGTTCGAGCACATAGCCGTCTTCGGACCAGAGCGCGGTCATCTGGCGGTTGCCGGGCTCACCCTGGTTGACGTAGAACTCCGCCCGCGTGTCGACGTCGGCGGTCGTCGCCAGGACCGGCAGCCTGGTCCAGCTCTGGCCGTGTGGATGGGCCATTTCATGGGCCATCGCGAGCGAGTCCTCGAGGCTTCCGTGAAACCAGCGCAGTTCGACTCTGCGCTGGCGCACCGAGGGCGGGAACATCCCCGACTCGCTCTGGGCCGTGCAGACCGGGTACTTCCCGTTCTTGGACATGGTCTCGTGGACGCACTTGATCCGGACCGATTCGTAGGGGATCGGCTTGCCGGTGACGAATTCCATCGACCCTTCGGCCCTGTCGCTTTCCGCGTGGTAGGCGCCCCGAGGGGCCTCATAGACGTTTTGAACCCGCCAGCCGGGGCCTTCCAGGAGCAGGAGCGGCGTCGACTCGGCGAAGCGGACGAGCTCGGCGCCGTAGGCCTGCGAGGTCTGCTCGGAGCCGCCACCGGCGAGGAGGACGACGGCGGCGATGGCGAAGGCGAGCGCCGCCGGGCCAAGGGCAAGCGCGAAGCGCCGCGAGCGCCGGAGGCGCGGAGGCGCCGCCGCGAGCGCCGGGCCGGGGGGGTCGGCCTCCAGGTCGGCGAGCAGGTCCGCCTCCATCGCCTCGAGGTCGACCCGGTCGAGCCGACCCCGGTCGACCGGGTCGGCGGCGCTGAGCGCCCTCTCGATCTCATCCCTCTTCATCTTGCTTCCTCCATCTCGAGTTCTGGGCCGCAGCCCTCCGCCGACTCGCGTTCCTCCAACAGGTCCCGCAGCCGCCGCCGCGCACGGTGTAGGCGGCTGCGGGCGGCGAGCGAGGAGATCCCGAGGACCTTCGCCGCCTCCCCTGGGGAGAGCTCCTCCCAGGAGACGAGCAGAAGCAGCTCGCGATCGTCGTCGCCGAGGTCGCCCATCGCCCGCAGGGCCTTCGCCGCCTCGCCCGCGGGTGCGGGCCGGGTCGCGAGCTCGGTGCGCAGTGACTCGGCGAGGCGGTCACCCAGCCGGGTCCGGCGCCGCTCGGCTCGATGCAGGTTGGCGATCACCCGATGGGCCACCGCGAACAGCCACAGCCTCGCCCCCGCATCGATCGGCACCTCATCGAGGCGCCGCCAGGCGACGAGGAAGGTCTCGGCGACGACGTCGGCGGCGTCCTCCGGGTCCTTCACGCGCCGCAGCGCGTAGGCGAGGATCGCCCGCCCCTGCTCCCGGTAGAGCCGGCCGAAGCGGTTCTGCGTGAGCTCACGCCCGAGCGCCGCGTTTTTCTCGGTCTGACCCGGGGCCATCTATCTCTATATGTCCGGATCGGCGCCGGCGTTGCAAGCGGCGCGGTCTAGGACGCCGGGTCGAACGGCCCGCCGCTGAGGAGCGGGTCCCGTGCGCCGACGCACTCGGGCGGGGAGCCCGGTGGCCTGTAGGCGCAGAGCCTGGTCCTGAACTCCGGCCCGTTCAATCGCTCCTCCAGCCCGCCGGGGAAGGTCGCGGTCAGATCGCCGTCCCAGGTTTCCGGCGCCGATGGGTCGGCGTTGTAGGAGGCCGAGCTGAGACGGGCGCTGAGGGGGCCCGGGCCGGGGTCGCTCGTCATGAAGCTGGTCGGGTACGCCATGTAGGAGTAGCGCCCGATCGTCATCCCGGGAAGCGCTTCGATCACACCCGCCGCCAGGCTCCCGTAGCTGCTTGGAGGCTCCCACGCATCGAAGCCGACGTACCTGCCTCCGGATTCGGACGCCGTTTCCAGCCGCGCGAGGAGGGGCCCATGGCTCGGGAGCGCCGGCGCCACATAGGACGAGAGCGTCCTCTCAACCCCAGCGTCGACCGCGTGCCCCGGATCGCATCTGAGGCGGAAGCTGCGAGTGCGCCTGCCCTTCGCCGCGACTCGCCGCAGACGGAAGTAGCCGTTCTCACCGCGCAGCGATATCGAGCCCGTGTACTCGCCGTCTTCGCGGCGCGGCCGCCGGCCCTCGCAATGATCGGAAACTCGACCGATCTTCCTCCGGCCGGTGGGCTCGAAGCGCAGCGAGACGCTTCCGATCGCCCCGAAGTCTGCTTCGAGCACGCCGCCGGCGAGCGATCGCCGCGGGCTCACCGCGTATCTCGTCCACTGGCTGAAGGGGATTTCCCGCAGGGGTCCGCCGTGGACGTATAGAACGGCGACGCGGCTGTTCGGCGTCGAGAGTTGGACGTCGTAGGTTTCGCCGCGACGCGTGAAGCTGCCGAGGAAGGCCGTCCCGGAGGTGTCCGGCTCCTGGATTTCGGTGGCGCCGCCGGGTGCCGGTGGCGTTGCCGCCGTCGTCGAGCCCGGCGCGGCCAACATCGCCAGCCCTGCGAGCAGGAGCAGTCCGATTCTTCCCATGCCCAGACTGTGGCAGGTCGTAGGGAAAAGGATCGGAGGTACTTGCTACCCGATAATAAGTATGGTAGAAGTCCACTCGTGAGTAGGACAGGAAATCTCGATGGCTTTCGGCGTGGGGGCAGGGCATGGCGTCTGATCGCGCTCGGCTGCGCTCTGCTGGCATTCGGCTGCGCCCTGTTCGCGTTGCTGGCCCTCGCCACGGGTGCCGACGCCGATCCGCCCCCCGTCGACGCGCACGGCAGCGTCGAACAGGTCTACGCGACCGGTCTGGCCCCCGGCGCCTCGGTCTCTCTGCACGACGGCCAGGACCAGGTGGTCGAGACGAGGAGCGCCGACGACCTCGGCGGCGTCGTCTTTCGCAATGTGGCCCCGGGTGACGGCTACCGGGTCGGCGTCGGCGGGACGATGTCCGATCCGCTTCGGGTCCTGACGACGGCCTCCGAGCCGCCCAGCACCAGCTTCTACCAGCAGCCGATTCCGGAAAGCGGCTACGGATACCTGACCACCCGCGACGGCACCAAGCTGGCGATCGACGTCCACCCGCCCCAGGACGTGACGCACGTCGTTCCCGGCCTCGACCTGCCGCCGCTGCCGTCGGGCCCGACCCCGACCCTGATCGAGTACTCCGGCTACGGGTACGCGAACCCGGCAGGGCCCGAAAGCGGGATCTCGCTGATCGCCAACCTGATGGGCTTCACCGTGGTCGACGTCAACATGCGCGGCACCGGCTGCTCGGGCGGCGCCTACGACTTCTTCGAGCCGCTGCAGAACCTCGACGGCTACGACGTCGTCGAGACGATCGCCCATCAGCCGTGGGTGCTGCACAACGAAGTCGGGATGATGGGGATCTCCTACGGCGGGATCAGCCAGCTCTTCACGGCCGCCACCAGGCCGCCGGACCTGGCCGCGATCTCACCGCTCTCGGTGATCGACAACACCCAGACGACGCTCTACCCGGGCGGGATCCTCAACACCGGGTTCGCACTCGAATGGGCCAAAGAGCGCGTCCACGACGGCGAAGCAGCGTCCGCGAGCAGCGGCCAGGCGTGGGCCTACAAACGCATCCAGGATGGCGACCAGGTCTGTGCCGACAACCAGGCGCTGCACCCGGAGGCGGTCGACCTCCTCAAGAAGGTCGAAGAAAACGACCACTACGACCCCGCGGTCGCCGACCCGCTCTCGCCGATCACCTTCGTCAACAAGATCGACGTGCCCACCTTCATGGCCTGCCAGTGGACCGACGAGCAGACCGGCGGGCACTGCCCGGACCTCGCCGAGCACTTCACCGGCACCGACCGCAAGTGGTTCACCTTCACCAACGGCACCCACGTCGACTCGCTCGACCCGGTCACGTTCAACCACTGGTACGACTTCCTCCAGCTCTACGTCGCCAAGCGGGCGCCGATCCTCGGCGCGGCCGTGATCCAGGCCGCGGCGCCGCTGGTCTACGAAGAAGCGATGGGGATCCAGGGCGTGACCCTGCCCCCGGACCCGATCCAGGCGCAGCCGACCTACGAAACGGCGCTGGCCGCCTTCGAAGGCCTGAAGCCGGTCAACGTCCTCTTCGACAACGGCGCCGGCGGCCTCTCAGCCGGCCAGCCCTACCCGGGCTTCGAAGCGTCATTCGACAAATTCCCGATCCCCGGCACCGAAGCCCGGCCTCTGTACTTCTCTCCGAATGGCGCCCTCAGCGACGATGCGCCCGCCGACCTCGGCGCCGACGGCTTCGCCTGGGACGCCCACGCCCTGCCCCCGACCGACTTCAGCGGCGACACCGCCTCGGGCTCCGGCGGACTCTGGACCGCGACCCCCGGCTACGAATGGAAACAGAGCCCGCCGGGAAGCGCCGTCTCCTACCTCAGCGCACCGCTGCCCGATGCCACGACGGTGATCGGAGCGGGCGCGGTTGATGCCTGGGTCCGCTCCTCGGCCCCCACCATCGACCTGCAGGCGACGATCAGCGAGGTCAGGCCCGACGGCAAGGAGACATTCGTGCAGAACGGCTGGGTGCGAGGCGACGAGCGCAAGCTCGACGCTGCCAAGAGCACGCCGCTCGAGCCGGTGCTGAGCCTGCGCGAATCCGACGTCTCCCCGCTTCCCGCGGATCGCTTCACCGAGGTCACGATCCCGCTCTACTACGAGGGCCATGCCTATCGCGCCGGCTCGCGCATCCGGGTGACGATCTCCGCCCCCAACGGCACCCAGCCGATCTGGGCCTTCGCCCATGCGCAGCCCGACCAGGGTGGCGCCACGGTCGAAGTCGCCTACGGGCAGGAGATGCCGTCGCACCTCCTGCTCCCGGTCGTGCCGGGGGTGGCGGTGACGACCGCCCTGCCGCCCTGCCCGGGCCTGCGCGGCGAGCCGTGCCGCGACTACTCGGCCCTCGCCAACCGCTCCGCCGATCCTTCATCCCCCGCCCCGGGTGCCGGCGGCGAATCGTCGCCGCCCCAGGGCGAAGCTCCTGCGAACGGCGGTGGGTCGTCAGGTCATTCGGCCGGCGCCGGCGCAGGTCTTCCGCAGGCGCAGGGCGCAAAGCACTCTGCCAGGTGCCGCAGGCACCACCGCAGGCGGCATCACGGCAAGAGCTTTCAGCGGCGCGCCGGCGGCCGCTGCCATCAGCGACACAAGCGGCACTAGGCCGGGGGCGCGGCCCGAACGCTCGAGTCAGCGGCGGTCGCGCGCGTGCGAACGGTGCGCTCGCGCAGCAGCAGGAACAGGGGAAGGCCGAAGCACAGTCCGACCAACAGCGAGGCCGGGATCGGGACCCACCACGAGCGCATCCCCAGGCGTTTCCCCTCCCAGGCCGCCCAGAGCGCGAAGGCGACGAAGGAGATGATCACGTCGAGGGCGAGCTGGGTCGCCGGCAGCGACTCGCCCCAGTGTCGAAAGTACCCGTCGAATGGGAGGCCATGGCGGACCGCGAACAGCGCGATCATCGTGTTGGGGACCAAGAATCCGACGATCGTGAGAGCGAGCAGGGTCCGTTCACGCCAGTTCATGCGGCCTCCGATGCGATTGAGTCGGGAATCAGGAGCCGGCCCGCGACCCGCGGGTCCAGAAGATGAAAGACCGAACGCTCGCGGGCGAGGACCTGGCCGAATGAGCGGGCGAAGACCGGGTCGACGGTCGCCCGCCTGAACGCACGCCGCTCGAGCGCCGTCAGCTCGCGAGCGGAAGAGAAATCGGCCATCTGCAGGTGGTGTGGCGCTAGGCGCCAAGCGAGCTTCCTCCGATAGCGGCCCAGGGCGTCGTCCAGGGCCCGGCGGTTGTCCAGGGCGCCGCTCGTCTCGTCGACCAGCCATTCCGCGCCGATCAGGGCAAAGCTGATCCCCGTTCCGAATGTCGGGTCCGCGGCCAGGGCCGCGTCGCCGACGAAGGCGATACCGGGTCGCGCGGCCGGGCGCATCACGTTGGGAACCTCGAGCTTGCCGAGGATCTTCGAGACGCGCTCGGCGCCGGCGAGGTCCGGCCCATCCGGGAGCCGGGTGAGCGTTCCCATGTAAGAGCCCTCCAGGTCGGCCCGAACCGCCGCAAGGCGCCGGCGCGGGTAAATGGCCACGAGGACCGTGAGGCCATCCTCGTTGGGGAACTCCGCCCCGCCCTCCGGGTGGGGGACCCAGAGTCGGATCGCGGGGCCGGCCGGCGTCCTTTCCTGCGCCACCCCGCGCCAGTAGGAGAAGTAGAAGAAGCGATTGTGCGGCCGAACACGACCGCGAACGTCGGCGAGGCGGGCGAGCGTCGAGTTGCGCCCGTCGGCCCCGACCAGCAGCCGGGCGGCGAGCCGCAGCGAGCGGCCGTCACGATCCTCGACCTCCACACCGGCCGGCCGGCCGCCATTGCGGAGAACGCGCTTTGCCGTGTACCCCGGGAAGAACTCGACCCCCGGCGTGTTCGCGGCGAGGTCGCGAAGCAGAGGGTCGAGCGTGCGCCGAGTCACGCCCCAACCGCGGACGTCGGGAAGGCCGAACCAACCTCCGTGGGGGCTCCAGAACTCGGCCCAGGTCCGCGGAACCCCGCGCTCGGCCAGGGCCGGAGCAAGCCCGAGGCGTTCGATGGCGGGCGTCGCGGACGGCAGGACGGCGTGGGTGCAGGTCACCTTGTACGCCGAAGGGTCGGCGTGACGCTCCACCAGCGCCACGGATGCGCCCTGTCGGGCAAACATCCGAGCTGCCGCGCAGCCGGCGACGCTGCCCCCGACGATCGCGACGTCAAAGTCCTTGCTCGCTGCCATATACGGCAGCGTATAATAGCCTAGATGTCGCAGACCGCGATGGCCGGCGCGTCACGGCGGGCCTTCTCGGTGGCGGTGTCGAGATCGGCGAGCGCCGTGTAGGTGACCCGGTCGGGGTCGAGGTCGAGCGCGGCGGCGTCCTCGGGCTCGAGCCGCTCGATCAGCTCCTTCGAGGCGAGCGCCCGCCCGCCGCTCGCGCAGGCCTCGATCCGGGCCGCCTCGTTCACCTCGTCGCCGAGCGCGGTGACCTCGCCGCGGCCGCCGGTCGTGATGTTGCCGACGTAGAGGGTCGACCCCCAGTGCAGCCCGAAGCGCAGGACGACCTCCTCGGGCTGCAGGTCGCTGCGTGTGGCGACGCCCTCGATCGCCGTTCGCAGCGCCCGTGCCGCGGCGATGCAGGAGCGGGAGGCGGCCGACTCCGACCCGATGCTCTCGGCGAGGAAGAAGGCGGCCATCCCGTCGCCGACGTGGCGGCCGACCAGGCCGCCCTCGTCGATCACGCACTGGTCGGCGGCGCGGGCAAGCCGCCGGCCGAGCTTGAAGTAGGCGGCCGTGGAGAGGCGTCGAGAGAGCGGGGAAGAGGCCTCCAGGTCGGCGAACAGGACCGCAGCCGGGCGGCGCGCCGGGACCGAGACGCTCTGCATCCTTTCGAGGTGCCCGAGGTCGGCCATCGAGGCCATCGCCCCCAGCATCGCCATGCCGGGCGCCGGCTTCGTGATCATCACCGTTCCCGCGAGCCGACCGCCGGCATCGCGGACCCGGAAGGCGAAGACCGGGACGTCGAGCTCGATTTCGGCGAAGCCCACCGCCGCGCCGATGCCCGAAGTCGCCACGGGATCGGCGGGGGAGAGCCCGTCGACCAGGTCGCGAAGGGACGGGTCGACGGCCTCACGAAGCTCGTCGCGGCCGCCGGGGGTGTCGGCGAGCACCCAGCCGCCGAGGAAGGTGAACATCACTTTCATCGCCTCGGCCGAGTTGGAGCCGAAGCGCCAGCCCATGCTCGCCTGGATCGAGCCCGGCCCGAAGAGGTGCGCGTCGAGCGCCCAGGGCGCGAGCTCCACGCCCGCCCCGAACGAGAGGCGCAGTTCGTCGGTCACATAGACGATGGACCATCGCTCGTCGACGACCCAGCCCCAGTGCCCGGTGTCGCGCAAAGCCCCCGCCACGGCGGCGAGAGCCGGGTCATCGGGGAGCGGATACGGGCCCTGCGCGTCCATCCTTCGCGACTCTACCCTCAGGTGCCCGGCCAATTCGGCTGCCGAAGTGGCCGAGCCGCAGCGCATCGATCCGTCGTCTTATCGCGTAACCGAGCCGCCCCTCATCGCTCATGCCAGCGACGCTCGAGGTTTCGCATCATCTGCGGGTACACGACGAGGTGCCGGAACGGCTTGATCGCCGCCATGTACGCGCTGCCGAGTCGGCCGTTCGGCTTCACGAACACCGCCATCTGACCGCGGTATCCGCCCTCCTCGTCCGCCACCCAGCCGAGGTGCATGACTCCGTGGACGGTGCCGTTGGCGACCTCTGCCGCCCACTCGTCCTCGAGCAGGTACAACGAGGTGAAGGGGAGGCTGTCGAAGTCGGGGCCCGTCGGGGCCTCGCGCAGATCGTCCGGCATCCGGTCCCGGACGCTCGGGACCCTCGAGTCGAGCCCGCGGTCGGGATCGTCCCAGCCCAACAGCTCGCCGATCTTCCAGCGAAGATCCCAAAGGGCGCGAACCACCAGAGGCGAGCCCTTGACCGGGTCGGCGGCGGCAATCCCATGCACCAGGAGGGTGAAATCGTCCCGCTCGCCGTGCGTCGGAAGCTCCCAGACGTCCTCGAGCTCAAAGTCGGAGACGATCTCGTCGATTCGCCAGCCCTGGGAGGTGTGCGCGGCCTTTGGAAGCGTCACTTCGATATACGGTAGCGCATATATACGAAACCGTATAATCAGCCGCCGGTGGACCTCATGGAAGACGCGAGGAGAGAGATGCCAGCCGCGCGAACGCCCCCGGCTAAGTGGATCGAAGAGGGCCTTCGGGCCCTCGCGGCCGGCGGCCCCGATGCGGTCCGGATCGAGTCGCTCGCGGAGGCGCTCGGCGTCACCAAGGGCGGCTTCTATGGCTACTTCAGCGACCGGAACGCATTGCTCGAACAGATGCTCGACACGTGGGAGCGAACGGTGATCGACGACGTGATCGAGAGCGTCGAGGAGCCGGGGGGGACGCCAGGGAGAGGCTGAGGCGGCTGTTCGCTCTGGCTTTCTCTTCGTCCCGCGAACAGCTGAGGGTCGAGCTTGCGATCCGCGATTGGTCCCGCCGCGACAAGGCGGTCGCCAGGCGGCTGAAGCGGATCGACAACCGGCGGATGGAGTACATGCGCGCCCTGTTCGCCGATTTTTGCGACGACGGGGACGATGCCGAGAGCCGCTGCTTTCTCGCCTATTCCCTATTTGTCGGCAGCCCCTTCATCACCGCCGAGCACGACGGGCGCAGCCGCGCCGAGGTCGTGGAGCGGGCGCTGGAGAGCCTCACCAGTTGAGTGCGTCAAAATGTAGGCACTCGACCGAGGGAGGGCAGGGTTTTGAGAAGGCTGGGAAGGCTGATCGGGGCGGTCGTCGTCTGCGCGGCGGCACTCGGCCCAATGGCGGCAACGGTGACGTCGAGCTCGGCCGAGGCTGCCGACTGGCAGCTGCAGACCCAGGTGGACGGCGAAGGCTACCGGCCCCATCTGCCGATTCTGGGGATCTCGTGTCCATCGACGAAGCTCTGCGTCGCCGTCGGTGAACTCGACCACATCGTCTCCTCGACGAACCCCACCGGCGGCACCTCCGCCTGGCACCAGGCCCAGCCCGTCGGCGAAGCGGAAACCGACTGCCACGCACACTGGGTGCCGCCCTGTCGGGATCCGACGAACCGGACCCTCAGGAGCGTGTCGTGCCCCTCGGTGGGGCTCTGCTTCGCCGTCACCGGCGAGGGCTACGTCTACTCCTCGACCAACCCGACCGGGTCGGGAGACGACTGGCGGGTCGCCGATGTC
This sequence comes from uncultured Solirubrobacterales bacterium, assembly GCA_963795295.1. Lineage (GTDB taxonomy): Bacteria > Actinomycetota > Thermoleophilia > Solirubrobacterales > 70-9 > VRUE01. The sequence goes on from CAWCHE010000001.1 coordinate 736,579, forward strand.
GATGGAACCGACCGCGACACCCACCTGTTCAGCGTCTCCTGCCCGACCACCTCGCTCTGCGTGGCCGTCTCGGGCGAACGCTATACGGCCGGCAAGATCCTGACCTCGACCGACCCGACGGGCGGCGCCGCGGCTTGGAATGTCGCCCAGCTAGACGAAACGCTGGATTTCCGCGGCGTCTCCTGCGGGACGCCGACCCTCTGCGTCGCCACCGCCCAGCAGGGGCGGCTGCTCGTCTCGACCGACCCGACCGGCGGCCCCGCGGCCTGGACCGAGCTGGGGACCCCCGGCGGCCCCGGCGACCTGCAGGGCGTCTCATGCGCGGCGACCGTGCTCTGCGTCACCGGCAACGCGGGGGGCAACATCCTCAGCTCGACCAATCCCACCTCCCTGTCCAGTTGGCGCGAGGCAGACGGCGGGCCATCCGTTCAGGTGACCGGCGTCAGCTGCCTGCCGACGCGACAGTGCGTCGCCGTCGACAACAACGGCGACGTCCTCATCTCGAATGACCCGACCCGAGGGCGCAGCTCCTGGTCGCAGACCCAGTTGATCCCATACGTGCAGCCGCCCAGCGAACTCGACCAGCCGCTCAACGCCCTGTTCGGGGTCTCCTGCGTCTCGGTCTCCTTCTGCGCGCTGGTCGGCGCCGACGGCCAGATCTTCACCAGCACCGACCCGTTTGCCGTGACCTCGGAGGCTCCCAGCAAGCCCGGCCGGGGGACCAAGCGCGGCCCCAAGCGCCCGAAGACGACGATCGCCAGGCTGAAGTTTCCCTCCAAGCGAGCCCTGCGGGAGCACCGCGCTCGCGTCATGGCCCGGTTTTTCGCCAAGGGCCGCGTCCGCCGCTTCGAGTGCCAGGTGCGCGCGCTCGGCGACACCAAGCTCAAGTCCGCGAAAGGCCGGGGCTACCGCTCATGTCACTCCCCATGGCGCTTCCGGATCGCGAAAGGCACCTACTCGCTCCGCGTCCGCGCGGTCGGGGCCACCGGCCTCCGCGGGCCAGCCGCCGTCAAGCGCTTCTACATCGACAAGAGCTGCTTCCCGGAGAAAAATCTCTTCTGCCTGGGCGGCAGCGGCGAATTCTCGCCGTGATCGGATCTCAGAGCGACCTGTACCTTCGATCCTCAGCCGAATTCCCCCAGTCAATCGCCGTTAGGAGATCCGTTCAATGCGACAGGTCATGGTTCGTTACAAGGTCAAGCCCGATCGAGCCGAGGAGAACGAGGAGCTCGTCCGAGCTGTCTATGAGGAGCTTCGAGAGACGGACCCGGCGGGGCTCCGCTACGCGACCTTTCAGCTCGAGGACGGCGTCAGCTTCGTGCACCTGGCCCTGACGGAGGATGGGCAGAACCCGCTGACTGAGATTGCGGCGTTCGCGGAGTTCCAGAAGGACATCGGCGATCGCTGCGAGGAGAGCCCCGTCGTCGCCGAGCTGCGCGAGATCGGCTCGTTTCATTTCTTCGGTGACTAGAGGTACGTGCCGGAGCTGCGATGGAGCTAGCCGGATTCGAACCGGCGACCTCCTGGGTGCGATCCAGGCGCTCTGCCAACTGAGCTATAGCCCCGTGGGGTCGCCTGGGACGATCCTCCCAGGCAGGTGGTAACGGCAAGGATAACCGCATAGGCTTTAGCTTCCCGGGGACACGAAATGGGCATTCTCGACGAGGCAATCCGCGAGCATCTGGAGCTGAAGCGCCAGCACGGCGCCGACGGCAGCGAGCTGAAGCAGCTCGAGGACGACGCGTTCGGGCCGCCCGAGCGCCCCGGCGCTCCGGAGACTGTTCCGGAGGCCGAGGCCGACGCTCCGACCGAGTTCATGGCGCAGCCCGAGTCGGATGACGTCGAGCCAGCCCCGGAGGCTGACGAGAAGCCCTCGTCCAGGCGCGAGCCCGCGGCCGGAATGATCGACATCCAGGAGGCGCCGGAGCGGGTCGAGCCGGCATTGGACGACGACGCCGGGCCTCGAGGACGATCGGGAGCTCGACGACGAGCCGGCCGATGAGGATCAGCCCGCCGGCGAACACGAGACCGTGCCGGAGCCGATCGAGCCCGCCGGGCACTCGACCGAGGAGCGCCACGCGATCGCCGACCAGCCGACGGAAATGTTCGACGTCGAGGAGGAGTTCGCTTCGACCGAGGCGCCGGCGCCCCCCGACGAGGACCTCGTCGCCGAGGAGATCACCGAGGCGCGCCTCGCTCCCGCCGCTCCGATCGCCGAGCCGGAGGACGAGGAGGACGACGACTTCTTCGACGAGCAGCGCCTCTCCGACGAGCTCGACCAGGCGCTGGAGGCCCCGATCGAGGCCGAGCCCGAGCCCGAGCAGGAGGACGAGGCCGAGCCGGAGCCGGGCCCGCCGAGGACGAGGGCGACGAGCCGTCGGCCGCCGCGAGCAAGAGCAAGAGCGACACGGACCACGACCCCCTCGAGGACACTCCCGACTTCCTCGAGGAGGCCCCGGAGGACGACCAGCTCTGGTTCGAGCAGAAGCCCCCGAAGGACTTCGACTTCGACGACTAGTCCCGGCCGATCCGCTCCGCCGGACGGCGAAACGGATCGAGCCTAAGATTCGGGGCGCGGGGCCATAGCTCAGTTGGCAGAGCGCGTGTTTGCAAGCACGAGGTCGCCGGTTCGATCCCGGCTGGCTCCACTGCTATTACGCCGGACTAGCCGGCGAGGCCGATCATCAGCTGCGAGTGGTCGTTCGGGTCGACCTTGACAGGGACCTGGGCTCCGGGCTGGAGCTGGCCGATCACCGCGGGGGAGACGACCTGCACGTGCGTCACTTCGGACTGGCTGCCGTTGACGTCCACGGTCATCTGGAACTGGAGCTCGGGCTGCATGTTCACGGTCTTGCCGGTGGCCTGCATGGAGACGATCGTCGCCGTCCCGTCGACGCCTTCGTTGGCGAGCTTCTCGGCCAGCACCTGGTCGGTCTGGACCTGCTGGACCATCTGATTCGCCTGGGCGAGGCCGTCTTTCATCATCTTGAGACTGCCGCCCCGCTCCTTCTTCATTTCCTTGCCGGTCTTGCTCAGGTCCCTCATGTCCTTGAACATGCCCATTTGCTCCGCTCCTTTGGTCAGGGGACCCTGCCGCACTCCCCGTTTGTCGGCTCGACCCTATCGCCCCATAGCCGATCTCGGGTGTAGATTCAGCGCGTGTTCGTGATCGGGGTTTTGATGATCATCGGGGCGATCGTGATGCTCGTCGGCGGCTTCCTCGGCCCATCCGCGGCGATGCCCGGATTGATCGGCGGCGCGATCGGACTCGGCCTCGGCGGCCTCGTCCTCGCATACCTCGACGCCCCCAGCAAAAAGGCGAAGCCCGCCCCCGGAACCGTGCGCGGCAAGGCGACCGTCCTCGACGCCGCCGGCACCACCGGTTCGGTCGCCGGCTACCAGATGGTCGAGCTGACGCTCGAGGTCCGGCCCAAGGAGGGCGGCCTCCCCTTCCAGGTCAAGCGCAAGTTCTCCGCCGGGCGCCTGGGGCGGGTCGAAGCCGGGCGCAGCCTCGACGTCGTCTACGACCCGGCAAACCCCGAGAAGCTCGAACTGGCCTGAGCGGGAGGCGCCCACGGCCGGGCCGGGGCGCGGTCAGCCGTTCGGCTCGAGGCCGGGCAGGTCGCTGGTCCCCGACTCGGTGGGGATCGCGTTCGACGCTCCCGCGGCGAGCACCACGCGGCGCCTCTGCAGCTCCCTGACGGCGGCGATCGCGTCGCCGTCGGCACGATCGCGGCTGATCCCGTAGCGGCTCGACAGCATCTCGGCCGCGTCGCCGAGGGTGCCGCCGTCGAGCGTGTCCATCACCAGCGAGCCCGACTCGTTGAGCCGCAGGTAGCTGCCGTCGACGGTGAGCCGTACGAAGCGCTGGGCAGGGTCGCCGGCCGCGCGCAGCGGCGCGGTCCGGTAGCGGCGGGAGAAAGCGAGGTCGCGGACCTTTCCGCGCGCGGCGCTCAGGTCCTCGGCCGGATCGATCTCGCGGGGCGGCGTCGGCTCCGGGACCGGTTCCTCCCGGCCCGTGGCCCGGTCGCCCGAGCTCGAGCCGGCGAGGGCGACCTCGTCGTCGAGGTAGGCGATCAGGTCGGACTTCGGCAGGTCGTCGCTGCTCTTCAGGCTCGTTGCCCAGTCGTTGATCCGCTCGTCGTCCCAGCCCTCGCGGATCGCCTCCCAGCAGGCGTCGACCCCGTCGAGAATCGCGTTGCCGAAGGTGAAGGGGCGCAGCGAGTCCGGCCGCACGTCGCCGTTCGGGCGGACCAGGAAGCTGCCCGGTGCGTCGTGGCCCTGGCCGCTGATCCGACCCCCGGTGCCGGCCTGGACGTCGATCCGCATCGCGGTTCCGCGGCGCTTCTCGAACTCGCCCGCGACCTTGCGCAGGGCGCTGCGCGAGACGCTCCAGTCGCCGCCCCGCGCCGCGGCGCCGGTCACTACCACAGGCGTGATCCGCACCCAGGGAACGCCGAGCGTCCACATCTGCTCGAGGAAGTCCGGCACGGCGTCGGCATTGGCAGGGGTGACGACGTGGACGGTGCAGACGCCGACGCCGGCGCTGAGCAACCGGTCGATGCCCTCGATCGCCCGGCGCCAGCTGCCGGGGACGCCGCGTGAGGTGTCGTGCAGCCAGGGACGGGCGCCGTCGATCGAGACGTGGGCGGTGACGCCCCGCAGCGCCCCGAGGCGAGCGGCCGCTTCGTCGTCGACGAACCAGCCGTTGGTGTTGAGGGTGACGCCGACGCCGGCCTCGGCCAGGCTCTCGACGATGCCCAGGGTGAGCTCCTTGCGGAGCAGCGGCTCGCCGCCGGTGACGACCGTCTCGACGATCCCCAGCTCGAGCGACTGGGTGACGATCTCCCGCCAGTGTTCGTCGCTCAGCTCAGGGGTGCGCTGGAGTGTGCGGCGCGGCGAGTCGGTGTAACAGAAGCCGCACCTCAGATTGCAGGCGTAAGTGATCTCGAGCTTGGCGCCGATCGGGCCCGGCGGCGGCTCGCTGAGCACGCGCGGGGTGCGCCGACGACCGAGCCGCCAGGCGAGGCGGCCCCAGACGAAGCTCTCTTCGCGGTTCACTCGCCCCTAGGGCTGATCGTCACTCCGCGCCAACCGCCCCGCTGGAGCCGGGCGTGGTGTTGATCGGGTTTCCGTCGGTGTCGATCTCGTCGACCATCGGGGGCTCATACGGCGTCGGGTCGGTCATCTCTCTCCTCGTCTGTCGACTCAGGTGGGGACGCTGTTGCCGGCCGCGGTGCTGATCGGCGCGCCTGTCTCGTTGTCGATCTCCTCGACGCTGGGCGGCTCGTAGGGGGTCGGGTCGGTCACGCTTTCCTCTCTTCTTCAGAATCAATCGGAGCCGCTGAGGCCGGCCGTGGTCCTGATCGGCGCGCCATCGGCATCGATCTCCTCGACGCTCGGCGCCTCGTACGGTGCTGGCTCGTCCTTCATCTCATCTCCCTCTCATCGACGCAGGCTGGGGGAGAGGTTATCCGCAGGCGAGCGCTGCGTCGAGCAGCTGCCCTCCCGCTTCCGGGAGAGCGGCGAGGTCGTCGGGCAGCTCGGCACGCATGGCGGGGACCGTGTGGAGCAGTCGGGCGAGACCGCCGAAGGCGGTGGCGATCGCGTCGCGGCCGCCGCTGTGGACGAGGTTGGGCGTCAGCAGCGCCATCGCCCGCGCCGGCTCGAGGCTCTCGATCTCGAGGACCGCCCCGCGCTCGCCGAGGAGGACGACCGCCGCGATCGGGGAGGGCGGGGGCTCGCCGGGCCCGGGGTCGGGTGCGAGCTCGATCGCGCCGCCCGGGCCGCCGCGGACCCGGACCCCACGGGCGCCGGGGTGGACGACCGGCTCGGGATCGAGGCTGACGTCGAGGCCGTCCTCGCCGATCACCTCGTGCCCGGCCTCGCCGAGGGCGCGGGCGAGGGTCGACTTGCCGCGCCGCGACGGCCCGCAGAAGAGCACCGCCCGCCCGTCGACCCGCACCGCCGAGGCGTGGAGGACGAGGTCGCCGCGCATCGCCAGCATCGTGCAGATCGCCGAGGAGGCGAGCCGGTGCTCGAAGAGGTCGTCGCGGGGGCCGTCGGCGCCGACCGTCACCCGCAGCCGGCCCGGATCGAGCAGGAACAGGCCCGAGGGCGGCATCGCCAGCAGGCAGCGCGCCGCCCATCTCGTAGGAGGCGTAGAAGGACTCGCCTCCCGCGTCCTCCAGGCTGGCCGTCGGCTCCCGGTCCGGCTCGGCGATCGCCGCCGTCGCGACGACGATCGTGCCGCGGGTTCCCGCCGCCCGGTTGAGGCGCCTCAGCGGCATCTCGCTCTCCACCTCGTAGCCGTAGAGGCTGCCCATTGCGCCGTAGGCTATGAGAGGAGGTGGTGGAGATCGGGCCAGAGACGACGCTGCGCCGCGCCGAGCGCGCGGTCCACGGCGAGCTCCCGGAGGAGACGGTCCTGCTCGACATCGACGACGGCCTCGCCGTCAGGCTCAACTCCAGCGGCGCCTGGGCCTGGGGGCGGCTGCAGGAGCCGGCGCGGGTGGGGGACCTGGCGCGGGAGATGGCCGAGCGCTTCGGGATCGAGGAGTCGCGGGCGCTCGCCGACGTCACCGCCTTCGCGATCGACCTCAGCGGCCGCGGACTGCTCGAGGCGGGCTAGCGCCGGCGCGGGCCGCTCAGGCGGTCTCGGCGGCGACGCCGGGCAGGTTCTGGTCGGCGTGGTAGCTGGAGCGGACCAGCGGTCCTGAGGCGACCGACTCGAAGCCCATCGCGTAGGCGGCATCTTCGAGCGCCTTGAACTCGTCCGGGTGCCAGTAGCGGACCACCGGCAGGTGGTTCTCGGTCGGCCGCAGGTACTGGCCCACGGTCAGCACCTGGACCCGGTGCTCGCGGAGGATCCCGAAGGCCTCGACCATCTCCTCGTGGCTCTCGCCGAGGCCGACCATCAGCCCCGACTTGGTGACGACGTCGGCGCCGCCCATCTCCTTCGCGAGCCGCAGGACCCTGGCCGAGCGCATGAACTTCGAGCCGCGCCTCGCCTTCGGGTAGAGGCGCGGAACCGTCTCGACGTTGTGATTGAAGACGTCGGGCCGCTCGGCGATCACCTTCGCCAGCGGCATCTCCTGGCCGCGGAAGTCCGGGGTCAGGACCTCGACCTTGCATCCCGGCGCCTGCATCCTGATCGAGCGGATGACGCCGACGAAGGCGCTCGCCCCGTAGTCGGGGAGGTCGTCGCGGTCGACGGAGGTGACGACCGCGTGGCGCAGGCCCATCTGCTTCACCTGGCGGGCGACCCGCGCCGGCTCGAGCGGGTCGTGCCAGCTGGGGACGCCGGTCTTGACGTTGCAGAAGCCGCAGCGGCGGGTGCAGACGTCGCCGAGGATCATGAAGGTCGCGGTGCCGCGCTCCCAGCACTCGCCGACGTTGGGGCAGTTCGCCTCCTCGCAGACCGTGTGCAGGTTGTCGGAGCCGATCTCCGCCTTCAGCCGCCGGTAGTTGGGGCCGCCCGGGGCCGGCACCTTGAGCCAGGGCGGCTTGCGCTTGCGGCGGAAGGGGATGTCGCCGGCCGCCGCGGCCGCGGTCCCGCCCGGCTTCGCCCGGGAGCGGGTGACGTGGATGCGCTCGGTGCTCATCCGGCGACCATACCTAGGACCGACTCCACCGAGTCGGCCTCGACCGTCTCCCGTTCGTAGACCTCGCCGAAGCGGGCGGCGACGGTGTCGGCGAAGGCTTCGAGGTCCTGCTCGGCGCCGAGCTCGCGGCTGACCGAGGTGACCCGGCAGCCCTCGATCCCACAGGGGACGATCCACTCGAAGGGCTGCAGGTCGTTGTTGACGTTGATCGCGAGGCCGTGGGTGGTGACCCCCCTGCTGACGTGGACCCCGATTGAGCCGATCTTGCGCGCCTCCTGCGCCGATTGGCCCGAAACCGGAATCGGGCTCGTGTTTTCGGCCTGGGGGACCCAGATGCCGGTCAGGCCGTCGACCGCCTCGGCGCTGACGCCGTGGTCGGAGAGGGCCGAGATCGCGACCCGCTCGAGCCGCCGCACGTACTCGTGGACATCGTCCCCGTAGGGCCTGAGGGAGACGATCGGGTAGGCGACGAGCTGCCCGGGGCCGTGGTAGGTGACGCGGCCGCCGCGGTCGGTATCGGCCACCTCGATCCCCTGCATCTCGTACCACTCGACCCCCATCGGCAGCTCCTCGGGGCCGGAGCGGCGGCCGCGGGTGTAGACCGGGGTGTGCTGGAGCAGGACGAGGACGTCGGGGATCGCGTCCTCCTGGCGGGCGGCCTCCAGGCGGCGCTGCATTTCTCGCGCCTCTCCATAGGGGAGGATTCCACTGCGCAGGACGAGGATCCGGTCGCTCACCCTTGAAATCGTTGCATGGCGCCCCTCTATCCTTGCGCCGTCCCCCATGGCTCCGTCCAAGGCCCTCCGACCAGAATGGCTCCCGGCGGTCGCCCTCAGCGCGGCCCTTGCCGCCGCCATGCTCGCCTGGAACCCGCAGGTCGGCGACCTAGCCGCCCAGGTCTTCCGCACGGAGCTGTTCCAGCGCGGCGGCATGGCGATCTGGAACGGCAGTTGGTACGGCGGCCACTACACCCTCACCTACAGCGTCCTCTTCCCGCCGTTCGCGGCCCTCTTCGGCCCCCAGGTGGTCGGCTCGGTCGCGGTCATCGCCTCCTCCTACTTCTTCGACCGCCTCGTCCGCGATCGCTGGGGCGCGGCCGCGCGCTGGGCGACGCTCTGGTTCGCGGCCGGGGTCGTCACCCTGCTCGCCGACGGCCAGCTCACCTTCGCCCTCGGCGTCGCCTTCGGGCTCGGCTCGCTGCGGGCGCTGCAGGTCGGCCGCACGAAGACGGCGCTCTTCGCGGCCGCCGCCGCGGCCCTGTCGAGCCCGGTCGCCGCCGTCTTCCTCGCCGGGGTCGTCCTCGTCGGCGCCCTCGAGCGCGGCCGTCCGTTCAACCGGGCGGCGGTCTGGATCGGCGCCGTCGCGCTCGGGCTCGTCGTCATCCCCAACCTCGCCTTCCCGGAACCGGGCCAGTTCCCGTTCAGCTTCTCCTCCTTCGTCGCGATCCCGGTCTGGTGCGGCTCGGCGCTATACGTGACCCGCTCGCTGCGCGACGAGGAGCGCCAGCTGCGCTGGGCGATCGCCGGGTACCTGCTCGCCTCGATCGTGATCTGGCTGGCTCCGAACCCGATCGGCGGCAACGCGGTCCGCCTCGGCGCCCTCTTTGGGGGCCCGGTCCTGGCGGCGGTCATCCTCGCCCGGCGGCCGCGGGTCTCGCCCTGGTTCCTGGCGCTGTTCCTGGCCGGCGGCCTCTACTGGCAGGTGACCGCGAGCGTCAGCCAGATCGTCCGCAGCGTCGGCGACCCCTCGACCACGGCGGCCTACTTCGAACCGGTCGCCGATTGGCTCTCCGCGCACGGCGGCCGCGGGGTCCGGGTCGAGGTGCCGCCGACCGCCAACCACTGGGAGGCGGCCTACCTGGCGCCCGGCTTCGAGCTGGCCCGCGGCTGGCTGCGGCAGCTGGACACGACCCGCGACGACATCTTCTACGACGAAGACGACCTCAACGACGCCACCTACAGCGCCTGGCTGCGCGAGAACGCGATCCGCTACGTCGCCGTCCCGGATGCGCCCCCCGACTACTCCTCGGTCGCCGAGCGCCGGCTGGTCCTCTCAGCGCCCGCGTACCTCCACCTGCGCTGGCGCTCGCCGCACTGGCGGGTCTACGCGGTCAGCCACACCGAGCCGCTGGTCGACCCGATCGGCGCCTCGGCGGCCCGGACCCTCTGGGTCGGCCACCAGGGCTTCGCCCTCGACGTCGAGCGGCCCGGGGACTTCCTCGTCAGGGTCAACTTCACCCCGTACTGGTCGATCGACCACGGCCGCGGCTGCCTCGCCCGCCGCGGCGACTGGACCCTGGTCCAGGCTCCCCGGCCCGGGGTGATGCGCGTCTCCGCCGACTTCTCTTTGGGTCGCGCCTGGAATGCAGTTACGGGCGCGAAGCAGACCTGCTGAAGACCTAGGCAGCTAGAGAATTAGCGAGAACGGCTCCTCGAGGAGCCCGCGTACACGGGCCAGGTACTGGGCGCCGTCGGCTCCGTAGAGGATGCGGTGGTCGCAGGCGAGGTTGGCGCGCATCAGGTGGGCGCTGACGATCTCGCCGTCGCGGACGACCGGGCGCTCCTTGATCGCGCCGACGGCGAGGATCGCGGCCTGGGGCGGGTTGATCACCGCCGAGAAGCTGTCGACGCCGAACATCCCCAGGTTCGAGACCGTGAAGGTCGCGCCGGAGAGCTCAGGCGGGGTGATTTCGTTGTCGCGGACGCGGCGGGCGAGGTCGCGCGAGTCCATCGCGATCTCCAGCAGGCTCTTGTGGTCGGCGTCGAACACGGTCGGAACCACGAGAGCGTCGCGGGCGGCGACCGCGATGCCGACGTTGACCCGCGAGTAGAGCTCGAAGCGCCCGTCGCGGTAGGCGCCATTGGCCCGCGGATGCTCGCGCAGCGCCAGCGCGCAGGCTTTGACGACCATGTCGTTGAACGACGGCACGACCTGGTCCTCGCCGGCCAGCTCCCGCAGCCGCTCCCGGGCCTTGACCGCGCGGCTCATGTCGATCTCCGCCTCGAGGTAAAAGTGCGGCGCGGTGGCCTTCGACTCCGCCATCCGCCGGGCGACCGTGGCCTGGAGTTTGGAGGGCTCCTCGATGACGACATTGCCCTTGGCCGTTTCGACCGCGGGTCCCGTCGCGGCGGCATCCCCCACGGTGCTCGGCGCTGGACGCGCCTCCGCGCCGCGGGGGACCCCCGCCCCCGCGCCACCCGCGGACGAAGCCGCCCTTTCCACGTCCACCTTGATGATCCGACCTCCAGGCCCCGAACCCGAAAGCTCACTTATCTCGAGGCCGCTCTCTTTCGCCATCCGCTTGGCGAGAGGAGAAGCCTTCACGTGCTCCCCAGCTGCCTGCTTCTGAGGGGGCGACCCGGCCGGGGCGTTCGCCTCTGCGGCCGGCGCATCGGCTGCTGTTCCAGACGTCTCACCCGCGGGTGGCGTGGAGTCGGGGGGGTCGAGAACGGAGGCGAAGCCCCCGCCCGCAGGCCCCCCCGGCTCCGCGACGGGCCCCGCGGCAAATACCTCTGGACTTTCACCCGATCCCCCGACCCGCGCGATCGGAGTCCCGATCGGAAGTGTCTCTCCCTCCTGCGCCAGGATCTCGGTGAGTGTCCCCTCAAGGTCCGACTCGTAGGCCATGTTGGCCTTGTCGGTCTCGATCTCGACCAGCTCGTCCCCAACCGCGACCTCGTCCCCGACCTGTTTCAGCCACTGCAGGATCGTCCCCTCCTCCATCGAGTCAGAGAGCCTCGGCATCACGATCTCAGCCATCAGAGGGATCCCTCCAAGGCCGCCAGCGCCGCCTGCACGACGTGCTCCTCGTGCGGAATCGCCGCCTGCTCGAGCCGTTTCGAGTACGGCATCGGCACGTCGGCGCCGGTCACCCGCTGGACGGGCGCGTCGAGGTGGTCGAAGGCCTGCTCGGTGATCAGCGTCGCGAGGTTGGCGCCGACACCGCCGTGGGGCCAGCCCTCCTCGACGATCACCGCCCGGTTCGTCTTGCGGACCGACTCGAGGATCGTGTCGAGGTCGAGGGGCCGCAGGGTGCGCGGGTCGATCACCTCGGCCTCGACCCCATGCTCGTTGGCGAGCGTCCGCGCCGCGTCCTCGGCGATGTGGGCCATCTTGAGGACGCCGACGATCGTCACGTCGCTGCCCTCGCGCCGCACGGCCGCTTCGCCGAAGCGCAGGACCTCGTCTCCGTCCTCCTCAACCTCACCCCGCGTCCCGTAGAGGCTCTCGTGCTCGATGAAGACGACCGGGTTGTCATTGCGGATCGCCGCCTTCAGAAGCGCTTTGCCGTCGGCCGGCGTCGAGGGGCAGGCCACGAGTAGGCCCGGGACCTGAAGGTAGAGCGCCTCGAGGCTGTGCGAGTGGGTCGGGCCGAGCTGGTGGCCGCCGCCGCCGGGCATCCGGATCACCATCGGGACCCGGGCCTGGCCGTTGAACATGTAGGGGATCGCCGCCGCGTGGTTGACGATCTGGTCGAGCGCCAGCAGCGAGAAGTTGACCGTCATCAGCTCGACGATCGGCCGCAGGCCGCCGACCGCGGCGCCGACGCCCATGCCGACGATCGTGTTCTCCGAGATCGGGGTGTCGCGGACGCGGCGCTCGCCGAACTCCTCGAGCAGGCCCTCGGTGACCTTGAAGGCGCCCTGGAAGACGCCGACGTCCTCGCCCATCACGAAGACCGCCTCGTCGCGGCGCATCTCCTCAGCCATCGCGTCGCGGAGCGCCTCGCGCATGCGCATGGTCGCCGCCATCAGCCCTCGACCTCCTCGCCCTCGACCTCGCCGGAGACCTCCGGCTCTGTCCCGAGCTGGGCGTCGCCGTCGATGGCCGGGTTCGGCCGCGGCCCGGCCGGCTGCCCGGCGTAGGCGGCGCCGGCCTCGGCGAGCTCGCGCGCCGCGTCGGGCATCTGCTCCTCCTCGCGCTCGCCCCGGTGGGGCTCCGGGCTGCGCTCGTCGACCGCGTACCAGCCGGCGTCGTCCTCGAGCACGTAGAGGTTTTCGTAGAGGGTGTCGAGCGCCGGCTCGGGCGAGGCTTCGGCGAACTCGACCGCGGCCCGCACCTCCTCGTCGGCCTTCCCGCGCAGCTTCTCGACCTCCTCGGAATCAAGCGCGCCGGCATCGACGACGCGGCGGGCGAAGGTCTCGATCGGGTCCTTCTCCTGCCACTCCTCGACCTCGGAGCGCTCGCGGTAGACCTCGGGGTCGGCGGCGGAGTGGCCGCGGTAGCGGTAGGTGAAGGCCTCGAGCAGGGTGGGGCGGCGCTCCTCGCGGGCGAGCCTGATTCCCTCCGTCACCGCCTCGCGCACCGCGACCACGTCCATCCCGTCGATGCGCTCGCCGCTGATCCCGTAGCCCTCGGCCTTCTTCGAGAGGTCGGTCTGGGCCGAGTGGCGCTCGACCGAGGTGCCCATCCCGTAGAGGTTGTTCTCGACCATGAAGAAGACCGGCAGCTTCCAGAGCGCCGCCAGGTTCATCGTCTCGCCGAAGTTGCCGGTGTTGGAGGCGCCGTCGCCGAACATGCAGACCGTGACCGCGTCTTCGCCCTTGTACTCGGCGGAGAGGGCTAGGCCGGCGGCGATCGGGAGGTTGCCGCCGACGATCCCGTAGCCGCCCATGAAGCGGCGCTCGGCGTCGAAGATGTGCATCGAGCCGCCGCGCCCGCCGCTGGTCCCGTCTACGCGGCCGAAGAGCTCCGCCATCACCCGTTTGGGGGCGGTGCCGCGGGCGATCGCGTGCCCATGGGTCCGGTAGGTGCCGATCAGGTAGTCCTCCTCCCGCATCACCGAGGCGGTGCCGACGATCGTCGCCTCCTCGCCGATCGCGAGGTGAAGGAAGCCGCCCGCCTGCGCCCGCTGGTACTGCCGTCCCGCCTCCTCCTCGAAGCGGCGGATCAGCATCATCCGCTCGAGCAGCTCGTAACAGGTGGCGGCGTCAGGCAGATCGGCCATCGAGCCACCTTAGCTCGCCGCCGCGACCGCCTCCTCGAGCCTGTCGTCGCCCCAGAAGACCTCCCCGTCGACGACCACGCTCGGCACCCCGAACACGCCCAGCTCGGCGGCCGCGTCGGTCGCCTCGCGCAGCGCCCCTTTGACCGACTTCGTCTCGGCCGCTTTGATCAGCGCCTTCGGGTGAAGCTCGCAGGCGGCGGCGGCGATCAGGACGTTTTCGGGGTCGCTGAGGTCGCGCCCCGCGGCGAAGGCCTGGCGGAAGCCGGCGAGGGCGAAGGAGACGGTGCGGCCGGTCTGCTTGGCGAAGGTCGCCGCCCGCATCGCGAAGAGGCCGTCGCCGGGCCATGGCTCGGGCCAGGCGATCGGCGGCAAGCCGTAGACGGAGGCGCGGCGCTCGATCTCGGCCATGCCCTCCTCGCGCCCGGGGCCTTTGCCCCACGATTCGCGGTCGAGCGCCCGGAAGAGGCCGCCGAGCAGGATCGGCTGCCACTCGGGCTGCTCGAGCCCCGCCTCGGAGAACATGCCGCTGATCCGCTCGGCGGACAGGTACGCGTACGGAGAGCCCAGGTCGAAGTAGAAGCTGGCGCGGCTCATCCTCGGCCGCCCGATCCTGCTGGCACCTCAGGCGTGGATGGCCCAGCCATCGACAGCTCGGGCCGCTTCGGGGATCGCCTCGGAGATCGTCGGGTGGGGGTGGACGATGCGGGCCAGCTCCTGGTAGCCGCCCTCCAGCGCCATCGTCGCGACCAGCTCGGCGATCATGTCGCAGGCGCGGTTGCCGACGATGTGGGCGCCGAGGATCTCCCCGTACTTGGAGTCGACGACGAGCTTGACGAGGCCGTCTTTGTCGTCGTAGACGGTGGCGCCGCCGACGCCGGCGAGTTTGAGCTTGCCGACCTTGACGTCGTGCCCGGCCTCCTTGGCCGCCGCCTCGGTGAGGCCGACGCTGGCGACCTGCGGGTGGCAGAAGGTCGCTCCGCAGACGAGGTTCTGATCGACCGGGTGGGTCTCGGCCCCGGCCGCGTGCTCGACCGCGACGATGCCCTCCTCGGAGGCCTTGTGGGCGAGCGCCTTGGCGTTGACGAGGTCGCCGATCGCATAGACCTTGGGGTTGGTCGTGCGCTGGTACTCGTCGACCTTGACCTTGCCGTTCTCCTCCAGCTCGACCTTCGCCTCCTCGAGCCCGAGGCCCTCGACGTCGGGAGCGCGGCCGCCGGCGATGAAGAGGTAGTCGACCTCGGCGGACTCGCCGCCGTAGGTGAACTTGACCGAGGAATCCCCGGCCTCGACGTTCTCGACCGGGGTGCCCGTGGAGATCGTCATCCCCTGTTTCTTGAAGACCCGCTCGACGACCCTGACCATGTCCTTGTCCTCGGCGGGGAGGATCTGGTCGAGCATCTCGACCAGCAGCACCTCGGTGCCGAAGCGGACGAAGGCGGAGGCGATCTCCGAGCCCGAGGCGCCGGCGCCGACGACGGCGATCCGCTTCGGCTGCTCGGGGAGCGAGTAGGCGCCCCAGGTGTCGAGCACGCGGCCGCCGAACTCGACCCCGGGGATCGGCAGCGCCACCGAGCCGGTGGCGAGGACGACCGCGCCGGCCTCGTAGACGTCGCCGCCGACCCGGACGTTGCCGTCGGCGTCGAGCGTTCCCTCGCCCTCGATCACGGTCACCTTGTTTTTCCCCCAGAGCATCTTCACCCCGCCCGAGAGCGACTCCGAGACGGCGGCGCGGCGCTTGCCGAGCGCGTCCCAGTCGACCGAGGCGTCCTTGACGACGAGGCCCATCTCGGCGCTGTTGAGCGCGTGGTCGTAGAGCTCTGCGGTGTGGAGGACGGTCTTGGCCGGGATGCAGGCGTAGTTGAGGCAGCGGCCGCCCGCCTTGTCGCGCTCGACGACGGCGACCTTCTTGCCGAGCTGGGCGGCGCGGATCGCCGCGACGTAGCCGCCGGGGCCGCCGCCGATCACGATCACGTCGAAAGAATCAGGCATGTTTTGAGCCTATAGAACGACCCAGGTCGGGGGATCTATGATTTTCGCGATGGAGGACGCCGTCTCCCGCTACATCACCGCCTCCGAGGCCTGCGACATCGACGCGGTGATGGAGACGCTCTCGCCCGACGTCGAAATCGTCTCGCCGATCGCCGGGCGGATGGTCTTCCGCGGGCAGAAGGACGTTCGGATCCTGCTCAGCGCCGTCTACGGATCGCTCAGGGACCTGCGCTGGACGGAGACCGTCGGCGACGGCGAGCGCCGCGTCGTCCTCGGCGAGATGAGGATCGGCCCGGTGCGGATGACCGACGCGATGGTCTTTGACCTCGCGCCTGACGGCCGGATCCGGCGGATCGGCCCGCACCTGCGCCCGTGGCTGGCGCTGACCCTGTTCGCCGCGCTCGTCGGGCCGAAGGTCGGCCTCCACCCCGGCGTCGTCGGGCGGGCTATTTCCGCTCCGGCATCTGGATCCGCGCCATCGCCTTGACCATGAAGAAGAAGAGCGTGCCGACGACGCCGAGCAGGACCGTGAAGTAGGCGAATTCGCCGACGCTCGAAGCCCGCACCGCTATCCCGGAGACGGCGGCGAAGATCAACAGCACGAGCACAAGCTGGAAGCCGAGCACGGCCCAGTAGCGGGCGTGCCACAGGCCCCAGGCCATCACCCCCATGATCAGCGCCGGCGCCAGGACCTGGGCGAGTTTCGGTTTGTCGCCTTCGACCTCGACCCCGCTCAGGTAGCCGATCAGGATCGAGGCGACGATCAGGGCGGTGATCACGGCGCCGATCGTCACCACCAGCGGTCGCTCGCCCTCGTCCAGGGGCTCGAGCGACTCGCGCACCTCCTGGTTTCTCTCCTCCGCCCGCGCGTAGCCGTGCTCCATCCGCTCGCGCACGCCCGGCTTCGCCCCGCGCTCCTTGCGCTTGCGCTTCTCCTCAGCCACCCGGCGCCGCCTCGCCGATCGACCGCAGCGCCGCGCGCAGCGCCTCGGCCGCGGCGGCGGGCGCCTCGGCGTCGCGGATCGCCCGCACGACCCCGAGTCGCTCGGCGCCCGCCTCGACCACCTCGGCCGCATTCGAGGCGTCGATCCCGCCGATCGCGAAGAACGGGTGCGGGGCGTCCGTGGCCGCGTGGGAGACGAGCTCGAGGCCGACCGCCGGCCGGCCCTCTTTGGTCGGCGTCTCCCAGACCGGGCCGACGCTGATGTAGTCGACGGGCTCCCCGGCCGAGGCGGCGATCTGCTCGGTGGAGTGGGTCGAGAGGCCGACGATCCCCTCCGGCCCGAGGATCTCCCGCGCCTGCGCCGCGGGGCTGTCGTCCTGGCCGACGTGGACGCCGTCGGCGTTGCAGGCGAGGGCGAGCTCGGGGTCGTCGTTGACGACGAAGAGGGCGCTGTAGGTGTCGCAGAGGCGCCGGAAAGTGAGCGCGGCGAGCTCGATCTCCCGCCGCGGCAGGGACTTCTCGCGGAGCTGGACGATGTCGACGCCGCCGGAAAGGGCGGCGCGCAGCAGCGGCTCGGGATCGCGCCCGCGGGGGTGGGCGTCGCAGACGAAGTAGAGGCGCGCGGTGCGCAGCCGCTCGCGCCGCAGAGGGCCGTATGCCTCGGGGGGTGCCAGGCTCATGCTCCGATTATGGACTGCCAGGGCCGCGAGAGGGGTAGCATCGAACTCGTACGGGAGCCCGAGAGGGCTGAGAGGGCGGCACCGAGGCCGCCGACCGTCTGGACCTGATCCGGGTAATGCCGGCGGAGGCAAGATTGACCGAGAAGCGCAGTTACGACGCGATCATCGTTGGGGGTGGGGTCATCGGCCTCAGCTGCGCCTGGCGTCTTGCCCAGCGCGGCGCCGGGGTGCTCGTCATCGACCGCGGCGAGCCGCCCGCGGGAGCGACCCGGGTCGCGGCCGGGATGCTGGCCCCGGTCGGCGAGCTGACCTTCGGCGAGCCGCAGCTGCTGGAGCTGACCCTGATCGCCGCCGAGCTCTACCCGCGCTTCATCGCCGAGCTCGAGCGGGCGAGCGGCCTCTCGACCGGATACCGGGAAGAGGGCGCCCTGCACGTCGCGCTCGACGCCGACGAGGCCGAGGAGCTGCGACGCGTCCACGACCTCCAGCGCGAGATGGGCCTGGCCGCCGAGTGGCTCACCCCGAGCGCCTGCCGCGCGCTCGAGCCGGGCCTGAGCCCGTCGCTGAGCGGCGGCGTCCACGCGCCCGGCGAGGCCTCGGTCGAGCCGCGGGCGCTGAGCGCTGCGCTGCTCGCGGCGCTGGAGGCCGAGGGCGGCGAGGTCCGGACCGGGAGCGAGGTCGTCGAAGCGCTGATCGAGGGCGAGCGGATCGCCGGGGTGCGGACCGACGCCGGCGAGGAGCTCGCGGCCCCGACCGTCGTCCTCGCCGCCGGCGCCTGGTCGGGCCGGGCCGCATGGCTGGCGCCCGAGCACCGGCCGCCGGTGCGCCCGGTCAAGGGCCAGATCCTCGAGCTGCGCAGCGTCGACGGGTCGCCGGCCTGCGGCCGGATCCTCGCCTCCGAGCGGGTCTACCTGGTCCCGCGCGAGGGCGGCCGGCTGGTCGTCGGGGCGACGGTCGAGGAGCGCGGCTTCGACCTCACGGTCACGGCGGGCGGCGTCCACGAGCTCCTGCGGGAGGCCTACCGGCTGCTGCCCGAGGTCGCCGAGATGGAGCTGGTCGAGACGATGGCGGGCCTGCGGCCGGGAACCCCGGACAACCTGCCGGCGGTCGGCCGCTCCGGGCTCGAGGGGCTGATCTGGGCGACGGGCCACTACCGCAACGGAATCCTGCTGGCGCCGCTGGCCGCCGAGCGCGTGGTCGAGTCCCTGGCGGGGGTTTCGGCATGAGGGTCGAGGTCAACGGGGAGGCGCTCGAGCTGGCCGCCGGCGCCCACCTGGCGGACGCGGTCCGGGCGGCCGGGGGGGACCCCGATGGCGCTCGCGGCGTCGCGGTCGCCCTCGACGGGCAGGTCGTCCCGCGCGGCGAGTGGGCCTCCACCGCCCTCGCCGAGGGACAGAGCGTCGAGGTTCTGGCGGCGATCCAGGGCGGCGCCGAAACCTGGCGGCTCGGCGATCGCGAGTGGTCCTCGCGGTTGATCGCCGGGACCGGGGGGTTCCGCTCGCTGGCCCAGATGGAGGAGGCGCTGGAGGCCTCGGGCGCGGAGATGGTGACCGTGGCGCTGCGCCGCGTCGACCCCGCCGCCGAGGGGTCGGTCCTCGACGTGATCGACCGCCTCGGCCTCTTCGCCCTCCCCAACACCGCCGGCTGCTTCACCGCCCGCGACGCGGTCCGCACCGCCGAGCTCGCACGCGAGGCGTTCGAGACCGAGTGGATCAAGCTCGAGGTGATCGGCGACGACCGCACCCTCTACCCGGACGCGGTCGAGCTGCTCGCCGCCGCCGAGACGCTGGTCGCGGCCGGCTTCACCGTCCTCCCCTACAGCAACGACGACCCGATCCTGGCCCGCCGGCTCGAGGACGCCGGCTGCGCCGCGGTGATGCCGCTGGGCTCGCCGATCGGCTCCGGGGCCGGCATCCGCAACCCCTACAACCTGGCGATCATCGTCGAGAACGCCGGCGTCCCGGTGATCCTCGACGCCGGGGTCGGCACCGCCTCCGACGCGGCCCTGGCGATGGAGGTGGGCTGCGACGCGGTGATGGCCGCGAGCTCGATCTTCGGCGCCCAGGACCCCCGGGCGATGGCCGGCGCCCTGCGCGCCGGGGTCGAGGCCGGACGCGCGGCGCGGCTCGCCGGGCGCATCCCGCGCCGGACCCACGCGCGGGCCTCGACCCCGGAGCAGGGTCTGCCGGAGCTGTCCTGAACTACGATGGGCGCTGCTTCGCCCCTGTAGCTCAGTTGGTTAGAGCGGCGGCCTTTTAAGCCGCGCGGCGCGGGTTCGAATCCCGCCGGGGGCATCAGTCATCGAGAGCCGATGGGAACCGACCGAACAGAGCACGACGAGCACCTGCTGCGGGTCCCCGGCGATGTCGAGGCGCGCGACGACGAGCGCGTCGCCCGCATCCACGCGGAGGTCGACCGTGGCTTCGACGCCCTCCGCGACATCGACGACGGCGTCTCGGTCTTCGGCTCCGCCCGGGTTCCCGAGGGGCATCGCTGGTACGAGCTCTGCCGCGAGACCGCGGCCTGCCTCGCCAAGGACGGCCTGACGGTGATCACCGGCGGCGGCCCCGGGCTGATGGAGGCGGCCAACCGCGGCGCCGCCGAGGCGGGCGGGCTCTCGGTCGGCCTCAACATCGAGCTGCCGATGGAGCAGGAGCCCAACCCCTACGCCAACCGCTCGCTCAACTTCCACTACTTCTTCGCCCGCAAGCTGATGTTCGTCCGCTACGCCCGCGCCTTCGTGATCTTCCCGGGCGGCTTCGGGACCCTCGACGAGCTGTTCGAGAGCCTGACCCTGATCCAGACCCACCGGATCCGCCACTTCCCGGCGATCCTCGTCGACTCCGAGTTCTGGAGGCCGATGCTCGAATGGATCGACGACAGCCTCGAGGACGATGGCCTTATCTCCCCCGGCGACAAAGAGCTGCTGATGGTCGCCGACACCCCGCGGGAGGTCTGCGACCACGTCCTCGCGGCGTCGGCCAAGCAGAAGGAGATGGCCGGCTAGCTCATCCCGGGGCGCGGCCCCGCCTAGTGGCGGAAGTGGCGGTGCTTGGTGAAGACCATCGAGACGCCGCCTGAGTCGCAGGCCTCGATCACCTCGGCGTCGCGTTTGGAGCCGCCGGGCTGGATCACCGAGGTCGAGCCGGCCTCGATCGCCGCTTGGGGGCCGTCGGCGAAGGGGAAGAAGGCGTCGGAGGCGATCGCCGAGCCGGCCAGCAGGCCCTCGGCGTCGCCCTCGCGGGCGTCGCGGCACTTATCTACCGCCAGCCGCACCGAGTCGACGCGGCTCATCTGGCCGGCGCCGATCCCGAGCGTGGCGCCGTCCTTGGCGATCACGATTGCGTTCGAGCGGACGTGGCGGACCACGGTCCAGGCGAAGAGCAGGTCCCGCCACTGGTCCTCGCTCGGCTCCGTCGCGGTGACCACCTCCATCATCTCCCGCGGCTCGGGGTCGCCGTCGCGGTCCTGGATCAAGAGGCCGCCGAGCACCCGTTTGGAGTCGCGCTCGATCGGGTCGACGCCGCGCCGCTCCTCGCCGCGCAGGATCCGGATCGCCTCCTTCTGCTGGAGCACGTCGAGCGCCCCGTCCTCGTACCCGGGGGCGATCAGGACCTCGACGAAGTTCTCGTGCAGCGCCTCGGCAAGCTCGCTGCCGATCGGGCGGTTGAGGGCGATGACGCCGCCGAAGGCCGACATCGGGTCGCAGGCCAGCGCCTTGAGGTAGGCGTCGAGGGCGTCCTCGCCGATCGCCACCCCGCAGGGGTTGTTGTGCTTGACGATCGTGCAGGCGGGCTCGGTGAAGTCGCCGACCAGCCGCCGCGCGGCGTCGAGGTCGAGGACGTTGTTGAAGGAGAGGGCGCGGCCGTGGAGCTTGGAGACGCGGGAGAGGACGTGGCTGCGGACGCCGGACTCGGAGTAGAGGGCGGCGCGCTGGTGGGGGTTCTCGCCGTAGGAGAGGTCGAGCACCTTCTCGTAGGCGACCGCGAGGTGCTCGGGGAATTCCTCGTAGGAGGTCGAGAACCAGCGGCTGATCGCGGCGTCGTAGCGGGCGGTCTGGGCAAAGGCCTCGTTGGCGAGCCAGTGCCGGGTCGCGGCGCAGACCTCGCCGCCGGACTCCTCGAGCTCGGCGCAGACGGCGTCATAGGACTCGGGTTTGACGACGACCGCCACCGACTCGTGGTTCTTGGCCGCGGCCCGGATCATCGTCGGGCCGCCGATGTCGATGTTCTCGATCGCGACGTCGTGGTCGACCTCGTGGTCGGCCACGGCCTCCTCGAACGGGTAGAGGTTGACGCAGACCAGGTCGATCGGCTCGATCCCCTCGGCCTCGAGGGTCGCCATGTGCTCGGCGTTGCCGCGGCGGGCGAGGAGCGCGGCGTGCAGCCGCGGGTGAAGGGTCTTGACGCGGCCGCCGAGGATCTCCTCCTGGCCGGTGAACTCGGCGACGTCGGTGACCTCGAGCCCGGCCTCGCGCAGGGCGCTCGCCGTCCCCCCGGTCGAGAGGATCTCGACGCCGAGGGCGGCGAGGCTCTTGGCGAAATCGGCGACCCCGGTCTTGTCGGAGACCGAGATCAGCGCCCGGCGCACCCGGATCGCACCGTCGGTGACGGCGGCGTCGCGGGTTTCAGGGGCGGTGTCAGGCATCGAGGGCGTTGACGACGATCTCCTCACCGTCGATTTCGATCCTAACCCGGTCGGTGGCGACCATGCGGATCGCCTCGGGGTAGATCCGGTGCTCGGCGGCGTGGACCGCGGCCTCGAGCTCTTCGCGGCCGCCGCCGGGCGGGACCGCCACCTCGACCTGGGCGATCGGCGGCCCGGTGTCCATCCCCTCATCGACGACGTGGACGGTCACCCCGGTGGTCTCGACCCCGGCCTCCAGCGCCTGCCCGATCGCGTCGAGGCCCGGGAAGGCGGGGAGGAGGGCGGGGTGGACGTTGACGATCCGGCAGCGGAAGCGGCCGACGAACTCGGGGCTGAGCAGCTGCATGTAGCCGGCGAGGGCGATCAGGTCCGCCCCGAGCCCCTCGACCCAGTCGCCGATCGCGGCGTCGCGGGCGGCCCGGCCCGCGTACTCCTCGCGCGGGAAGACGGCGGTCTCGACCCCGGCGGCCTCGGCCCGGCCCAGGGCCGCGGCGCCCGGCCGGTCGGAGCCGACCCCGACGACCTCGATGCCGCCGCTCCCGTGCAGGGTGTCGAGGATCGCCTGCAGGTTGGTGCCGCTCCCCGAGGCGAGGACGACGATGCGGAAGGCGCTCACCCGCGCATCTTAAGATCGCCGGGTGGCGGTCCTCGCAGACCTCGGCATCCCCACGCCGGTCGTCCAGGCGGGGATGGGCGGCGGCATCAGCCGGCACGAGCTCGCCGCCGCCGTCTCCGAGGCCGGCGGCCTGGGGACGATCGCCGTCAACGGCGCCGGCGCGATCGCCCGCGAGCTGGCGGCGGCGCGGAAGCTGACCGATCGCCCTGTCGCCGTCAACCTGCTGCTCCCCTTCGCGCGTCAGGACTGGTTCGAGGCCGCCTCCGGCGCCGACGTCGTCGTCACCTTCTGGGGGGCGCCGCGGCGGCGCAGCGGCGGCGTCTGGATCCACCAGTGCGGCTCGGTCGCCGAGGCGCAGGCGGCGAATGCGGCGGGCGCCGACGCTGCGATCGTCCAGGGCGTCGAGGCCGGCGGGCACGTGCGCGGCGAGCTCCCCGCGCTCGAGCTGCTCGAGCGGGTGCGGACGGCGCTGCCGGAGCTGCCGCTGCTGCTCGCCGGAGGGATCGCCGAGCGGAGCGACGTCGAGCGGGCGCTCGCGGCCGGGGCTGAGGGCGCCGTCGCCGGGACCCGCTTCCTGCTCTCCGACGAGAGCCGGGCCCACCCCGGCTACGGCTCGCGCCTGCTCGACGCCGAAGGGACCCTCCTCACCGAGCTCTTCGGCGCCGGTTGGCCGGCGAAGCACCGGGTCGTCGCCAACGCCGCGACCGAGCGTCAGCTCGGCGCCGACGGCCGCGTCCCGCGTCTCAACCGAGTCCTCAACCGCCTCTCGGGAATCGGCAGCGCCCACACGCCGGCCTCGCTCCAGGCGCGGATCGTCCGCGCCCAGCGCCCCGGCAGCCGCCTGCTCTCGCCGCAGGGCCCGATCGACGACGGCCCGGCGACCCTGGTCGACGCCGGCCCGCTCTACGCCGGTGAGACCGTCGCCCGGATCGACCGCATCAGGCCGGCGGCCGAGCTGGTCGCAGAATTAACGCCCTGAGGGGACTACGGCGATCGGGTCCTCGAGCGCGAATTTGCCGTTCGCGTCGTCGGGGTCGCCGAGCGGGTAGCGGCCGGTGAAGCAGGCGTCGCAGTGGTCCTCGGGCGCCGTTCCGATCGCCTCGTAAACCCCCTCCATCGAGAGGTAGGCGAGGCTGTCGGCGGTCAGCTCGTCGGCGATCTCCTCGACCGTGCGGTTGTGGGCGATCATCTCCTCGCGGGTCGACATGTCGACCCCGTAATGACAGGGATGTCGGATCGGCGGCGCCGAGATCCGCAGGTGGATCTCGCTGGCGCCGGCGTCGCGCAGCATCCCGACGATCTGCCGGGTCGTGTTGCCGCGGACGATCGAGTCGTCGACGACCACCACCCGCTTCCCGGCGACGATCTCCGGCAGCGGGTTGAACTTGAGTCGCAGCCCGTGCTTGCGGAGCTCCTGCCCGGGCTGGATGAAGGTGCGTGCGACGTAGCGGTTCTTGATCAGGCCGTCGTCGCGCGGCAGACCGGAGGCGCGGGCGAACCCGGCGGCCGCCGGGTTGCCGGAGTCGGGAACGGCGATCACGAGGTCGGCGTCGACCGGCGCCTCGCGCCAGAGGATCTCGCCCATCCTGCCGCGCACCTGCTGGAGGACCTTGCCCTCGAGGCGGCTGTCGGGGCGGGAGAAGTAGATGTGCTCGAAGACGCAGATCGCGGGGCTGGCGGCGCGGACCACCTGGCGGGTCTCGAGTCCTCGCTCGGTCAACGAGACCATCTCGCCGGGGTGCACCTCGCGCACCAGCTCGGCGCCGATGATGTCGAAGGCGCAGCTCTCCGAGGCGACGACGAAGCGGTCCTCGAGCCGCCCGAGGGAGAGCGGCCTCACGCCGTGCGGGTCGCGGAAGGCGACGATCGCGTGCTTGGTCATCGCCACTGTCGAGAAGGCGCCGCGGAGGCGGGGCATGACGTCGGCGACCGCGTCCTCGATGAAGCGGCCCTCGTGGGAGGAGAGCAGGGCGGCGATGATCTCCGAGTCGGAGGTGCCGCGGAAGGAGATGCCGCTCTCCTTCAGCTCGTTCCAGAGCTCGACTGCGTTGATCAGGTTGCCGTTGTGGGCGAGGGCGAGCTCGCGGCCGTCGTCGCGCCAGACCGGCTGGGCGTTCTCCCAGGAGCCGCCGCCGGTGGTCGAGTAGCGGACGTGGCCGATCGCCATGTCGCCCTCGAGCGCCCGCAGCTTCTCCTCGTCGAAGACCTGGGAGACGAGGCCGGAGTCGCGCAGCGTCGTGATGTGGCCGCCCTCGCAGGCGGCGATCCCCGCCGACTCCTGGCCGCGATGCTGGAGCGCGTAGAGGGCGAAGTAGGAGAGGCGGGCGACATCGTGCCCCGGCGCGTATACGCCGAAGACCCCGCACTCGTCGCGCGGACCATCACGGTCGATGAGAGGCCGCTCGGTCAATTTAGAAAGGGGCGCGCTTTCCTCGGGCTTTGAAGGACTCGACGCGCAGGCGCACTGCCTACCCGCGGAGGGTAGCAACGGGGGCCGCGCGGGTCAGCCTTTCGCCTGGCCCTTCAGCTTGACCGTGGTCGTTTTCGCAAACGTCTGCCCGGCCTCGTTGGTCGAGGAGGCGACGATCGTCAGCGAGACGGATTTGGCGCGCGGCAGCGCCCGCAGTTCTGATTTCAACTGAGCCGGGAACTCGAGCTGAAACTGGGTGAGCTTGCCGGGGAGCACCGTCTGGGTGCCGCCGCTCAGGGCGAGGCTGCCCCCACCGGCACCCGGCGCCTGGGGCCCTTGCCGGGCTTCTTCGGACTCTTGCCGGCTTTCGCGCTCGCCGTGACCGTGACCGGCGCCGAGCGGTCGGTGGTCACCACCATGGTCACCGCGGCTTTGCCGACGACCGCGAAGTCTTCGATCGCGATCTGGGGGCACGGAACCTGGAAGGCGGCGCTCTGCGGGCATTTGTCCTGGGTCTCGTCCCCGAAGCCGTCGCCGTCGGCGTCGGGCTCGATGGTCGCCGAGACGGGCGCTCTCTCGAGCGCGCCTTCGTTGAAAAAGACGGGCGCGTCGGTCGTCAGCAGCTTGCCGATGAAGATGCCCATCGTGTCGCCGCTTTTCCCGGAGCAAAAGAGGGTCGGCGTCGTCATCCCGCCGAAGTTGCCGAATCGGTCGCCGGCTTTGACCGGGATTCGGGCGTCGAAGGAGTTGACCCCTTTGACCACGTTCTGGACCGCGCTCTCGGCGACCAGGCCGAACTCGTTTTTGTTCGCCGTCGGGCGCACCACCTCGAGCCGCTGGGGGTCCGCGGCCGCGGCGCCCGACGTGATCCGCCACGAGGTCACCACGCCGGCCGACGGCGCCGCGATCGGAAGCGCGCTCGAGACATTGGCGAGCGGGATCACGGTGAGGTTGTTGACCTCGAATTCGGTCGTGCAGACGCTGCCGACGTCGGTCGCGGCGACGGCGCCGGATGTCCACAGCAAACCGCTCAGGAGAGAGACGGCGATCGCGGCGGCTGCCCTTCGCATCGGCTTAGCGTAGCGCCGACTTCAGGAGCCCGTCGAGGGCGGTTTCGAGGCCGCCGATCGCCGAGTCGAGCGGCTCCTGGCTGCCGGCAGCCCGGGCGCGAAGGAGCGCGCCCTCCACGGTCGAGACGACGAGGCCGGCGAACGTCGCCGCCCCCTTCGGGTCGACCCCCTCGCGCTCGAGGGCGGCCGCGATCGGCTCTTCCCAGCTCTGGAAGGCGGCGGTCGCCGCCGCTGCCAGGGCCGGGTCCTCCGGGCGGGCGAGCGCCGCCGCGGCGACCGGGCAGCCGATCCGCTCCGGATGGTTGGTAACGCGGCGGCTGAAGACGGCGCCGAACATCTTCAGCGTCTGCTTGACGCCGAGCTCGGTCAGCGCCCGTTCGATCGTGTCGCGGATCAGGGTCCCCTCGAGCTCGGTCGCCTCGACCGCCAGCTGCCGCTTGCCGCCGGGGAAGTGGTGGTAGATCGAGCCGCGTGGGGCTTCGCCCTGGGCGGCGACGTCGCGCAGCTCCATCCCGGCGTAGCCCTTCTCGGCGAGCAGCTTGCGGGCGCCCTTGAGGAGGCGATCGCGTCCGTCGCGAGCCTCCCTGGTCGCCGCCCTCGGCTCCTTGATTGTCTCTATGCCCACGGACATAGTATAGTCGCCGCGCCGATGTATGACAGCCGTCATAGAGCGCCGGTATTCCTCGCCTGCGCGGGCGCCTTCCTCGCCTTCCTCGACACGACGATCGTCAACATCGCCTTCCCCGACATCGCCTCCTCGTTCTCCGGGTCGGGGCGCGACGCGCTCTCCTGGGTGCTCGACGGTTACTTCGTCGTGATCGCGGCTCTGCTCGTCCCGGCCGGGGGGCTTGCCGACCGCTTCGGCCACAAACGCGTCTTCCTCGCCGGCATCGCCGGCTTCACGGCCGCCAGCCTGCTCTGCGCCGCCGCCCCCTCACTCGAGCTGCTGATCGCCTTCCGGGTCATCCAGGGGATCGGCGCCGCGATGATCATCCCCACCTCGCTGGCGATCGTCCTCGACAGCTACCCGATCGAGCGGCGCGCGACGGGCCTGGGGATCTGGGGCGCGGGGGCCGCGGCGGCGGCGGCGATCGGCCCGACGCTCGGCGGCGCGCTCGTCGACCTCTCCGACTGGCGACTCGTCTTCCTCGTCAACCTGCCGCTCGGCGCCGCGATCGTCTTCGCCGGCCGCCGCCGGCTGGTCGAGCGCCCCGTCCGCGACAGCCACCTCCCCGACCTGCCCGGCGCCGCGATGCTGGCGCTCGGCCTGGCCCTGATTACGCTGGCGATCGTCGAGGGCAACGATTGGGGCTGGACGAGTGCCCCGACGATCGGCTCGATGGCTGCCGGGCTGGCCCTCTTGGCCGGTGTCGTCGTCCGCAGCAGGAGCCACCCGCGGCCGATCGTCGAGCCGGCGCTGTTCGCCCACCCCTCGTTTCGGATCGGCAACCTGGCGACGCTCCTCTTCGCCGCCTCCTTCTTCTCGTTGATCCTCGGCAACGTCCTCTTCCTCACCTCGATCTGGGGCTACTCGATGTTCCACGCCGGCCTCGCGACGATCCCCGGCCCGGCCGTGACGACGATCGTCGCCGGGCCGGCCGGGAGGCTCGCCGACCGCTTCGGCCACCGCGCCGTGATCGTCCCCGGGACCGTCTTCATGGCCGCCGGCATCGCCGTCCTGCGCTCCGCCGGCGCCGAGCCCGACTGGGTCGGTCTCTGGCTGCCGGGGGCGTGCCTGACCGGGCTCGGGATCGGCCTCGCCTTTCCGACCCTCGGCTCGGCGGCGGTCCGCGACGTCGGCGACGACCGCTTCGCGACCGCGAGCGCGGTCAACTCCTCCTTCCGCCAGGTCGGCGCCGTGCTCGGCACCGCGATCCTGGTCGCGATCGTCGGCGAACCGCTCTCGCTGCCGGAAGCGCTCTCGGCCTCCGACGGCGCCTACCTCTTCGCCGCGATCGCCTCGCTGCTGGCCGGGGCCGTCACATTGGCACTGGCGCCCGCGATTCGGTCCAATACACTGGCCGCAGGGACTGATGGAGGCGAACGGGACTACTCGGTGGAAGACGCGCTTCACAGCGCTGCCGGCGACGCTGCTCCTGCTCCTCGCCTTTAGCGGCTCGGCGCGAGCCGATATACCGTTCGGCGGCGTCCCAACCGAAGCGGTGACGCCGGAGCTGAGCTGTGAGGAAGGAGCGGGGCCGTTCGCGGGCAACTCGACATGCATGTGGTGGTGGCTCCACTTCAACGGCGGCTCGGACTTCGTCCCATTCCCGACAGCCGGCGGCTCCGGGTTGATTACCAGCGTCACCCTTCCGGCGATGCCCAATCCCGGGCCGATGCAGGTCGTCGTCCTCACCGGCGAGCTCGTCTCGACCGGCGAACCGTCGAGACCCGAATCGGTCTGCTGCCAGGTGAAGCAGATCGGCCCGACCTTCACGGTCCCGCCGAACCAGGTCACGACGGTGCCCCAGAGCCTCCCGGTCTCGGCGCAGAAAGAGGCCAACGTGAGCATCCGCGGTGAAACGTCCTTGGGCGACATCGTCGCGATCTCGGTGCTCTCCCCGACCGCCTCGCTGCCGGTCAAGTACACCGGTGCAACCTCGGTCAACGCTCCGGGCGGGGCCGATTTCGGCAGCGTCTACTTCCCCGCCCCAATCATGCCCAACGGCGAGTTCATCAGACCCGCCGACCCAGCTGGCTACAAGATGCTGGCGCAGTTCAACCTCGGCAGCGCGCCTGTTGTCGTCCCGGCGCCGCCGGCCGGCGCCAACGGCGGCCTCAAGCTCGCCCACAAGCCGCTGCAGGTCGGGCAGAACGGCAAGACCGTCGCTTTCGGCCAGGCCACCAACCCGCCGACCGCGGGCACGACTCAGACGCTCACCGCCCCAGCCGACGCCCGGGTCTCGCAGGCGGGGTCGTCGAAGGCGAAGCCGGTCGTGCTCGGCAAAGGCAAAACGACGGTGCCGGCCGGGAAGACGGTCGGGGTCAAGCTGAACCTGAACAGCAAGGCCCGTGCCAAGCTGCGTAAACAGCACAAGCTGAAGGGCACCCTGACGATCGTCGCCGCCAACCCCCAGGGCGAAACCCAGACGACGACGAAGACGGTCACGATCAAGGCCGCCGCGCCGAAGAAGAAGTAGTAAGTCGGCCTGGCTAGGTCGGGCTGTTGAGACGATCGTCCAGCGAGCGCCAGGCGTCCGTCACCGCGTCGAGTCCGACCCCGAGGCTGCGGTCTCCGGCGGCGATCTCGATCTTCGAGCCGCCGACCTCGCCCAGCAGGATCGCGCCGATGCTCTGCAGCGCCGCGGGCTCGCCGCTGACCAGGAAGCCACCCGTTCCCTCCCCGAACAGCGCCTCCTCCGGTGAGCAGCCGCGGGCACGCAGCGGCTGCAGATCGATACGGCAGCCGATCCCGCCGGCGATCGCAGACTCGGCGATCGCGCAGGCGAGGCCGCCGTCGCTGACGTCGTGGGCGCTCGCCAGGCCGTCGGCCCGGACCGCCTCGCGGACCGCGGCGCAGGCGGTCATCGTCGCCTCGACGTCGGGCTGGGGGAGGCCGGCGTCGAGCTCCCCGCGCAGCTTCGCCAGCTCGCTGCCCGCCGGCGTCGGTTCGAACGGCCCGACCAGCCCGATCGCGTCGCCGGCGGCGGCGAAGGCGCTGCCCGCCACCCGCTCGGGGTCCGGCAGCTCGCCGACCATGCCGACCACCGGGGTCGGGTAGATCGGCCCGTCCGGCCCCTCGTTGTAGAGCGAGACGTTGCCGCCGACGACCGGGACCCCGAGCTCCGTGCAGGCGTCGGCGAGGCCGGCGATCGCGCGCTCGAGCTGCCAGGCCGGGACCGGCTTCTCGGGGTTGCCGAAGTTGAGGCAGTTGGTCAAGCCGAGCGGCTCGGCGCCTACGCAGGCGAGGTTCTGCGCGCACTCGAGCACCGCCTCGATCGTGCCGGCGTAGGGGTCGCAGGCGACGCGGCGGCCGTTGCCGTCGATCGAGACGGCGATGGCCCGATCGGACTCGGGGACCGCCAGCACCGCGGCGTCGGCGCTCTCGGGCCGGCGCACGGTGCGCGAGCCGACGACCGAGTCGTACTGCTCGAACGCCCAGCGCTTGGAGGCGACGCTGGGGGAGGCGAGCAGCGCCAGCAGCGTCTCCTCGGCCGAGGCGCCGGGCTCGAGCGTCGTCCGGTTGCCGTAGACCCAGCCCTCCGGCGCCGCCGGGTCGAGGTCGTAGAGCGGGCAGCCGTCGACCAGGGCGTCGACCGCCATCTCGCCGACGACCTCGTCCCCACGCAGGATCCGGACGTCGCCGCTATCGGTGACGACGCCGATCTCGGCCGCCCCCGTCTGCCATTTCTCGCAGACCGCGAGCACCTCGGGGACCCGGGCGGGCTCGACGACGCCGAGCATCCGCTCCTGGGACTCGGAGACCATGATCTCGAAGGGCTCCATGTCGTCCTCGCGCAGCGGCACCCGGGCGACGTCGATGTCGATCCCGACCCCGCCGGCTGAGGCCATCTCGCCGGCCGAGGAGGTAAGACCGGCGGCGCCGAGGTCCTGGAGCGAGACCAGCAGGCCCTTCTCCAGCAGCTCCAGGCAGCACTCGAGGACCTTCGACTCCTCGAAGGGGTCGCCGATCTGCACCGTCGGGCGCTTCGCGTCGTCGCCCTCGCCGAGCTCGGCCGAGGCCAGCACCGAGGCGCCGCCGATCCCGTCGCGGCCGGTCGAGGCCCCCATCAGGACCACCGCGTTGCCGACCCCGGCGGCTGCGGCGCGGACCATGTCCTTGGTCTCGGCGATCCCGACGCACATCGCGTTGACCAGGCAGTTGTGCTCGTAGGGCTCCTCGAAGTAGATCTCGCCGCCGACGGTGGCGACGCCGATCGAGTTGCCGTAGTGACCGATCCCGCGGACGGCGCCGTCGAGCAGGTGGCGCGAGCGGACCGAGTCGAGCTCGCCGAAGCGGAGGCTGTCGAGGATTGCGATCGGCCGGGCGCCGAGGGCGAAGACGTCGCGGAGGATTCCGCCGACCCCGGTCGCGGCGCCCTGGAAGGGCTCGACCGCGCTCGGGTGGTTATGGGACTCGACCTTGAAGGCGATCGCGTGCCCGTTGCCGATGTCGACGGCGCCGGCGTTCTCGCCCGGCCCCATCACCACCCGCTCGCCCTCGGTCGGCAGCCGGCTCAGCAGCTTGCGCGAGTGCTTGTAGGCGCAGTGCTCGGACCAGAGCAGGCTGAACATCGCCAGCTCGACGTCGTTGGGCTCGCGCCCCATCTTCTCGACGATCAGGTCGTACTCGGAGTCGGTCAGCCCGAGCTCCGCGTACGCCGCGCTCACGCTGGGCTCCCGGCCAGGGACTCGAACACCCTCAGCCCGTCCGTCGACCCGGTCAGGGGGTCGACGGCGTGCTCGGGGTGGGGCATCAGGCCGAGGACGTTGCCGCCCTCGTTCCGAACTCCGGCGATGTCGCGGGAGGAGCCGTTGGGGTTCTGGCCGGGGGCGTAGCGGTAGGCGACCTGGCCGCCGGCCTCGATCTCGTCGAGGACGTCCTCCGGCGCCCAGAAGCGCCCTTCCCCGTGCTTGACCGGGATCGAGAGGCGCTCGCCCTCGTCGGCGATCAGGTCGACCTGGCGGCAGATGAAGCGCAGCTCGGAGTTGAGGAGGAGGGCGCCGGGGAGGAGGCCGGCCTCGCAGAGGACCTGGAAGCCGTTGCAGATCCCGAGCACCGGCCCCCCCTCGCGGGCGAAGGCGGCGACCGCCTCCATCGCCGGCGAGAAACGGGCGATCGCCCCGGCCCGGAGGTAATCGCCGTAGGAGAAGCCGCCGGGGACGACGACCGCGTCGACGTCGCCGAGGTCGTCCTCCTCGTGCCAGATCAGCCGCGCCTCGCCGAGCCGCGAGCAGGCGGCGAGGGCGTCCCGCTCGTCACACGACCCAGGGAACTGGAGGACCCCCCAGATCACAGCGTTTCGATCTCGAAGTCCTCGATCAACGGGTTGGCGAGCAGCTTCTCGCAGAGCTCCGAGAGCCGCTCCGGGCTCTCCGCCTCGAGCTCGACCATGCGGCCGACGCGGACGTGCTCGACGCCCTCGAAACCGAGCGCCGGCAGCGCCCGCTCGACCGCCTTGCCCTGCGGGTCGAGGATTCCCTCCTTGGGCCGGATCAGGACCCTCGCCCTGGTCATCTAGAAGGTTCGCTCCGAGAGCCGCTCGTAGGCCTCGACGTACTTGCCGCGGGTCTGCTCGACGACGTCGGGGGGCAGCTCCGGCGCCGGTGGCTTGTGGTCCCAGCCGGTCTCGTCGGCCCAGTCGCGGACGAACTGCTTGTCGAAGGAGGGCTGGGTCTGGCCGGGTTGGTAGCGGTCGGCGGGCCAGAAGCGGGATGAGTCGGGCGTCAGCACCTCGTCGGCGAGGACGATCTCGGCGCCCGCGTGCCGGCCGAACTCGAACTTGGTGTCGGCGAGGATGATCCCCCGCTCCGCCGCGTGCTCGGCCCCCCTGGTGTAGACCTCGATCGAGACCCGCCGCAGCTCTTCGAGCAGCGCCCGGTCGCCGACGATCTCAGCCGCCCGCTCGAAGTCGACGTTCTCGTCGTGGTCGCCGATATCGGCCTTCGTCGCCGGGGTGAAGATCGGCTCGGGCAGCTTGTCGGACTCGAGCAGGTTCTCGGGCAGCTCGATCCCGCAGACCGCGCCGCCGGACTTGTATTCCTTCCAGCCCGACCCCGAGAGGTAGCCGCGGACGACGCACTCGACCGGGTACATCTCGAGCTTGCGGACCCGCATCGCCCGGTCGGCGACCTCTTCCGGAACGTCCTCGGAGATCAGGTGGTTGGGGACGATGTCGGCGGTCAGCTCGAACCAGAAGAGCGACATCTGGGTCAGCACCTTGCCCTTGTCGGGGATCGGCGTCGGCATCACGACGTCGTAGGTGGAGACCCGGTCGGAGGCGACCATCAGGAGGTCGTCCTCCCACTCGTAGATCTCGCGGACCTTTCCGGAGGAATGAAGCTTCAGATCCTGCAGTGCGGGAGTCATGGCCCGATGCTAACCGTCCACGAAGCGGACGACTCGACTGGCCAGGCGGCCAGTCTGCGATCCTTCCGGCCAGATGCTTCCGCCCGAACCGTCGATGGGGTCGCTGCGCCAGACGCTGTCCTGGGCCTTCCGTCCCCTCGCGTTCATGCAGGACTGCCGCCAGAAGCTCGGCGACAGCTTCAGCCTCAACTTCCTCGGGTTCGAGCGGCCGATGGTCCTGCTCTCCGACCCGGCGGCGATCAAAGCCCTCTACACCGAGCCCGGGCACGGCCTGCCGCCGGGCCGCAACGTCTTCCTCGAGCCGATCCTCGGCTCGCGCTCGCTGCTCCTTCTCGAAGGGACCGACCACCTCGCGCACCGCAAGCTGATGCTCCCCGCCTTCCACGGAGAGAGGATGCGCTCATACGAGCCGATAGTCCGCGAGATCGTCGACTCTGAGATCGACAGCTGGGAGCTGAACTCGGAGTTCGCTCTGCACCCGCGGATGCAGGCGATCACCCTCGAGGTGATCCTGCGGGTCGTCTTCGGAGTCTCCGAGGGAGCCCGCCTGGAGCGCCTGCGGAAGCTGCTCAACGGGCTGCTGGAAGACACCTCCTCGGTCTCGACGCAACTGCGCGCCCTGACGACGAGCCGCGTCGGAGGCGGCAACCCGATGGCCCGGTTCGAGGATCGCCTCGGGGAGATCGACAAGCTCCTCTACGCCGAGATCGCCGAGCACCGCCTCAAGGGAGATCTCGAGGACCGCGACGACATGCTCTCGGCGCTGATCCTCGCCCGCTTCGAGGACGGCGATGGGATGACTGACACCGACCTCCGCGACCAGCTGATGACCCTGCTCCTGGCCGGTCACGAGACGACGGCCACGGGCCTCGCCTGGACCTTCGACCTCCTGCTCCGCCACGCGGAGCCGATGAAGCGCCTACGCGCCTCGCTCGAGGACGGCGAGGACGACTACCTGCGGGCGACGATCACCGAGTCGCTGCGCCTGCGGCCCGTGGTCCCGCTCGCCGGCCGGCGCCTGACCAAGGACCTCGTCGCCGACGGGATCACCCTGCCCGCCGGCACCGACGTCACCCCGGCGATCTGGCTCGTCCACACCCGCGCCGACCTCTACCCGGAGCCCTTCGCCTTCCGCCCCGAGCGCTTCCTCGAGGAGGGCCCCGAGACCTACGGCTGGATCCCCTTCGGAGGCAGCGTCCGGCGCTGCATCGGCGGCGCCTTCGCCGAGTTCGAGATGCGGATCGCGCTGCGTGAGGTGCTGACCCGCTGCGAGCTCCGCAAGGCCGACCCGCGGCCCGAGCGGGTCGCCCGCCGCAACGTCACCCTCTCGCCGAAGGACGGCACCCGCGTCGTCCTCACCGGGCGCCATCCGGCCCGCGAGCCGGACCTCGTAGCCGTCTAGGAGCGGCTCTTGGCGAGGGCCTTCGCCGCCGGGTGTTCCTTCGCCCAGCTCGCGATCGTGCCCGAGCCGGAGATCACCTCGCCGTCGTCGAGGACGAGGATCGGGACCTCGTTGGTGCCGCTCAGCTTCTTGACCTCGGCCCGGTCCTCCTCGCGGCTGCCCCAGGTCCAGGGCATCAGGCGGTAGCCGCCGGTGGTCCTGATCTCGTACTCGTAGCCGGCGGCGTCGAGCGCCTTGCCCGCTTTCGCGCACGGGTGGGCGAAGCTCGGCCCCGTCTTCTTCTGGCCGCAGGTGTAGAGGATCATCGGCGGCACCCTAGCCCAGCGCTTCGAGGCGCTCGAAGATCTCCGGCAGGTGGGTCAGGTAGGCGTCGTAGTCGAAGATCGCGTCGAGGTCGAGGTCGGGAGTCTCCGCCGCCTCGAGCAGCTCGCGGAACTCGGTGCCGGTGTCCCAGGCGCGCTGGGCGTTCTCCTGGACGACGCGGTAGGCGTCGTCGCGGGTCAGGCCCGCCTCGACCAGCGCCGTCAGGGCGCGCTGGCTGAAGAGCGCGCCGTGGGTCCCGGCCAGGTTCTCGCGCATCCGCTCGGGGCGGATCGTCATCCCCGCCGCAACACCCGCCGCCAGGTGCTGCATGTAGTCGAGCCCGATCGTCGAGTCGGGGAGGATCACCCGCTCGGCGCCGGAGTGGGAGATGTCGCGCTCGTGCCAGAGGGCGATGTTCTCGAGCCCGGTCTGGGCGTACCCGCGGAGGACGCGGGAGAGGCCGGTGATCCGCTCGGTGCGGATCGGGTTGCGCTTGTGGGGCATCGCCGAGGACCCCTTTTGGCCGGCCGCGAACGGCTCCTCGACCTCGCGCACCTCGGTCCGCTGCAGGTTGCGGACCTCGGTCGCAAAGCGCTCGAGGCCGCCGCCGGCGATCGCGATCCGCGAGGTCAGCACCGCGTGGCGGTCGCGGGGGACGACCTGGGTGGCTACGTCCTCGCGCCGCAGGCCGAGGCGCTCCATCACCCGCGCCTCGACGGTGGGCGGCACCGAGGCGTAGGTGCCGACCGCGCCCGAGAGCTTGCCGAAGGCGAGCTGCTCGAAGGCGTCGCGGAGGCGGCCGACGTTGCGGTCGGCCTCGAAGGCGAAGCCGGCCAGGCGCAGGCCGAAGGTCGTCGGCTCGGCGTGGACGCCGTGGGTGCGGCCGACGCAAAGTGTGTCGCGGTGCTCGAAGGCCCGCGCGATCAGCGCGTCGCGGTACTCGAGCGCGCTCGCGATCAGGACCTCGCCGGCCTGCTTGAGCTGCACGGCGAGGGCGGTGTCGAGGACGTCGGAGGAGGTGAGGCCGTAGTGGATCCAGCGCCCGTGCTCGCCGACCGAGGCGGCGACGACGTCGACAAAGGCGGCGACGTCGTGGTCGGTGACCCGCTCGCGCTCATCGACCGCCTCGACCGTGAAGGCGGCGTTCGCCCGCGCCGCCTCCGCGGCCTCGGCCGGCACCGCCCCCTCTTCCGCCCAGGCCTCGGTCGCCGCCAGCTCGACCTCGAGCCAGCAGGCCATCTTGTTCTCCGAGGACCAGACCTCGCCCATCTCAGGGCGCGTGTAGCGAGGGATCACGCGTTGATGATCCTCGCCGCCAGCACGCCGGCGTTTTTCGCCCCGTCGATGGCGACGCAGGCGACCGGGATCCCGGGCGGCATCTGCACCGCGGAGAGCAGGGCGTCGAGGCCGCCGAGGCTCTTGCCGAGGATCGGGACGCCGATCACCGGCAGGTCGGTGTGGGCGGCGGCGACGCCGGGCAGCGCCGCCGACATCCCGGCGCCGGCGATGATCACCTTGAGGCCGCGCATGCGGGCGTTGGTGCAGTACTCGGTGACCAGCTCGGGGTCGCGGTGGGCGCTCATCACCCGTACCTCGCAGCGGATCCCGGCTTCCTCCAGCGCCTTCTCGGCCGGCTCCATCTTCGGCTTGTCGTTCTTGGAGCCCATGATGATCCCGACCAGCGGCTCATCGGGGCTGATGTCGTCAAACGCCTCCTCGACGGCCGGCAGCGTCTCCGGCTCCGTGGGCAGCGGGTCCTCTGAGATCTCGCTCATTTGTCCTCTCTGGATCAGCCTGGAACGCGCTCGGCGGCGCGTGTGGCGATGTCGGTGCGCAATTGCATGCCGTCAAAGGAGATACGGCTGGCGGCATCGTAGGCAGATGCGCGCGCGGAGGTCGGCGTCGGCCCCAGCCCGGTCACGTTCAGCACCCGGCCGCCGGCGGTGATGATCTCGCCGTCGCGCTCGGCGGTTCCGGCGTGGGTCACCTCGGCGAGCTCCGCCGCCTCGGCGAGGCCGCGGATCGCGTCCCCCTTCGAGGAGGACAGCGGGTACCCGGCCGAGGCGAGCACCAACGTCACCGCCCAGTCCTCGCCGAACTCGGCGCTCATCCCCGCCAGGCCTCCCGGCTCGCGGGCGGCGGCGCAGAGGTCGACCAGGTCGGTGCGCAGTCGCGGCAGCACGGCCTGGGTCTCGGGGTCGCCGAAGCGGGCGTTGAACTCGAGCACCCGGGGGCCCTCGGGGCCGATCATCAAACCGGCGTAGAGGACGCCGTGGAAGGGGCGGCCCATGTCCGCCATCGCCGCCAGCGCCGGGCGGTGGACGAGGTCGACGATCTCCTCGACCTCGACCTGCTCGAAGCCGGGGACGGGGGAGTAGCTGCCCATGCCGCCGGTGTTCGGGCCCTGGTCGCCGTCGAAGATCCGCTTGTAGTCCTGGGCGGGGGCTAGCGGGACGACGTTCTCGCCGTCGCAGATCGCGAGCATCGACAGCTCCTCGCCCTCGAGGAACTCCTCGAGGACGACCGGCATCTCGGCCCCGAAGCGCTGCTCGGTGAAGAAGACGTCGATCGCCGCCCGCGCCTCCTCCTCGGACTCGCAGATGATCACGCCCTTCCCCGCGGCGAGGCCGTCGGCCTTCAGCACCGCCGGGTAGGAGGAGGCCGCCGCCTGAGCGAGGCTCTCCTCGCGGGTCCGGAGCAGGACATGGGAGGCGGTCGGCACCCCGGCCTCGCGCATCAGCTCCTTGGCGAAGGCCTTCGACCCCTCCAGCTCGGCCGCCGCGGCGCTCGGCCCAAAGGCGGGGATCCCGGCCTCGGCGAGGGCATCGACGGCGCCGGCGACCAGCGCCGCCTCGGGGCCGATGACGACGAGGTCCACGCGCCGGGCGACCGCCGTGGCGACGATCGCCGCGACGTCCTCGGCGCCGACCTCGGGCAGGCACTCGGCGTCGGCTGCGATCCCCGCGTTGCCCGGGGCGCAGAGCAGCTCCGGGGCGTGGGCTGAGCGGGCGAGGGCGCGGACGATCGCGTGCTCGCGACCGCCGCCGCCGACGACGAGGACCTTCACTAAAGCGCCGAGGCCAGCTCTTCGGCCGTCATCGCCGACAGCGTCTGGCTCGTCATCGTCCCGCGCGAGCCGAGCTCGACCGAGATCTTCGCCATCGTCTGGTCGTCAGGCGCCTCGACGACGGTGACGAAGTCGTACTGGCCCAGGGTCGCGTACTGGCTGACGACCTTGGCGCCGATCTGCTCGACCTCCTTGTTCACCTCGGCGACCCGTCCCGGGTTGTTCTTCAGCGTGCGGACCCCGTCCGAGGTCAAGTTGGTGAGCATGACGTAAGTGGGCATTGCGATCTCCTTCCGCGGGTTCGCGCCGAACGTTACGCGAAAGGAGGGGGTTCCCTCGTCCGGGAACTTGTGAGCTCCGAAGGGGCGGGTTTCCGGACGAGGGAACCCCCTCCTTCCCTTACCTATCCGTCGAAGCCGACGTGAACGTGATCGCAGTGGTCGGGAAGCGCGAACGCTTCACCGGGGCCGTCGACGTCGAAGCAGTAGATGAGCTCCGTCGGGTGGGCCGGGGCAGGCAGGTAGGCGA
Source organism: uncultured Solirubrobacterales bacterium (assembly GCA_963795295.1). Lineage (GTDB taxonomy): Bacteria > Actinomycetota > Thermoleophilia > Solirubrobacterales > 70-9 > VRUE01. The sequence goes on from CAWCHE010000001.1 coordinate 774,815, forward strand.
GCGTGCGGGCGAGGTTGGCGCAGGGCGCGTCGACCGCGGTGTCGGTGCAGGAGACGCCGTCGACGGAGGCGATGTCCATCGCCCGGCCGTAGAAGTGGTTGGAGACGTAGCCGCTGGCGGTCATTTCGGAGTGGTCCGAGCGCAGGGCCGAGATCGTCAGCTGGTGTTCCTGAGTGATCGCCCCGATCAGCCCGACGATGCGCGGGTCGATCAGGCCGCCGGTCAGGTCGTGCAGCTCGAGGTCATTTGAGAGGGTCAGGTTTTCCCAGTTGATCGTCGCCGCGGCGGCGCCGGGGAGGGAGACCGAGTAGTCGGCTTCTGTGACCTTGCAGCCGCCTTCGACCTGGTTGGCGTCGGCGAGGACCGCCTGCACGTACCAGGAGGCCTGGTTGTGGGTGAAGATGCCGGCGCGGATGCTGCCGCGCGACCAGATCAGACGGGCCAGGGTGGCGGCCGAGTCGGCGGGGTCGGAGCGCCTGATGTGGCCGTCTTCGTCGCCGTCGACCGCGTAGGTCTTCCACTCGGTCCCGTCGAGGCCGAGCGGCCCGTATTTCTGCATCTGGAGCTTGCCCATCCCCTTGCCGTAGTTCGACTCGAGGCGGGCGACCGCGGCCAGCGCCCAGACCCCGCGTTTGCCGAGTTCATAGCGGGCGGCGGCGCCCTCGAAGGCGGAGAGGTATTCGTCGGGGATCGCGTCGCGCCAGCTCTTGGCGGGCGTGCAGCTCAGCACCTGCATCTGCGGCGCCAGCGAGAAGGCGCCGCCGGTGGCGCCGCCGATGCTCGAGTAGCAGGCGGCGTTGGCGAGCACCTCGGCGACGTACCAGTCGGCGTGGTTGTAGGAGTAGATGGCCCCGTAGGTGTCGCCGGGCATGCCGGCGGCGCTCAGGTAGCGGGCGGCGGAGAAGATCGCGTCTTCGGGGTTGTAGGGGTCGCGGACCCCGTCCCCATTGGCGTCGGTTCCATACATTTCCCAAGTCGAGGGGATGAACTGCATCCAGCCCTGGGCGCCGGCGGAGGAGATGTTGAGGTTTGTCCCGAAGGCGGTCTCGATCGCGTTGATGCCGGCCAGTACGGCGGCGCCCTGAGGGCCGAGGCCGTAGGTGGCGGCGGCGCGCTGATAGATCGGGATCAGGACCGGCGGCACCCCTGAGGAGGCGCAGCCAGAGCTCGGGATCGAGGGGATTTCAAACGGTTCGCCCGGCGCCGGCAGGATCGGCGTTTCTCCCGCTTCGGTTCCGCCTTCCGCTTCAGCTTCTTCAGCAGCTTCGTCGCTCGGGGATGACCCGGGAGAGGCGGCGGTGCCGCCGCTGGCGACATTGCCGCCGGTCTTATTGCCCCCGTTCGGGCTCGAGCTGCCGTGGCTCCCCGCGCTTCCTTTGGACGGGCTCGGCGCCTCGGCCTCTTCGACGGGAGGAGCGGCCAGCGTGTCGCCCTGTTTGACGGCCGGGGCCGTCGCCGCCGGTTCGGGTTCGGTCACGGGCGGCGTCGCGACCGGCGCCGTCGGGGTGGGGGCCGGAGCGACGGCAGGCGCTTCGGCGGCGCTCGCCGGGGGCGGCGGCGTCGCTTCTTCGGAGGGCAATGCCGCGGCGATTCCCGAGGATGCGATCAGGGCGGCCGCGAAGCCTCCCAGCGCGAGTGTCTTTTTCCAGCGTTCCATCTATCCCTTGATGTCGGCCACTCGGGCCTCGTGCTTGAAATTCTGCACTTCGACTTTTAGCTCGCTGGTGACTCCGACCCGCAGCAGCGAGACGCTGAGCATGAAGGATCCGGCGCCGTTGCTCGGCCCGGGGACGATGTTCAGGACCTTCGCCTGAGGCACCTTGACGTTGGCCGGCAGCCGTGGCGGCCGTCGCAGGAGCGCCTTCTCGAGGTCGGGCGTCGCGGTTTCGCCGAAGACCTTCTTCACGTTGGCGTCGGTCTTGCCGGTCTCGTAGAGGACGAATGCCCCTGCGAACCGGCGGGCGACGGCGACCGCTTCAGGGCCGGCGATCGCTCCAGTGGCCGCGGCCTTCGCCGAGTCGGACTGTGGAGAGGTGGTTGAGGTCGCGGTCTTCGAGCTCGTCGTCGAGTCGGCGCCGGCGCCGGTTTCGGCCTGCCCCTGAGTGGGGTTGACCCCCGCGTCGGACTCAGGGGTGAATTCGGGCTGGGCGCCGTGGAGGATCGGGCCTTCGGCTTTGGCGCCGGCAATCGCCGATGCGGCCGGCGCGGCGGCGACAGGGGCGGGGGAGATCGGAGCCGCGGCCTGGACCGGGGCCGACTCGCTCGTGCTGGAGGGGTTGGAGGCGATCACGCCGGCGGCGGCTCCGGCGGCGGCCAGGACGATGGCGACGGCGAGGGCCCCGGTGCGCGCCGGCCTGCTCCAGGTCGACGTCTCCTGCTGGATCGGCCAGACGACACGGCGATCGACCTCCCAGGCACTCCGCTGGGCCGGTCCCTTGACCGCCTCGATGAGCCGACGGAAGGGGCCCCGGACGGCGCCGGAGTGGCTGCGGACGAAGTCGGCGGTGCCCCAGACGACGCGATCCTCGACGGTCCAGGCGGCATGGGCCAGCGTGGACCGCAGGGGGGCGGAGCCCGCGGGGCGGGCGGGGGACTTGCGTCGGCGTAGGTTCGGCATTTTCGGCGCTTTCAAGGAGATTAGGAGGAATTCGGCTTCCCGCGCGGATTCCTGCATAAGTGGACCACGATTCCCATCCCTGCGTGACCCTGGATAACAGTCGATCTTTAGCGGTGCCTAAGTAACAACTCTGTTAACCGGTCGATTTGGCGGCTTGGGCGAAGATCAGCTCGCCGTCCCCCGCGTCGACCTCGATCTCGTCGCCCTCGGCGAAATCGCCCTCGAGGATCGCCAGGGCGAGGCGGTCGACCAGCTGCTTCTGGATCACCCGCTTCAGGGGCCGGGCCCCATAGGTGGGGTCGTAGCCGAGATTGCCGAGAAGTTCCCTCGCCCTAACCGTCAACTCGACCTTTAGGCCTCGCTCGCTGACCCTGCCGATCAGCTGTGCGACCTGGAGCTCGACGATGCGCCCGATGTCCTGCTTCGAGAGGCGGTGGAAGATGACCGTGTCGTCGATCCGGTTGAGGAACTCGGGCTTGAAGGTCGCCGCCAGCACCTCTTCGATCTGCTCGCGGATCGCCTCGTCGACCTGGTCTCCGACGATGCGGTCGCTGCCGACGTTCGAGGTCATGATCAGGACGGTGTTGGTGAAGGAGACGGTGCGGCCCTGGCCGTCGGTGAGGCGGCCGTCGTCCATGATCTGCAGCAGCGTGTTGAAGACATCGGGGTGGGCCTTCTCGATCTCGTCGAGGAGGACGACGGCGTAGGGGCGGCGGCGCACCGCCTCGGTCAGCTGCCCGCCCTCCTCGTAGCCGACGTATCCGGGCGGGGCGCCGATCAGGCGGGCGACCGTGTGTTTCTCCATGTACTCCGACATGTCGAGGCGGATGATCGCCTGCTCTGAGTCGAACATCAGCTCGGTCAGGCTCTTCGCCAGCTCGGTCTTGCCGACCCCCGTCGGGCCGAGGAAGAGGAAGCTGCCGATCGGCCGGTCTGGGTCCGAGAGCCCGGCCCGGGAGCGGCGCAGAGCGTTGGAGACCGCGGAGATCGCCTCGTCCTGGCCGATCACCCGGTCGTGCAGCCTCTCCTCCATGTGGATCAGCTTCTCGACCTCGCCCTCGAGCAGCCGGCTGACCGGGATCCCGGTCCATTTGGCGACCACCTCGGCGACGTCCTCCTCGGTCACCTCGTCGGCGAGCATCGAGCCGCTCGACTCGTGCAGCTCCGCCAGCCGCGCCTCCTGCTTCTCCACCTCCTTCTCGAGCTCCGGGATCTCGCCGTACTGGAGTTCGGCCGCCCGCTCGAGGTTCGCCTCGCGGTTCGCCCGCTCCAGCTCCAGGCTCGACTCCTCGAGGCGTTCGCGCGCGTCGTTGATCGCGTCGATCGCCTCCTTCTCGTTCTGCCAGCGCGCTTTCAGCTCGGCCGAGCTCTCGCGTAGCTCGGCGAGCTCGGCGTCGAGCGCCTCGAGCCGCGCGCGCGAGGCGTCGTCGGTCTCCTTGTCGAGCGCCGTGCGCTCGATCTCGAACTGCTGGACCCGGCGTTCGACCTCGTCGATCTCGGTCGGCATCGAGTCGATCTCGATCTTCAGCCGCGAGGCGGCCTCGTCGATCAAATCGATCGCCTTGTCGGGGAGGAATCGGTCGGCGATGTAGCGCTCGGAGAGGGTCGCCGCGGCGACGACCGCGGAGTCGGTGATGCGGACGCCGTGGTGCTGTTCGTAGCGGCCCTTGAGGCCGCGCAGGATCGCGATCGTGTCGGCGATGTCGGGCTCGCCGACGACGACCGGCTGAAAGCGCCGCTCCAGCGCCGCGTCTTTCTCGATGTGCTTGCGGTACTCGTCGAGGGTCGTCGCTCCGACCGCGCGCAGCTCGCCCCGCGCCAGCATCGGCTTCAGCAGGTTGGCTGCGTCGACGGCTCCTTCGGCCGCGCCGGCGCCGACGATCGTGTGCAGCTCGTCGAGGAAGAGGACGATCTGGCCCTCGGCGTCCTGGACCTCGGTCAGGACCGCTTTCAGCCGCTCCTCGAACTCGCCGCGGTATTTGGACCCGGCCAGCAGCGAGCCGATGTCGAGCGCGATCACGCGGCGGTCGCGGAGGCTCTCAGGGACGTCGCCGTCGACGATCCGCTGCGCCAGCCCCTCGACGATCGCCGTCTTGCCGACGCCGGGGTCGCCGATCAGCACCGGGTTGTTCTTCGTGCGGCGGGAGAGGACCTGGATCACGCGGCGGATCTCCTCGTCGCGGCCGATCACCGGGTCGAGCTTTCCGCTCTCGGCCTCGGCGGTCAGGTCGCGGCCGAATTTCTCCAGCGCCTGGACGCTGTCCTCGGGGTTCGGCGAGGTGACCCGGTGCGGGCCGCGGACCTCGGCGACCGCCTTCTCGAGCGAGCCGCGGTCGGGCAGCAGGTCGGCGACGCCGGAGGCCCCCTCGGTGAGGGCGAGGAGGAGGTGCTCGGCGGAGATGTACTCGTCGCCGAGCTTCGCCATCTGCCGCTCGGCCGCCTGCAGGGTCGAGACGAGCGCCGAGGACGGCCGCACCTCGGTCGTCTCCGCCAGCTTCGGGAGGTCCTCGACCGTCTGCACCGCCCGCGCCGTCAGGGCCGCGACGTCGGTGCCGAGCTTCTGCAGGATCGGCACGACCAGCCCGTCCTCCTGGCGCAGCAGCGCGACCAGCAGGTGGGCGGGGGTGACCTCGGAGTTGCGCCGCTCGGCTGCCAGCGCCTGCGCCGCGGCGACCGCTTCCTGAGACTTGACGGTGAATCGGTCGGGCTGCACCTGTCGGGATTCTAGGAGGCGCCGGGCGGCGCCGGCCGCTATCCGGCCGTTTCGGCGCGGCGCATCCCGGTCACGGCCCAGGTCGAGAGCAGGGCGATGAGGCCGAAAGCGACGACGTAGGCGGCGATGATCTTCGCCGACTGGCCGGCGAGCAGCTCGCGGTTGGTGTTGAGGATCAGGGTCAGAGGGTTGACCCTGGCGACGTGGGAGACCCAGCCGGCGAGCAGTGCCTGCGGCACGTAGACCGGCGTCAGGAAGAGCAGGATGAAGACCGGGAACTGCATCAGCGGCCCGGCCTGCAGTGTGCGGAGGCGCAGCGCGATGCCGCTGGCGAAGAGCAGGGCGACGACGTTGATCGTCAGCGAGAGCAGGTAGAGGCCGACGACCTCCAGCGGCGAGCCGCCGATTTGCATGCCCGCGAGCAGGGCGACGATCGTGATCACGACCCAGGTGACGAGAATGCGGACGATCGCCGTGATCGCGTAGCCGACGACGATCGAGGTCCGGTGCCGGGTCGCGAGCAGCATCCTGCGGCCCATCCCGAACTGGAAGTCGGCGGCGATCGAGAAGCCGGTGAAGACGCCGCCGAGGGCTGAGGACTGGAGCAGGACGAAGCCGAAGACGAACGTCGTGTAGCCCTCGGGATAGTTGAAGTTGGGCGTGTCGGACACCGCCGAGAGGCCGCCGGCGAAGGCGGCGAGGAAGAAGAGCGGGAAGATCATCGAGGGGAAGAGGATCGCCGGTTTGGTGAAGGCGTTGTGGAGGCTGCGCCAGGCGATCCCGAGCGCCGCGGAGCGGTAGTCGGAGCCGGTCACGAGCGCACCATCCGCTCGCGCAGGGCGATCGAGGCGATCGAGATCGAGCCGATGATCAGCGCGGTGGCGACGCCGAAGGCGAGGGCCAGCGCCTCGCCGTCCCAGCCGAAGACGAAGAGGCTGCGGACGCCCTCGATCAGGTAGCTGACCGGGTTGATCGTCGCGATCGTCTGGAACCAGTCCTGCTGGATCAGGTTGCGGGGCAGCGAGATCGAGCTGAAGAAGAGGAAGACGAAGAGCAGCGGGAACATCCCCTGGACCGATTCGCCGGAGCCGGTCCGGATCGCCATGCACATGCCGATTCCGCCGAAGCCGATCGAGACCATGATCGCGAGCGCGAAGAGGACCGGGACGCCGAGCAGCCCGGCCTCGAAGTGGGCGCCCGCCGCGAGGCCGACGGCGAGGTAGACGGTGGCCTGGATCAGGCCGATCACGATCAGGCCGCCGAGCTGCCCGGCGATCAGGGCCGAGCCGCGCATCGGCGTCAGGGCGAGCCGGTTGAAGAACCCGTTCTCGATGTCTTCGGCCAGCGCCTGGCCGGAGTTCATGGTCGAGAAGAGCGCGCCCTGGATGAAGGGCACGGCGATGGCGAACGTCAGGTAGGAGTCGGTCGGGAAGCCGGGAATCTGGGTGGCCGCGCTGAGACCGGCGCTGTTGACGGCGAAGAGGAAGAGGGGAAAGACGAGGCTGGGGACGATCATCGCCGGCTGGCGCAGGGTGCGCAGTACGGCGCGGCCGGCGAGCGTCAGGACCTGGGTGCTGAGCGGCGAGCGGCTGCTCCCCGCAGCCGGCAGTGCCACGGCGGCGCCGCTCATGGTCCCGCCTCCGGCATTCCCGCAATCTCGCCCTCGGCATCGGGGGCGTCGCCGGCTCCCTCGAGGTGCCGCCCGGTCTTCTCGAGGAAGACGTCGTCGAGGCTGGGCGCGTGCAGCTCGATGTTGGCGACGCGCAGGCCCTCCGAGTCGAGCGCGCGGACGACGTCGGCGATCTGCTCTCCGCCGCCCTCGAGGCGCACGCCCACCGCCTCCCGCGAGGCGGGAACCCGCTCGCCGAAGCGCTCGAGCACTGCGAGCACCCGGTCCCCCTCGGACTGAGTGCTCGGCACGACCTCGAGGCTGGGCCGTCCGATCTGCGCCTTCAGGGCGGACGGGGTGCCTTCGGCGACGATCTTCCCGTCGTCGATGATCCCGACCCGGTCGGCGAGCTGGTCGGCCTCCTCCAGGTACTGGGTGGTGAGGAACACGGTGACGCCCTCGTCGCCCGCCAGTCGCGCGACCTCGTCCCAGAGCGCGGCCCGGCTCTGCGGGTCGAGGCCGGTCGTCGGCTCGTCGAGAAAGAGGACGCGGGGGCCGTGGACGAGGGCCAGGGCGAGGTCGAGGCGGCGTTTCATCCCGCCCGAGTAGCCGCCGACCTTGCGATCGGCTGCGTCGGAGAGGCCGACCCTTTCGATCAGCGCGTCGCCGCGGCTGACCCGCTCGGCTTTCGGCAGACCGTGGAGGGCGGTCTGCAGGCGCATGTGCTCGCGCGCGCTCAGGTGCGGGTCGAGGGCCGCTTCCTGCAGCGCGGCTCCGATCGCGGCGCGGACCTGCGGCCCTTCGGTCGCGATGTCGTGTCCGGCGACTCGTCCGATCCCGCCGGTCGGCGGCAGCAGCGTCGTCAGCATGTGGACGGTCGTCGACTTGCCGGCGCCGTTGGGCCCGAGGAATCCATAGATCTCACCCGGCTCGACCCTGAGGTCGATGCCGGCGACGGCGAGCGGCCCGTTCTTGAACTGACGGGTCAGGCCCTCCGCTTCGATGCTGTTGGGATTCGGAGATGCCTGCATGGTCGCTCCGGGGTTCGATGGCTGACGAGGTGGATCGTGATGTATAGCAAAATTTGAGGTCCTAAACTATTTAGGTCCTCTGCTATTCTTCCCGGTGATGGCGGTCAAGGCCACCGATGCAGCTACCCGGAAGGCGCCCGCCAAAAGCCGCGAGCGCCGCGCGCTCGAGACGAGCGCCTGGGAACGGCTCGCCGAGCTCTTCCTCCTGCAGCGGCCGAAGATGATGGCCCTCTGCCGGGAGTTCGACCTCTTCCCGCCGCAGCTGATGGTGCTGAAGGCGCTCGACCGCCCGCGGCCGATGCGCGAGGTCGCCGAGACGATGGCCTGCGACAGCTCGAACCTGACCGGGATCACCGATCGCCTCGAGGAGCGAGGGCTCGTCCGCCGCAGCGCCGACGAGAAAGATCGCCGCGTCAAGCTGCTGGTCCTCACCGACGAGGGCAAGCGCATGCGGCGCGACGTCGTCGGCCGTCTCAACCAACCCCCCGCCGCCGTCGACAACCTCTCCGATCGCGACCTGCAGCAGCTCGAGCGCCTGATGGCGAAAGCGCTCGAGGTCTCCTGAAGCGCCCTATCCTCGCGAAGCCGCGGGGCTAGCCGCCCTTCGCCTCGCGTTCGAGCGCCGCGGCGCGGGTGCGCGCCCGCTCGAGTTCCTTCTGCGCTTTCGCGAGCATCTCTTCCAGTTCGAGCACCGTTTCGACCCCGGCCAGGTTGAGGCCGCGCTCGGTGGTCATGCTCTGGATTCGGCGCAGCCGCTCGACGTCGCGCTGCGAGTAGAGGCGGGTGTTCTTCGGCGAGCGCTGCGGCTCGATCAGGCCCCGCGCCTCGTACATCCGCAGGGTCTGGGGGTGCATGTGGGCGAGCTCGGCGGCGACCGAGATCATGAAGACCCCGCGCTCCTCGTCGATCGAGGTGGTGATCGTTTCGCGCCGGACCCGGCGCATCGGGCCGCTCATCTCCGCGCCGCCTTGCGCAGGAGCTCGGCCCGGGGGTCCTCGCCGTTCATCGCCTCGGCGAGCTTCTCGACCGCCTCGGCCTGCTCCTCGCTGAGCTCCTTCGGGACCTCGATCTCGAGCCGGTAGCGGACGTCGCCGTTGCCGCCGCCCTTCGGCTTCGGCGGCCCCTCGCCGCGCAGCCGCTGGACGGTGCCGTGGGTGGTGCCGGGGGGGACCTTGATCCGTTTGGTCCCGTTCAGGGTCGGCACCTCGATCGTCGCCCCGCGCAGAGCCTCGGAGACGCTGATCGGGACCGTCACCTCGAGGTTGCCGCCGTCGAGCCGTTTGAAGACCGGGGAGGCGGCGACCCGTGTAGTCACGAAGAGGTCGCCGTTGGGGCCGCCGCGCGGCCCCGCCTCGCCCTTGCCGGCGAGCCGGATCCGGGTCCCGTTCTTGACCCCGGCGGGGATGTTGACCTTGTAGCGCTTGCTCTGGCGGGTGAGGCCGGAGCCGCCGCAGGTCTCGCAGGGGTCCTCGATGATCTGCCCGGCGCCGCCGCACTGCGGGCAGGGCCGGCTGATCGAGAAGATCCCCTGGCTCTGGGCATCGATGCCGCTGCCTTCGCAGCGGGGGCAGGTGATCGGGCTGGTCCCGGGTTTGGCGCCGCTGCCGCGGCAGGTCGGGCAGCGTTCCTCCTTGGGGACCGTGACGCTGACCTGGGCCCCGTTGACGGCCTGGTCGAAGCTGAGGTTGACCTCGGTTTCGAGATCGCGCCCGCGCGCCTGCTGCGCCTGGGCCTGGCGGCCGCCGCCGCGGCTGAACATCCCACCGAGGATGTCGCTGAGGTCGACCCCGCCGAAGCCGCCGCCCGGCCCGCCGCCGCCGAACGGGTTCTGTCCCTGGCCGCCGCCGAAGCCGCCGAAGGGATTTGCGCCGCCGGAGTCGTAGGCCTCGCGCTTCTCGGAGTCGGAGAGCGTGTCGTAGGCGCCCTGGACCTCCTTGAATTTCTCCTCGGCGCCGGCGTCGTCGGGATTGCGATCCGGGTGGTACTCGCGGGCAAGCTTGCGGTAGGCCTTCTTGATCTCCTCGTCGGAGGCCTTCTTCGAGACGCCCAGCACCTTGTAGAGGTCGTCGGCCAATCGCTCTCCTTACGCAGCCACCACGACGCGGGCGGGGCGGATCAGCTGCTCGCCGAGCCGGTAGCCCTTCTGCATCGTCTCGACGACGGTGCCGGCTCTCCGCTCCCTCGGCGGCGACCGTCGAGAGCGCCTCGTGCCACTGCGGGTCGAACCGCTCGCCGGTCGGGTCGAGCGCCTCGATCCCGTTGCGGACGAGGGTCTCGCGGAGGCTGCGGAAGACGAGCAGCACCCCGTGCGCGAGCCCGTCCTCGGAGTCGCCCTCCGGGTCGAGCCCGGCGGCCTGCAGCGCCCGCTCGAGGTCGTCGAGCACCGGCACGACATCGCGGATCGACTTCGCTCTTGCCGCGGACCGCTGGCGCCTTGAACCTCTGCCGCTCATCCGCTTTCGGTAGTTCTCGAAGTCGGCCTGAGTCCGCTTCGCGAGTTCGAGGTACTCGTCCCGCTGCTGCTCGGCAGCGACGAGGGCGTCCAGATCCTGCTCGACCTGATCGCGCCCCTTCGCGCCGGGTGGCGCTGGACGCGAGGGGACGTCGCCCGCAGCTTGCGAGGACGACGTGCCCTCCTGCGCGACAGGACCCGCGGGCGGGCGGTCGGGTTCCTCCGCTTCGCGTCCGGGCATGCCGGGGTGGTGCCCACCCTGCTCAGGGCGCTCATTTGTCCTCACCGTCGTCGACGACCTCAGCATCGACGACTTCATCGTCCTCGTCGTCACTCGACGTAGTCGCTGCGCCGTCAGCGGAGGCCGCCTGCTCCTCCTGGGCGGCGGCGTAGATCTGCTCGGAGATCTTCTGCATCGCCGCCGTCAGCGCCTCGGTCTTCGAGGAGAGCTCCTCGGCGGAGCCGGACTCGAGCGAGTCGCGGACGTCCTTGATCGCCGCCTCGATCTCCTCCTTGCTCGAGGAGTCGACTTTGTCGCCCAGCTCCTCGATCTGTTTCTCGGACTGGTAGGCGAGGTTCTCGGCGAGGTTTCGCGCCTCGGCCAGCTCCCGCTGCTTGCGGTCCTCATCGGCGTGTGACTCGGCGTCGGAGACCATGCTCTGGATTTCCTCGTCGGAGAGGCCGGACCCGGATTTGATCTCGATCTTCTGCTCTTTGCCGGTCCCCTGGTCCTTGGCGGTGACGGCGATGATGCCGTTGGCGTCGATGTCGAACGTGACCTCGATCTGGGGCAGCCCGCGCGGCGCCGGGGGGATCCCGGTGAGCTGGAATTTGCCCAGGCTCTTGTTGCCGCTGGCCATCTCGCGCTCGCCCTGGAGGACGTGGATCTCGACCGAGGGCTGGTTGTCGTCCGCGGTCGAGAAGGTCTCCGACTTCTTCGTCGGGATCGTCGTGTTGCGCTCGATCAGCTTCGTCATCACGCCGCCTTTGGTCTCGATCCCGAGGGTCAGCGGGGTGACGTCGAGCAGGAGGACGTCCTTGACGTCGCCGGCGAGGACGCCGGCCTGGATCCCGGCGCCGACGGCGACGACCTCATCGGGGTTGACGCCCTGGTGCGGCTCTTTGCCGGTCAGCTCCTTGACCCGCTCGCGGACTGCCGGCATCCGGGTCATGCCGCCGACGAGGACGACGTGGTCGATCGTCGCCTCGGCGTCGTCGAGGGCACGTTTCACCGGGCCGACGATGCGCTCGAGCAGATCGGCCGTCAGCTCATTCAGCTTCGAGCGCGAGAGCTTCAGATCGAGGTGCTTGGGCTGCCCCTCGACCGCCGTGATGAAGGGCAGGTTGATCTGCGTCTCCTGGGTCGAGGAGAGCTCGATCTTCGCCTTCTCGGCGGCCTCGTAGAGGCGCTGCAGCGAGTTCTTGTCGGCGGCGAGGTCGACGCCCTGGTCGCGTTTGAACTCGGCGACCAGCCACTCGACGATCGCTTTGTCCCAGTTGTCGCCGCCGAGGTGGTTGTCGCCGGCGGTGGACTTGACCTCGAAGACGCCGTCGCCGATTTCCAGCACGGAGACGTCGAAGGTGCCGCCGCCGAGGTCGAAGACGAGGATCGTCTGGTCGGCTTTCTCTTTGTCGAGGCCGTAGGCGAGCGAGGCGGCGGTCGGCTCGTTGATGATCCGTTTCACCTCGAGGCCGGCGATCTTGCCGGCGTCCTTGGTCGCCTGGCGCTGGTCGTCGTTGAAGTAGGCGGGGACGGTGATCACGGCCGCGTCGACCGTTTCGCCGAGCTTCGCTTCGGCGTCGGTCTTCAGCTTCTGGAGGATCATCGCGCTGATCTCGGGGGGGCTGTACTGCTTGTCGCGAACGTCGATGCGGACATCGCCGTTGGGGCCGGCGACGACCTCGTAGGGGACGATCGTCTCCTCCTCTTTGACTTCGGCCTCCTTGCGGCCCATGAAGCGCTTGATCGAGAAGATCGTGTTCTCGGGGTTCATCACCGCCTGGCGTTTGGCGACGGTGCCGACGAGCCGCTCGTCGGACTCGGTGAAGGCGACGACAGAGGGTGTCGTGCGCCCGCCCTCGGCGTTCTCGAGGACGGTCGGCTCGCCGCCCTCCAGGACCGCCACGCAGGAGTTGGTCGTGCCAAGGTCGATTCCGATCGTTTTACCCACTGGCTGCTACCTCCAAGGTTCTATTGCGTATGCCTATGAAATCTAAGTGGCAGTATGGCAGATCATGAGACGCGGTTCAACCGCTCTCAGTGTCCCACCGGGCGCCCAAGCCGCGCCCGGACGCTGATTCGCGGGGGCAAGACCTCCGGTTGTCATCAGTGCCCCCGCGAATCAGCGGAGGACGCGGCGCTTTGTTTATTCCTCGCCGGCGGTGCGGGCGACGAATTCAGCGACCGCTTCGGCCTGTTCGCCGGAGATGATCCCGGCCGGCATCCGGCCCGGGGTGGTGGTGCCGTCGACGCCGTTTTCGATCGCGTTGAGGACGCGGCCTTCGGTCATTTCGACCGCTTCCTTGCCTTCGGCAGGACCGGAGCCGGCGAGGAGTTCGTCGAGGTTCGGTGCGAAGTTGCCGTCGGTGCCAGCCGCGTAGAGCGTGTGGCAGGTGCCGCAGTTGATCTGGAACAGGGTCTGGCCTTCGGTCAGATCGGCCGGGACCTCCTGGGCGCCCCGCGCCGCGTCTCCGTCGGAGCGGAAGACGAGCCAGGGGATCAGGACCGCGAGAAAGACGACCAGAAGCCCGAAGATGACGAACGTTTTTCTGCTCATTTGTGGGCGGCACGGTACCAGGGGCACATCCGGCGTAGCGCGCACTCCCCGCAACGGGGTTTCGGTCGGCACAGCTCGCGCCCGTGGCGAATCAGGTTCATGTGCAGCTCGTAGGCGTCCTCCGGGTCGACGACGGCCCGCATCTCATCGTGGGCCTTCTCGAGCGAGGCGCTCGCCGGGAACAGCCCGAGCCGGCCTCCGACCCGGTGGACGTGGACGTCGACCGGGATCTCCGGGATCCCCCAGGTGAAGATCAGGACGCAGGCCGCCGTTTTGCGCCCGACCCCCGGCAGCGCCAGGAGGAACTCGAGCGATTCCTCGCGGGAGGCGGACTGCAGCCAGGCGAGGTCGGGAGGCTCGCCGATCTGCTCGAGGATCGCCTGGATCCGCGGCGCCTTCTGCTTCGCGAGCCCGCCCGGGCGGATCGTCTCCTCGAGCTCGTCGAGCGGCGCGTCGCGGACCTCCTCCCAGGTCGGGAAGCGATCGCGCAGGGCGGCGAAGGAGCGATCGCGATTGGTGTCGCTGGTGTGCTGGGAGAGCACCGTCCTGATCAGCTCCGCGATCGGCATCCCGTGGGGCTCGTTGACCGGCCGCCCGTACATCTCCCGCAGCCGATCCCGGATCGCCCGCACCCTCTTTCTGCTCGGCCGCTTCCAGGTCATCCCCGCGACGCTATCGGCCAAATATGGTGGGTGCGATGGCGGCGATCGAGGAGGGGGAGCTGGCGCTCGACGGGATCCGCGTCTTTTACCGGCGCGTCGAAGGCGAGGGGACGCCGACCGTTTACTGCCACGGCAACCCGACCCACGGCGAGGATTGGCTCCGTTCATGGGCGCGGCGGCCCTCGATCGCGATCGACATGCCGGCTGGGGACGCACCGACCGGCCGACCCGGCTCGCTTCGACTACTCGATGCACGGCTCTCCGCCTTCCTCGAGCGCTGCCTCGATGAGCTTGGGTCACCAGGCGCAAGCTGGTCGTCCACGATTGGGGCGGGCTGGCCCTGATCGGCGCCCAGCGACGTCCCGAGCAGGTCGAGCGGCTCGTGATCCTCAACAGCGTGCCGCTGCTGCCGGGCTACCGCTGGCACTGGATCGCGCAGATCTGGCGCCGCCGCCCCCTGGGCGAGCTCTTCGACCGGGCGACGAGCCGTTCCGGCTGGCCCTGCTGCTGCGCCAGGCCCGCGGCGACCGCAGCGCGATGCCGCCGGAGTTCGTCGACATGATCTGGGACCGCTACGACGAGGGAACCGGCCGCGCCGTGCTCGCCCTCTACCGCCACGCCGACCCGGACCTCCTCGCCGCCGCCGGCCAGAACCTCGGCAGGCTCGCCTGCCCTTCGCTCGTCGTCTGGGGCGACCGCGACCCCTACCTGCCGATCCGGTTCGGCCAGGCCTACGCCGAGGCGCTGCCGGATTCGCGGCTGGAGGCGGTCGAGGGGGCCGGCCACTGGCCCTGGATCGACGACCCGCGGGTCGTCGATCGGGTCCTTGATTTCCTCGACTGAGGCCCGCTTCTAGCGCTTCCCGGGGCCGTTAACCGGGTGACTACAATTGTCAAATGTCTCGTCCTTTCCAGTGGATGACGGCCAAATTGCCGCAGGGATGGGGCGATGCGGGCCGCCAGCTCGGCATCCTGATCGGCGTCGACATCGCCTACGAGCTGGCTCGGGGAATCGCCGATTCGGAGCGCTCCGACGCGATCGCCCACGGCCAGCAGGTGATCGATTTCGAGCGCACGACGCACACCTTCTTCGAGCCCAGCCTGCAGGCGTTCTTCCTGCCTGCGCACTGGCTGATCGACCTCGCAAACCAGATGTACCTCAACGCCCAGTTCTCGATCGCGCTCGGGTTCCTCGTCTGGCTCTACCTGTTCAGGAACGAGTCCTATTACTTCGTCCGCAACATGTTCGTCGTCTCGATGGGCCTGGCCCTGATCGGCTACACGCTGTATCCGACCGCGCCGCCGCGGATGTTCCACCAGTACGGCTTCGTCGACACGATCACCGACTTCTCCAACGTCAACCACGACTCGGCCCTGGCGAAGATCTTCATCAACCCCTACGCGGCGGTGCCGAGCATGCACTGCGCCTTCGCGATGATGATCGGCGGCACCGGCGTGATGGTCTGCCGCCACTGGTGGGCGCGGGCGTTCTGGGCCGCCTGGCCGCTGCTGATCACCTGGGTCGTGATCGTCACCGCCAATCACTACTGGGTCGACGCCGCGCTCGGCTGGATCGTCGCGCTGGTCTCGGCCCTGGTCGCGTCCCGCCTGCTGGCCCGGGCCCGGCCCGAGGCATGGTCGTGGCGGGTCGGGTCGCGGGCCCGCGAGGCAGAGGCATAGCCTCGTCGCGGCGGACCCAGGCGATAGCCTCACGTGCAATGGAACCTTCGGCGCCCCCCAGGGCTCCCGGCGGTCGTCGCAACGGCCGCCAGGCCCGCAACGGGCAGGAGCTCCGGGCCTACGCTCGCGATCGGCTGATCGAGTCCCGACTGACCCCGAACGCGATCTCGGTTGTCGGCCTGATCGGCAACCTCGTGGCCGCCGCATTGGTCACCCAGCGGCTCTTCTTCCTCGCCGGCGTCGCCTTCATCCTCGGCTCGGTGATGGACACCCTCGACGGGCGCTACTCGCGGATGTCGGGCAAGGGGACCCTGTTCGGCGCCTTCCTCGACTCGACCCTTGACCGGGTCGAGGAGGGAATCGTGCTGGCCGCGGTCGCCGGCTACTTCGCGGCGATCGGCAACGACTTCGCCGCCGCGATGTGCGTCGTCGCGGTGCTGGGCTCGCTGATGGTCTCCTACACGCGGGCCCGGGCCGAGGCGCTCGGGGTCGAATGCAAAGTGGGGTTGGCGACGCGGCCGGTCAGGGTGGTGCTACTTTCGATCGGCTTGGTCTTCGCCAAGGGCGCCGGAATCGGAGATTTCGAATTGCTGGCACCCTCGATCTACGCGATCGCGGCGTTGACCATCGTGACCGTGATCCAGCGCGTTTGGCATGTGCGTAACGAGCTTTCCAGCGAGGCCGCCGGCCCGCCCGGGCTGTAACCGACCCGGGCCGCGGGTGTGCTTTGCCAACCAGCAGAGACCGAGGAAGGACTTCGAATTTCATGAGTGAGACCAACGGAGCAAACGGCTCAGGCAACGGCGCCGCCCAGACCGACGAGAAGGTCCGGGTCGCGATCGTCGGGGTCGGCAACTGCGCCAACTCCTTCATCCAGGGCGTCCAGTACTACAAGGACGCGGACCCGGGCGAGGAAGTGCCGGGGCTCATGCACGTCGACCTCGGCGGCTATCACGTCAGCGATATCGAGTTCGTCGCCGCCTTCGACATCGACGCCGAGAAGGTCGGCAAGGACCTCTCCGAGGCGATCTGGTCAGGGCAGAACGACACGATCAAGTTCGCCGACGTGCCGCAGCTCGGGGTCAAGGTCGAGCGGGGGATGACCCACGACGGGCTCGGCAAGTACCTGAAAGAGAAGATCACCAAAGCCCCGGGGGAGACCGCCGACATCGTCGGCATCCTCAAGGAGACCAAGGCCGATGTCCTCGTCTGTTACCTGCCGGTCGGCTCCGAGGACGCGACCAAGTGGTACGTCGAGCAGGCTCTGAAGGCCGGGGTCGGCTTCGTCAACTGCCTGCCCGTCTTCATCGCCCGCGAGGACTACTGGGGCAAGCGCTTCGAGGAGGCCGGCCTGCCGATCATCGGCGACGACATCAAGTCCCAGGTCGGGGCGACGATCGTCCACCGCCAGCTGGCCCGCCTCTTCCACGACCGCGGCGTCCGGGTCGAGCGGACCTCGCAGCTCAACGTCGGCGGCAACATGGACTTCTACAACATGCTCGAGCGCGAGCGGCTCGACTCGAAGAAGATCTCGAAGACCAACGCGGTCACATCAATCATGGGCCACGAGCTGCCCGACAAAGACGTCCACGTCGGCCCCTCCGACTACGTCCCCTGG
The DNA here is from genome assembly GCA_963795295.1 of uncultured Solirubrobacterales bacterium. GTDB lineage: Bacteria > Actinomycetota > Thermoleophilia > Solirubrobacterales > 70-9 > VRUE01. Next base: position 791,973 of record CAWCHE010000001.1, read on the forward strand.
CTGACCGATCGCAAGTGGGCGCACATCCGGGTCGAGGGCAAAGCCTTCGGCGACGTGCCGCTGACGGTCGAGCTGAAGCTCGAGGTCTGGGACTCGCCGAACTCCGCCGGCGTCGTGATCGACGCCGTCAGGATCCTCAAGCTGGCGCTCAACAACGGCATCGCCGGGCAGCTCGACGGGCCGTCCAGCTACCTGATGAAGTCGCCGCACAGCCAGCGCCCCGACGACGAGGCGCGTGAGCAGACCGAGGAGTTCATCGCCAAGTTCGCGCGGGCGAAAACGCCGGTGGCGAGCGCGGCGAAGACAGAGGCCTGAGGCGCCCGAGCCCGCCGGGCGCGGGCTCATATGCTGCACCTGTGTCGATCGAGCCCCTCTCGATAGCCCAGGTCACGCCGCACCGAACGAGCACTCGCAACGAGGTCAACGAGTACGTCGCCGGGGTTGCGCGAGAGCTGCGCAAACGCGGCCATGAGGTCCACGTCCTCGGCTCCGGCGACCGGGTCAAGAAGACCGTCGCCTCGACCCCGTTCGACATCGTCCACGTCCACGAGCCGTTCGCACCGCGGATCTCGGCCGCCGCCCTGCGCCACTCCCACTCGCTCAACGTCGCGACCTTCCACGCGCCCCAGGAGCGGGTGCTCTCGACCCAGGTGGCGCGGCCGCTGGTCGAGATCTTCCTCGGCCGCCTCGATGCCCGGACGGTGGCGAGCGCGGCGACCGGGGAGCTGCTCGAGCGCTACTTCCCGGGGCCCTACGAGATCGTCGAAGGGGCGGGGCCGGGGCGCGATTGGGCCGCCGCGGCGGCCGAGCTGGAGGCGATCTACCGCCGTCTCGCCGCCCGCCGCCACAGCGGCAGCGGCGACGCCGCGGCGCGCGAGCGGATCGCCGGGCGGCCGCTGATCGAGGTCGACCTCCACATGCACACCGACCACTCGCCGGACTGCGCCACGCCGGTCGAGGTCCTGCTCGAGACCGCGCGCGACCGCGGTCTCGGCGCGATCGCGATCACCGACCACAACGAGGTCTCCGGGGCGCTCGAGGCGCGGAGGATCGCCGAGCAGATGGGCGACATCAAGGTGATCGTCGCCGAGGAGGTGAAGACCGCCGAGCAGGGCGAGGTGATCGGGCTCTTCCTCGAGGAGAAAATCGCCAAGGGGATGACGATGGCGGAGACGATCGCCGAGATCCGCCGCCAGGGGGGGCTCGTCTACGTCCCCCATCCATTCGATCGCTTCCACTCGGTGCCCGACTACGAGCACCTGCTCGACATCGTCGAGGAGATCGACATCCTCGAGGTCTTCAACCCGCGGGTCGCGGTCACCGCCTTCAACGAGGAGGCGGAGCGCTTCGCCGGCAAGTACCGGATCGTCCCCGGGGCCGGCTCGGACAGCCACGTCGCCCAGGGGCTCGGCAGCGTCCGGGTCAGGATCCACGACTTCGAGGGGCCGGCCGAGTTCCTCGAGGCGATGCGGGACGCCGACATCACCCGCAAGCACAAGAACCTCGTCTACGTGCAGGCGCTGAAGCTGCTGCAGACCAAAGGCCGCCAGAAGGCGGCGAAACGCAAGGTCCCGGACGCGAAGCCGGTGCGCGGAGGGCGTCCGCGGCGCAGCCGTTCGGCGAGCAAGAGCTGATGCAGGCGGGGCCGGCGAAAGGAGCCGCGCCGGTGCCGTCAAAGATGTCGCCGAGCATGCCGGCGACCGACGACGAGATCCGCGAGAAGTACCTCGAGCGCGCGATACGCGAGCTCAACCAGCTCACCCACGAGCTCCAGGACTGTCCGCACTGCCCGCGCGGCAAGCTGATGCCGGTCCTCGGCTCCGGCCACCCGCAGGCGGACGTCCTGATGCTCAAGCATTCCCCAGGCGTCGCCGAGATCGAAGAGGGGGTCGCCTACTACGGCCGCGCCGGCAACGCCCTGATGAAAAGCTTCAAACGGCTGGGGATCGACCCGCTGGTGGTCTACGGGACCCTCTGCGTCAAGTGCCCGATCGCCGAGCCCGACCTGGCCCCCGAAGAGTGCATCCGGCGGCTGGTCGAGGAGATCGCGATCGTGCAGCCGAAGATCGTCGTCGTCATGGGCGAACCCGCCTTGCGGGTCCTGAACGGCCTCGAGGTTCCGCTCTCGCGCCCGATCGAGGCCCGCGAGGGAGAGATCCAGGCCTTCACGCCGACGATCGACGCCATCTACACCCCGGACATCGACGACTCGCTCGACGAGGAGGGCGCCAAGCAGCGCTTCTGGCGCTCCTTCAAGATCCTCGGCAGCTGGTACGAGGACCTTCCGCCCTACTGACGGGCGGCGCTGCGCGGACCGTCAGCAGGGCGCCGCGGTTGAGGCCCTATTGAGGAGCAGCGGCTTTGGCGACCGCGGTCATCGCCTCGACGTTGGCGCTGGCGAGGCCGCGGACGACGATCGTGTCGAGGGCTTCGTAGGCGGAGAGCTGGGCCTGGGCGTCATCTGCGTCGGCGGCGGCGACTCCGACCGTCCCCTCGGGCTCGGCGAGGCGGTCGAAGTGGTTGCGGTAGCCGGGGTGGAGGTCGCGGTAGAAGGACTCCTCCTTGGCGAGGCGCTCGGCGGCGTCGTCCCCGACCGCGGTGCGGACGTAGCCGAAGACCGGCGGCGGCTCGCGGCCGGCCTCGGCGGCGCCGGCCTCGACCTTCTCGCGGGCGCCGGCGGCGAACCCGGGGGTCATCCAGTTGAAGAAGGCGCCGTCGTAGGAGGAGCCGGCGAGCGCGCACATCTTCGGGCCCATCGCGGCGAGGACGAGGCGGACGCCGGGCAGGGTCTCGCGCAGCTCGGGCAGCGCCTCGCGCATCTTCGTCAGCGGCTTCTCCGAGAATCCGGCGCCGACGCCGAGCCAGAGGCGGGAGCGGTCGAGCCCGGTGCGCTCGATGTCGGCGGCGATCTGCTCGGGCGGGGTGCGGTCGAGGGCGATCACGGCGACGCCGAGCTCTATGTCGGGGGCCGCGGCGGCGAACTCGGCGAGGGTCTCCAGGCCCTTGGCGCCGGGATGGTCGTTGGACCAGACCGAGTCGTAGCCGAGCTCGGCGCAGCGGGCGGCGAGCGGTCGGGCGACCTCGGGGTCGAGGCCGGCGGCGACGCCGAAGCCCCTGGTCAAGAGCTGCCTCCTCCGCCGGCGGCTCGCTCAAATTCGGCGACGCACTCGATGTGCGGGGTCTGGGGGAACATGTCGACCGGCCTCACCCGGCGCAGCCTATAACCGGCCTCGGTGAGCTGGGCGGCGTTCGGCGCCAGCGTCGTCGGGTTGCAGGAGACGTAGACGATCCGCTTCGCCTCGCACTCGATCACCCGCCGCATGATCTTCTGCGAGAGGCCGGCCCGAGGCGGGTCGATGACGACGACGTCGGGCTTCCCGGCCTCCTCGACAAGCGGCCGCACGCCGGTCCGGGCCGAGCCGACCATGAAGCGTGCGTTCTCGATCCCGTTGCGCTTCGCGTTGGCCTCGGCATCGGCGATCGCCTCGGGGACGATCTCCAGGCCCCAGACCTCGCCGGCGTCCTTCGCCATCGTCAGCCCGATCGTCCCGATCCCGCAGTAGAGGTCGAAGACGCGCTCGCCGCCGCTGAGGCCCGCGTACTCGGCCGCGACCGCCGTAGAGGCGCTCGGCCATCTCGGTGTTGGTCTGGAAGAAGGCGTTGTGGGACATCTCGAGCTTGAGGCCGCAGAGCTCCTCGCTGAGGCGCTCCTCGCCGAGGGCGCCGGTCGGGCCCTCGGTGCTCCCGGAGTCGCCCTCGATCACCGTGTGGAGGTCGACGGGCGGCTTCGCGAACTGGGCCTCGGAGGTGACCAGCCGCGTCTGCAGCTGGTTCGTGCGCCAACCCTCTCGGACGACGAGGTTGCGCAGGACCCCCTGGCGCGCTCGCCGGTCGAAGGCCGGGAGCCCCTCGCGCCGGGCCCATTCGCGGACCTCGTTGCGGGCGGCGTTGCCGGGCTCGGAGGCGAGCCGGCAGTCCTCGACGCCGACGATCCGGTCCCAGCGTCCGCGGGCGTGGAAGCCGAGCAGCAGCTCCTCCTCGCCCTCCTCGCGCTCGCCGAAGGAGTACTCGAGCTTGTTGCGGTAGCGCCACTGCTCGAGCGCCGGCACCATCTCCTCGAGCTCGTAGTCCTCGAGGCCGCCGATCCGTTTCAGCGCGTCGCCGACCTGCTCGCTCTTGTGGGCGAGCTGGCGCTCGTAGGGGAGTCCCTGCCAGGGGGCGCCGGGGCAGGGCTCGCCTTCGTGGACGCAGGTGTCGGCGATGCGCTCGGCCCCGGGCCGCAGCATCTCCACCGTCCGCGCCTCGGCGAAGCGGCGCTTCGATTTGGTGATCTCGGCGCGGACCCGGTCCCCCGGCAGGGCGCCGGAGACGAAGACGACGAGGCCGTCGGTGCGTGCGACCCCTCGCCCGCCGTGGGCGAGCGAGTCGATCTCGAGCTCGAGCTGCTCCAAGCTAGCCGAGCTTTTTGGCCGCTTTGCGGGCCTGCTTGACGAGCCGTTCGAGCTCCTTCAAGAGCGAGTCCGTCTGGCGCCTGCCCCGCTTGATCATGTCCGAGAGCATCTTCTCGGCGTCGCCGCGGGTCATCCGGCCGCGTTTGACCGCGTCGTCGACGACCTCCTGGAGCCGGTCCCGGCTCAGGGTGACGTTGCGCTCGAGGCTGGCGCGGAACTCCTCGACGCTCTTGTCGAGGCCCGTCGTGCGGCTGCTCGACGCCCGAGCTTTTGGCGCCGCTTTTTTCGCTTTGGCTTTCGGTTTTTTGGCGGCTTTGGCTTTCGCCTTTTTGGCTTTCGGCGCCTTTTTCTTGCTCGCGGCCGCTTTCGCTTTTTTCGCGGTTTTTTTCGAAGGCTGTTTTTTGTCGGCCATCCTGGTCTCGTCTCCTGATCGCTCGGGGTCGGGGGTGACTATCTCACTACCGCGGCGCCGCCGTTTCGAACCTCGCCTCGACCGGGGCGTGGTCGGAGAGCCTCAGCGCCAGCCCCCGCTCGGAGGCCTCGCGGCGCTCGGGCCTCCATGGGGTCGGCGCGGCGACGACCTCGAGCCCCCGCGAGAGCAGGTGGTCGATCCGGGCCGGGCCGGTCGGGCCGCTCAGCCCGAAGAGGTCCGCGAGCTCCTCGAAGACGCCGGGATCCTCTTCGGGTCGCAGGTTGAGGTCGCCGCCGAAGAGGAGAGGGGCGTCCCCGGCCCACCCGGTCGCGGTTCGTGCCGCCAGCAGGACGTCCTCGGAGGCGAGCGCCGGCAGGTCGTTGGTCGCGTGCAGGTTGGCGACGCAGACCCCCGCCGCGGTCCTGGTGAAGGCCATCGCGCGGCGCTCGGGGCGGCCCTCGTGGATCGCGATCTCCCGCCGCTCGACGATCGCACCGAGGGCGCCGGCGGGCCGGACCAGGGTCAGGTTCGAGCCTCCCTCGCCGGAGGCGATCAGGTCGGGGTTGAGGCGGGCGGCCGCGGCGCGCAGGGCGCCGAGCGAGTTGCGCGAGGTCAGCACCCGGTGGGAATCGGCGTCGGCGGCACGGGCAAGCCCGTCGCGGAAGCGCGGCGGGCACTCCTGCAGGAGTGCCACGTCCCACTCCCAGGAACCGAGCATCGCCGCGAACTCGGCCGAGAGGCCGTGGTTGACCTGGATGTGGGTGGCGTTGCTCTCGCTGATCCGCAGCAGTCGCGAGCGCCAGGTGAAGAGGTCGGGGTCGGGCGGGAAGTCCCTCCCGTGGAACAGGTTCCAGGCAATCGCGGTGAATTCCACGCCCGTAGTATCCGCGGCTTGAAGCGAGACTTCCTGACAGGCGAGGAGCTCGGTGCGTTCGAGCTCGGCCGGGTGCTCGATCTCGCGGCCGAGCTGAAAGCGGGGAGGCGCGAGGGCGCCGGCTCCGGAGCGCTCTCGGGGCGCAGCATCGGCCTCGTCTTCGTGCGGCCGTCGACGAGGACGCGGATCTCCTTCGAGGTCGGCGTGGCCGAGCTGGGGGCGAACCCGATCGTCCTGCGCGGCGACGAACTCCAGCTAGCCCGGGGGGAGTCGATCGGCGACACGGCCCGCGTCCTCTCCCGCTATCTCGACGCGATCGTGATCCGCTCCGGCTCCCACGAGGACGTGGTCGAGCTGGCGGCGGGGGCGGACGTCCCGGTCGTCAACGCGCTGACCCCCCTCCATCACCCCTGCCAGGCGCTCGCCGACCTGCTCACCCTGCGCGAGCGCTTCGGCGACCTCGACGGCCTCCGGCTCGCCTACGTCGGCGACGGCAACAACGTCGCCCGCTCACTGGCGATCGCCTGCGAGCTGGCCGGGGTGGAGCTGGTCGTCGCCGCGCCCGCCGGCTACCAGCTGGAGGAGGGCCACGGGGTCAGGCTGACCGACGACCCTCGGGCGGCAGCCTCCGGCGCCGACGCGATCTACACCGACGTCTGGGTCAGCATGGGGGACGAGGAGGAGGCCGAGCGCCGCCGCCGCGACCTGGCCCCGTTCCGGGTCGACGCCGACCTGCTCGCCGCCGCCTCCGACCGTGCGGTCGTCCTCCACTGCCTGCCCGCCCACCCGGGCGAGGAGATCGAGGCCGACGTCCTCTACGGGGAGCGCTCGGCGGTCTGGGACCAGGCCGAGAATCGGCTTCACGCCCAGAAGGCGCTGCTGCGCGAGCTGGTCTCGGAGGCCTAGCCCGATGTACCCGGAGATCCACCTCGGCCCGGTCACGCTGCAGACCTTCGGGTTGATGTTCGCCCTCGCCTTCCTCGCCGCGGGAGCGCTGGTGGCGAGGCGGTTGAAGGAGATCGGCAAGCCGGTCGACTGGGCGTATGAGCTCTGCTTCGCGGCGCTCGCCGGCGGGATCATCGGCTCCCGCATCTATTTCATCGTCCAGAACTACGACAGCGTCAAGGACGACCTGATCGGAAAGCTCTTCTCCGGGGCCGGGCTGGTCTGGTACGGCGGCGCGATCGGCGGCGCCGTCGCGGTCCTGCTCTGGGCGCGCTACCGGCGCTTCCTCGGCCTGGCGCTGCTCGACCTGGTGGCGCCGGCGCTGGCGCTCGGCTACGCGATCGGCCGCTGCGGCTGCCAGCTCTCCGGCGACGGCGACTACGGCAAGGCCTGGAACGGGCCGTGGGCGATGTCCTACCCGAACGGCACGGTGCCGACCGACGAAACGGTCCACCCGACGCCGATCTACGAGACCCTGGCGATGGGGCTCGGCGCCTGGATGCTGTGGCAGCTGCGGGACCGCTTCCGGACCGGGGTGCTGTTCGCGATCTACCTCGTCTACGCCGGGGCCGAGCGCTTCCTGGTCGAGTTCCTGCGCCGCAACGACGCGGTCGCGCTGGGATTGACGGCCGCGCAGCTCGAGAGCCTCGGGATGGCGGTCGCCGGTGTCGTCTGGCTATACGTCGTCAAGCGCCGTCACGGTAATCTCGGGCGCGTGGCCGTGCCGTCCGCGGCCCTACCGGAAACCTGAACTCTCGAGACAGAGGAGCATCGCCAGCCGTGACAGCCGAGGGCCTGAGCCAGGGATCGACGATTCGCGACGCCGTCGAGGCGGCGGCGGAGAAAATCGCGGCCGCCGGCTGCGACGACCCCCGCGGCGACGCCGAGGCGCTCGTCGCCTTCGCCCTCGGGGTCGAGGTCGAGGAGCTATCGAAGGACGGCTCCGGGGAGGTTTCGCCGGAGTTGGCGAGCGCGATCGAGGAGAGCGTCAGGCGCCGCGCCGAGCACGAGCCGCTCGCCTACATCCTCGGCCACGAGCGCTTCCAGGGAATCGACGTCGCCGTCGACCCTCGGGTCCTGATCCCGCGCCGCGAGACCGGCCTCCTGGTCGAGGTCGGCGCCGAGCTTCCCCAGGGCGCCCGCGTGCATGAGATCGGGACCGGGTCCGGCGCCGTCGCCCTGGCCCTGCTCAAACAGCGCCCGGATTTGAAGGTCACCGCCTCGGACCTCTCGCCGGAGGCGGCCGAAGTCGCCCGCGAGAACGCCGAGCGCCTAGGCATCGACCTCGAGGTCACCGTCGAGGAGGGCCTGCCCGACGAGGACCTCGACCAGCAGATCGACCTCGTCCTCGCCAACCTCCCCTACGTCACCGACTCGACGATCTTCGAGCGCTCGCCCGAGATCCGGCGTGAGCCGCGGATAGCCGTCACCGGCGACTGCGGCGAGGATGGCCTCGGCGTTATCCGCGGCGTCCTCGCCGAGATCCCCTCCGGCTGGCGGGTCGCCTTCGAGCACGACACCCACCACGGGCCGACGATGCGGGAGCTGCTGGGGGAGGCCACCACCCTGACCGATTACATGGGTGGCGAGCGCGTGACCGTCGGCCTCGCGCCTTGAGCGCGGAGGAGGCGAAGCAGCCCGAGCCGGCCGCGGGCTCGACCGAGGCCGAGCGCCTCGCCAAGGCGGAGCGCCTCCGTGAGGAAGGGGTCGACCCCTTTCCCCGCTCCTTCCCGGGCCGCGCCAAGATCGCCGCGATCCTCTCCGCCCACGACCCCGAGGAGCTCGGCGAGGGCGAGCATTCCGAGCACGCCTACCGGATCGCCGGCCGGGTCGTGGGCCGCCGCGGGCACGGCAAGACGGCGTTCTTCGACATCCGCGACCTGACCGGGACGATCCAGGCCTACGCCAGGGTCGACGCCCTCGGCCAGGAGGCCTTCGACCGGATCGAGGGGCTCGACATCGGCGACATCGTCGGCATCGACGGCGACCTGCACGTGACCAAACGCGGCCAGCTGGCGCTCGCGGTGCGCGAGGCGACCCTGCTGGCGAAGGCGCTGCGCGACCCGCCCGACCTCTTCCACGGGATCTCCGACCCCGACATCCGCTACCGCCAGCGCGAGCTCGACCTGATGGCGAACGAGCGCTCGCGCGAGGTCTTCCTGCTGCGGGCGAAGGTGCTGGCGGCGATCCGCAGCCACATGAACGAGCGCGGCTTCATCGAGCTCGAGACCCCGATCCTGCAGAGCATGACCGGCGGCGCCGCGGCCCGCCCGTTCAAAACGCACCACCACGCGCTCGACCGCCACCTGTTCCTGCGGATCGCGACCGAGCTCTACCTGAAGCGGGCGATCGTCGGTGGCTTCGAGGACGTCTACGAGCTCGGCAAGTTCTTCCGCAACGAGGGGATGTCGCCCCAGCACAACCCCGAGTTCACGATGCTCGAGTGGTTCGTCAGCGGGGTCGACTACAACGGCGTCATGGACTTCGCCGAGGCGCTGGTCGCCGGCGTCGTCGAGGTCGCGACCGGCTCGACCAAGGTCGAGTTCGACGGCAAGGAGATCGACTTCGCCACCCCCTGGAAGCGGGTCTCGCTGCGCGAGGCGCTGCGCGAGGAGACCGGCGTCGACATCACCGAGCTGAGCCGCGACGAGATGGCCGAGCTCGCCGGTGACGACGCCCAGCCCGACGACGACTGGGCGGCGCTGGCCGACACTCTGCAGGGAAAGCTGGTCGAGCCGAAGCTGATCCAGCCGACCTTCATCTACGACCTGCCGCTCGACATCTGGCCGCTCGTCAAGCCGGTCCGTGAGTCGCCCAAGCACCTCGGCGAGGCCTTCGACGGGATCGTCGCCGGGATGGAGATCACCGGCGGCGGCACCGACATCAACGACCCCGTCGAGCAGCGGCGGCGCTTCGTCGAACAGCGCGAGCGCCAGGAGTCGGGGGCGGAGGCGAATCCCCACGAGAACGACGAAGAGTTCGTGCGGGCTCTCGAATACGGAATGCTGACGGCGAGCGGCTGCGGCCTCGGCGTCGACCGCCTGATGATGATCCTCAGCGACTCGACGCACCCTCCGCGACGTGATCTTGTTTCCTTCAATGCGCGAGAAACCGGCGGAGTAACGGACCTCAGAAGGCCGAGTGCAGCATGCCGCCGTCGATGGGGATGACGGTGCCGGTGATGTAGGCGGCGCGCTCGGAGCAGAGGAAGGCGACGAGGTCGCCGTACTCCTCCGGGGCGCCGAGGCGGGCGGCGGGGACTTCGTTGCGCGCCCCTTCTTCGGCGCCGTCGAGCGTGCCGTCCGGGGAGGCGAGGCGCTCGGTCGCGAAGCGGCCGGTGGCGACCGTGTTGACGGTGATCCCGTCGCCGGCGACCTCGCGGGAGAGGGTCTTGAGGAAGCCGACGGCGGCCATCCGGTGGGAGTTGGAGAGGTTGAGGCCCGGGATCGGCTCGCGGGTCGAGGTCGAGCCGACGTTGACGATCCGGCCCCAGCCGCGCTCGCGCATGGCGGGGACGACCTCGGTGGCGAGGACCTTCGGCGCCAGGACCAGCGAGCGGTAGGCCCGCTCCCACTCGTCGAGCTCGTGATCGAGCGAGCCGCCGAAGGGCGGCCCGCCGGTGTTGGCGACCAGGATCTCGATCGGGCCAAGCGCGGCGGCGACCTCGCCGGGGAGCGCCGCGAGGCGGTCGAGGTCGGAGGCGTCGGCGACGAAGGCGCTTGCTCCGGGGCCGATCTCGGCCGCCGCCGCCTCGATCCGCTCCTGCGAGCGGCTGGCGATCGCGACACGGGCGCCTTCGCGGGCCAGGGTCGCGGCGATCGCCCGGCCGATCCCGCGGCTCGCCCCCATCACCAGAGCGGTCCTTCCCCCCAGCCCTAGGTCCATTTGGGTCCCGATAGAGTGCGCTGGGCGAGCGCCCGTAGCTCAGTGGTAAACGCTGCTTTAACGAGTGGCAAAGAGCGTCGGTCTTTCAAGCCGAAGGTCGCGGGTTCGATTCCCGTCGGGCGCACTCAGCGAACTTACAGGCTTTGGGTAGCCTGGGAATGGTGTTCGGGATGGGGAAATTGCTTCGCATCGGGACGGGGGTCGCGCTGGTGGGGGTCCTCTGCTGCCTGACGGTCGCGGGCTGTGGGTCCTCCTCGAGCCCGACCACCTCGAGCGCGGAAACTGAGCGGCGGCGAGGTCGAAAGCACGAGCCTCGACGCCGAGCTCCGCCGGGACGAAGACGACCGCGCCGCAGGCCCCGAAGGGGAAGGGCGGCTCGGAGGATCCGGCAGCGGGATCGGGCTCCGGCTCGGCCCCCGCCGGCTCGGGCGGCGAGGGCGAGACCAACGCCAACGGCGCCCCGCTCGGCTCGAGCACCGAAAAGGGCGGCGACAACAGCATCCAGACCTACGGGACGGAGGTCGAAGGGAAGGAAAAAGCGGCCGCCGTGGCCGCGATGCGCTCCTTCGACCTGGCGGTCGCCGAACGCGACTACGCGGCGGTCTGCAACGGGCTCTCGAGCCGGATCCGCGACGGCCTCGTGGAATCGGGCAAAGCCTGTCCCGAACTGCTCGAAACCCTGCTGACGATCAGCGCCTCGCAGGCCCGCGCCTCGGCCAACGGGGCCGTCACGCACGTGCGGATCGGCGGCGGCAACGCCTTCGTCCTCTTCCGGCCGCGCGGGGGCAGCGAACTCGAATACTTCGTGATGAGCCTCGAGGGCGGCAAGTGGAAGACCCTGGGCCTGACGGTGGGGACGCCGGTCAACCCGACGGCCGCCTCGGGTCAGTAGCGATGCGCCCCGGTCACCGAGCCGGCGCGCTGGCCGCGATCATCGCGGCGCTGGCGATCGGCGGCTGCGGTGGAGGGACGGGGACGAACGGCGGCGACGCTGGCTCCTCGAGCGCGTCGACGACGACCCCGCCTGACGCGACCTTCCCCGAACCGACGGTCCCGAAGGGATCCCCACAGCCACCGAAGGGCGCCTCGCCGGTCCTGCGGGAAATCTACCGCCAGTTCACCCTGCGCAAGCCCGATCCGAAGGTCAGGGGCTCGGCGCATGCGATCGCCGCCGGCAGGGCCGCCTGCGCCGGAATGACGCCGGTCGAGGTCGAGCGCCGCTACTACCCGGTCGCCGTGCGGATGGGCAGGCTCGACCCCTCCAGCGGACAGGGGGCGATGATCGGCGAAATCGAGAAGTACGCCAGGAACGCCCCCAGGGACACGAGCTTCGTCGCCGGGCAGCTTGCCGCCGACGCTTACCAGGCGACCCTGCCGCCGCGGATCGCCACCTTCGGTTACGGGGGCTGCGTCTTCGCGCTCGCCCGGCAGCTCGAGAGGCAGCTGGCGCCGGAAAAGTAGTCGGCCGGGGCGATTTCGGGTTTCTGTACTGATGATTTTTATGGGCGGAACTCCACTGTGGGAAACGGTTTTGAGCACTCTTTGGCCGTTTTCTCCGAGCCAGGGCTTGCGTCGGGAGATATCAGCGTTTATGTTTTTCAACAGGACGCCCGTCGGGACGGGCACTGGGAAATAGGGAATTCAGGGGTAACAAACCGAACCCCCGCATGGGGATCCGCGCGTTTCGCGGATCGAGGCAGGGGACTCGGCTCAGGGGAGGAGAGAGCAGCGAGTGAGACACGCGAGGGGGCCGTTTCCGACGGTCGGCGGTAGTTCGAACTTGAGTCGCGCTCGGTCGCCATCCTCGTCGCGCTGACCGCGCTGACCGCGCTGTCGCTGTTCGTAACGCCGGCCTCGGCGACGATCATCGGGCACTCCTACGAATCGAGCTTCGGCGGCTCGGGCGCCACCGCCCTCTCGTCGGTGACCGGGCTCGGCGTCGACAACTCCGCCGGGGCCTCGTCCGGCGACGTCTACGTCGGCGACACCACCAACCATCGCATCGAGAAGTTCGACGCGGCGGGCAACTTCCTCCTGATGTTCGGCAGGGGCGTCAACCAGACGAGTGGCGGCGACGTCTGCCCCCGTCCCGGGCTTTGCCGCAGACGTCTGCCAGGCCGGGACCGCGGGCGCGGGGGCGGGCCAGTTCACGACCCCCAAGTTCATCGCTGTCGATTGGACCAACGGCCCCTCGGCCGGCGACGTCTACGTGCTCGACCCGACCACCCAGGTCGTCCAGAAGTTCGATCCCTCCGGGAACCTGATCACCTCCTGGGGGGGACCGCCCGCCGGCCCGCTGCCCGGCCAGCTCAACGGCGGCGCGATTCCCGTCTTCGGCGCCTGGACGAACGCCGAGGGAATCGCCGTCGGGCCCGGGGGCAACCTCAACGTGATCAAACTCGGCGAAGGCACGAGGATCTTCGTCTTCAACCAGGACGGCAGCTACCAGCGGTCGATCGTGTTGAGCCAGTCGCCCTACCCGACCGGCCTCACCATCGACTCCTTCGGGAACTTCGTCACCGGAGGCCCGAACGGCAACGGCGGCGAATACAAGTTCCGCGGCAGCGACGGGCAGGTGATCATCGGCGACTGGAGCCTCTCCCTGCACGGCGGCTACGAAGTGCACGGCCGCGCCGTCGACGTCTCGTCGGACCCGCGCCGCAGGGACGACTACTACGCGGTCACCGACACCGAGGTCAACCAGGTGCACTGGCTGCAGCCGGAAAAATGGGTGGAGGCGGACGGGAGCAACTGTTACCCGCAGGGGAGCTGCGAACCGACGACTACGTTCGGCTCGGGGAACCTCGTCGCGGCGACGGGGGTCGCCGTCAGCAACTCGGGCAAGGTGTACGTCACCGACTCCGGCCCCAAGAAGGTCCTCGTCTTCAAGCCGACGGTCACGCCGGACCTCCTCAACCCCACCCCCTCGAACGTTGAGGAGACATCGGCGACGGTCAGCGGTGAAGTCGGCCTGGCGGGGGGCCCGAACGTCACCGACTGCTACTTCGAATACGGCCGCTCCGACTCCTATGAGCGGGCCCCGGCGCCCTGCTCGCCGGCGGCCTCGGCCGGCTCACCCTTCACCTCTGACCAGCAGGTCCACGCCGACCTCACCGACCTGCTGCCGAACTCGGTCTACCACTTCCGCCTCGTCGCGACCAACGCGAACGGCACCCAGCGCGGCGCCGACGCGACCTTGACCACTCCGGGCCCGCCGGGAATCGATGCCTTCTCGGTGACGAACCTGACCGCGAGCTCGGTCGACCTCAACGCAAAGATCAACCCTCACGGCGACGAAACGACATACGTCTTCAACTACGGGACGACGACCGACTACGGCAGCACCGCTCCGGCCGGTGGAGGCACGGTCGCCGCCGCCTTCACCTCCCAGGACGTCAGCACCCACGTCGACCTCGAAGACACGACCTATCACTTCCAGGTCGAAGCGACCAACAAATACGGCACGGTCAGGAGCGGCGACCAGCAGTTCAGCTTCCATCCGGAGCTCTGTCCGAATCAGACCGTCCGGCAGCAGACCGGAGCCGCCTATCTCCCCGACTGCCGCGCCTACGAGCTGGTCTCGCCGCCCGACACCGGGTCCGCGTTCCTCTTCTCGGGCGGGCCGCAGCGGCCCTACGCCGATCCGCCGCGGTTCGCGTTCACCGCCGACTACGGCGACATCCCCGGCGCGGGCGGAAACCCGATCAACACGACCGGCGACCTCTACGTCGCGACCCGCGGCGCTGCGGGATGGACGACCAAATTCGTCGGTGTCCCCGGCTCGGTCAGCGGCTGCGCGGGTGGGCGGCCCCAGTTCGCCGGTGCCGGCCTCGCCAGCACGAACCAGAACGACGTCAAGGCGGACCGCAACCTGAATCACGTCGTCGACTGGCAGCTGGGGAACCCGACCGAGTGCGTCTGGGACACGATCGGCCTCTCCCTGCGGGTGGTCGACAACAACACCTCCGTGCACGCCTCGATGGCTCCCTGGGTGTGGAGCACTAGCGACGGGTCCTTCGTCGAACGGCTGCCCACCTCGGTCGCCGACGTGCTGGGCTCGGAAGAAAACTTCGATTGCCACCAGGAGATCGGCGAGTCGGCCGACACGGAGTGCTCGACCGCCGTCGAACTATCCGGAGACCTGAGCCACTTCATCTTCTCGAGCCAGAAAGACATCTACGGCGGCGGCGCCAGCGCGGTCGGCGCAGCACCCGGCTCGGCCTACGACAACGACATCGCCGAAAACACGCTGAGCCTGATCTCGCTCCTGCCCGGCAACGGCGCCCCGATCGGACAGGAGAGCGAACCGAACGGCGGCCCCGCGGAGGTGATCCAGTTCCCGGCGGTCTCCGAAGACGGCTCGCACATCCTGATGGGGACCGTGAAGAACCCGCAGTGCAGGCAGCGGGAGTATCCGAGCACCTTCAACGTCCAGTGCCCGCAGGTCAACAACCCGACGCACCTCTACATGCGCGTCGACGATGCCGTCACCTACGAGGTCGCCCCGGTCCCGGTCACCTATGTCGACTCGACCCCCGACGCCCGCAAGGTGTACTTCACGACGGCCCAGGCGCTGACCGCGGAAGACACCGACTCCAACGTCGACCTCTACATGTGGAGCGATCTGGGGGCCACACCCGGCCTGAAGCTGGTCTCGCAGGGGAGCACAGGCGGCAACACCGCCGACTGCGGGGCGAGCTGGATCTCCGGCTGCGACGTCGAGACCTACAAAGACACCCAGATCTCCGAGGCCGCCGCGAACAAAGGCGGGCTCTCCCCGAACTGGTTCGCCCCCGGCGGCAACGGCATGGAAGCCGCCCCCGGGAACACCGGCGTCAAAGGCTTCACCGACAACGCGGTCGCCATCGACAGCGGCGACATCGTCTTCTACTCGCCCGAGGACCTCGACGGGACCGGCCTGCCCAAAGCGGTCAACGTCTACGAGTACCGGCACGGGACGACGCAGCTGGTGGCGAGCCTCGAAGACAAGCCGTACTGCATCAAAGACGACTCCTTCAACGGGGTCACCGACATCCGCCCGGAACGGTGCAGCGACGGGCCGCTCGGGCGGATCCAGGTCACGCCTGACGGCAAGTACGTCGCCTTCGTCACCACCACCCGCCTGACGTCGTACGACAACCAGGGGTTCGCGGAGATGTACCGCTACGACGCCGATACCCGGGAAATCATCTGCGTTTCGTGCCGGCCCGACGGGCACCCGCCGACCTCGGACGTGCTCGGCAGCTACGACGGGCGCTTCATCACCGACGACGGCCGCGTCTTCTTCACGACCTACGAGGAGATAGACCCCCGCGACACCAACACCTCCAAAGACGTCTTCTCGGGTAGGACGCTGGGTGCCGACGTCTACGAGTACAGCGGCGGCGTGCCGAGGCTGATCACGACCGGCACCGGCCAGCAGGCCGCCGGCCTGGGCCTCACGGCGGAGGCCTGGCCGGGCCTCCTCGGCGCCAGCGCCGACGGAACCGACGTCTACTTCATGTGGACCGAGCCGCTCGCCGGCCAGGACGCCAACGGGCTCAACAACTACCGGATCTACGACGCCCGGACCAACGGCGGCTTCCCCTACAACCCGCCGCCGCCGCGATGCCAGGCGGCCGACGAGTGCCATGACATCCCGTCGCAGCCGGCCGGGGCGCTGTTCAGCGCGACCAAAGCAAAGCTCGGCGCCGGGGGCAACACCCAGCAGGAGGCGGGGAAGAAGCCCGCGGCCAAGAAACACCGCAAGCACAGAAAGCACCGCAAGCACCGGCGCCAGGCCCGTCACGGCGAGGGGGGAGGCCGGCGGTGAGGCGACGGACGACGGTATCCCTGGCGGCGCTGGCCGTGCTCGCGTTCTCGGTCTTCTCGGCCTCGTCCGCGTCGGCGGAAATCCCGCTCGACACCTTCGGCCTGGTGCCATCGACGACCCAGGCGGGCGCCCACCCCGACATCGAGTTCGGGGTCTCGATGGAGAACACCCTGATCCAGCACCAGAAATACGAATACCAGTCCGAATGCGCCTGCGAGAACCCGCGCTTCGTCACCGTCCACGCGCCGACCGGGGTGGTCGGGAACGCACACGCCACCCCGAGGTGCACGGCGGCCGACTTCGCCGTCCTCAGCTGCTCTCCCAACTCTCAGATCGGGATCGTCTCGGCGGGGATCAGCCTCGGGTTCTTCGAGACGGCGCTGATCGAGCCGGTCTACAACCTCGAGCCGCGCACCAACGACCCGGGACTGCTCGGCGTCAATGCCCTCGGCTCGAAGATCTACTACTCGATCACGGGCCGGACGGGGAGCGACTACGGCCTCGACACGACGGTGACGCTGTTCGACGGGTTCCCCGTCTACGTCCTCAACAACGTCTTCTGGGGGGTGCCCGCCTCGCCGGCTTACAACAGCGCCCGCTTCCAGTACCAATCGGTCGGCAGCCTCTTCAACGACCTCTGCGACGTCAACGGCAACCTGATCACGCCGAACGGCAACGACCTCAGCACCCCGCCCAACGGCCCCAGCCACGCGCTCTACTCGTGCACGACCGCCTTCGGGCCTCCGCCGTATGAACCCGGCGACTTCTTCGGCCAGACGCCGGCGAAATCGACCGCGCCGGAAATTCCATTCACCGAGAACGCCACCACCTGCGGGGTGCCGCTGACCAGCTCGGTCGACGTCACCGGCTACGACGGCAGCGAACAGTCGGCATCAGGCTCCTACCCGCCGGCGACCGGCTGCGACGCCCTCGACTTCAACCCCTCACTGGCGGCGAAGCCGACGACCACGGAAGCAGACTCTCCTTCGGGATTGGACGTCAACCTCACGGTCCCGCAGCCGCTTGCCGCCTCGGCGCCCTCGCCGTCGGAGATCCGCTCGACCACCGTCCGCCTGCCGGCCGGGTTCACGATCAACTCCAACGCCGCCGACGGCAAGCTCGCCTGCGGCGACGCCGCGGCAAAGATCGGCATCAACAGCCAGGACGCCGCCGAATGCCCCGAGTTCGCGAAGATCGGCACCCTCGAGATCGAAACGGCCCTGCTGCCGGGACCCCTCCAGGGCTACGTCTACCTCGGCGCTCCCGAGCCCGGCAACCGCTACCGGGTGTTCCTCGCGGCGGACGGCTTCAACACCCACGTCAAGCTCGCCGGCGAGGTCCACCCCGACCCGGTCACCGGCCAGCTGGTGATCTCCTTCACCGACCTGCCCCAATCGCCGTTCTCGGCCTTCAAGCTGCACATCTTCGGATCGGAGCGGGGCATCCTCGCGACCCCGACCGAATGCGGCACCTACGCGGTCCAGACCCACTTCACCCCCTGGGACGAGATCCTGCCCGACCAGGACGCGACCCAGTTCTTCACGATCGACTCGGGCCCCAACGGAACGCCCTGCCCGGGCACCGCTCGTCCCTTCCACCCGAGCTTCGACGCCGGCTCGGCCGGGAACACCGCGGGCGCCTTCAGCCCGCTCTCGATCGACCTCAGCCGCAAGGACGGCGACCAGTTCCTCTCCGGCCTCTCGGTGACGACCCCGCTCGGGTTCGCCGCGAACCTGAAGGGCGTCCCCTACTGCCCGCAGTCGGCGATCGACCGTCTCGCCGGCTCCACCTACAGCGGCGCCGCCGAGCTGGCATCGCCGGCCTGTCCGCCCGCCAGCCAGATCGGCACCGTCGAGGCCGCGGCCGGAGCAGGCTCGAGGCCCCTCAACGTCAACGGCAAGGCCTACCTCGCCGGCCCGTACAAGGGGGCGCCCCTGAGCCTCGTCGTCGTCGTCCCCGCCGTCTCGGGGCCGTATGACCTCGGCGTGGTCGCGGTCAGGGCGGCGATCCAGGTCAACCCGGTCACCGCTCAGGTGACCACGGTCTCGGATCCGCTGCCGCAGATCCTTGAAGGGATCAAACTGCGGGCCAGGTCGCTGCGGGTGAACATCGATCGCAGGGACTTCGCCCTCAACCCGACCAACTGCGACCCGCTCGAGGTCGACGCCACAGCGACCGGGGACCAGGGGGCGGCTGCGGCCCTCTCGAGCCCCTTCCAGGTCGCCAACTGCGCCTCGCTCCCGTTCGACCCGAAGCTCTCCCTGAACCTCACCGGCGGCCTCAACCGCCGCGGCCACCCCGCGATCCGGGCGGTGCTGAAGGCGCAGCCGGGTGAAGCCAACCTGCGCCGCACCTCGGTCGCCCTGCCGAAGGGTGAGCTCCTCGACAACAGCCACATCGGCACGGTCTGCACCCGCCCGCAGTTCGCGGCGGGCCAGTGTCCCGAGGGCTCGCTGCTGGGGACCGCCGAAGCCGTCACCCCGATCCTCGACCAGCCGCTGACCGGCAACGTCTACCTGCGCTCCTCCAGCCACGCCCTCCCCGACCTGGTCGCCGACCTCAGGGGCCAGATCGACATCGAGCTGGCGGGTCGGATCGACACCGTCAACGGCGGCTCGCTGCGCACGACCTTCGACGCTGTGCCCGACGCGCCGGTGACACGGTTCACCCTCAACCTCGCCGGCGGCAAGCGGGGCCTGCTGCAGAACAGCACAAGCATCTGCGGCAAGCCCAAGTTCGCGGTCACGAAGATGACCGGCCAGAACGGGACGAAGCTGACGTCGAGGACCCCTCTAAGCACGAAATGCGGCTCCAAGAAGGGACGCCACAAGCGCCACCGCCGCGCGAGTGGGGAGGGCCGGCGATGACCCGGGGGAGGACCAGGCGGCTGCTTCTCGGTGTGGCCGCGGCGGCGATGCTCGGCCTGCTGCTCGTCGGCTCGGCCTCAGCGCTCGTGACCCGGCCCGTCAAGCACGAATTCGGGAACGACGGAACTGCAGGCACGACCTTCGAAGGCCTCGGCGTCCTCGCCATCCACCAGGCCGACAAGCGGCTCTACGTCCCGAGCCAGAACCCGAACGGCATCTTCGGCTTCGACATTTCGATCCCCGGCACGTACACGCCGCTGGCCGCCTTCAATCCGCTGATCACGATCAACCCCAGCGGCCTGCCGGGACTGGGCGTCGACAACTCGGGGGTCCCCGGGCACGACGGCAACGTCTACCTGAGCTCGGAGAACACCAACAAGGTCTACGGATACGACTCGACCGGCGCCCCCCTTCCCGGCTATGGCGGAACCGCCGGGATCAACCCGACGGTGACTCCCGGGGGGCCCTCGGGAGAACCGGCCGACATCTGTGGAGGCGCCGTCGACGCCGCCGGCAACTTCTGGATCTCCAACTACTCGACCGCGTACGTGATCGAGTACGACCCGAGCGGCAACTACGTCAGGTCGATCAGCGTGGCCGGACTGTCCGAAGGCGCCCGGCCCTGCCAGCTAGCCTTCGACCAGTCGAACGGCGAAATGTACGTCGGGAACTACTCGAACAGCACGGTGTGGAGGCTGTCCGCGCCCGCCTACGACACCGCGACAGCGGTCAAGATCGATCCCCATCCCGGCAGCAACCCCTTCGAATATTCGGACGGGATCGGGGTCGACGCCTCGACCCACCACGTCTTCGTCTCCCACCCCGAAAGCATCGCCGAGTACGAACCTGACGGAACCCTGGTCGGGGAATTCGGCCAGAACCTCCCGAACGCAAGCCTCAGAGGGGTCGCGATCGATGAGGCGACGAACGAAATATTCGTCGGCAGCTACCCGAACGTGCGGGTGTTCGGTGCGCCGACGATCGTTCCCGACGTGACCACCGGCGGATCGTCGAACATCGACCGCACGACGGCTGACGTGAGCGGAACCGTCGACCCGGCCGGCGGCGGCAACGTCACCGAATGCCTGATCGAAACGGGGCCCGAGTTCTCGTTCGGAGGCTTCAAATACACCGACACGACCCCGTGCGCCGACAGCCTCCCGATCTCGAGCGCCGGGGAAATCACCGGCCACCTGGCCGGGCTCAAAGCCCAGCAGAAATACCACTACCGCTTCAAGGTCGGCAACGCCAACGGAGTCAACTACGGGAAAGACCAGGAATTCACGACCCCGGTGGCGGTGAAAAGCGTCCAGACCCTGGAGCCCACGGACACCGGGCTGGAAAACGCAACCCTGCACGGGTCCTTCGACCGGGATGGATACACGACCCACTACTACTTCCAGTGGTCCCCCGAAATCAGCTTCTTCACGAACGAACCCGAATACAACGAAATCGAACAGAGCGCGCCCGCCCCCGGGCCGGTCGCGGGCGCGGACACGGTCGACCTTCCGATCACGGGCCTCAAACACGGCAGGACCTACTACTACCGGCTGGTCGCGACGAACGAATTCGGGACGACGATCGGGCCCAACAAATCCTTCTACACCTCCGCCGGCCCGGTGCTGCTCGACGACCGGGTCTTCGTCAGCGAAGTCAGCACCGACCAGGCGACTATCCACCTGACGGGAAATCCCAACGGTGAGATGACCACCTACCACATCGAGTACGGGACCGCCGGCGACTGCGCGAGCAGCCCCTGCACCTCGGTCCCCGATCCCGAGATCGTCCTCGGCACCGGCGTCCTCGACGCCGACAACACCTTCCAGCTGACCGGCCTGGAGCCGGCCACCGTCTACCACTACCGGGTTTATCTGACCAACAAAAAAGGCATCGCCACCGATGTCAGCGATCACACCTTCAGAACGTTCGCCCACAACGTGATCCCGCCCGGCTGTCCGAACTCGCTGGCACGCCAGCAGACCGGCGCGGCGCTGCTGCTCGACTGCCGCGCCTTCGAGCTCGTCTCGGCCGGCAACACCGGCGGCTACGACGTCGAGTCGAGCCTCGCCCCCGGGGAGACTCCATACGGCGGCTACCCGTACGCCTCGGGCCGGGTCCTCTACGGGATCCACAACGGCGCGGTTCCGGGGGTCCCGGGCGTTCCCACCAACAAGGGGATCGACCCATACGTGGCGACGCGCTCCGACGACGGCTGGACGACCAAGTACGTCGGCATCCCCGCCGATGGGACGCCGTCGATCGCGCCCTTCGCCTCGACGCTGCTGGCGGCGGATCCGGGCCTCGACACGTTTGCCTTCGGCGGGCCGAACCTCTGCGCGCCGTGCTTCTCGAACGGCGCCACCGGCATCCCGATGCGGCTGACCGATGGCCCCCTGGTCCAGGGCATGGCGGGGCAGAGCGACCCCGGCGCCGCCGCCGCGCCCGACGGCCTCGTCACGAAGGTGTTCTCGGGCGACGGCTCGCACTTCGTCTTCGGCTCGCAGCTGGCCTACCAGCCCGACGGCAACGACGACACCGGCGACGTCTCGATCTACGACCGCAATCTGAGCACCGGCGTCACCCAGGTCGTCTCCAAGACCCCCGCCGGGACCAACCTTCCCTGTCTGCAGGGGGCGGGCGCCTGTCACTCGCCGGGTGACACCGACGGCATCGCCGAGCTCGACATCTCCGGCGACGGCTCACGGATCGTCGTCGGGCAGCTCGTCTCACAGGACTCGGCCGGCAACGACTACTTCCACCTCTACATGCACATCGGCACCGACTCCCACACCGTCGACCTGACGCCGGGAACGACCGCCGGCGCCCACTTCGACGGAATGTCCTCGGACGGCTCGGCCGTCTACTTCACGACCCGCGACCCGCTCACCACGGCCGGCAGCCAGGACACCGACAACAGCGCCGACCTCTTCCGCGCCGCCGTCGGCCAGGGGGGCGCGATGACCCTGACCAGGGTCTCGACCGGGACCGGCTCTGGCGAAGGCTCTGGCAACTACGACGGCTGCGATCCCTCCGGCGACAGCGCCAGCCCCGACAACTGGAACGCGGTCCCCGGCGGGCCCGCCGACTGCTCCGTGGTCGCGATCGGCGGCGGCGGCGGGGTCGCCGCGGGCGACGGCACCGTCTACTTCCTCTCGCCGGAGAAGCTCGACGGCGGCGGGACGGCCGGGGCGCCCAACCTCTTCGTGGCCCGCCCCGGCAGCGCGCCGGAGTTCGTGGCGACGATGGCCTCGAACGCCAACCTCGCCTTCCCGCCGAAAGAACACCTGGTCGAGTACGAAAGCACCGGCTTCGCGATCCCCGCAGGGGCGGCGTTCGACCACGCCAACGGCGAGTACTACGTGCTCGACAACACCTGGGCGTATCCGTTCTACGAAAACGAACACCCGACCGCCTTCGTGCAGAAGTTCGAAGCCTCCGGCCACGTCGACCAGAGCTTCGGCGCCGCCGGCAGGCTCGACGGGTCGGCGAGCCCGACCGGCGGCTTCAGGGAGCTCGGGAAAATCGAAGGAAACGCGGGATGGGCGGCGCCCAACTCGGTCGCGGTCGACAACACCTGCGCCGACCAGCACCTGACCGGCGCCGCCTGCACCAGCCTCGATCCCTCCAACGGCGACCTCTACGTGCCGGATCGCGGCAACAACGTCGTCGACAAGTTCGACTCCGACGGCAACTACATCTCGCAGATCGACGTCACCGAAATCGTCGGCACGGTCAACATCCAGGTCAACGGCGCCGAGGTCGACCCGGCGACGGGCAAGGTCTTCGTAGAGGTCACCGGGGGCGGGGTGATGATCTACGGAAACGAGGTCGACAACGCCTTCACCGGCAAAACGATCCCCACCGAAATCGCCAACGCGTCCGACATCGCGATCGATTCCGCCGGCAATGCGTACGTGATCACCTCGTCGTTCTCGCCCGCCTTCGTCGTCAAGAAATTCGCGCCGCCGTACACCGATCCGCCCACCATCTTCGCCGGCAACGGCGCCGTCGGCCTGGCCTACGACCCGATCACCGACCACATCTTCATCGACAAAGGCGATCACGTCGAGGAGTACACGACCGAAGGGGCTCAGGTCGGGCCCGGGTTCGGCTTCGGCACGCTTGATGAGTCCTACGGCCTCGACGCCTATGACGGCAGGGTCGTCGTCTCCAACAAAGGGCCGAGCCACAACGACGGCAAGTTCATCGTCTTCACCGCTCCCCAGATCCGCCCGGACGCGAGATACGACAGCCCGCTCGTGATCGACAGCGTCAACAGCGCAGACGTTCGTCACAGCGAGGATTTCCAGGTGACCCCGGACGGCGACACATCCGTCTTCGGGTCGGCGTTGGCGCTGACCGCCTACAAGCCGGGAACCCACTCGGAGCTCTACCGATTCGACCAGCCGGGCCAGGACCTTGTCTGCGTCTCCTGTCCGTCGACCAACGCCAGCGCGACCGGCGACGGGACCCTGGCGTCGAACGGGCTCAACGTGACCGAAGACGGCCGCGTCTTCTTCACCGCCACCGAGCCGCTCGTCCTCCGCGACACGAACGGCAAGGAGGACGTCTACGAGTGGAACGACGGCGACGTGCAGCCGGTCTCGCCAGGCTCCGACCAGTTCGGCTCGCGCCTGCTGACTGTCAGCGCCGACGGGACCGACGCCTACTTCTTCACCCACGCCACCCTGGCGCCCCAGGACCACAGCGGCGGCCAGGCGAAGATCTACGACGCCCGCGAGGACGGAGGCTTCTTCGTCGTCCCGGCGCAGCCGCCGTGCGTCGCCTCGGATGAGTGCCACGGGGCGGGCAGCACGGCCGCGCCCCCGCCCGACATCGGCTCCTACGGAGGGACGCCGACCGGGGTGAAGACGAGCCCGCCCAGCCACGCCTGCCACAAGGGCAAGGTCAGGCGCCACGGCCACTGCGTCTCACGCCACCACAAGCGCCACGCGACCCGGAAGCACGGTTGATCAGATGAACGAGAGAGAGGCCAGGAGGATGAGCGTCACCTCGCGCGTCGCCGCGCTCGCCGCGACCCTCGCCGTCGCCGCCGGCATCGCCGCGTCCCCCGCCCTGGCCGTGGACCAGGTCCAGATCGACTCCTTCACGACGACCACCTCCACCAGCCAGGCCGGAGGCCATCCGGACTTCGAGACCTCGTTCAGGATCCACGACCCGGGGGTGACGCAGTCGGCGCGGAACGTCGCCTTCAACGCTCCCGAGGGGCTCTTCGGCGACCCCAACGTCGTCGCCCAGTGCAGCCCGACCGACTTCGCGCTGCAGGCCTGCCCGTTCGCGAGCCAGATCGGCCTGATCACGGTCTACGCCAACTACCAGGGCGACCCGAACTCGCTGCTGGGCACGGCGCCGGTCTTCGACATGGCGCCGGGGGAAAACACCGCGCTCTTCGCCTTCATCGTGCCGAAACTGGGAATCCCGATCAGCATTCCGGTCGCGGTGCGCACCTCTGGTGACTACGGGCTGCGCTTCACCGTCTCCCAGATCACGCAGAACGCGCCGCTGGCCGGCGCCGACCTCCGGTTCTGGGGCTTCCCGGGTGACGACTCCCACCAGACCGAACGCTTCGCGACGGGCTCGCCGGGCAACCCGGCGGGATGCCCGAACCTGCAGGACACCTCCTGCATCGGCGCCCCCCTGCACTCCGAGAACGCCCCGCACCCGTTCACCCAGAACCCGACCACCTGCACCGGCCAGCCGCTGCGGACCACGCTCGAAGTCGACACCTACCAGAACCCCAACAACCCGACCAAGGCGCTCGGGACGTACCCCGCGATCACCGGCTGCGAGCGCGAGTCGTTCCGCCCCGTCCTCTACATGAACCCGACGACGAGGGAGACCGACGCTCCGTCTGGCCTCAACATCGATCTGGTCAACCCGCAGCTCCTCAACGTCTCCAACGCGCCGTCGGAGATCCGCTCCTCGATCGTCACCCTGCCGTCGGAGCTGACCGTCAATCCCGACGCGGCCGACGGCCAGCGCTCGTGCAGCGACGCCCAGGCCAACTTCGACAGCGAGGCCGCCGACAACTGTCCCGACAACGCCAAGATCGGGACCTTCGGACTGCACACCGACGCGCTCGACGGCTCGCTCGAGGGCTCGATCTACATCGGCGAACCCAGGCCCGGCGACCAGTACCGGCTGTTCCTGATCGCCAGCGGCTTCGGGATCCACGCCAAGCTCGAGGCATCGGTCCGCCCCGACCCGCTGACGGGTCAGGTGAGCGTCAGTTTGACCGACCTGCCCCAGGTGCCCTTCGACAGCATCGAGATGCACCTTTTCGCCTCCGACCGCGGCCTGATGGCGACGCCGACCCACTGCAGGATCTACCCGGTCTCGGCCCAGTTCTTCCCCTGGAACGCGACCCTCGCCGATCAGACCTCGACCCAGTTCTTCAACCTCGACTCGGGCCCGAACGACACCCCGTGTCCCGGGGAAAAGCGGCCCTTCCACCCGCGCCTCGTCGCCGGCACATCCGTCCCCACCGCCGGCGCCTTCAGCGACTTCCACCTGAAGCTCGACCGCGACGACGGTGACCAGTTCCTCCATGACGTCAACTTCACGATGCCGGCAGGCTTCACCGGCGACCTGAGCGGGATCTCCTACTGCCCCGAGGCCTCGATCGCCGCCGCGGCGAGGAACCCCGGGCTGACCGAGCAGGCCGCACCGAGCTGCCCGGCCTCGAGTCAGGTCGGGACCTCGAACGTCGCCGCCGGGCCCGGCACCCACCCCTTCCACGCGGTCGGCCGGATGTACCTGGCGGGCCCCCTGAACGGGGCGCCGCTCTCCCTGGCGGTCATAACCCCGGCCCTCGCCGGCCCCTACGACTACGGGACGATCGTGGTCAGGGTCGCCCTCAACATCGATCCCCTCACCGCCCAGGTGAGGGCGCTCTCCGACGCCGTGCCGGAGATCATCGGCGGCATCCCGATCCGGATGCGCTCGATCCAGGTCAACATCGACAAGCCGAACTTTACGATCAACCCGACCAACTGCGGGCCGAAGTCGGTCGACAGCCAGGGAGTCGGCGACCAAGGGACGGTCACCGACTTCTCCTCCTACTTCCAGGCGGTCAACTGCGTCACGCTTCCGTTCAAGCCGAGGATGAGCGTCCGCCAGATCGGCCGCAAGGGCACCAGCCGCGCCAAGAATCCGGAGCTGCGGTTCGACCTCCGCACCCGTCCCGGCGACGCCAACATCAAAGCGGTCGCGGTGACCCTCTCCAGCGCCTTCGAGATCGACCAGCGCCACCTCGGCAACCTCTGCTCGGAGCGGGAGCTGACCGAAAAAGATTGCGCCGGCCGCACCCCGATCGGCCAGGCGACGACGAAGACGCCGCTGCTCGACAAACCTCTCACCGGCCCGGTCTACGCCGTCTCCGGCTCGGGCGGGCTGCCGAGGCTGGCGTTCGTCCTCAACGGCCAGGTCCAGCTGATCCCCCGCGCCGACACCGAGACGGTCAAGGGCGGGCAGCTGCGGACGACGGTCCCGGTCGTCCCCGACGCCGCGATCGGCGACTTCGAGCTGACCGTGTTCGGCGGCAAACACGGATACCTGGCGAACACCCGCGATATCTGCGGCCATGCCCCGGTCGTCCGGGTCGGCTTCACCGGCCAGAACGGCAAGACGCTGAATCAGACGGTCAAGGTCAAGGCCGCCTGCCCGAAGTAGTGCCCTTGAGGCGCCTCACTCACTCAAGGCGGGGTCCTGACGGGGCATCCGCGCGCACCAGGCGGCGAAGAGAACCACGGCGACCGCGGCCCCGAGCCAGTGCAGGCCGACGAGGACGGCGAGGGCGCTGGGGATGCCCGCGAGGACCGCGCCGAGCAGGGTAGGGCCGGTCGGGAGGCGCAGCACCCGCGCGGTGATCGCCGCGCACACCATCCACGACGCGGGGCCGGCCAGCCAGCCCCAGCTCTCGAAGAAGTCGTGGGGGAGGGCCAGCCCCAGCGCCGCGGAGAGGACGGCCACGGCGGCGAGCTGCACGAGCGCCGCCTTGAGAAAGATGCTCCAGCTCATCGCGCCATTCTGACGCGAGGCGTCCTCCGCGCGATAATCGGAGGACCCGGGCGGTTAGCTCAGTTGGGAGAGCACCTCCCTTACAAGGAGGGGGTCACTGGTTCGAGCCCAGTACCGCCCATCGGCCGCCGCGACGAATTCGCCGCGGCTACTGGAGCGAGAAGACGACGCGGACGGTGGCGCTGACCTTGGTCCCGCCCGGCTTCGTCGGCGGGGAGGCTGGGGCGGAGACGCCCCTGACCTGATCGGCGCTCTTCTCGCGGGGGACCGGGCTCGACCCTTCTTCGATGCTGACCGGCGGGCCGAGGGCCGACCCGGCGCGGGTCGCCAGTGCCAGCGCCTTCGCCTTCGCTTGGTCGAAGGCGGCGAGGAGGGCGGTCGCATAAGCGGCTTCGGGGTCGCCCGGGTAATAGGTCGGGCCGTTGGTGCCGGTTGCCCCTGCCGCGACCCCGGCGGCGATCATGTCGCCAGCATTTTCGGGTTGGTGGAGGACGACCGAGATGCCCTGGCTCACCCGCCACACGGTCCGTTTACCGCGGATCGCCTTGCGCAGCGAGACCCGGCCGGTGGTGACGTCGCCGGGGCCGACCCCCGGGATCCCCTGGACGGCGGCGATCACCGCCCGCAGTCTGGAGGCGACGACGTTGAGCGCCGCGGCCCTGGTCTTCCGTTCCTTGCTGACCCCGAAGCCGAGGCCGGCGGTGTCGTTGGGGACTTCCTGGGTCGCCGAGCCGCTGACCGAGATCGTCCGGTCGAGCGCCGAGGCGCCCGCGGGAAGCAGCAGGAGGAGCATCGCGAGGAGGGCGATCAGGCCTGATGTCCGCATGAGACGCATGTTCGGCATGTCGACCGACTGTAGAAGCGCCTCCGGATACCGTGACCCCGACCGGGCCAGATCTGTCTCTTTACAGCGTCCCCGGCGCTATCTACGGTGGCGGCATGAGGCTCTCGCTCTTCTTCGCCCTCGCGCTCGCCGCCTTCCTTCCGGCCACGGCCCAGGCGACCTACCCCGGCAAGCCGGGCCCGATCGCCTACTCGCGGATCGGCCTCGACGCACAGACCGGGACGACGGGCGGTCTCTTCACCCACGGTCCGCGCCGAACCGAAAGGCCGCGCCAGCTGACCAGCGAATCGAGGGACAACACGCCGTCCTACTCGCCCGACGGGAGGACGATCGCCTTCGCCGGCGACCGGGACCTGCTGGCGACGAGCGGCTCACACATCTACGTGGTCGACGCCGACGGCAGCGAGGCCCACGAGGTGACCACCGGCGAGGACTTCGACTCGAATCCGTCCTTCTCCCCCGACGGCCGCCGTCTCGTCTTCGACCGGATGGAGAACGCGACCCGCCGCACCCACCTCTTCATCGTCAACGTCGACGGCAGCGGCCTGCGGCAGCTGACCGACGGGCCCGGTCACGAGTACGAACCGGTCTTCAGCCCGACCGGGAACCGCATCGTCTACGTCGGCGAGGGGAGCAGCGGCGCCCGCAGCGACCGTTCAGACATCTTCTCGATCGATGCCTCGGGCCGGCACCGGAAGCTGCTGGTCGGAGGCGACCGCAACGAGTACGAACCGGACGTCTCGCCGGACGGCAGGCGGATCGTCTTCGTCAGCTCCCGCGGCGGCGCCCCGAACGTCTACACGGCGACGGCCAATGGCGGCCGGGTTCGGGCCCTCACCCGCACCCCCGAATGCCACCATCGCTCCTGCTTCTCGAGCCCGGCCTGGGCCCCGGACGGCAAGCACATCGCCCTGCTCAGCTCCGGGCGCTACAGCTCGCGGCTCGAGGTGATGCGCGCCGACGGATCGCAGCTGCGCGAGTTCGACACCGGCAGCACCGAAGAAGAAGGCTACGGCAGCTCGATCGGGCCGCCGGCCTGGGGCACGGTGCCGCGATGAGCTCCCGCGGCCGCCCGGCGGTCCCCTCCCTGGTGGCGGTCGCGGGAATACCTGGCCGGCAGAGCACCGATCCGCCCGCGGGCGTGTTCAGGTACCAGATCCTCCCCTGAAACGATCGAAAACCCGGGAGGGGATACGCTGGGGGAGTCGATGCGAAGGAGAGGTGGGGTTTTGAAGCGGAGCAAGTTCTTGGTTGTGTCCCTTGTCGCGCTGGTCGTGCTGGCCCTGGGTGGGGCCGCCGAAGCGCAGGTGATCCGGATCGGCGACATCATCCTCACGGCCGATGGAGGCTTCACGCCGACCAGGCTGCCGAAGCATGAAAACGCTCCGATCACGATCCACGGCGGCGGCAAAGTCTCGACGGTCTCCGGCGCGTACCCGCCGATCCTCGAAAACATCAACATCGAATTCGACCGCCACGGCTCGGTCGAAACGACGGGCCTTCCGTTCTGCACCCAGCCCCGGCTCGAAGCGACCACGGTCACCCAGGCCCGCGCGGCCTGCGGCGGCGCGATCGTCGGCAAGGGCCACGGCCACGCGGTCGTCGTCTTCCCCGAAAGCCGGCCGATCAACGTCGACTCGCCGATCACGCTCTTCAACGGGCCGATGAAGAACGGCGACCCGACCGTCCTCGCCCACGCCTACACGACGGTTCCGGTCGCGACCACGTTCATCGTCCCGATCGTGATCGAAACGATCCACAAAGGCGTCTACGGATACCGGACCAAAGCCAGGATCCCGAGGATCGCCGGCGGCGCCGGGATCCCGATCTCGGGGCAGCTGACGATCGGCAAAAAGTGGACCTTCAAGGGCCAGAAACACAGCTACATCAATGCCCGCTGTGAAACCGGCCACCTGCAGGCCCGGGTCGAAGGGACGTTCAAAGACGGCACCTTCCTCAGCGGCGTCTTCATCCGGCCCTGCCAGGTGAAAAAGTAGAGCTAGGCGCCCGCGTGTAGCTCGGGGGTGACGGTACCCCCGCGCTTGTGCTCGACCGAGGTGACGAGGTCGAAGAAGTAGTCGTTGCGCCCGCGCCGCACCGAGTGCGGGAAGACATCGTGGGCGCGCCGGTGGGCGGCCGTGACCGCCCGGTAGGAGGTCTCGTGGGCGCGGCCCCAGGGGATCCCGAAGATCTCACGCACGCGGGGCGGCAGGGTGCCCTTGATGATGTGGTTCTGCATCGTCAGGTTGCCGCGGGCGGGGGCGGGGACCGGCTGCCTGAAGGCGACCAGCGGCGCCATCTCCAGCGCGTGCTCGGTCGCGTGCAGCTCGGGGGAGGACAGTTTCGCCTCGAACCAGGCCTCGAACTCGCGGTAGCTGGACGGGACGTCGTCGCGGGAGAGGCGGAACAGCTCGCCGAAGCGGACGTAGTCCTGCCAGAGGGCCTCGCGCTCGTCGTCGCTCAGCGGCCGCACCATCGCTTCGTACATCGCCCGGCCCGAGTCGGCGATCACCGCCAGCGTCCAGAGCATCAGCTCGGGGTCGAAGGCCGAGTAGGACGTGCCCGCGGCGTGGGCTCCCGCCGCCGCCGGCAGCTCGCCCTCGATCGTCTCGTGCAGCCTGTGGACGCCGGCCAGCGCCGCGTCGGCCTCGGCGCGGGTCCCGAGGAAGACCGTCTCCTGGATCTTGGCGGTGCGGGCGAGGCGCTTGAACGGCTTGTTCTTGGCCCGCGTACTCAACATCGTCCCGGTGTAGGTGAGCGGTTCGAGGGCTCCGACCAGCAGCGCCCGCTGTCCATATAGGAGGCCGACCGAGCGCTCTCCGTGCACCATCCGCGCGACCGAGCGGCCTGGCGGGAAGTGGTAATCCTCGGCTGTCGAGTTGGCCACAGTTCCTGAAGGCTACCGCGAGACCCGAACCGAAGAGGTCGGTTGGGGCAGCTCGTGCGCGGCGAAGATCTCGTCGAGGTCCTCGCGCGAGAGCGTCTCGCGCTCCAGGGCGTTGGCCGCGAGGTCGTCGAGGCACTTGCGGTTGGCCGAGACCAGGGCCCGCGCGCGGCGATGGGCGTCGCGCGCGAGCATCATCGCGGCGACGTCGACGTCGCGGCGGGTCCGGTCCGAAAGCGCGTAGTCGCCGGTCGGCAGCGCGATCGGCGGGGCGCCCTCGGCGTCGAGGGCGACGCCCATCCCGAACTCGGCGACCATCTGCTTGCAGATCGCGTGGACGCCGACCAGGTCTCCGACCGCCCCCGAGAAGGAGGTGCCGAAGACCTCTTCCTCGGCGGCGCGCCCGCCGAGCAGGCTGACGACCATGTTCTGGAGGTCCTGCTTGGACTCGAGGTAGCTGTCCTCCTCCGGCGAGGAGGCGACGAAGCCGAGCGCCGGGCCGCGGGGGATGATCGAGAGCAGCTCGGGCGGGTCGCCGCCGACCAGGTGGCGGCAGAGCGCGTGCCCGGCCTCGTGGTAGGCGACGATCCGGCGCTCCTCGCTGTTCAGGCGGCGCGCCTGCTGGGAGCCGACCGACTGGCGCAGGAGCGCCTCGTCGAGGTCCTCGCGGGACATCGCGTCGCGCCCCGCCCGGCCGGCGATGATCGCGCCCTCGTTGAGGGCGTTGGCGAGCTGGGCGCCGGTCATCCCGGTCGTCTTGCGGGCGACGTCGCGGAGATCGAGATCGGGGCCGAGCGGCTTGCCCTTGGCGTGGGCCTTGAGGATCGCCTCGCGGCCGTCGCGATCGGGCGCCGCGACCAGCACCTGGCGGTCGAAGCGGCCCGGCCGCAGAAGCGCCTTGTCGAGCTTCTCGACGTGGTTGGAGGCGGCGATCACGATCACCATCCCCGGGTTGCGCTCGAAGCCGTCGAGCTCGACCAGGAGCTGGTTCAGCGCCTGCTCGCGCTCGCTGGTCTGGCCGTCGCCGCCGCCGCTGCCGCGGGCGCCGCCGATCGCGTCGAGCTCGTCGATGAAGATCACCGCCCGCCCGGACTTGCGCGCTTCCTTGAAGAGTTTCCTGATCCGCGCCGCGCCTCTGCCGGCGAACATCTCGACGAAGCCGGAGCCGGATGCCGAGAAGAAGTCGACGCCGGCCTGGGCGGCGACCGCGCGGGCGAGCATCGTCTTGCCGGTCCCGGGCGGGCCGAAGAGCAGCACCCCGCGCGGCGCCCTGGCGCCGAGCGCCGCGAAGCGCTTCGGTTCCTTGAGCCAGGCGGTGACGTCGATCAGCTCGTCCTTGGCCGCGTCGACGCCCTGGACTTCCTCCCAGAGGACCGGCTCGGTCTTGCTTCCCTTGACGGTTTCGGGCTTGATCGACCCCAGCGTGCTGCGCAGCAGGGTGAGGAAGATGAGGAGGATCCCCAGCATGAAGAAGACCCCGAACACCGGGTACCAGTCGAAGAAGAATTCCTTGATGTCCCCGGCGGGCAGGGAGTGGATCAGGTCCATGCGCGGATCACGCTAGATCAACGCAGGAGATGTGCCAAAGCTCGCGGCCTGACCGGTCAGCCGCGCTGCACCTGAGAGCCGCCGACGATCGCGTCCTCACCGCTGTCCTCGAAGAGGACCCAGGCCTTGTTGCCGCCGTCGTAGTCGGGAGCCCAGAGCTTCAGGGTCGCCGCCCGGTCCCAGACCGTGACCTTCTCCTCGCCGGTCTCGGCAGAGCCCTGCCAGATCTGGACGAAGGGGTTCGAGTCGAGCTCGTCGGCGATCGTCGTCGGCTCGCGGTGGCCGGGGTGGACCCGGGTCTCGGGCGGCAGCTCCAGCAGCCGCATCACCGAGGAGCGGAGGTCGGCGAAGCCGCTGGCGCCCGGCGCCATCGTGCCGCCGACGGTCCCCTTGAAGAGGACGTCGGCGGTGAAGACGTCGGTGCCGTTGACGAGGAAGGCGACGTGGCCGGTCGCGTGCCCCGGCGTCGAGATCGCTTCGATCTCGAGCCCGCCGGTGCTCAGCGTCTCGCCGTCGTCGAGGTTGAGGGAGACCTCCTCCTCGATCTCTGCCGCCGCCGCGGTCGAGGCGACCAGCGGCGGGCCGCCGAGCTTCTCGCGGGCGGCGGCGAGGCCGGCGACGTGGTCGACGTGAGGGTGGGTGACGAGGATGTGGGTGATCTCGATCCCGTCGCTCTCGGCGCGCTCGAGCAGCGGGCCGAGGTCGTCGTTGCCGTCGATCAGGACGCCCTTGCCGCCGGCCTCGTCGGCGACCAGGTAGGCGTTCGACAGCCACTGCGGATTCTCGGTTCTCTCGACGATCATCTCGGCGCCCAAACCGTACTCCCCTCGAGCAGGGTCCGCGCCACCAGCTCCGGGTCGTCCCAGGTCGGCGTGTGGCCGACGTCGGGCAGGGTGATGAAGCGGGCCCCGGCCGGGCGGCGCTCGGGCTTCGGCGGGCCGACCAGGCGGTCGAGCTCGCCCCAGGCGATCGTCACCGGGACGTCGTCCGGGTACCCGGACGGGTCGAAGAGGTGGGTCCGCATCGCCCGGTTGGCGCCCTCGTAGCCGCTGGCGTCGACCCAGCCGAGCACCAGCTCGCGTCCGGCGGCGAGGGGGATCCGCTCGGGGCGGGCGGCGAAGGTCCGCAGCATCGCCTCCCGCAGCCGCCGCTGGCGCAGGGCCAGGGAGAGCAGCGGCCGCAGCCGCCGGCCCCAGAGGTGGGGGTCGCGGCGGCGGGGGCCGAGCGGCTTCTTCCAGAGGCCGGCGGGGGAGAGGGCGGTGACCGAGGCGGCCCAGCCCTCGCGTCCCATTTCCAGCGCGACCCAGGCGCCGAGGCTGTTGCCGGCGACGTGGGGGCGCTCGACGCCGAGCTCGACACAGCGGGCCCTGATCGCGGCCGCGAGGTTGGCGGCGCTGGCCTCGATCCCGTCGGGGAGGGGAGGGGCCGCGCCGAAGCCGGGCATGTCGAGGACGATCGTCTCGCGCTCGGGCTCGAGCAGCGGCAGGACCGGGTCCCAGACGACGCCGCTGCCGCCGAGGCCGTGCAGGAGCAGCAGCTGTTCGCGGCCCGCGGCCCGCGTCAACGCCACTCCGGCTTCGCGAAGAGCGCCTGCAGGTCGCCGATCCGGCGCTCGCGGAAGCCGGCCTCCGATGAGCTCAGGTAGAAGGACCAGAGGCGCCGGAAGCGCTCGTCGTAGCCGCGGGATCGCAGCCGGCCCCAGGCGCTCCCGAAGCGCTCGCGCCAGGCGGCGAGGGTCGGCGGGTAGTGATCGGTTATGTCCTCCGACCAGATCTGGCGCATCTCGGTGTCGGCCGAGACGCACTCGGCGATCAGCTCCCTCGATGGCAGGCAGCCGCCCGGGAAGACGTGGGTGTTGGCGAAGCTGCGGGCGGCCTTCTCGACCTCATAGAGGTCGTCGTCGATCGTGATCGCCTGAAGCAGCATCAGCCCGTCCGGGGCCAGCAGCTCGTCGCAGCGGCGGAAGAACTCGTCGAAGTGCTGCCAGCCGACCGCCTCGATCATCTCGACCGAGACCAGCCGGTCGTACAGCCCCCGGCCGCCGAGGTCGCGGTAGTCCTCGAAGAGCACCGTCACCCGCTCGCCGAGGCCGGCCTCGGCGACCCGGCGCTCGGCGAGCTCGCGCTGCTCGGCGGAGATCGTCGTCGTCGTCACCCGGCAGCCGTACTCGCGGGCGGCGTGGATCGCGAGGCCGCCCCAGCCGGTCCCGATCTCCAGCAGGTGGTTGTCGGGGCCGAGCCGCAGCCGGCGGCAGATCCGATCGAGCTTCTCCAGTTGTGCCTGCTCCAAGCTGACGCCCTCCTCGGGGAAGTAGGCGCAGGAGTACATCATCCGCTCGTCCAGAAAGGAGGAGAAGAGCTCGTTGCCGAGGTCGTAGTGGGCGGCGATGTGGCGGCGGGCGGCGTCGCGCGTGTTGTCGGGGACGAGGCGGCGGAGGCGGTGCGCCACCGCCCGCAGCCGCGCGAACGCGCCCCGCAGGCCGTCGAGGCGGCCCAGCTCACGGGCCGCGATCCGCATCAGCGCGACCAGGTCATCGGTCTCCCAGAGCCCCTCCACGTACGTCTCCCCGAGGCCGACGCTGCCGCGCAGCGGCGCCCGCCAGGCCGCCGGGTCGTGGATCGTGACGGTGGCGCGGAGCTCGGCGCCGGGCGGGCCGAAGCCGCGGCGGCGGCCGCGCTCCTCGACCTCGATGCGGCCGCTGCGGACCCGGCGCAGCGCCTGGCGGACGAGGGCTCGGGCGAGGCGGTCGATCATCGTGCGAGGAAGCTCCGCGGGCGGGCCTCGGTCGGGTGCGGGAAGCTCTGCGCGCCCTTCAGCCGCAGCCGCAGCGCCTGGGCATAGATCTTCGCCACCACCTGCATCGACATCGCCGGGTAGCGCGCCAGCAGCCAGCTCAGCAGGGGCGCGCTCAGCTCGCGGCGGCGCAGCGAGAGGGTCGCCTCGAAGCCCTTCGCGGCCTCGCCCTCGGGCCGCGACTCGATCTGCACCGTCAGCCCGGAGCCGGGCTCGCTCGCTCGGAACGAGTAGACCCGGTCCATCCCCATCAGGGGGGAGACGTGGAGCTTCTTGTTCAGCTCTGCGGCCAGGACGGTCCCCTTTCTCTCGCCTCTCGAGACGACATAAGGATGACGTTCTCCCCAGGGAATGTTGGCGACGTCGGCGACGACCGCGTCGACCCGCTTGCCGTCCCCGTCGAAGCAGTAGTAGAGGCTGATCGGGTTGAAGCAGTGCCCCAGGTAGCGGAGGTTGGCGAGCAGGCGGACCGGCCCCGCCGGCCGCTCCCCGGTCTCCGCCTCGACCGCGTCGCGGGCGCACTCGGCCAAGGGGCGGCGGGGGTCGCCCATGAAGTCGGTCCGCCGGAAGCAGGCGGGGGCCGCCCGGCGCGCCGACCACAGCGGGAAGGGGTCGAGGACTTCGGGCAGCTCGTCGAGGTCGAGGTACATCAGGTAGAGGCCGTAGCGGAAGCTGTGGCCGACGGGCTCGAAGCGCCGGTGGCGGATCCAGCCCTCGTAGACGGCCGAGGCGCTCAAGCTGCGATCGCCTCCGGCTCGACCCCTGTCCGGCCGACCAGTTGGCAGGCGCGGATCGCGCTGCGGACGCCGTCCTCATGGAATCCCCAGCCCCAGTAGGCGCCGCAGTAGTGGGTGCGCCGCACGCCGCTGATCTCGGCGTGCATGGACTGGGCCCGCACCCCCTCCTTCGTATAGACGGGGTGGTCGTACTCGACCCGGTGCAGGACCTTGGCCGGGTCGATCGCGTCGCCGCGGTTGAGGGTGACCAGATACTCGCGGTCGGCCCGCAGCCGCTGCAGGTTGTTCATCCAGTAGGTCACGGTGCTCTTCCCAGCCGGCGCCGCCGCGAGGTGGAAGTTCCAGCTCGCCCACGCGGTTCGCCTCCTCGGCAGCAGCGTGGTGTCGGTGTGGAGCACGGCCTCGTTGCGTTGATAGGGGATCGCCCGCAGCAGCTCGCGCTCGGCCTCGCTGGGGTCGGCGAGCATTGCCAGGGCCTGGTCGGAGTGGGTCGCGATCACGACCTCGTCGAAGTCCTCGCTCTCGCAGCCGTCGGCCTCGATCCGGACCCGGCCCGGAAGCCGCTGGATCCGCCTCACCGCGGCGCCGAGGCGGACCCGGTCCCGCCAGGGGGCGGAGATCGCCTCGACGTAGCTGCGCGAGCCGCCGCTGACCGTCCGCCAGTTCGGCCGCGAGCGCAGGCTGTACATCCCGTGGTTGTCGAAGAACTCGGCCATGAAGCTGGCCGGGAAGCTCCACATCTGCTCGGGGTCCGCCGACCAGACCGCCGATGCCTGGGGGACGATCAGGCGCTCGATGAAGTGCCGCGAGAAGCCGTTTTCCTCAAGCCAGCTGCCGAGTGACGGGGAGGTGCCGTTGGTCCCGATCAGCGCCTGCGCCTCGCGGTTGAAGCGGCGCCAGTCGCGGAGCATGCGGAGGAAGCTCGGGCTAATCAGGTGCGAGGGCCGCGCGAAGAGGCCGCGGGGCGTCCCCGAGTACTCGAAGCCGCCGGCCCCGTCGGAGACCGAGAAGCTCATCTGCGAGGGCTGGGTCTCGACCCCGAGCTCGGCGAGGAGCGCTTCGAAGCGCGGGTAGTTGCGGTCGTTGAAGACGATGAACCCGGTGTCGATCAGGTGAGGCCCGTCCTCGGCGTCGACCCGGATCGTGTTCGAGTGGCCGCCGAGGCGCGGCGCGGCCTCGTACACGACCAGCTCGTGCTGCTCACGGTGAAGGATGTGGGCGGCAGCGAGCCCGGAGATGCCCGTGCCGACGATCGCGATTCTCATCGGGGATCAAGTACGAAGAACTTGCCCGATCGGTTGTGTCGCTAGCCGTAGGGCCTGTAAAGCAATCGGTTCCCGAGCAGGGCGCTGACGGTCAGGAAGCGGTAGCCGCGGCCGCGCAGGGTGTCGATGATCGCCGGCAGCGCCTCGAGGGTGCCGCTGCGGTCGCCGCCGCCGTCGTGCATGAGGATGACCGAGCCCGGCTGGGCGGCTTCGACGACGCGGCTGTAGACGGCAGCGCTGCCCGGGCTCATCCAGTCGCTGGGGTCGACGTCCCAGGTGACGGAGAGCATCCCGAGGCTGGCCGCCGAGGAGAGCACGGCCGAGTCGACGCCGCCTCCCGGGGGCCGGAACAGGCACGGCTTGAAGTGCGTGTACTCCTCGATCAGGCTGCTGGCGCCGGCGATTTCGGCGTAGTCGGGGAAGGTGGCGTGATGCAGGGTGTGATTGCCGATCTCGTCGCCTTCATGCAGGATCCGCCGCATCGTCTCTTCGCGTCCCGGCATCTCCTGGCCGATCTCGAAGAAGGTCCCCGCCGCGTGCTTTTCGCGCAGCACGTCGAGGAAGGCCGGGGTGTAATCGCTGGGGCCGTCGTCGAAGGTGAGCGCCACCGCGTCGCGCCCGCGCGAGCCGTTCGTGACCAGCCCGGCCGTTCCCCCGGTGCAGCCGACCGCGCGCACCGGCCGCAGGCGGAAGACGCGCTCCCCGCGAGCCGGCAGGCTCTCTCGGCGCCGGCCGCCGGAGACGACACGCCAGCGGTAGCGGCGCGGCGGCAGGCCCGCCGCTCCGGGGAGGAGGCTGATGACCAGCTTCAACGAGCTCGGCCGCTTCACCCGCGCCGCGACGGTCTGCTTCGCCGTGGTCCGGCCGCGGCCGTTGGTCAGCTCCAGGCCGAGCCGCCGGTGGGCATCGTCGCTCCCACCCAGGCAGAGCCGCCGGCCGCCGCTCCTGCCGACGGGGTAGAGCTCGAGGCAGAGGAAGCGGGAGCCCTTCTTCCGCGTCCTCGGCTGGCGGTCGAGCCGGCCGAGCGCCACCGGGCGCGCGGTGCGGATCGTCGCGATCAGGCTCTCGCCCTCCTGGGAGAAGGCGGCACGCAGCAGGTCGGGCTTGGCCGACGCGCGGGGGCCGTCGGTTCCGTGCGCGGCGGCGGCGAAGCTCGAATCCGCCCCGGTCAGCCCGAGGGCGAGCGTGAAAATGCACAGGATCTTGCGGGAGAGGCCCATCGCGGCTGCCGGGAGCGCGTCGGCGGCGCCCACGACCCATACTAGCCCGGTGCCTGCTGAGGATTTAGGTCCTGCGACCGCAGCACGGCGGCAGCCTCCGTGTTGGGAGTCGATGTGAGGGCCAGACGCACTCAGGTGCCGGGCTCCCGCCTGGTGCTCCTGGCGATCATGACCGCGCTCGCGGTGGTTGCCATGACCTCCGCTGCCTCTGCCGAAACCGGCGGCGCGGGGGAAGTCGCCGAACCTCCGGCCGAAGCCGAGCCGGCCCCGGTGCCCGCCGGCGACACCCCTTTCGACCGCCAGGGCATGTGGATCTGGTACGTCGATCACTCCGACGGCGGCAGCCTGCCGAGCATCGTCACCCGGGCCAGGCGCTACGGGGTCGGGACTCTCTACATCAAGGCCGGTGACGGCGGCAGCGTCTGGAGCCAGTTCACCGAATACCTGGTCGACTCTCTCCACAAGTACGGGCTCGACGTCTGCGCCTGGCAGTTCGTCTACGGCGACAACCCGGTGGCCGAGGCGAAGGTCGGCGCCGCCGCCGTCCAGCGCGGCGCCGATTGCCTGGTGATCGACGCCGAGGGCCAGTACGAGGGCAAGTACGCCTCCGCCGACCGCTACATCCGCGCCCTCCGCTCCCGGATCGGCCTCGACTTCCCGCTCTCGCTCGCCGGCTTCCCTTACGTCGACTACCACCCCTCGTTCCCCTATTCGGTCTTCTTCGGGCCCGAAGGGGCGACCTACAACCAGCCGCAGATGTACTGGAAGGCGATCGAAACCTCCGTGCGGGCTGTCTTCGAGCACACCTACACCTACAACCGGCTCTGGAACCACCCGGTCTACCCGCTCGGCCAGACCTACGGCGGCGCCGGGCGCAAATCGATCCAGCGCTTCCGCCGCTTCTCCGATTCCTACGGCGGCCTGCCGCCGAGCTGGTGGGATTGGCAGGAGACGACGGCCGCCGGCTGGAAGGCCCTCGGCGCCGACGTCGGCGGGCCGATCACCGGCTACCGCCCGGTCAACACCCACCCGGTGCTCAAGCGCGGCAGCGAGGGCGACCTCGTCGTCTGGGCCCAGGAGCACCTGCGCTCGACCGGCTCGACGGTCCCGGTGACGGGGATCTTCGGCAAGCAGACCCGCTCCGCCGTGCGCTCCTTCCAGGTCAGCGCCGGCCTCCCGGTCGACGGCGTGATCGGCACCGCCACCTGGCAGGCGCTGCTCAAATACGAACCGATCCGCTTCCTCTGGGCCGGCCGCAGGGCCAAGCGAGGCGCAGGCGCCTCGGCCAGCCGAGCGATCCCCCCGAGCCGTCCGCTCTCGGCCTCGCTGCCCGCCAAGGGCTACGAGATCGACCCCGGGCCGCTTCCTTGAGATAATGCCGCGCGCCCGGGCTGCGGCCTGGGCTCTCGGGGGCGTAGCTCAGTTGGTTAGAGCGCCGGCCTGTCACGCCGGAGGTCGCGGGTTCGAGTCCCGTCGCTCCCGTTCTCCGATCAGCTCGCGCAGATCGCGAAGACGGTGATTTCGGTCGGGTTGTCGGTGGCGTCGCTGCCGTTGTCGCCGACCACGGTGCGCCAGCCGTTAGCCACCGCGCCTTCGCCCGGCACTCCGGCCGGGGTCATGTCGGTGGGCCGGGAGGAAACGATTGCCTGGTCTTTGCCGGAGGTGACGTTCCTCGCCCCGCCGCTGATCGCGCGCTCGCTGGGCGCGCACTGCACCGTGCCGTCGTTTTTACCGCCGTCGCCCAAGGTGCCGACCGTCGTCCCGTTGGCCAGGGGTTCGAGCGACTTCGAACGCACGACCACGGACGAGACGTACCCGCTCGCCGCGCGGCCGCCGAGCGCGAGCGCGTTGGTTGCCGTCGTCGCCGAGGCGGCGCTGTCAGCTTTCGCCGCGCTTGGCACCTTCCCCAGGCTCGACTCGTCGATGGCGGCGCCAGTCAGGGAGTTGCCCTTGACGGCGGCACCGGTGACCGCGCCATTTGCGATTTTCGCCTGGGTGACGGCCTTCGGCTTCAGCTGCTTGCTGCCGACGCTGGCCTTTGGGAGGCCGACCGCGTAGGCGCCCCCGCCGAGGGCGATGAATAGCGCGATGGTCGCGATTACGTTGGCGTACGTGATGCCGCCTCTGGCCCTTCTCAGCATTTCGCCCCCCAGGAGTGGTCGGTGTGCAGGTCGCCTCATCCTAGGGCCGCCGAAGGCGGCCATTCCGGCCTTGCCCGACGAACGTCCACTCAGGAAGCGAGCTGCGGAATCAGCTGCATACGCATCAGCACGGGCACGATCCTCCAGGCGGTGAGCCGGTAGAACAGCGACGTCTCGAGCTTCGCGAAGGCGCTCTTGTCCATCAGGCGCAGCGCGCGGCGCATGATCGGGCCGCGCCGAGCTCGCGGATCGACCTCTGGAAGGGCCCGCTGACGGGGGACTGTCAGCTCCGCTTGTGCTTCTTCGTCACGCGGACGACCTTGACCGTGTGATGGTCGACCCGCTTCGTGTAGCCGGGCGCGGTCGCTGTCACCGTGAGGTCGATCTTCAGGCTGCCGCGCGCCTTCAGCACCGCGATGCCCTGCTTGGTCAGGGTCAGTTTCAGTGGCTTCGTCTTGCCGGCGGGCACCTTCATCTGGCCGCGGGCGACGACGATCGCCTTCGGCTTCCCGGTCTTCCTGCCGCTGGCCGCGGCTGAGAGCGGGCGCGGCGGAAGAATCGGGGCAACGCTCTTCATCTTGCCCTCGGTCGAGACCGAGCAGGAGGGGCCGCCGCAGCCGTAGCTGCCGACGATGATCGTGACCTGCGAGGGTGCCCACGGGATCCCGGTCTTGATCCAGAAGTACTTCGGCTGCATCGTTTTAGGGATCGACTTTGCCGAGCCGTTCGAGGGGACAGCGACTGGCGGCCTGTAGGCGGGGTTCGGTTTCCAGACGGGTTCATGGCCGTCGCCGTCTGTGGTCAGCGGCAAGACCGGCCCCAAGCCGTCGGTTCTGGTGACGTAGACGTCGGTCTTGCCGGCGCCGTAGCCCTCGAAGACGAGCCGGGAGCTGTCCGGAGACCACGAGGGCTCGGGGCCGTTGTCGTTCAGCCCCGTTACTCCCGGCAGACCGTGGTCGCCGCTGCCGTCGGCGTTGACGACCCGGAAGTAGCCGTAGTTTTCACTGGTCGAGCGGTAGGCGATCTGGGCGCCGCTCGGCGACCAGGCGGCGAAGGTCCACTGCGTTTCACTCGGGACGATGACCGGCGTCCCGCTCCCGGTGGAGCTGACGATGTGCAGGTCGACGAATTCCGCGGGATGGGCGGGGAAATCGAAGGCGATCGCGCTCCCGTTCGGCGACCATGCGGGTTCGCGGCCGGCGCCGTTTTCCAGCATCGCGGCGCTGCCGGTGCCGTCGGCGTTCTTGAGGAAGACCTGTTTGCCATAGGAGTAGGCGATCTTGCCTCCGTCGGGTGCCCAACTCGGGTGCTGACCGTGTTCGGCGACCGTGACGGGGGTGGCCGTCGTCCCATCGGCGGCGACGACGGCGATGCTGCGGCTGCCTTCGTCGGCGCCGCGCACGAAGGCGATCTTGAGGCCGTCCGGCGACCAGACCGGAGCGTTGAGGTAACCGCCATCGCTGTAATGCGTCACCTGAAGCGCGACGCCGATACCTTCGCCGGCACCGGCTGTGGGGTTCATCAGGTACACGTTCCGCGTGCCGTTGAGCCGGCTGACGAAGGCGAGCTTGGTGCCGTCGGGCGACCAGGCGGGCCTTTCCTCGAGGCTGGTATTGCCGTTGTTCGTCAGGTTTACGACCGCGCCCGGATTGTCCGGGTCGAGGAGGCAGATGTCGCCCCCGCAGCGGTAGGCGATTTCCCTCGGCGCCGCCAGTGCCGAGCTGACTCCGAAGGCCGCCAGCGTCACGGCCGTCGTCAGCAAGGCAATGAGGAACGTGCGCCAATGAGAGAGCACTCAATCAGCGTAGCGGCGGCAGGCCACCATGATCAAGAAGACCCGCTCTCACGGGTGGGTCGCCCTGATTTCGTAGCGGTCCCCGTACACGTGCCAGACGAGCGGGGGACGAAGGCCGAGGTTTCCCTGGCGAAGGAAGACGCGCTGCTCGTCGTCGATGCGCGAGGTGTCGCCGTGCGCCCCTTCGCTCCTCATCAGCCCCCGGCGCACGTCGAGGAAGGCGTTGAGGAAGCTCACCTCCGAGCCTCCCCGGGCGGGCGTTTTGGCGCGCGTCAGCGCGCGGGCGCGGATCCCGCCGAAGCTCGAGTAACCGGTGCCCGGCCCGTGCATGACGATGGCGTCGTAGTAGATGAACTGCCCGAGCGTGCCGAGGCCGTCGGCCTTGGCCCGACTCACCGCGGGGCCGAAATACACCCGGTCGCGCTCGCGGCGCTGGAGCCGCTGGAACACCGCGTCGCTCGCCGCCCGCGCCCAGGCGGCGACGAAGGGGCGGCCGAGGCCGCGATGTGAAGCCGTGCCGCCGACTTGTCGCAGCGCCGGTAGGAACGGCGTAAGGGG
Source organism: uncultured Solirubrobacterales bacterium (assembly GCA_963795295.1). Lineage (GTDB taxonomy): Bacteria > Actinomycetota > Thermoleophilia > Solirubrobacterales > 70-9 > VRUE01. The sequence continues at coordinate 835,044 of CAWCHE010000001.1, forward strand.
GTTGCGCGGCTCGGCGGCTGCGTACGAGCGGACCAGGCTGAGCATGTCGCCGGTTCGCGAGCAGAATCCGATCAGCCCGCCGGTGTAGCCACGCCCGTCACCGATGTCTTCGATGTAGCCGTACGCCCGGCGCCACTCGAGGGTCGAGTTCTCCGCCGAGGAGACGAGCTCCATCGCGATCTCCTTCTCACGGGGGGCGGCGAGACCGAGGGCCTGCCTCGGGGTATGCGATGCGCCGGCGTCATCGGCCGCGATCAGGAAGCAGGTCAGGGCAAACGCCACCAGAGTGCGGAAGGCGAGTGTCGGCATGGCCTGAAGGTAGCCAGCCGATCGCGCCGGCGAAGGGCCGATTCTTGACAGAGGCGTCCGGATGTGGTCTCATTTTTGCCGTCTGGACCTCCGGTTTTGTTTGGGTCCGGGCCTAACAGGGGGCCGCTGGGGAGCGGTCAGGGAAACAGAATGAGGGGAGTTCGGAGTGAGAGAGGCGGGATCGCGGTTCGCGGGCTCGACTCAGCCTGCCGTCATTCGCAGCCTGCTCCTCGGGTCCGTCGCCGTTCTCCTCCTCGCCGGTGCCGTCGTCGCCGGCCCCGCTGACGCGGCAGTCATCCACAAACCGGCGGGCACCTTCAACATCCTCGAAGCGCCCGGCTCCCCGCCGCCGATGGCGATCGCCCTCGACGAAGGGGGCGGCTACGTCTACGTGCTGGGCCGCTACAACGGGGAAATCGAAAAGTTCGACCTCGAAGGGCACGAAGTCGCCTTCTCGGGGATCCCCGGGCCGAACGAGCATCAGGGCGTCCACTTCGAAGGCGGCTGGTTCGAAGGTGACGCGTTCACCCTCACCTGCCCGAAATCGAGCCCGGAAACCACCGCCGAAATCGAATGGAACGCCGCACCCGGCGTTCTCGAAGCCAACATCAAGGCGGCGCTCGAGGCGAAATGCGGCGGCACCGCGACGGTGACCGGGCCCGGCGGCGACGCGCGCAACATCGACGTCGAATTCGGAGGGACGCTCGGCCACGCCGACCTGCCCGAGTTCTCCTGCGCCAAAGTCTCCGGGTCGGGCACCTGTTACACGACCGGCGGCGCGGATGGCGCCGCGTCGACGAACAAATTGAGGGTGGCCTGCGGCGGGTGCTACCAGATCGCCGTCGACAACAGCGGCGGGCCGAACCAGGGAGTCATCTACATATCCAGCAACGACACGCTGACCACCTGCTGCCCTGAAAACCAGACGGTGCCGAACCCGCCGGGCGGCATCCATGCGTACCTGCCGTCCGGCCTGCCGACCCACTCGAAATACAGGGGCAACCCGGTGGAACACCCGTACGAATACGAAGCGGGCTACGGGGAACCGCTCGGGGGCCTCTACACACGCTCGCAGGAAGACTTCGACAAGCGGGCCTGCGGAGTGGCGGTCGACGCGGACGGCAACCTGATCATCGCCCATGGCGGTGAAAGCCAGGAATACTCCTATTTCGACAAGCTCGGGATCCTGCCGTGGGCGAGCAACGACCAGCAGGAAGGGACCCTCCTCGGCACGATCAACTCAGACACGCAGGGCCCCTGCCGTCTGCAGCTGGACTCCGACGGAGACCTGTATTACATGCCCCAGACCACCGGCAGCTCTTTCCCCGAAGGGCCGATCAAGACGTACTCGCCCGACTTCCACGCGGCGTCGGGCACCGGTTCCATCCCGCCGGAATCGAAGGATCCCAGCACGCTCTTCCACGAAGGCCCTGACGTCAGCTTCGCGCTCGACTCCGAAGACCATGTCTACGCTCTCCGCGCCTCCGGGCCGCCCCGCGTCCAGCAGCTCGACCAGTCCGGCTCGCTGACGGAGACCTTCGCCGTCGGAGAACTGCTCGAACCGGCGGACATCGCGGTCGACAAGGCGACCGGGACGATCTTCGTCACCGACGGGAGCTTCGAAGGGGGGGTCCCGGACATCCACCTCTTCAAAGCGTTCACGGTTCCGAACTCGATCACCGAGCCCTTTGCGGGCACGACCCAGACCAGCGGAGTGCTCAGCGGAGAAGTCGACCTGGCCGAAGCCGGCGAAGAAGTCACGAGCTGCGAATTCGAATACACGACCGAAGCTCTCTTCATCGCGCAGGAATTCGAAGGGGCGACGAAGGTCCCGTGTGACGAGGGAACGAAATTCACCGCGAACGAATCGGTGAGCACCGAAGTCACAGGGCTGACGCTGGAGGAACCGTACAAGTTCCGCCTCGTCACAGCGAATGCGAACGGTGTGTCCAACGGCAGCGTGCGCACCTTCCTCTCACATGCGGTCGTCGACCTGACGACGAAAGCAGCGAGCAATGTCGCGCCCCGCAGCGCGACGCTGAACGGTTCGTTCACCGGAAACGGCGACGGCACGGAATTCTTCTTCGAAATCGGACACGGACAGCCGGGCGTCTACACGGAATCGACGCCGAAACAGGATGCCGGCGAACCCAGCGGCGCCGCCCCGATCTTCGCCCCGGTCTCGAATCTGGAACTGGAGACGACCTACCACTACAGGGTCGTCGCGATCAATGGGACCGGAGAAAGTAAGGGCTTCGACGAGTCATTCAAGACGCCGCCCGCGGTCGCCGGTCTGACGACCGAACCCGCCTCCGGCATCGGCCAGGACACGATCACGCTGAATGCAAAATTCACCGGCGACGGCCACGACACGAAGTACTACTTCGAATACGGGCCCACGAGCAGCTACGGCCTCCTCAGCGGCGAAGACCCCATCGAGGCCGGGACGACGACCGGTCCGACGCCGATCTCGAGCGAGATCTCGACCTACCACGGCAACACGACCTACCACTACAGGGTCGTCGCCAAAAACGATCTCGGCACCACCTACGGCAAGGACATGACGTTCACGACCGATCCCGTTCCAAAACCGATCGTGGCCGGAACCGAGGTCGACCAGGTGACGCCGACGACGGCGAGCGTCTCGGCGATGGTGACTCCCAATCGCCTCGACGCGTCATGGCTGTTCGAATGGGGTGAAACGACCGACTACGGGACCTTCACCGAAGCGGAACCGGTCATCACTGGGATAACGACCCAGACCTTCCCGATCGCGACGACGATCACGGGTCTCGCGCCTGGGACGACCTACCACTTCCGGGCGGTGGCATTCAACTTCAGCGGCGTCACCGAAGGCGCCGACGTGACCTTCAAAACGCCGTCCGCCCCCGAGATCGAAGCGACGGGGTCCTCGGCTGTCGCCGCGACGACCGCGCACCTGAGCGCCCTCGTCCTCTCCAACGAGAGCGCCACCGATGTCCACTTCGAGTTCGGCCCGGGCGCCGGCTACGGGTCATCGACCCGGGTGGTCGCGATCGGCGCCGATCCTCTCGCGCGTGAGTCGGGTGTCGACCTCACCGGCCTCACGCCCGGCACGACCTACCACTACCGAGCCGTCGCGACGAATCAGTACGGGACCACCAACGGCTCCGACCAGACGTTCACGACGCCCCCCGCGGCCTCCACGCTGCCCTTGCCCTCATCGCCTCCGCCGAAGAAGTGCCCCAAAGGCAAGGTGAAGAAACACGGCAAGTGCGTGCAGAAGCGCAAGCCGAAGAACAAGAAGAGCACGCGCCACGGCGATCGCGATGGGAGACACGGGTGAAACGCTCGCAGAGAGCCTCGAAGGCAAGCTGGATCCGCCTTGTTGTCCTGGTCGTCGCGACCGCGGCCACGGTGATGGGCTTCTCGGCCGCCCCCGCTCTCGGCGTCTATGACCACTCGGTCGTCGAAGCCGCGTTCCCGGTCGAAAACGAATGCCTGTTGATCCAGGACGTTGCGGTCCTCGAACCGGAGGGCTTGATCTACGTCTCCTGCCGGAACGGCCAATACCCGCATGAAGCCGACCAGATCATGCGCTTCCACCTCGATGGGACCCCGGCGCCGTTCACCGCCAGCGCCCCCTACATCTCCGGCAACAAGCTGATCTCGGACCCGGGCTCCGAAGACGGGACGTTCTCCAACCGGCCGGACATCGCGGTCGACAGCTCGGCCTCGGGCAACCACGGCAAGCTGTTCGTGACGTCGGCCCCAAGCGTCGACATCTTCAATCTGAACGGGACCTACGGGGGCTCGATCTACCAGCCGATCGAAACGACGATCCCCAACCGCCTCTACGGTGTCGAGGTCGGCCCCGACGGATCGATCTACGTCACCTCGGGAATCCCGGGCCCGGGCCGGGTCTCGAAATACAACCCGTCGCTGAACGAGGTCCGGCGCGCGTACCCCGCCTATCCCGCGTCGTTCTTCGAAGGCTACGCGCGGATGGCCATCGACAACGACGGCTCGTTCTGGTTCAACCCGGGGGAATTGCGGAAATACGAGGAGGATCAGTTCACGGAAGAACTGAAGCCGAAGTTCGGGACGCCCGACGCCCTCACGCTTCTTCGCCGTTCCCTCGCCATTCGCGGCAAGCCCCCTGATCGGCGGCGCCGGCAACGTGACCGGGATCGACGTCGATCTCAACACCGACGACCTCTTCGCCGACCGCGGCGAAGAAGTCGAGATCTACAGCGAAGGGACCGCGAGCGAACACTCCTTCCGAGACGGGCCGAGCTTCGGGCAGGGGCACCTCCACGGCTCGCAGGCTCTCGCCTCGACCAAGAGCCGCCGCGTCGTCGTCGGGACCGAAGGCGGCGCCAAAGGCCCGGAAATCGTGGTCTTCGGCCCGGGGAACATCCTTCCCGACGTCAAGACCCCCGACACCGACATCCTCCAGGTCGGCCACACGGGCGCGACCCTGCACGGGACCATCGAACGCGACGGCGGCCCGAACATCACCGGCTGCAAGCTCGAATACGTCCAGACGAACAATCCGAGGCCGCCCGCCTATCCCAACAGCGTCCCCTGCTCGCCCGATGCCGAAGCCGAGCCCGCCGGGCTCCAATTACAGCGCCGAGAGCACCGATGTCAGCGCGACGCTCTCGGGCCTGACGTCCGGAGCGACCTACCACTACCGCTTCGCGGCGGAAAACGAAAACGGGAAAAACGTCGGCATCGATCGCACGGTCGTTCCCGCCTTCGTCCTCCAGCTTCAGACCCTGCCGGCGACGGACGTGAGCACGAGCGGAGCGACGTTCAACGCCTCCCTCGATCCCGACGGGAAAGAAACGGAATACTGGTTCGAATACGGCCTGACCTCCGACTACGGCCTGGAAACCGCGACCAAACGGACCGCCAGCAGCGTGGGGACGACCACGGTCGGGATACCGGTGGCGAGCCTGCCGAGTGGGCGCACCTTCCACTACCGGGTGGTCGCCGACAACTTCGACGGGACGACTACCGGGCCCGACCAGGTGGTCAGGATCGCCTCGCCGCCCGACATCGCGTCGGTTCGCGTCTCGGACATGAGCGACAGCACGGCCGTTCTCCACGCCGACATCAACCCGGTCGGGTACGACACCCACTACTTCTTCGAGTACGGGCCCGGCACCGAATACGGTCAGCTCATTCCCGCCGCGCCGGACGACCTCGGCGAAGGCACGGCGCCGATCGCGATCACCCAGACGGCGACGAACCTGCAGCCGGGCCTGACCTACCACTTCAGGGTCGTCGCGAAAAACAAATGGGGCACCACCGAAAGCGCCGACACGACCTTCGACTTCTCGCCGCCCGTCCTGCCCGAACGACCACGTGCGTCAGGAAACCGGGGCGAGCTATCTGCCCGACTGCCGGGCCTACGAGCTCGTCTCGATGCCCTCCTCCGGCTCGGTGCTGCTCTTCCCGGGCCAGCACATCGCCGAAGAAAACAGCCGGATTCGGCGTCGACATCGCGTACCACACCGGGTATGAGATCCCGCCCAACCAGGGCTTCGCCTCGAGCCCGTCGCGGTTCGCGTTCTTCGGCGGCCTCTCCTCGCCCCCGGGACTGAACTCGCCGGTCGGCCTCAAGGACATGTACATGGCGACGAGGACCGAATTCGGGCTGGGTCAGCTCGGTACCCGGGCTCCAGGGCCAGGAAGCGTTCGAAACGGCCCGCAAGGAATGCTCGGGCTCGATGGACCTCTGCATCGACCACTCTGAAACGGACGAAGGGGACTTCACCCAGGAATTCGCCCCCTACGTGTTCACCGCCGCGGGCGGAAGAAAGGGCAGGCTTCCCACCAACGTCGGGCTGATCCCGGGAGGGAAGACCTTCAGAGGCGAGCAGGTCATGTCCCGTGACTTCAGCCACTTCGTCTTCTCCTCGAACAACTACAACGAAAGCTTCTTCGGAGGCGGGGTGCACCCGGCGATCGTCTTCGCGCCCGGCGGCCAGACGGACGGGCTCGGCTCCGCCTACGACAACAACATCGCGACGCGTGAAGTCAACGCTGATCTCGGTGCTCCCGAACGGCGAACCGATTCCCCTGCAGGCGTCCCGAGGGCCGTCGGAAAAAGGCGATCGACTTCCGAGGGGTCTCGACCGACGGCAGCCACATCCTCATGGAAACCCCCGCCAAACCGGCGGCGGGCGAGCTCGCCTACCTGTTCCTCCGCGTCAACGACGCGGTCACCTACGACATCACCGAAGGCCATCCGGCGATCCCGATCGGGATGACCCAGAGCGGCAGCAAGGTGTTCTTCACGACGGCGGCACAGCTCGTCGCCCGAAGACAAAGACTCGAGCGTCGACCTCTACCAGTGGAGCGAAAACGGCTCCCCGAAAGGCCAGCTGACGCTCCTCTCCCAGGGCAACGGCCAGGGCAACTCGGACGAATGCAGCGACACCTGGGGCCCGAGCGGATGCGGCGTCGAATTCCTCCGGCCCGGAACTGCCGCACCCTGACCGCGGCCTCTACGTCACCGCCCGCGGGCATGGACGACCTGTTCGCCGAAGACAGCGGCGACATCTACTTCTACTCGCCGGAGAATCTCGATGCCGCCCACCCGGGAGTCAAGAACGAACGGAACCTCTACCTCTACCGCAACGGCGCGGTCCACTTCGTCGGCACGATGGACCAGGGCACGCAGGTGACGCGAATGCAGATCTCGCCGGACGGCTCGCATGCCGCGATCCGGACCTCATCGGACCTGACCTCGTACGACACCAGTGGTTTCCAGGAGATCTACACCTACAACGCGGAAACGGGGCTGATCCGTTGCGCCTCCTGCGACCCGACGGGAGCGCCCCCGAAAGCGAATGTCGAAGCGAGCCAGAACGGGCGCTTCATGGCCGACGACGGCAGGACGTTCTTCGCCAGCAAAGACTCCCTCGACCCGCGCGACAAAGACGGCACGATCACCGACGTCTACGAGTACGTCGACGGCCGGCCTCAGCTGATCACGACGGGCCAGGCCAACCAGGACTTCACCGGCGGCTCGGAAGTGTTCAGCCTCCTCGCCGTGAGCGCCTACACCGGGCTCGAATCGGTCAGCCACAGCGGCGCCGACGTCTTCTTCTCGACCTTCGAGACGCTGGTCAGGCGCGACCACAACGGCGAATACGTGAAGTTCTACGACGCCCGCACCGGCGGCGGCTTCCCGGAAGAACCGGAACTGCTCCCGTGCGAAGCGGCGGACGAGTGCCACGGGGCGGACAGCTCGCCGCCGCCGCCGCCCGCGATCAACAGCGCCGGGAACCTCGGCGCCTCCGGAAACGTCCAGCCGGCTGCCAAGGGGAAAGTCAAGAAGTCGAAGCCGAAGGAGAAGCGCAAGCAGCCACCGCTCGAAGAAGCGGCACAGGCGGCACGGCGGGGGGGCAATCGTGAATCCGAGGTCGAGGGCCGCGCTGCTGGTCGCCTCGATGGCGGCGCTGCTCGCGCTCGCCGTCTTCGGCGCGGGGGCCGCCCAGGCGGAATACCAACACGTCGAACCGGGCTTCGAAAGCTTCAACGTCACACCCTCCACGAGCCAGGCCGGCGGCCACCCCGACGTCAACATCGACTACATCTTCCGCATCGATAAAACCTTCGGGGCGACGGAAGTCTGCGAATCGGAATGCCTCTACGGACGAACGAGCGCGATCCACTGGCCCGAGGGGTTCATCGGAAACCCGCACGTGGCGCCGAAGTGCACCCTGACGGAATTCTCGCTCGCGAGCTGTCCGTCCGACGCCCAGGTCGGCTACTTCAACCTCCTGGGCCTGGGAGGGGAAGGGATCTTCGTCCCGCTCTACAACCTGCAGACGAACCCCAACCAGGCGGGCCTGCTCGGCTTCACCGCTCCGCTGATCGCCTTCCCGGTGTTCCTCGAACTCTCGGGCCGGACCGAGAGCGACTACGGCCTCGATGCCGTCAGCACTCCGCAGGTCCGGCTCCCGTTCAACCACTTCCAGCTCATTCTCTGGGGCGTCCCGGCCGCCGAATCGCACACGCCGTTCCGGTTCGTGACCCCGATAAAAGGCACCGGCTTCTGTTTCCTCGGCGCCATTCCGGGCGTGGAGGGCTGCCCGCCGGGCCTGGGATTCGGCAGCGAAACCTACGCCCCGCCGACGATCCCTCCGGCGCCCTTCCTGCAGAACCCGACCACCTGCGGCGTCCCCCTGACGCTCACCGGGGAAATCGAATATTACGGCGGCGCGGTCGGCAAAGAAACGATCCCCTGGCCGGAAACGACCAGCTGCAATCAGGCCAGCTTCACCCCGAGCGTGACGGCGAAGCCGACGACCGGGGCGGCGGACTCGCCCTCCGGGCTCGACAGCACGCTGCGCGTGCCTCAGACGCAGAGCGCGATCACGCCGTCGCCCTCGGAGCTGAAAACGGCGAAAATCACCCTGCCGCCAGGGTTCTCGATCAACACCGGCGCCGCCGACGGCAAGACGGCCTGCCCGGACCTCCTCAGCTCGATCGGAACCCGGCTCATCGCGGCCTGCCCGGAATCCTCCAAAATCGGGACGCTGCAGCTCGACGTCGCCGCACTGCCGGCGCCGCTGTCGGGGGCCCTGTATCTCGCCGAACCGAAGCCCGGAGAACCGTACCGTGTGCTGCTCGCCGCATCTGGCTTCGCGACCAACGTCAAGCTGCTGGGAACGGTGCAGACCGATCCGGTCAGCGGCCAGGTCTCGGTCATCTTCAAGGATCTCCCACAGTCACCGCTGCAGGAATTCGGCCTCCATGTGTTCGGGTCCGAACGCGGGCTGCTGGCGACGCCGAGCCATTGCGGGACCTATGACGTGGAAAGCGAATTCGTGCCGTGGAACACCGCGCTGGCCGTCCGTCACACGACGAACCTGATCACCATCGACGAAGGGCCCGGAGGGACGCCCTGCCCGAACGGCGCCCGCCCGCTCGGGCCTGAACTCGAAGCGGGGGTCGCCGACCCGACGGCGGGCGTCCACTCACCCTTCACCCTGGTCCTCAAGCGCAGGGACGGCGAACAGGACCTCACCGGCGTCAACGCGACGCTGCCGCCCGGATTCGCCGCGACCCTCGCCGGCGTCCCCTACTGCCCGGAGTCCGCGATCTCGACCGTTCAGACCGCGGGCTACCTGGGCCGCACCGAGCAGGCCGCGCCGGCATGTCCGGCCGCGAGTCAGGTCGGAAGCGCCGTCGCGGGCGCCGGCGCCGGCACCCATCCGCTCTACACGGCGGGGAAGGTCTACCTGGCCGGCCCCTACAAGGGCGCGCCGCTGAGCCTCCTCGTCGTCCTCCCCGCCGTCTCCGGGCCCTACGACCTCGGCAACGTCGCGGTCCGGGTCGCGGTCTCGGTCGACCCGGTGACGGCCCAGGTCACCGCCGTCTCCGATCCCCTGCCGCAGATCCTCGAAGGGATCCCGCTGCGGACGCGCTCGATCCGGCTCGACCTCGATCGCCCCGGCTTCACCCTCAACCCGACGAACTGCGACCCGTTCTCGGTCGACGCGACGATCTCGGGCGACGAAGGCGGCTCGGCGCACGCCAGCTCCCATTTCCAGGCCGCGAACTGCGCCGGCCTCGGGTTCGACCCGAAGCTGAACATCAAGCTCAACGGGTCGACCAAGCGCCGCGGCCATCCGGCCCTGAGGGCGGTCCTGAAAACCAACTCAGGCGAAGCCAACCTCTCCAAGGTCACGGTCGTGATGCCGAAGAACGAGCTGCTCGACAACTCGCACATCGGAACCGTGTGCACCAGGGTCCAGTTCGCCGCGCACGCCTGCCCGCCGGACTCGGCCTACGGAACCGCGACCGCGGTCACCCCGCTCCTCGACAAGCCGTTGAGCGGAAACGTCTACCTCCGCGCCAGCAACCACAAGCTGCCCGACCTGGTCGCCGACCTCCGTGGCCAGTTCAACATCGAGGTCTCGGCCCAGATCGACAGCCCCAAGGGCGCCGGCCTGCGGGCCCGGTTCGAAACCGTCCCGGACGCCCCGGTCTCCGAATTCGTCCTCGAAATGGCCGGCGGCAAGAAGGGCCTGCTGATCAACAGCCAGAGCCTCTGCAAGGCCGACAGGGAGGCAAAGCAGACATTGAGCGGCCAGAACGGCGCCCAGGTCAGCCGCAAGAGCAAGCTCCAGGCGGCCTGCGGGTCGAAGGCCTCGCGAGCGCACAAGCGCCGGCACAAGAAGGCGGGGGAGTAGGCGATGGCTTCGACCGGGAGGAAGAGAGTGGGCATGAGGCGGTTCCTGGCCTGCCTCGGGGCGGGTCTGGCCCTCAGCCTCGCGATCGCCGTCGGGTCGGCGTCGGCGCAGACGGTCTACGACTACACCTACTCGGGGACCTACATCGATGGCAGCACGATCGGAAAATCGTTCAACTCGGGCCTTGCGGGGCTCGCCTTCGACCGCCATTCGCAGCGGCTGATGGTGGCCGACGGCGGCTCTCCCGGGATCGTCAGCCGCTTCACGACCTCGGGAGCGCCCGCCGTCTTCCCCTCGCTCGGCACGCCGTGGCTCCAGCTCGACTCGGGCCTCGCCACCAACGCCGACATCGCGATCGACCAGTCGGGCGCTTCCACCGACGGCAACTTCTACGTCGGGGTCCGCGACCAGCGGCTACAGGCCGGACGGCAGCCCGATCCCGATCAACCCCGAAAACGTCGGCGGCGAATTCGCCTGCGGGATGGCGGTCAGCCCGGACGGGAAAATAATTCACCACACCGCGCGCGGCGGGATCTATCACTACGACGCCGCCACGGGAGAACTCCTCGGGAGCGACTTCATCGGCCCCGAAGGCATCCAGCCCGGCATCAAGATCCGCGGCGGCGAGCTGCTCGTCTCGTGTCACATGGCCTTCGACAACAACGGCGACCTTTACGCGGTCGACGGGCGACGGCTTCGGGGGCAGCGCGGCGTTCAAGCTGAGGCCCAACGGGCTTCAGTACTACATGCTCAACCACAGGGAAGACAGCTCGGGGATCGCGGTCGATTCCGCCGACAACGACGTCTTCGTCCTCAACACCTCCTCCTTCGAACTCTACGACGAAAAGGGACGCCTCCTGGGGAGCGGCTGGGGGGCGCCGGAAGGCCCGTACCCCGGGGTCGAAAACGCCCACGGCATAACCGTCGACCCGGCGACCCACGACGTCTGGATCGCCAATCGGCATCCCTACTCCGCCGGCGGAATCACCCACGTCGAGAAATTCGTCAGGACGAATCCGCACGTGATTCCGGACACGACGGCGACGGCGCCGGAGTATCCGGATCCCGACAGGCGAACACATGATCATGACAGGGATCCTCAACGCCGACGGAAAAGAGACCACCGAATGCCATTTCGAATACGGCACGGAAAATCCGGGCTCAGTGAAGGCGTCGTCACCGGCCCGAATCTGGAACGTCCTGAACCAGAGCATCCCGTGCCAGCAGGGCAGCCATCTTCACCGGGACCGAAGACCACGTGGTGTCGGCGGAAATCCCGACCGAAAAGGGCGTCCACTACTTCTACAAACTGTCGGCCAAGAACGGCGACAACCAGGTGGCGACCAGCAACGTCGAAAAGTTCGTCCCGCAGGGGAAACCGATTCTCCAGGGCTTCCTCGCCGTCGACCGGATCAACACCGACGGCGTCAGGTTCCTGACCGAATTCGACCCCAACGGCGGCAACGCCAGCTACCACTTCGAATGGGGCCCGAAGGGCAGCGGCTTCGACCAATCGACTCCGGAGTCGGCGACCCTCGGCTTCCTCTCCCGCCCACCCTGTTCAATGGCGAAAACGTCTACCGCCGGGGATCAGAAAGGTCAACGTCGAAAGGAAGGGCCTCGAACCCGGCGTCACCTACGAATACCGGGCCGTGATCACCAATGAAGCCGGCAGCGTCGCGACGCCGACCCAGGAATTCACCACCTACACCTCCGACTCGGGCGTCGACGCCTGCGAAAACGCGGAAGTGCGGAGGCAGACCGAAGGGTCGCTGCTTCCCGATTGCCGCGCCTACGAGCTGGTCTCGGCGGCCGACCAGGGCGGCTACGACGTCGAGTCCGAGCTGGCGGCCGGCCAGACCCAGCTGGAGGCCTACCCGGACGCGAAGGACCGGCTGCTCTACTCGATGCATTTCGGCGTCATCCCGGGCATCGCCGGGAGCCCGACCAACAACGGGCTCGATCCCTACGTCGCCGTCCGCGGCGGCGAAGGCTGGACCACCAGGTACGTCGGCCTGCCGGCGAATGGAATGGCCGACGAAGGCGCATTCGGCTCGCCGTTGACGGGCGCCGACGAAGGCCTGCAGAGCTTCGCGTTCGGTGGGTCGAACATCTGTCATCCATGCTTCGGCGATGGCTCGATCAACGTGCCGCTGCGCCGCCCGGATGGGACCCTCGAAGAGGGGATGAGGGGCTCGCTCAACCCGCCCGCCGATCCCGTCGGCGAGGTACGCAAGCCGCTCTCCGCCGACGGCTCCCACCTGATCTTCGCCACCGACCAGAAATTCGTCGATGCCGCCGACAGCGGCACACGCTGGGTCTACGACCGCGACCTCGCCGACCAACACGACCGAGCTGGTCTCGACGACGCCGGCCGGCGCGCCGATCACCGGCGAAGTCGCCGAGCTCGACGTCTCCTCCGACGGCGGCCGGGTCCTGGTCGGCCATCCGGTCGGCGAAGACGGCGACGGCAACACCCTCTACGACCTCTACATGCATGTCGGCGGCAGCCCGAACTCGATCGAGGTCGCCGAAAACACCGAGCGGAGTCATCTACAACGGGATGACCGCCGACGGCAGCTCCGTCTTCTTCACGACGACCGACCCGCTGGCCGGAGACACCGATACGAGCGCGGACCTCTACCGGGCGGATGTCGGCTCGACGAGCCCGGCTCCGATATCACGGCTCTCGACCGGGACCGGCGGTGCCGGCAACACCGATTCCTGCAAACCGATAGTCAACTGGAACGTCCCCAGCGGCGGCCCGGCCGACTGCAGCGTCGTCGTCCCGGCGGGAGGGGCGGGCGTCTCGCGTGACGACGGCACCGCCTACTTCATCAGCCCCGAGCTGCTCGACGGCGCCGGCAACGGCACCGCGAACCAGGCGAACCTCTACGTCGTCAGGCCGGGCGAGGCGCCGCACTACGTCGGGGAAATCGATTCCAGCGTCGGCAAGCCGCCGCCCTCCCCGCCCGCTCATCCCGTGATCTCGACCAACTTCATCACCGGCCTGTCGGGTCCGGAGGGCCTCGCGGTCGACCAGGAGACCGGAGTCATCTACGTCGCCGAGACCGGGGCGGAAAGCGGCGGCCGCATCGCACGCTTCGACGCCAGCGGCGCCCCGCTCAAATTCCTCGAAGGCCCCGGCGCCGGCTCCAACCGGATCCCGAACTCGGGGATGAGCGAATTCCAGTCGGGGATCGCCGTCGACAGCTCCGGCGGCCTGCTCGACGGTGCGATCTACGCGATCCACGGGCCCAACGCGGTCGCCGTCTACTCGCGCGGCGGCGCCATGCTCGGAGAACTCACCGGGTTCGCGAACGCCTGCGGGGTCGCCGTCAACCAGGACACCGGCGAACTGTTCGTCGGCGACCTCGGCTACGGAGGCATCTACCGGTACGCGCCGGCGAGTAAATCCAACCCGCTGAGCAAAGCGAACTACGCCGAGACCAGCATCAAGACCGAAGGAATGGAACCGTGTCACGTCGGCGCCGACACCGCCGGGCACGCCTTCGCCCAGTCCTTCTCCTCCGGAGCGGGAGCGCTGAGGAAGTACGACGTTTCCGACTTCGCCGCCTCGCCGCCGACCGTCGCCGGAACCGAAGTCGCCGCCACCAGCCGCGCCGCCTCGAGCGATCCCACCACCGGCGACCTCTACAACGACGAAGGAAACGTGATCGTCGTCTACAACTCGGCCGGCGACCAGATCGCGACGATCGGCTCCTCGGCCTCGCTCGGGAGCAACTCGAACGGCGTCGCCGTCAACGCCGAAACCCGCGAAACCTTTGCTCTGAACGGGAGCAATGTGGTCAGGTTCGGCTACGAAGACATTCCGTATGAACCGATCGACAACCCCGCCGTGACCCACGGGGTCCGGGACGCCGCCGTCCATCATTTCGGCGACTTCCAGGTCACGCCCGACGGCCGCTACGCGCTCTTCAGCTCGCCGGTCCCACTGACGGGCTACCAGAACCTGGGCCACTCCGAGATCTTCCGCTACGACGCGCAGAGCGAGTCACTCGCCTGCCCGTCCTGCGCGCCCACCGGCGCCGTCGGCAACTCCGACGTGAGGCTCTCGCCGCAGGGGCTCAACCTCGTCGACGACGGCCGCGTCTTCTTCACGACCCTCGAGTCGTTCACCCTCCGCGACACCAACGAGAAGAAGGACGCCTACGAGTGGGACAAGGGCAAGGTCGCGCTGATCTCGAGCGGCATCGGCCAGGACGACTCGGCGCTGGTCACCGCCTCGGCTGACGGGAAGGACGCCTTCTTCTTCACCCGCGACGTCCTCGTCCCGACCGACAAAAACGGGAACGTGGTGAAGATCTACGACGCGAGGGTCGGCGGCGGCTTCCTCTATGACCCGCCGCGCGGGCTCTGCAAGGCATCCGATGAGTGCCATGGGGCCGGCAGCTCGACGCCGCCGCCGCCCAACATCAACACGGGTGCCGGCCCAGCGAAGGCGAGGCCGCCGGTCGCCTCGAAGCAGAAGTGCAAGAAGCCGAAGACCCTGAAGAAGGGCCGGTGCGTGAAGAAGTCGCATGCGAAGAAGAAGAAGCACGGGGGACGAGGGAAATGAGCCTGCGTTCGACGATCGTCGCGATCGCCTCGGCGCTCGCCCTCGCGATTCTCCCCGCGGCTCCCGCGTCGGCCGCGGTGAACATCACCGAATTCTCGGTCGGCTCCTCGAACCAGCAGGCCGGCGGCCACCCCGACCTAACCGCGCGCTTCAAAGTCGACAAACCCGGCGAACCCGAGGTCGTCAACCACGTCGACATCAACATGCCGGAGGGTGTGTTCGGCAACCCGGGCGCGATCTTCAGGTGCCGCGCCGCCATCTTCGTCGCCAACGAATGCCAGCCGGGCGCTCAGGCCGGGGTGATCACGATCGTCGCCAACTACGAAGGAAACCCGTCCTTCGTGCTCGGGACGACGCCGATCTACAACATGCAGGTTCTCGGCGACGAAGCGGCGAGGATGGCCTTCGTCGTCCCGATCCTCAACGTGCCGGTGATCATGCCGATCAACGTCCGCAGCGACTCCGACTACGGCCTGCGGATCTCGGTCAACTCGATTTCGCAGACGGTGGCGCTCTCCTCGGCGCTTCTGAATGTCTGGGGCTTCCCGGGCGATAAAGAACACGACGCCGAACGGTTCCGTCCCGGCCATCCGGGGTCGCCCCCGGGCTGCCCGGGCTCGCTCACGGTCAGCTGCACCGAAGCGCCGTTCCCGCACGCCGGCGAGACGGTGCGCCCGTTCATCGACAACCCGAGCGTCTGCTCCGAACAGCCGCTGCCCGTCTCCGTCGCCGTCACGACCTACCAGGACCCGACCCCGGCCAAGATCCCGGCCACCTATCCCGCGACGACCGGTTGTGAAAACCAGAAGTTCGACCCACTGCTGCAGGCCGAGTTGACGACCTCGGAGGCCGACGCTCCGGCGGGACTGGACCTTCAGCTCAAGGCCGAGCAGTTCCTCGCCGGGCGGGCTCCGTCGCAGTCGACCCTGCGCACGGCGTCCCTGACCCTCCCCGCCGGCCTCTCGGTCAATCCGGACGCCGCCGACGGCCAGACCGCCTGCTCCGAAGGGGAGGCGCACTTCGGCGAGAACCTTCCCGGCGCCTGCCCTGACAACTCGAAGATCGGCACCGTCGAGGTCCACACGCCGGCGTTCGAAAACCCGCTGCAGGGCTCGCTCTACATCGGCCGGCCGCTGCCGGGCGACCAGTACCGCGTGTTCATGATCTTCGACGGCTTCGGGATCCACGCGAAGCTGATCGCCGAGGTCCACCCGGACCCGAGGACCGGGCAGGTCACGATGAGCGTCGCCGACATCCCGCAGGTCCCGTTCGAAGAGTTCGACCTCCACCTCTTCGCATCCGATCGGGGTCTGATGGCGACCCCGACCCAGTGCCGGACCTACGGCACCGAATCGACCTTCGTGCCCTGGAACGCGAGCCTGGCGCCGCAGGAGTCGAATCCCTTCGTCAGCATCACCGAAGGCCCGAACGGCAGGCCGTGCCCCGGCCAGGTCCGTCCGTTCAACCCCCGCCTGGTGGCCGGCACCTCGAACGCGCTCGCCGGCAAGTACAGCTCCTTCATCCTCAAACTCGATCGCGACGACGGCGACCAGTTCCTGCGCGACGTCAACTTCAGGATGCCGCCGGGCTTCACCGGCAGCCTTCGCGGGCTGACCTACTGCCCGGAGTCGGCGATCCTCGCCGCGGCCGACAAGCTCGGCCGGGCCGAGATCGCGGCCCCGAGCTGCCCGGCCTCGAGCGCGGTCGGGTCGACCGAACGTCGCCGCCGGTCCCGGTTCCCATCCCTTCCACGCGGTCGGCAAGATGTACCTGTCGGGCCCGTTCAAGGGGGCGCCCCTCTCCCTGGTCGCGATGACCCCGGCGCTGGCGGGCCCCTACGACTACGGAGTGGTCGTCGTCCGGGTCGCCCTCCACATCGACCCGAGGACCGCGCAGGTCAGCGCCGTCTCGGACTCGGTGCCCCAGATCATCGGCGGCATCCCGATCAGGATGCGCTCGATCCAGGTCAACATCGACAAGCCGAACTTCACGATCAACCCGACCAACTGCAACCCGTTCTCGGTCGACTCCCAGGGCATCGGCGACCAGGCCACGGTCACCGACTTCTCGTCCTATTTCCAGGTCGTCAACTGCGAAACGCTGCCGTTCAAGCCGAAGATGACGATCCGCCAGGTCGGCAAGAAGGGCACCGAGCGCGGCCGCAATCCGCGCCTGGACATCGACCTCAGGACCCGCAGCGGCGACGCCAACATCAAGTCGCTCTCGGTGACGCTCTCGAAGGCCTTCGAGATCGACCAGCGCCACCTCGGGAACATCTGCTCCGAGAAGGAGCTGGCGGCGACCGAGTGCGCGGGCCGGACCGCGATCGGCACGGCGAAGACGACGACGCCGCTGCTCGACAAACCGCTGTCGGGCCCGGTCTACGCGGTCTCGGGCTCGGGCGGGCTGCCGCGCCTCGCCTTCATCCTCAACGGCCAGGTCAAAATCGTCCCCCGCGCGGATACCAAGACGGTCAACGGGCGCCTGCAGAGCGTCGTCCCGATCGTCCCCGACGCCCCGATCGGCCACTTCCAGCTGACCATCTTCGGAGGCAAGAAGGGCTATCTCGTCAACACCCGCGATCTCTGTGCCTCGACCACGCAGACGACGATCGAATACACGGCGCAGAACGGCAAAAAGGTCACCCAGACGCCGAGCGTCAAGAGCTCCTGCGGGAACAGTGCCGCCAGGCAAAAGCGCCACGGGCGCCATTAGCGCGAGGGGGGTCCTTCTCGCGGCGGCGGTCGCTCTCGCCTGCGGTGTCTGCGGTGTCTCCCGGGCCGAGGCCTTCACGATTCCGGCGGCGGGGGGTGACGCGGCCCACGTCTTCTTCGCCACCGACGAGCCGCTGCTGCCGTCGGACGGCGACGCATCGGTGGACATCTACGAGCGATCCGACGGCGTCCTCTCGCTGGCGACGATCGGCGCCCCCTCCTGCCGTCCCGGCTGCGGCAACGGCGCCTTCGACGTCGAGACGACGGGCGGCGTCCACGTCGTCCCCGGCGGAGTCGTCTTCCTCACCGACGAGTCGCTGACCCCCGCCGACAGCGACGGCTCGACCGACATCTACAGAAGCACCGCGGCGGGCCCCGAGCTCCTCTCGCAGGGGCCGAACGGGTTCAACGGCGCCTTCGACGCGCAGCTGCAGGCAGTCGACGACGACGGTTCGGCGGTCGTGTTCACCACCGCGGAGCGGCTGGTCGCGGCCGACACCGACAGCGCCCGCGACGTCTACGAGCGCATCGGAGGCACGACGACGGTGCTGATCTCCCAGGGCGCCAGCTTCAACGGCGACTTCGACGCGACCTCGCCCGACAGCACCCCGGACGGGTCGGCGGTGCTCTTCCTCACGGCCGAGCCGATCCTCGCCGCCGACAGCGACGAAGCCGTCGACCTCTACGAGCGGCAGGACGGCGCGACGACGCTGATCTCCCGCGGGGTGGTGCCGGCCAACGGGGATTTCGACGTCGGCGACACCGCCCTCACCTCCGACGACGGCGCCCGGATCGTCTTCACCACGGACGAGCAGCTGACCGAAGGAGACAAAGACTCCGAGCAGGACGTCTACATGCGCTTCGGCAGCGCGACGACCTCGCTCGTCTCGGAAGGCTCCTACAACCCCTTCGAAGGCGAGTACCCGGCGGAGCTCGACGCCCTCGACCCGCGGGCGAACCAGGTCGTCTTCTCCTCCCAGCAGGTCCTGACCGAAGAAGACCGCGACAAAACCGGCCCGGACGTCTACGAATATTTCTACGGGAAGGCGATCCTCACCTCGCAGGGCCCCGCCGAGCCGTCCCTGCCGCCGGCGGACGCGGCCGAGTTCCTCGCCTACTCGCCCGGGGGGCTGGGCGCCGTCTACTTCACCACGCCCGAGCGCCTGGTCCCCGATGACACGGACAGCTCCCCCGACATCTATGAACGCGTTCTCGGGGTGCCGAAAGCCACCAACCCGTTCGAACGGGCGGCGGGGACCACGAAACTCGTCTCCCAGGGCCCGAAGGCTTCAACGGCGCCTTCGAGCCACGTGCTCGCGGCGGTCAGCCCCGACAACTCGCACGGTTCTCTTCACGACCGCGGAGCCCCTGGTCGACGCCGACACCGACACCGCGGTCGACCTCTACGAACGCTTCGGCGGCTCGGCGACGAGGCTGATCTCTGCCGGCGCGCAGAACGGCAACGGGCCCTACGACGTCACCGCCGTGGGTGGCGCCGAGGTGCCGCTGTTCATCACCGCGGAGCAGCTCGTCCCCGGCGACACCGACTCCGAGCCGGACCTCTACGAGAGGCTCGAAGGCACGACCCGGCTCGTGTCGACCGCCGAGCCCGATCCCTCTGCGCCGACGTTCGACGGGAGCGACCCGGCGACGCCGTCGAATGTCAACACCCCGTCGATCCGAGGTGGGGCGGAGGCGGGCACGACCGTCGAGCTCTTCTCCGATCCCGACTGCGAAGGCTTACCCGTCGCGACCGGGACGGCGGCGCAGTTCGCCTCGCCGGGGCTGGCGGTCACGGTCGCGGACGACTCGACCACGAGCTTCTTCGCGAGGGCGACCGACGCCGACGAAAACCCCGGGCCCTGCTCGACGGCCTTCACCTACGTCGAGGACTCGAGCCCCGGGCCCGCCTCTCTGACGGCGGTCGTGCCGGCCGGGCCTGCCAACGACAACACACCCCTCGATCAGGGGGGCGGCGGAGGCCGACGCGACCGTGCGGGTCTTCACGGCGCCGACCTGCCTGGGTGCGCCCGCGGCCGTCGGAAGCGGCGCCCAGCTCGCCGGCCCGGGTTTGGCGGTGGTGGCGGTCCCGGACAACTCGACGACCTCCTTCTTCGTCGAGGCGACCGACCGTGCGGGCAACGTCTCCCAGTGCGCCGGCCCGGTCTCCTACCGCGAGGACTCGACGCCGCCGGAGACGGCGATCGAGTCCGGCCCGCGGCCGAACGGCCGCAGCAGGAAGCCGATCTTCGAGCTCGGCTCCAGCGACGCCGACGCGACCTTCATCTGCACGATCGACCGCAGGCCGTCGCGGCCATGCGCGAGGGTGTTCCAGACACCCGGGCTGCGGCTCGGCAAGCACGAGCTCTCGGCCGTCGCTGTCGACGCCGCGGGGAACGTGGATCCGACGCCCGCGGTCAGGACCTGGAAGCTACGCGGGAAGGGGCATCGCGGCCTCAGGAAGCCGGGAGGTAGGTGAGGAGGACCACCCCGGAGTCGAATCGCCTGACGTCGTCGAGCTCCATCCAGATCGTTCCCCTGTCACCGAGCACATGGACGTTCCCACTGCCCCAGACGAGTGGGTTCATGTAGACCTCGAACTCGTCGATCAGGCCCCGCTCGGCGAGCGCGTAGGCGAACTCACCGCTCCCGTGCATGAAGAGGTCACCGTCGACCTCGCCCTTCAGCCTCGGAATCGAATCGCCGAGATCCCCCTCGAGCAGGGTCGCATTCCACTCGAGATCGCCCGAGAGGGTGTCGGACCCGACGTACTTCGGCAACGAGTTGACCATGTCCGCCCACTTGCCGGTCTGGCTCGGCCAAAATCCCGCCAGCCCCTCGTAGGTCTTCCGCCCCAGCACCATGCCGCCGGATTTCGCCTGACGTTCGAACGAGTAGTCGCCGTGGTCTCCGTCCGGCTGCACCCACTCGCCGACCGGGTCGATGACGCCGTCGAGGGTGGCCTGCGTTGTCGCAATCAGCTTTCCCATCTCGTCCCTCTACCCGCAAGATCCTTTTAGAGTCCTCTTTGGTGGATCTTCGAGCTCCAGCGGCGGCCCTCGGCATCCTCGCCGCCGGCCTGCTCGGCGCCGCTCCCGCCTGCGCCGCTCCGGCCTGGCTTTCTCCGGCCAAACTCGGCGATACGGGAAAGGGGGCCCTCGCGCCCCGGCCCGAGCTGGCGATCGACGCCGCCGGCGAAGCGGTCGCGGTCTGGGAACGCCGCGCCCACGGAAGCTCCGTCATCCAAGCTGCTTCGCGCCCACCCGGCGGCACCTGGTCGGCGCCGGCCGTCCTCTCCCGGAAGGGGCAGGAAGTGGGCGAGCCCGAGATCGCCGTCGACGCCGCCGGCAGAGCCGTCGCGGTCTGGCAGCGCTCGTTCCGCGGCGACGTGATCGTCGATAGCGCCTCGCGCGCGCCAGGCGGCGCCTGGTCACGGCCCGTCGACATCTCGGAGAAGGGGGGGAGGGCGATGGTCTCCCAGGTCGCCGTCGACCCGGACGGCACCGCGATCGCGGTCTGGCAGCGCTTCGACGGCAGGAACACGGTCGTCCAGGGCGCCTCGCAGCCATCCGCCGGCGCCTGGTCCCGGCCCGTGAATCTCTCCGCCGGCGGTCAGGAAGCCCTCGGTCCGCAGGTCGCCGTCGGCGCCGGCGGCGCCGCGGTCGCGGTCTGGAGACACGTCAGCGGCTTCAAGGTCGTCGTCCAGAGCGCCTCGCGGCGGCCGGGCGGCGCCTGGACCAAGCCCGTCGACGTCTCCAGGAAGGGAGAGGAAGCCTTCGCGCCCCAGGTCGCGATCGATTCGGCCGGCGAAGCGGTCGCGGTCTGGGAACAGAGCGGGGGAGACGGCTACTCCGTCGAGGCTGCCACGCGCCCGCCCGGCCGCGCCTGGTCCCGGCCGGCGAGCCTCTCCCCGAAAGGGTCGGACGCCACATCGCCCCAGGTCGCGGTCGACGACGCCGGCGAAGCGGTCGCGGTCTGGAAGAGCAGGGGCGAATACTCGATCGTCCAGGGGGCCGCCCGTCCCTCCGGCGGCGCCTGGTCCCGGCCCGTCGCCCTCTCCGCGAACGGCGGCAACGCGATCGAGCCCCAGATCGCCCTCGACGGCGCCGGGGAAGCGATAGCGGTCTGGCAGCGCTCCGACGGCAGGGGCTTCATCGTCGAAAGCGCCGCCCGCCCGCCCGCTGCCGCCTGGAGCGCGCCCACCCTCCTCTCCGCAAAGGGGAGAGAGGGCGAGGAGCCGCAGGTTGCCGTCGCCGCAGGCGGCGAAGCCGTCGCCGTCTGGGGGCGCTTCGTCGGCTCGGAGATGATCGTCGAAGGCGCCGCCCGCCCAGGCGCCCGCAGATCAGCCCCGATTCAGGCGCAGAACCGGGATCTCATCGGCTTCGAACGGCTCGCAGAGGGCCGCCGGGGCCTCCTCCCGACTCAACGTACGGCGCAGCTGGACGAAGGCGACCGAGCCGAGGATCGCCGGGATGCCGAGCTGGACCACCCGGTAGGCGAGCACCGCGGCGGTCGCCTGTGAGAGCGGGCTGCCGTAGAGGGCGAGGGCGCCGATCAGGCCGCCGTCGGTTCCCCCGATTCCCCCGGGCAGCGGGATCAGCCCGCCGAGCTGGCCGATCACGTAGGCGAAGACGAAGGCGGCGAAGGTCGGCTGCGTGCCGAAGGCGGTGAAGGCGGCGGCGAGGGCGGCGACGTCGAGCGCCATGTAGCCGACGGAGCCGAGCAGCGCAGGGCGGGCGCGCCCGCAGCAGGAGCGCTGCGTCGTGGACGCCCCCGGTGATGCTACGGCGCCGCCTGGCGCGCGAGCCGCGCCAGGCGGGCCCGCCGGCTGGCCCGCGCGCCGGGGTCCTCGCCGGGGCCGACCCGGTCGAGGATCCGCGGCAGCAGCGCGACCAGGACGATCGCCGCCACCGCGAGCAGCCCCAGCGCCCAGCTCAGCGCCAGCGGCCCGCCGCCGGGAGGACGCCCGCCGCCAGGGCGCAGCCGAGGACGGCGGCGCAGACGAAGTTCGGGGTGCTGGTCAGGACGAAGAAGGCGACGCTGCGGCGGGCGATGCGCTCGGCGCTCATCCCGCCCTGGCGCAGCGCCCAGGCCCCGAGCGCGAGCCCGCCGACGCCGCCGACCGGGAGCAGGACGTTGGTCCCCTGCTCGGCCATCCCGAGCTCGTAGCTGAAGCGCCAGCCGAGGCGGATGCAGAAGACGCCCCGGAAGGCGACGACGTAGGACAGGCAGGACGCGACCTCGAGCACGGCCAGCGCCACCAGCCAGGCCGGGTCGGCGTTGGCGAAGCGCTCGCGCAGCTCGCCGAGCCCGGGCAGGGTGCTGACCAGGAGGGCGACGACCAGCGCCACGAGGCCAAGCCCGGCGGCGCGGCGGGCCAGCCCGGCGCCTCCCAGTTCGCGCGGTAGCGGTTCCGGTATCCCCGAGGCCATCTCGGTGCGATCTTCGCATTCACGATTCCCCGGCTCGACTAGCCTCCCCGCCATGGCCGATTGGGTGACGATCTCCTCGCTGGCCACCGCGGGCGGGACCCTGGCGCTGGCGGGGGCGACCTACGCCTCAGTGCGTTCCTCGAACCGCTCCGCCCGCCTCGCCGAGCTGGCGCTCCAGGAGCAGCGGCGGCCAGTCCTCGTCCACTCCTACGAAAACGATCGGACCCAGGTCATCTCCTTTGGCGGCGGTCGGCGGATGACCCTCTCGGCGGGCGGCGCGGCCGTGGAGATCGAGTCCGATGCGATCTATCTGGGGGCGAGCCTGCGGAATGTCGGTGAAGGCATCGCCGTGCTGCAGGGCTGGCGAAGTGACGGTCCCGCCACGGCGGCGGACGGCTCGGAAGGGCCGTGGCGCGAAAGCATGGTCAAAGGCGATCCGCCGGACCCGGAGGACTTCCTGCCCCTGATGCGCGACCAGTACATCCCGAGCGGCGACCCGGGGTATTGGCAGGCGGCGCTCCGCGACCCGTCGCACCCGACCTACGAGCTGCTCGTCGGCGTCGTCGGCGAAGGGCGTGCAATCTCGCTGGACCTGCTCTACACCGACCAGGTCGGAGGCCAGCGGACGATCAGCCGCTTCGGCCTGGTGCCGCTGGAGGACGGTTGGCACGCCACCGTCGCCCGGCACTGGTATCTGGACGCCGACGCCCCCCGCTGAAGAAACACGGGAGAGGCAACTGTGCTGCTTGACTAACACAGATGTAGGGGTTACTGTGTCAGATAGATGGCACAGTATGCAAGCCCGCCTGAGGAGCTGAGCCCGTTCGCGACGGACCCCGACGACGACCTCCCGGTCGGCGTCCAGCTCGCGTGGCGGCTGCGGGCGCTGATCTCGACCGGGCGCCTGCCGGCCGGGGAGAGGCTGCCGAGCTTTCGCCGGCTCGCCGAGTGGGCGGGGGTCAACGTCAACACCGTCCGCTCCGTCTACGCCGGCCTCGAGGCCGAGGGGCTGGTCTCGACCCTTCAGGGGCGCGGCACCTTCGTCGCCCAGGGGGTCGCCGCCTCACCCGCCCTGGAAGAGATCGCGACCGAGGCGCTGCGCCAGGCACGCCAGGCCGGCCTCAGCGCGCGGGAGCTGGCGATCGTCGCCACCGCCTGCGCCAGCATCGCCGATGAGCAGGGGCCCTCGCCCGTCGTGCCCGCCGGCCTGCCCGACTTCGCCGAGTCGGCCGAAGCGATCGAGGTCCGCCACGAGCTCCACCGCCAGATCGGCCGCCTCGAGGGCGAGCTCGCCACCTACGTGCGGGACCTGCCCGACGACATGCCGACCGCGCACCGCTTCTCCGAGGCCCGCCTGCTGACGATCGACGACCTCGAGCGGACCCGCGACACGCTGATCGCCCAGCTCTCCGAGGCGCAGAAGGCGGCCGAGCTTCGCGCCCGCCAGGAGGGCCATGCACGGGCCGAGCGCGAGCGCTCGCTCGGGAGCTCCCAGCCGAGCGCCGGGGGCGAGGGCCCGCTGGCGAGGGCGATGAGCTGGTGGCAGAGCAGGTCCTGAGCCGGGCGCTGCTGCCCGCGAAGTTTGCCTTCACCCAGGTCGGGGACATGATGATCCTCACCGGGAGGACGGTGAGGGGGGCGCTGGCGCCGCCGTATCCCTACGGCGAGGAGCTCGTCGGGCAGTTCCTCTTCGCCCTCCAGCTCTGCTGGTTCCCGCTGCTGGTCTCGACGGTCGCGCTCAGCTTCGGGGCCCCGGGCCTGCAGGCGGCCAACTTCCTCACCCTGATCGGCTCGCTCGACCGCCTCGGCGGCTTC
Source organism: uncultured Solirubrobacterales bacterium (assembly GCA_963795295.1). Taxonomy (GTDB): domain Bacteria; phylum Actinomycetota; class Thermoleophilia; order Solirubrobacterales; family 70-9; genus VRUE01. The sequence continues at coordinate 860,089 of CAWCHE010000001.1, forward strand.
TTCGTCCTCGCCGCGATCCGCCAGATCGCCCCGCTGGTCACCGCCGTCGTCGTCGCCGGCGTCGCCGGCACGGCGATCACTGCCGACCTCGGCGCCCGCAAGATCCGCGAGGAGCTCGACGCCCTCCAGGTGCTGGGCGTCGACCCGATCAAGAACCTGGTCGTGCCGCGGGTGCTGGCGCTGATGGTCGCCACCGCCCTGCTCGACATCTTCGCCCTCGTTTTCGGGATCGCCGGCGGGGTGATCACGATGCTCCTCTACAACCAGCCGCTCGGCGGCTTCTTCGCGACGCTCTTCTCGAACGCCTCGATCACCGACCTCTGGGGCTCGGTCCTGATGTGCACGATCTTCGGCGCGATCATCGCCGTCGTCTGCGCCTACAAGGGGATGAGCGCCTCCGGCGGCGCCGCCGGCGTCGGCCGCGCCGTCAACCAGGCGGTGGTGATCTCCTTCGCCGCGATCGGCGCCTTCAACTTCGTCTTCACCTCGACCCTGCTGGCGACCAACCCCGAACTGCAGAGCATCAGGTGAGGCGATGAGTGAATGGCTCGACGCCCCGCGCGCCTGGCTCGACTCCTTCGGGGAGATCGCCCGCTTCGGCGGCAGGGTCGCCGGCCTCGTCTACTCGGGCAGGGTCTTCCGCTTCTTCGGCGAGACGATCCGCCAGGCCGGGATCCTGATCCTCGGCTCGGCGCTGATCATCTGGTTCTTCGTCTTCGTCTTCGGCCTCCAGTGCGGGATCCTCGGCGCCTACCTGCTGCGCGCCCAGGGGGCGCCCGCCTACGCCGGCGTCTTCTCGGCCTGGTGCGACCTGCGCGAGGTGATGCCCTACGCCTTCGGCTACATGCTCGCCGCCAAGGTCGGGACCGGGATCGTCGCCGAGGTCGGGGCGATGCGGATCTCGGACGAGATCGACGCGATGGAGGTGATGGGCATCCCACCCGTCACCTTCCTCTGCGCGACCCGTCTCCTCGCCGCCTGGATCGCGCTGCCGTTCCTCTACCTGGTCGGGATCGGGGTGATGTTCCTCGCCAGCTACGTCTCGGTGGTGCAGCAGATCGGCGACGTCTCCTCGGGCGGCTACGAACTGATCTTCTGGATGTTCCAGAACCCGCCCGACCTCGTCTTCAGCCTGATCAAAGGGATGTTCATGGCGACGGCGATCGTCGTCGTCGGCTGCTACTACGGCTACACGGCCTCCGGCGGCCCGGTCGGCGTCGGCACCGCGACCGCGAAGTCGATGGTCCTCAACATCATCCTCGTCCACATCATCGGGATGCTCGGGACCCTGATCTTCTGGGGCTCGAATCCGCGGGCGCCGATCGGCGGCTGACCCGCTCATCCGAGCGTTAGGCAATCCACAGCTTCCCCATAGGGCGGCGTCCTAGGGTCGCTCGCATGAGCGGCCGGGACACATACGCGCGCGTCGTCGACGCCCTCGCCGCCGAGGCGCACCTGGGGGCGAGGGCGTGCGATCATCCCGCCGGCCGTGAGCGGCACCCAGGCAAGCCTCGCGATCTCGGTCTTCCTGGCCTGCGCCGTCGAGGCGGTCGAGGCCTTCACGATCGTCCTCGCGGTCGGGTCCACCCGTAGGTGGTCCTCGGCGCTGCTCGGGGTCGGCGCCGCGGCGCTGACGCTGGCGGTCCTGATCGCCGCCCTCGGCCCCGCCCTGACCAGCCTGCCGATAGACGTCCTGCGGGTGGTCGTCGGCGGCCTGCTCCTGATCTTCGGCCTGCAGTGGCTCCGCAAGGCGATCCTGCGGGCCGGCGGCGCCAAGGCGCTCCACGACGAGGCCGCCGCCTTCCGCGAGGAGACAGCCGCCGCCGGCAGCGCCCCGCTCGAGGCCGGCTTCGACTCCTACGCCTTCGCGATCTCCTTTAAAGCGGTCCTGCTCGAGGGCCTGGAGGTCGCCTTCATCGTCCTCACCTTCGGCGCCAACCAGGGTGAGGTCGGGCTCGCCGCGCTCGCCGCCGCGGCGGCGGTGACGGCCGTCGTCCTCGCAGGGGTCGCCGCCCGGGCACCGCTCGCCCGGGTCCCCGAGAACACGATGAAGTTCACCGTCGGGGTCCTGATCACGACCTTCGGGGCCTTCTGGGGCGCCGAGGGCGCCGGTGCGTCATGGCCGGGCGACGAGGCGGCGCTGCCGGTCCTGGCGCTGGCGATCCTCGCCGCGGCGCTGTTGATGGCCAGGGACGTCCGCCTGCGGGTCGGCGAGCCGCCGGCGGCGGAGGGGGCCTGATGCTCCGCGCCGCCGCGCTCGGCGTCTGGGGCTTCGTCGTCGGCGACGACTGGCGGGCCGCCGTCGGCGTCGTCGTAGCGCTCGCCGCCACCGCGCTCGCCGCCGGGGCGGGGCTGGCCGCCTGGTGGATCTGCCCGCTGCTCAGCCTCTCGCTCCTCTACTGGTCGGTGAGGCGCGCGCCCTCGGTCGGCGGCGCCGGGCCGCCGCGGCGCCGGCGGACCAGCAGGTAGGCGCCGCCGAGGAGGATCGCGGCGAGGACGACGTAGTCGAGGTAGCCGAGCCGGTGGCGCCATTCCTCCCAGTTGTCGCCGACGCTCTGGCCGATCAGCGCCAAGGCCAGGACCCAGGGAATGCAGCCGGCGATGGTGAGGACGGTGAAGCGCCAGAACGGCATCCTCGCGATCCCCGCCGGCAGCGAGATGAAGGTGCGGATGATCGGCAGCATTCGCGAGAAGAAGACGGTGGCGCTGCCGTAGCGATCGAACCACTCGTCGGCCCACCTCAGGTGCTTTGGGCTGACGTGGACCAGCCGGTTCTTCTCGAGCAGGTCGAGCCGTCCGTAGTAGCCCACGCCGTAGGCGATCCAGGAGCCGACCAAGTTGCCGAGGACGCCGGCGGCGACGATCCCGAACAGGGTCAGTTCACCTTCGGAGACGCTGAAGCCGGCGAACAGCATGATCGCCTCGCTGGGCACCGGCACGCAGGCCGACTCGAGGACCATCAGCAGGAACACGGCCCCCACCCCGGCTGAGCCGATGAACTCGGTGGCGACGTTGACGATCGGTTCGACGATCTTGTCGGAGAGCGTCGCGAGCTGGAGGACGAGTTGCACTGGGGCAATCTCCTGGTCGGTGATTAAAGGCAGATGAGGGGCGAGGTCTAAAACCTCGCTAAACGCTTCCCGCTCTCATCTCGGTTTAAGCACGGCGGCCCAGACTGCCGCGCCATGAACCGCCGCCAGATGCTCAACAAGGTCCCGGAGATCACCATCTACTTCTGGGTGATCAAGGTCCTCTGCACGACGGTCGGGGAGACGGCGGCCGACCTCCTCAACGAAAACCTCGGCCTCGGCCTGACCAACACGACCTACCTGATGGCGGCGCTCCTGATGGTCACCCTCAGCTTCCAGTTCCGCGCGAGGAAGTACGTCCCCGGGATCTACTGGCTGGCCGTCGTCCTGATCAGCGTCGTCGGCACCCTCTTCAGCGACAACCTCGTCGACAACCTCGGCGTGCCGCTGCAGACGACGACGATCGCCTTCGGGGCGATCCTCGCCCTGGTCTTCGCCGCCTGGTACGCGAGCGAGCGGACCCTCTCGATCCACACGATCGTCACCACCCGCCGCGAGGCCTTCTACTGGCTCGCGATCCTCTTCACCTTCGCCCTCGGCACCTCGGCGGGCGACCTCGTCGCCGAGAAGCTGGAACTCGGCTTCCTGCCGTCGGTCGGGGTCTTCGCCGGGGCGATCGCCCTCGTCGCCCTCGCCCACTTCCGCTTCAGGCTGAACGCCGTCCTCTCCTTCTGGCTCGCCTACATCCTCACCCGCCCGCTCGGCGCCTCGATCGGCGACTACCTCTCCCAGCCGGTCGAAGAAACCGGCCTCGGCCTGGGGACGATCCTGACCAGCGTCATCTTTCTCACGGCGATCCTCGTCATGGTCGTCTACCTGACGATCTCCAAGCGGGACCTGATCGCGGTCTCAGCTTTCGAGGCGAAACTGGGACGCAATGGGGGAGCCGGCGAGCCACGCGTCTTGATCGTGACCAACAAGACCGATGCGACCCCGGCGGTGATCGACGCGGTCCGCGAACGGGCGGCGGCCGGTCCCGCCAGATTCTTCGTGCTCATACCCAACCCCGCTCACCTCGCCTTCGACCGCAGCAGCAGCAACACCAGTGACGGCGGCAAGGTCCTCGAGCGCGCGCTGCCCCTTCTGGAGGGGCCGGCAGGGACGCAGGTCGAGGGCAGGGTCGCCGCCAGCCCGAATGCGTACGACGACATCGTCGAAGAGCTGAAGCGGAGCGATTACCGGGAAATCATTCTCGAGACCGCGCCCAGCCACGTCTCGCACTGGCTCCACGTCGACCTGCCCGAGCGGGTGGCGGGCCTCGGCTATCCGGTGAAGACGGTCACCGCAACGCGGTAGGATGTTGAATTAGGGTACCCTAACTCCGATTCGGAGCAGGTACCCATGTCCTTCGCCCAGACAGCAGCCCTCGGAGCCCTTGCCGGCTTCACCATCTTCCTCGGCCTTCCATTCGGGAGGCTGCAGCTGCTCGGTGATCGGGCCCGCGTCGCCCTGGCGATGTTCGCCGTCGGCGTTCTCGCCTTCATTTTCGTCGACGTCATGGAGCACGCCTTCTCGATCGTCGAGGAAGCCGTCGCGGGGTTCAAGCACGACTCCGGCAGCCTCGGCCACGCGGTCGGGCTTGCCGCGCTGCTCGGCGGTGGCTTCGGTATCGGGCTAGGCGGCCTTGCGATGACCGAGCGCCGCCTTCGCTCCGCCCGTCCGCTTCCGCCGATCGCCGGTGGGGCTGTCGACGTCATCGATGCTCGGCCGGCCGTCGCCGACGAAGCCACCGCCCGCGCCCGGGCGCTGCGAACAGGGATGACCATCGCCGTCGCGATCGGACTTCACAACTTCGCCGAGGGCCTCGCGATCGGGGTCTCGGCCAGTGCTGGGGACATCAGCCTCGCGACTGTCCTGATCGTCGGCTTCGCCCTCCACAACGCGACCGAGGGTTTCGGCATCGTCGGGCCGCTCGGGGACGTGCGTCCCTCGTGGAAGTGGCTCGGCCTGGTCGGCCTGATAGGCGGAGCGCCGACCTTCCTCGGCTCGATGCTGGGTTACAGCGTCACATCGGAGCCGCTCGAGCTCGCCTTCTACGCGGTCGCCGGCGGCGCGATCCTCTACGTGATCGGCGAGGTTTGGAACGGGATGCGCCGTTATGGCCACCGCGAGCTCGGCCTCTGGCTGCTCTCGGCGGGCTTCTTCGCCGGAGTGGTCACCGATCTCGTCGTTGCGTACGGCGGCGGCTGACCCACCCACGGCGCAACCGACTCTCGGGACCCTCTCATCTGGCATTCATCTCCTCTGGGATCGTTGGTGGGGCGATGCACGTGCTGGTGATCGAGGACGAGGTGAAGATGGCGGCGCTGATCCGCCGTGGTCTCAGCGAGGAGGGATTGACCGTGGACGTCGCCGCGACCGGCGAGGAGGCGATCGGGATGGCGCGATCGTCCGCCTACGACGCGGTCGTCCTCGACGTGATGCTGCCGGGGATCGACGGCTTCGAGGCCTGCCGCCGGCTCCGCGCCGAAGGCGTCTGGGCGCCGGTGATGATGCTGACCGCGCGCGGCGCCCTCGAGGACCGGGTCGCCGGCCTCGACGGGGGAGCCGACGACTACCTGACCAAGCCTTTCTCCTTCGCCGAGCTGCTCGCCCGCCTCCGCGCCCTCGTCCGCCGCGGCCAGAGCGAGCGGCCGTCGGTGATCGAGGTCGGGGACCTGCGCCTCGACCCCGCCAGCCGAGAGCTCTGGCGCGGCGACGTCGAGATCGAGCTCTCGGCCAAGGAATTCACCCTGCTGGAGACGTTCATGCGCAGGCCGGGCCACGTCCTCACCCGCTCGCAGCTGCTCGACCAGGCCTGGGAGTACGACTTCGAACATCGCTCCAACGTGATCGAGGTCTACATCCGCTACCTGCGCCGTAAGATCGACGTCCCCTTCGGCGTCAGGTCGCTCGAGACCGTTCGCGGCGCCGGCTACCGACTGCGAAAGGACGGCGGCCGCTGAGTCGCCTCTCGATCCGCCTCCGCGTGACGCTCGTCTTCGCGGCCGTGATGGCCCTGGTCCTCGGCGCGACAGGGGTCTTCGTCTATCTGCGATTCGCCTCCGAGCTCGACAGCACGATCAACTCCGGGCTGCGCTCGCGCTCCAGCGACGTCGTCGCCCTGGTCCGCGAGGCCGACTCGGGGCTGCGCGAGCGCAACCGCAGCCTCGTCGGCCGCGAAGACAGCTTCGCCGAGGTCCTCGACGCCGGCGGTCGCGTCTCCGACTCATCGGCGGCGGTCGGCGGCCAGGTCCTGCTCTCGCCCGGCGAGCTGCGCCGGGCGCTGCGGGAGCCGATCTTCGTCGACCGCGGTCCCCTGCCGGGGCTGGAGGACGACTCGCGGCTGTTGGCGGTCCCGGTCAGCGCCCGGGGGGAACGCCTGGTGGTCGTCGTCGGGACCTCGACCGAGGCCCGGAACGAGTCGCTCACCGACCTCGTTCAGCTGCTACTGATCGGCGGGGCAGCCGCGCTCATCCTCGCCTCGCTCGCCGCCTACTGGGTCGCCGCCGCGGCCCTGCGGCCGGTCGAGGCGATGAGGTCGCGGGCGGCCGTGATCTCCGCCGCCGAGCCTGCTCAGCGTCTGCCGGTTCCGGCCACGGACGACGAGGTCGCGCGCCTGGGGCGGACCCTGAACGAGATGCTGGAACGACTCGGGGAGGCGCTCGAGCACGAGCGCGCCTTCGTCGCCGACGCCAGCCACGAGCTGCGGACGCCGCTGGCGATCCTGCGCACGGAGCTCGAGCTCGCCCTCGCCGAAGGCCGCTCGCCGGAGGAGCTGCGGGCGGCGCTGGCCTCAGCCGCCGAGGAGACCGACCGCCTCACCCAGCTCTCGGAGGACCTGCTGACGATCGCCCAGACCGAGCGCGGGGAGCTGCCGCTGCGCCTCGGGCGGGTCGGGGTCGACGAGGTCCTCGACGGCGTCAGCCGCCGCTTCTCGCGCCGCGCCGCCGCGGCCGGCAGGTCGATCGACGTCCGGGCCTCGGGGATCGAGTTCGAGGCCGACCGGCTGCGTCTCGACCAGGCCCTCGGCAACATGGTCGACAACGCGCTGCGCTACGGCGCCGGCCCGATCGAGCTCGAGGCGGGCGACGCCGACGGCGTCGTCGAGCTCCACGTGCTCGATCGCGGCCCGGGGTTCAGGGACGAGTTCGCGGCCCGCGCCTTCGAGCGCTTCAGCCGCGGCTCCGCGGGCGCCCGCGACGGCGGCGCCGGCCTCGGCCTGGCGATCGTCGAGACCGTCGCCCGCGCTCACGGCGGCCAGGCCCGAACCGCCCCTCGGGAGGGCGGGGGAGCCGACGTCTGGCTGACGTTCCCGTGCCGCTGAGCTCTCATCTGCCCTTAATCGGAGCCGGAGAGCATCCGCGCGATGCACCCGATCTCCTACCTGCAGGCGATCGTCCTCGGCCTGATCCAGGGCGTCGCCGAGCCGTTTCCGATCTCCAGCCTCGGCCACGGAGTGATCGTTCCGCAGCTGTTCGGCTGGGACATCCACCAGAACGACGAATACTTCCTCGCCTTCCTCGTCGCCACCCACTGCGCCACCGCCCTGGTCCTTTTCTTCTTCTTCCTCGATGACTGGAAGCGGATCCTCGGCGGGATCGGGCGCTCGCTGAAGGCGCGGCGAGTCCCGCCGTCCGACACCGACGCCCGGCTCGGCTGGCTGCTCGTCGTCGGCACGATCCCGGCCGGGATCCTCGGCCTCGCGCTCGAGCACTCGCTGCGCACGCTCTTCGCCTCGCCGGAGTCGGCCGCGATCTTCCTCACCCTCAACGGGGTGCTCCTGCTCGCCTTCGAGAGCATGCGCCGCCGCCAACCGGCCCGCGGTGACGGCGAGGGTGACCCGGACCCGCGGATCGCGAAGATGAGCTTCCGCCAGGCGGCGGCGATCGGCACCGCGCAGGCGGCGGCGCTGATCCCCGGCATCTCGCGCTCGGGGATCACGATGGGCGGCGGGCTGGTGGTGGGCCTCTCCAACGAGGATGCCGCCCGTTTCGCCTTCCTGCTCGCGACGCCGATCATCGGCGCGGCGGGCCTCCTGAAGCTGCCCGATCTGCTCGGCAGCGCCGGAGACGGGGTCAGGGGCCAGGCGCTGGTCGGTGCCCTCGCCGCCGGGATCTCGACCTACTTCGCGGTCAGGTTCCTGCTCCGCTTCTTTCAGAGCAACCGGCTGACGCCGTTCGGCATCTACTGCATCGTCGCCGGTATCGCCCTAACGATCGGCTTCGCGCTATGAACGCCACTCGCAGTGAAAAGCGCCATGCCTTCTCGAAGGTGCCGGAGATCACCGCCTTCTTCTGGATCGTCAAGGCGCTGACGACGGGGATGGGCGAGTCGACCTCGGACTTCCTCGTCCACAGCCTCGTCCCGGAGATCGCGGTCGTCTTCGGCGCCATCGCCTTCGCGATCGCCCTCTATATCCAGTTCGGAAAGGACCGCTACGTCCCCTGGGCCTACTGGCTGGCGGTCGCGATGGTCGGGGTCTTCGGGACGATGGCCGCCGACGTCCTCCACGTGGGGCTCGGAGTCCCGTACATCGCCTCGACGATCTTCTATGCAGCGGCGCTGGCGGTCGTCTTCTGGACCTGGCAGCGGATGGAGGGGACACTGTCCATCCACAGCATCTACACCCCCCGCCGCGAGCTCTTCTACTGGGCGGCGGTCCTCGCGACCTTCGCGCTCGGCACGGCGGCGGGCGACCTGACCGCGGTCACCTTCGGCCTCGGCTACTTCGCCTCAGGGCTGATGTTCGCGGCGATCATCGCGATCCCGGCGCTCGGCTACTTCCGCTTCGGCATGAACCCGATCCTCGCCTTCTGGTTCGCCTACGTGGTCACGCGGCCGCTCGGCGCCTCGTTTGCCGACTGGCTGTCGGTCTCCTCGGCGCGCGGCGGCCTCGCGCTCGGGACCGGGCCCGTCAGCCTCGTCCTCGCGGCCGCGATTGCGGGCCTCGTCGTCTATCTCACCCGTACCGGCAAGGACACTCCGCTCGAGCAGAGGGTCTCTCATCAGACTTTTAGCCCGGATCTCATGCCCGTCCAATCCGCGCCGGTGACGATCCGCTCCCGCATCGGAAAGGAGCAGGAATGAGCAAGTTGAGGAAGTTGGCAGTGACGGCGGCCGCACTGGCCGCCCTGGCCGTCGGAGGCGCCGCCTTCGCGCAGGCGCAGAACGGCGCCAGTGCCCCGGTTGTGGTGCATCAGAGCGCCGGGGACACCGATCCTGGCCAGAGCACGGACACGGACGGGCCCGATCGCGCCGAGGGGGCCGAAGAGCAGTCGGCCACCCAGGACGAGGGCGCCGCTCTTCAGGTCGGATACGCTCGGGCGACCCGAGACCGGACTGGAGACCATGAGCAAAGACCTCAGCGCCGAGGAGTCAGTAAAGCTTTATGGGAATCGCTTCCTCACCGAGGACGCGCCCGACGGGCCGTTCCCCATCGGCGGCATGTCATCGCTTGACGCGATGCGCCTCGTCGACGTGGAACTGGCGCTCGAGGGCGACCCCAACCGCAACCTCGCGACCTTCGTCACCACCTGGATGGAGCCCGAGGCTCAGCGGCTGATCGCCGAGAACCTCTACCGGAACTTCATCGACCACGCCGAGTACCCGATCTCGGCCGAGATCGAGCAGCGCTGCATCAGGATGCTCGCCGACCTCTACCACGCCCCCGGCGAGACGACGGGCGCCCGCACCCAGGGCTCCTCGGAGGCGATCATGCTCGGCGCGCTCTCGCTGAAGTGGAAATGGAAGGAGCGGCGCGAAGCGGACTCGAAGCCGATCGACAAGCCGAACCTGATCTTCGGCGGCGACGTGCACGTGGTCTGGGAGAAGTTCTGCCGCTACTTCGACGTCGAGCCGCGGATCGTGCCGCTGCAGGACGGCAAGTACGTGATCGGGCCGGAGGACGTCGAGCCCCACATCGACGAGAACACGATCGGCGTCGCCGCGGTGCTCGGCACGACCTTCACCGGGCATGCCGACGACATCGTCGGCATCAACAAGCTGCTCGTCGATCTCAAGGGCGACAAGGGGATCGACGTTCCGCTCCACATCGACGGCGCCAGCGGCGGCTTCGTCTGGCCCTTCCTCTACCCGGACTCCGAGTGGGACTTCCGGCTCGAGCAGGTGCGCTCGATCAACGTCTCCGGGCACAAGTTCGGGCTCGTCTACCCAGGGGTGGGCTGGCTCGTCTTCCGCGAGAAGAGCGACCTCGCCGAGGACCTCGTCTTCTACGAGAATTACCTCGGCAAGACCGACGCGACCTTCACCCTCAACTTCTCGACCGGGGCCTCGATGGTCCTCGCCCAGTACTACAACTTCGTCCGCCTCGGGCGCGAGGGCTACTCCTACATCATGAATGCGATGCAGGCCAACGCCAGGGTGCTGGCAAAGAATCTGAAGGAGAGCGGCGACTTCGAGCTGATCGGCGACGGCGAGGAGCAGCTGCCGCTGGTCGCCTTCAAGCTGGCCGAGGGGAAGAACTACGACGAGTTCGACGTCTCCTGGCAGCTCTCCGCCGAGCGCGGCTGGATGCTGCCCGCCTACACGATGCCGCCGAACGCCGAAAACGTGAAGGTGATGCGGGCCCTGGTCAAGCAGACCCTGAGCCGCTCGGAGATCGACCGGCTCTCGGCCGATATCGCCACCGCCTGCGCGACGCTGGAGAAAAAGGGCGGCGCGCACCCGTCCGAGCGCAAGAAAATGAAGACCAGCGCCGGATACTGATCCACTCGGGGGTCGGCCTCGCAGTTGGGGGAGAAGTCTCAGCTTCCCCGCCCAACAATCGTCATCGGAGGTCACATGCCCAACATCGGACCAATGGAGATCGGGATCGTCCTGATCATCGCCCTCGTCGTCTTCGGGCCCAAACGCCTGCCTGAGCTCGGCAAGTCGGTCGGCAAGGGGATCCGCGAGTTCAAAGGCTCGATCGCCGGCGACGGCCCGAGCGAGGACGAGACGCCCGTCGCTGTCGTCGAGGCGCCGGTCGAGACGCCCGCCGTCGCCGAGACCCCCGCCCAGGCCGCAGATACGCCCGTCAAGACCGCGGTCTAGGACTCCCAGATGCCCCGCGTCAAGGCGGTCTCCAGCGATGATCGGTTGACGCTCGTCGAGCATCTCGACGAGCTGCGCTTCCGCGTGATCGTCTCGCTCGCCGTCTTCGGCGCGGCCCTGGCCCTCTGCTTCTGGCAGAACCACCTGCTGCTCGAACTGGCGGGCGGCCCGCTGCCGGACAACCACGGAAGGCTGATCACCTTCGGGGTCACCGAGCCGTTCACGACCACGGTCACGGTCGCCAGCTACGGGGCCCTGATCCTCTCGCTGCCGATCATCCTCTACCAGGCCTACGCCTTCCTCCTGCCGGCGTTCAGCAAGCAGCAGCAGCGCTCGATCGTCCCGCTGCTGCTGCTGATCCCGGTCCTCTTCATCACCGGGATCGCGTTCGGCTACTTCGTCGTCCTCCCGGCCGCGACCCACTTCCTGCTCAACTTCAACGACACGCAGTTCAACATCCAGGTGCGGGCGCGCGACTACTACAGCTTCTTCTCCAGCACACTGCTCGCCTGCGGCATCGTCTTCCAGATCCCCGTCGGCATCCTCGCCGTGACCAGGCTCGGGATCGTCAAGGTCAGCCAGCTGCGTAAGAACCGGCGCTACGCCTACCTCGGCTGCGCCGTCGTCGCCGCCGCGCTGCCGGGCGTCGATCCGGTCTCGATGCTGCTGGAGACGGCGCCGCTGATAGCCCTCTACGAGCTCAGCATCGTCCTCGCCCGCGCCTTCGGAGAACCGAGCGGCGCCGGGCTCTCCGAGCCTGCCGCGGACCCGCGTTAGGGTCTTCCCACCCGGACGAAGGAGGAGGAGATGGCGGTCAGGCTGCATCGCTGCGGGACCATGTGGGTGAAGATCGACGCGCATCCGTGCTGGAGCGTGCAGAAGGCGCTCGACGAGGCCGGTGTCGAGTACGAGCTGGTCAAGCACCCGTCGTTCCCCCGCGGCAGGCGAACCGAGTACATCGAGCTGACCGGGGGCGAGAGCGTGCTGCCGGCGATCGAGCTCGAGGACGGCACCGTTGTTCGCGAAGAGTCCAAGGACCTGGTCGCGAGGATCCGCGACGGCTGGCTCTCGGAGGCCGGTGCGGCGGGGGGTAGCTGACGCCGCCGCGCTAGTCGCGCGGCGCGTAGCGGTTGTGGAGCATCAGCACGTTGCCGTCAGGGTCTCTGAAGATCCCCATGTGGCAGATGCCGCTGTCGATCGTCTCGGCGAGGAACTCGACGCCCTCGGCTTCGAGCTCGGACCGGGCGGCGGCGACGTCGTCGACGTGGAGCGCGATCGGATGGCCGTTGGGCTCGAACTCACGGCCGACCGCCGCCGCGTCCATCACCTGCAGGGTGAGGTTGCCGGTCTCGAACTCTCCCCCGGGCGCTTTGCCGTACTCGACCGAGCACTCGAGGCCGAGGGTCGAGCCGTAGAACTCCCGCGCTCGCGGGTAGTCGCGGACGAAGACGGTGAGGAAATCCACCCCGCTGACGCGTTTCGCGCTCATTGGACGCACTGTACATAGGGGCCAGGGCGCTACCGAGAACTTGGGACCGCTGTACAAGCACGAAAGCGGTGTCTGCAGGCACGATTTGACGATGCAGAGGACTCTCCGTCAGATCGTGGCTTTCGGTGGCGGCGGCTTCTCGATGGAGTCCGGGAACCCGCTGCTCGACGACTACGTGCTCTCGCTCTGCGCAAGCGAGCGCCCGCGGGTCTGCTTCCTGCCCTCGGCGAGCGGCGACGCCGACCACTACGTCGTCCGCTTCTACCGCGCCTTCCCCGCCGACCGCGTCGAGGCCAGCCACATCTCGCTCTTCCGCCGCGAGCAGGGGCCCGAGGATCTGCGCGAGCACCTCCTCTCCCAGGACCTGATCTACGTCGGCGGCGGCAGCGTGATCAGCCTGCTCGGCGTCTGGCGGGCGCACGGGATCGACGAGATCCTGCGCGAAGCCTGGGAAGCCGGGGTCGTCCTCTGCGGCCTCTCGGCCGGCTCACTGTGCTGGTTCTCGGAGGCAGTCACCGGCTTCCACGGCGCTCCCCGCCGGGTCGAGGGGCTCGGCTTCCTCCCGTTCAGCAACTGCGTCCATTACGAGCCCGGGTCCGATCGCCGGCTCGCCTACCACGACCTCCTTCGGGAGGGGATGCGGCCCGGCTACGCCGCCGAGGACGGCGCCGCCCTCCACTTCACCGGGACCGAACTGAGCCGCGTCGTCGCCTCGCGCGCCTCGGCCCGCGGCTACCGGCTCGACCCGCTCGGGGAGCGGGTGGTCGAGATGCGGATCGCGACGACCTTCCTCGGGGACGCCGCCACCGCGCCGCTGGTGCTGCTGCCCGAGGCGATCTCGACCGCGGCGGCCTAGCGTCACGATGATCTCCCGCGTCCTCGCCCTCGGCGGCCATGACTTCACAACCAAACCCCCGGACCGTGCCGTCTGCGAGCTGATGCTGCGGCTGGCGACCGAGCGGGCCGGGGGCCGCCCGAAGATCTGCATCCTGCCGACGGCGAGCGGGGACACCTCCGATCAGATCGGCCGCTTCTACGCGACCTTCGGCGATCGCGCCTGCGACCCCTCGGACCTCTCCCTCTTCCGGCTCGGCCGCCGCCCGATCGCGCTCCGTGACCACCTGCTCGATCAGGACCTCCTCTACGTCGGCGGCGGCAGCCTGCTCAACCTGCTCGCGGTCTGGGAGGCGCACGAACTCGGCGCGATCCTCAGCCTCGCCTGGAGCCAGGGGATCGTCCTCGCCGGCCAGAGCGCCGGGGCGATGTGCTGGTTCGAGGCCGGGATCACGAAATCGTCGGGCAAGCCGACGGCCGCCGCTGGCCTCGGCCTCCTCCACGGCAGCCTCTGCGTCCACTACAACAACGAGCCCGAGCGGCGGGCCGCCTACCTGGCCGCCGTCGGCGCCGGAATGCCGGGCGGCTACGGCCTCGACGACTACGCCGGCCTGCTCTGGGAGGGGAACGGCCGTCCCTCGGCGGTCACCGCCCGCCGCGGCGCCCGCGCCTACCAGGTGACCGCCGGCGAGGACGGCGTCGTCGAGGCGCCGATGCCGGCCCGTTTCCTGCCGGCGCCGGCGCCGGCAACCCTGCGCGAGGACATCGCCGAGTACCGCCGCATCACCGGGATGCGGAAACGCGCCGGCTGGCTGGGTTGAACAACCGATTAGCGAGCATCACGATCTGATTCTCTGCGAGCGGCGCTGATACGGCGATTGCCACCGCCCCCGGACGCGAAGCGGAGGAGGCGGTGGTTTGTTCCTGTTACTCGCCGGCGGCGGGGGGCGCAGTCGGGTCCGAAGACTCTTCGCCGAGGCTCTCCCGGGCGATGTACTCCTCGGCGAGCAGCAGGTTGTCCTTGGAGCGCTCGACGACGTTCAGCAGGTCGTTCATCAGCGCGACCTCCTCGACCTGCTCTTTGACGAACCACTGCAGGAACTGCTCGGCGCGGTAGTCCTTGATGTCGCGGGCGAGCTCGAACAGGGCAAAGATCTCGTCGCTGACCCTTTCCTCCTGCTTGAGCGCCATCTTCACCGGCGCGACGCCGTCGTTGTAGCTGGTCTCCTGCGACTTGATGTCGGGGATGTGGACCGGCTCATCGGTGTCGAGCAGGTAGCGGATCATGATCATCGCGTGCTCGCGCTCCTCGAGCGCCTGGCGGTAGAAGAAGGCGGCCAGTCGCGGCAGCGTCTCGGCGTCGTAGTAGACCGCGGCGCCCACGTACTGCTGGGAGGCGGCGAACTCGTTGGCGATCTGTTCGTTGAGGGCGGTGGCGAAGCTCTTGTCGGCCATGTCCGGACCTTAGTCGTCCCAGCGGAAGCCCGTCGCCGAGAGGCGGGCCTCCATCGGGCTGGTCGGCAGGCCGGGCTCGGGGTCGGCTTCGTTGTAGCCGCGCGGCGCCGTGTCGTTGGCGGTGTCGGGGTGGAAGATCGAAGCCAGGGCCTGGATCTGGCCGCGGCCGACCCCCAGCTCCCACTGGCCGCCGCCGTAGGCGCCGATCCCGTGCTCGGCGCAGTAGTCGTAGGTCTCGCAGAGGTCGCGCAGGCCGCCGATCCTGGATGGCTTGATGTTGACCATCTTCGGCGGCCAGGGCAGCGCTTCGATGTCGGCGATCGAGTGGATCGGCGCGTCCCAGGTGAGGCGGTCGCGGGCGGGCTCGAGGATCGGCCGGGTCTCGTCGGTGACGTCGGGGTCCTCGAACCAGGCGTCGGGGAAGGCGGCGATCAGCTTCGCGTAGAGCTCGGGGTCGGTCTCGACGTCGACGACGGTGCCTTTGTAGAAGCCCTTGAGGTCGAGCGACTCGACCGCCCCGGTCGCGAGCAGCTCGGCGATCAGCTCGTCGGTCCAGTCGTTGGTCGGGTCGAGCTTGAAGCGCAGCTCCGGGTAGGGGTCGAGCTTGCGGCGCAGGGTCTCGATCGAGGAGGGCTCGCCCTCTCCGGGCGAGAGCCGCATCGAGCAGACGAAGGAGACCGGGCCCGGCTTGCGCTCGAGCGCGGTCGCGAGCGAGAGGCCGGACTGGCGCAGGGCGAGGTCGAGGGCCGCGGCCTCGAAGGCCCAGCGCCGGTAGCGGCGGGAGACGTCGCGCTGGGGCTCGGCGGGGAAGGTGTCGACGCCGCCCATGAACTCGCAGAACTCGCCGAGGGTCGCGTGGCCGGTGAGGTCGAGGGTGGCGCCCGCGTCCTGGAGCGCGACGTGGTCGAGGGCGTCGTAGGTGACGTCCTCGCCGAGGCCGGCCTCGGCTTCGCCCGTGATCCGGATCACGGTGGTGAGTCGTTCGAAGCCTGGCAGGAGCAGCTCGAGCCTCTCGAGCTCATATCCCTCGATCGTCAGGGGGAGGCCGGCGAGCAGGTCGAAGGTTGCCATCGCGTGAGCCTAGCGGGCGACCCGCAGCGTCTTCAGCTCGCGATCGCTGCCGCCGCGCACGTGGCCGCCGTGGGCGACGCTTTCGCGGATGTACTCGAGCGTCTCCCGGGTCAGGCGCTCGCCGGGCAGCACGTTCGGGATCCCCGGCGGGTAGGCGGCGAGGGCCTCAGCGGCGACGCGCCCGGCGGCGGCCTCGAAGGCGACGACCTCCTGCGGGCCGAGGAAGGCCTCGCGCGGCGTCATCGCCAGCTCTCCCCAGGGGGGCGGCGGCGCCAGCGGCTCCCCCGGCCGGCCGTCCTCGCCGCCGAGCCGTTCGAGAGCCCGCCCGAGGGCGGCGACCAGGCGCTCCCCGGCGGCGGCCGCCGGCTCGCCGAGGCCGAAGATCGCGACGACCAGGTTCTCGGCCGCGAGCTCGAAGTCGACGCCGTCGTCGAGCTCGAGGGCGGCCTTCGCGACCCCGTACCCGGTCGAGCCGGTGCCGCGGACGTCGATCGCGAGCCGCAGCGGGTCCCAGCCGGAGATCCCGAAGCGCCCGACGAGGCCGTCGTCGAGGACGGCGAGGCCGGGCAGCTCGGCGATCGCCTCGCGGGTGGCGGCGACCGCCGCGAGGGTCTCGGTCAGGAGCTCCTCGCCATGGACGTAGGCGAGCCGCCGGGCGGCGTCGAGGGACCCGGAGAGGAGGGCGCTGGGGCTGGTCGTTTCGACCAGGCTGACGCAGCGGTCGACGATCGCCGGGTCGAGCAGCCCGCCCTCGCCGAGGTGGAGCATCGCCGCCTGGGTCAGGCTGCCGACGATCTTGTGGGTCGAGGAGACGACGACGTCGGCGCCGCTCCCGAGGGCGTCGGCAGGGAGCTGCGGGTGGAAGCGCAGATGCGCGCCCCAGGCCTCGTCGACTGCGAGCGGAACCCCGTGCGCGTGGGCGACCTCGGCCAGCCCGGCGACGTCGGCGCAGGCGCCGAAGTAGGTCGGCGAGACGACCATCGCCCCGACCGCGCCCGGGGTCTCGTCGAGGGCGCGGGCGAGGGCATCGGGCGTCAGGCAGTGGGCGATCCCGAGCTCGGGATCGAGCTCGGGCGCCGCGAAGCTCGGCCGCATCCCGTTGAGGACGAGGCCGTCGATCACCGAGGAGTGGACGTTTCGCTGGACCACGACCCGGTCGCCGCGGTGGGCGAGGGCCAGGCAGATCGTGTGGTTGCCCTGGGAGGCGCCGTTGATCAGGAACCAGGTCCGCGCCGCGCCCCAGGCGCCGGCGGCCAGCTCCTGCGCCTGCTGGAACGGGGTCGGCTCGGGGCCGATGTCGACCCCTTCGGTGATCGAGGGGATGTCGTTGCGCAGCCCGGCCTCACCGACCAGCTCGCGCAGGGCCGGGTCGGCCCCGGCGCCGCCCTTGTGGCCGGGGACCTGGAAGCGGCCGGGGTCGCGCGCCGCGTAGGCGAGGAGCGCATCGACGTATGGAGTCGAGTCCTGACCCCGATCGGCCATCGAACCGAGTCTACGCCGGGCCCGCCACCGCCCCGTACGGCCGATCGCCCGAAACTCCTCATCACGTTTTCCACGTCAGGCGTGGAAAACGTGATGACCTTCGTGGGTCAGGGACAATCGCCGGGCCGATGAAGCACACGCCGCACGGCTACTGGTTGGAGGAGGCAGGCCCGGTCGACCCGGAGCCGCCGCTGGCCGGCGAGCGCGAGGCCGACGTCGTCGTCGTCGGCGGCGGCTACACCGGGATGTGGGCCGCCTGGCACGTCAAGGCGCTCGAGCCCGAGGCGCGCGTGGTCCTGCTCGAGGCGGCCGAGCTCTGCGGGCAGGGGCCGAGCGGGCGAAACGGCGGCTTCTGCAACGTGATGTGGCTCTCGCTGCCGAGCATGCGCAGCCGCTGGGGCGCCGAGCCCGCCCTCGCCGTCGCCCGCTCGGCCGAGGCCGCGGTGGCCGGGATCGGCGAGTTCTGCGAGGCCGAGGGGGTCGACGCCTGGTTTCGCCGCGGCGGCTACCTCAAGGTCTCGACCGCGGCGGCGCACGACGAGACCTCGCAGGAGGCGGTGCGCGCCTGCCGCGAGCTGGGCGAGGCCGACGCCGCCCTCGAGCTGAGCGCCGGGGAGGTTGCCGGGCGCTGCGCCTCGCCCGCCTTTCGCGGCGGCGTCCTCTTCCCCGATGCGGCGACGGTGCAGCCGGCACGGCTGGCGCTCGGCCTGCGCGGGCGGCTGCTCGCGGCCGGGGTCGAGATCCACGAGGCGAGCACGGTCCGCGGCCTGCGGCGCCGGGCCGATGGGGTCGAGGCGCGGACCGCCGGGGGCGTGGTGCGGGCCGAGAGGGGGGTGTTGGCCATGGGCGCCGCGGCCAAGGCCCTGCGCGGCCCCCTGCACGGCAGGCTCTCGATCGCCTCCTCCCACATCGTCATCACCGAGCCCGTCCCGGAGCTGATCGAGGAGATCGGCTGGACCGGGGGGGAGTGCATCACCGACAGCCGCGCCCTCGTCGACTACTTCAGGACGACCCCCGACGGCCGCATCGTCTTCGGCTGGGGAGGGGGGCGGATCGCCCCGGGGGCGCGCCTCGGCGGGCGCGCCGAGCTCGACGCCGAGGTGATCGCCCAGACCGCCGACAACCTCAGGACGATCTTCCCCGGCCTCGAGGGGCGCCAGATCACCCACGCCTGGGGCGGCCCAATAGACGCCTCGCCCACCCACCTGCCGCTGGTCCTGCCGCTGCGCGGAGGCCGCGCCTTCGCCGCCGCCGGCTACACCGGCAACGGCGTTGGCCCCTCCTACATGGTCGGGCGCACGCTCGCCTCGCTGGCGCTGGACCGCCACGACGAGCCCTCGCGCCTCGCCTTCGTCGAACCCTCACCACCCCGGATCCCGCCCGAGCCCTTCCACTGGATCGGCGGCGAAGCGATCCGCGCCGGGATCATGCGCAAGGAGGAGGCCGAGCTGGCGGGAGAGAGGCCAGGCCCCATCAGCTCCCTGCTGGCCCGCATCCCGGAGCTCATCGGCTTCCACATCGGCCGCTGAGCGCGTCCGGGCCTATCGGGGAACGGGCACGACGAGCACCGGCACCTCGGATTCGTGCAGAAGCTTGTAGGGGGTCGATCCGATGATCGCCCCCTTCAGCGGCGTCTCGCTGTGGCTGCCGACGACGATCAGGCGGGCATCGCCTTCGCCGGCCGCCTCGAGCAGGGCGTGGGAGGGCTTCAGCGGCTTCAGCTTCACCTCGTGCTCGACGCCCGCCGCCTCCGCTTCGGCCGCGCCCTCGGCTGTCGCCTTCTGGGCCAGTTCGAGGACCGCCTCACGCTGGCTCGGGATCTCGCCGCCGCCGTAACCGCCCGGCGCGTACCCGAACACGAGCACGACCTTGTCGCCGAGCGCCTTCGCCGCCTCGGCGGCTTTCTCCAGCGCGACCTTGCTGCAATCCGATCCGTCGTAACCCACGACTATCTCGCTCATCGGGTGACTCCTTCCAGACTCAGTCGGCCATCACCGAGGCCTCGCCGACGACGGTCCCCTCGAGGATCCCGGGGTCGACGACTTCCCGCTTGCGCTTGAAGAACTTCGGATAGGCGAAGTTGGCGAAGACCATCACCACGACCCCCATCAGCATCAGCCCGATGCCGATCGCGACCGGCACCCCGAAGCCGAGGAAGGAGGAGCCGGTTTCGGTTTCGGCCGGGTCCTGGTAGGTGATGAAGGCCTTGATGAAGATGAAGGTCAGCAGCCCGCCTCCGAGTAACGGCGCGACGCCGACCATGATGAAGTTCTTGACGCTCTTGAAGAGCTCCTTGCGGTAGTAGACCGCGCAGGCGAACCCGGTCAGCCCGTAGTAGAAGCAGATCTGGAAGCCGAGGCCGATGATCGCGTCGCCGAGGACGCTGGTGCTGACGTTGATGATGAACAGCGTCCAGAGCAGCGAGAGCCCGCCCATCGCCAGCGTCGAGACGTCGGGGGTCAGGTAGCGGGGGTGGATCCGGCCGAACGACTTCGGGATCGACCCGAAGCGGGCCATCGATAACGTCGTCCGCGCCGTCGGCAGGATCGTCGTCTGCGTCGATGCCGAGGCGGAGGTGAGCACGGTGATGATCAGCAGCTTGTCGAGCGGCGAGCCGAGGACGCTACCCCCGAGAGCGCCGAGCACGTCTTCGGAGTTGTTGGAGAGGAAGGCGGGGCCGTGGAACGCCTGCGCGGAGGTGGCGACGACGACGTAGATCAGGACCAGCAGGACCGTGCTCAGCACCGCGGCTCTCCCTGGCCCGTTGGCGCTGTCCTCGGACTCCTCGTTTACGCAGACGCCGCTGTCCCAGCCCCAGTAGATGAAGACCCCGAGCAGGACCCCGTCGACCAGGGCAGTGGTCCCGCCCGGTATGCCGAAGGGGGAGAACCAGCTGAGGGCGATGTCGGCGGAGCCCGGCGTGCCGGTCACGTAGACCTTCCAGAGCGCGACGACCGCGAACAGCGCCAGCGTGAAGATCTCGATCCCGAGCAGGAAGAACTGGGTGCGGGCCGAGATCTCGATGCCGATGTAACAGATCCAGGTCATGACGACGATCCAGACCGCGGCGACGATGCTGATGTCGAGCAGGTTGCCCGAGGCGCCGTCGAGGCCGAAGAGCAGGAACGAGTAGACGGCGGCGATGTAGGCGAGGGTCGCCATCACCAGCACGTCGGCGGCGACGATCGTCCAGCCGGTCAGCCAGCCGAGCCGGGGCCCGAGCGCCCGCGTCACCCAGGTGAAGCTGGTGCCGCAGTCCGGGTCGGCCTTGTTCATGTAGTTGTAGGCGGCCGCGATCAGCAGCATCGGGATGAAGGAGACGATGAGGACGGCCGGGGCGTGGAAGCCCATCCCGGCGAT
>CAWCHE010000002.1:0-237407 GCA_963795295.1 uncultured Solirubrobacterales bacterium
TCGTCATCGATGTGGTGATTCGATGCGCGTGCCGACCCGGGCGCTCTGCTCGAGGATCGGGAGCGCCGCAGCGATGGCCGCGGGCTGGGGCGGTTTGCCGTGGCGCTCGTCGAAGGTCGCCGCCAGCCAGCCCTTGAACTCGCGCGAGGCGATCGGCCAGGTCTCGCGGTGCCAACGAACCGGGAAGGTCGCCAGCAGGTCCCCGGCCTGCGTCCGAAAGAGGTCGGCCTCGCGCCCGATTTCGAGAATCTGCTGAGCCTGTGTCTCCTTCGGCGCCGCCTTGGCCTGGTCGGCTGCGGGGTTGCCTGGGCGCTCGCCGTCGGCGAAGCGAATGGCCTCGTCGGCCCGCGCGCGCAGCTGCTTGGCCGCGTCGTCGTCGATGCCCTCGCCGCCGTAGTTCTCGCGACCTTCGAGCAGTTCGTTGGCGGCTTCGGCAGCGTTCCGAAGATCAACGATGCACCCCTCGTCGCCGTCGTCGGCCTCGGGCGGGTCGTCCGCGTAGGCGCGGCGATAGTCCTTTATGGCCTTGAAGGCGTTGTCCATGCTCGACTTGGCCTCTTCGAACTCGGCCAGCGTCGGAGCGTTCACTGCCGACCCTCTGACCGCGCCCGCGGGCTGGGTGAAGAGTGAGGAGACCCAGCCCGCGGGCTCGTCGAGGGTGCCCCGGGAGTCGGTTTATCTCCCGGAGTCCGGACCCGCCAGGGAGGAGGCGCGGGTCCGCCTCGCACCGCCAAGCGACGAGCGGCGCGAAGATCGAAGACCTGGACGCAGAGAGCCAGCGCCAGGCCGAAGTGGATGACGGTCAAAGCGGCGGCCTCATCGCCAAGTGAAAGCGCTGATCCGTGACGTCAACCAAACTCGCGTCGAGCAACTCGCTCAGCGCGGAATCGAACGTCTCGGGGTACCAGCCGTGCGCCCCGTCGTCGCCGCAGAAGTGCTCCCACATCTGGTCGTGACCCTGCGCGCCGCGGCGCTCGAGATGCCGCAGGATCGCCTTGGCGTGACCGCCGACGAGCGAGACCGGACGCCGCAAGACGTCCTCGCCGTTCACCGCCGCCCCCCGATCGAGGAGGGCTCTATGTCACCGGGTAACTCCCCGTCGGGAGACCCGCGTGTGCTCCTCGTCCGCGACCTGGTCGTCGTCCGCCGCCGGATGCAACGCTGGCGCCGGGGACGCGGTCGAGCTTGGCGCGCGGCCCGACGACGCGCCGGGGGGACCGATCGCCGCGGGCGCTGGAACTCGGCTTGCAGCTGCTTGGCCGTGGCGAACGGCTCGGGCGAGCACAGCGAGTGGTCGAAGACACCGCCGCCCATTTCAGTCTCCATTCCCGCCCCCCTCGGCTACGGATTTGATGTACGCATTGACCGCGTGCCGGACCGCCTCGGCGGGCTTCATGCCGTCGATGGCAGCGGCGGCTCGCAGGGCGCGATCGAGGGACGGGCTGACCCGGACCTTGAGAATCTCGGTCAGGGCCTCCGAGTCTTGGCGGGGCACGGTGTGGGGCATGTTTCGAGGGAAGCACGGACCGACCCGCGCTGCACCACTGAACGGCGCATCTTCACGGTCTGACCGAAAACTTCAGGCCGATCGACGCCCTACTGTGGCCGCCCCGATGACCTCCAAGGGACACCGCGCGAAGGCGATCAAGGTCGGGCTCGGCTGGACGTCGGTGTGCGCCGACTGCCCTTGGATGGGCGGCGACCACACGCGCCGTGAGCCCGCCGAGGCGGACGCCGAGAAGCACCGGCGAGGCGAGCGCTGGCCCTGGCAGCTGGCGCCGGGCGAAGAGTGGACGCCGGACCGCGGGAGCGTCTAGGCGAGCGCGGCGGCGCTGCTGACGACGAACTCGACCTGGTCGATATGGGCGACGTCGATCGTCCGGCGCTCGCCGTCGGCCCAGACGGTGACGACGTCGCCTTCGGAGCGCCTGCGGCTCGAGAGCCACAGGCGCTCGCCGCTCTTCATCAGGAGAGCGATTCGCTGGCGGGCGGGGGTGAGGTCGAGGTCTTCGCGGATTCGGTCGGCCGAGGTCATGCGATCGAGGGTAGCGCCGGTTTGCGGCTGCGCGGTTGCCCTTGTCCGGCCAGGGTGTTGCCCAATAGGTTGCCCACTACGAGCAGCGCCGCCCCGGAGGGCGGCGCATTTGGCTCTGCAAGCGATGCCGGAGGAGGGACTCGAACCCCCGACACGCGGATTATGATTCCGCTGCTCTAACCAGCTGAGCTACTCCGGCGGGGACGGGGATGGTAATAGCCTTGGCGACGTGGCCGAGGAGCTGGACAGGGCGGTGGGTGTCGTCGTTCGCGACTGCCTCGCGGTCGCGCCCGGCGAGGCGGTGCTCGTCGTCTGCAACCCGGCCACCGAGGAGATCGGCATCGGCGCTGCGGCTCGTCGCCGAGGGCGAGGGCGCAGACGCGACACTGGCGCTGATGGCCGAGCGCGACTCGCATGCCGCCGAGCCGCCCGCCCCGATCGCCGCCGCGATGCTCGCCGCCGACGTGATCGTCGCGCCGACGATCCAGTCGCTCTCGCACACCGCGGCCCGCCGCGTAGCGAGTGAGGCGGGCGCCCGGGTCGCGACCATGCCCGGCGTCACCACCGAGATGCTGGCGCGGGTGATGGGCGCCGACATGGGTGAGCTGCGGCGCCGGGGCGAGGCGATCTGCGCCGCCCTCGACCGCGGCTCGGAGGCGCGGATCACCTCCGCGAACGGCAGCGACCTGCGGATCGGGCTCGAGTCACGAACCTCGATCGTCGATGCCGGCGACCTCAGCTCCCGCGGCGCCTTCGGCAACCTTCCCTGCGGGGAGGGCTTCATCGCCCCACTCGAGGACACGGTCGAGGGGACGCTGGTCGTCGACGGCTCGATCGCCGGGGTCGGCCTAGTCGCCGAGCCGGTCACGCTGACCGTCAGCGGCGGCCACCTGACCGACGCGACCGGGCCCGAGGGCGAGGCGCTGATGGAGCTGCTCACCGTCCACGGGCCCGACGGGACGAACGTCGCCGAGCTCGGGATCGGCACCAACGAAGAGGCGATCCTGACCGGGAACATCCTCGAGGACGAGAAGATCCTCGGCACCGCCCACGTCGCCTTCGGAGCCTCGGCGGCGATCGGGGGGACGGTCCAGGTTCCGGTCCATCTCGACTGCGTGGTCCTGAAGCCGAGCGTCGAGGTCGAGGGCGTCGAGCTAGTCCGCGCCGGCGAGCTGCTCGTCTGAACGTGACCACGCTGCTTGCCGTCCCCAACGTCTCCGAGGGACGCGACGCTGACCGGCTCGCCGCCCTCGAGCGCGCCTTCTCGACCGGCGCCCAGCTCCTCGACCGCCACACCGACGCCGACCACGACCGCACCGTCCTCACCCTCGCCGGCGAGGGTGAGGCCCTGAGGCGCTCGCTGCTCTCCGGCGCCGCCGCCGCGATCGAGGCGATCGACATGGCCGCCTACGACGGCCTCCACCCGGCGATCGGCGCCCTCGACGTCTGCCCGCTTGTCTGGCTCGACCCCGTGGATCGCGAGGCGGCCCTCGCCGAGGCGAGGACGCTCGCCGACGAGGTCGCCGCCCTCGAGGTCCCGGTCTTCCTCTATGGGGAGCTGGCGAGCGAGCCCGAGCGTCGTCGAGCGCGCCTTCTTCCGCCACGGCGGGCCGGCCGCGCTCCGCCTGCGGATGGAGACGGGCGAGCTGCGTCCCGACCGGGGGCCGGCCGAGCCGCACCCCAGCGCCGGCGCCACTCTGATCACCGCCCGGCCGCCGCTGGCCGCCTTCAACGTCGAGCTCGACTGTCGGCGACCCCGAGGTCGCGCGGGCCGTCGCGGCCGAACTGCGCGAGTCGGGCGGCGGCCTGCCTGGGGTTCGCGCGATCGGGCTCGCGCTCGCCACCGGGCGCGGCCAGGTCTCGACCAACGTCCACGACCCGCTCGCGGTCCCGCTCGGCGTTGTCGTCGAGCAGGTCAGGGAGCTCGCCGCGCCGCTCGGCGCCAGACCGGTCGAGGCGGAGCTCGTCGGCCTTGTCCCTGCCGGCCGCCCTGCTCGACTACCCGACCGACGTGCCGATCCGCGGCTTCGACCCCGACCAGCACACGATCGAGCGGCGGCTGGCCGCCGCGAACGACTAGATTTGAGCCGTGGCTCAGACCAAGAAGAAGCGCCGCAAGAAACACAAGGGCACCCAGGGCGGGCGGATCGACACCAGCAAGCGCCGCGCCAAACCGCGCAGCCGCGCCGAGGCGAAAGCGCAGGCGCGCTCGCGCAAAGGGAGCGGCGGCCCGAAAGTCGACTCGCCCCCGACCTGGCGCAACTCGGCGCTGCGCGGCTTCGTCGCCGCAGTCCTCTTCGCCGCCCTGCTGATGGCGATCTTCAAACGCCCGGTGCCGACGGCGTTCGGCCTCGCCGCTTTCATGCTGATCTTCTACATCCCGGCCGGCTACTACATCGACATGATGATGTGGCGCAAACGGGAGCGGTCCAGGATCCGCGCCCGGGAGGAGAAGTGAGCCTCGATGTCGAGATGCTCACCGTCGGCCCGGTCGCCGAGAACTGCTTCCTGGTCCGCCGCGAGGGCTCCGACCGGGTCCTGATCGTCGACCCCGGCGAGGAGGCCGAGCGCATCCTCGCCGCTCTCGAGGAGACGGGGGGCAAGGCCGAGGCGATCCTCATCACCCACTGTCACTTCGACCACATCGGCGCCGTCGCCCCGGTGGCGGCCGGCGACCGGAGCACCGGTCTACTGCCCGAAGCTGGAGACGCCGATCCTCGCCGACATCATGGCCTTCGTCCCCTGGGAGGGGTTCGGGCCCTTCGAGAACTACGAGGCCGACGAGACGGTCGAGGGCGGCGAGACCCTGGAGCTGGCCGGCCTCGAGCTCGACGTCATCTTCACCCCCGGCCACAGCCCCGGCCACGTCACCTACGCGGTCTGCGACGAGGACGCGATCTTCTCCGGCGACGTCCTCTTCCAGGGCTCGGTCGGCCGAGTCGACCTTCCCTATGGGGACGGGCCGACCCTCATGGAGTCGATCCGCACCCTGGTCGACACCCTTCCCGAGCAGACCGTGGTCCATCCCGGCCACATGGGGGCGACCACGCTGGGCGCGGAGCGGGCGACCAATCCGTTCCTCGCGGAGCTGGCCCGCTAGCCCGGGCGAGCGCAGGTAAGGTCGCCCGACGTGGCAAGCAAGTACCAGGCACCCCGTGGGACCTTCGACGTGCTGCCCGGCAACTCGAGGGCCCGGGCCCGGGTCGACGCCGCCGCCGCGGCGATCTTCGCCCGCTCGGGGTACGAGCGGATCGCGACGCCGGCCTTCGAGGACACCGAGCTGTTCGAGCGCGGGGTCGGCGGCTCGACCGACATCGTCCGCAAGGAGATGTTCACCTTCGAGGACAAGGGCGGGCGCAGCCTCACCCTGCGGCCGGAGGGGACGGCGCCGATCTGCCGCGCCTACCTCGAGCACGGCATGCAGAAGCTGGCGCAGCCGGTCAAGCTCTTCTACAGCGGCCCGTTCTTCCGGCACGAGCGCCCGCAGGCCGGCCGCTACCGCCAGTTCCACCAGATCGGGGCCGAGGCGATCGGCAGCGACTCGCCGCTGGCGGACGCCGAGTCGATCGCGCTGCTCGCCGACCTGCTCGCCGAGCTCGGCGTGCCCGGGGTCGAGCTGCGGCTCGGCAGCCTCGGCTCGCTGGAGGCTCGCCGCGAATACCTCGAGGAGCTGCGGGCGCACCTGCACGCACACGAGGGGGAGCTCTCCGAAGACGTGCGCGAGCGCATCGACATCAACCCGCTGCGCGCCTTCGACTCCGACGACGAGGGCACCCGGGGCGTGATGGAGACGGCGCCGACGATCGTCGAGCGCCTCGACGGCGAGGACGCGGCGCACTTCGCCGAGGTCCGCTCGCTGCTCGACGCGGCCGGCATCGATTACGCGATCGACCCGACCCTGGTCCGCGGCCTCGACTACTACACCCGGACGATCTTCTCCTTCGTCTGCGAGGGCCTCGGGGCGCAGTCGGAGGTCGGCGGCGGCGGCCGCTACGACGGCCTGATCGAGCAGCTCGGCGGCCAGCCGACCCCGGCGGTCGGATGGGCGGCCGGGATCGAGCGGATCCTGCTCGCCCTCGACGAGGAGGAGGACGAGCCGCAGCGCGACGCCTTCATCGCCGCCGGCGAGGACCGCCTCCGGCTCCGGGCGCTGGCCCTCGCCCGCGAGCTGCGCCAGGCCGGCCTCTCTGCCGAGGTCGACCTCGCGGCGCGGACGATGAAGGGGCAGCTCAAGCACGCCGACCGGATCGGCGCCCGCGCCGTCGTCATCCTCGAGGACGACGGCGGCGCCCAGCTGCGTGACATGGCGAGCGGCGAGCAGCGGGCCGTGGACCAGGACCGCCTCGCCCAGGAGATCGGCGCCAATGGCTGAGGCGGGGGGGACCGAGAGGAC
Organism: uncultured Solirubrobacterales bacterium; assembly: GCA_963795295.1. Classification (GTDB taxonomy): domain Bacteria; phylum Actinomycetota; class Thermoleophilia; order Solirubrobacterales; family 70-9; genus VRUE01. Next base: position 6,429 of record CAWCHE010000002.1, read on the forward strand.
CGCTGCCGGCGCAGCCGGCGCCGGGCAGAACGCGGGCGCTGCGCTGCCGCCGCCGAAGCCGAACGGCTATCGCGACACCTGGTGCGGCGACGTGCTCGGCGACCGGGTCGACGCCGAGGTCCGGGTCGCCGGCTGGGTGCACCGCCGCCGCGACCATGGCGGCCTGATCTTCATCGACCTCCGCGACCGCACCGGCCTGATCCAGCTCGTCTTCCACCCCGACACCTCAGGCGAGGCGTTCGAGCTCGCCCACAAGCTGCGGGCCGAGGACGTGCTGAGCGCGGCGGGGACGGTCGTGCGCCGCTCCGCGGAGACGGTCAACCCCGACCTGCCGACCGGCGAGTTCGAGCTCGCGGTCGCCGCCGCCGAGCTGCTCGCCGACGCCGACACGCCGCCCTTCCAGATCGAGGGTTTTTCCGGCGAGGTGGGGGAGGACGCGCGCCTGCGCCACCGTTATCTGGACCTGCGCCGCGAGGGGATGCGCGACGCGCTGACCCTCCGCCACCGGGTCTCCTCGGCGATGCGCGAGTTCCTCGACGGGGAGGGCTTCCTCGACGTCGAGACCCCGGTCCTGACCCGCTCGACGCCGGAGGGCGCGCGCGACTTCCTCGTCCCGAGCCGGGTCCAGCAGGGCTCCTTCTACGCGCTGCCCCAGTCCCCGCAGCTGTTCAAGCAGCTGCTGATGGTCGCCGGCTTCGAGCGCTACTACCAAATCGCCCGCTGCTTCCGGGACGAGGACCTGCGCGCCGACCGCCAGCCGGACTTCACCCAGCTCGACATCGAGATGTCGTTCGTCGGCGTCGACGACGTGATCGAGGTCAACGAACGGCTGATGGCCCACGTCTTCGAGAAAGTCGGCGGCCCCGAGCTCGAGCTGCCGATGCGCCGCCTCCCTTATGACGAGGCGATCGCCCGCTTCGGGACCGACCGCCCGGACACGCGCTTCGGCCTCGAGCTGGTCGACCTCGCCGGCGCCCTCGCAGAGACCGAGTTCAAGGTCTTCCGCGGGGTGATCGACTCCGGCGGCGCCGTCCGCGGGATCAACGCCGGCGCCCGCGAGATGCCGCGCTCGGCCCTCGACGGCCTCATCTCCCGCGCCCAGGAGCTCGGCGCCAAGGGCCTCGTCTGGGCCTTCCGCGAGGGGGACGGCTGGCGCTCGCCGACCGCCAAGTTCCTCTCCGAGGCGGAGCTCGCGGCGCTGAACGAGAAGCTCGGCGCCGAGGAGGGCGACCTGCTTCTCGTCGTCGCCGACAAGCCGAAGGTCGCGAACGCGGTCCTCGGCCAGCTGCGGCTCGACCTCGCCGCGCAGTTCGACCTCATCCCCGAGGGCTCCGACGACCTGCTCTGGATCGTCGACTGGCCGCTGATGGAGGAGAACGACGAGGGCGGCTGGGACCCGCTCCACCATCCCTTCACCTCGCCGGCGGGCGACTTCGACCCCGAGCGGCCGGGCGAGTCCCGTGCCCTCGCCTACGACATCGTCTGGAACGGGCAGGAGATGGGCGGCGGCTCGGTCAGGATCAGCGACCAGGGGCTGCAGCGCCGGGTCTTCGCGGCGCTCGGGATCGACGACGCCGAGGCGGACGCGCGCTTCGGCTTCCTGCTCGAGGCGCTGCGCTACGGGGCGCCGCCTCACGGCGGCATCGCCTACGGGCTCGACCGGATCGTGCAGCGGCTGGCGGGCGCCGACTCGATCCGCGACGTGATCGCGTTTCCGAAGACCGCCTCGGGTGCGGACGCGCTGACCGGGGCGCCGGCGCCGGTGGACGAGGGCCAGCTGCGAGAGGTCGGCCTGCAGCTCCGGGCCCAGCGCCCGCCCACGGGCGGATGAGCCTCTTCGATCGCCTGCGCCGCTCCGCGGCGGGTCGCAGGCCCGGCCCGGGACAGACGCCGGTCCACGTCAGCGACGCGCGCTTCGAGGGCTGGGAGGCGGTGCGGGAGTTCGGCGACGTGCGGACGGCGCGGGCCTGGCATCAAGCACTGGTCGAGGCCGGGGTCGATGCGGCGCTGACCGCCGACTGGCCGATCGACCGCTACGGCCACGGTGAAATCTGGCTCTGTGTCCAGCCCGAGGACTGGAGCGAGGCGGAGCTCCTGCTCTCGAACCTCGACATCGATTAGGCGCGCCGCGACGCCTCAACTCATGGCTGCAAACTCCCGGCCAATCCCTCGCCACGACGCCTGGCCGGTGGTACGGTTGTGCCGAGGCTCGAGCCCGTACGAGAGCCGTCTCACCGTTTGACCCAACACAAACGGCGCGGGAGCCGGATGTCCCTCATTCCTTTGGGGATGGGGGTAGGCCCCCACCCTTTACTTCAAGGGATCAAAGCCAGAGGCGGTACCGGCGGGCTGGAGCCTCTTTTGCGTGCGGTGCGTGACACGTAACTGACCTTTGGCGTATCCCCTGCGCAGGGCCGTGCGGCAACCTCGGGCGATGCGGCGCGAGACCTGCATCGACATGGCTATTCGGGGTGGATGCAAGTTTCGTCTGCCGGGCAGGTGCCAAGTCGGGCGGCGCTGTTGGATGGGATAGACCGGGCCATTGCGGAGATGGCGGCGGTGCAGCACGGGGTCGTGGCGCGGAGACAGCTCTTGGCGGCCGGGATGAGGCCCGCTGCGGTCGATGAACGGGTGCGCCTGCGACGCCTGCACGTGCTTCATCTGGGCGTGTATGCGGTCGGCCATCCTCGGCTCACCGAGGAGGGGCGCTGGTTGGCCGCGGTTCTCGCCTGTGGACCGGGAGCCCTGTTGAGCCACCGTTCGGCGGCCCAGGCCTGGGGTCTGATCAGGAGATGGGGAGGGGCTCCCGAAGTAACTCGGCCGAGGTCGTTTCGCACTCGGCCAGGTATCAGTGCGCACATGTCAGAGGTGGGGGTGGATGAGGTGAAGGAGATCGATTCGATCCCGGTCACCTCGGTGACTCGGACCCTCTTCGATCTCTCGGGGGTACTTGATCGGGTCGGGCTGGAGCGGGCGATGAACGAGGCCGAGGTGCGAGGGCTGACCGACCCCCTGTCCCTCGCCGACCTCCTCGAGCGGTATCCCCGCCGGCGCGGGGCCGCCACCCTGCGCGAGATCGCGAAGGCGGAAACTGTCGCTGACGGGGTCACCCGTAACGAGCTCGAGCAGGCCTTCGCCGCCGTGATCGAGACGAGTTCGCTTCCGCGCCCGCGGTTCAACGCCGACCTCGCGCTCTCCGGCCGGTTCATCTCGGTCGACTGCCTCTGGGAGGAGCAGCGCCTGATCGTCGAGCTCGACGGGCGGGCCGTGCACGGCACCCGGCTCGCCTTCGAGGCGGATCGGGAGCGGGATCGCCTGCTGATGGTCGAGGGTTGGCGGGTGATGCGGGTCACCTGGGCGCAGCTGCGCGACGACCGGGCCGCGATCGCATCCGATCTCCGACGCCTGCTCGCCGCCTGAGTACGCTCGGCTTGGGATCGCCGCACCCGGATCGGCGCGTGCCGCCCGGCCAATCGCCGGCCACCGCTTACTCTCTAAGAGATGAGCCGAGAGCTGTTCGAGCACTACCTGCGTGACGACTCGCGCCGCGGGCCCGCCCCCGAGGAGGCCTTCACGGGCGCCGCCGGCGGCGCCGCCTGCGGCGACCTCTCGCGGCTCTCGCTTCGCGTCGAAGGGGGGCGGATCGTCGCCGTCAGCTTCGACGCCGAGGGCTGCGCGCCGACCCGCGCCGCCACCGCTGCCGTCGCCGAGCTGACCGACGGCGCCTCGGTCCTCGACGCGGCTCGGATCGGCGTCGACGACGTGGACGCCGCGCTCGGAGGCCTCACCCCGGGCAACAGGCACGCCGCCCAGCTCGCCGCGGACGCCCTGCACCGGGCGCTCGCCGGCCTCGCTGCCTCCGACGAGCGGCTTGCCGAGCCCGATGGCAATCGCGTCCTGGTCGCGATGTCCGGCGGCGTCGACAGCGCCGTCGCCGGCCTGCTCGAGAAGGAGCGCGGGACCGAGGTCATCGCCGTCACCCTCAAGCTCTGGGCCGACCCCGAGACCGACGGCGCCAAGGCCTGCTGCTCGCCCGAGGCGGTCCTCGGCGCCCGGGCGGTCGCCCACTCGATCGACGTCCCTCACCTCACCCTCGACCTCGAGGAGGAATTCCGCCGCCGGGTCGTCGGCGCCTTCCTCTCCGGCTACGCCGCCGGCGCCACCCCCAACCCCTGCATCGTCTGCAACGGCGAGGTCAGGATCGCGGCGATGATCGACCTCGCCGAGCGCCTCGGCGCCACCCACCTGATCACGGGCCACTACGCCCGCATCGTCGAGGACGGGACCGGCCCGCTCCTCGCCTCGGCAGCCGACTCCGCCAAGGACCAGAGCTACATGCTCGCCGCGCTGCCGACCGAGCTGCTCTCGAAGCTGCGCTTCCCGCTCACAGAGCTCAGCAAGCCCGAGGTCCGGGAGATCGCCGCCCGCAACGGGCTCTCGATCGCGAAGAAGCCCGAGAGCCAGGACCTCTGTTTCCTCGCCGGCCAGGGAAAGGCTCGGTTCCTGCGCCGTCACGGCGGCCTCGTCGAGCGCGAGGGGGAGGTCCTCGACAAGGCCGGCGCCCCGATCGGCAGCCACAGCGGCCACCACAACTTCACGGTCGGACAACGGCGCGGGATCGGCGTCTCGGCTCCGGACGCTCTCTATGTAGTCGCCACCGACGCCGAGGCCAACACCGTCACGGTCGGAACCCGCGAGGCACTATCGACCCAGCGCATCAACCTCCGTGACGCGCTCCTCCACCGCGACGGCGACCGCGTTGACGGGATCCGGCTGCGCTACCACTCGCGGGCGCTGCCCGCCCGGATGCGGCCCGCCGCGGCGCCGGACGCCGGACCGGACGGCAGCGGCAGCGCCGCCGCCCTCGCCAACCTCCGCCCGGGCCGCCACAAGTCGCTCTCGGTCGAGCTGGGCGAGGCCTTCGACGCCGCCAGCCCTGGCCAGACAGCGGTCCTGCTCGCCGGCGAGTCGATCGTCGGCCACGGCACGATCGCCGCCGCGGTCTGACCCGCCTCCGACCGCCGTCGAGAGTGCTTAGGCTCTCAATCCCATGAAGGCCGCCGAGATCCGCCAGACCTACCTCTCCTTCTTCGAGGAGCGCGCGCACCGGATCGTCCCCTCCGCGTCGCTGGTCCCCTCGGTCCACGACCCCTCCGTGCTCCTGACCACGGCCGGTATGCAGCCCTTCAAGCCCTATTTCCTCGGCCGCGAGAAGCCGCCGGCGCCGCGGCTCGCCGACGTCCAGAAATGCTTCCGCACGACCGACATCGAGGAGGTCGGCAACACCGCCCGCCACCTCACCTTCTTCGAGATGCTCGGCAACTGGAGCTTCGGCGACTACTTCAAGGAGGAGTCGATTCCGTGGGGCTGGGAGCTCTCGACCAAGGGGTTCGGGATGGATCCCGAGCGGATCTGGGTCACCGTCTTCGGCGGCGACGAGGAGCTCGGCCTCGGCCCCGACGAGGAGGCGATCGCGGTCTGGCGCGCCCAGGGCGTGCCGGAGGAGCGGATCGTCCGGCTCGGCCGTGAGGACAACTTCTGGCAGGCCGGCCCGACCGGGCCCTGCGGGCCGTGCTCGGAGCTCTACCTCGATCGCGGCGAGGAGTTCGGCGCCGCGGGCGAGCGCCCCGGCGACGACACCGACCGCTTCCTCGAGTTCTGGAACCACGTCTTCATGACCTACGACCTCGCCGCCGACGGCTCACTCACAGAGCTGCCGATGCGCAACATCGACACCGGGATGGGGCTCGACCGGATGGCGGCGATCCTCCAGGACGCTCCCTCGGTCTTCGACACCGACCTGGTCCGGCCGCTGGTCGACCTCGCCGAGGAACTCTCCGGCCACGGCTACGGCGAGGGCGGCGCGATCACCCGCGCGATGCGGATCGTCGCCGACCACTCGCGCGGCGCCACCTTCCTGATCGCCGACGGCGTCGTCCCCTCCAACGAAGACCGCGGCTACATCCTGCGCCGGATCATGCGACGCGCGATCCAGCAGGGCCGCAGCCTCGGGCTGGAGTCGCCCTGGCTGGGGCGCTTCGCCGAGCGGACGATCGAGATCATGGGCGGCGCCTACCCCGAGCTTGCCGCCGAGCGCGAGACGATCGAGCGCTGGATCGCCGACGAGGAGCAGAGCTTCGGCCGCACCCTCGAGCGCGGGACCGAGCTGCTCGAGCAGCTGGTCGCCGAGGCCAAGCAGGCGGAGACCTCCTGGATCGACGCGGCCGACGCCTTCAAGCTCCACGACACCTTCGGCTTTCCCTACGACCTGACCAAGGAGCTGCTCGCCGAGCAGGGGCTGGCGGTCGATGACGACGGCTTCCAGGAGCTGATGGACGAGCAGCGCGAGCGGGCGCGGACAGGCGCCGCCACCGCGCACGGCTCCGAGGACCGCCACGAGCGCGTGCTCGCCTTCGCCGCCGCGGCGCCGCCGACCGAGTTCGTCGGCTACGAGACCCTGCGGGCGACGACCGGCGTGGCCGGGGTCGATGCCGAGGACGGCCGCGCCCTCGTCAAGCTCGAGCAGAGCCCCTTCTACGCCGAGGGCGGCGGCCAGGTCGCAGACTCGGGCACCCTGAGATGGGAGACCGGGGAGGAGGCCGAGGTGGTCGACGTGTACCGGGTCGGTGATGACCAGGTCCTAGAGGTGACGGGACGCTCGCCCGGTACCCCGAACGCGGCGGTTGAAGTCTCCGTAGACCGCGAGACCCGTCACGCCACCATGCGAAACCACACCGCGACCCACCTGCTCCACGCGGCGCTCCGCGCCCGGCTCGGGACCCACGTGCGCCAGGCCGGCTCGGCCGTCCGGCCCGACAAGCTGCGCTTTGACTTCACCCACGGGCAGGGCCTCAGCGCCGAGGACCTGCGCGCGGTCGAGGACAGGGTCAACGAGTGGATCAAGGAGAGCCGGCCGGTGCGCTGGCTGGAAATGGCCCGCCCCGAGGCCGAGGAGCTCGGCGCGATGGCGCTGTTCGGCGAGAAATACGGCGATTGGGTCCGGGTCGTCGAGGTCGACGGGGTCTCCCGCGAGCTCTGCGGCGGCACCCACGTCGCCAACACCGCCGAGGTCGGCATCTTCAAGATCTCCTCCGAGGGCTCGAGCGCCGCCAACGTGCGGCGGGTCGAGGCCCTGACCGGCCCGGCGGCGATCGACTGGTTCCGCGAGCGCGAGCAGCGCCTGGAGGAGGTCGGCGAGCTGCTCGGCGCCCCGCGGGACCCGCTCGCCGGCGCCCGGCGCGCGGCCGAGCAATTGCAGGCCGCCGGAGAGACCGCGAAAGAGGCGGAGAAGAGCCTGCTCGCCGACGAGGCCGACCGCCTTACGGCCGAGGCGATCGACGTGGGTGGGGTCAAATTGGTCTCGGCGACCGGGCCGGTGGCCGACCAGAAGCAGCTCCTCGACCTCGCCAACCGGGTCCAGTCGAAGCTCGGCGGCGAGTCCGCGATCGCTCTCGGCGGCGCCGAGGGGGAGCGAGTCGGGCTCGTAGTCCTCGTCTCCAAGGACGCGGTCGCGCGCGGGCTCTCGGCCGCGGCGGTCGTCCGCGAGGCTGCGCCCATTGTCGGTGGGGGCGGCGGCGGCCGCGACGAGATGGCCCAGGCCGGCGGCAAGGACCCCGAGCGGCTGGACGAGGCGCTCTCGGCGGCGCGGGCGGCGATTGAACGGGAGGTCGCCTGATGCGCGTCCTCGCCCTCGACCACGGAACCGCCCGTATCGGCTGCGCGATCTCCGACCCGAGCGGGACGCTCTCGACGCCGCTGCCGACGATCGAACCGCCGGAGCCGCGCGCCGTCGCCGAACTGGTCGAGGAGCACGACGTCGGGACGGTCGTCGTCGGGCTGCCGCTGCACCTGAGCGGCGAGGAGGGCGCCCAGGCGGGCCTCGTCCGCAGCTTCTGCGCCGAACTCGAGGCGATGCTCGAGATCCCGGTCGTCACCTACGACGAGCGTCTGACCACACGGATGGCGGAGGCGAGCGCCCGCGGCGGCGCCTCCGCGGCCCCCGACTCGCTCGCCGCCGCCCACCTGCTCGAGGGCTACCTGGCCGCCAACGCGCCCGACCCTGACGCGGAAAGCGACGAAGATGCCGACGGAGGGACCGGCGAGGCTGCTGAGGGGGAGGACCGAGATGCCTGACGACGACTGGGGCAGCGAAGACCCCTTCTCAGACCCCGCCGACCCGCGCGCGGCTGAACGCGAGCAGCGCCGCCTCGAGCGCGAAGAGCGCCGCCAGGCGCGCGAGGACAAGCAGGCCGCGAAGGCGAAGGCGGAGCCGCCGCCTCCGCCGCCACCGCCTGATCCGCCGCTGCCGCCGCGCACCCCTGAGGAGGACTTCTGGGAGGAGGAGCCCGAGGAGCCGGAGCCGGTGGCGCCGCAGACCCCCGAGCCTGCCCGCGGCCCGCGCCCACCGCGGCCTGGATCGGGCGCCCTCGGCGCCCTGCGCCGCCATCCCTTCCGGGTCGTCGCCGCGATCGTCGCGATCGCGGTCGCCTGGTTCCTGATCGCCCTCTTCCAGCCCCTCCACGGCGACGGTTCCGGGCGGGTCGTCGTCACGATCCCAAAGGGGGCGAGCGTCAGCGAAGTCGGGGACATCCTCGACGAAAAGGGCGTCGTCTCCAGCAGCACCCTCTTCCAGATCCGGGTGACGATCGCCGGCAAGCGCTCCGACCTTCCGGCCGGCCACTTCGTCCTCGCCAACGACATGTCCTACGGCAGCGCGATCGACGAGCTCTCGAAGTCGAAGGACAAGCCGCAGCCCGCGCCTGCGGGGAACACGATCACGATCCCGGAGGGCTACAGCCGCGCGCAGACCGCGCCGCTCGCCCGTGAAGTCGGCCTCAAGGGCAGCTACCTGAAGGAGACGGTTAGCTCGAAGTACCTCGACCCGGCCGAATACGGGGGCAAGGACGCCAAGGACCTCGAGGGCTTCCTCTTCCCCGACACCTTCGACTTCAAGCCGCACGCCCCGGTCGCCAACCTCGTCCAGCTGCAGCTCCAGGACTTCAAGCGGCGGATCGAGGGGGTCGACATGGGCTACGCCCGCTCCAAGAACCTGACCGTCTACGACGTCGTCACGATCGCCTCGATGGTCCAGGCCGAGTCCGGCACCGCCTCCCAGGACAAGCTCGTCGCGGCGGTCATCTACAACCGCCTCCACGAAGGGATGCCGCTGGGGATCGACGCCACGATCCGCTTCGCGACCGGCAACTACGAAAGCCCGCTGACCGAATCGGAACTGGCGACCGACTCTCCGTACAACACCCGCCTCAACCAGGGCCTGCCACCGGGCCCGATCGGCAACCCCGGCCTGGCCGCGATCGAAGCCGCCGCCCACCCCGCCAAGGCCGACTACCTCTTCTACGTGACCAAGCCGAACGCGTGCAACGAACTCGAATTCTCGAAGACCGAAGCGGAATTCGAAGCGGATGCCGCCCGCTACAACGCGGCCCGCGAAGCGGCGGGGGGCAACTCGCCGACCACCTGTTAGCGATGAGGCGCCTCGCCGTCCTCGGCCACCCGGTCGCCCACTCCCGCTCGCCGGCGATGCACAACGCCGCCCTCGCTGAGCTCGGCCTCGCCGGCGAGTGGAGCTACGAGGCGATCGACGTCTCGCCGATCGAGCTGGAGGCGCGGGTCCGGGGGATGCCGGCTGAGGGCTTCGTCGGCGCCAACGTCACCGTCCCCCATAAGGGGGCGGCGCTGGCGCTCGCCGACTCGCTCTCGGAGACCGCCCGCGAGATCGGCGCCGCCAACACGCTCAGCTTCGAGGACGGCGAGATCCGCGCCGACAACACCGACGCCGCGGGCCTGCTGGCGGCCCTGCCTTCCCCGCCCGAGGGACGGCGGGCGCTCGTGCTCGGGGCGGGCGGCGCCGCCCGCGCGGTGGTCTGGGCCCTGGTCCGCGAGGGAGCCGAGGTCGACGTCTGGAACCGCACCGAGCTGCGCTCGCGGAACCTCTGCGAGGAGCTCGGAGGCAGCCCGGTCGCCGGGCTCGGCCCCGACCGCTACGAGCTGATCGTCAACTCGACCGCGGTCGGCCTCCACGGCGAGGATCCCTTCGTCGAGCTGCCGCTGAGTGCGGACGCCTTCGGCCCCGGGCAGGTGGTGGTGGACATGGTCTACGGAGCCGAGAGGACGCCCCTGCTGAAGGCGGCCGAGGCCGCCGGGGCGGAGGTCGTCGAGGGCATCGAGGTGCTTGTCCGTCAGGGCGCCCTCTCGCTGCGGATCTGGACCGATCGGGAGCCGCCGCTGGAAATCATGCGCGCTGCCGCGAGTGGGGTGTAGCCTTTGTCTCTGTGGGAGAAGGGATTGTGGGCTTGGGGAAAAGGCTTATCTGGTGTCTACTCGCAGGCGCAGCCTGCATAGCGACGCTGTCGACAGCCCCTGCCATGGCGGCGGGTAAAACCGTCTACGCGGCGCCAAAAGGGGAAAAATCGCTCTGCACCAAGGAAGCGCCCTGCTCGGCGGCGGAAGCGATCTTCATCGCCGAAGCCGGCGACAGCATCGAGCTCGCGCCCGGCGAATACACGGTGCCCTTCGCCGGCCTCAAGATCATGAAGAAGAACATCGTCTTCGGGGGGCTCCCCGGTGAAAAGCCGATCCTGCGGACGACCGCGTCCTCCGGCCTCCAGATCGTCCCCCTCGCCAACACGACCGTGCACGACCTGGTGATCGAAGGCGAAGGCGGGCTGGAACTCGAATCGGGGAGGGCCGAACGGGTCTTCGTCTCCTACACCGCGCCAGAAGGCAACGCCTGCGAACTGAGGGCGCCGGCCCTGATGAGCAACAGCGTCTGCTGGGCGCACGAAGGGTTCGAAGGCGAATCGGAAGCCGATGCCCTCCACACCGAACTCGGGGGCGAGAGCGTCAGGGCGACCATCACCCTGCGCAACGACACGGCGATCGCGACCACCCACACCGGTTCCGGCATCTTCGCGCTGGCGGCCGCCGGCGCCAAGCTCACGGTCGACGCCAAGAACGTGATCGCCCACGCCGCCAACGAGCCCGACGTCGTCGCCGGCCTGCCGCCCAAAGACGGCGGCTTCTCCGAAGCCAACATCAACCTCGCCAACTCGAACTACGCGACGACCGCCGGCCTGCCCGCTTTCGCGGTCGTGACTCCGGCCGGCACCCTCGGCAACCAGACGGCGCCGCCGCAGTTCGTCGGCGCCCTCGAAGGCGATTTCCACGAGGGCCCGGCCTCGCCGACGATCGACGCCGGGGTGAACGATCCCGCCAACGGCACCGCCGACTTCGACGGCAATCCCCGCTCGCAGCCCGGGTGCCTCGAAGCCGGCGCCGCCGCGGTCCCCGACATCGGCGCCTTCGAGCGCAGGGCAACGAACCCATGCCCGCCGAAGCCGCCCCCGCCGCCGGCCCCGCTCGAACCACGCCAGCCGGTCTTCCGCATCCTCAAGCTGGCGCTCAACAAGCACACGGGGTCCGGCAAACTGATCGTCGAAGTCCCCAGCGCCGGGACGGTGTCGCTGACCGGGAGCGGGATCAAACTCGTCAGGCGCCCCGCCGGAGAAGCCGGAGTCGTCACCCTGCCGGTGCAGCCCTGGGTTATCACCACCGTCCGCCTCAACAAACTGGGCAAGACGCGGATCAGGCTCAAAGTCATCTTCGAATCGCCGGGCCACGCCCCGAAGCAGACCGGCAGGAGCGCCCTGCTCAAACGCGGCCCTCAGTAGCCGCTGCCCCCGTATAGCCTTGACCGCCATGGGCGGTTTCCGCTTCACGACAGCTGGTGAGTCGCACGGGCCGGGGCTCGTCGCGATCGTCGAGGGCATGCCCGCCGGCCTCGAGCTCGATCGCGAGGCGCTCGACCGCGACATGGCCCGCCGCCAGCTCGGCCACGGCCGCGGCGGCCGCATGAAGATCGAGACCGACACGGTTGAGGTCCGCGCCGGCGTCCGCCATGGCCGCACCCTCGGCAGTCCGATCGCCGTCCTCGTCGCCAACCGCGACTACGCCAACTGGGAGGAGCGGATGAACCCCTGGCCGGTGGAGGGGTTCGAGCCCGACGAGGTCCACCTGCCGCGGCCCGGGCACGCCGACCTCGTCGGCGCCCAGAAATACGGGCACGCCGACATCCGCAACGTCCTCGAGCGGGCCAGCGCCCGCGAGACCGCGGCCAGGGTCGCCGCCGGCTCGATCGCCCGCGGCTTCCTCACGGCCCTCGGGGTCAGCGTCCACAGCCACGTCCTCCAGATCGCCTCGGTGAAGGCGCCCGAGCGCCCCGACCTGGGCGCCGCGGACTTCGCCGGCGTCGACGAGGACCCGGTCCGCTGCCTCGACCCGGAGGCGAGCGCGGCGATGGTCGCCGAGATCAACCGCCTCCGCAAGGCGAACGAGAGCCTCGGCGGCAGCTTCGAGGTCCGGGTCTTCGGCCTCGTCCCCGGCCTCGGCTCGCACATCTCCTGGGAAGAGCGCCTCGACGGGCGCCTGGCGGGAGCGGTCGCCTCGATCCAATCGGTCAAGGGCGTCGCGATCGGCGAGGCCTGGGACGTCGCCGGGCGGCCCGGCTCCGAGGCGCACGATGAGATCTTCTGGTCCGAGAAGGACGGCTACTTCCGCGAGACCAACCACGCCGGCGGCCTCGAGGGCGGCATGACCAACGGCCAGCCGCTCTCGGTCCGCGCCGCGATCAAGCCGATCTCGACCCTGACCAAGCCGCTGCGCTCGGTCGACACCGAGACCAAGGCGCCGGCCCAGGCCCTGCGCGAGCGGACCGACTCGACCGTGGTCCCGGCGGCCGCGGCCGTCGGCGAGGCGATGGTCTGCCTGACCCTGGCCGCCTGCTACCGCGAGAAGTTCGGCGGCGACCACATCGACGACGTCCTCGCGGCGGTCGCCGCGTACAAGAAGCGCATCGACTTCCGTGGCTAGCCCGTCGATCGTCTTTATCGGCTTCATGGGGGCCGGGAAGTCGACGGCGCTTGCCGCCGCCCGCGAGGCGGGGCTGGAGACGACCGAGATCGACGACCTGATGGAGGGCGAGCTCGGCGCCTCGATCGCCGAGGCTTTCGAGAAGCTGGGGGAGGACGGTTTTCGCGAGCGCGAGGCGGAGGTCGTCGGCGCGCTGCTCGAGGAGGCGGACGGGGGCGCGATCGCCCTCGGCGGCGGCAGCGTCCTCTCGAAGAGGATCCGAGCCGCGCTCGACCGCCACATCGTCGTCTGGCTTCAGGTCGATGCCGAGGAGGCCTGGCGGCGGATCCAGGGCAGCGACCGGCCGCTGGCGCGCAGCGCCGAGGATGTCGCCGCCCTGCTCGAGGTGCGCCTGCCGCTCTATGAGGAGCTCGCCGACGCGGTGCTGCCGAGCGGCGATCACGGGCAGGTCGCCCGGGCGCTGCCGTCGATCCAGGCCCTGGCCGAGCTGCCGCCGAGGACCCGGCTGCTCTGGGCCTCGAGCGCCTCGGGCGAGTACCCGGTGCTCGTCGGCCCGGGGCTGCTGGAGGCCGGCTGGTGGCCGCTGGAGGGGCGCCGCTTCTGCGTCAGCGACACCAACGTCGGCGGCCGCTACGGGGAGCGGCTCGAGCCGCTCGCAGGCCGGGTCGAGGTCGAGCCGGGGGAGAGCGCGAAGACGATGGCCGAGGCCGAGCGGGTCCTGCGCGAGCTGACCCGGGCGGGGATGACCCGCGAAGACCACGTCGCCGCGCTCGGCGGCGGGGTCGTCGGCGACCTGGCCGGGTTCTGCGCCCACACCTTCCAGCGCGGCGTCGAGGTCGTCCAGGTGCCGACGACGCTGGTCGCCCAGGTCGACTCCGCCTACGGCGGCAAGACCGGCGTCGACCTGCCGGAGGGCAAGAACTACGTCGGCGCCTACCAGCTGCCTGCGGCGGTGATCTCCGACACCTCGACGCTGGCGACGCTCCCCCGCGAGGAGCTCGCGGCCGGCTTCGTCGAGGCGATCAAGACCGGGCTGCTGGCGGGCGGGAGCCTGTGGGAGCGGGTCAGGGCGGTGGAGGAGATCGACCCCTCCGGCCTCGACGACGTCGTCTTCGCCTGCGCCCGCTTCAAGTGCGAGGTCGTCGCCGCCGACGAGCGCGACGGCGGCCGCCGCCAGATCCTCAACCTCGGCCACACGGTCGGCCACGCGATCGAGGCGGCGAGCGGCTACCGCCTCTACCGCCACGGCGAGGCCGTCGGACTCGGCCTGCTCGCGGCGCTGCGGCTCTCCGACGCCCCCGCGCTCGCCGACGAGGTCGAGGCGCTGCTCGCGGCCCACGGCCTGCCGGTCTCGCTCGATCCCGCGATCGGCGTCGATGAGGTCATCGAGTGCCTCGGCCGCGACAAGAAGCGCACCGTCGAGGGGGTCGCCTTCGTCCTGCTCTCCGAGCCCGGCGCGCCGCGGCCGGGCCAGGTGCTCGACGAGGGCGCCGTCCGCGCCGCCGTGGAAGAGTTGAGGGGATGAGCTCCTCCCACAACCGTGTCGGCGTCCTCCACGGCGTCAACTTCGACATCCTCGAGCGCCGCGACGCTTCGATCTACGGCGGCCTCTCTCTCGACGAGCTGGAGCGCAAGGTCGGCGGCTGGGCGCGGGAGGCGGGCCTCGAAGCGATCTTCTTCCAGACCAACTCCGAGGGCGAGTTCGTCGAGTACCTGCACCGGCTTCCTGACGTCGCCGACGCGGCGCTGATCAACGCCGGCGCCTGGACCCACTACAGCCGCGCGATCGCCGATGCCCTCGACGTCACCGGGCTGCCCGCCGTCGAGGTCCACCTCTCCGACGTCGAGTCGCGCGACGATTGGCGCCGGGTCTCGGTCTTCGACGGCCTGGTGCTCGAGAAGGTCTCCGGAAAGGGGCCCGACGGCTACCGCGACGCCCTGGGGAGGCTCGCCGCCGAGCTCGAGGTCGACGCCGCCTGATGGCCGACCGCGGCGATCGGCTCGAGGCGCTCCTCGCCGAGAAGGAGCTCGACCGGCTGCTGGTCACCGACCTCGTCAACGTCCGTTACCTGACCGGCTTCGGCGGCACGAATGGGGCCTGCGTGTGCGGGCCGGGAGTGCGGGCGTTCCTGACCGACTTCCGCTACACCGAGCGCGCCGAGGAGGAGGTCGACGGCTGGGAGGTGATCACCGTCACCGACGACTGGCTCGGCGGGATCGCCTCGCGGCTGAGCGGCGCGGTCGGCTTCGAGGACGATCACGCCTCGGTCCGGTTCCTCGCGAAACTCGAAGAGAAAGCGGCCGACGGGGTCGAGATGAAGCCCGCCGGCGGCAGCGTCGAGAAGCTGCGGCGGGTCAAGGACGAGCGCGAGGTGGCGGCGATCGTCGCCGCCGCCGAGCTCGCCGACGAGGTCTGGCGCTGGAGCATCGAGCGCGGCCTCGATGGGAAGACCGAGCGCGAGGTCGCCCTCGCCGCCGAAGCGCGGATCCGCGAGCTCGGCGCCGAGCCGTCCTTCCCGGCGATCGTCGCCGCCGGCCCCAACGGCGCCCTCCCGCACGCCGAGCCTGGCGAGCGCGAGATCGGTGAGGGCGAGCTGGTCGTCTTCGACATGGGGGCCAAGCTCGACGGCTACTGCTCTGACGGGACCCGCACCTTCGCCACCGGTGAGCCCGGCGAGCGCGCCCGCGAGGTCTACGAGGTGGTCCGCGCGGCCCAGGAGGCGGCCCTCGGAGCCGTCACCGCCGGCGCCGGCGGTGAGGCGATCGACGCCGTCGCCCGCAAGGTGATCGAGGAGGCCGGCCACGGCGATCGCTTCGGCCACGGGCTCGGCCACGGCGTCGGCCTCGAGGTCCACGAGGCGCCGCGGCTCTCCCAGCGCTCCGACGACACGCTCGCGGCCGGCGAAGTCGTGACGGTCGAGCCGGGCGTCTACCTGCCGGGCGAGCTCGGGGTCCGGATCGAGGACCTGGTCGTCGTCGCCGAGGACGGACTTCGCAACCTCAGCGGCCTACCGAAAAAGCTGGAGATCGTCGCCTAGAGCGGAATCCTCGGCTGCAGTTCTCAGCCGATTCGGCCGCAGGAGCCGATCACCTATGACCGTGATCGCCACCTCCGAAACCGGCGGCACCGAGCCGCTCGCCGAACTCCGCGACGCCGCCCGCAAGGAGCGGCTGATCGACATGGAGCTGCGGCTGCGCCGCTATCGGGCGGTCTGCTTCGCGACGCTCGCCCTGGCCCTGATCGCGCTCGCGCCCGAACTGGGCTGGTGGTGGGTGATCCCGCTCGCGGTCGGCTTCGCCGGCTTCGTCGTCGCCGACCGGTTCATGCGGACCAGCGCCCACCCGGCGATCTGGGTGGCGACCGCGTGGGGCATGCTGCCGCTCCTGCTCGCCGACGCGATCGTCACCACCGGCGGCGGCGCCAGCCCGGCGCTGATGTGGTTTGCGCTGCCGGCCGTCACCCTCGGCGCCCGCTTCGAGCCGCGCGGGATCGCGATCGGCACCGCCTACATCCTCAGCCTGATGCTGATCTCCACCTACGGGCTCGACCCGGCGTCCGCCACGGCGCACCACCAGGAGGTGATCGCCGCGATCGCGCTGGTTCTCTGCACCGTCGCGCTCTCGGGGGCGCTGGTCGAGTCCGATCGCGCCCACCGGCGGCGCTCGACCGTCGACCCCCTGACCGGCCTCTTCAACCGCGCCGCGCTCGAGCAGCGGCTGGCCGAGCTCGACCTCTACCCCGGCAGCGGCGCGGACGCCTCCCACGCGCTGCTGCTCTGCGACCTCGATCACTTCAAGCGGGTCAACGACGAGCACGGCCACGCCACCGGCGACGCGGTCCTCCAGGAGGTCGCCCAGACGATGCGCTCCTCGCTGCGGGCGGGTGACTCGATCTATCGGATCGGCGGCGAGGAGATCCTCGTCGTCCTCCCGGGGGCCACCGAGATCGACGCGATCGACGTCGCCGAACGCCTGCGGCTGGCGGTCCGCGAGTCCCGCCCGGAGGGTGTCGAGCTGACGGTCAGCATCGGGGTCGCGGTCTCCCCGCCCGGCCTCTTCGACACCGACGACCTGGTCAGCCGCGCCGACCAGGCGCTCTATGCGGCGAAGGCGAACGGCCGCGACGCCGTCGTCTTCAGCGCCAACTGACTAGCGGCTGAGGTCGACGTCGGCGTCGAGCCGGGTGGCGAAGGCGGCGATCAGCTCGACCGTCGCCTCGACGTCGGCGAGGTCGACGAGCTCGACCGGGGAGTGCATGTAGCGGAGCGGGATCGAGACGAGGCCGGTCGGGATTCCGGAGCGGGAGATCTGGATCGCGTCGGCGTCGGTGCTGGTGCCGCGCCCGCTGGCCCCGATCGTGTGCTCGATGCCGGCCTCCTCGGCCGTCTCGACGAGCAGCTCGAAGACCTTGGGGGAGAGGGTCGAGCCGCGGCCGATCACCGGTCCCGAGCCGAGCGGGTGGCTGCCGATCTCCTTCTCGTCGACGCCGGGGGCGTCGGTGGCGTGGGTGACGTCGACGGCGATCGCGAGGTCGGGCCGGACCTCGAAGGCCGCGGTCCGCGCCCCGAAGAGGCCGATCTCCTCCTGGACCGCGGCGACGGCGGCGAAGCTGGCGCCGAGCGAGCCGCCCTCGTGGGCGCGCCGCAGCGATTCGAGCGCGACGTAGGCGCCGAGGCGGTTGTCCATCGAGCGCGAGATCAGCCGTTCCCCGGCGAGCGCGACCGGCTCGGCGGCGATCACCGCCGGGTCGCCGACCCGCACCAGCTCGGCCGCCTCGTCGCGGTCGGCCGCGCCGAGGTCGATGTGAAGGCCCTTGATCTCGACCACCTTTTTGCGCTGGTCGAGGTCGAGCAGGTGGATCGGCTTGCGCCCGACGACGCCCGGGACGATGCCGTCGCGGCCGCGGATCTCGACCCGCTGGCCGACGAGGATCTGCGGGTCCCAGCCGCCGATCGGCGCGAAGTAGACAAAGCCCTTCTCGTCGATGTGGGTGACGACGAGGCCGATCTCATCGATGTGGCCGACGACGGCGAGCAGCGGGCTCGCCTCGCCGACCCTCGCGACCGAGGAGCCGAGGCCGTCGCTGGAGAGCGTCGCGAACGACGCCGCCTCGCGCCAGACCGCCGCGGCGGGGCCCTCGTAGCCTGAGGGTGCGCCGGAACGGAGCAGCGCGTCGAGTAGTTTCGGAGTCCCTGCCATCGAGAAGCAGGCAGTATGCCGGGTGTCGGCAACCTCCGCGTACAAAATTAACCGAATAACTTTTCCAAATTGGCACCCCAACTGACAGCCCTGATCACCGGCGCGTCCAGCGGAATCGGCGAAGCGACGGCGCGGCGGCTGGCACGCGAGCCGGGCGCCGAGCTGATCCTCGTCGCCCGCCGCGAGGAGCGGCTGAAGGACCTCGCTGAGGCGCTTCCGTGCCCGGCCACGTACGTCGCGGTGGACCTCACCGACGCCGCCGCGCCCGAGCGGGTCCGCGCCCACGTCGAGGAGCATCACGGGCGGCTGACGATGCTGGTCAACAACGCCGGCGCCTCCTGGCGGGGCAGCTTCGCCGAGGCCGGCTACGCCAACGTCGCCCGCCACATGGAGCTCAACTTCGAGGCCGTCCTGCGCCTGACCGAGGCTCTGCTGCCGCTGCTCCGCGCCTCGGCGCCCTCCTCGATCGTCAACGTCGCCAGCACCGCGGCCCGCGTCGCCCGCGCCCGCACCGGCGCCTACTCGGCGAGCAAGTTCGCCCTGGTCGGGTGGACCGACGCGCTCTACAGCGAGGAGCGCGGGGCGGGGGTCCACGTCGGCATGGTCCTTCCCGGCTTCATCGCGACCGAGGGCTTCCCGGCCACCGAGCTGCGCGAGAAAGCGCTGACGAGGTGGGTCGTCTCCAAGCCCGAGCGGGTCGCCGACGCGATCTACGAGGCGGGCCCCGGCGGCAAGGCCGAGCGTTACGTGCCGCGGCCCTATGCGCTGGCGGCGGTCGCCCGCATCGTCGCGCCGTCGCTGGTCAGGCGGGTCCTCTCCGGGGGCGCCGCCTCGTCACTGACGACGAGCACCGCCGAGGAAGGGCCGGAGGGAGCGGGCCCTACTTGAACTGAGAGGCCCGCAGGTGGCAGTACTGGAAGCCGAAGATGAAGCTGACGTTGTTGGCCGCGTTGCTGCTTCGTTCGGCGCGGATTTTTTCGTGGGTCGCTTTGACCTTGTTGCCTTCCTTCAGCGCCTTGCCGACTTTCCCCAGATTCGTCTGCAGGATCTTGAGGAAGCCGAACCAGCGCTGCAGCCGCTCGGAGTCTTCGGGCGGCTGCGGAACCGCGGAGATCTGTTTGATCGAGGAGCCGAAGGCCGCCGCGGCGCGGGTGAACTGGGAGCCGGCCTGCTTGAGCTTGCCTTCGTTGACCCTGGTGCTGGCGCCGTCGAGGATCTTTTTGTTCGAGTCGGTGTTCGCCTGACAGATCGGGTCGACGGCGGCCACGTATTCGTCGCGGGTCGGGACCGGCGCGATGTCCGCTGACGCGGGAACGACCAGTACAAACATGGCGGCAAGCGCCAGTGCGGCTGTGGTCAAAGTCCCTTTCATCCGGCCCCCCTCTCTGTTCGAAGATTACAAGCCCTCCGGGAAGCTAACCCGCGTAAAGGCGGAATGTCGCGCGGGTTGCCGCAGCCTCGGGACGGAGCGACCTCTAGGATCACTGCCGTGATTTCGACCAATCAGTTCAAGAACGGCTCCCACATCGAGATCGACGGCAAGATCTTCAAGATCGTCGAGTTTCAGCACGTCAAGCCCGGCAAGGGGGGCGCCTTCGTCCGCACCAAGCTGCGCAAGATCGAGGACAACTCGGTGATCGACAAAACCTTCCGGGCCGGCGAGAAGTTCCGCCCGGTCCGCACCGAGTCGCGCAAGATGCAGTACCTCTACGACTCGGGCGAGGCCGCCGTGTTCATGGACAACAACGACTACGAGCAGATCGAGATCGCCGTCGACGTGGTCGGGGAGTCGATGCAGTGGCTGCTCCCCAACTCCGACGTCGACGTCCTCTTCGTCGACGAACGGCCCAGCGACGTCCAGGTGCCGAGCGCGATCGAGATGGCGGTGACGAGCACCGAGCCCGGCGTCAAGGGCGACACCGCCTCGGGCGGGGGCAGCAAGCCGGCGACGCTCGAGTCCGGCGTCACGGTCCAGGTCCCGCTCTTCATCGAAGAGGGCGAAAGGGTCCGGATCGACACCCGCAGCGGCGAGTACATGTCTCGTGCGTAGATCCGAACAGCGCCGCGATGCGGTCTTCGTCAGCTATCAGCGCGACGTCACCGGCAGGCCGCTGGAGGAGCTGGTCGCCGACTCGCGGCCGCTCACCCGCGAGCTCGCCGAGGGGGTCGACCACTTCCGCGAAGAGCTCGACGAAGAGATCTCCGCGCACTCGAGGGGATGGGCGGTCGAGCGGATCGCGCCGCTCGACCTCAACGTGATGAGGGTCGCGCTGTATGAGATCGAACACACCGACGTCCCACACGAGGTCGCGATCGACGAGGCTGTCGAGATCGCCAAGGAGTACTGCGGCGCCGAGGCGCCCGGGTTCATCAACGGCATCCTCGGGGCGATCGTCCGCGAGCGGGAGGGAGTGCAATGAACGGTGAGCGGTCGATATGAGCAGGCTGGCCGAGATCTCGGAGCGGCTGAAGGCGATCGCGGCGGAGCTCGAGGGCTCCGACGCCGACGACGAGCGCGCCGCCGCCCTCGCCCGCGAGGCGGCCGACCTCTCGGCCGAGGCGGTCGAGGAAGCCAACCGGCGGATGCGGGAGTCGGAGAGCGCCGGGTGAGCGGCCGCGGCGCTCGGCCTCCGCGGTGAGCTATCCCGACGATCTGCGCTCGCTCGTCGATGCCGCCCTCGAGCGGCTGCGCTTCTCGGCGGCGCCCGCGACCGCGGGGCTCGAGCAGGCGATGCGCTACTCGCTGCTCGCCGGCGGCAAGCGGATCCGCCCCGTCCTCTCGCTGGCGACCGCGCGCGCCCTCGGCGCCGACCCCGAGCGCTTCCTGCCGGCGGCCTGCGCGATCGAGCTGATCCACACCTACTCGCTGATCCACGACGACCTGCCGGCGATGGACGACGACGAGCTGCGCCGCGGCCTGCCGACCTCCCACGTCAAGTTCGGCGAGGACGTCGCGATTCTCGCCGGGGACGGGCTCTTCGCCGAAGCGATCAAGGTCTTTGCCGAGCAGCCCGGCGACCCGGCGCGGGTCCTCGCCGCTCTGGCCGAGCTCTCCGCCGCGACCGGGGCCGACGGGATGGTCGGCGGCCAGTACGTCGACGTCGCCGGGAAGGAGTCGGACGCCGAGGGGCTGCGCGCCCTGCACGCGCTGAAGACCGGGCGGCTGATCGGAGCCAGCGTCGGCGTCGTATTAACGCTCGAGGGGCTGCCCGAACCTGAGACAATGCCCTACCGCCGATTCGCGGACGAGTTGGGAGTCCTCTTCCAGATCGTCGACGACATCCTCGACGTCACCGAGAGCGATGAGCGGCTCGGCAAGCCCCATGGAAGCGATGAGCGACATGGAAAACTCACCTACGTCAGCCTCTTCGGCCTCGACCGGGCGCGCGAGCTCGCCGCCGAGTCCCACGCGAGCGCGACCGCGGCGCTGGCCGATGCCGGCGACGCCGAGGGCCTGGGGGACCTGACCGCGGTGGCCGACTACATCTTCACGAGGAACGAATGAGCGAGAAGCGAGACAAGAGCCACGAGCCCGAGCGCCTCCTGGAGGGGATCGACAGCCCCGCCGACCTGCACGGCCTCGACGACGACCAGCTGCAGCAGGTTGCGGGGGAGATGCGCGGCTACATCATCGACACGATCGGGGAGATCGGCGGCCACTTCGGCGCCAACCTCGGGACCTGCGAGCTCGCCGTCGCCCTCCACAGCATGCTCGACTCGCCCCGCGACAAGGTGCTCTGGGACGTCGGCCACCAGGCCTATCCCCACAAGATCCTCACCGGCCGCCGCGAGGGCCTGCCGACGATCCGCCAGTACGAGGGCCTCGCCCCGTTCTGCTCGGTTTTCGAGTCCGAGCACGACATCATGGGCGCCGGCCACGCCTCGACCTCGATCGGGTACGCGGTCGGCCTCAAGGAGGCGATGCGCAAGGGGATCGGCGAGGACGGCAAAGTCGCGGCGGTCATCGGCGACGGGGCCCTGACCGGCGGCGTCGCCTACGAGGCGATGCACGCGGCGGGCGGGCTGCAGACGCCGATCGTGATCGTCCTCAACGACAACGGCATGTCGATCTCGCCGAACGTCGGCGCCCTCTCTCGCTACTTCAATCGCGTCCGCCTCAACCCGCGCCTCTACCACGCCCGCGAGGGCGTCGAGGACCGGCTGACGAAGCTGCCGCTCGGGCTCGGCAGGCGGATCGAGCGCCTCGGCCCCGAGATCAAGTCGGCGATCAAGGCCTACTGGGCGCCCGGCCTCTTCTTCGAGGAGCTCGACCTCGCCTACCTCGGGGTGATCGACGGCCACGACGTCGGCGCCCTGCGCGAGGCGCTGCGCGAGGCCTTCGAGGCCGAACGCCCGGTCGTCGTCCACATCCACACCGTCAAGGGCAAGGGCTTCGCGCCGGCCGAGGAGGGCGGGCTCGAGGGGATGGAGAAATGGCATGCGGCGAAGCCGAAAAGCATCGTCGACCGGGCGCCGGCACCGAAGCCGGTGCCGGTCAAGGAGTCCGACTCGCCCGACGCGATCGCGCCAGAGCGGCTCGAGAAGCCGCCAGCCGCGGGCTCGCCGCCGCAGTACACCCAGGTCTTCGGCGACGCGATGGTCGCCGAAGCCGCCCGCGACCGGCGCGTTGTCGGGATCACCGCGGCGATGGCGGGGGGGACCGGCCTGCAGAGGCTTGCCGAGGAGGAGCCCGAGCGCTACTACGACGTCGGCATCGCCGAGCAGAACGCAGTCCTGCTCGCCTCCGGGCTTGCGATCCAGGGCGCGAAGCCGGTCTGCGCGATCTACTCGACCTTTCTCCAGCGTGCCTACGACCAGATCATCCACGACGTCTGCCTGCAGGAGCTCGACGTCACCTTCGCCCTCGACCGGGCCGGCCTGGTCGGCGACGACGGCCCAACCCACCACGGCGCCTTCGACATCTCCTACCTCCGGCCGATCCCCAACGTCGTCCTGATGGCGCCGCGCGACGAGGCGATGCTGGTCCACATGCTGCGCACCGCGATCGCCCACGACGGCCCCGCTGCGCTGCGCTACCCGCGCGGCGCCGCCGAGGGGGCCGAGCTGCCGGCCGAGGCGGGGGAGATCCCGCTCGGGATCGGCGAGGTGCTGGAGGCCGGCGAGCGGGTGGCGCTGCTCGGATACGGCTACGGCGTCTCGGTCGCCCTGCAAGCGGCCAGGATCCTCAGGCGCCACGACCTCAACCCGACGGTCGCCGACGCGCGCTTCGCGAAGCCGCTCGACGGCGAGCTGGTCGAGCGGCTGGCGCGCGATCACGACCTCGTGGTGACGATCGAGGAGAACGTGCTGCCGGGCGGCTTCGGGTCAGCCGTGCTCGAGCATCTCGAGGACGCCTTCGCGGACGGCCCCGCCGAGCGCGCCGCGGTGATGCGGGTCGGGATCCCCGACCGCTACGTGACCCATGGCAAGCCGGCGCTACTGCGGGCCGAGGTCGGCCTCGACGGCGAGACGGTCGCCGAGCGGGTCCTTTCCTCGCAGCACTCGGCTCAGCCGGTTCTCGGCTGAGCCCGCCCGGCGGCGGCTACCTGCCGAGCAGGGCGCAGACCGCGGTCGTCTGCAGCCCGCGCAGGCGCGCGAGCAGCTTCCCGGTCGGGGCGGGGATGTTGAGCGACATCGTCACGCCGCGGCTGCCGTCGGCGTTGGCGGCCGCCCACTGCGTGTATCCGGGGAAGTTCCCGGTGTGGCCGTAGACGGTGCCGCACTTGGTCCGGTAGCGGAACAGCGCCAGCCCGGCCGAGTTCGCGCCCGGCCCGGGCGGGCTCGATTCACCGCCCGGGACGAACTGCATCTGCTGCCGCTGCTCGGCAGCGGAGAAGAACTTCAACCCGAGATAGGCACGGATGAACTTGTTCAGGTCGCGCGGCGTCGAGACGATCCCGCCGGAGGCCCAGGCGCCGCTCGGGTTGATCAGGGTCGAGACGTCTTCGGGCTTGCCGCCGGCTCCGAGGACGTAGCCGTGGATGAACGGCGAGCGCAGCCCGACGGTTTTGGGGAGCGAGGTCTGGCGCAGCTGCGCCGGGATGAAGACGTCGTCTTCGAGCTCCCTGGCATAGGTCCGGCCGCTGACCGCTTCGACGATCAGGCCGACGACGATGTTGTCGGTGTTCGAGTACCGGTAGTCGGAACCGGGGGCGAACTCGAGCGGCTTCGCGCGAACCCAGTCGATGATCGTCTTGGTGGAGACGAAACCGCCGGGGTCGTCGGTCAGCTGCTCGTGGAATCCCTTCGACTCCGAGTAGTCGGGAAGGCCGCTGGTGTGATCGAGCATCTGCCGCACGGTCACATCGCCCCAGGCCGCCGGCATTCCGCTCAGCAACTGGGCGATCGTCTGGTCCAGGCCGAGCTTTCCGGTCGCGACCAGGTGGAGGGCGGCGGCGCCGCTGAACGCCTTCGCGACGCTCGCGATCCGCATGTGTTCGGCCGGGCGCGGCGGCGTCGGGGCATTCACGTTCGAGCGGCCGGAGCGGAGCACCGTCAGCTTGCCGTCGCGGTAGATCGTCGCGATCGCCCCGGGCGGGCCGCCCTTCGCCCTGACCAATTGATCGAGCCCGCGCTGGACATCGGCCGGGCTCCCGGTGGCGGCTCCGGCCGGTGCCGCGAACGCCGAAGAGGCCGCGAGAAGCACGCCGAACATCACGATCAAGAGCCCTCTTCTCACCGGCTCATACTCGCAGTTGAAGAGACCTTGAACCAAATCGCTCAATCGAGTAGTCTGCCGCGGTCTCTTCAGTGACGAGCGGGACATCAGGCCTTCGAGCCCGGTGTTTCTGGGGTTACTACAGGGAGAAGAGATGTGTACCTCTGTAAGCGGATCCGGCAGGCAGGCGGACCGCTGTCCGGGAAGGGTCGGTCGCTTCGGGTGAGCGGCCGACCATCTTCCGGCGCCTGATAGAACGCCTCGATGAGCGGCCCCGAGACGACGCAGTGGGAGATCCGGCCGGGCACCGAGGCGGACGTCCAGGCGCTGCTCGAGCTCTGGCGGCTGGGCGGCCCCAGGCCCTCGGTCACCGACAGTGAGGCGGGCATTCGAACTCTGCTCGGGCACGACCCCGGCTCGCTCCTGCTCGCCGATGCCGACGGGACGCTGGTCGGCTCGCTGGTGGTCGGCTGGGACGGATGGCGCGGCAGCTTCTACCGGCTCGCGGTCGACCCCGGCCGTCGCCGCCAGGGCATCGCGACGGCGCTGGTCAGAACGGGGGAGGCGAGCCTCCGCGCTCGCGGCGCGGTGCGGCTGACCGCGATCGCGGTCACCGACGAGAACGCGGCGAACGCGCTCTGGGAGGCGCTCGGCTACGAGCTCCAGACCGACGTCGGCCGCTTCGTCCGGGTCCTCGACGCGTAGGCGCGGGCCTCGCCAGGCATATCGCCACAAAAAACGCCCCGCCGGGGAGGACGGGGCGTTTTCTGGGTCACTGCGGGGAGGGGAGAACCAGGGGAACCGCTGGAAAAGGAGCGGTTCGAGTTCTCAAAACGGGAGATACCCACCCCCGCGGGACCTAAACATCGCCCTCAAATTCAGTTTCAGACGGCCGTCGCGGGCTTGCCGGAGGAGGCCGCGGGGGACAGGTACTCGTGGACGAAACGGACGACCGTGGCGCCCTCGCCGACCGCGGTCGCGCAGCGCTTTGTCGAGCCGGCGCGGACGTCGCCGGCGGCGTAGATCCCGGGAACGCTCGTCTCCAGCAGGCCCTCGGCGCCGGCGTCGGCGCCGGTGAGGACGAAGCCGTTCTCGTCGCGGGCGATGCAATCGCCGAGCCAAGCCGTGCACGGCTTCGCGCCGAGGAAGAGGAAGAGGTAGGAGAGCGGCAGCGAGGCGCCGTCGCTGAGCGTCACCGACTCGAGCCGCCCGTCGTCACCGTGCAGGGTCGAGACTTCGCTGCGATCGCGGACCGCCACTCCGTAGCGATCGAGCTCCTCGAGCAGATAGTGGGACATCGTCTCGCTGAGGTCGGCGCGGCGATGGAGGAGGGTGACGAGGGCGCCGCCGCGGGCGAGCCAGACCGCCGCCTGCGCGGCCGAGTTGCCGCCGCCGACCACCCCGACCCGCTGGCCGCCGCAGAGCTGCGCCTCTGGAGGCCCGGCCGCGTAGAAGACGCTGAACCCCTCGTACTGGTCGAGGTCCTCGACGGGGAGGCGGCGGTATTCGGCTCCGGTCGCGAGCAGGACGGCCCGGGCGGCGATCTCGTTCCCTTCCTCGAGCGTGACCAGGTGACGGTCGGGCCCCGGCTCGAGCGACTTGGCGCGGTAGGGGGTCGCGGTGCGGGCGCCGAACTTCCGCGCCTGGGCGATCGCGCGGCTGGTCAGCTCGGTGCCGCTGATCCCGGCGGGGAAGCCGAGGTAGTTCTCGATTCTGCGCGAGGTCCCGGCCTGGCCGCCGAGGACGGTGCCCTCGATGATCAAAGTGTCGAGGCCCTCGGAAGCCCCGTAGACGGCGGCGCCGAGGCCGGCCGGCCCGCCGCCGAGCACGACCAGGTCGACCTCCTCGCGCTGGTCGAGCTCGCGGCCGATGCCGAGCGCCCGCGAGAGCTCGCCGTTGCTCGGCCGCCGCAGCTCGCCGTCGCCGGGGATCCGGACGATCGGGACCTCCTCCGGGGGGGCCGCCTCGAGGAGGGAGGCAGCCTCCTCGCTCTCCTCCGGCGTCAGCCAGGTGTATGGGAGGCGCATGCGCCGCGCGAACTCGGTCAGGTTGCGGGTCTCGTCCGAGTGGCGGGGGCCGATGATCTCGATCCCGATCCCCTGGCGCTGCTGGAGCATCTCGCGGCGCTCGACGAAGGCCGAGAGGAGCAGGTCCGAGAGCGAGCCATCCTCGAAGAGGAGCTGGCGCAGGACCTCGCGATCGACGGCGATGTAGCGCATCGGCTGGGTGGCGACGGCGGTCAGGAACACCGTCTGGCCGGAGAGGAGGTTCATCTCGCCGAGGAAGCCGGAGCTGCCGTGGCGGACGATCTCCTGGCCGGCGCCGTCGACGACCGCGACCTCGCCCTCGATGATCGCGATGAACGGGTAGCTCTCGTCGCCGATGTCGAAGAGGTGCTCGCCGACCTCGGCGCTGCGCTCCTCGCCGTGCCCTCTCAGGAAGGCGATCTGGGAGCTCGAGAGGACGCGAGTCGCTGGGCCGGCCACGTGCCTAGGCTACCCGGCGGCGGACCTCGGGTCGACGGGTCAAGGGTCGCCGGAAGCGAGCGAACGTCAGGGAGACGAAAGCCGGGCGCTGAGCCGCATCGCAAGGCCGGCGAGCAGGTAGGCGATCGCCACCGCGACGAAGAAGAACTTGGCGCTCGCGAAGATCGTCGCGATCACGGGGAACGCGGCACCGGATTCGCCCAGAGTCAGCAGCAGGCAGACGTTCTCGAGCGCGTCGCAGGCCGCGGCGAGGGCACCGAAGTAGACGACGGGACCGCCGATCGCGGCAAGCCGGGCCCAGCCTCTCTCCACTGCGAGGTCGCGGGTCACGGCGAGGGCGATGGTGAGGAAGGTCCCGTAGGCGAGCAGGAAGCCGAAGTCGATCCAGAGCGACTCGCGCGCGGCGTCCTGGCCGTCCTCGCCCCATTCGGCGAGGATCTCATCGGCCCGGCTCTGACCGCCACTGAGCTCGAAGGGCACGATTCCGGGGCCGCCGGTGTCCTTCATCCGCCCGTCGGAAGGGGACATCGCCAGCAGCAGGGCCACGGTCGCGACCCCCGCGACGATCAGTCCCCACCCGCGGCTCACCGCCGGAACTCTGCCACAACGGAAACCTGCCGCTCAGGGCGCCTGCGCCTTCTCATCGCCCCGAACGTCCGGCGTCTCCGCCGATGCGGATGGGGCTTCGACCGCGGGCGCCGACCGAGAGAACGGTGCGAAGGTCAGCGGCGTCGATACCCCGTCACGCGCTCGACATCTTGGACAGCTCTCCTCGGCTGCGACCCGAATAGGGCTAAAGCCGCTACCGCAGCGCTCACATCTGAACACGTGTTACCCCCCTTGCTTCTCCCAATCCGGAGTGCCTACCTGGCCCTGGGGTCCGGAATGCGATTTCTATTCCCCTGAGTTCCGCCTCCTTAAACGTCTCAGGTGTCCCCGACCGGTCCCGGCGGCCGGGGACACCCGCGGAGTGGGGCTAGGGCCTCGCGGCTCCCCCTCGAACGCGTTGGAAGAGATAGATCGCAAGCAACACCAAAATGATCAAAACGATGAGTCCGACAATGGTCACGGCCATCCTCCTCTGTTGGATTGGGATGTTTGACTGCCCGGTTTCGGCGGCCGCAAACCGTGGGACCCGAGCGGCCGCACCTGCGCGAGGAGGGGGACCTCCTGTTTGCCGTTGTGGGTGTTCCTCATCGCACCTTCGGTGACGAGGGGGTGACCGAGTCTCGGTCAAGTGCGAAGGGGGAGAGGTCGACCTGACCGACTCCCATCACCGGCCCCGGCGCTCGTCCTCCTCGCGACATCTCAGGAGTTGGTGGGTGTCGTCACGCAAAAGGCATAGTTGTTTTCCGTGTTCGAGGGCTGCGCTACGAGATCGCCCGATTCGACCTCGTATTCGAGCGCGAAGCTGTCTTTTTCCGTGGTCCAGAAGTCGTCGGTCCAGAAGAATTCTGCATTCCCAAGATCAGGGCCGATCGCCAGAGCCTCCCCGGGCGAAGGCAGGCGAAGGCCCATTGCCGCACATGCTTCCGCCGCAGGAATCCAATGCACCGACACAACGGTGGCGGAGACATCGGTGACACACAGGATCTTGGCTACCAGTTTGGTTCCCGATGGACACCCATCTTTGTAGGCGGACGCGGGGGACCCGCCCAGCTTTTGGGCGTCAGTGGCCTGCGCTGCGTTGGCGGCAGTTGCCGCGGTGGTTGCGCTTGTCGCCTTGAGGGCCGAGTCGACGGGCCCGCCGATGTCCGCTGCCTGGAGCGATCCGTCCTTGACCTTTTCCGAGATGACCGCATTCGCCTTCAGCTGCTTGGTCCCGACGCTGTTCTTCCCCAGATGGGAGGCGGCGAAAGCGGCTCCTCCGCCGAGCAGCAGGAACAGGCAAAGGGTCGAGACCACGTTCGCATAGGTCAGATTGCTTCGCGGCGACTTCTTCACAGAGTCCTCCAAGTCGATCGGTTGGAGGACGAGACGGCTGCACTTTCGCAGGTCAGGGCCAGGCCGCTACCCAGCGCCACAAAATACCTCGAGCGCCAAGGGGGATTGCCTGATTCGGTCACTGCTAACGCAGGGCGATCACCCGGATTCCGACGTTGCTGAACGCGGGCGACGCGGCGTTCGTCGGGTTGCAGAATCGAAGGTCCCCATGGCCGGGACTGGAGGCCTTCAGCAGTTGAAAGGTCAGGCCCGCGGGGGCCGGGGTGTCTCCGACGAAGGTCAGAAAGAGGGCGTCGCCGACCTCCGCACCGGGGATGTCAATTTCAGCTGTGAAGCAGCTGTGGGCTGCTATGGCACCCGCGTCGCCGTGGAGGGAGCTGGTCGAATCGGCGCCAGCGAGATCTGCGGTGCTCAGCGACCCCGGTGCCACCTCGGCCCCGGTCACCGAATTGGGGGCCAGCTTGCCCGCCCCTATCGCAGCGCTGGCGAGCTTGGAATCTGTGACAGCACCGTCGGCGAGCTTTCCGTTGGTAATCGCCTTGTCGGTGACGTTGCTTGTCGAAATCGCATTGCCGCTCAGCTTGCCGGGGGATACGGCGCCGTCCTGGATTTTCCCGGCCGTGATCGCGGCATCCTTGATTTTGGCCGCAGTCACCGAATTCTTCTTCAGTTGCTTGGTGCCGACGGTGTTCTTGCCAAGCTGGGTGGCGGCGTAGGCACTCCCTCCGAGGGCGATGAACACTGCGATGGTCGCCATTACGTTCGCGTAACTCAGCCTGTCCCTCATTCGCCTCATCGCCGCCCTTCTTGTCAATGTGCAGGTGAGACGACGATAGATGCGTTTGGGGACAGGGACGAGGCGGGCCACCGCCGCGGACGGATGGGCAACAGGTGCCGACTCCTGCTCGCCCAGCTTCCTCAGCGCGCACGTCGCGTCGCTGCGTCTCCCAAACACTCGCGCTCGGTCCCTGTCGCCCATCCGACTTGACCGGGGTTCTTCCGGGCGGCATAGTCCCGCCGGTGAAGCGCTTCGGAGCGATCATCGGATGCACGTTCCTCCTCGTGGCGTGTGCGGCGGTGCCCGCCCAGGCGGCTCCGGTCACCATCGGCAGCCCACTGACCGCTTCCTTCCTATCCGCGTCCCCATGCGGCCCCTCGGCCTGCACGCTCGGAAACTTCGCCCTAGCGGCCTCACCGATCACCGGGACGATCGTCCGCTGGCACCTGAAAGGCGCTTCGGGTGGGTCATTCAAGCTCAGAGTGCTGCTCCAGTCCGAAGGGGGATCGACCTACAAGGGCGGCGCGGTGAGCAGTCCCCAGACGCCTGCGAGTGCCCAGTTGCAGACCTTTGCGACCAGTTTGCCGATCCACGCGGGCGAGTCGATCGCGCTCGAGGTCGAAGCAAACGCGAAAGTAGGGAGCGCCGAACCGCCAGGTGCCTTCGGCGGGGCCTGGATACCGCCGCTCGAAGAAGGAGAAATTCGCACCCCCCTGGGCCCGAGCGACGACGAATACGCCTTCAACGCCGAAGTCGAGCGACCGCCGACGCTCGACACGTTCAGCCCGACCTCGGGGCCCGCGGCGGGAGGCACGGAGGTAACGATCACAGGAGCCGAATTCGAGAATGCGAATGCCGTCAAGTTCGGCTCGACCCCGTCCCCGAGCTTCACGGTCGACAGCGAAGGGCAGATCACCGCCACCGCTCCACCATCAGCCAGCTCCGGACCGGTCCGCGTCTCAGTCTCCACCCCGGCCGGCAAAGCCACATCCGTGCAGCAGTTCACCTACATCGGCGCGCCGGCTACCGCCGGCCCGCCTCCTGCGACGTGCACCGTTCCCAGACTCGTGGGGAAGAAGCTCAAGACGGTTCGGAAAAGCCTGGTCAAAGCCGACTGCAAGCTCCGCCAGGTGAAGGGGCACAAGGGAAGACTTTCCAAAGTCAAATCCCAGAAGCCCAAGCCCGGCACCGTGCTTCCCGAGGGCGCAGGCGTGAATGTGAAGGTCGGGTAGCCCGCCGCGCACCAACTGGCGCACGGGCGACCTGAGCAGCGGCGGTTTCGTGAGGCCGTTCTGCCTGAATTTGGCTCCACAACAGAAAACGCCCCTCCTGGGAAGGAGGGGCGCTATCTGGGGTTACTACAGGGAGGAGAGATATGTATCTCTATATATGTGGATCTGTGGGAGGTAGGTCTGGCCCGTGAATGCCATTGGCGCGGTCGTTGTGGGAAGCAACGGTCGCAATGTCAATGGCGCGGAACCCAACCAAAAAGTCTTTTTCTACCCTTGCTGCTATCGACCTCCTACGTGAATCCTTGAGCAGCATACGAACGTATGTGCGATTCATGTGTGAGTCGGATCACAGAACCCGCTTACCCAGGCAGGGAATCCGATCTCGCGCATCATGGTACCCAATTTTAAGCATTCCGTAAACCGCCTCTCCAAATTCAGTAAAGATCCCGCCGACCGTCGCTACGGTTGCTGCGTGACGAAGACTCGAATCGACTCGGCGCTCACCGATCGGGGCCTCTTTCCATCGCGGAACGCGGCCGCCGGGGCCGTGCGGGCGGGCGAGGTCCGGGTCGGCCAGGACGGCCCGATCGCGCTGCGGCCGAGCCAGCTGGTCGAGGACGAGGCCGAGCTGATCGTCGCCGAGCGGCAGCGATTCGCCTCGCGCGGCGGGATCAAGCTCGAGAACGCGCTGGAGGCGCTCGGGATCGACGTCGCAGGCCGCGAGTGCCTCGACGTCGGCGCCTCGACGGGCGGTTTCACCGATTGCCTCCTGCAGCGCGGCGCCGAGCGGGTTGCCGCCGTGGACGTCGCCTACGGGCAGCTCGCCCAGGCCGTCCGGGAGGACTCGCGCGTGGCCGTCATCGAGCGCCTCAACGCCCGCGATCTGCGCCCCGCCGACCTGCCGTTCGTCCCGGACCTCGCGGTCATCGACGTCTCCTTCATCTCGCTGACGAAGATCCTCCCGGCTGTCGCCGGCTGCCTGACGCCGGCGGGCGAGGCGCTGGCGATGGTCAAGCCGCAGTTCGAGCTCGGCCGCGAGCGGGTCGGGCGGGGTGTCGTCCGCGACCCCGCCGACCGCAGCGAGGCGATCCTCACGGTCGCCGAGGCGGCCGTCGGGCTGGGCCTGACGGTCCGCGGCTTCGCCTCCTCGGGCCTGCCTGGCCCGAAGGGGAACCGCGAGACCTTCGTCTGGTGCTCACGCGGCGGCGCGGGCCCGGCCGACCTCGAGGCCGCGATCGAGGCGGTCGAGCCATGAGGACCGCGGCGCTGATCAGCCACTCGCATCCGCCGGCCACGACCGACGCGGTCCAGCTGGTTCGGAAGGCGGCTGCCGACGCCGGCTGGCGGCTGGTCGCGACCGGCGCCGAGCTCGAGAAGCACGCCGACGCCGCGGCCGGGATCGAGCGCTCCGAGCTGGCGGACGGCGAGGTCGACCTCTGCCTGGTGCTCGGCGGCGACGGCTCGATCCTGCACGCGCTGCGCCGCTTCGCCCGCACGGGGGTGCCGGTCTTCGGGGTCAACTTCGGCACGGTCGGGTTCCTCGCCGCGGTCGATCGAGATGAAGCCGAGGAGGGGATCCGCCGCGCCCTCGCCGGCGAGACCGAGACGATCGACCTGCCGGGGCTCGAGATCGAGATCGCCGGGCAGCCGGCGGTTGCGCTCAACGACGTCAGCTTCAGCCGCCGGCCCCAGGACCGGGTCGCCGAGCTCAGCTACAAGATCGCCGGTGAGGAGGTCGGCCACGTCCGCTGCGACGGCCTCGTCGCCTCGACCCCTGTCGGCTCGACCGGCTACAACCTCGCCAACCAGGGGCCGATCCTGGCCTGGGGCGTCGAGGGCTACGTGGTCAGCTACATCGCGCCGCACTCGCTCACCGCCCGCGCCTTGGTCGTCGCGCCCTCCGACGTCCTGCACGTCGGCAATGCCGCCGGGCGAGAGCCGGTCGACATCGCCGTCGACGGCGACCACGTGGGGGCGCTCGAGCCGGGAGAGGCGCTCGAGGTCCGCTTCGGCGACGACGTCGCCCGGCTCGCCCAGCTGCCCGGGACGAGCTTCTACCAACGCATCCGCGAGAAGTTCGGCCACCTAGCGATCTGAGGGGTCCGGGCCGGCGCATTTCGGCGTCCTCGGGCGCTCGCGTGCGGAGCACGCTTCGCTTCCTGCGTCCTTGAACTGCTTGGCCCAGCCCCCTCAGCCGGGGTAGGGGGTTGTTTAGGGTTGCGCGCAATGGAGCGCAAGTGGTGGACATTGCTGCTGGTCTCGGTCGCGACCTTCATGCTGCTGCTCGACGTCACGATCGTCAACGTCGCGCTGCCTGACATCCAGCGAGAACTCGGCGCCAGCCTCTCGAGCCTGCAGTGGGTCGTCGACGCCTACTCGCTGATGCTCGCCGCCTTCCTGCTCACCGCCGGCTCGCTCGGCGACCGGCTCGGCAGGCGGCGGGTCTTCACGATCGGCTTCGGCATCTTCACCTTCGCCTCGTTCCTCTGCGGCATCTCCGACGACCCGACCCTGCTCAACCTCGCGCGCGGGCTTCAGGGAATCGGCGGCGCCGGCATGTTCGCCACCTCGCTGGCGCTGATCGGCCAGGAGTTCCACGGCAAGGACAGGGCGACGGCGTTCGGCGTCTGGGGCGCGGTCGTCGGCGGCGCGGTCGCGATCGGCCCGCTGGTCGGCGGGGTGATCACCGAGAACCTCGGCTGGGAGTGGATCTTCTTCGTCAACGTCCCGATCGGGATCGTCGCGATGGTCCTGACCGAGCGCCAGATCGTCAACGTCTTTGCCGACGAACCGGAACCGATCGACGTCCCCGGCCTGGTCACCTTCTCGAGCGCGCTGTTCCTCCTGATCTTCGGCCTGATCCGCGGCAACCCCGAGGGATGGGGCAGCCCCCTGATCGTCGCCTGCCTCGGCGGCGCGGTGGCCCTGCTCGCCGCCTTCATCGCGATCGAGCGCCGCACCAGGTTCCCGATGCTCGACCTGACCCTGTTCCGCAAAGCCGCCTTCAACGGCGTCTCCGGGGTCGCCTTCTGCCTCTCGGCGGGGATGTTCGCGATGTTCCTCTACCTGACCATCTACATGCAGGGCGTGCTCGACTTCTCGCCGCTCGAGGCCGGGCTGCGGTTCCTGCCGCTGACGCTGCTCGGCTTCATCGTCGCGCCGATCTCCGGCGCGCTCTCGAACAGGGTCCCGATCCGCTTCCTGCTCGGCGCCGGCCTGGCGCTGGTCGGGATCGGGCTGTTCCTCATGCACGGCGTCTCGATCCACTCGGAGTGGACGACCCTCCTCGTCGGCTTCCTGATCGCGGGCGTCGGAATCGGCACCGCCAACCCCGGCATCGGCCAGGCGGCGATCGCCGTCGTTCCGCCGGAGAAATCCGGGATGGGCTCGGGGATCAACACGACCTTCCGCCAGGTCGGGATCGCGACCGGGGTAGCCGCCCTCGGGGCCGTCTTCCAGTCCCGCGTCGACTCGAAGCTCGCCGAGCTGCTCCCGCACGCGCCCGCCGGCCTCGGCGAAGTCGTCGCTTCGAGCGGCTCGCGCGGAGTCGCCGCGCTGGAGCTGCCGCCCGCGGTCCACGTCAAGGCGGTCCACGCCGCCGACGTCGCCTTCGTCAGCGGCTTCAACGAGATCCTCCTGATCGCGGCGATCGTCTCCTTCGTCGGCGCCCTCTTCGGCGTCGTGCTGGTCCGCTCGGAGGACTTCGTCCAGCAAACGGGGGGCCATTAGGTCCGGTCCCGTTGCTACACAGGTCTGGATGCTGCGCGAGCTCCGGATCGAGAACCTTCTGCTGATCGAGCGGGCCGAGCTGCGCCTCGGCGAGGGACTGAACGCGATCACCGGTGAGACCGGGGCCGGAAAGACGGTCCTCGCCCACTCGCTCGACCTCCTGATGGGCGGCAGGGCACGGGCCCAGATCGTCCGGCCCGGGGCTGAGGAGGCCTGGGTCGAGGGCGTCTTCGACCTGCCGCCGGGCCTCCTCGCCGAGCCGGAGCTGGCCGAGCTCTCCGAGTGCCTGCCGGAGGGGGCCGAGGAGGTCGTCCTCGGCCGCCGGGTCGGCGCCTCGGGGCGGACCGCCGCCTTCGTCGCCGGCCGCGCCGCCTCTGCCGCCGACCTGAAGCTGCTCGGGGGCCGGCTGGTCTCCTTCTTCGGGCAGCACGAGCACCGCAAGCTGACGATCTCCTCCTCGCAGATGGAGGTGCTCGACGGCTTCGCCGGCGCCAAGCACCTCGCCCTGCGCGAGCGCTACCGCGACGCCCACCGCGAGTGCGTCCGGCTTGGCGCCGAGCTGGCCGTGCTGCGCGAGCGCGACGGGGCCCGCGAGCGCGACCTCGACCTCCACCGCTATGAGCTCTCCGAGATCGAAGAGGTCGGCCCGGACCCTGCCGAGGACGAGGCACTGGCGGCCGAGCGCGAGCGGCTGCGCCACGCTGAGGGCCTGCGCGACGCGGCGGCCGGCGCCCACGCCGGCGCGGTCGGCGTCGACGACGAAGGCGGCGGCAGCCTCGGGGCGCTTGCCCGCGCCGAGGCGCTGCTGGGGGCGGTCGGCGGGGTCGACCCGGATCTCGACGCGATCGCCGAGCGGCTGGGCGCCGTCGCGGTCGAGCTCGGCGATGCCGCCGGGGAGCTGCGCGACTACGCCGAGCGGGTCGAGACAGATCCGGCCCGTCTGGCCGCGGTCGAGGAGCGCCTCGACTCGCTCGACCGGCTGCGGCGCAAGCACGGCGGCAGCATCGAGGCGGTGCTGGCCCACGCCGACCACTGCCGCGAGGAGATCGCGCGGCTGGCCGGCGCCGAGGAGCGGGGCGCCGAGGCCGAGGCGGCGCTGGAGGAGGCTGAGGCACGCCGTCGGGATCTCGGCGCGAAGCTCAGCGCCGGGCGCCGCCGGGCGGCGCCGTCGTTGGAGAAGAAAGTGGCGGCCGAGCTGGAGCGGCTGGCGATGCCGGGCGCGACCCTCGGCGTCACTCTGGAGCCGCTCGCCGACGGCTTCGGCGCCGGCGGCTGCGAGTCGGTGGAGCTGACGATGGCGCCGAATCCCGGGATCGAGCCGGCGCCCCTCCGCGACGCCGCCTCCGGCGGGGAGATGTCGCGGGTGATGCTGGCGCTCAGCGGGCTCGGACGGGGCGCCGGGGCCGGGACCCTGGTCTTCGACGAGATCGACGCCGGGGTCGGCGGGACCACCGCCCGGGTGGTCGGCGAGCGATTGCGCGCCCTCGGCGAGGACAGGCAGGTGCTCTGCATCACCCACCTGCCCCAGGTCGCGTCGCTGGCCGCGACCCACTTCCGGCTCGAGAAGGACCTCGACGGCGAGCGGGCGACGGCGACGGTCGAGCGCCTCGACGGCGAGGGAGTCGTCGAGGAGATCCGCCGGATGCTCGGCGGCGGCTCGAGCGCGGCCGACCGCCACGCGCGTGAGCTGCTCGAAGTCGCCGCCTGAGCCGCTTCGTACCGCTTGCCTGAGCGGTTAACCTCACACCGTGGCCACCGCCAGTCGCCGTCGCTTTCCCGCGCTGCTGTCGCGTCGCAACGGCGCGGCTCCGGCCGAGGCGGTCGAAGGGACGGCGCGTCTCGGCCGTCGCACCAAGGACCTGGTCAAGCGGCTGGTGCCCGGCGAGATCGCCGTCATCGACCACGTCAACATCGACCGGATCGCCGCCGAGGAGCTGATCGAGGCCGAGGTCCGGGGGGTGATCAACGCCTCCCCGTCCTCCAATGGCCGCTACCCCAACGCCGGGCCGCTGCTGCTGGCGCGGGCGGGGGTCGAGCTGGTCGACGCCGAGGAGGGCGATCCGTTCGAGCTGATCGAGGACGGCGACCGACTACGGATCGTCGACGGCAGGGTCCACGTCCGCGGTGCCCAGGTCCTCCACGGCCGGGTGCTCGGCGCGGTCGAGCTCGAGCGCCAGCTCGACGCCCAGCGCGAGCGAGTCAACGAGGCGCTCGCCGAATTCGCCGAGAACACCGTCGCCCACGTCCGCGGCGAGACCGACCTGCTGACCGGGGCGGTGCAGTTTCCCGCGACGAGGGCGACCTTTCGCGACCGCCACGTGCTGATCGTCGTCCGCGGCGACCGCCACCGCCGCGACATCAAGGCGCTGCGCGCCTACATCCGCGACGTCCACCCGATCGTCGTCGCCGTCGACGGCGGCGCCGATGGCGCCCTCGAGGAGGGGCTGAAGCCCGACATGATCCTCGGCGACATGGACTCGGCCAGCGACGCGGCGCTGCGCTGCGGGGCCGAGCTCATCGTCCACGCCTACCCCGACGGCCGCGCGCCGGGGCGCGAGCGCCTGCTGGAGATGGGCCTCGAGCACTCGCTGGTGCCGGCGCCGGGAACCAGCGAGGACGTGGCGATGCTGATGGCCTTCGAGAAGGGGGCCGACCTGATCGTCAGCGTCGGCGCCCACTTCAACCTGATCGAGTTTCTCGACCGCAAGCGCGGCGGAATGTCCTCGACGTTCCTGACCCGGCTGCGGATCGGGGAGAAGCTGGTCGACGCGAAGGGGGTGAGCCGCCTCTACAACCCGGGGACGACCTTCGGCCCGATGGTGCTCTTCATCGCCGCCTTCGTCGTCCTCCTGGTGATCGTGATCGCCACCTCGCCGGCGCTCAGCGACCTCGCCGAGCTGCTCTGGCTGAAGGTCAAGATCTGGCTCGGTATCGGCTAGCGCCCGGCGGCGCAGCATCTAGGCTTCCCCGCTGATGGGCTACAGCGCGCGATACCACGCGACCTCCCTGATCGCCGTGTTCCTTGCGCTGGCGATCGGGATCCTGATCGGTGCCGAGTTCGGCGGCGACACGCTCAACAGCACCCGCCGCAACCTCGAGAACAGCCTCACCGGCAACCTCCAGGACGCCCGCGCACGCGCCGATCAGGTCGGCGGCGAACTCGGCCAGGCCAACGAATTCGCCGACCGGGTCTTCCCGGTCCTGGCCCGCAACCAGCTGCGCGGACGCCGGATCGGCGTGCTCGCGATCGGCGACCTCCCCGGCGACGTCTCAGGCGCGATCGAGGAAGCCCTGGGCCCGACCGGCGCCCACCTCGTCGGCGTCGGCGTCGTCCGCGAGCCGGTCGACCTGCACGGGCTCGCAGGCGACCTTGCCAAGACCCGCTTCGCCGGCATCGCAAACAACCCCGAAACCCAGACCGCCTTTGGAGTCGGCATCGGCCGCCAGATCGTCCGCGGCGGCACCCTCGTCGACCGGGTCCGCGGCCATCTCTTCTCGCGGGCGTCCGGCAACTTCGGCTCCCTCGACGGGGTCATCGTCGTCCGCGTCCAGCCCGAGGAAATGGGGCCGAAGCGCCGAGCCGCCGCGGCCCAGCTCGAGTCGGGCCTGATGACCGGCATCGTCGCGACCAAGGCTCCGGCGGTGGGGGTCGAGGACACCTTGGCCGAAAACTCGTCGATCTCCTTCTTCCAGGGCAACGACCTCTCCAGCGTCGACGACATCGACCTCGTCGCGGGCAGGCTGGCGACGGTCTTCGCGCTGGCGGGGGCCGAGGGGAGCTTCGGGGTCAAGGGAAGCGCCGACCGGCTGCTCCCGGACCTGCTCGCGCCCCACGGCAATCCGTGACCGGGATCGGCCTTCCGGTCGCGCTCGCGGTCGCGCTCCTGGTCGTCCCCGCCGGCGTCCGCGGGCTGCTCGAC
Source organism: uncultured Solirubrobacterales bacterium (assembly GCA_963795295.1). Classification (GTDB taxonomy): domain Bacteria; phylum Actinomycetota; class Thermoleophilia; order Solirubrobacterales; family 70-9; genus VRUE01. Next base: position 45,263 of record CAWCHE010000002.1, read on the forward strand.
GCCGGCCTGGTCCGGCAGAACTACCGCGGCGCGTCCCTCGCCTTCCCGCTGGGCGCGGTGCTGGCGACGGCGGCCCTGGTCGCCCTGGCGCCGCTCGCCTTCCTCGACGACAGGGCCGACCTGACGCTGCTCGACCCAGAACTGCGGCGCTGGCTGCCGTACCTGCTCGGGATCGTCTTCCTCGGCTTCCTCGACGACTCGCTCGGACGCGGCGAGGCCGCCGACGCGCCGCGCGGCTGGCGCGGCCACGCCCGCGCCCTGCGCGAGGGGCGGCTCTCGACCGGCGCGATCAAGGCGATCGGCGCCCTCGCCCTCGCCGCCTACGTCGTCTCCGGCCGCGGCCTCGAATCCTGGCGCTACCTCGCCGACGTGGCGCTGCTGATCCTCGCCACCAACCTCTTCAACCTGGTCGACCTGCGTCCCGGCCGCGCCGAGAAGTGCCTGGCGCTGGTGGGCGCCGGGCTCTGCCTCGGCACCTGGACCCTGGCGCCCCTGGACCTGCTCGGCATATTCGTCGGCCCGGTCCTGGTCGGCGCCTGGTTCACCCTGCGCGAGCGGGCGATGCTCGGCGACACCGGCTCCAACCTGCTCGGGGCGATCGCCGGGGTCTGGCTGCTGACGACCCTGGGCGGAACCGGGCGTCTGATCGCCCTCGCGGCGGTCCTGGCGCTAACCATTTACGGCGAGTTGCGGTCTATTTCGAAAACGGTCGAGACGGTTCCGCCACTTCGCTGGCTAGACTCGCTCGGCAGAGGATGAGCAGAGCCCCCACAGGAGACACCAGGTTCATCTTCGTCACCGGCGGAGTGGTCTCGGCTCTCGGAAAGGGGATCGCCGCCGCCTCGATCGGCCGCCTCCTCGTCTCCCGCGGCTACAGGGTCCAGCTGCAGAAGTTCGATCCGTACATCAACGTCGACCCGGGCACGATGAGCCCCTTCCAGCACGGTGAGGTCTTCGTCACCGAGGACGGCGCCGAGACCGACCTCGACCTCGGCCACTACGAGCGCTTCACCGACGAAAACACCTCGCGCTCGTCGAACGTGACCGCCGGCTCGGTCTACAACTCGGTGATCAAACGCGAGCGGCGCGGCGACTACCTCGGCGGCACCGTCCAGGTGATCCCCCACATCACCGACGAGATCAAGAACCGGATCCTGATCGTCGCCGAGTCGCAGTCGGTTGACTTCGTGATCACCGAGATCGGCGGCACGGTCGGCGACATCGAGTCGCTGCCCTTCCTCGAGTCGATCCGCCAGCTGTACACGGACCTGGGGGCGAAGCGCAGCATGTTCGTCCACCTCACCCTCGTCCCCTACATCGGTCATGCCGGGGAACTGAAGACGAAGCCGACCCAGCACTCGGTCAACGAGCTGCGCCGGATCGGGATCCAGCCCCACGCCCTGGTCTGCCGCTCCGAGGGACGGCTCGATCGAGAGATCCGCTCGAAGATCGCCCTCTTCGCCAGCCTTCCGGTCGACGCGGTGATCTCCGCCCATGACGTCGACAACATCTACAAGGTGCCGCTCGTCTTCCGCGCCGAAGGCGTCGACGACCTCGTCCTCGACCACTTCGGGATGGAGGCGCAGCCTCCGGACCTCGGCGAGTGGGAAGCGATGGTCAATCGCGCCGACGCCGCCGACGGCAAGGTGCGGATCGCCCTGGTCGGCAAGTACGTCCAGCTCGCCGACGCCTACAAGTCGGTGATCGAGGCGCTCGAGCACGGCGGCATCCACCACGGCGTCGAGGTCGAGGTCGAGCTGGTCGACTCGGAGAACTTCGAGCCCGAGCGGCTCGAGGGCGCGGACGGGATCCTGATCCCCGGCGGCTTCGGCGAGCGCGGGATCGAGGGCAAGGTGCAGGCGGCCCGGATCGCCCGCGAGCGCTCGATCCCCTACCTCGGCATCTGCCTCGGGATGCAGATCGCGGTCGTCGAGTACGCGCGCACGGTGGTCGGGATGGACGGCGCCAACTCCTCCGAGTTCGACCCCGAGACCCCGTACCCGGTGGTCGACCTGCTCCCCGAGCAGAAGGAAGTCTCGGACATGGGCGGCACGATGCGGCTCGGCGCCGACCCGGTCAAGCTCCACGAGGGCACCCGGGCGCGGGAGATCTTCGACGAGGCGGTCATCTACAAGCGCCACCGCCACCGTTACGAGGTCAACAACCAGCTGCGGCGCCGGCTCGAGGACGAGGGCCTGGTCTGCGGCGGCACCTCGCCCGACGAGCGCCTGGTCGAGATGATCGAGCTGCCCGACCACCCGTTCTTCGTCGCCTCCCAGTTCCACCCGGAGTTCAACTCCCGCCCCAACCGCCCCGAGCCGCTCTTCCGCGAGTTCGTCGGCGCCGCGGCCCACCACGCGGGCGCCCGTCCGGTCGACGGCGGCGAGCTGCCCGAGGCCGAGACGCCCGAGATGGCCGAGGACAGCGACATCAGCGTGCGCCACGCCAACTGACCGATTGTTGAGGGCGGGCTCGGGTCCGGGCGAATAGCCTTTGGCCTGTGGAGAGATTGCACGAGACCTTCATCCGGCTCTGTGAGATCCGCAGCCCCACCGGGGAGGAGCGCGAGGTCGCCGACACCCTCGCCGCCGAGCTGCGCGCGCTCGGTCTCGAGGTCGCTGAGGACGACGCAGCCGGGCCGGCCGAAGCGGGCTCCGGCAACCTGATCGCCCGCTCGCCGGGGAGCGACGGGGATCGCTGGCTGATGTTCTGCGCCCACATCGACACCGTCCCTCACAAGGGGCAGGTCGAGGTGGTCGAAGAAGAGGGGGTCTTCCGCAGCGCCGGCGAGACGATCCTCGGCGCCGACAACAAGGCCGCGGTCGCCGTCTTCATGGAGCTGATCGCCCGCCACGCGGCCGATCCCGGGCCGGTCGGCATCGAGCTGCTCCTGACCGTCGCCGAGGAGCAGGGCCTACGCGGGGCGAAGGCATTTGACACCTCGTCATTGCGCTCGGAGTGCGGCTTCGTCCTCGACCACGCCGGGCCCGGTGGGCGAGGTGATCGTCGCCACGCCGACCCAGCAGAAGCTCCTCGCCGACTTCGTCGGCGTCGAGGCCCATGCCGGGATCCGGCCCGAGGACGGCAGCAACGCGATCGCCGCCGCGGCGGCCGCGATCACGCGGATGGAGCTCGGCCGGCTCGACGAGGAGACGACCGCCAACGTCGGCCTGATCGAGGGCGGGACCTCCGGGAACGTCGTCCCCGGGCATTGCGGGATCGTCGCCGAGACCCGCAGCCTCGACGGCGACCGCGCCGCCGAGGTCGCCGGCAAGCTGACCGAGGCCTGCGCCTGGGGTGCCAGCGAGCACGGCTGCGACGTCGACGTCCGCGTCCACGAGCTCTTCCGCGGCTACCGGGTGCCGCCAGTCGTCGCCGGCGCTGGGCCTCGCCGAGGCGGGTCTGCGCCGCGCCGGCCTCGAGCCGAAGCGGGTCGCGATCGGGGGCGGCAGCGACGCCAACGCGCTCCGCCTCGACGGCTACGACAGCGTCCTCCTCTCCAACGGCACCGAAAACGTCCACACCTCGGGCGAGAGCGTCTCGGCCGCCAACCTGGAGACGATGCTCGAGGTCTGCGAGGGAGTCGTCGCCGAGGCCGTCGCCGGCGGGTGAGCGGCCGGCTCAAGCTCCGCCGCGGGGTGGTCGTCGCCGAGGAGCCGCTGACCGTCGAGGTCGACGGCGAGCGGCGGCCGGCCTGGGCCGACACCGCCCTGCTCGGGGAGATGCGCGAGGGCGACGAGGTCGTCGTCAACGTCGCCGCGCTCGACCTCGAGCTCGGCTCCGGCGGCTTCGACGTCGTCCACGTCAACCTGACCCGCGGCCTCGAGGGCGGGAGCGGGGGGGACGAGCACGTGATCAAGCTCAACTACAGCTCGCTCCAGCACCCGGTCGAGCCGGTGGAGGCCGGCGCCGGGCCGCCCGGCGCGAGTGGGAAGGCCGACGCCGCGAAATCGACGGCGGTCCTGGTGCTGCCGCTGCACGGCCACCTGGCTCCGGCGGCGTGGGCCTTCGCGGGAGCCGCCGCCGAAGGCGCGAACGGGCGGGGCGGGCTCGGATACGTCCAGACCGCGGGCGGCGCACTGCCCGGGTCGCTGAGCCGCGACGTCGCCGAGCTGCGCGAGCGCGGGCTGCTCGCCGGCCACATCACCGCCGGCCCCGCCTACGGGGGCGAGCACGAGGCGATCTCCGTCGCCGGCGCCCTCGATGCCGCCGCGCGGTTGGGCTGGGATGCCGTCGTGGTCGGGCCCGGGCCGGGGATCATCGGATCCGACAGCGAGCTCGGGCACGGCGGCATGGCGGCGCTCGACAACGCCCACGCGGCGCTCTCGCTCGGGCTGCCGACGCTGCTCTCGCCGCGGCTCTCGGCCGCGGACCCCCGCCCGCGCCACCGCGACGTCAGCCACCACACGCTGACCGTGATGGCGATGCTGCTCGGCGGTGTCGAGGTCGTGGTCCCGGCCGGGCAGGCGATTCCGACGGCGATCCTCGCGACCGCCTGCGGCTGGCGCCACAAACTCAGCGAGGAGGCCGCCGATCTCGACGGCTACGCGGCCTCGGGGCTGCCGTCGCGCACGATGGGCAGGGGGATCGAGGAGGACCCGCTGTTCTTCGCGGCGCCGCTCGCCGCGGGTGTCGCCTTGCGCCGCAAGGGATGAGGGCCGCCTGGGAGAACCAGGCGCCATGGCGATCGCGGTCAAGCCCCCGCAGGCCCCTCCACCAGGCGGGCCGGGCGCCGGCAAACGCTTCGAGGGGCTGGTCCTCGACTTCCTCTCCTACCTCGAGCTCGAGCGCGGCCTCTCCCGCAACACCCTCAACGCCTACCGGACCGACCTCCTCCAGTACGGGGAATTCCTCGCCGCGCACGACGCCGACGCTCTCACGGTGCGCCCGGCCGACATCGGTGAATTCCTCGCCGACCTCGCCACCGGCAACGGCCGCCCGGCCTGCTCGGCCTCGACCATCCACCGCAAGGCCGCCTGCCTGCGCTCCTTCTACAAACACCTGCGCCGTGACGAGCTGATCGCCGACGACCCGACCGCTGTCCTCAGCGCCCCGCGGCGGGCGAAGAAGCTGCCCCAGGTCCTCAACTACGCCGAGGTCCAGCGCCTGCTGGCGGCGCCCCGCGGCGACGAGCCGACGACGCTCCGCGACCGCGCCCTGCTCGAGGTCATGTACGCCTGCGGGCTGCGCGCATCGGAGACGATCGGCCTAGACATCTCCGACGTCGAGCTGCGCCAGGGGTTCCTGCGGGCGCGCGGCAAGGGATCCAAGGAGCGCCTGGTCCCGCTCGGCCGCAAGGCGATCGCCGCGATCAGCGTCTACCTCCGCAGCGGCCGGCCGAAGCTGGTCGGCGATCGCCACGAGGCGAAGCTCTTCCTCAACTTCCGCGGCGGGCCGCTCAGCCGCCAGGGCCTCTACAAGATCGTCCAACGCCACGCCCGGACCGCGGGGCTCGGCGGCCAGATGAGCCCGCACACACTGCGTCACAGCTTCGCGACCCACCTGCTCGCCGGCGGCTGCGACCTGCGGGCGGTGCAGGAGATGCTCGGCCACGCCGACATCTCGACCACACAGATGTACACGCACCTCTCGGGCCAGCAGCTCAAGGAGGTCTACTTCCGCGCCCACCCCCGCGCCACCGACCGCTAGGTCCCGTCACTTCAACCCTCGGTTGGCGGTGGGTTGACGAGTTTCCCACCTCACAGGTGGGTAAGTCGGCACTCGGCTGGTAGAAACGGGGGATGCCCGAGCTGCCCGAGGTGGAGACCGTCGCCCGGCAACTCGAGCCTGAGATCGAAGGACGCGCGATCGAGCGGCTCGAGGTCCTTGACGCGCGCTGGTCGCGTCCGGTCGCCCCGGCCGAGCTCGCCGCGGCGGTGTCGGGGAGGACGATCGAGGGGCTGGGACGGCGCGGCAAGTACCTGCTGCTCGAGCTCGACGGCGGCCGGACCCTGGTCATGCACCTGCGGATGACCGGCAACCTGGTCCTGGTCGAGGGCGAGGACAAGCTCGACCCCTCGGAGGGGATGAGGCTCTACGAGGGCGAGCGGAGCACCTCCGAGCGCCACCTGAGGGCGCGCTTCGAGCTCGATGACGGCCGCGAGCTCTGGTTCATCGACCCGCGCCGCTTCGGCGAGGCCTTCCTGCTCGACGACGCCGGCCTGGCGGAGCGCTTCGCGAGGCTCGGGGTCGAGCCGCTCTCGGCCGAGTTCACGCCCGAGGAGCTCGGCCGCCAGAGCGAGGGCCGCACGGCGCCGCTGAAGTCGTTCCTGCTCGACCAGGCGCGGGTCGCCGGCGTCGGCAACATCTACGCCGACGAGGCGCTCTTCCGGGCGCGGCTGCACCCGCTCTCCCCGGCCGGCTCGATGCGCCCCGAGCACCTCCTCGCCCTCCGCGACGGGGTTGTCGAGGCGCTCGAAGCGGGCCTCGAGCATGGCGGTGCCTCGATCGACGACTACCGCGACGGGCGCGGCGAGAAGGGCGGGATGCAGAACGAGTTCCTCGTCCACACCCGCGAGGGCGAGCCCTGCCCCCGCTGCGACGGGACGATCGTCCGCATCGTCGTCGGCGGCCGCTCGACCTACTACTGCCCGGGCTGCCAGGTCCGGCTGCGGAAACGCCCGCGCCGCCGCTCCTCAGCCCGCCGGCCTGCTCGTCCGGCCCGCCGGTCAACGTAGAAGCCATGCCCGGCAAGACGGTGAAGACGGAGGCGGTGGTGCTGCGCAGCATCCGCTACGGCGAGGCCGACCGGATCCTCAACCTCTACTCGGCCGCGCGCGGCCGGGTGGGGGCGATCGCCAAGGGCGTGAGGAAACCGCGCTCCCGCTTCGGCGGGCGCCTCGAGCCCTTCTTCCGGCTCGACCTCGTCCTCCACGAAGGGCGCGGCGAGCTGCTGACGGTGACAAACGTCTCGACAGTCGACGGTTACCCGCGCCTGCGGGCCTCGGCGCCGGCGCTGAACGCCGGCGCTCGGGCCTGCGACGCGGTCCTGCGCCTGCTCGACACGGCGGAGCCGAACCCGCCCGCCTACAACCTCCTCTGCCGCTACCTGGCGATGCTCGACGACCCGGCCGAGCCGGGCGCCGCGCGGCTCGAGGCGGCGCTCTCATTCCGGCTCAAGCTGGCGCTGGCGGCCGGCTTCGCCCCCGAGCTCGCCTCCTGCGCCCGCTGCGGCGAGGCCGAACACCTGAGCGGATTCTCCGGCGCCGCCGGGGGAGTCGTCTGCTCCGCCTGCGAGGCGGGCGGCTTCGCGCTCTCCGAGAGCGCCCACAGGTTCATGGTCGAGGCCCTCGCCAGCCCCCTCGCCGACGCCCCCGGGGCCGACGAGCGCGATCTGCGCCAGGTCGAGCGGGCGGTCGCCGAGACCCTCGAGCACCACGCGCACGTCCAGCTGCGCTCCGCCGCCTGACGCCGAAGACCGGCGCGGGTCTGCGTCCTCGGTCGCTTGTGTGCGAAGCACACGGCGCCCCCTGTGTCCTTGACCTGCTTGGTCTTCCCGCCAGGTCCGCACACTTATGATCGCCATATGGCTTCTGCCACCGTCAATCTCGAGGATCGAGTCCGAAGCTGGGAGTCCGAGTACCTCTCCGATCTGGCGACCCCTTCCTACCCGGCCGAGCGGCGCGCCGAGGAGCCCGACAGCCCGCTCCGCACCCCCTTCCAGCGCGACCGCGACCGGATCGTCCACTCGAAGGCCTTCCGCCGCCTCAAGCACAAGACGCAGGTCTTCATCGCCCCCGAGGGGGACCACTACCGGACCCGGCTCACCCACACGCTCGAGGCCTGCGGGATCGCCCGCACCGTCGCCCGCGCCCTCGCCCTCAACGAGGACCTGACCGAGGCGATCGGGCTCGGCCACGACCTCGGCCACCCGCCCTTCGGGCACTCCGGCGAGGACGCCCTCGACGAGGCGCTGAAGGAGAGCGGCGGCGCCGGCTTCAAGCACAACGAGCACTCGCTGCGGGTCGTCGACGTGCTCGAGCGCGAGGGGGAGGGCCTCAACCTGACCGAGCCGGTCCGCGACGGGATCCTCAACCACACCGGCTCCAACAAGCCGGCGACGCTCGAGGGCCGGATCGTCAAGCTCGTCGACCGGGTCGCCTACATCAACCACGACATCGACGACGCCCTCCGCGCCGGGGTGCTGGAGCCCGCGGACCTGCCGATGGCCGAGATCGAGCTGCTCGGGCCGAGCGGCTCGGCCCGGATCGACACCCTCGTCCGCGACATCGTCGCCCGCTCGACCGAGGCCGGGGACATCGTCCAGAGCGAGGAGGTCGGCGGCGCGATGCTGCGCTTGCGCAAGTTCATGTTCGACCGCGTCTACCTCTCCCCGGAGGCTCGCGGCGAGCAGGAGCGGGTGCGCCACATCCTCCGCAGCCTCTTCGACCATTACATGGAGCATCCCGAGGAGGCCCCCGAGGCCGAGCCCGGCGCCGACGCGACCCAGCGGGTCACCGACTACCTGGCGGGGATGACCGACCGCTTCTGCATCGCCCGCTTCAGCGAGCTCAACATCCCCGAGGCGGCCAGGTTCTGATGGCGGCCCGAGCCCAGGAGCGGCCGCCGTGGCGCTGATCTCCCCCGAGAGCCTCGAGCGGGTCAAGCAGACGGCCGACATCGTCGAAGTCATCTCCGCCCACACCGACCTGCGCCGTCAGGGGACGCGCTGGGTCGGGCTCTGCCCTTTCCACGAGGAGCGCACCCCCTCGTTCTCCGTCGACGCCTCCGAAAAGCTCTACCACTGCTTCGGGTGCGGGGTCGGCGGCGACACGATCAAGTTCGTCGAAGAGAAGGAGGGGCTCGGCTTCAGCGAGGCGGTCGAGCTGCTCGCCGAGCGCTACGGGGTCGAGCTCGAGCGCGAGAAGGAGGACCCGCGGGCCGAGGCGCGCCGCAACCAGCGCCGCCGCCTCGAGGAGCTGCTCGACCGCACCGCGGCCTTCTACGGTGCCTACCTCTGGGACTCCGATGAGGCCGGCAAGGCGCGCGAGTACATGGCCGAGCGCGGGCTCGGCGAGGAGGCGCTGAAGGCCTTCGGCGTCGGCTTCGCGCCGAGCGCCTGGGACAAGGTCCTGCTGCGCGGCCAGCGGGCCGGCTTCAAGGTCGACGAGCTGCGCGGGGTGGGGCTGGTCCAGCGCGGGCGGGGCGGCGGCGAGTACGACCGCTTCCGCAGCCGGATCATGTTCCCGATCAAAGACCGCCGCGGCCGCACCCTCGGGTTCGGCGGGCGGGCGATGCGCTCCGACCAGGGCGCCAAGTACGTCAACACCGCCGAGACCGACTTCTTCCACAAGAGCCACATGCTCTACGGCATCGACCTCGCCAAGGCGGCGATCGCCAAGGCCGGGCGCGCCGTCGTCGTCGAGGGCTACACCGACGTCCTCGCCCTCCACCAGGGCGGTGTAGAGGAGGCGGTCGGGGTGATGGGGACGGCGATCACCGAGGAGCAGGTCGCGACCCTCTCGGGGATGGTCGAGGAGGTGGTCCTCGCCCTCGACGCCGACTCGGCGGGTCAGGAGGCGATGCTGCGGGCACAGAGGGTGGCCGCGGGGCGGAAGATGCGGATCAGGGTCGCGGCGATGCCGGCCGGGGAGGACCCGGCCGAGATGATGGCCGCCGAGGGCGGCGCCGAGCGCTTCCGGGCGCTGGTCGAGGGCGCCGTCGAGCTCACCGCCTTCCAGGTCGGGCTGGTGCTGGAGCGCACCGACACCGCCTCGCCGACCGAGCGCGACCGGGCGCTGGGCGAGGCCGCCTCGATCATGGCCGCGATGGACGAGGGGCAGGTGGCGAGCCGCGAAGAGCTCGAACGGCGCGTCGCCGAGCGCCTCGACCTCGACCCGCCCACGGTTCGCAGCCGGGTGGTCACAGCGCAGCCTCTCACCGGCGGCCTCAGCGCCGTCTCCGGAGCCGAGATCTCCGCCAGCGGCCCACGGTCCTCGCCGCCGGCGCCGCAGCGGGCCGCGGCGGCGCTGACCTCGCGTGAGCGCCGCGAGCGGGCCCTCCTGGCGATGTGCATCACCAACCCGGCGGAGGGGCGCGAGTACCTCCAGAAGCTGACCGACGCCCATCTCTCGCCGCTCGGCGCCCGCGCCCTCGCCTGGCTGCGCGAGCATCTCGACGACCCGGCCTCCAACCTGCCGATGGACGACGACGAGCTCTCGGGGCTGATCGCCGAGCTGGTGATCGTCGCCGGCGACGAGCCCGCCGCGGCCGATGCGATGGAGCTCAACTTCCTCCTGCTCGAGCAGCGCCGCCTCGAGGCCGAGATCGCCGCCGCCGGCGAGGCCGACGAGTACGAGCGCCGGGCCGAGCTCAGCCGCGAGCGCGCCGCCCTGGTCGAGCGCATCGCACGCACCGAGCGGGGCGGCTGAGGAGACTTACTGTCTGCAGGAATCGGCATCCTGTTCGGGTGCCTGACTCTGCTGACATGGACCGCCTTCGCATTCTTGTGGAGGAGGGGTGCTCAATACGTGAAATCGCGTCAGAGCTGGAATTGGGCTACTCGACGGTCAGGTATTGGCTTCGGAAGAGCGGCATGGAGACAATTCATGGGGTTCGGCGTCGGGAGTCCGAAACGGCCAGGAAGGAAGGGCTTCGGAGGACGATTCGGGTTTGTCCCATCCACGGACGGTGCGGCTTCTACGCAAGGCGAGACGGCGGTTTCCGCTGTTCAAGGTGCAACATCGAAGCGGTCACAAATCGTCGACGAGAGGTAAAGCGCCTGCTCGTCGAAGAGGCGGGTGGTCGATGTCGCCGATGCGGATTCGCAGATCATCCAGTGGCCCTGCATTTTCATCACGTCGATCCCGCCGAAAAGCTGTTCCAGCTATCCGAACAGGGTCAGAGCCGAAGTCTCGCCAGGATGAGGGCAGAGGCGCGAAAGTGCGTTCTTCTCTGCGCAAACTGCCACGCGATGGTCGAGGCGGGGGTGGAGAAGTTGCCTTCCGCTGACCGTTAGAGTTGCCGACCGTCGAATGATGTCTCGACGGTCAATCGTTCCGGGGTAGCTCAATGGTAGAGCGCACGACTGTTAATCGTGATGTTGTGGGTTCGAGTCCCACCCCCGGAGTTCTTGCGACTTGAGCGCCAGCCGCTCGACCAGCTCGGCGCCGCGGCGGGCGCCGTCGTGCTCGCGTCCCCAGTCCGCCAGCTCCCGTGCCCGCTCCGCGAAGGACGGCTCCTCGAGCAGGCGGCGGACCGACCAGCGCAGCGGCGTCGGCCGGCAGAGGCGCCAGGGGAGTGAGAGGCCGGCGCCGGCCCAGGCGATACGCATCGCGGTCTCGCTCATGTCGCCGATGATCGGCGAGATCAGGACCGGCGTCCCGGCGCCGAGCGCGCGGGCGACGGTGCCGTGGCCGCCGTGGGAGACGACGAGCGAAGCCGCAGGCATCAGCTGGCTGTAGCTGAGCCATTCGACCAGGACCGCATTGGCGGGGACCTCGATCGGGGATTGAGGCGCGACTCGGTTGGTCGTGGCGACGACCCGCACCGGCTCGTCGGCGAGCGCCTCGAGGGCGGTGCGGACCAGGTGGTTGCCGGAATCGTGGGCGGTGCTCGGCGCGACCAGGATCAGCGGGTCGTCGCCCGGCGGCAGCTCGATCTCGGGGTGAGGGACCTCGAAGGTCATCGGCCCGGTGATCTCGACCCCGGCCGGCCATTGCCGCGGATACTCGAGCTGGGGGAAGGTCCCGACCAGCGCCAGGTCGGGGCTGATGCCGCCGTGGAAGCGCTCGACGGGCACCAGTCCGAGCCGCTCGCGCTGGCGGTTGAGGTCGCGGCGGCCGTGCTCGAGCCCGACGTTCAGCGCCCGCGTTCCCGCCCGCCAGATTCCGCGCCCGACGGGGGTCCGCGGCGGCTGCAGGCCGATCGCGAAGAACGGCAGCCCCGATTCGACCACCGGGTAGATGTGGGGGATCAGGGTCGCGAGCGGCACGCCGGCCTTCTCGGCGGCCAGGGCCGGGGCCAGGGTGAGGATGTCGCTGACGACTGCGTCGGGGCGCATTTCCTCGAGCAGGGGCAGCAGCGCCCGCGCCGCCTCGGCCGCGTGGGCGCCGTCGGCGGAGTCGGGGTCCGGCGGCGGGAACATCCGGTATTCCTCGGCCGCGGTGAAGCCGAGGCCGGCGCCCTCGACGGCGCCGCGGCGCTCCTCCCAGGTCTCGACCACGACCTCGTGGCCGCGCTCGCTCAGCGCCCGGCCGAGCGCGATCGCCGGGAAGACGTGGCCGGGATCGCCGAACGCGGCGAGGAGGAATCGCATCGGTGACGGCCCGGGACCGGCGCCTGGACCCGTCACGGCGGCGTCAGGGCCCGCCGACACCCTCGCTCGGCCGCGTGAAGACGATCTCCGGGACGTGGCAGTTGCGGGAGGTGTGGAGCAGGAAGCGGACGGCCTCGCCGATGTCCTCGGGGCGGATCATCTCCTCGCCCGGGACCTGGCCCTTGGCGAACTCGGTCATCGGCGTGTCGACGAATGCCGGGGCCAGCGCCGTGCACTGGACGCCTTCGCCGCCGGCCTCGCGGTGGGCCCCTTCGGTGAAGTTGATCACCGCAGCCTTCGTCGCTGCGTAGATGGAGAGCCAGCCCTGTCCCATCTTGCCGGCGATCGAGGCGGTGTTGACCAGCAGCGCCTTGCCGTGCTCGGCGCCGGCCTCGCGCAGCATCGGCAGCCCCTCGCGGGTGCCGATGATCATCGCCCGCAGGTTGACGCCGAGCTGCATGTCGAGATGCTTGGTCTGGATCTCGGCCATCGGGGCGCCGATTCCGACCCCGGCGTTGTTGACCAGCACGTCGAGCCGCCCGTAGGCCTCTCGATGCTTGGCGAAGACCGCGACCAGCTCCTCCTCGTCGGTCATGTTGGCGGCGACGCTCTGGACCTCGAGCCCGTCGGCGCGAAGCCCGTCCGCGGCCGCCTCGAGCTTCTCGGGGCGGCGAGCGGAGACGGTGAGCGCGTAGCCCTCCTCGCCGAGGACCCGGGCGATCGCCAGGCCGATGCCGCTCGATGCCCCCGTGATCAATGCCGCTCGCTCCGCCACTCGAGTCTCCTTGCGCTCGCCTGCAGGTCGCGGGCACCCTACCTCGCCCCTGAATAACATGGCCTGATGCGTGCGCGTAATTTGTCCTGCGGTCTCCTCTGCCTGCTGGCGACGGCCCTGCTCGTCGCCGGCTGCGGCTCGAGCGACTCGGAGACGTCCGCCTCCGGGGGCCCGGTCGAAAGCAGGGAGGCGCCGCCGAAGAGCGACTTCCCGCCCGCCGACGGCAAATCCCTCGTCGAAGTCCTCAACTCGGCCGAAGCGGCCGAACTCGTGATCGCCCCCGCGTCGAGCGTCTACAGCACCGGCGAGAACCGCTTCTCCTTCGGGGTCTTCAACAAAGACGGCACCCAGGCGGGCGACCACGACGTGGCCCTCTACTTCGCCAAGGTGCCGAAGGTGAACGAGGAAGCCGAAAAACTGAAAGCGAAAGGCGCGGCCCAGAGGGCGAAAGAAAAAGCCCTCGAAGAGCCCGCCAAGGGCCCCTTCCCGGCCAGGATCGAAACCCTCGCCACCCAGCCGGCGTTCGAAGCGCAGACGACGAGCTCCGACCCCAACGCGGCCAAGGCCGTCTACTCGACCCAGGTCAACTTCCCCAGCAATGGCGAGTGGCGGATCGCCGCGGTGATCAAGGAAGGCGACCACCTCGGCGCGACGCTGCTGCCGAGCGCGATCGTCGGCGGCTCGCCGAGGATCCCGAAGGTGGGGGAGAAGGCGCCCCTGATCCACACTCCGACGCTCAGCGACGTCGGCGGCGACGCCTCGAAGATCACGACGCGGATCCCCCCCGACACCCAGAACGAGGTCGACTTCGCCGACGCCCTCGGCAAGGAACCGATCGTGCTCTTGTTTGCGACCCCCCAGTTCTGCGAAAGTCGGGTCTGTGGCCCTGTCGTGGACGTGGCCGAGCAGGTCAAGCAGATCTACGGAGACAAGGCGGCATTCATCCACATGGAGATCTACAAGGAAAACGACCCGGGCAAGGGCCCCAATTCACAGGTGCGGGCGTTTCGCCTGCCGACCGAGCCATGGCTGTTCGTGATCAACAAGGAAGGGACGATCGAAGACGTGATCGAGGGGGCATTCGGAGTCGAAGAATTGACGCGGGCCGTGGAAAACGTGGTGGGCGAATGACACCCGCCGAAAAGGCCGGCGACAAAAAAGCGCCTGTCGATCCCGAGCTCCTGAAGTCCTTCGCCGAGGAGGCGCGGCGCCGCTGCGACGTGATCGCCGCCGGCCTCGCCACCGAGACCACCGACTTCGAGACGATGCGCGCAGAGGCCCACGCCCTGAAGGGGACCGCTGCGGTTGTCGGCCTGCGCCGCCTCGCCGAGCTCGCGGGCCTGATGGAATCCGACCTCGCCGAAGCGAAGAAGACGGGCGTCATCCGGGGCGGCCGCAGCCACCAGATCGCCGATGCCGCCAAGGCTCTCGCCGACGGCGCCTCGGCCGCGGCCGAGGGCACCGAGGAGCCGCCCGACGTCGGCCGCTCCCTGGCGCAGCTGTTCAGCGCCTAGTCAGCAGGCCTTGGCCCGGCGCCGGCCCGACGCGGAGGAGTTGGCGACCTCGCATGCTTCCTCGGGCCCGAGGAAGGGCGCCAGCGCCAGGTAGGTGGCGATCGGCGCCATCTCCCGGACCCCGTCGGTTCCCTGCGATCGGATCCGCTCGCAGAGCATCGCGTACATCGCGCTCGGGATCGCCTCCCGCGCCACCGGCTCGACATCCGGATTCAGCTCGAACCCCCCGTCGATGAAGCGCCGCATCACTTCGATCGAGATGTCGAGGCGCTCGAGCGCCTCGGCGCCGGCGCCGTAGACGTCGAGGGTCGTGACCCGGGCGAAGTCCGGTTCCGCTTCGAAGAAGGCGAGCCCCGCCTCGATCCCGGTGCGGGTCGCCTCCGGCCAGCTTCGGGCGCGGCGGAAGGCCGGCTCGGCTGCGGCCATCAGCCGCATCCGGGCGCTGCGCAGAGCCGCTTCGAGGGCCAGCGCCTTGCTGTCGAAATGGTCGTAGAAGGTGCTCAGCGAGACGCCCGCCTCGGTTGCGATGTCGGAGATCGCGGTTCCCTCGTAGCCGCGGGCGGCGACGGCGGCCAGGGCCGCGCGCTCGATCCGGTCGCCGTAGTCGTCGCCCCTGACAGTGAAGCCCGCGTCCGGCGCCGCCCGCCGCCCGTTCCACCTCAGAGGCTCGGGTGGGGGCTGGTAGGAGAGACCCAGCTCCAGTAGTTCGGGCAGCAGGTCGACGAGCCCGGCCTCGGTGTGACGGTGGAGGCGGGTGTGGACGATCTTCCGCAGGCCGCCCGTCAGGGCCGAGACGAGCTCCGGCGGCATCCCCTGATGCCCGGGCAGCTGCTCGAAGACGAAGGCCATCAATTTTCTGAATCCGGCCAGCGCCGCGTCCACCTTGGCGATCGCGGCCGGGCCGGCCGCGTAGGACTCGACCAGGCACATCCGGGCCCCGGCAGGCTGGGCGACGATCAGCGCCGCGAAGGCGTCGATCCCGAGCCGGGCGCTCTGCTCCCAGCTGCGGGCGTCCTCGAGCGGCTCGGCGGTGGTCTCGATCGCGGCGGCGATGACTCCGTCGAGCGCGGCCAGGAAGCACTCCTCCTTGTTGGCGAAGAACTTGTAGAAGGTGGCTCGCGAGACTCCCGCCGTCTCGATCAGGTCGGAGACCCTCGTCCCCCCGTAGCCGAGGGTCGCGGTGACGGCGACGGTAGCTCCGAAGATCCGCTCACGCTGGTTTCGCTCGACGTCTCGTCGCGGGACCCCCGGGCCCGGTCGCAGGCGGCGCTCGCGCAGCGTCCCGGCCTTCCCCCAAGGCGTCATCGCCTCCGCCACCAGTGGGTCGACGAAGGCTGCGGCAGGCTCGCTGGACCCGTTTTCGGGAATGTCCCGGTACACAGTTGCTTCCGACCTTCCCGGCATCGAGTACTTCCCGTCTTTTAGCTTTGTGCCAGGCTTTCCGGGTTATCTCTGCGATCTCACCGGCTGCGTGAGACTAGCAGGGGGCCAATAGATAAAAGCCCTCTTGACACCAGGAATGTAAGCGTTTATCTTCATCTCGCCTCGACTCGGGATGGGGCAGGGAGCCACTGGAAATGGCCCCCGAGGGATTCAGGGAATGACGAGAGAGGGCCAGGGCGTGCCACGGGCGGCCGCCAGGGGCTTCGGGTATGAAAGGGAAGCGGGAGTGGGAGACTCGAAGGAGCGGTTCGCGATTGTCGCCTCCCTCACCCTTGCCGTCGCGGCGCTCGCGGTTTTCGCCCCCTCCGCCTTTGCGGTCGATGCCGGGCACTCCTTCTCCTTCTCGTTCACGGGCTCCGGAACCAACGAACTCTCCGCCAGCATCCCCAACATCGAGGTCGACAACTCGACCGGCCCCTCGGCGGGTGACGTCTACGTCGACGACGCCGGCCACCACCGCGTCGTCAAGTTCGGCCCCGACGGTCACTTCATCCTCATGTTCGGCGGCGGCGTCAACGCCAGCACCGGCGGCGACGTCTGCACCGCCGCCTCGGGGGACACCTGCCAGGCCGGAGCCGAAGGCGGCGCCGACGACCAGTTCGAAAACCCCAACAAGATCGCCATCGACCAGACATCGGGCCCGTCGCGCGGGGACGTCTACATAGTCGACGGCGAAAAACGGGTCATCAAGTACGACGAAAACGGCCATCTCCTCACCGGCTGGGGGGTGGGAGGCGTCCTGCGCGGAGAAACGACGGAACTGGGGAGCTTCGAAGGGATCAGGGGAATCGACGTCGACTCCGCCGGCGAACTTCTCGTCCCCTCGGGTTACTCGGTCAAGAGGTTGAGCAGGTTCTCCGAGAGCGGCGCCTACCTCGGCGAATACGAACTCAGCTTCAGCCTCGGGACCGGCTTCGCCTGGTCGCCGTCGGGCTTCAACAACTACCTCAACGGCGAAGACGGCAGCGTCAAGCGATCGAAGACCGCGAACGGGGCCGAATTCGTCAGCCTCTCGAAGTTCTTCTACAACCCCGGCAGCCTCTACGGGCGGGACATCGACGCGGACCCCGCCACCGGCACGGTCTACCTCGTGCTCGAAGACCTCAGCAACAGCAACACCCAGATCGACGAATGGAGGGTCGACGGTAGCGGGCAGCCGCTCGACGCCCTGGGCGCACCCTGCGCGGTCACCCTTACCGCAGCGAGCCCCGGTTGCGACCCGACCCATGAATTCGGCATCGGCAACTCCAACGACCCCTCCTCGGTCGGGTACCAGTCGGGGGTGGCCGTCGACTCGGCGGCGAACCGGGTCTACACCACCGCCCAGACCGACGGCTACTCGAAGGGCCGGGTGAACGTGTACGTCGGCGCCCCGGCTCCTCTCGTGGAAACCGGGGATCCCGTCGGCAAGCGCAAAGTGAGCGGAACCGTCAGCCCCGACGGAGCCGGTGAAGTCGTCGAATGCTATTTCGAATACGGCACCTCGCCGAGCTATGGATCGAAGCAGGACTGCTCGCCCGCGGCCCCTTTCAGCTCAGACCAGGCGGTCACGGCCGACCTCCCGATCGCCGCCGAGTCGCTCTACCACTACCGCCTGGTCGCGAAGAACGCGGCCGGAGCCACCAACTTCGGCGCCGACAAGACGATCACCCCTCACAACGTCGACGGCCTCGGGACTCTCCCGGCGGAAAACGTCACCCGGATCGCGGCGCGGCTCAACGGAAGCTTCCAGGGGAACGAAGAAGCGACCACCTACTACTTCGAATGGGGCCTCAGCGAAAGCTACGGGCACAAAACCTACGAACCGGGCTCGGGCCCGGGGTCGAGCGCGGGGTCGCCGCAGTACCCGCCGGCCACGCCGCTGACGTTCGAGCTCGAAGGGCTGGAACCGGAGACCGAATACCACTACCGGGTGGTCGCGACCAACGGCCAGGGTACGACGCGCGGCAACGACGTCACCTTCGAAACGCTGCCGGCGGTTCAGGCCCTGACCACCACGGCGGCCACCGACGTCGCGAGGAAGAGCGTCACCCTGAACGGCTCTTTCCTGGGTGACGGCGACGGCACCACCTTCGCCTTCGAATGGGGCAAGACCGAGTCCTACGGGAGCCTGACGCCGGAGGGTGACGCCGGTTCTCCGAGCGGGGCGGAACCGGTGTCGCTGCCGCTCGCCGGCCTCGAGCTCGAGACGACCTACCACTACCGCGTCGTCGCCACCAACAGCCTCGGGACGACCAGGGGAGCCGACCAGTCCTTCACCACGCTTCCGGCCGTGACGAGTGTCGTGACGAAACCGGCGACCGCGATCGGGCAGGACACGGTGACGCTCAACGCCGAATACACCGGCAACGGCGAAGACACCCACTACTACTTCGAATACGGCCTCACGGGCGGCTACGGTCAGGTCAGCGAGGCCGCTCCCGGCTCTGACGCGGGCGCGGCGCCGGGCGCCCACCAGATCGCTTCGACGATCTCCCAGTACGAAGGCTACGAGACCTACCACTACCGGGTGGTGGCCAGCAACAGCTTCGGTAACACCTACGGCGAAGACCAGACCTTCGTCGCGCTCCCCGCGCCCCTGCCCGAAATCGAGGGGACGACGGCCTCCGGCGTCCACCCGACCGCGGTGACCCTCGAAGCGGCGATCAACCCGAATCGGTGGGCGACCGTCTACTCCTTCGAATACGGCCCCAGCGCGGCCTACGGGTCCTCGACCGAAATCGGCAGCTCGATCGGAGCCGACAAGACGATGCACTCCGTCAGCGCCAGCGTCGGCAACCTCACGCCCGGGACCGTCTACCACTTCCGCGTGATCGCGATCAACTTCTCGGGCACCACCTACGGCCCGGACCAGACGGTGGCGACCCCGGACGCGCCGCGGATCGAATCGACCACCGCATCCGCCGTCAGCCAGGCCGGCGCCCGCCTCTCCGGAGCGGTCAACCCGGCCTCGGGAACGACCTCGGCCCACTTCGAGTACGGCGCATCGGGTGCCTATGGGTCCGCGACCGGGACCGTGGCGGTCGGCTCCGACACCTCGATCCACCCGGTGTCGGCCGATCTGAGCGGCCTCCAGCCGAGCACGACCTATCACTTCCGGCTCGTGGCGAGCAACGAGTACGGGACCACCCGGGGGCCGGATCAGACCTTCACCACCGGCCCCGCCGACGGGTTCGGTGAGCCGCTAGCCAAGCCGATTCCCTGCAGAAAGGGCTACCTGAAGGGTCACAACGGTAAGTGCGTGAAACGGAAGCACCACAAGAAGCGCCACCACAAGACGACCGGGAGGCAAGGCGCATGAGGGGGATCCGCACGACCGTCACGGCCCTGCTCGGGGCGATCACGGTTCTGGCGCTGCTGGCCGGATCGGCCGAGGCCGCCTCGACCCATCCCTACGTCGCCACCTTCCCGACCGGCCCCGGCTGCGCGCCGAATGACATCGCCAATGACGCCGCGGGCAACGTCTACGTCTCCTGCACCGGCGAAGGGCTGAACGAAAAGCGCGGCTCGATCAGGAAATTCAACGCGAACGGCGCCCCGGTCCCGTTCACGGCCAACGTCCCCTACGTCAGCAGCAACGAAATCAACGAAAACCCCGCCTCCCCGAACGGCGAATTCGGGCTCCAGAACTTCATCGATGTCGACACCTCCAATGGCGTCCGCGCCGGCTACATATACGTCTTCAACTACTGGGGCAGCGGCAGCGTCGACGTCTTCGACCCCGCGGGAAAGTACGTGACGACGCTGGCGAGCGAATGGGCGAACGGCAGCCCCGACGGAGTCGGCATCGACCAGAACGGCTTCATCTACATCTCCTATGAGTCGTTCTACGGCGGCCACATCACCAAATTCGAGCCGCAGACCTTCCAGGAAATCAAACGCATCCAGCCTGGGCGCGAAGATGGCGACCAGTACGGGCCCTGTTGCGCTCGCATCCGCCCGGACAACACCGGGGCGGTCTGGGTCGAGTGGGGAGGGGCCTACTTCGACGGCAACGGGAGCTTCGGCAAGTACGAGGCGGGGGAATTCAATGACAACCTCAAAATCAAGTACGGGGAAAAGGCGGGCATCGTCGTCGGCCATCAATCGCCCTACCTGAACGAAAAATTCGAAATCGAAGCCTTCCCGTCGCTGCAGTGTCCAGAAAAAGGGCCGATCGCCACCTTTGGCGGCAACACGTGCGCGCTCGAAGGACATAGCTTCGATACGGATCTGTCGAACAACGACGTCTACGCGAACGTCGGCACCAAGATCGTCCCCTACAGCGGCGGCGTCGCCGGCGACCCGGTCCATCAGAACGGGCCCGCCTTCGGCGAGCCGTACCTGAACAACGGGAGCTTCGGCACCGGCGAAGGGGTCGCCATCGACAAATCAGGAAACGTCTACACGACCGCCGAGCCGGACAAGATCGTCAAATTCGGCAAGGGCAATGTCCTTCCCACGGTGACGACCAAGGAAATCGCGATAGCCGACATCGGGCACACGACCGCGACGCTGCGGGGAACCGTCGATCCGGCCGGCGGCGGTCAGATCGAAAGCTGCGGCGCCAAATTCGGCAAATCAGTCACCTACGGCTCCGGCCTCGTCAACTGCACCGAATCCACCCCGTACCCGGATGGCAGCCCGAAGGAAGTCAGCGTCGAACTCTCCGGGCTCGAAGTCGGGAAAAACTACCACTACCGCTTTCAGGCCGGGAACGGTTCGGGCACGAACTTCGGGGGCGACCGTGTCTTCGAAGCGAAGGCCGTCCTCAATCTCGAAACCAAGGCTGCGACCGACGTCGACCAGGACAGCGCGACGCTCAACGGGCAGCTCGATCCCGACGGGATCGCCACCGAATACTGGTACGAATACGGGGCGAGCACCTCTTACGGGTTGGAAACCGCGGCGCAGCCCGTCAGCGGCCCGAGCGGGACCGTGCAGCAGACCTCCGCCCCCCTGACCCACATCCAGAGCGGGCACACCTACCACTACCGGCTGGTCGCCGAAAACGAACTCGGGACGACGCACGGTGCCGACCTCACCCTCCGTACCGCGTCGGCGCCGGAGATCACCGGCGTCGGGGACGAAAACGTCGCCGATTCGAGCGCCGATCTCCACGCGACGATCAACCCGGTCGGCTTCGAAACCGAATACTGGTTCGAATACGGGACGACGCCGGGATACGGACAGTCGATTCCGGCGAGCAAAGCCACGATCGGCTCCGGCAACGCTCCCGTCGCGGTCAACGCCCACCTCGAAGGCCTCACGCAGGGCGCGACGATCCACTACCGCGTGATCGCCACCAACAAATGGGGGACGTCGACAAGCGACGACACCACCTTCGACTTCCGTCCGCCCGAATGCCCGAACGCCCACGTGCGGGCGCTGACGGGGGCCAACTACCTGCCGGATTGCCGCGCCTACGAGCTGGTCACACCCGGCTACGCGGGCGCCGTGCAGATTCTCCCGGCCGAAGGCCTCTTCAACTTCGCCGCGACCTTCTCCGGCTACGCGGAGAGCCCGGTCAACTTCGGGTACGCGAACAGCCCGTCCCGCTTCAGCTACATGGGCGGCCTGGGGTCGGTTGCGGGGCAGGACGCGCCGAACTCGATTGTCGACGTCTACCTGGCGACACGGACCAACACCGGCTGGACGACCGCGATGCCGGGGCTGAAGGGGAACGAAACGCTGTTCGGGTTCGGCCGCAACTGCTCCGACGACCAGGACGTCTGCGCCGACTACATCGGCCCGCGGTATGAGCCCGGCGAAAACAACGAACAGCATGAAGTCCCGAAATCGAACTCCCCCTACCTCTACAAGGCGGACGGGACCCGGCTCGGGCGGCTTCCGACCAATGTCAACACGGTCAAAGGCGGGGACCGCTTCAAGGGAGACCAGCAGTTCTCGGGTGATTTCAGCCAGTACTTCTTCTCGACCCAGACCAAGTTCGCCCCTGAAGGGAGCACAGCGGTCCCGGGATCCGTCTACCGGAACGACCTCGCCGCGAAGACGGTCGAAGTCATCTCCTACGACGCCAACGGCGACCCGATCGAGGCCGAGCCCTCGGTCGCCGGCGACCCGAATCGGGTGACCGGGATCGCCGGTGTCTCCGACAACGGCAGGCGGATCCTGTTGGCGGGAACGACGAACCCATATTGCAACGTCAACGAATACCCGTTCCGCTGTGCCTACATGCTCAAATCGCCGGCCCGCCTCTACATGCGGGACACGAGCGCGAAACTCACCTACGAAGTGTCGCGCGGCAAAGAGGTCAACTTCGTCGACATGACCCGCGACGGCTCGCAGGTCGTCTTCGTCAGCAGCGAAAAATTCTCGCCGCAGGACACCGACACCAGCGCCGACCTCTACAGGTGGACCGAAGCCGGAGACAAAATCACCCTGCTCTCCCAGAACGGGGCGCTCGGCAACTCGGATTCCTGCAACCCCACCTGGATCTCCCAATGCGGCGTCGAACAGCTGACCCCGGAATTCTTCAACGGCTCGGAATACTTCGAACTGATCGCCCACGTCAAGGGCAACGACGACCTGCTCGCCAACGAGAGCGGCGACGTCTACTTCTACTCGCCGGAGGACCTGGCTCCGGGCATCGTCGGCGGAGACAATGAGCGCAACCTCTACCTCTACCGCAACGGCCATATCCAGTTCGTGGCGACGATGGACCCGGGCACGCAGATCGAACGCTCGACGATCGCGCCGGACGGTCGCTTCGCGGCCTTCGTGACGAAGTCACGGCTGACCGCATACGACCCGGCCGGACATCGCGAGGCGTATGTCTACGACGCCGACCTGGGGCAGCTGCGGTGCGCGTCCTGCAATCCGTCCGGAAGCGCGCCGACCGCGGCCGAAGAACTGACGGTCTCCGAAGGCGGGCCCTTCATGGCCAACGACGGGCGCACGTTCTTCACCAGCAAGGAATCGCTGGTTCCGCAGGACACCGACGGGATCCGCGACGTATACGAGTACGTCGGCGGGCATCCCCGGTTGATCAGCACCGGAACCGGCAATCACGACAGCACCGGCGGGCTGGAACTCCTCTCGGCCTTCTTCGGCAGCCTGCGGACCGGCCTCGAATCGGTCAGCCGCGACGGCACCGACGTCTACTTCTCGACCTTCGAGACCCTGGCTCCGGAAGACAAGAACGGCGACTTCCTCAAGATCTACGACGCCCGCACCTCGGGCGGCTTCGATTTCGCCCCGGACCTTGGGCCGTGCGTCGCCGCCGACGAGTGTCACGGAGCCGGCAGCGCGCCCGCGGCCGAGCCGGTGATCAACACCGGAGCCAGCCTCGGCGGCAGCGGCAACCTGCCCGAGCCGGGGAAGGCGAGAGGGCATCGCAAGAAGCAGGTCCACAAGAAGCGTCATCGCAGAGGGCACCGCGCCCGGAGAGGTCATCGCAATGGTTGACGCACGGAAATTCCTGCTCCTGATCGCAGCGGTGACCGCGTTCCTGGCCTGGTCCGTGCCCGCCCAAGCCTACGAAGGAATCACCAAGTGGGAAATGACGCCGAGTGGAACCCAGGCGGGCGGCCACCCGAACGTCTCGATGCATATGGAATGGGACAACCGGACCTTCGACGAAGGCCAGCAAAAAGCGCCGAGCAACCCCTGCGGATGCGACGACGCCCGGATCCTGACCCAGCACTTCCCCTCGGGATTCATCGGCAACGTGCACGCGGTCCCGACCTGCGAACTGGCTGAGTTCTCGTCCGGAAGGTGCCCGGCGGCCTCACAGGTCGGCAAGATCGAGGCGCTCTTCGCCGGCGCCTACTCGCCGCTCTACAGCGTCACACCCCATCCCGAAGAAGCCGGGCTGACCGCCTTCTGGGTTCCCCTGGTCGCCGCCCCCGTCTTCATCAGCCTCAACGGTCGCACCGAGAGCGACTACGGGCTCGACGTCGAAAGCTCGCCCGTCTACCACCCGCTTCCCCTCAACTCACTCGCGGTCGAACTCTGGGGCGTGCCGGCGGATCACTCCCATGACAACCAGCGCTTCATTCCGCCGCTGAAAGGGTTCGGGATCTGCAGCGGTGAAGACGCCTGTCCCGAAGTGACGGGGATCCAGGCGAACATTCCTCCGGTTCCGTTCCTGCAGGCGCCGACCGAGTGTGGTGTTCCGCTGACAGCCACACTGGAGATCGAATATTACACTCACAATTCGGTAAGCAGCGACTATGCCTGGCCTGAAACCACAGGGTGTGAACAGCTCACATTCAACCCGAGCCTGACCGCCAAGCCGACCACGACGCAGACCGACTCTCCGGCCGGCGTGGACGTCGACCTGCGGGTCCCGCAGGAGCTGAGCGCGACCACACCCTCGCCCTCGGAGATCAAATCCGTGACCACGACCTTCCCGGAGGGCGTCTCGATCAACCCCAACGCGGCGGACGGCAAGATGAGCTGCGCCGACGCCGACACGGCGATCGGGACGCGCGGCCCCGCGAGCTGCCCCGAGTTCTCGAAGGTCGGGACGCTGACGCTGGACAGCTCCGCGCTGCCGACGCCGATACCGGGAGCGATCTACCTCGGCGAGCCGAAGCCGGGCGAACGCTTCAGGCTCGTGATCGCCGCCGACGGCTTCGGGACCCACTTCAAGCTAACCGGCGTCGTCAGCCCTGACCCGCAGACGGGTCGCCTCATGGTCTCCTTCCCGTCGCTTCCGCAGTCGCCGCTGACCGAGTTCAACATGCACTTCTTCGGTTCGGAAAGAGGGCTGCTGGCGACCCCGACCCACTGCGGCACGTACAAGGTCGAAAGCGAATTCGTCCCCTGGGACAACGTCCTGCCGCCGCAGCATTCGCTCGGCACCTTCGAGGTCACCTCCGGCCCGGGCGGCTCCCCGTGCCCCGCCGCCGCGCTGCCGTTCGAACCGTCGATCCGGGCCGGCTCGGCGGACACGACAGCCGCCAAGTACTCGCCCTTCAGCTTCGAGCTGACCCGCGACGACGGCCAGCAGGACCTCAGCGCGATCGGGGTCCAGCCGCCGCCGGGGCTCCTCGCGCGTCTCAGAGGCACCCCGTACTGCCCGGACCCGACCCTCACCACGCTGGCCGCGAGCGGACAATCGGGCCTCGCCGAGCTCGCCGCCCCCAGCTGCCCGGCGGCGTCGAGGATCGGGACGACGACGACCTCGGTCGGCGCCGGCACCCATCCGCTCTTCCTGGGGGGGAGCGTCTATCTGGCCGGGCCCTACCGGGGCGCGCCGCTCAGCCTCGCCGTCGTCGTCCCGGCCGTCTCCGGCCCTTACGACCTCGGCAACGTGGTGGTCAGGTCGGCGATCGATGTGGACCCCGCCACGGCGAGGGTGACGACGACCTCGGATCCACTGCCGCTGGTCCTCGACGGCGTGCCGCTGCGGATCCGTTCGGTCCTGGTCAGCCTCAACAGGCCTCAGTTCACTCTCAACCCGACCGATTGCGACCAGTTCGCCACCGAGTCCACGATCACCGGCACCGAAGGCGGCGTGGCCCATCCGAGCGCTCCGTTCCAGGCCGCGAACTGCGCCAGCCTCGGGTTCGCCCCTCGACTCAGCATGAAGCTCACCGGTGGTGTCAAACGCCGCGGCCATCCGGCGATCCACGCGGTATTGACGACCGGGGCCGAAGAGGCGAACGCGAAGAGCGTCTCGGTGGCGCTGCCCAAGGGCGAGCTGCTGGACAACAACCACATCAAGACGATCTGCACCCGGGTCGACTTCGCCAGGAGCGCCTGCCCCGCCGGCTCGCTGATCGGCACCGCGGAAGCGGTCACGCCGCTGCTCGGCCAGCCGCTCAAAGGCAACGTCTACCTGCGCTCGTCGAGCAATGACCTGCCCGATCTGGTCGTCGACCTCCGGGGTCAGTTCGACATCGAGCTGGCCGGCCGCATCGACACCGTCAAAGGCGGCGCCCTGCGGACCACCTTCGAAGGCCTGCCCGACGCGCCCGTCACCCGGTTCGTCCTCGATCTCGCGGGCGGCTCGAGGGGGCTGCTCCAGAACAGCGAGAGCCTCTGCGGCAGCGTCAAGCGGGCGACCGTGCGGATGGTCGGCCAGAACAACCGCCTCAGCAACTCGCAGCCGCAGCTGAAGACGACCTGCGGCGGCAAGGCGCGGCACAAGCGCCACGACCGAGAAGCCGGCTCGAGGCCGGGGGGCGGGCGATGAACGCGAAGCGACGCCTGCTCCTCGCCGCCACAGGCGCGGCCCTCGTCCTCCTTGCGATCGCAGGGTCGGCGTCCGCACATCAGATTCGCCCCTACGAATTCCTCAAATCGTTCGATGGCCACGATTCGACCGGCGGCGCCTTCACCAACGGGCTGACGAAAGTCGCGATCAACCAGAGCAACGGTCGGGTCTACGTGCTCGACAGCCATCTGGTCGGGTGCTGCACGGGCGAAAACTGGGTGAGCCAGTTCAACACCGCCGGCCAGGCGCAGGCGTTCACCGCCCTCGCCGGCGTCAGCTCGTTCTCGGTCGGAACCGGCGGCAACGACATGGTCTTCGACAACACGGGTCACAACGAGGGGCTATGGGTCTTCGGCAACCGTCCGAAAGGCAACATCGTCAACCTCAACCCCGACGGCAGCGAACGGATCAAAGGTGGTGCCGGAAACACGTACGCGTCATGCGGCCTCGGCATCGACCCCGACGGGTTCATCTACCAGGGCAGCACCCAGTGGGTGTACCAGATCGATCCCAACACGGGCTTTCCCACTCCGTCTGAAGCCTTCTTCTCCGAACAGGAGCCCTGCTCGACGACCTTCGACAGCCAGGGATACGCATACCTGCAGAAATCCACCAACTTCAATCAGGGCGGCCCCGGCCTCTACAAATACTCCAAGGGCAAGGCCAACGTCACCTGCTGCATCGGCGAAGACGGGTTCGACGACAAGGAGAGCCTCCAGGTCAGCTACGTCCCGACCCAGTACTCGACCGCGGACCTCGAAAACGACGACATCTACGCGGTCGAGAGCAACGAACGGGTCACGCAGTACACGCCTGAAGGGGCGCCGATCGTCTCCTTCGGAGCAGCCGAAGGCTCCTTCACGGGGCTCGAAGGAGCGCAGGGGGTGGCCGTCGACCAGGCGACCAAGGACGTCTACGTCACCAACCTCAAGGGCTCGCCTCACATCGACGTCTTCAAGCAGGGGGCGGCGGTCACGGTCCCGGACACCTCGACCCAGCCGGCCGCGCATCCCGACGGCATCAGCGCCGTGATGAAGGGCGTCGTCAACCCCGACGGCGTGATCACGACCGACTGCAAATTCGAATGGGGCACGACGACCCATTACCTGAACGGCGAAATCGAATGCGCCGAGGGGAACGCCTTCGACGGTTCGGCCGACCAGGATGTGAGCGCCGCGGTCGGCAGCCTGACGACCGGCCAGTCCTACCACTACCGGGTCGCTTCGAGGAACGCGGATGGTTACTGGAGCTACAGCTCCGACCGCAGCTTCGAGGCGTCGACGCCCCCGACCCTGACCCCGGTGGTCGTCGATCGCGTCAACACCGACGGCGCCCGATTCACCGCCCAGATCAATCCTCGCGGAGGCACCACCCACTACCACTTCGAGTTCGGGACCCAGGATTGCGAGTCGAATCCCTGCAGCCAGGTCCCGGTCGAAGACTCCTTCCTAAAAGCCCGGCTCGGCGCCGAACAGGCTCAGGCAACGGCCACCGGCCTGACGCCCGACACCGGCTACTACGTCCGCCTCGTCGCCGAAAACGGGGCCGGCGACGGGTCCTATGAGTACTTCTTCCACACCTACCCGTCGCCTCCCAGCGACGATCACTGTGCCAACGCTCTGGTCCGCCAGCAGGTGAGCGCCTCGCTGCTCCCCGACTGCCGCGCCTACGAGCTCGTCTCCGCCGGCAATGCCGGGGGGTACGAGGTCGAGTCGAGTCTCGTCCCGGGCCAGACGCCCTACCAGGGTTACCCCAGCGCTCCTGACCGCGTCCTCTACGGCCTCCACTTCGGGTCGATCCCCGGCGTCGCCGGTGACCCGCCCAACTACGGGGTCGACCCGTACCTGGCCGAACGCACCGACTCCGGCTGGGCGACGCGATACGTCGGCATCCCGGCCGGAGGCATGGCGGATCGCGATCCCTACGGCTCCCCGGTCCTCGGCGCCGACTCAACACTTGACTCCTTCGCCTTCGGCGGCCCCGGCATCTGCGATCCGTGCTTCCAGGGCGACGGCACCAACATCCCCCTGCGGCTCCACGAAGGAGCCCCCACGGAGGGGATGGCCGGGTCGCTCCCGACGGGCGAAAGCGCGCCGGCGGGAGGCGTGGCCAAGTACCTCTCCGCGGACGGCGAGCACCTGGTCTTCGGCTCCACCGAGAAATTCGAGGAAGCCGGCGTCGCCGGGGCGCCGACGATCTATGAGCGGGACCTGGGGACCGGCGTCACCACGGTCGTCTCGACCGACTCCGCCGGCGCCACTCTGAGCGGTCCCGACGTCTCCGAGCTCGACCTCTCGAGCGACGGCTCGCGGGTCCTGATCGCCAAGAAGCTCTCCTCCGATGCCGCCGGCAATGACCGCAGCCACCTCTACATGCACGTCGGCACCGCGGCGAAATCCCTGGACCTGACGCCCGGCGCCACCTCGGGTGTCCTCTTCTCAGGCATGACCGCCGACGGGTCGCGCGTCTTCTACACGACGACCGACAAACTCTCCGGCTCCGACACCGACCAGAGCGCCGACATCTACGAGGTCGACGTCGCCGTCGGCGCCGCATCGGCGCCGCGCCTGGTCACCACCAGCTCGGACGGCGCCCCCAGCAACAGTGACGCGTGCGCGCCCTCCGGCTCGCCGAACAGCTGGAACTCGGCCTCGGGCGACGGGAAATGCAGCGCGGTCGCGTTCGCGGGCGGCGCCGGCGTCGCCGCGCGCGACGGGACCTTCTACTTCGTCAGTCCCGAGCAGCTCGACGGCGGCGAGGGGGAAGCGAACGAGGCAAACCTCTACGTGGTCCGGCCGGGTGGCAATCCCACCTTCGTCGGCCTGCTCGACTCGAGCGTCGGAAAAATCCCGCCGGCCCCGCAGCACCCGGTCGTCGACGCCGACCTCACCGGCGGCGGCGTCAACGCGGAAGCCAGCGCCGTCGATCAGGCGACCGGCGACATCTACGTCGACGAAAGCGGGGCCGGGCAGGTCTCCCGCTTCGAAGCGAACGGGTCTCCTCACAATTTCAGCGCCGGACCCGGCGCGGGCACGAATCACATCGCCGCGACACTGGCCGGCTCCTCCGAAAGCCAGATCGACGTCGATGGCTCGTCGGGCATCCTGAGCGGCGACCTCTACGTCACCGAAGGGGGCACCAAAGTCTCAGTGTTCTCCTCCACCGGTGCGGCGCTCGGCACCCTGACCGGAGTGGGCACCTCGCAGGGCTCGCTCGGGTATCTCTGCGGGGTCACCGTCGACCAGAGCACGGGCGCGGTCTACACCGGCGACTACAACGGCAACATCTGGCGCTACCTGCCGAAGCCGACCGCGGCAGCGCCGATCGACGACTCCGACTACACGGTCACCGGCATCCACACCCCGGGCTTCAGCCCCTGTCAGGTGGCGGCGGGGGGCGGCCGCGTCTACGGCGTCAACTGGGCCCAGGGCCCGGTCAAGAGCTTCAGCGCCGCCAGCTTCGCGGCCACGCCGACGAACCAGACCGGGACCCAGATCGACGGCAAAGGCAACGCGGTCTACGTCGATCCCTCGAGCGGCGAGCTCCACGTCGACCAGGGCAGCCAGGTCGTCGTCTACTCGGCCGCCGGCGAACTGGTGGCGACCTACGGAGGCGGCGCGATCAGCGGCTCCCGCGGCATCGCCGTGAACGGCCAGAACCACCACTCCTACGTTCCCAGCAACGGGGCTCTGGTCGAGTTCGGCTACCTCGAACCCGCCTTCTCCCCGGTTGACAACCCGGCGATCGTCGACGGGGTCCGCCACGCCTCGACTCGGAGCACGGCCGACTTCCAGGTCACGCCGGGAGGTGCCTTCGCGGTCTTCAGCTCGCTCCAGCCCCTGACCGGCTTCTCCAACCTCGGGCACATGGAGGTCTTCCGCTATGACGCCGGCGCCGGCAAAGTCGAGTGCGCGTCCTGCCCGCCGAGCGGCGCCGCGGCGAAAGCCGACACGGTCCTCGCGCCCGACGGGATCGACGTCACCGAAGACGGGCGCGTGTTCTTCACCTCCGCCGAAGGCATGGTGCTGAGCGACACCAACGAACACCTCGACGTCTACGAGTGGTCGGGCGGGACCGCCGTCAACCGCATCTCCAGCGGCTCCGCCAACGCCGACTCATCCCTGCTGACGGCGAGCGAGGACGGCGTCGACGTCTACTTCTTCACCCGCCAGGTGCTGGTGCCCGAGGACGAAAACGGCGGCGCGGTCAAGATCTACGACGCCCGTGAGGGCGGCGGCTTCCCGGTCGATGCACCGACCCCGCCGTGTGCGGCGTCTGACGAGTGCCACGGCCCCGGCACCCAGGCCGCCCCGGCGCCGGACATCAGGACGATCACCGGCGCCGGAACGACGACGGGAGCGGGCAACGCGATCGGCGGCGAAGCGGGGGGCAAGTCATGCAGGAAGGGCACCGTCAAACGCCACGGCAAGTGCGTCAAGAAGCACAAGAAGCGCCGGCCAAGACACTCACCGGACTCCGGAAAGCATGGTTGAGAAGATGAGCAAGGAGAGGGCGACGATGCGGATGGTCCTGGCGCTTATCGCGTGCCTGGCGACGCTGGCGGTGGCCTGCGGCTCGGCCCAGGCCGACCAGGCGATCGAATTCTTCAAAGTCACCAGCTCGAACACCGAGGCCGGCGGCCATCCGAACATCCAGACGCAGTTCACGCTGCCGGAAGCCGGGGTGATCGAGAACGGCGGCGAAGTCGCGAAGTCGATCGAGGTCAAATGGCCGACGGGGATCTTCGGGAACCCGCAGGCCGTGCCGCGCTGCAGCAACATCAACTTCGCCTTCAACGAATGCCCGTCCTTCTCGCAGGTCGGCTGGATCGGGCTGCGCGGCAACTACGAAGGGGACCCACTCCACATCTTCGGCGTCGCCCCTGTCTACGACATGGAACCGGCCGGGGAAACCGAAACGGCCCGCTTCGCCTTCACCGTCCCGGGAGTGAACATCCCGATCACGATCCCGATCAAGGTCCGCACCGGAAGCGACTACGGCCTCACGGTCGCCGTCAGCGGCATCACCCAGCAGATCCCGCTGCGCGACGTGAACCTGATGATCTGGGGCTTCCCGGCGAGCCCCGAAAACGACGAACTCCGATTCCCGATCGGCCAGCCCGGCGCCCCCTCCGGCTGTCCCGGGGAACTGGTTCCCAACCCGACCAAATGCCTCGCCCTGGCGAAAACGCCGACGGCCGGCGTCCTCGTCAGGCCGCTGATCGACAACCCGACGATATGCACCGAAAAAACGCTTCCCGTCGCGCTCTCGGTGACCACCTACAAGGACCCGACGCCCTCGACCGCGAGCGCCGAATACCCGCAGACCACCAACTGCAGCTCAGAGGTCTTCCGTCCGGTCTTCAACGTCGGCCTGACGACCGACGAAGCCGACGCGCCGAGCGGGCTCAACATGCAGCTGATCGCCAAGCAGGTGCTGGGACTGACCAACTCGCCGTCGGAGATGCGCTCGGCGACGGTCGTGATGCCCGAAGGGCTGACGATCAACCCCGACGCGGCCGACGGTCAGCTGGCCTGCTCGGACGCCGACGCCAACTTCGACAACGAACTGCCCAGCCATTGCCCTGACACGGCCAAGATCGGGACCGTGGACGTGATCACCCCGGCGCTCAACGCGCCGCTGACGGGCTCGATCTACATCGGTGAACCACGGCCGGGGAACCAGTATCGGCTGTTCATGCTCTTCGACGGCTTCGGCATCCACGCGAAGCTCACACCCGAAGTCATCCCCGACCCGCGGACCGGAAGGCTGAGGATCCGGCTCACCGACCTCCCTCAGGTTCCGTTCGAAGAGTTCGACATGCACCTCTTCGCCTCAGACAGGGGCCTGATGGCGACGCCCAATCGCTGCGCGATCTACTCGACCGAAGCCGAATTCACCCCCTGGAACGATCGCGACGCGCCGCAGACCCTGCGGCCGAACCTCGCCATCACCGCCGGCGCACACGGCTCCGAGTGCCCCGGGACCAAGCTGCCGTTCCACCCGCGCCTGTCGGCGGGCACGACGACGCCGGTGGCGGGTGATTTCTCGAGCTTCATCCTCAAACTCGATCGCGACGACGGCGACCAGTACCTCGGGGACCTCAACTTCACGATGCCGCCGGGGCTGACCGCCAGCCTGCGCGGGATCACCTACTGCCCCGACGGGGCGATCGCCGCCGCCGCCGAGAAGCTCGGCCGCGCCGAGCAGCTCGCGCCGAGCTGCCCCCAGAGCAGCTCGATCGGCACCAGCAACGTCGCCGCCGGCCCGGGCTCGCACCCGTTCCACGCGGTGGGAAGGATGTACCTGGCGGGCCCGTTCAAGGGCGCCCCGCTGTCGGTCGTCGCGATCACGCCGGCGCTGGCGGGCCCCTACGACTACGGCACGGTCGTCGTCCGGGTCGCGATCGACGTCGACCCGACCGACGCGCACGTGATCGCGGTCTCGGACACTGTCCCGAAGATCATCGGCGGGATCCCGATCCGGATGCGATCGATCCAGGTCAACATCGACAAGCCGAGCTTCATGATCAATCCGACCAACTGCAGCCCGTCCTCGGTCGGCTCGCAGGGGATCGGCGACGAAGGGACCGTCACCGATTTCAGCTCCTACTTCCAGGCCGTCAACTGCGCGACGCTGCCCTTCAAGCCGAGCATGACGATGAAGCAGCTCGGCGGCCGCAAGGCCACTCGCAGAGCCGCGAACCCGGCGCTCCTGCTCGAGATGCGGACGAGGAACGGCGACGCCAACATCAAATCGCTGTCGGTGACGCTCTCGAGCGCGTTCGAGATCGACCAGCGTCATCTCGGCAACATCTGCTCGGAGAAGGAGCTGGCGGCGACCGAGTGCGCCGGCCGCTCGCCGATCGGGCGGGCGACGACGACGACGCCGCTCCTCGACGAGCCGCTCTCCGGCCCCGTCTACGCGGTCTCGGGCTCGGGAGGCCTGCCGCGGCTGGCGTTCATCCTCAACGGCCAGGTCGATCTGGTGCCGAGGGCCGACACGACCACGGTCAAGGGCGGACGTCTGCAGACGACGGCCCCGGTCGTGCCCGATGCTCCGATCGGCGATTTCAAGCTGACGATCTTCGGCGGCAAGCGCGGCTACCTGGTCAATACCCGCGACATCTGCCGTCAGGCGCCGGTCACCCAGCTCGTCTTCACCGGCCAGAACGGGAAGGTCGTCAAGACGAGCGCCTCGATCAAGACCGCCTGCTCGAAGGGCGCTGCGAGGCCGAAAAGCAGGTAGTGCGAGGACGCTCCCGTTTTTACAAAAATAATTTAGGAGTGGTCGGCTGCTGCCGATAGAGCGGCCATGAACTCACTACTTCAGAATCGACTTCGCGGACGAGGGGAAGACGGATTCACTCTGATCGAGCTCCTCGTCGTAATGCTGATCCTCGGGATCCTCGCCGCCATCGCCCTGCCCGCCTTCTTCAACCAGAAGGCAAAGGCCGGGGATGCGAAGGCCAAGGAGTACGTCCACAGCGCCCAGGTGGCGATGGAGACCTACTCGACCGACAACAACGGCTCGTACGAAATAGGCCGACGTTGCGGCGCTGAAAAAAATCGAGCCGACGCTCAACAGCGCGACCGGCCTCGAAGTCAACGAAGCAACTCCGACCAAATACAAAATTACGGTTCAGGGGTCGAGCACGACGCAGAAGTTCTGGGTCGAAAACAACGCCGGAACTCTGGCATTCAAATGCAACACCGAAAAAGTCGGTGGCTGCCCGTCCGGAGGCAACTGGGGAACTTGATCCCCCTCGCTCGCCGGGACGCCCTCGGCGAGCGATAATCCCCCCTCGAGGGGCGGTAGCTCAGTTGGTCAGAGCACGGGACTCATAATCCCTTGGTCGCTGGTTCGAGTCCAGCCCGCCCCATGCCGAGCGGCGCGCTCACCTCGATCGCCACCAGCGTTCGATCCGCGCGGTCAGCGGCGGCCAGTAGCGGATCGCCAGCACCCCCATCAGCACGAGCGTGAAAGCGATGGCCGCGCCGGGCCTGCCCAGTGCGTGGAAGAGGAAGAACCACGGGGGGTGCCCTCTGTTCATCGCGTCAATTATGCGGCCTCGATTCGATCGGTTAGGGTCGGAAGCCGTGCCGGACGACGTCGATCAGGTCAGCGAGGAGACCGTCGAGATCTCCCGCCGCCTCTACCGGCTGTTCAAGGAAGAAGACCTCGCCTTCTTCGAGTACCTCGACCCGGAGCTGGAGTGGCAGATCTCCGATGCGATCCCGGGCGGCGGCGATCTCCACGGGCTGCCGGAGGTGATCCCCCACCTGGAAGCGATCGGCGCTCTCTTCGAAAACGCCTATCCCGAGCCGGAGGAGTTCCTGCCGGCGGGCGACTCGCTGGTGGTCCTCGGCACCTGGCGGGCGCAGGTCAGGGCCACCGGGGCCCCGGTCGAGGCACGCTTCGCCCACGTCGGCCAGTGGCGGGACGGCAAGGTGGTCTCGATCCGCAACTACATCGACTCGGCCAAGGTCCTCGGGTCGCTGGAGACGCCCCGATCCGCGGCCTGATCCCACTTCTCTCTTCGAGGCCCCGGGTCGCGCAGGGGGTGCTTGTCTTCGGCGGGCCGATCGTCTTCGGCGCCGTCTGCGGAATCCTCCTCGGCTCGTCGAAGTCGGCGTACCTGATCGCGACCGTGCTCTCGATCGCCGGCGGCTACCTGGCTGGATTCGAGCACCCCGGCTCGCGCGAGGGGTCGATCCGCGGGATCGTCGGCGGAACCCTGTTCGGCGCCTCGATCCTGATCGCCCACGAGATCGAGGGGAGCTCGGCGAAGGCAGACCTGCCTCACCCGGCGATCCTGCTGGTCTTGATTACCGCCCTCTTCGGCGCCCTGCTCGGCGCGCTCGGAGGCTGGGCGCGGGGGCGCGCGGAGTCGAAGCCGACCGCCTGATGCGGAAGCTCATCTACTCGATGGGCGTCTCGCTCGACGGCTTCATCGCGGGGCCGGGAGGCGAGATCGACTGGACGGCGCCCGACGAGGAGCTGCACCGCTTCCACAACCGCCAGATGGAAGAGGTGGACGTGCACCTCTGCGGACGCCGGCTCTACGAGGAGATGTCCTACTGGGAGACCGCCGATCGGAGGCCTGCGCTGCCGGAGGCCGAGCGCGAGTTCGCCCGTATCTGGCAGGGCGTCTCCAAAGGTCGTCTTCTCGAGGACCCTCGAGACGGTCGAGGGCAACGCCCGGCTCGCCACGGGCAGCCTCGCCGAGGAGGTCGCCGAGCTCCGTGAGCAGCCGGGGAAGGACCTGGCCGTCGGCGGTGCCGGCCTCGCTTCAGCCGCCGTCGAGCTGGGGCTGATCGACGAGTACCGGCTCTTCGTCAGCCCCGTCCTCCTCGGCGGCGGCACACCCTTCTTCCCGGCCCTCTCGGAACGTGCGGAGCTGGAACTGGTCGAGACGAAGGAGTTCGGCTCCCGGGTCGCCTACCTGCGCTACCGACTCAGAAACGCTTGAGACTCGCTTCCTAGCCTGCGCCGATGCTCGGCGCCCGTCGCCACTGGCCGGTCTGGCTGCTCGTCCTTCCCTTCTTCGCCTGGGCGTTCATCCGCGTCCTCGGCCTCGAGGGGACCACCGATCTCGTCCCGCTGATGGCCTTGACGCCGCTCGTCACGGCGCTCGCCGTCCTCACCGCCGGCGTCGTCGTCGCCCTGCGGAACTGGGCCGCGGCACTGGTCGCGGCGCTGGCTGCGATCTCGCTCGTCGGAGTCGTGCTGCCGAGGGTCTCGGGGGCAGGCGAACCGGTCCCGCCCGGCGCCCAGACCCTCGACGTGCTCTCCGCGAACCTCTACCGCGGGAACGCCGACCCGGCGGCGCTGGTCGCCCTGGTCCGCCGCTTTCGGCCCGACGTTCTCGCGGTCCAGGAGCTGGACCCCGGCTTCGATCGCGCCCTTCGGCGCGCCGGAATCGAACGCTTCCTGCCCCACTCGATCGTCCTCCTGCGGCTGCCCCACCTGCCCGATGCGACAAGCGAAAGCGCCG
Source organism: uncultured Solirubrobacterales bacterium (assembly GCA_963795295.1). GTDB lineage: Bacteria > Actinomycetota > Thermoleophilia > Solirubrobacterales > 70-9 > VRUE01. Next base: position 81,413 of record CAWCHE010000002.1, read on the forward strand.
GCCCGGCATCGGCGTCTACTCGAGCCTCGCGATCCACAGCCTGCCGAAGACCGCCGCGACGACGTCGTCCTCGCGGATCGAGGCGACCATTCCCGGCGGCGGCAGGGTCCGGCTCGTCGACTACCACCCGCTGACGCCGCTGCCCGGCGCGATCGGGCGCTGGCGGGAAACGATGGACTCGCTGCCCACGGCCGGGTCCGGCGCGCCCTGGGTGATCGTCGGAGACTTCAACGCGACCCTCGATCAGGACGGCCTCCGCGACGTGCTCGATCGCGGCTACCGCGACGCCGCCGACGTCACCGGGAGGGGTCTGGTGCCGACCTGGCCCAACGACGAGCTCTACCCGCCGCTGATCACGATCGACCACGTGCTCGCCGATCGCCGGATCGGGATCGCCTCCTACGGCACGGCCGACCTAGCCGGAAGCGACCACCGGGCAATCCATGCGCGGCTCTTCCTTCCCCGGTCCGCCGGGGGCGCATAGCATCCGGCCCCCTTCGAGATGCCCCCTCCCTGAGGAATTGACGATCCGGCTCGCGACCACAAGTGCGCTGATTGCCCTGGCCGGAGTCTCGGCCGCCGCGCTGCTCGCGATGACCGGCTGCGGCGCCTCGAGCGATAGCGCCGAGGGGGGGACCCTGACCGGCACCTACACCTCGTTCCCCGACGCCCTCGACCCGGCGCTCTCGGTCACCAGCGAAGGCCTGACGGCGATGCAGAACACCTACATCCCGCTGCTCACATATGCCCATGCCGATGGTGCCGCCGGGACCAGGGTCATACCCGGCCTCGCCCGCGGCCTGCCGAAGATCAGCCACGGCGGCAGGCGGTACACCCTGCGGCTGCGGCCGCGCCTCGAGTACTCCGACGGCACCCCGGTCCGGGCCTCGGACTTCGCCGCCTCGGTCGAGCGGCTCTTCCGGGTGAACTCCGCGGGGTCGCCCTTCTACACGGACATCGTCGGCGCCGAACGGTTCGCCGCAACGCGGAAGGGCGGCATCTCCGGCATCAGGACCGACGACCGGACCGGGAGGATCGTCATCGACCTGGTCAAACCGAGGGGGACGTTCGTCAACGAGCTCGGCCTGGTCTACGTCGCCCTGCTTCCGGCCGACACGCCGGCCTCCGACCAGACGGCGGACCCGCCGCCCGCGACCGGGCCCTACGAGATCACGCGGTCGAATCCCGGGCGCAGCTGGGAATACCGGCGTAACCCGGCCTGGGCCGCGGCAAACTCAGAGGCGATGCCCGACCTGCCGAGCGGCCATTTCGACGCGATCAAGATCAAGGTCGTCCCCAACGCCTCGACCCAGGTCAACGACATTGAGCGCGGCAGGGTCGAGTGGATGAAGAGCCCGCCGCCCCCGGACCGCTACGCCGAAGTGAAGAAGAAGTACGCGGGCACCCAGTTCCGGGCCGAGCCGACGATCAGCAACTTCTACTTCTGGATGAACACGCAGAAGCCGCCCTTCGACGACGTCGAGGTGAGGCGGGCTGTGAACTACGCGATCGACCCGAGCGCCCTGGAACGGATCTACGCGGGCACGATCCAGCCGACTCAGCAGATCCTGCCGCCCGGCATGCCCGGCTACGAGAAATTCGAGCTCTACCCCCACGACATCGCCAGGGCGAAGGAGATGATCGCGAGGGCCGACCCCGCGGACCGTGACGTCACGGTCTGGACCAACAACGCGGCGCCGAACGACGAAGCCGGCGAGTACTACGCGCACGTGCTCGACGGGCTCGGGTTCGATACGAAGCTGAAGGAGGTCGACATCGCCGACTACTTCGGCGTCATCGGCGACTCCTCGACCCCCGACCTCGACACCGGCTGGGCCAACTGGCTGCTCGACTATCCGCACCCCAACGACTACTTCCAGCCGCAGCTCTCAGGCGAAAGCATCCTCGCGGAGAACAACACCAACTGGGCCCAGTTCGACGAGCCGGGGATCAACGCCAAGATCAGGCGGTTGGGGATGGAACAGCTGGGCCCGGGCCAGACTCAGGAATACGCGGCGCTGGACAAAGCGGTGATGCGGCAGGCGCCGTGGGCGCCGTTCGGGACGTTCACGGTCTCGACCTTCGTGTCGGCGGCGATCGACCTCGAAAAGGTCATCGTCAACCCGATCTTCGGCCAGGACCTGACCAGCTTCCAGCTCCGGTAGCGGCGTCAGGCGGCGAAGCGCTGTTCGGCCTTGGCCCGGCGCTTGGCGGCCTCGACCTCGCGGTCCTTCGGCGGCGCCGCGGTGACCAGGCGGTCGAGCAGCTTCGAGGAAATAGCGGCGACCTCCTCGACCGCCTCCTGGAAGGCCTCCTCGTTCGCCTGCGAGGGCTTGTTGAAGCCGCTCACCTTGCGCACGAACTGGAGCGCGGCCGCGTTCACCTCCTCGTCGCTGGCGGGGGGATCGAAGTTGTAGAGAGTCCGAATGTTTCTGCACATCCCTCGATCTAAGCAAATCCCGGTCCCGGTATAGGGTCCGCACGTGAAGACTCGCGTGTTGATTCTGGGGGCGGGGTTCGGAGGCCTCGAGCTGGCCACCTCGCTCTCGGAGGGACTCGGCGATGAGGTCGAGGTGACGGTGATCGACAGCAGTGACGCCTTCGTCTTCGGCTACTCAAAACTCGACCTGATGTTCGGCCGCGAGGAATCCGACGCGGTGCGCCTCCCGTACGCCGAGTTCGCCAAGCCGGGAGTGCGGCTGCTGCAGGAGACGGTCCTCGCGATCGATCCCGAGGCCCGCTCGGTGAGGACCGACGCAGGCGTCCATGAGGCCGACTTCCTGGTCGTCGCCCTCGGGGCCGACTACGACGTCGAGGCGACGCCCGGCTTGGCCGAGGGCGGTCACGAGTTCTACTCGGTGGCCGGCGCCGAACGGGTGGCGCGCCTGCTGCCCGAGTTCGAGGGCGGCAGGATCGTGATCGGCGTCTGCGGCGCCCCGTTCAAGTGCCCGCCCGCCCCGAGCGAGACCTCGCTGCTGCTCCACGACCACCTCGTCGAGCGCGGCATCCGCGACCGCTGCGAGATCACCTTCCTGATGCCGCTCCCGAGCCCGGTCCCGCCCTCGCCGGAGACCTCCGCGGCGCTGCTCGAGGCCTTCGCCGAGCGCCAGATCTCGTTCCGCCCCGGGACCAGGATCGAGTCACTCGCCTCGGATCGGGGCGTCGTCGTCCTCACCGACGGCGAGGAGATCCCCTACGACCTCTTCCTCGGCGTCCCCAAACACCGGGCGCCCGACGTCGTGATCGAGAGCGGGATGGCCGTCGACGGCTACGTCCCGGCCGACTCGGCGACCCTCGAGACCCGCTTCCCCGGCGTCTACGCCGTCGGGGACGTCGCCACGGTCGGGGTGCCGAAGGCCGGGATCTTCGCCGAGGGAGCCGCGGCAGTCGTCGCCAAGTCGCTGATCGCGCGGATTCGGGGAACCGACCCCCCGGCGCCCTACGACGGCCTCGGCTCCTGCTTCATCGAGTTCGGCGGCGGCCGCGTCGGCCGCGTCGACATCGACTTCCTCTCCGGCCCGAGGCCCGGAGGCGTCTACCAGCCCCCCTCGGCGGCCCTGGTCGCCGAGAAGGAAGAGTTCGGCAGCAGCCGTCGCGCCCGCTGGTTCGGCCGCTAGCGGCGCGGCCACCAGGCGCGGGCGCCGAGCCGAAGGGTGATCGCCGGGATCAGCAGGGCGCGGACGACGAAGGTGTCGAGGAGGACGCCGATCGCGACCGTGGCGCCGATCTGAACGAGCTGCTCTAGCGGCAGCAGGGTCAGCGTCGCGAAGGTCCCGGCGAGGATCAGCCCGGCCCCGGTGACGACGCCGCCGGTGTTTACCAGCGCCAGCAGGGTCCCGTCCGAGTCCCCGTGGGTGGCCGATTCCTCGCGCACCCGGGTCATCAGGAAGATGTTGTAGTCGACCCCGAGCGCGACGAGGAAGATGAAGGCCATCAGGACCAGGTTGAAGGCGATCCCCTCGGAGCCGAGCACGGAGAAGCCGAAGGTCGCGATCCCGAGGGTGGCGGCGAAGGAGGCGACGACGCTGAGCATCAGGTAGGCGGGGGCGACGAGGGCCTGCAGGACCAGGACCAGGATCAGGCCGACGACGATCAGGACCGCCGGCACGATCAGCCGCGTGTCGCGGGCGTTGACTTCCTCGATGTCGAAGTTCTCGGCCGGGATTCCGCCCAGCAGGCCCTGCGGGTCGACGCGGTGGAGGCGGTCGCGGATCTCGTCGACAGCGGCGGCCGCGTCGCCTGAGTATGGATTCCCTCGCAGGACGACGACGACCACGGCCCGGTCGAGGCTCGAGCTGGCCGGGACCGGCGCCGCCAGCTGCACCGAGCCCAGCCGCTCCATCGCCCGCGAGACCGCGAGGGCGTTGCCCGGCTGGACGACGGCGGTCAGCGGCGAGCCGAGGCCGGCCGGGAAATGCGCTTCCAGCGCTTCGGTGCCCCGGCTCGAGTTGGTCGGTTTCGTCTCTCCCTGGCCGAACCCGATCGTGCCGTGGTCGGCGAAGTTTCCGAGTGAGAGCAGGACCAGGGCGCCGAAGATGACCGCGATCAGGGTCCCCGAGCGGCGGCGGACCAGGCCGGCGACCCGCTCCCAGCGGCTGCGCCGCGCCGGCTGCTCGCCGAACTCGCGGGCCGGCCAGAACGCCCGCGGGCCGAGCACGCTGAGCAGCGCCGGCAGCAGGGTGAATGCCGATGCGAGCATGACCGCGATGCCGATCGCGAGGATCGGGCCGAGCCAGTGAGTCGACTGCAGGTCGGCGAGAAGCAGGACCAGCATCGCCGCGATCACGGTCCCGGCCGAGGCGGCGAGCGCCGGCGCGCTCTTCACCAGCGCCGTCGAGAGCGCCTCCTCGGGAGGGCCGCCGCGCCCCAGCTCCTCGCGGTAGCGATGGACCAATAACAGCGAGTAGTCGGTCCCGGCGCCGAAGATGAGGACGAGCAGCAGCAGCGTCCCCTCGGTGTTGACGGTGATCCATCCCGCCTTGATCAGGAGGTAGGAGATCCCGATCGCGACCATGTAGGCGGCGCCGACCGCGAGCAGCGGCAGCAGCGAGAGGAGCGGGGCCCGGTAGACGATCAGCAGCAGCAGGAGGACGAGGCTGAGCGTCGCGATGAGCAGGGTCTGGCCGGCCTCGTCGGCGACCCTCTCGAGGTCGGCCGCGATTCCGGCCGGCCCGGTCACATAGGTGGCGAGGCCGGGCCTGCGGTGGGCGCCGAGGTAGCGGCGGATCGTGCTGACCCCGTCGACGACGGCGCCGCGGTCGGCGGCGTTCAGCGCCAGCACCAGCAGCGCCGCTTCGCCGTCGCGGGAGATCGGGCCGACGCCGGCGGCGATCCGGGCGACGGAGCCGAGGGTGTGCCGGGCTTCGCCGGAGAAGGGGTCGATGATCGGCGTCGCGCCGATGATGTGGAGGCGCCTCAGGCCCGCCCCGTAGCGGCCGATCGCGTCGAGGTCGGCTCGGGTCAGCCCACCCGGGCGTTCGAAGACGATCACCGCCGGGACCTCTTCGGCGCCGCCCGCGGACCCGCCCTCGAGAGCGTCGATCGCCCGGGTCGATTCGGAGTCGGCCGGGAGGAAGCTCGCCTGTCCGGCGGCCGTGACCGCGCCGATCTGGGACCGCGCGAGGAAGCCGGCGCACCCGATTACGAGCCAGATTGCGATCGTCACCCAGCGGCCGCGTCGTCCGGTGACCGCTCCGGCCATGGAGACACCCTAGAGTTCGGCCCGATGGCACGCCCCGAGCCGCTCACGCCCGACCAGGCCCCGGCCCGAATCCGTGAGACCCTCGAGGCGCTGCCGCCGCTCGGGGTGTTCGGCACCGTCGCCCACGCGGAGACCGCATTCCGGCCCTGGCTCGCCTTCGGCGGCGCCCTGCTCGGCAGCCTCGAGCTCGACCCGAAGCTGCGCGAGCTGGTGATCGTCAGAGTGGCGGCGATCGACGGCTGCGATTACGAGCTGGCCCAGCACGAGCAGATCGCGGTCGGCGCCGGCGCCGGCCCCGAGCAGGTCGCCGCCGTGGTCGAGGGACGCGCCTCCGGGCCCGAGTTCGGCCCCGAGGAGGAACTGGTGCTGCGATTCGTCGCCGAGACGATCGAGCACAGCGGCGCCCCCGCCGCCCTGGCCGCCGAGGTCGAAGAGGCGCTCTCGGCCCGCGAGCTGATCGAGCTCCTCCTCGTCATCGCCCACTACCACGGGCTGGCGCTCCTCCTCAACACGACCGGGCTGCAGCCCGACCCGCCGACCGCGATGGCCGTGGTCGAAGCCTCGAGCCGACCCTCCAGCGATGGCTGACGATCCCGGCGACGTCGAGCGCATCAACGAGGAGGGCCTCGGCGCCTTCGCGGCGCGCACTGGTGAGGGCAGCCCCGTCGTGATGCTGAACCTCCTCGCCTTCCGCTCCGACGGGGGGCAGGAGCGCTACGCCGAGTACGCCGCCGCGGTCGCCCCCCTGCTGGAGGGCGTCGGCGGTCGCATCGTCTACGCCGGCGAGCCCGGCCCCGCGCTTCAGGGCGATGACCGCTGGGACCTCGTAGCCCTCGTCGAATACCCGACCCGCCAGGCCTTCCTCGAGATGATCGGCTCGGCGGAGTACCGGGCGGTCGCCCACCTCCGCACCGAGGCTCTGACCAGGGGCGAGCTGCACCCGATGGATTCCGTTCCGCCGGCTCCGGCCTGACGACCGACGCGGGAATTAGCGTCCGCCCCGAGTCCAACTACTCGGGAGGTTTCGATGCGAGCTCGTCCAACTCACGCGACCGTGGTCGCCTATATCGCCCTCTTCCTGGCCCTCGGCGGCGGTGCGATGGCCGCGAGCCAGCTCGGCAAGAACTCGGTCGGGACGAAGCAGCTGAAGAAGAACGCGGTCACCGCGGTGAAGATCAAGGACGGCGCCGTGACCGGCGCCAAGATCGCGGACGACGGAGTCACGGCCGCCAAGCTGGCGGACGGCTCGGTGTCCGGGGCGAAGGTCGCGGACGGAGGGGTCACCAACGCCAAGCTCGCCGACGCCTCGGTGACCGGCGCCAAGGTCGCCCCGAGCTCGCTGACGGGCAAACAGGTCGACGCGTCGACCCTAGGCGTCGTCCCCGTCGCGCAGCGCGCCAACTCGCTGCCTCCGCCCGAACCGTGGCACATCGTCGGGGCGCCGGGGGAGCCGCAGTTCGAAAACGGCTGGAAAGACTTCCCCGCGGCGGGCGCACTCGAAGCCGTCGCCTTCTACAAGGACAACGAGGGTGTCGTCCACCTGAAAGGAAGGGCGGGCGAAGGGACGGGCAGCCCAGTCTTCGCCCTGCCGCCGGGGTTCCGTCCCGCCGTCGGCAAGACGATCTTCCCGATCGTCAGCTGCGAATGCCCCGGGAACGTCGCCGTCGCCAACATCGGCGGGACGCTCCCGGCCGAACCGAGCAACTCGGGGACGATCTACGTCCCGGCGACCCCCACCGTCGGCTTCGACGGGATCACCTTCCGCGCCGAATCCTGAGTGGCCAAACTCGGAGAGAAGCTGGAGCCCGTGGCGAGGGCCCTGCTCGAGCCGGGCGAGGAGCTGCGCGGCTGCTGCGTCGCGACCCAGCAGAGCACGTTCCGAGGGCGGATGGTCGCGATCACGGTCAGCGACCGCCGCCTCGTCGTCCAGGGGATGAACCGCAGGTTCGAGCCTGACGGTGAGCCGGTATCTCTTCCTCCCGAGCGGATCGCCGAGGCGAAGATCGAGGGCGGGGAGGGGGCTGGCTCGAGCTCGGGCCGATGGTCCTCGACCGGGTCAGCGTCGCCCTGCGGATCCGCACCGACGACGGCGAGAAGCTGAAGCTGCTGATGATGAGCGGCGAGGGGATGCTCGGCGGCCTCGGCGGCGGTGACACCCAGCGCGACGGAGTCGAGGCGCTGGGCCGATGGTTTGCAGATTTCGAGCGCTCCCAATAGGGTGCCCGCGACGAGACTTCGAGACCGAGGGGAATGGCTTTGAGCGAGACGAATATCGACGAGATGGGGCCGATCGACTACCTGATCGTCGAGTGGCCGGGCCGCCAGCCGACCGGTGAGGCGGTCCCCTACCTGATCGACCTCGTCGATCGCGGCCTGATCCGCATCCTCGACCTCGCCTTCGTGATCAAGGCGGAGGACGGCTCGGTCGCCCGGCTCGAGATCGCCGACCTCGGCGACGAGATCGGCGCCTTCGCCGATTTCGAGGGCGCCCCCTCGGGGCTGCTCTCCGGTGAGGACATCGACGAGGCCGGCGGCGCCCTCGAGCCCGGCACCGCCGCGGCGCTGCTCGTCTACGAGAATCGCTGGGCAGCTCCCTTCGCCGCCGCCGTACGCCGCACGGGCGGCCAGCTCGTCGCCAGCGGCCGTATCCCAATCCAAGCGATGCTCGCCGCCCTCGACGCGGCGGACGAGTCCTAGGAGGACACAGATGCCCGGACTACTAAGAGGAGTCGCACGGACGGCGGTCATCGCCGGAACCGCGACGTCGGTCAGCAACCGAGTCTCCAGGCGCCAGGGGCAGCGCTGGGCCGCGCAGGAAGAACAGCAGGCGCCCCCGCCGCAGCAGGCGCCGCCGGCCGCCGCCGCGCCCGCGGCTGAGTCGACGATCGATCAGCTCAAGGAGCTCGGAGAGCTGAAAAGCCAGGGCATCCTCACCGAGGAGGAGTTCGCCGCGCAGAAGGCCAAGCTGCTCGGCTAGCAGGGCTCAGGGGTTGAGCCGGACCGGCAGCGTCTTCAGCTGGTTGAGGAAGGCCGACTCGGTGTACACGTGGCGCCCGGCGAGCTCCATCTTCGGGTAGCGGGCCAGGGTCTCCTCGAAGAGGATCTTCAGCTCCAGCCGCGCCAGCGCGGTCCCGAGGCAGAAGTGGCGGCCGCCGGCGCCGAAGGCCTGGTGCTCGGGATTGCGGAGGACGTCGAAGCGGTCGGGGTCCTCGTAGCGCGACTCGTCGCGGTTGGATGACGTGTACCACATCACCACCTTGTCGCCCTCTTTGATCTTCTGGCCGTTGAGCTCGGTGTCCTTGGTCGCGGTGCGGCGGAAGTGGGCGAAGGCGGGGAACATCCGCAGCGCCTCCTCGACCGCCCCCGGGATCCGCGACGGGTCCTCGAGCAGCAGCTCGAGCTGCTCGCGGTCTTCGAGCAGCGCCCGCATCCCGCTCGAGTAGGTCGATTTGGTGCTGTCGTTGCCGGCGGCGACCAGCAGGAAGAAGCCCATCACGATCTCGTGCTCCTCGAGCTTCTGGCCTTCGACCTCGGCGTGGACGAGGACGCTGGTCAGGTCGTCGGTCGGGCTCTCGCGGCGGGCGGCGATCATCTCTCCGCAGCGGGCGAAGATTTCGGTCAGCGCCTTCTGGATCACCTCTTCGATCCCGGCTACCCCGGTCGGGCTGTAGTCGGGGTCGCTGGCGGCCAGCATCGAGTTCATCAGCTCGGCCCAGACCGCGTCGTCCTCCTCCGGGATCCCCATGAAGCTGCCGATCACGCGGGAGACGGCGGGCTGCGCCACGTCGGTGACGAGGTCGGCGGTCTCGCGCCCCTCGAGGCGGTCGAGCGACGCCGACGACGATCTTGCGGATCTCGTCCTCGTGGGCGGCGATCCGCTTCGGGGTGAAGCCCGCCTGGAAGAGCGCCTTGAGGCGGTCGTGCTTGGGCGGGTCCATGCCGATGAACATCGCGCGGGCGAGCTCGATCGGGAAGACCTCGGTGACCGCGGTGACGCCGCCGAGTTCGGAGGAGTAGGTCTGCCAGTCGCGGCTGACCTCGAAGACGTCATCGGCCGTGGTGACGGACCAGAAGCCGTCGGACTGGGGGAATTCGGAGATTTTCGAGGTCCAGTGCACGGGACAGCCCGAGCGCATCTCCTTGAACAGCTCGTGGGGCGGCCCGTCTTCCCAGTGCTCCCGCTCCACCACCAGCACGTCCTCGATCTTGCGCTTGGTCTCCATGTCCCCTCCTGTCGCCCGGCAGTGGGGCGGATGGTACTGGCTGGCTGGCCAATTTCGTAGGAGGACAGAAGAAAACGGCTGTGACGTGTGTTACAAGGGCATGAACCGTTATCGATTTGATGACCTCATCGAGTACACGCTTTCGAAGCGGGGCAGGGAGAACCTGACGCTGACCATTCTCGCCGCCAGCTGTGTGGCGGGGATCGTCGTCATCGGGCGCCTCTAGCGAGTCGCTCCCACGCCAACCTCCGGGGCACATAGGGTGTCCGGGCGTGGGAGCGACCGTGAGGCCAGACGCCGAAGTGAGGCAGGCCGGGGAGGCCGATCACGAGGCTGCCGCCGAGGCGTTGGCGCTCGCCTTTGCGGACGACCCGTGCTGGGCCCACCTGCTGCCGGACGACAGCACCCGCGCCGAGAAGCTGCTGGTCTACTTCAGCGCCGAGATCGAGGCGCTGGTCCCCGACCACCGCCAGGTCTGGGTCGCCGAGGACGGCGCCGGCGCCGCGATCTGGGCTCCTCCCGGCCGCTGGCGGATCCCGTTCGCCGTCTCCATGCGCGAGTCATTGAAGCTGGCCGGCCTCTTCGGCCGCCGCATGCCGCAGGCGCTCGGCGCGCTGCTCGCGCTCGAACGCCACCACCCGCGCTCCCCCCGGCACTGGTACCTGCATTACCTCGGCGTCGAACCGCGCCGTCAGGGGCGCGGCCTCGGCGGCGCCCTGCTCGCGCCGGTGCTGGCGACATGCGACCAGGAGCGGACGCCGGCCCACCTCGAGGCGAGCACCGAGCGCAACCGGATGCTCTACGAACGCAACGGCTTCTCGCTGACCGAGGTCTTCGACATGCCCGGCCGCGGCGGCCCGCCGATCCGGGAGATGTGGCGGGACCCGGCCTGATGTTGCGCGAGGGCTCGGGGGAGCCGCTTTTCCTCTACCACGGGATCGTCCAGAGCGGCGCGGTCTGGCGCCACGTCGTGCCGCGGCTGACTGACTCGTTCGAGGTGTTCTGCCCGACCGCGCTCGGCCATCGCGGCGGGCCGGAACCGAGCAGCCGGCCGGCGACGATCCCCGACGTGATCGACGACGCCGAGCGCCGGCTCGACGAGCTCGGGATCGAGAAGGCTCACCTGGCCGGAAACTCGCTGGGCGGCTGGACGGCGCTGGAGCTGGCCCGTCGCGGCAGGGCGCTCTCGGTCTGCGCACTCTCGCCGGCGGGCCTCTGGGAGGAGGACTGGGACGAAGAAGGCCGCGTCGCCGGGATCCTGCGCTCGGCGCTGCGCGAAGCCCCCCGGGCGCGCCGCGTGCTGCCGCGCCTGGCGCGCTCCGCCCGCTTCCGCGGCTGGGCGCTGCGCGAGGTCGCAAACCACGGCGACCGGGTCACGCGGGAGGACTTCCTCAGCGGGACCGACGACACGATCGGGTGCGTGATCGGCGAGGACCTGCTGGCCCCCGGCTTTCGTCTCCCCCCGCTCGAGGCCGATTGCCCGATCACCATCGCCTGGTCGTCCGGCGACCGCTTCTTCCCGCTCGAGGTCTTCCGCCCGCGGGCCGAAGACCTCGTCCCCGCCGCCGAGTTCCTCGTCCTCGAGGACGTCGGCCACGTGCCGGAGATGGACGATCCCGGCCTCGTCGCCGAGACGATCCTCAATGCGACGCGCCGTGCCGCTTCTCTTTCATCTCCCGGCTCTTGACCTTGGCGTCCTCGTAGGAGGAGCGGACCAGCGCTTTGCCGCCCGACCAGCCGAAGACCCAGGAGACGAGGATCACGGCGAAGACGAGGTTCCAGGCGGTGGTCACGAGCTGCTGGCTGATCGAGTAGGCGGTGGCGGTGGCGGCGTCGGCTTCGCCGGAGAGCGCGGTCGTGTTCAGCGCCTGGGTCACCCCGACCCCGCCGGGCGTCGCCGAGACGCTGTTGGAGATCGAGTTGGAGGCGGTGACGGTGGCGATGTTGTTGAAGGTCGCCGGGATCCCGTAGGCGCCGAGGAAGACGCCGACGATCGCCAGCCGCGCCAGGTAGCTGCCCAGCTCCGGCAGGAAGACGCGGGTGAAAGCTTTGCGGGGGGTGCGCAGGATCGCGCCGCCGCTGGCGAGCTGTTTGCGCACGCCCTCCAAGCGCTCCCAGAAGATCCGCCCGAGGAGGGCGAGGAGGAAGACCGCGCCGATCCCGATCAGGATGATCAGCCCCTCGTGGTCGGAGAGGAAGCCGAGTTTGACCGAGAACGAGCCGGCGACCGAGAGGAAGAGGTAGAGATAGACGGCGATGTTGAAGATCGAGAAGGGGATCTTCTGGACGACCAGCCCCGAGAGCATCGCCGTGAAGGTCGCCCCGGCGAGCAGGGTCGTGAACATGATCAGCATCACCCAGGTGCCGATGTTCGCCGGCAGGAAGCCGTTCATCGAGACCGCCGCCGCGTAGCAGGCGAGGACGAGGCGGAACGGGATCTGAACCCGGGGCAGCGCCGCCCTCAGGATCCCCAGCCAGGCGAGCGCGGCGAGGGTTGTCTGCAGCGACTGGAGGACGACGCCGGCGGCGATCGCCCACGGGGGGAGCTCGCCGAGCTTGTCGAAGAGCTGGCTGATCCAGTCGTCGACCGGGATCCCGACCTGGTCGAGGACGAAGACGAGGAGGGCGGTGCCGCCGACCCAGAGGCCGATCCGCGCCAGCCGGCGTGCCGGCGACTCCCGTGGCTCAGAGGGGGTGATCGCGAACCTCGTCGAGGCGCACCCGGCCGCCGACCTCGACCCGCCCGTCGCCGAGCGGTTTGACCGCGAGGACCGAGCCCTGTCCCTGGTGGATCGTGATCGGCCTGCCGATCTGGGCGCTGAGCACGATCGCCGCCGAGCCCGTCGCCTCGTCCTCGTCGATCCCGGCCTCCTGGATGAAGCAGCGCGCCCGGATCGTCCCCGCGTCCTCGTCGATCCAGGCCCAGGCATAGGCGGCGTCGGAGCCGCCCGGCGGGCCCTTCAGCTCGCGCACCGCGGCGGGCGAGGCGAGTTCGACGTACTCGAGCTCGGGCGACCACTCGGGCCGGGCGGCGACGTGCGTCTCCTCGCCCTCGGCCCGGACGGCGACCTCTCCGGCGGGCGTCTGCAGTGCCTTCACCGGCGTCCCGGTCTTCGCCAGCAGCCAGGCCGTTCCGACCGTGGGATGCCCGGCGAAGGGAAGCTCGAGGCCCGGGGTGAAGATCCGGATCCGGCCGCCCTCGCGATCCTCGACGAAGACCGTCTCGCTGTAGCCGAGCTCGGCGGCGACGCTCTGGCGCGCCACAGCGGGGACGGCGCCGCCGTCTAGGAAGACCCCGAGCGGGTTGCCCCACTCGTCGTCCTCGTTGGTAAAGACGCGGAGGACGTGGAGCTCGGGCACGGGTCGATCTTATGGCCGAAACCGGCAGACTCCCGGCCGCCGGGCACGCCTTCATCGCCCAGGAGGCGCCGCGGGTGGCCGCCGCGATGAAGGGGTTCCTCCTCGACAGCTGATCACGTTTTCCATGTCCTGCATGGAAAACGCGGCGGCCTGCGCCGAGCGGTCGATTACCGTCTTCGCATGCGGGCCGCTCGCTCCGTCGTGCTGGTCCTCGCGCTCGGCGGCGCGATTCTCTCGCTGCCCTCGTCGGCGGGCGCGGTCGAGCTCCACAGCTGTGAGCTCGGCGGCGCCCGGCCGCTGCGCTGTGGCCACATCCAGGTCCCGATGAGCCGCTCCGATCCGGCGCTGGGCAGGACCCGGATCGGGTTCGCGCTCCGTCCCAGCGGCGATCGCCGCCATCGCTCCCTTGGGACGATCTTCGCCGTCGAGGGCGGCCCCGGCTACGCCTCGACCTCGGCTGAATACACCCGCTCGCTCGCCGCCGTGCTCGCGCCCCTGCTCCGTCGCCGCGACCTCGTCTTCGTCGACGAGCGCGGGACCGGGCGCTCCGACGCAATCCTCTGTCCCGGCCTGCAGAGCGGGCTGGTCGATGAATTCATCGCCGTCGGCCAGTGCGCCGACCGACTCGGGCCCCGCCGCAGCGGCTACACGACGGCGGAAGCCGCGGACGACATCGACGCGGTGCGCGAGGCCCTGGGCCTCGGCAGGGTCTATCTCTACGGCGACTCCTACGGCACCTTCCTCGGGCAGGCCTACGCGGTCCGCTTCCCGCAGCGGCTGCGGGGGCTGATCCTCGACTCGGCCTATCCCGGCGACGACCCCTACTACCGCTCGCTCCTCCCCGCCGGGATCCGCGGCCTGGCGATCGCCTGCCGCCGCTCACCCGATTGCTCCGGGGACCCGGTGGCCCGCTTCGACCGGGTCGTCGGCCGCTTTCACGCGGCGGGACGCTCGACCGAGGGCCTGATCTCGTTCCTGCTCGAGGCCGGGACTCTGGCCCCGCGCTCCTACCTCAGCCTCGACGAAGGCGATCGCCGCTTCCTGCGCGGCAGGCCCCGGCGCCTCGAGCGGCTGATCGCGCCGGAAGCACCGGGGCACGGCGACATCCACGACTACTCCTACGGGCTCGCGATCGCCGTCGAATGCAACGACTACCGGCTGCTCTGGGACTCCCGCGCTCCGCTCGCGCGGCGGATCGGCGAACTCTCCGCCTCGGTCCGCGGGCTGCCGAGGCGATTCTTCGCGCCCTTCGGCCGCAGCGAGTACCTGCTCTCCTCCGCGGCCCACCTGACCCCCTGCCTGAGCTGGCCGCCGCCACCGGCGGGCGGCCTCGAGCGGGCGATCCCGGACGGGTGGCGGGCCCCGAGCTCGTTCCCGACCCTGATCCTGGCCGGCGAGGTCGACGACGTCACCTCGGTCGCGGAGGCCCGCCAGGTCAGGTCGAGGTTCCCCCGATCAAGCCTCTACGTGGTCCCGGACAGGGGCCACGCCTCGAGCCTCTACTTCCCATTCCGCTCGCCCGCCGTCGGTGTCATCCGCGGGTTCCTTCGCCGGCACTAGGAGGCCGCGGGCGCCGGCACTGGCGAACCGCCGCCTCCGGTGGGAAGATCGCTGGGTCCAGTCAGCGGAAGAATCGAGGGGAACAAGGTGTCAAGCAGATTTGGTGCGGGGAAAGCGTGGGTGGTGATCGCGAGCCTGGCGGTCGTCCTCGCCGGAGTCGCCTGGAGCGGCTGCGGCAGCAGCGGTGACGAAACATCGAGCACCGCCGAAATCAAGGAACGCTTCGAAAAGGGTGCCAAGGAAGCGCAGAAGGGCATCGAAAACGGCCTCAGCCAGGCCGAAAAGCAGCTCAAGGAAAGCGGTAAGAGCTCGAAGAAGAGCATCGAAAAGGCGAAGGAAGAAGCCAAGGAAGCGATCGAAAAGGCCAAGGAAGAAAGCACCAAGGGCATCGAAAAGGGCAAGGCCGAATTCAAGAAGGGCGCTGAAGAAGCCCAGGAATACGCCGAAAAGTACTCGCCCTAGACGAGTTCGGGGGTCGGCAGCGCCAGCTCTTCGCTGAGGTCGGCGGCAAGCGCCTCGACGACCGCCGGATCGAACTGGGTGCCCGCGCAGCGTCGAAGCTCGGCGAGCGCGTCCTCGGCGCTGTACGCCTCCCGGTATGGCCGGGGGGCGGTCAGCGCCGCGTAGGCGACGGCCGCGGCGATGATCCGCGATCCGATCGGGATCGCCTCGCCCGCAAGGCCGTCGGGGAAGCCGCTTCCATCGAAGTGCTCGGCGCATGAGCGGACCAGGCCGGCGACGGGGGCCAGGCCGGGCGCCGTGCCGATGATCCGCTCGCCCGCGACCGGCCGGTCGCGGATCATCGCCGTCTCGACCTCGGTCAGCGCCGACTCTTTTTCGAGGATCACCTCGGGGACCGCCATCAGGCCGATGTCCTGCAGCTCGGCGGCAAGGGCGACGTCGTCGATCGCCTCCCGGTTGAGGCCGAGGCGGCGGCCGAGCGAGATCGCCCTGTAGGCGACGACCCGCAGATGCTCGCGGAGCTCGGGACGGCGGGCGGCGAGGACCGCAATCAGGACAGCGTGGGCCTGGCGGCGGGCGGAGCGATGCTGACGCTGGTTGTGGGCGGTGAGGCGCTGGCCGGCGATCTGCATCGCGACCTCGGCGTCGCTCGCCTCGTCGGGGATCGCGACCTCTCCGTATGAGCGGCCGATCATCAAGTCCCGGCCTTCGTGCAGGCAGGCTGTCGCTGCGATGACGACGTCGCGGACCTCGTTGTCGCCGATCGGCAGCAGCAGCGCAAGCCGGCCGTCGTCGACCCGGTAGGCGTTGCCGCCGAGCGGAGTCGCGGCCTGGGACAGCACCCGGGCGACCCGGCGCAGAAGCTCGTCGCCGGCCGCGTAGCCGAAGCGGTCGTTGTAGGTCTGGAGGCCGTCGAGGTCGAAGACGAGCAGGACCCGACGGTCGCCGTCGGCGGCCAGGGTCGCTTCGATGTCGGTCTCGAGCCGGCGCCGGTTGTCGAGCCCGGTGACGTCGTCGCTGAGCGCGCGCCGGTCCTGCGCATGGATCGCGTCGGACTGCTTGCGGCTGATCTGGATCATCCAGACCGAGACCGTGACGATCAGGCCGAGGCCCAGCCAGAAGATGATCGGCGGCAATCCCTGCTGGAGGTGGTCGTAGAGGAGCAGCCCGACGGAGAGAATCGCGAAGGACGCGGGGCCGGCCACGGAGCGCCATCCACGGGGCCCGGCCAGGTCGAACCAGACCTCCTCGGCTCGATCCTTCAAGGTGACGAAGTTGTCCACGCTCGCTCTATCGGCGGGATCGGCGTAGAGCGCAACCCCCCCGGACAATTGGTGGAATCCGCCCAGGCACGATTCGTGCCTAGCGCACCCAGCAGTTTCGCGCCAGCGCGGTGCTGATCTTCTGCCCGTTGGCGAAGCTGAAGTTTCCGCGCGCGAGCGTGAAGACCGCGCCGGGGAATCCGGCGGGCGCGGCGCACTTGGCGCTGAGGAAGCTGCGGCGCTGGCCGCGATAGGTGTACTGGCGGCCGAAGGTCAGGTCCAAAGAGGTGACGTAGCCGATCCCGGAGGCGATCTTCGGCAGCCGGGCGACGAAGACGGTGCCGAAGGTCCCCGTCGGCAGGCGGACGATCTTGAAGCTGAGGACGAAGGTGATCTGGACCGGCCGCGAGCCGTAGATGTGGAGGAGGAGTGCCGGCTTGCCATTCTTGCTCGAGTTGAAGACGAGAGCCTGGCCGTCGACCGGCACCGAGGGGCTGTTGGGGAAGTCGACGTGGGCTTTGTACTCGCCGTGGCCGACGAGCGCGCCGCCGCAGAGTTCCTTCGCGGTCTTCGAGGTCGTCTGTTCGAGTTCGCCCTGCTTGCAGACTGGAAGCCCGCGGGTCGAGACCCGCCCGTAGCGGTTGAAGGCGATCGAGATCTTCCGCAGGGCCGGAGGCCGCTGGCCGTCGGCGGTGCCGATCGAGCCGCGCACGTTGATCGTCGCGGGCGCCGGAATTTCGCGGGGCAGCTTCTTGGGGGTGATGCGGCCCTCGAAGGCGAGGCGCAGATTCCCCTTCTGGGTCAGCTCGGCGGCGGCGAAGCTGGCGCACACCAGCACCGCGATTGCGACCGTGATTGGCAGTGCGATGCGGCGCATGCTCACCGTTGATGTTACGCGCGCCTCTCAGGGCGCCTGCGGAGTTTGTGTTGCGCGCGGATTAGGCTTCTTCGATGGCTTCAGAGCGGGAAATCAGCGGCGGCAGCGCTCCCCGGTGGGAGGAGGCGGAGACGATCGGCGGCCTGCTCCGTTTCCAGTCCGCCGCCTGCCGCTACGTCGGCTCGCCCCTCTATGAGGACCTCCTCGCACGCGCGGCCGACGACTTCGACGCCGGCGGCCCGACCCGTGCGCTCCTCGCGGGCCACGAGGACGACCCCAAGGACTCGGCCCTCGCCCTGCGGCTGATGGGGGCGGTCCACCGCCTCGTCCTCGAGGGCGCCGCCCCCGAGCTCGCCGAGCGCTACGCCTCGGAGGACGGCGACCAAGGCGAGACCTGGGCGGTCTTCCGGGCGGTTCTCGAGGAGCGGCTCGAGCGGCTGCGGTCGCTGATCAAGAACCCTGTGCAGACGAACGAGGTCGGCCGCTGCGCCGCGCTCCTGCCGGGGTTCCTCGGCGTCGCCGCGAGCACGGGCCTGCCGCTGCGGGCCCTCGAGGTCGGCGCCAGCGCCGGCCTCAACCTCCGCTGGAGCGCGTACCGCTACGAGGCCGCCGGCTTCGAGTGGGGCGACGCCGACTCGCCGCTGCGAATCGAGTTCGAGCTTGAGGGCGCCCGGATGCCGGAGCGGGGGCCGGTCGAGGTCGCCGAGCGGCTCGGCTGCGATGCCTCGCCGCTCGATCCCTCGAGCGAGGACGACCGCCTGACGTTGCTCTCCTACGTCTGGCCGGACCAGCCGATCCGGATGGAGCGGATGCGCACTGCCTGCGAGCTCGCGGCCGGGCTGCCGGCCACGGTCGAGCGGGAGAGGGCGGCCGCGTGGATCGGGAGGCAGCTGGCAGAGGCTGCCCCGGGACGGGCGACGATCGTCTACCACTCGGTCGTCATGCAGTACCTGACCGAGCCCGAACGCGAGGAGTTCCGCAACCTGATCGAGGAGGCCGGGGGGCGGGCGACCCCCGAGGCCCCCCTCGCGTGGTTGCGGATGGAGCCCGACGTCGAGCGCGCGGCCCTCGATCTCACGACCTGGCCGGGCGGGGAGGAGGTCCGGCTGGGGCGGGCGGGCTACCACGGCAACCCGGTCGAACTGAGCGGCACGGCAGCCCCGTAATCGAAAGTTGCCACTTACGTAAGGCTGTGCTTAAATACGGCCATGGTGGATATCGCGACACCCGAGCAGGCCCCCGTGGACCTTGCCGCGCGGGCGGTTGCCGAGCCGCACCGGCGGGAGATCCTCGCCCTCGTACGTGACGGCGAGCTGAGCGCGGGGGAGATCGCCGCGAACTTCACCGTCTCGCGGCCGGCGATCTCCCAGCACATCGCGGTCCTGCGCGAGGCGGGGCTGCTCGACGAGCGCCGGGAGGGCACCCGGCGCCTCTACAGGGCTCGGCCGGAGGGCATGGCCGGGCTCCGCGACTTTCTCAACGAATTCTGGGCCAATCGCATCGAGCGGCTGAGGCTGGCCGCCGAGCTCGAGCAGCAGAGGAGGGACAAACGTGCCAAACACAGAGACGATGGAAACCGTCGAGGTCGAGGTAAGGATCGCGGCGGCCCCTGAGACGGTCTTCGATTTCCTGGTAGACCCCGACCGCTTCATCCAGTGGATGGGGCGCTCGGTCGAGCTCGACCCGCGCCCGGGGGGCCGCCTCCATTGCGACGTCAACGGCCGGTCGGTCGCGAGCGGCGAGTACGTCGTCGTCGAAGCACCGCGGCGGGTGGTCTTCACCTGGGGTTGGGAGCCGGGGGGCCCGATCCCGGCGCCGGGCATGAGCACGGTCGAGGTGCTGCTCGAGCCCGACGGGGACGGCACCCGGCTGCGACTGATCCACAGCGACCTTCCGGGCGCCGAGTCGGCCGAGAAACACCGGCACGGCTGGGAGCACTACACGGCACGGCTCACAACGGTGGCGAGCGGGGGAGACCCCGGCGCCGACCCCTGGGCAACTACAGACGACGACAAATAGGAGGCATTGAGATGGGCAACCCGACGATGTGGTTCGAAGTGGCGGCGAAGGATCGTGAGGCGATGAAGGGCTTCTACTCGTCCCTTTTCGAGTGGCAGCTGTCCGACATGGAGGCGATGCCGTACACGATGATCGACTCCGGCGGCGAGGGTATTCCCGGAGGGATCGGCTCGGCCCCTGACGGGCATCCAGGCCACGTGACCTTCTACGTCCAGGTCGATGACGTCGGCACCGCGCTGGCGAAGGCCGAGGAGCTCGGCGGCACGAAGGTGATGGACCCGACCGACATTCCCAGCGGCCAGATCGCACTGTTCGCCGACCCCGAGGGCCACCAGATCGGCCTGATGACCCGGGCGGGCTGAACGACGGAGGGGTTGAGGGGGGCGGGCGCTCCCCTCAACCGTCTTTGCTTTTCCCCCCGGTGGTCTGGGCCACCCGTTCGGCGCGCTGTTTGAGTTCCTCGGCGGCCTCGCGGCCGGTGGCCAGGACCTCGTCTTTGGCCGCCGCCAGGCCCTCTTCCGGCTTGCCGCCGACGATGTTGCGGAAGGCGTTCTTGAAGCGCTCGGTGTGGCGGTCGGGGGCGAAGCGGTCTTCGGCCTTGGCCTGCTTCGCCGGGCGGCGCTCTTCGTAACGATGCCGTGCCCAAGGCGAGTCGGGCTTGCCGATCCGGCAGGCCCCGTAGATCGCAATCGGGAAGACGAAGAACCCGACGGTGCCGTGCAGGACCCGTTTCTTGAAGAAGCAGATCGCCACCATCCCGAAGACGAAGGCGGCGGCGAAGAGGCTCTCGAGGGTGGTGGCGAGCGACCCGGTCTTGAAGCTGAACGGGCTGAAGCCGAGCAGGATCATGAACATCGCCGAGGCCGCGATCACCGTGGCGTCGATCGAGGAGCGGCCCTGCTCGGCCCAGTAGACGTCTTCGAGGTAGACCCAGAGGGCGAACTCGTCGATCGTCAGCCCCATCCCGACGCCGAAGACGAATGCGCAGATTTCGGTGTGAGGGCTTTCGCCGAGCGCGGCGAGGCCGACGGTGCCGGCGATCATCATCGTCACGATCCCGAAGACGAGGTGATGGACGTGGACGCCGCCGTCGCTGACGATGCTGCCCGGCCACCAGGGGACCTTCGGGCTCCGCATCAGGCGGGTGCTCATCCTGATGAAGGAGAAGGAGAGGAGGAAGCCGACGAGGACGAGGAACAACCCCTGCTGCCCGTCGGCGACGATCTTGTCGTGCCAGAAGTCGCTGAAGATCGAGGCTGTCGTCAGGGTCATGCTTGGGCCGGCTTCGAGTTTAGCCGCGGCCCGTCGCTCTCCCGCGAGGCGATCAGGTCGAGCGTCAGCAGCACCGCCGCGACCGCGTAGAAGGGGGTGAGGAGGATGTTGGTCCCGGTGTCGGCCAGCCACTCGGTCGCAGAGCGTGTCGCCGAGGAGGCCGTGCGCGGCGTGGATCGCGAGGTTGGTGATCGCGTCGCTGCCGAGCTCGATCGGAGCGAGGACCGCGAGGACGAGCCAGAAGTGGCCGCGGACGAGCCGGATGCTGCGGGCCAGGGAGTCCCTCACGGTCCGCCTCTCGATCTCAGCCACCGGCGCCGCCATCCCCAGGTAGACGTAGATCGAGGACGCCCGGGACGAAGAAAGCGGCGAAGCCGAGCGGCGACCAGGAGCGCCGTAGATCAGGTCGACGGCGATCAGCCGCCCGTAGCTGATCGTCCGCGCTACTTCGCGCATGCTCGGCGGCTCGCCCTTCTCGTTCGGGTGGGTGAGGGCGATCGCGACCGCGCCGGTGTAGAAGACCTCGCCGATCAGGCCGGTCACGGACAGCGTCAGGACGCCAGCATCACCGCGAACAGGTGGAACCCGCCCGCGAAGTCGAGCGATTGCCGATTTCGGCCTCGATCGGGATCGCGTGGATGAGGCCGAGGGGGACGAAGACGATGACGGCGAGCGGCAGGAGGGTGCTCGCCCAGCTCGACGTAGGTCCGGGCGATGCGCGCGTAGAGCGCCGGGACTCCCCGCGGTCGGCTCACGCTAACGTCGCCGTCGACGGCCCGGCTCTGACCCGGCCGCGGGCTTCGAGCTTCGACTGCGAGGACTCGTTGGCCGGGACGCGTTTGACGCCGCTCAGCCCCGGGACCAGCAGCTCTTCGGCGCAGCGCCGGTGCCAGTGGTGATGCTCGGTTCCGCCGAGCCGGTGCACGTACTGGACGATCGTGTGCTCGGCGCCGATCTCGATGTCCCCGTGACAGCCGGGGCAGTGGTAGAGCTTTCGGGAGATTCCGCGGATCAGCCAGGCCTCGTCGCCCTCGTCGGTGAGTCCGCGAAGGCTCCAGCGCATGCTGGGCAGCCCGGCGGTGTCGCTCATCGCTTCGAGAGCCAGCCGAACCCGACGGCCATCGCCAGGTTGGCGGCCCCGGCCAGGCGCAGGCCGAGCTTGGCGCCGGGCCGGTTGATCGACGGCGAGCTCGGCCCAGAGCGCGTCTGTCGCGATCTCGATCCCGCGCAGCCAGGCCAGGGCCCACCAGTCGCGCGGCTCGCCCCTGACCTCGGCGATCGTGTGGGCGGCGGCGAAGGTCAGCCAGACCGGGCCGTTGCGCTGGAAGGCGCGGGCGGCGTCGGGCGAGGGCTCGTCATGGCCGAGGATCTTCATCGTCATCTCGGGGGCGAGGATCGCGCCGGTCCCGAGGACGAGATCGAAGGCGATCATGTTGCGATTGGTTAGGCGCAGGGCCTGCTCGAGGTCCATCGTCACTTCCATCCAACCAGATCGGAAGGGAAAGCACGAGGTCCGGAGAAAAGGACGGCCGTGACCAAGACTGCGACCAAGACAGCGCCCGACCTCAAGAGCCTCTCCGAGTACATCCAGGAACGATTCGACGAGTTCTCGCGTTCGCAGAAAGACGTTGCCCGCTACATCGTCGATCATCTCGACGAGGCGGCCTTCCTCACCGCCGAGGAGCTGGCCCGGAGAGCGAGCACTTCCTCATCGACGGTTGTGCGCTTCTCCCAGGCCCTCGGTTTCGAGGGATATCCCGAGCTCCAGCAGGCGGCGATCGAGGAGTACAGGAACACGATCGCCGCCGGCGGTGCCGGCAGCGGCGCCGGCGGCGCCCTCTTCTCCTTCGACCACTCCGAGCTCGAGGGAAGCCTCGGCGCCGACTACGCCAACCTCGAGGAAACCGCGCGCAAACTGACTCGTGAGCAGGTCGACGGTGCCGTCGCCGCGCTCGCCGAGGCGCAGCGGATCGTGATCGTCGGGGTGGACCAGATGGCCTTCTTCGCCAGCTACCTGCGCCACACTCTCAGCCTTCTCGACATCCGCTCGGAGATCGTCGCGAGCACCGGCGGCGAGTCGCTGCAGCGACTCGGCCGGATCGACGACGAGACCCTGGTCATCATCCTCTCCTCCGGCCGCGCACATCCGCTTCTGCTGCGGGCGATGAAGCTCTCGGTCCACCGCGGGGCCAAGACCCTCGCGATCTCCGACGCCTCGATGTCCGAGGTCGGCGAGCACGCCGAGCAGACCCTCTACTTCTCCTCCAACAGCCCCTCCTTCGCGCGCTCCAACACGGCCCTGATGGCGCTCGTGCAGGCCCTCGCGCACGGGCTGTACGCGCGGGACGAAGCGGTTCACAAAGACCGGATTCGGGCTTACAAACTGAAGTAGGTCGGGACGGGGGCGCCCGGCCGCGGGTCCTGTCGTCGGGGTGGGGTGGCCTTCTGGCCCTGCGCGCTTCTTCGGGCGCCGGGACACCGCGCATCTAGGTCTGAAGACTTGCCCTACGAAGCCTCCGGGCAGGCGAAGACCACCCCACCCCGACGCCACCCGCGGTCAGGCGTCCCAGGTCAGACAGAGATCCCAGGGTCCGTGCGTTCGAGGACCTCGATCCAAGACCTGGCGCCGTCCCTGGGCGGATTTTCCTCCCTACAGCGAGGAAAATCGACGCAGCGCGCGTGGGGATGGTCGGCTCAAAGGTCGAGAAGCGCACCAAGGTCGAGCGCCTGAAGCACCGATCAGCGAACGTCACGATCTGATTCTCTCGCGAGCGGCGCCGATTTGCCAGCGTAGCGGCCGTCCCCGCGGACAGGCGGTCCAGCTGAGGAGATGGCGGTTTGTCTATGGCGGAGCGGAGCAGGCGGCGGGTTATATTCCCCTGATGGCCGAGCGCGCCACATTCCGGGTCAAGACCGGCCTTGCCGAGATGCTCAAGGGCGGGGTGATCATGGATGTGGTCACGCCGGAGCAGGCGAAGATCGCCGAGGACGCGGGGGCCTGTGCGGTGATGGCGCTCGAGCGGGTTCCGGCCGACATCCGCCGGGACGGCGGCGTCGCCCGGATGTCGGACCCGACGATGATCACGGGGATCATCGAGGCGGTGACGATCCCGGTGATGGCGAAGGCGCGGATCGGCCACTTCGCCGAGGCCCAGGTCCTGCAGTCGCTCGAGGTCGACTACATCGACGAGTCCGAGGTCCTGACCCCCGCCGACGAGGCCAACCACATCGACAAGCTCGCCTTCGATGTCCCTTTCGTCTGCGGCGCCACCAATCTCGGCGAGGCGCTGCGGCGGATCGGCGAGGGGGCCGCGATGATCCGCTCCAAGGGCGAGGCCGGAACCGGCAACGTCGTCGAGGCGGTCCGCCATATGCGCGAGATCACCTCCGGGATCAAGCGACTCGCCCAGCTCGGCCCCGAGGAGCTCGCCGGCGCGGCAAAGGAGCACCAGGCGCCGCTCGAAGTCGTCCGCGAGGTGGCCGAGGCGGGGCGCCTGCCCGTGCCGCTCTTCTGCGCCGGGGGCATCGCCACCCCCGCCGACGCCGCGCTGATGATGCAGCTCGGGGCCGAGGGGAACTTCGTCGGCTCAGGGATCTTCAAGAGCTCCGACCCCGAGCGGATGGCGCGGGCGATCGTCGAGGCGACGACCCACCACGGCGACCCCGAGCGCGTCGCCGCGGCATCCACCGGACTCGGCGCGGCCATGGCCGGCCTCGAGATCGCCGAGCTGGCGGCGGCCGATGCGCTCCTCCAGGACCGCGGAGCCTGACCTGCGCATCGGGGTTCTCGCAGTCCAGGGCGGTTTCGAAGCCCATGAGCAGATGCTGCGCCGCCTCAAGGCCGAAACCAGCGAGGTGCGGCTGCCCGCCGACCTCGACGGCCTCGACGGCCTCGTCATCCCGGGCGGCGAGAGCACGACGATCGAAAAGGGGATCGAGGCCGCCGGCCTCGGAGAGGCGATCCGCGCCCACCACGGCGTCCGGCCGCACCGTATTCGGGACCTGCGCCGGGATGATCGTCTGCGACGACGAACACCTCGGCCTGGTCGACATCAGCGCCGAGCGCAACGCGTTCGGGCGTCAGCTTCAGAGTTTCGAGGCCGACCTGGAGGTGGAGGGGATCGGCGAGGAGCCGCTGCGTGCCGTCTTCATCCGCGCGCCCTGGGTGCGGCGGCAGGGGCCCGGGGTCGAGACGATCGCCTCCTACGAAGGCCACCCGGTCGCGGTCCGCGGCGAAGGAGTGCTGGCCTGCGCCTTTCATCCCGAGCTGACCGACGATCACCGCCTGCACGCGCTTTTCATGGCAATGACGACAGCTGCCATGAGCGAAGCGCGAAATTTGACCTGAACATGACCAGAAGGAGAAAGACTTGAGAGACCCGAGAGCCGAGAACCTGGCGAAGATCCTGGTCGGATACTCGACCAAAGTCGGGGAGGGGGACGTCGTCTCGATCGATGGCGAGAGCGCTGCCGAGCCGCTCCTCCTCGCGATCTACGAGGAGGTCCTCAAGGCGGGTGGCAATCCGATCCTCAACGTCTCGGTCGATGGACAGGCCGCCGCCTACTACAAGCACGCCGGCGACTCCCAGCTCGAGTGGATCTCACCGCTGGCCGAATGGACCGTCGACAACGCCGACGTGCGGATCTCGGTCGGTGCCAGCACCAACACCCGGGAGCTCTCCAACGTCCCGCCCGAGCGGCAGACGAAGCGCCAGGCCGCGACCGGCGAGCTGATGAAACGGGCCATGGCCCGCAGCGCCTCCGGCGACTTCCGCTGGTGCTACACGCTCTACCCGACCGGCGCCTACGCGTCGGAGGCCGAGATGAGCCTCGCCGACTACGAGGATTTCTACTTCGGGGCCTGTCTCGCGAACGCCGGCTCCGACCCGCTCTCGGCGTGGAAGCAGGCATCGGAGGAGTGCAAGCGTCTGGCCGGCTGGATCGAGGGCCGCGAGGAGGTCCACGTCACCGCCCCCGGGACCGACATCAAGCTCGGCATCGCCGGCCGCAAGTTCATCCCCTGCGACGGCGAGCACAACATGCCCGACGGCGAGTTCTTCACCGGGCCGGTCGAGGACTCGGTCGAGGGCGAGGTCAGCTTCCACCTGCCGGCCGTGATCGGCGGCCGCGAGGTCTCCGGCGTCCACCTCAAGTTCGAGGGCGGCAGGGTCGTCGACGCGGGCGCCGAGCGCGGGGAGGAGTTCCTGGTCAAGCTGCTCGACACCGACGACGGCGCCCGCACCCTCGGTGAGCTCGGGATCGGCACCAACTACGCGATCGACCGCGGCACCCGCGAGGTCCTGCTCGACGAGAAGATCGGCGGCACCGTCCACATGGCGGTCGGCGCCAGCTACCCCGAGTCGGGCGGCACCAACGAGTCGGCCGTTCACACCGATCTGGTCTGCGATCTCCGGCTCGGCGGCAAGATCGTGGTCGATGGCGAGGATCTGCAGGTGGACGGCAAGTTCGTCGTCTGACCTAGGGCGCCCGGCCGCGGGTCCTGTCGGCGCCGTGGGGGTGCCCTCTTTGCCCTGCGCGCTTCTTCGGGCGCCGGGATACAGCGCACCTAGATTCGAAGACTTGCCCTACGAAGCCTCCGGGCTGCAGAGCCCACCCCCACGACACCGCCACCGCGCGGTCAGGCGTCCCAGATCAGACAGAGATCCCAGGGTCCGTCCGTTCGGGGATCTCGATCCAAGACCTGGCGCCGTCGCTGGTCGACTTTTCCTCCCTATGGCGAGGAAAATCGACGCAGCGGCGTAACGGATGGCCGGTCAGGGGTCGAGAAGCGCACCAAGGTCGAGCGCCCGAAGCACCAATCAGCGAACGTCACGATCTGATTCTTCGTGAGCGGCGCCGAGTTGGCGCGTAGCGGCCATCCCCGGAAGCGAAGCTGAGGAGATGGCCGTTTATGGCGAAGCGGAGGAGCGGTGGTTTATGGCGAAGCTGAGGAGATGGCCGTTTGTGGCGAGGCGGAGCAGGCGGCGGTTTATTACTGCTGCGGCAGCGGGGAACCGGCGAGCATGAAGAACCAGGCGCTGAGGGCCAGCGCGGCGAGCATCACCGAGCCCATCAGGACGGCCTCGACCACGGTGGTGTTGCTGACCGGGGCCGAGGTGTCTCGCATGCTCCGCATCCAGGCCGGGCGCATCGGGGCGAGCCGGTTGGTGCCGGTGATTTCGATGTAGAGGCGGTTGAGGCGGCTGATCAGCCAGGCGACGATCACGATCGAGGTGATCAGGCCGAAGATGACGACGGCGTAGGGGGTCTCGGCGGGGAACTGGGTCTTCGAGACCTTGGAGCCGATGTAGACCCAGGTCAGCGGCAGCGCCGTCCAGAGCGAGAGGGCCGCGAGCAGCATCGCGACGAAGATCAGGCTCGCTGCCAGGCTCTTTCCGAGCGTGTGGCTTTGCGTGTGTGGTGCCATCGCCGGTCCTCATAGAATGACACGCATGTCGGGTCATTCGAAGTGGGCATCGATAAAACACAAGAAGGCCGCCGTCGACGCCAAACGCGGCAAGCAGTTCTCGAAGCTCTCGCGGGCGATCATCGTCGCCGCGCGCGACGGTGGCGGGGACCTCGACGGCAACCCGACGCTGGCGACGGCGGTGCAGAAGGCCAAAGAGGCCTCGATGCCCAAGGACAACATCCAGCGGGCGATCGACCGCGGCACCGGGGCGAGCGCCGACGAGAACGCGATCGAATCGATCCTCTTCGAGGGATACGGCCCAGGCGGCGCCGCGATCCTTGTCGAGGCGCTGACCGACAACCGCAACCGCACCACCGCCGACGTGCGGCTCGCCTTCACAAAGCACGACGGCAGCCTCGGCGAGCCCGGATCGGTCGCCTGGATCTTCGAGAAGCGCGGGGTCGTCACCGTCGACGGCGACCGCTACGGGGAGGACGACCTGATCGCCGCGATCGACGCCGGCGCCGACGACGTCCGTGAGGACGGCGACCAGCTGCGGGCCCTGAGCGAGCCGAGCGCGCTCAGCGAGGTGCGTGAGGCGCTCGAGGCCGCCGGGGTCGAGGTCGTCTCCTCCGAGGTGACGATGGAGCCGAAAAACACCGTCGAAGTGGGGAAAGGCGACGCCCGCTCGCTGCTCGGCCTGCTCGACTCCCTCGAAGAGCACGACGACGTCAACGAGGTCCACGCCAACTTCGACATTCCCGAGGACGTCCTCGCAGAGATCGCCGGCTGAGCCCGGAAGGCATCCGGGGCGCGGCCCAGAATCCGTTCCCATGCAAGTAGTGATGGGGATAGACCCCGGCGCCGCCAACCTCGGCTTCGGAATCGTGCGCATCGAGGGCAACCGCATGGTTGCGCTCGACGGCGGCGTCGTCGAAACGCCCTCCGACCAGCCGATCGAGCGCCGACTGGAGCGGATCCACCGCTCGCTCGCCGACCTGCTCGAGTGGCACGAGCCGAAGGCGATGGCGATCGAGGACGTCTACTTCGGCAAGAACGTGCGCTCGGCGATGGTCGTCGGCCAGGCCAGCGGCATAGCGATGCTCGCCGCCGCCCAGCGCGGCGTGCGCTGCTTCGCCTACACGCCGCAGGCGATCAAGCTCGCGGTCTGCGGCTCGGGCGCGGCCGGCAAGGCCCAGGTGCAGCGGATGGTCGGCACCCTGCTCGGACTTCCCGACCCGCCGACCCCCGATCACGCGGCCGACGCGCTCGCGGTGGCGATCTGCCACGGCGGCGGCGCCGGGCGCCGGGAGGCGGCGGAAGCGGCCGACAGGGCTCGGGAGCGGGTGGCGGGATGATCGCCGCGGTCCGCGGCGAGGTGATGGTGCGACGGCCCGATCACGTCGTCATCGACGCCAACGGCGTCGGCTACCGGCTCACCGTCTCCTCCGAGACGCTGAAGGCCGTCCCCGCGACCGGCCGTGAGGCCTTCCTGCACGCCGAGCTTGTCTCGCGCGAGGACTCGATCGCCCTCTTCGGCTTCGCCTCCGAGGAGGAGCGCGACCTCTTCGGCCAGCTGGTCTCGGTCAGCGGAGTCGGGCCCAAGGTCGCGATCGCGACCCTCTCCGGCGGCCCCGCCCGCGAGCTGCTGCGGGCGATCGCCGCCGGCGACGCGAAACGGTTCCAGGCGGTGCCCGGGATCGGCAAGCGGACGGCCGAGCGGATCATCCTCGAGCTGCGCGACAAAGTTGCCGGCTCGCTCGAGCAGGAGGTCGCCGAGGAGATCGCCGCGAGCGGCGACGCCCGCGCCCTCGCCCGCGACGGGCTCGTCAACCTCGGCTACGCGCCGCTCGAGGCCGAGCAGCTGCTCGAAGGCCTGCCGAGCGAGGACCCCGAGGAGCTGATCGCCAGCGCCCTGCGCAAGGCTGGGACCGGGAAGGCCGCATGAGCGACGCGATCGGCCCCAACCGGATCCGAACCCCTGGTGTGGAGGATGAGGTGGTCGTGCACGACGCTCGCGCGGTCGTGCCGGTGGACGAGGATCTCGATCGCTCGCTGCGGCCGCCGACCCTCGAGGACTTCGTCAACCAGGAACAGGTCACCGAGCAGCTGGCGATCTACATCGAGGCCGCCCGCGGCCGCGGCGAGCCGCTCGACCACGTCCTGCTCGCCGGCCCACCCGGGCTCGGCAAGACCTCGCTCGCCCACATCGTCGCCGCCGAGCTCGGGGTGCCGATGGTCCAGACCGCCGGTCCGGCGCTCGAGCGCAAGGCCGACGTCGCCTCTTTCCTCACCTCGCTGGAGCCGGGCAGCGTCTTCTTCATCGACGAGATCCACCGTCTCGGCCGGGCCGTCGAGGAGACCCTCTACCCGGCGATGGAGGACGGCGAGCTGCCGGTCGTGCTCGGACAGGGGGCCGGCGCCCGGACCGTGACGCTGCCGCTGCCGCCGTTCACCCTGATCGGAGCGACGACCAGGGCCGGCCTGCTGACGACCCCGCTCCGCGACCGCTTCGGCGTCTGCCACCGGCTCGAGCATTACGACCCCGACCACCTTGCGCAGATCCTCGAGCGCTCCGCCGGCATCCTCGAGGTCGAGCTCGACGCTGCCGGCGCGCACACGATCGCGTCTCGCTCGCGCGGCACCCCGCGTGTCGCAAACCGGCTCCTGAAGCGGGTTCGTGACTTCGCCCAGGTGCGGGAGACCGGCGTCATCGACGACCGTGTCGCGATCGCGGCGCTGGAGATGATGGAGGTCGACGACGGCGGCCTCGACCGCAGCGACCGCACCCTTCTCGACGTCGTCGCGACCAAATTCGGCGGCGGCCCGGTCGGCCTCTCGACCCTGGCGATCGCGGTCGGCGAGGAGGCCGACACGATCGAGGACGTGCTCGAGCCGTACCTCCTCCAGCAGGGCTTCCTGAAGCGGACCCCCCGCGGCCGGGTGCTGACGGCGCGCGCCTACGATCACCTCGGCCTCGCTGCGCCCGAAGGCGCGGAGAGCCTCTTCTAGGCCGTGCGATGAGGTTTCGGGCGGACTCTCAGTAATCTGGAATCGGATGCCGTTCTTCATCTGCCCCAACTGTGGCCATAGGGAGGCCAGCGCCGAACGCACCGCCGGGTTCAGCGCCCGCCCAAAGGGCTGCGCCAAATGCGGCTTCGGCTTCGTCTTCGAGCTGCTCGACGACTACTACCCGGCCCCGAACGCGGCCTTCTTCGTCTGCGACAAGCAGGCACGCGTGATCGACGCCGGCCGCGGCAGCTTCGAGCTCACCGGGCTCTCCGACGAAGACGTGATCGGCCGCCCGGTCCAGGAAGTCCTCGGGCTGCAGTGGCGCGAAGCAGGCGAAGGCGGCCCGACCGCCGACACCGACGGAAACGGCGAGACCGATCCGATCGAGACCTCGCTCGAGTGGGGAGTGCGCTCGCTCGGAAAGCGGGTATCCGTCAACGCAGAGGGCGACCTGCCCGCCGAGGCCGTCGCGGACGTCTTCCCCGCATACGACGAGGACGGCGGCCTGTTGATCGTCCTCACTCCGGAGAGCTGAGGCCCGAGACATGGGGAAGAGGCGCCGGCATCTCTTCGTACTGCTGTTCGTGGTCGCCCTGGTCGCGGTCTCGGGGCTCGTGATCGCGAACAAGGCGACGACCCTCGGCCTCGACCTCAAGGGCGGCATCGAGCTCATCCTCCAGGGCCGGCCGACCCCTCAGCAGCCGACCATCGACGACACCTCGATGAGCCGCGCGGTCGACATCATCCGCGAAGGCTGCGACGAGCTCGGCGTCTCCGAGATCGAGGTCTCCCGGGTCGGCACCGACCAGATCCAGGTCGGCATCCCGGGCGCGACCAGCGTCGGCCGGGCGACCGAATGCGCGACCAAGCCGGCGCGCCTCTACTTCTTCGACTGGGAGCCGAGCCTGATCGGCCGTGAGCGCGTGATCGGCGGCCATCCGGGCCGCAATCCCCCGGCGAACGCGCTCAAAGAGGCCGAAAAAGAATGGGAAGACGCCGGACGCAAACCGAAAAAACCGACCAACCAGCGACTGATCTTCTCCGGCGCCCTGCCGACCGAGTACGCGGCCGCGAAGCTCGGCTCCGAACAGGATCTCGTCGAACCCTGCCCCAACTGCAGCGAGCCGACCAGCTACTTCCTCTTCAAGAAGGACGACTCGCACGAGCTGATCGCCGGCCCCGAGTTCACCGAAAAAGACCTCTTCGTCGATCCCACCGGGCGCCGGCGCAAACGCTCCTCGGGCGAAGTGATCAAGGTCCCGCAGGGGACGACGGTCGTCTCCGAACTCCCGCAGAACTCCGAAGGGGAAACGCTGACCGAAGGCGACCCCGGTTGGTGGGCGATCAAGGACGACCCGGCCCTGTCAGGGACCGAAATCACCAACCCCAAGCAGGAATTCGGCGAAAACCACGAACCGAACGTCACCTTCAACTTCACCGACAGCGGCCGCGACGCCTTCCACGACGTCACGCGCTCGATCGCCCAGCGCGGCCAGGCGCAGGCGATCGGCCTGCCCGGCAACGAAGAAGTGGAAGCGCTCTCCGGTCACTTCGCGGTCGTCCTCGACAACGAAGTCAAGACGCGGCCGATCATCAACTTCGCCGAAAACCCGGACGGGATCGACGGCCGCACTGGCGCCCAGATCTCGGGCGGCTTCAACAGCGCCTCCGAAGCCCAGGACCTCGCCTCGTTCCTGCAGCGCGGCGCCCTGCCGATCAACCTCAAACTGATCAGCGAGAGCCAGGTCTCGGCGACGCTCGGCAGCCAGGCCCTCCACGACGGGATCAAGGCCGGGATCATCGGCCTCGCCCTCGTCGTCCTCTTCCTCCTCCTCTTCTACCGGGTGCTGGGCTTCATCGCGGTCCTGGCGCTCGGCGCCTACGGGGTCATCTTCTTCGCCCTGATCAAACTGATCCCGATCACCCTGACCCTGCCCGGGATCGCCGGCCTGGTCCTGACGATCGGGGTCGCGGCGGACTCGAACATCGTCATCTTCGAGCGAATAAAGGAGGAGGTGCGGGCTGGACGCTCGATGTCGAGCGCGATCTCGGCCGGCTATCGCCGCGGAATCGCGACGATCATCGACGCCAACGTCGTCACCCTGCTGACCGCCTTCGTCCTCTTCGTGCTGGCGACGGCCGGCGTCAAGGGCTTCGCCTTCACGCTCGGCATCGGCACGATCGTCTCGCTGCTGACCGCCGTCGTCTTCACCCAGGCGCTGTTCGGGACGATGAGCCGCACCCGGCTGCTCAACTCGCCGAAGGTGCTCGGCGCGGCGGCCAAAGAGAGGGTCCGCTGGCACTTCGACTTCATGGGCGCGAGCCGCTGGTTCTTCTCGCTCTCCGGCTGCATCCTGATCATCGGCGCCTTCGCGCTCGCGACCAAGCAGCTCAACCTCGGCATCGACTTCGAGTCGGGGACGAGGATCGAGGTCGCGCTGAAGCAGAGCACCGACGAGGAAGGCGTGCGCGAAGTGCTCGACGGGACCGGGGTCTCCGGGGCCGAGGTCCAGCGCGAGAGCAATCCCGGCCTCGGCGACAACGCCTTCCTGATCCAGTCGCAGACCCTGCGCCCGGGCCAGATCAAGGGAGTGCAGAAGACGCTCGAAGACGAATTCGGGATCAAGGCCGACGCCTTCGACAGCACCAGCGTCGGCCCGACCTTCGGGGAAACGATCGCCAACAACGCCCGCAATGCGCTGATCTTCTCGCTGCTCGTGATCTGCGCCTACATCGCCTTCAGGTTCGACCCCAAGTTCGCGGTCCCGGTCCTGATCGCCCTCTTCCACGACATCCTGATCACCGCGGGCGTCTACGCATTAACCGGCCGGGAGGTGACGAGCGGAACGGTCGCCGCTTTCCTCACGATCTTGGGCTACTCGCTCTACGACACGATCATCGTGTTCGACCGGATCAGAGAGAACATGCCGAGGATGCCGCGCGCCGCCTTCTCGCAGATCGTCAACCGCTCGATGAGCGAGGTGCTGACGCGTTCGCTGGCGACCAGCTTCACGACCCTGCTCGCGGTCGCGTCGCTGTACATATTCGGCGGCACGACCCTGCAGGACTTCGCCTTCGCGATGTTCGTCGGGATCGCCTCCGGTACCTATTCCTCGATCTTCATCGCCTCGCCGGTCCTGACCGCCTGGAAGGAGCGCGAGCCCGGGTTCGCGCGGCGGCGCGAGCGGCTCACGGGCCCTGACGGAACGGTGCCCGCATTCGCCGACGAAGTCGAGCTGGCGAAGCTCAGCGACGATTCCGAGACCGACGTCGAAATTGAGGAGGGGATCGCCGCCGAGCGCGAGCCTCAGCCGCGGCCGGGGGCGGTGGCGACGATCGAGCCTGACGCGGATGAGATCGCGCCCGGTGGAGATGACGGCGATGAGGCGCCGGCGCCCGAGGCAAGCGAGGACGAGAAGGCATCTGCGGACCGGCGCGCCCGCAACGCCGAACGGCGTGAGCGTCGCCAGCGCCGGCGCAAACACGGGAGGAATCGCTAGACATGGCCCTGCTCGTCTGGTTCACGATGGGAATCGCGCTCTGGCACTTCACGGTCTTCCTGCCGGACCGCTTCTGGCAGGGGATCATCGGCGCCTTCCTCGGCTCGGTCATCGGCGCGGTCGTCTTCGGTGCGATCGTCGAGGTGATCACCGACCGCGGCCTCGGCGAGACCGACGTCGCGACGGCGCTGACCGCGATTCCGGGAGTCCTGATCGGGCTCGCGGTGGTCTGGGCGATCGGCGTCCGCGCCGAGCGCGAGCAGGCCTAGCTCCCCCCGGGCGGAGCCTTCAGCCGGCGGCGGGGGCGACCTCGGCCGGGACCCTGTCCGGGTCGGCGCCGCGGCTGCAGAGCCACGAACCGGCGAGGACGAGCCCGGCGACCACCGCGGCGACCAGGACCAGCCCGATCCCGTGCGGGGCATGGTGGGCGACCGCGTGCCACCACCAGGTGTCCGGAACCTGCAGCACGCGTTGATCGGCGGCCTTGCCGAAGCCGACGCCGTGGGCGATGCCGTCGAGCGCCGAGTTCCAGAGGCCGACGATCTGATCCGGCGCCCGTGAGTCCTTGCCGACGACCGCCGCGACCGCATTCCAGTTCGCCAGCGCCAGGGGGATCTGGGTCAGGAGGCCGATGCCGATCGTGAGGTAGGCGAGCGGCCGCAGCCTGGGAGCCCGCTCCGCAAGCAGGACCGCGACGATGAAGAGCGCGGGGAGGAGGGGAACCAGGTAGCGGGGCCCCCAGCCGAATTTGTCCCAGTCCTGGACGAGGACGACGACGACGGCGTAGGCGACCGTCGCCCCGAGGCCCAGCAGCCATCGCCATCGCGCTTCTCCCTGCGAGCGGAGTGCGCCCCAGGCGGCGCCGGCGTAGCCGAGCAGGCAGAAGGGGGCGAAGAAGAGCAATCCGTGCTGGATCCCGAAGAAGAGGCCCGGAGTCCCGATCAGGTAGTCGAAGGTGAGCTCGTGATTCTGCGCGGTCTGGGCCGGCTTCCAGAACTCCCCGGTGCGGACGGCGTTGTAGGCGAAGTCGGGGAGCATCAGCGCCAGCAGGATCGCGGCGGCGATGAGCAGGTCGCGGCGCGACAGCCGGCGGATGGCCGGAAGGACCGCAGCCACGGCCCCGACCGCCAGGAAGGGCAGGAGGCTGTACCGCGAAAGCCCGCCGACGCCCACCGCCAGCGCCGTCAGGTACACGGTCCTGCGGGGGCCGTCGAGCCCCTTCGACGACCTGACCGCGAGCCAGGCGACGGCGGCGACGGCGGTCGCGGCGGGCAGCACGCTCCAGGTCGCCTTCGTATAGGCGAGGAATCCCGTCGCGAAGAGGAAGCCGAGCGACCACCACCAGCTCCGCCTCAGGCTGGTCAGCTCCGAGAGCGTGAGGAAGACGAAGACGACGGCGAGGCCGCCGATCAGCGCGTAGGTCATCGACGCCCCTCCCTTGGCGACGCTCGGCAGGTCGTGCTGGCCGACTTCATCGCCACCCCCCTGCACGGCGCCGAGGCAGGCCGCCGGCAGCATCAGGGCCATCGCCCCGGGGTCGTTCGCGTCGTACCAGGTGTGGGCGCCGGTGAAGTTACGGAAGCCCTCGCCGAGCGGCTCGGAGGCGGCGAGCTTCCCGGTCGAGCAGATGTGGACCGCCTCCGTCAGCTCCGAGCCGCCGTCGCCGGAATTGAGGCCGCCCGTGGTGAGGAGGGCGCAGAGGAGGACCAGGCAGAGCGCCGCCCAGAGGCGGGGGCGGCTCTTCAGAGATCCCCGAATGGCCGACACGCGAAGCAAACGGCCCCGAGAATGCGGATCTTGCGGGTGGGAGGGCCCCGAAGTGCCGTCCATGCCTGCTCCTAGCCTGGGCACGTGGCGGAAACCATCAAGGCGTATCGGGCCGACCCCTACTCATATGGGGAGGCGCGGGCACTGGCCGAGGAGCTCGATCTGAGCGAGCCGGTGGCGATCACCCTCGTCCGCCGCGGCTATCGCTCCCCGGAGGAGGCGCGCGCCTTCCTCGACGCCGACGAGTCCCACGACCCGGGCGAGTTCGAATCGATGGGCACGGTGGTCGCTCGCATCGAGGCGGCGATCGCCGCGGGCGAGCGGATCACCGTCCACGGCGATTTCGACGTCGACGGCGTCTGCGCGACGACGATCATGGTCGCGGCGATCCGCGAGCTGGGAGGGGAGTGCGACTGGTTGATCCCGGATCGGATCGCCGACGGGTACGGCCTCAGCGGGGAGAACATGAGGCTGCTCGCCGAGCGCGGCACGCGGCTGCTGGTCACCGTCGACTGCGGCATCACCGCGGTCGAGGAGGTGGCGCTGGCCCGCTCCCTGGGAATGGACGTGATCGTCACCGATCACCACCAGCCCGCCGAGGAGCTGCCCGACTGCCCGATCCTGCACCCGTCCCTCGACGGCTACCCCTTCAAGGACCTCTGCGGCACCGCCGTCGCCTGGAAGCTGGCCTGCGCTCTGAGGCGCGACGCGGGGGAGGCCGATCTCGACCTCGTCGCCCTCGCGACCGTGGCAGACGTGGTGCCGCTGGTCGGAGAGAACCGATCGCTCGTGCGGCGGGGACTGGCGCAGGCCCGGCTCGTCCGGAGACCCGGCATGCGCGCCCTGCTCGAGGCGGCCAAATGCGAGCCGACCCGTCTCGACGAGGGCGACTTCGCCTTCCGCCTGGCGCCGAGGATCAATGCCGCCGGCCGTCTCTACCGGGCCGACGCGGGGGTCGAGCTGTTCCTGACGGAGGACGAGCGGCGGGCGGCCGAGATCGCCAACGAGCTGAGCCGCGCGAACAGCGAGCGCCGCGCCACCGAGCGCGAGGTCGACAACGCCGCCGAGATCGCCAGGAGGGAGCTCCCGGACTCGCTGAAGGAAGCGCCGGCGCTCGTCGTCGCCGGCGAGGGCTGGCACCCGGGTGTGATCGGAATCGTCGCCTCGCGACTCGTGGAGCGCCACAACCGGCCGGCGATCGTGATCTCGCTCGACGGCGAAGGCGGCGGCCGCGGCTCGGGCCGCAGCATTCCCGGCTTCGACCTGCTTGCCGGCCTCGAGGCCTGCGCCGAGCACCTGACCGGCTTCGGTGGCCACCGTGCCGCCGCCGGGCTGCAGCTGCGCGCCGAGAGCCTCGAGGCCTTCCGCGCGGCGTTCGCCGCCCACGCCGCCGAGGTGCTCGGGCCCGATGACCTCAAGCGCACCGAGCGGATCGACGCGATGGTGGGGGGAGCCGACCTCGGCCTCGAGCTCGCCGAGGAGCTGGGCCGGCTTGCCCCGTTCGGAATGGGGAACCCCGGGGTGAGGCTGCTCGTCCCCGCCGCCCGGGTCCGCGACGTGCGCCCGATGGGCGAAGGCAAGCACGCGCGGTTCAGCCTCCACAGCGGCTCCCACCAGGCGCTCGGCGTCGCCTTCGGCCGCTCCAGCCTCGGTGTGGGCGACGAGGACACGGTCGACGCGGCGGTCCGGCTCGAGCTCAACCACTGGAAGGGCTCCGTCGAGCCGCGGGTCGTCCTCCGCGAGCTCTACCCCCAGGACGGTGCTCCGGGTCCCGTGACAGCGGATCCCCTCGCCGACGCCGATGCCGCCTCCTGGTGGGATCGCTTCGAAGCCGAGCTTCAACAAGATCTGGATGCCCCCGGGCCGACGGGCCTGGAAGACGAGCCGGATTCGGATCCCAGGCCCATCGGCGGAGAGAGCCCGCGAACGGAGTGCCGCGCGAGCGGCTCGGCAGCGGCGCTGCTCGCCGAGCTCGCCTCCAGCGGCACCGACGTCCTCGGCCTCGTCGCCGACCTGCCCCGGCGGGCGCCGATGGCGGGCACCGGGGCGACCCTGGCCGAATGGGCGGACCTCGAGAGGGATCCCGAGCTGGCCCAGGACTTCGAACACGTCGTCATCGTCGACCCGCCCCCCTCGGCGGCGCTGAGGCAGGCCGCCGCACAGGCTGCCGCCCCCGGCGGATACCTGCACGAGGCGTGGGGAGAGCCCGAGCGGCGCTTCGCGATCGCCGCGCTCGAGGCCGAGCTCGCCGGCCGTCCCACCCTGGTCGCGATGTTCCGCGACCTCCGCGAGGCGGGCCCCGAGTTGAGCGGCGAGCCGCTGCTTTCCGCCCTGCGGGGATCCGGCCCGCATCCGCGCCGCCCGGAGGCCGCGGCGCGCAGCTTCCGGGTCCTGACCGAGCTCGGTCTCCTGCGGGGAGAGACCGCGCGTGGTGCGGGCACCGTCGGGGTCGTATCCTCAGAGAGGACAGATCTGGAGCGCTCGGCCGCCTTTCGTGCCTACAGCGCCCGACATCAGGAGGGTCTCCGATTCCTCGAAGGACTCAAACAGAGCTAGAGCGCAGCGAGCTTCTCGCCGACCTT
Source organism: uncultured Solirubrobacterales bacterium (assembly GCA_963795295.1). Taxonomy (GTDB): domain Bacteria; phylum Actinomycetota; class Thermoleophilia; order Solirubrobacterales; family 70-9; genus VRUE01. The sequence goes on from CAWCHE010000002.1 coordinate 119,419, forward strand.
TTCGCGGTCATAGAGGAGTTCAACTCGCACCCGGCCGAGAACGGCGCTGCGCTCGGCGCCGGATCGGCGGCGGCTACGGACACGGCGCTCGCGATGGAGACGATCGACCGGGCGGCGGTCACCCACGCCTTCGAGTTCGCCTGCGATCGTCACGCTGACCAGCTGCGCCATTCCGGCGATGAGTTCATCACCCATCCGGTCGGCGTCGCCCAGATCTGCGCCGGAATGCGGCTCGACACCGAGACCCTCTGCGCCGCCCTCCTCCATGACACGGTGGAGGACACGAGCGCTAGCCTCGGCGAGATCCGCGACGAGTTCGGCGAGGAGATCGCCCTGCTCGTCGACGGCGTCACAAAGCTGACCGGGATCACCTTCGAGAGCCGCGACGAGCGGCAGGCGGAGAACTACCGCAAGATGATGGTGGCGATGGCCACCGACGTCAGGGTGATCCTGATCAAGCTGGCCGACCGCCTCCACAACATGCGCACCCTGGGGGCGCTGCCGAAGCAGAAGCAGGTCTCGAAGTCGCGCGAGACGCTCGAGATCTACGCGCCGCTCGCGCACCGGCTCGGGATCCACGCGATCAAATGGGAGCTCGAGGACCTCGCCTTCGCGACCCTGCACCCGCGCAAGTACACCGAGATCAAACAGCTGGTCGCCCAGCAGCGCGACGAGCGCGAGGTCTACGTCAACGAGGCCGGGCGCTTCCTCTCGGAGGAGCTCGGCCGGCTCGGGATCGAGGCGGAGATCTCCGGCCGCGCCAAGCACTTCTACTCGATCTACACGAAGATGACCAAGAAGGGCCGCGAGTTCAACGAGATCTTCGACCTCACGGCGATGCGCGTGATCGTCGGCTCGGTCAAGGACTGCTACGGCACGATCGGCGTCATCCACTCGCTCTGGAAGCCCCTCCCCGGCCGCTTCAAGGACTTCGTCGCGATGCCGAAGGCCAACATGTACCAGGCGCTGCACACGACGGTGATCGGGCCGGAGGGCAAGCCGCTCGAGATCCAGATCCGCACCGACGAGATGCACAAACTCGCCGAGTACGGGATCGCCGCCCACGTCGCCTACAAGGAGGGGGCCGGAGCCGACCCCCAGCGCGAGAAGATGACCTGGCTGCGGCAGCTGGTCGAGGCCGAGGGTGACCAGGACCCGGCCGAGTTCCTCGAGTCGCTGAAGGTCGACCTGTTCGAGGACGAGGTCTTCGTCTTCACACCCAAGGGCGAAGTCAAGAGCCTCTCCGCCGGCTCGACCCCGCTCGACTTCGCATACGCGGTCCACACCGACGTCGGCCACCGCTGCGTCGGGGCCAAGGTCAACGGCAACATCGTGCCGCTCCACTACCAGCTGCGATCGGGCGACATCGTCGAGGTCCTGACCACGAAGCAGAAGCGCGGCCCCTCGCGCGACTGGCTCAAACTCGTCCGCACCAGCCGCGCCCGCAACAAGATCCGGGCCTGGTTCAAAGAAGAGCGCCGCGAGGACGCCGAGCGCAGCGGCCGCGAAAAGCTCGAGGAAGCGCTGCGCACGCGCGGGCTGCCGATGCAGAAGGTGGCCGGCTCGGCGCTGCTCGCCGACGTCATCCGCGAGGTCGGCCACCAGAAGGCCTCCGAGTTCTACATCGCCCTCGGCCAGGGCAAGATCTCGACCAAGACGGTCGCCAACAAGATCATGCAGCGCCTCAAAGAGGGCGAGGCGGTCGAGGAGGACAGGCCGCTGGGGCCGGACATCGACCGCGGCGAGGACAAGGCGAGGCGGACCAAGGACGCCTCGACCTACGGGATTCACGTCAGGGGCGCGGGCAACGTCGCCGTGCGCCTGGCCAAGTGCTGCCGCCCGGTCCCCGGGGACAAGATCGCCGGCTACGTCTCACTCGGCCGCGGGATCACGATCCACCGCACCGACTGCAAGAACCTCAAGGCTTTGAAAAAGGACCCGGAACGGTTCGTCGAGGTGAGCTGGGACGGAGAGAACGAATCGTCCTACAAGGTCGAGCTCCAGATCGACGCCTACGACCGCTCACGCCTGCTCGAGGACCTCTCGCGCACATTCTCGGAGGGCGGCATCAACATCATCGAGGCGAGCTGCACCACCAATCACCCGATGGTCAAGAACCGCTTCGTGGTCGAGGTCGGCGACGCCGAGCAGCTCAAGCACTGCGTCTCGCGCCTGCGCAACGTCGAGTCGGTCTTCGACGTCTACCGGATTACGCCGGCCGCCGGCTAGATCGCGACGACGGGGGCGGCGCCGAGCTCGGTCAGATTCGACTGGAGCGTGCGGCGGCCGCGGTGGTGCAGGCCATGGACCGAGCTCTCGGATTTTCCGAGGGCATCGGCGATTTCGACGGGAGAGAGCCCGACGATGTGCCTGAGGACGAGCACTTCGCGCTGGTCTTCGGGGAGCAGGTCGAGAGCTTCGCGGAGGTCACGGCCGAGGTCGACGCTGGTCTGCGCCTGGCCGATGTCGGTGACGCGCACCTCCTCGGTCGGGATCGCGCGCCGCGCCCGCAGGTGGTCGAGCGCGGAGTTGCGGGCGACCCTCAAGAGCCAGGCGGTGAACGGCACCTCGCGCGGCTCGTATTTCGCGATCACCCTCGGCAGCTTCGCGAAGACGTTCTGGACGATGTCCTCGGACTCGTGGTGGTCCTGGACGAAGCTGTTGACGTAGCGCTGGAGGTCCGAGGCGTAACGGACGTAGAGGAAGTGAAGCGCCTCAGTGTCGCCCTCCTTGACGCGCTTGACCGCGTCCTGGACGAGCTTGGTGTCCGCTACCGATTGAGTAGATGCATCCGACAACTCGTGGTTCCTCCCTGGATTTTGAATGTGCCCCTCGGTGACTCGGCTTCGGTAATTCGCCCAAAATGCCGCAAGAACCGAGCTGACCGCATGCTCTTGGCTGGACATTCGCCTGCTGCGGCGGAGAAGCTGCGCGGAACATTAGGCAATCCCAGTCTGCTGTCAATGCCCAATATTCGTCCAAATTTAGTTCTCGGGGTCAAGTTTGGTCGATTAGTGGGTGATTTCTGGTGCAGATGGGACTGAAGCTAAGTGAGGCCATCCAAACGATGGTTAAAAAATTGCAGCCGGGCGGCAATTTGCGGGCCGGCAAGGCGGTGATGGAAGCGTGATGAAGGTCGTACTGGGGAGATTCGCAAGGTCCGGCATCGAGGCCCAGGAGGGAGAGGACCTGGTGGCCGGCGTCGAAGTCGCGATCCGCCACTACACCCACCGGGTGAGGTCGAGATGGGACCCGGTCGCCCCGCCTCGTTTCCTCGGTGGGACGGTTCCGGCCGGCGAGGAGATCGAGCTCGAGGTCGAGCCCGACGCCGAGGCGACCCTGGAACGCGAGGCGCTGAGGCATCACGTCTCGGTCGAGGAGATGCTCGCCCACGCGGTCTTCACCTACCTCGTAGATCGTGACGTTGAGCACGAGGTGAAATTCGCTGCAGGCACGGCTGGTATGAGATAAGGACTAATTAGCGGTTTGATTCTCTCGCCGGACAGGTAGCCGTCCGATAGCAGAGAAAGAGTTGTCTACACGGAGAGGCAACGGGAGAGGTAATTGTCATGGCAATCACCGTCATAGCTCTCATCACCTGGATTGCGCTGCTGCCGGCGGCGGTCGTGATTTTGCGGCTGCGGGCCGGGTCCGGGGACGTCGCGGCCGTGCCTGACGGCACAGATCCGCATCGAAGTTTCGGCGCCGTGGTTGTAAATTCGACCTATGCGTGCCAGTCGAGGCGGTTGAGGCGCGTTCCTAGGTCGGCGACCCATGTCGACTCACGACGCACTAGAGACAGAATCGGCCACCCTTCGGGAGGACCTCCGGCGGGGTACTGACCCCTCGGGTGCGGTCGAGTCGGCAGGGGCCGCCGCCAAGCCTGCCCATCAGCTTCTCCCTGAGAGGGACGCCGGCCGCCATGGGCCGGACCCCGAAGAAGTCCGCAACGTCGACGAGGGGGAAGCGAGCAAGGCGTCCGCCGCGCGCGACGCCATCTACCGGCGTCTCCTGGCCGTCGCCGACCTGATCGCCGCGACGACTGCGTTCGTGGTCACGATCACCGTCCTAGGCGCCGATTCGCTGGGGCTGCTGGCGCTCGTCGCGATCGCGACGATCATCCCGGTCAACAAGCTCGCCGGCCTCTACGACCGCGACGAGCACCTCCTCCACAAGACGACCCTCGACGAGGCGCCGTCGCTCTTCCGCGTCGCGGCGCTCTACACCCTGCTCGCCTTCCTCGCCGGCGAAGCGATCGTCGACGGCACCTTCGGCCGCGAGCAGGCCGCCGTCCTCTGGGGCCTTCTCTTCGTCCTCATGCTCGTCGGCCGGGGATGCGCCCGCGGCGTCGCCGGGATGATCGTCCCGAAGGAACGCTGCGTGATCCTCGGAAACGCCGAGGCGGCGCATTGGCTCAACTCCAAGCTCGAGCGCCGGGCCGGGAAGCGGGCCGACGTCGTCGGCCGGGTGCCGCTCAGCCCGGATGACACCAGCACCAACGAGGTGGCGCTGCTCGGTGGCTTCGACTCGCTCGAGAGCCTGCTCGAACAGCACAACGTCGACCGTGCCCTGATCGCGCCGGCCTCGACAGACTCCGACCTCCGTCTCCTGCACGTGATCCGCGTCGTCAAGCGCTTCGGAGTCCGGGTCAGCGTCCTGCCGCGGCTCTTCGAGGTGGTCGGCTCCGCCTACGAGTTCGACGAAGTCGAGGGCGCGACCCTGCTCGGCGTCCGCCGCCACGGCCTCTCGCGCTCCTCGTGGTGGATCAAGCGCAGCTTCGACTTCCTCGGCGCCGGCGCGATCCTGCTCCTGGTCGCACCCCTGATGGCGATGATCGCGCTGATGATCAAGCTCGACTCGCGGGGCCCGGTCTTCTTCAGGCAGCGGCGGATGGGCTGCGATGACGAGACCTTCGAGATCTACAAGTTCCGCAGCATGTTCGACGGAGCCGACGCCGAGCGCAAAAACCTCGCCGAGCGCAACGAGGCCGGCGGCGGCCTCTTCAAGATCGAGAACGACCCACGGATCACCCGGGTCGGGGGCATCCTCCGCCGCACGTCCCTCGACGAGCTGCCGCAGCTGATCAACGTCCTTCGCGGCGAGATGTCCCTCGTCGGCCCGCGCCCGCTGGTGCTCGACGAGGATCGCCTCATCGAGGGCATGCAGCGGCACCGCCTCGTCGTCCCCCCGGGGGTGACCGGCCTCTGGCAGATCTTCGGCTCGGCCAGGATCCCGCTCAACGAGATGGTCAAGATCGACTATCTGTACGGGGCGAACTGGTCGCTCTGGCTCGACATAAAGATCCTCCTGCGCACGGTCCCGGTGGTACTCGGCCGGCGCGGCCTTTGACGGCTCCGGAGCAGATAGCCGATCCCAAACCGGCGCCGCTCGAGCCACTCGAGGTGAGCGCCGGCCGCCCGCTCGGGAAACGGCGGGAGCCCTGGGCCGATGTCGACGGAGAGCCGCCGCCCGAGAGCCCCTCGAAGGTCCTGGAGGAGTTGATCATCGGGGCCCTGAGCACGCCGCCGTGTGTGGTCGCCTTCTCCGGCGGGCGCGACTCCTCGGCGATGCTGGCGGCGGCGACCGGTATCGCTCGCGAGCACGGCTTCGAGGATCCGGTGGTGTACACGATGCGGTTCCCCGCCGCCCCGCGGACCGCGGAGGACGAGTGGCAGGAGCTGGTGGTTCGCCATCTCGGACTTGACGGCTGGCACAAGCGCGAGGTGAACGATGAGCTCGACTCGATGGGGCCGCTTGCGCTCGACGTCCTCCGTCGCTTCGGCGTCCACTGGCCATCCAACGCCCACACGTTCAAATTGACCCTCGAGTCAGCGGAGGGCGGCTCGCTGCTGACCGGGAGCGGCGGCGACGAGCTCTTCCTGCCCTGGTCGGGACGCGGGATCGCCCGGATTCGGCGCGGCAGGGCGCTGCCGCGACGCCACGACCTTCGGCCTCTGATCCGGTATCTGATGCCGAACTCGCTCCTCGGGCGCCGGCCCGGCTACAGCCTGCGATGGCTGACTCCCGAGGCGGGCCGCGAGGTCGGCCGCAGCGTCGCCGCCGAGCAGACCCGGGTCGAGCGGAACTGGGTCGAGGCGATCGACGAGTACCTCGACAGCCGCTACCTCGAGGTGACCCTGCGCCTTGCCTCCGCGATGGCCCACGACCAGGACGTCAACCTGGTCGAGCCCTTCTTCGACCGCCGCTACATCCGGGCAGTCTCGGCCGACGCGCCGCCCGACGGCTACGACAGCCGCGCGACGCCGATGAAGCGCTACTTCGGCGACCTGCTCCCGGCCGAGGTCCCGACCCGCTCAGGGAAGGCCGTGTTCACCGAGGTCTTCTGCGGCCCCGAGACCCGAAGCTTCGCGGAGCGGTGGACGGGGGAGGGGGTCGACCCGGCTCTCGTCGACCTGGACGCCCTGCGGGCGGAGTGGCTCGCTGAGAGGCCGGATTTCCGCTCTCTGGTGCCTATGCAGGCTGCGAGGCTGGCGAGCGAGCGGTAGTTCCTCCGCTCGTGATCTCGAGGATGCGGGAGATCGTCTCGTCGGTGAACTCGCGGTCCGGCGGCCGGCTCACCCGCCACATCGGCGTCTCGAGCAGGTCGAGGATCTTGCGCGGGTCGGCCGGCCCCATCAGGCCGAAGTACTCCTGTTCGTAGAGCATCTTCAGCGCCGCGTCGGCATCGAGCGGCTCGAGGGCTACGGCCTGGTCGTCGTTCCAATCGAGCAGGAAGAAGCCGCCCAGCTCGGCCTCGGTGGGCCCCAGGGGCGTTGAGAGCCGGTAGCGCAGCCTGCCGGCGACCTGCCCGAGGAACCGGACCCCCGGCATCCACGCCGCGACGTCGGGGCGGAGGTCGATGCAATTCGGTCCCGCGTGGGCGGTGGTCCCGCTGAGGACGAGGAGGTCGTCGGCGAGGATCGGGCAGCCTCGCTCGGCCAGAGTCGCCAGCATCGTGCTCTTTCCCGCTTCCCGCTGGCCGACGACTCCCCAGGCACGACCGCCGGCGTGAAAGGCGCCGGCGTGGAGGGTCACGTCTCCGCGCCAGCGGGCGAGGACGGCGATCGCCGGGGTCAGCAGGGGGTGGACGACCGCATCCGCCATCACCGGCTCGGGAAAGTCGAGCATGATCGCGGCCGGGTCGCGGTGAACCTCGGTCAGGGACCATCCGCGCTGCCCGAGCGCGACGTGGTCGGCGTCGGCTTCTTCCCGATCGGCCTGGTTGGAGGCGTATCGCCACTCGAGGGCGACCTCGGCCCCATCGCCCTCCTCGAGGGGGAGAAGACCGGGTAAATGGCCCTCGTAGGCACGAGTGACTAGACGAAAACCATACGCACCGTGCCCCTGGCCACCCATTTCGTCGCCTACTCTAGCTCCATGGAACTGACTTGGAACCGCGAACATCGGGGAGGTGACATGAAGGATTACCAGAACCCCACGATCGTTACGCTCGGCACGGTTGCTGAGCTGACCCAGAGCTCCAACAAGTGTGGTGGCAGCGCAGACGTGGCCGGCGAACAGCAGCCGTTCACGACTCACGACGAATGCCCGAAAGTCAATCACTAGGGTAGCTCGTTGACGGCCATAGCCGGGGCCAATTGGGCCCCGGCTACTGGCTCCTCATCCGGATTCACGCTCCCGAAGTTCACGGCGTGGATCGCAAGAAGGCCTCAGCCCTGGTCGTTTCTCGCTTATGGCTAGCAGCTCCATCGGGCAGACGGTCAACTTTCCTGACCTCCGGTCGCCCGATCAACTCACCTCCGGCGGGTGGCGCCAGGTCCCCCGACTGACCAAGGACGCCCTGCGGGTCTCCTGGGAGGCGAGTCGCCGCGAGCTGAGCCTCGCGCTCGGGATCCAGTCCCTGGCCGGCGGCGCGATGGCGCTGCAGCTGCTCGCGGCCCAGCACGTCCTCTATCAACTCGAACAGATCAATAAGCCCGACGAGTCGACCAGCGGCCTCGTCTTCGGGTTCGGGGTCCTGATCGCGGCGATGATCGGGATGGGCGCCCTGACGGCCCTCGGCGAACAGCGCCAGCGGCTGCTTGGCGAGCTCGTCGGCCAGCACGCGGTGCGGCAGATCATCGGGATCTCGACCCGGGTCGAGCTCGCCGCGTTCGAGAACCCCAACTTCCATGACCAGCTCGAAAGGGCGCGGAACTCGGCGATCACGCGCTCCGTGCAGATGGTCTCGGCGGTCAGCGGGGTGACCACGAACGCGCTGATCAGCGGCGGGGTGATCGTCGCGCTGCTGGTGATGGAACCGCTGCTCGTCCCGCTCGTGATCGTCGCCGCGGTCCCGCTGCTGCTGGCGACGATGCGGAACAGCCGCCACGCCTACGGCTTCGAATGGGCGATGACGCCTGAAAACCGCGAGCGGACCTATCTGATGGAGCTGCTCACCAGGCGCGAGGCGGCAACCGAGATCCGCGTCTTCGGCGCCACCCGATTCCTGCGCACGCGCTACGACGGCCTCTCGGCCGAGCGCCTGCGGAAAATGCGCGAGTTCCTGCGCAGGCGGCTGGGAACGGCGCTGTTCGGGGCGATCGCGACCTCGATCGGGATGGGGCTGGCGCTCGTCGCCCTGGCGCTGCTGATCTCGGACGGCCGGATCGACGTCTCGACGGCGCTGATCGCGGGCGCTTCCATGCAGCGGCTCTCCTCGAGCCTGGGTGCCGGCATCTCCAGCGTCGGCCAGCTGGTCGAATCGGGAATGTTCATCGACGACTACAACTCGTTCGTCGGGCGGCTGCCCGAGATGGGCGTCGAGGAACAGAAAGCGGAGGAGGAGGAAGCCGGGCCGGCCTTGGACTCGCAGGACCGGTCGGCCCGCCCCGAGGCGCGCTTCAACGGGGTTCAGGTCGAAAACGTCTCCTTCAGCTATCCGGCGATCGAGCGCCAGGTCCTGAAGGACGTCTCGATCCGGGTCGAGCCGGGTGAGGTCGTGGCGCTGGTCGGCGAGAACGGCTCGGGAAAGACCACCCTGGTGAAGCTGATCTGCCAGCTCTTCGAGCCCGATGCGGGGCAAATCTCATGGACAGGCGCCGACGGCGGCCCGGGGGACCCGAAGGCGATCAGGGACGACACCACCGTGATCTTCCAGGACTTCCTCCACTACTACCTGACCGCCGCCGACAACATCGGGCTGGGCCGGGTCGGCCGGGACCCGACGCCGGAGGCCGTCCGCTCCGCCGCTGAGCGGGCAGGCGCCGACCGCTTCCTCGGCAAGCTTCCGCAGGGCTATGAGACTCGTCTGGGGCGCCAGTTCCAGGATGGCCACGACCTCTCGATCGGTCAGTGGCAGCGGCTCGCCCTGGCGCGGGCGTTCTTCCGCGGCGGCGGTTTCCTGGTCCTCGACGAGCCGACCGCGGCGCTCGACCCGAAGGCCGAGTACGCGCTGTTCCAGGAGATGCGCAAGCTCTGGCACGGCCGCTCGGTGCTGCTCGTCTCGCACCGGTTCTCGAGCGTCCGCTCCGCGGATCGAATTTACGTCCTCAGCGATGGAGAGGTGATCGAGGAGGGGTCGCACACAGCCCTGATGGCCGAGGGCGGGCACTACGCGGAGCTCTTCTCGCTGCAGGCGGCGGCCTACGTCGACCAGCCGGATGGGCAGCCGGGCGAGCACAAGAATGCACCCGCGTCGAGCGTTTCCCAGACATGAGCACAATGGATACGACCGGGCCCGCCGCACACCAGATCGACGTCCGCTTCATGGGCGCGACGGTGCTTGTTCCCAACCACGTCGTGCGCCGCTCCTTCCCGGCTGAGACGATCGTCCTCGACCTCGACGCCGGCGTCTACCACGGCCTCAATCACGTCGCCGGACGGATGCTCGAGCTGCTCGAAGAGAAACGGCGCGTGCGGGCGGTCGCGGACGCGCTCGCGACTGAGTACGACCATCCGCCGGCCCAGATCCAGCGCGACCTCTGCCGGGTTTGCGCCGAGCTCCTCGACCGCGGCCTGATCGAGCTTGAAGAGCCGCTCAGCTGAGGTCGTCACGCCGCCTGGGACCGATAGGGCGGCACCGCTCTCGACCTGGGCGAAGGCGCGCCTGACGGGGGAGATCCTCTCCCTCTACGCACGGGTCCGGCCGCGGATCCACCGCGACGATCACCTGCCCTCACTCGTCGCGTCTCTGCGCGCCGGGGGAGGCGATGGCGAGGCGCCGCCCGCCGCCGCCCGCCGCCAGCTCGGAGCCGTCGTCATGGGCATCCTCGCGGTGCTGCCGACCGATTCGCCATGCCTGACGCAGTCTCTCGTCCTCCTCGCCCTGCTCGAGAGGCGTGGAGCCAGGACCGCGCTGGTGATCGGGGTCGCGCCAGGTACCGAATTCGCAGCACACGCTTGGGTCGAGTGCGAGGGCGAAACCCTGCTGCCCAGCGGGGACGGCGAATTTGCGCGGCTCACCGAGCTTTAAGAGGTCGCAAAAGCAGACCGCACCGTCTCTCGTTGATTGAACGATGGCGACCACGACAACCTCACCTGCCGCCGTCGTGGGGACTCTCACGGCCGGCGTCTGCGCGCCCGCCGGTTTCCCCGAGGCGAAGATCCGCGCCGCGCTGTCCCAGGCCGACCACACGGTGGTCTTCTGGCACGAGGATCCCAGCGAGGCGGTCGAGGCGTGTAGCGAGCAGGAAGTCGACCTTCTCCTCTGGGGCGCCCCGCGCCTCGGCAACGGCTGGCTCAAGTGGGCCCGGATTCTGGGCGCTGAGAGCGAGTCGACCAGGGTGATCCTGATCTGCGAGCGCTCGGGGCAGGGTGAGGTCCGCAAGGCCCTCGACGCCGGCGCCAAGGGCCTCGTCACCCTCAGCGAGGTCGACGCGGCACTGCTGCCGGTGATCGACGTCGTCCGCGCGGGACAGATCTGCGTTCCGGAGTCGCGGCGCAAGGAACTCCGCAAACAGGTCCTCACCGCCCGCGAGAAGCAGATCCTCGGCCTCGTCGTGATGGGGATGACGAACGCGGAAATCGCCGCCAAGCTCTTTCTGGCCGAGAGCACGATCAAGAGCCACCTTTCCTCCGCCTTCGCGAAGCTCGGGGTTTCGTCGCGCAGCGAGGCCGCCGCGGTGATCCTCGACTCGCAATCCGGCCTCGGCCTCGGAATCCTGACCATTCCATCGAACTGAGGCCTGGCGTGGAGAGCGGCGCAAGCTCCTCGCCCGTGGCTCTGGTCCACGACTATCTGCTGGTCCTGAGGGGCGCCGAGCGGACCTTCGCGGCGATCGCCGAGGCCTGGCCCGATGCGCCCATATACACCCTGCTCTACGACGAGAAGGGGACCCGCGGGCGCTTTGCCGGCCGTGAGATACACACCTCCTACCTCCAGAACCTCGGAGTCGGCCAGCGCCGTTTCCGCAGCCTCCTGCCGGCCTTCCCGCGGGCGATCCGGTCGCTGTCCCTGGACGGCTACGAGACGGTGATCTCCAGCAGCAGCGCCTTCGCGCACGGGGTGATCCGGCCCCGGCAGAGCGCACACGTCTGCTATTGCCACACCCCCTTCCGCTATGCATGGTTCGAGCGGGAGCGGGCGCTGGGGGAGGTCGCGACGCCGCTGCGGCGGCCGCTCGACCACGTCCTCTGGAGGACTCGCGAAGCCGATCGCCGCGCCTCCCGGGACGTCACCCGCTACGTCGCCAACTCGGCGATCACCCGCGAGCGGATCAAGAGCTTCTGGGATCGTGACTCAAACGTCGTCCATCCGCCCGTGGAGATCGACCGATTCCGCCGCGGCAGCGCGCCGCAGCGGTATTTCCTCGTCGTCACCGAGCTGGTGCGCCACAAGCGGGTCGCGATTGCTCTCGAGGCCGCGGCGCGGGCCGGGGTGACGATGCGGGTCGTCGGCGAGGGCCCCGACAGAGAGCGGCTCGAATCCCGCTTCGGAGGCCCCGGGGGCGGAGCGGAATTCCTCGGCCGTGTCGACGACGACGAGCTCGTCGACCTCTACGCCGACGCTCAGGCGCTGGTGCTGCCGAATGTCGAGGAGTTCGGGATCGCCGCCGTCGAGGCCCAGGCCTCCGGCCGGCCCGTGGTGGCGGCCGCCGGGGGCGGCGCCCTGGAGACCGTCCGCGACGGCGAGACGGGGCTCCTGGTCGAGCCCGACGACGTCGAAGCGATGGCCCGCGGCCTTGCCCAGACCGACTTCGATCGATTTGACTCCGACCGGATCGCCACCCACGCGCGCGCCTTCTCCAAGGCCGCCTTCCAGCAGCGCCTGCGCGAAGAGGTCGACCTCTGCATGCGCCTGGAGACCGAGTCTCAGGACGGGGGCTTCGGCGTCCCCGTGACCAGCGCGTAGACGTCCAGCACGCTCGCCACATGGCGGTCGATGCCGAAGCGCTCGCGGGCTGAGGTCGAGCCGCGGGCGCCCATCGCCCCCAGCCGCTCGGGGTCGGCGAGCAGCTCGCCGATCTCCCGTGCCCATCGCGAGGGGCTGCGGGGCGGCAGGACGATGCCGGAGGGGTCCCCGCCGGGGACGAGGATCTCCGGCGGGCCGCCGGCGTCGGTGGCGACGACCGGGACGCCGGACGCCATCGCCTCGATGATCGACCTGCCGAACGGCTCTTCCCAGGAAGGGACGAGGAGCAGGTCGACCGCTCGCAGCACCTCGGGGATGTCGTCGCGCTCGCCGAGGAAGACGACGCGGTCGTCGAGGCCGGCGGCGGCGACCAGGCCCCGCAGGTCCTCCTGGTAGGCGTTGTTGTCGTAGCGGGTCGAGGCGCTGTCGAACTTCGGCGAGCCGACCAGGAGCAGCCGAAGCCCCGGATGCGCGCGGGCGAGCTCGGCGGCGACCCGGATCGCGTCGTCCTGCCCCTTCCAAGGAGTGATCTGGGCGACGACCGCCAGGACCGGCCCGTCGTCCGCGCCGAGGTTCAGCCTCGCCCGGGCCTCGTCCGGCGCCAGGTCGACCGCGTCGAAGCGCGCCAGGTCGACGGCGTTGTGGATGACGTGGGCGGAGGCGCTCCCGGGCCCCAGCGTCGAGCGGGTGTGGGCCGAGTTGGCGATCAGCGCCTCGGCGCGGCTGATCGTCTTCAGGGTGATCGAGGAAACCGGGCCAGGGGGGAGGCAGTCGCGGACGTGGACGACGAGCGGGCGATCGCCGCCCGCGGTCGAGGCGACGCCGATGATCCCGGCCCGGATCGAGTTGGCGTGGACGACGTCCGCGGCGGTCGCGTGGGCGGCACGCCTCACCTGGAGCGCCGCGTGGCCCATCTCGGCGAGGGCGATCGGCGTCCTCGTCGGGTGCAGGCGGAGGCTGCCGTCGGTGCCGCGGATCGGGATCACCTCGACCCCGGCATCGCGCAGGCGCCCGGTCAGCTCGCCCTCCGGGGCGGCGACGGTCGGCTCGACGTCGGCGGGCAGGCCTTCGAGCAGCGCGATCAGCGAGAGCTCGCCGCCGCTGACACGGCTCGTGTGGTTGACGTAGAGGACTCGCAAGGGCCCGGGCTCAGCGGCCGTGTGAGGAGGCAACCTGGGTGACCAGCTCGGCGACGCGCTCCGCCGTCAGCGGCCAGGCGAAGTCCTCGGCGCGGCGGGCGCCTGCCACGGCCATCCTCTCCCGGCGCGGGTTGTCCTCGAGCAGTTCCACCAGGGCGCTGCCGACGGAGATGTGGTCCTCGGGGTCGACGAGGAGGCCGGTCTCGCCGTGGACGACGGCGTCGAGCGCGCCGCCGACGCCGCCGGCGACCGCGGGGCAGCCGTGGGCGTTCGCCTCGAGGTAGACGATCCCGAAGCCCTCGCCGACGTAGCCTCCGGCCGGCATCCGGCTCGGCATCGCGAAGACGTGCGCCCGGTCGAGCCAGGCATCGCGCTCCTCGTCGCTGACGGCGCCCATGAAGCGGACGACCCCGTCGTCGAGGCCGGAGGATCGGGCGAGCTCGGCCAGCGAGGCGCGCAGCGGGCCGTCGCCGATAACGACCCACTGGGCGCCGGGGACCCGCGCCGCGACCAGCGACATCGCGCGGACCATCACGTCGTGGCCCTTGTAGCGATCCTCCATCCGGGCGATCGTGAGGACGGTCGGGCGGTCGCTCGGCTCCGCCTGGCGCGGCCCCTCGGGGAGGTCGACGCCGGGGTGGATCAGGTGGATCTTCTCGGGCGCTCCGCCGGCTGCGGCGACGAGGCTCCTGGTGTAGCTGCTGACGGCGATGCAGGCATCGGAGTTGCGGGCAGCGAAGCCGGCCAGCTTCGGCCTCACGCCGATCTCCTTGCCGTGGAAGTACTGGACGACCGGAACGCCGAAGGCCCGCCGGATAAGCGATGCCCCGGGGCTCATCACGGTGTGGGCGCTGATCACGACCGCCGGGCGGAAGGAGCCGGCCTGGGCTACGGCCGCCGCGTTTAGGGCCATCGTCGAGACCGGCCGGGGCAGCTTCGGCAGCAGCGGCACCCGTTTGACGTCGAGGACGCCGGCGCGGTCGAACTCGTCTGCCCCCGGCGTGTCGAGGGTCACCACCCGGCACTCCAGGCCGGGGGCGTGGCTGACGGTTCTGTGAACCAGGTGCTGGATCCCACCCGGCGCGGGGGGGAAGTCAGGGGTGAGGACGAGGGTCCGCATCAGCTCGTGCTCACGCCCCGGTAGCTGTCGAGCCAGAGCCCGGCCGCCAGCAGCGGCCACAGCACCGGGCTGCGGTCGGCGGCGCCGCTGCGGTGTTCGCTCAGCATCATCGCGGCGGCCTCGCTGCGCACCCAGCCCTCGGAGTAGAGCGAGCCGCGGGCGATCTGGGCCTCCATCAAGGGGCTCAGCGAGCCCCGCAGCCACTCCGCGATCGGCGGCAGGAAGGCGACCTTGCGCCGTCGCGGGGCTCCGGGCAGAAGCTGGGAGAGGAGCAGGCGCAGCAATTGCTTGCCGCCCCCGGAGAGGTGGGTGCTCGGGGCGACGCTGGTCGCGAACTCGGCGAGCTCGCGCTGCAGGTACGGCGTCCGCAGCTCGAGCGAGGCGAGCATCCCGGCCCGGTCGGCCTTGACGAGGACATCGTCGGGCAGCCAGTGGAGCTGATCCAGCCGCATCAGCGAGCCTGGGACCGAGTAGGAGCGTGAGGCATGGAAGTCGCGATCGAGTTTCCTCAGGACCCCGCCTTCGTCGAGGGCGCTGAGCAGGCGGGGCCCGTAGAGCCCGACCCGTTCGTGGCGGCGGCCGGCGGTGACCCAATCGAGGTGGCGCTCGGCTATCGGGCGCGGGACGGCGAGATCGAGGGCGCGCCAGACACGGGGGCTGGTCGACTTCGCCCGCGGGAAGCGATCGGAGACGGGGGTGCGGTGGCCGTTGCGGCCCCTGCCCTGGGGGGCACGCCCGAGCCATGTATAGCGGGGGTAGCCGCCGAAGAGCTCGTCGGCGCCCTCGCCGCCGATCGCGACGGTGACCTCGTTGCGGGCGAACTCGGCGACGGAGTGAAGGGGAACGACGGCGGAGTCGGCGAGCGGCTGGTCGAGGGTGCTGAGCAGGGCCGGCACCCGGGCCGCGGCCTCGTCCCGGCTCATCGCGACCTCGCGGTGGTCGCTGCCGATCATCGTCGCCATCTCGCTGGAGGCCGAGCGCTCGTCGTGGACCCCGTCGCCGCCCTCGTAGCCGACCGTGAACGTCTTCAACGGCTTCGAGGACTGCTGAGCGGCAATCGTCGCGATCACCGTCGAGTCGACCCCGCCGCTGAGGAAGACGCCGAGCGGGACGTCCGCGAGGAGCCGCCCCTCGATCGAGCGCTCCAGCAGGCGTCCCGCCTCGGCCGCCAGTTCTCGCGGGGACTCCTTCAGCTCGGTGACGGGGGTGGGGGGAGTCCAGTAGCGGCGCTCCTCGATCTCGCCGGTGGCGCGGTCCCAGGTCAGCAGGTGCCCCGGCGGGACCTGGCGGATCCCCTCGAGGATCGAGCCGCTCGCTCCAGGTACGTAGCCGAGCACGAAGAATGCGTCCAGCGCCGCCGGGTCGACGTCCGGCTTCGACCCGAGGCCCTCGACCAGCGCGGTCAGCTCAGAGGCGAAGACGAGTCCGTTCCCCTGTCTCCCGTAGAAGAGCGGCTTCTCCCCGAAGCGGTCCCTGGCCAGCAGCAGCCGCTCCCGCCGCTCGTCCCAGATCGCGAACGCGAACATGCCCTCGACGACGTGGACCATCTCGTCGCCGTAGTCCTCATATAGATGGGGGAGGATCTCGGTGTCGGAGAGGCCCCGGAGGGCGTGGCCCCGCTCCTTGAGCCGCTCGCGGAACGCCGGGTGGTTGTAGATCTCGCCGTTGAAGACGGTCCACACGCTTCCGTCCTCGTTACAGCGTGGCTGGTGCCCGTCCTCGAGGTCGATGATGCTGAGGCGGCGCGCGCCCAGGGCCACGTCGCGGGTCGGGCTGAGGTAGGTGCCCTCGTCGTCGGGACCTCGGTGGTAGAGGGCCGTGCACATCGCCGAGACCGCCCGCTTTTCGGGATCGGAGGTGGATCCGCAGATTCCGCACATGCCAACCAAGAACGCCCCCCATGCAGGCTGCCTTTCGTGGCCGGATGTCTGAGCGGAAGTCCCGTGGAAGTCCGGGCCGGGGGGCGGCGTTGCTAGGCCGTGAGCAGCGAATCTTCCGAAGCGCGGGATATCCGCGACTACCTGCGCCCGGTTCTGAAGCGCTGGTGGCTGATCCTGGCCGTCGTCCCGGTCGTGACGGTTGGCACCTACCTCTACTACGACGCCAAGCCCAAGACCTACGGGGCGGCGACGGAGCTCTTCTTCCAGCCCTCTGCCGTGAGCCAGTTCCTCGGCAGCAGCGAAACCAGCTTCGGTGACGAATCGACCGTCGAAAACCTCGCGCTCCTGATCCAGACCCCGGTGGTCGGCAGGCAGGCCGAAAAGATCCTGGCGCAGTCGCACCTGCCGGTGCCGGACGGGAGCATCAACGCCGAACGGGTCGAAAACAGCAACTTCATCGTCCTCTCCGCGGTCTCGTCGACGCCCGGCGGCGCCGCCCGGCTCGCCAACGCCTACGCGGCGGCGTTCCTCCGCACCCAGCAGAAGCGCGAGCACGGGGAAGCGGCCAAGACCCTGAAGGTCGCCGAAAAGCAGTTGGCGGAAATGGGAACCAGCGTCGAAGAGCTGCCGCAGAGGCAGTCGCTCGAAGAACAGATCCAAACCCTGAGCCTGGTCGCCTCGCAGGCTGCCCACGGCGGATTCAGGGTCGTGGAACGCGCCTTCCCATCCCCGATCCCGATCGCCCACGATCCGAAGTCGAACGCGATCTTCGCCTTCGTGCTGAGCCTGATGCTCTCGATCGGTGCGGCCTTCGGCCTCGATTATCTGACCAGGAAGTTCTCCAGCATCGAGGACGTCGAAGATGCCTTCGGGCTCCCGATCCTGACCGAGGTGCCGAAGGTCGGTAAGCCGACCCCATTTGATCCCGAGAACGGCGCCAGCATGGACAAACAGCTGCATGAGCCCTTCCACCGCCTGCAGATGAATCTCGACATGCTCGGCAATCAGCGGCCGCTCCGGACCATCCTCGTGGTCAGCGCGGCTCCGGGAGAGGGCAAGTCGATGGTGACCCGCAACCTGGGACTCGCCTTCCGCGAGGCGGGTCGGAACGTCGCCGTCGTCGACGCTGACTTTCGCAAGGCGACACTGGGCGGCCTTTTGGACGCTCAGGATGGACCCGGCCTCACGGACGTGATCGCCGGCCGGGCGAGCTTCGGGCAGGCGGTGCAGGAAGTCGCGGTCCCCGCCGCGCAGAACGGCAATGGCGCGGCCCCCGTGCTCGGCACCGCGACGGCCGACGGACCGTTTGCGGGCCAGTCGGGACATGGCGAGCTGGCGGTCGTCCCCGCCGGCGGCCACCACGGCAACCTTGCCTCCACGCTCGCCTCGGGCGGGATGAGCCACACGATCAAAGCCGCCACGGACGTGTACGACAGGGTCCTGATCGACTCCTCGCCGATTCTGGCCACGGCCGACGTCATGCCTCTGCTCTCGGCCGTCGACGGCGTTCTCCTCGTGACTCGCCTCGGGCACAGCAGCAGGGACTCCGCCGATCGCGTGCTGACCGAGCTCCGCCGCGTTCCGGGCATCAACCTCCTCGGAGTCGTCGTCAACGGGATTCCCTCGCGCACCTATCGGACCCGCGCGCATGGCTACTACTACGGCTAGCTGGCCGGCCCTCAGCCGAAACCTCTCGAAGCCACTCGGGTCGCTCGGCGTAGTCGCGGTCCTCGGGCTCGTCGGCCTGACGATCACCGCGAAATTCCCGAGCGCCCAGCCGCTGGCTGCCGTCGTCCTCGCCAGCGTCCTCGCTGTCGTGATCTGGATGTTCTTCAGCGAACGCTACGAGTGGAGCCTCGTGATCCTGATGGTCTACCTGGGCCTGGCGGACGGCTACTTGAAGCTCAGCACCAACTCCTCGCACATCACCCTGGTTCGCGACCTCCTGCTCTACGCGATCGTGATCGGGGCGCTGGTCAGGATGGCGATGCGCCGCGAAGCGGTGCGCTGGCCCCCACTGAGCGGGTGGGTGATCGCCTGGGTCGTCGTCGTCCTCATCCAGGTCGCGAATCCGGACAACGGAACCCTCAGGCACTCGGTCGAATCGATTCGGCCTCACGCCGAGTGGGTCCCGCTCTTCTTCCTCGGCTATCTGGTCATGCGCAGCAATGTCCGCCTGCGCGCCTTCCTGCTCCTCCTCGTCGCGATCGCCGCCATCAACGGGGTCGTCAGCCTGGTGCAGGCGAATCTCACGACCGAACAGCTCGCCTCCTGGGGGCCGGGGTATTCAAAGGCGATCGAAGGTGAAGAAGGGGGGGTCTCGGGAAGGCATTTCACCGACAGCAACGGGGAAGAACACAATCGGCCCTTCGCCCTCGGCGGAGACTCCGGGTTCGGTGGCATAGTCGGACTCCTGGCCGTTCCCGCCGCCCTCGCGCTTCTCGCCCTGGTGAAAAGGCGCCGGCTGCAGCTGACGGTCGCTCTGCTGGCGGGAGGGGTGATCCTCGCGGTTGCGACGTCGGCCTCCCGAACGGCCGTGCTCGGATCCATCCTCGCCATCTTCGTGTTCGCGATCCTCACGGTCACGTCGCGCGCCGGCTTCCGAACCGTGCTGGTGCTCGGGCTGATAGTCGCCCTCGGGTACGGCGCCGTCGGCATCTTCACCGGGGGCGCCGAGAAAGGGTCCTACTCCCGATACGAAAACATCAGCAGTCCCGGCAAGGCGCTCAGCACGGCCTTCGGCTACAAGGCGGAAACCTTCGAACGCATTCCCGAATATGCGGTCGACTACCCGCTGGGATCCGGTTTCGGCCGCAACGGGCCGGCTGGATCGCTGCCGGGGTCCCCGGGCCCGGGGCTCGACGCGGAGAGCGAGGCGACCTACCTCCTGATCGAAGTCGGCATCCCCGGCCTCGTCGTTCTCTTCGGCTTCTTCCTCACCCTCCTGTACCTGTGCGTGACCCGAATCCGCAAGCTCGAGGACCGGGAAATGAGGATCCTGCTGACCGGGATCGCGGCGCCCCTGTTTGCGATCTTCGCCACCGCATACGTCGGGGGATTCTCCGCGATCACGCCCGCGGCGCCGTATTTCTGGCTTTCAGCTGGGGTTCTCGCCTACTGGCTGAAGGGTGCCGGCTACAGGGAACTGACCAAGGGGACGCGGCGCAACGGCGTCCCTCTCTCGACCTGAACCGATGGGCGTCGACGTGTCAGGCAAACCCGAGGTAACAGTCATCGCCCACGACATCGGCCCGGTCGGCGGCATGGAGCGCCAGCTGAGCCAGCTGATCGGAGGGCTCCTCGACGCAGGACATCAGGTCACCGTGATCTCGCGGACCTGCAAATTGCCCGAGCACAAGGGCATGCATTGGATCCGCGTCCCGGGCCCGGCGCGGCCCTTCGCGATCGCCTACCCCTGGTTCTTCCTGCTGGGGTCGATCCTGGTCTGGCTGCGGGGCAGGGGCGTCGTTCACAGCACCGGTGCCCTCGTCTTCAACCGCACGCCGGTCGCGACAGTTCACTTCTGCCATCGGGCCGTGGCGAACCTGCCGGGATTTTCGCGGGCATCGAAGCCGGGCCTCGCCTATCGCCTCAACGCGCTGGTCGGGCCTCCGATCAGCCGTCTTGCCGAGCGATGGTGCTACCGGCCTGGTCGTGTCGAGAGGTTGGTCGCGGTTTCGGGCGGGGTCGCCGAGGAGCTGAGGAATCACTTCCCGAAGATGAAAGACCGGGTGGCGATGATCCCGAATGGAGTCGATACCGAGACCTTTCACCCGGCCGAGGACAGCGGCGGCAACGGCTCCGCCGAGAAGGTGGAGGCGATCTTCGTCGGCAGCGAGTGGGAGCGCAAGGGCCTGAACTTCGCGATCGAAGCGCTGCGAGACAATCCCGCCTCCGCCCTCACCGTCGTCGGCGAGGGCGATGAGGACGCCTATCAGCGGCTGGCCAGCAGCCTCGGGGTCGGTGAGCGAGTCCACTTCGCCGGCAGGAGCACCGACGTCGCCTCGTGGTACCGGCGCGCCGACCTGTTCGTCCTGCCGACGAGCTACGAGGCGGCGCCGCTCGTAACCTACGAGGCCGCAGCTTCGGGGCTGCCACTTCTCGTCACCAAGGTCAACGGCGTCGAGGACCTGCTCGAGGACGGGGTCAACGGGTGGTTCATCGACCGTGACCCAGAGGACATCGGCGAGCGATTCCGCGCCCTCTCGACGGATCCCGAGCTGAGGGCGTCGATGGGTCGGGCCGCCCGCAAGGACAGCCTCGAGTACTCCTGGTCACGTGTGGTCGAGCGATACCGAGAGCTGTATTCGGAAGTATCGGGCTAGGTGTGCGGTGAGGCGACGCGGCGATAGTCCCAGCGTGCTGTTTTTCGCGACCCAGGGCTCGGGCCACGGAGACGAGCACCGGATCGAATCACTGCTGAGTGAGATCGACGCCGAGGCGATCCCCTTCGATCGGAGTCGCAAGCTCGGCTCGCTCTTGGCCGTCTTCCGGATCCTGGTCACCCGGCGTCCGCGGCTCGTAGTCATGGAGGGAACGGGAATCGCCGGCGGGCTGGCGCTGATCTGCGCGCGGATCTTCGGCAGGATCCCGTACGTCGTATCGAGCGGCGATGCGGTCGCCCCTTTCATCGGGATCAGGCATCCCGGCATCGCCCCGATCGCCTCCCTCTATGAGCGGACCCTGTGCCGGCTGAGCGCCGGCTTCATCGGCTGGACGCCGTACCTGGTGGGCCGGGCGCTCACCTACGGAGCGCCCCGGGGAGTCACGGCCGCCGGGTGGTCGCCGCCCGCCGAGGAGGGGACCCGTGAGCGAATCCGCGACCAGCTCGGCATTCCCCAGGACGCGATCGTCTTCGGTTTGGTCGGGCATCTGGGATGGGTCGACCGCATCGAGTACTGCTACGGGATGGAGTTGGTGAGCGCCATCCGGCGGACCGAGAGGAAGGATCTGCACGTCCTCGTCGTCGGAGATGGCTCCGGGCTCGAGCAGCTGGGCGCGATAGCGGGTGGGGATGAGGGCGTCCGCGTTCACATGCCGGGAAGGGTGCCCAAAGAGCGGGTGCCCGAGTATCTCTCCGCCGTCGACGTCGCCAGCCTTCCCCAGAGCGTCGATGGTGTCGGCTCATTTCGTTACACCACGAAGCTCAGTGAGTACCTCGCATCCGAGCTCCCAATGGTCACGAGCCGGATCCCGATGGCCTATGACCTGGACGACGGCTGGCTCTGGCGCCTGGAGGGGGAGACGCCGTGGGGGAATCGATACGTCTCGGCGCTCGCCGATCTGATGGAGACGGTGACCCCTGAGGAGATCGAGCTCAAACGGAAGGCGATCCCCCGTGAGCTGACGACCTTCGATCCGGACCGGCAGCGGCGGCGGGTGACGGCCTTCCTCACCGACCTCCTCGAAGACGTCGGAGTCTGAGCGAGCTCATGCGCCCGAAGATCTTCGACTGCTTCACGTTCAGCGATGAGCTCGACCTTCTCGAGCTGCGCCTGCGGGTGAGCGCGCCCCACGTCGACCACTTCGTTCTCGTCGAGGCGACCCAGACCTTCAGCGGCAAGGAGAAGCCGCTCCACTACGAGTTGAACCGATCTCGATTCTCGACTTGGTCGGATCGAATCCGTCACATCGTCGTCGACGATCTCCCGATCTCGAGCGGGAATCGCTGGGATTCGGAGGTTCATCAGCGCAACTCGATCCTCAGGGGTCTGGACGGAGCGACCCCGGATGACGTCGTCATCGTCTCCGATGTCGACGAGATCATCGACCCTGAGGTCCTGCCCGCCCTGCGCGATATCGAGGGTCTGACGGGTCTGGAGATGCCGAGCACCTTCCGCTTCGCCAACTGGCTTCGCCCGTCGGATCAGTTTTCCCTGGCCGCCCGCGCGATGCCTTTCCGCACGGTCGAGCATCCGCACAATCAGCGAAATCACATGAGGCCGGAGCGGGTCATCGCAGACGCCGGCCGCCATTTCACGGGCCTCGGCACCGTCGACCGCTTGGTTTCCAAGTTTGAGAGCTATGCGCACTCCGAGCTCGATACTCCGGGGCAGAAGTCCCTTGCCTACCTGGAGCGAGCCGAGCGGATGGGCATGGACGTGTTCTCCCGCGAGCTGGTCACGGTCGTGCCGGAGACCGGGCTCTGCGCGACGCAGGCGGAGCTGCGCGAATTCCGCCCCGATCTATTCGACTTCAGCGACCTGCCCGCCCGCTACCGGCGTGAGGTGTTTCGGTGGTACGCGACCTGGCGCGCCGATCAGCCGCAGGCCTCCACCCGCATAGCCGAGCTCGATCACGAGTACGACAGCCGCTCGCCGTCGATCGCGATCCG
The DNA here is from genome assembly GCA_963795295.1 of uncultured Solirubrobacterales bacterium. Classification (GTDB taxonomy): domain Bacteria; phylum Actinomycetota; class Thermoleophilia; order Solirubrobacterales; family 70-9; genus VRUE01. The sequence continues at coordinate 142,184 of CAWCHE010000002.1, forward strand.
GGCAGCCCAGGGACTCGCGAGGCACCTTGCCTGGACGGTTCCACGACGAAAGCTCGGAGCCATCCGCAGGAAGTACACATGAGCGTCGAGGGGCCGGGTGCAAACGGAAGGCCGAGAATCTCCGTCGTCGTCCCGAGCTACGGCCGGCCGGACGCTCTCGAGGAGTGCATGGCCGCTCTCCGAGCCCAGTCTCGAGCGCCGGACGAGGTGGTGATCGTCACCCGTGAGGACGACGAGGCGACTCGTTCCCTCGTCGCCTCCGCCAGGGAGGAGCGCAGACTGGAGCTCCGGGAGGAGGTCGTCGACGCCCCGGGTCAGATCACAGCCCTGAACGCGGGTTGCCTCGCGGCGACAGGCGACGTCGTCGCGGTTACGGACGACGACGCGGCGCCGCGTGAAGATTGGCTGCGACGCCTGGAGGAGCGATTCCAGGACCCGGGCGTGTCCGGTGTGGGCGGGCGCGACGTGATCGCAGCCGCGAGCGGGGACCCCCGGCGAGATGAGGTGGGGAGGGTCCGCTGGAACGGCAAGCTGATCGGAAATCATCACGTCGGCCGCGGAGGCGTCCGTGAAGTCGACGTCCTCAAGGGCGTCAACATGGCGTTCCGCAAGCGCGCGCTGGAAAGCAACGAGTTCGATCCGCGATTGCGCGGCAGGGGGGCACAGGTCCACAACGACCTCCGTCTCTGCCTGTCGATTCGCGGCAGCGGGGGGCGGCTGCTCTACGACCCGGAGCTGATCGTCGACCACAACCCTGCCGAGCGCCCGCAGGGGGATCTACGTGAGGTCTTCTCCGCGGAGCAGCATGAGGATGCCGTCCACAACGAGACACTGGCCCTGCTCGAGTATCTCCCGCCGTACCGCCGTCCGGTATTCGCGGTCTGGTCGGTCGTCTTCGGTCGTGGTTCCTCACCGGGGATCGTCCATACGGTGGCGATGAAGGTCTACCGGAAGCGAGACCACTCATGGCGGCGCCTCGTCGCGACGATGCGGGGCAGGGCGGCCGGATGGGCAACCTTTCGAAGCACCAGGTAGGTGCCCGCGATGGCGGAGCGGAACCCAATCGCTGGCGATGACCTGAGTCGGGAACTGACGGTCTGCATCTGCACGCGCGACCGCACCGCGGATCTCGTCGACGCGGTCCGATCGGTGTTGGAGAACGCATCTGGGGCGCGGGTCGTCGTCTCCGAGGACGGCTCGGCTCCGGAACCGGCGGCGCTGGCGGGGTCACACCTGTGTCTCTGGCAGAAAGGACCGGGCCGGGGCCTCGGTGCGAATCGCAACGCCGCGGTTCGATCCGCTGAAACCCGATGGGTTCTGTTTCTCGACGATGACGCTCGCGTGGGCTCAGGCTTCGTGGACGCTCTGGAGAATTGCCTCCGCAATATCCCGGCGATGGACAGGGAGCGGGCAATCGTCACCGGACGGGAGAGGAATCGGGGCACGATCGTGGCCCCCAACGACACTGACTTCCTCGGATTTCAGCGGCGCGAGTACTCGCCGGGCGACACACGTCGCACGGTCGTCATCAACGCCGCGCTCTGGCCGCGCGCGCTCTTCGATCGCGTCGGCTTCGACGAGCACCTTCGCTACGGGTCAGACGAGGTCGACATCTCCTACTCGGCGCTGGCGGCGGGCTTCGCGATCTGGGATTGCCCCGAGGCGGTCAACCTCCACAATCCCTCGCCGAGGGGTCGGTCCTCGTACCAGCTCGATGCTCACGCATCCAGACTGCGGGCGACGACCAAGCGGTACTGGCGCCTGCAGAGGAAGCGGGCGACGGCGCTGGCGTACGTCGTGATCGGACCGGCGCACCTGTGCGCCTCGCTCGTCAAACAGGACGGGGCACGAGGTTTGATCGAGTACGCGAAGGTGATGCGCCGCTGGCTGCTTCCGGGCTAGGGCCGGACGGCGAGTTTGCGCCGGAAGGTGGTTTCGGTCCCGTCTGTCGTCACGGCCGAAATGTTGATTTCAGCATTGACGGGAAGCCCCCGCGCGAGGATTCGTTGGATCGCGTTCCTGGTGCCCTTGGTGAAGCCGATGTAGGCGGTGACGTCGCTCCCCGCGGGGCTGAAGCCGGGCGCCGGCGAGATCGCCCGCATCGCGAAGGTCCGCTTTCCAGCCAGGACCTTTCCGCGCAGGACAAGGCGGCATTCCTCCGAGCAGCTCACGGTGACGACGACCCGACGGTCGCGGAGCAGGTTCGCGCGTTTGAGGATCTGGAGGCCGGTGACAGGAGCGCTGTCCGCCGACCCCTTTCCCTGGCCAGAGGGATTCGGCGCCGTCTTTTTCGGCCCGTGAGCCGGCGGGGTCGTTCCGCCCTGAGGCGGTTCGACGGTCGGAGGCGGTTCGGTCGGCGGCGGTTCGACGGGGGGCACCCCTTCCTGAATGGTCAGCAGGCGGGGGGAATCCGTGACGGGCATTTCGACCGTGATGTCACTGTCCGAGCGGGCCAGGACTTCGACGGGAATCGCGTCGCCGGTCAACGGGTCGCTCGCGCTGACGTCGGTTTTCGAGCCGTCGATTCCACCGATGACCATCCGGTACGGTTCGGCGGGAAGGTCGAAACGCGTCGGGTCCGTCGAATCCGTCGACTGATAGTTCTGAGACACATTGCGCGTCATCACGTAGACGGGGATGACGAAGCGGCTCTGGGAGGCCTGAAACGGGAGAAAGGCGAAGACGTCGCGGTTGTAGAGCGGGGGGTATTGGGGGGTCCCGTTCCCGTTGAACTGCCGGTTGTCCGTGAGCTGGGTGAGGCTGTCGAGCGTCAATTCACGATGTGAGGTGATCGGCCCGTCCGAGAAGCCCTTCGTCAGCCGACCCACCGCTTCGATCGTTTCGCCCGCCGCGGTAACCCCCGGGTAGTCCGTCGGGTGTGACCTGAGCGAGCTGAAGAATTCGGGCTCGACGAGGCCGAAGGCGGTGTCGCTTGCCGCGAAGAAATCGATCGCCGTCATGCCTTTGTTGACGTACGCGACGAGATAGCGAAGGATCGACTTGGCCTGGATGTGGCGAATGTCGCGGGCGCTGAGGTTCGGTACGTAGCCACCCTTCGGGTTCAGGTTCACCTCCGTGATCCAGTGCTCCAGCGGGCCGCCGCCCGGGGTATTCACGTTGCGTCCGTGCATCGAGCCGGCGTACCAGGTCGGAGTGGGCGAAAGGTCCCTGGTCAGGGTTTGGTTCGGTATCGCAGAGAGGTAGTACTCGGGGAAGAATGCGGTGTAGGTGGGGGTGAACGCCGCCTTCCAGAGGCCCGGCGGGACGCTCGTGCCGGACTGTTCGCCGAGGCCGTTCAGCGGCCTGAGCCCCTCGGTTCCTTCTCCACTCGGGAAGAATCGCGCGCCGGCGTATGGATGCTTGTCCTGGGCGGTGAGGCCGGCCGGAGAATCTTCCGGACCCCAACCGGGGGATTGATTGGAGAAGCCGTTTCCGATGCCGATGTTCGGGACACCGTGGGCTGGGTCGCGGATGTAGTCGACGGTTCCCTTGAGGATCGCATCCTCATTCCAGCCGCCGTTGAGGCCTTCGCCGATGGAGGGACGGTAGTAGTCCCTCAGTTCGAGGAACCGGGAGCCGAATGAGAGCTCGTTCCAGACCTCGACGTCGAATTCTTCAGAGCCGAGCAGTTCCTTCACCTTGTTCGTGACCACTCCCACGTAGCTGAGCCAGCCCTGCATCGTGCGGTTGAAGGCCGGGTTGGGAGTGCCATCGGCGAGCTTTTCGGCCTGGAAGGGTTCGTAGAGAAGTGTTTCGACTTCGAGCGGGCCGGCGTCGAGGGATTCGATCACCTTGGTCTTCGTGGTGGACTGCCAGATTTCACCGAGGGGTGCGGAGAGCTGGACCGTCCCGTCGGGGGTGACGCTCTTGAAGAGGTAGTTCGCCGAGGTGCCGCCGCTTCGGATCCCGGTCTTGCCGGGGACGATCTTGGAGACGTCGGAGGGCGAGACATGGATCTCGGTCGCACCCTTTCTCGCCGCTGCTGTGAGGGTGACGGTGTCGAGCTTCACCGGGCAGGGCCCGCCGGAATTCGCGTTGAGGGTGATCAGGGGGCGGATGCCGTATTTGCGCATCGCGGCGATCGTCGGCACGACGTTCTTGAGGGCAGCGGCGGTCAGCTTGCTCGGGTCGTTGTAATCGAGAGCGCCCCAGCCGATCTCGATCCGGGCCCGGGTGAATCCGTTGTCAGCGAGGAGACGCGCCGTCGCTTCTGCGACTCCCGGTCGCCAGACTTCGACGTTGAAGTTGATCCCGACGGCGTTGATGAACGTCGATGCCGGCACGGTTTCCATGTAGCTGCGCCAGGGTTGGGCCCACTGGGACTTCTGCCAGTCGGTGATCACCTGGCTCGGGTCCACGTAGTCGGAGAGCGTCGCCGGTGCGTCCGCCGCTCGGCTGGAGGCTGAATGGATGAACAGGCTCCCGATGAGCAACAGCGTCGCGAGCACGCCGATGGCGCCCCCTCTGAGGGAACCTATGCGAGAGCGGCCGAAAGTCTGCATCACCCCACCCCGATCGACCGGACAGCGCAGACCTTTAGCCCGATAGCGATCAGCTTGGACATCTGGCCGCCGAAGCCTTGCATGAATTGATGCGCCAGGAATTCGTCACCGGGTACCCATGGCCGGGACAGCCAAACTCGAAGCCCGCCAAGGCCGGAAATATAGGCTCGGGCTAGGTCGTTGCGGCGGGGGACTGCGCCCGCGAGCTCAACCGAAGGGCCCCGTTGAAGTACTCGTTGGTGCGTGCCAGCTCCTCAGGCGTCCCAAAGCCATCGAGGCGGTTGTCCGCGATGACGATCACGCGGTTGCAGACCGTGAGCGTCGACATGCGATGCGTGACGATGAAGACGGTGAGCTGATCGGCGAGTTCTCCCAGCGAGTCCTGGATCAGCGACTCCGAGCGGGGGTCCAGTGCGCTCGTCGGCTCATCGAGGACGAGCACGGATGGATCGGCCGCCAGGGCGCGGGCGAGGCAGAGCCGCTGCTGCTGCCCCCCGGATACCGAGTCGGCCCGCGGGCCGACGATCCGGTCGTAGCCGCCGTCCCAGGACAGGACCTCATCGTGGATGCGGGCGAGCTTCGCCGCGTGTTCGATCTGCCCGTCGTCGATCTCCCGATGGAAGCGGATGTTGTCGGCCACCGTGGCGTGGATCAGCTTCGGTTCCTGCGGCACGTAGGAGATCTGACGGTGCCAGTCCTCCGACGAGTACTCGCTGACCGAGCGGCCGTTGAGCGAGTAGGTCCCGCTGTCTGGTGTCCGTAGTTGAAGGAGCAGCTGCACCAGGGTGGACTTGCCGGCGCCCGAGGGACCGACGATCCCGATCACCTCACCCTGTGAGATGTCGAAGCTGACGTCGCGCAGCACGGGTCTGTTCTCCTTGTAGGCGTAGGAGACATCCTTGAACGACAACCCGCTGATCTCCGACATCGAGCTCGAGCCCCACTCGGAGGGGTGGGCCTCGTAGCGGGCCGTGCCGTCGTGAACCCGGTCGACGAAGGGGAGCGACTGCCGGAGAAGCTGGTAGGAGCCGTGCACTTCCCGGCCGTAGGTACCCGCCCTGACCAACATCAGCACGACCGCGCCAAGCGCTGTCACCGCTCCGACTCCCGTCCAGTAGAGGGCACCGAGCCCGGCCACCACGGTCAGGAAGATCGCGCTCTGAAAAAGGATAGGCGTGAGCCGGTTGATGAAGCCGGAGTGCAGGACCAGGGTCCTCGTCCTGTCCACGAGCGTTTCGAGTGAATCGCGCTGCAGCTCACCTGTCCCGAATACCGAGCTCTCCTCGGCGAGGCGGTTCGCCTCGCCGACACCGGATGCGTAGTTCATCTGGGCCTGTGAGAGTTCTGCCGTACGCCGCTGTCCGAGGGCGCTGAGGGGCCTCAGCAGGAGCGAAAGCACGCCGGCGACGACGATCACAAGGGCCGCCGTCAGGGGGCTGAGAATCATCGCCGAGATGAGCAGGACGATGAAGGTGAAAAGGGCGCTGACCAACGAGGCCAGATAGTTCGCGCCCCAGCTGGCCTGGAGCGCCTGGCTGCTCAATTGCTCCTGGAGGTGTCCCTCGGTATCGAGCGACTGCGCGGTCCACGATGCCCGCGTGAATGCGGCGAAGAGGTTGTTGCGCAGGTCGGCCTGGACCTCCGCGCCGAGCCGGGCCTGGGACATCGTGTTGAGCATCAGCAGGGCGAGCCGGGCGAGCACCAGCCCCCCCGACAGCCAGATCAGCGTTCCCATCGAGAGGGTGATGTCGACCACGCCGAGATTGAGGCGGACGTGGTCGCTGTTGGAGAGCAGCGCGGCCGCGATCTGCGACACGGTGGCAAGGGTCGCCGCTTCGGCGAATCCAGCGAGGGTCGCGGTGAAGGCGATGCTCCCGACGGTCCGCCTATGACCGCCGACGAGGCGTCGAATGCTCTCGCGGTTCGATCCGGTCTCCGGCTCTGCGTGGGTGGGGTCTGGGGTGGTGGAGCTCAATGTCCGAATCGAATTTCCTTAGGGTGCTCAAAGACAACGGTCCGGGCGAGGGACTGCTTTTGGCGTTCGTCAGAGCCGAAATCGGGGAATACGCGGCAGCGCCAGCTCAGGCGACCAGCCAGCGGTTGAACGGGACGGGGCGCCGGTCGGGCCAGATCAGCCGCTGGTCGACGATCGTAGGGCGGTATCCGTGCTCGACCAGGAGATTCCCGCAGTCGCGCTCCAATTCAGGCGAGTGGGTCTCGACGATGAGCGCGGGGTGATGCTCGTCGAGAAGGCGGGTCGCCGACTTCAGCGCCTCCACCTCGCCGCCGTCGATATCTATCTTGATGAACTGAGGGATGAAGCCGCCGTTGTAGGCGAACTCGTCGAGCCCCAGCTCCGGGCCCACCATCGCGCCGACCGCCTCGACCCCGGGAGCAAGCGTCGGATTCTCGCTGAACGTTGCCTTCATCCTCTCGAGGCACTTGGGGCTGCACTCGAATGCCGCCACCCGGCCGTGCGTGTGCTTCGCGATCACGAGGGAGTCGTATCCATGCTGTGCGCCGACGTCGAACGAATCCATCCCCGGCTTCAGAATTCGACGCAGATGGCGGTTCAACTCGACCTCATAGTGACCGAGGAAGAGCCGCGTATCGTGTTGGAAATCGATCTCCATCCTCACCCCGCGGCCGATGCCGAGCGGCATGGTGCGAACCTTGGGCGGAGGGAGAACCCTGCGCTTGACCTTTTGCTTGAGGTGTCTGAATGCTTCCGCCATGTCTTTCGTCCCTTCCGCAGGAACGAGTCGCCGCCGGGGCTTCTTGCGGAGCGCACGCCGGGCTTGCGGCGGAAAAATCAGCCCTCCGCGGTCGTTTCGTCCTCGACGATGACCAATGGCCCGACGTGACCGACGCCGTCAGCTTCTACCGGCTCAGCAGGCGGCTTCATCGCCGCGGGCTGCGCCGCGCCGCCGCTGTCGTCAAAGGGGCTTCGTTCTTCCTGTTCAAGGCCAGCATTCCCCCGGAGCTCGAGGCCGGGAGCGACTTCAAGGTCGGGCACCGCGGCCTCGCGGTCGTGATCCACAAGAGCACCACGCTCGGCGACGGGGTCTTCATCAGCCACAACGTGACGCTGGCGACCGATGTCTCCCGGCGTGACCCGCGGAGGATGCGGGTCGGCAATCGGGTGCGGATCGGAGCCGGGGCGACCTGGTCGGTCCGATCACGATTGGAGACGAAGTGGTCGTCGGGGCGGGTGCCGTCGTGGTCGAAGACGTTCCCAGCAACGTCGTCGTCGCCGGAGTTCCCGCTCGGATCGTCTCTGAGTACAGGCTCGAGGACGTGGAGTGGATTTAGGCGCTTGCCCCTGCTGATCGGCCCGGCTCCAGTGCCTTGAGCCGGTCGGCGAATCGAAGTGCGAGGGCGATGATCGTGTAGGTCGGGTTCGAGAAGCCGCTGGTCGGAAAGACCGAGGAGCCGCGATGAAGAGGTTCTCGAAACCGTGGACCCGGCAGTCGGCGTCGACGACTCCGTGACGGGGTCCCCGGCCATCCGCGTCGTTCCCATGTGGTGACCGGCGTCCACCAGTCCAGACCGCGGTCGGGGTCGTCGGGCAACCTCTCAGATCGAGGTCCACGCTCCCGAGCCGAGACGCTCGAACTCCGAGGCGACCACCTCAGCGAAGCGCCGCCAGGATCTGAGGTCCCCTCGGTGACCCTCCAGTCGAGGGCCAGGCGCCTGACCCCAGCTCATCCCGATCCTCGGACAGATACACCCTGGAGTCCCGGTTCGGGGCCTGCTCTCCTCCGACCGTCAGGGTCGGGGTCCCCGAGGTCTCGAGGGTCGATTGCCGGAGGAGGAAATGGCGGGCGGCGGCCCGCAGGGGCGGCATCGGATTGCGGATCAGCGTTCGCGCCGCGGCCGGCGCTTCGGAGCGGCCTGCGCCGTGAACTCGGATCGACGGAGCGCGCGCAAAAGGGTCTTTGCAGCCACGACCGAGGGTGGTTCGCCTCCCAGCTGGACCGTCCCGGCAGCATTGACGAGCTTCTCCTCCTTCTGCAGCCCCTCGGCCGCGGTGAAGAATGGGAAGTAGTTGATCTGCTCCCCGCGCCGCTGACGGAACGTCTGCCGGAGGCGCCTGTCGTCGGTCGGGGCGATCACCCCGATCTCGATGCCCGGGTGGTCCTGGAAGTAGCGGCCGACGAGGTCGTGCCCGTTGCCGATGCCTCCCTCGCAGTGACGGTCGGAGGCGAGCATCAGGCGGGCGACCTCGAGCCCCCCGGGGCAGAGGACGAAGACCGAGGCCCGCACATCGGCGCTGCCGCCCTCGAGCGACCGCACCCTGATCGCGTCGATCCCCGTCGCCGCGGGGTCGGGGACCAGCTCGGTCACGTTTGCGCCGAGGACGACATCGACGTTCTCCGAGGCCTCGAGCCGGTCGCCGTGAAGCTCGGCGAAGTTGGGTCGCGGGCTGAACTGCGAGAAGCGGGAGCGCACGAGCGAGGGGTCGAACCGGGGGGGAGGGGCGAGCGGGTCAGGCCAGGTCCGCGTATCCGACTCCGGGGGAAAGGCATCGATCTGCATCAGCCGGCTCGCCCTGGCATAGAAGGGCGCCAGCTCCGATTCATCGAGTGGCCAGCCGCTGTCGCTGACCCACTCGCGAGCCGCGAGGTCGAGGTTGGAGAGGGGGAGGGCCTGGCCTGCCCAGCGCGTCGTCGAGCCGCCGAAGACCCGGTAGCGCAGCTCGTGCACCCCATCGTGCGGCAGGCCGACCACCTCGCCCCGATAGAGGTCCTGGGTCCGTCGGTCGAAATTCTTGCGCCCGCTCTCGAGGAGCAGCACCCGGGCACCGCAGCCGTCCAGCTCCGTGGCGATCGTGATCCCGGCGGCGCCGGCGCCGACGAGGCAGATGTCGGCCTCGAGGGAGTCCGCCGCGAGGTGGTCGAGGTCCCTGATCAAAAGTGCGGCTTGCTCAGTCGGCCTCTGCGGAGCGCTGCTTCGCGCGCCGCCAGGCGAGGAAGCCGGGTATCGCATGGCCGGCGAGCCACCCCAGACGCCATACGTAGGCCACCGCGAGCCCCAGCGGGCCGCGGCGCGCAATCGGCCTCCACCAGCGCATGAAGGCCGGGTTGGGGAACAGCTCCTTGATCACGAGGCGGAGCTTGCCGAGCAGGCCAGGGGCCTCCGAGAGTTCGGCGAAGCCTTCGGACATCGGCACGTTCCAGAGCCGCAACGCCATCTTCGCCGAGGCGACCTCGCGGACGCCGATCTGCTTCGCCAGCTCCCTGCCCTCCGCGGTCAGGGTCAGCCCCGCGGCGAAGACGGCGCTCCCATCCAGCCGCTCGGCGAGCTCGGCGGCCTTCACCCAGGTCTCCTGGGGAACCATCCGGATCGCGCGTTCGAGGTCGACCATCGGCCGTCGTTCGAGGGTCACCATCGGCGCCTCCTCGTCCTCGCCGCTGTGCTGGACGGCATGCAGCGCGATGTGGAGGAGCCGGGCGTGGTGGGCGAGGGTGAGGACCTCGACTCCGCCGACGACTTCATCCAGGGCCTCGGGGCGCAGCGCCTCCCATACGTCCACCGGGTCGGCTTCGAGGCCGAAGAGGGTCATGTGGACGTCGACCTCAGCGCCGTCGGCCCCCCTCACCCAGGTGCTTGCCGCGGTGTCCATCCGGGGATGGAGCGCAAGCGGGGCGCTGTTCGCAAACCCGAGCTCCCTCATCAGGCCTTCGACCCGCGACCACTCGGCTCGGCGGATCAGCAGGTCGGTGTCCGCGTAGAGGCGCGGTCCTTCGTTGGCGTAGAGCCAGGTCGCGATCGTCGGGCCCTTGAGGAGGATGCTCTCCACCGAGGCATCGGCGAGAGCGGTCGTCATCTCGGCGGTGATGCGGTCGACCTCGAAGTTCTGGACCGCCCACTGAAGCGCCGGGGAGATGTCGTTTTCGCTTGACTCCATGATCTCGATCGCTGCCTGAGGAACGCTTCCCGGCCCCGGTCCTTTTCATCGTGGCACGTCTTCCCGCGGCCGCTGCGTCCCGCCGCGCACGAAATCCACTGCTGGCCCGTTTATAGGAGGTGATTTCAGCCGAAACGAACGGGCGGGCGGAGAGCGCGCCGGCGGAGGAGAAGCGCGACGAGGAGCGGCCCAGCCAGCTCGAGGAGGCCGGCTGGATCCTGGTGATGCTGCTGCCGGGCGCTATGACGCTGCTTCTCGCCTTCCGCAGCGGCGGCTTCTACCTTGGCGCCACCAGCCTCGCCGCGACCGAGATGGCCCTGGTCCTGGGGCTTCGGTTCGTGCTCGCCAAGCGTCCCCTCCAGGGGGTGAGCAAGCCGCTCATCATCGCGGTCGCCGCGATGGCCCTGTTCGCGGGCTGGACCCTGCTCTCGTCCAACTGGTCGGACTCGGTCAGCCTCGCCCTTCCGGGCTACTCGAGGGCTCTCCTCTGCGGGTTGATGCTGCTCTTCTTCGGAACGATCCCCTTCAAGATCCAGCGAATCCGCTGGATGGTCTATGGGGTGGCCGGCGCGATCGTCGTGATCTGCATCACGGCGCTGATCGCCCGCCTGCTCCCGAACGTGATCTTCGACTCCGCCCTGATCACCGAGACCCGGCTGGGGTACCCGCTGACATATTGGAACGCGCTCGGGATCGTCGCCTGCGTCGGCTCGGTCCTCTGCGCTCACCTCGCCTGCAGCACCAGGGAGGCGCCGCTCGCCCGGGTTCTCGGCGCCGCCGCGGTGCCGATGCTCTTCGTGACCCTCTATTACACGCTCTCCCGCGGGGGCATCTGGGCGGCGCCTGCCGCCCTCGTCGTCTACGCCATCGTCGGCAGACCGCGGGCGCTGTTGAGCGGTCTCGTCGCGATCGCGCCCCCCACGGCGATCGCCCTGCTCGAGGCCAGCCCCTCGTCGGCGGTGACCGAAGGCTATCCCCACGCGATGGTCTCCCAGGGCGAACACGTCGCGATCGTCGTCGGCGGCTGCATGCTGGGCGCCGGACTTCTCCGCGCCGCGCTCCTGCCGCTCGACTCCTGGCTGGAACAGTTCCGCCTGCCGGACCGCAGCCGCCGGCCCGTGCTCGTCGGCGCGGCCGTCCTCGGCCTCGTCATCGTCCTCGCGGCGGCGTCGGCGGCGCACGTTCCCCACGTCGTCGACACCAAGTACCACGAGTTCACCGATCGCCTGGACACGGCACCAGGACCCGGTGAATCGCGCTTGACCAGCGCCCGGCCCGAGGGCCGCTTCGACCTCTGGGACGTGGCGCTCGACTCCTATCGCGAGGACCGATTCCACGGGACCGGTGCCGGCACCTACGCGGAGGAATGGGACAAGAACCGGCCGACAGAGTCGAATGTCGTCAACGCCCACTCCCTCTACCTGGAGATCCTCGGCGAGCTCGGCATCGTCGGCCTGGTCCTGATCGTGGTCGCGCTGGCGCTGATCCTCGGCGCCTTCGCCTATCGCGCGCGGGGACCCGACCGTGCCCTGTTCGCCGCCCTTCTGGCGGCTGGGCTGGCCTGGGCGATCCACGCCGGAGTTGACTGGGACTGGCAGATGCCGGCAGCGAACATCTGGCTATTTGCCCTGGGCGGGGCGGCTCTGGCGCGATCGCTGGAGTGGCGACGCCACCGGCGCAAAGCGGAGCTGAAACGCACCCTGGTCCGCGCCGGAGGCGCGATCGTCTGCCTATTCCTCGCAATCGTCCCCGCCCGGGTCGCCCTCTCGCAGGCTCGCCTCAACTCCGCGATGGAATCTCTGGACGCCGGCGACTGCCGTGCGGCCAAAAACGACGCGAGCGATTCGCTCTCGGCGGTCAGCCAGCGTCCGACCCCATATTTCGTGATCGCCTACTGCGACATCGGAGCCGGGCGCTTCGGCTCGGCGACAATTGCCCTACAGCGCGCTCTAGAGCGGGATTCCCGGGACTGGGAACTGTACTATGACCTTGCTGTGGCACGCGCAGGGGCAGGCATTGACCCGCGCCCCGCAGCAATACGGGCCGCGGCACTCAATCCGAACGAAGACCTGGCCCGGAATGCGCCCTTCCGATTCCGTGGCGGAAACGTGCGTAGCTGGGAACAGGCAGCGGAAAAAGCCCCGCTATTGGCGCCCGAACTGGGAGATCCGTGATGAACCGAGTTGCAGCAGCGATTTTGACGCTTGTCCTGGGGGTCTTCGGGACGGCCGTCGCCCTGGGCGCGACCGGTGGTCATGGAGATGGCGGGGCCAATGCGGCGATCACCCAGTACGAGCCGACTCCGCCGGTCGTCAACTACCTCTCGGCGCCGAACGGCGGCCCGAGCACCTCGAGCGAAAAAAAGCTGAAGACCCACAAGAAGAAGGCCCACCGCGAAGACGACGGCAAAGGGACGAAGGGCAGCAAGGGAAAGAAGGGCGGCAAGGGGCACCGGGGCGACCGGGGACGAAGGGAATCGAGGGCGTCGGAGGCGAGTCCGGATCGGGCGGCCCGGGGTCTGGGTCGGGATCGGAAGGAGACTCTCGGTTCGCCTCGCTGCCGATCGCCACGGCGTCCACAGGTCCCTCGGGCGGCGCTGACGGCTTGCCCTTCACGGGGTTTGACGCCCTGCTCCTCCTGGGTATCGGGCTGATGCTGGTCATCGCCGGTTTGGTCCAGCGCCGCTTCTTCACAGGTAGCCGCTCGACTCCGCGGTAGGAGTTTCGGCTGGGACCAAAATGGTGCCGTCAGGCGTCGTTTCGCGCCAAAGTCCTCGCCAGGCGGTCTACTCTGGCGGCCATGAAGCACGGCTCCCAGGGAATGATTCGGAATCTGATCGTCGTCGTCGCCGTCGTCGGCATGGTCATCGCCGGCGGCTCGATCGCGTTCGCCACCAACGGCGGCTACGGCGGCAGCAACGGCGGCCACGACCAGTACTGCCCGCCGAAGCCCTACTACCCGACGAGCGCCTCGGTGGCCCCGACCGGAACCGCGACCTTCGCGGCCCTGGTCCACTACGACAACCCGCCGCCCAAGCCCGACCCCTGCCCGACGCCCTGCCCGCCGAAGTACCACAGCACCTCCTTCGACTTCACCGGCGGCACGAGCGATCACAACGACGACTGTGACGACTGCCCGGGCAGCAAGTACAGCTCCTTCAACCTGACCGGCGGCACCTCATACAACGACGATCCGTGCGACGACGACTGCGACCACAGGTACAGCACCTACGGCGGCTCCGGCGGCGGTGGCGGCTATGACAACGACTGCGACAACGACTGCCACAAGTACAGCACCTACGGCTCAGGCGGCAGCACCAATCACAGCGACTCCTGTGATCCCTGCCCGACCAACGGCAAGAAACTGCTCGAAGAAGCCAAGAAGCTGAACGAAGAAGGGGCGAAACTCGATGACGCGGCGGGCGACAAGCGGGCCCTCGCCAAGAGCAAGGAAAAGCTCGCCGACGAAAAGGACGCCCTCGCCGCCTACAAGGAAAGCTACGCCAAAGCTCACTACAAATCGAGCTCGACCTCTTACAAAAACTTGATCAACGAAGCGAAAGCTCTGCGCAGCGCGGCCGACACGCTGGACAACGAAGCCAAGAAGCTCTGCGAAGAAGCCAAGAAGAAGGAAGAAGAAGCGGACAAAAAGTGCGCGGCCGGAAAGAAGAAGGAAGAAGAAGCCAAGAAACTCGGCTGCAAGCTGACCTCCTCATCCGTCATTCCTTCCTCGGCAGTTCCCGCCTAGCCCCGCTCCCGCTCTGCTCACAGCGGCCGCGGCGCCCTAGGCGATCACGGTCAGGGCTCCGGGAGTGACCTCCAGCTCGATCGCGTTCCGTTCCCCGATGTAGTCGCCGTCGACCTGGACCGGGAAGGGGAGCGCCTCACCGCTCTCGTCCTTGGACGTCGAGACGATCGTCGCCTCGGTGACGTCTTCGAAGTGCTCGATGCGGCGGTGACGCGCCGCCGGCTTGGTCTCGCTGAACAGCCTCCGGATCAGCGTCGGCATGTCGCGCTGCGTGGCGCGTTCGAGGACGCCGATCGAGAGGGTGCCGTCGTCGATCGAGACTCCCTCGCAGACGCGGACCGGACGGCTCGCAAAATAGGTGAAGGGGTCGGAGTTCTGGGCGAGCGCGGTGATGCCCTCGGCCGTATCACCCGCGTCTGTCTCGACTCGCATCCGGACCGGGTTGCGCAGGTAGTCGCGGTAGAAGCTCGAGACCGTGGCCCAGGTGTAGTAGTAGGGCCCGGCCTTCGACTTCAGGGTCGGGTGGGCGTCGACCCGCCTGACCACCGTCGCGTCGATCCCGACTCCGCATGAGAAGACGAAATGGCGCTCGTCGACCCGGCCCAGGTCGATTCTCCGCGGCGACCAATCATCGGCCAGCGCCAGAAGGTGCTCGGTCGCGTCGACGACGTCGTTGGGGATGCCGAGCGTGCGGCAGACGACGTTGGTCGAGCCGCCGGGAAGGACCGAGACCGGGACATCTGTCCCGGCCAGGCCGTTGGCGACCTCGTTGAGGGTGCCGTCACCGCCGAAGGCGACGACGACGTCGTAGCCGTGATCGCGGACCTCGCGGCCGATCTCGGTCGCGTGGTTCTGGGCCTCGGTCGACACCGTCTCGACCTCGAAGCGGCCCTGCAGGGCGTAGACGACCAGGTTCTTGAGCCGGTCCGAGACCGTCGTCGCGTAGGGGTTGACGATGATCAGCATCCGCTTCTTGCCCCTTCCCCGGGACTTGCGGGCGGCTATCCGGGGCATCGAAGGCTGGGTGCCGGCACCTGGGATTGAAGCAGCATCGATGCAGCGTATTGAGGTTCAGGACTTTCACTTCCCGTCGCTCCGCCGAAGCTTAAGATGACGCGCTCCTTCAACGATGATTCCGAAGACATTTCACCGCGTTTGGCTCGGTCCCCGGCCGATCCCTCCCGCCGAATATGAGTACGGCCAGTCCTGGCTGCGGTTGAATCCGGGTTGGACGGACCTGCTGTGGGACGAGGGCAACCTTCCCTCTCTCGAAAACCAGGCCGAGTTCGACGATGCGCCCAACTTCTCCCAGAAGTCCGACGTCGTCCGCTACGAGATGGTCCATCGTCACGGCGGCGTCTACATAGACACCGACTTCGAGTGCCTCAAACCGATCGAGCCGCTGCTCGAGGGTCTCGAGGCGTTCGTGGTCCGCGAGGACAGCGAGAACGTCTCCAGCGCGATTTTCGGGGCGGTGGCCGGTCATCGCCTGCTCGAGGCGATCATCGCGGAACTACCGGATTCAGCTGCGAATTTTCCGAACGGCCCCTCCAACGAGGCAACCGGGCCGCTGTTCCTGACGAGGCTCCTCCGCGACCGACCGGACCTCCTCGAAGGGGTTGCCGTGTTCGAGCCCGAGTGGTTCTACCCATATCCGTGGGGCCGGCCTGACCTGCGCCACGGCCCGTTTCCCGACGCCTACGGCGTCCATCACTGGTCCGGCAGCTGGATCACCCCGGAGCGGCCCTCGTTTGCCGGACGGTTAGGACGACGGATGGCCGCGCTGCGCCGAACTTCCCGCTGAGGCGTGCCGGGCTTCACGTCCCTGGGCATCGGCGGTTGACCGGGCGATGGCGGGTCCCGCCATCCGGGCCAGCTCGGCACGCCCCGGACCAGATAGCCGTGCCGCGAAAGATGAGCGGCGGAACGCCTCAGCCGCGCGCGACACTTTCATCCGCAGGCGCAATCCGGTGTCTTCGATGCTCATCCCGACCCTGGGGCGAAGGAAGGGCTCATCCACCAAATGGATGTCGGACAGCGTGCAGCCGGCGAGGTATCCCGCATCTTCCGCGGCTGCGGCGACGCGACTATCCGCATTGCCATACGGGTAGGAGATCGTCTCGCAAGAGCCGAGCTTGGACTCGATCGCGATGCGAGACTCGATCAGCTCACTTTGGAGTGAAAGGTCGTCCAGCTCAGAGAGTCGCGGGTGGGTCACAGCGTGAGAGCCGACCTCCCATCCTTCCTCGGCGAGGTCCGCAAGCTGCTCCCACGACAAAGTCTTGATCGGGTCGTCCGGGAACGCCGGCCAGGTCAGGGATTGGCCCGAGTCGACGAAGCTCAGTTTGGGGAAGACCGAACCCGGATAGCCCAGCCGTCTCAGGATCGGAACGGCGTTCAGGGTGGAGCTGCAGCCGTCGTCGAAGGTGATGACGACCGATTTGGGAGGCAGTTCCCCAGCCGCGCCGAGTCGCTCTCTCTGGGCAAAGGTCAGGCCCACATATCCGTGCCGTTTGAAGAAAGACAACTGCTCGTCGAGAACCGAGCTGGGAAGGGCGATGGGCCAGGGGAGGTCTGAGCTAACTCCGTGATAAGCGAGCACTAGGTGAGAAATGGAGCGTCACCTCCCCGTGATTCCGTTGAATTGAGCGATCCTAAAGGGCAGTTGTTCCCTATCGGCATGCCCAGCGAGCGCCTTAAGCGTTCCCCACCACCTCATAGCGGATCACCTCTCCGTCATCGATTTCGCCCACCCGGCCTTCGTTTACGAGCAGGTCGGCGTGGCCGATCACCTCTGAGAGGGTGAGGAAGGCCTGGGTCACGGCGACGTTCCCCCAGATTGCCTGGGCGATCTCGTAGCCGCTGCGCGGGCGCTCGGCGATCAGGCCGTGGATCTTCTCCTTGCGCTTCTCGTGCTTGGCGAGGCGTTCGTCGATCAGGGCCACGTGGTCGGTGACCGGGTCGCCGTGGCCGCCGAGGACGATCTCGGCCGGCATTTCCCGCGTCCTGCGCATCGACTCGATGTAGGTCACGAGGGCCTGGGGGCGCTCGGAGGAGCCGTCGAGCGGGCGCGAGATCAGCGGGTTGGAGGAGATGTGGGCGAGCAGGTGGTCGGCGGCGATCAGGATCCGCCGATCCTCGTCCCAGAAGACGGTGTCGGAAGGGCTGTGGCCGGGCCGGTGCAGCGTCTGCAGGGTGCGGTCACGGAATGCGATCTGCTCGCCGTCGTCCAGCGGGCGGGTCACGGTCACGTGGGACCCCCAGCTGCGGAAGCTGCGCGAGACGCTCTGCAGGGCGCCGGTCACCTCCTTCGAGATGCCGTTGCGGAGCATCAGCTCGACCGCGAAGCGGTCCTCGGCCTCGGCGTCCTCGTCGAAGTTGGCGAGGCGCTCGGCGGCGACGCCGATCGCCGCGACGTCGGCCCCGGAGTGCTCGACGATGATCTCGACCAACCCGAGGTGGTCGATGTGCTGGTGGGTGACGATCACGAGCTCGAGGTCGTCGATCGAGTGACCGCGCGCCCCGAGCTGGCTCTGCAGCTCGTCGAGGGCCTTGCCCGAATTCGGCCCGGTGTCGATCAGGGTCAGCGGCTCGTCCTCGAGCAGGTAGCAGTTGACCCGCCCGACCGCGAACGGGGTGGGGATCTGCAGGCGGTGGATGCCGGCCAGGGCGGCCTGCTCCAGCGCCTCCTCGGGGGTCGCGGTCACGCTCGGATCAAGCCGAGCACCTCGTCGCGTTTCGTCTCCATGTCCTCCCGGGAGACGAGTGACTCGAGGTTGAGGCGCAGCAGCGGCTCGGTGTTGGAGGGACGCACGTTGAAGTGCCAGTCGGGATGGTCGATCGAGATCCCGTCGAGGCGGGCGATCTTCGCGCCCTCGCCGTAGCGATCCTCGATCTCCGCCATTTTCGCCGCCTGGTCGGCGACCTCGGAGTTGATCTCGCCGGAGATGAAGTAGCGCGAACGGAACTCTGCCATCAGGTCGGCGAGCGTGCGCCCCTGGACCGAGAGCAGCTCGAGCATCAGCAGCGCCGGGATCGTGCCGGAGTCGGCGTTCCAGAAATCGCGGAAGTAGTAGTGGCCTGAGACCTCGCCGCCGAAGACGGCACCCTCTTCGCGCATCCGCGCCTTGAAGAAGGCGTGGCCGACCCGGGAGAGGTCGGAGCGGCCGCCGTCGGCGGCGACCAAATCGGGTACCGCGCGGCTCGAGCGCGGGTCGTAGAGGATCGTCGCCCCGGGGTTCTTGGCCAGGGCCGCGCGGGCGAGCAGCGCGCAGATGAAGTCGCCGTCGCAGAACTCGCCGGTGGCGTCGATGAAGAAGCAGCGGTCGGCGTCGCCGTCCCAGGCGATCCCGAGGTCGGCCCCGGAGCCGCGGACCCGGTCGATGATCATCAGGCGGTTCTCCTCGAGCAGCGGGTTCGGCTCGTGGTCGGGGAACTCGCCGTCGGGCTCGAAGTACATCTCCTCGAGGTCGAGGTCGAGGCCGGAGAGGATCGGGCCGACCATCGGCCCGGCCATGCCGTTGCCGCCGTCGACGACGACCTTCATCGGGCTGACCTTGGCCGGGTCGATGAAGGAGAGCGCGTGGGCGCGGTACTCATCCCAGATGTCGACCTCCTCGACCGAGCCGTCGCCGGGGCCGGCCTCGGTGCCGAGCCGGGCGATCTCATCCTGGACGTCGCCGATCCCGGCGTCGCCGGACAGCGGCAGGGCACCCTCACGGACGAGCTTGACCCCGGTGTAGGCCTTCGGGTTGTGCGAGGCGGTGACCATCGCGCCGCCGTCCAGCTCCCGCGAGCCGACCAGGTGGTAGAGCATCTCGGTGGCGACCATGCCGGCGTCGAGCACCGTCGCCCCCTCGGCGACCAGGCCCGCGCGCAGGGCGGCGGCCATCGCCGGCGCCGTCAGCCTCATGTCGCGGCCGAGCCCAACCCGCAGCTCGCCCGGCTCCTTCTCGCGCAGGCGGGCGAGGACCCTGGCGAAGGCGCGGCCGATCGCCAGCGCCGTCGTCTCGTCCATCTCGTCCCCGTGGATGCCGCGGATGTCGTATGCCTTGAAGATCCCGGCGGGGGCCAGGGGCGACTCGCTCAAAACGCCCCCTTCAGCGCCTCGTAGCTCTGCTCGAGGGTCTGCGGCATCACCTTGGTGTCGGCGATCACGGGCATGAAGTTCGTGTCGCCGCCCCAGCGGGGGACGACGTGGAGGTGGATGTGGTGCTCGACGCCGGCGCCGGCGACACGGCCCTGATTGAGGCCGACGTTGAAGCCGTGCGGCTCGTACACGTCCTCCAGCCTCTCCATCGAGCGCTGGGCGAGGGCCATCATCTCCGCCGTCGTCTCCGGGGCGATGTCCTGGAGCCGGGCGACGTGCTCGTAGGGACTCACCATCAGGTGCCCGTTCGTGTACGGATAGAGGTTGAGGATCACGAAGCTGCTCTCGCCGCGATGGACGATCAGGTTCGCCTCGTCATCCTCCTCCGCCTGCTTGGCGCAGAAGATGCACTCCTCCTCGATGTCCTTGGACCCGTCCTTCACGTACTTGAAGCGGTCAGGGGCCCAGATCCGGAAATTTGCCACGGGAGTCGCATCCTATGGGCCGAGGGCTCAGAGCCAGCCGCGCCGGCGGAAGTAGGCGACCATCGCGATCAGGATCGCGGCCATGCACCCGATCACGATCCAGAACCCGGTAGTGCTCTGCTCGCCGGGCACGTGGGAGTTCATCCCCCAGATGCTCGCGATCAGTGTCAGGGGGAGGACGATGACGCTGATCGAGGTCAGCACTCGCAGGATGTCGTTGACCCGATGGGAGATCACCGACTCGTTGGTCTCGGCGAGCGCCTCGACCACCTCCTTGTAGTTCTCGAGCATGTCCCAGATCCGCTCGTGGGCGTCGACGATGTCGTCGAAGTAGATCTCGAGGTCGAGGTCGGGCGCCAGGTAGCGCTGCTTGACTTTCTCGAGTTCCTGGAGCACCGGCCGCTGCGGGCGGATCACTTTGCGGAAGTTGATGATCTCCTGCTTGGCGTTGGAGATGTCGCGGACGACCTCCTCCGAGCGGCCCTCGAAGATGTCGTCCTCGAGCGCGTCGAGTTTGTTGCCGATCTTGCGCAGCATCGGGAAGCAGTAGTCGAAGCTGTCGTCGACCAGGCGGTAGAGCAGGTAGCCCGAGCCCCGCGTGAAGAGCTGGTCGCGCATCTCCTCTTTCGTCCGGCAGCGCTCGAACAGGTACTCGACCGGCTGCAGCGGCTGGTTCGGGATCGTGACCAGATAGCCGGGGCCGACGAAGAGGTCGAGCTCGCCGGTGCCCAGACGGCCTGCGGCGCGGTCGAAGACGGGGAAGTGGAGGACGATGAAGAGGTACTCGTCATAGACGTCGATCTTCGGCCGCTGGTTGCGGGAGAGGACGTCCTCGAGGTCGAGGGCGTGGAAGTCGAAGTTCTCCTCCAGCCAGGTTCGCTCGAGGGCGCCTGGGCGCTCGATGTTGACCCAGCGCAGCCCCGCCGCGTCGATCTGCTCGACGTTGGGTGTCTGTGGCTCAGCCTGAGGAGCCGTGTGGATGAGCTCGCCGCGCCGGATCCCCCGCCGCAGCCTTGGCTTCGGAAGGTTCGGCATCGCTAGCGCTCATCTGCATGTCGGTCTCTTCGGGCATCGCCCTAGGTTAAACGCCCACGGCCCCTGAGACTGGGCGAAATATCCCCTGGTAGGATCCTCTCCACATAAGCGCCACATCTAGAGGGGTGGAGGGACTGGCCCATTGAAGCCCCGGCAACCACCTCGAACCGCATGGTTCGAGGGGAGGTGCCAACTCCAGCAGGTCGATTGTGGACCTGGAAGATGTGGGGAAACGTCCGATCGGACCTCTGCCCCACGAGAAGGCGGAGGTTTTTTTGTTGTCGACAGGAAAGAAGATCGGATGTCACTCGAGAGCTTGAAGTGCAAGGAGTGCGGCTCGACCTATGAGTTGGGCGCGCGCTACTTCTGTGAGAACTGCTTCGGCCCCCTGGAGGTCGCTTACGACCACTCCTCGCTCGATGCGGACGAGGCGCGGCGGCGAATTCAGGCCGGGTCGCAGGGAATCTGGCGCTATGCCGACTTCCTCCCCTTCGAGGGCCGCCCTGGGGACCCGCTGGAGCCGGGCCTGACGCCGCTGCTGCGCGCCGACCGCCTCGCCGAGCGCCTCGGCCTCGACGCCGAGCTCTGGATCAAGAACGACGCCGCCAACCCGACCCACTCCTTCAAGGACCGGGTCGTCGCCGTCGCCGTCGCCAAGGCCCAGGAGCTGGGCTTCGACACCGTCGCCTGCGCCTCGACCGGCAACCTCGCCAACGCGGTCGCCGCCCACGCCGCCGCCGCCGGGCCTCGACTCCTACGTCTTCGTCCCCGCCAACCTCGAGGAGCAGAAGCTGCTCGCCACCGGCGTCTACGGGACCAACCTGGTCGGCGTGCGCGGCAACTACGACGACGTCAACCGGCTCTGCATCCAGATCGCCGACGAGCGGCCCTGGGCCTTCGTCAACGTCAATCTGCGGCCCTACTACGCCGAGGGCTCGAAGACGCTCGCCTACGAGACGGTCGAGCAGCTCGGATGGGAGCTTCCCGATCGCGTCGTCTGCCCGATCGCGTCCGGGTCGCTGTTCACGAAACTAGGCCGCGGCTTCCAGGAGTGGCTGGACATCGGCCTGGTCGAGGGCGCCCAGCCCGTCTTCAACGGCGCCCAGCCGCAGGGGTGCAGCCCGGTCGCGACCGCCTTCGCCGAAGGCTGGGACGTCTGCAAACCGCAGCGGCCGGACACGATCGCCAAGAGCCTGGCGATCGGCGACCCCGCCGACGGGCCCTACGCAGTCGAGCAGGCGCGCCGCACCAGCGGCGCCATCGACTCGGTCGACGACGAGGAGATCCGCGACGGGATCCGCCTCCTGGCGGAGACGACGGGGATCTTCACCGAGACCGCCGGGGGAGTCACCGTCGGCGTCCTCCGCAAGCTCGCCGAACGCGGCGACATCGCCGCGGGCGAGCGCGTCGTCGTCTACCTCACCGGCGAGGGCCTGAAGACCCTCGACGCGACCCGCGATAAGTTCCAGATGCATGAGATCGAGCCCGATCTCGCCAGCTTCGAGTCCGCGTTCGAGCAGCAGGAGGTTGCAGTCTGATGCCAGTCACAGTCAAGATCCCGACCCAGCTCCGCGCCGCGACCGGCGGCGAGAATGAGGTCGAGGTAACCGGCTCGACCGTCGGTGAGGTCCTCGACGCGGTGTTCGACGCCCACGGCGATCTTCGCGAGCGGATCACCCAGGACGGCGATCTGCGCCGCTTCGTCAACGTCTACGTCGACGGCGAGGACATCCGCTTCCAGCAGGGCCTCGAGACGGCCATCAACGAAGGTGATGAGGTAACGATCCTGCCGGCCGTGGCGGGCGGTTGAGGGCGGTCCCGGCAGGGGTTTCGCTTAACTTTTTCGGTGGAGAGCTCTACTGCTGGCGCCGCGAGCGGGCGCCGAAAAAGTACAAGACGCTCCACCCCTGCCGGGACCGCCCATCCCGTTCCGTCCGGAAGAATCGACTCCATGCGGCGCACCACTGACGGTCTGTCTCTCGAGAAAAGCGATGAGTAGACCCCCGGTTGTAATTCTCTGCGGTGGCCGGGGCACTCGGCTGCGGGAGCGGACGGAGACGGTGCCGAAGGCGCTGGTCGAGATCGGAGGGCGGCCGATCCTCTGGCATGTGATCGGGATCTACGCCGCGCAGGGGTTCGACCGCTTCCTCCTCGCCACGGGGTACCTCGGGGAGATGATCGAGGGGTTCGTCGCCGCCGAGGACTGGCCCGGGGAGATCGAGGTGGAGTGCGTCGACACCGGCGTCGACACCCCGACGGGGGGCAGGATCGCCCGGCTCGGCGCAGACCGTCTCGCCGGCGAGCGGTTCTGCGCGACTTACTCCGACGGCGTCGCCGATGTCGACCTCGCGGCGCTGCTCGACTTCCACGAGTCCCATCGTGGCCTGGCGACGATGACCGTCGTCCGCCCGAACCTGCAATGGGGCGTCGCCGACGTCGACCTGGACGGGCGGGTCGCCGGCTTCGTCGAGAAGCCCCGCAGCGAGCACTGGATCAACGGCGGCTTCTTCTGCTTCGAGGCCGGGACGCTCGATTACCTCGACGAGGACAGCGTCCTCGAGCGCGAGCCGCTCGCCGCGCTCGCCGCCGAGGGCCGGCTCCACGCCCACCGTCACGAGGGGTTCTGGGACTGCATGGACACCTACAAGGACGCTGTCGTCCTCAACGACCTCTGGGCCGGGGGAGATGCGCCCTGGACCGGATGGGCGACCGCCGGGGCGGATTCGCGGTGAAGCGGTCGCTGGTCACCGGGGCCCACGGCTTCATCGGCTCGCACCTGGCCCGGGCCCTGCTCGAACGCGGGGACACGGTGACCGCGCTCGACCTGCCTTCGCCGGGGCCCTCCGGGCTCGACCTGCAGCGGATCTCCTCCGAAGTCGAGGCGATCGAGGCCGATATCCGCGACGCGGGCGCGGTCGGCGCCACCGTCGAGGCGGGTGAGTTCGACTCGGTCTTCCACCTCGCGGCGCAGACCCTGGTCGGCCCGGCGATGGCGGAGCCGGCCGCGACATTCGACGCCAACGTGCGCGGGACCTGGACCGTCCTCGAGGCCTGTCGCCACGCCGATGTGCCTGCGGTCGTCGTCGCTTCATCCGACAAGGCCTACGGGCCGCAGGAGCGTCTCCCGTACACGGAGGACGTCCAGCTGCGGCCGGCGTCGCCCTACGAGGCCAGTAAGGCCGCGGCCGACGCGATCACGCTCAGCTACAGGCCCGCCTTCGGCCTGCCCGTCGCGGTCACGCGTTTCGCCAATGTCTACGGCGGCGGCGACCTCAACTTCTCGCGACTCGTCCCCGAGGCGATCCGCGCGGTCCTCGACGGCCGCAGGCCGGCGATCCGCTCCGACGGCAGCCCCGAGCGCGACTTCGTCTTCGTCGAGGACGCGGTCGCCGCCTACCTTGCGGTCGAACACGTCGTCGGCGCCGGCGGGCCCGGGGCGGGGGAGGCCTTCAACGCGGGTGGCGGGCAGCCGCACTCGGTCGCCGAGGTCCTGGGGCTGATCGCCGAGGTCAGCGACCGTGACGTCGAGCCCGAATACCTCGGCACCGGCAGCCCCGAAGGCGAGATCGACATCCAGTACGTCGACTCCTCGAAGCTGCGCGCGCTGACGGGATGGGCCCCGCGGGTGGAGCTCCGGGACGGCCTCCGCCGTACCCTCGAGTGGTACCGCGACAACCCCGAGGCGAGGCCATAGCGAGATGTGCGGGCGATTCACCGTCACGACGAAGGACACGAAGAAGGTCGCCGACCGCTTTCAGGTCGAGCTCGAGAAGGCGCTGGAGAGAAACGCGGCCGGCGAAGCGCCGCCGCCGTCCAAGGAGAGGGCCGAGAAAGCGGCCTCGGGCTTCGGGCGCTTCAACGTCGCGCCGACCCAGGAGATCCTCACCGTCCGCTCCTCTCCGGACCCGGATGAGGCGGCGATCGGCGAGCGCGAGGCCCGCCTGATGCGCTGGGGACTGGTCCCGCGCTGGGCCAAGGACCTCAAGGTCGGCTACCGGATGATCAACGCCAAAGCGGAGAACCTGACCTCGAGCCGCGCCTACAGCCCGCTTGTCGGCAAGTTCCGCCACCGCTGCCTGATCGTCGCCGATGGCTTCTACGAGTGGATGAAGGCCGAGGACCCCAAGCAGCCGCGCCAACCCTGGCGCTTCACCGTCGACGGCGGCGAGCCCTTCGCCTTCGCCGGGCTCTGCACCCGCAAGGAGTGGGAGGACGGGGAGGACCGCGGCTTCGACGACGGCTGGCTCTACAGCTGCACGATCGTCACCACGACCCCCAACGACGTCGTCGCCAAGGTCCACGACCGGATGCCGGTGATCCTCGCCAGCCCCGAGGCCGAGGCCGCGTGGCTGCGGCCGGACCTCGAGGCCGAGGACGCGGTCGCGATGTGCGGGCCGCTCGACGCCCGCCGGATGGAGGGCTCGCCGGCCAACCCGAAGCTGAACAAGGTCAAAGGGGTCGAGGAGGGGCCGGAGCTGCTGGTCGCCCCTTAGGGCGCCCGCCCGCCCCTATTCGTCTTCTTCTTCGTTGATCGCTTCCGGCATCCGCCGCATCGCCCCCGCGGTCTGAACGCTGGCGACGCCGGCGCTCGTCTTCAGGTCGCAGGAGATTTCGATCGCCGGCGGCTTCGTCGCTTTCCAGAGGGCGTAGAAGGGCAGTTCGAGGTCCCTGGACGGGCGGCCGGGGGGCAGGAACCAGCGCCAGTGCTCGGTGCCGACGGTGTAGGGCGGCCATTCCAGCTTCAGCCCCTTCTCGGTGGAGAAGAATTCCGGCAGGTCCGGGACTTCGATCGTCGCCAGCGTCTCCCCGTGGGAGGCGAATTCGGCGAGCAGCGTTTCAGGGACCGGCTGGTCGGTGAGCTCATCGCTCGAGCGCGGGAAGGAATCCCGCAGGTCGGGTGTCTGCGCCACTTCGGTGCCGCCGGGAGCGTGCATCGCGCATTTGATCCGGGCGCTGCCGACCGGTGCGCCGGAATCGATCACCAGCATCGCCGCGCTGCGGAAGAGGGTGTAGCCGCTGACGTTCGTCCCGGTCGTCCGCAGGCCGGCGTCGGTGAGGCGGAGCTGGCCGCCGCCGCCCGGAACCTGGGCCGGTTTCGAGTCGGGCAGCTTCTTCAGCTGGACCCATTCGAGATGGGCCGCTTCTCCGCTCAGGTGTTCATTCGCGAGCGCGGCCGCGGCGACGGTCGCGACCAGGCCGACGGCGATCACGGCGAGCGCCCCGCGCGGCGGACGTGTCTCCTTGCCCTCGGCCATGGCCCGACAATATGGGAGAGAGCGGCGAGGAGACGGCCGTTGCGGCCCGCCGGGCGCCGTCTAGGGGGCGCGGGCGAAGTAGGTCGAGCCGGCGCGGAGGGTCACCGTCAGCCCGCGGGTGAAGTCCTTGACCGCGACGACGCCGCGGTCGACTTTGAAGAAGGTGCCGTCGCAGCGGTCTTCGGTGAACCAGATCGTGCCGCGGACGGTCGCCGACCCGTGCTTGCCCTCCGAGCGGAAGTTGCCGTGCCCGCTTCCCCAGAGCCCGTTGCCCTTAGAGCCGGAGGCCCCTGCGCTGCGGCGATCCTGACCACTGCAGGACGGTTCCAGGTCGAGCCTGACGATCGTGATCGGGGTGCCTTTGGCGGACTGCAGGACGACGAACTGACCGGAGTAGAAGTCCGCGCCCTGCGGCGGGCCTTTTTTCGATTTGGCCGAGACGAGGTGGACGCGGCCGGCGCGGACGTCCAGGGTCGCTCCCAATTTGACCTGGGTGGCGGCTTTCAGCGGGCTGAAGGATTTCCCGCCGCGAAGTTTGATCCTGACCGTCCCCGAGACCGGTTCGAGGTTGATCGTCCTGCCGTAGACCGGTGGCGGCAGGATCACCAGGGTGAAGTCGCGGGTCGCCGGCGTCGGGTCGGTGTTTCCGGCGGGGTCCGTCGCACGCACCCGGAAGGTGTATGTGCCTTCTTCGAGTTCGGCGGTCGTGGCGCACGGGCCGAAGCTCGGGGTGCCGGTGTCTGTCGAGCATTCGAAGATCGCGCCGCCGTCGGTGCCGTGGAAAGTGAAGGTCGGCGTCGGGTCGGTCGTTTCGCCGCTCGGGCCCGAGTCGATGATCGTGTCGGGGGGGACGGTGTCGACCGTGAATTCGCGGGTCGCGGGGCTCGCGTCACGGATCTGTTCCCCGCTCACGGCGCGCACCCTGAACATGTAGGTCCCATCGGCAAGCGTCGGCGGCGATTCCGGGCAGGCCGCGAAGGCTTCAGTGCCGGTGTCATATGAGCATTCGAACCTCGAGCCGGCTTCCGTCGAGTGGAAGGCGAAGTTCGGCGTCGAGTCGTTCGTGGGCCCGCTCGGCCCCGAGTCGATGATGGTGTCAGGCGGGTCGCCTGGCGCGCCGCTGGCGGGGATCGTCAGGGCGAGCGCGACGACCGCCGCGATCACCACGGCCAGTACCCCCAAGATTCCCCGGCTGATCCCCATGCCTCAGTGTCACAGAGAATGCGCCTCCGGTGTGACTAATTTGCCCAAAACTTCCATTTGGGCTGCCGGTCCGAGCGCGCCCGACAGGATTCGAACCTGTGACCTCTTCCTCCGGAGGGAAGCGCTCTATCCAGCTGAGCTACGGGCGCTCGCCGCTCAGTCTAGCTCCGCCCGGGTGCGCCGCCGCGGCTGGCCGGGCAGCTACCTTTAGCCCGTGGCGAAGACAAAGACGAGTTCCGAGCTGCGAACCCGGACCGCGAAGCTGCACGGCCGCTCCGTGACCTATCGCCAGGCGGGAGAGGGCCCGGTCCTGCTCCTGATCCATGGCATCGCCGGGACCTCGAGCGGCTGGGACGCGGTGATCGAGCCGCTGGCCCGCACCCACACCGTGATCGCCCCGGACCTGCCGGGCCACGGCGAGTCCGAGCCCGGGGGCGACTACTCGCTCGGCGGCCTTGCGGCGGGCCTCCGCGACCTGCTCGCGACGCTCGGCCATGATCGCGCCACGCTCGTCGGGCACTCCCTCGGAGGCGGCGTCGCGATGCAGTTCATCTACCAGTTCCCCGAGATCGCGGAGCGGCTCGTGCTCGTCGCCAGCGGCGGCCTCGGTCCCGAGGTCAGCCCGATCCTCAGGGCGGCGGCGCTGCCCGGGGCCGACGCCTTCATCGCTGCCACCGCATCCGTGGGCGCACGGGTGGGGAGCGTCGTCGCCGGCGGCCTCTCGGCGATCGGCCTGCGGCCCAGCCCCGACGTCGCCGAGGTCGCACGCGGTTATGCCTCGCTGGCCGACTCCGGCCGCCGCCGGGCCTTCCTCGACACGCTTCACGCGGTCGTCGGCACCGATGGGCAACGCGTCGCCGCGACCGACCGCCTCTATCTGGCCGAGGCGATGCCGGTCCTGATCATCTGGGGGGAGCGCGACCCGATCATCCCCTCCGGTCACGGCGAGGAAGCGCACAAGGCCCTGCCCGGCAGCCGGCTCGAGCTCTTCGAGGGCGTCGGGCACCTGCCGCAGCTCGAGGAGCCGGTCCGCTTCGTCTCCCTGATCGAGGCCTTTCTGGCCGAGACCGAGCCGGCCGACTTCGACCGCGAGGAGTGGCGGACGCGGTTCAAGGTCGGCTGACGCCGTTCGCGCATAGTCTCGGGGCATGGATCTCTCGGTCGCATTCCTGGGCACCGGCGGCGCCGTGCCGTCGGCGCGGCGCTCGACCGCGAGCCTGCTCGTCTCGCGCGGCGGCGAAAGGCTGATGTTCGACTGCGGCGAGGGGACCCAGCGCCAGCTCCAGAAGTCGCTCGGCCTGGTCCAGGTGGACGAGATCTACCTCACCCACTTCCACGCCGACCACTTCCTCGGCCTGCCGGGCCTGCTGAAAACGTACGACCTCACCGACCGCGAGGCGCCGCTCACGGTCTATGGGCCCCGGGGCCTGGTCGACCTCTTCAAGACCCTGGGCCGGCTGATCGGGCGGATCGGGTTCAAGCTCGAGCTGGTCGAACTCGAGGCCGGCGACGCGGTCCCGGTCGAGGACGGCGAGGTGCGGGCCTTTCCGGTCGAGCACAGCGTGCGTGCCTGCGGATACGCGCTGGTCGAGCACGAGCGCCCGGGGCGCTTCGACCTCGAGGCCGCGAAACGGCTCGGGGTGCCGGAAGGGCCGGCCTTCGCCGCCCTCCAGCGCGGTGAGTCGGTCGAGGGCGAGGAGGGAACCGTCGCCCCCGGGCAGGTCGTCGGCGAGGCGCGCCCCGGGCGCAGGATCGCGATCACCGGCGACACCGGGCCGTGCTCGGCCACGGTGGAGGCCGCCGGGGGAGCGGACCTCCTCGTCCACGACGCGAGCTTCGCCGAGGAGGAGGCACAGCGCGCCCTCGACACCGGCCACTCGACGGTGGGGCAGGCGGCCTCGGTGGCGCGCGAGGCCGAGGTGAAGCTGCTCGCCCTCGTCCACATCTCCTCCCGCTACCACGTCGGCACCGTCCTCGAGGAGGCCCGCGAGGTCTTCGAGGCGACGGTCGCCCCGCGCGATTTCGACCTCCTCGAGGTCCCGTTCGCCGAGCGCGGCGAGCCTCGACTGGTCCAGAACGGAGCCCGCGAGCGCCGGGAGGACTGCTAGCCTGCGAGCCGTCCTTTAACCCGGTCCCGAGAGGCCAGGAAGGAGCAAAAAAGCGGTGAGTGAGAAGGTCGTGCTCGAGCGCGACGATCTGAGGCGGACGCTGCGGCGGATCGCCCACGAGATCGCCGAGAAGAA
This sequence comes from uncultured Solirubrobacterales bacterium, assembly GCA_963795295.1. Classification (GTDB taxonomy): domain Bacteria; phylum Actinomycetota; class Thermoleophilia; order Solirubrobacterales; family 70-9; genus VRUE01. Next base: position 171,654 of record CAWCHE010000002.1, read on the forward strand.
CCCCGATGCCGAGGGTCTGGCGATGATCGGAATCCACACCCGCGGCGCTGTGCTGGCCCGCCGGCTCCACGCCCTGCTCGGCGAGCTGACCGCGGTCGACCTGCCGATCGGCGACATCGACATCTCCTTCTACCGCGACGACGTCGGCGCCAAGGACCCCGCCGCTCAGCCGGTCGTCCACGCCTCCCACATCGACTTCGACCTCAGTGACCGCACCGTGATCCTCGTCGACGACGTCCTCTTCACCGGCCGCACCGTGCGGGCGGCCATCGAGGCGGTCTTCGACTACGGCCGCCCGCGGCGGGTCCAGCTCGCGGTCCTCTGCGACCGCGGCCACCGCGAGCTCCCGTTCCGTCCCGACTACGTCGGCAAGAACCTGCCGACCGCGCGCGAGGAGCGCGTCAACGTCCGCCTCGAGGAGAGCGACGAGGTCGACGAGGTGACGATCTCCGAGGCCGCGGAGGTGACCGCATGAAGCACCTGCTGACGATCGACGAGCTCTCGACGCGAGGAGATCGAGTCGATCCTCGACCGGGCCGAGAGCTTCGCCGAGGTCGGCCGCCGCGACATCAAGAAAGTCCCGACCCTGCGCGGCCGCACGATCGTCACCCTTTTCTACGAGGCCAGCACCCGGACCAGCTCCTCGTTCGAGCTCGCCGCCAAGCGCCTCTCCGCCGACCTCGTCTCGGTCAAGTCGGCCGGCTCCTCGGTCGACAAGGGGGAGTCGCTGAAGGACACGATCGCGACCCTCTCCGCCTACGACCCGGCGGCGATCGTGATCCGCCACCCTCACGCCGGCGCCGCTCAGCTGGTCGCCGGCTGGGCCGACGCCGCGGTCGTCAACGCCGGTGACGGCAAGCACGCCCACCCGAGCCAGGCGCTGCTCGACGTCTACACGCTCCGCCGCCGCCTCGGCTCGCTCGAGGGAAAGCGGATCTGGATCGTCGGCGACGTCCTCCACAGCCGCGTCGCCCGCTCCAACCTGGCCGCCTTCGGGGCGATGGGCGCCGAGGTCACGGTCTGCGGGCCGCCGACGCTGATCCCGCGCGGCATCGAGGAGATGGGCTGCGAGGTCGCGACGTCGCTCGACCGCCTCGAGGAGGCCGACGTCGTCTACGCGCTGCGGATGCAGCGCGAGCGGATGGAGGAGAGCTTCGTGCCCTCGATCCGCGAGTACGTCGCGCACTTCCAGATCGACACCCGGCGGCTGGGGCCGCGGCAGCTGCTCATGCACCCCGGCCCTGTCAATCGCGGGGTCGAGCTCTCCAGCGACGCGATCGACTCGCCGCAGTGCCTGATCACCGAGCAGGTGGCCTCCGGCCTGGTGGTGCGGATGGCGATCCTCTACGAGCTGCTGGCGACCGGCGGCAGCCGCATCGAGCCGGCCCCGGAGAGGACGGCGCCCCCGAGCGCCCGACCCCGATCGGCCAGCCGGCGTGAGCCCCCAGCCGCCGGTGGGCGGAGGCGCGAGCCTCGACATGCGGGACGGCCCGGCCGCCGACCTCGTCCTGCGCGAAGCGACGGTCTTTGACCCGGTGGCTGGGATCGACGGCCCACACGACGTCGTCATCCGCGGCGGCCGGGTCGCCGAGCTCGCCCAGCCGGGGACGGCGGCGGACGAGGGCGAGAGCGTCGACGCCGCCGGGCTGCACGCGTTTCCCGCCTTCTTCGATCCTCACGTCCACCTCCGCACCCCCGGCCACGAGCACAAGGAGGACATCGAAACCGGGACCCGCTCCGCCGCCGCCGGCGGCTTCTGCGGCGTGATCGCGATGGCGAACACCGAGCCGCCGGTCTCCGACGCCGCAGACGTCGAGGCCCTGCGCGAGGCGGCGCGGGAGGGAGCGTCGGTCCCGACCGGCTTCCTGGCGACCGTCACCCGCGAGATGAGGGGGGAGGAGCTGACCGAGATGGCCGACCTGCGCGACGCCGGCGCCCTCGGCTTCTCGGACGACGGGTTGCCGATCCGCAGCGCCGGGATCATGCGCCGGGCGCTCCAGTACCAGCGCCTCTGCGGAGGCACGATCGCCCTCCACGAGGAGGACCCTGACCTCTCCGGCGCGGGGGTCATGCACGAGGGCCCGGTCTCCGCGGCCCTCGGCCTTGCCGGGGTGCCGTCGGTCTCCGAGTCGACGATGATCGCCCGCGACGCGGCCCTGGCCGGCTTCGAGGACGCCCGCATCCACGTCCAGCACCTCTCCGCCGCCGAGTCCGTCGACGCGGTTCGCGCGCGCAAGGGCGGCCGGGGTGAAGATCAGCTGCGAGGCGACGCCGCACCACCTCTGCCTCACCGACGAGGAGGTGCGCAGCCTCGACGCGACGCGCTTCAAGATGAACCCGCCGCTGCGCGCCGAGTCCGACCGCCAGGCGCTGATCGAGGGCCTTCGCGACGGCACCATCGATTGCATCGCGACCGACCACGCGCCGCACGCGAGCGAGGAAAAGGAGGTCCCCTTCGAGGGCGCGGCGATGGGCGTGACCGGGCTCGAGACCGCCTTCGCCGCGGTCCACACCGACCTGGTCCTGCCGGGGACGATCGACCTGGCGCTGCTGATCGAGCGGCTGGCGGGCGGCGCCGCCCCCTTCGGGATCGAGCGCCCGACCCTGGCGCCGGGCAGCGAGGCCAACGTCGCCCTGTGTGACCTCGGCGCCGAGTGGACGGTCGGCGAGGACGGCTACGAGAGCCGCTCCTCGAACTCCTGGTGCGCCGGGACGGCAGCTGACCGGGCGGGTGCTGATGACCGTCGCCGGCGGCCAGGTCGCCTACCGGCTGCGCAGTTTCAGCCTCGGGGTGGCGGCATGAGCGACGGCGGTTTCATCTCTGCTCGAGGACGGGACGCGCTTCGACGGCGACCCGCTCTGCGGCCATCCGCAGGCGGTCACCGGCGAGGTCGTCTTCAACACCGCGATGACCGGCTACCAGGAGTCGGTCACCGACCCCTCCTACGCGGGTCAGATCATCGTCTTCACCTATCCGCTGATCGGCAACTACGGGGTCTCGGCGGCGGCGATGGAGTCCGACCGGGTCCACGCCCGCGGCGTGATCATGCGGGACCCGAAGAACCGCGAGGACGTCGCCACCGCCGAGGGGGGCTGGCTCGACTGGCTCGCCGACTGCGGCGTCCCCGGCGATCGGCGGCGTCGACACCCGGGCCCTCGTCCGCCACATCCGAGACCGCGGCGCGATGCGGGGCGGGATCTTCCCCGCCGGGATGTCAGAGGCGGAGGCGCGCGAGCGGATCGAGGCCGAGCCCTCGATGGACGGCACCGACCTCGCCCGCGAGGTGACGCCTGCCCGAGGCGGTCCGCTTCGAGGGCGACCGGCCCGCACGTGGTCGGCATCGACACCGGGATGAAGCTGAACATCGTCCGCCAGCTGCGCGAGCGCGGCTGCCGGGTCACCCTGCTGCCCTGCAGCAGCACTCGCCGAGCAGGTGCTCGCCGAGGATCCCGACCTGATCTTCCTCGCCAACGGGCCCGGCGACCCCGCCGCGCTCGGCTACGTCGTCGACACCGTGCGCGAGCTGATCGGAAAGCGGCCCGTCTTCGGCATCTGCCTCGGCCACCAGCTCCTCTGCCGGGCCGTCGGCCTCGAGACCTTCAAGCTGCCCTTCGGCCACCGCGGCGCCAACCACCCGGTCAAGGACCTCGCCAGCGGCCGCATCGACATCACCTCCCAGAACCACGGCTTCGCGGTCGAGGGGCCGGGCGGGGAGCCCCGCATCGACGGCGACGACCCGGTCCGCTGGGAGACCGATTTCGGCGCCGCCGAGCTCACCCACCTCAATCTCTACGACCGCACGGTCGAGGGCCTCGCGCTCCGCGACGTCGCGGCGGCGACGGTCCAGTACCACCCCGAGGCCGGGCCCGGGCCCCACGATGCCCGCCACCTCTTCGACAGCTTCCTGGCGATGGCGGCCTGATGCCGAAGCGGACCGACATCAAGAAGATCCTCCTGATCGGCTCGGGGCCGATCGTGATCGGCCAGGCCGCCGAGTTCGACTACTCGGGGGTGCAGGCCTGCAAGGTCCTGCTCGAGGAGGGCTACGAGGTCGTCCTCGTCAACTCGAACCCGGCGACGATCATGACCGACCCCGAGTTCGCGACCTCGACCTACATCGAGCCGCTGCTGCCGGGGCCGGTGGCGAAGATCATCGAGAAGGAGCGCCCCGACGCCCTGCTGCCGACGCTCGGCGGCCAGACCGCGCTGAACGTCGCGATGGCCCTGCACGAGGACGGCACCCTGGAGCGCTTCGGGGTCGAGCTGATCGGCGCCGACCACGAGGCGATCCGCCGCGCCGAGGACCGCGAGCTGTTCCGCAAGACGATGAACGAGGCGGGCCTCCGGATCCCCTGGTCGATCACCGTCGAGAGCCTCGGCGAGGTCGAGGCGGCGCTCGGCAGAGGCGAGATCTCGCTGCCCGCGATCGTCCGGCCGGCCTTCACGATGGGCGGCCAGGGCGGCGGCGTCGGCGAGACCGAGACCGAGCTGCGCCAGGTCGTCTCCGAGGGCCTCGCGGCGAGCCCGATCAACCAGGTCCTGGTCGAGGAGTCGGTCCTCGGCTGGGGGGAGTTCGAGCTCGAGGTGATGCGGGACCGCAACGACAACGTCGTGATCATCTGCTCGATCGAGAACGTCGACCCGATGGGCGTCCACACCGGCGACTCGGTCACGGTCGCGCCCGCCCAGACGCTGACCGACTCGCTCTACCAGGAGCTGCGCGACCAGGCGATCCGGGTCATCAGGGCGATCGGGGTCGAGACCGGCGGCTCCAACGTCCAGTTCGGCGTCGACCCCGAGAGCGGCGAGATCGTCGTCATCGAGATGAACCCGCGGGTCTCGCGCTCCTCGGCGCTGGCCTCGAAGGCGACCGGCTTCCCGATCGCGAAGATGGCCGCCAAACTCGCGGTCGGCTACGCGCTGGAGGAGATCCCCAACGACATCACCAGGGCGACGCCGGCCTCGTTCGAGCCGACGATCGACTACGTGGTGACGAAGATCCCGCGCTTCGCCTTCGAGAAGTTCCCCGGCGCCTCGGGCCGCCTCTCGACGCACATGCAGAGCGTCGGCGAGGTGATGGCGATCGGCCGCACCTTCCGCGAGTCCTTCTCGAAGGCGCTGCGCTCGCGCGAGCTCGATTCCGAGCCCGAGTACCCGGCTGACGACGAGGACCTGCTGGAGAGGATCGCTTCGCCCTGCACCGAGCGCTTCGACCTGATCCTCGAGGCGTTCCGCCGCGGGATCGAGGTCGAGGAGGTCCACGGGCGCTGCCTCGTCGACCGCTGGTTCCTGCGCGAGCTGGAGGCGCTGCAGCGCGACGGCGACGGCACCGAGGGGCTCGAGCGCACCTACAAGGCGGTCGACACCTGCGCCGCCGAGTTCGAGGCGGCGACGCCCTACTACTACTCGGCGCACGAGCGCCCGCGCCCCGACGGCTCGGTCGACTCCGAGGTGCGGCGCGGGGACGGCGACTCGATCGTCATCCTCGGCGCCGGCCCCAACCGGATCGGCCAGGGGATCGAGTTCGACTACTGCTGCGTGCACGCGGCGATGACCGCCCGCGAGCTCGGCCGCGACGCGGTGATGGTCAACTGCAACCCGGAGACGGTCTCGACCGACTACGACACCTCCGATCGCCTCTACTTCGAGCCGCTGACGGCGGAGGACGTGATCGCCGTCTGCGAGCAGGAGCGCCCCGAGGGGGTGATCGTCCAGTTCGGCGGCCAGACGCCTCTGAAGCTCGCCCGCTACCTGGAGGAGGCGGGGATCCGGCTGCTCGGCACGCCCGTGGACGCGATCGACCTCGCCGAGGACCGCGGGCGCTTCGGCGCCCTGCTGCGCAAGCTCGGGATCAAACACCCGCCCTACGGCACCGCGCTCTCGGCCGAGGAGGCGGCGGTGATCGCCGAAGAGGTCGGCTTCCCGCTCCTGGTCAGGCCCTCCTACGTGCTCGGCGGCAGGGCGATGGAGATCTGCTACTCGACCGCCGACCTCAACGCCTACCTCGCCGCCCACGTCAAGGCCGACCAGGAGCACCCGCTCCTCCTCGACCGCTTCCTCGAGAACGCGATCGAGGTCGACGTCGACGCCCTCGCCGACGGCGAGTCGGTCCACGTCGCCGGGATCATGCAGCACGTCGAGGAGGCCGGGGTCCACTCCGGCGACTCCGCCTGCGTGATCCCGCCGATGAGCCTCGGCGAGGAGATGCTCGAGGAGATCCGCTCGACGACCGAGCGGATCGCGCTGGAGCTGGGCGTGATCGGGCTGATCAACATCCAGTACGGCGTCGCCGGCGGCGAGCTCTACGTGATCGAGGCCAACCCGCGCGCCTCGCGCACGGTGCCCTTCGTCTCCAAGGCGATCGGCGCCCCGCTGGCGAAGATCGCCTGCCGCCTGATGCTGGGGGAGACGATCGCCGAACAGGACCTTCCCGTCGGCCAGCCGACCCACGTCAGCGTCAAGGAGGCGGTCCTGCCCTTCTCCCGCTTCGCCGGCGCCGACTCGGTCCTCGGCCCGGAGATGAAGAGCACAGGCGAGGTGATGGGCATCGCCGCCGACTTCCCGACCGCGTTCGGCAAGGCCCAGGCCGCCGCCGGCGTCGCCCTGCCGTCGAAGGGCGCCGTCTTCATCACCGTCACCGACACCGACAAGCCGGCGGCGACCCAGATCGCCACCCGCTTCCACGACCTCGGCTTCGAGGTGGTCGCGACCGGGGGCACGGCCCAGGCGATCTCCTCGATGGGCGTGCCGGTGACCAAGATCAACAAACTCGGCGAGGGCTCGCCGCACGTCGTCGACCTGATCAGGGAGCGGCGCTGCGACCTCGTGATCAACACCCCGACCGGCTCCGGCGCCCGCGCCGACGGCTACGAGATCCGCACCGCCGCCGTCCGCCACGACATCCCCTGCGTGACGACGATGACCGGCGCCTCGGCGGCGGTCCGGGCGATCGCGGCGCGACTGGGCGGCGAGGCGGAGGTCCGCAGCCTGCAGGAGATTCACGGAACTACCAGGGCCGCCCAGCCTCGATGAGCGCTCCCCTGGGGCGACGTCTCTGCGCCGTTACGCAGAATCGGTCCTCGGGCGGCTATCGCGTCTTCTCGCTGCGTGACGAGGAGGGAGGGCTGCCGGAGGCGGGGCAGTTCTACATGCTCGCCACCGAGAGCGGCTGGGAGCGGGGAGGAGGGCGGCCCTTCCTGCCGCGGGCGCTCTCGGTAGCCGACGCCGACGCCGATGGCGAGGCGGTCAGGCTCGACTTCCTGATCGAGGGAGTCGGCCCGGGAACCGAGCGGCTCTGCGAGCTCGAGGAGGGGGAGCGGGTCTGGGTCAACGGCCCGCTCGGCAACGCCTTCTCGGACCCGACGTGCCCTGTCGCCGGGCGCCGCGGGGGCGATCCTCGTCGGCGGCGGCATCGGAATCGCTCCCCTGGCTCTGCTCCGACGCCGATTCTCCGCTCGCAACGTCCCGGCCCGGGTCCTGCTCGGATTTCGCGACGAGGCCCACTCGGGGGGCTCGAGGACCTCTTTGCCTGCTGTGAGGTGCGGCTCGCCAGCGACGACGGCCACGCCGGGCACCGCGGCTACGTCACCGACCTGCTGGCGGCGATGCTCGAGGGCGATGACGCCGCCAGCGCCGTCGTCTACTCCTGCGGCCCGCCGGCGATGCTGGAGACGGTGCGGGCGATCTGCGCCGGGCGCGGCGTGGCCTGCGAGCTGGCGCTGGAGTCGCCGATGGCCTGCGGATTCGGCGCCTGCTTCGGCTGCGCGGTGCCGCTCACCGAGGGCGGCTACATGCGCCTCTGCGTCGACGGCCCCGTGGTCGCCGGCGAGCGGATCGCGGCGGTGACCCATGCCTGACCTCTGCGGGATCACGCTGGAGAACCCGATCATCAACGCCTCCGGCACCTACGACGCGATCGCGGCGCGCCGGGTCTACGGCGACGCCCTGCTCGAGCGGTTCCCGTTTGCGGCCTTCGTCTCGAAGACGATCACCCCCGAGCCGCGTGTCGGCAACGATCCCCAGCGGATCTGGGAGACCCCGGCGGGGATGATCAACTCGATCGGGCTCCCGAACAAGGGCCTCGACGGGTTCTGGCGGGTGACCTTCCGCTCCTGGCCGAGCTGCCGGTGCCGCTGATCGTCTCCGTGATGGGAACCAGCCGCGAGGAGTTCGAGCGGCTGGTCGACGGGGTCGGCGGCCGCGACGAGGTCGCGGGGATCGAGCTCAACGTCTCCTGTCCGAACGTCCACTCCGGCCTGATCGTCGGCGAGCAGCCGGCCGAGACCGAGGCGCTGCTGGAAGCGCTGCGCCCGCGGACCTCGAAGCCGCTGATCGTGAAGCTGACGCCGAACGTCGCCGACCCGGCGGCGGTCGCGGTGGCCGCCGAGGAGGGCGGCGCCGACGCGGTCTCGTTGATCAACACCCTGAAGGCCTCGGCGATCGATCCCGGCACCGGGCTTCCGGCTCTTGCCGCCGGTCACGGGGGCCTCTCGGGGCCGGCGGTCCGCCCGGTCGCCGTCGCTCAGCTGCGGGCCGTCGTCGCCGCCGTCGAGGTGCCGGCGATCGGGATGGGAGGGGTCGGTGAGGGCGCCGACGCGCTCGAGATGATCGACGCCGGTGCTGCCGCCGTCGCCGTCGGCACCGAGAATTTCCGCGACCCGCTGGCGGGTCTCCGCATCGCCGCCGAGCTGTCCGAGCTGCTCGCCACCCGCGCCTAGTCCCTCCGATCCTCTACCTCGACTCGAGGTCTAGGTGAATTTGACGGGAAATCGGGAAAATGCCCTTGCACAGGCCCTTGCCGCGGCTATACTCGCCGCCCAGTGAGCGCCCCAGTCAAGACCTCCGCCGCGGCCCCCGAGAGGTCGCTGGACCAAAGGATGGACGCGCTCAGACGGGCCAACGACATCCGCACCGCCCGGGCCAAGCTGAAGAAGGACCTGAAAGCGGGCAAGGCGAGCATCCACGCCCTGCTCCTCGATCCGCCCGACTACGTGTTGACCGCCAAGGTCTTCGACATGCTGCTGGCGGTGCCCAAGTATGGCCGCGTCAAGGCGAACCGGATCCTCAACCAGTGCCGGATCTCCCCGTCGAAGACCATCGGGGGATTGTCGGAGCGGCAGCGCAACGAGCTTGTGTCGCAGCTCCGCCGCTAGCTCTCGCTCGCCGCCGCTCCCGGGTCATCATCCGGCCGGTATGTCCAAGGTCTTCGTAATCACAGGACCCAGTGGGGTCGGCAAGGGGACGTTGATCTCCAGGCTTCTCGAGCGTGTTCCGGATTTGACGCTGTCGGTCTCGGCGACGACTCGGGAGCCCCGCGAGGGGGAGGAGGACGGGCGCGATTACCACTTCCTCTCGACCGAGGAGTTCGAGCGGCGCATGGACGCCGACGACTTCCTCGAGTTCGCCTCCTACAGCGGCAATCGCTACGGGACCCTGAGGTCCGAGGTCGAGAGGTGCCTCTCGGCGGGCCGCTCGGTCGTGCTCGAGATCGAGGTCCAGGGAGCGCAGCAGGTCCGCGCCGCGATGCCGGACTCGGTCCAGATCTTCATCGCGCCGCCCGACCCGAGCCAGCTGCGACGACGGCTGGAGGGGAGGGGGACGGACTCGCCGGAGGCGATCGACTCGCGGCTCGAAACGGCCGAAATCGAGCTCACGGTCCAGGGCGACTTCGACCACCGCATCGTCAACGACGATCTGGGCTCCGCGACGGCCGAGCTGGAGGAGATCGTGCGCGCCGAGCTCGGCTTACCTCTAGACTCCGCAGCCGAATGATCAAACCACGCGTAGACAAGCTCATGGACCACGCCGACTCGCAGTACGCCGCCGTCGTCGTCGCGGCCAAGCGGGCACGGCAGATCAACAGCTACTTCCACAACCTCGGCGAGGGCAGCTTTGGCGAGTACCCGCCGCCGATGGTCGAGACCGGCAACGAGAGGAATTACCTCTCAGTGGCGCTCGAAGAGCTTGCCGAGGGCAAGCTCAAATACGAGTACCGCAGCTAGCCGGGCCGCGCCCGAGGGCGCGCACAGGAGAAACTGATGGCCAGAATCCTGCTTGGCGTAAGTGGTGGGATCGCCGCCTATAAGGCGCTCGAGTTCGCGCGCCTCGCGACGATCGCCGGCCACGGCGTGCGGGTCCTGATGACCGAGAGCGCGACCAGGTTCGTCGGCGCCGCCTCCTTCGAGGGGATCGTCGGCGCCCCCGTCCTCATCTCCGAGTTCGACCGCGACCCGATGCGGGGGGCGTTCCCCGGCGACCCGCGGCCCGAGCACGACCCGATCGGGCACCTCGAGCTGGCCGCCAACTGCGACGCGCTCCTGGTCGCGCCTGCCTCCGCCAACACGGTCGCGAAGCTCGCGGCTGGCACCGCCGACTCGATGCTGACGACCTCGTTCCTCGCCTGCACCGCGCCGCGGCTCCTGGCCCCGGCGATGAACGACCGCATGTACGGGGCCGACGCGACCCAGGCGAACCTCGAGACCCTGCGGGGGCGCGGCGTGATCGTGATCGACCCCGACGAGGGGCGCCTCGCCTCGCGCGGCGAGCACGGCCGTGGGCGCCTCCCCGATCCCGCCCGGCTCCTCGCTCGGCTCGAGGCTGCGATGCCCGCCGGCGCCCGTCCCTGGGACGGGATGCGGGTGATGGTGACCGCCGGCGGGACCCGAGAGCCGCTCGACCCGGTCCGCTTCCTCGGCAACCGCTCCAGCGGGCGCATGGGGTTCGCGCTCGCCGCCGCCGCCGCCCGCCGCGGCGCCGAGGTGACGCTGATCGCCGCCAACGTCGCCCTCCCCGAGCCCGCCGGGGTGCGGCGGATCGACGTCGAGACCGCCTCGGAGCTGGCAGCGGCAGCAGCGGCCGAGTTCGGGGCCACTCACGTGCTGGCGATGGCCGCCGCCCCCGCAGACTTCCGCGCCGCCCAGGTCGCGCCCGGGAAGATCTCCCGCAGCGGCTCGCTCTCGCTCGAGCTGGAGCCGACGGAAGACATCCTCGCCGGCCTCGCATCGGCTCGCATCGAGGGCCAGACGATCGTCGGCTTTGCCGCCGAGCACGGCGAGGGCGGGGTCGAGCGGGCCCGGGCGAAGCTGGAGCGCAAGGGGGCCGACCTGATCGTCCTCAACGACGTCTCCGATCCCGCAATCGGCTTCGAGAGCGAGGAGAACGCGGTCACCCTGATCGACCGCTCGGCCGAGACCTCGATCCCCAGGGCTTCGAAGGACGCGATCGCCGAGGCGATTCTCGAGAGGGTCGATCAGGTGCGGGAAAAGTCGGGCCTGGCGCACGGCTAGACCGGGCTATACTGGGACAAGCTTTTTGTCCGACCCGTAGTTCGTGAAGTGGGCCTGGCCCACTTTTTTTTCGCCCCGATTCGCCATGAAAGACCTTCAGAGAGACATCCAGGAGCAACTTTCCGAGCTCGACTCGGCGCTCGACGTCGTCGCCGTCGAGCAGCCCGGCAAGGAGATGCTGCGCATCTACATCGACCACCCGGGCGGCGTCGATCTCGCCCTCTGCGAACGCGTGACCAAGCACCTCAACCACCTGCTCGGCGAGTACTCGCTCGAGGTTTCGTCTCCCGGCCCCAAGTACAGCCGCGCACCCCAATCCACTGAAGTCAAGGAGACCCCGTGAGTAAAGAGATCGTCGATGCAGTCAAGGCGCTCGAGCAGGAGAAGGGAATCTCCTCCGACAAGCTGATGGACGCGCTCGCCGACGCGCTCCTCTCCGCCTACAAGAAGACCCCCGGCGCGGCCAAATACGCGCGAGTCGACCTCGACCATGAGACCGGCGACTTCCTCGTCTTCGAACTGATCCTGCCACCTGAGCTGGAGGAGAAGCTGCTGGCCGAGGCCGCCGAGGCCCAGGAGGAGGAAGAGCGCGAAGTCGACCCGGAAACCGGCGAGCTCAAAGAGCCCGAGGACCCCGAGCTCGACCCGGAGATGATCGCCCCCTACGAGGACCAGATCAGCACCCGCGACGTCACCCCCGAAGACTTCGGCCGGATCGCCGCCCAGACGGCGAAGCAGGTCATCCTGCAGCGGATCCGCGAGGCCGAACGGATGATGATGTTCGACGAGTACCAGGACCGCGTCGGCGAGCTGATCACCGGGATCATCCAGCAGTCCGACAAGCGCTACACGCTGGTCCAGCTGCGGGAGCGGGTCGAGGCGCTGCTGCCCAAGTCCGAGCAGGTCTACAACGAGCGCTACGACCACGGGATGCGGGTCAAGGCCGTGATCACCGACGTCTCCGACTCGACCAAAGGCCCGGCGATCGTCGTCTCCCGCCGCAGTCCCGAGCTGATCAAGAAGCTGTTCGAAATGGAGGTCCCCGAGATCGCCGACAAACTGGTCGAAATCGTCGGCGTCGCCCGCGAGCCCGGCTATCGGTCGAAGATCGCGGTCATCTCCCACGCCGACGGCGTCGATCCGGTCGGCGCCTGCGTCGGCCCGCGAGGCTCGCGGGTGCGGATGGTCGTCTCCGAGCTGCGCGGCGAGAAGATCGACATCATTCCCCACAACGACGAGCCCGGCCGCTTCGTCGCCAAGGCCCTCTCGCCGGCCCGTGTCCGCGAGGTGATCGTCGACGACGGCGAGCGCCAGGCGACCGTGATCGTCCCCGATGACCAGCTCTCGCTGGCGATCGGCCGCGACGGCCAGAACGCGCGCCTGGCGGCGCGCCTGACCGGTTGGCGGGTCGACATCAAATCGGAGACGGAGTTCGCCGCCGACGATGAGGAGATCGAGTACGAGGGCGAGGAGCAGGCCGATGGGCGCTGCATGGCGGTGCTTTCCAACGGCCGCCGCTGCCCCAACGCAGCGATCGCTGAATCGCATTACTGCGGCCTGCCCCAGCACCAGGCGCTGGCCCGCTTCGAAACCAACCAGATCGCGGTCTTGTCGCCGCTCTCGGAGGCCGAGGTGGCGATCCTCGCCGACACCGGCGCCGAGGAGGGTCAGGTGACCGAGATCGTCGAGCGCGCCGCTTCCAGTTCGTCGAGCCGGTTGACGAGCCCGAGGAGGACACGGTCGAGGAAGTCGATGCCGAGGATCCGGAGGCCGCGAGTCAGGACGGCGAGGGCTCAGAGGTTCCGGCCGCGGGTCCTGTCGCCGAGGAGGACACGTCGTCCTCGCAAGCTGCGGGCGACGTTCCCTCCTCGACACCACCCGCGGACGAGAGCACGGAGGAGGCAGCGCCGGAGGACGAGGCGCCTGAGGCTCTCGCCGAGGACGCGTGCCAGCTGAGCAGGATCGATGAGGCGCAGCCGGCCGAGCGAGCCCGTTGCAGAGGAGGCTGAGCAGGCTTAGTGGCTAAGAAAAGGGTTCATGAGATCGCCAAAGCCCAGGGGCTGAGCAGCAAAGAGCTGCTGGCGGCGTTGAAGGCTGCAGGCGTCGAGGCGAAAGCCGCTGCGTCGAGCGTCGAGGAGAGCGACGCCCTGAGCGCGATCTCGGCCTCGAAGGACGGCGGAGCGGCCACCGCGACCAAGGCGGCGCCGAAGTCCGAGGCAAAGCCCGCCGCCGCGAAACCGAAAGCGGCTGCACCCGAAAAAAGCGGCCAAAGGGGCCGCAAAACCTGCTCCCAAAGCCGCGGCTTCCGGCGGCGGCGCCAGCGGGGCGAAAAAACGCCGCGTCGTGATCGACTCGCAGGCCGCCCGCCGCGATCAGATGGGCGGTCCGCCCCCGCAGCGCCCGCCGCGGCGCCGTGGCGGCCGCCGCCGCCGTCCGCTGCTCGAGGAGCCGCCGCCCAGGGTCGAGCCGGGCGAGCCCGAGGCGACCAAGGTCCAGTCGGGAGCGACCGTCCGCGAGGTCGCCGAGCTGCTCGGCCTCGGCAGCGCCGAGGTGATCAAAAAACTGATGATGATGGGGGAGATGGCGACCCTCACCCAGACCCTCACCGACGAGTCGGTGCGGGCGATCGCCGATGAGTACGACCGCAAGATCGAAATCGTCACGACGGCCGACGAGGAGCCCGAGGCCCCTGAGTTCGAGGACGCCGACGACAGCCTCGAGGACCGTCCCCCGGTGGTCACGATCATGGGCCACGTCGACCACGGCAAGACCTCGCTGCTCGACGCGATCCGCGAGACCGAGGTCGCCGCCGGAGAGGCCGGCGGCATCACCCAGCACATCGGCGCCTACCAGGTGCACCACGGCAAGGGGACGATCACCTTCCTCGACACCCCGGGCCACGCCGCCTTCACGGCGATGCGCGCCCGCGGCGCCAAGGTCACCGACATCGCGGTCGTCGTCGTCGCCGCCGACGACGGCGTCATGCCGCAGACCAAAGAGGCGATCGACCACGCCCGCGCCGCCGACGTCCCGATCCTGATCGCGGTCAACAAGATCGACAAGGAGGGGGCGCAGCCGGACCGGGTCCGCAACGAGCTCGCCGCCGACGGCCTCACCCCGGAGGACTGGGGAGGGGACACCGTCTACGTCGACGTCTCGGCCAAGACCCACGAAGGCCTCGACAACCTGCTCGACATGATCGTCCTCGTCTCCGAGCTCGAGGAGCTCGGCGCCAATCCCGATGCGCCCGCCTCCGGGACCGTGATCGAGTCTCAGCTCGACCCCGGCCGCGGCCCGGTGGTCAGCATCCTCGTCCAGCGCGGGACCCTGAAGGTCGGCGACGCCCTGGTCGCCGGATCGCAGTGGGGCCGGGTGCGGGCGATGCACGACTTCATGGGCGACCGGGTCGAGACGGCGCTGCCCGGGATGCCGGTCGAGGTTCTCGGCTTCGACGGCGTCTGCGAGGCAGGGGAATTCGTCCAGGTGGTCGAGAACGACCGCCGCGCCCGCCAGCTCGCCCAGGAGCGTGCCACCCGGCTCAAGACCGAGGCCCTGGCACGGCGCCAGGCCCGCAAGGTCAGCCTCGAGGAGGTCTTCTCGCGGGTCCAGGAGGGCGAGATCAAGGAGCTCAACATCGTCCTCAAGGCCGACGTCTCGGGCTCGCTCGAGGCGCTGCAGGACGAGATCGCCAAAGTGCCGCAGGAGCAGGTGGAGATCAACATCATCCACTCGCAGACCGGCGGCATCAACGAGTCCGACGTGATGCTGGCGGCGGCCTCCGACGCGATCATCATCGGCTTCAACGTGCGCCCGCTCGCCGACGCCCGCAAGGCCGCCGATCGCGAGGGCGTCGACGTCCGCACCTACTCGGTCATCTACAAAATCACCGAAGACCTGCGCAACGCGATGGAGGGGCTGCTCGAGGCGGTCGAGGTCGAGGAGATCGTCGGCGAGGCCGAGATCAAACAGACCTTCAAGGCCTCCAAGGTCGGCCGCATCGCCGGCTGCGAGGTCACCGACGGCAAAGTCACCCGCGACGCCAGCGTCCGCCTGATCCGCGAGGGGACCGTGATCTGGACCGGCAAACTGGGCTCCCTGCGCAGGTTCAAAGACAACGTGCAGGAGGTCGAGGAGGGCCAGGAGTGCGGGATCGTGCTCGACGGCTACGCGGACGTGAAGGAGGGGGATGTGCTCGAGCTGTTCAAGACCAAGCAGGTCGAGCAGACCCTCGACTAAGATGCCCTCGCCTCGCATGCGGCGCATCAACGAGGTGCTTCGCGAGGTGATCGGCGCGACGATCACCACCGAGTTGAGCGACCCACGCATCGGCTTCGTAACCGTGACTTCGGTTGAGACCAGCCCAGATCTACGCGCCGCCAAGGTGCACGTCAGCGTCCTCGGAGACGATGAGCAGCGCGAGGCCACGCTCGAGGGCCTGCGCTCCTCCCACGGCGTCATCCAGTCCAAGATCGCCGCGGAGACGCGGATGAAGCGGACCCCGACCCTGACCTTCCACTACGACCCGACGGTCGAGACCGGGATGCGGATCTCCCAGATCCTCGACGAGGGGGAGGGGGAGGTGAGCGACGCGATCGGCGCGACCGCGACCGAAATCGAGCGCGCGGCGGCAGAGCTGCGCGACCGCGACCGCTTCATCCTCACCGCCCACGAGGGCCCTGACGGCGACGCCCTCGGCTCGCTGCTGGCGATGCACCACCTCCTCACCCAGCTCGGCAAGGACTCGCTGATGTTCATGGCGGCCAAGGAGTTCCCGCTGCCGATCGAGTACCGCTTCCTGCCCCTCGAGGAGGTCTTCCACGAGTCGCCGGCGGACATGGCCGACCGAACGGTGGTCTTCCTCGACTGCGGCAACATCGACCGGATGCCGGTCGATTTCCTCACCGAGGGCGGCAACTTCACGATCAACATCGACCACCATCACGACAACACCCGCTTCGGCGACGTCAACCTCGTCGACACCTCGGCCTCCAGCACCGCCGAGATCGTCTACGAGCTCGCGGGGCTGCTCGGCGGCGAGATCACCCCGGACATCGCCTCGGCCCTCTACGTCGGCCTGGTCACCGACACCGGCAAGTTCATGTACGAGAACACCGACGCCGGCACTCACCGGATCGCCGCCGACCTGATCGACGCCGGGGTCGAGGTCGACGAGACCTACCGCCGCCTCTATGAGCACGTGCCCCTGGAGAAGCTGAAACTCGTCGCCCGTGCGCTGGAGGGAATCGAGCGCCACTGCGACGGGACGCTCGTCCTCACCTACGTGAAGGCGGAGGACTACGAGGCGACCGGGGCCGGCGAGGAGATGACCGAGGGGATCATCGACCACCTGCGCTCGGTCGAGGGCGCCAAGGTCGCGGCGCTGGTCCGGGACCAGGGCTCGCGCGGCCGCGCCGCCCGCAAGGTCAGCCTCCGCTCCAGCGACGGCGTCGTCGACGTCTCGGCGATCGCCCGGATCAACGGCGGCGGCGGCCACAAACGCGCCGCCGGGCTTCTCGACCGACCTCACGGTCGATGAGCTGATTCGCCTTTCTCTGCGATGAGGTCTCATCCCAGCTCGGTCGATGAGCGCCGGCCTCTGACGATGCCGGCCGAGCAGGAGGGCTCCGTGCTCCTGTGCGACAAGCCCGCGGGGATAACCTCGCACGACATGGTTGCCCGGGTGCGACGCGAACGACGGTGCAAGGCCGGTCACGCCGGGACCCTCGACCCGTTTGCGACAGGCCTGCTGCTGGTCCTGCTCGGACGCGCGACCAAGGTCCAGCGCTTCCTGGTCGGGCTGCCGAAGACCTATCAGGCGACGGCCCGGCTGGGCTGGCGCTCGAGCACCGGCGACCCCGACGGCGAGCTGACCGAGACGGGAGACCGACCGCCGGGCTGGAGCTGCCGACGGGCAAGGTGCGCCAGCGGGTGCCGATGACCTCGGCCGTCCGGGTCGGCGGCGAGCGGCTCTACAAGAAGGCCCACCGCGGCGAGGTCGTCGAGACGCCCGAGCGCGAGGTCGAGGTCTACCGCGCCGAGCTGCTCGGCGCCGAGGGGGAGCTGGCCCGCTACGAGATCGAATGCTCGGCGGGGACCTACGTACGGACCCTGGTCGAGACCCTCGGCGACGCCTACTGCGCCGAGCTGCGCCGCACAGCGATCGGGCCGTTCAGCGTCGAGGACGTCGGGACCGAGGTCGGCCTGGAGCGCATCGGCGAGCTCGTCCCCGCCGCCGCGGAGGCGATGCGCTGATGGCCAACATCGAGGTCACATCGCTGCCCGATGCCCGTCCGCGCCCCCGCCACGTCGCGATCGGGACCTTCGACGGCGTCCACCGCGGCCACCAGGCGGTGATCGACGACGCCGACACGGTCCTCACCTTCGACCCGCACCCGCTCGAGGTGATCCACCCGACCGCGCTGCCGAAGCTGATCATGCCGTTCACCGTCAAGCGCGACGTGATCGAGGGCCTCGGGGTGCGGGAGCTGGTGATCGTCCCCTTCGACGAGGAGTTCGCCAAGGTCAGCGCCGAGGGGTTCATCGAGCAGGTCCTGGTCGAGCGGCTGAGCGCCGAGAAGGTCTCGGTCGGGGAGAACTTCCGCTTCGGCGCCAAAGCACAGGGCGATCCCGAGATGCTGAGCTCCCGCTCGGAGTTCGAGACC
This sequence comes from uncultured Solirubrobacterales bacterium, assembly GCA_963795295.1. Taxonomy (GTDB): domain Bacteria; phylum Actinomycetota; class Thermoleophilia; order Solirubrobacterales; family 70-9; genus VRUE01. Next base: position 189,602 of record CAWCHE010000002.1, read on the forward strand.
CGGGTCGTGCCGCTGGTCGAGGTCGACGGGGAGACCGTCTCCTCGACCCGGATCCGGGCCCTCGTCGCGGCCGGTGACATGGAGGGGGCCAGGCACTGCCTGGGCGCGCCGTTCATGGTCGAGGGCACCGTCGTGCCGGGGGACCAGCGCGGCCGCGAGCTCGGCTTTCCGACCGCGAACATCGTCCCCGACGACAGCTTCGTGATCCCCGGCCACGGCGTCTACGCGGCCTTCGCCAACGGGGTCCCGGCCGCCGTCAACGTCGGCGTGCGGCCGACCTTCGAGAGCGGGCGCGGGGTGCTGATCGAGACCTACCTGATCGACCGCACCGAAGACCTCTACGGGACCGAGCTGCGGGTCGCCTTCGTCGAGCGCCTGCGCGGCGAGAAGCGATTCTCGGGGGTCGAGGAGCTGATCGCCCAGATGCGGATCGACGTCGAGGACGCCAAGCGCGTCTGCGAGGGCTTCACCCGCTGAGGATCAGACGCAGGGCTGGACGCCGCGCGAGGCGCAGTTCTCGGCGAAGAGCCTCGCCTCGGCTCCGTGCGGGCGCTGGATGACGAGGGCGAAACCCTGCGCGACCTGGTCGTGGAGGCTGTTGCGGGCGCTCCAGGAGCAGAGGAACCTGCCTCGGGGCACCTCGTCGCACTCGACCTTCGCCTTGGCGCCGCGGCTGTGGACGCTTCTGGGGACCGTCTCGAGCAGCAGCCAGCGGCTGCCGATTTCTTCCTTCACGGCCCGCACCGCCTCCCGCTGGGAGGCCTGGTCCGCGGACGCCGTCCCGACACCGAGGGCGAGGAGCGCCAGGGTCGCCGGAAGTAGACATCTGAGTCGCATCAAGGCTCTGGCGGACAAACGGGGACCCGGGCCCGCTCCTTCCGGGGTGCGACCCGCCGCTGCGCTCCTCCGGACCTGGCTCAGTAGACGAGCTGGGCCGTCGCCGACCGCGCTTCGGTGGAGGTGGGCTTCGCGTGGGCCGGCAGCGCTGCCGCCACGGCCTCCATCATTCGGTATTCCGGCTCGAGGCGGTCGCGGAGCGACTTCGAGCTCGTTTTCGCTGAGCTCGATCCGCTCCCCGAACCGCCGCTCATGCCGCTCCTCCAGATCGACGCCCAATCGGCCTCCGAGGCGGTTCAGGCCCTCGCTGAAGCTCTCGGTGAAGAGGACCTCGTCACATTCCAGGATGTTCTCGGCCGCCTCCCCGGGATCGAATCGCCGCGAGAACATGTGGAGCTGGGTGAGGAGCTTCCGGGGCGGGACGCGGGCCAGGAATCCGTCGAAGCCCGACCTCCGCGCCAGGAGCCGCCTGGCGAACTGGCCCACGCCCAGCTCCCTGACGGAGCTTTCCGTCTTCAGTTTTCGGATCTGGTCGATGGAGAAACGGAGGCCGCCATCGATGAGGGCGCCCTCCGCGACGATCGCATCGATGTCCGGCTCGAGCCCGTGGGCGTCGGGGTGATCGATGGCCCAGAGCAGGTATCGGTAATAGGAAACGACCCTGGAAACCGGATCGCGGAGGATTGTGACCGTGAAGGCCTCTTCCGGGACCTCGACCAGCCAGGCGGGGGAGTGCGCGGATTCGAACCCTTCAACCCCGTCGAAGGCGCTGCATAGGCTCGATCCGGCTGTCTTCCGGATGTGGAATAGATAAACGCGATCCACATTGAAAAAAGTAGACCAGTCGGGGTGCACCGGATCATTTTCTCGTTCTGGTTCAAACTAATTTGCTACGGGAACGTCTGATCGCATATGGGTCGGCGACCTCGAGTTCCGGCCCGGGTGGCGAGCCGGAGCCGGCCCAGGAGTGGGCGCGGTCTGTGCTAGCTTCCAGCGGCCGTCGCACGCCCGTGCGCGGCGTTTTTTCGCAATGGGACTGACCAAAGACAAGAAGAGCGAGCTGATCGGCAAGCACGGTCGCTCCGATGGGGACACCGGCTCCGCCGAGGTCCAGATCGCCCTTGCGACAGAGCGGATCAACGAGCTCACCGAGCACCTCCGCACCCATGCCAAAGACCATCACTCGCGGCGGGGGCTGCTGATGCTGGTCGGCAAGCGACGCCGCATGCTCCGCTACCTCGAGCGTCGCGACCTCGAGCGCTACCGCGCTCTCGTCGCCGAGCTCGGACTGCGCCGTTGATCGCGGTCGGCGAAACCGCTCCCGATTTCACCCTGCCCGATCAGGACGGCGAGGACGTCTCGCTCGCGGACTTCCGCGGCGGCAGGGTCCTGCTGATCTTCTATCCCTTCGACTTCAGCTCGGTCTGCTCGGACCAGCTCTCGGTCTACCAGGAGGTCAAGCCCGAGATCGAGGAGAAGGGCGTGACGATGGTCGGCATCAGCGTCGACAACTTCCGCGCCCACAAGGCCTTCCAGGAAAAGATCGGCATCGACACGACGCTGCTCTCCGACTACGAGCCGAAGGGTGAGGTCGCGAAGGCCTACGGCTCCTACTTCGAGCCGGCCGGCTCCGCCAACCGCACGCTGGTCCTGATCGACGCCGACGGCAAGGTCGAGTGGACCTACGAATCCCCGGCCCTGGGGGAGAGCCCCGGCGCCAACGTCATCTTCGACGCCCTCCAGAACGCCGCCTGATGGTACGCGGGGGGATGCCTCGCCTCGCCTGCGCTTATCGTGGTCGCCCTGGCCGCGGCGCTGGGCCTCGCCTCGGCCGCCTCGGCCGATACGACGATCGGGGCAAACGTCAACCTCAGCACGGTGAACAAAGGCACCTGCGGCTGGGAATCTCCATCCGAACGTCCCTGCACGTTCGTCAACACCGTCATCGCCGGGCAGGTGACGGCCGCGCCCTGCGACGGGACCGTCACCCGTTTCCGCCTCAACGGCTTCGTCAAGCCCGCCAACCACTACCGACTCCGCGTCATCCGCAAAAACGCGGACGGGACCTTCACCGGCACCGCGTCGAGCGCTTCCGTCTCGATCGCCTCCGAAGGCGTCAACGAATACGCGACGAGCCTGCCGATCTCGACCGGTGAGCTGCTCGGAATCGACTTCGAGGACTCGACCGAAGAGTTCGGCCTGCGCTGGGTCGGCGGCACGGCATTCACGGTCGAAGCCTTCTACAACTACGCCTTCCCGGCGGACGGCACCGCCGGCAAAACACCCGGCGGTACCACCTTCTATTACCTCTTCAACGCCGATGTCGCCTGCGGCTCCTCGTCGCCGCCGCCGACACCGCCGCCCGTCACCAAGCCGCCCAGCAACGAGTTCACGATCCTCAAGCTGAAGAAGACGACGGTCAGCCTCAACCTCGCCTCCGCCGGCTCTGTCGCGGTCGCCGACGCGAGCGCCAAGGCCAAGGCGAGCGTCTCGGCCTCGAAGGCCAAGCCGAAACTGCTGAAGCCCTCAAGCGCCAGCGGCGGCCCGGGCGAAGTCAAGGTCCCGCTGAAGCTGACCGGGGCCGCCAAGAAGACGCTGAATGCGAAGGGCAAGGTCAAGGTCAAGGCGCAGATCACCTTCACCCCGACGGGCGGCGCCGCCGCGGTGCAGACCCGGTCCTTCACGGTCAAGAAGCCGAAACCCGCCAAGTAGCCGTTCGCGGGTCCCGCGACGGTGCCGGCATGAGCGAGCTGACCAGCGCCGAGGTCCCGCCGATCGGCGACGGCGATCACGTTCGCGGCGAGGGGGAGGGCGTGATCGTCTACGCCGACCTCGCCTGCGCGCACTGCGCCGCCTCATGGGCTGAGATCGCGGCGAGGCCTGCGCGGATCGTCTTCAGGCACTTCCCGATGGCCGCCAAGCACCCTCGCTCGCCGGCGCTGCACGCCGCCGCCGAGGCCGCCGGCGATCCAGGGGCGCTTCTTCGAGATGGTCGATTCCCTCTACGCCGACCGCGGCCGGGTCGACGACCCCCACCTCTGGGAGCGGGCCGAGGCGATCGGCCTCGACCTCGAGCGCTTCGAGGCCGACCGCCGCTCTGAGGCGGTGGTCGCGCGGGTCCGGCGCGATTTCCGGTCGGGGATCCGCGCCGGCGTCACGGCACCCCGGCGATCTTCACCTGAAAGTACGCACGACGGGAGGTATGTACTCTCTTGGCGACAGAGAACGAGAGTTCTGAAAAGCAATAGGCCGCCATCCGGGTGGCCGGAGGTAAAAAAATAGATGAGCATGTTTGACGTTAGCCGCGTTTCGGTGGATGTCGGCGACAGCCAGATTTCCTTCGAGACGGGCAAACTCGCGAAGCAGGCGGGTGGCGCGGTCGTGGTTCAGGCCGGCGACACGATGGTCCTCTGCACGGCAACCGTCGGCAGCCTGCGCGACGTGGACTTCCTTCCCCTCACCGTCGACATCGAGGAGCGCATGTACGCCGCGGGCAAAATCCCCGGCTCGTTCTTCCGTCGCGAGGGCAAATCCAGCGAGAAGGCGACGCTGACCGCGCGCATGATCGACCGGCCGATCCGGCCGCTGTTCCCCAAGGGCTGGCACTACGAGACCCAGCTGGTCGCGATCCCGATGTCGGTGGACCAGGTCCACCCCTACGACATCCTCGCGATGAACGGCGCCTCCGCGGCGCTGGCGATCTCCCCGGTTCCCGTCGCCGCCCACGTCGGCGCGGTGCGGATCGGCAAGCTCGACGGCGACTTCATCGTCAACCCCGACGAGGAGAGCCACGCGGAGCTCGACCTCGACCTGATCGTCGCCGGCACCGACGAGGCGATCCTGATGGTCGAGGCCGGCGCCAGCGGCGTCACCGAGCAGGAGATCCTCGACGCGCTCGACATCGCCCACGGCGAAATCAAGAAGCTCGTCGCCGCGATGGAGGAGCTGCAGCAGAAGGCCGGCAAGGAGAAGATCGAGGTCGAGGCCCCGAAGATCGACGAGGGCCTGCTCGACGAGATCCGCTCCTCCCACGGCCAGGCACTGGTCGACGCGATCGCCACCGAGGGCAAGCTCGAGCGCTACGAGGCGATCGACGAGGTCAAGGACGAGGTCGTCGCCAAGTACGCCCCCGAGTCCGCCGACGGCGAGACCGACGATAAGCGCGTCGCCGAGGTCAAGGCCGCCTTCGGCTCGATCGAGAAGGACACGATCCGCAAGGCGATCGCCGTCGACAAGAAGCGCCCCGACGGCCGCGCCCAGGACGAGATCCGGCCGATCGAGAGCGAGGTCGACATCTCCCCGCGCGTGCACGGCTCGGCGCTGTTCACCCGCGGCGAGACGCAGATCCTCTCCAACGTCGCCCTCGGCACGACCCGCATGGACATGCGGATCGACACGCTCGGCCTGGAGACCTCGAAGAAGTTCTGGCACCACTACAACTTCCCGCCCTTCTCGGTCGGGGAGGCCGGCTTCATGCGCGGCCCGAAGCGCCGCGACATCGGCCACGGAGCGCTCGCCGAGCGGGCGCTGGTCGGCGACGATCCCGAACGAGGAGGACTTCCCCTACGTGATCCGGGTCGTCTCGGAGACGCTGGAGTCGAACGGCTCCTCGTCGATGGGCTCGGTCTGCGCGTCCTCGATGGCCCTGCAGGCGGCGGGCGTCCCGGTCACCGCACCGGTCGCCGGAGTCGCGATGGGGCTGATCAAGGAGGGCGACGACTACATCGTCCTCACCGACATCGCCGGCGTCGAGGACCACCTCGGCGACATGGACTTCAAGGTCGCCGGCACCGCGGACGGGATCACCGCCCTGCAGATGGACATCAAGATCACCGGCGTCACCTTCGAGATCCTCACCGATGCCCTCGAGCAGGCGAACAAGGGCCGCCAGTTCATCCTCGGCAAGATGGCCGAGGCGATCGACGGCCCGCGTGAGCAGCTCTCCCAGCACGCCCCGCGGATCGAGTCGATCAAGATCGACCAGGAGAAGATCGGCGCCGTGATCGGCAAAGGCGGCGAAACGATCCGCGCCCTGTGCGAGGAGTTCGAAGCCGACATCGACGTCGAGGACGACGGCACGATCCGGATCTACGCGCCGACCGGCGAGCTGGTCGAAGCGTGCGTCGCCCGGATCCAATCGATGACCAAGGAGGCCGAGGTCGGCGACAAGTACACCGGCGCCAAAGTCGTCAAGACGACCACCTTCGGCGCCTTCGTCGAGCTCGTCAAGGGCACCGACGGCCTGCTCCACATCTCCAACGTGAAGCCCGGCGAGCGGGTCGACTCGGTCGACGACGTGCTCACCGCCGGCGACGTGATCGACGTCACCGTGGTCGAGGTCGACCGGGAGCGCGGCCGGATCGGCCTGCGCCTCTCCGACGACCCCTCGGTCGAGGGCAAATCGCCAGGAGGAGCTGCTCGCGATCGGTTCCGGCGGTGGCGGCAGCCGCAACGGCGGCGACCGGCGGTCGCGAGCGGTGGCGGTGGCCGTGAGGGCCGCGGCGGCCGTGAGCGGCGGCCGCGCCGTGACCGTGACTAACGCATCAGTTGACCGAGCTCGGCTCGGGCGTCCGGGTGGTCACCGAGGAGGTTCCCTCGGTCCGCTCGGTCGCGCTCGGGCTCTGGGTCCGGACCGGCTCGCGGAACGAGACGCCGGCGCAGGCCGGCGTCTCGCATTTCCTCGAGCACCTGCTCTTCAAGGGCACCGAGCGCTACTCCGCGATCGAGATCTCGGAGCGTTCGACGGCCTCGGCGCCTCGGTCAACGCGGCGACCGGCAAGGAGACGACCCACCTGCACGCGCGCTTCCTCGACGAGCACACCGACGAGGTCTTCGAGCTGCTCTCCGAAATGCTGCTGGCGCCGACCTACCCGGAAATCGACTCCGAGCGCGACGTCGTGCTCGAGGAGATCGCGATGTACGAGGACGAGCCCCAGGACCGCGTCCACGACTTCCTCGCCGACGCGGTCTTCGGCGACCACCCGCTCGGCCGCCGGGTGCTCGGCGAGGCCGAGGTGATCGCCTCGATCCCGATCCCGGACATCTCCGCCTACCACGGCCAGCGCTACACCGGCGCCAACGTCGTCGTCGGCGCTGCCGGCAACCTCGATCACGAGCGAATCGTCGCGCTCGCCGAGCGGCTCGTCTCGCCGGCCGCCGGCGGCAACGGCGCCGCCGCCGCGAGCGCGCCGAGCGATGAGGCCGAGCTCTGCGCTTCTACGAGAAGGACACCGAGCAGTACCACATCTGCTTCGGCGCTCCCGGGCTCGACGCGCGACGACGAGCGCCGCTACGCGCTCGCCGTCCTCGACTCGATCTTCGGCGGCTCGACCTCCTCGCGGCTCTTCCGCGAGGTCCGCGAGAAGCGCGGCCTCGCCTACTCGGTCGGCTCCTACAACGAGCAGTACACGGACTCCGGCCTGGTCGCCACCTACGTCGGCACCCGCGAGGACAACGTCGAGGAGGCCTGCGCGATCATCGGCGCCGAGCTCGAGCGGCTGCGCTCCGAGCCGGTCTCCGCCGAGGAGCTGGCGCGCGCCAAGGAGAACGTCAAGGGCCGCCTCGTGCTCTCCTCGGAGTCGACCGCCGCGCGGATGACGCGGATCTCCCGCTCGACCCTCTTCGACCTGCCGATCGACACCCTCGACGAGATGCTCGCCAAGGTCGACGCGGTCAGCGTCGACGACCTGACCGAGCTCGCCGCCGAGCTCTACGGCGCCGAGCGGCTCTCGGCTGCCTGCGTCGGCCGCCGACGAGGACTGCTTCCGCGCGGCCCTGGCCGCCGGTCAGCGAGCGCCCTGCGCCGCCGCGTGATCCGAGTCGTCGTCTCCGGCGCCGCCGGGCGCATGGGCCAGGCCGTCTGCGAGGCGGTCGAGGGCGCCGATGACATGGAGCTCGCGGCGCAGGCCGATCCCGCGCTCGGGGTGGAGCTCGCCGACGTGCTCGACGGGGCCGACGTCGTCGTCGACTTCAGCCGCCCGACACCGCGCTCGGCAATGTCAGCGCCTGCCTCGAGGCCGGCGTCCACGTCGTCGTCGGCACCACCGGCTTCGACCTCGAGGCGCTGCGCGAGGCGGCGGAAGCGGCCCCCGGGGACGCCAACTGCTTCGTCGCCCCCAACTTCGCGATCGGCGCCGTGCTGCTGATGGAGGCCTCCCAGCGATCGCCGCGCACATGCCCGAGTGCGAGATCGTCGAGCTCCACCACGACCGCAAGCTCGACGCCCCGTCGGGGACGGCGAAGCGGACCGCGGAGCTGATCGGCGCCGCCGGTGGCAACGTCCACGAGCCGATCCACTCGGTCCGGCTGCCGGGCCTCGTCGCCCACCAGGAGGTCATCTTCGGCGGCGAGGGACAGACCCTCAGCATCCGCCACGACTCGATCGACCGCCGCTCCTTCATGCCCGGCGTCCTGCTCGCCGTCCGCAAGGTCGGGTCGCAGCCGGACCGATTCACGGTCGGCCTCGAGAAGCTGCTGTAGATGAAGGTACGCTGGTGGCGATGACCGAGATCCGAGGAATGCTGACGGCGATGGCGACTCCATTCGACGAGTCCGGCGCCGTCGACGAGGCCGCCGCGCGCGGGCTCGCCTCGTTCCTGCTCGAGAACGGGTCGCACGGGATCGTCGTCGCCGGCTCGACCGGCGAGGCGGCGACCCTCGACGACGCCGAGCAGATCTCGCTGCTGCGGGCGGTGGTCGACGAGGTCGGCGACGAGGCGCCTGGTCGTCTGCGGGACCGGGACCAACGACACCCGCCACTCGATCGAGCTGACCAAGGCGGCGGCCGAGGCCGGCGCCGAGGCGGCCCTGATCGTCACTCCGTACTACAACAAGCCCAACCAGCGGCGGGATCAGTCGCCCACTTCGAAGCGATCGCGGAGGCGGTCCCGGGCCTGCCGCTGATCGCCTACAACATCCCCTCGCGGGTGATCGTCAACGTCTCGCCCGAGGAGCTCGCCGAGCTGGCGCAGATCGACACCGTCGTCGCCGTCAAGCAGGCCAACAACGACGAGCTCGGGCCGATCGAGGGATTGGCGGTCCTGGCCGGCAACGACGACATCTTCCTCCGAACCCTGGAGCTGGGGCTGGCCGGCGGGATCCTGGTCGCCTCGCAGCTCGCCGGGCCTCAGATGCGCGAGATCTGGGACGCCGTCGAGGCCGGCGAGCTGGAGCGCGCGCGGGAGATCGACGCCGACCTGAGGCCGCTCTACGACGCCCTCGGCGTGACCACGAACCCGATGCCGCTGAAGGCCGCACTCGAGATGACGGGAACGATCCCCACCGGAACGATGCGACTGCCGATGGTCGAGCTCGACGAGCCGCAGCGAGAGGTGGTGAGGGCGGCGCTGGAGAGCGTCGGCGTCACGGTAACGGCAGGCTAGGCGCTGATGGCCGGCAAAAAGCTTCGCGTGATCCCGCTCGGTGGGCTGGGGGAGATCGGCAAGAACATGACCGTCGTCGAGTACGACGGCCGGATCGTCGTCATCGACACCGGGCTGATGTTCCCGACCCCAGAGATGCTCGGCATCGACCTCGTCCTGCCCGACTTCTCCTACCTGCGGGAGCGCGCCGACGACATCGAGGCGATCGTCCTCACCCACGGCCACGAGGACCACGTCGGGGCGCTGCCCTACGTGCTGCGCGAGATCGGCTCCCCGCCGGTGATCTACGGCGGCCAGCTGACGATCGCAATGGTCCGCTCGAAGCTAGACGAGCACAAGCTCTCCGACGCCCCGCTCCAGGACCTGGCGGCCGGCGAGAAGGTCAAAGTCGGGCCCTTCGGGATGGAGCTGGTCCACCTCTCGCACTCGATCCCCGACATGCGCGCCGTCCTGCTCAGCACGGAGATCGGCTCGATCCTGATGACCGGCGACTACAAGTTCGACCAGACCCCGGTCGACGGGCGCCCGGCCGACATGTCCCGCCTCGCCGAAATCGGCGGCGACGGCCTGCTGCTGCTCTGCGGCGACTCGACCAACGCCGACCGCCCCGGCATCGCGCCCTCGGAGTCGAGCGTCGGCCCGGCCCTGCTCGAGACCTTCGCCGACTGCGAGGGCCGGATCATCGTCACCTCCTTCGCCTCCAACATCCACCGCGTCCAGCAGGTGATCGACGCGGCGATCGCGCTCGACCGGCGGGTCGCCCTGGTCGGCCGCTCGATGCGCAAGAACTTCAACATCGCCTCCAGCCTCGGCATCGCGAAAGCGCCCTCCGGCCTCTTCATCCAGCCCCGCGAGATCGAGAACTTCCCCGACGAGAAGGTCGTCGTGATCTCGACCGGGAGCCAGGGGGAGCCGCTCTCGGCTCTGCGGCGGATGGCCAACAACGACCACCGCGACGTCGAGCTGCACTCGGGGGACACCGTCGTCTTCTCGGCGACGCCGGTCCCCGGCAACGAGCGCGCCGTCAACGAAACGATCGACCGCATCTACGAGATCGGGGCCACCGTGGTGACCGCCAAAGACGCGCCGATCCACGCCTCCGGCCACGGCTGGCAGGAGGAGCTGAAGCTGATGATCAACCTGACCAAGCCGAAGTACGTGCTGCCGATCCACGGCGACTTCAAGCGCCTGCGCCTGCACTCCGAACTCGCCCAGTCGGTGGGGATTCCCGAGGAGAACGTCTTCCAGGGCCGCAACGGTCTGGCGCTGGAACTCGATGAGAAAGGGGCCCGCTTCGGCGAGGACATCGACGCCGGGGTGATCTTCGTCGACGGCGTCAACGTCGGCGATCCCGACGACGTCGCCCTGCGCGACCGGCGCGCGATCTCGGCCGACGGAATCTTCATCGTCGTCGCCACGATCTCCACCGACGACGGCAGCGTCGTCGCCGACCCCGAGGTGATCTTCCGCGGCGTCGCCTTCCTCGAGGAAGCCGGGGGCCTGGTCGAAGAGCTCCAGGACGTGGTCGAGGACTCGCTCGAGGACGCGGCCAAGGCCGGGACCCGCGAGCTCAACCTGATCCAGGAAGACCTCCACGACGCGGTCGCCAAGTTCGTCTACGGAAAGCTGAAGAGGCGGCCGATGGTGCTGCCGGTCGTCGTCGAGGTCTGAACGGATTAAGAGGGGCCCGCCGGGGGCTGTTGGGGAGAACCCGGCGGGCCCCGTGTCTCGTCCGCGGGAGAACCTAAGCCGGGCCGCTAAAGGCGGTCTAAAGCGACTGTAATTCCTCTCTCAGAGCCGCTCAGGGGGAGGCGGACGCGGAACAGGGCGCCGCCGCCCTCGGACTCTCCGGCCGCCGCCGTGCCCCCGTGGGAGGTGGCGACGGCGTGGACGATCGCGAGGCCGAGGCCGCTTCCGGGGCCGGTCGCGGTGTCCGCCGGGCCTTCGCCGTGGACGAAGCGATCGAAGATCTGCGAGCGCAGCTCGGGCGCGATCCCGGGGCCGTCGTCGGCGACCTCGACGATCGCCTCGCCGCCCTCCTCGCCGAGGCGGAGCTCGACCGTCGAGCCGGGTGGGGTGTGCCGGGCGGCGTTGTCGAGGAGGTTGAGGACGAGGCGGTGGAGCTCGTCGGCGTTGCCCTCGATCCAGAGCGGATTCTCGTTCTCGACCCGCAGCAGGCGGTCTCCCATCAGCGGCGCCGCCTCGACCGCGGCGTTGCCGGCGACCTCGGCCAGGTCGCAGCGGCGGTGGGCGCCGCTGCGGCCGGCGTCGGCGCGGGCGAGCAGCAGCAGGTCGGCGACCAGGCGGCTCATCCGGCGCGAGGAGCGCAGCGCCGAGTCGATCATCGAGAGGTCGTCGTCGTGGCCCGGCTCGCCGAGGGACGCCTGCAGCAGCTCGAGGTTGGCGAGGATGCTGGTCAGCGGGGTGCGGAGCTCGTGCGAGGCGTCGGCGACGAACTCGCGCTGCTTTTTCATCGCGGTCTCGCGCTCGGCCTTGGCCGCGTCGAGGGATCGCAGCATCTGCTCGAGGGTGAGCGCCAGTTCCCCGACCTCGTCGGCGGCCTTCGGCTCGGGCATATGGCGGGACGGGTCGCCGGTGTCGGCGATCTCGCGGGCGCTCGCCGTCAGCGAGGAGATCGGCCGCATCGCTCGGGCGGCGATCGCGAGGCCGGCGATGCGTCGCGAGCAGGGCGCCGCCGAAGACGCCGGCGGCGATGAAGAGCCAGAGGCGTGCGATCGTCGATTCGACGTGGGAGAGGCTGCGCCCGTACTCGACGTATCCGGTCGGGTGTCCTTCGTCGTCGCGGATTTCGGCGGTCGCGACGCGGCTGCCCTGGTAGGTGGAGAGGCCGAGGCTCGCGGGGCCGAGGCCAGTCGGTGCTGCTGCTGTGTTCGATCACGTTCCCGTTGACATCGAAGACGCGGACCGAGGCGTCGTCGGGCCTGACGAAGTCATTGAGGCTGGGCCCGCTGACGATCGTCGGGAACGGCGTGTAGACGATCTTGATTTCGGCGGCCAGGGTCTGGGTGGCGCCGCGCACCTCGCCGTTGAAGTCGTCGCGGATCCGGTTGGTCGCGAGCTTGCCGATCACGCCGCCGAAGATCGAGGAGGATGAAGAGCGTCAGCAGCGCCGAGGCCGCGGCGAGCCGCCAGCGCACCGGCCAGTTCCGGGGCCGCAGCCGACGGCCGATGCCGGCGGGCCGCTTGGCGCGCTCGGGCCATCGCTACTCCTTGATCACGTAGCCGGCGCCGCGTTTGGTGTGGAGCAGCCGGGTCTCGTCCCCCGCCTCGAGCTTGCGCCGTAGGTTGGAGACGAAGACGTCGATCGTGTTGGTGGCGCGGTCGGGTCGTAGCCCCAGACCTCGTCGAGCAGGCGCTCGCGCGAGACGACCAGGCGCTCGTTGCGCATCAGGAATTCGAGCAGCTCGAACTCGCGGTTGGTGAGCTCGATTTCGCGCTCGCCGCGCAGCACCTCGCGGGTGTCGGGGTTGAGGGAGAGGTCGCCGACCTCGAGCGAGGCGGCGCCGCGCGGGGGGCGCCGCCGCAGCAGGGCCCGGATCCGGGCCAGCAGCTCGCGCCGCTCGAAGGGCTTGACGAGGTAGTCGTCGGCGCCGCGTCGAGGCCGTCGACCCGGTCGTCGGTCTCGGTGCGCGCGGTCAGCATCAGGATCGGCACGTCGCCGTCGGCGCGCAGCCGCCGGCAGACCTCGACGCCGTCGAGGCGGGGGAGGCCGAGGTCGAGGACGACGAGGTCGGGGATGAAGCTCGGCGGCGACGTCGAGCGCGTCGACGCCGTCGGCGGAGGTCCGGACCTCGTATCCCTCGTTGCGCAGCGAGCGGCGGAGGACGTCGGCGATCTCGGCGTCATCCTCGACCAGCGAGGACGCGGCCCTCTGCGGGATCGATCTCGGTCGTGTTGCATCCTGAAACCGATCTTAGCCGCGTGCCCCGTCGGCAATCTTGCCTGCTTTTACGCGTCGAATTTACCCGCAGGGGTCCGTGTCGGGCGTCGAACGGGGAGAACAAATGTTCGCTGCGCAAGAAGCGCGGGGCCGAAGCGCGCGCTCCAAAGGCGGTCGAAACGCGCCGAAAGCGCGCGCCCGCACGCCCCGAGGCTGCACCTTCCCGAGGGCCTCCAGCAGCGCCATCTCGATCTGATCGGACTCGCCCTGATCGCCTTCGGCGTCTATCTCGCCTTCGTCCTCTTCTTCGGCTGGGAGGGCGGCAAGGTCGGGTACGGAGGTCGAAACGGCCTTCGAGTACCTGGTCGGCGCGGTCGGCGCCAGGATCGTGACCGTGCTGATCGTCGGCCTGATCGTCGGCGGCGCCGTCGTCACCGGCACCTCCGTATCGTCGTCGATCTTCGCGCGTCGGCTCCGCCCGCCGCCGCCTGCTCCTCGGCGGCCGGGCGTCGGCCGCAGACCGCGATCACTCCACCGCGAGGAGGCGCGTCGCGAGGGCCTCTACTGCTTCGACCGTCGACCAGCGCGCCGGCCGCACACCGCCGTGATGCTCAGCAGCTATCCCGACTCAGCGACGAGTTCGAGCCGCCGTCGCGCTCCGAGCCGAGGCCGACGCCTTCGACTTCGAGCGACTCGGCAGACGCGTCCGCCGATCCCGCGCCCAGGCGATCCCGCCGCGCCCCGGACCCGAAGCCGGACGAGCGACGGCTGACGGCGAAGCCCCGCCTCGAGCCCGACGACGAGCTCGAACCTGATCCTCTCGGACGAGCGAGGACGCCGGCCGCCGCCGCGGTCGGCCGCAGTCGACCCCACCGGTCCAGGCGCCCGAGGCCTCGCTCTGACGCCCGATCCCGAGCCCGCCGATGGCTCGCGTGCCCTCACCCCGCAGGGCGACAAGCGACGGCATCACCGAATCCGGACGAGATCGACTACCGGCCGCCCCCGGCCAAGCTCGCTGAGCCGCGGCAGCAACAACGACAAGGGCCCCGACCCTCGCGAGCAGGAACGGACCGGCCGCAAGCTGGTCGAGACCCTCGGCCACTTCAGGGTCGAGGCGAGGATCGTCGGCATCGTCAGCGGCCCGCACGTCTCCCGCTACGAGCTGCAGCTTGCTCCCGGGACCAAGGTGAAGAAAGTCACCGAGCTCGCGAACGACCTCGCCTACGCGCTCGCCTCGACCGACATCCGCATCCTGGCGCCGATCCCCGGCAAGAAGGCGGTCGGGGTCGAGGTCCCGAACGCGCGCCGCAAGATGGTGCGCCTCGGCGACATCTACGCGCGGCCGCCCCGCCGAAGACCTCTCCGCTGCGTCGCATGGCTCGGCAAGGGCATCGCCGGCCAGCCGGTCTGGATGGACCTGGCGAAGATGCCGCACGTGCTCGTCGCCGGCACCACCGGCTCGGGCAAGTCGGGCTGGGTCAACGCGATCCTCACCTCGATCCTGCTGCACGCGTCGCCGAACGAAGTGCGCCTCGTCCTGGTCGATCCCAAGCAGGTCGAGCTCAACCACTACGAGACGTGCCGCACCTGCTGACGCCCGGTCGTCACCTCGCCGCGCCTCGCCGCGAACGTGCTCGCAGAACCTGATCGGCGAGATGGAGAGCCGCTACAGGATCATGGGCAAGGCCCGCTGCCGCAACCTCGACGAGCTCAACCGGGCCCGCAAGCAAGGCCGGCGAGGCGCCGCTGCCGCACATCCTCTGCGTGATCGACGAGCTCGCCGACCTGATGATGGTCGCCCCGGCCGAGGTCGAGGACTCGATCATCCGGCTCGCCCAGAAGTCACGGGCGACCGGCATCCACCTGCGTGCTGGCGACCCAGCGCCCCTCGACCGACATCATCACCGGCACGATCAAGGTCAACATCCCGGCCCGCATCGCCTTCTCGGTCTCCTCGCAGATCGACTCGCGGGTGATCCTCGACCAGGGCGGCGCCGAGTCGCTGCTCGGGCCAGGGCGACATGCTCTTCCGCGGCGCCGGCACCTCGAAGCTCCAGCGCGTCCAGGGAGCCTTCATCACCGAGGAGGAGATCGCCAGGGTCGCCGAGCACTGGGCGCAAGCAGGGCGAGCCCGACTTCGAGCAGGAGCTGCTGGAGAAGCCGCAGGTGGACGAGGATGGCGACGAAGCGGCGGCGAGTTCACCCCGACAGGACGACCTGCTCGACGAGGCGATCCGCGTCTGGTCGAGACCGAGACCGCCTCGGTCTCGATGATCCAGCGCCGCCTGCGGGTCGGATACACCCGCGCCGGCCGCCTGATCGACATGCTCGAGCGCCGCGGCGTCATCTCCGGCTACGAGGGCTCGAAGCCGCGCAGGTACTGATCACCCCGGCCGACATCCCGCGGATGACCGGCGGCAGCGAGCCGGAGCCCGTCGCGGCCGAGGTGGACGCCGACGGCTGACCCGTAGGACAATGATCCCGTGGACAGCGGAATCGGACCCGCCCTTCGCGAGGCGAGAAGCGCCGCGAAATTAGAGATTTCCGAGGTCGAGGCCTCGATCAAGATCCGCGCCCGCTACCTGCGGGCGATGGAGGACGAAGAATGGGAGGCGCTGCCGGGTGACGCTTACGCGCGCGGCTTCCTCCGCACCTACGCCTCCTATCTCGGGCTCGACGGCGAGCGGATCGCGGCCCAGCTCGGCGCCGCCCCCGAAGCGGGGCGCCGGGGGCGAGTCCGCGGGTCCGAGCCCAAGCTGCGGGGCGCCGGGGAAACGCGGCGGGCTCCGTCCACGCCTGCCGCGGGCGGCGTTGACGGCGATCGTCTGCGTCGCGCTGGTCGTCGCGACGATCGCCGTCGGGGTGCTCACCGGAGGCGGCGGAAGCGGGAACGGGAGCGGAGCCACCGGCGGGGGAGGCAAGACCGGGCCGAAGGCAGGCGGCGGCCGTCTCACCAAGGGTCGAGCCCCGCCAAGCCGGCCGGAGTCGCGCTGACCCTGGCGACAAGGCCGAAGCTGGGTCTGCGTGCTCGACGACAGCGGGCGGGCGCTGGTCGACGGCGAGGTGCTGCCCGAGGGTGCCGAAGAGGGGCCGTTCCACTCCGGTAGCTTCACGGTCGCATTCGGCAACGGAGAAGTGGCGATGCGCATCGACGGCAGGGACACGGAAATACCCGAATGCGGCAAGCCCACTGGGATACGAAATCGCCCCGGGCGGCGAGCTCACCGTCCTGTCCGAATCGGATCGGCCGACGTGCGTATGAGTGAGGCGGGGCGGCTGATGGCCGCCGACTCGCCCGTGCGTGCAGGCATCGTCGTCACTGGTACCGAGGTCCTGACCGGCCGCATCGCCGACCGCAACGGGCCGTGGGTGTCCGAACGGCTGGCCGAGCTCGGCGTCGAGGTCGCTCACATCCTCGTCGTCGCCGATCGTCCCGACGACCTCGAGGCGGCACTTCGGCTTCCTCGCCGCCGAGGGGATGGACCTGATCGTCACCTCCGGCGGCCTTGGCCCGACCGCCGATGACCTCACGGCCGAGGTCGTCGGCCCGCTTCGGCGGCCGCGAGCTGCTCCTCGACGAGGCGACCGAGGCGAAGATCGCCGAGATCCTGCGCGGGTTCGCCAAACGCGTTCAAATTCGACGAGGAAGCCGTGATGGAGGCGAACCGCAAGCAGGCGATGGTGCCTGAGGGGGCGACGCCGCTCGACCCGGTCGGGACCGCGCCGGGCCTCGTCGTCCCCGACCGGGGCGGCGTCATCATCGTCCTGCCCGGGCCGCCGCGCGAGCTGCAGCCGATGTGGCCGGCCGCGCTCGAGACGGAGCCGGTGCAGAGGAGGTGCTGGCGCGGGCAACGGCCCTGCACGGCTACACGCTGCGGTTGTTCGGGATACCCGAGTCGGAGATCGCCAAGAGCCTGCGTGAGATGGAGGAGGAAGGGATCGCCCTTCCCGATGTCGAGATCACCACCTGCCTGCGTCGCGGCGAGATCGAGATCGACGTCCGCTACCGGGACGACGCCGCAGCGACGGCCGAGGCGGTGAAGAGCGGCCTCGCCGAGCGCCATTCCGCCCAGCTCTTCAGCCTCGACGGCGAGACGATCGACTCCCAGGTGGCGGGGCTGCTCGGCGGCCACCGGCTCGGGCTCGCCGAGTCGTGCAGCGGCGGGCTGCTCGCGGCCCGGATCACGCAGGTCCGGGAGCCTCCGCCTACATGGCGGGAGCGTCGTCGCCTACTCGAACGAGGCGAAGGCGGAGCTGCTCGGGGTCGACGCGGGCCTGATCGAGGAGCATGGCGCGGTCTCGCCGGAGGTCGCCGAGGCGATGGCGCTCGGCGCTCTGGAGCGCTTCGGGGCCGACGTCGCGGTCTCGATCACGGGCATCGCCGGCCCTGACGGCGGCAGCGAGGAGAAGCCGGTCGGCTACGTCTGCTTCAACGCCCGGCTCGCCGACGGCACCTCGATCGCCCGCGAGCCGGTCATACCCGGTGGCCGCGAGGACATCCGCGAACGCTCGGCGCTGGTCGGGATGCACCTGCTGCGGATACTGCTCAGCGGCGTCGAGCCGCCCCTGTAGGGATGCTGTCGTCGATTTCTTGCATTTCCGCCGCAACCCGTGCGCTCGCGGGGCGTAGCGTGGCGGCATGGCGAAGGAGCGACTGAAGAGTCCGCGGGCACGGGTGTTCGTGGCCCTCGACCTGCCGGAGGCGGTGCGGTCGGGGATTGAGGCCTGGGGGAGGGAGGCGCTCGGCGACCCGGCACTGCGGCCGCTGCCGGCGGCCTCGCTCCACGTCACGCTCGTCTTCCTCGGCTACAGGCCGGAGAAGGAGATCGGGCGCATCGGCGAGATCGTCGAAGGCCTGGGGGCCCCGGCGCCTCGAATCGAGCTGCTCGATCCCGAGCAGCGCCCCGAGCGCGGCAGGCCGCGGCTCTACGCGCTCCCGATCGAGTCGCCCGGCGCGATCTCGCTGCAGGAGCGGGTGGAGGAGCGGCTGGTCGCCGAGCGGCTCCACCACCCCGAGAAAAGGCCTTTCTGGCCCCACCTGACGGTCGCCAGAGTGCGGCCGGAGAACGGGGGCTCGAAGCGCCCGCGACGGGTGGCCTGTCCGCCCGGCCCGCTGCCGCGAGGAGCGTTCGAACGTACGTTCGATTCCGTCCGAGTCGCTCTCTACCTTTCCGAACTCAAGCCCCAGGGTGCGCAGTACACGCCGCTGGCCCATGTCGATCTGTCCCCATCCGGGCAGCAGTGAGGTGATCAAAGAGATGGCAGAGAAGAAAACTTTGAAGGATGCCTCGGCCAAGGAGGCCAAGGCCAAGGACGCCGCGCTCGAGAACGCGGTACTCTCACATCAGGAAGGAGTTCGGGGAGGGCCTGCTGATGCGCCTCGGCGCCGACAGCAAGGTGCAGATCGGGTCGATCCCGACCGGCTCCCTGGCGCTCGACCTCGCGCTCGGCATCGGCGGCGTTCCCCGCGGCCGGATCGTCGAGATCTTCGGCCCGGAGTCGTCGGGCAAGACGACGCTGATCTACCACATCATCGCCCAGGCACAGGCCCTTGGCGGCGTCTGCGTGTTCATCGACACCGAGCACGCGATGGACCCGATCTACGCGAATGCGATCGGGGTCGACACCGACGAGCTGCTGGTCTCCCAGCCGGACTACGGCGAGCAGGCACTGCAGATCGCCGATCGCCTGATCGCCTCCTCGGCGGTGGACGTGGTCGCGGTCGACTCGGTCGCCGCGCTGACTCCGAAGGCCGAGCTCGAGGGGCAGATAGGTGACTCGACGGTCGGCCTCCAGGCGCGGCTGATGTCACAGGCGATGCGCAAACTCGCCGGCAACCTCAACCGGACCAACACGGTCTGCCTGTTCACAAACCAGATCCGCGAAAAGATCGGCGTCCAGTTCGGCTCCCCGGAGACCCAGCCGGGCGGCCGCGCGCTCAAGTTCGCCTCCTCCCAGCGGCTCGACATCCGCCGCATCGAAACGATCAAAGAAGGCACCGAGGCGGTCGGCAACCGGGTCCGGGTCAAGGTCGTCAAGAACAAAGTCGCGGCCCCTTTCCGCCAGGCGGAGTTCGACATCGAGTACGGCGAGGGGATCTCCCGCGAGGGCGGCCTGCTCGACTTCGGGATCGAGCAGGACATGGTTCAGAAATCGGGCTCGTTCTTCTCGTACGGGGAGACCAGGCTCGGTCAGGGCCGCAACAACGCGAAGCAGTTCCTCAAGGACAACCCGGAGCTCTCCACGGAGATCGAGACGAAGATCAGGACGGCGCTGGGAATCGACGCGGGGGCCGCTCCCGAGCCCGCCCCGGCGGAGGTCCCCGAGGAGGTCCCGCCGGTCGCCGAGGTCAAAGCCGCCTAGATAGGATGCGCCGCGCATGAGCGACGCGACGATTTTCTACATCTGCGGCGGCATTCTCGCCGGCTCGGCCCTGGTGATCAGCTTCATCGGGCTGCGCTCGGAAAAATTCCCGGGCAAGTTCGGCCCGGCCGTGATCCTTTACTTCGCGGTCGTGATCGGCGCGGCGACGACCTTCGCCGTCCTCAACGGCCAGAACGAGGAAAAGGCCAGGGCGGCCGAGAACGCATCCGCCGGCGCGGAGTTCGAAAAAGAAGAGGCCGAGCCGCCGATACCCGCGGGCAAGGCGGGCGGCAACGAGGCCCCCGCCGAAACAAACCCGCTCGGTGGAGCGCCCGCCGAAGGCGGCTCGAAGCCCGCCGCAAAGCCGAAGGGCCCAGGCGGCACCCTGAAACTGTCTGCATCTCCGACGGCACTCGCGTTCGACACCAAAGAACTGTCGAGTAAGCCCGGCGAGGTGACGATCGACTTCGACAATCCGGCGGCGCTCGAACACAACGTCGCGATCGAGCAGAACGGCAAGCAGATCGCGATCTCCGAAACCCTCGCCGAAGGCAAGACCTCGGTCAGCGCCGATCTCGCCCCCGGCACCTACACCTTCCTCTGCACAGTCCCCGGCCATGCCGAAGCCGGCATGGAAGGCACTCTGACGGTTAAATAGGCGAGACGGGCCAGGACGCAGGGAGCGCCGCGTGCTCTGCACGCAAGCGACCGAGGACGCCGCCCGGCGACGCCTATTTAACCGTCAGGAAATCCTGTCGGTACCCTGCCGACCATGGCCCAGCGGTACCACGTCACCACGTTCGGCTGTCAGATGAACGTGCACGACTCCGAGCGGATGCGGGGGATGCTCGAGTCGCTGGGGTATCGGGAGGCGGAGAGTCGCGAGGAGGCCGACCTGATCCTCTTCAACACCTGCTCGATCCGCGAGTCGGCCGACAACAGGTTCATCGCCCACCTGGGCGAGGCGAAGCGGCTCAAGGGCGAGGACCCTGAGCGGATCGTCGGCGTCGGCGGCTGCTGGGCCCAATCGGTCAAGGACGAGGTCTTCCGGCGCTTTCCGTTCGTCGACGTCGCCTTCGGCCCGGGCCAGATCCACCGGCTTGCCGAGTTCCTCACCTCGGACTCGCTCAGTGCCCAGGGCTACTTCGAGTTCGAGGACGTCTCCGGCCACCTGCCGAGCAGGCGGGAGCGCCGCTATCAGGGCTGGCTCCAGATCTCGCAGGGTTGCAACTGCCGCTGCTCCTACTGCATCGTGCCCTCGACCAGAGGCCGTGAGGTCAGCCGCGATCCTGGCGAGCTCCTGGTCGAGGCCGAGGGGCTGGCCGCCGACGGGGTGCGCGAGGTCACCCTGCTCGGCCAGAACGTCAACAGCTACGGGCGCGACCTGGCGCCGGGGGCGCGGATCGCCTTCTCAGAGCTGTTGGCGCGGATCGACGCCGTAGAGGGGATCGACCGCATCCGCTACACCAGCCCGCACCCGAAGGACATGAAGGAGGACGTGATCCGCGCCCACGCCGAGCTGCCGGCGCTCTGCGAGCACATCCACCTGCCGCTGCAATCGGGCTCGAGCGCGATCCTGAAGCGGATGCGGCGCACCTACGACCGCAGCCGCTACCTCGATCGGGTGGCGCTGATCCGCGAGCACGTCCCCGATTGCGCGATCACCACCGACGTCATCGTCGGCTTCCCGGGCGAGACCGAGGCGGATTTCATCGAGACGCTCGAGGTCGCCGAGGAGGTCGGCTACGACGGGGCCTTCACCTTCGTCTTCTCGCCTCGTCGGGAAACCGAGGCTGCGACGCTGGAGGGCCAGGTGCCCCATCCGGTCAAGGTCGAGCGGATGGAACGGCTGGTCGAGGTCGTCCAGCGCCGGGCCTCGGAGCGGGCGCAGCGCTTCGTCGGGCGCCGGATGGAGGTCCTGGTCGAAGGGACCAGCCGCACCGACCCGACCCGCCTGCGCGGCCGCACGCGGCACAACAAGGCGGTCAACTTCGAGGGGACCGCGGCGGCAGGTGAGCTCGTCGACGTCGAGGTCCTCAAGGCTACCTCGCAGACGCTGCTCGGCGCCGAGGTCCTGCTCAGCCGGGTCCCCTGAGGGTCCTGGCGATATTCGGGCCGACCGGGGTCGGCAAGACCGGGGTCGCGATCGCGCTCGCCGACGAGCTGCGCAGGCGGGGGGAGGACCCGGTGGCGATCTCGTGCGATGCGCTGCAGGTCTACGAGGGACTGGGAGAGCTGACCGGCGTGGCTACGCCGGCACAGCAGGAGCGGCTCGAGCATCGCCTGGTCGGCTTCGTCCCGGTGACCGAGCCGTTCTCGGTCGGCGACTACATGCGCAGGGCCCACGAGGAGGTGGACGAGGCGTTGGGGCGGGGACGGCGCCCGATCGTCGTCGGCGGGACCGGGCTCTACCTGCGGGCCGCGCTTGCCGAGCTCTCGTTGGTGAAGGCGGCACCCGGGGCCGCCGGCTCCGAGCTCTGGTCCCCGGAGACCCGCCACCCGACGGCGATCTTCGGGCTCGACATGGAGCGCTCGGCCCTCTACGCGCGGATCGACGCGCGAACGGAGGCGATCGCCTCCTCCGGAGCGCCTGAGGAGGTGCGGCGGGCCGAGGAGGCCAGGCCCTCGCGGACGGCGCGCAAGGCCCTCGGCTTCGACGAGCTGCTGGCCGGCGACCTCGAGACGATGAAGCGGCGCTCGCGCAACTATGCCCGCCGCCAGCTGACCTGGATGCGGAAGATCCCGAACCTCGAGTGGGTCGATCGCGCGGAGCGCGGGGACGGCGAGGTGGCGGCTGAGATCGCGGGGCGGATCACGTCCTCTGCCGGGGGTCTCTGAGAGACTGATGCCCCCAATGGCGGCGACCCGCGCGATATCGGACCTTCCCGGCCCACCGCGGCTGCCGCTGATCGGCAATCTGCACCGGGTCCGCTCCGAGACCCTGCACCTGACGGCGGAGAAGTGGTGCCGCGAGTATGGCCCGATCTACCGCTTCGACCTCGGCCCGCGGCGCCTTGTCGTGCTCGGGGACGCCGACCCGATCAACGCGGTCCTGCGCGAGCGGCCCGACGGCTTCCGCCGCTGGAGCGAGATCCTCGACATCACCGAAGAAGTCGGCTACGTCGGGGTGTTCGCGGCCGAGGGCGACGACTGGCGCCGGATGCGGCGCCTTGCCGTCACGGCCCTCAACAGCAACCACCTGCAGCGCTACTTCGAGATCATCAGCACCTGCACCGAGAGGCTCCACCGCAGGCTGGAGGCCGCCGCGCGCGACGCCCGCGCCTTCGAGATCGGCGAGCTGCTCTCCGCGTTCACCGTCGACGTCACCTCGGCGCTCGCCTTCGGCCACGACCTCAACACGCTCGAGCGTGGTGACGCCGGGCTGCAGGAACACCTCCACCGGGTCTTCCACATGACGAACCGGCGCCTGTTCGCGCCGTTTCCCTACTGGCGCTACTTCAAATTGCCGGCAGACCGCGACCTCGACCGCTCGGTGGAGGAGATCAAGAAGGCCATCCTCTCCTTCATGGACGAGACCCGCAGCCGGATCGCCGCCAACCCGGCGCTGCGCGAGTCGCCCGAGAACTTCCTCGAGGGGATGATCGCCGCCCAGGAAACCGAGGGCGCCTTCACCGACGAGGAAATCATCGGCAACGTCAACACCCTGCTGCTTGCCGGCGAGGACACCACCTCGCACTCGATGGCCTGGACGGTCTGGTCGATGGCCACCCGCCCCGCGGTCCAGGAGAAATGGGCCGAGGAGGCGACAGAGGTCCTCGGCGAGCAGCCCTTCGCGACCGAGTACGACACGGTCCAGGACTTCCGCTACGGCGAGGGCGTCCTGCGCGAGACGATGCGGCTGAAGCCGGTGGTTCCGATCTCTGGCGTGGAGCCGCTCGCCGACACCGAGGTGGCGGGCATACGGATCCCGGCGGGCACCCGGCTGATGCTCCTGCATCGCCAGGCGGGCCTGCGGGAGGTCGAGCGCGCCGAGGAGTTCAGGCCCGAGCGCTGGCTCGACGACGATGACGAGCTCGAGGCGCCCTCTCAGAAGTCCTTCCTCAACTTCGGCGCCGGGCCGCGCTTCTGCCCCGGCCGCAACCTCGCCTTTCTCGAGGCGAAGACGGCGCTCGCGATGATCGCCCGCAACTTCGAGATCGAGCTCGACCCCTCGGCGCCGCCGGTCACCGAGCTGCTCGGCTTCACGATGAGCCCGAAGGGCCTGCGGGTGCGGCTGCGCGAGCGCGTCCCGGCCGTGGCCGCCTAGCGTTGGGAGCCGGATGAAGTTCGAGAAGTGGCAGGCGCTCGGCAACGACTACCTGATCGTCGAGGCCGCGTCGCTCCCCTGGGAGCTGACCGAGGCCAGGATCCGCTGGCTCTGTGACCCGCACTTCGGGATCGGCGCCGACGGGGTCCTGCTCCTCGCCCGCAGCGAGGATCCGGCCTTCGTCGCCGACCTGCGGATCTTCAACCCGGACGGCTCCGAGGCGGAGCTCTCCGGCAACGGCGTCCGCGAGGCGGTTCTCTACCTGCGCCGCCACGGCTGGACCGAGGAGGACACATTCACGATCCATACCGTCGCCGGGCCGATCGTGCCGACGATCACCTCGGAGCTGACCTGCTCCGTGGACATGGGCCGCGCGGCGACTGCCTCCAAGGATTTTCCCTCCGGGCGGCGAGGACGGGCGCGGGGCGCTCACGGCCGGCGGGCGCGAGTGGGCGTTCCAGCACGTCTCGATCGGCAACCCCCAGTGCGCGATCGTGGTCGAGGAGGGGCTGGAGGACCTCGACCTCGAGGCGATCGGGCCTGAGATCGAAGCCGCCGATCTGTTCCCGAACCGGACCAACGTCTCCTTCATCTCGATCGCGGGGAGCCGGGTCAGGGCGCGGATCTTCGAGCGCGGGGTGGGGGAGACGCTCTCCTCGGGGACCGGCGCCAGCGGCGCCGCGGTCGACCGCCTTCCTCGGCGGGGCCAAAAGCCCGATCACGGTCGAGCTCGACGGCGGCGAGCTCGAGGTCGAGATCTCCGAGGACCTCGAGGTCCGCCTCAACGGATGGGCCGAGCCCGTCTACTCGGGCGAGGCGTCGCCGGAGCTGCTCGAGGCGCTCGGCGCCGACGACGAATAGATTTCGGCGCCGATGGGAATCGCCGATCCTTCCAAGCGCCTGGAGGCCATGCCTCCGTACCTGTTCGCCGAGCTCGAGCGCCGCGTCGCCGACAAGCGCGCGGCGGGCATCGATGTGATCAGCCTCGGGATCGGCGATCCGGACGAGCCGACCTATCCCCACATCGTCGCCGCGATGCAGGAGGCGGTCGCCGAGCCCGCCAACCAGAAGTACCCGAGCAACCGCGGCCGCGAGGAGTTCCGGCGCGCGTTCGCCGACTTCTACGACCGCCGCTTCGGGGTCGAGATCGACCCCGAGAGCGAGGTGATACCGGCGATCGGGGCCAAGGAGTGCATCTACAACCTCTGCTTCGCCTTCCTCGACCCGGGCGACGTCGCCCTCGCCTCAGATCCGGGATATCCCGTCTACACGGGCGGGCCGATCCTCGCCGGCGCCACGCCGGAGCTGCTGCCGCTGGTCCCCGAGCTCGGCTTCGCCCCGGACCTTGGCGCGATTCCCGCCGAGGTCGCCGCCAAGGCGAGGTTGATGTTCCTCAACTTCCCCAACAACCCCAGCGGCGCAATCGTCCCCGACGGGTTCTTCGAGCTGGTCGTCTCCTTCGCCCGCGAGCACGAGATCCTCGTCGTCCACGACAACGCCTACTCGGAGACGACCTACGACGGCTACGTCGCGCCGAGCTTCCTGGCGACGCCGGGCGCCAGGGAGGTCGGGGTCGAGGTCTTCTCGCTCTCCAAGGGCTACAACATGACCGGCTGGCGCTGCGCCGCGATCCTCGGCAACGCCGACGCCATCCAGGCCTACTGGCGCCTGAAGACGAACGTCGACTCCGGCCTCTTCGAGGCGGTGCAGCTGGCGGGCGCGGCGGCGCTCGAAGGGCCGAGCGGCCCCCTGGAGCGGATGAACGAGACCTACGCCCGCCGCCGCGACCTCGTGGTCGGGGCGCTGCGTGAGATCGGGGTCGAGGTGACCGCGCCGAAGGGGACGATCTACGTCTGGGCGCCGGTGCCCGAGGGGCACACGTCGACCTCGTTCACCGAGCTTGTGCTCGAAGAGGCCGCGGTGATCGTCTCGCCGGGCTCGATGTACGGGCCGAGCGGCGAGGGCTTCTTCCGGATCTCGCTGACGACGCCCGACGAGCGCATCGAAGAGGCCGTCGAGCGGATGCGCGAGCACCTGGCCTGAGCCGGGACTCGGCTTACACTTCCAGGATGAGGATCGTGCCCAGGGGGGCCCTCGCCGTCGCTCTCGTCCTGTCGCTCGCGGGAGTCGCGCGTGGGGCCGTCGGAATCACCTATCCGACCGGGCCCGACCCGGCGACCGCGCGCTGGTCGCAGTGGCCCTACCCGACCGATTGCGGTGGCCTCTCCTTCGACCCGGTCAGCGCCTTCGGCGGGTCGACCGAAGCGGAGACCGGCACCGGCGGCCCGGAACTGGCGCTGCGCAGCATCCTCGACCAGCGTCTCTACCCGGAACTTCCGCGTCACTATTGGCGCACGATCGCCGCCAGCGAATCCGTCGTCGAATTCGCCAGCGGCCGCCTCGAGACCTCGCCGCCGTACTGGCTCGCGTTCGAGCTCTCCGCCGGCAAATGGTCCCTGAAACGGAAAGGCAACTGCGTCCCGCACTCGTTGGCCAACGGCCTCGAGGCCGCGCGCTGGTCGCTCGACGGCGACGCCCACCTGCGGCCCACGAGCCGGACGATCCCGGTCCAGGTCACCGAGGGTTCTTGCACGGGCGGTGCGAACCCCAACCCGCGAGTTCTGCAGCCGGGGCTCGCCTTTCAGCAACACCGCCTCGTCATCACCCTCTGGGTGACGCCGCTGCCACCGGGCGCCCGCACCTGCGAGGAACGGTTCCACCCGCCATACCTGGTCAAGCTGCCGCGGGCGCTCGGCGACCGCAGCGTCTGGAACGGCGCCACCTACCCGCCGCGCGAAGAGTCCTCGAGGCGTTCGCTGCGCTTGCATCACTAGACCGCAACTTCACAGAAGCCTTCTGTTTGGAGACGTATGAGAACTCTCCGAGCGGTCCTCCTCGTCCCCGTCCTATTAGCGGTTGTCGGCTCTGGAACCGTCGCCAATGCCTCAAGCGGCCCCGATCCGGCGCTCCGCCAATGGCCCAGTTGGCCGTTCCCGGTGGGGTGCGGATCGGCTGCACGCCCATTTGACCCGATCGCCGTCTTCGGAGGCTCCGCGGACGCCCTTCAGGGGACCGATCCGCCCTCGACGGCTTTGCGCGAATTCATCGGCGCCCCACCTCCTGGGGTGCTTGGAGTCCCTCAGGCGGATTGGCGCGAGGCCGGGGTCGACGCGACCCACGCCGAATTCATCGGCGGGTCGCTGGCGGGTCAGCTCTCCGTGCTCAGCACGGAACTTGTCGCCGGTGTCTGGAAGCCGGCGGGATTTGGGAACTGCGTTCTGTCATCCGTTCGTGACGGGAGTCTTGCGAATGGGTGGAAGCTGGCGCAGGACCAGAACCTGAGGGCATCAACCAAAAAGGTGAAGGTCATCCTTGGCGGCCCTGACGCCTGCAACGACGGGAAGCCGCTAAACCCGCGGGCCCAGCGGCCGGTGTTTCGTCAGATCGGCCGCAAGCTGCTGATCACTATCTGGCTCGATCCGGTCCCCCCGGGCCCCCACCAGTGCCAGGGTGTAGTCGAGATCCCTTTGGTTGTCCGGCTCCCCGGCAGGCTCGGCCGTAGGACTATCTGGAACGGCGGTACCTATCCACCCGTCGAGATGGAATCGTTCTCGCGCTCCGCCCGCTTGCCCCAGTAGCGGTCGAGCCCGCGCCACTGGTACTGCGGCGGGACGCACTGGATCAGCTCGGCGGCGGCCTCCTCGCTCTCGGCCCGGTCGGCCACGAGGGCGCGGTGACGCTCCTCGTAGGCCGCCTCGTCGAGGTCGCGGGCGAGGTCGGCCTCCTGCCGCAGGCGCTCACGGACGGTGGCCAGGTGCTCGGCCGGGTCGTCAATTTGGCCGAAGTGGGTCACCGCGAGGCGCTCCGGGCTCCATCCTTCGACGATCGAGATCGAGTCGAGCCAGGTCTCGATGTCGATGTCGGGCGGCGGAGTCGGCGGCACGACCAGGTTGGTGCCGGGGATGAGGACCGCGGCGACGTCGCCGACGAAGGCGGTGCCGCTCTCCTCATGCAGGTAGCAGACGTGATGGGAGGCGTGGCCGGGCGTGTAGGCGACGCGCATCCCGAGGACGGTCTCACCCCCCGCCAGGGACCTGACGTTGGCCTCGGGGACCGGGACGATCTCGCCCCAGAGGCGCTCCATCTCGTCGCCGTAGAGGCGCTCGGCGCTCGCCAGCAGCTTCGAGGGGTCGATCAGGTGCCGGGCGCCGCGCTCGTGGACGTAGACCTCGAGGTCCGGCCAGCGGCGGACCAACGCCCCGGTCGCTGCCGCGTGGTCGAGGTGGATGTGGGTGAGGAGGAGGGCGCGGGGCTGCTCGTCGCCGATCGCCGTCAGCAGCGTCTCGATCGACGACTCCGGGCCGGGATCGACCAGGGCCCCGTCGACCTCCCAGCATCCGATCACGTGGGGGCGCCCGAGGTGCTCTACGTCGATAACCCGCATCGTCGCCTCAGGCCGGGGCCGGGGTGGGGAGGCGGTCGTCGGCCTCGAGCGTCTGCCGGATCCCCTCCTCGATGCCGCGTGGGGCGAATCCGAGCTCCTCGACGGCCTTCTCGTTTGTCGCCCAGAAGGTGACGTTGTCGGCGGAGGCGATCAGCTCGCGCAGGTTCGGCGGCTGGCCCATCATCTTCCCGACCAGGGGCCCGATCGGCGTCATCGCCTTCATCAGGATCGTCGGCACCGCCAGCTTCGGCGCCCGCTTGCCGGCGACCGAGGCGACGATGCCGATCGCCTCGCGCATCGTCGTCGGCGGCCCGGCGAGGATGTAGATCTCACCGGGCCCGCCCTTGTCCAGGGCCAGGACTATGCCCGCGGCCGTGTCCTCGACGTGGGCCAGGCAGAGGCCGAGCTCGGGGAAGGGGATCAGAGGCATCCGCCCTTTGACGAACTGGTCGAGGAGGTCGAAGAGCTGGGAGGTGTCGCCCGGGCCATAGACGCCTCCGGGCTGGACGATCGTGCAGGGCAGGCCGTCGTCCATCATCCGCTTCGCGGCCCGGTGGGCGGCGACCTTGGTCTCCTCGTAGTAAGAGGTGTACTCCTTGCCGGGGTGCTTGTAGGACTCGTCGACTATCTGGTGGTGGGTGTTGCCGAAGACGCCGCAGGTGGAGACGTAGACGATCTTCGGGACCTTCGCCTCCGCGGCGGCCCCGAGGGCGTTCTCGGTGCCGACGACGTTGGCCTCGTACATCGCCGGGCGCTGGGACTCGGGGATGCCGACCTCGTACATGGCCGCCGCGTGGACGACGCCGTCGCAGCCCTCCATCGCGGCCCGCATCGCCTCCCTGTCGCCGAGGTCGCCCTGGACGAGCTCGCAGCCCGCCGCGGTCAGCGCCGCCGCCTTCTCGGGGCTGCGGACCAGGCAGACGACGACGTCGCCGCGGTCTCTCAGCTGGCGGGCGACGGTGCCGCCGATGAAGCCGGTGGCGCCGGTGACGAAGACCCTCATCGGGAAAACCCTATAGCCATTCGACCGGCCCCCCGGCCCGCCTACAATCACACGCGAGTGGACCGATCGAGGAATGGGCGCGCGACCCAAACGAGCAAGGCCAGCGCCGACGGCGCCGGTGTCTCCAACCCGCGGGCGCGCCAGAGGGCGCTGGCGATCGGGATCGTCGACGGCCGTGAGCACGGCGAGCCGCTGGCCGAGCTGAAGGAGCTGCTGCGCACCGCCGGGGTCGCTACCGCGGGCGAGGCGACCCAGCAGCGCCCCGAACCCGACCCGGACCGCTACTTCGGCCGCGGCCGGCTGGACGAGCTGAAGGAGGAGATCGCCGCCTGCGACGCCAACCTCGTCGCCTGCGACGACGAGCTGGCCCCGCGCCAGGAGCGCAACCTGGAGGCGGCCCTCGAAGTGCCGGTGATCGACCGCACCGCGGTGATCCTCGACATCTTCGCCGACCACGCCAACTCGGCCGAGGGGAAGCTCCAGGTCGAGCTGGCCCAGCTCGAATACAACATGGCCCGCATGCGAGGGCTCTGGACCCACCTCGAGCGCCTCGGCGCCGGCAGGATGGACGGCGGCATCGGGACCAGGGGGCCGGGGGAGAGCCAGATCGAGACCGACCGCCGGCTCGCCCGCGACCGGATCTCGGCGCTGCGCCGGCGCCTGAAGGGGCTGGAGCAGAACCGCGGCGTGATGCGCGCCCAGCGCGACCGCTGCTCGCTGCCCAGGGTCGCCCTCGCCGGCTACACGAACGCCGGCAAGTCGACTCTGCTGAACGCCCTGACCGGGTCCGAGGTCGGCGTCGGCGACAGGCTCTTTCACACACTGGACCCGACCACGCGGAGCCTCGAGCTCTCCGGGCGCGACTACCTGCTCACCGACACCGTCGGCTTCATCGAGAAGCTCCCCCATCAGCTGGTCGAGGCGTTCAAGGCGACCCTGGAGGAGACGGTGCTGGCAGACCTCATCGTCCAGGTCTCCGACGCGTCCTCACCGGAGGAGCAGATGGTCGCCGAGATGCACGCCGTCGACGAGGTGCTGGAGGAGATCGGGGCCGGGACCACGCCCCGCCTGCTGGTCCTCAACAAGGCGGACCTGCTCGACGAGGAGGCCCGTCGCGACGCGCTCCTGCGCCATCCCGACGCGGTGCTCGTCTCGGCGCTCGACGGCGAGGGGCTGGACAGCCTGCGGGCGATGGTCGAGACGGCGTTCGAGGCGACCCTGGCCGAGGTCGAGCTGCTCGTCCCCTACGCCGAGGGCGCCCGGCTGCACGAGCTGCACGAGGTCGCCGGCGACCTCGAGCGCACCGATCGCGAGGACGGCGTCCTCGTCCACGCCAAGGTGCCGGTGTCCGAGATGCACCGTTTCGCAGACCTGGCCGTCCTCTAGGGTTGCGGCCGTGAATCTGCGAGTCGCGCGGCTGCGCGAGGAGGCGACGCTGCCGAGCCGGGCCCACGAGGGGGACGCCGGCCTCGACCTGCATGCCTGCGAGTCCGCCCACATCGGGCCGGGGGAGCGCTGGAGCATCGCCACCGGGGTCGCGGTCGAGATCCCCGAGGGGCACGCCGGGCTCGTCCTGCCGCGTTCGGGCCTGGCCCGCGAGCGCGGGATCGCGATCGTCAACAGCCCGGGCCTGATCGACTCCGGCTACCGCGGCGAAATCGGCGTCCTCCTCCTCAACACCGACCCGGCGGAGACCTTCAGGGTCGAGGCGGGGGACCGGATCGCCCAGCTCGTGGTCGTGCCGATCGCGCTGCCGGAGCCAGTCGAGGTCGATTCGCTGACGGACAGCGCCCGCGGCGCGGGCGGCTTCGGCTCGACCGGACGCTAGCCGAACCTTCCGGACACGTAAGGTTCGGGTATGGCCCACCCGGACCGCTACAAGTGGATAGCGCTCTCGAACACGACGCTGGCGGTGCTGCTGGCGACCCTCGACGCCTCGATCACGCTGATCGCGATGCCCGACATCTTCCGCGGCATCCACCTCGACCCGCTGGTCCCCGCCAACAGCTTCTACCTGCTCTGGATGATCCTCGGCTACCTGGTCGTCTCCAGCGTCCTCATCGTCAGCCTCGGCCGGCTGGGGGACATGTACGGGCGGGTGCAGGATCTACAACCTCGGCTTCGTCATCTACACGCTCGCCTCGCTGCTGCTGGCGATCGACTGGATGACCGGCCAGGCGGGGGCTGCCTACCTGATCGGCTTCCGGATCCTGCAGGGGGTCGGCGGCGCCTGCCTCCTGGCCAACGCGGCGGCGATCATCACCGACGCCTTTCCCGCCGACCAGCGGGGGATGGCGCTCGGCATCAACAACATCGTCGGCGTCAGCGGGCTCTTCATCGGCCTCGTGCTCGGCGGGCTGCTGGCGCCGATCGATTGGCGCCTCGTCTTCCTGATCTCGGTCCCGGTGGGGCTGTTCGGCACGATCTGGGGCTATCTGAAGCTCGAGGAGCGCAGCGAACCTCGGCCGGCGAAGATCGACTGGTGGGGCAACGTCACCTTCGCCGTCGGGCTCGTCCTGGCGATGGTCTCGGTGACCTACGGGATCCGGCCCTACGGCGGCTCGCCGACGGGGTGGGGGAGCCCCCGCGTGCTCGGCCTGCTGGCCGGCTCGGTCGCCTTCCTGATCGCCTTCGTGGCGATCGAGAAGCGGGTCGCCGAGCCGATGTTCAAGCTCGGCCTCTTCAAGATCCGCGCCTTCGCCTTCGGCAGCCTCTCTACCTTCCTGGCGGCCGTCTCCCGCGGCGGCCTGCTGTTCATGCTGATCATCTGGCTGCAGGGGATATGGCTGCCGCTGCACGGCTACGGCTTCACCGAGACGCCGCTCTGGGCCGGTATCTACATGCTGCCGCTCACTGCCGGGCTGCTGATCGCCGGGCCGGCCTCCGGGTACTTCTCCGACCGCTATGGGGCGCGTCCTTTCGCGACGGGCGGGATGATCGGCGCCGCCTTCAGCTTCGGGTTCCTGATGCTGCTGCCGATCGACTTCGACTACCCGGTCTTCGCCGCGATCCTCTTCCTCAACGGCATCTTCATGGGGATGTTCGCCTCGCCCAACCGGGCGGCGGTGATGAACAGCCTGCCGCCTGGCGACCGCGGCGCCGGCGGCGGCATGAATCAGACCTTCCAGAACTCGGCCCAGGTGCTCTCGATCGGGATCTTCTTCACGCTGCTGGTGATCGGCCTCGCCTCGAGCCTCCCCGGCACCCTCGACGGCGGCCTGCAGGCCCACGGGGTGCCCGCCGGCGTCGCCCACCACGCCTCCCAGACGCCGCCGATCTCGGTCCTCTTCGCCGCCTTCCTCGGCTACAACCCGGTCGGCCACCTGATCGGCTCCGGCGCCCTCGCCCAGCTGCCGGCCCACTCCCACGCGGTCGTCGCCGGCAGGGAATTCTTTCCGCACCTGATCTCCGGCCCGTTCAAGGACGGGCTCGACACGGCGTTCACGTTCGCGATCGTCGCCTGTCTCGTTGCCGCCGCGGCCTCGCTGATGCGCGGCGGCGTCTACCACCACGATGAGGAGCCGGCCGGCGAGCGCGGCGCCGGCGCAATCCCGGAACTGGAGGAACAGCATGCGCGTTGAGTGGTTCGGACAGTCGGCCTTCGAGATCCGGGGGTCGGATGCAGCCGTGTTCATCGACCCCTTTCACGACCTCACCATCCTCACGGAGCGCGGCATCGCCTTCGAGTACCCGGCGATCGAGGTCGGGGCGATCGACCTCGTCCTCGTCAGCCATGAGCACGGCGACCACAACGGCGTCGAGGCGATCGGCGGCGAGCCGGCGATCCTGCGCGCGACCCCCGGGCGGCACGACTCACCGGTCGGCGAGGTGCTGGGGATCGCCTCCGAGCACGACGAGGTGGCCGGGACCGAACGCGGGCCGAACACGATCTTCGCCTTCGAGCTCGACGGGCTGAGAGTCGCCCATTTCGGCGACTTCGGCCAGAGCGCGCTGCGCCCGGAGCAGGCCGCCCAGCTCGGGGGCCTCGACCTGCTCCTGCTGCCGGTCGGGGCCGGGCCGACGATCGGGCCCGCCCTCGCCGCCGAGATCGTCGCCGAGCTGGACCCGCGCTGGGTCGTGCCAATGCATTACCGCACCCCCAAGGTCGGGTTCCTCGACACCGAGGAGGCCTTTCTCGAGTTGATGAGCCGGGTCGAGCGCCTCGACTCGCCCTCCTTCGAGACCGACGACCTTCCCTCCGGGGATGGGCCGCTGGTGGTCGTCGCCGCGACCCCCTAGCCGCGGGAGACCGCTCGTCTCGCGTTCTCGTGGGCGGCGCTCTCGAGGCCGTCCTCGAGCGGCTCGAGCTCCGGCCTGGCGCCGTAGCGGCGCTCAAGGGCGGCGGCGATCAGATGGTCAGCGAGCCAGGCGTTCTTGGGCAGCAGCGGGCCGTGCAGGTAGGTGCCGATCAGGTTGCCGCGGCGGACGCCCTCGAAGCCGTCCTTGCCGTTGTTGCCGAAACCGCTCAGGACCCGGCCCAGCGGCTCGGCACCGGAGCCGAGGTAGGTCCGTCCGCCGTGGTTCTCGAAGCCGGCGATCGTCCGCGGGCCGTTCCCGAGGTCGGCCTCGATCGCGACGTTGCCGATCAGCCGCGGCCCCGGCTCGCGCACCGTCTCGAGGTCGGCGAGCCCGAGCCCCGGGAGCGACTCCTCGCCGAGCCGGTAGCTGTGGCCGAGGAGCTGATAGCCGCCGCAGACGGCGAGCAGGACGGCGCCGTCTTCGACCGCGGCGGCCAGCGCCTCGCGCTTGGTCGCGGCCATGTCGGCGGCCACGGCGCGCTGGTCGCGGTCCTGGCCGCCGCCGATGTAGAAGAAGTCGTGGGCTGAGGGATCGACCGGCTCGCCCTCGCCGGCGCCCGCGAGGGAGAAGCCGATGCCGCGCCACTCGCAGCGCCGTCGGAGGAAGAGGATGTTGCCGCGGTCGGCGTAGATGTTCATCTGGTCGGGGTAGAGGGCGGCGACGCGGAGCTCCATCAGCTCGCCTCCAGGATCAGGACGACCGAGCCGACGTGCTCGTCGGTGGGGGCGATCTCGCGGCGGCCGACGGGCTCGAGGCCGGCCTCCCGCGCCTCCGCCTCGAGCGTCTCCGCGGTGAGCAGGCGCAGGGGGATCTCGTCGAGCTCGTCGCTCAGCTCCCCCGCCGGGGAGACGGCCTGGCGCAGGCGGCGGACGACGATCGAGCCGGCGTCGAGGCCGGCGTCGAGCGGCAGGCTCGAGTAGACCCAGCCATCGATCTCGCGGGTGTCGGGGAGGGGAGGGATGACCTCGTCCGTCAGCTCGTCGGGGAAGCCGTCGACGATCGCGACCGCGACACTTCCCCCGGTGCGCAGGTGGGTGCGGGCGCGCTCGAGGCAGGCGATGCGTTCGGCCGGGGTGTCGAGCAGCTGGATCAGCTGCATCGGCGCCAGGACGGTGGCGAACTCCCGATTCAGAACGAAGTCCCGAGCGTCGCCGGCACTGGCCCGCGCCGGCAGCCCGGCCGCCTCCGCCCGCGCGTTGAAGGCGGCGACGAGCTCCGGGTCGAGGTCGAGGCCGTGCGTCTCGTGGCCATGGCGGGCGAGATCGAGGGCGACCCGCCCGGTGCCGCAGCCGAGGTCGAGCACCGGGCCGGCGGCGAGCTCGCGCCAGAGACCGAGGTCGCCCTCGTAGGCGCCGCACTCGATGTCGTGCCAGATCACCGCCAGCTCCGTCGCGGCGCTCACTCCCAGAACTCCTTGGCGAGGCCGCGTGAGGAGAGCAGGCGCCGCAGCTCGATCAGGGCGGTGTAGGTGGGAAGGGCGAAGAGGCGCTCGGGCGCCGCGGCGACGGCCCGGTCGAGCGAGCGCTCGATCGACTCCTCGACCTCGATCTTCTCCTCGGCCCAGCCGGCGTACTTGAGCCGCAGGGCCATCTCCGGGGCCCGGGTCCCGGCGCAGGTGACATGGCGCACCGTCCCCGCCATCAGCTCGAAGTCGGCATCCCAGATCCAGGAGACGTCGCGGCCGTCGGCGATCCCGTCGTTGAGCGCGATCCAGAGGTCGAGGCCCTCGCCGCCGTCCTCGAGGCGCAGGGTGCGGAGGACCTCGTTGGCGCCGGCCGGGTTCTTGATCAGGAGGATCGCGACGGGCACCCCGGCGACCTCGATCGTCTCGACCCGCCCGAAGGCGGCGCGGACGTCGCCCAGGGCGGCGCCGATCGCGGCCGGCTCGATCCCCAGGTCCAGTGAGGCGGCGATCGCGCCGAGGGCGTTGTAGACGTTGTAGAGGCCGGGGAGGGGCAGCTCGAGCTCGAGCACGCCGCCGTCGGGAAGCCGCACCGTCGCCTCCGAGCCGCTCATCCCGCGCAGGACGATCCGGGTCGCCGCCAGGTCGGGCTCGGGCCGGGTCGCCCCGCAGTTCGGGCACGAGTAGTGGCCGAGGTGGCCGACGAAGGCGAGCTCGTAGGCGTAGGGGTGGCCGCAGCGCCGGCAGTGCTTGGCGTCGGAGGCGTGCTGGAGCTCGGGAAGCGCCTGCGAGGGGTCGTCGATCCCGAAGTAGACGATCCCCTCGCGGCGGTTCTGGTCGGCGTCGCGGCCGAGGTCGGCGATCAGCGGGTCGTCGGCGTTGAGCGCGAACCGGGTCTCACCGCTGCGGGCGTCGACCAGCGCCGCCCACTCGTCGGCGAGGGTCTCGACCTCGCCGTAGCGGTCGAGCTGGTCGCGGAAGAGGTTGCCGAGGACGATCAGCGAGGGCCGCAGCTCGGAGGCGACCTTGGGCAGCCAGGCCTCGTCGACCTCGAAGAGGCCCTCCGTTCCGCTCTGCTCGAGGAGCGCGGTCGCCACACCCCAGGTCATGTTGGACCCGGCCCGGTTGTGGATCGGCTCGCGGCCGGCGGCGCTGAGCACGGCGGCGATCATTCCCGCCGTCGTCGTCTTGCCGTTGGTGGCGCTGACGATCGTCACCCGCCCCCCGAGGGGAGCGCCGAGGCGCCGGATCGCGTCGGGGTCGAGCCGCAGCAGGGCGCGCCCGGGCAGCGTCGTGCCGCCGCCGCGACCGCTCGTCCGGCTCGCCGCGCCCAGCGCCCGCGCCGCCGCCAGCTTGGCGCCGAACAGAACCCCGTTGCGCCCTCCGCTCAAGCCGGGGCTGCCAGGGGCGGCACGACCACGCTCAGCGCCCGCGGCAGCACCCTCAGCGAGGCGGGAAGGTCGGTGAGGTGCTCGCCGTCGGCGTAGACGGGGAAGTCCTTGCTGGCACTCAGCTCGAGGTGGCGGGCGCGGAAGACGCGGACCTGCTCCTCCTCCACGTGGGTGCCCTTGAACACCTTCGGCAGGTTACCCACGAAGCGCAGCTTCCCGACCTCGCCGACGGCGACGATGTCGAACTCG
Source organism: uncultured Solirubrobacterales bacterium (assembly GCA_963795295.1). Classification (GTDB taxonomy): domain Bacteria; phylum Actinomycetota; class Thermoleophilia; order Solirubrobacterales; family 70-9; genus VRUE01. Next base: position 226,139 of record CAWCHE010000002.1, read on the forward strand.
CCGTCGTCGAGCTCGGCGTCGGGGGCGATGAACATCCCGCCCCCGAAGGCGCGATTGTTGGCGACCGAGACCGAGTAGCCGGTGAAGCGGTAGCGCTCGTCGTCGGAGCGGACCGTGAACCGGGCCGGCTTCCACCTGACCAGGGTCCGCAGCGCCGCGAAGGCGTAGACGAGGTTGCCGCGCAGGAGCCGGGTTTCGTTCGCGACACGGTTGGCTTCGGAGTCGAAGCCGACGCTGACGATGCCGAGGAAGCGCTTGCCGTTGACCTCGCCGACGTCGATCCGGCGCGTCTCCCCGGCGCCGAGGACGGCGACGGCCTCCTCCGGCTCGTCGGGGATCCCGAGCACCCTGGCGAGGTCGTTCCCGCGGCCGCCGGGGATGATCCCGAGCGGCGTCTCCGAGCCCGCCATCGCGCCACCGATCGCCCCGACCAGCCCGTCGCCGCTGATCACGACCGGCAGCTCGCCGGCCTCGATCGCTCCGAGCGCCTGCCTGACCCCGTGCTCGAGGTCCTTGGTGCGCTGGACCCGGAAGACGACCCGGCCCGCGTCGAGGGCCTGCTCGACCCGGGGCAATAGCTTCAGCGCCCGTCCGCCCGCCGAGGAGGGGTTGACGATGATCGCCAACGGCATCTCCGGATTGACCCGTCCTCTCTCCTCGCTCATGGTGCGGCCCGCAGCCTAGTCACAAGGAACGAATCGTCGACGGCGACGGTCTCGAAGCCGCGGCGCGAGAGGGCCCGCCGGCTCCAGCGCCCGTGCGGGTCGAGGCTCCCGGGCCGCGTTTTCCATGCCTGACGTGGAAAACGTGATGAGGAGCCCGGCGGGGAGGAGGGGGCGACGATCAGGCAGCCGCCGGGCCGCAGCACCCTGGCGATCTCGGCGAGGCCGAGCCGGCCGCGGCGCTGGGCGACGATGTCGAAGTGGTCGTCGGGGAAGGGGAGCGAGCGGCGGCCGCCAACCTTGACGGCGACGCGGCCCTCGGGATCGAGCCCGATCCGCCTCGTGACCCGGCGCACCGCCTCCTCGGAGGGGTCGACCCCGCGGATCCTCGCCCGTGGGTACTCGCGGGCGAGGAAGAGCACCCCGTCGCCCTCTCCGCACTCGATCTCGAGCACGCGCTCGGGCTCGGAGCCCGCGTGGAGGACCGCGGCCGCAAGGGGGATCAGGTCGGTCTCGGCCACGTGGCGATCATCTCAGGCGTCCCGAGGGCGCAGATCCTCTAGGCTCCCGGCCGATGTCGGAGGGGTTCGATCGTCGCTGGTTCATCCTCGCGGGCTTTGCCGTGGTGGCCGCCGTGGTCGTCGGCGCGATCCTGATCGGCCAGAACAGCGGCGACGACGGTGGCGGCTCCGATCAGGCCTCGGCCGGCGGCTGCAAGCTGGTCGAAAAGCCGAAGCCCAAGCACGTCAGCCTGAAGGCGCCGAAGCAGACCGTGAAGGCGGGCGAAGTGCTGTTCGCGAAGATGGAAACGAACTGCGGCGACTTCACGATCGCGCTCGACACGAAACGGGCGCCGAAGACCGTCAACTCCTTCGCCTACCTGATCGAAGAAGGCTTCTACGACGACCTCGACTTCCACCGCATCGCCCCCGGCTTCGTGATCCAGGGCGGCGACCCGCTCGGCACCGGCACCGGCGGCCCCGGCTACAGCGTCGACGAGAAACCGCCGGCCAACCTCTCCTACACCAAGGGGACGGTGGCGATGGCGAAGACCTCGGCCGAGCCGCCGGGGCGCTCCGGCAGCCAGTTCTACATCGTCCTCGCCCCCGACGCCGGGCTGCCGCCCGAATACGCGCTGGTCGGCAAGGTCAGCGAGGGGATGGACGTCGTCGACCGGATCGGCAAGCTCGGGACGAAAGCCGAAAAACCGAAACAGACCGTGTTGATCGAACACGCGGCGATCGCGCACGGCGGAGGCTAGGCCCGCGATGGCCAAGGTCAGCGTCGGAGACCGGGCGCCCGAGTTCGAGCTGCCGGGCACCGACGGCAAGACCTACCGGCTTTCGGACTACCGGGGCCGCAACGTCGTCCTCGCCTTCTATCCGGGAGACGCGACCGCGACCTGCACGAAGCAGTTCTGCTCCTACCGCGACGAGAGCGACCGGATCGACGGCCTCGACGCCGAGGTGCTCGGGATCTCCTCGCAATCGGTCGACTCCCACGAGCGCTGGACCAAAGAGCAGGAACTGAACGTGCCGCTGCTCGCCGACGAGGACGTCGCGGTCTCGAAGTCGTACGGGGTGACCGGCTGGCTAGGGCCGTTCGCCAACCTGACCGAACTGAAGGGCGAAACCGTCGACGGCCGCTATGTGAAGCGGGCGATCTTCGTGATCGACGGCGAGGGCATCGTTCGCTACCGCCACGTCTCGACGACCGGGGCGACGTACCAGTCGGTCGAGGACCTCGAGCGGGCAGTCGCCGCGATCTCCTGATGCCGGCGGAGCCGGCGCCCTTCACGGCCGGCGCCGAACCGACGATTCGCGGCGAGGCGGCGGGGGAGGGGCTGCCGGTCGTGCTCTGCCACGGGATCACCGCGACCCGGCGCTACGTCCTGCATGGCTCCCATGCGCTCGAGCGGGCGGGCCACCGGGTCGTCACCTACGACGCCCGCGGCCACGGTGAGTCAGACCCCGCCCCGGGGGGCAGGGGTTATGGATACCCGCAGCTGGTCGCGGACCTCGAGGCGGTGGTGGAAACCCAGGTCCCGGAGGGCCGATTCGTGCTCGGCGGGCACTCGATGGGCGCCCACACCGCGGTCTCCTACGCGCTCGCGCAGCCGCGCCGGGTCGCGGCGCTGGTCGTGATCGGCCCGGTATACGAGGGAGCGATCGCGGACGAGTCGCTCGAGTACTGGGACGGGCTGGCCGACGCGCTGGAGGACGGCGGCGTCGACGGCTTCGTCGATTACATCGGCCGCAACCAGGCCTCGGACCCGCGCTGGCGGGACTCGGTCCTGCGCTTCACGCGGGAGCGGATCGAGCGCCACCGGCACCTCGACGCGATCGTCGAGGCTCTCCGCGAGGTGCCGCGCTCGCGACCCTTCGCGGGGCTCGAGGAGCTCGAAGGGCTCGAGATGCCGGCGCTGGTCGTCGCCAGCGACGATGCCGCCGACCCCGGGCATCCGCGCGCCGTCGCCGAGGAGTACGCGCGCCGCCTGCCGCGGGCCGAGCTCGTCGCGGAGGAGGAGGGGAGCTCGCCGCTGGCCTGGCAGGGCGGCCGGCTCTCGCGGGAGATCGCGGCATTCTGCGCGCGCCTGGCCGAGGCGTAAGAATGACGGGCGTGGACGAGCAGGGCGACACCCCCGAGATCGACGACGGCGCCGCGATTCACTACCTCGCGGTCCCACGCGGGACTCCGGTCTACGGCTCCGACGGGGTCGAGGTCGGCCGCGTCCGGGAGATGCTCGACAACAGCCGCGAGCACATCTTCGACGGCGTCGTCTTCGAGGATCTCGGCGGCCGCCTCCGCTTCGCCGACGCGCCGGAGGTGAGCCGCACCGCCGAGCGCGGCGTCACCCTCGCGATCGACTCCGGCGAGGCCGCGCAGCTGGGGCCGCCTGAGCAGTCGGGCCCCGTCGTGCCCGTCAGCGGCGGCGGTGGCCTCCTCGGCCGGCTCTTCGGCCGGAAGCGAGCCTGAGCCGGATGGACGAGAAGGCTTGAAGGGACCCGCGGAGGGGACGCTGCGCGGAGTCGCGACCTTCCTCGCGACGATCGGGATCGCGATCGCCACATACATCGCGATCGTCGAGTCGGGTGGTGACAGCCCGGTCTGCCTCGGCGGCGGCCACGGCTGCGAAACCGTCGCCAAGAGCAGCTACTCGCACCTGCTCGGCGTCAACGTCGCCGTCTTCGGGATCGTCGGCTACGTGCTCCTCCTGGTCGCTGCGGTGGCGCGCGGGGACGGCGCCCGGATGGGCGGCTTCGTCATCTCGCTCGTCGGCTTCGGCTACAGCGTCTACCTGACCTACCTGGAGCTGTTCGTGATCGACGCCGTCTGCCAGTGGTGCGTCGGCAGCGCCGTGCTGATGACGATCCTGTTCGCGGTCAACGCGACCCGGATGGTCCGCTACGTCGGGAAACCGGCATGAGTGAGGCCGCCGAGCGACGGCGTCAGAACCTGCTGAAGCTGGCGAGCGCCGCGGTCTTCCTCGCGATCGTCGGCGTCGCGGTCCTGATCGTCGTCAGCTCCAACGACGGCAGCGGCGGTGACGCGACGAACCTCGAAGACGTCGCCCTCGTGAACGAATCGCTGGCGGGGATCCCGCAGAACGGCCTGAGGCTCGGAGATCCGGCGACCGCCGGGTCGGGGCTGGTCGAGTTCGGGGACCTGAAGTGCCCGTTCTGCAAAGCATTTTCCGAGGAAATCATTCCCCCGGTGATCGCATCGCAGGTGCGGCCGGGGAAGGCGACGATCGAGTTCCGTAACTTCACGATCATCGACGAAGAATCGACGCCGGCGGGCGCCGCGGCGATCGCCGCCGGCGAACAGGGCCGCGGCTGGAACTTCATCGAGATCTTCTACCGGAATCAGGGCCCGGAGACCGATGCCTACGTGACCGACGAATTCCTGACCGCGGTGGCCAAGGCGGCAGGCGTGAAGGACATATCCCGCTGGAATAGCGACCGCAGAAGCTCCAGCGTGCTCTCAGAGGTCCGGAAATCGACGCAGGAAGCGGAAGGCCTCGGATTCACCGGAACTCCTTCCTTTGCGGTGGAAGGGCCGGGACGGACGGCCTCGAAGCCCTGGAACCGACTGAATCGCCCTCAGATTTCGAAGCCGCGCTCGAATCTGCCGCCGAAAAGTAACCTGGGTTTACATAACCACCATTATCGTGCGTTAGGTGGTGGTGTCTCAGTTTCAATCGGAAGCCTCCAATGTCGTCGGTACGATGGACCCCATGCCAGACCGCTCACGGAAACGGCCTCGCGACCCCAATCAGCTCGGGAAGCTCGTCGTAGACCTGGCGACCGGCGAGGCCACGGAGTCCGACCCAGACGCCGACAAAGATCCGGCTGCTGTTGAGCTTGGTCGTCGCGGTGGCAAGAAAGGCGGCAAAGCGCGTGCCGCCAAAATGAGCGCCAAGGAACGCAGCGAGGCGGCAAAGAAGGCCGCAGATGCGCGATGGAGAAGTGCTAATTTGGCTCTGCGTCGGCGATTGGGAATGTGAGGGGTGAATGTGAGGTTTTGGAGGGGACGACTTTGCTTTTAATGTGAGGCATGGCAGAGAACTCGCCTATCGTCACACTTCTAAGCCAGCGCTCTGAGGAGGAGTTGGAGGCCATGCGCGAGCGGGCCGAACAGACGGTCCACTCCGCCGAGGCAGAACTGCTCTGGATCACCCGTGCGCTGGCCAGCAAGAAGCCGAAACGGGTGCGGAGGACCGCCCAGCGCGGGAACACCAAGAAGCGGGTCCTCGACTTCATCGCCGCGAGCGCAGAGCCTGTCGGTCCCTCCCAGGTCCGTGACGGTCTCAACGCCACCGGCACGACGGTCGGCGACAGCGCGATCTACAACACCTTCAAGCGCCTACACGACGCCGGCGAAATCGAGCGCGTGGAGAACGGCCTTTATCGACTTCCAGCCCGAAACGGTGATCGGGCCGACGAGATTGAGGATACCGAGCGACTGTCAATCGCCACGGGTCCTCATGAGGGGCATTCCTAGGACTGCCTAACAGGCAAGTCGCACCCCGGTGTTGGCCCCACAGGGGTCGGCGCCGGTCCCTTCCTATCGGCAGTGTAGCGGTTGCTTCGGGTCGATCCGGGCGTTGTCCTGCATAACGACCGTCCACTTTTCGTACTTGTTTTTGCTAAAGCGGTTACGTATAATGTTCATTACGAATCGATTGTCCACAGAGAAGCGGGCGCAGATCCTCGCGATGTTGGTGGAGGGGACCAGCCTGAAGAGCAGCCACCCGTATTGCCGGTTGCTCTATCAACACCGTGAGCAAATTGCTCGTGGACGTTGGGGAGGCGTGCGCGGCCTATGAACAAGAGACACTCCGCGATCTACCATGCAAGACGATCCAGGCCGACGAGATTTGGAGCTTCGTCTACAAGAAGGCCAAGAACGTCAAAGAGGGTGACGAGGACAAAGGCGACGTATGGACCTGGGTTGCAATGATGCCGACCTCCAAGCTCGCCGTGAACTGGCTCGTCGGGCAGCGCAACTGGGAAGACTGTTGGGAGTTCATCAAGGGCATCCGAGACCGTGTCAGCGGGCGCATTCAACTAAGCACGGACGGTCATTCCAGCTACCGGGAGCCGGGCCGCTCGTTTTCGAAGGGGAGGTGGACTGGGCGATCATTTCCAAGCAGTACCGCACCGAGCGGCTTGGAGAGGCCCGCTACAGCCCGCCGGTCTGCACCGGCGTTAAGAAGACGACGCGATTGGGCGATCCCGATATGGACAAGGTGTCAACGAGCTACGTAGAGCGGTCGAACCTGACCATGCGAATGGGGATGCGGCGCTTCACGCGACTGACCAATGGCTTCAGCAAGAAACTGGAGAACCACAGCGCGGCCGTGGCGCTCCATTTCCTTCACTACAACTTCGCCCGTCCGCACAAGACGCTTGCCGATCCGTATCCCCGAACCCCTGCGATGGCTACCGGTGTCGCGGACCACGTTTGGAAGATGCAGGAGATCGCAGCGCTTCTGGACTAGTTAGGCTACGGCCATGCCCAACGATCGCGGCAAACTTGAAGAGCACATCGAAGCCCTCCTCGATTCCATCGAAAAGGACGCCGGTGGGGCCGATTGGCAGGTTGAGAATATCTGCACGGTCATGGAGGTCATTGTGACCCGGGACGGCGAGACCAGGGTCGGTATCCGGAAGCGCCAGACCGGACGCCCGGCTTCTCTGGTCGGCCTGCTCCGATACGCGGAGGAGGATGTTCTCGGTGACCTCCTAAGAGCATCAATTGCCCAAGCGGAGGCAGCCGCCCAGTCTTCTGAGCCTTAGGGCGGCGGCTTTTCGTCCTCCACGACGAGTGATTCCACCTCAACATCGCCGCTCGGTCGTTTTGGTGACAGTTTTCGTGCCTGGTTGGCTGGTCGTGGTCACCGCAGGCATCTTCTGCTTGGGGCCGGTTTCGCGCCAGAGATGCGGAGGTCGTGGTACGTGAGCAGCGCCGCGACGAAAACACCGCCTGCCAAGACACTCCAAAAGAGCGTGGGGCTCACTTTGACGCCTTTGTCGGTCTCATGCTCCACTACTCCCAAGGCGCCGACGGCGGCTCCGGGGATAAGAGCCCAGAATCTCCGCACGATTCCCCAAGGAAATCCACCGCCGAGAGAAAAAGAGTTGTTGGGCCGCCTTGACTGCCTCCACGGTGTGATCCTAAGCGGGTCCGGGAACTGATCATCGCTGGCCGGCCCGCAGGAAAGCGGAGGAGGGTCCAAATTCAAACTGAGACACCACCCGTAGGTCTAAATCAGGGGCTCAGCCGTTGAAGACCCCGACTCAGCCCGGGAGGACCGCGCTTCCCCGGACCAGCGGCCTGATGATCGGCGCCGTCTTCGGCAGCTCCTCGCCTCGACGCCCTCCATCTCAAGCGGCGAGCCGTCGATCTCGGCGATCGTGTCGCGGTTGCAGTGGCAGCCGTCGGCGACGAAGTGCCACGGCCGTTCGAGGCGGTCCTGCCAGCGCGACAGCCCGGGCTCGTCGGCCCGCACGTGCTCGACGAAGAGCAGCCGTCCTCCGGGCTTCAGGACCCGGGACGCCTCGGCGAGCGCCGCCCGCGGGTCGGGCACCGTGCAGAGCACCAGGGTGAAGATCGCCGTGTCGACACTGGAGTCCTCGAGCGGGAGCGATTCGGCGCCGGCCGCGATGACCTCGGCGTCGATCCGCTCCTCGCCACTCGGGCGCGGAGCCTGCGCAGCATGTGCGGATCGGGCTCGGCGAGCAGGAGCTCGGTCACGGCCTCCGGATATAGGCTCAGGTTTGCACCCGTCCCGGCTCCGATGTCGACCGTCCTACCGCTCGCGGACTCCAACGCCTGGCGCCGCATCTGCCGCAGGCCCGCCTCTTCGGTCGCCTTCAGGCCGCGGTCGTAGAGCGCCGTGAACCCCCTCCCCCAGGTCGCGTCGTAGAGGTTCCCCACGGGGGCTCAACCCTTCAGCCCGCGCTTGAGGACGACGCTCGAGGTCCGTTCGTCCGGGGGGTTGGCGCTGACCCTGATCCGGACCTTCTTCAGTTTTTCGTCCTGCAGCGCCCTGCGGATCTTTTTGGCCAGCCTGACCTTGAACCTGACCCTGCCGCCGGACTTGGCCTTCTTGCGGGCCTTGACGTGGACCTTGCCGGCGAAGAATTTGATCGTCACCACCGTCTGCGCGGGAAGGTCGCGCACCGTTGCCCTGAGGACGCCCATGTTCCGCCTGATCGGGCCGAGCCTCACCTGCCCCTTGCGGAGCCTGAATCGCCTCTTGGCGACCGGCTGAGCCAGGACCCGCGGCGGCAGCGTCGTGAACGTGCCTTCCGGCCCGAGGACCTGGTGGACCTTCGTTTCCAGGTATTGGGTGAGCGCGAAGCGGTAGTGGTAGGTCGTCGCCGGCTCGAGGTCGACGACCTGGGCGTTCACGGACTGCCCACCCACGGTCCCGGCCGGGATCCGGCGCAGTCCGATGGCCGGTGTCTTGGTGTCGTCGATCTGCTTCGTGTCGAGCAGCACCGACATTTCCATCCCGCCGCCCTTCGGGTCGATCGTCGCGGGCAGGGTCGCGGTGTAGCGACCCGGAACGGGGAAGCCATAGACGATCGTCGGCATCGGTCGATTTCAGCTCCTGCAGGCAGACGACATCCGGCTTCGACGATCGCAGCCACCGCAGCAGGTTCGGCAGGCGCCGGTTGATGTTGTTGATGTTGAACGTCGCGACCTTCAAGAAGGTCAGGCCGGTGGCGCCGGCGCCGCGGCAACGGACGCGCCTTTTTCAGCGCCGTCCTTTTCGCTTTTCGCCTCGCCGCCCTTGTAGATGCGCGCATACCTCTTGCCGAGGCTGGTCAGCACCTCGTAGCCGATAGTGCCGAAGTGATGCGCGACTTCGTCGACGGTGATGCCGTCGCCGATCAGCGTCGCCATGTCGCCGCGCCGCGCGGCTTCCGGCAGGTCGGTGATGTCGATCGCCATCAGGTCCATCGAGATGCGGCCCGCGATCGGGCAGCGCTTCCTGCGACCACGACTTCGGCGCTGCGCGTGCCGTCATCGGCGCGGCGGCGCGGAAATAGCCGTCGGCATAGCCGGCCGAGACGATGGCGAGTTTTGTCGGCCGTCGCGCGGTCCAGGTTCCGCCATAGCCGACGTGTCGCCGCGCTCGACATTGCGCAGCTGCACGATGCGCGCCTTCAGATCGACGACCGGCTGCATCGGGTTGTCGGCTTCCGGCGTCGGGTTGACGCCATAGAGCGCGGCGCCCGGCCGCACCAGGTCGAACTGGAATTGCGGGCCGAGATAGATTCCGGAAGAGTTCGACAGCGATGCCGGGACGCCGGAATACAGGCTCGCGATCTCGCGAAAGGTCGTGACCTGTTTGGCATTGAGCGGATGATTGAGGGTCTCGGCGCAGGCGAGGTGGCTCATCACCAGCGTGATGCCGTGATCGCCGGCATTGATCCTGGGCACGATGCCGTTCGCCTCCACCAAGGTGAGGCCGAGCCGGTTCATGCCGGTGTCGATGTGAATGGCGGCGCCGCCCGACCATCCGGAACGGCGGCAAAATACGTCCCACTCGGCAAGCTCGTTGAGATCGCCGATCACCGGCCTGCAGTTGAGCTTGGCAAAGACGTCGCCGCAGTTCTGGAAAAAGCCGTCGAGCACGTAGAGTCGGCCGACGGCAGCGCTTCGCGGGCGGTGCGCGCTTCATCCAGGGTGGCTACGAAAAACGTCTTGCAGCCGGCGGCCGCCAGCGCCCGCGCCACCGGTTCGACGCCGCAGCCATAGGCGTCGGCCTTGATCACGGCGGCGCATTCGGCGGGCACTGCGGTTTTTTCGAGCTTGCGCCAGTTGGCGACGATGGCGTCGAGATCGACGGTGAGGATGCCTGGCTGGCTGGCGGTCGCCGCCGCCAGCGTCGCCGCGGCATTCGCTTCGGGCGACAACAGCCCGCCAGGTGGAATGGATTTCAGATCGGAAACCGGGGTCATGCCGCACATTACGCTCGCGCCGGCCGTGGTTCAACCTTGCCAGGCCGCCAGTCGTGTCTCTGTTTGAAATTTCGGTTTGGGCAAGGCGGCGTCGCCCAATGGATGGAACTTGTGCGGGATTGTGGTAGTCACCGCCAATGATCGCAGCGCGACCATTCTTCCCCGGCATTCATGCGTTGCGAGCCGTTGCCGCAACGCTCGTCGTGGTCACGCACGCAGCCTATGTCGCGAATGATGGCGCCGCGCTTCCAGTGGAGCCCTACCTCGTTTATGGACGGATCGGCGTCATCCTGTTTTTTGCCATTTCGGGGTTTGTCATCGCCTTGCAGCGACAAAAGGCGGTAGTCGTCTTCATTGTTCACCGGTTGCTGCGTATTTATCCGAGCTATTGGATCGCACTGCTGACAGCCGCGCTGGCGTTCTTTCTGATTGGACGGCCCGTCGCGGGTTTGGGTCCGGCGCCGATCCTGCTTTTGCCCACGGCAACTGGGTCAGACGCTTTTGCAATCCCGTATTGGACGTTGGTGTTCAAGGTGGTCTTCTACGCGCTCGCAGCGCTTGCCTTCGGCATCCGGCTGAGCGACCGGACTTCACGCTTCTGTCCGTGGCATGGATCGCTGCGGTCAATCTGTTCGGACAGAACCCGGTGGATTCGACGGAGTACGCGTTTCCGGGGGCGGCAATACTTTTGTCTTCCGCAGTTCAGGTTTTTCCGATGGGGTTGATCTGCGGCATCCATTTTGAAAAATTGCGCCGCATCGGGCGCTGGCCGTACATCATCGGAGCCGCTCTCGCATTCCTTGCCAGCACGGGATTGGCCGAGCTGTCGATCCCGAAATCATGCGCCCTCGGCATCAGCGCATCATGCCTTGTCGTAGCTGTCGCCGATATTGAACGCCTGCGTATCCTGAAATGGCTCGGCGACGCCTCCTACGGGATTTACCTCATACACTTCCCCGCAATGATGAGCGTCGCATGGATTTTGCATTACCGCGGCACCCTTTGGTTTCTCGCAATCGGGCTTGCGTGCGGCACCATCTTCGGCCTCTGCGATCACCGGCTTTACCGGTTTTTGACCACTGGTGCTCGTTAAGGCGCGGCGGTTATCCTCCCGCCTGTCAGTATGCC
>CAWCHE010000003.1:0-434104 GCA_963795295.1 uncultured Solirubrobacterales bacterium
ATCGGGCTGACGCCAGTCTAGATCGCGCTCCAGCGCGCCCCTGCGCTCAGGGGTTGGTGAGGAAGGCGACGGCCTGCGCCGGGGTGAAGACGCCGGAGGCGGCGAGCGACGTCGCGCAATCAATCCCGATCTTTCCGATCTTCGAGATCGCCGCGAATTGGCTGGGAGTGATCTCTTCCAGAGACGTCGGCGGATTCGAGACGCGGAATACATCTCTGACGTCCTCGACTTCGGACTCGCTCAATTCACGATCCATCCCACCGGCGAGGCAATCGACGAGCTCGTCGGGAGCGCCCCGGGCTCGCATGGCCGTTTCGACCGTCTGCACGAGTTCCGCCTTCTTCCCGCCGCCGGAGTCCCACGGGGTCTCAATCGCCAGGTACACGGCGACGATGACCAGGGCTGCGAGCGCGACGCGGGACATCGATATGTCATCGGCCACCGGCGTCCTGCACTTTAGAGCGGAAAATCCGACCATTCGAGACGAAAAAAACCGGTCTTGATGACGGATGTGCGTCTATAATCGCCACAGCGAAGTTCGGCCGTGACCCGAAGGGCATGGACCTCATGAACCTCTCACCTAGCACTCAAAAGTCCGCAGCCGATGGCGCCCTGATCGTGCGCTCCAAAGGCGACCTGCGCTCGGCGCTGGCCCCCGCGCGCGCCGCGGGCGAGACGATCGGCCTCGTGCCGACGATGGGCTCCCTCCACGAGGGGCACCTCTCGCTGCTGCGGGCGGCCCGCGACCGAGTGCGACCTGGTCGTGATGAGCCTGTTCGTCAACCCGACCCAGTTCGGGCCGGGCGAGGACCTCGACCGCTACCCGCGCGACGAGGAGCGCGACGCTCGGCTCGCCGCCGAGGCCGGGGTCGACCTCGTCTACGCGCCGCGCGTCGAGGAGGTCTACCCGGAGGGCTTCGCGACCGCGGTCGAGGTCGGCGGCCTGACCGAGGTGCTCGACGGGGACCCCGCCCGGCGCGGCCCCGAGCACTTCCGCGGCGTCACCACGGTCGTCGCCAAGCTCTTCAACACGCGTCCGGCCCGATCGTCGCCTACTTCGGCCAGAAGGACGCCCAGCAGCTCGGCCGTGATCCGTCGCATGGTCCGCGACCTCGACTTCCCGGTCCGAGATCGAGGTCGATGCCGACCGTCCGCGAGCCCGACGGCCTGGCGCTGAGCTCGCGAAACGCCTACCTCGACGCCGGACGAGCGCGAGCGCGCCGCGCGCTCTCGCGGGCCCTGGCGGCGTCGAGGGACGGCGCGGCCGGCGACGGAGTCGCTCGAGGCCGGCGCTCGCGGCCGGCGCGCGCGCGAGCTCGCGGAGGCCGGGATCGAGCCCGAGTACCTGGAGGCGCGCGACGCCGACGACCTGACGCCCGTCGGCCGAGCTCAACGGCCGGCCGGTGCTGCTCGCCGTCGCCGCCCGGGTGGGCGAGCGCCCGCCTGATCGACAACGTCCTGATCGAACCGGGACCAAGACCTGGGAAGCGGCACGACCGAGAAGAGGAGCCCATGCAGAGGCAGATGCTGAAGTCGAAGATCCACCGGGCGACGGTGACCGACTGCGACGTCGACTACATCGGCAGCATCACGATCGACACCGAGCTGATGGCCAGCGCCGACCTGATCACCAACGAGCAGGTCCACGTCTGGGACATCGACAACGGCGCCCGCTTCGTCACCTACGTGATCGAGGGCGAGCCGGGCTCGGGCACGATGCAGGTCAACGGCGCCGCCGCCCACCTGACCCAGCCGGGCCACAAGATCATCGTCGCCTCGTTCGGCGCCTACGACGAGCGCGACCTCGAGACCTACTCGCCGGTCGTCGTCCACGTCGACGACGACAACGAGATCCTCGCGGTCGACACCCACCCCGAGGTGCTGCTCGACTCGACCTGAGCGTCGGCGTCGAGGAGCGCCGGAGCCGCTCCCACGACCGGCCCCTCCCGGACCGCAGGCCGGTGACGCTGCCGCGCCTGGCCGAGATGAAGGAGGCGGGCGAGCCGATCGTGATGGTCACCGCCTACGACTACCCCTCGGCCCAGGTCGCCGAGGAGGCCGGCGTCGACGTCGTCCTCGTCGGCGACACGGCCGCGATGGTCGTGCTCGGCTACCCCGGCACCGAGCCGGTCTCGATGGACGAGATGGTGATGCTCGGCAAGGCGGTCCGCCGCGGGCTGAAGACCCCGCTGATGGTCGGCGACATGCCGATGGGCAGCTACGAGGCGAGCAACGAGCAGGCGGTGCGCAACGCCCAGCGCTTCGTCAAGGAGGCCGGCTGCCAGGTCGTCAAGCTCGAGGCGCGGCGGCACCTCGGTCGAGCGCGCCCGGGCGATCGTCCGCGCCGGCATCCCGGTGATGGGCCACGTCGGGCTGACCCCGCAGACGGCGACCGCGCTCGGCGGCTACAAGGCCCAGGGCAAGACGGTCGAGCGCGCGATCAAGATCTCCGAGGACGCGCTCGCCCTGCAGGCGGTCGGGTGCTTCGCGATCGTCTTCGAGGCGGTCCCGGCGGCGGTCACCGAGGCGATCGTCGCCAAGCTCGAGATCCCGACGATCGGGATCGGCGCCGGCCCGGCCACCGCCGGCCAGGTGCTCGTCTTCCACGACCTGCTGGGGATCACGACCGGCCACACGGCGAAATTCGTCAAGCGCTACGCCGAGGTCCACGAGTCGATGGTCAACGGGGTGCGGCAGTACACCGACGAGGTCCGCAGCCATCACTTCCCGGAGGCCGACCACGTCTACGGGATCGAGCCGACCGAGCTCAACGAGCTCAAGCGCTACCTCGACCAGGAGAGCCTGACCTCGAAGAAGGCCTGGGACTGGGAGCCGCTTCCGTAGGGAGCGGGCGGGCGCGGGAGAGTCCGCTCATCACGTTTTCCACGTCCTGCGTGGAAAACGTGATGAGGTCTGCTGGCCGCATTGTCCATGTCACACGTGGAAAACGCGGCGTGGACTTGACTGGGCCCGCGACCGGCTCATAAATTCTTGGTAACAAAAGTGATCCGGCTCCCTCGGCTGCCCGCAATCGGGACACACCCCCAAAAGGAGGCAGACGATGGAAACCGAGATGACTCTCGAGCAGGTCGACGTCGATGGCGCGATCCGCGAAACGGCGCACGATGCACAGGAGGGACTCGAGCACGGTGACACCCGGCTCTCGTTCCTGAAGAAGGCAGGGCTCGCGGGCGGAGCCGCGGTCGGCGGCGGCGCGCTGCTGGGCGCACTCACTCCGGCGGCTGCGATGGCCGCGAAGGGCAAGGGCGCGCCGCCGGCGAAATTCGGCAAGGGCGACGTCGGCATCCTCAACTTCGCCCTCACCCTCGAGTACCTCGAGGCCGCCTTCTACAACGAGGCGACCGCGAATCAGAAGAAGGGGTTCATCAAGGACGGCCAGACCCAGGTCTTCCTGAAGACGGTGACCGCGGACGAGAATGCCCACGTCGCCTACCTGAAGAAGGCGCTGGGCTCGAAGGCAATCGCCGCCCCGAAGGTCGACTTCGGCGGCACCACCTCGAACGAGAAGAAGTTCGTCGAAACGGCGTTCGCCCTCGAGAACACAGGCGTCCACGCCTACCTCGGCCAGGCGCTCAACATCACGACGCCGTCGACGGTCGCTGCGGCGCTCTCGATCGCGACGATCGAGGCCCGTCACGCCTCGGTGATCGGCCTGATCGCCATGAACAGCGCCAAGGGGATCGCCCCCGACGGCTCGTTCGACAAGCCGTTCACGGCCGCCAAGGTCCTGAAGGCGGTCGAAAAGACGGGCTTCCTCGTCTAGGCGAAGACCGACCGTGCCCCGGCCGAGCTCGTCCGCTCAGACGTCGCGGATGCGCTTCGCCGGGGCGCCGGCGGCGATCGTGCCGGGCGGCAGGTCGCGGGTGACGACGGAGTTGGCGCCGATCACGCAGCGGTCGCCGACCGTGACGCCACTGGCGACGACGCAGTTGACCCCGAACCAGCAGTTGGAGCCGATCCGCACCGGCCCCTTGGTCGTGAAGCCCTGGCGGGTGATCGGGGTGTCGGGGTCGTCATAGCGGTGCTCGGCGTCGCCGATGAAGCAGCCGTTGGCGAACATCGTGTGGTCGCCGATCGTCGACCTCGGCGTGGGCGGCGACCATCGTGTTGCGGTTGAGGAAGGACTCCTCGCCGATCGCGATCCTCGCCTCCGGGCGCCAGCGTCAGCCAGCAGCCGGGCTCGAGCAGCGTCCCCTCGCCGATCCTCAGCCGGCCCTCGTCGAGCGCCTCGAGCAGCTCGCCCTCGACCGGGTGGCGGATGAAGAAGCCGCCCCGCGCGCAGTGGCGGTCGATCCGCCAGCGGCGCAGGCGGCGATGGTTGCGCTCATACCAGCGGCGCTTCACCCACCACAGCCTCCAACCTCGCGAACCGGCCATCGCACGCTCCAAGCACCTGATAGGGTCGGCTCGCAAATCGCCGAGGAAGGGAAGCGGGCGTCGAATAGGCTCCGGCGGATGAGCGGGCCTGCGCGGCGGCATCGACCTCGGCGGGACCAAGATCCAGACGGCGGTGATCGACGCCAAGGGCAAGGTGCTGGGCGAAGCGCGGCACCCGACCCCGACCGAGGGCGGGCCGAAGGACGTCGCCGCCGCGATGGCCGCGGCGATGCGCGAGGCCGCCGAGGCGGCCGGGGTCGAGACCGCGCGACCTGGCGGGCGTCGGCGTCGGCTCTCCCGGCGACGCGGACGAGAAGACCGGCGTCGTCTCCGGCGCCAGGAACCTGCCCGGCTGGGAAGGGAGCTTCCCGCTCGGCGAAAACTCTGAAGGAGGACGCTCGGCACCGAGGTCAGGATCGGCAACGACGTCCAGGTCGCGACCGAAGCGGAGTTCCACCTCGGCGCCGGGCGCGAGTTCTCAGAGCCTGCTCGGCGTCTTCTGGGGGACCGGCGTCGGCGGCGGGCTGATCCTCGACGGCAAGCCCTGGCTCGGCCGCGGCGCCGCCGGCGAGATCGGCCACATGGTCGTCAAGCGCGGCGGCGCCAAGTGCCCCTGCGGCCGCAAGGGCTGCATGGAGGCCTACGCGGGCCGCTCGGCGATGGAAGCCGAGGCCCGCCGCCAGCACGAAGAGGGCCACAAGACCGACCTCTTCAAGCTGATGGAGAAGCACGAAAAACCGCGCCTGACCAGCGGCATCTGGGAGCGCGCCCTCGACCACGGCGACCACCTCGCCGAGAAGCTGATCGACCGCGCGATCGAGGCGCTCGGGACCGGCGTCGCCTCGGCGGTCAACCTGCTCGACCCCGAGGCGGTGATCATCGGCGGCGGCCTCGGCGTCCGCTTCGGCGAGCGCTACATGGAGGCGCTGACCGAGGAGATGGGCAAGCACCTCTTCGTGGACGAGCGGCCCGCCGGCGGTGCAGGGTCGCCTCGCTGGGCGACCTCGGCGGCGCAGTCGGCGCCTCGCTCCTGGTCGGCCGCTAGGCGGAAGGCCCAGGGCCCGGTCAGACCCGGCCGGTGCTCTGCCGCTGGTTGCGGGCGACCGCGTCGACCAGGACCGCGAGCAGCAGGACGCCGCCGGTGACCATCAGTTTGACCGCCGAGGAGAGCGAGAGCAGGTCCATGCCGTTGGAGATCGAGCCGATCACCAGCGCTCCGAGCAGGGCCGTCCAGACCGATCCGCGGCCGCCGAAGAGGCTGGTGCCGGCGATCACCGGGCCGGCGATCGCGAGCAGCAGGAGTTCGTTGCCGCCCGAGTTCTGATTGACCGCGAAGAGGCGCGAGGCCGCCATCACGCCGCCGACCGCGGCCATCGAGCCGGAGATCATGAAGACCACAATCCGGACCCGGTTGACGTGGATCCCGGCGCGCCGCGCAGCCTCGGCGTTGCCGCCGACGGCGAAGACGTGGCGGCCGAAGCCGGTGCGCTTGGCGACGAACTCCATCCCGACCACGAAGCCGAGCAGGATCATCACCGCGAGCGGCACGCCGCGGTCGGAGTTGAGGATCGCGACGGCGCCGATCACCAGGGCCGAGAGGAAGACGAAGCGGACGATCTGCGGTAACGCGCCGCTGTCGCCGAGGCCGGCGGCGACCCGCCGTCGGTAGCCGATCGCGAGAACGCGCTCCGTAGGCGGCGATGATCACGCGGCGAAGATCCAGCCGACGGTGTCGGAGTAGAAGATGTTGGCGAGGCCGGTGATCTTCGGGTCGGTGATGTTGAGCGAGCCGGTCGTGCCCAGCACCTGCAACAGCGCCCCTTCCCAGGCGAGCAGGCCGGCGAGGGTGACGACGAAAGAGGGCACCACGAAGCGGCTGAACAGCGACCCCTGGAGGAATCCGATCGAGGCGCCGACCGCGACCGCGGCGGCGATCGCCAGGTAGGCGTTCCAGCCGTGGTTGACGCTGAGCACGGCCATCACCGCGGCGCAGAGGCCGCTGACCGCGCCGACCGAGAGGTCGATCTCGCCGAGCAGCAGGACGTAGACGATCCCGACCGAGATCAACCCGATCGTGGTGATCTGCAGCATCAGGTTGGTCAGGTTCTCGGGCGGAGAGGAAGCGGTGTTCCTGGACCTGGAAGATGATCGCGATCAGGACCAGGCCGAGGACCACGCGGACCGAGGAGAGGTCGCCCTGGACGAGGCGCCGCACGGTCTGACCCGCGGTCGACTTCGGCTCGTCGCCCGCCTCGGTGCTGGTCGCTGCGGGTGTCGCTCATTTTCCCTCCTCCTCTGCCGGAGATTTGTCCTGTTCGCCTTGGCCCTCTATCCCTCGCACTCGCCCGTCGCCGATGCCGGTGATCGCCCCGACGATGTGCTCCTCGGTCGTCTGTTCGGCCTTGAAGTCGCCGGCGGGGCGGCCGAGCCGGAGGACGAAGATGCGATCGGCGACCTCGAAGACGTCGACCAGGTTGTGGCTGATCACGACGACGCCGAGGCCGCGCTCGCGCAGTTTGCGGATCAGGTCGAGGACCTGCGCGGTCTGCGGGACGCCGAGCGCCGCGGTCGGCTCGTCGAGCAGGACGACCTTCGGCTCGCCGAGCAGCGAGCGGGCGACCGCGACCTGCTGGCGCTGGCCCCCCGAGAGCGTGCCGACCTCCGAGCGCAGGCTTGGGATCGTCACCGCGAGATTGGAGAGCAGATCGGCGGTCTCGTGCTCCATCCGCACCTCGTCGAGCTGGCGCGAGACCTTGCCCGGGCCCGGCGAGACGCTGCTCGCGGCCGAGGAAGAGGTTGGCGACGACGTCGAGGTTGTCGCAGAGCGCCAGGTCCTGGTAGACGGTCGCGATCCCGAGTTCGGTCGCGTCCTGCGGGTTCGCGATCGAGACCTCCTGGCCTTCGAAGCGGATCGTCGCCCGAGTCGGCGCTGTGGATGCCGGCGATCGTCTTCACCAGCGTCGACTTGCCGGCGCCGTTGTCGCCGACGAGGCCGACGACTTCGCCGGCGGCGACGGAGAAGTCGACCCGGTCCAACGCATGGACCGGGCCGAATCTCTTGCTTACCCCCTCGAGCTCGAGGAGGGGCGTTCCGTCGGCTCATCTAGCCGGAGATGCCCACTTCTTTGCAGTTGGCCGCGTAGGGGCCGGTGCATAGTTCAGACGGCGAGACGAATCCGTCTTTGATCACCGTGGTCTTGATGTTGTCCTTGACCACCGCGACCGGTTCCAGGATCGCCGCCGGCACGTCGGTCTTGCCGTTGTTGACTTCTTCGGTGACCTTGGCTCGACGGCAGTTCTTCTCCTCCGGCGAGTGCGATCGCGAATTCGGCCGCGATTTCCGCCTGCGGCGGGATCGCCTTGTAGATCGTCATGTACTGCTGGCCCGCGAGGATGCGCTGCAGGCCCGCGACGGTCGAGTCCTGACCGGTGACGGGCCGTTCTTCGGGGTTGATCCCGGCGCCTTTGAGCGCCGCGATCGCGCCGCCGCCGGTGTCGTCATTGGCGGCGTAGATGCCCCAGAACCCGTCGTTGCCGAGGGCGGTGATCGCCTGCTGGGCCTCGCGCTGGGCGTTTTCGGCGCTCCAGCCCGGGGTGTCGTACTCCTTGGCGATCTTACGCCGGCGGTTTCGAACCCCTTGTGGGCGCCTTTTTTGAAGCCGGCGGCGTTGGGGTCGGCCGGGTCGCCGTTGATCATGATGATCGGGCCGCTCGGCGTGGCCGTCTTCTTTCAGTTTCTTGGACAGCGTTTCGGCCTGCAGTTCGCCGACCCGTTCGTTGTCGAAGGAGACGTAGGCGTCGGGTTCGCTGTTTTCGATCAGGCGGTCGTAGCTGACGACCGGGACGTCCTGGGCGTTGGCCCGTTCGACGATCGTCGCCGCCGATTTCGAGTCCATCGGGTCGAGGACGAGGACGTCGGCGCCCTTGGTCAGCGCCGCTTCGCCCTGGGACTGCTGCTTTTCGGCGTCGCCGCCGGCGTTGAAGTAGATGACTTCGCATTCCGGGCACATGTTCCTTGACGGAGCTTTCGAAGTCGGGGCGGTCGTTGGTTTCGTAGCGCGGCGTTTCGTTTTCGGGAAGCAGCAGGGCGATCGTGAAGTCGCCGCCACCGCCCCGCCACCTTCGGCGCTGGTCCCACCGGTGGTGCTGTCGTCGCTGCTGCCGCATCCGGCGGCCACCAAGCCGATCGACGAGCAGCGCCGCAAGCCCAAATGCAACCCGCTTCAACAGGGGAGACTCGGTCATTCTCCTCCTCCTTTGACCAGGTCTGAACCGACCCTACCCCCGGTGCGGGAATTTCATGCGAGTATCGGGACACCGCGTCCAACTGAGCTGCCGGTCGTGGGCCATGACGTCCAGCGCCGTGCCTGGCCGGCACGGACGGGCTCAGGCGGCGACCGGCTCGCGGCGGCGTCTGGCCGCCGCGCGCTGCGCTTCGGCGGCTCGACCATCGAGGCGAGGAAGCTGCCGGTGTAGGAGCCGTCGACCGCGGCGACCTCCTCCGGGGTGCCGGTCGCGACGACCTCGCCGCCGCTCTTCGCCGCCCTCGGGCCCGAGGTCGATCAGCCGGTCGGCGGTCTTGATCACGTCGAGGTTGTGCTCGATGACGACCACCGTGTTGCCGGCGTCGACCAGCCGGCCGAGGACCTCGAGCAGGCGCTGGACGTCGGCGAAGTGGAGGCCGGTGGTCGGCTCGTCGAGGATGTAGAGGGTGTCGCCGGTGGCGACTTTGGAGAGCTCGGTGGCGAGCTTGACCCGCTGCGCCTCGCCGCCGGAGAGCGTCGTCGCCGGCTGGCCGAGGCGGATGTAGTCGAGGCCGACGTCGTGCAGGGTGCGCAGGCGGCGGGCGATCTTCGGCACGTTCTCGAAGAACTCGACCGCCTCCTCGACCGACATCTCGAGCACGTCGGCGATGTTCTTGCCCTTGAAGCGGACCTCGAGGGTCTCGCGGTTGTAGCGCTTGCCGTGGCACTGCTCGCAGGGGACGTAGACGTCGGGCAGGAAGTGCATCTCGATCTTGATCTGGCCGTCGCCCTTGCAGACCTCGCAGCGGCCGCCCTTGACGTTGAAGCTGAAGCGGCCGGGCTTGTAGCCGCGCGCCCGCGCCTCCTGCGGTCTGGGCGAAGAGCTGGCGGATGTGGTCGAAGATGCCGGTGTAGGTGGCCGGGTTGGAGCGCGGCGTGCGCCCGATCGGCGACTGGTCGATGTTGATGATCTTGTCGATCTGGCTGAGGCCGTCGATGCCGTCGTGGGCCCCGGGGCGCAGCTTCGCCTGGTGCAGGCGGTTGGCGACCGCGTGGTGGAGGGTCTCGTTGACGAGGGTCGACTTGCCCGAGCCGGAGACGCCGGTCGACGCAGCAGAAGACGCCGAGCGGGACGGCGACGTCGATTCCCTTCAGGTTGTGTTCGCGGGCGCCGCGGACGACCAGGGCGCCGCTCGGCTTGCGGCGCTTCGCGGGCACCTCGATGCTGCGCTTGCCGGAGAGGTACTGGCCGGTCAGCGAGGCCGAGTTGGCGGCGACCTGCTTCGGGGTGCCCTCGGCGATCACGTGGCCGCCGTGCTCGCCGGCGCCGGGGCCGAGGTCGAGGAGGTGGTCGGCGGCGAGCATCGTCCCCTCGTCGTGCTCGACGACGATCACCGTGTTGCCGAGGTCGCGGAGCCGGTCGAGGGTCGCGATCAGCTTCTCGTTGTCGCGCTGGTGGAGGCCGATCGAGGGCTCGTCGAGGACGTACATGACGCCGACCAGGCTGGAGCCGATCTGGGTCGCGAGCCGGATCCGCTGCGCCTCGCCGCCGGAGAGCGAGCGGGCCGAGCGGTCGAGCGAGAGGTAGCCGATGCCGACGTTGTCGAGGAAGGCGAGCCGTTCGGTGATCTCGCGCACGATCAGGCGCGCGATCGCGCGCTCGGTCTCGGTCATCTCGAGGGACTCGATCCACTCCGCCGCCGCGCGCGCCGAGAGGGCGCTGTACTCGGCGATGCTGATCCCGCCGACCTTGACCGCGAGGCTCTCGGGCCGCAGCCGGGCGCCGCCGCAGTCGCGGGCAGGGCTGCTCGGCCATGTAGCCCTCGATCCGCTCGCGATTGGTATCGGAGTCGGTCTCTTCGTAGCGGCGCTGGAGCTGGTTGAGGATGCCCTCGAAGCGCACCTTGTAGGAGCGGCGGCGGCCGAAGCGGTTGGTGTAGGTGACCTGGTGGCGTTCGCCCCCGGTGCCGTTGAGGAAGATCTCGCGCTCGGCCTTCTTCAGCTTCGACCAGGGCTTGTCGATGTCGACGCCGTTCTCCTCGGCGACCGCGGCGATCAGCCGCCGCCAGTAGGCGGTGACGCCGCGGTTCCACGGCTGCAGGGCGCCCTCGGCCAGCGAGAGGGTCGGGTCGGGGACGATCAGCTCGGGGTCGATGACCTTCTGGAAGCCGAGCCCGTGGCAGCGATCGCAGGCGCCGTGGGGCGAGTTGAAGGAGAAGATCCGCGGCTCCAGCTCCGGGATCGAGGTGCCGCAGTTGAGGCAGGCGAACTGCTCGGAGAAGAGGAGGGTCTCGCCGTCGACGATCTCGACTTCGATCAGGCCCGCGGCGAGGCCGGAGGCGGCCTCGACCGACTCCGAGAGGCGGCGGCGCAGGTCCGTTTTCATCACCAGGCGGTCGACGACGACCGAGATGTCGTGTTTGTACTTCTTGTCGAGGACGATCTCCTCGTCGAGGCGGCGCAGCTCGCCGTCGACCTCGACCCGCGAGTAGCCCTCGAGCCGCATCTGCTCGAGCAATTTCCCGTACTCGCCTTTGCGGCCGCGGACGATCGGGGCCATGACCATGAATTTGGTCCCCTCCTCGAGGGTCATCAGCCGGTCGACGATCTGCTCCTGCGACTGGCCGGTGATCTCCTCCCCGCACTCGGGACAGTGAGGGGTGCCGATCCGGGCCCAGAGCAGCCGCAGGTAGTCGTAGATCTCGGTCACGGTGCCGACCGTCGAGCGCGGGTTGCGCGAGGTCGTCTTCTGGTCGATCGAGATCGCCGGCGAGAGGCCCTCGATCGAGTCGACGTCGGGCTTCTCCATCAGGCCGAGGAACTGGCGCGCGTAGGCGGAGAGCGACTCGACGTAGCGGCGCTGGCCCTCGGCGTAGATCGTGTCGAAGGCGAGGCTCGACTTGCCGGAGCCGGAGAGCCCGGTGATGACGATCAGCGCGTCGCGCGGCAGCTCGACGTCGACGTCCTTGAGGTTGTGCTCACGGGCGCCGGAGATGACGATTCGCTCAGAAACGGCCACTGGCGTCGATTCTAGCCAGGCGAACAGATGTTCCCCTTCGGCAGCCGTGAGACCGGCCTGCGCGTTCGCCGTTGGCGAGACGTGTGGGACCCGTTCGCAAGACGTGCGCCCACATTTCGCGAGACCTGCATTGACCCCGAATAGGGACGTCGATGCACGTCTCGTGGCGCGAGGTGAGACGAAATCGCGAGGGGGCGCGTGGCGGCTGGAGAGCGCCGAACGGGCGCCGCGGCATAGGCCGCGACGCCCGTTCGGGACTGCGTGGTGGGCCTGCGCTAGGCGCGGGCCGGCTCGACCTCCGGCTCGACCTGGGCACCGGAACCGACCTCCCGGTCCCGGCGGGCGCCGGTCCCGGCCTCCGGACCCGACACGACATCCGGCTCGCCGCCCACGTGGGGCAGCCAGCTGAGCGCGGCGGGCAGGTACCAGTTCCTGTCCCCCAGCAACTTCATCGTCGCCGGCAGCAGGATCGCCCTGACCAGCGTCGCGTCGATCAGGACCGCGACGGCCAGGCCGATGCCCATCTCCTTCATGTCGAGGATGCTGAGGGTGGCGAAGATCGAGAAGACCGCGACCATCACCACCGCCGCGCTCGTCACCGTCCCCGCCGTCGCCGTGATCCCCTCGCGGACCGCGTCGTCGCTGCTCAGTCCCCGGTCGACTCCCTCGCGGACCCGGCTGAGGATCAGCACGTGGTAGTCCATCGAGAGGCCGAACAGGATCACGAACAGGAACAGCGGCAGCCAGGAGCTGACCCCGCCGTTCGAGTGGAAGCCGAGCAGCGACTCGCCCAGCCCCTTCTGGAACACCAGGACCAGCACCCCGTAGGCGGCACCGACCGAGAGCAGGTTGAGCACGATCGCCTTGATCGGCACGACCAGCGAGCGGAAGGTGACCAGCAACAGCAGGAATGCCATCCCGAGGACGAAGCCGAAGACGAGCGGCAGGCGCTGGGCCAGCTGATCGTTGAAATCCTTCGACTCCGCCGCCATCCCGGTCACGTCGACCTCGGCGTCGGGCACCTGGCGAAAGAGGCCGGGACGATCTCGTTCCGGATCCTCTCCATCGCCGCCGTTGCCCGGTCGTCGCTGCCCTTGCCGACTGTCGGCACGGCGATCGACGCGACGGTCCCGTCGGCGCTCGTTTCCTGCGTGACCGCGCCGTTGACCTGGGGGTCGGACGCGGCCCGCCGCTCAGGTCCGCGATCGCCTTCGCGACCGGGCCCGAGCTGACGTCATCGGCCTGGACGACGACCGTCGAGCCGGCGGCTTCCGCCCGGGAACGCCGCGGTGACGCGGTCGTAGGTCTGCACGACGGGGACGTCCCGCGGCAGGTCCTCCGCCCCGCTGACGACCGTGTGCATGCCCGATCGCCGGCACCGCGAGCGCGACCAGCACGCCCGCCGAGATCACGGCCGAGACGACCGGGCGGCGCATGACCGCGTCGATCACCGTGCTCCAGAGCGAGCGGCCCTCCGCGCCGCTCGGTGAAGCGGCGGAGGAACGGGATCCGGCCCTTCTCGACCCTGTCGCCCAGCTTCGAGAGGACCGCGGGCAGGACCGTGAGCGAGGCGATCATCGCCACCGCGACCACGGACATCGTGCCGACCGCGAACGAGGTGAAGGTCGGGTCGCCGCTGAGCAGCATCCCGGCCATCGCGCCGATCACGGTGATCCCGGAGACGAGAACGGCCCGGCCCGAGGTCGCCGCTGCGGCGGCCAGCGCGGCCTCCGCCGAGCGTCCCGCGCGCCGCTCCTCACGCTCGCGGCGCAGGTAGAACAGCGAGTAGTCGATCCCGACGGCGAGCCCGACCAGGACGACGACCGAGGAGACGTTGGGGTCCATCGGCACCACCTGGCTGAAGACCGCCAGGAGCCCGGTCGTCGCCAGCACCGCCGAGAAGGCGAGCAGCAGCGGCACCAGGGCCGCGACCAGCGCGCCGAAGGCGAGCACCAGCAGGATCAGGGTCACCGGCAGAGAGGTCGTCTCCGCCTTCGAGAGGTCGTTCGCTGAAGACGGCTTCCAGCGCCTTGCTGGCGCTGGCGCCGCCGAACTGCTCGACCCGCATGTCCGGATGACGACGCTGGACCGCGGCGACGGCCGCGAGGCTCGCGTCGACCTTCGCTTCGGCCTCTTCCTTGTCACCGGGGATCTCGAATTCGACCAGCGCCGAGTGGCTGTCGGCCGAAACCTGTCCCCCGCCTCTGACCGGCGAGCTCACGTCTTCGACCGAGTGGACCTCGGCCAGCGTCCGGGTCGTGTCGACGATCGCTGCCTGGAAGGCGGGTTCGTCGACCGTCCGATGCTTGCTCTGGACGAGGACGAGCTCGCTGTTGGGGTCGAGCTTCGCGTCTTCGAGGGCGACTTCCGCCCGTGCCGGCCTCACCCGAGACGGCTTCGGCGTCGGTCAGGTTCCTCTGGCCGACGGAGCCGCCGATCGCGAGCGAGACGATCACGAATGCCAGCCACCCGAAGATGGCCGTCTTGCGATGGGTCGCGCTCCAGCGAGCGGCCCGGGCTGCGATGTTCTTCTTGGAATTCAATGGGTTCCTTTTGGAGGGGGTGGATGCGATGGAGCCAGACTCCCAACGCGCAAAGCCCTTTCCAATGCGGCTGGCAGGCGTCTCCGGGGTGCGGCCCGCCGCCGCAGAACGGTGGGGTTATCCGTACCCCGGGACCCCCCTCGATGAAGGACAATCGGGCCATGCCGACCTCCGTCCTGATAGTCGACGACCACCCGAGCTTCCGGCTCAGCGCGCGCCGCATGCTCGAAGCCGACGGCTTCTCGGTGGTCGGCGAGGCGGAGGACGGCGCGGCGGCGCTGAGGCCGCCGGCGAGCTCGACCCCGACCTCGTCCTGCTCGACGTGCAGCTGCCCGACCTCGACGGCTTCGAGGTCGCGGAGCGGCTCGCGGGCGGCCGGGCGGCGCCGGCGATCGTCCTCACCTCGAGCCGCGAGAGCTCCGACTTCGGCGACGAGATCGCCGCCAGCCCGGCGCGCGGCTTCGTCACCAAGGGCGAGCTGAGCGGCGACGCGCTCGCGGAGCTGATCGGATGAGCGGGCCGCGTCGCGTCGGCCTGATCGGCCTCGGCGATCGCTCGCCTTCGCCGCTCGGCGTCGGCGTCGCTCGCGCTGATCCTGACCAGCGACCACGAGAGCCCGCGCGGCCTGGTGGCGGCGCTGATCCTGACCGCCGGCTGGGGCTTCGCCGGCACCGGCCTCTACGCCTGGGACCGGCGGCCCGACAACAACATCGGCCCGCTGATGACGGCGGTCGGGTTCACCTGGTTCTTCCAGGCGCTGCAGGCGTCGAACAACGAGCGTCGTCTTCGCGATCGGCGATCATCGGCAACGCCTCCC
This sequence comes from uncultured Solirubrobacterales bacterium, assembly GCA_963795295.1. Classification (GTDB taxonomy): domain Bacteria; phylum Actinomycetota; class Thermoleophilia; order Solirubrobacterales; family 70-9; genus VRUE01. Next base: position 15,022 of record CAWCHE010000003.1, read on the forward strand.
CTACGCGATCCTCGTCCAGCTGCTCGTCAGCTTCCCCTCCGGTCGACCTCGCAGACCCGCTTCCAGCGCGTCGTCGTCGGCGCCGCCTACTTCACGACGACGGTCCTGCAGCTCGTCTGGGCCCTCTTCATCGACCCGACCAAGCAGCGCGACTGCAGCGGCTGCCCGGAAAACCCGATCCTGATCACCGGCCACGAAGGGATCGCCGACGCGATCAACGCGGTCCAGTGGCCTGATCGCGATCTTCGCGATCGCGGCGACGGTGGCTGATCGTCTCCGCCGCTGGCGCCGCAGCTCGCCCGGCGCAGCGGCGGGCGCTCGACCCCGGTCGTCGCTGACCGGCGGCGTCGCCTTCGTCGATCCTGCTCGCGCAGCTGGTCCTCGGCCAAGTCTCGGCGCCGACCAGGCCGAAGACGTCGCCTACGTCGCCGCCATCGCCGTCTTCGCCTGCCCTCCCCTTCGCCTTCCTGCTCGGCCTGCTGCGCTCGCGGATCGGCCGCGCCGAGGAGATCCGCACCGCCCTCACCGCCGAGAACGAGCAGCTCAACGCCGAGCTGCGGGCCAAGGTCGAGGAGCTGCGCGCGTCGCGGGCGCGGATCGTCGAGGCGGGCTACGAGGAGCGGCGCCGGGTCGAGCGCGACCTCCACGACGGCGCCCAGCAGCGGCTGGTGGCGCTGACGATGAACCTGCGCCTCGTGCGCGGCAAGCTCGAGGCCGACCCCGACGGCGCCGCCGAGCTGCTCGACGAGGCGATGGCCGAGCTCGGCGAGGCGACCACGCGAGCTGCGCGAGCTCGCCCGCGGCATCCACCCGGCGGTGCTCAGCGACCGCGGCCTCGAGGCGGCGCTCGAGCGGCCTCGCCGACCGCTCGCCGGTCCCGGTCGAGATCGCTCGAGACGCCGCGCCGAGCGGCTCCCGGCCCCGGTCGAGTCGGCGACCTACTTCGTGATCGCCGAGGCGCTGACCAACGTCGCCCGCTACGCCGACGCCGAGGCGGCGACGCGTGCGGGTCGGCGCGCGAGAACGGCTCGCGTCGAGGTCGAGATCCGCGACGACGGCGTCGGCGGCGCCGACCCGGCCGCCGGGCACCGGCCTGCGCGGCCTCGAGGACCGGGTCGCCGCGCTCGAAGGCGAGCTCGCGGTGCGCGAGCCCCGCGGGCGAGGGCACGACCGTGCTGGCGAGGATCCCGTGCGGGTAGTCGTCGCCGACGACTCGACCCTGCTGCGCGAGGGCGTCGTCCGCCTGCTCGAGGAGGCGGGGCTCGAGGTCGTCGGCCAGGCCGCCGACGGCGAGGAGCTGCTGCGCAAGGTCCGCGCCCACAAGCCCGACGTCGCCGTCGTCGACGTGCGCATGCCGCCCGACCCACACCGACGAGGGGCTGCGCGCCGCCCGCGAGATCCGCGCCGAGCTGCCCGGAGGTCGGCGTCCTCGTCCTCTCCCAGTACGTCGAGGTCGCCTACGCGCGCGAGCTGCTGGCCGAGAGCGCCGAGGGGCTCGGCTACCTGCTCAAGGACCGGGTCGCCGACGTCGAGGCGCTCGCCGACGCGGTGCGCCGGGTCGGCGCCGGCGGCTCGGCGCTCGACCCCGAGGTCGTCTCCGCAGATGCTCGGCCGGGCGCCGCCGCGACGACCCGCTCGCCGAGCTCACCCCGCGCGAGCGCGAGGTCCTGGGGCTGATGGCCGAGGGCCGCTCCAACGCCGCGATCGCCGCCGAGCTGGTCGTCACCGAACGCGCGGTCGAGAAGCACGTGACCGGGATCTTCGGCAAGCTCGACCTCCCGCGCAGCCCGAGGACCACCGCCGCGTGCTGGCGGTCCTGCGCTTCATCGACCAGCCCGACTGACAGCCCATCACGTTTTCCATGTGTGACGTGGAAAACGCGGTGGCTTGGGGCTAGGCGCCGGCGCGCATGCCGTCGAGGTCGCGGCGCAGCTCCTTGAGCTCGTCGCGGATCCGTGCCGGCCTCCTCGAAGCGGAGGTCGTCGGCGGCGGCGAGCATCTCCTCCTCGAGCGAGACGATCGTGCGCTCGAGCTCCTCCGGGGTCGCCGACCTCGCCGGTGCGGCTGCGCGGCGCTTGCGGGCCGGCGCCCGGTCCTCCATCGCCAGGAACTCGGACATCTCGGAGATCCCCTTGCGGACGGTCGCCGGGGTGATCCCGTGCTCCTCGTTGTAGGCGACCTGGATCGCGCGGCGGCGGTCGGTCTCCCGCATCGCGGCCGCGCATCGCGTCGGTCTCCCTGTCGGCGTACATCAGGACCCGGCCGTCGACGTTGCGGGCGGCGCGGCCGATCGTCTGCACGAGGCTGGTCTCGCCGCGCAGGAAGCCCTCCTTGTCGGCGTCGAGGATCGCGACCAGCGAGACCTCGGGCAGGTCGAGCCCCTCGCGCAGCAGGTTGACGCCGACGAGGACGTCGTACTCGCCGAGGCGCAGGTCGCGGATGATCTGGATCCGTTCGAGGGTGTCGACCTCGGAGTGCAGGTAGCGGACCTTGATCCCGTACTCGAGCAGGTAGTTGGTCAGGTCCTCGGCCATCTTCTTGGTCAGGGTCGTGACCAGGGTGCGGTCGCCGGCCTCGGTGCGGCGCCTTGATCTCGTTCATCAGGTCGTCGATCTGGTTCCTCGTCTCGCGCACCTCGATCTCGGGGTCGACGATCCCGGTCGGGCGGACGATCTGCTCGACGATCCGGCTCGATTCGGCCCGCTCGAAATGGCCGGGCGTCGCCGAGACCATCACCAGCCGCGGGACCCGTTCGAGGAACTCGTCGAACTTGAGCGGCCGGTTGTCGATCGCCGAGGGCAGGCGGAAGCCGTAGTCGACCAGGGTCGACTTGCGCGAGCGGTCGCCCTCGTACATGCCGCCGATCTGCGGGATCGTCTGGTGGGACTCGTCGACGAAGACGACGAAATCGTCGGGGAAGTAGTCGATCAGGGTGTGCGGCGGGCTGCCGGGCGGGCGGCCGTCGAGGATCCGCGAGTAGTTCTCGATCCCCGAGGTGAAGCCGATCTCCTTGATCATCTCGAGGTCGTAGGCGGTGCGCTGGCGCAGCCGGTGCGCCTCGAGCTGCTTGCCCTCAGCCTCCAGTTCGGCGGTGCGCGACTCGAGTTCGGCGCGGATCTCCTCGACGGCGCGCTCGACGGTCTCGTCGCGGGTCACGTAGTGCGACGCCGGCCAGACCGAGACGTGGTCGATCGTGTCGAGGACCTCGCCGGTCAGCGGGTCGAAGTGCTGGATCCCCTCGATCTCGTCGCCGAAGAGGGAGATCCGGTAGGCCGACTCGGCGTAGGAGGGCATGATCTCGAGCACCTCGCCGCGGACCCGGAAGGTCGCCGCGGCCGAGCACCGCGTCGTTGCGCTGGTACTGCATCTTGACCAGCTTGCGGCAGGACCTCGTCGCGGTCGATCTGGCCGCCGACTTTGAAGAGCTGCATTTTTTCGTTGTAGACCTGGGGCGAGCCGATCCCGTAGATGCAGGAGACCGAGGCGACGATGATCACGTCGCGGCGGGCGAAGAGCGCCGCCGTCGCCGCGTGGCGGAGGCGGTCGATCTCGTCGTTGATCGAGGAGTCCTTCTCGATGTAGAGGTCCTGGGCGGGGACGTAGGCCTCGGGCTGGTAGTAGTCGTAGTAGGAGACGAAGTACTCGACCGCGTTCTCGGGGAAGAACTCGCGGAACTCGTTGCAGAGCTGCGCGGCGAGGGTCTTGTTGTGGGCGATGACCAGCGACGGGCGCTGGACCGCGGCGATCGTCGCCGCCATCGTGAAGGTCTTGCCGGTGCCGGTCGCCCCGAGCAGGGTCTGGAAGCGCTCGTCGGCCTCGAGGCCCTCGGCGAGGCCGGCGATCGCCTTCGGCTGGTCGGCGGTCGGCGTGTAGGCGGGATTCAGCTCGAAATCGGGCACGCGACGACGATAGCGACCGCCAAGGCGCGGCCCGACGCCGAAGGCCTCAGCGGCGCGTCGGGTTGCCGCAGGGCGCTCAGGTCGCGCAGTTGGCGATCACGGTGAGCGCCCAGGGTGTGGCCGGGGTAAGGCTGTTCGCGCGGACGAGCCACTTGTTGGGCTCGACGGCGTAATCGCGATAGACGGCGAAGGAGCCGTTGGGGTTGAGCACGTAGCCGCCGCTGATCACCGGGCCCTTCGGGCATTCGACGATCAGCTCCTTGTCCGTATCGGTGTTGGTGTTGGTGACTTTCACGACCTGTTCGATGCCGGCGACGACGGAGGCCCCCGGCGGGCCCGGGGTGCCCTGCGCGCCGGCGAGCCCGGGAAGCCCCGGGTCTCCTTTGGCGCCGGGGAGCGCCCTTCGGCCCCTTGGGCCCGGTCGGCCCCCTCTGCCCCTGCGTCGCCTGTCCCTCCGAGCCTTTGCCGCCGCCGGGCTCGGCTCCCCCATCCCCGCACGCCGAGCTCTTCGCCCGGCAGCTGCCGGCGCCTTTGGGCGGCGCGCCCTGGCCCGGGCTTTTGCCCGCGCCCGAGACCTGGAGGTAGCTGAGGAAGTCGGCGGCGGTCAGCGAGCCGTCCTTGACGTCCCGGCCGGTGATCGAGCCGTCTTCGATCTGGCTGCCCGTGATCAGGCCGCCGGCCACGGCGGAGCCGCCCATCAGGAGGACGACGATGACGAGCGGAACGGAGTGCTCGACGATCTTGCGAAGAAATGCCCCCAACGAGCGGAGCCTATCCAGGCTGCCCCGCCCTCGCAAGCGTCTCAGGCGCGGCCCGCCTCGAGCAGCCGGCCGAGGAAGCGCTTGGTCTCCGGCTTCTCCGGCTTGACCAGGACTTCCTCGGGCGAGCCGTACTCGACGATCGTCCCCTGGTGCAGGAAGGCGACGAAGTCGGCGAAGTCACGCGCGAAGCCCATCTCGTGGGTCGCGATCACCATCGTCATCCCCTCCTCTTTGAGGTCGCGCACGGCCTGCAGGACCTCGCCGACGAGCTCGGGGTCGAGGGCGCTCGTCACCTCGTCGAGGAGCAGCGCCCGCGGCCTGCCCGAGAAGGCGCGGGCGATCGCGACGCGCTGCTGCTGGCCGCCGGAGAGCCGGTCGGGGCTCTCGTCCTCGCGCCCCTCGAGGCCGAAGCGGGCGAGCAGCTCGCGGCCGCGGTCTTCGGCCTCGGCCTTGGCGACGCCGTGGGCGCGGCGCTCGCCGAGGATCACGTTCTCCAGCGCCGATGAGGTGCGGGAAGAGGTTGTAGGCCTGGAAGACGACCCCGAGCTTGCGCCGAACGGCGATCGGGTCGACGGCGGGATCGGTGATCACCTCGCCGTCGAGCAGGACGTCGCCGTCGTCGATCTCCTCGAGCAGGTCGATGCAGCGCAGCAGCGTCGACTTGCCGGAGCCGGAGGCGCCGATCAGCGCCACCGCCTGGTGCTCGCGGATTTCGAGGTCGATCCCCTTCAGGACCTCGCGCTCTCCGAAGGCCTTGGTGACTCCCCTGACCTCGAGGACCGGGGTCGACTTCGGGATCGGCCCCATGTCGACCGCCGGCCGCCTGGCGCTCATCGAGCCGCCCCTCGGGTCCGCCCATGCGGTCGACGACCCTGGCGAGCGGCACCGTGATCAGCAGGTAGAGGATCGCCGCCGCGATCAGGGGCGTCGAGTTGAAGAGCTGGCCCTGGAAGATCTGGGCGATCCGGAAGGCCTCCTGCGGGCCCAGGATCGAGATCAGCGCGACGTCCTTCTGCAGGGCGACGAAGTCGTTGAGGAGCGGCGGGCCGACCCGGCGGACCGCCTGCGGCAGGATCACGTGGCGCATCGCCTGGCCCTCGGTGAGGCCGACGGCGAGCGCCGCGTCGCGCTGGCTGCGGTGGACCGAGCGGATCCCGGCCCGGTAGACCTCGGCGACGTAGCCGCTGTAGGAGAGGCCGAGGGCGATGCCGCCGAGGACGACGACGTCGGTCGGCACCCCGGTCAGCTGCAGGGCCGGGATCCCGAACCCGAACAGGTAGACGAGCAGGATCAGCGGGATCCCGCGGAAGAGGTCGACGTAGACGGTCCCCAGCAGGCGCAGCGGGAACAGCGCCGGCACCCTGCTGGTGCGGATCAGGGCGATCACCAGGCCCAGCACAGGACCGCGATCTCGACGATCACCAACAGCTTGACGTCGAGCCAGAAGCCGCGGAGGACGTCGGGGAAGGTTTCCTTGAAGACGTCCCAGTTGAAGAACGCCTCCCGCACTTCCGGCCAGCCGGGGCTGGTCAGGATCCAGCGCGGCGAGGCCGCCGATCACGATCACCGAGGAGATCGCGGCGATCGCCTGGCCGCGCCGGGCCTTGCGCCGTTTCGCCGCCTCGCGTTCAGGCGCGCGGTCGGCGATTGCGGCGGTCTCGGTCAGGTCAGTGCAGTTCGGGGGCGCCGGCGGCCTTGCTCATCCACTGCTTGTTGAGCTTGGCGAGTTCGCCGGAGGCTTCCATCTCTTCGATCGCCTCGATGACGCAGGGGGTGAGCGACGAGTCCTTGGTCAGCAGGGCGCCCCACTGGTCGCCGCCCGGGGCGCTGAACTGGCCGACGATGCCGGCTTCGTGGACCTGGGCCGCGGTCAGGTAGAGCGCGGTCGGGACGTCGACGACGATCGCTTCGACCTGGCCGTTTTTGAGCGCGGTGACGACGTCGTTGGAGTTGTTGAACACCTGCGGCTCGCTGCTCGGTTCGATCGCTTCTTCGACCGCGTCGAGGCTGGTTGTGCCGATCTGGACGCCGATCTTGGCGTCGGCCAGCTCCTCGATCGAGGTCGCTTTCGCCGCCGGCGAGTCCTTCAACGCGACGACCGCCTGGTTGGCCGTGTAGTAGGGCTTCGAGAAGTCGACGGCTTTTTCGCGGACCGGGGTGATCGAGATCTGGTTGACGTCGAAGTCGAAGTCCTTCGGGCCCGGGGCGAAGGAGGCGTTGAATGGCTCCGTCGTCCACTTGACCTTCGACTTCGGGTAGCCGAGCTGCTCGCCGATCGCGAAGGCGACGGCGCTCTCGAAGCCCTTGCCGTTAGTCGGGTCGTTGTCCTCGAAGTAGGGCGGGTAGGCCGGCTTGTCGGTCGCGACGGTGAGGATGCCGGCGGTGTGGGTGTCGAGCTTGCCGGGCTTGCAGTCGGCGGCGCTGGCGACGGTCGATCCGGTGTCGTCGTCGGAGCTGCCGCAGCCGACTGAGAGCGCGGCGAGCGCTAGGACGAGGAGGATGGCGACAGGGACCCTTGGCATCGGCGCCCACCTGATGGGCGGCGAGGATCCTAGTCGATCTCCGCCCCCCGGGCGGCAATCACACCGCCCGCGGGCGGGCCTCCGCCCCGTCGAGCGGTTCGCGCTCGGTCTTCGCCCAGTCGTCGCGTTCGGTCAGCTGGCGGGCGGAGGAGCGCAGGAGCACGGGCCAGAGGAACCAGGTGTAAGGCGCGTAGACCTGGGCGATGAAGATGCCTCTGAGCACGCCGCGCCAGCCGTCGGAGGCCCGGCTCGCGATGCAGCCGAGGATCGTGCCGCCGAAGGCGAGGATGTAGAAGAAGCCGAGCTGCCAGGTCGGCCCGCCGCCCCAGAGCGGCGCCGTGCCGCTGAGGGCGAGGTAGATCGCCGCCAGCAGGCCGACGCCGACGATCCCCTGCCAGAACGGCATCAGCAGGTAGACGAGCAGCTCGAGGCGGGCGCCGCGGCTGAACGGCGCCCGGGTCACCTCGCCCCGCAGCCCGATCGCCTGCAGGTTGCCCTGCGACCAGCGGGTGCGCTGGTTGAGCAGCCGGCCCGCCTTGGTCAGGCCCTGCTGCTCGACGGTCCCCCGCAGCTCCTGTCGCCCCTTCCAGCCCTCGGCGAGCAGGCGCAGGCCGAGGTCCTGGTCCTCGGTCAGCTTGTCGCGCCAGGGTCCGGCCTCGTCGGTGACGTCGTCGAGGGCGCTGAGGCGGTTGAACTGCCCGTTGCCCCCCATCCCGGCGGTGCCCCAGTCATCGCGGCCGGCCTGGAAGAGGAAGCCGTAGACCGAGAACTCGACGTCCTGCATCCAGGTGAGGAAGTGGTCGCGGTTGTAGATCCTGACCAGCGACTGGACGCCGCCGACGCTCGGGTCCTCGAAGTGGCCCGCCGCGTAGGACGGCGCGTCGCGGTGCAGGCGGCCATCGGCGTCGACGATGACCACCACGGTCCGGTCGCGATCGGGCAGGTCGCCCAGCGACTGGTAGGCGTCATTGAGCCCCGCGGCCTTGCCCTTCTGGGCGTTCGGCTTGACCCGGGTGAGGACCGAGAGGTCGGGGTGGTCGATGCTCTCGAGGATCCCGGCGGTGCCGTCCTCGGAGGCGTCGTTAATGACGATCACGCGGCGATGCTCGAGGTCGAGCCCGAGCAAGCGCTCGACGCTGTCGCGGATCGTCACCTCCTCGTTCATCGCCGGGACCAGGAAGACCCAGGTGTAGCCGGAGGCGCCGAGGTCGGGTACCGGCGGCGGCCTCCGCGCCGCGCCGCGCGCCCGCACGAAGAGGATCGCGTTCCAGATGAACATGCCGACGATCACCGTCAGGCAGATGAGGAACAGCGCCGCCCAGGGCGCCGCCAAACCCTCGAAGGGCAGGACGACCCCGCTCATCGGCTACTCCGCGTCGAGGGCCTCGACCGGGACGGGCTCCGGCGTCGCCAGCCCGACCATCGATTCCCTCAGGGTTGCGTCGAACTCGCCCGGGGCCAGCTCGAAGCCCGCCGCTTCGGCGATCGCCGCGCGGCTGTAGCCGGGCCCGAAGGGAGTCGGCGGCTCGCCGCCGAGGAGGATGTGCTCGAGCGCCGCGATCGTCCGCTCGGCGGCGTGGCCGTCCCCGTAGGGGTTCTCGGCGCTCGCCATTTCCTCGTAGGCGAGCGGGTCGTCGAGCAGCCGCTGGCCTTCGATGAAGATGCGCTCGGGGTCGGAGCCGACCAGGCGCAGGGTGCCGGCGGTCAGGCCCTCGGTGCGCTCGGTGTTCTCGCGGGTGACGAGCACCGGCTTGCCGAGCGAGGGCGCCTCTTCCTGGACGCCGCCGGAGTCGGTGATCACGAGGTCGCAGCGGGCGAGGAGACGGGCGAAGGTCGCGTAGCCGAGGGGCTCGGTGAGGAGGACGTTGTCGCGGCCGCTGAGCAGCTCGGTCAGCGTCTCGCGGACCCGCGGGTTGGGGTGCACCGGGAGGACGAAGCGGACCGCCGGGTGCGCCTCGGCGAGCTTGCTGATGCCGCCCGCGATCCCCCTCAGGCCGTCGCCCCAGTTCTCGCGGCGGTGGGCGGTGACGACGACGACGCGGGCGTCGCTGTCGTGGATCGCCTGCAGCTCGGGGTTGGCGAAGCGGACGTCGATCTTCGAGGCCCAGTGGAGGGCGTCGATGCCGGTGTTGCCGGTGACGAAGATGCGGCTGACCGGGATGTCCTCGCGGACCAGGTTCTGCATGTTGCTCGAGGTCGGCGCGAAGTGGAGGCCGGCGACGGTGGAGATCACCCGCCGGTTGAGCTCCTCCGGGAACGGGGTGAGGTTGATGCCGCCGGTGCGCAGGCCGGCCTCGACGTGGACGACCGGGATCCGCAGGTGGAAGGCCGAGAGCGCGGCGGCCATCGCCGAGCTGGTGTCGCCGTGGACGAGGACGGCGGCGGGCCGGAGGCCGTTGAGCGTGTCGGCGACCGTCGGCGGGTCGTCGAAGTCGATCTCGAAGCGGTCCGCGCAGAAGTCTTCGAAGCGGCGCATCACGGTGGCGACGCGTTCGTTGAGGCTGGAGCGCTTCTTGCCCGCCCAGAGGACGACATCGGGTTTGATGTCGGCCAGCTCGAAGATGTAGTCGACCATCTTGTGGTGCTGGCCGGTGGAGACGACGATCGGCTCGTAGTGGGGGCTGCCGCGCAGCGCCAGGATGATCGGGACGAGCTTGATCGCCTCGGGCCGGGTGCCGACGACGACCGGCACTTTGAGCTTCGTGAACGGAGCGCCGGGGGTCTCCTTCACCGGCAGGGTGACCTTCTCTGAATCGGGCTCGGGCATCTCAGAGCCGTTATCGGCCCGACCCCGCCGCGGCTTGAGCCTGGCTCCCGTGAAAGACTGCCGCGCGATGACCCGCTCGCAGAAGGGCCTCGCCGCGATCTTCACCACCGCCGGTGTGCTGCATTTCCTCATCCCCCGCCGCTACGAAGCGATGATGCCCCCCTATCTGCCGCTCCACCGCGAGTCGGTGATCGTCAGCGGCGTCGCGGAGATCGTCGGCGGCGCCGCGCTCGTCCCCAGCGGCGGCCGGCGCTTCGCGCGCTGGTGGCTGCTGGCGCTGCTCGCCGCGATCTTCCCCGCCAACGTCCACATGGCGATGAACCCGGAGCAGGTCCGCGGCCTGGACCTCGATCGGATCCCGCGCTGGGCACTCTGGGCGAGGCTGCCGCTGCAGCCGCTGACGATGGCCTGGATCTGGCGCGCGACCCGCGACTGACCGCCGCCGCCGTTCATAAGCCGAAATGTTTTGTCTGTAGAGTTCTTGTCTTCAGGGTTCGAAGATCCAGGGCATGGAGCCACGCGGGCGTTTCGCCGTGAACTTGCGCAAGGCACGTCAGAGAATGGGAATCTCCCAGGAGGAGCTCGGCTTCCGCTGCGAGCTGCACCGGACTGAGATCTCGCTGCTCGAGCGCGGCGGCCGCGAGCCCCGGCTGGGGACGATCGTGAAGCTCGCCGGCGCCCTCGACACCAGCGCAGACGAGCTCTGCGAGGGGATCGACTGGAACCCGAAGAAACACCGGTTTCAGTACAGGAAGTAACCGGGCCAAGCCGCACCCGGACGCGGCGCCTTATTTATTCGCTGGGGAGGAAGCCTTCGAGCAGGCCGAGACCCGCTTCGCCGAGGCCGAGTATTGACTGGCCCCCTTCGAAGAGGATGCCGGCGTTGTTGATCAGTTCGATCGCCTGGTCGAGCGGCACCGAGCGGACCGCTTCCCGGGCCAGGCTCGCCAGCGGCCCGATCAGGGCGCCGGCTTCTTCGGCGTCGTCGATCGCACGCAGGAGCCCGGCGCGGACCGCCCGCGCCAGCTCGGCTTCGCTGATGTCGTAGCGCTTGGCGAAGCGTTCGCGCGCCTCTTCGGAGCCGAGCGCCTGGAACAGCGTCTCGCGGCTGACCCCGAGCTTGCAGGCGGCGCCGTCGAGGGCCGAGAGCGAGAACTGCTCGACGATCTGCTGCAGGCCTTCCGGGTTGCGCCAGGCGCGGTGTTCGCAAGGGCTCTGCGGCTTCTCCGGCGCGTAGCTGGCGCCGCCGGCGGCGAGGTAGGCGGCGACGAGGACGGCGGCGACGGCGATCGAGCCGAGGAACAGCAGCTTGCCCCGGTCGCGGTGGTCGATCACAGCTCGACCCTCCTCGAGAGCCCGATCGGGATCAGCGCGATCAGGGCGATCAGGGCGCCGAGCGCGAATGACGGGCTGAAGGCGTGGGTGGCGCCGCGGTCGAGCTGGTCCTGGAGTTCTTCACGCAGTTCGATCACGGCGGCGCGTTCGTCGGGGTCGTCGGGCAGCGGTTCGAAGGCCGGCCCGATCGTCGGCACCTTGCCGCGCTCGTCTTCGAAGCGCTGGGTCAGCTGGCTCTCGAGTTTGAGCCCGAGCTCGACCTTGAGCAGCGGGCCGACCGCCTTCGAGTCGAGGAAGACGGCGGTGCCGGCTGCGATCGCGTCGTCGCGCTGCTGGTTGATGTCGTGGGTGAAGATCGGGGTCAGCGCCAGGAGGCCGATGACGACGCCGGCGTGGCGGGCGGAGATCGTCCAGCCGCCGTGGATCGCCTGCGGTGAGCGGCCGGCGAGGGCGGTCTCGGTCAAGGCCGAGAGGACCAGCGAGAGGCCGACGCCGACGAGGATCTGCGGCGGGATCGTGAGGACGATCGCCGCCTTCGGGAGCAGCGCCAGGCCGCCGAGGCCGCCGGCGACCAGGATCGCCCCGGAGGCGGCGCGGGTGCGGGTGCTGGCGACCCACCTGCCGAGCCGACTGCCGGCGAGAGCGGAGAGCGGCATCACCGTGACCACCAGCGCGGCGGCGATCGGCGAGAGGTTCCAGCCCTCGATCAGGAGCAGGACGAGGAGGAAGAGCGCGGCGGCGATCGCCGCCGAGATCAGCGCCAGGGCCAGGTTGGCGAGCAGGTGGGGACGGCCGGTCCGGCGCAGCTCCGTCTCGACGATCCCGGTCGCCGCCTCGTGGCGGGCGACGGCGAGGATCGGCGCCGCCGCGATCAGCGCGATCGGGACCTGGATCAGGAAGATCGACTGCCAGGAGACGAGCTCGGTCAGGAATCCGCCGACCGCCGGGCCGAGGGCCGCCCCGGTGGCGCCGGCAGCGACCCAGATCGCGGTCGCCCGGCGCTCGGAGCCGACGGTCGCCGGCAGCAGCTCGAGGACCGCGGTCACCGCCAGGGCGCCGCCCAGCGCCTGGACGCAGCGGGCCGCGATCAGGGTGGTCAGGTCGACGGAGAGCCCGCAGGCGAGGCTGGCGCCGGCGAAGATCGCCAGCCCGAAGGCGGCGGCGCGGCCGGGGCCGACCCGGCGCGCGAGGTGGGCGGCGGGGACCGCGGCCAGCGCCATCACCAGGTTGAAGGAGACCAGCACCCAGGTGACCGCGGAGACGCTGGTGTCGAATTCGCGGTAGATCTGAGGCAGCGCGAGGACGACGACCGAGGAGTCGGCCAGGATCAGCCCGACGGCCAGCGCCAGGGCGATGCTACGGGGGCGGGTCGCGTCGCTCATCGGTAGCCCAGCTCCCGCGGATATTGGTCGCGGTACTCCTTTTTCTTGTCCAGCACCGCTTCAACATACGCGCGCGTCTCGGGAAATCGAATGTCTTCTATGTTGAGATCGCTTCCGCCCCACTTATCGGCGTTGGCCGGGCCGGCGTTGTAGGCGGCCAGGGCGGCGACCTCGTCGCCGTCGTAGCGGGCCAGGAGTTCGCCGAGCAGGAAGGTCCCGTAGCGGATGTTGATTTCCGGGTCCGAGAGATCCGCGAGCCTGAAGGTCGTGCCGCCGCTGAGGCGCTCGATTTCCTTCGCCGAGGCGGGGGTGATCTGCATCAGGCCGCGGGCGCCAGCGTCGGAGGTCTGGTCGTGGAAGCGCGACTCGGCGTAGATGACGGCCGCGATCAGCGACGCGTCCACCCCCTTCTCATGAGCCTGCTCGCGGATGATGTCCTCGTGCTGGAGCGGCAGGGTCAGCTCCTGGATCGCCTGGTCGATGACGCCCCGCAGGACGAGGAAACCGACGACGATCACGGCAACGGCGACCCCGCCGAAGAGAAGCCTCCGCCGTCGACGCCTGGCCTTCCTCATCCCCTCAGCTTCTCGACGAGGGCGGACAGCGCCCCCTCGAGGTCGTCGACGGAGCCATCGTTCTCGATCCTGTGCGTGGCGCGCTCGGCCTTCTCGTCCTGGGTCATCTGGCGCGCCTCGCGCTCGCCGACCAGGGTGTGGCCGCGGGCCTCGGCCCGCCGGCGCCGCACCTCGTCGGAGGTGACGATCGCGACGCTGGCGTCGAAGACGCCGTCCATGCCCGACTCGAACAGCAGCGGCACCTCGACCACGGCCAACTCGGTCTCGGGCGGCAGCGCGGCGAGCCAGCTCCCGATCCGTTCGCCGACCAGCGGGTGGATCTGCGCCTCGAGCCAGGAGAGCTGGTCGGGGTCGGCGAAGACGAGCTCGCCGACCTTGCCCCGGTCGACCGTCCCTGCGGGGGCGATCTCCTCGCCCCAGCGCTCGGTCAGGCGGCTGAGCAGCGGCTCGGAGTCGAGCAGCTCGTGGACGACGGCGTCGCTGGAGATGGTCGCCGCGCCGAGGCGGTCGAAAGCAGCGAGGGCGGTGGACTTCCCCGCCGCGATCCCTCCGGTGAGGCCGATCGTCAGCGGCCGAGACACCGAAACGTCAGGACGACTCGGAGTCGTCCTCGCCGGAAGCCTCATCGAGGTCATCCGGGGCATCAGGGCGCTCGCTGACGGATTCGCCCTCCTGAGCCTCCCCTTCGTCGTCCGAGGACTGCTCAGCGTCAGGTGCGGCCTCAGGCTCAGCCTCCGCGGCCGGAGCCTCCTCCTGCTCAGGCTCAGCGGCGGCCTCAGGCTCAGCCTCAACAGCCTCATCCTGAGGTTGCTCCTCGGCAACAGGCTCCTCGGCGGCCTCGGGCTCAGCCTCAACGGCCGGAGCCTCAGTCGACTCAGACGCTTCGTCGGCGGGTGGCGTAGAGGATGAATCCTCGCCCGCAGCTTGCGAGGACGAGGAATCGTCCTCCGCGACAGGACCCGCCGCCTCGGCGTCTGATCCCTCTGCGGTTTCAGTCGCTTCGGCGATCTGCGCCCCGAGGTCCCCCATCGGCATGTTCTGGCCCTCGACCCGCTTGATGCTCAGCGAGAGACGCCGCCGCTCCTCGTCGATCTCGAGGATCTTGACGTTGAGCTTGGCGCCGGGCTCGACCACCTCGCTGGGGCTCTCGACGTGATGGTCGGCGAGCTCGGAGATGTGGACGAGGCCCTCGACGCCGGGCAGGATCTCGACGAAGGCGCCGAAGGCGACGACCTTCGTGACCGTCCCCTCGAGGACGTCGCCGGAACGGTGGGTGCTGACGACCCGCTGCCAGGGGTCCTCCTGCGTCTGCTTGAGGCCGAGCGAGATGCGCTGGCGGTCGCGGTCGATGTCGAGGACTTTGATCCGCACGTCGTCGCCGATCGCGACGACCTCCGAAGGATGGTTGACGTGGCTCCAGGAGAGCTCTGAGATGTGGATCAGGCCGTCGATGCCGTCGAGGTCGACGAAGGCGCCGAAGTCGACGATGTTGGAGATCTTGCCCTCGACGATCTGACCCGGCTGGAGGCGGTCGAGGATCTGCTCGCGGACCTCCTTGCGCTCTTCCTCGAGGACGGCGCGGCGGGAGAGGACGACGTTGTTGCGGCTGCGGTTGAGCTCGATCACTTTGCATTCGAGCGTCTGGCCCATGAACTCGTCGAGGTTGTGGACGCGGCGGATGTCGACCAGCGAGGCCGGCAGGAAGCCACGCACCCCGAGGTCGAGGATGAGGCCGCCCTTGACGACCTCGATGACGCCGCCTTCGACCGGTTCGCCGGACTCCGCGGCGGCCTCGATGCGGCGCCAGGCCTTCTCGAAGCGGGCGCGCTTCTTGGAGAGGACGAGACGCCCCTCGGCGTCTTCTTTGGTGAGGACGAGGGCGTCGATCTCCTCGCCCAGCTCGACCTCGTCGCTCGGATCGACCGACTTGCGGATCGAGAGCTCGTTGGAGGGGATGACGCCCTCCGACTTGTAGCCGATGTCGACGAGGACCTCGTCTTTGTCGATCCGCACGACCTTGCCGTTGACGACATCGCCCTCGTCGAAGGAGACCATCGTCGCCGCGTAATTGGGGACGATCTTGCCTTCGATTTCCAGCAGGAGCCCGTTCGAACCCTCGACGGGAGTGCCTGCGGCAGCGGGCGGCGTCAATGTCTCGGTCGCAGACACGACGGCGAATAATGGCAGAAAGAATTCCGCCACCTCCTCTGCTCCCGGGCCGGTCGCGCTCACGATCACCGGCTGTCTCGCGACCGGCCCTCCCGCGTCCGGGGGTGGCGGGTCTCCGGGGGTGCCGCGAGCGGGCCTCCGCGTCCGGGGGTGACGGGCTCTCAATCACCCCTCCTCCGCCGAGTGCGACTTTGACGGGGCTATGCACCACCCAACGCAGCACTCGACCCTCCGCGGGGACGGTAGCCTCCGAGGGCGATGCCGGTTAGGGCGACGAAACGTGGTGAGGAGCGGACTCCGCTCGAGGGGACGCATGACGTCCTGATCTGCGGGGCCAGCTTCGCCGGGCTCGCCGTCGCCCGCGAGCTGGCCGGCTCGGGGGCCGACGTGATGGTCCTCGACCGCTACGAGATCGGCGAGCGGCAGACCTCGGCCTGCGGGATCCCGACCGTCTGGATGCAGGAGCTCGACCTGATGGACGCCGAGTGCCAGCGCTTCGACTCGCTGCTGATGCACACCCCGCACGGCGACACCCGCTACCGGCTCCCCTGGACCTTCTCCACCTTCGACTACCGGCGCATGTGCGAGCTGCTCTGGGACGGGTGCGACGCGACCTTCGAGACCGCGAAGGTCAACGGCCGCGCCGCGCCCGAGGGCGACGGGACGATCGCGATCGAGACCGACCGCGGCGTCCTCCGCGCGCCGCTGGTCGTCGACGCGCTCGGCTGGCGGCGCAACCTCGCCTCCGGCGACGGCTACCAGCCGCCCGACGCGCCGCTCTCCCGCGGGCTCGAGGTCCACCCCGGCGGCGAGAGCGACGACCTCGAGATCTGGATCGACCGCAAATACGTGCCGGCCGGCTACGGCTGGTCGTTCCCGGCCAGGGACGAGCTGCGGATCGGGATCGGCTCCTTCGACCCGCGCTTCCACGTCAAGGACACGACTGTCCTTCTGACCGAGGACCTCGGCAAGGAGCCCAACGAGTACCAGGGCAACTGGATCCCCCACAAGCTGCGCTCGGCGACCGAGGGCGGCGTCTTCTTCGCCGGCGACTCGGCCGGCCACTGCCTGCCGCTGACCGCCGAGGGGATCAGGACCGCCCTCTACTTCGGGATCTACCTCGGCCGCGAGCTGCGCGGCGTCGTCGAGGGGCGCCAGAGCCGCGAGGCGGCGGCCGCCGCCTACGCGGAGTTCAACGACTCCCACGAGTGGAAGTTCCGCTGGATGCTCCGCGTGCAGCGGTTGATCCCCCGCGTCCCGCCTCGGCTCCTCGGGCCGCTGCTGCGCCTGATGGCGTCGAAGCGGTTCGTCGAGTGGTCCTTCAACCACTACCTGCGGATCGCCGCGCCCGGCCTCCCCACGCGCTCAGCGGACGATCAGGAAGGTCCCCGCCAGCAGCAGGGCGACGCCGACCACCCGCTCGGGGCTGAGCGGGACCTGGTCAACGCCGAGCAGGCCTAGGCGGTCGATCGCGACCGAGGCGGTGAGCTGGCCGGCGACGGTGGCCGCGGCGACCCCTCCGGCGCCGACGACGGAGACCGCGATCAGCGCGTTGCTGACGTAGATCGCGCCGAGCAGCCCGCCCATCAGGTAGTACCAGTTGACGTCGAAGGTCGAGCTGAGGCCGCCCGCCTTGCCGCTGAGGACGACGATCACGGCAAGGGCGATGGTCCCGACCGCGAAGGAGACGAGCGCTGCGGGCAGGCCGCCGGTGGCCTTGCCGAGGCCGGCGTTGATCGGCGCCTGCATCGCGATCAGGCCGCCGGCGCCTGCGGTGAGCAGAACGGCCAGACCCCTATCCACGGGAATCTCCGGTCGCGAGAGTGATCTTTGTCCGGGGCGCGTGTTTCATCGTCGTCGGCCCCTGCCGCGGGGCCGCTCCTGCTGTCATATGTAACCCGGAGGATCGGACCAAGCGAATGAACCCACCGCCCGCAGACGCACTCGCCTCCCGGCTCTTCGCCGGCCCGGCCCTGCGCACCCAGCCCGACCGGCGCCTGGTGACCCTGGTCCGCGACGGCTATGAGAGCGCCTTCGACGAGATCGTCCGCCGCTACGGGCGGGCGCTCGGGCGCTACGCCGCGGCGATCGTCGGCAACCGTTCTGAGGACGTCACCCAGGACGCCTTCTCGAAGGCGCTGCTGGCGCTGCGGCGGAATCCGGACGCCGAGATCGAGCTGCGCCCCTGGCTCTACCGGATCGTCCGCAACACGGCGCTCAACGACCTTCGCGACCGCCCGCCCGAGGCCGCCGAGCTGACCGCGGCGCTCGATGCCGGCTCGCGCTCGGCGGCTGAGGAGTTCGAGCGCAACGAGGAGATGAGCGACCTGCTGGAGCGCCTGCGCGCTCTGCCCGAGCCGCAGCGCGCGGCGATCGTGATGCGGGAGCTCGAGGGACTCAGCCACGACGAGATCGCGGCGGCGCTCGGGACCAGCGGCGGCGGCGCCCGCCAGGCGATCTTCCGCGCCCGCCAGGCGCTCCGCGACGGGCTCGGCCTGATGATCCCGCTGCCAGTCCTCCGCGCTCTGATCGAGCGCGGCGCCGAGGCTGGCGTCGGCGGGGTCGGCGCCGCTGGGGGCGCCGCGGCGGCGGCCGGCGGCGTAGGAGCGGGCACCGCCCTCAAGGTCGGCGTCGTCACCGCGGTCCTCGCCGGCTCGGTCGGCACCGGGCTGGCGATCAAGGACCGCAGTCCCGATCACCAGACGGAGGCGGCGGCGGCGGCCGTCGCCGTTCCAGGCGGCGGCAGCGGCTCGGGCAACGCCTCTTCTGGCAGCGGCGGGTCCGACGAGGTGGTCGACTCCGACTCGAGCTCCGGTGACGGCAGCGGGACGGGGTCCGGGGACGACCGTGGCCGCGGAGACGTCTCCTCAGGCGACGACTTCGGCCTCGGCGGCGGAGATGGCTCCGGGCAAGGCCCCTCCTCCGAGGCGGGCGAGGACGTGGGCGGAAGCCAGGGCCCGGGCGGACCCTCCGACGATCGCGGGCACGGCGGCCCCGGGCCGGGCGGCGGACACTCGGGCTCCGGCTCCGATGACGGCGGCCAAGGCGGCGGTGGCTCCGGGGGCGGGGCCGGGCCGAGCGGCGGATCCGGTGGCGGTCGAGGCGGGTCTGGCGGCGGTGCAAGCGGCGACGGAAGCGGATCCAGCGGCCCCGGTCCCGGCGGAGGAAGCGACGACGGTCGCGGGACCTCCGGCGGCAGTGGGACTTCCGGCGGCAGCGGCACCTCGGGTGGCGGTGGCAGCTCCGGCGGGCCGGGGCCGAGCGGAGATCCTGCGCCGCCGCAGCCGGAATCGTCCGGCGACGGTGGAGGCTCGGGCGGTGGCAGCTCCGGCGGACCCGATGACAGCTCGGGATCAGGGTCTGGGTCGGGGTCGGGGTCGGGCTCTGGATCAGGCTCCGGGTCGACCTCCGGCTCCGGGTCGGGCTCCGGCTCTGGATCGGGCTCTGGCGACTCCGGTTCGAACGCCTCTGGATCCGGCTCAGGCTCGGGTTCAGGGTCGGGCTCGGGCGACGGCGGGGGAACGCCCGAAGCCGGTTAGTGATCTTCGTCCTCGGGGCGGGTTGTGCGCGGTGAAGTGCAAATTCACTCTCGCAACCAAGGAGGAACCATGAGACGTCGCCACGGCAATCGCGCCCGGCTGAGCGGGGTGCTGCTGGCGGCCCTCGGCGCGCTGGCGCTGCTGGCCCTGCCCAGTGTCGCCGCCGCCAAGGACCGCAACCACGACCGCATCCCGGATCGCTGGGAGCACCATCACAGACTCTCTCTCATGTGAACCAGGCGAATCGGGACCAGGATCGGGACCACCTCAGCAACCGGGGTGAGTTCAGGGCGGGAGACGACCCCCGCGACCATGACAGCGACAATGACGGTGTGATGGACGGCGATGAGAACGCCGGCACGATCACCTCCTACGACACCACCACGGGCAAACTCACGATCACCCTCTTCGGGGGCGACACCGTGAGCGGAATCGTCACCGACGAGACCCGGATCAGGTGCGAGCACGAGCACCACCACGGCGACGACGACTCCACCGCCTCGGTCTCCCGCCACGGGGAAGACGAGGACAACTCGGGGCCGGGCAACAGCAGCGACGACGAAGACAACTCGGGTCCCGGCAACGCCGGCGATGACGAAGACAACTCAGGGCCGGGCAACAGCGCCGACGAAGAAAGCTCGGGCCCGAGCGGCGGGGGCGCAGACGATCCCGCAGACCACGACGAAAACGACGATCGTGGGGACCACCAGCACGGAGACGACCCTCCGGGCCATGATCAAAACGACGACCACGGGGACGATCACCAGCACGGTGACGATCCTCCGGGGCACGACGGAACGCCTCCGGGGTCCAGCGAGGGCCCGGGTCGCGGAGCCGACCACACGGCCAACTGCACCCCCGCGGCGCTGGTCGTCGGCGCGACCGTCGAGGAGGCCGAGCTGAGGCTCGAGCACGGCGTCGCCACCTTCGAGGAGATCGAGCTCGAGGACCAGGGCGACAGCACGACGACGAGCGGCTGAGGACCCCCGGCTCCTCGACCACAGGCCAGCGAGCTCGCCGACGGCAGCTCGTAGCTCATCACGTTTTCCACGCCTGACGTGGAAAACGTGATGAGGAGGGCCTACTTGGCGCCGAGCCAGTCCTGGCCGACGCCGACGTCGACCTCGAGCGGCGGATCGAGCTGGTAGGCGGCGCACATCTCGCGCCGCACCAGCTCGGTCGCGTCGTCCATCTCCTCCGGCGGGCCCTCGAAGAGGAGCTCGTCGTGGATCTGGAGGACGAGCCGGGTCTTCCCCCCTCGCTCGGCCAGGGCGGTCCGGCAGCGGACCATCGCGACCTTGATGATGTCGGCGGCGGTGCCCTGGATCACGGTGTTGACGGCGAGCCGCTCGCCGAGGCGGCGGGTGTTCGGGTTCCCCGAGCGCAGCTCGGGGATCGGCCGCCGGCGGCCCATCAGGGTCGTCACGTAGCCCTCCTCCTTCGCCCGCTCGACGACCTCCTCGCGGAAGGCACGCACCGCCGGGAAGCGCTCGAGGTAGCGGGCGACGAATTCCTCACCCTCCTTGCGCGGGATGTTGAGCCGGTCGGCGAGGCCGAAGCCGGTCAGCCCGTAGACGATGCCGAAGTTGACCATCTTCGCCTTCGAGCGCTGGCCGACGTCGACTTCCTCGCGGGTGACGTTGAAGACCTCGGCCGCGGTCGCGGCGTGGACGTCGTCGCCGGCCCGGAAGATCTCCTTCAGCACCTCCTCCTCGGCGACCTGGGCGAGGACCCGGAGCTCGACCTGGCTGTAGTCGGCCGAGAGCAGGCGCGAGCCCTCCTCGGCGACGAAGCAGGCCCGCACGGGGCGCCCGATCTCGGTCCGGATCGGGATGTTCTGGAGGTTCGGGTTGGTGCTCGAAAGGCGGCCGGTGGCGGCGGTCGTCTGGTTGAAGGTCGTGTGGACGCGGCCGGTGTGCGGGTCGATCAGCTCCGGCAGGGTGTCGAGGTAGGTGCTCTTCAGCTTGGTCAGCTCGCGCCAGGACTCGATCTTCTCGACGATCGGGTGCTCGTCGCGGATCTGGGCGAGGACTTTGGCGTCGGTCGAGAAGCCGGTCTTGCCGCGGCGCTTGCGGGTCAGCCCGAGCTTCTCGAAGAGGATGCGGCCGACCTGCTGGGGCGTGCCGATCGTGAACTCCTCGTCGGCGAGCTCGTAGATCTCGGCTTCGAGCGCCTCGATCCGCTCGCCGAAGCCGGCGCCGACCTCGCCGAGCTTCTCGGCGTCGAGCTTCAGCCCCTCGCGCTCCATCGCGGCAAGCACCTCGACCAGAGGCAGCTCGACCTCGCGCGAGCAGCGGCTCCAGTCCCTGCTCCTCGATCCTCGGCCGCTGGATCTCCGCCAGGGCGGCGACGAGCCTCGCCTCCTCGACCGGCTCGAGGCCGGCCTCGACCTCCTCGCCGAGCGCCAGCTGGCCGTCGTCGTCACCGGGCTCGGCCGCCGCCCCCTCGGCCAGGCCGATGCCGGCGTCGGCGCGCGAGCTCGACCAGCTCGTAGGTGCGGCGCTCGGGCTCGAGCAGGTAGGCGGCGAGCAGGGTGTCGTGGTCGAGCCGCAGCTCGACGCCCTCGCGCGCGGCGGCGGCGAGCAGCCCGTGGCGGCCGCCGCCCAGGGACTTGATGTCGTGGCCGGAGACGGGCCGCTCGCCGAGCGCGACGGCGAGCTCGTCGTGGCTGGCGCTGCCGGTCACGGTGCTCTCGGCGCCGGCGGCGGCCCAGCGGTCGCCGTCGAGGCCGAGGGCGACCGGGCCCTCGCCGATGTCCTCGAGTCCGCCCTCCACCGCGTCGACCTCGACCTCGGTCTCGACCTTGCGGCCGGGCACCGCGTCGCCCTCCGGCAGCGCTTCTTCGAGCCGCTCCATCACCGCCCGCAGCTCGAACTCGCGCATGAACTCGCGCAGCACGCCGCGGTCGGGCTCGCCGGCCCATCGCGTCGGCCGGGTCGATGCCGGTCTCGAGGTCGTACTGGAGCGTCGCCAGGTCCTTCGACATGCGGGCGTCGTCGGCGTGCTCGACCAGGTTCTGCTTGCGTTTGGCTCCGGAGACGTCCTCGACGTTGGCGAGCACGTCCTCGAGCGTCCCGAATTTCTGCAGCAGCTGCGCCGCGGTTTTCTCGCCGATCCCCGGGACGCCGGGGATGTTGTCGGAGGTGTCGCCGCGCAGGCCCATCAGGTCGGTGACCAGCTCCGGCGGGACCCCGTAGCGCTCGATCACGGCCTCGCGGTCGTAGATCTTGGTCTCGCTGATCCCTTTCGTCGTGCTCATCACCCGGATCCCGTCGCCGACCATCTGGTAGGCGTCGCGGTCGCCGGTGACGACCATCACCGGGATCTCCTGCTCGCGGGCGCGGCGGGCGAGGGTCGCGATCACGTCATCGGCCTCGAAGCCCTCGACCCTGACGTTGGTGTAGCCGAAGGCCTCGACCAGCGGCATGAGGTGCGGCCACTGCTCGCGCAGGAGGTCGGGACGGGAGGAGCGCTGGGCCTTGTAGAGGTCGTAGGTGACCTCGCGGCCCGACATGCCGGCGTCCCAGGCGACGATCGACGCCGGCGGGGTCGTGCTCGTCGATGATTTTGACCAGCATCGAGGCGAGCCCGTAGATCGCGTTGGTCGGCCGTCCGTCGGCCGTCGCGATCGACTCCGGCAGGGCGAAGAAGGCCCGATATGCGAGCGAGTTGCCGTCTAGGAGGAAGAGCTCGGGCGTCTGTTCTGCCATCGCCGCCACTCTATGAGCTTGAGCGAACGCGACCTCGTCGCCGGGTCGCCTCCCGAGGGGGCGAAGGTGACGCTGGCGCGGAGCCCGACGACACCGACCTCGGCCAATCGCCTCCTGGCCGCGCCGGTCGGCGTCAGCGCCAGCTTGGCCGTCCCGGCCGCCGACGCGTCGACGACGACCGTCCTCAGGCCCGGCCCGGAGAGGGTGAGCCGGCCGGGGCCAGGCACGTGGACCCGGAGCGAGGTCCCGGCCCGGCGCCGTGCGATCGCGCCGAGACCGAAGCGATTCGACGGTCGCGTCGTCGCGTAGGTGGTCGGGGTCGGGGTCAGGGCCGGGGGCAGATCGCGGACGATCGGCGGCACCGGGTCTTCGGGTTCGGGGCCGGGGTCCCCGCCAGGCCCTTCTTCGGCCGGGAGCGGGCCGACCCAGTCGGAGGCCTCGGCCGGGCGCGAGGCGATGAAGTCTTCGACTTTCTCCACCCCAGCCTCGATTTCCTCGGGCGTGACCTCGCGCCGCGGGTCGATTTCCTCCCACGGGGCGAGCAGCGCCGCCAGGCTCGTCGCCTGGGCGCCGAGGTCGAGCGAGTCGATCGCGGCGATCACCCCTCGCACCGCTTTGCGGTACATCGCGGCGCAGCTCTCGTCTTCGAGGCAGCGCTGGAAGAGCAGGCCTTTGGAGGCGCCGTCGAAGCTCAGGTGCTCTTCCCAGGTCTGGTCGGTGCCCCACGGCAGCATCCGGAAGAGGCCCGATTCTTCGCTGTGGAGGTAGTAGTTGTTCGGGGTCCCGTAGCCGACGTCGGCCGAGTACCCGTCGCCGTGGCCGATGTAGCGCTCGACGGCCCACATCCGGGTCATCTCTTCGAGGTCGGCGAGGCCCGCCATGCCGTCGGACCAATCCCCTTCGGTGTCGTTGGCCGCAGCGACCAGCGCTTCGAGGTCTTCCCGTTTGGAGCTTTTCCCCTCATCCGCCTCGAAGGCTTCGATGTCTCCCGGCTCAACGTCGGTCTCGTAGCTCGCCTCGTAGAGGTGGGAGGTCGAGTCGAACCAGCGCGGCAGCGAGATCGAGTCGAGGTTCTCGATGTCGAGGTAGAGGCCGTAGGCGACGCCGTTGACCGTCACGAAGGCGTAGCCGGTGCGCGGAGCCGGGACACCGGCCGCACGGAAGGCCTCGTAGGCGAGGGTCTCGTGGATCTGCGAGGGGTCCTGGACCATGTTGTTGAGGGTGAGCTTGCGGAGGCCGCGGAAGCGCTGGCCTTTGACGAACTCGTCGACCTTGATCTTGAAGGCGGCCTTCTGGTCGAGGCCGCGCGCGGAGGCCTGCCCCTTCAAGCGGATGCCGACTTCGAGCGGGCCGAAGGTTTCGGCCCCTTCCTCGAGCGCGAAGGTCCCGACCACGTACTCGTCGGGTTCCGCTTCGAGGGCGTCGATCGACGCCTGCGGCATCGTCAGATCAACCCTGAGCACGGTGCTCGGAAGGTAGAGCGACGAGGCGTCGTCAGGCGCCGTGTCGGCGAGCGCCGATGCGGGCAGGAGGGCGAGCGTTGCGACGGCGGCGGCGAGCGCCGTTCGTAGTGTCATGTATCACTAACCCCTCAGAGGGGCGATTGCTCTCGTCAGAGCTGATTTTCGACCCTGCGCTGGGCGTGGACCAGGTGCGCGCGCACGGCGGCGCCCGCCAAGGGGACGCCGGAATGGCCGGGGAAATCGAGCGTGAGGCTGCCGGTCCAGCGGTTGGCCGGCTCGGTTCCCCGGCGGAAGGTGGCGCTGCCCGAGAAGGGAAAGGGCGGGCTGACCGTCGCGGTGTGCAGGTCCGGCTCGTACGCGAACGCGTTTGCCGGCGCCGCCCCCTGAACCGCCCGCTGGATCCGGATCGGCCCCACCTGTTCCCGCATCGTCGCGCTGAAGGTGACGCGGCCCATCGGCCGGTTCTTGTTGATCTGCAGGGCGACGCTGCGGCCGCCGCCGCGCGAGCGGGTCCGGAGCCGGGCGCCGGGGAGGTCGACGGCGCTGACTTCCTGGGAGCCGAACCCGGCGCAGACGATGTTGAGGATCGGCCGCAGCGTGAACGTCGCCCTGCTGGCGACGGCATCCGTGTACCCCTCCTCGCCGTGGAATTCGAACTTGCCGACGTAATGACCCGCTTCGAACCGGGTCGGGGTCAGGTCGCAGATCGAGTGCTCGCTGACCGTCCTGCCCGAGCCGACGAGATCGAAATCGACGGAGCCGAGGGCGCCGAGATCGGCCTTGACCGTCTTCGAGGTCACCATCGCCGGCGCCGAGTAGGCGGAGCCGCCGTGGCGGCCCGAGACGAAGAGCTCGATGCCCCCTTTGCCGTCGGCGCGGCGGGAGAAGACGAGCGCCAGGACCGAGTAGCCGTTGCTCCCCTGGAGCCGGAAGGCGCCGGTGAATCCGGCCGGTTGATCGGCGCTCGCGGTCGGAGCGGCCACGCACGCGGTGAGGGCAGCGGCGAGCAGGCATGCGAGCGCGCACACCATCCGTGTCCCTGCCTTCGAGTCCCGGCCAAACATCCCCTCAAAACTCTAGCGAGGGAGAGAAACATCTCTGTCTCCTGGGCCGCGCCAATTGGACCCTTCGTCCAGCGCCTGCCGCAGTAGCGCCGCGATGCCGTCGCCCTCGCCGGTGACCTGGCGATAGGTGAGTCGGACGACGTCATAGCCGAGAGCCCGCAATCCCAGATCGCGCTTGCGGTCGTCCTCGAACGCCGTGCGTCCCGCGTGAAACTTGAAGCCGTCGGTTTCGACGACCAATCCCTGGGGCCGCCAGAGAAAGTCGACGGTCCAGGCACCGATCGGCACGTTGACCTCCGGCCGCGGCAAGCGGCGCCGATGGCAGAGCTTGAGGAACTCATACTCGAGCTCGCTGCGCGTCCGGTCTACCGCAGTCTCGAGACCATGAGCGAAGCCGAGCATCTCCGCCTCTCGAGTCGCGCGCCTCACCAGCCGCGGCTCGAGCGACCGCGAGAGGTCGGCAATCGTCCGCGCGGGGCCGGTGACGGGAATTCCGCGACGTCGGGTCACCTGGTGGAAGGCCAACGTAGTCGTCCGGCGGATTCGGATGCCAGAGCGGACGTGGCGGCTGTTCCGGCTCGGAACCAGGATGTCGACCGGGCCCGGCATCGGCCTCAGGAAGCCCCAAAGCGCCGCCGCGCTCCCGTGGCTGAGTACGCCGCCGACAGCCAGGACGGCGGCCATCCACCGTCCATCCTGCGACACCGCGGGATGCCCGACCGCGTATACGCCGCGATGTAGGGGATGCAGCCGACCAGCCCTGACCCGCCGACGGACCGCGTGTTTGTCGATTCCTCTCTCCCGAAGCTGCGACGCAGAGACCACGCCGTGCTGGCCCGCGGCGATGCGAGCGAGCTCCGCATCGCGGTGGGCGCCTTGGTCGCTCATACCGCTACCAAGGCGCCCACACGGATGATTCACCCGGCGTTGGGCCGCGATGCCGAATCTGATTCGATAGACGGCCGTGGCCGTCAGCGCTCAATACAGCGTCACCATCCGCGTCGAGCTCGATGCGAGACAGGAGCCCCTGGGCAAACTGACCGCGGTGATCGCCGAGGCGGGCGGCCAGCTGCAGGGGGTCGACCTCGTCCCCGGGGCCGGCGGCGAGGGCAAGCGGGTGCGCGAGTTCACGATCGACGCCCAGGACCGCGAGCACTGGGAGCGGATCCTGCGCGGGATCGGCTCGACCCGGGGCGCGCGGGTGCTCGACTACGTCGACCGCACGATGCAGATGCACCGCGGCGGCAAGATCTCGGTCGAGAACAAGTACCCGCTGAAGACCCGCGACGACCTCTCGATGGCCTACACGCCGGGCGTCGCCCGCGTCTGCCAGGACATCCACGACGACCGCGCCAAGGCCTTCGAGTTCACGATCAAGAAGAACACGGTCGCGGTCGTCTCCGACGGCAGCGCCGTGCTCGGGCTCGGCAACATCGGCCCCGAGGCGGCGATGCCCGTGATGGAGGGCAAGGCGATGCTGTTCAAGGAGTTCGCCGGGGTCGACGCCTTCCCGATCTGCCTCGACACCCAGGACGCCGAGGAGATCATCAAGGCGACCGAACTGATCGCGCCGACCTTCGGCGGCATCAACCTCGAGGACATCTCGGCGCCGCGCTGCTTCGAGATCGAGGACCGGCTCAAGGAAACCCTCGACATCCCGGTCTTCCACGACGACCAGCACGGCACCGCGGTGGTGACGATGGCGGCCCTCTTCAACGCCCTGAAGATCACCGGCAAACCGATCGAGGAGCTGCGGGTGCTGATGGTCGGCCTCGGCGCCGCCGGAGTCGCGACGACGAAGATGATGCTCGCCTCCGGCGTCACCCACATCGTCGGCTGCGACCGCCAGGGCGCGCTCTCGACCAGCCGCGCCGACTACGTCTCCGGCGAGATGACCGGGATCAAGCGCTGGTACTCGGAGAACTCGAACCCCGAACAGCTGA
The DNA here is from genome assembly GCA_963795295.1 of uncultured Solirubrobacterales bacterium. Lineage (GTDB taxonomy): Bacteria > Actinomycetota > Thermoleophilia > Solirubrobacterales > 70-9 > VRUE01. The sequence continues at coordinate 42,151 of CAWCHE010000003.1, forward strand.
GCGGCCAGCCCGACGAGGTGATCGAGGGGATGGACCTCTTCGTCGGCCTCTCCGGGCCGGGGATCATCAAGCCCGAGTCGCTCGGGAAGATGAACGACGACGCGATCGTCTTCGCGATGGCCAACCCGACCCCCGAGGTGATGCCGGAGGACGCCGCGCCCTACGTGCGGATCATGGCCACCGGCCGCTCCGACTACCCGAACCAGATCAACAACGTCCTCGCCTTCCCGGGGATCTTCCGCGGCGCCCTCGACGCCGGCGCCCCACGGATCACCGAGGAGATGAAGCTGGCCGCCGCGAAAGGGATCGCGATGGCGGTCGACCGAGGAGGACCTCTCCGAGGACTACATGATCCCGAGCGTCTTCAACCGCGAAGTCGCACCGAAGGTCGCCGAGGCGGTCGTCGAGGAGGCCAAGCGCGAGGGCATCGCCCGCTTCAGCGAGGAAACCGGCACCTTCTCGACCGTCGACGTCAAGTGATCCATGACCGCCCCGGGAGCGCATTAGACGCGTGAAGGTCCTCGTCACCGGCGCCAGCGGCTTCATCGGATCCGCCCTCTGTGACGCGCTGCTGGCCCGTGGCGACGACGTCGTCGGCCTCACCCGCGACCCCGCCCGGGCCCGGAAGGCCAACCCCCGCATCACCTGGCACGCCTGGGAGCCGACCCTCGAACGACCCCCGGCCGAGGCCTTCGACGGCGTTGAAGGCGTCTTCAACCTGCTCGGCGAGAAGATCAACCAGCGCTGGAGCGACGAGGCGAAGGTGCGGATCCTCGAGAGCCGCCGCACCGGGACGCGCAACCTGATCGGCACGATCGCCGGGCTCGGCGAGCGCCGGCCGCGAGTGCTGGTCAGCCAGTCGGCGATCGGCTTCTACGGCGACCGCGGCGAGGCGATCCTCGACGAGTCGGCCGGCGCCGGCGGCGAGAGCTTCGACTCCGAGGTGGTCGCAGGAGTGGGAGAAGGCGGCGCGCGAGGCGGAGGCGCTGGGCCTGCGGCTGGTCGTCGTCCGCACCGGGCACGTCCTCGACCCCGGCGGCGGCTTCCTGGCGGAGCTGCTCCCGCCCTTCAAGCTCGGGGTCGGCGGCCCGCTCGCCGGCGGCAGGCAGTACGTCTCCTGGGTCCACATCGAGGACGAGGTCGGGATCCTGCTCTGGGCGCTCGACAACGAGAAGGTGAGCGGGACGATCAACTCGACCGCGCCCGAACCCGGTCACCAACCGCGAGTTCTCGAAGGCGCTCGGACGCGCGCTCGGGCGCCCGGCGGTGCTGCCGATCCCCGGCCTTGCGCTCGACCTCAGGTTCGGCCGCGAGTTCGGGGTCGTGCTCAAGGGTGGACAGCGGGTGATCCCGCGCCGGGCGACCGAGCTCGGCTACGAGTTCCGCTTCACCGACGTCGACGCGGCGCTCGCGGACCTGCTCTAGAAGGCGGCAGTCCAGAGCGATTCGCGGGGCGATTCGTCCGAGGACCGCTCGCGGAGGGTCGCGAGGACCGCGGCGAGTGCGCGGGACCCGGAGCTGTCGCGGATCATCCGCAGGTCCGCTTCGTCGAGGATCGGGCGGGTGAAGCGAACCGCCCGGCCGGGGGTTTCGAGGTAGGCGACCGAGCTCGAGTCCTGGACCGCGCGACGCGCGTTCGCCCCCGCCGCCGCCAGGTCCAGCCTCCCCCCCGCCTCGACCGGCTTGGTGCAGAGCACACGGACTTTCACCGACCCCGCTTCCTCCCCGGCTCGCGCCAGCTCCGCCTTCGCACCGGCGCAAACAGACGCTCCCGCATAGACGGTGACGGTGGCGCCGTCAGCCACGCCTTCGCCACTACCGCAGCCGACCAACGCCAGCGCCAAGGCACAGACGACGAAGGCGACGCGGGTTCCGCCGGGGGAAACCACCGCGACCCACCCCACGCCCTAGCCAAAGAAGACCTCGGCCTCGTTGTAGAGCGACTCCGGCACTGTCTTGAGCTCCGCCGTCGCCTCGCTGAGCTCGACGAGCTGAATCTCGGTGCCGCGCAGCGCCGCCATCGTGCCCCAGCGACCGGCATCGGCGGCGTCGATCGCGTGCAGGCCGAAGCGGGTCGCCAGCACGCGGTCGAAGGCGGTCGGGGTGCCGCCGCGCTGGACGTGGCCGAGGACCGTCGCCCGGGTCTCCTTGCCGGTGCGGCCCTCGATCTCCCCCTCGAGCCAGTGGGCGATGCCGCCGAGGCGGGCGTGGCCGAAGGCGTCCTTGCCGGCGTCGAGCTCGGCGGGCATCCCGCCCTTGGGCTGGGCGCCCTCGGCGACGACGACGATCGGCGCGAAGTGGGCTTCGTAGCGGCGGCCGACCAGCTCGCAGACCCACTCGATGTCGAAGGGCCGCTCCGGGATCAGGATCAGGTTGGCGCCTCCGGCGAGCCCGGCGTGGAAGGCGATCCAGCCCGCGTGGCGGCCCATCACCTCGACGATCAGGACCCGGTGGTGGCTGTCGGCGGTCGTGTGGAGGCGGTCGATCGCCTCCATCGCGATGTTGACGGCGGTGTCGAAGCCGAAGGTGTAGTCGGTGGCGCTGAGGTCGTTGTCGATCGTCTTCGGCACCCCGACGACGTTGAGGCCGAGCTCCCCGTGCAGACGGGAGGCGGCCCCGAGCGTGTCCTCGCCGCCGATCGCGATCAGCCCGTCGACGCCGTCGTCCGCGAGCCTCGTGACGACCCGCTCGGCGCCGCCCTCCTCGGCGAAGGGGTTGGTGCGCGAGGAGCCGAGGATCGTCCCGCCCCTGGGGAGGATGCCGCGCACCTCGGGCACGCCGAGCGGACCGCTGTCGCCCTCGAGCGGCCCGCGCCAGCCGTCGCGGTAGCCGACGAACTCGTGGCCGATGCCTTCGACGCCCTTGCGGACGATCGCCCGGATCACCGCGTTCAGCCCGGGGCAGTCGCCTCCGCCGGTGAGCACGCCGATCCGCATCGGCTCACTTTAGGCACTCGGCGAGGCGAGCGAGGCGATAGGTTCGGGCCAGACCCCGAGGAGGACAGAGATGAACGATTCAGCACCCGACCTGGCCGCGGTGACCCAGGTCCAGCAGCAGATCTGGTCGAAAGGCGACTTCGCGATGGTCGCCAGCCTCGTCTACAACGCCAGCGAGAGCCTGGCCGAGGAGCTTGACCTGCTCCCCGACGAGCGCGTGCTCGACGTCGCCTGCGGCAGCGGCAACGCGGCGATCTCCGCCGCGCGGCGGACCTGGGGCGGCACGGTCGGCGCCGACTACGTCCCGGAGCTGCTCGAGCGCGGCCGCGAGCGCGCGGCGGCGGAGCGGCTCGAGGTCGAGTTCGTCGAGGCCGACGCCCAGGACCTCCCCTTCGAGGACGCGAGCTTCGACGTCGCGATCTCGGTCTTCGGCGCGATGTTCGCCCCGGACCAGCCGAAGGCCGCGGCCGAGCTGCTGCGGGTCGTCAAACCCGGCGGCCGGATCGGGATGGGCAACTGGACGCCGGGAGGCGCCGTCGGGACGATGTTCCAGACGATCGCCAAGCACGCGCCGCCGCCTCCCGGGCTCGAGTCGCCGCTGCTCTGGGGAACCGAGGACCGGCTCCGCGAGCTGTTCGGCGACGGCATCTCCGACCTGCGGGTCGAGCGCGCGCATCTCGCGGCAGCCGTTCCGCTCGGCCGAGCACTACATCGAGTTCTTCCGCCAGTACTTCGGGCCGACCCAGATGGCCTACGAACGGGTCGGCAGCGAGGGCGAAGCGGCCCTGACCGACGACCTGCGCGGCTTCCTCGAGCAGGCCAACACCGCCGGCGAGCGGGCGATGGTGCTCGAGGCCGAGTACCTCGAGGTGATCGCGACGCGCGCCTAGGCCTTGCGGCGGCGCGACGACGCGGATCGCGGCGCCGATGAACAGCACCGTGAGGAAGACGAGGCCGGCGACAGGGCCGCCCTGGCCGAGTGCGTAGGACACCGTCATCGCGGCGAGCGCCAGAAAGAGGGTGACGACCATTGCCATATGCGGCGCGGAGATTACCCGGCGAGGGCGACGCGCGTCTCGCGCAGGAAGGCCGCGACCGCGTCGGCCGCGGCCGCGGGTGAGCCCGCCTCGCCCGCCTCGCGGACCAGCCGGCTGCCGATGATCACGCCGTCGGCGACCCGGCCCACCTCGGCCGCCTGCGCCGGGGTGCCGATCCCGAAGCCGACGGCGACCGGAACCTCGGACTCGGCCTTGGCGGCGGCGACGAGCTCGGCCAGCTCCGCGGGCAGGGTCTCCCGCTCGCCGGTGGTCCCGACGGCCGCGACGACGTAGACGAAGCCGCGGGCGACGGCGCAGATCCGGGCCATGCGGCCGGCCGCGGTCGTCGGCGCGACCAGCGGCACCATCGCCATCCCGGCCTCGATGAACGCGTCGCGGATCTCCTCCGCCTCGCCGAGCGGCAGGTCGGGGATGATCGCCCCGGCCGCGCCGGCGGCTGCGGCCCGCGCCGCGAAGGCCCTGGCGCCGCCGTGGGCGATCACCATGTTCGTGTAGACCATGAGGACGACCGGGACGCGGTCGGAGACCTCCTCGCAGATCTCGAGCGCCTGCTCGACGTTCGCGCCCGCCTCCAGCGCAGTCGTCGCCGCGGCGTGGATCGTCGGCCCGTCGGCGAGCGGGTCCGAGAAGGGGATCCCGAGCTCGATCAGGTCGGCGCCCGAGTCGGCGTAGGCGGCGGCGACCGCGAGCGAGGTCTCGTGATCGGGGAAGCAGCCCATCATGTAGGGCATCAGCGCCGCCCGCCCCTCGTCCCGAGCAGCTTTAAAAGCGAGTCCTACCCGCTCCTCGCCGGCCGACCGCTTCTCGCCGCCTGGTGCCTCGGAGATGGAGGCCGGGGGGTGACCCTGGCGAGCCTCCCCGCTGTTGCTCGACAGGGTCACCCCCCGGCCTCCCCACCGCCGTGTGCCAGTACCTCGGCGAGGTCCTTGTCCCCACGTCCGGAGAGACAGAGCACGTCATAGCCCTCGCCGCCGCCGTTCTCGAGCAGCCAGGCGATCGCGTGGGAGGACTCGAGGGCGGGGATGATGCCCTCCAGGCGCGAGAGGGCGGCGAAGGCGGAGAGCGCCGCCTGGTTGTCGATCGACGCGTAGGTGGCGCGCCCGCTGTCGCGAAGCTGGGCGTGCTCGGGGCCGACCCCCGGGTAGTCGAGGCCGGCCGAGATCGAGTGCGCCTCGAGGATCTGGCCTTCCTCGTCGGCGATCACCGATGAGAGCGAGCCGTGCAGGACGCCGGTCCGCCCGGCGCCCAGCGAGGCTCCGTGGCGGCCGGTCTCGAGACCCTCGCCCGCCGCCTCGACGCCGATCAGCTCGACCCCCTCGTCCTCGATGAAAGGGGTGAAGATCCCGATCGAGTTGGAGCCGCCGCCGACGCAGGCGATCACCCGGGCCGGCAGCTCGCCCTCGCGCCGCCAGGGCCTGCTCGCGGGCCTCCTCGCCGATCACCCGCTGCAGGTCGCGGACCAGCGCCGGGAACGGCGCCGGCCCGACCGCGGAGCCGATCACGTAGTGGGTCGTCGCGACGTTCGCGACCCAGTCGCGGATCGCCTCGCTGACCGCCTCCTTCAGGGTCCTGGCGCCGGCGTCGACCGGGACGACCTCGGCGCCGAGCAGCCCCATCCGCTCGACGTTCGGGCGCTGGCGGCGGATGTCCTCGGAGCCCATGTAGACGACGCACTCGATGCCGAGCAGCGCGCAGGCGGTCGCGGTCGCGACCCCGTGCTGGCCGGCGCCGGTCTCGGCGATCACCCGCTGCTTGCCCATCCGCTGGGCGAGGAGCGCCTGGCCGACCGCGTTGTTGATCTTGTGGGCGCCGGTGTGGGCGAGGTCCTCGCGCTTCAGGTAGACGGTCCGGCCCGCCCGCTCGCCGAGGCGCTCGGCGAGGTAGAGCGGCGTCGGGCGGCCGATGAAGTCGCGATGCAGGAGCGCAAGCTGGGCGCCGAAGGCCTCGTCCTCGCGCGCCTCCTCCCAGGCCGCGGCGAGCTCGTCGAGGGCGGCGATCAGCGTCTCGGGGACGTAGCGGCCGCCGTAGGGCCCGAATCTCTCCTCGACGGCGCTCACGGGGCCGGGACGCTAGCGCCCTTGGCGGCCTCGAAGAACGCCGCCATCACCGCGTGGTCCTTGCGGCCCGGCTCGGCCTCGACCCCGCTGGCGACGTCGACCGCGTAGGGACGGGTGACCGCGATCGCCTCGGCGACGTTGTCGGGGCGCAGGCCGCCGGCGACGATCGCCGGGATCGCCGAGTGGCGCTCGCGCAGGAGGCTCCAGTCGAAGCTCTGCGCCGGTGCCGCCCCAGAGCCCCTTGTCGCGGCGGTCGAAGAGGTGGAAGTCGGTGCGGAAGGCCTCGGCGGAGTGGATGTCGGCGGCGCTGGAGACGTGGATCGCCTTGATCACCTTCACCCCGGTGCGGCGGGCGACCTCGGCGCAGAACGAGGGGCCCTCTTCGCCGTTCAGCTGAACCATCGTCAGGCTCGCGTTCTCGACCGCGGAGGCGACGTCGTCGAGCTCGGGGTTGACGAAGACCCCGACCACCTCGCACTTGCGCCTGAAGGCGGCGCCGATCGCCGCGGCCTCGGCCGGGGCGACCGACCGCGGGCTCTCGTCGTGATGGATCAGCCCGATCGCCCAGGCGCCGAGCAGGACGGCCTCGGCCGCATCGTCCAGATTGGTGATTCCGCAGATCTTTACGCGCACCCGTTCAGGGTACGGGAGGCGCTACTTGACCGAGCTCGGGCGGTTGCCGAGGGTGACCTTGACGGTCTTTTCGTCGCCGCCGCGGAGGACCGTGACTTCGATCTGATCACCGGGCTGCTTCGAGTTGACGATGTCGACCAGGTCTTCCATTTCGGCGATCGGCTTGCCGTCGATCTTGGTGATGATGTCGCCGCCGAGGGTGACTTTCGCGCCTTCGATCGTCGCTTCGGTGTTGCCGCCTTCGATCCCGGCTTTGTCGGCCGGGCCGCCCTTGACGACTTCGGCGACGAGGACGCCTTCGTCGACCGGGAGGTTGAGCGCCTTGGCGAGGTCGGGGGTGACGCTGCCGCCGCTGATCCCGAGGTAGGCGTGCGTCGACCTTGCCGTTTTCCTCGATCTGCTTGGCGACTTCGCGGGCGGTGTTGATCGGGATCGCGAAGCCGATGCCGACGTTGCCGTTGCCGCCGCCGCCGGTCTCGATCTGCGAGTTGATCCCGATCACTCGCCCTTCGGCGTTGATCAGCGGGCCGCCGGAGTTGCCGGGGTTGATCGCCGCGTCGGTCTGGATCACGTGGGAGATCGAGAAGCCGGCGGGCGCTTCGATCTGCCGCTGGAGGGCGGAGACGATGCCGCTGGTGACGGTGCGGTCGAGGCCGAACGGGTTGCCGATCGCGACGACCGGGTCGCCGACTTCGACCTTCGAGGAGTCGCCGAGGGCGAGCGGGTGGAGCTGGTCGGCGGGGACGTCGACCTTGAGCAGCGCGACGTCGGTGGAGGGGTCGGTGCCGACGACCTTGGCCGGGTAGGCGTGTCCGAGGCGCCGAGCTTGACCGTGATCTTGTCGGCGCCTTCGACGACGTGGTCGTTGGTGAGGATGTGGCCGTCGGTGTCGATCACGAAGCCGGAGCCGGTGGCGGTGCCGCCGCCTTCGGATTCGCCGAACGGGTTGAAGGGGGTCGGGGCGACTTCTTGGCCGGCTCGTCGGCTTCGATGAAGGCGACGCCCTGGCCGTCGTGCTTGTAGATCTCGTTGACGACGTTGGTGTCGCCGCTGTTCGTGGTTGGCGATCGGCGCCGTCAGCGCCGCGGTCCCGGTCGGCGGCGGTGGTCGTCGTCTTCGAGTCGACCCAGCCGGCGGCGATCGCGAGCCAGCCGAAGAGGCCGACGAGGAGGCCGCCGAGCAACGGCGGAGCCGAAGGGCGTGCGGAAGAAGCTCTTTGGTCGTCTTCATCGCCGGACGAGGATGCGACGGATCGCTGTCTGCCCTCTCTAAAGACGCACGAAAGAGTTCCGAAATCTGGCGCTACGGCAGGTGGTGCTCGCGTGGTGCCTCGTCGGCGCCCGTCAGCTCGCGGGTCATCGCCTCGGGGTCGCCGGCGCCCATCAGGGCGTCGCCGATCAGGACCGCGTCGACGCCGATCCGCTCGAGCTCTTCGAGCTCGGCGCGCTCGGAGATGCCGCTCTCGGCGACCACCGTCTTGCCGGCCGGGACGTCGGGCATCAGCTCGTAGGTGGTCTCGACGTCGACCGTGCGCTCGTCGAGGTTGCGGTTGTTGATCCCGATCACCTCGGCGTCGGCCTCGAGCGCCCGCTCGAGCTCCTCCTCGTCGTGGACCTCGACCAGGCAGTCGAGGTCGAGCCCGCGGGCCTCCTCGTAGAGGGCGCGCGAGCCGCTCGTCGTCGAGGGCGCGGACGATCAGCAGGATCGCGTCGGCGCCGTTGACCGCGGCCTCGTAGAGCTGGTAGGGGTCGACGATGAAGTCCTTGCGGAGGATCGGCAGGTCGCAGGCCGCCGCGCGGCCGCGCGAGGTCGTCGAGCGAGCCGCCGAAGTGGGTCTCGTCGGTGAGGACCGAGAGCGCCGCGGCGCCGCCGCGCTCGTAGGCGCGCGACCTGCTCGGCGACGTCGGCGTCGGCGCGGATCTCGCCGGCGCTCGGCGAGCGCCGCTTGAACTCGGCGATCAGCGAGAGGCCCGGGCCGTGACCAGGGCCTCGTTGAACGGACGGTCCGTCTCCGCGCTCGCGGAGCTGCGCCTCGAGATCGGCCTGCGGTACCTGGCCGCGGCGACGCGTCGACTCCCTCGCGGGCCGCCGCGATGAGCTGCTCGATCATTCCCACTGGACGTACGAAGCCTAGACGGTCGATGCCGCCGGTCGCTGCGATCAGCCGCGTCGAGCAAGATTCCTGCCTCGCCGCAGTCGATCGTCTCGGCCGCCCGCTCGACCCCCGCGCCGAGGCTCTCGGGGCGCCGCCGCCGACGTAGATCGCGGCGCCGGCGTTGAGGAGGACGAGGTCGCGCCGGGGCCCGAGCTCGCCGGCGAAGACGGCGCGGGTCACGGCGGCGTTCTCCTCGGGGGTGCCGCCGGCGACCTCCTCCAGCTCGGCCTCGGCGGACGTACTGGCCCGGCTCGACGAACGCCTCGGTGGTGGCCCCGCTGGCGACCTCGATCACCCGCGTCCGCGCTGAGATCGAGAGCTCGTCGAGGCCGTCCTCGGCGGAGACGACCATCGCCCGCTCGCTGCCGAGGCCGACCAGCGCCTCGGCGATCGTCTCCTGGTAGTGGCGGTCGGAGACGCCGAGGAGCTGGCGCGCGGCCCCGGCCGGGTTGGTCAGCGGGCCGAGGAAGTTGAAGATCGTCCGCACGGCGAGCTCCTTGCGGACCGGGATCACGTGCGCCATCGCCGCGTGGTGGCGGGGCGCGAACATGAAGCCGAAGCCGACCTCGTCGATGCAGGCGCCGACCGCGGCGGGGTCGAGCTCGATGTTGACGCCGAGCGCCTCGAGCAGGTCGGCCGAGCCCGATCTGCTCGTGCTGGAGCGGTTGCCGTGCTTGGCGACGGCGCAGCCGGCCGCGGCGGCGACCAGGGCGGCCGCGGTCGAGACGTTGAAGGTCGACGGGCCGCCGCCGGTCCCGGCGGTGTCGACGAGGTCGACGCGGCCGGTCTCGACCGGGGACGCGAGCGAGCGCATCGTGCGGGCGAGGCCGACCAGCTCGGGCACCGTCTCGCCCTTCGCCCGCAGGGCGATCAGGAAGGCGCCGGTCTGCACCTCCCCGGCCCGCCCTTCCATGATCTCGGCGAGGACCGCGGCGGCGTGGTCGGCGGTCAGGTGGTCGCCGGAAGCGACCGCGTCGATCGCCCGGGTGAGGACGTCGTTGGGCATCAATCCTCTTTGAGGAAGTTCTCGAGGAGGTGTTTGCCCTGCGGCGTGAGGACCGACTCGGGGTGGAACTGGACCCCCTCCGCCGGCAGCTCGCGGTGGCGGGCGCCCATCACGACGTCGCCGAAGCTGGCGCTGAGCTCGAGCTCGTCGGGGAGGTCGGGGTCGGCGACCAGCGAGTGGTAGCGGCCGGCGACCAGCGGGCTCGGCAGCCCGTCGAAGAGGGCCCTGCCGTCGTGCTCGACCTCGGCGTCCTTGCCGTGGATCGGCTCGCCCTGCACGGTGCGGCCGCCGAAGGCCTCGACCAGGGACTGGTGACCGAGGCAGACGCCGAGCACCGGCGTCCCCGCCTCGGCGAAGGCCCGGATCGCCTCCTTCGAGATCCCCGCCTCGGCCGGCGTGCAGGGGCCCGGAGAGACGACGAGGCGGTCGGCGCCGCGCTCGAGCAGCTCAGCGACCTCGGCCTTGTCGTTGCGGACGACCTCGATCTCGGCGCCGAGCTCGCCCAGGTACTGGACGAGGTTGTAGGTGAAGCAGTCGTAGTTGTCGATGACGAGGACCCTCATCGCGCTCACGCCCAGTCCGGCTGCTCGCAGGCGAGCTCGACGGCGCGGAAGACCGCCTTCGCCTTGTTGACGGACTCGACGTACTCGTAGGAGGGCTTGGCGTCGGCGACGGTGCCGCCGCCGGCCTGCACATGGACTTCGCCGTCCTTGACGACGACGGTGCGGATGTGGATCGCGGTGTCGAGGTCGCCGTCCCAGGAGAGGTACCCGATCGCGCCCCCGTAGGAGCAGCGCTTGACCTTCTCGAGCTCGTCGATGATCTGCATCGCCCGCACCTTCGGCGCCCCGGAGAGGGTCCCGGCGGGGAGGGCCGAGCGCAGCACGTCCATGGCGCCGATCCCGTCGCGCAGCCTCCCGGAGACCTGGCTGACGATGTGGAGGACGTGCGAGTAGGTCTCGACGACCATCAGCTCGTCGACGGAGATCGAGCCGTACTCACAGACGCGGCCAAGGTCGTTGCGGCCGAGGTCGACGAGCATCACGTGCTCGGCGCGCTCCTTCGGGTCGTTGACGAGGCGCTCGGCGAGGCGGCGGTCCTCCTCCTCATCGCTGCCGCGCGGGTAGGTGCCGGCGATCGGGCGGGTCTCGACCCGGTCTCCGCTGACCTTGACCAGGGGCTCGGGCGAGGCGCCGGCGATCTGGAAGTCGCCGAACTCGAGGAAGTACATGTATGGGGAAGGGTTTACCGCGCGCAGGCCGCGGTAGATCGAGAAAGCCTCGACCGGCTGCGGGGCCGAGAAGCGCTGCGAGGGGACGACCTGGAAGGCGTCGCCGGCGTGGACGTACTCGACGATCCGCGCGACCGCCGCTTCAAACTCCTCGCGCTCCATGTTGGAGGTGAAGCGCGGCGGCTCGGAGACGGTCGGGTGCTCGGGGGCGGGAACGGCGCCCCGGAGGCGGGCGCGGACGTCGGCGATCGTCTCGGCAGCGCGCTCGTAGGCGGCGTCGACCTCACCGTCCTCGGAGGCGAAGGCGCAGGACATGATCGTCAGCTCGTGGCGCAGGTGGTCGAAGACGAGGAGCACGTCGGTGACCATCAGCGCCATGTCGGGCAGGCCGAGGGTGTCGGGGTTGGGCGGCCCGAGCGGCTCAACGGTGCGGACGAGGTCGTAGCCGAAGAAGCCGACGGCGCCGCCGGCGAACGGCGGCAGGCCCTCGACCGGGGCCAGCCTGTAGGCGGCGAGGTGCTCCGCGACAGCCGCGTACGGGTCGGGCGCCTCGCTCTCGCCGACGCCCGCCTCGGAGAGCCTCCCGTCGCTCCAGCGCAGGATCGAGCGGGGCCGGATGCCGACGAACGAGTAGCGGCCGACCTGGCCCTGCTCGGCCGACTCGAGCAGGAAGCAGGGCGCGCCGGGCGCCTCGCCGGCGCGCAGCTTGAGGAAGGCCGAGACCGGCGTCTCGCAGTCGTCGACGAATCGCGCCCGGACGGGCACGACGTTGCCCTCCTCGGCCAGCGCCCTCGCCTCCTCGAGGCTCGGTTCGAGCCTCAGCTCCGAGGACTCAGCGGCGACGGCCATTGAGCACCTCCATCACCGCGGCCTGCGGCACCTCGCGGGAGGCGAGCAGCACGCTCAGGTGGTAGAGCAGGTCGGCGGCCTCTTCGGCGACCCGCTCGTCGGTCTCCTCGCGGGCGGCGCGGACGACCTCCTCGGCCTCCTCCTCGACCTTCTCGCCGATCAGCTTCGGGTCGTCGAGCAGCTGCACGGTGTAGCTGCCCTCGGGGCGCTCGGCGGCACGGCTGCGCAGGGTCCGCTCGAGGACGGCGAGGGCCTCGTGAGGAACCGGAGAAGGCTCGCCGTCGATGGCCCGGTAGAAGCAGGTCCGCTCGCCCGTGTGGCAGGCCGGGCCGGTCGGCTCGACCAGGGCGACGAGCGCGTCGCCGTCGCAGTCGTAGCGGATCTCACGCAGCTTGAGCACGTTTCCGGAGGTTTCCCCTTTGCGCCAGATCTCCTCGCGCGAGCGGCTGTAGAAGTGCAGCTCGCCGGTCTCGACGGTCAGCTCCAGCGACTCCTCGTTCGCGTAGGCGAGGGTCAGCACCTCGCCGCTGGCGAAGTCCTGGGCCACGCACGGGACCAGCCCTTTCTCGTCGAAGGCAACCTGCTCGAACATCAGAGCATCGTAAGCGACGCCGGCTGCGCCCCCGGCTACTCGATACCCAGGCGGTCGAGGAGGTTCTCGTCGCGGCGCCAGCGGTCGCGGACCCGGACCTTGAGCTCGAGGTGGACCTTGGCGTCGAGCTCCGATTCGAGCGAGGCGCGGGCGGCGGTGCCGACCTCGCCGACCTTGGCGCCGCCCTTGCCGATCAGGATCCCCTTCTGGGACTCGGTCTCCGCCCAGATCTCGGCGACGACGGTGACCAGGCCGTCCTCGCGGGTCAGGACCTCGCCGACCTTGACCTCGACCGAGTGAGGGATCTCCTCGCGGGTGCGGTTGAGGACCTGTTCGCGGATCAGCTCGGCGAGGAGCAGCTCGCTCGACTGGTCGCTGTGGTCCTCCGGCGGGTACATGTACGGGCCCTCGGGCATCAGCTCGCCGAGTCGCTCGATCAGCGGCGCCAGCCCCTCGCCGGTGCGGGCGCTGATCGGGAAGACCTCGTCGACGCCCTCGAGCTCGGCGGCGGCGGCGAGCACCGGGACGATCTCGTTGGGGCCCAATTTGTCGGCCTTGTTGACGGCGCAGATCGTCGGGATCCCGGACTTCGCGGCGAGCACCGCGCGGGCTATGTAGCGGTCACCGGCGCCGATCCCCTCCTCGCCGTTGATCACGATCAGCGCCAGGTCCGATTCGGCGAGCTCGCGCTCGACCCGGTGCTGCATCCGCTCGGTGAGGACGTCGCGCGGGCGCTGGACCCCGGGCAGGTCGACGAGGACGAGCTGATGGCCGGCCCCGGTGTCGGTGAGGATCCCGCGGATCGCCCGCCGGGTCGTCTGCGGGCGGACCGAGACGGTGACGACGTGGCTGCCGACGATCGCGTTGACGAGCGTCGACTTGCCGGCGTTGGGCCGCCCGGCCAGGCCGATGAAGCCGGACGCGTGACCGGGGTATCTCGCTCGCTCGCTTCCGCGTCCGGGGCCTGACGCAGGATCTGGGCCTGCAGTCCAGCATCTCGCCGTCGTCGGTCTCATGGTCGTAGCCGCAGAGGTGCAGGGTGCCGTGGACGGCGGCCTCGGTCACGTCGGTGCAGTGCTCGGGACAGATCGCGATGTCGCCGAGCTCGCGGGGGCCGGCGGTGGGGCCGGCTTCGTCGACCGGGAAGGCGAGGACGTCGGTCGGCTCGTCGACGCCGCGGTGCTCGCGGTTCAGCTCGCGGATCCGGGCCTCGTCGACCAGCTCCAGCGCCAGGTGGCCGTCCCCGACCCCGGCCGCCTCGAGGGCAGCGGTAACTGGCGCTCGCAGCTCCGCCGGCGATTCCAGGTCGAGGGTCAAGACCTCGGCGTCGGCCCGTGTTCGGCTCGGGCCGAGCGCTCGCGGTCGCCGTGCGCGTCGTAGGCGGCGACGATCCGCTGCACGAGCTTGTGGCGGACGACGTCCTCGCCGCCGAAGTGGACGAAGGAGATGTCCTGGACCGCCTCGAGGATGTCGCGGACGACGACCAGGCCGGAGCGCTGGTCGGTCGGCAGGTCGATCTGGGTGATGTCGCCGGTGACGACCATCCGCGAGTTGAAGCCGAGCCTGGTGAGGAACATCTTCATCTGCTCGGGGCTGGTGTTCTGCGCCTCGTCGAGGATCACGAAGGAGTCGTTGAGGGTGCGGCCGCGCATGAAGGCGAGCGGCGCGACCTCGATCACGCCGCGCTCGAAGTAGCCGTTGACGCGGTCGGGGTCGAGCATGTCGAAGAGGGCGTCGAAGAGCGGCCGCAGGTAGGGGTCGACCTTGGCCTGGATGTCGCCGGGCAGGAACCCGAGCCGCTCGCCGGCCTCGACCGCGGGCCGGGTGAGGATGATCCGCTGGACCTCGTTTTCGGCCAGCGCCGCGGCCGCCATCGCGACCGCGAGGAAGGTCTTGCCGGTTCCCGCCGGGCCGACGCCGAAGGTGATCGTGTGGCGCCGGATCGAGTCGACGTAGCGCTTCTGGTTGACGGTCTTCGGGGTCACCCTGCTGTTGCGGTGGCGCCAGACGACGTCGTCGAGGATCTCCGCCGGGTCCTGATCGGCGTCGAGCGCCCCGGTCACGGCCTCGATCGTGCCCGGAGCGACATCGTGGCCCTGCTCGATCAGCTCGACCAGCTCGTCGACGACGGTCGCCGCCGTCTGCACGTCGCTCGACTCGCCGTCGAGGGTGAGGACGTTGCCGCGGAGGTGGAACTCGACGTCGCCCAGGTGCCCCCTGAGGGCACGCAGGACAGCGTCCTCGGAGCCCGCCAGCTCGGCGGCGACGGTGTTGTCGAGGGTCAGCTGCCTACGAGCCAAGCGCCTCACGCACCGCTGCGCTGACCCGCTTGCCGTCGGCGCGGCCGCCGACCTTCGGCATCAGCGCCGACATCACCTGGCCCATCTGCTTCTGCTCGGAGGCGCCGGTCTCCTCGACCGCCGCGGCGACGAGCGCCGCAAGCTCCTCGTCGGAGAGCTGCTGGGGCAGGTAGGACTCGATCAGCTCGGCCTCGAAGTTCTCGGCGTCGGCCTGCTCGGAGCGCCCCGCGTCGGCATAGGCCTCGGCCGCTTCGAGGCGCTTCTTGCGCTCGCGCTGGAGCACCGCGACCTCGTCCCCGTCGCCGAGCTTGGCGTCCTTCTGGAGCGAGTCGACGATCATCCGCAGCGCCGAGGCACGCTCGCGCTCGCCGGCTTTCATCGCCGTCCTCACATCCGCCTGGACCTGCTCGAGCGTGCTCATCCGCTTAAGGGTAATCGGCGGCCGGCGACCTCGATCCGCTCGACCTCGCCGAGCGGCATCTGCAGGAAGCGGGTGCCGAGCTCGCGGAAGGACTCGACGTCGCCGGTGCAGAGGAAGCGGTACTCGCCCTCGCCGTCGCGGCTCGCGGGCCAGGCCGCGGCGACTCGAGCGTGCGCTGGACGGCGGCGGCGACCGCGTGGCCGCCGCTGACCAGGCGCACGTCGCGGCCGAGGATCCGCTGCAGCATCGGCGCGACCAGCGGGTAGTGGGTGCAGCCGAGGATCAGGGTGTCGACCTCGGCCCGCTTCAGCGGCGCGCAGTATGCGCGGGCCATCTCGAGCACGCCCTCGTCGAAGGGCGAGCCGTCCTGGATGAAGGGCGCCAGGTCGGGCGCCTCGACCTCGGTCACCTCGAGCGCGCGCCCCTGGGCTTCGAGCGCGCGGCGGTAGGCGCCGCTGCCGACCGTGTTCGGGGTCGCGAGGACGCCGACCCTGGCGTTGTCGGTGATCGCCGCCGCGATCTCGGCCTGCGGCTCGACCACGGGGACCACCTCGACCCCGTGCTCGCGGCCGACCTCGCGGGCGATGTCCTCGCCGATCGAGGTCGCGGTGTTGCAGGCGATCACCAGCAGCTTCGCCGCCGCCGCCGAGCAGCAGCTCGGCGATCGCGCCGATCCTCTCCCGCAGCCGGTCCGGGTCACGGGTGCCGTAGGGAAACAACTCGGTGTCGCCGAGGTAGACGAAGTCCTCCTCGGGCAGCGAGACCAGGCACTCGTGGAGGACGGTGAGCCCGCCGACCCCGGAGTCGAACATCGCTATCGGGGAGCGAGGCGTCTATAGGAACGGCTTGTACGCCATGAAGAAGATCGTCACGACGACGATCAGCCCGGCGAGGGTCCCGACTTTGCCGATCCGCTGCGCCGACCGCTTCGAACTCGTCGCTGAGCGTGTCGCCGGCGGCGAGATCGCGTTCGGCGAGCTCCTTGGCCTTGCGGACCTGGGGCGTGAAGAAGGCGTGTTGGAGGCCGAAGAGCGGCGACAGGATCGCGAGGAAGCCGACGCCGATGAAGGCGTCGCTGGTCTTCCAGCAGTCGCCGTCGATCAGGAGGTAGAAGGCGGCAGCGAGGACGACCAGCATGCCCGGGTCGACGAGGTACTTGTCGCACTTCTGGACCCCGGCGAGGATCGCCGGGCGTGGCCCGCGGGTGCTGCGGCGCGACCGAGAAGAAGAGCGCGTAGCCGAAGGTCGGCCCGAAGGCGACCACGACCGCGAGGATGTGCAGGAACAGCGCGAACTTGTAGCCGGTGCTGACGACGACGGCGGGAGCATCGGCGGGAAGCATACCTTCAGCTCGCGGCGGAGCAGCAGCGCCGCCCAGTCGCCGTCGATGCGGCGGTCCGCCTCCTCAGGCCGACGGGGGCGAAGACGCGGCGATCTCGTCGAGCTCGGTGGGCAGCAGGCCGGAGAGGACGGCGGTGTCGGGGATCGGGTGAAGACTCGTCGGAGCAACAGCGGGGAGGCTCCGTCTAGTCTTCCCCGTCCCCACATCAGGCGTCATCAGGGTTGCCAGATCACGTAGCACCGGAGCGGTCATGTTGGCGACGACCGGTCGGGGCGAGGTCCGGGAGCCTCTCGCGCAGGTTGACG
Organism: uncultured Solirubrobacterales bacterium; assembly: GCA_963795295.1. GTDB lineage: Bacteria > Actinomycetota > Thermoleophilia > Solirubrobacterales > 70-9 > VRUE01. Next base: position 59,036 of record CAWCHE010000003.1, read on the forward strand.
CAGCTCGAAGCTCGGCGTCGACGCCGTTGGCCGCGGCGTTCGCGGTCGCCGCCTCGATCGAGGGCGCCTCATGGTCGTAGCCGTGGACGGGGGCCCAGCCGAGCTTTGCCGCGGCGATCGCGAGGACGCCGGAGCCGGTGCCGAGGTCGGTCAGTGGCGCCCTGCGCCTCGCCCTGCAGCCTGCAGCTCGAGCAGGTACTCGAGGCAGAGCCGGGTGGTCGGGTGGGCGCCGGTGCCGAAGGCGCGGCCCGGGTCGACGACGAGGTCGATCGCCCCCTCGCGGGGCTCCTCCCACGACGGCCGCAGCCAGAGCCGGCTCGCCGACCAGCAGCGGTTTGTGGAAGTCCTGCCAGCGATCCGCCCAGTCGTCGGGGACCTCGGTCGAGATCACCTCGACCAGGCCGTCGCCCGCCGCGGCCTCGAGCTCGCCGAGCTCCGGCAGCTCGCCCTCGCCGCCGTAGATCGCGTACTCGACGTAGCCGCGGCCCGTGCTCCTCCTCGACCCCGTTCGGGCGCCAGCACGGTCAGCTCGGCGAGGACGAGCTCGGCCTGCTCGGGCTTGCAGCGGACCGCGAGGCGGATCAACCGAAGGCGCGGCGGACCCGGGAGAAGAAGTTCCCTCCTCCCGCCGTCCCCGGGAGGCGCGTGAGATTGCGGGGGCTCGAGCGACTCGCCGAGCTTCTCGCGCGAGCTCCGCCTGCTCCTCGGAGAGGTCGCTGGGGACGAGGACGTGGACGACGACGATCAGGTCGCCGGGCGGGCCGCCGTTGGACCCCGGCAGGCCGTTGCCGCGCAGCGCGTACTGGGTCCCGTGCTGGGTGCCGGAGGGCAGCTCGATCTCCCGCTCGCCCTCGTGGCTGGGGATCTTCACGCTCGCCCCGAGCATCGCGTCGATCGCGGTGATCTCGACCTGGTGGACGAGGTCCTGCCCGCGCATCGGGCCGCGGGTGAAGCGGATCCCCTGGCCGCTGAAGAAGGCCTGGAAGATGTCGTCGATCGAGCCGAAGCCGGCGCCGGGCGGGAAGCCGCTCGCCGCGCAGGCCCTCGTGGCCGTAGGCGTCGTAGGCCTGGCGCCGCTCGGGGTCGGAGAGCACCTCGTAGGCTTCCGCCGCCTCCTTGAACTTCTCCTCGGCGTCGGGGTCGTGGTCGTTGACGTCGGGATGGAGCTCGCGGGCGAGGCCGCGGAAGGCCGTCTTCACCTCGGCCTGGTCGGCGCCACGCTGGACCCCGAGCACCTCGTAGTAGTCGCGCGGCATCCGTCGGCCTCAGCCGCCGTAGACGGTCTCGCAGTAGCGCGAGAGCTCGCGGGCGGCGCCGCGGACCGAGGAGATCGCGGTCGCGTAGTCCATCCGCAGCGGGCCGACGACGCCGACCGTGCCGAGGTTGCGGTGCGCGAGCCCGTAGTTGGCGCCGACGACGCTGACCGAGCGCAGCTCCGGCTGCGGGTTCTCATCGCCGATCCAGAGGAAGACCGAGCGCTGGTCGAGGGCCGAGCGCAGCATCCGCAGGACGCTGGCGCGCCCCTCCAGCGCGTCCATCAGCTTGTCGGCCCGCGGCAGGTCGCCGAGGCGCGGCGTCGGAGAGCAGCCGCGCGGCGCCGTCCATGTAGAGCGTGTCGTCGGGCTCCGCCTCGAGCTCGGTGAAGGTGGCCCCGATCGCGGCGACGAAATCGGCCTCGGCGCGGCCCAGCCCGGGGTCGGCGAGCCGGCCGGCGATCATCCGCGCGCCGACGCTCATCCCGGCGAGCGACTCGTTCAGGTAGCTCGAGGCCCACTCGACGAGGCCCGGGTCGACCGCGCGGTCGAAGTCGAAGACGCGCTTGGCGACCGCGCCGTTGGAGGCGATCGCGACGACCATCACCCGAGTCCGGCCGCAGGCGCAGGACCTCGACCCTGTGGATCGTCGCCGCGACGGTCTCCGGGCGGCGCGGTCGCCAGGGCGACGAGGTCGGTGACCTGGGCCAGGGCGGCGGTCGTCTCCCGCATCGCCTCGTCGACCTCGCGGCGCAGCCGCGAGAGCTCGAGCTCGACACCGGCCTCCGGCGTCGGCGCGGCCGCGACTCGAGCATCAGGTCGACGTAGCGGCGGTAGCCGGAGTCGGTCGGGACCCGGCCGGCCGAGGTGTGCGGGTGGGTCAGGTAGCCGTCGGCCTCGAGCGCCGCCAGCTCCGCGCGCACCGTCGACGGCGCCCCACTCGACCTCCGGTCTCTCAGCGATCTCTTTCGACCCGACCGGCCGCGCCGAGACGAGATAGGCGTCAACGACCAACCTGCAGAATCAACTCTTGCCGTGGAGGACAACACAGCTCCGAAGTGCGGCATCACCGGCATTCTAGGAGCGGCCGGCGCCGCTCGAGGGCGCTCGGTCGGCTCCCAAAACACTCCAGCGAGGCTCCCGCCGAGCGTTTTGGGAGGGGTCCGCCCGGCCGTCCGCTACGCCTGGAGTTCCGCCTCGGCGTTGCGAATCGTCTGGTTGTCGCCCTGGGCAGCAACCGTGTCGACCATGACCCTGTCGCCGTCGACCGATTTGACGGTGCCGCTGACGACGATCTCGGTCTCGGGCGCGCCCATGCCGCGGAACTGGACCGAGAGCCGCTTCAGCGAGCGCGGGTCGCCGCCGCCGACGCGCTTCGGCGTTGGCGCGGGCGACGAGGCCCATCATGTAGAGGCCGTGGAGGATCGTCCCCGGCAGGCCGACCGCCTTGGCGAACTCGGGGTCGATGTGGATCGGGTTGAAGTCACCCGAGGCGCCCGGCGTAGCGGTGTGGTCAGGTACTTGTCCGGGGTGACCCGCAGCTCCGGGATCTGGTCGCCCTCTGCGAAGCTCATCTCAGACCCCCCTCACGATGTTGGTCCAGGTCCCCTTGACGACCTGGGCGCCGTCCTGGTTGACCGAGTTGGTCTCGAAGACGTAGAAGCCCTTGCCGTCTTTCTCGAAGATCTCGAGGCACTTGGCGGTGGTCGTGATCTCGTCGCCGCGAGCAGGCGGGCTCGTCCCACTCGAACTCCTGGCCGCCGTGGACCATCGCCGCGAAGTTCATCCCGACCTCGGAGTCGAACATCGCCGGGCCGAGCGCCGGCGAGCGAGTAGACGACGCAGAACATCGGCGGCGCGACGACGTCGCGGTAGCCCGCCGCCTTGGCGGCCTCGCGGTCGAAGTGGACCGGGTTCTCGATCCCGAGCACGCGCGCGTACTCGCCGATCTTCTCCTTGCCCACCTCGTAGGTGATGGTGGGCCATTCCTTGCCTATCGCCTCAGTCTTGATCGTCATGGCGCGGAAACCTACCTATTCACCAATCGATGGCGCTACTCGTCGATCTGGAGGACCGCGAGGAACGCCTCCTGGGGGACTTCGACGCTGCCCACTGCTTCATCCGCTTCTTGCCCGCTTTCTGCTTCTTCAGCAGCTTGTTCTTGCGGGTGACGTCGCCGCCGTAGAGCTTCGCGGTGACGTCCTTGCGGACCGCCTTGACCGTCTCGCGGGCGAGGATGTTGGAGCCGATCGCGGCCTGGACCGGGACGTCGAACTGCTGGCGCGGGATCGTCTTGCGCAGCCGCTCGACCAGGCGTTTGCCCTGCTCGTAGGCGAAATCGCGGTGGACGATGATCGAGAGCGCGTCGACCTTGTCGCCGGCGAGCAGGATGTCGACCTTGACGAGGTCGGAGGGCTGGTTGCCGATCGGCTCGTAGTCGAGCGAGGCGTAGCCCCGGGTCGACGACTTGAGCAGGTCGAAGAAGTCGAGGACGATCTCGGCGAGCGGCATGTCGTAACGGATCTGGACCCGCTGCGGGCTCAGGTAGTGCATGTCGACGTGGGTTCCCCGCCGCCCCTGGCAGAGCTCCATCACCGCCCCGACCTGCTCGGAGGGGCAGATGATCGTGGCGCGGATATAGGGCTCCTCGATCGACTCGATCGTGCCCGGGTCCGGCAGGTCGGTGGGGCTGCGGACCTCGTGCGACTCGCCGTTGGTGAGGTGGACCTCGTAGCGCACGTTCGGCGTCGTCGAGAGCAGGTCGAGGTCGTACTCGCGCTCCAGCCGCTCGCGCACGATCTCCATGTGGAGGAGGCCGAGGAAGCCGCAGCGGAAGCCGAATCCGAGCGCCTCGGAGGTCTCCGGCTCCCAGGAGAGGGCGGCGTCGTTGAGGGCCAGCTTCTCGAGCGCGTCGCGGAGGTCTTCATAGCGATCGGTGTCGATCGGGAAGAGGCCGCAGAAGACCATCGGCCTCACCTCGCGATAACCCTCCAGCGGCTCGGTGGCGGGCCGCTCCAGCGCCGTCACCGTGTCCCCGACCCGCAGCTTGGCGACGTCCTTGATGCCGGTGATCAGGTAGCCGACGTCGCCCGCGTCCATCCCCGCGACCGCGGTCATCGCCGGCCGGAAGAAGCCGATGTCGTCGATGTCGGCCTGGGTCCCGTTCTGCATCGCGAGGATCCGCTCGTGCTTACGGAATGAGCCGTCGACCAGCCTCACGTAGGCGATCACGCCGCGGTACTGGTCGAACTCGGAGTCGAAGATCAGGGCCCTGGTGGGCGCGGCCGGATCGCCCTTCGGGGCGGGGATCCGCTCGACGATCGCCTCCAGCACCTCGAGCACTCCCTCGCCCGTCTTGGCCGAGATCCAGAGCGCTTCCTCGGGATCGCCGCCGAGCAGGTCGGCGACCTCGCCCGCGACCCGCTCGGGCTCGGCGCCGGGCAGGTCGACCTTGTTGATGACCGGGATCAGCTCGAGGCCGTTCTCGATCGCCAGGTAGGTGTTGGCGACCGTCTGCGCCTCGACGCCCTGGGCCGCGTCGACGACCAGCAGCGCCCCCTCGCAGGCGGCGAGGCTGCGCGAGACCTCGTAGGAGAAATCGACGTGGCCGGGAGTGTCGATCAGGTGCAGGTGGTAGGCCTGCCCGTCGGCGGCCACGTACTCGACCCGCACCGCCTGCGCCTTGATCGTGATCCCGCGCTCGCGCTCGAGGTCCATCGAGTCGAGCACCTGCGCCTGCATCTTCTTCGGGTCGACCGAGCCGGTGAGCTCGAGGATGCGGTCTGCGAGCGTCGACTTGCCATGGTCGATGTGGGCGATGATCGAGAAGTTGCGGATGTGGTCCATGGGCAGTGCGCCAGTATGGCGACTGCCGGAGCTAGCCCCGCTCGACGCCGAGGGCGGCCATCGCCTTGCGGCTGTCGATGTATCCCTCGAAGAAGACCAGGCGCCCGTCGTGGACCCTCATCACCGAGGCCGGCCAGACCTTCCAGGCGACCTCGCCGCTCTCGCGATCGATGCGCCGCAGCTCGATCATCACGATCACCGCGCCCTCGCCGGCGTCGATGATCTCCTTGACCTCGGACTCGAAGCGCCACTTCAGCAGCTGCACCTCGAAGTCGTGGCCGTACCACTCCCGGCCGTGAAAGGCCCCGTCCCGGGTCACGTATTCGAGATCGTCGGAGACGTACTTCTCGCGGATTTCCTCGAGGTCTTCGTTGGCGGCGAAATCTACGTAGGCCGCGCGGATCAGTCTCTCGGCGGTCTCGAAATCGTCGTGGGGCCCGCGCTCGGGCATCAGCCCCGCTCCAGTCCGTAATCGGCGAGCGCCTTGCGGGAGTCCACATAGCCCTCGAAGAAGGCCAGCCTGCCGTCCTTGACCCGGACGACCACCGCCGGCCAGGCCTTCCAGACAACCTTGCCGCTGTCGCGCTCGATCCTGCTGATCTTGGTCAGCATGACCAGGGCTCCCTCCCCGGCGTCGAGGATCTCCTCGATATCGGTCTCCACCCGCCAGTTTTCCTGCTGGACCCCGAGTTCGCTGAGGAGCCGGTCCGGCCCGTTGAAGGTGCCGTCGCGGGTCACGTACTCGATGTCGGGCGCGATGTATTTGCGGCCGATCGCCTCGACGTCCTGATCGCGGTTGAACTCGGCGTAGCCGGCGCGCAGCGTTTCAGCGGCGCTGTCGAACTCGTCGTGCGGTCCCCGGGCGGGCATCGACCGGAGAATAAATCCTGTCCGGTCTTGACGGCGCGCGCCTAGCCGCTTGTCCCGTGGGGACAGAGACTTGGGTCGAGGGGCCCGTGGAGGCGGAAGACCACGGTCGGCGGCCGCCGCAGGACGACGGTCGCTTCCGGGCCGGCGGTCCACGCCGCCGCGGGCGGATATGGCGGCTTGCCGGGTTCGACCCGGTCGCGGCTGGCGACGACGTAGTCGTAGTTCCCTTCGTCGATCAGGCGGCGCCATGCGCGGCAGGTGGGCGCGGCGACGAAGCCGCCGTGCGGCCGCTCGACGCCGATGAACCGGACCCGGTTGGAGAGGTCGGTGCCGAACAGCGGGTACTGGCGGGTGCTGGTCGTCGCGATCCTGGCGCCGGAGACCGTGCGCGCCCATTTGAACGCGGTATTGAGGCCGGGCGTGGTGAAGGACGGGTCCGCGTAGCGGTCGTGCAGGTAGTGGCGCTGGACCGGGTATCCGATCGCGACCGCGGCGATGGTGACGAGCGCCAAAGTGGGCCAAGCCCATCGCCCGCAGGCCCATCCCGACGAGTCGGCGACGTCCTCGTCGGGCGGCACGGACGTCCGGGCTCGAGCCGAGGAGAGGCCGGCCAGGCGTCCGCGGAGGACGGGGACCGTCGGCAGCAGCGCCAGGCCGAGGACGATGGCGGGCGCGAAATAGCGCAGTCCCGACTCGAATCCGGAGGGCATCCCCTCGGGACCTGAGGCCGAGGTCGGAGCGACCAGCCAGGCGAGGGCGGCGACCGCCGCGGTGGCCCCGGCCACTCGCGAGATCGGCCCGGCGCGCCGCCCGAAGCTGAGCACGATCCCGGCGAGCGCCGCCGCGACGACCAGCGGCCAGACGATCCAGAGCCCGTGGTGGAAGCCGGGCAGGAACCAGTCCGACCAGACCGAGCCGTCGCCCAGATAGCTGAGGACCGAGTGGGTTTCGCGACCGCCCAGCTCCTGCGAGGGAGCCGGCAGCGAGATCGGCCCGAGGTGGTCGAACCAGGGCAGCGGGTTGCCGGTGTGGATCAGGTTGCGCAGGTACCAGTAGCCGCCGCCGGCGACCGCTCCGAGGCCGGACGCGGCCAGGGCGCGCCACCGGCGGCCGCGCGGGGCGATGAGCGCGAGCCCGAAGACGAGGACCGCGCAGGGGAGGAGAAAGTTGAGCTTGGTCCCGGCGGCGAGGCCGGCGGCGAGGCCGACCAGGGCCAGCGCGGCGGTCGAGAGCGAGCCCTCCGCCGCGGGGCCGGCGTCGCCTCGCTGATTCCCCCCCACGCTCCTGGCGTTGAGGGCGATCGCGATCGCGGCGAGCAGGAAGAAGATGCCGGCGATGTCGCTGCGGGCCTCGCCCGCCTGGTCGGCGAGGGCCGGCAGGCTGAGCGCGATCGCTCCGAGCGCGAGCGACCAGGGCGCGACCCGGTGGGGCCTGCCGATGCACCAGCAGGCGAGCAGGCAGCCGAGGAACCAGCCGAGGTTCAGCAGCGGCGAGAGGACGTCGCGGTCGAAGGCGAGCATCCCGGCGGCGTGGAAGATTTCAGCGTTCGCCGGGTAGAACCAGGCCAGGAACTGGGGGGCGATGAAGTGCAGGTCCCAGGTGCTCCCGCTCTGGAAGAAGCCGGCGGCGAAGGGGCCGTGGTACCAGGTGCTGTCGAAACCGGTCATGCCTGTGGTCAGCCGAGTCCTGACGCCTGTGGCGAAGTGAATAACTGCCGCTGCTGCGATGAGGAGAGCCAGGACGGTGGCGATATCGAGCGCTCGGCCGGCGGGTCCTGTCGGAGGATGAGGGGGGCGCTGCGGGCGGGGGCGTCCTCGACCCCCCTCATCCCCTGCCACCCGCCGGAGGAGCGTCCGGGTTCCGACGCCGAGGGCGCCGACCGCGAGTATGTAGGGCAGAGCTTCGAAAGCGCCGAAGGAGCCCAAAGCCTCTGCGACCCAGATCAGGAGAGCAGCGGCTAGGACGATGGTCGCCAGCAGCCCGGGAGCGCCTGAAAGCTCGGGGACGAAGCGTCTGCGGATCGCGGTGGCTCCGAGGCCGGAGAAGCCGGCGAGGGCGAGGATCTCGAGGACGCCGAGGAGATAGCGCGGTGCGCCGAGCATGGTTTAGCCGCGACGCACGAGGCGGAGGATCTGCTCCAGCTCGGCGACGCGGAGGAGCTTGGCGGCGCCGACATAGGCGAGGCCGCCGAGGCCGAGGCCGATGCCGAGCGAGGCGATCTGGCCGAAGAGCCCCCGGCCCAGGGCACTGTCGAGCGCATCCCAGACCCCGAAGCTGACCGCGGCCAGCGCGGCTGCGGCGATCGTGATTCGGATCGCGGTCGAGAGCAGGCTCGCGAGCTCGAGGCCGTCGAAGGTGCGGCGCAGGATCACCGCCTGAGCTGCGACCGCGACGGTGGTGCCGATCCCGGTGCCGGCGACGATCCCGCCGACGCCGAACGGCTTGTAGAGAGCCAGCGCGGCGAGAGCCGAGACGACCAGGTCGACTCCGGCGAGGCCGGTCGCCATCCACGGTCGCTGAAGGCTGAAGAAGGTGCGTGTCAGCAGCAGGTACAGCCCGTTGGTCGGCAGCGAGAAGGCGAACCAGAAGAGCGCGGTGGCGACGAGGGTCGTATCCGCCGGGCCGAACTCGCCGCGCTGGTAGACGAGGCGGATCATCGGTTCGGAGAGGACGAGGACGGCGGCCGCGGCGGGCACCAGGACGAAGAGGATCTGCCGCATCCCATTGGCCATCGTCGCCCTCAGATTCTCGGTCTCCCCGCGCGAGGCGAAGCGGGCGAGGGTCGGGAAGAGGACCGTCGCGATCGCGACCGAGAAGACCCCCTGCGGCAGCTGGTAGATCCGGAACGCCTTGTCGATCGCGGCCGGCGCTTCGTCGCTGACGAGGCTGCCGAAGAGGCTGTTGATCAGCATGTTGAAGTTGATCAACCCGAGGCTGATCGTCACCGGCAGCATCAACAGCAGGACACGGCGCACGCCGGGGTTGCGCCAGGCGAAGCTGAGGCTGAACTTGAACGGGGTGTTGCGCAGGTCCCAGGCCGGAATCGCGAGCTGGACCACGGTGCCGGCGAGGATCCCGATCGCGTAGGCATAGATCCGGTTCTGGCCGTGGAAGAAGTGGATCGTCCCGACGAGGACGACGATGATCGTCAAGTTCCAGAAGAACGGCGCGATCGCGAAGGCGCCGAAGCGGTCGTAGCTGTTGAGGATGCCGACGACGATCCCGCTGACGCCGAGCAGGATCAGGATCGGGAAGAGGACCTGCGAGAGGGTGATCGTCAGGTCGAGGACCTCGCCTTCGAACCCCGGCGCGAAGAGCGGCATGATGACCGGGGCGAGGAGGACGAAGAGCGCGGTTATCGCGCCCAGGACCAGGGTCACCAAGAGCAGCAGCGTCGAGGCGAGACGGAAGGCCTCGCGGTAGTTCTTCTGCTCGAGCTGCTCCGTGAAGACGGGGATGAAGGCGGGCTGCAAAGCGGCGTCCGCGAAAAGGGCGCGGACAAGGTTGGGGACCTGGAAGGCGATCGTGAAGGCCGACATCGGCCCGCCGACCCCGTAGTAGCCGGCGGCGAATATCTCCCGCACCAGGCCGGCGATCCGCGAGGCCGCGGTGGCGATCGAGAAGAACGCCGTCGAACGGGCGATCCGCCCGCTTTTCGAGCCCGGAGCTGGGTCTGCGCTCGGTTCCTCGCCGGGCTCGAAGGCCTCGGCGGCGCGGACGGCGGCGTCCTCGGCGACCGCGGACTCGTCGCGGTCGGGTTTGTTGGGCGTCTCCAAGCTGGTCTCAGTCGCTATAGTCGGCGGCCGCCCGGAGCCGGCTCTGCGCCCGCTCAGGCACATGACTCATGGCCAACATAGCCTCACAGAAGAAGCGGATCCTACGCAGCGAGCGCGAGCGGACTGAGAACCGCCTGCTCACGAGCACGGTGAAGACTCATTTCCGCCGCCTCGAGAGCGCGGTCGAGGGCGGCGACGCCGAGACGATCGCCAAAGAGCACCTGGCCCTCGCCTCGAAGATCGACAAGGCCGTGCAGAAGAACGCGATGCACCGAAATACAGGCGCTCGCAAGAAGTCCAAAGCCGCCCGCATCGCCTCCGCAGCCTCCGCTTAGTCGGCGGCGGTCGCGCGCCTGAGGGCGAGAGTCAGAGCCAGCTCGTCTCCGTAGTCCACCCCGCCCCTACACCAGACTTCGAGGTCGGCCAGGGCTTCCGTCGCCTCGCTGAGGTCCCCCTGGCCGGAGCGGCGCATCCTCGAGGCGAGCGCGTAGACCATGCCGGTGACGCTCTCGCCCTGGGAGATCAGACGCTCGGCGATGCCGAGGGCGACCGGGGCGTTGCGCTGCTGCAGCGCGTCGGCGAGGGACCAGACGATCGCTTCGGAGGTATCGGCGACCATCGCATTGAGGTCCTCGCCGGTGACCTCGCCGCCCTCGCCGGCCCAGAGGGCGAGGCGTTCGAGCTCGTTGCCGAGGCGCACGGGGCTCGTCCCCATCCGCTCGACCAACGCCCTCGCCGCCTCGGGGTCGAGGCGGAACCCGAGCCGCTCGGCGTCGGCGACGAGGATTCGCGGCATCGCCCGGGCGTCGGCAGCGACGAACCGGTGAATCTCTCCGCCGGCGGCCTTGACCGCATCGAGCAGCTCGGACGGAGCATCGGCACGGGAGATCAGGACCACGGTCAGGTCAGGCGGGAGCCCGGTCAGCGTGCCCGCGACCGCCTCGAACTGGCGCTCGCGCCAGCGCTCGACGCCGTCGGCCAGCAGGTAGCGCCGCGACCCGGTCAGCGACATCGCGGGGATCGCGGCGAGCAGCGCCTCGTGGTCGGGCGCGCCCTTGCCCTCGGAGCCTTCAAAGACCTCGAGCGCGCCGGCGCCTCCCTCTGACTCGGCCCGTGCTCGCAGACGCGCCCTGGTGGCGTCGATCTTGGCGCCGTCGGTCCCGGCGATCAGATAGAGGGGCTTCATCTCGGACGGCATCGGCTCGGCTTCGAGTCTAGAGCGGCGCTGCGGCGTCAATTCCCGCCGGAGACCTCGATCGAATCGCGGCCGACGTCGATCTCGACCGTCCCGTCGAGATCGGTGCGCAGGGTCCGCACCCCGTGCGCCGCGAGGGTCGCGAGCGTCGACGGGGTCGGGTGGCCGTAGGGATTGTCGGCGCCGACCGAGATCACCGCCAGGCGGGGCGCCACCCGATCAAGCAGGGCGTCGAGGCCGGCGTCCTCGCTGCCGTGGTGGGCGAGCTTGAGGACGTCGACCGGGCCCGGGTCGATCGGGGTCGACTCGGCCTCGGCGTCGGCGGTGAGGAGCATCGAGAAGCGCCCCCAGCGGGCGACCATCACCAGCGCCAGGAGGTTCGGGTCCCCGCCCTGCCCTGACTCCTCCGAGAGCAGTACCGGCGGCGGCCAGATCACGTCGAGGCGGAGGCGGCCCGAGCGCAGCCGGCTCCCCGCCGCGACTTGCTCGAGGCCGACGCCGGCGGCGCCCGCCTCCGTCCGGGTCCGGCGATCGATGGCCCCATAGGCCAGCCTCGATATCGGCACGGTGCCGAGCAGTTCGACGATTCCGCCGGCATGGTCGGATTGGTCGTGGGTGATGACGGCGGCGCCGAGGCCGCCGACCCCGGCGTCCCGCAGCAGGGAGGCGAGCCCGTCTCCCGGCGGCCCGCCGTCGACGAGGATCGACGGCGAGCCGGCCGGCTGGAAAAGGATCGCGTCGCCCTGGCCGACATCGAGAACCGAGACCCGCAGCCCCGAGACGGGACCCGCCGCCGCGCCGCCCCCCGACCCCCCGACCAGAAGTGCAAGGACGCCGACCGCCGCGGCGCACATGCCCACCAGCCGCCGGCGACTGGCCCTGAACGTGCGACGAGGCACGCGCCGGACCGCACGCCTTCGTGACGCCAGCCAGACGAAGGCGCAGGCGAGGGCCAGGGCTCCGTAGGAGGCCGCCAGGCCGCCGAGGCCGATCCGGACCTGGAGACACGCCCAACCGGGGCGGCCGCACCAGGCCGCGACCTCGGCGATGTAGCCGAGCAGCAGCGAGTCGACGTAGTTGATCGCCTCGACCGGGAGGCCCGGCACCTGGCCGGCGGCGGCGGACAGCATCCCCAGCCACATCGCCGGCGCGACGGCCGGCAGGACGAGCAGGTTGGCGAGGAGCGTGACCGTCGAGAGTTCGCCGAAGTGGAAGGCGATCAGCGGCGCCGTCGCCAGGGTCGCGGCGAAGGTCAGGGCGGCGCCCTCGGCGAGCGTGCGGCCGAGGGGCCCCCGCAGGCCGAGTCGATTCGAGATCGCCTCGCGCAGCGGTGAGGCGATGACGAGGATCCCGAGGACCGCGGCGAAGCTCAGCTGCCAGCCGACGTCGGACCCGATTCCGGGGTCGATCGCCAGGGTCACGACCGCCGCGATCGCCAGCGCATAGAGGCGCGAGGCGCGGCGTCCCGCCAGCGTCGCGAAGACCCCGAGCGCTCCCATCACCCCGGCCCGCTGGATCGACGGCCCCGCCCCGGTCAGCGGGACGTAGAGCGCGATCAGGCCGAGGACCCACCCGAGCCGCGCCCGCAGCGGAATCCCGAAGGCGGCGAGCAGCGGCATCGCGAGCAGCGCCAAGAGGGCGACGTTCTGGCCGGAGACGGCGACGAGATGGCTGAGGCCCGAGCGCCGGAAGCTTTCCTTCGTTTCGGCGTCGATCCCGTCGTCCTCGCCGAGGACGAAGCCACGGGCGAGGGCCGCCTCCCGCGCCGGCATCCCGCGGCCCAGCGCCGCGTCGGCGCGCGCCCGCACCTCCGCCGAGTGCAGGAGCGCGAGCGCCAGGACGACGACCGCCCCCAGGGCGAGCGCGACCGAGCCGGGTCGCACGGGCGCCTCAGGGCTGGAGGCGGGCCCGCAGCGCCTCCATCGTCGCCGGGCCGATGCCGCTGACCTCGTCGAGCTGGTCCACCGACCCGAGCCCACCGTGCTGATCCCTGAACTCGACGATGTCTTCGGCGGTCACCGGACCGATGCCGTCGATCGTTTCGAGCTGATCGACCGTGGCGCTGCCGAGGCTGATCGGGCCGTCTTCCGGATCGGCTCCGGCCACCGCCGCCGCCGGACCCCCCGGCGTCGAGGCCGGGACCAGGACCTGCTGGCCGTCGCTGAGGCGGGCCGCGAGGTTGATCGCTTCGAGCGCGGCGCTGCCGGCGGCGCCTCCGGCCCTCTCGATCGCGTCGGTGACCCGGGCCCCGGTCGGCAGCCGGTAGACGCCGGGGCGCCTGACCGCGCCAGTCACGTCGACGACGACGTCGGGCCCGCCGCCCTCGATGCTGAATTCGGCGCCGCCCTTCGAGACCGGCGCGTCGGGCTCAGACGAGTAGGAGGGGTCGCCGCCGCCGGAGCGGATCGCCCGCGCGCCGACGAGGAGCAGCGCGACGGCGACGGCCCCGTAGACCAGCAGCTGCGACCTGCTCAACTCGGGCATTGCCCGAGCCTTCCCCGCGGCGGCGCGCGCGTGGCACGCTCACTCAAACGATTCGACTAAGAGTCTTCGTCCTCGTCGTAGCCGTTGACCTCGGCCATCTGGCCGCCGTAGAGCTCGGCGACCGCGACCGGCGGAGACTGCACGGAGATGCAGGCGAGCTCGCTGTCGCCGTCGTTGGCGATCGAGTGATCGGTAGCCGGCGGCACGAGGATCAGATCGCCTTCGGCGACCTGCTGGTCGTCGCCGGCGACGGACATTGCCCCGGCGCCGCGGACGACGACGTAGACCTGCTCCGCCTCCTCATGAGAGCGCAGCGTCTGCCGGGCGCCGGCCGGAACCTCGAGCCAGGTGACCGACATGTTGCGCGCCCCGAGTTCGCCGGCGTCCATGAGCACGTGGGAGCGAAGACGGTGCCACTCCTCGACGGGGGCATCTGTGAGGCGCCGAACCAGCATCGGCGCGACTTGTACCAGAAAATCGCCCCCGAGCCGCGAAAACTCAGCGAACCACGAGATTCACGAGCTTCCCAGGCACAACAATTTCCTTGACCAAATCTTTCCCGTCGAGATGGCGGCGGACGTTCTCACTCCCCCGGACCAGCTCGAGCAGCTCCTCCTCGGGGGTGTCGGCGGCGACCTCGATCCGGTCGCGGAGCTTGCCGTTGATCTGGACGACGAGGGTCACCGTGTCCCGCGCGAGCAGCTCCGGGTCGGCCTCCGGCCACGGCTGCTCCCAGAGGCGGCCGCCGTTCAGCCGCTCCCAGACCTCGGCTCCGAGATGCGGCGCGAAGGGGAAGATCAGCGAGGCGGCGGTCGTCGTCGCGAACCTGACCGCGGCAACTCCCTCGGGGCTCTCATAGAGGCCGTCCTTGAGCCGGTAGGCGTCGTTGACGAGCTCCATCACCGCAGAGATCGCAGTGTTGAACTGGAACCCGCGCTCGAAGTCCCTGGTCGCCTTCTCGATCGCCCAGTGGGCCTTGGCGTGGAGCTCTCGGGCCTCGCCGGCGGGCGCCTCGCCGCCGTCCTCGGCGCCACCACCCCGCTCCTCGACCTCCTCGCAGAGGCGCCAGAGGCGGTCGAGGAAACGGCCGACGCCCTCGACCCCCTCGTCGGACCAGTCGCCGCCGCGCTCGGGCGGGCCCATGAAGCAGATGTAGGTGCGAGCTGTGTCGGCGCCGTGGCGCTCGACGTACTCGGCCGGGGCGACGGTGTTGCCGCGGGACTTCGACATCTTCGCCCCGTCGCGGGTGATCATCCCCTGGGCGAAGAGGTTGGCGAACGGCTCCTGGACCGAGAGCAGCCCGAGGTCCGCGAGCGCCTTGGTGAAGAAGCGCGCGTACATGAGGTGGAGGATCGCGTGCTCGACCCCGCCGATGTACTGGTCGACCGGCAGCCAGTGGTCGGCGGCGGCTGCGTCCCAGGCCGCGTCCCCGTTGCGCGGGTCGAGGTAGCGGATGAAGTACCAGGAGGAGTCGACGAAGGTGTCCATCGTGTCGGTCTCGCGCCGCCCCGGCCCGCCGCATTTCGGGCACTCGGTCGCGACCCAATCCTCTGCCGCCGCCAGCGGGCTCTTGCCCTGCGGCGCGTAGTCCTCGATCTCGGGCAGCTCGACCGGGAGCTGGTCGTCGGGCACGGCGACGATGCCGCACTGATCGCAGTAGACGACCGGGATCGGGGCGCCCCAGTAGCGCTGGCGGGAGACCAGCCAGTCGCGGAGGCGGTAGTTGACGGTCGACTCGCCCCTGCCCTCGGCGGCGAGCCAATCGACGATCTCCGCGTAGGCATCGCGGTTGCCCTTTCCGTCGAAGCGCCCGGATCCCGTCATCGGCCCGTCGCCCGGGTACGGCAGCCCCTCCTCGTCGCGGGCGAGGTCGGGGTCGCTGCCCTCGATCACCCGCCGGATCGGGAGGTCGAATTTCTTGGCGAACTCGTAGTCGCGCGAGTCGTGCCCGGGCACCGCCATGATCGCCCCGGTCCCGTACTCCATCAGCACGTAGTCGGCGACGAACATCGGGATCTCCTCGCCGTTGACCGGGTTGACGACGCTGCGCCCGAGCGGCACGCCGGTCTTCTCGCGGTCCTCGTCGCCGCGCTCCTCGGCCGACTCGCGGGCCACCCGGTTGACGTACTCGCGCACCTCTCCCTCGGCCGGCGTGCCGGCGACGAGCCGCTCGAGCTCGGGGTGCTCGGGGGCGAGGACGAAGAAGGTCGCGCCGAAGAGGGTGTCGGGACGCGTCGTGAAGACCGGGAAGTCGAGACTCACCTCATCGCATCGGAAGACGACCTCGGCGCCCTCGGAGCGGCCGATCCAGTTGCGCTGCATCGTGATCACGTGCTCGGGCCAGGACTCGAGCCGATCGAAGTCGGCGAGCAGGCGCTCGGCGTAGTCGGTGATCTTGAAGAACCACTGCTCGAGCTTTTTCTGCACGACCGGGGTCCCGCAGCGCTCACAGCGGCCGTCGACGACCTGCTCGTTGGCGAGGACCGTGGCGTCCTTCGGGCACCACTGGACCGGCGCCTCGGTGCGGTATGCGAGCCCCTTCTCGAAGAGCCGCAGGAAGATCCACTGGGTCCAGCGGTAGTACTCGGGGGTGTGGGTCCCGATCTCGCGCGACCAGTCGATCGAGATCCCCCACTCGCGGAACTGGCGGCGGAAGGACTCGATCGAGCGCTCAGTCGCATCGCGCGGCGACTCGCCGGTCTTGATCGCGTTGTTCTCGGCCGGGAGGCCGAAGGCGTCGTAGCCCATCGGGTGGATCACCTCGAAGCCGTGGCGGCGGCGGAAGTGGGCGATCGCGTCGCCGACCGCGTAGCACTTGAGGTGCCCGACATGGGGCTCCCCGGAGGGGTAGGGAAGCATCTCGAGGACGTAGGACTTCGGCTTCGAGGCGTCAAAGCCGGGCTGGCCGGGATTCGGGACCTCCCAGGTCTTCTCCTCGGCCCAGACCGCCTGCCACTTCCTCTCGATCGCGCGGGCGTCGTACCTGGCCATGGCTGGATCCTATGGAGCGGCCCCCTCGCCCCGCCGAGGGGCCACCTCCGCCGCCGGCGAACCTATTGTTCCGCGCCCTTGTACGACGCCCCTCAGCAACTGACCCGCGGCGGGGCGCGTGCCCGATCGCTTCCGGCCTGGCCCGAGTCCCGACCCCTCCGCTCGTGGCAGGAGGAGGCGACCGAGGCGGTGCGGGCCTACTCGGATACCAGCTTCCTGGCCTCGGCCACGCCGGCCTCCGGCAAGACCACCTTCGGCCTCCACATCGCCCACCGCATGTTGAGCGCCGACTTCGTATCGCGCGTCGTCGTCGCCGGCCCGACGACCCACATCTGCCGACAGTGGGCCGCCGACGCAGCCCGTTACGGCATCGACCTCGAGCCGAACAGGCCTAACTCGGACGGGCCCGAGTCGGCCGACTTCCACGGCGTCGCCGTCACCTACCAGACGATCGCGGCCGGGCCGGAGACACATCGCCTGGCCGCCGGCGCCCGGCCGACCCTGCTGATCGCCGACGAGCCCCACCACATGGGCGACCAGGCCGCCTGGGGCATGCAGACCCGCAGCGCCTTCGACGGCGCCCGCTTCCGGCTGCTTCTCTCGGGCACGCCCTTCCGCTCCGACAACTCGGCGATTCCCTGGGTCGCCTACGACGAGGACGGCGTCAGCCGGGCCGACTACGTCTACGGCTACCCGCAGGCGCTGGTCGACCGGGTCTGCCGCCCGATCACCTTCCTGCCCTATGACGGCGAGATGGAGTGGCTCTCGGACGGGCGCCTGCGCAGCGCCGACTTCGACCTTGCCCTGCCGGCGGCCGAGGCGGCGCGGCGACTGCGAACGGCTCTCCTCCCGGAGGGCGAGTGGATGGGCGAGGTGCTGCGCGACGGCGAAGCCAGGCTGAGCGAGGTGCGCGCCGACGGGCACCCTGACGCGGGCGGCCTGGTCATCGCCTCCGACCAGGATCACGCCCGGGCGGTTGCGGCGCGGCTCGAGTCGGTCTCGGGGGAGCGGCCCGAGCTGGTGATGAGCGACGAGCCCGACGCGAGCCGGCGGATCGCCGACTTCGCCTCATCCGACCGGCGCTGGATGGTCTCGGTCCTGATGGTCTCCGAGGGCGTCGACATCCCCCGCCTGCGGGTCGGCATCTATGCGACCGCATCCCGAACCGAGCTCTTCTTCCGCCAGGTGGTCGGCCGCTTCATCCGAGCGACCCCGGGGCCGCGCCGTCAGATGAGCTATCTCCTGATGCCGGCCGACCCGCGGCTGAAGGCACTCGCCCGCGAGATCGAGTTGGAGCGCCGCCACGCCCTCGAGCTGCTGCCGGATGCCGAGGAGGAGACGGAGGACTACGAGCGGGGCGAGCCGGGCGCCAGCTTCGCCGCCCTGAGCTCGGGCGACGCCGAACTCGACGAGGCGATCATGAGCGAGACCACGCTTCAGCTCTTCCCGACCGATGACCCCGAGCCCGCGGGGCAGAAGGCGGCCGCCCTAGCCAAGGCAAAAGCCGCGGCGAAGGACCTCGAGCCCGAGCGGGAGTCCGCCTACGCGGCCCGGGAGCGGCTGCGCGGCGAGCGCAGCGGCCTGGTCGCCAAGGTCGCCCGCCGCACCGGCAAGTCGCACCGCGAGATCCAGGCCCGCATCAACCGCGCCACCCGGGCGCGCTCGGTCGCCGGCGCGACCATCGACCAGCTCGAGAAAGGCAACGCCATGCTGCGCCGAGAGCTCTGGCGCTGAGACCCCTCAGATTTCCAGCGTGTTCCGCACGCCCGAGGAGAACATCTCGAGGATGTGGGGCCAGACGTAGACCTCGATCGTCGCGGCGAGGATCAGTGAGGGAATCGCGATCAGGACCGTGACGACGGTCGCGGCGAGGAGCTGGTTCCACTCGCCCCGCCGACTGGCGATCAGCCAGGCGGCGAGGGGCAGGAAGAGCGCGGTCAGCTCGAGCAGGGCGTGCGGGAGGACGCTGACGATCAATAGGCCGCGGGAGATTTCGAGCTGGTAGGAGATCGTCGAGCCCTGGAGGCCGAGATAGAGGGCCTGGGTGCAGAGGGAGAACAGGGTCACGGCGCAGACGAAGAGGATCGCCAGCTCGCCGGCCTTGACGTGGATCCAGCGGGAGATCCCGGTGCGCTGGGCGGCGGCGATAGGCATCGAGGCGCCGGCGATGAAGCCGGCGACGCAGGCGGTGGCGTGGAGCGCGAGGACGAGCGAGTTGCGCCAGAGGATCGGCAGCAGGTCGCCGGGTTCGGAGGGTTCTGTGTACCCGGCAAGGTGGATCGGCGAGATGTCGGGAGTGAGGAGTCCGGCGGCGACCCAGACGGCCCCGAGGAGGGTCAGCGCAATCGCGACGCTGAGCGCCAGCCAGCCGCCCAGCACCGACCAGTTGCGCCGGCTCCAGAGCTCGAAGGTCTCCCGGGTGTCGCGCATCCCATGCGAGAACACGTGCTCGTTGACGGCACTCATCCGTCTTCATCGGCAGCCGCAGTGGTTTTTTTGAGGGATCGGCGGCGTTCGGAGCCCAATTGACTTGAGTAGGCTTCCAGTCAAATGGCAATCGCCGCGAGCACCGGGAAGCGCAGCTATGACATGAGCCTGCGGGCCCAGCGCTCGAGCGCGACCGCCGACCGGATCCGCACCGCCGCGTGGCGGCGCTTCTCCAAGAAGGCCTTCGACGAGGTGACGCTGGCCGAGGTCGCCGGCCGCGCCGGGGTCAGCGTCCAGACGGTCGTCACCCACTTCGGCGGCAAGGAGGGCCTCTTCCTCGCCGCCTACGAGGCCTGGGCGCGCGGCGCGGTCCGGGCCCGCGAGAAGGCCGACCCCTCCGACCCCGCGCAGGCGGTGCGCGGACTGCTGGCCGACTACGAGCGCGACGGCAGGGCCGCGCTGCACATGCTCGCCGAGGAGATGCGCTTCCCGGCGGTGCGGGAGATGACCGAGCGCGGGCGCGCATATCACCGGGCCTGGGTGGGCGACGTCTTCGCGGGGCTCCTCGAGCCGTTGAGCCGGGCCGAGCGCGAGAGAACGCATTCCCAGCTGGTCCTCGCCACCGACCTCCTCAGCTGGAAGCTGCTGCGCTTCGACGTCGGCCACTCGCCGCGAGAGGCCGAGGCGACGATCCTGGCGATGGTCGAGAAGCTGGCCGGCGCGCTCTGATGGCGAGATTCCTGATCTACACGAGCCCCGGCCCCGGGCACGTCTACCCGCCGGTGGAGACGGCGCTGGAGCTGCTCGAGCGCGGACACGCTGTGTCGATGCAGACCGGCGCCGCGAGGGTCGAGACGCTGAGGAGGGCCGGGCTCGAGGCCGAGCCGATCGACGCCCGCATCGAGGCGATTGAGGTCGACGACTGGAAGGCGAGGACGCCGCTGGGCGCGACCCGCCGCCTCTTCGCCGCGTTCGCACGACGCGCCGAGTACGAGATCGAGGAGCTGGGAGCGGCCCTGGAGCGGGTCCGACCCGACCTCACCTGGATCGACATCAACTGCATCGGCGCCTCCGCCGCGGCCGAAGCGGCGGGCGTCCCCTGGGGCCACTACCTCCCCTATCCCTTCCCGGTTCCGGCTCGGGGGGTTCCCGCCTACGGCCCGGGCTTCCCGCCGCCCACCGGCGCGCTCACACGGCTGAGGGACGCGGCCGTCAACGCAGTCAACGGGCTGGCCTTCCGCTCCGTCGCCCCGCCCTTCAACGCGCAGCGAAAGAAGCTGGGGCTTCCCGCCTTCGAGCAGCCCTTCGAGTACTTCGTCTCGGCGCCGCTCCTGCTCCACTTCTCCGCCGAGCCATTCGAATACCCGCGCACCTGGCCGCCGAGCGTGCGCCAGGTCGGCCCTGGCCTCTGGGAGCCGCCCGACGGCGGTGACGGCGACCCCCAGTGGCTGACCGAGGAGGAGCGGCCGATCGTCCTCTGCACCGCCTCGACCGAATTCCAGGACGACGGCGCCCTGATCGAGACCGCGCTCGAGGCCTTCGCCGACCGCCCCTACCGCCTGGTGGTGACGACAGCCGCCCACGACCCCGGGCAGTTCAGCGCGCCGGGCAACGCCGTCGTCGAGCGATACCTGCCGCACGGGCCGATCCTGCGGCGGGCGGCCGCGGTCGTCTCCCACGGCGGCATGGGGACGACCCAGAAGTCACTCGCCGCCGGTGTTCCGGTCTGCGTCGTCCCCTTCCTCCGCGACCAGTTCGAGATCGCGCGCAGGGTTGAGCACAGCGGCGCCGGCACCAGCCTAAAGGCGACCCGCCTGAATCCCGAGCGCCTGCGCACGGCGGTCGACGAGGCGATCAGCCGCCGCCCCGGCGCCGAGCGGATGCGCGAGCGGTTCGGTCAGGCGGGCGGACCGAAGGCGGCGGCATCGGCTCTGGAGAGCCTGGCCGAGCCTGCCGCGGGATGAGATGGAGCTGAGGGGGCTCGAACCCCTGACCTTCGCGCTGCCAGCGCGACGCTCTTCCAGCTGAGCTACAGCCCCGGGATCGCGGATTCTAGCTCTACGGAGGAGAAGCGCTAGGCCGCGTGGCGGCCTGGGCCCTGATCCTCGTCGGCGTCGAGAATCTGGTTCTCGTCGGCGGCGCGGTGGACGTTGAACTCGAGCGGAGCGTGCTCTTCGAGCGCCCGCAGCAGCTCGACCGGCTCGTCGAGGTGCATCGAGAGGGTCGCGCGCCCCTCGGAGAAGCGCTCGATCGAGACTTCGGTGGCTCCGAGCTGGCCGATCGCGTCCTCGATCCCGACCAGCTGGGCGTAGTCGCCCAGGGGCCCGACCTCGACTTTGACCGGGCCCGCGAACAGCTCCTGCGGGGGGATCGTGACGTTGCCGTTGGTCGGCTCCGGCGCGGCTCCGTTCTCCTCGATCGGAATCCCGGCGTCGGAGAGCTCCTGGACGCGCCGGCCGACCTCGACCGCCTCGCGCAGGGCTTTCATCCGGATCCGGGTCGCCTGGCCGCGAGCCTGCTCCTCGATTTCCTGGAGCCTGACGTTGACCGCGTCCAGTGAGGCGATGCTGCGCTCGTAGCGTTCGTCGGACTCGCGAAGTTTTTCGTTGAGGACGCGGATCTCGCGCTCGCGGTCGATCACCATCACCGAGAGCGAGGAGAGCTCCTCCTCGACGAGCTCGGCCGCGCAGCGAGGCGCCGGCCGAGTTCGTTGATCCTCCTCTCGCGTGCCGCCATCGCCTCGTCCACTTCGGGGCGGCGATAGCCGAGGAGTGACCTCTGGAAGCTACCCATGCGCGGCACCGTAGACCTGCCCTCGGACGCCTTCTTTCGCGAAGGGGAGATCGAGTCGCGGCGCCTCGCGCCAGAGCTCCTCGAGCCTGTATCGCTGCCTGGCGTCGTCGGTGAAGACGTGGAGGACGGCGTCGAGGTAGTCGAGGACGATCCAGCCGGCCGCCCCCTCGCCGTCGGTGCCGCTGGGAAGCAGCTCCTGCTCGTTCTTCAGCCCCTGCCTGACCTCGTCGGCGATCGCCTTCGCCTGGCGCTCATTGCGGGCGGTGCAGATCGCGAGGTAGTCGGTGTAGGAGACGAGGCCGCGCATGTCGAGGACGAGGATCTCCTCGGCCCTTTTGCCGTGGGCGAGCTCTGCGATCCGCTTCGCCAGCGCCGTCGAGTCGAGCTCGCTCACGAGTAGATCCCCTTCTCCTCGATGAAGCGGGCGACCGGCTCGGGCACCAGGTAGCGCAGCGGCCGGCCCGCCGCCGCCCGCTCACGAACCGACGAGGAGGAGACGCCGAACTGCGGCATCTCCAGCATCGTCGCCCGCCCTTCGGCATCGAGGCTGCGCATCACGGCGCCGACCTCGGCGTCTGAGATGCCGGAGCGGCGCGCGACCGCGATCCGCGCA
Source organism: uncultured Solirubrobacterales bacterium (assembly GCA_963795295.1). Lineage (GTDB taxonomy): Bacteria > Actinomycetota > Thermoleophilia > Solirubrobacterales > 70-9 > VRUE01. The sequence continues at coordinate 81,284 of CAWCHE010000003.1, forward strand.
AGCTCGACCACGCGCTCGGGCCGGCGCCAGCTCTCGAGCCCGACGGCGGCGTCCGCCCCCATCACGAACACCAGCTCCGTATCAGCGTTCTCGCCGGCAAGCATCTCCAAGGTCTCATACGTATAGGACGGGCCCTCGCGCTCGACCTCGAGGGTCGAGACCGAGAAGCGCGAGTCGTCGGCGGCGGCGAGCCGGGTCATCGCCAGCCGCTGCTCGCCGGCCGGGGTCGTCGACGATCCGCTTGTGCGGCGCCTCGCCGGTCGGCATCAGCACCACCTCGCTCAGCTGCAGCTGCCAGAGCGCCTCCTGGGCGAGCGCAAGGTGCCCGAGGTGCGGCGGGTTGAACGCGGAGCCGAGGACGCCGATCGCCGGCGGGCGAGCTACTCACGCACCTGGCCGTCGCCGCGAACGACGTACTTGTAGGTCGTCAGCTCGCGCAGGCCGATCGGCCCGCGGGCGTGCAGCTTCTGGGTCGAGTTGCCGATCTCGGCGCCCATCCCGAACTCGAAGCCGTCGGTGAATCGGGTCGAGGCGTTGGTGTAGACGACCGCCGCGTCGACGCCGGCCGTGAAGCGCTCGGCGGCCTCCTCGGAGCGGGTGACGATCGCCTCCGAGTGGCCGGTGCCGTGGCGGTTGACGTGCTCGACCGCTTCGTCGAGCGAGTCGACGACGGCGACCGCGAGCTTCAGGTCGAGGTACTCGGTGGCCCAGTCCTCCGCGGTCGCCTCCCGACATCGACGCCGCCGGCAGCGGCGCGTGCCCGCTCGTCGCCGACCAGCTCGACGCCGGCCTCGCGCAGATCGGCAAGGACAGCGGGGAGGAACTCGGCGGCGACCTCGGCGTCGACGAGCAGGGTCTCGGCGGCGTTGCAGACACCCGGGCGCTGGACCTTGGCGTTGACAGCGATCCGGCGCGCCATCTCGAGATCGGCCTCGGCGTGGACATAGACGTGGCAGTTGCCGGCCGCGGCGAAGATCACCGGCACCGTGGCGACGTCCTTCAGCGCCGCCTTCAGCCCCTCGCCGCCGCGCGGGATCAGAAGGTCGACGTGGCGGTCCTGGGTGGCGAGCTCGGCCAGGCCCTCGCGGCCGCCGCCGGCCAGCAGCTGGACGGCGTCCACCGGCAGCCCGGCCTCGCCGAGCGCCTCGCGGACGACGGCGCCGAGCGCCCCGTTGGAGCGCTCGGCGTAGCTCGACCCGCGCAGGACGATCGCGTTGCCGCTCTTGATCGTCAGCGCGGCGCAGTCGATGGTGACGTTGGGCCGCGCCTCGTAGACGACCGCGACTACGCCGAGCGGCACCCGCAGCTTGCGCAGGTCGAGCCCGCTCTCGAGCGTCTTCCGTTCGAGCTCCTCGCCGATCGGGTCGTCGAGCGCCGCGACCGCCCGCACTCCGTCGGCCATCGCCTCGATCCGCTCGGCGCTGAGCGTGAGCCGGTCGCGGAGGGCGTCGGTGAGCGTCGCGGCGCGCTCGTCGGCGAGGTCGGCGGCGTTGGCCTCGAGGATCTCTCCGAGCGCTCGCCGAGCAGGCGGGCGATCGCCTCCAGCGCGGCGTCCTTGGCCTCGGTCGGGGCACTGCCGAGGACGAGTGCGGCGCGCTTCGCCGCTTCGCAGGTCTCCGCGACGGATTGGGTGGTCACGGCCATCGCCTAAGGGTAGCTGAGGGTCCGGCCCACGAGTGGCAGGGCTCGCTGAGTGTTTTGAGCGAGGCACGAAGCGATCCCTGTGAATAACCTCGTCTGCCGCATGCGGGAGCAGCTCGCGGACGGCGTCACTCTGCATTCCCTTGACCTGCGCGAGCTCGCGCGAGGAGTACTCGACGATGCCCTTGCCGACAAGGGCGCCGTCGCAGGAGATCTCGACCGCGTCGCCGGCTTCGAAGGTGCCGACGACATCGGCGACTCCAACCGGCAGCAGGCTCGAGCCGCTCTCGCGAAGCACCCGCGCCGCGCCGGCGTCGACCACGAGCCTGCCTCGTGCTCGGCTTCGCGTATTTGAGCCAGAGCTTGAAGCTGGACTCGCGCTCGCGCTGCGGCGGCGAAACGGGTGCCGACCCTCTCCCCCGCGGCGGCGCGGATCAGCGTATCGGCCTCGGTGCCGTTGCAGATCACAGCCGGGATCCCGGCCTCGCTCGCCATCTCCGCTGCCGCGACCTTGCTCCGCATGCCGCCGGAGCCGAAGGCCGAGGTGCGATCGCCGATCGCCAGCCCTTTGAGGTCGGCGAAGTCCTTGACCTCGGCGATCATTTCCGGCGCTGGGTCCTGGGCGGGATCGCGCGCGAAAAGGCCGTCGACGTTGGTGAGCAGGACCAGCAGCCGCGCGTCGAGGAGGATCGCCACCTGGGCGGCGAGGAAGTCGTTGTCGCCGAAGGTGATCTCGTCGGTCGCCGTGGTGTCGTTCTCGTTGACGACCGGCACCACGCCCCAATCGACCAGCCGCCGCAGCGTCTGGCGGGCGTTCAGGTAGTTGGTGCGGGCGGCGATGTCGAGCGCGGTCAGCAGCACCTGGGCGGCGCGGGTTCCGTGCCTTGGCGAGCCGCTCCTCGTAGGCGCGGAAGAGGTCGCCCTGGCCGACCGCCGAGGCCGCCTGCAGCTCGTCCATCGCCCGCGGCCGCGCCGGCAGCTCCATCAGCCGCATGCCGCGGGCGATCGCGCCGGAGGTGACCATCACCACCCTCTCGCCGCCCCGCTCGAGCGCCGCGACCTGCTCGCAGACCGAGTCGAGGACCTCCTCGCGCAGCTCGCCGTCGTCGGCGGCGACGATCGATGAGCCGAGCTTGACGACGAGGGTCATGGCCGGGCAAGTGTAGGCCGCTTGACGACGTCCCCAGTTTCACTATAGTCGTATATAAGTGAAATGACGGCACCCACGGCGACAGGCAAACGGCAGTACCGGATGAGCGCCCGGGCGCGACGCTCCGAAGCCACCGGCGCCCGAATCCGCGCCGTGGCGCTGGAGCGATTCCTGACCCAGCCCTACGACGACGTGACCCTGGCCGGCGTCGCCGAGGGCGCCGGCGTCACGGTCCCGACTCTCCTGGCCCACTTCGGCCGCAAGGAGGACCTCTTCGTCGCCGCCGGCCAGGGCCGCTTGGAGCAGATCACGTCGTCGCGCGACGAAGCGCCGGCGGGTGACCTGGCGGCGGCGGTGCGGAACCTGTTCGACAGCTACGAGGCGGACGGGGACGGGGTCCTCCACCTCCTCGCCGAGGAGGATCGCTTCCCCGCGGTGCGCCTGATGACCGACAAAGGCCGGGCGTACCACCGCGCTTGGGCCGAACGCGTCTTCGCGCCGAGCCTGGAGGCGCTGTCGGGCGCCGAGCTGGCGAGGCGCATCGCCCAGCTGATCGTGATGACCGACCTCTTCGCCTGGAAGCTGATGCGCCGCGACATGAAGCTCGGCCGCCGCCAGGCCGAAGAGGCGATGTTTGAAATGGTGACGACCCTGACAGGAGATGAGTGATGGCCCGCGTCCTGCTCTACACGAGTCCCGCTCCGGGACACATCTATCCACCGATCGGGACCGTGACGGCGCTGCGCGAGCGCGGACACGAGGTCGCGATCCGGACCGCGGCCCCGAGCGTCGACTCCCTGGCCCAGCTCGGCTTCAGCGTCGGCGCCATCGACCCTCGGATCGAAGCGGTCCAACCCGGAGACTGGAAGGCGCGGACCCCGATCGGCGCCATCAGAGCGCTGCTCGAGACGTTTGACGCGAGAGCCCGGTACGAGGTGGGCGACCTCCAGCGCGCCATCGACGAGGAGCGACCTGACGCGATCCTGGTCGACGCCAGCGCTACGGGCGCCGCCACTCTTGCCGAGGCCCAGGAGACGCCGTGGGCCCACTACATCCCCCACCCCCACCCCACCCAGGCGCGCGGGGTTCCCGCGTTCGGGCCCGGGTTCGCTCCCTCGACGAGTCCGCTCGCGCGGCTCCGCGACGAGGCCACCGACCGCCTGAAGAAGGCCGCCTACGCCTCCGCCCTGACCCGCCTCAACGCGCGCCGGCGCGACCTCGGCCTGCCGCCGTTGCATCGCTATGAGGAATTCGTCCTCCGCGCCCCGCTCGCGATCCAGTTCTCGGCCGAGCCGTTCGAATACCCGCGAGCCTGGCCCGAGAACGTGCTGCTCGTCGGGCCGGCCCTCTGGGAGCTGCCGTCCCAGGAGCCCGATTGGCTGGCGGCTGAGGAGCGACCCATCGTCCTCGTCAACGCCTCGACCGATTTCCAGGACGACGCCGTCCTGATCGAGACCGCGCTCGAGGCGTTCGCGGACCGCCCCTACCTCCTGGTCGCGACGACGGCGGCCCACGACGCCGGCGCGGTTCAGCGCCCCGGAGAACGCGATCGTGGAGAAATTCATCGCGCACGGGCCGATCCTCCGCCGCGCCGCCGCCGTCGATCTCCCACGGCGGCATGGGCACCACCCAGAAGGCCCTCGCCGCCGGCGTCCCGGTTTGCGTCGTCCCCTTCATGCGCGACCAGTTCGAGGTCGCGCGCAGGGCTCAGCACTGCGGCGCCGGGACGATGCTGCCCGCGAGGCGCCTGCGCGCCGACCGCCTGCGCGGAGCCGTCGAGGGGGCGATCGAGAAGCGGGCGGGTGCCGAACGCGTCCGGGACGCCTTCCGGCGCGCCGGCGGAGCCGATGCTGCGGCGACGGCGCTGGAGGGGCTCATGGACGAAACGCAGGACCGCGGCCAGGCCTCGTCGTCGCTCAAGGCCGCACCCGGTTCTGTACGACACTGAAGGCATCAGCCGACCCCAGGACCACCGACTCCCGTACATGCCGGGCATCGACGCCCTGCGGGCACTTGCCGTGCTCGCGGTCTTCCTCTACCACGCGGGCGTCGGCTGGATGCCGGGCGGCTTCCTCGGCGTCGACGTCTTCTTCGTCATCAGCGGCTACCTGATCACCTCGCTGCTGCTCGCCGAGTACCGCCGCGGCGGCCACATCCGCCTCGGCCGCTTCTGGGTGCGGCGGGCGCGGCGGCTGCTGCCCGCGGTCGGGGTGCTGATCGCGGTGACGATGGTCGTCGCCGCGATCGCCGAGCCGGACCGGATCGACGCCCTGCGCGGCGACGCGATCGCCTCGCTCTTCTACGTCGCCAACTGGCACTTCATCTTCGACCACCAGTCCTACTTCGAGCAGTTCCAGCGGCCGTCGCTCTTCCGCCACCTCTGGTCGCTCTCGGTCGAGGAGCAGTTCTATCTCTTCTGGCCGCTCGTCTTCGCGGCCGGGATGAAGCTCTTCGGCCGCACCCGGCTGCTGGTCGGAGTGCTGGCGGGGGCGCTCGCCTCGGTGGCGCTGGCCTGGATCCTCTTCGACCCCACGACGCCTCCCGCGTCTACTACGGCACCGACACCCACGCCGTCGGCCTCCTGCTCGGCGTCGCCCTGGCGCTCGTCTGGAGCCCCTGGGACCTGCGCCGCGGCACACCAGGGCGCTGGACCGGGCCGCTGCTCGACACGCGTCGGCGTCCTCGCGCTCGGCTACGTCGTCCTCTGCTTCATCGGCGTCCACGACTACGACCTCGGCCTCTTCCACGGCGGCTACCTCTGGCTGGCCGCGGCCACCGCGATCGCTGATCGCGGTCTTCGCCCACCCGGCGGCGCGCCTCGGCAGCCTGCTCGCCCAGCCGCCCGCGATCTGGCTCGGGCTGCGCAGCTACAGCTTCTACCTCTGGCACTGGCCGGTGCTGGCGCTGACCCGGCCGGGGATAGACGTCTCGGTTCCACGGGGCATCCTGATCCCGCTGCAGCTCGTCGCCGTCCTCGCCCTCGGCGGCGCTCTCCTACCGCTTCGTCGAGGTGCCGTTCCGACGCCGGCCGACGCGGCGGACCGTCTCCGCCGGATGGCTCCGCTACGGGCGGCCGGCGCTGCTGGTCGCGGTCCCCGCCGTCGTCTTCCTGATCGGCTGGGGCGGGCTCGTCAGCGGCGGCGGCCATCAGCTCGCGCCGGGCATCGCCAAGGCCTCGACCGCCGAATTCGCCAAGGTCACCGTGAAGCCGGCCCAGCGCAACTCGCGGGCGCCGCGGATCGTGGCGCTCGGCGACTCGGTGATGATCGCCGCCAAGGAAGGCCTCGCCAATCGCCTCGGTCCGAAGTTCTCGATGAACGCCAAGGTCGGGCGCCAGGCGGACGAATTCGTCGACCTCGCCCAGAGTCTGAGGAAGCGCGGGCACGTCGACGTCCTGATCATCCAGATGGGCAGCAACGGCCCGCTCTACAGCGATGAAATGGGCGACCTGCGGGCGGCGACGGCAAAGGTGGGCGAGCTCTTCCTGATCAATGACCACGCCCCCGTCTCCTGGCTCGGAGAGTCCAACGACCAGCTTTCCGAAGCCGCCGAGACCTGGCCGCACACGACCCTGATCAATTGGCACTCGATCGCCGACGACCACGAGAACCTGACCTGGGACGACACCCACCTGACCCCCGCAGGAGCGGGCGTATACACGCGGCTGGTGGCAGGGGCCGTGCACGCCGGCGGCTGGCACACCGGGGCCCCGCGCCATACGATGCAGGCTCACCGAGGAGGCCACGGATGACCGATAGAGACTTTGACGTTGCGATCGTGGGAGCCAGCATCGCCGGCTGTACCGCGGCGACCTTCCTCGGTCGGCAGGGCGCGCGGGTCGCCCTGATCGAGAGCCACGAGGACCCCGGCTCCTACAAGCGGATGTGCACCCACGCCCTCCAGGCCAGCGCCTCGCCGACGCTGCGCCGGCTCGGCGTCCTCGAGCCGCTGCTGGAGGCGGGCGCGCGGGAGAGCGGCGCCACCTTCTGGAGCAGGTACGGCTGGGTCTGCCCCTCACGCGAGCAGATGGACCTGCCCGGCGACGACATCGGCCTCAACGTCAGGCGCGAGACCCTCGACCCGATGCTGCGCCTGACGGCCTCCGAGACCGACGGGGTCGAGCTGATGATGGGACGCACCGCGACCGCCCTGGTGCGCGACGGGAAGCGGGTCCGCGGGGTCGTCGTCCGCTCCCGCGATGGAGACGAGAGCGAGCTGCGTACTCACCTCGTCGTCGGCGCCGACGGCCGCGGCTCGGGGATCGCCAAGCTCGCAGGCATCAAGACGAAGACGAGGCCCAACAACCGCTTCGTCTACATGGCCTATTACCGGGACATGCCGCTGATCACCGGCAGCTACCCGCAGATGTGGTTCCTCGACCCCGACATGGCCTACGCCTTCCCGACCGACGGCGGCCTGACGATGCTCGCCTGCGTCCCCCACAAGGATCGCCTGCCTGAATTCAAGGCCGACCCCGAGGCCGCGATGGCGCGCATCTACGAGGGGCTGCCCGACGGGCCCCGCCTCGACCCCGCCAAGCGCGAGGGCAAGGTCCTCGGCAAGCTCGACGCGACCAACGAACGCCGCCGCCCCGCCGGCCCCGGGTTCGCGCTGGTCGGCGACGCGGCCATCTCCGCCGACCCGGTCTGGGGCGTCGGCTGCGGCTGGGCCTTCCAGTCGGGCGAGTGGCTGGCCGAGGAGGCCGGCCCGGCGCTCGGCACCGAAGCCGGGCTCGATCGCGCTCTGGGCTGTTACGCGCGGCGTCACCGGCGGGAACTGGCGGGCCACGACCTCGCCTGCTCGGCCTACTCGACCGGTCACCGCTTCAACCCGGTCGAAAAGCTCCTCTTCCGCGCCGCCGCGCGTGACGAGCGGGTCGCCGGGCGCTTCGCGCTGTACGGGGAGCGCTGGATCAAGCCCCAGCAGCTCCTCACCCCCGAAATGCTGAACCGAGTGCTCCGCGCCAACGTCAGCCCGCGGGCGAGGCCGACGGGCCTGCGGCCGCCGGACTCCCCGGCGCCCGCCGATCAGGGTGTTGCCGAAGCCGTGGCCGGTAAGTAGGCTTCCCGCCTCTATTGGGGAGGCGTGCGGTGAGTGACGGGCTAGTTCGAAGGTGGGGGGCCGCGGTGCTGGCGCTGCTGGCAGCTGCGACGAGCGCCGCCCTGGCGGTACCGGCCGAGGCCGACCCGGGGGTCGCCGTGCAGGTCGCTGCCGGCGCCGACCACAGCTGCGCGGTTCTGATCGACGGCTCGGTCCATTGCTGGGGGAAGAACGAAGCCGGGCAGCTCGGGTACGGCAACACCCAGAACATCGGCGACGACGAGACGCCGGAAGCGGCCGGCGCGGTGGACCTCGGCGGCCACCGGGCGGTGCAGGTCGTCGTCGGCGGCAAGCACACCTGCGCGATCCTCGACGACGGCAGCGTCCGCTGCTGGGGCCTGGGCGCCTCGGGCCAGCTCGGCTATGGCAACACCGAAAACATCGGCGACGACGAGACGCCGGCCGCGGTCGGGCCGGTCAACCTGGGCCCGGGACGGACGGCGATCGGGATCGCCGCCGGTGACGAACACACCTGCGTCATCCTCGACGACGACAACTTCCTGCGCTGCTGGGGCCGCGGGGCCGACGGTGAGCTCGGCAACGGCGGCACCACCAACATCGGCGACGACGAGACCCCGGACTCGATCCCCCCGTTCCAGGTCGGCGGGCCCGCGGTGACGATCGCGGCCGGCGCCTTCCACACCTGCGTGATCCTCGAAACCCCGTTCGTCCGCTGCTGGGGCGACGGGGCCGACGGACGCCTCGGCTACGGCGACACCGAAAACGTCGGCGACGACGAGGAACCCGACGCCCGGCCGATCGTCGACTTCGGCGAAACCCTGACCGCGAAAGCGATCGCCCTCGGCGAAAAGCACACCTGCGTGGTGACCAGCGAAGACACGGTGCGCTGCTGGGGAGACGGCGCCCAGGGCGCGCTCGGCTACGGGAACGTCAACGACATCGGCGACAACGAGAAACCCAGCGCCGCGGGCGACGTCGACCTGGGGGTCGATGGCGAAGCCGAACGCCTCACAGCGACCGCGATCTCGGCCGGCGGCGGGACGACCTGCGCCATGCTCGAAGGCGGCCCCCTGCGCTGCTGGGGACTCAACACGTTCGGCCAGCTCGGCTACGGCAGCACCGCGACGATCGGCGACGACGAGACGCCGGCCGGCTCAGGACCGGTGAATCTGGGCGGAGGCGTCCCGGCGCTGGTCTCGGTCGGCGCCGGCCACGTCTGCTCGCTCCTCACTGACACGACCGTCCGCTGCTGGGGGCTGGGCGCCCAGGGCCGCCTCGGCTACGGGAACCAGGTCACCGTCGGCGACGACGAGACGCCCGCGGTCCTCGGCCCCGTCCAGCTCCAGACTCCCCGGCGCCCGCCGGGCCCGGCGCCCACTCCGGCTCCCGCCCCGACGGCCTCGGTCACGCCGACCGGGCTTCCGGCTCCCGTCGCCGGCAAGAGCGTCAACGTCGAGCCGGTCAAGGGCAGCGTCGAGGTCAGGTGCCCTGGCGACCCGGCCTACGCGCCGCTCGCCGCCGCCGAGAGCATCCCGCTCGGCTGCCTCGTCGACACCCGGCACGGGACCGTGCAGCTGACTTCCTCGAAAGGCCCGGGGGCCGGAACCCAGACCGGACAGTTCTGGGCCGGCATCTTCAGGATCACCCAGGTCCTCAAGCCGCGGGTCGAAATCGTCCTCACCCTCTCCGGGCCGCTGGAATGCGGCGGGGCGTCGAGCCTCCGCGGGCGCGGCGGCTCCTCCGGGCGCAGGCTCTGGGGCAGCGGCGAGGGCAATTTCAAGACCGTCGGGCAGCACGGCTCCGCGGGCGTCAGGGGGACGATCTGGCTCGTCGAAGACCGCTGCGACGACTCGACCCTGTTCCGGGTCCGGCGCGGGACGGTGTTCGTCCGCGACTTCGAGAAGGACGCCAACGTCACTCTCCACAAAGGCGATTCCTACGTGGCGAAGGCCCACCGCATAGGGTTGGGGCGATGACACCGACGGTCGGCGAGACGAGCACGCGCACCGCTGCGGTGGTCGTCTCCGCTGTCCGCTCGCCGCTGATCGAAGCCGGCCCGGAAGCGCCGACCGAGGCCGCCGTCTTCGTCCACGGCAATCCGGGCTCGACACACGACTGGGCGCGCCTGGTCAAAGCGACCGGGGCGCACGGCCGCGCGATCGCCCTCGACATGCCGGGCTTCGGCAAAGCCGACAAGCCGGCGACCTTCCCGTACAAGATCGACGGCTACGCGCAGCACCTCGACGGTGCGCTGAAGCAGCTCGGGGTCGAGAGGGCCCACCTGATCGTCCACGACTTCGGCGGCCCCTGGGGGCTGAAATGGGCGGCCGACCATCCGGACTCCTTCGCCAGCATCACCCTGATCGACACCGGCGTCCTCTACGGCTACAGGTGGCACGCCATGGCGAAGATCTGGCGCACGCGCGGCGTCGGCGAGCTCTTCTTCAAGATGACGACCCGCTCCGCCATGCGCTCGGCGCTGAAGCGCGGCCAGCCCACGCCCCTGCCCGAGGAGGCACTCGAGCTCTTCTACGCCGCCAGCAAGGACAAGGGGACCCAGCGGGCGGTCCTGCGCCTCTATCGGTCGAGCCCGCCGACCTTTCTGGAGGAGCTGGGGCCGCGCCTGGGCGAGCTTAACCGGCCTGCCCTGGTGGTCTGGGGCCGTCACGACCCCTACATCAAGGTCGAGTACGCCGAGCAGCAGAAGCGCACCTTCCCCAAGGCCGAGGTCGTCATCCTCGAGAACAGCGGGCACTGGCCGATGTGGGACGCGCCGGAGGAGATGGAGGCGGCGATAGTCCCGTTCCTCGCCCGGCAGCTGCACGCGGGCGCCTGAGATGCGGGGAGCGCTTCGCCGCCACCTCACCTACGCCAACGTGGTCGCGACCGCCTGCCTCTTCGTCCTCCTCGGAGGAACCGCCTATGCGGCCCTGACCGTAACCGGCAAGAACGTCAAAAACGGCTCGCTGACCGGCGCCGACGTCAAGGACCACTCCCTGCTCGGCAAGGACTTCAAGAAGGGCGCGCTGCCGCAAGGGAAGCCGGGGGCGCCGGGCGCTCCCGGCCCGCCGGGTCCCAAGGGCGACCCTGGATCGGCCTCGCTGGCGTCCCCCAGGCCCCCGCTGGGCCAGGTGCTGACCGTGACCCGCACCGGCAAACCTCCGATCGTCATCCACGGCGTCAGGAGCAGCTTCGGCGGCACGGTCGACGAAGGCAAACCGGAATTCGACGAGCTCGTCGTCACCGGCCCGCCGCTGTCGACGGGCGCCGATGAACTCCTCGGCTCGGCGGCATCCGGGGCCAACATCATCTCGGCCAAACTCGAGGTCGCGGCCCCCGGCGGCGGCACGGCGGTAACGCTCGAACTCGGACCGACCGAGGTGACCGGCATCGCACTCAGAGGGGCCGGCGACGAACGGACCCAGACGACGCGCCTATTCGTCGGCGACGCCCAGAACAAACCGACCAACCCGCCGAAACTGACCTGGACCCCCGGCGCCGCGGCGCTGCCGGTGGACAGTTCCAAGGTCGGCGACGTGACCGGGCTGGGCGGCCCGTTCGACGTCGTTTCCGACGAATGGCAGGTGGACAACAAAGCGAGCGGGACCGGCGGTGGCGGCAGCGGCAAAGCGGCCTTCAGCGACTTCAAGGTCGTCAAGGCCCTCGACGCCTCATCGCCGAGCCTGCTTACGACCATGCGCTCGCAGGCTCCCTCGGCGAGCGTGGCGATCAGATCACTGCAGCCGGGAGGCGCGAGCCTGGTCGGGCGCTACACCCTCACCACCGCAAGGATCGACGAATACCACGTCACGATCGGCGCGGTCGCGACCGAGGAACTCGGCCTCTCCTACGAAAGCATCGAACAGAACACGCCGGCCCCCGGCGGCGGCGAGGCCCGCGTCTGCTGGAGCCTGCCGCTCAACCACACCTGCTAGCGGCGGGCCCCGCTAGGGGTGCAGTTCGAACTCGTGCTCGCCCACCCGGACGTCGTCGCCGGCCTCGAAACCGGCCGAGCGCAGGGCGGCGACGACACCCATCTCGTTGAGGCGGCCCTCGAGGTAGGCGAGGGCCTCTTCGTTCGAGAGGTCGTGGCGCTCGAAGAGCAGCTCGACTCCGCGCCCGACGACCCGGAAGCTGCCGTCGCCCTCGCGCTGGACCGAGTAGCCGCCCTCGCCGGCGGGGCGGTAGACGCGGTGCTCGGCCTCGAATTCGTCCGCGCCCTCGGGGCGCTCCCCGACCGGCGCCGGCGCATCGGGGAGACCGGTGAGGATCGCCGCGCGGAGATCCTCCAGCCCCTCCCCGGTGGCCGAGGAGACGGCGAGGACGGCGGCGGCCTCGCCGCCGAGGCGGCGGCGCCAATCCCGGATCGCCATCCCGACGTCGTCCGGAGGGAGCAGGTCCCGCTTGGAGAGGACGACCAGCTCCGGCAGCCGGTCGAGGCCGGCGCCGTAGGAGGAGAGCTCGGCCCGGACCGTGGTCGTAGTTCGCCGCGGGGTCGCCCTCGAGCGGGGCCAGGTCGATCAGGTGGACGAGCATCGCGCAGCGCTCGACGTGGGCGAGGAACTCGTGCCCGAGGCCGGCGCCGGCGGCGGCGCCCTCGATCAGCCCGGGAATGTCGGCGAGGACGGCCTGGCGATCCTCGCCGTCGATCACCCCGAGCGCCGGCGAGATCGTCGTGAACGGGTAGTCGGCGACCTTCGGCGTCGCCCTGGTCAGCCGCCCGAGCAGCGAGGACTTGCCGGCGTTGGGCAGGCCGATCAGGCCGGCGTCGGCGAGCAGCTTGAGGCGGAGCTCGATCCAGTCCTTCTCGCCGCCGGTCCCGCGCTCGGCGAAGCGGGGAGCCTGCCGGGTCGAGTTCGCGAAGCGCTTGTTGCCGTGTCCGCCGCGCCCGCCGTGGGCGACGATGGCGCTCTGCCCGGCGCCGATCAGGTCGATGCTGCTGCCGTCGACCGTGACTCCCTGGGTCCCCGGCGGGACCAGGATCTCGTTGTCCTCCCCCCTGCCCCCGTGGCGGTTCGAGCCTTCGCCGTGACGCCCCTTCCCAGCCCGGAAGTGCTTGCTGCCCTGCAGGGGCGCCAGGTCGCGCCTCGATGGGTCGCAGACGAGGACGACGTCGCCGCCGTGGCCGCCGTCGCCGCCGTCGGGTCCGCCGCGCGGGACGTGCGCCTCACGCCGGAACGAGATGCTGCCGTTACCGCCGGCTCCGCCCTCGACCCAGATCTTCGCGCGGTCGTACACCACGCACCCGCGGCTATTCCTGGATGACGGAGACCGTGCGGCCCTTGCGGGCCGGCTTGAACTGCACGGTCCCCGCGGCGGTCGCGAAGATCGTGTGGTCGCGGCCGAGGCCGGTGCCCTGGCCCGGCCAGAAGCGCGTGCCCCGCTGGCGGACGATGATCTCGCCGCCGCTCACCCGCTGCCCGGCGAAGACCTTGACGCCGAGCATGTTGGGATTTGATTCACGGCCGTTGCGGCTGGAGCCGAGCCCCTTCTTATGAGCCATCCTCGGCCTCCTCTTTCTTCTCGGCTTTCGGTTTCGCGGCTTTTTTCGCCGCGCCGCCCATTTTCAGCTCGGTGACCTCGAGCCTGGTCAGCTCGGAGCGGTGCCCGGCGCGGCGCCGATAGCCCTTCTTCGGCTTGTATTTGAAGACCTTGATCTTCGGCCCGCGCAGGTGCTCGGCGACGGTCGCCTCGACCTTGACCTTCTCCAGCTCCTTGGGCTCGGCGACGACCTCTTTGTCGCGGAACATGACCGGCCGCAGGGCGACTTTGTCGCCCTCCTTGGCGTCAAGGCGGTCGACGAGGAAGGCCGTGCCTTTCTCGACCTTGTACTGCTTGCCACCGCTCTCTACGACTGCGTACATGCTCATTCGTCCTTGCCGCTCGATGTGGAGCGCTCCTGTCCGTCGGCGCCGCCCCTGCGGCCCCGACGGCTACTGCCGCGCGAGGCGGCGGATTCTAGCTGCTCAGGCTCATCTCCGGCACCGTTCCCGCTGCCGTTGCCACTCTCGTTGCCGAGCAGCGAGGCGACCGCGGCCGCACGCGCGACCTCGTCGATGCGGACCAGCTTGCGCTGGCCGACGAATCGACCGCCGCCGCTGACGCTGACGATGTAGGAGTCGACGCGGGCGACGGCGTCGTCCGCGTTGTACATGTGGGGCTCCTCGATCTTGACCAGAACCTCCTCGCCGACCTTGAAGGGAAGCGCCCGCGCCTCGATCTCCTCGCGGCCGCCGGACTCGACCAGGTCGAAGGTCCCGATCGCGAGAGCGTCGCCGCCCTCGAAGTGGAACTGCCGGCCGGTTTCCGCCTCGAGCTCGGCCAGGCCGCTGTCGGCATTGATCAGCTCGGCGGCGACTTTCGGGTTGACCCTGACCAGGAATGCGTCGGCGTCTGACCCTGCGGCGATGTCGCGCATCTTGCGGAGCCCCTCGAGCGCGACCGTCTCGGCGGAGAGGACGACGCCCTCCCCGTCGCAGGTCGGACAGGGGGCCGTGAGGATCTCGCGCACCCCGTCGGTGACGTTCTGGCGGGTCATCTCGACCAGGCCCAGCGGCGAGACCTCGACCACGTAGCTCTTCGACTTGTCGGCGTCGAGCGCTTTGCGCAGCGTTTTCAGGACTTTGTCGCGGTTGCGGGCGCGGGCCATGTCGATGAAGTCGATGACGATGATCCCGCCGATGTCCCGCAGCCGCAGCTGCCGCACGACCTCGTCGGCGGCCTCGGTGTTGACCCGGGTGATCGTCTCCTCGAGACCGCCTTTGCCGCGGCCGGTGAAGCTGCCGCTGTTGACGTCGATCACGGTCAGCGCCTCGGCGTAATCGATGATCAGGTAGCCGCCCGAGGGCAGGTCGACACGCCGGCTCAGGGTCGACTCGATCTCCTTGTCGATCGTCCATTTTTCGAACAGCGGCTTCTTGCCCTCGTAGAGCTCGACGCCGCCGACCAGCTCCGGCGCCGTGCGCTGGAAGAAGCTGGTGACCCGTTCGAACTGCTTCGGGGAGTCGATGATCGCGGTCTCGAAGTCGCTGAGGAAGACGTCGCGCAGGACCCGGACCGGGAGGTCGGCCTCCTGGAAGACGAGGTTCGGCGCCTCGGTCTTCTCGGCGCGGCGGTCGAGCACCTCGTTGAGGCGCTGCAGGTACCCGATCTCGCGGACGAAGTCGGCTTTTTTGGCGCCGTGGGCGGCGGTGCGGACGATCAGGCCGCCGGGGCCTTTGTAGGTGCGGTCGACCATCTTGCGCAGCCGGTCACGCTCGGATTCGGTCAGCCGGCGGCTGACACCGACGCCGCTGCCCTGCGGCGCGTAGACGAGGTAGCGGCCGGCGATCGAGACGTTCATCGAGAGGCGGGCGCCCTTCGACTTGAGCGGGTCCTTGACCACCTGGACGATGATCTCCTGGCCCGACTTGATCAGCTCGTCGATCCGTTTGCCGGTGCCGCGGCCGCGCTTGGGCGCCTGCTGGCCGTCGGGGAGGACGATCTCGTCGACGTGGAGGAAGCCGTTGCGCTCGAGGCCGATGTCGACGAAGGCGGCCTCCATGCCGGGCAGGACGTTGTCGATCTTGCCCTTGTAGATGTTGCCGACGATCGAACGCCGGCCGCGGCGCTCGATGTAGAGCTCGGCCACGTCGCGTCTTGCCGCCTTTGCCTTTCGCTCGAGGACGGCGACGCGGGTCTCGCCGCGATCGGCGGACACCAGAATTGTTTTTTTCATTGTTTTCTCAGTTCAGATAGGTACGCGTCGCCGGGCTCCCGTCATCGGGGTCACCAGGCGAACCTGCCCTTCTGGCTGAGGCGCGCTTGCATGTGAACGCTCTGCAGGACCCCTATCGCGAGAAAAGTGGCGAGCACGGAGGATCCCCCGTAGCTCATCAGCGGTAGAGGTATCCCCGTGATCGGCATGATCCCGAGGTTCATTCCCACATTGACGAAGACCTGGAACAGCAGCATGGCGGCGATACCGCCGGCCACGAGCATTCCGTATGAGTTCTTCGAGAGCGTCACGATCCGCAGCGCCCGCCAGATCAGCAGGGCGTAAAGGGATAGGACTAACGCAGCTCCGACGAATCCGTAGCGCTCCCCGATCACCGCGAAGATGAAGTCGGTGTGCCGCTCCGGAACGAAGTCGAGCCGCGTCTGGGTGGCCCTGTCGCCACGGCCGGTCTTCTCTCCGGCGCCGATGGCGATCTTGGCCTGATTCTGTTGATAGCCGGCGTCGCTCGGGTCCGCGCTGGGGTTCAGGAACGAGGTGAGCCTCTGTTGCTGGTAGCCCTTGAGGAGCGGCGCGTCCAGACTGCGGGCGCCACCACGAGGACCAGTGCGATCAGTGGCGACGAGGGTCGCGCCGATCACCGCGAAGTGCGTCCAGGGGACGCCCCCCACGTACATCACGGCGAGGGTGATCGCCACGAACACCAGGGCGGTGCCGAGGTCCGGCTGCAGGAAGACGAGTGCAGCCGGTGCCAGGCCGAGGCAGAGGTAGCGCACCGTGCGCTGCCTCGCCGAACCGCGCCTGGCTCCGTCGATCACGAACCCGGCAAGCGCCAGAACGAGCAGGAGCTTGCCGAGCTCCGATGGCTGGAAGCTGAAGAACGGCAGTTCGAACGAGCGCCGCGAGCCGCGCGCCGCGAACCCGAAAACGAAGACCAGAGAGATGCTTACGCATAGGAAGGTGTAGATGCCGACTCGCAGCTCCCGGAACCGCGAATAATCGACGCGGGCGAGGAGATACATGCCGACGATGCCACACACAGCGTAGATCGTTTGGCGGTCGGTGTAGTAGCCGGGGTCTGCCGGGGACGTCGTGCTGGGTCGCCTGGCCGAGCACGAAGACGCTGAATGCGACCAGCGCGGCGGCGGCGAAAGCGAGCGTCCCGTCCATGTAGGGGAGGCTCGAGCCGCTCGGCGATTCCGGGCCGCACGCGAAGGGTTCGGGGCGCGGCCGGCGGGTGCGGGTCGCGTAGCTCATTCGGCTTCTTCCGCCTTCGAGTTCCGCTTCTTCGCCTTCGTTCGCCTTCTTCGGATTCGGCTTCGGTCTGCTTGGCGAAATACGCTTCGAGGATCGAGTGCGCGGCCGGGGCGGCCGATTCGGCGCCGAAGCCGCCTTCCTCCATGGTCACGACGGTGACGATTTTCGGGTCCGGGTACGGCGCCAGGACCGCGTACCAGGACTGGTCGGCGTGCGGCGGGCGTTCGGCGGTGCCGGTCTTGCCGGCGACCGGGATCGGGAAGCCGCCGAAGACGTCGTAGGAGGTGCCGCCGGGGCTCTGCGCCGCCTCGTGGAGGCCTTCGAGGATCACCGCGCGGTAGTCCGGGTCGATCGTGGACGTGGCGCTGCGGCCGCGGGTCGAATTCCTTGATCACGCGGCCGGCGGAGTCGTCGATTTCCTTGCCGACGTGCGGGGTGACGACGTGCCGCCGTTGCCGAGCGCCGCGTAGGCGAGCGCCATCTGCAGCGGGTTGGTCTGCAGGTCGCCCTGGCCGGTCGCGAGCTGGATGTTGTCGCCGGCCGACCAGCGGCCGGCCTTCGAGTTTCGCCTTCGGCGGCGAGTTTGTTGCGCCACTGCTGGGTCGGCAGGAGGCCGTTGGCGGCTGCCGGGCAGGTCGATGCCCGGGTCGCGCGCCGATCCCGAGGTTGTGCGCCCACTGCTGCAGGTAGCCTTTGTCCCACATGCTGCCAGCCGAGGATCGTAGAAGTAGACGTCGGAGGAGACCTGCAGCGCCGAGACCAGGTCGACCGGGCCGTTGGCCGCTTCGCCGGCGTTGTGGAAGGTCTGGTCGCCGACCTCGAACTGAGCCGGTGTCGTCGATCGTCGTCGCTGCGGCGAGATCTACGCCGTTTTCGAGCGCCGCCAGGGCGGTGATGGTCTTGAAGATCGAGCCGGTCGGATAGAGGCCGGCGATCGCGCGGTCGGTCAGCGGCGCCGGATTCTTCGTCGCGGTAGAGCTGGTTGACTTCGGCCTGGGTCAGCGGCCGGGTGAAGATCGGTCGGGTCGTAGGTCGGGAACGAGCCGAGGCCGAGGATTTCGCCGGTGTGGATGTTCATCGTGATGAAGGCGCCGCGCAGCCCGCGTTCGGCCAGCGCCGCTTCGCCGGCGTCCTGGACCTCGGGGTTGAGCGTCAGCTCGAGGTTGTCGCCGGGGACCGGCTGCTGGGAGACGAGCTTGCCGCCCGGGGTCGGCTGGCCGAAGGCGTCGACCTGGATCCGGGTGATCCCCGGCTGTGCCGCGCAGGTACTTGTCGTAGGTGTCCTCGACCCCGTCCTTGCCGATCGTGTCGCCGGGTTCGAGGCCTTTGTAGCGCGGTTCTTCGAGGTCTTCTTCGTCGACCTCGCCGACGCTGCCGAGCGACGTGGGCGGCGTAGGATGCCGTGCGGGTAGCGCGCGGACGAAGACGCGCTCGACGTCGACCCCCGGGAACTTGCCCTTGTTCTCTTCGAGGTAGTAGACGAGGTCGTTGCCGACGTCGCGGCGCAGGGTCACCGGCACGCCGGGCGCCTTGTTCAGTTCTTCGTGCATCGTCTGCCGCACCTGCTTCGCGGTTCGGTGGGTCAGCTCGGCGATCCGGGCCAGCTCCGCGTTTTTCCGCTTCGTCTTCCGGCAGCTTGCCCGGGTTGGCCTGCAGCGCCAGGCTGGTCCGGTTGGCGACGAGACGTTGCCGTCGCGGTCGAGGATGTCGCCGCGCGGGGCGCTGACCCGGAATTCGCGGGTCCGGTTGTTGTTGGCGTCGGCGAGGTACTCGTCGCCGTTGATGACCTGCAGGAACCAGAGCCGGAAGAAGAGGATCGCGAAGAGGGCGAGGGCGACGCCGCCGAAGAGCGCCGATCCGCAGCGCGTCGCGGCTTGTTCATCTCAGGGCCTCGTTCGTCGGAGCGCAGGTACATCTCCGCCTAGGCTCCCAGCACCGTCGGCGACTTGCGCCGCTGCGCACCGCGGCTCGTCGACCAGGGCCGGGCGCAGGATGCGCCGCACGCAGCAGGTAGATCGGCCAGCCGAGGAAGAAGGCGTAGACCGATTTGAGCACCATGTCGCGGACGATCAGCAGGCTGACCGGGGCGTCGATCCCGAGCATCACCTGGACGACGGCGAAGCCGAGCTCGGCGAACAGGGTCAGGCCCATGCAGAGCAGCGGCGGCACCAGGGGGCTGTGGATCTCGAAGCGTTCGCGGAAGAGCCCGGCGAGGTAGCCGGTGCCGAGCAGGACCAGGGAGCTGCCGCCGAGCGCCTCGACCAGCAGGCAGTCGACCAGGAAGCCGATCGAGAAGCCGGAGACGGCCCCGGTCATGCTGCCGCCCAGCAGCCCGAGCGAGACGACCAGCGCCGGCAGCACGTCGGGGCTGGTGTGGAAGAGCGCGACCCGTGAGAAGAAGGAGAGCTGGAGGAGGACGCCGACGATCATGATCGCGGCGAGCCGGAGGGAGATCCTGCGGGTGACGATCATCCTCGGCTGCCTCCGGTGAGGACCTGGACCGTTTCGAGGTTGGCGAGGTCGGCGAAGGGCTTGAGCCGGATCTGCTGGCTCGCCTCCTGGACGCTCGATCGAGGCCTGGGTGACTTCGCCGACCGGCAGGTTGGGCGGGAAGAGCGAGGCCAGCCCCTGGGCGTGCCAGCCGGAGGTGACGACGTCCTGGCCGACGCCGATCGTCTTGGTCGAGTCGATGAAGTCGAGGATCAGGTCTTCGGGGTCGCCGATGTCGGGCCGCGATCACCCCCTGGACGCCGCTCGGCACGACCTTGGCCGAGACCGAGCTGGCGTCGTCGGTGATCAGCGTCACCTGCGCGTAGCCGCCCTCGACCGAGGCGACTCGGCCGACGAGGCCGTCGCCGCTCATCACCGGGTCGTCGACGCGGACCCCGTCGTCGCTGCCGAGGTCGATCACCACGGTCGAGTTCCAGAGGGTCGGAGAGCGGGCGACGACCCGGCCGGTGACCTGCTCATACGGAAGGGGCGAGATCGACGGGCTGTGGTCGAGCTTCAGCAGCTTGCGGTACTGGGCGTTTTCCTGGACCGCCACCTTGCCCGCCACCGCCTCGCGGCGCGCCTTCGTCAGTTCGTCCTTGAGCCGGCTGTTTTCCCCGCGCGCGTCGAAGGTCTTGTCGAACCAGTCGACCAGGTCGCGGGCCGGCTTCAGGGCGCGGTCGGCGACTTCCTGCACGCGGGCTGAAGATCGTGCTGACGCCGCGCTGCAGCCCGCCCGAGCTCTGCCCGTAGGTGATCGTCAGCAGCACGAAGGAGCTGACGATGAGTAATGCGAGCACCGCCCTGCGGCGGCGTACTTGCTTTCGATACACGTTCTGTGCCTGTGTTTGGTGCTTGGTGCCGAGTGTGACTAGGCGAGACGGGAACCGGAGTTCGTCTTGCTGGCGCGATGGATCGCCTCGAACTCCTCAAGCGAGATGCCTGAGCCGACCGCCACGCACGTCAGCGGTGACTCTGCCAGTTGACAAGGCATTTGGCACTCGTCTCGGACCCGCTGCTCCAGTCCTTGCAGCAGAGCGCCGCCACCGGCAAGGGTAACGCCCCGATCCATGATGTCCCCGGCCAGCTCGGGGGGCGTTCGGTCGAGTGTGTCCTTTACCGCCTCGATGATGTGGCTGACGGTCTCATCGAGGGCCTCGCGCACCTCGTCGGAGTCGAGGGTGACCGTCTTCGGCAGGCCGGAGACGAGGTCGCGCCCGCGGATCTCGATTTCGACCCGCTCGGCAAGCGGAGAGGCGGAGCCCGCCTCGAGCTTGATCTCCTCCGCCGTCTGGGTGCCGATCGCGAGTTTGTGGACGTGCTTGCAGTGGCCGACCAGCGCATCGTCGAGCTCGTCGCCGCCGATCCGGATCGATTGCGAGACGACGATCCCGCCGAGTGAGATCACGGCCACCTCGGTGGTGCCCCCGCCGATGTCTACGATCAGCGAGCCGGTCGGCTCCGCAACCGGTAGGCCGGCACCGATCGCGGCCGCCATCGGCTCCTCGATCAGATACGCCTTGCGGGCGCCGGCGGAGAGGCAGGCCTCCTCGACCGCCCGCTTCTCGACCCCGGTGACGCCGGAGGGGACGCAGACCACGACCCGCGGATGGGCCCAGCGGTTGGAGTGCACCTGTTTGATGAAGTGGCGCAGCATCTGTTCGGTCACGTCGAAGTCGGCGATGACGCCGTCCTTGAGCGGCCGGATCGCGGTGATCGTGCCCGGCGTCCGGCCCAGCATCCGCTTGGCTTCGCTGCCGACCGCGTGGACCTGGCCGGTGCTGGAATCGATCGCGACGACCGACGGCTCCGAGAGCACGATGCCGCGCCCGCGCACGTAGACGAGCGTGTTCGCGGTCCCGAGGTCGACCGCCATGTCGCGGCCCCCCAGGCCGCGCAGGGAGCCGATCAGACCCATATGTGGGGAAATTGCAGGACTAGCAGGGGGAAATCATCCCAAACCCACCTAATCCGCAGGTGATCAGGGACGGTCCAGCAACTCTGGTGCCAAATCGACGAGCAGTCCGACCGGCAGGCCGACCACGTTCGAGACGCTCCCCTCGAGCCTTTCGACCAGGGTCGAGCCGAGGGTCTGGACCGCGTAGCCCCCCGAGCGCCCCCGCCACTCGCCGAAGGCGACGTAGCGCTCCTTTTCCGCCTCCGAGAGCTCGCGGAAGACGACCGTGGTGCGCTCCAGCCCGCTGCGCTCCTCGCCCTCGCGGACGACGACCAGCCCGCTCATCACCTCATGCGCGCGCCCCGACATGCGGTCGAGGTACTCCCTGGCCTGCCCCTCGTCGGCGGGCTTCCCAAGGGCCTTCCCGTCGAGAACGACATCCGTGTCACAGGCGATCACGACCCCCTCGCGCTCAACAGCGCCCGCCTTGCGGCGCGCGTTCTCGACCACCTCGGCCTCCGGGTCCCCCCCACTCAGCTCCTCAACCCCCGGCACGACCACCTCGAACTCGATCCCCAACTTCCCAAGGATCTCTGCTCTCTGAGGAGAGCCGGATGCCAGAGTTACCTTCACGCTCGCGGGCGGCGTGCCCGATCAGCCCAACTCTGGGAACCAGATCCCGATCTCGCGCTCGGCGGACTCCGCGGAGTCGGAGCCGTGGACCATGTTGAAGGTGACCTCGAGCGCGAAATCTCCGCGGATCGATCCGGGCGCGGCCTCGACCGGGTTGGTGGCGCCGATCAGCTGCCGGGCGGCGGGGACGGCCTCCTCGCCCTCGAGCACCGCGGCGACGAGCGGTCCGCCGGTGATGAAGGAGACGAGCTCGCCGAAGAACGGCTTCTCGCTGTGCTCGGCGTAGTGCTCGTTGGCGAGCGCCTCGTCGGCCTGAATCTTCTTCAGCGCCGCGATCCGCAGACCCTTGCGCTCGAAGCGGGCGAGAACCTCGCCGGTCAGGGCGCGTTCGAAGGCATCAGGCTTTACGAGGATCAGCGTCCGGCTCACGGCTGGTGCTCCTTTTCTGTCGTTTGGGTGCGCTCTTCGCCTCCGTAGGGGCGGCGCGCGTGGCCGGCTCTGTGGTCGGGGCTGAAGCTGGGGCTTTTCGGCGGGTGGCCTGCCGTTTGGGGCGCGGGACGCTCCTCGCGCACGGCGCGCTCCTCGCGTGTGGGCGGCGGCTTGCTGTCGCGGGTGGCCGTCCGGCGGCGCCCGGAAAGCTCGCTTTCGCAGTACGGGCACAGCGTCCAGCGGGGATCGACCGGCTTGCTGCAGGTCGGGCAGGGGTCCTTGAGCCGGTGCTGGCAGTTCGGACAGCGCAGGTAGTTCTTCTCGACCGGGTATTCGCAGTTCGGGCAGGAGGTCTCGGTCAGCTGGCGCACCCGCAGCTCGGCGGCGCGGATCTCGAGCTCACGCTCGTGGGCGTCCTCGAGGAACTCCGGCGGCCGCAGGATCGCGTAGACCGCGGTCCCGATGTAGGGGATGAAGGAGGCGATCGTCGCGCAGCCGACGAGGAAGGGATCGGAGACCCGGCGCCTGGCGTCGAGGTACGTGTAGACGATCAGCGCCAGCCAGACGACGACCAGCATCAGGATGAACAGGGTCACGGCCAGGTTGAGGCCGTTGTTGCTGATGCCGAATATCGCAGTGGACATGGGAATGGGGGCCGCTGAGAAGCGGTGCGGAAGTCTACTTCGCGGGAACCGGCCCGATACCTGTCGCCGGCCGCGAACTCACGAATTCTCGCTCTAGAGGAAGAGGCTCCCGAAAAGGTATCCGATGCCGAAGAAGATCAGGATCACCGCCGCGACGACGGCGGCGACCAGAGCCATCATCGACAGCAGTTCGGATCCGGCCCCTCTGTCCATGTCCTAATCCTCGCACAGGCGACCGCCGCCAAGCCGCTCGCGGGCGGGCTCGAGCAGGTAGTGGGAGCCGGTGACCAGCAGCGCGCCGGGGGGCGGGCCGGCGGCGAGCGCGAACGCTCGATCGAGCGCCGCGCCGGCGTCGGGCTCCGCCTCCGCTTCGACCCCGGCCGCACGGCAGAGCTCGGCCAGCCGCGCCGCGGGGATAGAGACCGACTGCCGGTGGGCCGAAGAATCAAGCCCGGCAGGCTTCTTCGGCCCGTCGGCGGGGAGCTCGGTGCAGATGGCGCGGTCGAGGGCCGGGGCGAGGGCGGCGACGATTCCCGCGGCGTCCTTGCCCTCGAGGATCGCGATGCAGGCGGTGACGGGCCGCTCGCCGACCACGTCCGGCAGGGACTCGGCCAGGGCGGCGGCGCCGTCGGGGTTGTGGGCGACGTCGACGAAGGCCGGCGGGTCCTCCCCCAGCCGCTCGAGCCGCCCGGGAATCGTCAGCGCCGCCGCGGTCTCGGCGAGCAGGCCGCGATCGAGGCGGCCGAGGAACGCCTCGGCCGCGCTCGCCGCGAGGGCGAGATTGCGGCGCTGGAAGCGGCCGGGGGCGCGCAGCACGATCTCCTCGCCGGGGTCATCGGGGGCCCGGACCAGGGTCGCCCCGCGCGCTGCGGCGACCTGCTCGGCGAGCGCCATCACCTCCGGGTCGAGACGGCCGACCACCAGCGTCGAGAGGTCGCGGAGGACGGCCAGCTTCTCTGCCGCGATCTCGAGCACCGTCTCCCCCAGCCACTGGGTGTGGTCGAGGCCGACCGAGGTCAGCGCCGTGACCCGGGAGGGGATGGTGTTGGTCGCATCGAGCCTGCCCCCGAGCCCGGCCTCGACCACCGCCACCTCGACCCCGGCGGCGGCGAAGGCGACGAACGACGCGGCCGTCGCGACCTCGAACTGGGTCACCGCCTCCCCCTCCTCGAGGCCGCGATCGACCGCCGCCGCAACCTCGGCGGTGCGCTCGACGGCGGCGGCGAACTCCGCCGGCCCGATTTCGGCGCCGCCGATCAGCGTCCGTTCCGCCCAGCGCGAGGAGTGGGGCGAGAGGCAGGCCCCGGTGCGCAGGCCGTGCGCCTCGAGCAGCGCCGCGGTCATCCGCGTCACCGAGGACTTGCCGTTGGTGCCGACCACGTGGACCGAGGCGAAGCGGTGCTGGGGCATGCCCAGCAGGGTGCAGAGGCGGTGCATCCTGTCGAGCCCGAGCCGCCAGCCGATCGGCTGCAGCGAGTCGAGGTAGGCCTCGGGGTCTATCCGAGTTCCTCGAGTTCGGCGCGGTACCGCTCGAGCTTGCCGCGCTCCTCCTCGACGACCTCGGCCGGCGCCTTGGCGACGAAGCCCTCGTTGCCCAGTTTGCGCTCGCCCCGCTCGACCTCGGATCGCAGCTCGGCCCGGCGCTGCTCGATCCGCTCGACGACCGCGCCGGCGTCGATCCCATCCGAGGGCAGCACCCGGATCGGGCCGACGGCCGCCACCGGATCGCCGCCGTCGGCGACGAACTCGAAGCGGCAGAGGCGGCCGACGAACTCCTGCGGCTCGACTCCTTCGACCCGGGCGGTGAGGGTGTTGGCGACCGGGACCTCGACCAGGTCCCGCCATGCGCGCAGGCGCCGGGTCAGCTCGATCCCGCCCTCGACGTCGCTCTCGGCCGCCGGGTCCAGCAGCGACTCCTCGCAGACCGGGAAGGGATGGACGACGAGGTGTCCTTCGCGGGCGGGATGGTGGCTCCAGATCTCCTCGGTGACGAACGGCATAAGCGGGTGCAGCAGCCCCAGGACCCGCTCCAGCGCCCAGAGCAGGGTCGCCGAGGCGTCTTCCTCGCCGTCGTAGAGGCGCGGCTTGACGATCTCCAGGTACCAGTCGCAGAACTCCGACCAGAAGAACGAGTAGGCCTCCTGGACGGCGTGGGCGAAGTCGTATTCCTCGAGCTTCTCGGTCACCGAGGCGATCGTCCGCTCCAGCCGGGAAAGGATCCAGCGGTCCTCTACGTGGAGCGCTCGCGGCTCCGGTTTCACCTCGGCGGCGTTCAGCAGGATCAGGCGGGAGGCGTTCCATAGCTTGTTGGTGAGGTCGCGGCCCTGCTCGACCTTGGCGTCGGAGTAGCGCACGTCCTGGGTCGAGGACATCGCCAGCAGGCCGAAGCGCAGGGCGTCGGCGCCATGGACGTCGATCTCCTCCAGGGGGTCGATCCCGGTTCCGAGGCTCTTCGACATCCGCCGCCCGTCGCGGGCCTGGATCACCGAGTGGACGTAGACGTCGCGGAAGGGGATGTCTCCGGGGAACTCGATCCCGGTCATGATCATCCGCGCGACCCAGAGGAAGAGGATCTCGCGCGCCGTGGTCAGGAAGCTGGTCGGGTAGAAGGCGCGGAGCTCGGGGGTGTCGTCGGGCCAGCCGAGCGTCGCGAAGGGCCAGATCGCCGAGCTGAACCATGTGTCGAGCACGTCCTCCTCCTGGCGCAGCTCGCCGCCGCAGGCGCCGCAGGCATCGGGAGCCTCCTCGGCCACGTAGGTCTCGTTGCAGGCATCGCAGTACCAGACCGGGATCCGGTGCCCCCACCAGAGCTGGCGGGAGACGCACCAGGGGCGGATCTCCCGCATCCAGTCGAGGTAGACGCGCTTCCACTGCGAGGGGGCGATCCGCACCTCGTCGCGTTCGACGACCTCGATCGCCGGCTTCGCAAGCTCGTCCATCCGGCAGAACCACTGCAGCGAGATCAGCGGCTCGATCCGCTCGCCGGAGCGGTGCGAGAACGGGACCGAGTGGACGTAGGGCTCCTCGGCCCGCAGCAGGCCCTCCTCGCGCAGCGCGGCGACGACCGCGACGCCGGCTTCCGCCGCCGTCAGACCCGCTAACCGCTCCCCCGCCTCCTCGGTCATGCGGCCGTCGGGGCCGATCACGCCGATCTCGTCGAGCCCGTGCCGACGGCCGATCTCGAAATCGTTCGGGTCGTGGCCGGGGGTGATCTTCAGGGCCCCGGTCCCGAACTCGGGATCGACGTGCTCGTCGGCGATGATCGGCAGCCGGCGACCGACGAGTGGCAGCAGGCAGTGCTGCCCGACCAGGTCGGAGTAGCGCTCGTCGCCGGGGCTGACCGCGACCGCGGTGTCAGCGAGCATCGTTTCCGGGCGCACGGTGGCGACGGTCAGCACCCGATCGGAGCCCTCGACCGGGTAGTCGATCGAGTAGAGGGTGTCCTCGACCTCGCGGTTCTCGACCTCGAGGTCGGAGATCGCCGAGTGCGAGCCCGGGTCCCAGTTGACCATGTAGTTGTCGCGGTAGATGTAGCCCTTGTCGTAGAGCTGCTTGAAGACGCGATGGACCGCGCGCACGTAGTCGGCGTCGAGGGTGAAGCGCTCGCGCTCGTAGTCGCAGGAGGCGCCGAGCCGCTTGTACTGCTCGACGATCTGCGACCCGTACTCCTCTTTCCAGGCCCAGACGCGCTTCGTGAACTCCTCGCGGCCGAGCTCCTGGCGCGAGACCCCTTCCGCTTTCAGCATTTTCTCGACCACGGCCTGGGTGGCGATCCCAGCGTGGTCGGTGCCGAGCATCCAGAGGGTGTTTCGGCCCCGCATCCGGTTCATCCGCACCAGCGCGTCCTGCATCGAGCCATTGAGCGCGTGGCCCATGTGGAGGGCGCCGGTCACGTTCGGCGGCGGGATCGCGACCGAGAAGTTCTCCTCCGGCGACCCGGTCGCCTCCGGGTGGAAGTACCCCCCCTCGATCCACTCGGCAAACACCCGCGCCTCGACCTCCGTCGGGTCGTAACGGGTCTGCTTCTCTAGCTTCTCGCGACTGGCGTCGGCCATCGCGGCCGAGTCTAGATAGCCAGAGCGGGAACCGGCGCTTAAGCGGTTTCTTCTTCCAGGTCCTCGTCGGCCGGCCCGATGTCCTGCTGGGCGGCCTCGGTGACGAGCGTGGGCCTGCGGCCCTGGGCGATCGTCTCCTTGGTGACGACGCACTTGGTGACGTCGCGGCGGGAGGGAAGTTCGAACTGGACGTCGAGCAGCGTCTCCTCGAGGATCGAGCGCAGGCCGCGGGCCCCGGTCTCACGCTCGAGCGCCTTGTCGGCGATCGCCTCGAGGCTGTCCTCGGCGAAGACGAGCTCGATGTCGTCGAACTCGAAGAAGCGCTGGAACTGCTTGGTCAGCGCGTGGCGCGGCTCGGTCAGGATCGTGACGAGGTCGTCGCGGCTGAGCTGGTGGATCGCGGCGATCACCGGCAGGCGGCCGATGAACTCGGGGATCAGGCCGTATTCCATCAGGTCCTCGGGCAGCACCTGCTCGAACCACTCCCCCGCGTCCTTCTTCTTCCGCGAGGAGATTTCGGCGCCGAAGCCCATCCCGTTGTCGCCGACCCGGCGCTCGATCACCTTGTCGAGCTCGGCGAAGGAGCCGCCGCAGACGAAGAGGATGTTGGTCGTGTCGATGGTCAGGAACTCCTGGTGGGGGTGCTTGCGGCCGCCCTGCGGAGGCACCGAGGCGGTAGTGCCCTCGAGGATCTTGAGCAGCGCCTGCTGCACGCCTTCGCCGGAGACGTCACGGGTGATCGACGGGTTGTCGGCCTTGCGCGCGATCTTGTCGATCTCGTCGATGTAGATGATTCCCGTTTCGGCCTTCTTGACGTCGTAGTCGGCGGCCTGGATCAGCTTCAGGAGGATGTTCTCGACGTCCTCGCCGACGTAGCCGGCCTCGGTCAGCGCGGTCGCGTCGGCGATCGCGAAGGGGACGTTGAGGATCCGCGCCAGGGTCTGGGCGAGCAGCGTCTTGCCGCAGCCGGTCGGCCCCAGCATCATGATGTTCGACTTCTGCAGCTCGATCTCCGCGTCCTCGGACTGGGCGATCTGGACCCGCTTGTAGTGGTTGTAGACGGCGACCGAGAGGGCGCGCTTGGCCGCGTCCTGCCCGACCACGTACTCCTGCAGGACGTCGTGGATCTCGCGCGGTTTGGGCAGGTTCTCGAGCTCGATCGCGGGAGGCGCGGTCAGCTCCTCGTCGATGATCTCGTTGCAGAGGTCGATGCACTCGTCGCAGATGTAGACGCCGGGTCCGGCGATCAGCTTTTTGACCTGCCGCTGCGACTTGCCGCAGAAGCTGCAGAGGAGCTGCTCATTCGAGTCTGTGGGACGTGCCAAGCGGAATCCCCTCCTTGCGGGGCGGTAGTGACCTACCGGCGTCGCGCTCGAAAATCTTAGTCGGCGCGCTGAGCCGGCTCTGTCGGTGAAACGTCTTACGGCGCCCGTGCTTCCGTCCCTCCCCGTGTACGCGCCCTTGCGGAGACAGGTAGCTTGGGCGTCGTGACCCCGGAGCTGAGGATCGAGCCGGTCAGGGAGGAGGAGTTCGAGGCCCTGCTGCCGATGATCGCCGCCTACCAGGGCTTCTACGAGGCCGAGGACATCCGCACCGAGCGCAACCGCGGGTTCTTCGCCCGCTTCCTGGCCCCGAGCGAGGACGGGCTGCTGCTCGGCGCCTGGCGCGGCGGGGAGCTGGCCGGATACGCCTGCCTCTACTGGCACTTCTCGTCGACCAAGGCTGTCGAGACGGTGCTGATGAACGACCTCTACGTCGACGCGGACGCGCGGGGCGGCGGCGTCGGCCGCGCCCTGATCGAGGCGAGCGCCGCGATCGCCCGCGAACGCGGCTCTCCGATCCTCGAGTGGTCGACGGCCCCCCACAACGAGACCGCCCAGCGCCTCTACGACTCGACCGGCGCCGAGCGCTCGACCTGGATCGAGTACGAGCTGCGCCTGTAGGCGCCGCGAAACGCGCATTGACCGCATATAAGACGTCAATGCACCCCTCGCGCGAAGACTCAGTGGACTCCTCGCCCGGCCTCAGCCTCGACCGGGTGGATCGCAACGACCCGGCGGTACGCCCGCTCTTCGCCGACTTCATCCGCGAGGCCGACGGCCCGCTCGATCCGAGCCTGGTCGACATCGAGGCCGAGATCGAGGCCGGGCCGCCCCGCGACCTTGCGCCGCCCGCCGGGGTGCTCCTCCTCGGGCGGGTCGGCGGCGAGCCGGCCGCCCTCGGCGGGGTCCGGCACCTCGGCACAGAGATCGCCGAGGTGAAGAGCATGTACGTCGCCCCGGCCCACCGTGGCGCCGGCCTCGCCGCGCGGCTGCTCGCCGAGCTCGAGTCGATCGCCCGCGGCCATGGCTGCCGCGCGACCCGCCTCGACACCTCCGCCTACCTGACCGCCGCCGTGGGTCTCTACCGCTCCGCCGGCTACCGCGAGGTCCCCGACTACAACGGCAACGCGAAGGCCGACCTCTGGTTCGAACGGGCGCTCTAGCCGTCCGGCCCAGGGCCGACGCCGTCAGCTGTAGGCGTCCCAGCGGCGCAGGGCAGGCTCGGGGTCGATCGGGCGCCCGTCGACGTGGATCTCGAAGTGGAGGTGGCAGCCGACGGTGCGGGCGTTGCCGGTCTCCCCGACCTCCCCCACCCGCTCGCCGGCGAAGACGCGCTCGCCTGGCCGCACCGCTGCCTGCCGGGGCATGTGGGCGTAGAAGTAGCTGCGGTGCTCGCCTTCGCCGTGGATCAGCAGATAGTTGCCGTACAGCACCGGGTCATAGCCCCGGCGCCGCACCCGCCCCCCGCGTACCGCGACCAGCGGCGTGCCGCAGGCGGCGACGATGTCAAAGCCCTCGTGGGTGCGGCCGCCGCTGCGCGGCGCCCCGAATTCGCCGATCGCGCCCCGGGTCCCGTGCGGGCCCCGGACCGGGAACACGTGGTCGAGAAATTCCGTGCCGCCCGTCGGTCGTGCCTGAGCAGGAGACGCAGAGAAACCTAGAGCTGGAACTGTGACAAACACGGCGAACCACCCGAGAAAGCAGAGCAGCCGGCCGGAAATTTGTTCAGTGGTGTTCGATGACGCGATCGACGACGCCGTACTCCGTCGCCTCCTGCGCGCTCATGAAGTAGTCGCGCTCGGTGTCCTTGGCGACTTTGTCGAGAGGCTGCTTGGTGTGCTTGGCGAGGATCTCGTCGAGGCGCTGGCGCACGTCGATGATCTCTTTGGCGTGGATCTCGATGTCCGTCGCCTGGCCCTGGAAGCTGGAGGAGACCTGGTGGATGAGGATCTTCGAGTTGGGCAGCGACATCCGCTTGCCGTCGGCGCCGCCGGCCAGCAGCAGCGCGCCCATGCTCATCGCGATGCCGACGCAGATCGTCTGCACGTCGGGCTTGATGAACTGCATCGTGTCGTAGATCGCCAGGCCCGCGTAGACGGAGCCGCCGGGCGAGTTGACGTAGAGGCTGATGTCCTTGTCCGGATCCTCGGACTCGAGGTGCAGGAGCTGGGCGACGATCAGGTTGGCGATGTCCTCGGTCACCGGGGTGCCGAGGAAGACGATCCGCTCGCCGAGCAGGCGCGAGTAGATGTCGAAGGCGCGCTCGCCGCGAGAGGTCTGCTCGACGACCATGGGGACCAGAGGGCTCATGGCGGGCACTCTATAGAAGGCGTGCGGCGGGCTCCCCGCGCCTGCAACTCGACTTGCGCGCGCTCAGTCGGAGTCGGGAGTCCAGAGGCCGCCGGCCGCCTGGCGCTCCTTCTCCGGCGTCCAGAGCAGCTCCCGCGCTTCCGCCTGATCGAGCGGAATCGGCTTCGCCGCCTCGGCGACGATGTCGATCGCCTTGCGGACGCGGATGTCCTCGCGGATCATCTCGTCGCGGCCGTTCTCGCGAAGCCGCTCGAGAAGCTTCTCAGGGGTGGTGCGCTCGTGCTCGGCGGTGTGGGCGAGCGCCTCGATCATCTCCTCGTCGCCGACCTCGATCTCCTCGGCCTCGGCGATCGCCGCGAGGACCGCCTCGCGCTTCAGCTCCCGCTCGGCGTCCGGCTTCGATTCCTCGAGCAGCTCCTCGCGGGATTTGCCCTGCATCTGGAAGAAGGCGGCGGGATCCATGCCCTGCGAGGCCAGCTGCCGCTGGAAGCGGTCGAGCCTCTCCTCGGCGCGGGCCAGGACCAGGTCGTCGGGCAGCTTCACCGTCGCCGTCTCCACCGCGGCGTCGATCGCGGCGACGCGGAAGTCCTGCTCGATCCGCTCGCCGACGGCCTCGGCCAGTCGCTCTTCGATGTCGGCGCGAAGCTCGGCCAGGGTCTCGAACTCGGTCGCCTCGGAGGCGAACTCGTCGTCGAGGTCGGGGAGCACCTTCTCCCGAACCTCCTTGACCTTGACGTCGAAGACCGCGTCCTCGCCGGCCAGCTGCTCGGCCTGGTAGTCGTCCGGGAAGGTCACCTCGACCTTGCGCTCCTCGCCCGGCTTTG
Source organism: uncultured Solirubrobacterales bacterium (assembly GCA_963795295.1). Lineage (GTDB taxonomy): Bacteria > Actinomycetota > Thermoleophilia > Solirubrobacterales > 70-9 > VRUE01. The sequence continues at coordinate 112,711 of CAWCHE010000003.1, forward strand.
CTCCGGACAGCTGCGCCTCGAAGCCCTCGATGAAACGGCCGCTGCCGAGCTCCAGCAGGCGGTCGCTCTCGGCGCCGCCCTCGAATGCCTTGCCGTCGACGAACCCCTCGTAATCGATCAGCAGCGCGTCGCCGTCAGCGGACTCGCGCTCGACCGGCTCGAGTTTCGCGAAGCTCTCGCGGATCCGCTCGATCTCGCGGTCGACGATGTCGTCGGGCACGTCACGCTCCGGCCGGCCGACCTCGAGGCCCTTGTACTCGCCGAGCTCGGCCTTCGGCCGCACCCCGATCTCGAATTTGAAGCCGAGCTTCTCCCCCTCCGCCTCGGGCGAGGAGACGATCTCCACGCTCGGGTCGCCGACCGGGCTGATCCGCGATCCGAGCAGCGCCCGTTCGTACCACTCGGGCAGCGAGTCGCGGATCGCCTCCTCGAGGACGGCGCCGAACCCGAGCCGCTGGATCACCAGCGACGGCGGCGCTTTGCCTTTGCGGAAGCCCGGCAGGCGCATCTCCCTCGCCAGCGTGCGGGCGGCGCGGTTGACGCCCCTCTGGACGTCCTCGGCGGGGACCTCGACCTCGACCTCGACCCGGGACCCGGGCAGCTCCTTGACGTTCGTCTCCATCTCCATTTGACCCTAGATGATCGGATCTAGTTGCGGCTGAGCAGCCCGCGCCGCAGCGCGACCGCGAAGTCGATCGCGAAGGCGAGGCCGCGCCCGGGCGCCCCGGTGACCAGCCAGGCCCTCGCCCTATTCATCGCCGCTCACCCCGCCGGCGCTGAGCCGCTGCTCGAGCAGCGCCCCGTGCCCGGCCGCCACCGCTCGCTGCGCGCGCGGCGCTCGTCGAGCTCCACCCCGCGCTCGTGGGCGAGGTCGAGCAGGTGCTGCTTCTCGATCCCTTCGCGGGCGACCTCGAAGAAGACCCAGGCGAGCACGCCGAGGGCGAGGAAGGTGCCCTCGACCATCATCAGCGCCCCCGCCGTGCTCTGGTCGGCATGCGGGCGTGATGTGCCAGTAGCGCTCCCCGGCGGCGTAGACCGGGTAGAGGATCGTGCCCGACCACATCAGGACGTTGCCGAGGATCGCCCCGGTGAAGCGCACCGCGATCACGTAGGCGACCTTCCAGCCGGCCCCGAACCACTCCGGCTTCGGCAGCGGCCCGAAAATCGGCATCCACATCAGGCAGCCGAAGAAGAGGAAGGTCGTGTGCTCGAGGGCGTGGATCGGCGCGGTCCCGTAGGCGTCCTGGTAGATGCTCGGGATGTGCCAGAAGAAGAGGTTGATCGCCCAGAGCGGCAGGGCGATCGCCGGGTGGGTCAGGACCTGCAGCCGGTTGAAGAGGCGGATCGCGAGGATCGGCTGCAGCAGCGACCGGGTCAAGCCGAGCACGATCAGGAGCGTCGCGATGTCGCCGAGCAGCAGGTGCTCGCCCATGTGGGCGATGACCAGCTCCTCGGAGATGTGGCCGATCGGGCTGAACAGGGCGATCGCGATCGTCGCCAGGCCGGAGCCGAAGCAGACCTGGCGCCAGAGGGGCACGGACCGCCCGTCCCAGGAGAGAACCATGACCCGGTGCCAGTAGAGGATCGCTGCGGCGGTGATCGGGATCACCTCGATCGGCACGAAGGCCCCGGCCACGTGGGCAAAGAGCACGTTCACGGTGGTAGCTTGGCAGCCACCCGTGAGCGCCGTCGAGAACCGCTTCCCCCCGATCGGCAGCTACGGCTTCCTCTCCGACTGCCACACCGCCGCCCTCGTCTCCTACGACGGGTCGATCGAGTGGCTCTGCATTCCCCGCTTCGACTCGCCGAGCGCCTTCGCGGCGATCCTCGACCGCGGCGCCGGCCATTTCAAGCTCGGCCCCAAGGGCGTTGTCGTCCCGATCGGGCGGCGCTACGAGCCGGGGACGCTGGTGATCGAGACGACCTGGGTGACCGACACCGGCTGGGTCGTCGTCCACGACGCGCTGACGATCGGCGATTGGGCCCCCGATGGAGACGGCAGCCACCCGCGGACCGACCACGAGTCCGACTGCTCGCTGCTGCGGACGATGACCTGCATCGACGGCGAGGTCGAGATGGAGATGGAATGCATGCCGCGCTTCGGCTACGGCGCCGAGGGGATCTCCTGGAGCGGCGGCGAGCTCGGCGAAGCCGTGGCCGCCTGCAAGGACGGCACCGAGATGCGGCTGACCAGCGACATGGAGCTGACGATCGAGGACGGCACCGCCCGCGGCAGGATCCTCCTGCGCGAGGAGGAGACCGGCTTCTGCGCCGTCTCCTGGGGCGGCGAGGACCTGGACGGGCCGCGCAGCGCCCCGGAGGCCCTGGAGCGGCTCGACTCGACCGAAGAGTTCTGGCGCAGCTGGCTGCGCAAGGGGAACTTCCCCGACCACCCGTGGCGGATCCACCTGCAGCGCTCTGCCCTGGTCCTCAAGGGCCTCACCTACACCCCGACCGGGGCGATCGTCGCGGCGCCGACGACCTCGCTGCCGGAGACCCCCGGGGGCGAACGCAACTGGGACTACCGCTTTAGCTGGATTCGCGACTCGACCTTCACCCTCTGGGCCCTGCACACGCTCGGCTTCGATGACGAGGCGCGTGACTTCATGCGCTTCGTGCTGGAGGTCTGCCGCGAAGACCCCAACCTCCAGATCATGTACGGGATCGGCGGCGAGAAAAAGCTCGAGGAGAGCACGCTCGACCACCTCAGCGGCTACGGCGGCGCCCGCCCGGTGCGGATCGGCAACGGCGCCTTCGACCAGCACCAGCACGATGTCTGGGGAGCCCTCCTCGACTCGATCTACCTGCACGAAAAAGCGCTCAGGGGGGCGGGGACCCAGGCCGACCGCAAACTGATCCGCGAACAGGTCGAAGCGGCGATCACCGCCTGGCCCGACCCCGACCAGGGAATCTGGGAGTCCCGCGGCGACCCCAAGCACTACGTCTCCTCGAAGCTGATGATCTGGGTCGCGGTCGACCGCGGGGCGCGACTCGCGCGCGGCGTCGGCCTCGACGAGCTCGCCGCCGAATGGCAGGGGACCGCGGACGAGATCCACGCCGAGATCCTCGAGCGCGGCTGCCGCGACGGCGTCTTCAGGCAGCACTACGAGACCGACGCCCTCGACGCCTCCACGCTGCTGATCCCACTGCTCCGCTTCCTCCCGCCCGACGACCCGCGGGTGCGGAAGACCGTCGACGCGATCGCCGAGGACCTGACCGAACACGGCCTCGTCCTCCGCTACCGGGTCGAAGAGACCGACGACGGCCTCAGCGGTGAGGAGGGGACGTTCCTGATCTGTTCGTTCTGGCTCGTCTCGGCGCTCTCGGAGATCGGCGAGGCGGAGCGGGCGCAGGACCTCTGCGAACGGCTGCTCGAGTCGGCCGGCTGGCTCGACCTCTTCGCCGAGGAGCTGGAGGCGACGAGCGGCCGCCACCTCGGCAACTTCCCTCAGGCGTTCACCCATCTGGCGCTGATCAACGCCGTCTCCCACGTGATCGCCGACGAGCAGCGCGAGGACGGCGGCGTCACCGCGGTCTTCAGCGAGATGGGCGGCGTCCGCGAGGACGCCTGAAATCTCGCTCGCAGACAAAACGTTTCGTTTGTTCTATATTGCCCGCTCTCATGGAAGCCTCGAGCCGTACCCAGAAGCTGCTCGAAGCGCTCGGCCATCCACTGCGCCGCCGGATCCTCAGGGAGATGGGCGACGGGGCGCCGACCAGCCCTCGCGACCTGAACGAGCGGCTCGACGAGCCGCTCAGCAACGTCAGCTACCACTTCAGGGTGCTGGCCGGCTCGGGAGCAGTGCGGCTGGTGGCGACCAGGCCCGTCCGCGGCTCCACCCAGCACTTCTACGGAGTCAACATCGAGGCCGAGTGGGCCCGGGCTCTGCTGAAGGCCGAGGAGGCTTCGAACGGGGGCGCCCCGCGGGGGGAAGAGATCGCCTGACGGCGCCCCTGATGCGGAGAACGCTGTGCGGGAGCCGGACGACATCAGGAGCGCCGCCGAAGACGACAGGCTGATCGAACGCGTCGTCCTCCAGCAGGTCCTCGACCTCCACCCGGCCCAGGTCAGCGTCGAGGAGCTGATCCGGGAGATCGCGGCCGACCCCGGTGAGTTCGCCGAGCGGGACGCGATCGAACGCGCCGTCCGCGACCTCTCCCGGACCGGCCTGCTGCACCGAAACGGTGAGTTCGTCTTCCCGACTCGGGCCTCGCTCCACTTCGACGAGCTGCTCGGCCGCTAGGGCTCAGGCGGCGCCGCGGGCGAGGCGAACGGCTTCCTCACGCCCGAGATACGGGGTCAGGACCAGCTCCGTCAGGGCCGGGAGCAGCAGCGGCAGTCCGCCGCCGTCGCCGGTCACGGCCTCGCGCAGGATCAGCGCCGCGAGGGCGCCGCGCAGGCCCTCCTCGGCCAGGCGAGACGGCCGCAGCGGCGCGTCGTCCGGAGGTCTCGCCGTCGGCACCGAGAGCAGGCCTTCGCGCATCGCCCGGAAGCGGACGACGACACCGCCCCGCCCCGCGGCCGGGATCGTCATCGTGAAGCGGACCAGGTCCGGGTCCGCGGCGAGGTCTTCGAGCAGCACCGTGAGCCTCGCGCGCACCGCCTCCGGCCAGGCGCGCTGGGCGTCGCCGGCGGCGATCATCGTCTCCTCGAGGTCGTCGGCGACCGAGGCGAAGGCCTCCAGGTAGCAGTCCTCCCTGTCGGCGAAGTGGCGGTGGAAGGCGTCGCTCGAGACCCCGGCCCGCTCGGAGACGGCCTCGACCGTCGCCATGTCGTAGCCGCGCTCGGCGACGACGGCGACCATCGCCGCGGTCAGCCTCCCGCGCCCGTTCTCTTCGAGGGCGTCAGGCGGCGGCCCGTCCCGCCCCGTCGGAAGGCGGGAGAGCAAAGGCAATGCCTTCTCCCCGAGGGGCTCCCAATTGCCCACCCGCGCAACATATCGCGCGGAAACTCAAGTCCCAAGCCGAAACACCCGGAATTCGATCAGCGCGGGGCTGGGGTCGGCGTTCCCGGCGGCGTCGATCGCGAAGATCCTGATCCGGTGCCTGCCGGTGCGCACCGTGTAGGCCCTGGGCGAGACACAGCGCTGGGCCGGCCTGCCGTCGAGCCGGCAGCGGAAGCTCGAGCCGGGCTCGCTCGAGCCGAAGCGGACGACGACGCGCCGGCTCGCCTTCCTCGTCTTCAGGACCCTGGCCGGGCGCCTTCCGATCAGGGTCCGAGGCGCAAGGGCGTCGACGACCGGCGGCGGCGGAGTCGGTTCCGGGGCCGGCGGCGGCGGCGCCAGTTCGGTTTCGGTGCGGAAGCTGTTCGGATCGGCCTCGACGACCGACTCGCATTCGATCGGCGCGGCGTCGCCGTATTCGGGGTGGTCGACGAGCGCGGTGTCGAGGTCTGGGCCGCAGTCGATCACGGGGTCGGCGTCACCGGAGTTGGCGAGGATCGAGTCGGCGCCGGCGCCGGCGTGGTAGGTGTCGGCGCCGCCGTGGCCGAGCAGCTGGTTGGGTCCCGCATCCCCGATCATCGTGTCGTCGGACCCGGTCCCCTCGAGGTCCTCGATTCCCGAGAGCGAGTCGAAGGCGCCGCCGGCGCACTCGGCAGCGCCGCCGGCGCCGGGGCGACCGGCCTGGCCGATGTCGAGCCTTGCCTCGACCGGCGCTTTGAACCGCGCCCAGGAGGCGTTGTCGCGCCCAGCGGCGCCTTCGATCAGGTCGCCGTCGCAGATCGAGTTCGAGAGGAAGAGGTCGTTGCCGTCGCCGCCGAGGAGCTGGTCGGCGCCGCCGTTGCCGAGCAGGGCGTCATCGCCGCCAAGCCCGGAGAGGACGTCGGCGCCGGCGTCGGGGCCGTCGATGAGGACGTCCTCGCTCCCCTCGGTCCCGGTCAGGGAGTCGCTGCCGGCGCCGCCGGCGAGGATCGCCGTGGTCGCGTCGGGGAAGCCGGCCAGGTGGACGGAGTCCGCCCCTCCCATCCCCGCGATGAGGATCGAGTCGAGCGGCGCCGAGAGCGCACAGGTGACCGTTGTCGCGGTCGGCGCGCCGCAGCCGCTGCTCTGCGCGGCGCTGGCGTCGAAGGCCCCGCCTGAGCCCGATTCAAGCGTGAAGGTCACCGTCGCGGGCGGGCCCGCGGAGTAGGTCGCGAGGACCAGGTCGGCGGCGTCGCTTCCGACCAAGTAGAGCTGGGTGAACGGCGTCGCGCCCGGCGCCATCAACCCGACCGCGACCTTCGAGGGTTCGCGCTGGACGACGGCGCCGCTCGTGGTCTCGCAGTCCGAGGTGCCGACGCAGCGATCGCCGCCGGCGCCGCCATGGATGGCGTCGGCGCCGCCTTCGCCGAGGATCACGTCGCCGCCACCGCCGCCGTAGATGGTCTGGCCGGCCGAGGTGCCGACGATGAAGTCGGCGAAGGCGGTGCCGATCACCGTCTCGAAGTCGGACCCCTCGACGGTGTCGACGCCGCCGCCGTTCGGCGCCACGCCGTTGTCGCCGACCCCGGTCCCGAGGTTGAGGTAGACCCCCCGTTCGCCGCCGGCCGCGGGCAGGCCCGGGTAGGTGGAGAAGTCGGGATATGCGACGTTGTTGGGAAAGCCGGGCGTGACTCCGGTCGCGTAGCTGAGGGTGTCGTTGCCGCCGGCGCCGGAATCGATGATCGTGTCGACCGTGCCGTCGCCGTGGACGTAGTCGTCGCCGGCCGCGCCGTCGATCGAGTCGGCGCCGAAGCCGCCCGAGAGCCGGTCGTTTCCGGGCCCGCCGTCGAGCAGGTCGTCGCCGATCCCGCCGAAGAGCTGGTCGTTTCCTTCGCCGCCCCTGAGGATGTCGTTGCCCCGCTCGCCGAAGACGATGTCGTCGCCGGGGCCGCCTTCGAAGGTCTGGCTGCCGACGCCGAAGTGACAGCCCGCCGGGCAGGGAGCGCTGGCCGGAATCGGGGCCGGGACGATCGTGTCGTCGCCTCCGCCCCCCTTCACCGATGCGACCCCGGGCGCGACGACGATCCGGTCGTCGCAGGGGGTTCCATAGGTGACGCCGGCGACGGTGGTCGGGCCTGCCGCGCACGCGGCGCCGGCGGCCTCGGCGCCGGGGGCGGAGAGGGCCGCCGAGGCGGCGGCGAGGGCGAGGCAGGCGAGCACGATTGCGACGATCGGGGAACGGCTCATGTCCTGCTCGTACCCGATCGGGCCGCGCAACCCCTCATCGCCGGGCCGGCCTAGCCGGAGGGCAGGTCGAATTGGGCCCGCCGCTCGGCGGGAACGAGGTCGAGCTCGGCGGGGTGACGGGAGATGTACTCGCGCACGAACGGGCAGTGCGGAAGGACCGATGCGCCCTCGGCGCGGGCGATCGCGAGCGACTCGCGAATCAGGGTGCTGCCGAGGCCGCGCCCCTCGAACTCGGGCTCAATCTCGGTGTGGGTGATGTCGATCAGCCCTGGCTTGCGCGTGTAGTTGGAGTACCCCGCGCGCCTGCCGTCGACCCTGATCTCGAAGCGTTCGCGATCGCGGTTGTCCTCGACCTTGGGCGCGGGCGGCGCCCGGAACCTATCCAGCCAAGTCACGGACGCTCGGGTGCGATCGGGGCCATCGACGCCCGAGGCTACTCCAGCCGCTCGGCTACGGTTTCGGGACTGCCGATCGAGTGATGGGAGTCGAATCGTGATCGAGAAACTCGATGACACGCCAGAGGGCGTTCTCGGGCTGAGGTTCTACGGCGAGGTCACCCGGAGCGACTACGAGGAGGTGCTGATCCCGGCTCTGAACGAGGCGTTCGAAAGCGGCGAGCCGGTCCGCTGCCTCTGCCAGCTCGGGCCGGACTTCGACGGCTACGAGGCGGGCGCGATGTGGGAAGACCTGAAGACGGGCGCCAGGTTCGGCTTCGGCCACCTCTCCGACTGGAAGCGGATGGCGCTCGTCACCGACGTCGAGTGGGTCCGCCACATGACCGCGCTCTTCGGCTGGATGAGCCCCGGCGAGCTGAAGCTCTTCGGCCTCGACCAGCTCGACGAGGCGAAGAGCTGGGTCGCCGGCTAGCTCTTCTTCTTCACGACCTTGAAGCTGAATTGCGCCGGGGTCGGGTCGGCGACCCCCGCCGACGACAGCGCCCGGACCAGGAACTTGTGCTTGCCCGGCTTCACCTTGTAGGACTTCGGCGACTTGCACGACGCGTATGAGCCCTTGTCGAGCTTGCACTCGAAGGCCGCACCGGCGAGGTCTGACGAGAAGGCGAACTTGACCGAGACCTTTGACTTCTTGGTCGTGATCTTGCCCTTCGGGTGGGCGCCGAGCAGGGTGTTTGGCGGGCTCGCCGGGGGCGGGTTGGCCCCGCCTCCACCGCCGCCTCCACCACCGCTGCCGCCGCCCCCGCCGCAGCTCACACCGCTGTCGGAGACGACCGCGCTGACGCTCTTCGCCGCGTCGTCGTAGGCGGCGGAGAACCGCTTCGGACAGGGCAGAAGGGGAGTGGTCGTCAGCGACCCGAACGGGTCCGGACGGGCGCCGGCGTAGACGAGGACCTCGACCTCGTCCCCGACGGCGGCGGCGCTCGCGTAGCCGGCGCTGGGCATCAGCGCCAGCGTCCCGCCGAGCGTGGCGCTGCCGCCGACGGCGAGCATGTCGGACTGCCCGGCGCCGGTCCCGGCGACATCGACCTCGAGGGTGCCGCCGGCCCCCTGGGTGTAGTCGCCGCCGACGCTCAGGGTCGCCGGGCCGTTGCCGCTCGGTGCGACCGTCCCGCCGGAGTTGACGACGGAGCCGATAAGGGTCCCGGCGCCGACGAGCCGGCCGGCCTTCAGCAGGAGCTGGTTGCTGCCCATGTTCAGTTTCGTCCCGCCTTCGACGCTGAACGATGCCGACGGGCCCGTCTGTTCGATCGAGCCGCTGCCGAGGAAGAGCGTCGTGTTCGCCGACGGCCCGATCACCGCGATCGTGCCGGTGTTGGTCAGGGTCCCGGAGACGTTCAGGTTCGGGCCGCCCTCGCTCTGGTCGAGGAAGATCGTGCCGGCGTTGTTGAACGCCGGCGAGTTGAGCGTGCTCGGGATCCTCAGGGTCTGACCGGCGGCGATGCCGCCGGTCATGCTGACCCCCCCGTTGACCTGGACGACGCTCGCCCCCGGCCCGGTGTATTTGAGCGAGCCGCAGGGCATCTGGACCGGCAGGATGCCGCTCGTCGTGCCTTTGCCCTGCTGGTAGTTGAAGACGCTCAGCGTTCCCGAGCCGACCGCGACGATCTGGCCGCCGTCCTCATTCCGGAACTGGTCGCTGGTGTCGCCGCAGGAGCTGCCGGCGCTGGTCAGGACCCGGCCGTCGGCGATGCCGACTTTGCCTTCGTTGACGACGACGCCGCCGACCGCGGTGTTCTGGTCGAACTGCATCGTCCCGGTGTTGGTGAGGCCGGCGCTGAGGCGGGTGCCGGTGCCGGAGGCCGCGGAGACGGTGAACGCCCCGGCGTTGATGAACTCATGACCGGCGGCGTTGAATCCCGGGCCGGCGCCGGCGCCGCCGGAGCAGCCGCCGGACGGGCAGGTGAGGATGATCGAGCCGTTGTTGACGAAGTCGCCGGCGAGCACGGCGTTGGTGTTGCTGCTCGCCCCGGTGATCGTCAGCGCCTGATTCGTCTGCACCGTCCCCGAGAGGTTGACGCCGCCGTAGGCCTGCACCTTGCTGTCGCCGCTGCCCGTGTACCTGAGGCTGCCGCACGGCTGCTGGACCGGGTTGGTGCCCGAGGTCGAGCCGGCGCCCTGCTCGTAGTTGGTGATGTCGAAGGTCCCGGTCCCGGTCGTGACGATCTGGCCGCCGGTGTCGTTCTTGACCGCGACGGTTTCGTCGCCGCAGGAGCTGCCCCCCGAGGAGACGGTGACGCCGTCGGCGATGTCGATGGCCCCTTTGTTGGTCAGGAGCGCGTTGTCGAACCGGAGCGGGCTGAAGAACTCCATCGTCCCGGTATTGGTCGTCGGCCCGCTGATCCCGCCGGCGGGAATGCCCGGCGCGACGATGATCGTGCCCGCGTTTTTGAGGGCGCCGGGATTGACGTTGATCCGCGGCGCGCCGCCCCCGAAGCAGCCGCCCTGGGGGCAGTCGAGGACGATCGTCGCGTTGGCGTTCATCTCCACCCCGCCGACGTTGGCGTTGATGTTCGTGTTCGCGCTTTCGCCGACGACGTGAAGGGTCTGGGCGCCGCTGGGGCCGCCGAAGGTGAGCGACTTCATGTTGGCGCCGGCGGTCATCGTCACCGTGTAGGTCCCCGGGGCGGTGATCAGGGCATCGCAGGCGCTGGTCGGGCCGCCGTTGCTCCAATTCGCGTCTTCGTTGAAGCTGCCGCTGCCGGCGCCGAGCCAGGAGGTCGAGCCTTCGGCGCAGGGAGCCGCGGATGCGCTCGAGGGGAGGGCGGCGATCACCGCGATCGCGACCAGCCCGGCCAACGTCGCCCAGCTTCTACGCCGACGGGAGCCGTCGGCAGGTCCCATTTCGCTCATACCCCGCACACCAGCCTTTCCCCAACTTTTTTTGACCAAACCGGACGAAACGTGCACGTCTGTCAGACGAGACAGGCGCGTTTCGATCCTACCGTCGATCCGGCCGCATGATCCGAATTCAGAACCCTCCGCCGGGTCAGGGTTCGCCGGCCACGTGGAGCTCGATCGCGTGGATCTGGCTCTGCCCGTAGGAGCCCGTCTCCACCGGCCCCGCGGCGCTGATCAGGTCCCCCGCCTCAGGCAGCGGATGGGGCCGAAGCCCCTTGCGGACGTCGATCGCGGTCATGCCCGGCAGGGTGATGCTCTGGCTGTCGACGATCACGAAATGGGCGTCGCCGTCGCCGTCGGGGTCGACCCGCTCGACGTAGAAGATCCGGCCGGAGGCGCTGCGGCAGCCCGGATGTTCCGGCGGGCAGTGCGAGGGGGCGACGGTTTCCGGCGGCTTCGCGGGCTTCGGGGCGGCGCCCTTCTCGACCGTGACCACCGGTTCGGTCTCGGTGTCGCGCGGCCTGACGTCGCAGCCGGTGGCGAGCGCGAGGACGGCGACGGCGGCGAGCGCGGCTGCCGCCCCGCGCCTCACGTCATCAGCGCGACCGGCAGACCGAGGCCCGCCGAGCGGCGCAGGGTGGCGATCCGGCGCCCGGGCTGGACGGCGTCGCGTGCCTCGCCGACGTGCTCGCCGAGGGAGGCGACGGTGGCGTCGAGGTCCGGGGCGATGAAGGCGAGGCCCCAGAAGAAGGCCGGCCGGTCCCCGCCGGCGCGCTCGGTCGCCTCCGCCGGCTCCTGGACGACCTCGAGGATGGCCTCGCCGAGCCGGAAGAACGCCTGCCGCGGCGCCCCCGCCGGGGTCGGCTCCTCCCGCACGCGGCGCAGGTCGAGGCCCGCCCGCTCGAGGGCGACGACGGTGCGGTCGAGGTCGGGTGAGATCGCGACCACGTGGTCGAGCGCGGTGACGCCGTTGGGATGAGCCGGGCGGTCGACCGGGGGCGGGCGCTCGGAGCTGGTCGTCCGCAGCCCGTCGAGCTCGGTCGCGGCCACGATCGCGAAGCGACCAGCCGACGAGCCCGCCGCCGGCGCCGCGGCCGGCGAGGCGGATCCGCGTCTCGCCGACGATGACCGTGTCCTCATTCAGATCGAACCCGCACTGCCGCCAGGCGTCGGGCGGGTCGGCGACGGTCAGCTCGTCGAGCGTTGCGGGCACGCGCCAACCGTATCCGGCGCCGGCCCGCTCAGCGCCCGTCGGCGAGCAGGCGCGCACGGGCGGCCCGGACCGCCGCCGAGAGCGTCTCGATGTCGTAGGCGCCCTCGTGCTGGCGCCCGTTGACGAAGAAGGTCGGCGTCCCGGTGACGCCGCTGATGTCGGCCGAGTCGACGTCTTCCTCGACCCGCGGCGCGTGGAGGTGGCGGCGGATGTCCTCCTCGTAGCGCTCCAGGTCGAGGTCGAGGCCCTCGGCGTACCCGCGGAGGTCACGGGGCCTCAGCTCGCCCTGATGATCGAGCAGCAGGTCGTGCATCTCCCAGAACTCGCCCTGTGCCGCTGCCGCCTCTGCGGCCTCGGCGGCGAGCTCGGCGTTGGGGTGGACGTCGGAGAGGGGCAGGTGGCGCCAGACGTAGCGGACGTCGCCGAAGTCCCCCAGCAGCTCCCGCACGACCGGCTCGGCCTTGCCGCAGTAAGGGCACTCGAAGTCGCCGTACTCGACCACCGTCACCGGCGCCTCGGCCGGGCCGCGGATGTGGTCGCGGTCGGGCTCGACGGCGACGGCGAGGTCGACCAGCGACTCCGAGCCGCCCAGAAGGGCGCGGAGGCGGGCGCGCCGGGGCAGCATCGCGGTCACGCGGAAGACCAGCCAGGTCAGGATCGAGGCCCCGAGAGCCGCGCTCAGCACCCCGAGCTTGGCCTCCCGCAGCTCGATCCCGTGGAAGGCCAGCGCCGCGATCAGGAGCGAGACCGTGAAGCCGATTCCCGCGATCGCGCCGCCGCCGGCGACCGCGGCCCAGCCGACCGGCGGCCGCAGCCGCCCGCGGCTCAGGGCCGTGACGAGCACCGAGCCGCCGCTGACCCCGATCGGCTTGCCGAGCACGTAGGCGAAGATGATCCCGAGGGTGAGCGGCGAGGAGTAGGCCCGAGAGAGGAAGTCCCCGTCGATCGCGATGCCGATGTTGGCGAGCGCGAAGAGGGGCACGACGAAGTAGCTGGTCCAGGGGTGGAAGAGCTCCAGGAGGCGGGCGTTGGGCGAGACCGCGGCCTGCAGGCCGGCGCGCGCCGAGCGGGCGAGCTCCGGGGTCGGCTGCTCACGAAAGCTGCGGAAGAGGTCGGTCGCCCGCTCGAGCTCGCTGCGGCCCGCCGGGTAGGCCCAGGTGATGAGGCCGACCGCGAGGCCCAGCACGACCGGGTCGACCCCCGACTCGAATAGCGCCACCCAGGCGACGGCGGCGAGCACGACGTAGACGAGGCTGGGGCCGATCCGGAGAGCGACGGCGAGGAGGAGCAGGGCGAAGACCCCGACCGCGATCATCAGCGAGCCGACGGCGACGTCGCTGCTGTAGGCGACCGCGATCACGCCGAGGGCGACGACGTCGTCGACGACGATGATCGTCAGCATGAACCCGCGCAGGCGATCCGGGAACCGCGGCCCGACCAGGGCCAGCATCCCGAGCGCGAAGGCGGTATCGGTCGACATCGCCACCCCCCAGCCGTGCGCCGAGTCGTGGCCCCCGTTGAAGGCGAGATAGATCGCGACCGGCACCGCCATCCCGCCGATCGCCGCGAGCACCGGCAGCGCCAGGCGACGGCGCTCGCGCAGCTCGCCGACGTCGAACTCGCGACGGACCTCGAGCCCGACGACGAAGAAGAAGAACGTCATCAGCCCGCTGTTGACCCAGTCGCGGAGGCTCTGGGAGATGCCCGAGTCGCCGACCTGGATCGAGAGCTGGGTGCGCCAGACGCTCTCGTAGGAGCCGAGGTCGATGTTGGCCCAGGCGATCGCCGCCACCGCCGCGGCGAGGAGCACGGTGGCGCTGCCGGTCTCGGTCGTGAGGAAGTCCCGCAGCGGCCCCTGCAGGCTGCGCGCCCAGGCGGTCCGCCCGCTGAAGGTCGATCGCGCCGAGGTGTCGCTCACGGCGTCTCGGCCCAGAAGCCCTCGACCGTCCGCACCTCTTCGCCCTCGACGCGATCGGAGCCGATCGCGATCAGCTCGAGGCCGTCGGGCCCGCCCTCGAGGGCGCGCATCACTCCGGGCCCGATCCTGAGCACGTCCCAGCGGCGTAGCTCGACGATCTCGCCGTCGAGCCTGGCCCGGCCCGAGCCGTTGACGACGACGTAGGCCTCCTCCTGCTCGCCGTGGCTGTGTCCGAACGGGGTCTGCACCCCGGCCTCGTACCGGAAGAAGCTGACCCCGAGGTGCTCGGAGTCGAGCCGGTCACGGGCGACCCGCGCCTCGAGCCCCGGAGGCGCGGAGCTGGAGCGCTCGACCTTCTTCAGGTTGACGACCGTGAAATCCGGCCTCCCCTCGTCGCCGCCGCTCCCGCTCACTCGGCGCCCCCGAGGACGGAGCCGGGCATCTCGTCGACGACGTCGGAGCCGGGGCGAGCGTCGTCATCCTTGCGCTTGATCAGGAGCCACTGGGGCTTCGCGCCCGGGCGGGTGCGCTGCAGGGCGAAGCCGCCGCGGAGCTTCTCGCCGTGGAGGACGAAGACGGCGTGGCCGCGGTCGAGCGCCTCCGGCCAGGGGACTCGGCCGCCCTGCTCGTAGCGGCCGCGATCCCAGACGATCACGCTGCCCTCGCCGAGCTCGCCCTCGAACTCGTTGTGGGCGAGGTCGTGGTCGGCGACCTGGACGGCGAGCCGCTTCACCGCTGGGTCGAGCGAGGGGCCTTTGGGTACTGCCCAGGAGCGCATCGCCCCGTCCACCTCCAGGCGCAGGTCGAAGTGATGGGCGGTGGCGTGGTGCTCCTGGACGACGAAGACGCCGGCGCTGACGCCGCGGATCGCGAACTGCTCGTGGCCCTCGACCTTGACCGTCTCCACCTCCACCCCGGCGACGTCCGCCGCGGACGGGCCCTGGCCGAGGAACTCGACCAGCTCCTCGACCGCCGGCCCTTTGCCCTCAGCGTGGACGAGGACTTCGTCCCCCTCGTTGCGCACCCAGCCGAGGACGCCCAGCTCTTCCGCCCGCCGCCGCACCGCGTCGCGGAAGCCGACTTCCTGGACAGCGCCGCGGGCCCGCGCCCGCACCGCCGTCTCCTCTGCGTTCGCTGCCTTGGCCACGACGGCGCCGCCGTCAGGCCTTCCCGGCACTCGCCGGGCTCCTCACGGCGTCAGCACCACGCGGCCGAAGGCGTTGCGGCCCTCGAGGTACGCATGCGCGGCGGCGGCGTCAGAGAGCGGGAAGGTGCGGTCGATCTCGACCCGCAGCTCGCCGTTCGCGACGCGCTCGAACTGATCGCCGATCATCGCGTGGACCCGCTGGTACTCGGCGAGGAGCGCGCCGCCGAGGTAGACGCCGCGAAGGGTGTTGTTCTTGGCCCAGAGAGCTTTCGCCTCGACGTCGGAGCCGCCGCGGGCGGCGACCCCGACGCTGACCAGGGTCCCGCGGTAGGCGAGCGCCTCGATGCCGTCGACGAGGTTCTTGCCGCCGACCGAGTCGAGGATCACGTCGACCCCGCGCCCGTCCGTCAGCTCGCGCACCCGCTCGATGAAGCTCTCCTCGGCGTAGTTGATGCCGTGATCGAGCCCGAAGTCCTTCAGCCTCTCGAGTTTCTCGTCGCTCGAGGCGGTGGAGAAGACCGTCGCCCCCGCCGCCTTCGCCATCTGGATCGCCGCCATCCCGACTCCCCCCGCCCCGGCCTGGACCAGCACCGACTGGCCGGCCTCGAGGCCGGCGGCGGTGAAAAGGCACTCGTACGCCGTGCCGAGCGCGACCGGGATGCAGGCTGCCTTGGCGGGATCGAGGCCGTCCGGGATGACCCAGGTCATGATCGCCGGCACGACCCGCTTCTCGGCGTGGGAGCCGCTCTGCATCAGGCCGACGACCATCTCGCCGACGGCCGGGCTCTCGACCCCGGTTCCGAGGGCGGCGACCCGGCCGGCGCAGAGGTAGCCGACGATGTGGGGCGTGCTCTCGGGGGGTGAGCCGGCGCGCGCGAGGAGGTCTCCGCCCTCGATGCTGACCGCCTCGACGTCGATCAGGACGCAGCCGTCGGGGCACTCGGGGTCCGGGACGTCCTCATAGAGGAGGACGTCGGGGCCGCCGTTTTCGTAGATCACCGCCGCCTTGATCGGCCGATCCTATGCCAGCGGCTGCGCCGGGTTGCCGCGCTGAAGCCGACCGGGCGCCTACGCCGGGCGACCTAGGCGACGACGGGGCCGGGCCGCAGCACGTCGGGGTCGTGCCCGGGCCGGACCGCGAGGCCGGAGTCGCGCAGCCCGCGCAGCCGTTCGGCGGAGCGCCTCTGCGCCTCGAGGTCGTCGCCGAAGGACGGGAGCTGGAGGTCGTCGAGCGTGTACGCGTAGTGGGCGACGTCAGCGCCGATCACGACGTTCCCCACCCGGACCGACTGATGGCCGGGTGTGTGGCCCGGGGTGCTGAGCAGCTCGATCGAGCCGTCGCCGAGAAGATCGTGATCGCCGTCGAGGAGATGGAGGTCGGATCGCTCCTCGGCGTAGTCGCGGGGCTGGAGGAAATTGCGCTCGATCGCGGCTTCGTCGTGGCCGCCTTCCCACTCGGCCCGCTGGACGTAGGTGGGAATCCCCGTCGGGACCAGGGCGAGCCCGCCGACGTGGTCGAAGTGGAGGTGGGTGAGGATCAGCCGGGTGACGCTGCCGAGGTCGACCTGGTCGGCGACCGATTGCTCCTGCTCGAGCTCGAAGAAGGCGAGAGCGCCGTCGCCGTAGTGCGCCTCGGAGTCCTCGGCGGCCGCGGGGTGAAGCCCGGTGTCGATCAGGATCCGCTCGCTCTCGGTCTCGACCAGATAGGCCGGGACCGGGACCCGGGCGGGCCGGGCCGGATCCTCCTCCCCCTGGCGCCAGAGCCCCGCCGCCGCGGTCATCCAGCCGACGTTCAGCATCTCGACCTTCACCGGGCTGACGATATTGGTCGCCGCGAAGCGCGGCAGCCCGCGATGCTCAGTCCTTGGCCCGCCACCAGCTCATCGCCCTGCCCAGCGGCCCGTCGAGCCCGTCGGCCCGCTCGAGCAGGCCGCGGCGCCGGGCCCGGACCCGGCCTTCCTCGCGGGCACGGAGCTCGGCCGCCTTCTGGGCTTCTGAGAGCTTGGCGATCAGGGTGTCGCGAGTCTGCTCGAGCTCGTCGACTGTGAGGAGGTGGGCCTCTGCGAAACGGTGGGCGGTCGGCATGTCGGCCGGCAGGTCGCGCGTGTAGGAGCTGAGCTCGGCCTCGAGCCGGCCGATCTGACGGCGCAGCTCATGGCGTACCTCGATCACCTCACTCTGCTGCTCGGCCAGCTCGGCCAGCTCCGCGGGCGGCGCTGGAGGAGCAGCCTCCACCGCGGCCTCCTCGGCCGGGATGCTGGCGCAGGCGGAGGCGACGATCGCCAGGTCGCGGGGATCGAGCCCGGCTTCGCTCGCGCGCCGCAGCGCGTCGGCGGCGATCTCCTCGAGCTGCGGCGCCGCCACGATTCCGTCACGGACGAAGGTGCCCTGGCCCTGGCGGCTGACGACCAGGCCCTCCTCCTCGAGGCCGGCGTAGACGGTGCGGACGGTGTTGACGTTGACCTCCGCCCAGCCGGCGAGGCGACGGGCGCTGGGCAGCGACTCTCCGGCCGCCAGGCGCCCGGAGATGATCAGCGCCCGCACCCGCCAGGTGAGCTGGACGCCGACAGGCAGATCGCTATCGGGGTCGATCGAAAAGGGGTTCTGACCAGGGGAATCGTGAGGTCCGGAAACAGATCGCGAAGATTGCGTCAGCATGGTGTTAGTGTAGCAACCCAAGTCTGCTAGAAAACTAGATCAGTGGGGGTTTGGGCATGCGGAAGCGTTTTGGATGGACGATCGCGCTGGCACTGGCGATCGCGGCGACGGTCGCGGCGGCTGCATCGGCCGGCGGCGAAAAGCCGATCGTGGTGCGGTCGGGCAACCTGATCCTCACCTTCAACGGAGGGGCGACGCCGAAGGTGCTGCCGAAAACGGGCCTGGCGCCGATCTCGCTCCACGCCAGCGGCCGGATCGCGACCGTCGACGGCAGCCACCCCCCGGCGGCTGAAGAAGTCGTCCTTGACACGGGCAAGACCGGCGTCATCGCCGCCGATGACTTCCCGACCTGCAGCGCCGGGGAGATCGAAGCGACGAGCACCAAGATGGCCGAAGAAAAATGCCGGGGAGCGATCGTCGGCAAAGGCACGACCAAAGCCGAAGTCGCGTTCCCCGAACAGGCGCCGTTCAGCGCCAGCGGCCCGCTGGTGATCTTCAACGGCGGCGAGCAGGGCGGCAGGACGCTGATGCTGGTCCATGCCTACATCAGCGTGCCGGCGCCGACCGCGATCGTCGCCAAGGTGATTACGACAAAGGAGCACAAAGGCTCCTACCGCCTGCACTCGGTCACCACGATCCCGGAGGTCGCCGGCGGCGCCGGGTCCCTGATCGCCTTCGCGCTGAAGATCGACCGCAAGGGCTACCTGCTCGCGAACTGCGACAACGGCCACTTCTCCGCCCACGCGACCTTCAAGTTCAAGGACGGGTCCGAGGTCTCCGGCGCCTTCCTCCGGCCCTGCACCGGAATCGGCTGAGCCCGGCGCCGTGTCCCAAGGCGTCCCGATCCGCCCCCGGATCTACGTGGTCGTCGGCTCCCATCCCTGCGCGGCGGTCGAAGCCGCGCTCGGATGGCTATCGATCGACCACGACCGAGTCGAGCTGCCGACCCTCTCTCAGACTCTGGTCGGCCCGTTTTTGTTCGGCGGCAGGACGGTCCCCGGGATGCGGCTCGGCCGTGAGCGGATCGTCGGCTCCCGCGCGATCGTCGCCCGCCTCGAACCGCTCGCCGCGGAGGGCTCGCTGCTTCCGTCGGACGACGACTCGAGGGCGAAGGTGATCGAAGCCGAGCGCTGGGGCGAGGAGGTATTCCAGAATGAGGGCCGGCAGATCCTCGACGCGGCGTTCCTGAGCCGCCCCGCGGCGATGGCGAGCTTCGCCGCCGAGGCCAAGGTTCAGGTCCCGGAAACCCTCCTGCGCCCGATCCTGCCGCTCGCCGCCCGGATCCTCGCCCGCCGCAGCGGCACCGACGACCGCTCCGCGCGTGCCGCGCTCAGTGCGCTGCCGGAGCGGCTCGACCGGATCGACCTCTGGATCGCCGAAGGCCTGCTCGGCGGCGACTCGCCCAATCGCGCCGACCTCCAGATCGGGAGCACGGTCCGCCTCCTCGCGACGATCGCTGACCTCTCGCTGGAGATCCGGCAGCGTCCGGCTGGGGGCCTTCTGCGCTACTTCCCTCCGTCGCCGGGCGAGGTCGGCCCGGGGGCGCTAAATGACGTCGCTATGCTGCCCGGCGCAGCGTGGCGGCCATAGTTCAACGGTAGAACTTCGCGTTGTGGTCGCGACAATGAGGGTTCGATTCCCTCTGGTCGCCTTCACCCTGCGGCTTCGACCAATTCAGCGAAGGCGCGGAGGCCGTGCGAGGTGCGTCGTAGGAGCTCGGGCTCGAGCTCTTCGGCCTGGGAGGGGAGTAGGCCGGAGGCCCCGAGGCCGATCGCGCGACCGGCTTCCATCACCATCTCCGGCACCTGCAGCCAGGCCTCGACCAGGCGGGCGTCGGCCTCGGGGTGGAAGAGGACGCCCCAGGCATTGCCGACGCGGAAGGCCTGGTGCTCGGTCACGGCCGAGGAGGCGAGCGAGCGGGCGCCCTCGGGCAGGTCGAAGACGTCGCCGTGCCAGTGGAGGACGTCGGCCCGCGGCGCCAGGCCGCCGACGATCGGGTCGGTCGGGTCGTGGACGTCGATGTGGGCGAAGCCGATCTCCGGCCTCTCCCCCGGCCTCACCTCGGCGCCCAGCGCCCGGGCGAGCAGCTGCGCCCCGAGGCAGATGCCGAGGATCGGCATCTCCCGCCGCAGCGCCTCCGCCAGCCACTCGCGCTCGGCCGCGAGCGCCGGGTAGCGCTCGACCTCGTCGACGCCCATCGGGCCGCCCATCGCGACGACGCCGCTGATCCCGTCGTGGGACGGAAGCGGGTCACCCGCAAGCGCTTCGACCTCGAGCACCTCGACGCCCTCTTCGAAGGCGTCACGGATCCGGTGCGAACGCTCCCAGGACGCGTGTATGAGGGTCAGAACGGTGGCCACGGGCACGCAGGCTAGTCGCGCTACCGTTGCCGGGATGCCGAGCCTGCGATCCGTCGCTCTCTTCAAGCCCGAGGCGCGCCCGGCGACGGCGACGGGCGCCGCAGCGATCGGGGCGCTGGCCGTCGGCGCCGCAGCGATCGGCGGCTTCGCGATCGGCCGGCTCAGCGTCGGACGGCTCTCGATCGGCCGCGCGAAGGTGGGCAGGCTCGAGGTGGACGAGGTCGAGATCGGCCGCCTCAGCGTCCGCGATCGCGCCCCCGGCGCGTGAGGCCCGCCGGCGCCCTCGCGGCCTTCGCTGCGCTGCTCGGCACGACGGCACTGCTCGGCGGCTCCGCGACGGCGCTGGGTCCCTACCGGGCGCTCTCGCCCTGCACCGTCTTCCCGGACCCGCCGGCGACGCTGCCGGCCGACGCCCCCTCCCAATCCGACGAGACGGCCTGGAACCAGGACGTCTCGCGGGCTCCGGTCGCGCGCAGCTCGGCCGCGACGATCGCCTACATCGACGGCCACGGCGGCGGCCACCTCCACCCCGACTTCGGCTCCCCCCGCACCTACGGGTTTCCCTACAGCGTCGTCGGCGCCGGCCAGCGCAAGCTGCCCGTCGTCTACAAGGCGTACGGCGACGAGAGCGACCGCGGGCCGTTCCCGGTCCCGGGCGGCGCCCCGGTCGAGGGCGGCGCCTCCAGCGACGGCGACCGCCACGTGCTCGTCGTCGACAGGTCCTCCTGCGTCCTCTACGAGCTCTACCGGGCCTTCTTCAAGGGCGGCGCCAAACCGCACTGGAACGCCGACTCGGGGACGAAATGGAATCTCCGCTCCGCCGCCCGGCGCCCCGACTCCTGGACCTCGGCCGACGCCGCCGGGCTGCCGATCTTCCCGGGGCTGATCCGCTACGACGAGGTTGCCTCGGGTCACCTCGAACACGCGATCCGGGTCACCTTCGACAGCACCCGCAATGCCTGGGTCCACCCCGCCTCCCACTGCGCCGGCGACACCTCCGACCCGGCCGCTCCTGCGATGGGGACGCGGCTGCGGCTGAAGGCGGGCTACGGGCTGGGCAGCTTCAGCGGCGAGGGGCTGACGATCGCGACCGCCCTCAAGCGCTACGGGATGATCGTCGCCGACAACGGCTCCAACTGGTACTTCGGCGGCACCAGCGACCGGCGCTGGGACGACGAAAGCCTGAACCAGCTGAAGCGGATCCCCGGCAGCGCCTTCGAGGTCATCCGCAGCGCCGCGCGCCCCCACGAGTGCTGAATCCCACCGCGGCTAACCCGCCCCGAGGACGAGTGGGCGGAAGTCCGGCTCGAGCCGCGAGCGCAGCGTCTCGATCGCGGGGCCGTCCGACTCGGCCCCCTCGCCGCCGCTGACCAGCACGACCTCGGTCGCGGGATACGTCTGGAGCTGGTCCTCGACCGCCTGGACGATGTCCTCGTCGCCGACCCGGGCCTCGGCCTTGACACCCGCCTTGGCGAGCGCCGCGACCGTCGCGACCAGATTCTTCTGCGCCGCCTGGCGCGCCGGCTCGAGGTCCGAGGCCCAGCGGTCCCAAAAGCCGATCCGCGCCGGGGCGAGGACGAGGACGTCGATCGCGGCCTCCCCCACCGAATCGCCGAGGCCGGCGGCGCCGACGATCTCGGCGACGGCCGACGGCTCCTCGACCGGGCGGGTGACCACCAGCAGGACGTGCCGCCGCGCATCCTCGGCCGGGGCCGCGGCGATCGGCCCTTCCGGGCGCTGGCGGGCGGCGACGATAACGAGGGCGACGACGGCGATCGAACCGACCGCGAGCCCGCCGCCGCCGCCGACCGCGAAGCCGGCGACGATCGGGATCGCGATCGCGGCGACGATCAGCGGCCACTTCCAGGAGGTCATCGGCCCAAGGCTAGTCGCACCCGGACGAGTCGAGCCTCAGCCGCGGGTGCCGCCGCCGGAGCCGTCCGGCGACCAGCCCGGGCCGCGGAAGACGTAGCCGAAGCGCTCGCGCCAGCTCTTGGCGCCGCGCACGTCGCGCGACATCGCGACGAACTCGTGGAAGGCGACGCGGGTCGGCCGGAAGGTGCGGATGTTCTTGGTCAGCCCATACACGGGCCGCTCGGTCTCCCCCTGGAAGGTGCCGAAGATCCGGTCCCAGATGATCAGGATGCCGCCGTAGTTGCGATCGAGGTAGGCCTCGTTGGCGCCGTGGTGCACACGGTGATGGGACGGGGTGTTGAAGATGAACTCGACCGGCGCCGGCAGCCGCTTGACCCGCTCGGTGTGGATCCAGAACTGGTAGGTGAGGCTGATCGCCAGCTGCATGAGGATCATCCAGGGTGCGAAGCCGAGCAGCGCCAGCGGCGCCCAGAACGGCAGCGCCGTCATCGGCGTCCAGGTCTGCCGCAGCGCGGTCGAGAGGTTGTAGTGCTCGGAGGAGTGGTGGACGACGTGGCTGGCCCAGAACACCCGCACCTCGTGGTGGACCCGGTGGAACCAGTAGTAGGCGAGATCATCGGCGAAAAAGAGGAGGACGTAGGTCCACCACTCGTCGGCGGGCATCCGCAGGGGCGTAAGCTCATACAGCCCGGCGTAGGCGACGAGGACGACCAGTTTCCAGATGGCGTTGATGACGACGTTGCCGCCGCCCATCGAGAGGCTGGTGCGCGTGTCCCGCGCCTCATAGCCGATCAGCTCCTCGTCGCGGGCGTATTTGAACGAGAGCAGCTCGAGGGCCAGCAGCAAGACGAAGGCCGGGATCGCGTAGATGATCAGGTCGAACAACGGATGGCGATTCTAGAGCGCCGGTTTGAGCCGGACCTTTTGTGGTAATACTAAATTTCGATGATGCTTAGATTCCAAATGCAGGTAACGCCGGAATTCTGGCGGGACATCGGCTCGACCGAGGTCGACGAGGACGGGGTCGGCAAGGTGGGCGCCACGATCCTCGAGCTGGTCGAGTCCCAGGGCCGCCCCTTCGCCCAGGGCGAATACCGCTTCCGTCCCCTTGACGGCTGCGAGGACGACTGGACCCGCCTGATCATCGATACGGCCTGGGCCGGGAGGCCGACCAACGCCCCCCAGAGCCAGTTCCCGATCGCGCCCCTCGGCTAGAGGAGCGCGAGCCCGGTCTCGCGCTCGGATACCTCCCAGAGCCGGTCGATCGCCCTGCCCATCCCGATCCGGCGCAGGACCGGCTTGCGGACGGGGGGGCCGTTGTTGAGGAAGAGCGGGCCGTAGAACTGACCGCCGTGGGCGGCGGGATCGGTCGCGGCGCGCAGCTGGGAGAGCGCCCCGGTCTCCGCCGGCATCCCGGTGCTGCGGGCGAGGGTCAGGAAGAACCGCTGAGAGAAGCCGCCGTCGGTCTCTTCGACGCTGACCGCCTGCAGCTCGGTGTTGGAAAGCCCGGGATGGGCGATCAGGCTCGCCGCCGGCGCCCCGGCGGCCCGCAGGCGCCGCTCCAGGCCGAGGCCGAAATGGAAGTTCGCCAGCTTCGCCTGGCCGTAGGCCCGCCACGGTCCGTAGCGGCCGTGAAGGTGCGGGTTGTCTGGGTTGACCGCGCGGCCGATGTGGTGGGCGGAGCTCGTCACCGTGACGACCCGTGCCGCCTCGGCCCGCAACAGGGCCGGCATCAGCAGCGCGGTCAGCGCGTAGTGGCCGAGGTGGTCGACGCCGAACTGCATCTCGAAGCCGTCGGCGGTCTTCTGCTCGGGGATCCCCATCACCCCGGCGTTGTTGACGAGGATGTCGACCCGCTCGCGTTCAGCGAGGATCCGCTCGGCGGCGGAGCGCACCGAATCGAGCGAACCGAGGTCGAGCGCAACCACCTCCAGCGAGGCACCCGCCGCCCCGGCGCGGATCTGCCGCTCGGCGTCCGCGGCCTTCTCCTGGTTGCGCGCGGCCATCACCACGTCGGCCCCGGCGACGGCCAGGGCGCGGGCCGTCTCGAGGCCGAGGCCGCCGTTGGCCCCGGTCACCACAGCGGTGCGGCCGCTGAGGTCGGGGATGTCGGAGGCGTTCCAGGTCACGGATCGGGAGGACGCTCAGCTGCACGACTCGCGTCAACGAGCGTGAGACTACGCCCCCGCCGCCCAGACGTGCCATAGTGGTCCGCGTTGGATGCATTGACGGGCCGCGTGGCCCGTGCTGAAGACAAGGGACTGCGCTGACCGCGTGGTCCCAATCGCGTTCTGGGGGCTTTATGAGGAGTGAGGGATGAGGACCACAAGGCTCGCGACGACCCGGAGCGCCATCGTTCGACTGTGCCTAGCGGCAGGTCTCGCGGGCATAAGCGTGCTCGCCCTGGCCTCCATCGCGCAGGCGAAAGCGATCGCCGTGACGACGACGGCCGACCCCGCGGGCTCCGGCTCATGCCCGGGCGACCCCTGCTCCCTCCGCCAGGCAGTCGACTCGGCCGAATCCGGCGACACGATCGAACTGGCGGGCAGTGCCGGCGCCCCCGCCAAATACGCGCTGACCCAGGGCACCCAGATCGTCGTCGGCCAGCAGCTGACAATTCAAGGCAACGGCATCGACGCGACCACGATCGACGGCTCGGCCAACCGGGCCGGCTCGGGCCCCATGAACCGGATCCTCAAGGTGATCGGCGGGACGCTGAGCATCACGGGCGTGAACTTCACCGGCGGCAGCGATGAAAACGACGAGAAAACATCGGGCTGCAGCCCCTGCACGACCCTGAGCCTCAACGGCGGCGGCGACATCTTCAACCAGGCGACCGTGAAACTCGAAGGCGACGCCTTCACGGCCGGCGGCAACAACTCCCTCGGCGGCGCGATCGCGAACAACGGCAGCCTCGAGATGAAGGACGTGATCTTCGAACACGTCGGGGCCGCCTTCGGTGGCGGGCTCTTCTCGCGCGGCGGCGCCGTGACGGCCGAAGACGTCACCTTCGAGGAAGACGGCGGCTTCGGCTTCGGCGGCGGCGCGGTCTTCCTCTACGCAGGAGGCTCCGCCACGTTCATCAACACCACCGTGGTCGGAAGCGGGACCGCTTCCGCGCTCGGAGGCGGGATCGAGAACGCGGGGGCGAACCTGACCCTGCGCAACGACACCCTCTCCGGCAACCTCCGCGGCTCCCTGCAGACCGAGGTGGGCGCGACGACGACGGTCCAGAACACGATCATCGCCTCCGGCTTCGACGACGGCGGCGACTTCGCGTGCACCGCCCCGGGCAAGTCGACCAGCGACGGGGGCACCACCACGGCGGCGATCACCGTAGACCTGGGCAGCAACATCGACCAGGACAAAGCCTGCGGGCTGAACGCGGCCGGAGACATCTCGGGGGTGGACCCCCAGCTCGCGCCGATCGCCGCCAACGGCGGCTTCACCCGGACCCAGGCCCTGGCGGCGGCAAGCCCCGCGATCGACGCCGGCGACGACGGCGCCTGCCCGGCGACCGACCAGCGCGGCGTCACCCGCCCACTCGGCGCGCGCTGCGACATCGGCGCCTTCGAGGCCCCGGCCCGCGTGGCGCCGCCGCTGGCGCCTCCGCCCACGCAGGCGCAGGCGCCGGTGCTCCCTCCTTCGAATACGTTCAGCTTCCATCGGCTGAAGTTGAACCGGAAAGCTGGCACGACCAAGCTGGCGATCGACGGTGTCCGCGCCGGGAGCCCTGAGCCTTTCCGGCAAAGGGATCAAGACCGTCACCGGAACGGCAGTCGCCGCAGGGGTCAGCAGCCTCCCGGTGATCCCCACCGGCAAAGCGAGGGAAACGCTGAAAAAAACCGGCAAGCTGAAGGTCAACGTCACGGTCATCTTCACCCCGACCGGCGGCCTCGCCAGCACCCAGACCAAGGCGATCTCGCTGCGACGCGACGAGGCCTGACACCCCCGGCTGGATTCGAACCAGCGACCATCGGCTTAGAAGGCCGGCGCTCTGTCCACTGAGCTACGGGGGCTCCGAGGGGAGGTTAGTGCGAGGAGCCGCGAGAGTTCCGGCGCCGCCCAGGCGTTAAGCAGGAGATCACCACTCGATGAGATCGATGAAACCGACCCTCGCCGCACTCGCGACCGCGCTCGTGGTGCTGATCGGCGCGCTCGCGTCGACGGCTACTGCGGATCAGCCCTCGAAAGTGATCACCGCCGATCAACCCTCGCGGACCGACGTGATGCTGCTGATCGACACGACGAGCTCGATGACGGACAGCCTCAAAGAAGCCACGGCCGAAATCGAAGCCGTGATGGCGACGCTCAGCGCCCGCATCCCCGATGTGCGATTCGGGCTGTCTGAAGTCCGGGACACGGGCCAGAACGACCCCCGGCACGCCGACGCACCTCCCTGGCGGCTGAACGTGCCGATCACCTCCGACACCCATGCCATCTCCGCCGCGATCACGCAGCTGGTCGCCTCCGGCGGCGGCGACGACGCCGAGGCCTACTCCCGGGCCCTCTGGGAGGTCTCCCAGAATCCGCTGGTCGGGTGGCGGCCGGACGCCGCGCACCTGGTCGTGCTGGTCGCGGACAGCATCCCCCACGACAACGACCTCAACGAGGGGGTGCCGGAAACCAACTGGCTCTCGCCCTCGCCCTGGGACACCGGCTCCGAACCGACCGCGCCCTCCGGAGTCCCCGGCACGACGATCAATCCCTCGACGAACCTGGACTGGCAGGCCGTGCTGGGACTGCTCGCCAGCGGGGGATTCCAGCTCGAGGTGATCGACTACGGCGGAGACGACGGCACGATCGGGTTCTGGGAAAACTGGGCCGGACGGACCGGCGGCAAAGCGGTGCTGGGCGAATCGGGAACCTTCGGCGACAAGCTGATCGAACTCGCCCTTGGCGGCGCCGCCAGAGCATGCCACCCGGTTCGCGGGAACAGGACCAAGATGCTGCTCGCGAGCCTTCGGTGCGCAGGCGCCCGAGCCCCGCTGGCCTCGGTCTGCGACGCCAAGTTCTCGATCGCCAGTCCGCTCGCGAAGCTGAGCATGAAAAAGCCGGCCCGCGACAGATCGCTGGTCAAGCTCTTCGAGGCGGTGCGGGGCGCGAAATACCGTCGCCGGGCGCCGCACGGCTACGCAAACTCCGGCCAGGTGGTGGCACGGCTGAAAAAGGCCTCCAGCGCGATCGCACTGCTCGAAGTCCTGCCCGGCGTCTCGAAAGCGACGCGTCCTCACGACCTCCAGCGCATCGCCGGCGCGATGGCGCGGCTGAGCGGCGTCCGGGCCTGCGCCGACGGCCTGCTCTCCTCGGTGAGCTAGCCCGGTCGCGTAGCATCAGCGCTCGTGCCGAGCGTCGACGCAGCGGGAACAGAGCTCTACTACGAGCGCGCCGGGAGCGGCGAGCCGATGCTCCTGATCCAGGGCATGAGCGCGACGCACCTCGCCTGGGGCGGGCCGTTCCTCTCACAGCTCGAGCCGAGCTTCGACCGGGTCATCTTCGACAACCGCGGCATGGGCCGCTCGGGCCAGGCCGAGCTGCCGTTCACAGTCGCCGATATGGCCGGCGACGCGCTCGGCGTACTCGACGCGCTGGAGATCGAGACCGCGCACGTGGTCGGCATCTCGATGGGCGGCGCGATCGCCCAGGAGCTCGCCCTCGCCCACCCCGAGCGGATCCGGACGCTGACCCTCGGCGCGACCTTCTGCGGCGGCCCCGAAGGCTCGCTGATGGACCCCGCCGACCTGAAGATGCTCGGCGGGGCCTACGCCTCTGGAGATCGAGAACAGGTGCTGCGGGCGATGTGGGAGATCAACCTCTCCCCCGCCTTCCGCGAGGACGACTCGAACTTCGACGGCTTCCGCGAGATGGCCTCGACGCTTCCGGCGCCGCGCCCCGTCGTCATGCAGCAGATGGCGTCCTGTGGGGAACACGACACCAGCGGACGGCTGGACCGCCTCTCGATGCCGACCCTCGTCGTCCACGGAACGGCCGACAGGCTGATCAAGCCCGCCAACGGGGAGCTGATCGCGAGGCTGATCCCGACCCGGCTCGAGCTGCTCGAGGGTGTCGGCCACCTGTTCTGGTGGGAGCAGCCCGAGCGCTCGGCCGAGCTGATCCGCGAGCACGCGCTCGCGACCGTCTGAGTCAGCCTCCGCCCGAGCCCTTTTCCGGCTTGCAGGCCCCAGGGTCGAGCCTGCCGTTGACCTTGAAGACGAAGTCCGACTCCGGTTCGATGTCTTCCTCGGCGATCAGGAGCTTCAGGGCGGGGTCGTTTTTGATCCAGGCGTAGATCGGATACCAGTACGGGCTGTCTTCGGTGTCCATCGTGTACTGACTGAGGATCAGGTAGTCGTATTCGCCCTTGTTGATCTGGGTGCGGAACTGGGGGCAGCTCGTCGCCAGGCGGTAACCGCCGTTCGGGCCGGGCACACCGATGTACTGGACGTAGTTGTCGATGTTGGCGCCGTAGAAGCCGTACTGGCCGAAGAAGATCTCGCCCGAGCCGGCGATCCCGATCCGTTTGTCGTGCTGTTCTCGGGCGAAGTCGTACGCCTTCTTCGGGCCGCCTTCCTGGAGGAAGTGGTCGGAGACCGTGTAGTGGTGCTTGTAGTACTGGACCTCCTGCGCACGGCCGAGCACGACTGCGAGGAAGACGACCGCGCCGATCCCGAGTGCCACCTGTACGCGGGTGACCCGGCGCCGGGCCCGCAGCCAGCCAAGGCCCGCCGGCGCCCAGACCAGGGCCAGGGTGAGGAAGACCGTGCCGACGATGTACCCCGGGTACCAGCGCGGGGTCGTCAGCACCGTGATCGCGTAGACCGCCAGTAAGAAGAAGAACGTCTGCCGGGCACGCGAATCGGGAGCGCGCAGCGGCCGGGCTATCGGCAGCAGCGTCATCGCCAGGACGAGTCCGGGGACGAGGTAGCGGGTGTTGGTGAAGAACCCGGTCGGAGAGCCCTCCTGTCCGGCCGCGGTCAGCGGCGTGAAGACGTAGACGACGGCGGTCAGCAGCGCCGCCGCGGCGACGACGCGGAGGATGCGGTTGCGCGAGCGCACCGCGATGAAGACGGCCGCGGCGACAGCGACGATCAGGATCAGCGGCCAGAGCGGCCCGAAGGCGTTGTCGAGCTGGGGGAAGAACCACTTGCGGTAGATCGTCGGCTCGGTCAGGTAGTGGGCGACGGCGAAGCGCGGCCGCGGATCGAGCGGCATCTGGTCGGGCTGCGGCAGGTGCAGCGGCCCGAACCCGGAGTACGGGATCGGGTTGCCCCCGGTCTTGATCATCGCCCGCACGTACCAGTAGCCGCCGACCACGAAGGTCGAGAGCCCGAGCACCCAGGCGGTCGTGAAGCGCCGGCCGCGGCCGCTGAAGAGGACGACGCCGATCGTGATCGCGACGACCGGAATCAGGAACGTGTACTTGACCGAGGCGGCGAGGCCGGCGGAGATCCCGGCCAGCACCAGCGGCCCGCGATCGAGCAGCGGCGCGTCGACCTCTGGCTTGTCCTGGACCGCGCCCTCGGTCGGCGCCCGTCTCTGGTGGCCGTTGATCAGGAACGCCGCGAAGGCGATCAGGAAGGCCAGGCCCATGATGTCGTTTCGCCCCTCGCCGGGCTGGGTCTCGATCATCACCCCCGCGTCGAGGACGATCGCCCCCGCCACGAGGGTCGCCGGCCCGACCTTGTAGGGGCGGCCGACGCACCAGGCGGCGAGCAGAGCGATCGAGAGCCAGACGAGGTTGATCAGCGTCGAGAGCCAATCGCTCTTGAAGATGACGATCGCGGCGCCGTGGATCAGCTCCGAGCTCTGCGGGTAGTACCAGGCCGCTAGCCGGAGGGGGTCGGTGAAGTGGAGGTGGACCGTCGACCCTTCCTGGGCGATCCGCGCCGCGAAGGGCATGTGGTACCAGGTGGTGTCGCCGCCGAACATCCCCTGGTCGAGGCTGAGCTGCGCCGGGAAGGTCCACTCCGCGACCACGAAGGAGGCGACGCCGAGCGCCAGCAGCAGCGCGATCGTCTGCACCTGCGGAGCGCTGACTTCGCGATTGCCGGCGGGCGCGTTGCGGCGGCCGAGCCAGGCCGCGCCGAGGCCGATGCCGATGGTGACGATGACGATCCAGCCGAGCTTCAGGATGCTGAGCGTGCCCAGGATCTCGAGGGAGATGACGAGCAGGCTGACCGCGAGCGTCGCGTCGGCAAGCCGGGCCAGCGCCCCGGAGAACTCGGGGACGATCCAGCGTCGCAGCCAGTAGCCGCCGAGGCCGACGGCGGCGACGATGCCGAGCACGGCCACGCAGCCGCCGATGTAGGAGACGAAGGAGGGGGTCACCGGCGCGGGATGGTATTCGCCGCGCCGGGCGCCCGGGAGCTAGGAAGCCGCGGGTATGCGGCAGGAGACGCCGGTCCCCGCGAGGCCGCAGTATCCGTTGGGGACCTTGTGGAGGTACTGCTGGTGGTACTCCTCGGCGAAGTAGAAGGGCCCGGCGGGCTCGACCTCGGTCGTGATCGGCTCATGTCCGGCCGAGCGCAGCGCCTCGTCATAGGCGGCGAGGGCCATCTCCGCCGTCTCCTTCTGGGCGTCGTCGGCGAAGTAGATGCCGGAGCGGTACTGGGTGCCGACGTCGTTCCCTTGGCGCATCCCTTGGGTCGGGTCGTGCTCCTCGAAGAAGACCTTGAGCAGGTCGGCGTAGGAGATCTTGGCCGGGTCGAAGGCGACGAGCACCGCCTCCGCGTGGCCGGTCATGCCCCCGCAGACCTCGTCGTAGGTCGGGTTCGGCGTGGTCCCGTTCATGTAGCCGGCCGCGGTCGTGTAGACGCCGTCGAGCTCCCAGAAGAGCCGCTCGGCGCCCCAGAAGCAGCCGAGTGCGAAGTAGGCGACCTCGATCCCCTCCGGATACGGGGGCTGGAGGGGCGCGTCGAGGACCGCGTGGCGCTCGGGAATCGCGAAGGCGGGCTCGCTGCGGCCGGGCAGGGCCTGATCGGGAGCCGGCATCTTCGTCTTCTCAGGGTTGAGCATGGTCATCAGCTTTCCGATTCGGTTCATACATCCAAGGTACCGAGCCGCGCAAGCCTCGCTGGGCGACTTGGTCGCGATATGCGCGACCAAGTCGCCCATTCGCCTTCCGGCCCATCGCGATAACGTCAGCCGATCGGCTGCTTCGTCGTCCTATTCGCGCTGATCTCACCGCGGCTGGCGCTGTTCGCGCTGTGGCTGTTCAGCGACCTACTCAGCCGCGCCTACGACGACTGGATCGTCCCCTTCATCGGCTTCTTCCTGTTGCCATGGACGACGCTCGCCTACTCGGTGATGTGGAGCGCCGGGAGCCACGGCGTCAAGGGCTTCGAGTGGTTCATCGTCATCCTCGCCTTCGTCTTCGACGTCGGCTCATACGTCGAGGGCCGCCGCGAGCGGCGGGGGCGCTAGCGAACCTCTTCCAGCGGGAAGGCGAACCTGATGTGCTTTTTGCCGACGACGACGAAGTCGCGCTGGACGGTCTCGCCGCCGTCGAGCGGCGTGATCTCGACGTTGACGACGGGGATGAAATCGATGTCCGGGCGGTTGAGCGAGTCCGAGAAGCGGCTCTGATAGCCCTCGGGCGGCAGCGTCACGTTGCCGACGATTAGATGCCGATCGGTCTCGAACTGAACCCGTTCGACTCGCCGCTCAATGTGGTCTCCCATGGCCTCCATCAGATTGGCCTAACGGGAGTATTTCTCATGTACGGGACGGATAAGGATCCGCTGGAATTCGGGCACGGCAATTTGGGCCTCCCGGCTGGTTGCCGAAATCGCAGGCTACCCCGGGCCGCGCGGGCAGAAGCCCCGCCTGGACGCATCGCCGAACTAGCCACGGACGCGTGACTCGATGAACTCGGACTTGGCCTCGGTGTATCCCTCGCGGTCGTGCTCGAACTCGACCGCAAGCCGGCGCTTCAAATCCGCATAGGCGCGGGCCTCCGCCGGACTCGAGCGCAGGCGGTCGCGGAAATCGATCTCACTGCGGTAGCGGGGCGAGCCGACCGGCACCAGGTGGAGATGATGGGTGCGCCGGCTCGGGTCGGGCTTGCAGAACCAGTGCATCTCGTCGGGGCGATAGGGCGCGTATAGATAGTCGAGCGCAGCGAGCGGCGCGAAGCAGTCACGCGAGGCCTCGAGCCCCTCGACCCCGACCAGGATGTCGACGATCGGCTTCGCATCGAGCCCGGGGACGGCGGTGCTGCCGACGTGGTGGATCCCGTCGACGACCCATTGCCCGATCGCCTCCTCGAGCAGGAGCCGCTCGCGCTCGAACCGCCCCGGCCACTCGGGGTCGTAGGCGAGGACGCGAATCGGTTCGTCGTCGATGCGGATATCGGGGCGCCCGGATTCGAACCGGGGACCTCGGCCACCCAAAGGCCGCGCGCTACCAGGCTGCGCCACGCCCCGAGGCGCCCAGTGTATGGCGGCTCAACGGTCGAAGCGGGCAACCGTTAGGTTTCGCCGCCGTGGCCGACGTCCGACCGATCAACGCCCTCCACTACGACCTCGGCGTGGTCGGCTCCCTCGATGACGTCGCCGCGCCCCCCTACGACGTCATCGACCTCGAGCAGCGGGCCGCGCTGCTGGCGCGCTCGCCCCACAACGCGGTCGCGATCGACCTGCCCAAGCCCTATGGGCAGACCGGCCCCCAGGACACGGCGGGCGACCCCTACGAGACCGCGGCCGAGACGATCGACGCCTGGCGTCAGGCCGGCGCCCTGGTCGACGATCCCGAGCCGGCGATCTGGGCGATGACCCAGGACTACACCGGGCCCGACGGCGAGAGCCGCACCCGCAACGGAATCCTCTGCCGGGTCCGGGTCGAGGACTTCTCGACCGGCCAGGTGCTGCCCCACGAGCGGACCCTGCCGGGGCCGAAGAAGGACCGGCTCGACCTGACCCGCGCCACCGGCCACAACCTCTCGCCGATCTTCTCGCTCAGCACCAAGGACGCCTGGCCGCTCGTCGCGCCGCAGATCGAGGGCGTCGAGCCCTGGGGCGAGGCGACCGATGCCGGCGGCGTCCTGACCCGGGTCTGGCGGGTCGGCGACCCCGAGACCCTGGAGCGCGTGACCGAGCTGCTCGGCGGAGCCCAGCTCCTGATCGCCGACGGCCATCACCGTTACGAGACCGCGATCGCCTACCGCGACGAGATCGGCGGCGACGCCGATGGCCCGCAGAACTTCACCCTGATGGCGCTGACCGGCCTCGACGACCCCGGCCTGACCGTCTTCCCCACCCACCGCCTGCTCTCCGGGTTCGCCGACGACCCCGAGCGCCAGCGCCGGCTCGGCGAGGGGCTGCGCGAGATCTTCGACGCCGAGGAGGTCTCCGAGGAGGAGCTCGACCCGCTGGGTGTCGAGGGCGTCGGCGTCTTCGGCCTCTACGACTCCTTCCACAAGAAGGCCTTCCGGCTGCGCCTCAAGGGCTCGGCGATCGAGGCCCTCGACCGGGAGCTGGCCGGCAAGCCGGAGGCCTATCGCCGCCTCGACGCGGCGATCCTCGAGACCCTTGTCCTGAAGGGGATCGCGGCGATGAGCGAGGACGACATCCTCGCCAAGCGCGGGATCGGCTACGCCAAAAGCGTCGCCGACTCGCTGGCGCTGCTCGGCGACGGCAGCTACGACGTCGCCTTCATCCTCCGCCCGATCCCGGTCGACCAGGTCCGCGCGATCTGCGAAAGCGACGAGAACATGCCGCCGAAGTCGACCTACTTCTACCCGAAGGTTCTCACCGGGCTGGTCTTCAACCCGGTCCGCTGAGCCGCATCTCCCCCGCGGCGTAGGATCAGGCCGTGGTCAAGATCTACACCAAGAAGGGCGACGACGGGACGACCTCGCTCTGGTACGGCGGCCGGGTGCCCAAGGACCACCCGCGGACCTCGTCCTACGGATCGCTCGACGAGGCCTGCTCGCATCTCGGCCTGGCGAGGGCGCTGTGCGGCGCCGAGCACGAGGAGCTCGCCGCCGACATCCTCCGCCTCCAGGACGACCTCTTCGTCGCCGGCGCCGAGCTGGCGACAGCGCCGGAGGCGGCCGAGCGGCTCGAAGACGGGATCAGCCGAACGACCGACGCGATGGTCGAGGAGATCGAGGCGAAGATCGACCGCTACATGGCCGAGGTCGAGCTGCCGCCCCAGTTCGTGATCCCCGGCGGCAACCAGCTCTCCGCCCAGCTCGACGTCGCCCGCACCGTGATCCGCCGCGCCGAGCGCCTGATCTCGGCCATGAACGAGGGCGGGATGCTGCCGCGCCTGACCGTTATCCACTTCGTCAATCGCGCCTCCGACCTCGTCTACGCGATGGCGCGCTTCGCCGACGTCGACGATCCGGCCCTGTTCGAGGGCCGGCGCAAGGGCTAGCGCCGTGGTCAAGGTCACCGCCCGCCGCCTGCAGGGCTTCGCGCACGAGGTCGACATCGACGGCGGTCACACGATCGTCGTCGACGAGCCGCTCGAGATCGGCGGCACCGACGCCGGCCCCTCCCCCGGCCGCCTGCTCTCGGCCAGCCTCGCCTCCTGCACCGCGGTGACGATGGAGATGTACGCCGAGCGCAAGGGCTGGGAGATCGGCGAGGTCCAGGTCGAGGTCGACGCCACCTACGACCGCCACATCCCGACCTCATTCGAGGTGATCGTGCGGCTGCCGGCCGCGCTCGACGAGGAGCAGCGCAAGCGGCTGCTGGCGGTCGGCGCCAAGTGCCCGGTGCACAAGCTGTTGACCGGAGATTCGTCGGTGACGATCACCGACCGGTGCGAGGTCCTCTAGATGGACCTCGGCCTCGCCGGCCGAAACTGCGTCGTCACCGGGGCCAGCCGCGGGATCGGCAAGGAGACCGCGCGCCAGCTCTGCGCCGAGGGCGCCAGGGTGCTGATGGTCGCCCGTAACGAGGACCGGCTGGCGGCGGCGGCCGAGGAGGTGGCGGCGGCCGGGGCCGGGGCCGGGGGCCGGGCCCAGCACCTGACCCTCGACGTCACCCAGGAGTCCGCCCCGGACCACATGCTCGCCGCCGCCGAGCAGGACTTCGGCAGCCTCGACGTCCTCGTCAACAACGCCGGCGCCGCGCGCTGGCGCGACCTCGACGAGGTCACCGACGAGGAGTGGCGGCAGTCGTACGAGCTCAACGTGATCGCCCCGATGCGGGCGATGCGAGTCGGCGATCCCGGCGATGGCCGAGCGCGGCTGGGGCCGGGTCGTCAACGTCTGCTCGACGGCGGGCAAGCGGCCCTCCGCTTCGATGCCCGAGTACTCGGTCGCGAAGGCGGCGGAGCTCTCGCTCTCGCGGCTCTTCGCCGATCGCCACGCCAGCTCGGGGGTGCTCGTCAACGCGGTCTGCCCGGGGCCGGTCGAAGCCGAGCTCTGGATGGAGCCGGGCGGGCTGCTCGACCAGTCGAAGGAGATCTCCGGGGCCGCGAGCCGGGAGGAGGCGCTCGCCGCCGCCGGCTCGAAGCGGCCGATCGGCCGGCTCGCCGAGGTCGGCGAGATCGCCGCCGCGATCGCCTTCCTCTGCTCTGAGCGCGCCTCCTATGTGAGCGGAGCCGCCTGGTCGGTGGACGGCGGCACCGTCCAGGTGATCATCTGAGCCGCGAAGTCGAGGCGGCGGTGCTGCTGCCGCTCTACGGCTGGCCCGAGGATCCCGGGCTGGTCTTCACCGAGCGGCGAGCCGACCTCCGCAAGCACGCGGGCGAGATCTCCTTCCCCGGCGGCCGCCGTGACGAGGGCGACGCCGACCTGGCGGCGACGGCGCTGCGCGAGGCCGAGGAGGAGATCGGCCTCGATCCCGCCAGCGTCGAGCTCGGCGAGGAGCTGGCGGCGGTCAAGACCTTTGCCACCGGATATCTGATCCACCCCTTCGTCGGCCGCATCCCCCGCCCCGAGGAGCTCGACCTGGCGCCGAACCCGACCGAGGTCGAGACCGTGCTCGCCTACTCCCTGGCCGCCCTGCGCGAGAGCTACGGGATGCGCCGACTGGTCCGCCGCGGGGTCGCCCTCCACACCCCGACCTATGAGATCGAGGGGCAGCTGATCTGGGGGGCCACCGCGCGGATCCTCGGCGAGCTGCTCAGCCGCCTGCAAACCGGCGCCTGACGGCGCCGGTGCTCAGCCTAGGCCTTGTCGGGCTGGGGAACGATGCGAATGTAGGGGCGCGGCTCCTCCCACCCATCCGGGTAGATCTCCTTCGCCTGGTCGTTGCTGACCGAGCCGGCGATGATCACGTCCTCGCCCTGTTTCCACTGGGCCGGCGTCGCGACTTTGTGCTTCGCGGTCAGCTGCAGCGAGTCGATCACGCGCAGGACCTCGTCGAAGTTGCGCCCGGTCGTCATCGGGTAGACGAGGATCAGTTTGATTTTCTTGTCGGGGCCGATGACGAAGACGTTGCGGACCGTCTGGTTGTCGGCCGGAGTGCGGTCGCCGGGGTCGCCGGAGACGTCGGCGGCGAGCATCCCGTAGGCCTTTGCGATCTCGAAGTCGGCGTCGCTGATGATCGGGTAGTCCGGCCGCGAGCCCTGGGTCGCCTCGATGTCGTCGACCCACTGCTCGTGTTTGTCGAGCGGGTCGACGGAGAGGCCGATGATCTTCACGTTGCGCTTCGCGAACTCGGGCTCGATGCTCGCCATGTAGCCGAGCTCGGTCGTGCAGACCGGGGTGAAGTCCTTCGGGTGCGAGAACAGCACCGCCCAGGAATCGCCGATCCAGTCGTGGAACTTGATCGGGCCCTCGGTCGTCTCGGCCTCGAAATCCGGTGCTACGTCACCAAGCTGCAAGCTCATGGGAACTCCTCTCGAGAGGTTCTGCCAGGGATTTACCTAAATTCCTATCCGAGTTTAGCTATATCGCCATCCGGGCCTGAATCACGCCTACGGCGAGGAGAACAGGCCCATCGTCGCCCCCAGCATCGCCTCGGCCCAGGGGCCCGGCAGCGCCGGGTCGGCTGCGACGACGGCGACCGGGATCCGCCAGCGCTCGCCGGCCTCGCGGACGGCGGCGGCGCCGGCCTCGAGCAGGGTGCTCTCGACGCTCCCCGACGGCCTCGTAGACGAAGCCGCGGACCGGGGTGTCGACCAGTTTTTCGAGGACCCGCTCGAGCCGCGACCCGTGGATCGCCTCGAGGTTCGGGACCGTCCCCGCCGGCCGAGCCGAGCAGCCAGTGGACGACGGTGACGTCACCGACCAGCTCGAGCAAAGTTCCGGGCCGGTCGGGGTCGGCAAGGGCGGCCTCGATGCCGGCCGCCTCGATCGCGGCCAGGCCCTCCTCGCCGCGGCTCGTGCCCCGCACCGCCCAGCCCTCGGCCGCGATCAGCCCGGCGAGCTCCGCCCGCGGCAGCCGCAGCCGACGATCAGCGCCCGGGCCATCGACCCGGCTCAGGCAACGGAGCGTTCGGCCGCCCAGCGGCGCTGCTCGTCGGTCGCGCCGGGGCCGGGCCTGCTCTCGATGTTCTGCGGCTTCGACTTCTTCGCCGCACTCCGAGCAGGTCGGGACCGCGTGGAAGACGTGGCCGCACTCGCGGTGGACGGTCTCCAGCGGCGGGCCCTCGGCGCCGGTCGTGTAGCGATCGCCCCAGGCGAGCACCGCGAGCAGGATCGGCTGCAGGTCCCGACCCTTGTCGGTCAGCCTGTATTCGAAGCGCTCGGGCTGCTCGCTGTAGCGGTGGCGCTCGACGATCCCCTCCTCGGTCAAGGTCGCCAGCCGCTGGCTGAGGACGTTGCTGGCGATGCCGAGCGACTCCTGGATCTCGTCGAAGCGGCGCCGCCCGAGGAAGAGGTCGCGGACGACGAGGAGCGCCCATCGCTCCCCCAGGATCGAGAGGGGGCGGGCGATCGAGCAGTTGAGATCGGCGAAGGCCTGAATTGCCATGCGCCAGTCTAGCCGCTCACTTTCCTTTTGCAAGTCAATCCTGCTAGGGTGGCTTTCGAATTGCAAGCCACTGGCGATCGGAGCGGATGATGGCGCAGCGATGGAAGGTCCTCACGATCACCTCGGTCGGGCTCTTCATGGCCAGCCTCGACCTCTTCATCGTCAACATCGCCTTCCCCGACCTCGCGGCTGACTTCGCCGGCGCCTCGCTCTCCAGCCTCTCCTGGGTGCTGAACGCCTACGCGATCGTCTTCGCGGCGCTGCTGGTGCCGGCCGGGCGGATCGCCGACCGGGTCGGCCGCAAGCGCGTCTTCATCGCCGGCCTGCTGCTCTTCTCCGCCGCCTCGGCGCTCTGCGCGGCGGCTCCCTCGATCGGCTTCCTGGTCGCCGCCCGGGTGCTGCAGGCGGTCGGCGGGGCGATGATGCTCCCCACCACCCTGGGGCTGATCCTGCCCGCCTTCCCGGTCGAGCAGCGAGCCGTCGCGATCGGCGTCTGGTCGGCGGTCGGCGGCGTCGCCGCCGCCCTCGGCCCGCCGATCGGCGGCCTCCTGGTCCAGCTCAGCTGGCGCTGGATCTTCGTCGTCAACGTCCCGATCGGGATCGTCACCGCGATCGTCGCGATCCGGGCGCTGCAAGAGGTGCGCGAACCCGAGGACGGCCGGCCCGACCTGCTCGGTGCCGCCGAGCTGGCGCTCGGCATCGGCCTCCTCACCCTGGGGATCGTCGAGGGGCCCGAATGGGGCTGGGCCGACCCGCGGACCGTGGCCTCCTTCGTCGGCTCGGCGCTCCTGATCGTCGCCTTCGTCTTCCGCTCCGCCCGCCACCACTCGCCGGTGATCGAGCTGCCGCTGCTGCGGGTCCGCTCGTTCTCGCTGGCCAACCTGGCGGCGGCGGTCTTCTTCGCGGGCTTCGGGGCGATGCTGCTCTCCGGCGTCCTCCTGCTGACCGAAGTCTGGGGCTTCTCGTCGCTGAAGGCCGGGCTCGCGCTCTCCCCGGACCGCTGATGGCGGCGATCTTCGCGGTGCCGTCGGGGAGGCTCGGCGGCCGGATCGGCCAGCGCCCGGTGATCGCAGCCGGCGGACTGACCTTCGCCGCCAGCTTCGCGGTGATCCTCGCCCTCGTCGGCCGCAAGCCCGAATATGCGACGACCTTCCTCCCCGGCTTCATGCTCGGCGGCGCCGGGGTCGGGATGGTGCTCGGGACCCTGCCCGCGGCGGTGACGGCGTCGCTGCCGCCGGAGCGCTTCGCGACCGGCACCGCTTTCTTCGGGATGGCTCGCCAGCTCGGCGCCGCAATCGGCGTCGCGGTGCTCGTCGCGCTGCTCCACGACACCACCGGCGGCGACCTCTTCGCCGGGCTGCAGCGCGGCTGGTGGTTCTCGCTCGGGGCAGGTCTGGGGACGATGGCGCTGGGACTCGCGCTGGGCCCGATCGGCGCTCCCCGAGCGCGCCCGGCGCCGGAACTGGCGACAGAGCATGGCGCCGCTTAGGCGGCTCCTAGGCGGAGCCGAACGGCCCCATCGGGCCCAGCGGCCGCAGGCCTTCGATTTCTTCGGCGGCGACCTCCTGCCGGAGGGCGGCCTCGTCGAGCTCCTCGGCCCCGCGGCGGCGGCGCATTTCGTTCTGCGCCTCGACCATCTGACGCACGTCGTCGATTTCGTTCTGGACCTCGACCTCGGGCGAGCGGGTCGGGTACCAGTCGACGAGATCGGCGGTGCTGCCGCCGTAGAAGTGGCCGACGACGACCAGCACGCCGACCATGAACAGCACCAGGCCTATGGACCCAAGGACGAAGACCACGGGCCAAGAATAACCGCGATTCGCGCCGCCCTGTTTAATCCGCGGCTATGAACGAGGCCTACGTGATCGACGCGGTCCGGACCCCGATGG
The DNA here is from genome assembly GCA_963795295.1 of uncultured Solirubrobacterales bacterium. Taxonomy (GTDB): domain Bacteria; phylum Actinomycetota; class Thermoleophilia; order Solirubrobacterales; family 70-9; genus VRUE01. The sequence goes on from CAWCHE010000003.1 coordinate 152,087, forward strand.
GCTCCTACCGCGGGGCGCTCTCGGGCGTCCGGCCCGACGACCTCGCCGCCCACACGGTCGCGCGCAGTGGTCGAGCGCACCGGCGTCGACCCGGAGCGGATCGCCGACGTCTACCTCGGCGCCGCCAACCAGTCGGGCGAGGACAACCGCGACGTCGCCCGGATGGCGGCGCTGCTCGCCGGCCTCCCCCACAGCGTCCCCGGCGCCACCGTCAACCGCCTCTGCGCCTCGGGCCTGGAGGCCGTCAACTGCGCCGCCCGGGCGGTCAAGCTCGGCGAGGGGGACTTCTACCTGGCCGGCGGGGTCGAGTCGATGAGCCGCGCGCCCTGGGTCGTCGGCAAGCCCGAGCGCGGCCTGCCGCGCGGGCCGCAGACGATGCACGACACGACCCTCGGCTGGCGCTTCGTCAACCCGCGGATGGCCGAGGTCGGCGCCTCGACCGAGTCGATGGGCGAGACCGGCGAGAACGTCGCCGAGCGCTACAAGATCAGCCGCGAGGACCAGGACGCCTTCGGCCTCCGCAGCCACCAGCGCGCCGTCGCCGCCGCCGAGCGCGGCAGTCTTCGCCGAGGAGATCGTCCCGATCGAGGCGCCGAGCGGCCGCGAGACCGTCACCGTCGAGGCCGACGAGGGCCCGCGCGCCGACGCCTCGCTGGAGAAGATGGCGAAGCTGCGTCCGGCCTTCCGCGAGGGCGGCACGGTGACCGCCGGCAACGCCTCGACCCTCAACGACGGCGCCGCCTGCACCCTGATCGCCTCGGAGGCCGGCGCCGAGGAGCTCGGCGCCGAGCCGCTGGCCCGCGTCGTCTCCTTCGGCGTCGCCGGCGTCGACCCCGCCTACATGGGGATCGGCCCCGCCGTCGCGATCCCCCGCGCCCTCGAGGCGGCCGGCCTGACCCTCGATCAGATCGACCTGATCGAGCTCAACGAGGCCTTCGCCTCCCAGGTCCTCGCCTGCGCCCGCGAGCTCGGCATCGACGAGGAGGTGCTCAACGTCAACGGCGGCGCGATCGCCCTCGGCCACCCGCTCGGCTGCACCGGCGCCCGCCTCACCACCACCCTCGTCCGCGAGCTCCGCCGCCGCGGCGGCAAATACGGGGTCGCGACGATGTGCGTCGGCGTCGGCCAGGGCCTGGCGACGGTCTTCGAAGCCCTCTAGCGCTGCCTGAGGGCCAGGATAAGGCAGAAGCGCTAGGGATCGCGCCAGATCTGTCGTGCACCAGGCATTCCGCTGGATGTGCGAGCGGTGTCGACTACGGCGGCGAATCGACGCTGTGATCGACCAGCTGACGATGCTTGGCAGCCGGCACTCGGTAGAACTGCCGGTTCGTCCGTCTCATCATGCGTCGAGGAGCGCTCGCGAAGACCGGCTCACTGGGACGGATTGGGGCCATCCCGGCGAGTATTGACGACTTCGCCTGTCATCGACGCGCCGCGTGGATACAGATAGGCGGCAGCTGGGACCGCCGAGACGGGCGTCGAGGACTATCGACGAAGACGGCGATTACTGACGTCGACGACGACAAGGCCTCGAGTTGACCTCGACATCCATCCGGAAATGATGGAGTTGTCGCTTTTTGGTGCGCAGCCTCACGACTGAACCCTGAGCCGAGCCGCGACGACAGAGCCGGCTATCGACCGACGCCCTCGGCTGAAGCTGGCCGCCAAAGCATCTCCTGGCGCTGGCGCTGGCGAACTGACGGAAGCGCGCCTAGGTCCCCAGCGCCTCGGTGATCTCGGCGATCGCGGCGGTCTCGGCCTCGCTGGGACCGTCGTTGTCGCCCTCCTTCTTGGCTCCGGCGACCCGGTTGGAGAGGGTGATCACGAACTGCCGGTAGTCGCCCAGCTCGGCGGCGCTCGCCTTCTGCTCGACCAGGGCGACCGCCTCGCGGATCACTCCGAGGCCGTGCTGACGGAGCTCGTCGGGCGAGTGCGGCCCGGGTCTTGTCCATCTTCGGCTTGTGGTTGACGATCTCGTCGAGCAGCTCGGAGTCGCCGTGCTCTTGCGCGCCTCGGTGAAGGTCTTCGCGATCGCGAAGACCTCGCGGAAGGTGCCGCCGCGCTCGGCGCTGCTGACGATCAGCCCGGCGCTGGTCGGGCCCTCGAGGACCGTTTCCCACTCCTGCTCACTGAAATCTGCGCTCCCGGTCATACGGCTGCTCCTTCGGCAATTGGCTGTTGGGGACCCTGAACCTACGTGAGATAGCCTCGCGGCCTGATGGCGGCGGCTGACCTCAGAGAGCTGGCGAGCGTCGACGGCGCGATCGCGCCGACCGCCGAGGCGATGGTCCCGCTCAGGGACGACGGGCTCTACCGGGGCGACGGCGCCTTCGAGGTGATCCGCCTATACGAGGGGCGCCCGTTCGCCCTCGGCGACCACCTCGACCGGCTCGAGCGCTCCGCCGCCGCGATCGAGCTCGAGTTCGACCGCGCCGCGCTCGAGGCCGAGATCGAGGCCCTGCTCGCGAGCTCGGCGACGCCGACGGCCAGCTGCGGCTGATCGTCACCCGCGGCGGCCGGCGGACTGGCGATGACCGAGCCGCTCCCCCCCCACGCCGAGACGTGAAGCTGGCGACCGTGACCTACGCGCCGACGCGTGATCCTCAACGGGGTCAAGTCGCTCTCCTACGCCGCCAACATGCAGGCGACGCGGATCGCCAAGGCGCGCGGCGCCGACGAGGCGGTGCTGGTCCGGCCCGACGGCAACGTGCTCGAGCCGCCGACCTCCTCGATCTTCTGGGTCTCCGCCGACGGCGGCCTGCGGACCCCCGCGCTCGAGCACCGGCGTCCTCGAGTCGATCACCCGCGACCGCCTGGTCAAGGCCCTCGACGTCGAGGAGGGCAGCTGGCAGGTGGACGACCTGCGGGGCGCCAGCGAGGCGTTCCTCGCCTCGACCACGCGCGAGGTCCAGGCCGTCTCGGCGATCGACGGCACCGCCCTCGCCGCGGCGCCCGGACCCCGAACCCGCGAGGCGCAGCAGGCCTTCGCCGAGACACTCGGACGGGAGCTCCGGGAACTGACGAACGAACCTAGAAAGCAGGGGTGAGATGGACTTCCAGCTGACCGACGAGCAGAAGCTGATCTCCGAGACGGCGCGCGAGTTCGCCGACAAGGAGATCGCGCCGCGGGTGAAAGAGAACGATCGCGCCGCGCGCTTCGACCGCGAGCTGGCGAGCAAGCTGGGCGAGGTCGGCTACCTCGGCGCCCCGGTCGCCGAGGAGTACGGCGGCCGCGGCCTCGACTACCTCGGCTACGGCCTGATCGTCGAACAGGTCGGCCGCGCCGACTCCTCCGCCCGCACCGTCGTCTCGGTCCAGACCTCGCTGGTCGCGGGGTCGATCGAGCGCTGGGGGACCGAGGAGCAGAAGCAGACCTGGCTGCCGAAACTCTGCTCGGGCGAGTCGCTCGGCTGCTTCGGCCTGACCGAGCCCGACACCGGCTCCGACGCCGCCAACCTCCGCACCCGGGCGACCAAGACCGACTCGGGCTGGTCGATCAGCGGCCAGAAGATGTGGATCAGCCTCGGCAACTTCTCCGAGGTGGCGCTGATCTTCGCCCAGACCGACCCGGACAAGAAACACAAGGGGCTCGCCTGCTTCCTGGTCCCGACCGCGAGCGAGGGGTTCACGACCCAGGAGATCCACGGCAAGCTCGGGCTGCGCTCCTCCGACACAGCCGAGCTCGCCCTCGACGGTGTCGAGGTCGGCGAGGACGCGATGCTCGGGGAGATCGGCGACGGCTTCAAGGTCGCGATGAGCGCCCTCGACAACGGCCGCTACAGCGTCGCCGCCGGCTGCGTCGGGATCTGCGAAGGCTGCGTCGAAGCCTCCGTCGCCTACGCCAAGGAGCGTGAACAGTTCGGCGTCCCGCTGGCCCGTTTCCAGCTGGTCCAGGAGATGATCGCCGACATGATCCTCAAGCGCGACGCCTCGCGGATGCTCGTCTACCGCGCCGGGGTCCTCAAGGACGAAAAGAAGCCAAACACGACCGAGACCTCGGTCGCCAAGCTCTACGCGACCGAGTCGGCGGTCGAATGCGCGAACCTCGCGATCCAGGTCCACGGCGGCGCCGGCTACGTCGACGACTACCCGGTCGAGCGCTACCTGCGCGACGCCCGCGTCACCACCCTCTATGAGGGGACCTCGCAGATCCAGAAGCTGATCATCGGCCGCGCCGCGACCGGGATCAACGCGATGACGCCTCTGTAGCGATGGCGGGCTTCGATTGAGACCTCGCGTCGACGGGCACGTCGCGCTGCTGCGGCTGAACCGGCCCGAGGCGCGCAACGCGCTCTCGCCCGAGCTGATGGAGGAGCTGCAGGGCGAGCTGGAGCGGCTCGACCCCGACCCGCAGGCGCGCTGCATCGTCATCGCAGGCTCCGAGAAGGTCTTCGCCGCCGGCGCCGACATCAAGGCGATGAGCGAGCGCAGCTTCGCCGAGGCGCTGTACCACCCGGCAGCCGGCTTCTGGAAGCGGCTGGCGATGGTGCGGACGCCGATGGTCGCCGCGGTCTCCGGCTGGGCGCTCGGCGGCGGCTGCGAGCTGGCGCTCGCCTGCGACATGATCGTCGCCTCCGAGACGGCTGTCTTCGGCCAGCCCGAGATCAACCTCGGCATCATTCCCGGGGGCGGCGGCAGCCAGCGGCTGGCGCGCGTGCTCGGCAAGCAGCGGGCGATGGAGCTGGTGCTGACCGGACGCCGGGTCGATGCCGCCGAGGCGCGTGAGCTGGGCTTCGTCAACCGCGTGGTCGAGGGCGGCGGCTGGCTCGAGGCTGCCCTGGAGCTCGCGGCGGAGGTCGCGGCGCAGCCGCCGATCGCGGCCCGCCTCGCCAAGCAGGCGGTGATCGCCGCCGAGGAGACGACGATCAGCGCCGGCCTCGAGGAGGAGCGCCGCCTCTACGAGCTGGCGATGGCGACCGAGGACCGCGTCGAGGGGATGAAGGCCTTCCTCGAGAAGCGCGAGCCGAGGTTCGAGGGCAGATAGATGGGGAACCTCTTCGAGCCGGACTTCGAGGAGTCGAGCGATCAGCCCGGGTACCGCTGGCGGCGGGCTGCCCTGGGCCGCCAGGCGGGGGCAGAGCGCCTCGGAGCCAGCCTCTTCTCCCTGCCGCCCGGCGACGCGCTCTTCCCGCTCCACTACCACCTCGGCAACGAGGAGCTGCTGATCGTGATCGACGGCACGCCCTCGCTGCGGACGGCGAACGACGAGCGCGTGCTCGAGCCCGGCGAGGTCGTCTCCTTCCCGCGTGGGGAAGGCGGCGGGCACCAGGTCGTCAATCGCTCCGACCGCGAGGCGAGGGTGCTGATGGTCAGCGAGATGAACGCGCCCGAGATCGTGGTCCGCCCCGAGTCGGGCAAGGTCGACGCGATGGGACGGCCGCCCGGCCGCCGCGGCGAAGGGATCCGCCACGTCTTCTTCGAGCGCGACGAGACCACCTTCTGGGAGGGCGAGGGCCTGCCGCCGGAGGCGAAGGACCGATGAGCGATGTGAACCGGATCGGCGTGGTCGGCGCCGGAACGATGGGCTCCGGGATCGCCCAGCTCGCCTGCCTCGGCGGCTACGAGACCGTGATCCAGGATCCCGAGCCCGAGGCGCTGGAGGCCGGCGCCGAGCGCGTGGTCGAGTCCCTCGGCAAAGGGGTCAGGCGCGAGATGTGGAGCGCCGACGAGGCCGAGGAAGCCGGCGGGCGCCTCGAGGCCGCCGGCGACCTCGCCGGGCTGGCGGGCTGCGACCTCGTGATCGAGGCGGCGCCCGAGGACCTCGCCCTCAAGCGGCGGCTGTTCGCGGAGCTGGCCGAGGCCTGCGGCCCCGAGGCGATCCTCGCCAGCAACACCTCCTCGCTTGCTGTGACCGACATCGCCGCCGAGACTCCCGGCCCCGAGCGCGTCGTCGGCATGCACTTCTTCAACCCGCCGGCGCTGATGAAGCTGGTCGAGGTCGTCCGCACGGCCGCCTCCTCCGCCGCAGCGCTCGAGGCGACGACCGAGGTCGGGACGCGGATGGGCCGGACCCCGATCCAGGCCAAGGACAGCCCCGGCTTCATCGCCAACCGATTGGCCCGCCCCTACTCGCTGGAGTCGCTGCGGATGCTCTCCGAGGGGGTCGCAGACGCGGCGACGATCGACCGCGTCTGCCGGCTCGGGGGCGGCTTCAAGATGGGCCCCTTCGAGCTGATCGACCTGATCGGCCTCGACGTCAACCTCAGCGTCGCCCGCTCCTTCTACTCACAGGGCGGCGAGCCGGAGCGCTGGCGCCCGAGCGAGATCCAGGAGCGGATGGTCGGCGAAGGGCTGCTGGGTCGGAAGAGCGGCCAGGGCTTCTACACATACGAGGGCGGGCAGCCCCATCGGGAGGACGACACCGACATCGCCGGCCTGATCGCGCCGACCCTCGACGCGGATGAGCTGGCGAGGATCGACCCGGCGGCAGCCGAGATCGTGCCCCGCCTGGTCGCCCAGATCGCCAACGAGACGACCTACGCGCTCGAAGAGGAGGTCGGGGCTCCCCAGGACATGAACACGGCGATGCGACTCGGCTTCAACTGGCCGCTCGGGCCGATCGAGTTCACGGAGCTGATCGGCCTCGAGCGGGCGGCTGATCTGCTCGAGCGCCTGCAGAGCGCCCACGGCGACGCCTATCGGATGGCCCCGGCCCTGTTCGCCGCCGCCCGCGGAGGTTGAAGCAGACGCTCGGCTACTCGGCGAGCCGGAACATCAGCTCGTCGACGTAGCACCAGCTCCAGTCCTCGCCGGGCTGAGCGGAGCGGATGATCGGGTGCCCGGTCTCCTGATGATGGGCCGTGGCGTGTTTCCCCTGCGAGTTGTCGCAGCAGCCGATGTGACCGCACGACTGGCACATCCGCAGGTGGACCCAGGTCATCCCCAGCGCCAGGCACTCCTCACAGCCGGCGACCTCCGCGGGAACATCGAGGTGCTCGATCGAGTCCAGATGTGAACAGGTGGAGGCCGTGACACGAGCCTAATACATGGGCGGCGGCGCCAGGTCGAATAGCCTGCCTCGAGATGAGCGCGGAAACGGCCGGCGAGCCGATCACCGAGGAAGGGATCGAGGCCCTGCGGGCGGAGATCGAGGAGCTCGAAGGCCCGCGGCGGGTGGAGATGGCGGCGCGGATCAAGGTCGCCCGCGAGGAGGGCGACCTGAAGGAGAACGCCGAGTACCACATCGCCAAAGAGGACCAGGCCCACCTCGAGACGCGGATCAAGCGCCTGCGCGAGCGCCTCAAAAACGCCGTCGTGGTCGAGGTCGACGACGCCGCCGAGGACGTCTTCGCCTTCGGTCGCAGCGCCGAGGTGCTCGACGAGGGAAGCGGCAAGGTCAACGCCTGGACCCTGGTCGGCTCGACCGAGGCCGACCTCGCCGCCGGCCGGCTCTCCGCCGAGTCGCCGATCGGCAGGGCGCTGATGGACGCCAAGGTCGGCAAGCCGGTCAAGGTCGAGACCCCGCGCGGAACCAAGACCTTCGTCGTCCAGAAGCTGATCGGCCCGTGACGCCGGCGCCGCTGATCGAGTTCCCGGCGGACGACCCCGCGCGTGCCCGCCGCTTCTGGAGCGGGCTGCTCGAGGTCGACCTCGAGCAGCGGCCGCCGGAGATGGGGTCGGGCTGGGAATCCGCCGACGCGGGCCTGCGCCTCGGCGTCCACGAGCGCGGCGCCGGGCCCGGCGACACCGCCTCGCTCCCCTACTTCAGCGTCGAAGAGATGGAGCCGGCGCTGGCCAGGGTGACGGAGCTTGGCGGCTCGATCGTCCATCCCGGCGAGCGCTGGGCGATCTGCCGCGACTCCGAGGGCAGCCCCTTCGCGCTTGCCGCTCCCTCGGCCTAGATAGCCGAGACTCGGTCGCCGCTAGGCGCCCGGGGTCGGAGCGACCTCGACCGGCTCGCCGCCGCGCAGCCAGTGTGCCTCGGGCGAGGGGGGCGTGTCGCGCAGGTACCACTCGGCGTCGAGGGCGCCTTTGCAGCCGCTGCCGGCGGCGGTCACCGCCTGCCGGTAGGTGTTGTCGACGACGTCGCCGACGGCGAAGACGCCCGCCAAATTCGTCCTGGTCGAGCCGTCCTCGGTGAGGATGTAGCCGCCCTCGTCGGTATCGATCTGGTCGCTGACGATCTCCGATTTCGGGATGTGGCCGATCGCGACGAAGGCGCCGCCGGCCTCGAAGTCCTCGACCTCGTCGGTCTCGACGTTGCGGAGCCTGATGTGGTCGAGCTTGCCGTCCTCGCCGGCGACGAACTCCTCCGGCACGAAGGGGGTCTTGAAATCGATGTTGGGCTGCTCCGCGGCGCGGTCCTTCATGATCTTCGAGGCGCGGAACTCGTCGCGGCGGTTGACCACGGTCAGGTCGCTCGCGAACTTGGAGATGAAGATCGCGTCCTCCATCGCCGAGTCGCCGCCACCGACCACGAGGACCTTGTGGTCCTTGAAGAAGGCGCCGTCGCAGACGCCGCAGGTGGATACCCCGCGTCCGCCGAGCTCGATCTCACCCGGCACCCCGAGGCGGCGCGGCTCGGCGCCCATCGCCAGGATCACAGTTTTGGCCAGGTACTCCTCGTCGCCGACGAAGACCCTGTGGACGTCGCCGTCGCTGAGCTCGACCCGATCGACGTCGTCGGTCACGAACCGGGTCCCGAAGCGCTCGGCCTGGGCCCGGAACTGGGTCATCATCTCGGGGCCCATGATCCCGTCGGGATAGCCCGGGTAGTTCTCGACGTCGGTGGTGTTCTGCAGCTGCCCGCCCCAGCGGAAGCCCTCGAAGACGAGCGGCTCGAGGTTCGCCCTCGAGCTGTAGAGGGCGGCCGTGTAGCCGGCGGGGCCGCCGCCGATGATGATCACGTTCTCTACCTTGTTCTCAGCCATCTTCGCCGCCTGGAGTCTAGTGATTTGCCTTTATGGGGAGTGACCTTCTGGATGACTCTCCGATGCCACTTCATTAAGTAAAGTATAGCGCCACAAAGCCATTTTTGGGGCTTTTCACACCGTCCACCGCCTCTTGACCGGCGCCTCGCGCCCGGACGGCAGGCCGTCGTCTTCCCAGCGCTGGACCGTGTGGCGGAGCTGGAAGAAGGCGACGACGCCGAACGGGATCGGCAGCCAGAACGAGACCAGCCGGTAGACCAGGATCGCCGGGAAGACCGTGCTCTCGGGCAGCCCGAAGAGGACGAAGGCGCCGATCAGCCCCGCGTCGACCGCGCCGACCCCGGCCGGCGCCAGCGGGAAGAGGTTGGCGACCATGCCGAGGAAGAAGCCCTGGACGACGACGGCTAGCGGCACGTGGACGCCGAAGGCGTGGAAGGAGGCCCAAAGGACTCCGATGCTGGTCGCCCAGTAGCCGGCGGCGCCGATCACGGCGAGACCGCCGCGCGAGGGATGGGCGAAGAGGCCGATCGCGAAGCGGAAGCCCTCGGCGACGATGGCCGGGACTTTGGCGGCGCTGACGGCGATCGATTGCGCCCGCTCGCCGCCGTGGGCTTCGGCGAAGGGCGCGATCCGGTCGGTCAGGTCCGCCGGGATCAGGGCGATGAGGACGCCGAGCACGAGCAGCACCCCGGCTACACCGGCGGGGACGATCGTCAGCTCGACCGAGTCGGCGCCATCAAGGACCCCGGTCCGCAGCAGCACCCCGAAGATGATCAGGGCGATCGGGTAGAACGCGTAGTGGAGGGTGAGGAAGGCGACCATCCGCCGGGCGACGTCGTGGCGGACCATGCCGGCCTTGCGCAGCGCCCAGTAGGTGAGGGCGATGCCGCCGGCGCCGCCGGCCGAGAAGATCAGCGTCGCGGCGACGCCCGCCATGTTGATCTCGTAGGTCTCTTTCCAGGTGAAGCGGAGGACGTCGCCGCCGACGACGGCTTTGAACAGGGCTATGTATGTCGCGAAGGAGGCGATGCAGAAGCCGATCGCGATCGCGATCCAGACCGGGTCGGCGTCGTCGAGCTTGCCGAGCGCGTTGCCGAGGCCGACCAGCTTCGGGAAGAGGAAGTAGATGCAGACGAGAAGGGCGATGACGACCGCCACCGTCTGGACCAGGCGGCGCGGAGTGAAAAGCGGCAGCTGCGCGGCGCGGTCGTGTTCAGCCGTATCCGGGGCCTCGACGGTGTCGGGGGCCTCGGGTGGGCTGACCTTGACCGAGCTCTCCTCGGACACGGGACGGAAGCTACCCGTTCGCGAGGCGCTCCAGACTCTGCAGGCGTCGATTGACGCCGATCACGAGCGGCTCGGCCAGCGGCTCGGCGACGCGCACGGCCGCGACGAGCCCGGCCCCGGCGGCGAGGTCTGTGACGTAGTGCTCGCCGAGGTAGACGAGGCCGAAGCCGAGCGTCAGCGCGTAGGCCCATCCGACCGCGCCCTCCGCCTTTCCCACTTCGGAGAGGGAGATCGCGGCGGTGACGGAGGTCGCGAAGTGGAGCGAGGGCATCGCCGCCCAGGGGTTGCCGCCGAGGGCGTCGTACATCTTCGGCCAGGCCGAGCCCCAGAAGTCGTCGCCGACCTCGACCATGATCCGGCGCACCTCTTCGCCGGTCAGGCCCTGCTCGGAGGCCCACCACGGCGGCGCCGTCGGCACCGCGAAGTAGACGACGCAGCCGCTGTCGAAGACCGCCGCGAGCCGGCGGGCGGCCCGGGGAAAGAGGTCGGGACGGCGGATCAGGACGTAGGCGAGCGCGACGTAGGGCTCGAAGAACCAGAGCCAGTGGACCCAGGTGAGGACGAAGTCGAGTTTTTTCACCCCGGGCAGCCGCGCCAGGCCGCGCTGGAGCCGGACGTTGGGGAGCTTGCCGAAACCGAGGGCGCGGTCGGCGACGATCGGGTAGCGGCTGCGGAGCCGGCGCCGCAGCCCCTCGGGGTTATCGAAGGGAAGCTCGTGGACCATGATGAAAGCCCACATCTGCATCGCGAACAGGACCACGTCGCGCCCGCGTGAGCGCGGGCGCAGAACCGCGATCGCAAGCGGCCCGCCGGCGCAGGCGGCGATCGTCACCGGGGCCGGGATCCGGGCTCGGCGGCGGACCAGCGGCACGGCTACCGCGGCGGCGAGCGCGCCGGCCGCCGCGGCGCGCACGGCCACCCGAAGCGCCGGAGATGGCCGGGAGGGGCTGCGCATCAGCGCGCGAGTATAGGATGGCCGCGCTTTGGCGCCCCATTCCCCTGGCACAGACCAGATTGAGACCCTTGGCTGGATCGGCTTCGCGGCCGCCGTCATCCTCATCGTCGCGGTGAACGCCGGCCTCATCTATGCGCTGCGCAAATACCGCGCGGAGCGCGGCGAGGAGCCCCGCCAGGTCACCGGGGGGCGGCGCATCCAGTGGCGGGTCGGCGGCGCCCTCACGGTCTTCGCGGCGGCCCTGCTGATCTTCAGCCTGATCTACACCGACAAGGCGCGGGAGACTCCGGCGACCGGCGGCGACGGGCTCGAGGCCGCCCACAGCGCCCCGCTCAAGATCGAAGCCACCGGGCAGCAGTGGCTCTGGCGCTACGACTACCCGAACCACGCCTTCTCCTATTACAAGCTGGTCGTGCCGGTCGACACCGCGGTCTCGCTCGACCTGGTCTCGACCGACGTCGTCCACACCTGGGACGTGCCGGAACTGGCGGGCAAGCACGACGCGGTTCCCGGCAAGCACAACCACCTCGCATTCCTCGCCGACGAAGAAGGCGTCTTCGACGGCCAGGCGGCGACCCTCTCGGGCCAGGCCTACGGCGCCATGCGGACCGAAGTCGAAGTCGTCTCCCCCCAGGCCTACGAAGAATTCATCAAAAGCCAGCGGTCCGACATCCAGGCTGCCCAGGACCGGGTCGTCAGCCTGATCGAAGGGGGTGAAGTGCCATGAGCGCCAGCCCCGAGCTGGTCGCTGACGGGTTCCCCCGGCGCCGCGCGCGCTGGGTCGAGCTGACGACCAGCGCCGCCCACAAGGACGTCGGCCGGATCCTGATCGTCTCCTCGCTGGGATTCCTCTTCATCGCCGCGCTCCAGCTCTTCCTGATGCGGCTGCAGCTGGTGATCCCGGAAAACACCTTCCTCTCCCCCGTCACCTTCAACCGGATGCTCTCGCTCTACGGGGCGACCTCGATCTTCTTCTTCGCGATCCCGCTCGCGCTCGGCCTCTTCTACTACGTGGCGCCGCTGCAGATCGGCGCCCGCGGCACCGCCCTGCCGCGGCTCGGGCAGCTCGGCGCCTGGTTGATCATCGCCGGCGCCACCGTCCTCTACTCGGGGTTCCTCTTCACCCCCTCGGAGGCCGGGGTCAACCCGCTTCCGCCCCTCTCGGAGCTCGCCTTCCTCGCCAACAACGGGGTCGACGCCTGGTGCGCGGCGACCGGCCTCGCCCTGCTCGGCTTCATCCTCATTTCGATCGACCTGACGACCACGCTGCGCAACATGCGGGCGCCGGGGATGGCCTGGCGCCGGCTTCCGATCTTCGCCTGGTCGGCGGCGATCTGCTCCTGGCTGCTGCTCGTGATCGGGCCGGTGATGCTGGCCGCGGTGACGATGCTCCTGATCGACCGTAACTTCGACGGCATCTTCTTCGCCGACGGCTCCGGCGGCGCGCCGCTGCTCTGGCAGCACATGAGCTGGATCTTCTTCTCCGGCGCCTACATGCTGATCCTGATCACCGCCCTCGGCGCGATCGCCGAAATCGTCTCCACCTTCGCCCGCAAACCGCTCTTCAACCGCAACGTCACGATCGGCTCGCTGATCGCGATCGCGGTGATCGGGACCCTGGCCTGGATGCAGAACATGTACTCGGCCCCGATCGGGATCGGCTGGATGTACTTCGCGATGACGATGTCGCTGGCGCTGATCGTCCCCTTCGGCCTGATCCTCTTCAACCTGATCGCGACCCTGGTCGGCGGCACGATCCGGATGCGGGCGCCGCTGCTGTTCGCGGCCGGGGCGATCTCGATGATCTCGATCGGGCTTGCCGCCGAGATCTCCCACTCGATGGTCGCCGCCGCCTGGAAGCTGAACAACACAGTCGACGCCACCGCGGCCACCCACTTCGCCCTGGTCGGCGGCGCCGTCTTCGGCGGCCTCGCCGCGCTCCACTACTGGTTCCCGAAGATGACCGGGCGGACGATGGGCGAGACCCTGGCGATGATCTCGTTCTGGACGATGGTCGTCGGCATCCTCGTCGCCTTCCTGCCGATGTTCCTCGCCGGCGGCGAAGAGGGCCAGGTGATCGACGCCTACAAGTTCTTCGACGGGACCGGCGTCACCGCCTACAACCTGATCTCGACGATCGGCGTCTTCATCCTCGTCGACGGGATCATCCTCGCCGTCGTCAACGCGGTCCTCAGCCGCAACGCGGGCCCCGAGGCGGGCCACGACCCATGGGGCGGCGACTCGCTCGAGTGGTTCGCGCTCTCGCCGCCGGAGCCCCACAACTTCGACGTGCTCCCGGACGTGCGGAGCCCGCGCCCGATGCGCGACATCCGCGAAGCGATCTCGCACCGCACGGCCCCCGCGGAGGAGCCGGCACCCGAGTCGCAGCCGGTAGCCTGACCGGCATGAGCACGGCCCAGACGGCGGCCCTCTCGACCCGCCGCCCGGCGGCGCTCGACCTGCTGCGCGACTACCTGACCCTGACCAAGCCCAGGGTCCAGTCGCTGCTGCTGCTGACGACGGTGACGACGATGTACGTGGCCGGCGACCCCTCGCTCGAGCTCGTCTTCCTGACCTGCCTGGGCGGCGCCCTCTCAGCCGGCGGGGCGGGCGCGATCAACCACGCCGTCGACCGCGACATCGACCGCCTGATGGAGCGGACCGCGGACCGCCCGGTTGCCTCCGGGCGGATCTCGCCGGGAGCGGCGATCGCCTTCGGCTCGATCCTCGCCGCCTCCTCGTTCCTGCTGCTCTCGCTGGCCGTCAACCCGCTGGCCGCCGCGCTCTCGCTCTCCGGGTTCCTCGGCTACGTCTTCGTCTACACGCTCTGGCTGAAGCGGACGACGCCGCAGAACATCGTCATCGGCGGAGCCGCCGGGGCGGTGCCCCCCCTCGTCGCCTGGGCCGCGGTCACCGGAGGCCTCAGCGGCACCGCCTTCTTCCTCTTTGCGATCGTCTTCTTCTGGACCCCGCCGCACTTCTGGGCGCTCTCGCTGCTGATGAAGGACGAGTACGCGAAGGTCGGGGTGCCGATGCTGCCGGTGGTCCGCGGCGAGGACGAGACCCGCCGCCAGATCCTCCTCTACACGGTGCTGCTCTACGCGGTCACCCAGCTGCCCTTCTGCGCCGGCGGCTTCGGCGTCGAGTACCTGGTCGCCTCGATGGCCCTCGGCGCCGGCTTCATCTACTGCGCGGTGCGGCTGCTGCGGAGCGCCGACCGGCGCTGGGCGCTGCGGACCTACCTCTTCTCGCTCGCCTACCTGGCGCTGCTCTTCATCTCGATGCCGCTCGACCGCCTGTTCTAGTAGAAATTCAGCCGTGGATCGCGAGACCGCAAGACGCAACATGAAATCCGGCCTGCTGGCGGGAGCGTTCGCAGCAGCGGTCTTCGCCCTCGCTTTCCTCGTCGCCGTCCTCTACATCGCCTCCTGATGGCGGAGCACCGCGAGATCCCTGAGCCCGGCGAGCAGGTCTACGCGCCGCGCCCGTCCTGGATGCCGTCCTTCCTCGCCTTTGCCCTGGCCCTCGCCGTCTGCGGGATCTTCGGCGAGGGCTTCATGGTCCGCGGCTGGATCTACTCGATCATCGGCATCGCCGTCGCCCTGCTCGTCTTCCGCACGATCGTCAAGGGCAGCGTCGCCGACTACTTCAGCCTGCGCCGCAAACAGCGCGTACGCGGCGCGGTCCTGCCGGTCGAGACGATCAAGCCGCCCAAGCGCGGCTGACTACTCGGGCGCTACCGCTTCGGACGTGGCGCCCTCGCTTGTCCAGACCCTGACGATGTCGCGCATCGAGAGGATGCCGACCAGCTCGGGCCCCTCGTAGACGACGAGATGGCGGATGTTTCGGCGCGACATCTCGGCCGCGGCGTGCTCGAGGCTCCAGTCGGGCTGGGCGGAGATGAGGCTGTCGCTCATGTGGTCGGCGACCCGCTCGGAGTCGGGGTCCTCGCCGGAGCCGAGCGAGTTGAGGATGTCGCGCTCGGTGACCATGCACGGGACCGGCGTCTCGTCGTCGCTGACGAGCGCGGCACCGACTCCCTTCTCGGTCATCCGCTGCGCGGCCTCACGCAGCGTGTGGGTGGGGCCGAGCGTCAGAACCACCTCGGACATGCCATCACGTACCTGCATCGGGGCCCCTTTCTCGTCGCCGGAGAGTTCGTGAGGATCGCCGCAAGCCTACCCGACCCACGGCCACCCCAATCAGCTTTCCAGGGGCCCCCGGCATATAGACTCAGGCGCGCTTCACGCTGCAAATGTCCAAGCTCTCGATCCCAACGCGCACGATCCTCGGCCTCGCCGCTCTGGCGGCGACGATGCTGCTCGCATCCGGCTGCGGGACGAGCACAGCGGACCCCGAGCACGGCCGCGTCCTCTTCATCCAGAAATGCGGGACCTGTCACGAATTGGCGGAGGCCGGGACCACCGCGCAGATCGGCCCGAACCTCGACGACGCCTTCTCCGCCGCCCGCGAAGCCGGTGAGGGAGGCGAAACGATCGAAGGCGTGGTCGAAGCCCAGGTCGAGCTGCCCCGCCCCAGCACCGACGACCCGGCGGTCTCGATGCCGCCGAAGATCGTCGAGGGACAGGAGCTCGAGGACATCGCCGCCTACGTCGGCAAGTGGGCCGGGGTCCCGGGCGCGGCGCCGCCCGAAGTGCCGGGCGGGCCGGGAGCGCAGGTCTTCGCGAACAACGGCTGCGGCGGCTGTCACACGCTCAAAGCCGCGAACGCCGGCGGCACGGTCGGCCCCAACCTCGACGAAGTCCTGGTTGGCCAGAGCCCGGCGATGATCCACGAATCGATCGTCGACCCGAACGCGGAGATCGCCAAGGGCTACCCCGCCAACGTGATGCCGGGGACGTTCGAAGAATCGCTGACCCCGAAAGAAATCGAAGACCTGGTCGAATACCTGTCGAACGAAACGGGCGGCGGCGGCTCGGCGAAAGCCGGCCAGAAAAAGCAGCCCAAGGGCGGCTGAGCCGCGCAACTGCCTAAGGTCACGCCGCAGTTCTACGCCAAGGTCGCCCTGGCGGCCCTGGCGGGACTGTCGTTGATCGTCCTCACCGGCGCCGGGGTGCGCCTGACCGGGTCGGGGCTGGGCTGCCCGGACTGGCCCAAATGCTACGGCCAGGACGTCCCCCCTCTCGACACCCACGCGGTGATCGAGTACGGCAACCGCCTGCTGACCGGCTTCGTCGGCTTCGCGGTGATCGCCGCCGCCGTCCTCGCCTTCTTCCGCCGGCCCTACCGCTGGCACCTGGCACTGTTCGGGGTGCTGCTGCCGCTCGGCGTGATGGGACAGGCGATCCTCGGCGCCCTCGTCGTCAAGTACCACCTCGCCCCCGGCCTCGTGATGAGCCACTTCATCCTCTCGATGCTGCTCCTCGACGCCTCCTTCGCCCTCGCCTGGTGCGCGCGGTATGAGCCCTGGGAGCGGCGGCGCTCGAGCGACCGCCTCGGCGTCTGGGCCGTCCGGGCGCTGATCCCGCTCGGGCAGCTGACGATCGCCGCCGGCACCGTCGCGACCGCCTCCGGCCCCCACGCGGGGGCGCACGCGGGCCAGCTCGTCCATCGCTTCGAGTTCGAGGGATCGGGGACCCTGGAGTGGGTGGTCCAGCGCCACGCCGTCCTCGCCACGGTCTTCGGCCTGGCAGCGATCGGCGTCTGGTTCCTGCTGCGGCGCCCAGGAGGCGACAGGAGGGCGCAGAGGCCGCTGGTTGCGGTCCTCGGCCTGCTCGCCCTTCAGGGCGCAGTGGGAGGCGTCCAGTGGGCTCTCGAACTGCCCTCGGAGATCGTCTGGGTCCACGTCGCCCTCGCCACCGCGACCTGGCTGGCGATGCTGTGGACGGTGGCGACGGCGGGGCGCCTGGAGCCGAGGCGCGCCGTCGCCACCGAGCCGGCCGGCGAACCCGCCGATCGACGCAGGCCGGCCCTCACCAACGGCTGACCGTCAGCGGGCTACGGCGCCCTCGGCGCTGAGGTCGACGACGACGTGGGTGATCGGCAGGTCGATCTCCTTGCGGGCCCGCTCGACGACGCCGTTCTCCAGCCAGTGCGAACGCTCCGGAGGGTGGGTCGAGATGACGATCTCGTCGGCGGGGAAGACGCGCAGGGCGTCTTCGATCGCGACGTTCGGTTCCGCTTCGCCGACCTCGCCCTTCGCCTTGAGGCCGATCTGCTCGATCTCGAGCACCGAGAGCTCCATCCGCTGACGCGCCAGCAGAATCGCTTCGTCTACGTCTGAGGCCCAGTGCGCGGCGCGCGAGCCCGGCATCACCGGGGTGACGACGAGTACCTGGCACTCGCGCCCGTCGCAGCGCTCGGCGATCTCGTCGCGCAGGGCGCTGCCGGCGACGGTCTCGTTGGCGACGACGAGGAGGCGGTAGCTACCGTCCCCGCCCCGGGTCAGGGGCACGTCGCCGCGGATGCTGCCGCGTGAGTTGCGGTAGGCGAAGCCGATTCCGGCGCCGATCAGGAGCGCCGCCCAGACCAGCCCGACGAGGGGCCTGGTCAGCGCCGAGAGCGCCCCGACCGAGATGCAGCCGACGAGGATCGCGACGAACCAACGAAATGCATCGGCCTCGGATCTCAACGGGTTGTGCATACCGGTTGGTACCTACCCGCGCCGGGAAAAGTTCAAATCAGGTCAGAGGACGTAGACCGTGAGGAAGACGATGATCCACATGATGTCGACGAAGTGCCAGTAGATACCCGGCACCTCGACGCCGAGGTGGTCCTTCTCCTCAGGCCCGAAATGGCCGCGGTAGGCGCGGATCGTGGCGAAGCTGAGCAGCACCAAGCCGACGAAGACGTGGGCGCCGTGCAGCCCGGTGAGGCAGTAGAAGATCGAGCCGAAGGCGAGGTCGCGGGCGCTGAAGCCGATGTGGGCGTACTCGTTGATCTGGATGAAGAGGAAGGTGGCGCCGAGCATCCAGGTCAGGGTCAGGCCGACTTTCAAACCCTGGCGGTTGCCGCGCCGGATCGCCTCCAGCGCGTAGTGGATCGTGAAGCTCGAGGAGACGAGGATGCAGGTGTTGGCGAGCGCGACGTAGACCGGCAGCTCGTAGGGGTGCGGCGGCCAGGTCGGCGGGTTGACGACAACACGGAGGAAGAAGTAGGAGGCGAAGAAGGCGCCGAACAGCATCACCTCGGAGACGATGAAGAGCAGGATCCCGAGGGTCTGACGGTCTATCCGCGAGCTCTGGTTCGCCTCGGGCGGCCCGTGGTGCTCCTCCTCGTGGGGGCCGAGGGCGATCGTCGCGCTCTCCATCAGTCGCCCTCCCCCTCGGCGACGGCGGCCGCGACCGCGGCGGCCGGGCGCCCGACCTCGAGGTGCTCGACCTGCTTGTCGGTGATCTCGCGGGCCTTGCCGACCAGGTCCTCCTCGAGCCAGCGGGAGGACTCGCCGGCGAAGGTCGAGATCAGGACCTCGTCGACCCGGTAGTGCTCGATCGCGTTCTTGACGGCGTGGAAGGGGTCTGGGCTCATCGGCTGCCCGGTGGCGTCGTAGTCGCCGCGGTAGAGCTCGGCCAGCGTCGAGGCGAGGTCGGTGACGATTTCCGCCTCCGAGACGTCCTCGCTGCGCGGGCAGATGATCGTGAAGCGGTGGGGATGCCCGGCGGCGCGCTCCTTGAGGCGGTTGACGAGTTCGGGGGCGGCGACGGTCTGAGTCGCGACCACGAGGGTGTGGCTGACCTCGAGGCTGATCGAGTCGTCGGCGACGCGGACAGGTATGTGGGTCAGCTTCACGTCCGGCTCGACCCGGTCCCGCGCCCACTCGACGAAGTCCTTGCGGGTGATCCCGAAGCGGGACTCATAGAGGCAGGAGAGGAGCAGCTCGTCCGGCTCGTGGGCGCGGACGGCGTCATCGAGGGCCAGCGCCGGGTCGCGGTCCATGACCTCGCCGATCGACTCGATCCCGTACTCGGCGAGCACGGCCATCGTCACCTCGACCCTGGCCCGCGCCGCGTCGCGCAGTTCGCCGGCGTCGATCAGCTGGCCGACCGCGGGCTGGTTCTGGGGCGCCACGACGACGACCTGAGAGGACGTCTCGGCCCGCTCGCGGACGGCCTGCAGGAGCTTGCGACCACCCGCGACCTCGTTGAGGAAGACCAGCAGCGGCCGGCCCTCTGCGACCTCGCTCATGAGGTGCTGACCACCGAGGGCTCAGGTTTCGGCGCCTCGGCGCCTTCGCCGGCCATGATCGCGTGACGGGCGCCGGGGACGCCGTACTCGTAGGGCCCGCCGACCACGCGTGGGATCTCGTCGAAGTTGAAGATCGGCGGCGGCGAGGAGACCTGCCACTCGATCGAGTTCGCCCGCCAGGGGTTGGCGACGGCGCGCGGTCCGAAGCGCCAGCTGACGACCATGTTGTAGAGGAAGACGAGCTGGCAGGCGCCGAGGAGGAAGGCGCCGCAGCTGATCAGCAGGTTCCAGTTGCCGAACTGGGTCGCGTAGTCGGCGACGCGGCGCGGCATCCCGTCCATCCCCACCCAGTGCATCGGGATGAAGGTGACCCAGGTGCCGATCAGGGTGCCCCAGAAGTGGACCCGCCCGAGCCGCTCGTCGTACATCCGCCCGGTCATCTTCGGGAACCAGTGGTAGATGCCGGCGAAGATCGTGAAGACCGAGCCGCCGAAGAGGACGAAATGGATGTGGGCGACGATGAAGTAGGTGTCGGAGACGTGGATGTCGATCGGGACCATGCCGAGCATGACGCCGCTGATGCCGCCGATCGTGAAGGTGACGATGAAGGCCAGGGCAAATAACATCGCCGTCGAGTACGTGTGGATTTTGCCGAAGTAGAGGGTGCCCAGCCAGGAGAAGATCTTGATCCCGGTCGGAACCGCGATCAGCAGCGTGGTGATCATCATCGGCACCCGCAGCCAGCTGAACATGCCGGCGACGAACATGTGGTGCGCCCAGACCGAGTAGCTGAGGACGACGATCCCGATCAGCGCCAGCGCCATCAGCCGGTAGCCGAAGATCGGCTTGCGGGCATGGGTCGATATGACCTCGGAGATGATCCCGAATCCGGGCAGCATCATGATGTAGACCGCCGGGTGTGAGTAGAACCAGAAGATGTGCTGGTAGCTGACGACGTCGCCGCCGCCGGCGAACTGGAAGAACTGTGTTCCGAGGGCGCGGTCGAAGAGGACCATGAACTGGGCGCCGGCGATGAACGGGGTCGCGGCGACGACCAGCAGCGATGTCGAGAGGTTCGCCCAGACCAGCAGCGGCATCCGCCAGAAGGTCATCCCGGGCGCACGCATGGTGATGATCGTGACCAGGAAGTTGAGCGCGGTGGCGATCGAGGAGGCGCCCGCGAACTGGACGCCGAGGTTGAAGAAGGACTGGCCGAGCGGCGCGCCCGTCGATAGCGGCGCATAGCCGGTCCAGCCGGCGTCGAAGGCGCCGCCCGGCGCCAGGAAGCTGCCGATGAAGAGCAGCCCGGCGAGCGGCAGCATCCAGAAGCTGAGCGCGTTGAGGCGCGGGAACGCCATGTCCGGGGCGCCGATCATCAGCGGCAGGACGTAGTTGGCGATCCCGGCGAAGACCGGGATCACGAAGACGAAGATCATCAAGACGGCGTGGGTGGAGAAGAGGCTGTTGTAAGTCGCGGCGTCGACGATCTGGGTGCCCGGCTGGGCCAGCTCGGCCCGGATCAGCATCGCCATCAGGCCGCCCACGAAGAAGAAGAAGAACGTGGTGCAGATGTACTGGATGCCGATCACCTTGTGATCGGTGTTGAATTTGAAGTAGTCCTTCCAGCTCTTGGCGCCGTGCTGGGAGTGGTCGTCGGGGATCGTCGGCATCCCGGCCGCCCAGCGCAGCCAGTAGTCGAAGCAGCCGAAGCCGAGCAGGAATCCGAGCGGCGCCGTCACCAGCGGCACGACCACCTGCGGATAGCCGGTCTGCTTGCTCTGGAAGGCGTCGAGCCCGTAGGACTTGCGGAGGACGACGACGAGGGCGACGCCGAAGGCGGCGGCCACCAGGGCGCCGAGGGCGCCGCGAATCCATCCCGGTTGCTTGATCGCCGCGACCATCAGAGGGCCACCATTATGCCCCGCCCGCCCCGAGGGGTTCCGCCGGGTCCTCTTCGGTGTCGTGGTCGATCGAGTCGAGCAGCGGCTGCGGGACTTCCTGTTCCTGTTCCGCCACCCATTTGCGGAAGTCGGCCGGCTTTTCGACGACGACTTTGGCCCTCATCGTCGCGTGGCCGAAGCCGCAGAGCTCGGTGCAGATCAGCTGATATGTCCCGAGCTTGTCGGGCGTGACGACGGCCGTGGTCGTGATCCCCGGAACGTTGTCTTTCTTGATCCGCCACTCAGGGACCCAGAAGGAGTGGATCACGTCCTCGGCGTGCATTTTGAATTCGGCCTGGCGGTCGAGGGGGACGTGCAGCTCGTGCGACCAGGCGTTGTCGAAGCCGGGGTAGCCGAAGCTCCAGGCGTACTGCTGGGAGAAGACGTCGACCCGCATCGAGTCCGCCGCCTTGGCTTCGATGTCGTTTAGGACCGACCAGCTGTAGCCGGCGCCGAAGAGGACGATGATCGTAGGGATCACGGTCCAGGCGATCTCCAGTTTGGTGTTGCCGTGAATCGGCTCGCCGTCCGATTCGTCGCCCGGTTTGGCTTTGAATTTCCAGAGCGCATAGAAGAGCATCACCATCACCAGCGAGAAGACGAAGGACGAGAGGACGATCATCACGTCGAGCAGCCGATCGATCTTCGGCGCGGCGGTGGAGGCCTGCTGGCCGTCCCAGCTGACCTGCAGCATGACGACGGAGATCACTGCCGTCGAGACGACGGTGGCGGCGAACATCTTCGCTATCGGGAGGCGGCCAATCATGGGCGATTCGGGAACCGGGCGCGCATTCTATGCAAGCGGCAGACGGTCAAGCTGCCCTCCCGATATGGCGATCACGCCGCGGGCGACCCCCTCCCAGCTCCAAAGCCGATGAGCGGTCGCGGCAAGCGCCTGGCGGGCGGCCTCGCGCTCGGCCTCGGGCAGCGCCAGCCAGCCCCCGAGTCGGGCCCCGATCGCCTCCACCGCCCCCTCCTCGACCGCGAACGAGGTCAGCCGCCCGACCTCCGGCGGCAGCGCCTCCATCAGCTGGCGGGAGACCTCCAACATCCCCGAGTGCCCGGCCGAGACCGGCAGCGCCCCGCAGGCGGCCGCCTCCGCGGCGACCATCCCGAAGGCCTCGGGGAAGGTGCTCGGCATCACCAGCGCCTCGGCCCGCGGCAGCAGCTCGGCGACCTGGTCGTGCTCGAGCCGGCCGATGAAATCGACCGAGGCCGCGATCCCCCTGGCGGCATCCGCGTATCCCGGCGGCGGGTCGGCGAGGAAGCCCGAGAGGATCCTCAACGGCTTCTCCTCACCGCCCTCGAGCGCCCACCCGAGCCGGGCGACCTCGCGTGCGTCCTCGAGATCACCGCGATCGAGGGCCGCCAGCAACCGCCGCAGCCCGTCCTCGTACGCGCCGAAACCCGGCGATCTCGAGACGGACGTCGGGGTGGGCCGCTTTGACCAGCGGCCAGGCGGCTATGAGCAGATCGACTCCCTTGGAGACGATGAGCTTGCCGACGAAGACGACCAGGGACGAGGAGCCCCGGCCCGCGGGCGGCCTCGGTCTGAAAGCGTCCGTATCCACCCCGGGAGGCCCAAGCCTGGTCTTCTCTCGAAGGCCTGGGACGTTCGGAAGGGCCGCCCAGAGGGACTCGGCGGTGTGGCGGGAGCCGACCAGGACGCCGGAGGCGGCCCGCATTCCCTCTTCTGCGTAGGGGCCGAAGCGGTCGAGGTGGGGCTTGACGGTGTACTCGAGGGCGGAGCCGTGGACCTTGGCCGCGAAGGGGCCGACGGCGGCGCGGGCGAGGATCGCCGGGGCCATGACCAGATGGTTGGCGAGGGCCGCATCGACGCCGCCGACCGAGGCCGCGACCTCACGGACCGCCGCCACATTGGCGTCGACGTAGCGGTCGAGCTCCTCATCGGTGAGCTCCGGGAAGGCCTTGACCTCGAAGCCCTCGTAGGGGTCCTTGACGTAGACGGGCAGGAGGCCGTGGATGTCAGGGTTGTGGATCGTCACCCCGTCGATCCGGACCGTGCGGTCCTGGCAGAGGAGATGGACCTCGTGGCCGAGCCGGGCGAGCGCTGCGGCGAGGTTCGCGTTGTAGATGTTGCTGCCGGTCCCGCGCAGCATGTAGCCGTGAAAGATAAGAACTCGCATCTCTGCCGCCCAAGCTATTAGTGTTCCCGGCCGTGAACGAGAAGCAGCTCTACCGGATGAGGGCGAGGGCGTCGGGGCGCGAGGCGCTTGCGCACGCCGAGCCGGGCTCCGTCTACATCGACCGCGAGACCGGCGAGGAGATGGAGCCGGTGGCGATGGTCCTGCCGCTGGCGCCGTCCGCGTCGTCCCTCCCCCGCACCCCGGACAACCTTCGGGCCTGCCGCCGCTGCGACCAGCTGATCGGCCTCGACGTCTCGGACTGCCCGTACTGCGGACTCCGCCAAGCCGCGCTCTGACCAAGCAGCCCAAGGACGCAGGGAGCGGTGGCGTGCTCCGAGCGACCGAGGACGCCGGGATGCGCCGGGCGTCAGAGGGCGGCCTATGGCTGTTTGACGACTGTCGCCGTATAGAGCAGGCGGGCGTTCGAGTAGTAGCAGCCGTAGGTCTTGATCTTGTTGACGCCCTGCTGGGGGTGGCCGCCCTGGATGTCTTCGCGGCTCGAGCAGTGTTTTTCCTGGCGGCTGCCGCGCCAGGTGTTTTCGCCGGTGACGTTGAAGGCGAACATCGGCGCCCAGGTCGGGACCGTGAGGGCGACTACCTGGCCCTGGAGGACGGAGAGGGGGTGGTCGAGGGCGAACGTCACCTTGCTGCCGAAGTAGCTGTTGAGGATCTGCAGCGGGCTCTGGCGCACCAGCGTGTATTTGGGCGGCTTGCTTTCTTCGACCGGCCGTAGGACGCCGATCCGCGCCTCGGACGGGCGCCCGAGGAAGTCGTCGAAGAAGGCGACCTCGTCGCTGGTCGTCGCCGTCTCCGTGCGCGACGGGCGCGCGAGGGTGATCGACCAGGCGACGATCTTGCCGTCGAAGGGGGCGACGTACGGTTCGCTGACGCCGTCCGCCAGCACCTGGAAGCCGGATACGTGGCCCTCGACCCGGCAGGGGATGACCTCGACGTTGTTGACGACTTTCCCGGGGCACGAGGCCGGCGGTGTCGTCGCGGTCTGGCCGAGGACGATGACCGGGGGCGGCGCCGAGCCGGCGGACCCGGGCCAGGCGGCGACGGCGGCGACGAGCAGGCAGGAGGCGAGTGCCGCGATCAGCAGCGGCGCCCTTCGTCGTTTTTCGGCTTTCTGAAGCAAGATTCTCAATCTGCAACCCCGATCGGTGGGTCGGGTTGCGGGCTGATTGTGCCTTCGCCGCCGCTGGAATGCGCCCTGCCTCCGCAATTGCACGATCCCGGCCAGCGCGCCTCTGTAGGGTTGCGATCCGAGAATGCCGGCCCCGGAGAGCGCAGACGATTTCATCGCCGGGGGGCTGGCGGCGCTGGGTATCGAGGCCGACGAGGTGGACCTGGCGGTGGCCGGTGTCGCCTACGGGATGTTCTGGCCCCCGATCCTCGATCTGCTGGCGCTCGACCTCGGCGAGCTCGAGCCCGAGCCGCACCCTGACCTCTCGCGGGCGCCGCTGTGAGCGGCGGCGGCCTCGACCTCAGCCTGCGCGGCCAGGCGGCCGCGATCGCAGCCGGCGAGCTCGACCCGGCCGAGCTGCTCGACGCTTCGCTGGCCCGAATCGCCGAGCGCGACCCGGCCCTCAACTCGGTGGTCGAGACCTTCCCGGAGCGCTCGCGCGAGATGCTCGAGGCGGCCCCTGACGGCCCCCTGCGCGGTGTCCCGGTCGTAATCAAGGACGAGTGGCCGCTGCCGTGGCGGGCGCAGCGCTTCGGCGCGGCGGAAATGCTGACCCCCGCCGCCCCGGGCGAGTCGGGCCCCTACCGCGCGCTGCGCGACGCCGGCGCCGTGATCGTCGGCGTCGGCAACATGCACGAAGCGGGCGCCAGCAGCACCGGCAACATGTCCGTCTACGGCCCGGCGCGAAACCCCTGGGACACCGATCGCTGCCCGGGGGGCTCCTCGAGCGGGCCCGCCGCCGCCGTCGCCGCGCGCCTCGTCGCCGGCTCGATCGGCGCCGACGGGATCGGCTCGATCCGCTTTCCAGCCGCCTACTGCGGGCTGACCGGGCTGAAGCCGACCTTCGGCCGCTCGGCGATGGCGGGGCACCACATGGCGGCGGAGACCTCGATGATCGTCTCCGGCCCACTCTGCGCCGACGCCGCCGATACCCGCCTGCTCGGCTCGGCGATGTTCGGCGAGCCGCTGGAGGCGGGCGAGGCTGCGAGGCTGCGGATCGGGGTCATCGACGACGTCGTCTCCGAGGACGTCGCCCCCGAGGTGCGCGAGGCCTGCGAGGCGGCGATCGAGCAGCTTCGCGGGGAGACGGGCGGAGAGGTCCGGCGGATCGCGCTTCCCGACCTCGATGCCTCGGCGCTGGCCGCCGTCCTGATCGCCAACACGGACGGCCTCGGAGGGGTGGCCCCGGAGCGGCTCAACCACCTCAGCCCCGAGCTGAGCCCGGTCTACCGCGGCTTCACGAAATTCCGGATGCTGCTGCCGGCGGCGGCCGCGGTCAAGGCCCAGCGGGTGCGGACCGCGATGCGGCGGCGCCTCGCGGCCCTCTTCGAGGAGGTCGACGTGCTCGCCTGGCCGACCGTGCCTGCGGTCGCGCCGCCGCTGGAGACCCCACTGGTCGAGCTTCCCTCGGGGACCCAGACCGCGGACCAGGCAAACGTCAGGGGCGCGGGGCTGGCGAACCTGACGGGGATTCCGGGTATCAGCGTCCCGGTCGGGCTGAGCAGCGCCGAGGGCCTCCCCATCGGCCTGCAGCTGCAGGCCGCCTGGGGCCGAGACGAGCTGCTCCTCGACGCCGCCGAGGCCCTGGAGCGGGCCAACGGGCGGCGATGGGTCGATTCACGGGCGCCGATCGCCGGCGCCAAGCAGACCGAGGCCTGAAATGCCAGCGATAGTCGTCGAGGGCCTCGAGCGCGCCTTCGGTGAGATGCGTGCCGTCCAGGGAGTCGACCTCGAGGTCGAGGAGGGCGAGATCTACGGCTTCCTCGGCCCCAACGGCGCCGGCAAGACGACGACGGTGCGGATGCTGACGACGCTGCTGCTGCCGACCGGCGGCCGCGCGACCGTCGCCGGGTACGACGTGGTCAGCGAAGCCCGAGCCGTGAGAGGGACGATCGGCGTCGCCCTGCAGGAGGCCGCGCTCGACCCGCTGATGACCGGCCGCGAGCTGATCCGCCTGCAGGCGACGCTGCAGGGGATCCCCACCGCCGAGGGCCGCCGCCGCGCCGACGACCTGCTCGAACGGGTCGACCTCGCCGACGCCGCCGACCGCCGCGTCGGCGCCTACTCGGGCGGGATGCAGCGGCGCCTGGACCTCGCCGCCGCGCTCGTCCACGAGCCCCGCGTCCTCTTCCTCGACGAGCCGACGACCGGCCTCGACCCGGTCAGCCGCAAAACGATCTGGGAGGAGGTGCGGGCGCTGAACGACTCCGGCACCACCGTCTTCCTCACCACCCAGTACCTGGAGGAGGCGGACCAGCTCGCCGACAACGTCGGCATCATCGACAGCGGCCGGATCGTCGCCGAGGGCACCCCGGACTCGCTCAAGGCCTCGATCGGACACCCCCACATCCGCCTCAGCATCGAGAAGGGCTCGGTCGCGGAGGCGGAGCGGGTCTGCGCCGCGGTAGGCCGGCTGCTGCCGCCGGTCGACGGCAGATCCGTCCTGGTCGAGGTCCAGAACGGTGCCGGCGACATCCCCGCCGTGGTCCGGGCGCTCGACGACGCCGAGATCGAGATCGGCGCCCTGGAGCTGGTCCACCCCACCCTCGACGACGTCTTCGTCGCGACGACCGGCCACCACATTCCGACTACCTCCTCGGCTCCCGCGGAGGCCGAGTGAACCGCCTCCTGATCAACTTCCGGGTCGTCCGGGCGCTGGGGCTGCGCTCGATCAAGCAGACCTTCCGCCGCCCGCAGCTGATGGCGCCGATCGTCGTCTTCCCGACCCTGCTGCTGGCGGTTCAGACCGGCGGCGTCGGCAGCGCCGTCAACTTGCCCGGGTTTCCCCCGGTCCAGAGCTTCCTCCAGTTCATGCTGGCCGGGGCGATGATGCAGTCGCTGATCCTCGCCGGCAACAGCGGCGCGATCGCCCTCGCGGTGGAAATCGAATCCGGCTTCACCGACCGCCTCTTCGCCTCGCCGATCTCGCGCTTCACGATCGTCCTCGGGCGCCTCGCCGGGACCGGGGCCCTGGCCCTCTTCGCGACGCTCTGGTTCTTCGCGATCGGCCTGATCTTCGGCGCCACCATCCACAGCGGGCCGGCGGGGGCGCTGCTGTCGATGGCGCTCGCCTCGACCGCAGCCCTCGCGATCGGCGCCATCGTCGCCGCGATCGCCCTGCGCACCGGCAACGCCAGCGTCGTCCAGGGCCTCTTCCCCCTGGTCTTCGTCGTCCTCTTCCTCTCGACCGCGTTCTTCCCGCAGGCCCTGATGATCGAGCCGGCGAAGACGATCGCCGAATACAACCCGCTGAGCTTCATCGTCGAAGGGATCCGCGACCCGATCATCTCGGGGATCTCGCTCTCAGACCTGCTCGACGCGGTCCTGGCGATCCTGGCGATCGCCGCGATCGGCATTTTCCTCAGCGCCAGGGCGCTGCAGCACCGGCTGAGGACGGGGGGATGAGCCCGGCGTCACAGGGCGGCTGGAGGGCGAACCTGTCTCGGATCGGGGCGCTGATGACGCGGGCCAAGAACGAGCTGCTGCGGGTCCCGGCGGCGGCGATACCCGGCGTCCTGGCGCCGACGATCTTCTTCCTCGGCATCAACGGCGTCTTCGGCTCGCTGACCAACGTCACCGGGTTCGAAACCGACAGCTTCTCGAGCTTCGTGGTCCCGGTCAGCATGATCCAGGGGGCCGGGTTCACCGGGGCCGCCGCCGGGGTCAACCTCGCCCGCGACATCGAACGCGGCTGGCTCGACCGATTGCTCGTCTCGCCGGCGCCGCGCTGGGTGCTGCTGGCGGGAACCGTGATGGCTGCCGCCGCCAGGGCGCTGCTCCCGGCCACGGTCGTCTTCGTGCTCGCGCTGGCGATCGGGGCCAACTTCCCCGGAATTGACGGGCTCCTCATCACCTACGCGATGGTGATCGCGATGGCCGGCGTCGCCGCCTGCTGGGGGTCGATGCTGGCGCTCCACTTCAAGAGCCAGTCGGGGGCGCCGCTGATGCAGGCGGGGATGCTGGCGCTGATCTTCCTCACCCCGGCCTACGCGCCGCTGGCGCTCCTGCAGGGCTGGCTCCACGACGTCGCCGAGGTCAACCCGGTCACCGACGTGATCGAAGCAGCCCGCCAGGGCTTCGTCGGCAGCGTCACCTGGAGCGACACCTGGCCCGGCCTGGTCGCGGTCGCCGCGCTGCTCGCCGTGCTCGGGGCGCTGGCGCTGCGGGGGATGCGCAGAACCGCAGTTTGACCGGCGCGGTCGAGATTGCCGAGCGGGTCCTGCGCCAGAACTGGCTCGAGGGCGAGCGCGACTCCGGCCAGGCCTTCGCCTACACCCGGCCGAGCCCGGGCCGCTACCCCTGGCAGTGGTACTGGGACTCCTGCTTCGCGGCGATCGTCTGGCGCCGCTTCGAGCCCGGACGAGCGCGGACCGAGCTGGAGAGCCTGCTCTCCGCCCAGCGCGAGGACGGCTTCATCGGCCACACGATCTTCTGGGACCGGCCCGTCTCCCTGACCCGGCTGCCCTTCTACAACGTCCTCTCCCGATCCGCATTCCAGACCGAGACGATCCAGCCGCCGCTGCTCGCCTGGGCCTGGCGGATCGCGGTTGGCGACCCGGCCGAGGAGCCGCGGATCGGCGCCCAGGCCGATTGGCTCCTCGCCAACCGCGACCTCGAGGGCGACGGCCTGCTCTGGATCGTCCAACCGGACGAGTCCGGCCTCGACGCCTCGCCGAAGTTCGAACCGGTCTGGGGCCGGCTCGCCAACGGGCGCATCGGGTTCCCGCTCCTGGTGGCGCGGAACCGGCGGCTCGGCTTCGATGCGCGGCGAGTCCGCGACCATGGCCACCCGGTCCTCTGCGAAGTCCTGGTCAACACCCTCTGGTCGCTCTCGCTCCAGGCCCTGGGACGGCCCTCGGTGACGCCGGCCCTGATCGAGCGGCTCTGGGACGAGGAGGCCGGCGCCTTCCTCGACGAGGCCCAGCCGGGCGGCGCCAGGCCGCGTGTCCTGACCTGGGCGGCGCTGGCGCCGCTGGCGCTCCCGGACCTCCCCGAGGAGATCGGGCGCCGCCTGGTCGAGGAGCACCTGCTCGACCGCGAGGAGTTCCTGACCCCGGTGGCCCCGCCGTCGGTCGCGGCCTCGGAGCCGAGCTACGAGCCTGGCGGCGGCCGCGGGCCGATCCGCCGCTACTGGCGGGGGCCGACCTGGATCAACTCGGCCTGGATGGTCTGGCTCGGGCTGCGCCGGCTCGGCTACCACGCGGAGGCGGAGCGGATGGCCGCCGGCGTGATCGGAGCGGTCGAGCGTGAAGGGCTGCGCGAGTACTACGACCCGCGTGACGGCCGCGGCCTGGGAGCCGTCGACTTCGCCTGGTCGGCGCTGATCGCCGAGCTCGCGGACCCGGACCCCGCCGCCGACCCGCGCTAGGCAGAATTCGCTCGGTGAGCAGCCCCTTGATAAGCGTCGTGATCCCAGCCTTCAATGCCGAGGCGTTCATCGCCGAGGCGATCGAGAGCGTCCTCGCCCAGACCTACACGCCCATCGAGATGATCGTCGTCGATGACGGCTCCAGCGACGGCACCTCCGAAATCGTCTCCCGCTACCCGCAGGTGAGGCTGATCCGCAAGGAGAACGGCGGGCCGGCGCCGGCCCGCAACCGCGGCTTCGCCGAGTCCGTCGGCGAGGCGGTGACTTTTCTCGACTCCGACGACGCGATGTTCCCCGACAAGCTCGAGGTCCAGGCGGCCCACCTGGCTGAGAACCCTCAGATCGGCGTGGTGATCGGCGCCCAGGAGCTGGTCATCGAGCCCGGCACCGAGCTTCCCTTCTGGATCGAGGGCTCCGCGGACCAAGACGTGGTCCCGACCCGGCCGCCGGAGGTCCACGGCGAGCCGAACACATACGCGATGTCGATGCTCGTCCGCCGCGAGGTCTTCGAGGCGGTCGGCGACTTCGATCGTGAGGTGCAGCCGGCCGAGGACATCGATTGGGTTCTGCGGGCGACCGAGGCCGAGGTCGGGATCACCCAGCTGCAGCACCTGATGGTTCGGCGCCGGGTCCACGCCGACAGCCTCACCCAAGACGCCGAAGCCTCCCGCCGCGGAACCTTCCGGGCGTTCAAAGCCCGGATCGAGCGCCACAGGGAACGGGCGGCGACGGACTAGGTCCCGGCTCGCCGCCGGTCGAGCGACTCTTTCAGCAGCAACGGCCACTCCGAACGCTGCGCGTGGTTGCCGAAGGACGCGTTGGCGCCGTGGATCCGCCGCCTGGCGACGACCTCGGAAAGCATCGCCTCCTGCAGGCCCAGGTCGCGGGCACGGATGAACCATTCCAGCCCATCACCGGCACTGAGTGTGCCGATGCGCCAGGGGCCGACCCGCTCCAGGGCGTCGCGGCGGACCAGCATCGCTCCCAGGAAGCGCCCCGGCATCGGCTCCTCCGGGATGACGACGCGAGCGGCGAACTCCGGACCCAGCTCAGGGCTCGCGAACTGCCTGACGTGGCCGAGAACGAAGTCGAGGCTTGGTTCAGCCTCCAACGCCGCCAGCTGAAGCTCGGTCTTCTCGGGCTCCCAGAGGTCGTCATGGTCAAGGAACCCGACGAAGGCGCCGCTACTGGCGGCGAGGCCCGCGTTGCGGGCATGCCCAACGCCCGGCCGCTCCTCACGCACGAGCGTGACATCGGCGAAGCGGCGGGCGATTTCGGCCGTTTCGTCGGTTGAGGCGTTGTCGACGACGACCACCTGGTCGGGAGGACGCGTCTGACCGAGGACGCTCTCGATCGCCTCGGCCAGGTAGCGCTCGCCGTCGCGGACGACGATCACGGCGCTGACCGCCCCCTCACCCAAGCCCATCCACCACCTCGGCGACGAGGGCGGCGTTCGCGGACGGGTCGGCCGAGAGCTCGAGGGCGTGGCTCGGCACGGACCTCACCAGCGCCGCCAGCGCGGGAAGGGCGGTCGCGTTGCGCGAGCGCAGCTGGATCAGGGTGCTCGGAGCCAGGGCGCGCAGCCCGGCGCCGGGCGAGATCGGCTCGAGGCGCGGCGGATCGCTGCCGCCAATCGAAGGCGCCAGGACCGCGCCGATTTCGAGCCGGCCCCGGAGGGCGCCGGGGGCGAGCGCCTCGAGGTCCACCTCGGCCTTCGGCGGCCCCTCGATCGTCTCCCCGAACCCGGGGCCGGGAAGCGAGCCCGCCTCGATCCCGAGCAGCTCGGCGCTCGCCGCCGTCAGCTTCACGGTCGATTGGACCGCGTGGGCGAGGGCGGGCGGGCCCGGCTCGAGGATCACGTGGTCGTCGGCGACCAGGTCGAGCCCGTTCAGCGCGCAGGAGAGCGCCAGGGTCGACTTGCCGGAGCCGCTCGGCCCGGCGAGGAGGACTCCGCGGCCGCCGCGGCCGACGGCGCCGGCGTGCGTCATCCAGCGGCACCTGGTCGCCATCAGCAGGTGCAGCGCCTCGCGCAGCTGCGCCGCCCGCTCGTTGACGGGGACCGCGGCGGCGCTCGGCAGGTGGAAGAAGGCCTCACCCGCGGCGAGGTCGCAGGCGGTCAGCCCGCCGCCCTCCGCGGGGGCGAGGACGCAGCTGCGCTCGGACTCGAAGCGGGCGATCGGGTTCGTCCCCGGCCGCCCGGGCGCGGGGCGCCAGGGCAGTGCGGGCGGCTCGATGCCGGTGGAGGCGGTGTCGAAGACGGAGATCGTCAGCTCCGGGTCCCCCCCGGGCCCGGCGGCGAGATGCGCCAGCGGCGGCAGGAGCAGGTCGCGCATCCGCGGCCCGGCGAAGCGGAGGCGGAGGCGGATGCCGGCTATCTCGAGCTCGTCCTCGAGCGCCCCAGCCGCGGCGGCGGCCTCCCGGAAGCTCGCCTCGAGGCCCGCCAGGTACTCGAGCCCGGGATCGGTCCCCGACCGGGCGGTCGCGGCTGAGACCGTCACCGCGGGCCTACCCGGCCGGTTTCGGCCAGCCCGCCGGGTCGACCTCGTGGATCGGGTCGAGCAGGAAGTAGTCCTTCATGTCGGTGTAGCGCTCGAAGGCGGGCGGCGCGAACGCCTCGCGGGAGCCGTTCGCCGCCGGCGCCGCAGCGCTCGCGGCGCCCTCGCCCTCCACCGCGGCGATCAGCGCGCTCTCGAGCAGCTTCGGGAGGAGCTCCCCGAGGGCCTCTTCGATCTCTCCCGGCGCGGCGTCGTAGCGCCCCTCGAGGGCTGTGCGGAGCTCCTCCGCGGAGGCCCCGGCGACGAGCAGGTCCCAGATCACCGGACCCGACCCGGCGAGGCTGAAGTAGCTGCCGCTGGCGAGGTCGATCGCGATCACCTCCCCATCGACGGTCTCGTGGACGATGCTCTCGGCATCGACCCGGAAGCGCGTCTCGGTCACGGCCACCCTCGCGCCTCGTCTATTTGTAGCGGTAGGTGATTCGGCCGCGGTCGAGGTCGTAGGGCGAGAGCTCGATCTTCACCCGGTCCCCCGGCAGGATGCGGATGTAGTGGCGGCGCATCTTGCCGGAGATATGACCGAGCACGTCATGGCCGTTGTCGAGTTTGACCCGGAACATCGTGTTCGGGAGGGCCTCGGTGATCTCGCCCTCCATCTCGATCTTCTCCTCTTTGCCCATGCGGGCGGCAGGGTACCTGACGCCCGCCTGCGAACCGCCTACCGTGCCCTCGAAGGTCGCCTTGCCCGGGCCCTCGTCGAGGAAGGACCTGACCGCGCCCTTGAGGTCCTCGGTGGCGAAGAGGCCGCCCGAGACCGCCGGGCGTTTCGGCGTCGGCCTTGTCGACTCCGCCCTCGAGGTAGGCCGCGCACGAGCCGCTTGGTCGCCGCGTGCGCCTTGGTCGGCCCGGCGGCGAGCTGGTGGGCGAAGCGCATCCCCTTCTCGAGCAGCTCGTCGTCGCCGACGACGCGGTTGACGACTCCCCAGCGCTCGAGGGTCGGCGGCGTCGTAGACGCCGCCCGTCATCACGAACTCGCGCGCCCGCCCGGGCCCGGCGCGCTCGGCCATCCGCTGGGTGCCGCCGGCGCCGGGGGTGAGCCCGACGACCGCCTCGACCAGGCCGAAGCGGGCCGACTCGGTCGCCCAGATCAGGTCGCAGCCGAGCGAGACCTCGAGCCCGGCGGTCAGGCAGAGGCCGTGGACGAGGGCCAGGGTCGGGATCGGCAGCGCCTCGAGCCGGCGCACGCCGCCGACCAGCGCCGCGAACATCTCGCCGCCGTCCTCGGGGTCGGTGCCGTCGAAGACGTTGACGTCGGCGCCGCCGGTGAAGAGGTCGCCCTCGGCGCGCCAGACGAGCGCCCGGGCGTCGGAGCCCTCGACTTCGGCGACCCGCGCCTCGAGCGCCTCGAAGGCCTCGCGCCCGAAGAGGTTGAGCGGCGGGTTGTCGAAGACGAGCACCGCGACGTCGCCGTCGCGCTCCAGCCGCACCGGATCAGCCACCGGTTCCTCCTTGTCTCGATCGTCAGGCGCGCGACGAGCCTATCCGCGCAGGCTGCGGGCGAGGGCGACGGCCTCCTCGCGGCTCGTCGACCTCACCGGCGTACTGGGCGGCCTCGAGCTCGGCCAGCAGCTCGCCGAGCTCGGGCCCCGGCTCGATCCCGAGCTCGGCGGCGAGCTCGTCGCCGCGCAGCAGCGGCGCGCGGCGGGCCGTCGCGGCGCCAGTCGAGGGCGGCGGCGAGCATCTCGCGGGCGAGGTCGAGGTGGGCCTCGATCGCCTCCTCGGTCGCGAACGGGCCGCTGCCGCGGGCGGAGAGGCGGTCGGCGATCGTCAGCAGGGTGACGTCGGCGGAGACCGGCTCGGTCGCGCGCAGGTACTCGTGGACCCGCCGCGGCGGCAGCGGCGCCTCGTGGACGAGGAAGCCGAGGCGCAGGTGGTGGAGCGTGAGCGCCTCCAGGTACCTGGTCAGGGCGCCGGCTGGCCCGCAGCCGCCGGCAGACCTCGCCGACCACGACCGCGCCCTCGCGGTCGTGGCCGATGAAGGTGACGAAGCCGCCCCGCTCGCCGCGCGTCTGCGGCTTGCCGATGTCGTGGAGCAGGGCGCCGAAGCGCAGCGCCGTGCGGCGGGTCATCTCGTCGGCGAGCGGCTCGTCGAGCAGCGCCCGGGTCTCCTCGGCGCGCTCGCCGGCGAAGCGCTCGAGGTCGGCCTCCACCTCGAGCGCCCGTTCCAGGACCGCGATCGTGTGGCCGTGGACGTCGAGGTGGTGGTTCGGGTCCCTGTTCGACCCCGCGCAGCGCCGCGAGCTCGGGCAGGACGACCGCGGTCAGGCCGAGCTCGTCGAGCAGCCCGAGCCCGGCGCAGCGGGCCGCGCGCCGCCGATCAGCTGGCGCAGCTCGACGAGCTGGCGCTCGCCGGCCGGCTCGGCGGCGCGGGCCGCCTGCGGCACGGGCCAGCGCCTCGGTCCCGGGGTCGATCGTCAGCCCGAGCTCGGCGGCGAGCCGCGCCGCCCGCAGCAGCCGCAGCGGGTCGGCGGAGAAGCTCTCGCTCGCCGACCGCCCGCAGGACGCCGCGCTCGAGGTCGGCGAGGCCGCCCATGCGGGTCGACCGGCTCGCCGCCGGCGAGCGGGACCGCGACCGCGCCGACCGTGAAGTCGCGAGCGCCGAGGTCCGCCTCGATCGTCTCACCGCGCAGGGCGCTGACGTCGACCTGCCAGGCCGCCTCGCGGCCGACCGCCCGCCAGGTCTCGAACTCGGAGGAGAGCTCGAAGGCGTGGCCGTCGCCGGCGGCGGCGATCGACCGCGCGACCGGGCGCCGGGTCGCCCGCGACCGCGAGGTCGAGGTCGACCACCTCGCCCCCGCGGGCCGCGTCGCGGACCGCGCCGCCGACGATCCAGGCGCCGCGCCGTCTGAGCCGGAGAGCGCCCGCCGCGAGAGCTCGACGACCGGGGCGGCCGCGAGCCGCTCGTCGAGGCTCAACGTCTCGCCGCCTCCCGCGGCACGCGGGCGGATATCCCGCATGTGATCTCGTAGTTGATCGTGCCGAGCCGCTCGGCCAGCTCCTCGGCGCGGATCCGCTCGTCCCCCTGGGCGCCGATCAGGACCGCCTCGTCGCCGGCCTCGACGTCGGAGTCGGGCCCGAGGTCGATCGTCACGTTGTCCATCGAGACCGTGCCGACCAGGGGATGGCGCCGCCCCCGGACCAGGACCTCGGCGTTGTTGGAGAGGCCGCGGCGGACGCCGTCGCCGTAGCCGAGCGGCAGGACCCCGACCCTGGTCTCGCGCTCGGCGCCGCCAGGTGCGCCCGTAGCCGGCCGAGTCGCCCGGCTCGAAGCGCTTGACGTCGGCGACGTAGGAGTGGAGCGAGAGCGCCGGCGACGAGGCCGCGCTCGGCCGGGTCGCCCTGGAACGGGTCGAGACCGTAGACCGCGACCCCGCAGCGGACCATGTCGAAGTGGGAGCGCGGGTCGCGGAAGACCGCGGCGCTGTTGGCGGCGTGGACCGTGACCCCGGGATGCTCGGCGCGGACCGCGGCGGCGAGAGCCCCGAAGCGGTCGAGCTGCTCGTCGAAGAAGTCCGAGTCGGGTTCGTCGGCGGTCGCGAAATGGGTCCAGACGCCGGCCAGCTCGAGGTCGGGATCGGCCGCGCAGGACGCCGCCAGGGCGAGGATCGCGGCCGGATCGCGGCTGCCGAGCCGGCCCATGCCGCTGTCGAGCTTGAGATGGACCCGGGCCGGGGTGCCCTGGGCGCGGGCCCGGGCGGCGACCACGGCCCGGAACTCCTCGTGCCAGAGCGCCACGTCCGAGCCGCGCCGAGAGCGCCGAGTCGACGTCATCGGCGGTCGAGCGCCCCCATCGTCAGGACCGGCACGTGCGGGAAGCGGCGGCCGACGTCGGCGGCCTCGGCTCCGGTCGCGACGGCGAGGCGGGTCGCCCCGCCCTCGATCGCGCGCTGACGCGCAGCCGTCGGCGCCATGGCCGTAGCCGTCGGCCTTGACCACGGCGCAGAGCTCGACGCCGTCCCCGACGGTCTCCGCGAGGTGGGCGCAGTTGCGCTTCACGGCCCCGAGGTCGATCCGGGCGAGAGCCCGATCCATGGCTATCGCCTCTCGGAGTTCGGCATCGCGGCCGAGGTTATTCGACCCGAGAGCCGGTCCGCAGCGCAGCCGGGATCGACTCGATCACGTCGCTCGCGATCACCGACTCGGCCACCCCGAGCCGCTCGGCGGCGTCGCGCCCGGCCCTGGCGTGGGCGAGCACCGCCGCGCAGGCGGCCGCGAAGGGGTCGAGGCCGCGGGCGAGCAGCGCCGCGCAGATACCGGAGAGGACGTCGCCGGTGCCCGCCGTCGCCAGCGCCGGGGCCGAGAGCGAGTTGACGGCGATCCGCTCCCCGTCGGTGACGATCGTGTCGTCCCCCTTGAGGACGACGACGGCGCCGGCGGCGCGGGCGGCCTCGCGCGCGCGACTCGAGACGGCGGGCCGCGACCGCCTCGGCGCCGTTGCCGAGCAGCCGCCCGAGCTCGCCCGCGTGAGGCGTGAGGACCGTCGGAGCGCGGCGAGCGGCGATCGCCCCCGAGGTCACCGGCGAAGGCGTTGAGCCCGTCGGCGTCGAGGACGAGCGGCGCCTCGATCTCGGTCAGGACCTCCCGCGCCAGCTCGACCGAGCCGGGGTCGCGGCCGAGGCCGGGCCCGAGGACGCCGGCGGCGGCCTTCTCGAAGACCCGCAGCAGCGCCTTCGCCGAGCCGGGCGCGAGGCAGCCGTCGCCGCCGGGGCAGCCGACCGACATCACCTCGGGCTCCCCGGTCTCGAAGATCGCCTCGAGGTCGGCCGGGACGGCGACCGTCGCGTATCCGGCGCCGGCCCGGATCGCCGCCAGCGAGGACATCCTCACGGCGCCGGTCAGCCCGCGCGAGGCGCCGGCGATAGCGACCTGCCCGGAGCTGAACTTCGTCGAGCTGGCGCCGCGCCGCGGCGCTAGCTCGAGCACCGCCGGCTCGATCGTCCCGGCGACCGGGTCGACCGGGGCGCCGTCGGGAATCCCGATCGGGACGACCCGCAGCTCCCCAGCGTGCCACTTGCCGGGGGCGACCACGTGGCCCAGCTTCGCGGCGTGGAAGCTGACCGTGATCACCGCCTCGACCGCGGCCCCGACGACCTCGCCGGAGGAGGCGTCGACCCCTGAGGCGATGTCGCAGGCGACGACAGGCGCCCCGCAGCGGTTGATCGCCTCGATCGCGACCGACCGCCGGCTCCCGCGGCGTGCCCTCGAAACCCGGTGCCGAGGATCGCGTCGACGACGACGCCGGATCCCTCGAGCCAGGCGTCGAAGCCGCCCGGCGGCTCGGCGGAGAAGATCTCGACCGTCTCGACCTCGAAGCCCATCGTGCTCAGCCGCCGCCCGGCGAGCGAGCCCGTCGGCGCCGTTGTTGCCCTTGCCGCAGACGATCCGCACCGGCCCCTCCGGGGCCAGCTCCGCGACCGCCTCGGCCAGCGCCGTTCCCGCGGCCTCGATCAGGTCGGCCTCGGGAATGCCCGCCTCCTCGATCGCCCAGCGGTCCGTCGCCCGCATCCCCTCGGCGTCGAAGAGCCCTCTCAGCCAGCGCTCCATCAGCTGACGACAGCGACCGCCGCGGCGTGCTCGCGCGAGTGGGTGAGCGAGACCTGCACCTCGCTCCCGGCGGCGGCCCGCGCCGCGCGCCCGGAGAGGCCGACCCGCGGCGGCTCCCCGGCGATCACCTCGATCTCCCGCAGCCCGAAGCCGTCGCTGAGCCCGAGCGCCTTGACCACCGCCTCCTTGGCGGCGAAGCGGGCCGCGAGGTGACGGCCGGGACGGCGCCTCGCCGCCGCGTAGCTGCGCTCGGCCTCGGTGAAGACCCGCTCGGCGAGCCTCGGGTGACGCTCCAGCGCTCGCTCGAGCCGGTCGATCTCCAGCAGGTCGATCCCGACTCCGGAGGCCACCGAGCCCGTCCCTACTTGCCGACCCCGACGATCAGCTTCGCCTTGGCGACGCTCCCTTCCTTGGAGGAGCCGAGGGCGACGTAGCCGATCTTCTGCAGGTACGGCTTCGCTTCCTGGAAGCCCTCTTCGGACGCAGGCACCAGGGCGTTGGCGAGGTTGAGCGCCGCCGGGCCGTCGACGAAGGCGCTGATCGGCGTGCTCGCCGAGGGCGCTGACCGCTTCCTTGTAGGTCGGGCTGTCGGCGAGCGTCTTGCCGGATCCGGCTTTGAGCCCGAGCAGCGTCGCCGGGACCCCGTAGCCGATCGCGAGGCGTTCGCCTTCGGTCGCGACCACCACCGGCTTGTTGCCGAGTTCGTCGCTGTGGATCGAGAACCCGGTCGCGTTGCCGCCGATCGCCGTCACCCCGGGGGTGTGGCTGGCGCGGAGCAGGAGGCCGATGCCGGCGACCGCGTTCTTGGCTTCGCTGGAGCTGTCGGTGCTGAAGACGAGGGCGCCGCCGAGGCTGCTGCGGCTGTTGCCGGTTGCGAAGACCCCGGCGTCGCCGAGCGAGGCGGCGATCTTTTCGAGGTCGATCCCGGCCGACTTCAGCGTGCTCTTCAGTTTGTGCGGGGGAACCTCGCCGGAGATCCCTTCCTCGTCGACTTTGTCGATCGCTTCGCCGAGGCGCTTGCCGACTTCGGAGCTGGCGAAGGCGGCGAACGAGGTCGAGGGCAGCGAGCCGAGCATCTCGGTCGCGGCGCTGCCGACGAACCCTTCTTCGAATTCGCCGAGGTCGCTGGCGAGGTCGACCTCGATGTTTTCGAGCCCGGCACGACGCTGGCGACGACGGTCGCTTCCCGCGGCTCGAGGCCGATCGATTCGAGTCGCCTTCAGCGTCCCCGGATCGACCTTGTCGCCCGACTGTTCGATCAGGCCGCCGACGTCGACGAAGACGTCGGCGAGGCTGCCGTCGGTCGCGTTGGACATCGCCGAGGTGAAGTCGTCCTACTTCCGAGAGCGATTCGCCTTCGGAGGCGTCGACTGCGTCTTCGAAGGCCGATTTTCCTTCGGCGATGACGACGAATTCGCCGACGACGCCGACCGTCGGGCCGTCGGATTCACGCGTAGAAGTCGA
The DNA here is from genome assembly GCA_963795295.1 of uncultured Solirubrobacterales bacterium. GTDB lineage: Bacteria > Actinomycetota > Thermoleophilia > Solirubrobacterales > 70-9 > VRUE01. The sequence continues at coordinate 191,548 of CAWCHE010000003.1, forward strand.
AGCCCTTCGTAGGAGCCCTTTTCGGGTTCGTCTTCGCTTTCGCCGACCTGTTTTTCGACGAATTCGGTCGCGGCGTCGGCGTCGGTCGTTTCGACCGCGGCGCCGAATTCAGTGAAGTCGCTGCCGTCGTAGCTCTCGAAGAACACCCCTGCCCTTTCGCCCAGCCACGGTTCGACTTCCTTGGCGAAGTCGAACGGTTCGCCGGAGTCCGACGCCGACTTTTCGAGTTCGGTGACGATCAGTTCTCCGAGGTCGTCCACGCCCGCGATCGACTGCGCCAGCGTTTCCACGTTCGTCTGCAGCTCTCCGGAGGGAAGCACGGTCCCTTCGACGTAGAGCGGGCTGCCGGGAGGCGCGAGCGTCGCCGGGTCGGCGCCGGAGCTGCTGTCGCTGCTCCCGCAGCCGGCGAAGATTGCAGCCGCGGCGACGGCCGCGAGGACTGGGAGAGCCAGACGTGTCTTGATCATGGGCCGCAGACTAACGGCGGCGGTAGGCGTCGTTACTCGACCGTGACCGTCTTGGCCAGATTGCGGGGCTGGTCGACGTTGAGCCCGCGGGCGCGGGCTATCTCGTAGGCGAGCAGCTGCAGCGGCAGGATCGCGACGATCGGCTGCATCAGCCAGTCGGTCTCGGAGACCTCGATCGTGACGTCGGCGACCTCCGCCACCCGGTCCCCGCCCTTGGTCGCGATCGCGATCGTCTCGGCGCCCCGCGCCCGGACCTCTTCGACGTTGGAGAGGACCTTCTCCAGCACCGGGCTCTCGGTCGCGACGCAGACGACCGGGGTCGACTCGTCGAGCAGGGCGATCGGGCCGTGCTTCATCTCGCCGGCCGCGTAGGCGTCTGTCGGGATGTAGGAGATCTCCTTCAGCTTCAGCGCCCCCTCGAGGCAGACGGGCAGGCCGATGTGGCGGCCGAGGTAGAGGAAGAACTGCTGCTCGTGATGGGTCGCGGCGACCTCGCCGACGGCCTTCTCGCAGGCGGCGAGGGTCTCCTCGATCCTCGACGGGAGGTGCTTGAGCTCCGCGATCAGCTCCGCGATCCGCTCCGGCGGCAGCGTCCCGCGCAGCTCGGCGAGCCTGATCCCGAGCAGGTACATGGCGGCCACCTGGGCGACGAAGGTCTTCGTCGCGGCGACGCTGACCTCCAGCCCCGCCCGCGTGTAGAGGACGGCGTCGGCGTCGCGCGTCGCCTGGCTGCCCATCAGGTTCGTGATCGCCAGGACCCTCGCCCCCCGCTCCCGGGCCAGCCGCATCGCCGCCAGCGTGTCGGCCGTCTCGCCCGACTGGGTCATGCCGATCACGAGGTCGCCGGGGCCGACGACGGGGTTGCGGTAGCGGTACTCGGAGGCGATGTCCATCTCGACCGGCACCCGCGCCCACTCCTCGATCGCGTAACGACCGACCAGGCCGGCGTGGTAGGAGGTGCCGCAGGCGACGATCACGATCCGCTTCAGGTCGCGCAGGTAGGAGTCCTCGAGCTCCATCTCGGAGAGGTCGACCCCGTCGTCGCCGGGCAGGCGGCCGGCGATCGTTTCGGCGACGGCGTCGGCCTGTTCGTGGATCTCCTTCAGCATGAAGGTCTCGTAGCCGCCCTTCTCCGCCGTCTCCGTGTCCCAGGCGATCTCTTCGGGCTCGCGCTCGATCGGGTTGCCCTCGGGGTCGGTGATGCTCACCCCGGACGGGGTAGATCGTCACGACCTCGTCGTTCTCGATCGAGACCGCCTCGTGGGTCTCGGCGAGGAAGGCGGGGATCGCCGAGGCGAGGAAGCTCTCGCCCTCGCCGACGCCGGCGACCAGCGGGCACTCGCGGCGGGCGCCGACCAGGAGGCCGGGCTGCTCGGCGTGCATGGCGACGAAGGCGTAGTGGCCGCGGAGCTCGGCGAAGGCGGCGCGGACGGCGGCGGCGAGGTCGCCGTCGTAGTGGCTCGTCGATCAGGTGCGCGACGACCTCGGCGTCGGTTTCGGAGCTGAACTCGTCGCCGTCTGCCTCGAGCCGGCGGCGCAGCTTGGCGTGGTTCTCGACGATCCCGTTGAGGACGATGTGGACCCGGTCGGAGCTGTCGCTGTGCGGGTGGGCGTTCTCCTCGGTGACCCGGCCGTGGGTGGCCCACCGGGTGTGGGCGACGCCGGTGGTCGCCGGCGGCGCGGCCACTGCGACGCCGCCGCCGCGCTCGTCGCGCTCCTCCATCGCCGCCCGCAGGTTGGCGAGGTTGCCGACCGCGCGCACGCTCTCGACCCGGCCGTCCTCGATCACCGAGACGCCCGCCGAGTCATAGCCGCGGTACTCGAGCTTCTCGAGCCCGGCGACCAGGAGGTCGCGGCAGGGGCGCCTCCCACATATCCGACGATTCCGCACATTGAGGCGACTAAGGGTAGACGCCGGCGGTCAGGCGGCAGTTAGGCGAGCTCGCGGCGGACGATGCCGACCAGCCGCTCGCAGACCGCGTCGGCCTCCTCGGCGCGTCGGCGCCTCGACCATCACCCGCACCAGCGGCTCGGTCCCCGAGGGGCGAAGGAGGACGCGGCCGCGTCCCTCCAGCGCCTCGCCCTCGCGCTCGACCGCCTCCCAGACCGCCTCGGCGCCGGCGAGCGCCTCGCGGTCGGCGACCTCGACGTTGACCAGGGTCTGCGGGAGCTTCTCCATCGGCGCCGCCTCGGCGAGGTCGCGGCCGCCGAGCTCCCGCATCGTCGCCAGCGCCGCGGCGATCCCGTCGCCGGTCGCGGCGAAGCGGGTGTCGATGATGTGGCCGGACTGCTCGCCGCCGAGCGCCCAACCGCGCTTGGCCAGCTCGTCGAGGACGTAGCGGTCGCCGACCGTGGTCATCGCGACCTCGACGCCCGCCTCCTCCATCGCCTGGTGGAAGCCGAAGTTGCTCATCACCGTGACCGCGACTCCGCCGCCGAGCTCGCCGCGGGCGGCCATGCCCGCGGGCGACGAGGGCGATCAGCTCGTCGCCGTCGTGGAGGCCGCCGGAGCCGTCGACGGCGAGCACCCGGTCGCCGTCGCCGTCGAAGGCGAAGCCGATCGGCGCCTCGCCGTCGGCGACGTGCGCGGCGAGCAGGTCGAGGTGGGTGGAGCCGCAGCCGTCGTTGATGTTGCGGCCGTCGGGCTCGACGCGCGATCGCCTCGACCTCGGCCCCGAGCCGCTCGAAGATCGCCGGCGCGGCGCGGTGGGTGGCGCCGTTGGCGCAGTCGAGGGCGACGCGGATGCCGGAGAGGTCGAGCGGGAAGGCCGACTGCGAGCGCGCGCAGGTAGTCCTCGAGGCCGCCGTCGAGCTCGCGGACCCGACCCGGCGCCGCGGCGGTCGTGCTCCGCGTCGATCAGCGCCTCGATCCGCCCTCGGCCTCGTCGTCGAGCTTGGTCCCGGCGGCCGAGAAGAACTTGATGCCGTTGTCGCCTAGGGGTTGTGGGAGGCGGAGACGACGGCGGCGAGGTCGAGGCCGAGTCGCCTGACGAGGATCGAGGCGGCGGGCGTCGGCAGGACGCCGGCGAGCAGCGCGTCTCCGCCGGCGGCGGCGATTCCGGCGGCGAGCGCCGACTCGATCATCGGCCCCGACTCGCGCGTGTCGCGGACGATCAGGACCTGGGGCGTTCGATCGCGAGAGAGCACGCGGCGGCCCGGCCGAGCGCGGTCGCCAGCTCCGGCGGTGAGGAACGTCCCGGCCTCCCCTCGGACCCCGTCGGTACCGAAGAGCTTGCGCCCCGTCGTCATCCGGCCCTCGTCAGCGCTTGCTGAACTGCGGCCGCTTGCGCGCCTTCTTGAGCCCGGCCTTGCGGCGCTCCTTGACGCGAGCGTCGCGGGTCAGGAAGCCGCGGCGCTTGAGCTCGCCGCGCAGCTCGGGGTCGATCTCGGTGAGCGCCTTGGCGATGCCGTGGCGGACCGCGCCGGCCTGGCCGCCGATGCCGCCGCCGTGGACGCGGACGCGAACGTCGACGTTGCCCTCGTAGCCGGTGGTCGCGAGCGGCTGCTTGGCCATCGTCTGGTGCAGCGGGCGGGGGAAGAACTCCTCGAGCTTGCGTTTGTTGATCTCGAACTTGCCGTTGCCGGGCAGCAGGGTGACCCGGGCGATCGCGCGCTTGCGCTTGCCGGTGGCCTGGAAGCGGGCGTCGGCCTCCATCTTGGCCGGGCCGCGGCTGGCGGCGCTGGCTCCTCGTCCTCGGCCTCGCCGACGAGGGCGGCCTCGCGCCGCGCCTGCTCCTCGGCCTCGGCCTCGACGCGGCCCGCTCCTCGGCGCTCAGCGGCCGCTCGTCGGACTCGACCGCGATCGGCTCCAGGTCGGCGCCGGGAATGACGTCTTTCTTCTTCGCGGCTCGGGCTCCTCCGCAGGCGCCTCGTCCTCGGCAGCAGGCTCCTCGGCGGCTCGTGCCTGGGCCTGCTCCTCCTCAGCTACCGGCTCCTCAGCGGGCGACGTCTCGTCCTGAGGCTTCTCCTGCCTCAGCCGACCGGAGCCTCCGCGGGCTCCTCGACGGCCTCATCCTGACCTTGCTCCTCCGTCAGACGCATCGTCCTGAGGTGCGTCCGCCTCCGCCGCCTCGCTCCGCGGGTGGCGTCGAGGGGGCATCGTCGCCCGCAGCCTGCGGCGACGGAGCCTCCTCGGCGACAGGACCCGCGGCCGAGCCGTCCGAGCCCTCGGCTCCTCGGGCGCTACGTCCTCTGAAGTTTTGTCTTCTTCGTCAATCATTTCGTCAGCTCCATCGGTTTCGGCTGCTGGGCGGCGTGGGGGTGATCGGGGCCGGCGTAGACCTTCAGCTTGGTCAGCTGCTGGCGCGCAAGGCGGTTGCGGGGCAGCATTCCCTTCACCGCCTTGCGGATCACCTCCTCGGGCCGGCGCTCGAGCATCTCGCCCAGGGTGCGGGACTTGATCCCGCCCGGGTAGCCGCTGTGGCGCCAGTAGGTCTTCTGCGCGAGCTTGTCGCCGGTGACGTGGATCTTCTCCGCGTTGACGACGACGATGAAGTCGCCGGTGTCCACGTGAGGGGTGTACTCGGGCTTGCGCTTGCCGCGCAGGGCATCGGCGATCCGGGTCGCCAGCCGGCCGAGGGTCTGACCCTCGGCATCGACGACGTACCAGTCCCGCTGGCGGTCGGCTGAGTTGGCGACATAGGTCTTCATCGTGAAAAGACCGCGCGGAAACCTCACGCGCGGCCCGGGAATGATAGGGCACCAGTCCCGATGGGCTGCCCCGCCGTCGCGGGCGGAGAGTTGCCTGGCGCCGCCAGGTCCTCACCTATACTGCCCGGCCAACACGCCGAATCCCGATCGGCCGGACCGGCCGGGAGCGGGGGAACCGCAGGGGCCTTTGCAGGTCTCCGGGGCGAATCGGACGAAGACCGTCCGTAGCGCATCTCTTTCAGCGCGAGCCCGACAGCTAACTCCGCAGGCGTCGAAAGAGAGGGATAGTGGTTCGCAGTACCGCCAGAGCCCGGCCCAGAGCGGCGGGCATCGTGCTCATAGCCGCGATCGCGGCGCTCTTCGCCTGTCTGCCCGCCGCGGCAGCGGCGATGACGACGGGCGGCGCACCGACCCCGGCCGGAGCACCGCCGGCGCCGCCGAGCGGGACCGGAGCCCCGGCGAGCGGCGCCCCGAGCGCCGGCACCCTGAGCCTGATCTCGGCGCGGACGACTCCGCACAAATCCTTCTTCTACGGGATGCACAGCCCCAGCATCCGCTTCGAAATCGGCAGCAGCCAGCCCCAGAACGACCTCCGAATCGACGTCGTCGGCGAAACCGGGGAAGCGGTCCGGACCTTCTACCGCAACGACGTCGCCCCTCAGGTTCCCGTCTCGATCCGCTGGGACGGCTTGACTGCGGAAGGCAAGCCGGCGCCAAAAGGCCACTACAGCTTCAACATCGGCTCCCAGACCGGCACGCCCCTCGCCCGACCCGAGGCGACAACGAGCGAACTCAGCCTCGGCTTCGACTTCTACGTCTACACCTTCCCCCTGCTCGGCGCCCACGACTACGGCGGCGCCGCCGGCAGGTTCGGAGCCGGCCGCGACGGCCACACCCACGAGGGCCAGGACGTGATGGCCGACTGCGGCGTCCCGGTCGTCGCCGCCCGGGGCGGGCGGGTCCGGTACTCCGGCTACCAGAGCCTTGCCGGCAACTACGTGGTGATCGACGGCAAGGGGACCCCCTACGACACCGCCTACATGCACCTCGCCGAACCCTCCCCTCTGCAGACGGGCGACCCGGTGCTGACCGGCCAGCCGATCGGGATCGTCGGCGAGACCGGCGACGCCACCGCCTGCCACCTCCACTTCGAGCTCTGGACCGGGCCCGGCTGGTATGTGGGCGGCAGCCCGATCGACCCACTCCCCTTCCTGAAGAAGTGGGACGCATACAGCTGAGGTCGGGCTGGTCGCAGGCGCCGCGACACCGGCGCTAGGAGCCTAGAAACCGCCTCAGGCTGCGGCGGGCAGCGGGCAGGCGGCGGCCGGCGTCGAGCTCGCGAATCGCGATCTCGGCGGTCATCGCGGCGAGTAGGTGCGAGGCGGCCGCGGCGTCGGGCCAGCCCATCGCCTTGAAGCTGGGGACCGCGGAGGCGGCGAAGAGCTCGTGCCGGGCGGCCATCGTCGAGGCCAGCGCAGGATCGGAGCGTGCCTCGAGGGCGAGGGCCTTGACGGCGCTGTCGTCGATGCAGGTGTCGAGGTAGGCCTCGACGCCGAGGATCAGGCGCTCGGCGCCAGGAGGGGTGCCGGCGGTCGCTGCCGCAACCGCCTCCTCAACGCGGCCGTGGAAGCGGGCGTGGAGCGCGTCGACGAAGGCCTCGCGGCCGTCGAAGTGAACGTAGAAGGTGCCCTTGGCGACACCCGCCTCGGCGACGACCCTGTTGACGCTGAGGCCGGCGAGGCCGTGGCCCTCGGCGACGGCGACCCCGGCGTCCAGGAGCGACTCGCGGGTGCGCTGCCCGCCGGCGGTCGTGGCCCGGGGAGAGGTCGAGGGGGAGGCCGAGGAGGGCATCGGTCGAGGGTACCTGACCGAGTGGTCACCGGACATGACCGACCGGTCAGTCATCTGTTAGGGTCGCCGTCGATGCCGATGTTCGAGACCTCAACCGGGCCGATCTCCTACGACGAGCGGAACCCAGGAGGCGACCCGCTCGTCCTCCTCAGCAGCGGCGCCCACGACCGCCACGACTTCGACGACCTGCGCGCCCTCCTCCCCGATCGCTTCCGGACGATTGCCCCGGACTGGCCGGCCCACGGCGAATCACCCCCCGGCACCTCGCCGGCGAGCGCGATGCGCTTCGCCGACATCGCCGAGGAGCTCGTCGGCGCTCTCGCGCCGGGCGGGGCCGTCGTCCTCGGAAACTCGGTCGGCGGCTTCGCGGCGGGGCGCCTGGCGATCCGCCGCCCCGACCTTGTCAAAGGGCTGGTCCTGGTCGACAGCGGCGGTTTCGGCGGCACGGCCTCCGCAGGTCCGCGTCTTCTGCTCGCTGATGTCGCAGCCGTGGTTCCTGCGCCGCATCTACCCGAGCTTCGCCAACCGCTACATGCGGCCCCGGTCCGACGCCGACCGCCGGGTCCGCGACGTCGGCGTCGCCACCACGCGGGAGGACCCTGGCCTGCGGGCCGTCGCCGAGCTCTGGGCCAGCTTCTCCTCCCCCGAGCACGACCTGCGGAAGGGCGCCCCGGGGATCGCGGCGCCGACCCTGGTCGCCTGGGGCAGGCGCGACCCGGTGATACCGCTGAAGCTCGGCCGCAGGGCGGCCGCGTCGATTCCGGGCGCCGAGCTGGCGATCTTCGAGAGCGGCCACTCCCCTCAGGTGAGCGACCCCGAGGGCTTCGCCGAGAAGCTCGTCCCGTTCGCCGACGCGGCCTTCGCCCGCGCCCGACCTCGGCGAGCGCCGGATGAGCGGAGAGCCTCATCGCTGGCGCTCGGAGCAGCTCGGCGAGGGCCGGCTGGTCGAGACGGGCGGCGGCGCGATCGAGTGCTTCGAGCGCGGCAGGGCCCGGCGCTGCTCTTCAGCCACGGCTGGCTCGCCAACGCGAACCTCTGGCGCGGGGTCGTCGAGCGGCTCCACGGCGAGTTCCGCTGCCTCGCCCTCGACCTGCCGCTCGGCTCCCATCGCACGCCGATGGATCCCGACGCCGACCTCGGCCCTGAGGGGGTCGCCGCCCTGATCGCCGACGTCGCCGAGCGCCTCGATCTCGCCGGTCGCACCCTGGTCGGCAACGACTCGGGCGGCGCCTACTCGCAGATCGCCCTGGCCCGGCACGGCGACCGCCTCGCCGAGCGCGTCTCCCGCCTCGTCCTCACCTCCTGCGAGACGCCATATGACGAGTGGCCCCCGGAGCCGTTCGACGGCCTGCCCGCCGCCGCGGCCGACCCGGAGGCGCTCGGCCAGCTCCTCAGCGCCCTCGAGGACCCGGCGGTCCGCGCCCTGCCCGTCGCCTACGGGCTGCTGACCAAGCACCCGCTCGATGCCCGAGGTCTCCGACGCCTACGCTCTCCCGGCCGGCCGCGACGAGGGCGTCCTCCACGACGTCGCCAAGGCGATGGCCTCGGCGACGGACCGCGCCCGTGCGCGCGGCGGGCGAGGCACTGATCGAGAGCTGGCAGAAGCCGACGCTGCTGATCTGGTCGAGCGAGGACGAGGTCTTCCCCCTCGCCCACGCCGAGCGTTACGCCCAGGCGCTCCCGCAGGAGGACTCTGGTCGCGATCGACGACGCCTTCAGCTTCACCCCCGAGGACCGGCCCGACGCCGTCGCCGAGGCGATCAGGTCGTTCGTCGCAGCTGGGTGAGGGCGCAGCGCCACCGCGACCGGGACCGTCGCCGGCAGCGAGTCGACCGCAAAGAACAGCAGGTCGAAGCAAAGCGCCAGAACCGCGACGAGCAGCGCCCCCCAACGCTGCCGATGGGCCGAAAAAACGCCAATCGGGCCTCGCGTTTTAGGCCCGTCGGCGGGCATTGACGAGGAGGCAGCCGACCAGGGCGGCGACGAAGAGGTCGCCGAAGCCCATCTGGGCCGAGCCGAAGTGGACCGCCTGCAGACGCGGCAGGTCGGCCGCCGGGGGCGGCGACGCTGAGGACCGAGTTCGGGCCCTGGAGGAGGTCGGAGGCGACGAGCCAGGCGTCGACCGCCGCCATCGCGTAGATGCCAAGCCGCAGCCAGAGCGCCGGGACGACCGAGACCAGCAGCCAGCCGAGGGCGATGCAGGCGAGGCCGGAGAGGGTAGTCGCCGCGGCCTCGCCCGCGAGCGAGCCGACCGAGGCCCACGCCAGCGCGAAGAGCGGCGCCGCCGCCAGGGCCCACCAGCGCCGCGAGCCGTGCAGGAGGAGGCCGAGCGCGACCGCCGCCAGCGGCGGCACCGCGACCAGCGCCAGGTAGGAGAGCCAGGTCGCCGAGTCCGCATAGAAGTTGACCACGGCGATGACGACCACGATCGAAAGCGCCGGCACCAGCGCCCACCAGCGGCTCCTCAGGTCCCCCAGCCCCAACGGCAGCGTCGGCAGCCGCCCCGGCAGCGCCACAAGCGCCGCCTGCACCAGCGCCGAGAATCGAGATCGAAACGGCGAACGAAGGCATCTCGAGGCCGAGTGCTACCTCAGGGGGCCTATAGCCCCGTCAATGCAGCACTCGGCGGGGTTACTCCCACTCGATCGTCGCCGGGGGCTTCGACGAGATATCGAGGGCCACGCGGTTGACGCCGGCGACCTCGTTGATGATCCGGTTGGAGACGCGCTCGAGCAGGTCGTAGGGGAGGCGGGCCCAGTCGGCGGTCATCGCGTCGTCGGAGGTGACGGCGCGGATCACGATCGGGTACGCGTAGGTGCGCCCGTCGCCCTGGACGCCGACCGAGCGCACCACCGGGAGGACGCAGAAGGACTGCCAGAGCTGCGCGGTAGAGCTCGGCGGCGCGGATCTCTTCCTGGAGGATCGCGTCGGCGGCGCGGAGGATGTCGAGCCGCTCGCGGTTGACCTCGCCGCCGACGATCCGGATCGCCAGGCCGGGGCCCGGGAAGGGCTGGCGCCAGACGAGGCGCTCGGGCAGCCCGAGCTCGGCGCCGACCGCCCGAACCTCGTCCTTGAACAGCATCCGCAGCGGCTCGACCAGCTCGAACTCGAGGTCGTCGGGGAGGCCGCCGACGTTGTGATGGGACTTGATCGTCGCGGCGCCGTCGCTGCCGCCGGACTCGATCACGTCCGAGTAGAGCGTGCCCTGGACCAGGTAGCGCGGCGTCCTCGAGCTTCTCCGCCTCCTCCTCGAAGACGCGGATGAACTCCTCGCCGATGATCTTGCGCTTGGTCTCGGGGTCGTCCTGGCCCGGCCAGCTTCGCGAGGAAGCGCTCCTCGGCCTCGACGTGGACCAGCGGGATGCCGAACTGCTCGAAGGCCTCGACGACCTGCTCGGCCTCGTTCATCCGCATCAGGCCGTGGTCGACGAAGACGCAGGTCAGCTGCTCGCCGATCGCCTTGTGGACGAGCAGCGCCGCGACCGAGGAATCGACGCCGCCGGAGAGGCCGCAGATCACCCGGCCCTCCCCGACCTGCGCCTGGATCCGCGCGACCTGCTCGGCGATCACCGATGCGGCGACCACTGCTGCTCGCAGCCGGCGACGTCGCGCAGGAAGCGGGTGAGGATCTCGGTGCCGTAGGGCGTGTGGACGACCTCGGGATGGAACTGGATGCCGTAGAGGCCGCGCTCGGGCGACTCGCAGGCGGCGACCGGCGAGCCCGGGCTCGAGGCGAGCGCCGTGAATCCCTGGCGGCGGCTCGAAGACCGTGTCGCGGTGGCTCATCCAGCAGCTCTGCTCCTCCGGCAGGCCGCCGAGCAGGCGGCCGCCGCCCTCGCGCAGGGTGAGCTCGGTGCGGCCGAACTCGCCCGCTCGGCGCGCCTCGACCCGGCCGCCGAGCGCCAGCGACCATCGCCTGCATCCCGTAACAGATGCCGAGCATCGGGATCCCGAGGTCGAGCAGCTCGGTCGGGAACGCCGGCGCGCCCGGCTCGTAGACCGAGGCCGGGCCGCCGGAGAGGACCAGCGCCTTCGGGGCCCGCTCCCGGATCTCCTCGACCGCGGCGGTCGCCGGCAGCAGCTCGGCGAAGACGCCGCATTCGCGGATGCGCCGCGCGATCAGCTGCGAGTACTGGCCCCCGAAGTCGAGGACCAGGACCTCCTCGGTGCCCGGCTGGGCAGGCGCAGGGGCTGTCCGTCGCGGACGGCTGCTGCTGCTCCTGCTCAGCGACGTCGCTCAATCGTCGGCCACCCCGACGCCGGCGGAGACCGCCGCGCGCCCGTTCGAGCCCATGCCGACCGACTGCTCGTTCTGGAGCTTCTTGCCCTCGCTCATCAGCGCCGGGGCGACCATCACCTCGGCCCGCTGGAAGGAGCGGATGTCCTCGTAGCCGCAGGTGGCCATCGAGGTTTTCAGCGCGCCCATCAGGTTGAAGGTGCCGTCGTTCTCCTGGGCCGGGCCGAGCAGGATCTCCTCCATCGTCCCGTCCTGCTTGGTCGAGACGCGGGTGCCGCGCGGCAGCGAGGGATGGAAGGTCGCCATCCCCCAGTGGAAGCCGCGGCCGGGGGCCTCCTTGGCGCGGGCCAGCGGCGAGCCGACCATCACCGCGTCGGCGCCGACGGCGATCGCCTTGGAGACGTCGCCGCCGGTCCGCATGCCGCCGTCGGCGATCACGTTGACGTACTCGCCGGTCTCCAGCATGTGCTGGGAGCGGGCCGCCGCGACGTCGGCGATCGCCGTCGCCTGCGGGACGCCGATGCCGAGGACGCCGCGGGTGGTGCAGGCGGCGCCGGGGCCGACTCCGACGAGGACGCCGACCGCGCCGGTCCGCATCAGGTGCAGTCCGGTCGAGTAGGAGGCGCAGCCGCCGACAACCGTCGGCACCGGGACCTCGGCGATGAACTCCTTCAGGTTGAGCGGCTCGACCGTGGTCGAGACGTGTTCGGCCGAGATCACCGTGCCCTGGATGACGAGGATGTCGATCCCCGCCTCGATCGCGATCTCGTAGTGCTCGCGGACCTTCTGCGGGGTCAGCGAGCCGCAGGCGACGGCGCCCGCGTCCTTGATCTCGGCGATCCGCTGGCCGATCAGCTCCGGCTTGACCGGCTCGGCGTAGATCTCCTGCATGATCCGGGTCGCCTCGTGCTTGGGCGCGGCGGCGACCATCTCCAGTTTCTCCTCGGCGTTCTCGAAGCGGGTCCAGATGCCCTCGAGGTTGAGGACGCCGAGGCCGCCGAGCTGGTTGACGAGCGCGGCGGTGTCGGGGCTGACGACTCCGTCCATCGCCGAAGCGACGAGCGGCATCTCGAAGCGGTAGGGGCCGAGCGTCCAGCTGATGTCAATGTCGTCGGGATCGCGTGTGCGGCGCGACGGAACGATCGCGATGTCGTCGAATCCGTAGGCGCGCCGCCCTTTCTTTCCTCGACCGATGTCGATCTCCAATTGGTCCTCCTGGCAGGGTGGCGTTGAAGACCCAGCCTACACTTCCGCGGGGACCTCCAGATCGTGCACCTGGACCTCGCCGAGGAGCCGCTCGACCTGGCTGCGGTCGACGGTCCCGGCGCCGAAGTGCTGGGTCGACTCGGCGCCGCAGGCGACCGCGTAGCGCGACACACTCCTCGGGCGAGCGGCCCTCGTAGCGCGCGGCGACGTAGCCGGCGAGGAAGGCGTCGCCGGAGCCGACGGTCGAGACCGGGTCGAGGGGCTCGGTCCTGACCTCGAGGAAGCGCCGCTCGGCACCCTCGCCGATCGACCGCGACGCAGCCGTCGGGGCGGGTGATCGCCGCTTCCCCGGCGCCCAGCCGGACCAGCTCGGAGAGGCCCTGGGCGAGGTCGCCGGCGTCGGCGAACTCCTGCCCGACCAGCTCCTCCGCCTCGCTGCTCGTTCGGGGTGACGACCGAGGCGCCGGCGCGCACGCCCTCGAGCATCGCGTCGCCCTCGGCGTCGAGGACGACGAGGATCCCGCGCGCCCGCAGGTCCTTGACCAGGCGCGCGTAGAGGTCATCGCCGGCGCCCGGCGGCAGCGTCCCGGCGAGCACGCAGACCTGGCGCCGCCGGCGCCAGGTAGTCGAGCCGCTCGACGAAGCGGCTCGACCTCCTCCGGGCTGACCGCCGGGCCGCGCTCGTTGATCTCGGTCTGCTCGCCCGAGGTCGGGTCGATCACCGCGAGGTTGATCCGGGTCTCGCCGGCGATCCGGGTGAAGTCGGTGAGCACCGACTCCTCGCGCAGCTGTTCGACGACCCGGGTCCCGGTCGGGCCGCCGACGAAGCCGGTCGCGATCACCGGCTCGCCGAGCAGGCTCAGGGCGCGGGCGACGTTGATCCCCTTGCCGCCGGCGACGGTGCGGCTCTCGACCGCGCGGTGGCGGCGGCCGAGGCGGAAGTTCGGGACCGCGACCGTGCGGTCGATCGCGGCGTTCAGGGTGACAGTGAGGATCACTCGGCGATACCTCCGACCGTCTCGTCGTCTCCTCTTCGCCCTCCGGCGACCGATGCGACGCCACAGGAGGACTCCGCCAATCAGTATCACGAACGCGCCAAGCGCGGTGAGGATCGCGTGTTCGCCGACGAAGCTGCGGACGCGGTCGAAAGTCGCCTGCCGCGGGAATCGCGCGGCCGGCGCGCAGCGGCAGTCGTCCCCGGCCGGCCGGCCGTCGACGAGGACCGTCGCCCGGCCCAGCACGGCGCCGCGGCTCGATCGGCCCCTCGACCTCGGCTCGGCGCCTGGACGTCGATGGTGAGCCGCTGGCCGGGGCAGGTGCCGACGGCGACCGTGCGCGCGGCGCGCAGCGGCAGCTCGCCGCCGGCGTAGCGGATCGAGGCCTGCGGCGAGTTCCTGGCCGGCCCGGACCGGCACCCGGCGTGCGGTAGTGCGCGAAGCCGCGTTCGAGCAGCTCGAGGCTCTCGTCGAAGCGGGCTTCGTCGGTCGGGGCGCCGATCACGACCGAGATCAGGTCGACCCCCTTGCGCCGTCCCGACGCCGACCAGGACGTAGCCGGCGTCGAAGGTGTGGCCGGTCTTCACGCCGGTGACCCAGGGCGCCATCCGCAGCAGGTCGTTGATCGTCGTCGATCCGCCGCGGCGGATGCAGGCTGTCGAGCCGGCGCTTCGCGGGCGTCGGCGATCTTGGCGAAGGCGGGGATCGCGCGAGCAGCTGGCTGGGTCAGCGTCGCCAGGTCGCGCGGCGCTCGAGTAGTTGCCCTTCTGGTCGAGCCCGATCGGGTTCGCGTAGTGGGTGTCGGAGAGGCCGAGCGCCGCCGCTCGCAGGTTCATCTGGCGGACGAAGCGCGCCTCGGAGCCGGCCGCGGCGACCGGGCGAGGTCGTAGGCGGCGTCGTTGCCGCTGCGCAGGATCAGCCCGTAGAGGAGGTCGCGAACGCTGACCCGCTGCCCGGTGCGCAGGTTGAGCAGCGACTCGCCGTAGATCGGGTCGTAGGGGGCGGCGTGGACGATCTTGCCGAGCGGCAGCTCCTGCAGGGCCACGTAGGCGGTCATCAGCTTCGTCGTGCTGGCGATCGGCAGCTTCTTCGTCGGCCGCGTGGGAATCGATCACGCTCGCCGGTGCGGGCGTCGACCAGCGCCCAGGCCCGGCCTTCGATCGCCGGCTCGGGCGCGCTCTTCGGCCGCCGCCGAGCTCGCGAGCAGCAACGCGGCGACCAGGCAGGGCCGAGCGAGGGCCCGGCCGCAGAGTCAAGAGCGCCGCGAGCGGCGCCGGCTCACCGCAGCTTCAGCTTTTCGCCGGCGATCAGGATCTGCGGGTCGACGCCGGGGTTGAGGCCTTCGATCTCGGCCACCGGGACGCCGGTCTCGTGGGCGATCGAGGTCAGGGTGTCGCCGCTCTTGACACGTAGCTCGCCGGCACTTCGCTTTGTCGGCGTGCTTCGTGCTGCTTGGCGTGGTGGCCGCTCGTCGTCGCCGCTCCCGAGCCGCCGGAGTCGTCACCGCCGAGTCGTCGCTCGCGACGACAGACGATGACGATCGACGAAGCCGCGCGATCACGGCGATCGCGGCGAGGGCCCGGGCTGGTGCTGAGGAGCGCTTTGTTCATCGGCGTGGAGGCGTCGATCGGACGTGAGCGTCGAGGATCGTATAGCCGGTCGGCGGCGCTCTCAGGCGGTCGAAACGTCCCAGACCGCGGCGCGCAGACGCTCGGCGGCGGCGGCCGGGTCGGGGTCGGAGGCGATCGCCGCGCGAGGCGGGGACGAGGGCCGCGGCGGGCCCGGCGGCGAAGGCGGCGCCGAGCAGCTCGGGCCGGCCGCCCTGGGCGCCGACGCCGGGAATCAGGAAGATCGAGCGCGGCATCAGCTCGCGCAGGCGGGCGATGTGCTCGGGCTCGGTGGCGCCGACCACGGCGCCCATCCCGCTCAGGCCCGCGAGTCGCCGGCGAGCCGCTCGGCGAGGCCGTCGACAGCGCCGCCAGCCGCTCGTGCAGCGGCCGCTCGGGCGCCGGCAGGTCCTGGACGTCGGCGGCGCCCGGGTTGCTGGTGCGGACCAGCGCGAAGACCCCGGCCCCGGCCGCCGCGGCGGCGTCGACGCAGCGGCTCGAGCGAGTCGACGCCGAGCAGCGGGTTGGCGGTGAAGGCGTCGGCGCCGAGGCCGGGAACCGGGCCCCACGGAGTCGGCGTCTCGCCGACCAGCGCCTGCCCGTAGGCGGCGGCGGTGACCGGGACGTCGCCGCGCTTGCCGTCGGCGATCACCAGCAGGCCGGCCTCGCGGGCCGCCGCGCAGGCGCTCGGCCAGCGCCGCCCAGCCCGGGGCGCCGAGGCGCTCGAAGCAGGCGAGCTGGGGCTTGATCGCGACGCAGGCCGGTCCGGCCTGCTCGATCAGCGCGGCGGCAGTGGGCGGCGACCGCCCGGCGCGGCGACGCTCGGCCGGCGTGCCCTCGACGGTCGGGCCGAGGTCGCTCGCCGGTGAGCTGCGCCGGGTCGGGGTCGAGCCCGAGGCAGACCTGGCTGCGGCGCTCTTCGACGAGCGCCGCAAGCCGATCTGCGAAAGGAACCGGAACTAGGCTCAGCCGCCCTTGACCTTGGTCTTCAGCGCCGAGCCGGCGGAGAAGCGCGGCACCTTGCCGCCCGGGATCGTGATCCGCTCGCCGGTGCGGGGGTTGACGCCCTGGCGCGGGCCGCGCTCGGCGACGTGGAATTTGCCGAAGCCGGTGAAGCTGACCTCGCCACCGCCGCTCAGCGTGTCGGTGATCGTTTCGAGCACGGCGTCGACCGCGTCGCCGGCGGCCTTCTTGCTGCCGATGCGATCGTCGCCTGCCAGTTGGTCCAGAAACTCAGCCTTTGTCACGTCGAAGCTCCTCCGTCCTCGGTGGTTGAAATCGCGGCCGCAATCTAACAGCGGGCACGGCGCGAACCCGCGTGGGCCAGCGTCGCTCGAGGCGCTCAGGCACCGCGATCGTCATCTCGCCGATCAGCAGCGGCGGCGTGCTGACCGAACCGCCGAACGGGACCCAGCGCGCCTCCGACGCCGGCCTCGCGCGACGGCTCCGAGCATCGAGACGAGGTCGCTGGCGATCGTGAACTCGCGCACCGGCTCGGCCAGCTCGCCGCCCCGGATCGCACGCCCCGAGGCGCCGACCGAGAAGACGCCGGTGACCGGGTTGACGCCGGAGTGGAGGCCGGCGACGTCGGTGACGATAGACGCCCTCGCCGGCCTCGGCGAGCAGCCCGGCGAGGTCGAGCTCGCCGGCGCGCGACGACCAGGTTCGAGGTCGAGACCCTGGGCAGCGCCGCGGTAGCCGGCGCGGCCGGCGCTGCCGGTCGAGTCGGCCGCCCCGCGCCGGGCCGTGTAGGTGTCGAAGAGGTAGGTGCGCAGGCGTGCCGGCCTCGATCAGCGCGCGTGCGGGCGCGCGCGACGCCCTCGCCGTCGAAGGGCGCGGAGGCGGGGCCGGCGGGGTCGAGACCGTCGTCGTGGAGCGTCAGCGCCGCAGCGCCGACCGCCTCGCCGAGCCGCTCGGCGAACGGCGAGCGCCCGCGCTGGACCGCGTCGGCGCCGAGGCCGCCGCCGATCAGGCCGACGAAGCTGGCGGCGACGGTCGGGTCGAGGACGACCGGGCAGGCGCGCGACTCGGGCTTGCCGGCGCCGATCATCGCCGTCGCCCGCTCGGCGCCCTCGCGGCCGACCGCGGCCGGGTCGAGCGCCCCGGGCCGCGGGCGAGGTCGAAGCCGAGCCCGGTCTCGGTGCCGCCGTCGCCCCGCGCGAGCACCTGGGCGTAGGCGTAACAGCTCGAGGCCTCGTACTCGCCCGCGATCCCGGCCGAGGAGGCGATCGCGACCCGGTCGGCGGAGTCGGCGTAGACGGCGGTCTCGACGCCGGCGACGCGTGCGTCGGCGGCGAGCGCCTCGCGCTCGACCGCGAGCGCCAGCTCGGCGACCTCGCCCGCGGCCCACGACTCGATCGAGGGATCCTGGAGCGCCAGTCGAGCGCGGGCGGCGTCGCCGGGCGCGCGGCGGGCCGGCGAACTCGTCCTCGTCGGCGACCTCGGCGGCCTCGGCGGCACGCGCGGCGATCGCCGCGACGCCGCGCCTCGCCGAGGTCGGTGCCGTAGGCGTAGCCCGACCCGATGCCCGATCCAGGCGCGCATCCCGAGGCCGCGCTGGGTCGCCGCGGTGAGGCTCTCGACCTCGCCGCCGTGGACCCGGACCTCGCGCTCGCTCGACTCGGCGGCGTAGGCCTCGGCGTCGCCGGCGCCGGCGCCGAGCGCGGCCTCGACCGCGCGCCCCGGTCGAGCTCGATCAAACCTCGGTCCCCCCGACGGTCATCGCGCGCGAGCCGGACGTGGCCCTGGCCGGTGCCGACCGGGGCGCTCTGGCCGCCCTTGCCGCAGATCCCGGTCTTCATCTCGAAGTCGTTGCCGACCGCGTCGATCGCCGCCAGCGCCTGCAGGCAGTTGCCGATCAGGGTCGCGCCGCGGCAGGGCCGGGTCACCTTGCCGCCCTCGATCAGGTAGCCCTCGGAGACGCCGAAGACGAAGTCGCCGGTCGCCGGGTCGACCTGGCCGCCGCCGAAGGAGGCGGCGTAGAAGCCCCGCTCGACCTCGGCGATGATCGCCTCGGGGTCGGCGTCGCCGGGGGCGATGTAGGTGTTGGTCATGCGCGGGATCGGCAGGTGGCGGAAGCTCTCGCGGCGCCCGTTGCCGGTCGAGGCGACGCCGTCGCGCTCGGCGCGCAGGCGGTCGTAGAGGATAGGAGACGAGCCTGCCGTCCTCGAGGACCAGCGTCTTCTGGGTCGGGGTCCCCTCGTCGTCGATCGCGTCGCTGCCCCACTCGCCGGGCATGCGGCCGTCGTCGTAGGCGCTGAGCAGCGGCTCGGCGACCTGCTCGCCGAGCTTGCCGACGTAGACGCTGGCGCCCTTCTGGATGTGGTCGGCCTCGAGCCCGTGGCCGGTCATCTCGTGGAAGAGGACGCCGCCGAAGCCGCCGCCGACGACGACCGGCATCGAGCCGGCGGGCGCGGGGCCCGCGTCGAGCAGGGTCAGCGCCTTGCGCGCCGCCTCGCTCGGCGATCGTGCCGGGGTCGTCTTCGAGCAGCTCGAAGCCGCGGTGGCCGCCGAGCGTCTCGTGCCCGGTCTCGACCGCGTCGCCCCTGCGGGCGACGACCTGGACTCCGATCCGGGTGCGGGTGCGGTCGTCGCCGGTGAACAGGCCCGTCGGAGTTGGCGACCGTGATCTCGCGCCGGGCCTCGGCGTAGGAGGCGAGGACCTGGGCGACCTCGGCTCCGGCGGCCGCGGGCGCGCTCGTCGAGCTCCCGCAGCAGCTCCGCCTTGCGCTCGGCCGGGACGGCCTCCGGAGCGAGCTCGATCGGCTGCGGGTCGGCGTCGACGGCGCTCAGCGGCCGCGGCTCGACCCGCTCGCCCGCGCAGCGCCGAGGCGGCCTCGGCGGCGGCGCGCTCGAGGTCGGCGGGGTCGAGGCCGTCGACGTGGGCGAAGTAGGTGGTGCCGCCGGCGACGACCCGGACGCCGGCGCCCTGCTCGGCGCCCGACTGGACCGACTCGACCCGCGACTCGTCGATCGCCATCGCCGAGCCCGGCGCGGCGTTCGGCGAAGACCTCGGCGAAGTCGCCGCCGGAGGCGAGCGCGCGAGCGAGGACGCGCTCGGCGACGTCCGCGTCGATCAGGCGCTCGCTCATGCCTTCGCCTTCGTGCCGGCGACCTCGATCAGGCGGCCGGCGGCGACGAACAGCTCGGCCCCCGAGTCGGAGTCGGCGGCGTGGTCGGCGCGAGCGGCCCCCCGGGTAATAGAGGCGGGCGAAGGGCCGCCGGGAGACGCGGCGGCGGCGCACGTAGGCGGCGGCCTCGTCGGCGTAGCCGGAGACCCGGTCGAGGAGGACGCGGTGCGGCTTCGGCGGTGTCATCCGCCCTCCCCCGCGTCGCCGGACCAGTTCGCGCAGGATCGAGCGCATGTCGAAGAAGAGGACCGAGGCGAGGGCGAAGCGGTCGGTGACGGCGACGCGCGCCAGGCCGTCGTGGCGCAGGGCGAAGACCTCGCCCTGCTCGGTCGCGATGTGGATCTGCTCGACCGGCTCGTCGCCGGCCCGGTCGGCGACAGCTAGCAGCGCGGCCGCGTCCTCGCCCCAGCGCTCGGGCTCGCGGCTGGCGGCGAGCACCACCCCGGCGGCGTCGACGATCGCGGCGCCGCGCAGGTCGGGCGACATCTCGGCCAGAAAGGCGAGCGCGTGCTCCGCCGCGTCCTCGGAAACCGGGGTGGTCATCTGGTCGGCCATCGCATCCGCCAAAATACCGGCCCGTGTCCCTGGCCCGAGCTTCATGGATCACAGTCGTCGTCGTCTGCGCGATCGCAGCGATCCTCTTCGCGATCAGCGGATACACCGGCTACACGATCACCGTCAGCGCCGTAGGCCTCGCCGCCGCGGTCAATCTGCTGCCGTCGCCCTAACCCGCCGCCTGCTCCGCTTCGCGTCCGCGGGCGGCGGCAAGGTTTCCCATCAGCGCCGCTCGCAGAGAATCAGATCGTGACGTTCGCTGATCGATGCTCCTGAATAAACCGCCGCCTGCTCCGCTTCGCGTCCGCGGGCGGCGGCAGTCGCCATATCAGCGCCGCTCGCAAGGAATCAGATCGTGATGCTCGCTAATCGGTGCGTCATGCGGTGGACCTTGGTGCGCTTCTCGACCTCTGGGTGGCTATCCCCATCGCGCTGGGTGCATTTTCCTTGCTAGGGCGAGGAAAAAGTCTGCACCGGTGACGCCTGTCCGCGGGTGGCGTCGGGGTGGGGTGGTCTTCGCCTGCCCGGAGGCTTCGTAGGGCAAGGCTTCGAATCTAGGTGCGCTGTATCCCGGCGCCCGAAGAAGCGCGCAGGGCCAGAAGGCCACCCCACCCCGACGACAGGACCCGCTGCCGGGCGCCCCCGGCCCTAGCCCGACCTGTAGGGCCCATCCTCGAGTCATCCGGCTCCCTCAACGAGGTCTCCGGCTCGACGTGGATCAGCACTTCCGCCCGCGGCACCGCGGCCTCGATCGCGTCGCGCATCTGGTGCGCGAGCTCGTGGGCCTGCTCGAGGCTGGTCCCGGAGCGGAACTGGACGTGGAGGTCGACGTAGCGGCGCGCCCCCGCCCGGCGGCCGCGGAGCTTGTGGTACCCGGCGACCTCCTCGATCCGCGAGGCGGCGATCGCCGCCTCGATCCGGTCCATCTCGTCCTCGGGCAGGCGCTTCGTCGACGAGGACTCCGGAGGAGCGGCGCATGATCCGCACGCCGGCGACGACGATCGCGCCGGCGACGACCAGCGCGGTGATCGAGTCGAAGGCGGCGATGCCGGTGATCTGGACCAGGAGAGGCCGACGAGCACGCCGGCGGAGGTCAGAGCGTCGGCGCGCAGGTGCGCCGCGTCCCCCTCGAGCGCCGGCGATTCGTGGCGCCTTGGCCTGGCGCATCAGGACCGTCGAGACGGCGAGGTTGGCGAGCACAGAGATGCCCATCACGGCGATGCCGACGCCGAGCGATTCGACGCTCGGAGCCGACCACCAGCCGATGGGTCGCCTCGAAGACGATGATCCCGGCGCCGACCAGGATCAGCATCCCCTCGATCGTCGCCGCCAGGCTCTCGACCTTCTCGTGGCCGTAGGGGTGGTCGGCGTCGGCCGGCTCGTCGGCTTTGCGGACCGAGACGAAGGCGATCACCGAGGCGACCAGGTCGATCAGCGAGTGGATCGCCTCGGTCAGGATCGCGATCGAGCCGGTGATCGCGCCGGCCGCGAGCTTGATCGCGATCAGGGTGGCGTTGGAGGCGATCGAGAGCGCCCGCCGCGCCGCTTTTGGTCCGGATCATCGTCCGCTGCGGCGTGCCGGGTCGGCCGCCAGGTGCGCGGCCAGCATCCGCGCCGCGCGGCCCCGGTGGCTGATCTCGTTCTTTTCGGCGTCTGAGAGCTCCGACATCGTCCGCGTGTCGCCGGGGCCGGTGTCGTCGGGGACGAAGGCGGGGTCGTAGCCGAAGCCGCCCTCGCCCCGAGCCTCCTCGATCAGGTGCCCCTCGCAGCGCGCCTCGAAGACCCGCTCCCGGCCGTCCGCTTCGATCAGCGCCAGCGCGCAGACGTAGGCGGCTCGGCGGTCCTCGCCCGCCGCCGACGACCTCGCGCAGCAGCTTGTCGAGGTTCTCCTCGTCAGCTGGCGCCCTCGCCGCCGTAGCGGGCCGAGTGGATCCCCGGGCGGCCGCCGAGGCCCATCGCCTCGATACCCGAGTCGTCGGCGACCGCCGCCTCCCCGGTCGCCTCGTGCGCGGTGCGCGCCTTGATCGAGGGCGATCTCGGCGTAGGAGGCCCGTCCTCGGGCGGCAGCGTCACGCCCTCCGGCAGGGGCTCGAGCTCGACCCCCGGCAGCAGCTCGCGGAGCTCGCGCAGCTTGTGCCTGTTGCCGGTCGCGAAGATCAATCGCCCGCTGACCCGCTCCTGCACCTCGCGCAGCCGCTCGATCCCGCCCTCGGCGAGGCCCAGCAGCTCGTCGAGCGAGGCCCGCGAGAGCGGCGTGCGCTCGGCGGTCGCCTGCACCTCGACCAGGCCGCCGTCGCCGGTCATCACCACGTTGGCGTCGACCTCGGCGCTCGAGTCCTCGACGTAGTCGAGGTCGCAGAGGGCGCGGCCGCCGACCATGCCGACGCTGATCGCGGCCACCGACCCGGTCGAGCGGCATCCGCTCGATCTCCTTCGCGTCGACGAGCTTCTGCAGCGCCAGCCGCAGGGCGACGTAGCCGCCGGTGATCGCCGCGCAGCGCGTGCCGCCATCGGCCTGCAGCACGTCGCAATCGACGTAGACGCTGCGTTCGCCCAGCGCCTTGAAGTCGACGACGACCCGCAGCGAGCGGCCGATCAGGCGCTGGATCTCGACCCCGCGCCCGTCCTGCTTGCCCTTCGAGATGTCGCGCTGCTTGCGGTCCCCGGTCGAGGCGGGCAGCATCGAGTACTCGGCGGTGACCCAGCCCCGGCCCTTGCCCTGCATCCAGCGCGGCACGGTGTCGCTGACCGAGGCGGTGCAGATCACCCGCGTGCGGCCGACCGAGATCAGCGCCGAGCCGTCGGCGGTCTCGACGAATTCCGCGGTCGATCGTCGGTGGGCCGGATGTCGGCTGGGGCGCGGTCGTAGCTGCGGGAGTCGGGCATGGCGCGAGTTTCGCACGTTCATTACGGACGGAGCCGGAGTCCTACGGAGGGGCTGCCGCCCGTCGGAGTCGGCCCGGCGGGCCCCGGGCCGACTCCAACCCGTCGACGTGGATCCCTATTTGAACGCGACCTTGTCGACCGCCTCCTTGATCTTGTCGACGATCAGGCCGGCCAACTCGGTTCCCTGCTGGCCGTTGAACCCTTTCATCGCGGCGACCATCCCGACCATCAGCAGCGAGACGAGCAGGATCAGGCCGACGTACTCGACCGTCCCCTGTCCGCGCTCGCCGGCGAGGCCGCGGATCGTCGTCAGCCGCCGCTCGACGGCGGCGTGCAGGTACCCCAGCACCAGGTAGAACATCGTCACTTCCTCCTTCGTCGCTTGCCGGGCGAGCCTCGGGCGCGGCGGCTCATCGATCCAGACGGGGTTGCGCCGATTCGCCGACCCGGTTGTGCCGAACCTCCCGCGGATACGCTCACCCCGCTGATGCGCGTACTCGTCGTCACGAACCTCGAGCCAGACGCGGCGGCCCCCTGGCGCGGGCGCTGGGTGCGCGACCAGGTCGAGGAGATCGGCAGGCGGGGGATCGAGATCGAGACCTTCGGCTTCCCGCGCGGCTCGGGCCAGTACCTGCCGGCGACCCGGCGGCTGCGGCGGCTGCTGCGGAGCCAGAGCTTCGACCTCGTCCACGCCCACTACGGCCTGGCCGGGCTGGGTCGCCCTGCTGGCCGGCGCCCGGCCGCTGATCGTCAGCTTCCACGGGACCGACGTCCGCCACCCGATCGTCGGGCCGATGTCGCGGCGGCTCGCCTGGCGGGCCGACCTGATCGCAGCGGTCTCACGGGCCCTCTACTCGGAGGAGAACGGGCGACCCGGCCTGCCCCCGGTCCCCGGAGCCGCGGTCCTTCCATGCGGGCCCGAGCTCGAGAGCCTCGGCCGGATGCCGCGGGACGAGGCCCGAAGGCAGCTCGGGCTCTCGCCCGAAGGCCGGTATCTGCTCTTCCCGGCCAGCCCCGACCGCCCGGAGAAGCGGGCCGACCGCGCCGTCGAGCTCGCCGCCGCCTGCAACGCGGAGCTGCTCAGCGGCGGCTCGATCGAGCCCGACGCGATGACGGCTCTGGCTCAACGCCGCCGACGCCGTCCTCGTCACCTCCGACTACGAGGGGTTCGGCCTCGTCTGCCTCGAGGCGCTCGCCTGCGACGTCCCGGTCCTCTCGACCCCGGTCGGGATCGCCCCGTTCGCCCTGGCCGGCATCCCGGGCGCCCTCTGTGCTCCCTTCGACGTCGACGTCTGGGCCGCCGCCGCCCGCGCCCACCTCGACGCCGCGGACCCGCGGGTGGACGGGGCGGCGCGTGTCGAGGCGCTCTCCTCGGCCCGCATGGCGGAGCGGACGATCGAGGCCTACCGCGACGTTCTTGCCGCCTCGTAATAGATTGGAACCGTGAGGGACGAGCGAGCATGAGCGAGGAGAGGGCCGCACCAGCGTCCGACACCCTCGGCGCGCGGATCGCCGAAGCACAGCGCCGCCTCCGCGAAGCCGCCGAGTCGGCCCAGACCGCCGAGAAACGGGCGACCGCCGAGATCCGCGCCCTCGAAGCCGATCTCGAAAAGGAGAAGCTGAACTCGGCGGAGATCGTCGAGAAGAGCCGCGCCGAGCACGAGCGCGAGGTGCGGGAAGAGCGCGAGGCCAAGGAGCGCGCGATCGCCGCCGCCGAGGAGCGTCTGTCGGAAGTCGACGCCCACGCCGAGGCGGCCGAGAAGCGGGTCGAAGCTGCGGAGAAGCGGGCCGCGGATGCGGAGGCGAAGATCGCCGACGCGGAGGCCCGCGGCCGTGAGGCGGCGGCGGCCTGGCTGCGCGGTCAGGTCAAGTCGATCCGTCGAGAGGCGGCCGGCAGATAAACGGAGCCGCCGAGTTCGACGTCGCCGTCGTCGGCGGCGGCGCGGCCGGCCTCTGGACCGCCCTGCGCGCGGCGGAGCGGGGCGGCCAGGTATGCCTCGTCTCCCGCACCCCGCTGTCCCAGAGCGCCAGCTACTGGGCCCAGGGGGGGCTCGCCGCGGCGCTCGAGCCCGGCGACACGCCCGCGCGCCACGCCGCCGACACGATCGCCGCCGGCCGCGGCCTCTGCCGGCCGTCGGCCGTCCAGGTCCTGGTCGAGGAGGCGCCGGCCGCGGTCCGGACGCTGCAGGGCCGGGGGGTCATCTTCGACCTCGACCACGAGGGCCGGCTCGCGCTCGGGCTCGAGGGAGGCCACGCGAGCCGCCGGATCGTCCACTCCGGCGGCAGCCAGACCGGCCACGAGATCACCTCGAAGCTGGCCGCGATGGTCGACGCCGAGGAGGGGATCGAGGTCCGCGAGCGGACCTCCGCCCGGCGCTCTGGAGCGACGGCGAGCGCTGCCACGGCGTGATCACCGACGCCGGCCCGATCGCGGCGGCGGCGACCGTCCTCGCCACCGGCGGCGCCGCCGCCCTCTGGCGGCGGACGACGAACCCCTGGGGTGCGATCGGCGCCGGGCCGGTGCTGGCCGCGCCGCCGGGGCCGACCTCGCCGACCTCGAGTTCTGCCAGTTCCACCCGACCGCCCTGGCGCTTGCCCGGCACCCGCTTCGACGGCTGTCTTGATCACCGAGGCGGTCCGCGGCGAGGGGGCGACTCTGCTCGACGCCTCCGGCGAGCGCTTCACCGACGAGCTGGCGCCTCGCGACGCGGTCACCGCCGCGATCCTCGCCCGCATGGAGGAGGAGGGGTCGGCCGCGGTCAGGCTCGACCTGCGCGGAGATCGACCCGGCGCGGTTCCCCAACGTCTTCGCCTCGCTCGCCGACGCCGGCCTCGACCCCCACGCGGAGCCGGTCCCGGTCGCCCCGGCCGCCCACTACATGATGGGCGGCGTCGTCGTCGACCTCGAGGGCCGCTCCTCGCTGCCGGGCCTCTATGCGGTCGGCGAGTGCTCCTGCACCGGCCTCCACGGTGCCAACCGGCTCGCCTCCAACTCGCTCAGCGAGTGCTTCGTGTTCGGCGGCCGCGCGGCCGCCGCGGCGATCGCCGAGAGCGCTGCCGGGGACCGCCCGGCGCCGCCCGAGTGGGCCTTCGAGCCGCCGACCGGAATGACCCGCGAGGCCGTCTGGCGGCTCGCCGGCCCGCTCCGCGACGCCGAGCGGCTGCGCGAAGCTGCTCGACGACCCATATCCGCTCGCCGCTGCGGTGGCCGCCGTCGCCCTCGAGCGCGAGGAGTCACGCGGCGGCCACCTACGCACCGACTTCCCGGAGACCGACGAGACGCTCGACGGCGTCCACATCGTCCTCGGGCCCGACGGCACGACCCCGCAGATGCTCCTGTGGAGTAGACGTAGGCGGGACGTTCACCGACGCCGTCCTGATCGACGGCGAGCAGATCCACACCGCGAAGCGGCCGACCACTCCGGAGGACCAGTCGGTCGGGGTGGTCGAGGCCGTCGAGGAGGTCCTCGGCGGAGCCGGCGCGGCCGCCTCTTCGGTCGAGTCCTTCGCCCACGGGATGACGGTCGGGACCAACGCCCTGCTCGAGGAGCGCGGCGCCCGCACCGCCCTGATCGCCACCCGCGGCTTCGCCGACCTGCTGGAGATCGCCCGCCAGGACCGGCCCGACCTCTACCGCCCCTGCGCCCCGAAGCCGGCGCCGCTGGTCGAGCCCGAGCTGCGCTTCGAGGCCGACGAGCGGATCGGCCCCGAAGGGGTGATCGAGGCCATGGGGGCGGACGAGCCCGGCAGGCTGGCCGAGATGGTCCGCGCCGCCGGCGCCGAGTCGGTCGCGATCTGCCTGCTCTTCTCCTACCTCGACCCCGGCCACGAGCGCCGGATCGCCGAGCAGCTGCAGCGGGCGCTGCCCGACGTCCACGTCTCGGCCTCGCACCGGGTCCTGCCCCGCTTCCGCGAGTACGAGCGCTGCTCGACGACGACGATCGACGCGTACCTCTCGCCCCTTCTCGGCCGCTACCTCGGCCGCCTGACCGAGGCGGCGAGCGCGACCGGGCTGCCGCAGCCGCTGATCATGCAGTCCTCGGGCGGCGTCGCGACCGCGCCCGAGGCGGCTTCCGCCGGCGCCTGGAGCGTCCTCTCCGGCCCCGCCGGGGGGGCGGTCGGAGCCGGGCTCCTGGCGGCGGCCTCCGGCGACGGCGACGCGATCGGCTTCGACATGGGCGGCACCTCATGCGACGTCTGCGTGATCGAGGACGGGGAGGTGAGGCGGACCGAGTCGCGGACGATCGGCGGCCGCCCGATCCAGCTGCCGATGGTCGACGTCCACACGGTCGGCGCCGGCGGCGGATCGATCGGGTGGCGGGACTCCGGCGGCGCCCTCCGTGTCGGCCCGCGCTCGGCCGGCGCCGAACCCGGGCCCGCCTGTTACGGCCGCGGCGGTGAGGAGCCGACCGTCACCGACGCCAACCTGCTGCTCGGCCACCTGACCGCCGGCTCACGGCTCGCCGGCGGCGTCGAGCTCGACGCCGAAGCCGCCCGGAGCGCGGTCGCGTCCCTCGCCTCCTCACTCGGCCTCGAGCCGCTCGAGACCGCCGAGGGGATAGTCCGCGTCGCCGACCAGGAGATGGTCCGGGCGCTGCGTGTCGTCACCGTCGAGCGCGGTATCGACCCCCGTGGCTTCGCCCTGATGCCCTTCGGCGGCGCCGGGCCGATGCATGCCGCGGCGATCGCCGCCGAGCTCGGCATCGGCAGGATCCTCTGCCCCCGCGCCGGCGGCGTCCTTTCGGCTCTCGGGCTCTGCGCATCCGACCGCCGGCGCGACACCGCGCGGACGGTGATGCTCGAGGGCGGGAGCTTGACCGCGGAGCGGATCGCGGCCGAGGTCGAGGAGCTCGTCGCCACCGCCGGGGAGCTGTCCGGCGCCGAGGCGCCGCGGGTCGAGTACGAGCTCAGGTACGCCGGCCAGGCCTTCGAGCTGACCGTCCCGGGCGGCGCCCGGCCCGACCCCGCCGACCTGGTCGAGCGCTTCGAGGCGGCCCATCGCGACCGCTACGGCCACACCGACCCCGAGGGGACGGTGGTCCTGGTCGGCATCCGCCTCGCGATCGTCTCCCCCGGCCCGAGGCCGCGACCCACGGCGGGCAGCGGCGAGCTGACGGAGACGACCCGCCCAGTCCGCTTCGACGGCGAGTGGCTCGACGCGCCGGCCCTGCGGGGCGAGCCCTCGGCCGGGACCGCCGCCGAGGGTCCCGTCGTCTTCGAGCTGCCAGAGGCGACCTTCGTCGTCCCCCCGGGTTGGTCGGCGAGCGTCGACGAGGCCGGGACGATCATCGCCGAGGCCCGCCCGTGAGCGGCGTCGACCCGATCACCCTCCAGGTCCTGATCGGCGGCCTGCGTGCCGCCTGCGAGGAGATGGGGGCGGCTCTGATCCGCTCCGCCTACTCGGCCAACATCAAGGAGCGCCACGACTGCTCGACCGCGCTCTTCGACTCTCGAGGCGAGCTGGTCATGCAGGCCGAGCACATCCCGGTCCACCTCGGCTCGATGCCCGACGCGGTCGCCGCCGTGCTCGAGGAGGAGCAGCGGCCGGGAGAGGGCTGGATCCTCAACGACCCCTACCGGGGCGGCACCCACCTGCCCGACATCACCCTGATCGAGCCGGTCTTCGTCGGCGGCGCCCTGACCGGCTTCGCCGCCTCACGCGCCCACCACGCTGATGTCGGCGGCCCGACTCCGGGGAGCATGCCGGCCCGCTCGCGGACCCTGGAGGAAGAGGGCGTGGTGATCCCGCCGACCCGCGCCGACCCGCAGACGCTGGGGGAGCTCGCCGCCCAGATGCGCTTTCCCGAGCAGCGCCTCGCCGACCTTCGCGCCCAGGGCGCCGCCAACAGGATCGGCGCCGCCCGCCTCGCCGAGCTGGCCGAACGTCAAGGGCCGACTCTCCTGCGCTCGGGCATGGACGAGATCCTCGCCTACGCCGAGCGCCGCACCCGCGCCGCGCTCGAGGAGCTCCCCGACGGCGTCTACGGCGCCGAGGACGTGCTCGAGGACGATGCCGGCGCCGAGCCCCGCGATGTCCGGCTGCGGGTCGAGGCGACGATCTCCGGCGAGCGCCTCGTCCTCGACTTCAGCGGCACCGACGCGCAGGTGGAGGGAAACCTCAACTGCCCGCTCTCGGTGACCAAATCCGCCTCGTTCTTCGCGGTCCGCGTCCTCACCGACCCCGACGCGCCGCCCTCGGCGGGCGCCTTCCGCCCGATCGAGGTGATCGCGCCGGAGGGCTGTCTGCTCAACGCCCGGCCGCCCGCGGCGGTCGTCGCCGGCAACACCGAGACCTCGAGCCGGGTCGCAGACCTGGTCATCGCCGCGCTCGGCGGCGCCCGGCCGGTCCCGGCGCAGGGCCAGGGGACGATGAACAACCTGACCCTCGCCAATCGCGACTTCACCTACTACGAGACGCTCGGGGGCGGCCAGGGGGCCTGCCCCGACGCCGAGGGGCCGAGCGCGATCCACGTCGCAATGTCGAACACCCTGAACACGCCGGTCGAGGCGCTGGAGACCGAGTTTCCGCTGCGCGTGCGGGAACTGGCGGTGCGCCGGGGCAGCGGCGGCGAGGGGCGAAATCGCGGCGGTGACGGAATCGTGCGCGAGATCGAGGCCCTGGCGCCAATGCGCTTCAGCCTCATCAGCGAGCGCAGGCGGACGGCGCCGAGGGGTCGCGAGGGCGGCGGCGACGGCGCCCGCGGCGTCAACCTCCTCAGCGGCGAACCGCTGGCCGCCAAGGCCGAGGGCGAGCTTGAGATCGGTCACATACTGAGGGTGGAAACGCCCGGTGGAGGCGCGAACGGCGCAGCTTAAGAGAGAGTTTATTTGGTGATTCGGGCCACCTCGTCTAGAATTCCCGATTCGGACGGGGTCCCTCCCCTCCGGACCGATTACGAGGCAGTGTCCTCCCAGTCGATTCAAAGCAAGACCTCTTAGGTAGCCAAATGCCGATCGCTTTCAAGGAATGGGCCGTAACAGTGCGTGCGCTCGCCGAGGGTGAGCAGCTCCTGACCCTGCGCAAGGGCGGAATCCGCGAGGAGAACAAGCACTTCGAGGTCGAGCACGAGCGCTTCTTCCTCTACCCGACCTTCGACCACCAGCAGAACAACCTGGTGCGCGAGTCCCATCACCCCGAGCTGCGGCGCGCCCTCGAGGAGGGCGTCTGGCCCGATGAGGAGCCGCCCCCGAGGGCCCTGATCCAGGACGGCGGCATCACCCAGCCCGACCGCGTCAGGCTGCGCGCCTGGGCGGAAGTGACGGACCACATCACCGTCACCGACCCGCGCATCGTCGACGGCCTCTCCCCGTTCTACATCTGGACGCCGGACTACGCCGAGCGGCGCCTCAACTGGAAGCGCCGCCACCCGCTCCACATCCTTCTGCTCCGGGTCCACCGGATTCCGAGGCCGGTCACGGTCAAGGTGCGCGACGAGTACCACGGCTGCCACTCCTGGGTCGAAATCGACCGCGACCTGCCCTTCGAGGGCACGCCGGTGATGGCCGACGAAGAGTTCGACCGCGCCCGCCAGGAGATCCGCGAAGTTTGCGCACCGGCCGAACCCGCCCTGGTCTAAGGGCGGCTGAGCTGCGCATATCGGCGTCCTCGGTCGCTCGCGTGCGGTGCACGCTTCGCTCCCTGCGTCCTTGATCTGCTTGTTCAGACGCCCTTAGTAGGCTCGGGCGGTGCCCTGGGTCGAGACGCAATCGCTGAGCTTTACCGCGCGGCACGACTCAGGCGACGCTGCCTACGCCGAGCGCACCCTGGACCGGATGGAGGACCTGCGGCTGCGGCTCGAGGACCGCTTCGAGAGCGTCCCCGGCGAAATAACCGTCGTCGTCCACACCAACCCGGCGCTGTTGGCGATGGCGCATCCGTTCCTTCCCGCCGCCCGTTGGTCGGCGGCCCCCGCCGGGCGCCGTTACCTCGCCGGCTGGGCGATGGCGACCGAGCTGCACGTCCTCAACGACCCCCACATCGACCGCCGGGCCGCGGGCGAGGACTCGCGCGAAGCGCTGCGGGGAACAGCCGAGCGCCTCTACGCCCAGCTCGTCGTCGCCGCCAACAACCAGGCGCTTCCCCCCTCCTGGACCCCGCGCCGCTTCGCCCGCTATCTGAGGTGGGCCTGGCTGGTCGAAGGCGGCGCCCAGTACTTTGCGCGCCAGGTCGGCCTCTACCGGGCGGCTGTGATCCGCCGCCTGCGCGAGAGCGCCCGTCCCTCCTTCCCCCCTCGCGCCGGGACGCGGTGATCCTCGGCGGCACGATCTTCGACCTGCTCGAGACCGAGCGCGGCCCCGATGCCTGCGAGCGCCTTTCGCTCGAGCTGCGGCCGGGCGGGGCGAAGCCGACGCTGGAAGCGGCGTTCGAAGCACGCTCGGCCGAAATCGAGGACGCCTGGCGCGCCCACCTGCGGGCGATGGCCCGGCCCCCCGTCGAGTAGCGGTGGTCCGTCAGGCTGCCTAGGCGGCGTCGCCGGGGGAGCCGCCCGGCGTTCCCTCGAGGACCTCGCGCGCGTCCTGGGCGACGGACTCGGCGACGAAGATCTGGCGCGGGCCGACGGGCATGAACTCGGGGACGTCGAAACCCGGTCCGCGTTTGACCAGGCTCGGGATCCCGTGCTCGGACAGGAGCCCCTGGATCATCTCGGCCTCGATCTGGCTCGGGGCGAAGGCGATTTTGACCAGCTTGCCGCCGCCCCCGCCGCCGCCGCGGTCGCCGTCCCCGGGACCGCGGGTGCCGTCACCGCCACCGGCGATCGATTCCTTGCTTTCCCTAAGTGATGGAGATTTCGGCATCGGAGATCGAGAGGTCCCTTAGAAGGTACCCCTTCACCTCCGGCGCGTCACGATCGGCCAGCGAGACGATCAGGTAGATCTGGTCCGGCCAGGCGACCGCCTGGTTGACGTCGGTCTGCGAGGGATAGGCGGCGCTCTTCGTGTGGGAGTGGTAGATCGCGAGCAGCTCGCCACCGTCGTCTTCGATCGTTTTCAGCGCGTTGTACTGCTCCTGAGGGTCCATCTCGTAGCGCAGCGGGCTCGCCGCCGAGTTGGCGACACGGATCACGGCCTCGGCCTCGCCGTCGCGCCCGCCGACCAGCCCGCAGCACTCGTTCGGCAGGTCCTCGGTGGCGTGGGCCACCATCTCGTCGATCAGGCTCTGGGCGATCTTCATGGGCGGGGCGAGGCTAGCGGACGGCCCGACCGCGGGCCAGCCGCACAAGGGTGCGCCAGGCCGGCTTCGGCCCATCGGTCGCGTCGAAGAGCCCGGCGTACTGACAGAAGACGCAGTGCGGGTCGGCCACCGTGCGGTCGCGCATCGTGAACCAGTCCGCGCCGGAGATTCGCCACCTTGCCCGGTTCGCCAGCAGCAGGCCGAAGGCCCGGCGCAGGAATGAGGCCTGGCCGGCCGGGCTCTTGACCATCGGGCTCGGGATCGCTCCGCCGGAGGCGACCCCGAACTCCGTCACCTCGATCGACTTCTCCCCGTCGCCTGCCGCCGTCATGACCTGCCGCGCTTCTTCGATCTGGTAGGCGAGCGACGCCAGCGTTCCCGAATAGGGGTGCAGGGCGACGACGTCAAAGCTGCGAGCGACTCCGGGAACCCGGTAGAGGCGGCGCAGGTAGACCCAGGGCAACGGCCCGTTCTCGACCGGGGCGAGACCGGCCAGCACGATCTTTGCTCCCGGATCCTCGCCTCGGATGGCCCGTGCCGCGATTGTCAGCAAGCGCGCGTACCCGGGCGCCGAGACCAGCGGCGCCCAGAACAGGGGAAAGTTCGGCTCGTTCCAGATCTGCCAGCGCCGGATCGGCCGCTTCGCGGTGCGGCCCTTCCAGAACCCGCCTCTGGGGCCGTAGCGATCGACGAGCTTCCTCATCAGGCCCGCCCACGCCCGTCGGTGGTCGGCTGTGTCGAGGGGAGGGATCGCAGGTTCTTCGCCGGCGATCCACGGCGGCGAGCCGTAGACGAAGGGAACCACCCGCAGGCCGGCGTCCGCGGCCCGGCCGACGATCCCGTCGACCCAGTCGAAGTCGAACTCGCCTGGTCGGGGCTCGACCTGGAACCAGTAGATCGGGATCCGCAAGGTGCCGACCACGCCCCGCATGCGGGCGTAGTCCCGGCTCGTGAGGGCATCCTGGGGGACGACTCCGAAGAACGTGCGAGGGACCTCAACGCGGGAGCTTGCCGAGGCATGGGCCGCGGTCATCACCGTTACGCACGCGATGTAGCAGAGCGCCGCGACGGCGAGGAACCGACCCCGGCGGAGCGTCATCACGGGTGCAGCTGGTTGCGCCCCGACCCGCCGAATAGTCGGTCGCGGCCGCCGCCCCCGTAGAGGCTGTCGTTTCCGCCCCCGCCGCAGATCAGGTCGTTTCCTCCGAGGCCGCGGATGACGTCGTCGCCCCCGAGCCCGGCGATCACGTCCCGGCGTTTGGTGCCGACCAGGGTCTCCGGAAGCCGGGTCCCGGCGATTGTCGCCTTCTGCCCCCTGCAGCGCCCGGACGGAAATTTCCCGCCCCCCTTGAGCCGCACGAGCCAGATTTTGCGATCCGCTTCGCACCCCCGGATGCACTGGTAGCGAGCTTCCTCCATCATCATGATGCGGCCGTCCGACTGGATTCCCATCCCGAGGGGATAGCTGTCACCGCCGGAGAACCAGCTGACCGGCTTTCCCTGGCCGAAAGCGGGATCCCGCTGGCCGTTGGGCAGCAGCCTCGTCACCGTGAGCTGCTGGCTCGGTTCGTGGTACCGATCCGTCGAGGCGGTGTATCCGGCGACGACAATCCGGCCCCTGCCGTCCCGCACCACCCCGCTGCTTGCGGGGTACAGCTCGAGGTTCCGTATCAGCGCGACGCCCCCGTTGCCGAAGCCGCGGTCCTGCCTCTGGTCGGGGAGAAAGCCCTTGACGTAGGCCCCCGCTTTCGATGCCCCGACGACCTTTATGGAGCCGTTTGGCCGGGCGATCACGCCGCCGACCCCGAGGGTCGTGCCGAATCGCTCGGGCGCCTGCCCGGAGAGTTCCGCCGCGATGCCGCCGTCGTTGCCGAACACCGTCAGCGGAGCGAGCGAGGTTTCGAAGGCGCAGCAGAGCGGCGCCGCGACGACCGCATTGCCGTTCTGAAGTGCGATCCCCGCCGGCAGAGCGTCGAATCCCGGCGAGGTGTAGACAAAACCGCCGCCGAACGAGCGGTCCGGCACGCCGCTCGCGAGGTACCTGGCGACAAGGAGCCGCGAGCTCGGCCCGGAGCCGACTTTCCCGGCTACGACGATCCGCCCGTCGCGCTGCGCTCCGACACTCGAGATCGTGACTTCGGTGCCGAGCGGCGTCGC
Organism: uncultured Solirubrobacterales bacterium; assembly: GCA_963795295.1. Classification (GTDB taxonomy): domain Bacteria; phylum Actinomycetota; class Thermoleophilia; order Solirubrobacterales; family 70-9; genus VRUE01. The sequence continues at coordinate 225,461 of CAWCHE010000003.1, forward strand.
CACCCGACCGCCCTGGCCGAAGGTCGCGTCGCGGGTTCCGTCGGAGCGAAGCTTGACGAGGACCGCGTCGCCGCCATCGCCGGCGGCGACGATCACCCCGCCGTCGGGCGCAACCGCCAGGGCGGCCTGCGATCGCGAGTAGCTGGCATAGCCTCCGGGCACCCCGCGCTGCCCGACCGAGGCGACGACGCCCGAGCGGGAAACGAAGTCGAGGTCACGTGTGCCGTCCGAGCGGAACCTCGCCACGTAGAGGTCGAGGCACAGTTCGGCTCCGCAGGAACCGCTTGCGTGCGCTGCGCTGAGGACGAAGGTTTCATCGGCGGGGCCGACCGCCATCCCGAGGACCTTGACCGTCCCATTGGGGTTGGGAAGCTGGAGGCCGATGTTGACCGCGCCCTTGTCCCCGTAGGTCGGATCGAATTCGGTGGGCCCAGCCTTCGAGGCAGCGGCTGGGAGCAGGAAGACGGCCGCGCCGAAGGAGAGGAGGATGAGGACGAGAACGTGTTTTGCGGGGCTGCGCGACACCCCTGCCGCAGGCTCCATCGAACGCTTGAACCCGCCCAAGTGATCGAAGTTCCGCTGCCCGCCCGGAGGGGCCGCTACCACCAGACGGTGGAGTCCAGGTTCTCGATCTCGTCGATGGGCAGCGTGTAGACGCCTGAGGAGAGGTACTTCCAGCCGTCGTCGGGGATCAGGAAGACGACGTTGCCGCCGTCGAGCTCCTTGGCGATGCGGACCGCGATCGCCGCGATCGCGCCCGAGGAGACGCCGGCGAAGATCCCCTCCTCGTCGAGCAGCTTGCGGGTCCAGACGATCGCGTCGCGGTTGGAGACCATGATCTTGCGGTCGAAGAGGGTGATGTCGATGATCGGCGGGATGAAGCCGTCGTCGAGGGAGCGCAAGCCCTGGACGAGCTCGCCCTGCATCGGCTCGGCGGCGACGATCAGCGTCTCCGGGTCGGCCTCCTTGAGCCGGCGGCCGTTGCCCATCAGGGTGCCGCCGGTGCCGAGGCCGCCGACGAAGGCGGCGACGCCGTCGAGCTCTTCGAGGATCTCGACCGCGGTGCCCTCGTAGTGGGCGCGCGGGTTCGCCTCGTTGCCGTACTGGTAGGGCATGTAATAGCTCGGGTCCTGGGACATCTCGAGCGCCACCTCGACCGCCCCGTTGGAGCCCTTGGCCCCCTCGGAATAGACGATCTCCGCCCCGTACATGCGCAGCAGCTGGGTGCGCTCCTCGGTGACGTTGTCTGGCATGACCACCTTGAGCGGGTAGCCCTTGCGACGGCAGATCATCGCCAGCGATATGCCGGTGTTGCCCGAGGTCGGCTCGAGGATCGTCTGGCCCGGTTCGATCGCGCCCTCGGCCTCGGCCGCCTCGATCATCGAGCGGGCGACGCGGTCCTTGACCGATCCGGTCGGGTTGCGGCCCTCGAGCTTCGCGTAGATCCGGACCTCCGGCTTCGGCGAGAGGCGGGGCAGCTCGACCAGGGGCGTGTTGCCGATCGACTCGACGACATTGCCGAAACGCCCTCCGCAGGGCCGGTTGAGTAGGTCGTCGCGCGCCATGGAGATCCCCGTACTTCAAAAAGTATAGCTAGGCTTCCCAGGCGCACCCAGGCTTGCGCCCGACCAACGCAACCAAGTAGTTTCGGAAGCGCCCCGCAAACTCCGATCGGAGACTTGACTTGATGAACAACGCCCGACTCACCGCATTGCTGGCCGCGCTGGCGGTCTGCGCCGCGGCGATTTTCGCCGCCGGCTGCGGAAGCAGCGACAGCAGCACCACCGGCGGCACCGAAGCAAGCGGGGGTGAAGCTCTGACGGTCGGGTCCGACATCCCGTATCCCCCCTTCGAGCAGGGAAAACCCGGTGACTACAGCGGCTTCGACATCGAACTGATGGAAGCGATCGGCGAAAAGATCGGCCGCACCGTGGAATTCCAGGACACCTCGTTCGAAACGATCTTCCGCGACGTCGGCCAGGGCAAGTTCGAAGCCGTCGCCTCGGCGGCGACGATCACCCCGGAACGTGAAAAGGAAGTCGCCTTCTCTGATCCCTACTACCTCTCCGAACAGGCGATCCTGGTCAAAGAAGGCAGCGACATCACGGGCCTCGCCGACCTCAGCGGCAAGGTGGTCGGCGCGCAGCAGGGGACAACGGGCCTCGAACTCGGGAAGCAGAAAGCCGACGCCGGCGAATTGCGCCCCTACCCGGAAGGCCCGGACGCGATCAACGCCCTCAAGGCGGGCACGGTCGAAGCGGTGATCATCGACGCGCCGGTCGCGCAGAACGCGATCGAAGAAGAAGGCGGCGTCGAAATCGCCGAAAACGTCCCGACCGAAGAAGAGTATGGAATCGCGGTCGCCAAGGACAGCACCGAACTCCTCGAAGAAATCAACTCGGGACTGGAAGAAGTGATCTCCGACGGCACCTACACGACGATCTACAAAAAGTGGTTCCACCTCGAACCGCCGAAGCAGTTCCGCGGTTGACGGAAGGCTGCCCATCGCTTCACGCCGGGTAGACGCATTTGAGCATGGGGGCGCCGTCCGCGGCGCCCCCTTTCGTTCCGAGGAAGAGAGGCGACGGCGATGAGCCAGTTCTTCAACCAGTACTTCAACTTCGAAGTGATGAGCGAACACTTCGGGGAAGTCCTCGTCGCGTTCCTCCAGAACCTCCTGGTGTTCGCGTTCGCAGCCGTCATCGCCCTGATCTGGGGATTGGTGCTGGCGCTCCTCAGGCAGCTCCCGGGCCGGAAGCTGATGCCGATCCGGTTCGTGACGATCGCCTACATCGACGTCTTCCGCGCGGTTCCGATCCTGATCCTGATCCTGATGATCTCCGGCGGCGTCCCGTTCCTCACCTTCCTCCCCCATGAAGTCCGGATCCCCCACTGGTTTGGCCGGCCGGATCCCTTCTGGTACGGCGTCGCCGCCCTGGTGATCGTCTATGGAGCTTTCTCCGCGGAGGTCTACCGGGCGGGCATCGAAGCGGTCCCGCGCAGCCAGATGGAGGCGGCCAGATCGCTCGGCATGAGCCATTTTCAGGCGATGAGACACGTCGTCGTGCCGCAGGCGGTGACCAAGATCCCGGCTCCGATGCTGAACGAACTGATCTCGCTGTTGAAGGATACGACCCTGATCAGCGTGATCTCCCTCAGCGAGGCGGTTCTGGTAAGCCGCGAAGTTCTCGCCGAACGGCTGAACAGCTCGGCGCTGACGCTGACCGCGATCTTCTTTCTGATCATCATCCTGCCCTTGGCCCGGGTAGTCGACAAACTGATCGCACGCAACCAGCTGAAAATCACACGCGGCTCCCACATCGAGGTCGCCTAGGCCATGTCAGAGCCGATGCTCAGCCTGCGCGGGCTCCACAAGCGCTTCGGCGAGCTCGAGGTGCTGAAGGGGATCGACCTCGAGGTGCAGCGAGGCGAAGTCGTCTGCATCCTCGGCCCGAGCGGCTCAGGCAAGAGCACCCTGCTGCGCTGTGTCAACCTGCTCGAGCCGCCGGAGGCCGGCGAGATCTACATCGAGGGCCACGACATCTGCCGGGGCCCGAACTCCGGGACCGGCGAGCAGAGCTGGGAGCTCGACTTCGTCCGCCAGCGGGTCGGGATGGTCTTCCAGCAGTTCAACCTGTTCCCCCACCGCACCACCCTGCAGAACGTGACGATGGCGCCCGAAAAAGTGCTCGGCCGAGCCAAGGAGGAGGCGCAGGCAAAAGGCACCGCGCTGCTCGAGCGTGTCGGCCTCGGCGACAAGCTCAGCCAGTACCCGGAACGGCTCTCAGGCGGTCAGCAGCAGCGGGTGGCGATCGCCCGGGCCCTGGCGATGGAGCCGAAGGTGATGCTCTTCGACGAGGTGACCTCGGCCCTCGACCCCGAGCTCGTCAAAGAGGTGCTCGACACGATGCGCGAGCTCGCCTCCGAAGGGATGACGATGCTCGTCGTCACTCACGAGATGGGCTTCGCCCGCGACGTCGGCGACCAGGTCGTCTTCATGGACGGCGGCGTGATCGTCGAGCAGGGCAAGCCGTCTGAGGTCCTCGACAACCCGCGCGAGGCGCGGACTCAGCAGTTTCTGGGACTGGTGCTCGAACACTGAGCCGCGAGACGCCCGCGCCTAGCGCGCGCCGCCGGCCATCGCCGGCAGGATGACCACGGTGTCGCCCTCGGAGACGCCCGTGTCGAGACCGTCGAGGACGCGGACGTCCTCGTCGTTGAGGTAGACGTTGACGTAGCGGTTGAGGTCGCCGTCCTCGCCGAAGAGCTGTGCCTCTGTATCGGGATGGGCGGTCGTCAGTGCCCGCAGGACCTCGCCGACGTTGGACCCGTCGGCATCGACCTCGGACTGACCGCCGGTCTGCGCGCGTAGAACTGGTGGGATCCGGATCTTCGCCATCGAGCGGTGATCCTAATGAAGCCGGCGTCTACCGGTCGCCGCCGGCGCCGGCGCAGAAGAGGTCGTAGTCGGGGAACTTGCCCATCTCCGACTCCGGGATCTCGACGGCGTTCTCGCCGCAGATCGGGCACTCGGGGTCGCGCCTGACTTTGAGCTCGGTGAATCGGGTGCCGAGCGCGTCGTAGAGGAGGAGGCGGCCGATCAGCGGCTCCCCGGCGCCGAGGACCAGCTTGATCACCTCGTTGGCCTGCAGCGTTCCCATCGTCCCGGCCATCACGCCAAGGACGCCGTTCGCCGAGCAGCTCGGCGCCAGCTCGGCCGGCGGCGGGGTCGGGTAGAGGCAGCGGTAGCAGGGGCCCTCGAAGGGGACGAAGGTCGAGATCTGGCCGTCGAAGCCGAGGATCGAGGCCGAGACGACCGGCTTGCGGAGCCGCACCGAGGCGTCGTTGAGCAGGTAACGGGTCGGGAAGTTGTCGGCGCCGTCGACGATGATGTCGTAGTCCTCGATGACGCTCGAGGATGTTGCCGGCGTCGAGCCGGCCGTTGTGCTCGACCACCTTGACGTCGGGGTTGAGCCCTTCGATGAAGATCCGCGCCGACTCGGTCTTCGGCATCCCGATCCGCTCGGTGTTGTGGATCACCTGGCGCTGCAGGTTGGAGGCGTCGACGACGTCGTCGTCGACGAGGCCGATGGTGCCGACCCCGGCGGCGGCCAGGTAGAGCGCGGTCGGCGCCCCGAGGCCGCCGGCGCCGAGCAGCAGCACCTTGGCGTCGAGAAGCTTGAGCTGGCCGTCGACGCCGACCTCCGGGAGCAGCGTGTGGCGGGAGTAGCGGTCGCGCTGCTCGGGGGTCATCCCGGCGGTCGCGATCACCGGCAGGCCCTGCTCCTGCCAGGCGAGGATTCCGCCCGCCATCGAGGCGACGTTCTCGTAGCCGAGCGCCTGCATCTGCTCGGCGGCCTTGTAGGAGCGGCTGCCGCTGCGGCAGTAGAGGATCGTGCGGGCCGACTTGTCGGGCGCCGCGGCGGCGATCTCGTCGGCGAGCAGGCCGGGCGGGACCAGTTTGCCGTCCTCGAGGTGCGCCTCCTGGTACTCGTGCGGCTCGCGGGTGTCGATCAGGACGACGTCGCCGGCCTCGATCTCCTCGCTCGCCTCGAAGGGCTCGATCTCCTCGATCTGGCTCTGGACCTGCGTATCGGCACCGGCCATGCGAAATCTCCTAAATCCGGATCAGCTTTACTTCAAAAAGTATAGCGGCCCGGAAAAGGTCTAACGTCACCCCCGGCAGCGCTGCCCGGGGGTGACGAAGTCGATTAGAGGCTGGGGCGCATCTGGCGGAGCCTTTTGACGCGCTCCTCGATCGGCGGGTGGGTCGAGAAGAGGCCGGCGATGCCCTTGCCCTTGGAAGGGCTTGACGATGTAGAGCGGCTCGGCCGCCTGGTTGACCTTCATCGGCATGTCGTCGCGCCCTGCTCGAGGCGCAGGAGGGCGCTCGCCAGGGACTCGGGGTTGCCGCAGATTTCGGCGCCGCCGGCGTCGGCCGCGTACTCGCGCTGGCGCGAGATCGCGAGCTGGATGATCGAGGCGGCGATCGGCGCCAGGAGGACCATCGCCAGCGAGCGCGACCAGGCCGAGCGGCGAGTTGTCGTCGTCGCCGAACCAGAGCAGCATGTAGGCGAGGTAGGTGATCGCGGCGCCGATCGCCGAGGCGACCGACTGGATCAGGATGTCGTGGTTGCGGACGTGGGTGAGCTCGTGCGCGAGGACCCCGCGCAGCTCGTCCTCGGAGAGCAGTTTGGTGATCCCGCGGGTGACGGCGACCGCCGAGTGCTTCGGGTTGCGGCCGGTGGCGAAGGCGTTGGGCTGGTCCTGGGGGATCATGTAGAGGCGCGGCATCGGCAGGTCGGCGCGGGTCGTCAGTTCGCGCACGATCTGGTAGAGGCGCGGCGCTTCGGACTCCTCGATCGGCTTGGCGCCGGCTCATCCTCAGCGCCAATTTGTCGCTGAAGAAGTAGGAGCCGAGGTTGATCAGCAGCGCGATGCCGAGGAAGAGCGCGGCGGTGCTGGGCGCCGCCGATCAGCGCAGCCGATCACGACCAGGAGGCCGGAGAGCGAGGCGAGCAGGATCGTCGTGCGAAGCGTCGCGCCCCAGGTGGATTGCTTTGTGGTGCTCATCGGTCTGCTCCTTGTCGGTTGCCTTCGCGGGAAGTATTCCCCCATGAGCCCTCGGAAGCCATAGGTGCCACCCCCTATTCGCCCGGTATCCGTCCCCCAGCCCAGCTGAGGGCGACTTGGTCGCGGTATGAGCGACTAAGGCGCCCACACGGCGCCCTTAAGCTCAGGGGTGTGCGACCGGGGGATTTGAAATGACCGTGGCGATCGTCGTTCTGGCGGTCGCGGTCGTCGCCCTCGCCGCAACCCTGATCGTCGAGCGGCGCCGGCGGCGCCCGCTGGAGGGGCTGATCGAGGAGATGGAGAAAGTCGACCTGAGCCGGCCGGGCTCGAGCCTGCCGCGCTCGATCGACGGGGTCGGCGAGACCGAGGAGGTGGAGCGGATCGAGCTCGCCTTCCTGCGGATGATGAGCCGGCTCGAAGCGGAACGAAAACGCGCCGGCTCGGCGGCGCTGCGCGCCCAGGAGGAGGAGCGGACCAGGGTCGCGCGCGACCTCCACGACGAGGTCAACCAGTCCTTGACCGGGCTTCTGCTGCGGCTCGAGGCCGTGCGCGAGGCGGCGCCGCCCGAGCTCGAGTCCGAGCTCGCCGACACCAAGGCGCTCGCCAACCAGGCGATGCGCGAGCTTCTCTCCCTCGCCCGCCAGCTCCGCCCCACGGCGCTCGACGACCTCGGCCTCGCCGCCGCGATCGCCGGCCAGCTGGACCAGCTCTCGGCCACCGAGCTGGAGACCGATCTGAGCGAGGACGGCGACTTCTCCGACCTCGACAGCGACCTGCAGCTGGTCGTCTACCGAGTCGCCCAGGAGGCGATCTCCAACGCAGCCCGGCATTCGGGGGCCAGGCGGATCGCGGTCGCCCTGACCCGCGCCGGCGAGGACGTCGAGCTCGAGGTCTCCGACGACGGGCGCGGCTTCGCCTTCGAGGAGTCCCAGCGCGGCCTCGGCATCGCCGGGATGAGGGAGCGGGCGCTGCTCGTCGGCGCCGAGCTGACGATCGAGTCGCGGCCCGGCGAGGGCACGACCGTGAGGCTGAGCGCATGAGGGTCCTGATCGCCGACGACCACGGGATCGTCCGCTCCGGCCTGCGGCTACTGCTCGAGCGCCAGCCCGACATCGAGGTGATCGGCGAGGCCGCCGACGGCGCCGAGGCGCGGGACCTCGCGGTGAGGGAGCGCCCCGACCTGGCGATCCTCGACGTCAAGATGCCGAAGCTGACCGGGCTCCAGGCGACCCGCGAGATCAAGAGCCAGGCGCCCGAGGTCTCGGTCCTGATCCTCTCGATGCACGACGACGAGCGCTACCTGTTCGAGGCGCTCAAGGCCGGCGCCTCGGGCTACGTGCTCAAGGCGCAGGCCGACACCGACCTGCTGGCCGCGATCCGCGCGGTCGAGCGCGGCGAGCCCTTCCTCACCCCGGATGCGCAGCGGACCCTGATCAAGGACGTGCTCGAGCGCGGCTCCAGCGGCGAGGAGGAGCTGACACCGCGGGAGGAGGAGATCGTCAAGCTGGTCGCCGAGGCCCACACGACGAAACAGATCGCCGAGATCCTCCACCTCTCCGAGAAGACCGTCGAGAACCACCGTGCCAACGCGATGCGGAAGCTGGGAATGCGGGACCGGGTCGAGCTGGTCCGATACGCGATCCGGCGGGGGCTGATCGAGCCCTGAAAGCCGACGGCGCCGGTTTGCTTGACTGACGGGCGATGAACTCGTCCGCGGAGTATCAGGACAAGCGCTGGTACGCCCTGATTCTGTTGGCGGCGGCACAGTTCGTCGTCGTCCTCGATGCCTCGATCGTCAACGTCGCCCTGCCGACGATCGGCAAAGCCCTCGACTTCTCACAGGAGAACCTCGCCTGGGTCGTCAACGCCTACGTCCTCACCTTCGGCGGCTTCCTGCTGCTCGGTGGCCGCATGGCCGACCTGCTCGGACGCCGGCGGGTGTTCATGGGCGGACTGCTCCTGGTGGCGGTCGCCTCCCTGGCCGCCGGATTCGCGTCGACCGAAGGGCAGCTGATCGCTGCCCGCGCCGCGCAGGGCCTCGGGGCGGCCGTCATCTCCCCCGCCGCGCTCTCGATCGTGACAACGACCTTCAAAGACGGCGCGGAGCGCAACAAAGCACTGGGCGTCTGGGGGGCGGTCGCGGGGGCCGGCGGCGCCGCCGGAGTCCTCCTCGGCGGCATCCTCACCGACGGCCTCGGGTGGGAATGGGTGCTCTGGGTGAACGTACCCGTCAGCCTGATCGCCTTCGCCCTGGCGCCGCGGCTGATCATGGAAAGCCGCGCCACAGACGAGGCGCGGGCCTTCGACGTCGCCGGCGCTGTCTCGGTGACGGCAGCGCTCTCGCTCCTCGTCTATGCGGTGGTCGACGCGGACACCGCGGGTTGGGGGTCGGCGAAAACCCTGTCTCTGATCGCCGTATCCCTGATCCTCTTCGCCGCGTTCGTCGTCATCGAGCAGCGCTCGCGGAAACCTCTCGTCCCCTTCTCGATCTTCCGCATCCGCACCCTGACCGGCGCCAACGTCGTCGGGATCCTGGTCGGCGCCTCGCTGTTCTCGATGTTCTTCTTCATCTCCCTCTACATGCAGCAGGTGCTCGGCTACAGCGCCATCCATGCCGGGCTTTCCTATTTCCCGCTGGCGCTGACGATCATGGTCGTCCGCCGGGATCGCCTCGGGCCTGGTGACGAAAGTCGGCTACAAGCCCGTTCTCGTGGTCGGCCTGGCCTTCATCGTCGCCGGGCTGCTCTGGTTCAGCCAGATCTCGGTCGGCGGCGGCTTCCTGACCGACATCCTCGGGCCGTCGCTGTTGGCGGCCGTCGGGCTCGGGTTCTCCTTCGTGACGACGACGATCGCCGCGGTCTCCGGCGTGGAGGAGAAGGAGTCGGGCCTCGCGAGCGGCTTGATCAACACCTCCCAGCAGGTCGGCGGCGCGCTCGGGCTCGCGATCCTCTCGACCATCGCGACCTCCCACACCGAAGGCCTGGTCGAATCGGGAGACGGCCTCAAGCCGGCGCTCACCGACGGCTTCCAGATCGCCTTCCTCGGCGGCGCCGCCTTCGCCGCCATCGGCATCGTCCTGACCCTGGTCATGATCAAGAGCAGCGACAGCCGCGCCCACGTCGAGCTCAGCAAGGCCGCGACGGAATCCGCATAACCGACTGCTTCAGTAGGATTTAAGGCGATGCTGTTTTCGACCAAAGCCGAGTACGGGGTACGGCTGATGGTCGAGTTGGGCCGAGTCGGGCCTGACTCGGCCCCGATCTCCCTGAGCTCGGTCGCCGAGTCCGAGAACCTGCCGCTCTCATATCTGGAGCACCTGGTCGCGAAGCTGCGCAAGGCCGGCCTGGTCGCCTCGACCCGCGGCGCCCACGGCGGCTACCGCCTCGCCAAGCCGGCGGCGGAGATCACGATGGACTCGGTCGTCGAGGCGCTGGAAGGACAGATCGCCCCGATGGAGTGCTTCCACGAGACCCCGGAGGGCAAGGTGCTCTGCTCCCACGAAGAGGACGGCGACCACGCCTGTTCGACGAAGCTGCTCTGGACCCGTGTCCAGGGCGGCGTCACCAAGGCGCTGGCCGGGTACGACGCTCGCGGAGCTGGTCGAGTTCGGCAACCCCGGCCGCCGCCAAGCCGCTGACGGTCGTCGGCAGCGCCGCCTGACCCAACCCAATATCCAGAAACGGAGAGAAATTGGCTGAGCTGGAGATTCGAAACCTGCACGTGAGCGTCGAGGACAAGGAGATCCTCCGCGGCCTCGACCTCGATGTCGAGAAGGGCAGGGTCCATGCGCTGATGGGGCCCAACGGCTCCGGCAAGTCGACCCTGGCGAACGCGATCATGGGACACCCGGCGCTCGAGGTGACCGAGGGAACGATCGTCTTCAAGGGCGAGGACATCACCGAGGCCGACCCCGACGTGCGCTCGCAGGCGGGCCTCTTCATGGCCTTCCAGTACCCGGTCGCGATCCCCGGCGTCTCGGTCAGCAAGTACCTGCGGATGATCCTCAACGCCCAGCGCGAGGCCCGCGGCGAGACCGAGATCAAGATCAAAGACTTCGCCAAGACCGCCCAGGAGGCGATGGCGCTGGCGAACATCCCCAAAGACTTCTCCAGCCGCTACCTCAACGACGGCTTCTCGGGCGGGGAGAAGAAGCGGATGGAGCTCCTGCAGCTGGCGCTGCTGAAGCCGGAGATCGCGGTCCTCGACGAGACCGACTCCGGGCTCGACATCGACGCGCTGCGCACCGTCGCCGAGGGGGTCAACAGGTTCGCCGGGCCGGACATGGGCGTCCTGATCATCACCCACTACCAGCGGATCCTGCACATGGTCAAGCCGGACTCGGTCCACGTCATGTTCGAGGGGCGGATCGTCAAGGAAGGCGGGCCGGAGCTCGTCGGGCAGCTCGAGGAGAAGGGCTACGGCTGGATCCGCGAGGAGGTGGCGGCGCGGCAACGTGACCGTCTCGACCTCCGACTTCCCGATCGAGAAGGTGCGCGCCGCCTTCCCCGCTCTGGAGCGCGAGGTCAACGGCAAGCCGGTCGCCTACCTCGACAGCGGCGCCAGCTCGCAGCGGGTGCTGGCCTCGATCCAGGCCGTCGACCGCTACGAGCGCACCCAGCACTCGAACGTCCACCGCGGGTCCCACACGCTCTCGGCGGAGGCGACCGCCGCCTTCGAGGGCGCGCGGGCTACCGTCGCCGACCACCTCGGCGCCGCCGACCGTCGCGAGGTCGTCTTCGTCCGCAACGCGACCGAGGCGATCAACCTCGTCGCCCGCACCTGGGGCGATGCCAACGTCGGCGAGGGCGATCGGATCGTCCTGACCGAGATGGAGCACCACTCCAACGTGGTGCCGTGGCAGCAGCTGGCCGAGCGGGTCGGGGCGCGAGATCGATTGGGTCCCGGTCAGCGACGAGGGGCTGCTCGAGATGGATGCGCTGGAGCGCGCTGCTGGAAGCGCGGCCCGAAGCTGGTCGCGGTCGCCCACGTCTCCAACGTGCTCGGAACCGAGAACCCGCTGGCCGAGATCTCGCGGCTCGCGCACGATGCGGGCGCCCTGGTCCTCGCCGACGGCGCCCAGGCGGCGCCGAAGCTGCCGCTCGACGTGGCCGAGCTCGGCGTCGACTTCTACGCGCTGACCGGGCACAAGCTCTACGCGCCGACCGGGATCGGCGCGCTCTGGGCGAAGTTCGACCTTCTGCGGGAGATGCCGCCCGTTCCTCGGCGGCGGCTCGATGATCCGCAAGGTGACCGTCGACGGGACCACCTACGCCGACCCTCCGGCGCGCTTCGAGGCCGGCACGCCGGCGATCGCGCAGGCGATCGGCATGGCCTCGGCGCTGCGCTGGCTCGACGCGCTGGGGATGGAGGCCGCCCGCGAGCACGAGCGCGAGATCGCCGACTACACGCTCGAGCGGCTCGGCGGAGGTTCCCGGCCTGCGCGTCTTCGGCCCGCCCCGCGGCCCGGAGCGCCTCGGCCCCGTCTCCTTCGAGCTCGACGGGATCCACGCCCACGACGTCTCCGAGATCCTCGACCGCCACGGCGTCGCCGTCCGTGCCGGCCACCACTGCGCCCAGCCGCTGATGGACCGCTTCGGGATCGCCGCCACGGCGCGCGCGAGCTTCGGCGTCTACACCACGCCGGAGGAGATCGACCGCCTGGTCGAGGGCCTCCACGACGCGCGGCGCGTCTTCGGCCTCGACGGCTGAAGGCGCGCTTGCGCTGAATTTGCCCCCAAAAGGGACGATTCAGCGACGCCGACTCAGCGGCCGGGCGAGCCCGCGGGAGGCGTGCCGGCGGGCGGCGGTCGGGCCCCAGCTGACGCGGCCGTCGTCGCCGCTGATCGGGATCGACGGGCCGCCGATCGCCGCGGTGTCGAGGGTCGTGTCGGCGATCGCCTTGACCCGGGAGAGGTACTCGCGGATCGTGCTCTTCTCCCCTTGCCATCCCCATTCGTGGAGGTCCGCGGTCAGCCCCGTGGCGTCGATTCCCGCAGCGTTGGCGAGGTAGAGCGCCCGCGGCATGTGGAAGCCCTGGGTGACGACGACCGCACTGCGGACGCCGAAGATGCCGCGCGCCCTCGACATCGTCGCCCAGGTGTCGAGGCCGGCGTGGTCCTCGAAGATCACCCGCGGCGGCACTCCTTCGGCGATGAGCGCCTTACGCATCGTGTCGGGCTCGTCGTAGCCCCAGGTGTGGTGGTCGCCGGAGACCAGGATCCGCTTCACCTTGCCGGCCTGCCAGAGCGCCGATGCCTGCCGCACGCGGTCGGCGAGCATCGCGCTCATCCGCCCGTCGCCCTGGACGAGGGCACCGGGGACGATCGCGACCTCGGCCGGCGGCACGGCGGCGACGTCGCCGGTCGCCTCGCCTCGGGTGCTGAGGACGATGTAGGCGTTGGAGAGCCCGACGACGGCGATTCCCAGCGCGGCCGTGAATAGGGCGGCTTTGGAGAGCCGTGGCCAGCGCCGCAGCGGATATGTCAGCTTGCGCAGCGACCCCCGCACGGGCGCCAAGGTAGCAGGGGCGGGATAGCCTCTGGGCGTGAGCGAGCAGGAAGCAAAGGAAAGATGCGAGCGCCTCGCCCTCGAGCATCCCGACCGGCTGACCCACCGCTGGGTGCCCGCCAAGCAGGGCGAGGACTGGGTGGTCGCCAAGATTGCCCTTCCTCCAACCGCGGCCGGGACGCCGGAGATCAGGGCCGACGAGAAGCCGCCGACGCCGGACGGCCCGCCCAGCCAGCAACCCTGGCTGAACCCGCCAGGCACCGGCAACGGCTAGCGCGGCGGGGCGGCTGCGCTAGCCTCGATTGCATGGACGAGCTCTACCGCGACCAGATCCTTGAGCACTACAAGCGGCCGCATAACTTCGGGCGTCTGGAGGATGCCGACCTCGAGTACGAGGACGTCAACCCGCTCTGCGGCGACGAGCAGCACGTCACGATCCGCCTCGACGAGGACGGTCGCGTCGCCGAGGTCGCCTTCGACGGCAAGGGCTGCGCGATCTCGACCGCGGCGACCTCGCTGCTGACCGACGAGCTCGCCGGGAAAACCCGCGAGGAGGTCCTGCACCTGCCGAAGGAGTTCGTCCTCGAGCTGCTCGGGATCGACATCTCCGCGACGCGGATGAAGTGCGCGATGCTGGGGCTCAAGGTCGTCAAGAGCGCCAGCCTCGGCCAGCCGGCCGAATGGGAGGACGAGGGCGAGGCCGGCAGCCCCACCGAGGCGGCCGACCTCAACTCGCTCTAGCTGTTTTCCTGACCCATCTCGCTGAGGGCGATCACCGCGAAGCTGGCACCGTGCGGGTCGCTGAGAATCGAGAAGCGGCCGAAGGGGATGTCGATCGGCTCCAGCATCACTCCGCCGCCCGCTGCCTTCGCCGCCTCGATCGTCGCGTCGGTGTCCTCGACCGCGAAGTAGACCTGCCAGTGGGGCGGGATCTGCTCGGGGACGCTGCGCGAGGACATGTCGAGGATGCCGCCGACCGGCCTCCCCTCCCCGCCGATGAGCATGGTGTAGAGCCCTTCCGGCGACTCCATGTCTTCGAAGGTCCAACCGAAGACGGCCCCGTAGAAGGTCTTGGAGCCGTCGAGGTCGCGGGTGTTGAGCTCGTTCCAGGAGATGGCGCCGGGCTCGTTGACGATTCCGGCGCCGGGAAAGGCGTTGGCCTGCCAGATGCCGAAGACGGCGCCGGTCGGGTCGCTGAAGATCGCCATCGTGCCGAGGTCGAGCACCTCCATCGGCTCCGCGATGACCGTTCCGCCGGCCTCCTTGACCGCGGCCGCCGTGGCCACGGCGTCCTCGACCGAGATGTACGTGGTCCAGGCCGAGGGCTGGCCCTCCTGCATCAGCGGCATCATCCCGGCGGCGGGGCTGCCGTTCTTCATCGCCTGGCGGTAGCCGCCGGTCTGCTCGGCGTTCTCGGCCTCGGGGACGTCCCAGCCGAATAGGCCTCCGTAGAACGCGATCGAGGCATCGAGGTCGGGGGATCCGAAGTCGACCCAGGAAGGCGTTCCCGGCGCGTAGGTGGTGATCACAGTCATCTCTCGTCCTCTCCTAGAAGTTCGTCCGGGTTCGATCCTCTCACCTCGGCGGAGTCCAAGGTCAAGTGGTTGTTATCGGCGGCCGGGACGGCCGCCCAGGCCCCAAGCAGAACCAGCCAGGCGCCGAAGACCACGTCTTCGCCGCGCTGGAAGACCCCCTTGACCGAGTCGAGGCCGTCGAGCGGATAGGTGAGCCCGGTGACCAGCGCGAACGCGAGCCAGACGGCGCCGAACGCCAGCGTCGCCCGGCCGGCGCCGCGGCGGCCGGGGATCGCGGCCAGGCCGATGCCGAGGAGGGCGAAGGCGAGCCGCAGTGGCGAGAACGGAGGAGACGTTGGCCGTGGCGTGGATCACGTCGAGCGGGTCGTAGCTCAGCGAGCAGCGGGGGTCGAGGCCTTCGGCGCAGCTCAGCGGCGCGGCGCCGCCGATCGCCGTCAGAGCCCCCGCGGCGACGAGGGCGAGGATGCCGCGGCGGACCGTCGGCGAGAGCGAGCCGAGGCGGGCCAGAAGGAGCAGCGCGAAGGCGGCGATCCCCAGCCCGGCGGCGATTTCGAGGACCTCGAAGCGCCAGCCGAAGGCCTCGGAGCGGGCGGCGAGGTCGCTGATCCAGGAGGCCGCCGCGTCAGTGCGCCTGGCGAGAGCGTCTTCCAGCACCCAGTAGTTGCAGAGCAGCGCCGCTCCGACTCCGGCGAGGGCGGTCGATCGCGAGCGGTCCACGCCGTCACGATATTCGGGCGGATGCGTGTGGAAGGATCCCGCCGCAATGGGTGGAGGGGGTCCGGATCGCGGCAACCTGGACGCGATCCTCGCGACTGCGGAGGCCGATCGCAACCGCCTCAACTCGAACGCGCTCGGCGCCTTCAGCCTGACCATGCTGGGGGTCGCCAGCGTCGTCGGCGCCGGAATCTTCGTCGTCACCGGCGACGCCGCCGCCCACTACGCCGGGCCGGCCGTCCTCATCTCCTTCGTCCTCGCCGGGATCGTCGCCGGCCTTACCGCCCTCTGCTACGCGGAGCTGGCGGCGATGATCCCGGCCGCTGGCAGCACCTACTCCTACGCCTACGCCGCCTTCGGCTCCTTCGTCGGCTGGTTCATCGGCTGGGACCTCCTGCTCGAGTACCTGTTCGCCGCCTCGACGGTGGCGGTCGGTTGGGCCGGGCTACTTCGACAGCCTCCTGCAGTCGATCGGCATCCACCTCCCCCACGCCCTGATCAACCCGCCCTTCGGCGACGACCACGGCGTCGTCAACCTGCCGGCGATGGCGTCATGTCATCACCTCCGGCGCCCTCTGGCTCGGCACCAAGGAGTCGGCGCTCGCCAACAACGTGATGGTGCTGCTGAAGCTCGGCATCCTCGTCCTGGTCGTCGCAATCGGGGTCTTCTACGTCTCCGCCTCCAACCTCGAGCCGTTCATCCCCGCCCACTCGGGGGGCTTCGGGGATTTCGGCTGGACCGGCGTCCTGCGCGGCGCCGGCGTCGTCTTCTTCGCCTACATCGGCTTCGACGCGGTCTCGACGGCGGCGGCCGAGTCGCGCAACCCGCGCCGCACGATCCCGATCGGCCTGCTGGGGACGGTGGTGATCTCCTCGGTCCTCTACGTCGCCGTCGGCTTCGTCCTCACCGGCATGCTCGATTACCACAAGCTCGGCGTCCCCGACCCGATCGCCGCCGCGATCCACTCGGCCGGGCCGAACCTCAACTGGCTGCTGCCGGCTGACCGACGTCGCCGCCGTGGTCGGGCTCGCCTCGACGGTCCTCGTCACCCTCTACGGCCAGACCCGGATCTTCATGCGGATGTCCGAGGACGGGATGCTGCCGCCGCAGTTCGGCAAGGTCAGCAAGCAGCGCAAGACGCCGGGGTTCTCGATCGCCCTCTGCGGCCTGGTCGGCGGCATCGTCGCCGGCCTGGTCCCACTCTCGGTTCTCGGCCAGCTGATCTCGATCGGGACGCTACTGGCGTTCATCATCGTCTCCAGCCGGCGTCGTCGTCCTCCGCCGCCGCTACCCAGACCTGCCGCGCCCGTTCCGGGTCCCCGCCCTGCCGCTTGTGGCCGGCGCCGCGGTCCTCTCCTCGCTGGCGCTGATGGCGACGCTCCCGGCTCGACACCTGGATCCGCCTCGTGGTCTGGGTCACGGTCGGGCTGCTGCGTCTACTTCTTCTACGCCCGCGAGCACACCGCGGAGAGGATGCGGGCGATCGCCGAGGGCGCACGCCGTGCCGAGGAGCCGACCGGGAGCCTGAGCCGCGCTCCTAGGCGTCGACGCGCTGGCGCAGCGGCGGCTCCAGCACCCGGCTCAGGACCGGCACGTCGAGGAAGCCCTCGACGCTGGCGTAGAGCATCGCGACCCGCGGCAGGTCGGCGACCTCGTCGATCACGATCGAGCGCGGGACCCATTCAGGATCGAACTTCTGGTTGAAGTCCCGCAGGCGACTGGATCTGGAAGAACGGGTTGAGCCCCTTCGCCATCAGACGCTGGATGCGGCCGGAGAGCCCGGCATCCTCGGCGCTGTCGAGCAGCCTTCCCCAGGCGGCGAAGTTGAGCGAAAGGCGCTTGAAGCCGCGGGCCGCGAGCGCCAGCGCCGCCTCGGAGATGAGGA
The DNA here is from genome assembly GCA_963795295.1 of uncultured Solirubrobacterales bacterium. Taxonomy (GTDB): domain Bacteria; phylum Actinomycetota; class Thermoleophilia; order Solirubrobacterales; family 70-9; genus VRUE01. The sequence continues at coordinate 242,676 of CAWCHE010000003.1, forward strand.
ACTCGGTCAGGCCGTTGGCGGCGTCGGGACGGCGCCGCATCAGGTCCAGCGAGTAGCCGGGGTCCTCGCCGTAGACGGGGACGAAGCGCAGGAACCCGGCGACGCGCGCTCGCCGCCCTTCTCGCGGGCGATCGCGATCACGAAGTCCGGCTCGTGGCCCTCGACTTCCTCCCCCAGCTCCATCGTGAATCCGCGCTCGGGCGAGCCGTCGCGCCACTCGGCGCTGATCTCGTTGAGCTCGTCGACCAGGTCCGGGTCGGCCTCGCTCTCGGCGATCAGCTCGAACTCGTGGCCGGCGCCGACGTGCTTGACGGCGGTCCGCGCCGCCTTCATCTCGGCGCCCTCGAGGCTGAACTGGTCGCAGCGGAGGATCGCCTCGTCGCCGAGGTAGATGACGTGCATGCCGCGCTCGCGGTAGAGGTCCGCGTCGGCCTCGCGCACCGCGAAGAACGCGACCCGCCAGCCGCGGCCTGCGCAGAACGTGAGGAACTCGTCGAGGGTGCGGGCGGTGTCCTCAGGCGGGCCGATCGGGTCGGCGGCGACCATCGCCGTGCCGCGCACGTAGAGGTAGGCGATCAGCGAGCGGCCGTCGGCGGAGAAGAAATAGCTCTTGTCGCGCCGCAGCGCGAAGTAGTCGAGGGTGTCGTCGCCCCACTCGCGGACGATCCGCTCGGCGCGAGCGCGGCGCTCGACGGTCGGCGGCTGCGACTGGACGAAGGTGCGGAGGATGAGGAAGAGGAGGACGAGAGCGCCGGCGATCCCGATCACCAGCAGCGAGGTCTCGAAGTAGTCGCGGAAGACCTCGCGCTGGAACGTGTAGGGGCCGTCGAGGCCGATCAGGCCCTTGTAGGCGGTCTCGAAGATGCCGCCGAAGGTGAGCCCCGGGGTGACGTGGTCGCGCTCGGCGGCGAGCGTGATCCAGGTGTAGAGGAGGACGCCGGCCAGATAGGCGGGGACGAAATACGCGGCCTGGCGCAGGGACGCCGGGTCGCCGTGGGCGCGGAAGTCGCGGCGGAACCAGATCAGGCCGAGGAGCAACGCGATCGAGAGCAGGACCGCGAACGGGTCGGGCCCGCGCAGCAGGTGGTCGACGGCGGCCGCGGCGGAGAGGAAGACGGCGATCGCCCAGGCGCGGCGCATGCCGCGGCTGAGGCCGCGGGCGACGGCGATGATCCCGATGCCGAGCAGGACCGAGACGATCAGGCCGCCCGAGCGCGCCGAGCTGTCGACGAAGCCGAATTCCGAGAGCGAGAAGCGGATCGAGGTCGCGGTCGGCAGCAGCGAGAAGATCGCGACGATCACGCTGGCCCAGGCCAGCGGCCGCAGCGAGCGTGCCCTACCGACCCGGGCCGGCAGTGCCGCCGCCGCGTCGACGGCGACCCGTTTGGCCTCGGCGTCGACCTCCGCGGCGCCCTCTGCCTCCTCGCCGGCGCCTCCGAAGTCGGCGGCGGTCGGCGCCCCGTCCGAGGCGACGGCGCCGGCGTCGCCCGCCTGCCCCTCGGGCCGGAGCGTCGGGAAGAGGATCACGTCGCGGATCGCCTCGGCGCCGGAGATCAGCATCACCAGGCGGTCGAGGCCGATCCCGAGGCCGCCAGTCGGCGGCAGCCCGTATTCGAGCGCCTTCACGTAGTCGTCGTCGACGGGTTCGCCCTCCTCGTCGCCGCCGGCCTGCAGGTCGGCCTCGGTCTGGAAGCGCTCGGCCTGGTCGACGGGGTCGTTGAGCTCGCTGTAGGCGTTGGCGAGCTCGCGCCCGGCGACGACCATCTCGAAACGCTCGGTCAGGGCCGGGTCGTCGCGATGGGCCCGGGCCAGCGGCGAGACTTCGCGCGGGTGGTCCATCACGAAGGTCGGCTCGATCAGCTTCGACTCGGAGCTGTCGTCGTAGACCTCGCTCATGATTTTCCCCGAGCCCCAGACGTCGAGGTACTCGACGCCGCGCTCGTCGGCAATCTTCCGCGCCTCCTCGACGGGCATCGAGGGGTGCATCTCGACGCCGGCGTTCTCCTTGATCAGGTCTGCCATCGAGACCCGCCTCCAGGGCGGCTTCAGGTCGACCTCGCGACCGTCGATCTCGACCACTGTGGTGCCGATCGCATCCTCGGCGGCGGCAGCGACGATCGCCTCGGTCAGATCCATCATGTCGTGGTAGTCACCGAACGCCTGATAGGCCTCGAGCAGCGTGAACTCCGGGTTGTGGCGGGTGTCGAGGCCCTCGTTGCGGAAGACCCGGCCGATCTCGAAGACGCGGTTCATGCCGCCGACGATCAGCCGCTTCAGCGACAGCTCCAGCGCGATCCGCAGGGTCATGTCGATGTTCAGCGCGTTGTGGTGGGTGATGAACGGTTTCGCCGCGGCGCCGCCGGCCTGGTCGAGGAGGACCGGCGTCTCGACCTCGGTGAAGCCGCGCTCGATCAGGACCCGCCGCGTCGTCGCGATCACCGAAGAGCGGATCGCGAAGGTGCGCCGCGCCGGCTCGTCGAGGATCAGGTCGAGGTAGCGCTGGCGGTAGCGGGTCTCGGGATCGGTGAGGCCGTGGCGGACGTCAGGCAGGGCCCGCAGGCTCTTCGAGAGCAGCTCGAAGGAGGCGAGCCGGACCGAGAGCTCGCCGTGGTCGGAGCAGATCACCGTCCCCTCGACCCCGATCCAGTCACCGAGATCGAGATCGGAGAAGTCGTCGAGCGCCTCGGAGCCGACCGCGTCGCGGGTGACCAGGAGCTGGATCTCACCGGTCTCATCGCGGAGCTGGGCGAAGTCGAGGCCCCCGTGGCGGCGCTCGCCCATCACCCGCCCGGCAAGGCGGACCACCCGGCCCGTGTCGGCCCCGGCCGCGAGGTCGCCGAACTCCTCCCGCAGGGCCGCCGGCGGTCGAGTCGCGATCAAAGCGGACCGGGTAGGGATCGACCCCCCGCTCCCGCAGCCGCTCGAGCTTCTCGAGCCGGTGGGCGCGGACCCCCTCTTGAAACTCCGCGCGCTCCCCCTCCTCTTGACGCTCCTCGTCGGGGCTCATCGGGGCCGATCCTAGGCGGCGGCGGGGCTGGAAGCCGGGCTGACCGGGCCCTTCGCCTGCGATTGGGAGCGGGCGAGGATCGCCATCCCCGCGAGGGCGGCGCAGAGCGCGACGATCGTCCCGGCGATCCCCGCCGCCGAGGTGTGGAGCGTCTCGTCGAGCAGCGTCACCCCGAGGACGACGCTCGTGATCGGGTCGAAGGCGAGGCTGGTGGCCACCGCCGGCGCCAGGGCGCCGGTATTGAGCGCGAGCTGGTTGAAGGTCATCGAGGCGTAGCCGACGACAACCAGGGCGTAGAGCTGCCAGTGGACGAAGACCCCGAAGAGTTCGTCATCGACCTGGTCGGCGACCACCTTGGTCAGCGCCGCGGAGAGGGCGAAGAGGATGCCGGTCGCGATCCCGAGCATCGCCGCGCGGCGCGGCGCCGGGCCGCTCCGCGAGAGGAGGTACAGAGGAACGCAGGCGGCGACGCAGATCCCGCCCGCCACCAGCCACTGCCCGAGCGGGGCGTCGTCGCGGCCGCCGGAGGGATCGGCGATCGTCAGGAAGGCGATCAGGGCGACGACGACGAGTGCCGCGGCGCCGATGTCGATCCGCCTGATCCGCTGCCCGGTGAGGCGCGCCCCCAGGGGCAGGGCGAAGACGACGGTCGAGACCAGCAGCGGCTGGACGACGGCCAGCCGCCCGATCGCGAGGGCGACCGCCTGACAGGCGAAGCCGACCGCGTCAGATGCGATCCCCGCCAGCCAGACCGGCCGCCTCGCCATCCGCAGGAGCAGGCTGGACCTGGCGCCCTCGGAGGGCTTTTCCAGCCCCGCCCTCTGCTGGAGCACCGTCCCGAGGGCGAAGAAGAGCGCCGCGGCGAGGGCGAGGCCGATGTCCATGCGCGGCACCCTATGGCCAGGCCCATCGACCCCGGCCGCTAAAATCCGACCGTAGAAGTAGGATTAAGTCTCAACCCGCACTATCTGCCTCGCGGGGAAAGCGTCTCTCCTTGACCGATACCGCTGGAACAACCGTCTCCGTCTGTCCGGCCGCCGAGCTGGAGCCCGGCTCGATGCGCCTGGTCGAGCACGACGGCGGCAAGATCGGCGTCTTCAACTGCGACGGTCAGCTCTACGCGATCGAGGATCGATGCTCACACGACGACGGCCCGCTCGCCGAGGGCGAGTTCGATGCGGCCACCTGCACCGTCGAGTGCCCCCGTCACGGCTCGCTCTTCGACCTGACCACCGGCAGGCCGAAGACGCTTCCCGCCTATGCTCCGGTGCGAACGTTCCCGGTCACCATCGAGAACGACACCATCGTCCTGGAGGTCGAGCAGTAATGGCCACGCCCGAGGCAGTCGCAGAGAAAAGAGAGCTCGCCGGCATCAACGCCGATTACAAGGAGAAGTTCGGCTTTCACGATTCCGAGAGCGGCTACGCCTACAAAGCTCCGAAGGGCCTCAGCCGCGAGGTGGTCGAATCGATCTCCGACTACAAGGACGAGCCGCAGTGGATGCGCGACTTCCGCCTCAAGGCGCTCGAGCACTTCTACTCGCGCCCGACCCCGGCCTGGGGCGGCAACCTCGCCCAGATCGACTGGGACGACATCCATTACTTCGTCCGCGCCTCGGAGAAAAACAGCCGTGACTGGAGCGAGGTCCCCGAGGACATCAAAAACACCTTCGACCGGCTCGGCATTCCGGAGGCGGAGCGCAAATTCCTCTCCGGCGTAGGCGCCCAGTACGAGTCCGAGGTCGTCTACCACCAGGTCAACGAGAAGCTCGAGGCCCAGGGCGTGATCTTCACCGACATGGACACCGCGCTGCGCGAGCACGAGGACCTCGTCCGCGAGTACTGGGCGACGATCATCCCCGCCAACGACAACAAACTGGCGGCGCTCAACTCCGCCGTCTGGTCGGGCGGCTCCTTCGTCTACGTGCCGGCCGGGGTCAAGGTCGAGATGCCGCTGCAGGCCTATTTCCGGATCAACACCGAGAACATGGGCCAGTTCGAGCGGACGCTGATCATCTGCGAGGAGGGCGCCGACGTCCACTACATCGAGGGCTGCACCGCGCCGGTCTACTCGAGCGACTCGCTGCACTCCGCCGTGGTCGAGATCTGCGCCAAGAAGAGCTCGCGGGTCCGATACACGACGGTCCAGAACTGGTCGCAGAACGTCTTCAACCTCGTCACCAAGCGGGCGGTCGCCCACGAGAAGGCGACGATGGAGTGGGTCGACTGCAACCTCGGCTCGAAACTGACGATGAAGTACCCGTCGATCTACCTGCTCGGCCGCGAAGCCCACGGCGAGATCCTTTCGATCGCCTTCGCCGGCAAGGGACAGCACCAGGACGCCGGCGGCAAGATCATCCACGCGGCGCCGAAGACGTCGTCGTCGATCTTCTCGAAGTCGATCTCCAAGGACGGCGGCCGCGCCACCTACCGCGGTCTGCTCGAGGTCGCAGATGGGGCCAGCGAATCCCGCTCCAAGGTCGTCTGCGACGCGCTGCTGCTCGACGAGGACTCGCGCTCTGACACCTATCCGACGATCCGCATCGACGAGAACGACGCCGACGTCGGCCATGAGGCGACCGTCTCGAAAATCGGCGACGAGCAGCTCTTCTATCTCCAGAGCCGCGGGCTCGACGAGGAGGAGGCCTCGAAGATGATCGTCAACGGCTTCATCGAGCCGGTCACCAAAGAGCTGCCGATGGAGTACGCGGTCGAGCTCAACCGGCTGATCGAGCTGCAGATGGAGGGAAGCATTGGCTGAGGTCGCGACCGAACCGACCTGGCTTTCCGAGAGGCGCCAAAAGGGCGCCTCTCTCGCGCGGGAGCTACCCCTCCCCGACCATAAGTCGAAGGGCTGGGAATTCACCGACCTCTCGACGCTGGAGATCGACGGCTACTCGCCGGCCGGCGCCGGCGCCACGATCGAGGGCGCCGAGGGCGCGACGGTGCTGCCGCTCGGCGAGGCGCTCGAGACTCATGAGGAGCTGCTGCGAGAGCGGCTCGGGTCGCTGGTCCCTGCCGAGGACCCGTTCGTCGCCCGCAACGAGGCCGCCTGGCGCGACGGCGTCCTCGTCCACGTCCCCCGCGGCGTCAAGGTCGCCGACCCGATCCGGGTCGAGCTGCCGCTCGACGAGGACGGCGGCGCCGTCGCCTGGCGCACCCTGATCGTCCTCGAGGAGGGCGCCGAGGCCGAGGTCTGGGAGCACTGCTCCTCGAGCGGAGACGAGACCGACGGGCTCTTCAACTCGGTGGTCGAGCTGCACGTGGGCCAGGCCGCGACCCTGCGCTACGTCAGCACCCAGGACGTTTCCGAGAAGGCATGGATCTTCGCCACCCAGCGCGCCCAGGTGGAACGCGACGGCCGCCTCGACTGGACGGCGCTCGGCTTCGGCTCGGCGCGCGGCAAGGTGCGGATGGAGACGAAGCTCGCCGGCCCCGGCTCCGAGGCGCGGGTGACGGGCGGCTACGCCAGCGGGCCCGGCCAGCACCTCGACTTCGACACGACCCAGGAGCACGCGGCGCCGAACACCTTCTCCGACCTCGCCTTCCGCGGCGTCCTCGCCGCCGGCTCGACCGCCGTCTGGCGCGGAATGATCCGCGTCGACCCCGGCGCCCAGGGCACCGATGCCTTCCAGGAGTGCCGCAACCTGCTGCTCTCCCCCGAGGCCCACGCCGACGCGATCCCCGGCCTCGAGATCGAAGCCGACGACGTCCGCTGCACCCACGCCGCGGCGATCGCCCAGATCGACAAGGAGCAGCTCTTCTATCTGACCTCGCGCGGGCTCAGCCCCGCCGACGCCAAGAGCCTGATCATCGAGGGATTCCTCGAGTCGCTGGTCGAACGGCTGGCCGAGGGGCCGGTCAGGGACGAGATTTCGAAGGCGCTCGAAGAGCGCCTGGCCGAGATTCTCTAACGCGCTCGACCGCTGGTCCCGTCCTCATAAACCGCCGCCTCCTCAGCTTCGCTTCCGGGGCGGCGGCTAAGTTCCATATCGGCGCCGCTCACGGAGAATCAGATCGTGACGTTCGCTAGTCGGCGCTTCGTGACGCTTTCTCGTCGGTACTTCGGTCGAGATCCCGACGCTTCTCCCGTCGTTCAAGCACTTTGGTTCGGACGATGGAGCCGATCACGATCAGGATCGGCGGTAGGTAGAGCACCCAGAGGTAGTGGCCGACGTGGGCGACGGGGAGCATCGCCCCAGGTTAGGGCGAGTTGGTCGCGCATAGCGCGACCAACTCGCCCATTTCAGCCGTTCGCCACCGACAGCAGATACAGGCCGAAGCAGGTGAAGGCGACCATCACGGCGAGCATCCAGTACTGGGAGCGGGCCGCCTGGCGGTAGTCGCCCCACCAGGCCGTGGCGCGATCGTGGGCGAGGGTGAGGCCGAGCACGTGGCCGATCACCAGCGCCGCCACCTGCACGTACCAGATGGTGTTCGAGCTGATCACCCGGAAGTTGATCCCGGCTGAGGCGGTCCCGAAGAGGTCGGTCGTCGCCGTCCCCAGGGGGTCGGAGAGCAGGTAGGTGAACTGCGCCTGCTCCTGGAAGATGAAGAGGCTGAAGTAGTGGGCGACGAGGTAGGCGAATGCGATCGGGATCAGGGTGTGGGCGAAGCCGTCGCGCAATTTCTTGAACGGGGGCGCACCCTGAACGCTGGCCATACCCCGGACCCCGATCAGGAAGACGAGGCTGACGCCGACGAAGGTGAGCGCGATGAAGATCGTGTCGGTGAGGTGGAGCGCGGTCGCCAGCTCGAAGCCGCGGTCCGAGAGCCATTCGAAGACGCTCTTGATCCCCGACTTGTAGGCGCCCTCCTGGGCGCCGTCGAAGCTGGTGGTCGAGATCGAGGCGATGACGACGGCGGCCGAGCCGGGGATCGTCGCCCAGGTCGTCGCCGCCGAGAGCGGCCGGCGCCGGCCGAGGCGCCCGTCGCGGACGCCGAGGAATCCGAGGCGGGAGAACATCCCGAAGTAGACGGAGAAGATCTCTCCCGTCTCGCACCACTCCTCGACGCCGAACAGGGCCATCATCGCCAGCGTGTAGATCGAGTAATAGAGGGCAGCGACCCCGGCTGCGTGCGGCGCCAGGCCGACGGCGACGCCGCCGCTGGTGCCGTAGACGATCTCCAGCCAGACGACGGCGAGCAGGCCGATCGCCGCCGGCCAGCGCCCGAGCCGCTCCGGGTAGCGGGCATGGGCGAACCGCTGGCCGGCAAAGGCCTCGAAGGCGCCCCCGCAGGCACGGCCGATCGCCCGCCAGGGGTTGAACGGCTTGAAGACGTTGCCGAAGATGACGCTGAACAGCGGGAAGCCGAGCCAGGCGGTGACGAAGAGGAAGGTGATCGCGAAGTTGCGATCTGGCGCCTCGGTCCCGTGGATGCCGGAATAGATCGAGACCCCGAGCAGGGCGACGCCGACAAAACCGCAGATCACCTGCGCCGGGATCCCGAGCAGGGCTCGCGAGAGCCCCGCCCCGAGAGGACGCCAATGTTCCTTCTCGAAGCGGGGCTCGCGCCAGGCGGCGGACAGCGCGAAGAAGGAGACGATCAGGACGATCGATGCTCCCCACGCGAACAGCCATGCCGGGATCGGCAGGTCTTTGCGCGCGACCAGCGCGTGCGCGAACGGCAGCGCGTGGACCAGGCTCATGGGTTGACGGTCAGTTCGAGGATCTGTTCTTTGCGACCCTCGAGCTCAGCCTCGAATACGCCTTCGATCGTCGCCGGGAAGTCGAAGGTGACCGAGCCGCCGGCCTTGACGTCCTTCATGATGTCGTAGCCGTGCATGTGGACCTCGTCGCTGACGTCCGAGTCCACCTTGAAGAGGATCTGATCCCCCTTGTTGTAGGTCAGCTGGCGGATGCCGCCGACCGGTTTGCCGTTCTTGATGACGATCGTCTCCAGCTTGCCGCCGTCTGTATTGGCGCTGCTGTCGTCGTTGCTGCCCTTGAGCACGATCAGCAGCACGATCGCGATGACGATCACGCCGCCGCCCAGCACTGCACGCAATGTGTTCGGTTTCAAGATTCGCTCCTTGGCTCATGGCATGGCGACTGCAAGGAGCCCCCACGCCGAGTCGGGCCGCGACGGCTGTCGGGCCCGTTTCTTGGCTAGGAAGCGAGTGGCGGCGGGCGCTGCGCGAGGCCGAAGGCGATCAGGAGGCCGCCGCTGGCGGCGAAGGAGCGGGGCGGAATCGGGCGGCGCGAGCGGCGCGGCCGGGCCCGTCGTCCGAGCGAGCGGGGCGAGAGTCTCTCCGAAAGGCGGACGATCGCGTCGCAGCCGGGATAGTGGCCCAGGAGCAGGGCCACCAGGAGAAGAAGAAGCGGGACGCTGGCGAGAACGATCTCGAACATCGCCCCTCAGAAGTTAGCGCGACCCGCCCGCCGGCGCCGGCGGCTTGACTTCTCTAGGCGTCGTCGCCGCTGATTCCCCCGGCGTCGTCGTCGATTCTTTGCCCGTCGGCTTTCCGGTGTCGACGCCGGAGATGCTCGGGGCATCGATCGTGCCTTCGCTGCTGAAGACGAGGAAGGCGATGATCACCGCCAGGCCGAGGACGACGCCGAGGACGACGCCGGCGATCCAATCGACGCGCCGGTTATAGCGTCGGCGATCCTCGCCGGGGAAGTAGCCGCCGGGCAAGAGCCCCTAGGCGGCGGTGACGCCGTCGAGGAGGCGCCAGTTGGCTTTGAAGGTCGCCTCGGCTGCGGCGACCAGCGCGTCGGGGTCGGCGCCCGCGAGGTGGGCTTCGATCAGCGATCGGCCCTCGGCGGCGTGATCGACGTCGGCCTCCTCGTGCACGCGGAAGTACTCGTTGCCGGGGCCGTCGCCGATCCCGTAGTGCTCGGCCAGGCCCTCGCGCTTGGTGCTGGAGATGGCCGGCTGGCCGCTCTCGATCGCGTAGAGGCGGACGAGCTGGGTCAGGCGGTCACCGTTCGCCGACCAGACCTCGACGCACTCGCGGGTCTCGGCCGTGGGCTCGGCGCCGACCTCGCCGCCGACCTCCTCGACGAAACCGTCCCAGAGGGCGATGTGGGCCTTCTCCTCCTCGGCATGGCGGCGCAGCTCGGCGCGCTCAGACTCCGGGGCGGACTCGGCGACGTCAGCGCTGAGGCGGGCGATGGCGGCGGTCGCGTGGCGGTACTGGCCCGAGTAGTCGGCCAGCTCCTCACGGCTCAGCTCGCCGGCGGACCAGCGCTGGTAGAAGGGGTGCTCGAGCACGTTCCACTCGCTGCGGGCCTGCTCGATCCTCTGCCAGACGTCGTTGCTCACTTGAGTCCTCCTTGGCTTGCCTCTACTGGTCGGCCCCAGGATAACGTCCGGCGCGTGCGTCCCGACCGGGAGAACATCGCGGCCCCCGATCTTCCCGGAGGAATGCCCTGGATCGGCGAGGAGCCGGCGTCGATGCCGGTGCTCACGGCGGGCGGCCCGACACTCGTCCACTTCATCGACTTCGCCCAGCTCAACAGCGTCAGGACCCTCCCCTACGTGATCGAGTGGGACCGCCGATATCGCGAGGCCGGCCTGCGGACGATCGCCGTCCAGGCGCCCCGCTTCCCCTTCGGCGCCGACCCCGCGGTCGTCGCCGCCGGGCTCCGGCGCCTTGGTGTCGAGTTCCCGGTCGCGGTCGACGCCGAGCGGGCCCTCTGGCACGCCTACGGCTGTGAGGGCTGGCCGAGCCTCTTCCTCTGGAGCCTCGGCGGGGCGCTGGCCTGGTACCACTTCGGCGAGGGTGAATACGCGGGCACCGAGGAGGCGATCCAGGCGGAGCTGCGCGAGCTCGACGCCCTGCGCGAGCTGCCTGCCCCGCTCGAGCCGCTGCGCGAGACCGACGGCGCCGGCGCCCGGGTGATGGCGCCGAGCCCCGAGGTCTTCCCCGGCGGCTCCTGGGAGTCGCCGTGGACCGCCGGCGAGGACGGCGACGTGCTCAGCCTCGCCTATGAGGCCGGCGGCGCCTTCGCGACGATCGAGGGGGACGGTGAGGTCGAGGTGCTGATCGACGGCCGGCCGGCCGGCCCGGTCGCGGTCGACGGCCCAGCTCTCTACGAGCTCGCCGCGCATCCCCGCCACGAGAGCCACACGCTCGAGCTGCGCCCGGCCCCCGGCCAGCGCGTCTGGTCGGTCAGCTTCGCCGCCGGGGTGCCCTAGCCTCAGTCGTGTCCCCTAGGAAGGAGAACCCATGATCGCCAAGCTGGACTTCGTCGGAATCCCCTCTACCGACGCCGAGCGCTCGCGAAGCTTCTACGTCGAGACGCTGGGCCTGCGCCCCGACGAGAAGGGCCGCTTCGAGTTCTGGGTCGGCGAGACCTGCTTCGGGATCTGGGAACCGGCGAAAATGGGGATGGAGTTCGCGCCCCAGAAGAACGCCCACCCGGCGCTGCACGTCGACGACGTGGCGGCCACGAAGGCCGAGCTGGAGGGCAAGGGTGTCGAGTTCGCCGGCGACGTCTTCGACACCGGCGTCTGCCACATGGCCCTGTTCACCGATCCAGACGGCAACGACCTGATGCTCCACCACCGCTACGCGCCCTACGAGTAGGGCCGGGCGGCGCGCCGCTAGGCGCGGGAGGCGATCTCTTCGCGGATCTCCTTGGGCAGCATGAAGCGGACGTCCTCGTGGACGGTGCGGAGCTCGCCGACGTCCTCGGCGCCGCGCTCGCGGAAGGACTCGACCAGCGCCTCGACCAGCTCCTCGGGGGCGCTGGCGCCCGAGGTGATGCCGACCGTCTCGACGCCCTCCAGCCACTCCTCGCGGACCTGGGTGTGGTTGTCGATCAGGTGCGAGGCGGCGCCGTGTTCGCGCGCGACCTCGACCAGGCGGTTCGAGTTCGAGGAGTTGGTCGAGCCGATCACCAGCACCAGCTCGCACTCGCGGGCGAGCTGCTTGACGGCGATCTGGCGGTTGGTCGTCGCGTAACAGATGTCGTCGGTTTTGGAGCTGACGATCGAGGGGAACTTGGCCCGCAGGGCGGCGATGATCTCGGCGGTCTCGTCGACCGAAAGGGTGGTCTGGGTGATGAAGGCGACGCGCTCGGGGTCGGGGACGTCGAGGCCGGCGACCTCCTCGACCGTCTGGACCAGGACGATGCTCTGGGGCGCCTCGCCGGTCGTCCCTTCGACCTCCTCGTGGCCCTCGTGGCCGATCATCACGATCGTGTAGCCGTCGGCGGCGAAGCGCCGCGCCTCGACGTGGACCTTGGTCACCAGGGGGCAGGTGGCGTCGATCGTGCGCAGCTGCCGGGCGGCGGCGTTGTCGTGGACCGCGGGGGCGACGCCGTGGGCGGAGAAGACGACCATCTCCCCCTCGGGGACCTCGGTCTCCTCCTCGACGAAGATCGCCCCGCGCTTGGAGAGCTCCTCGACGACGTGCTTGTTATGGACGATCTCCTTGCGGACGTAGACGGGGGCGCCGTAGAGGTCGAGGGCGCGCTCGACGGTCTGCACGGCGCGGTCGACGCCGGCGCAGTATCCGCGCGGGGCGGCGAGCAGTACCCGCCGCGGAGCGGAGGTTGCGGTTGACTCCATGAACGGGAGGGTAGCGATGGCAGCTAGCCTTCCACCATGAGCACCGAGGGAAATCACCTGGACCGGCTGACCGCCGTCGACGCATCGTTCCTGACGAACGAGACCGACTCGAGCCATATGCACGTCGGCGCCATCCTCATCTTCGAGGGCCCGCCGCCGCTCTACGTCGACCTCGTCGAGCATGTCCGCGGCCGCCTCTCGCAGGTCCCCCGCTTCCGCCAGCGCCTGGTCGTGCCGCCGCTGGAGGCGGGCCGCCCGCTCTGGGCCGACGACGTCAACTTCAACCTCACCTACCACATCCGTCACAGCGCGCTGCCGGAGCCGGGCGGCGAGGACGAGCTGCGCCGCCTCGCGGCTCGGGTCTTTTCGCAGCAGCTCGATCGCTCGAAGCCGCTCTGGGAGCTGTGGCTGGTCCAGGGCCTTGAGCGCGACCGCTTCGCGATCCTGACCAAGACTCATCACGCGATGGTCGACGGGATCTCAGGCGTCGACATCGGCACGGTGCTGTTCGACCTCGAGCCGGTGCCGCCGCCGAGCGCCGTCATCGACGACTGGGTCCCGCGCCCGCAGCCGAGCACCACGCAGCTGGTCACCCGGGCGGCGACCGACGCCGCCGGGGCGCCGTTGAAGCTGGCCGAGCGGGCATTCGATGCGGTCCGCAGCCCGGAGGCGGCGGCGCGCAAGCTGGTCGAGGCGGTGGAGGGGCTGACCGAGGTGGTGGGCGCCTTCGCGGACCCGGCCCCCGACGTCCCCCTCAACCAGCCGATCGGCCCGCACCGACGCTTCGTCTGGGCGCGCTCGGAGCTCGCTACCTTCAAACGGATCAAGGACACGCTCGGGGGCACCGTCAACGACGTCGTCCTCGCGGTGGTGACCGGCGCCCTGCGCGAGTGGCTGCACGGCCGCGGCATCCGCACCGAGGGGCTCGAGCTGCGCGCCCTCGTCCCGGTCTCGATCCGGACGGCAGACGAGCGCGGCGACCTCGGCAACAAGATCGCGGCGATGCGGGGGCCGCTGCCGGTCTACGTCGAGGACCCGGTGCGGCGGCTGCGGGTGGTCACCGAGCAGATGGAGGGGCTGAAGCGCTCCAAGCAGGCGCTGGGGGCGGAAGTGATCTCGCGCTTCAACGACTTTGCCCCGCCGACCCTGCTGGCCCAGGCCTCGCGGGTGAACTTCTCGACCCGCCTCTTCAACATGATCGTCACCAACGTCCCCGGCCCCCAGGTCCCGCTCTACGTCCTCGGCCGCGAGATGGAGGAGATCTTCCCGGTCGCCTTCCTGCCTCAGAACCACGTCCTCGCGGTCGCGATCATGAGCTACAACGGCCGGATCGGATTCGGCCTGCTCGCCGACTACGACAGCGTCGACGACGTCGACGTGATCGCCGAGGGGATCGAGCACTCGCTGGCCGAGCTCGAGGCCGCCGCTGCGGCCGCGGCACCCGCCTGAATCAGGCCGTGATCGCGGCTCATTAGGCTGTTCCCATGCCGATTCTCATCGCCCTCTTCATCATCGTCCCGATCCTCGAGCTCTACGTGATCATCCAGATCGGCGGGCTGATCGGGGTCTGGCCGACGATCGCGCTGCTGCTCGCCGACGCCGTGCTCGGCTCCTTGCTGCTGCGCCACCAGGGCCGCGGCGCCTGGGAGCGGTTCAACAAGGCGATCGCCGAACGACGCTTCCCCGGCCGCGAGGTCGCCGACGGGCTGCTGATCGCGATCGGCGGCACCCTCCTCCTCGCCCCCGGCTTCCTCACCGACATCGTCGGGCTGATCTTCCTCATCCCCCCCACCCGGGCGATCGTCCGTCACCTCCTCAAGGGAGTGTTCGGGAAGCGGTTCGTCGTCATGGGCGGCCCCGCGGGAGCCGCATACGGGGCCTATGGTGCCGCCGACTCGGCACGGCGGGCCTACGGGTACGCGAAAGGCCCGGAGAGCACCAACGGCGCGGCCCGCCACGAGTACGACATCGACGGCACCGCCGAGGAGATCGACAGCGACGATCCCCAGCTGCCGGGATAGCGGGCGGTTCAGGGCAAGACCCGGTTCCGACGGGCAGATCTCATCACGTTTTCCACGTCACGCGTGGAAAACGCGGCAATTTGGCATGCGGGTCCTTGAGATCGGGGAGTTAGGCTGGCCCGGCGTGCTTCTCAGCTTCCAAATGCTGCCCGAGCAGCCGGTGAATGAGCTTCTCGATGCCGCTGCGCTGGCCGACAGGCTCGGGTACCACGCCTGTTACAGCGCCGATGAGATCTACCACAAGGATCCCTGGCTGCTGTTTGCCGCCATCGCCCAGCGCACCGACCGGATCCGGCTCGGGCCCTGCGTCGCGCCGATCTACATGCGCGAGCCGACCTATGTGGCCCAGCTCGCGGCCACGCTCGACGAGCTCAGCGACGGGCGGGCCGAGGTCGTGTTCGGAATCGGCAACATCGCGATGCTCGAGCAGTACGGCGTCGAGTGGCGCGGGACGCGGCCGATCGCCCGGCTGCGCGAGGCCCACCACGTCATGCGCACCTTCCTCGACGAGGGCTCGATCGAGTTCGCCGGCGACTTCTACTCCTACTCCGGGGTCACGACAGCGGCCCGCCCCGTGCAGGAGCACCTGCCGCTGAAGATCGGCGCGATGGGCGGCCCCAAGTCGATGGAGCTCGCCGGCGAGATCGCCGACGGCCTGCACACCGCCTGCGCGTACTCGCCCGAGGCGCTCGGCTACGCGGTGGACAGCTTCGGACGGGGCGCGGAGCGCGCCGGCCGCAGCACGGACGGCCTCGACCTCGGTGACTCGCTGCTCGGCGCGATCGCCCCCGACGGCGAGGTAGCCCGCCGCGCAGGAAGGATCCTGGCGGCGTTCTACATCCCCTCGATGCCGCCGGCGCTGCTGGAACGACACGGGATCGAGCCGGCCCGGGTCGCGCCGGTCAAAGACGCCTTCGCCGCCGGCGACGTCCAGGGCGCGCTCGAGGCAACTCCGGACGAGGTCGCCGACCGGATCATGGTGGCCGGGACCCCGGAGGACTGGGTGCGGTGGCTGGCCGAGGCCTACGCCCCCTCGGGCCTCAACCACGCCCTGGTCTCGTTCACGGATCCGTTCACTTTGAAGGCCTGGGCAGGGATAGAGATCGAGGGGCTGCCCGGCCTCGAGGAGCAGGTCCGGCTCGTCGGCGAGCAGGTCATCCCCGAGCTCGAGGCGCTTTGACGCCCAGCGTTGAGCCTCAGGCGATCGGCAGCGTCAGCACGAAGACGATGCCGCCGATCAGCATCGTGGACGCGAAAGCGAGCACGGCGATCCGCAGCCGGCGCCAATCCACGCGCAGCGAGATGCCGGCAAAGAAGAGCACCGCCGCGAAGAAGACCGTCGAGAGGATGTAGTCGTCGTCGTTGTCCTTGGCGTCGGTGCCCTCCTGGTAGAGGTCGTCGGCTTCGCTGCTCAAGGTCGCCGAGCGAGCGGTGTCCGCCAGGCGGTACTGCGGCATGTAGAGCGGCCCCGGGATCGCCTCGGGGTTGGTGAACGGATGCTGGGCGATCCAGGCGTTGAAGGCCGGGACGAACGCCGGCCTGAACCGTCGTTCGTAGATCTTCGCGAGGCCCTCGTTGCCCGCCTGGTGGGCATTCAGCCAGCCGTTGAAGTAGAGGAGGTCGTCGATCCGCGACTGACCCGCGTGGGTCGAGGCCTGCTGGGCCTTGATCCTCGTCGCCGAGGCCTGGGCGTAGTGCTGGGACTGCTCGCCGGACCAGAGGGAGGCCTGGTAGCCGCTCCACGCGGTGGCGAGGACGGTCAGCGAGAGCAGCGCCACGGCGCTGAGCTCGAGGACCCGCTCGCTACGCGTCGGCGCGCTCGAGCCCTCGGTCAGCTCCTCGGGCACGTGTGCGTGGCCATGCGGCATCGCGGCAGTATCCCGAGTCGGGTCTCAATGACCCCCCTCCGTGTGCCGGGTCGCGGCCTCGAAGGCATCCTCCTCGCTCTTACCTTCGTCGCGGGCGACGATGTAGGCCGCGTACCACGTCGACCAGTGATGTTTGGGAGCCGTCGGCTCGTATTCGCCGTGGTGCTCCTCGGCGTCGCGCAGCAGGGTGGTGAGCTTCTCGACGTCCATGCCCGATCCCCCGTCGCTCATCGGCCCGGCAGGCGCTCGGTGATCTCCTGGAGCACCCAGCCGTTGCCGTCCGGATCGCTGAACGAGACGAACGAGGAGTAGCTCTGCCCCTCGGGGTCGCGTCCGTCTTCGCGGCCGTCGAGCCCGGCGTCGGGCAGCAGCTCTCCGACGTCGCGGTAGCGGCATGCGATCCCGCTCGCGCAGTGGTACACCTCGCTCACCTCGATCCCCTTGCCCGCCAGCTCCTCGCGGGCGGCGTCGATGTCGTCGACGACCAGGTGGATGTCACCGATGCCGCCCGGCGCGGCGGCGGTCAGGTTCTTGCCGAAGTGGATCGAACAGGCCGAGCCGGGCGGCGTCATCTGAATCAGCCGGAGGTCGCCGTCCACGAAGTCGGCGTCGAGCCGCCAGCCGAGCCGCTCGTAGAACTCCTTCGCGCGGTCGACGTCCGCCACCGCCAGGACCACCGCCTCCAGCTTCATCTCGCCGCTCATACAAGTCTCCATCCAGTCGTGGCAACAGGAGCCATGACTAGACCACCGAGTCGGTGCTGGGTCAAGCCCAGCCAGGCCTTCGACCAGTCCCCTACTCGACGGCGACGACCATGTCGGCAACGACCGGCACACCGAGGGGAAGCTCCGCGACCCCGGGGGCGGAGCGCGCGTGCTGCCCGACCTCCTCGCCGAAGACTTCGACGAGCAGCTGCGAGCAACCGTCGATGACCGCGGCCATGTTGATGAATCCGGGGGCGCAGTTGACCATGCCGAAGACCTTGAGGATCGACGTCACCCGGTCGAGCGAGCCGAGCTCGGCTCGCAGCGAGGTGAGCATCATCACCGCCACCGCTCGGGCCGCCTTCACCGCCTCGGCTTCGGAGATCTCCGCTCCGACCTTGCCCTGGATCAGGGCCCCGATCGCGACCTCCGGCGTGATCTCGCCTCCAGGCGCGGCCGCGAGGCGGTCGAGGTCGAAGGGGCCGTGCCCGGAGACGAAGACCAACTCGCCGTGGCGCTTGGCGGGGATGTAGACGCCGAGGGTCGGGAAGGCATCCGGGAGGAAGATGCCGAGCTGCTCGAGTCGTTCCTCCGGCTCAGTGATGGGGCGGCCTCCTCGTGGGCTTCTTGACCTTCACGCACTTGGCCTTTTACAGCACTTCCGGCCTTTCTTCCAGGGACCCGTTGATGGCGGTGGTTGCGCTCAGCGCTCAAGCGCAAAGAGCGGCCACTCGCCCGGCACGCCCTTGAGCTCGTGCGTGCCCCGGGGTTCGAAGGCAAAGCCGCCGCCCGCGACCGCACCGGACACGGGGCCTGAGACGAGCACCTCGCCGGCCGTTGCCAGCCCGTTTACCCGGGCGGCGATGTGAACGGCCATGCCGCCGACGTCCTCACCGATCAGCTCGCACTCCCCCGTGTGAACCCCGACGCGGACCTCGACTCCGATCTCACTCGCCGCGTCGGCAACGGCAACGGCGCAGCGCAGGGCAGCGGATGGCGTGGTGGCGAAGGTGACCAGGAAGCCGTCGCCCATTGTCTTGACCTCCCGCCCGCCGTAGCGGGCGAGCTCCCTACGCACCACCTCATCGTGCCGGGCGAGCAGATCGCGCCACCGCGCATCGCCGAGCACCGAGGCGCGTCGGGTGGAATCGACGATGTCGGTGAACATCACGGTGAGCAGGGCGCGCGTACGCTCACCGCCTCCGCGCACCCCGGTGAGGAACTCCTCGACCTCTTCGATGATCGCGTCGGCGTCGCCGACGAAGTCGACCGCGTCCTCGCCGCTCAGCGCCACGTATCGCGCCTCGGGTATTTGCTCCGCGAGGTACAGCGAGTGACGCACGTCCCAGACGTGCTCATCGGGTCGGTGCATGACCAAGGTCGGAACACGGACCCGATCCAGCGCGTCACGGACATCATGTTCGCCCGCTTCGCGCCAGCGCCGATCCGCCTGGGTGGGACTTGCGATCAGGCGCTGCAAACGCGCGAGCCAGGCCATCAGCACCGGGTCGCCGACCGCCGACGGCGCCCACCTCTCGGACTCCTTGTTGCTGCCCTCGCCCCATTCCTGGACGCTTGCTTTCACAAGCTCCTCGCGCTGCTCTGCCGTCATCGCCCAGTCGTAATCGGGCGCCCAGGAGCCGCGCGCGGCCGACGCGTACAGGACCAAAGCCGAGACTCGGTCGGGGTGATCGGCGGCCAGGAGCACGCTCGTCGGCCCTCCCAGCCATTTGGAATAGACGACCGCCCGATCGCTGCCGGCGGCGTCGAGGACGGCGAGCGCATCTAGGACGTCCTGCTCCAGCGTGTGGTCATCGCCGAGCTCGTCGGATAGCCCGGTGCCGCGCCGGTCGAACATGATCAGACGGCTGAATTCGGCCAGGCGCCCGAAAAAGCGCCGCGCCGCGGGTGCCTCCCAGGTGTGCTCGAGCTGGGTGACCCAACCGGAGATGATCAACAGATCGATGGGGCCCTCCCCCATGACCTGGTAGGCGATGCTCGCCCCATCACTCAGCGCATATCGGGTTGTCGGGTCCATCCTCGAGCTCCGCTCGACTCAGACGCTACCCATCGTCTTCAGCGTCCGCCCGACTCGGCGTCGAGCGCGTCGATGCCGAGCTCCAGCATCCGCCGCCAGGCCCCGGGCTCGAGCTGCCCCGCGGCGCGGGTCGCGGCGAAGATCAGCCGCAGGTCGTCAGCGGTCGCGTCAGGCCGCAGGCGACCCTGTTCGCGACCCGCCTCGAGCAGCCGTTCGAGGGCGGCATTCGTGGTCGCGTAGGCGAGGGCGACGTCGGGATCGGTCGAGACGCAGGCGATCGCCTCGCCGACGACGTCATCACCGGCCTGGCGCTCGGCGTAGTCGTGAAGCAGGCCGACCAGGGCCGCCCAGGGGCCTTCGGGGCTCGCGATCGCAGCCTCGGCGTCGTCCGTGACCGACTCGAGGCGCTCGATCACGAGCGCGGCCAGCAGCTCGCGCTTCGAGGCGAACTGACGGTAGACGCTGCCGACTCCGGCCCCGGCTGCGGCGGCGATCTCCGGCATCGGCGCGTCGAGGCCGGAGCGGGCGAAGACCTCGCTCGCCGCCCGCAGCAGCCTCGCCCGTTTGCCCTCGGCGTCGAGCTCGGACCAGGGGCTGCCTTGAAGTACCGGAATGGCCATTCCGGTACCGTAGCCCACTTGGCCCGAGGCCCTCTCCAGCCTCGCCCCCACACCCATGGCCTCCGAGACCGCAGACCGCACCCACCCGAACGTCACCCTCGCCGTGCTCGCGCTCGGCGGGCTCGCCTACGCGATGCTGAGCTCGCTGGTGGTGCCGGCCCTGCCGACCATGGAGAAAGAACTCCACACGACGGAGACCGGGATCACCTGGCTGCTCACCGGCTACCTGCTCGCCGCCTCGGTCGGCACAGCGATCATCGGACGGCTCGGCGACATGTACGGCAAGGAGAAGCTGCTGCTCTGGACCTTCGCCATCCTCACCGTCGGCACCCTGATGGCCGCCGTCGCCACAACGCTGCCGGTCCTGATCGCGGCCCGCGTCATCCAGGGCGTCGCCGGCGGCATCTTCCCGCTCGCCTTCGGCATCGTCCGCGACGAGTTCCCGCCCGAGAAGGTGGCCGGGGGGATCGGGCTGCTCTCGGCGATCCTCGGCGTCGGCGGCGGCCTCGGGATCGTGCTCTCTGGCGTGATCGTCGAGCACCTCGACTACCACTGGCTGTTCTGGATCCCGTTGGTGGCGGTCGTCGCCGCCGGGATCCTCACCTGGCGCCTGGTCCCGGAATCGCCGGTCCGCGTCCCCGGCAAGGTCAACTGGCTCGCCGCGGCGCTGATGACGATCGGGATCTCGGCCGTGCTGCTGGCGATCAGCCAGACCACCGAGTGGGGCTGGGCCTCGACCAAGACGGTCGGCCTCACCCTCGTCGGCTTCGCCTTCATCGTCGCCTGGATCGCGGTCGAGGTGCGCAGCGAGAACCCCCTGGTCGACATGGCGATGATGCGGATCCGCGGGGTCTGGACGACCAACGCCGCCGCCTTCCTGCTCGGCGCCGGCCTCTATGCGTCCTTCATCGTCTTCCCCCAGTTCGCCCAGCTGCCGACCAGCACCGGCTTCGGCTTCGGCGCCTCGGTCGTCGTCTCGGGCCTATACCTGCTGCCCTCGACGATCGGGATGACGATCCTCGGGATCAAGGCGGGCGCGATCTCCGCCCGCTTCGGCTCCAGGGCGGCGCTGCTCGGCGGCACGATCTTCTCGATGGCCTCCTTCCTGCTGCTGGCGCTCGCGCATTCCGAACCCTGGCAGTTCCTGCTCGCGGCGACCCTGCTCGGGATCGGAATCGGCCTCGCGTTCGCCGCCCTCGGCAACCTCATCGTCCAGGCGGTGCCCAGCCACCAGACCGGGGTCGCCAGCGGCGTCAACACGGTGATGCGAACTCTGGGCGGAGCCCTCGGCGGCCAGCTCTCGGCGACCTTCATCGCCGAACACACCTCCGCCAACCTGCCGACGGTGACCGGCTTCACCGAGACCTTTCTGATGGCTACGGGCTTCCTCGTCCTCTGCTTCTTCACCGGGCTGCTGGTGCCTAAAGCGCTCGGCGGCGCCCGGGGCAGCGAGAAGCCGGCCGGCGAGGCCCTGCCTGAGGGAGCCCAGGCGTGAGCGAGCTGCCCCGCATCCAGGTGATCCTCGGCAGCACCCGTGAGGGGCGCTTCGGCGAGCGGGCGGCCGCCTGGGTCATCGATCGCCTGCGCTCGCGCGACGACCTCGACGCCGAGCTGGTCGACCTGCGCGAGTACCCGATGCCCTACTACGAACAGGACCGCCCGCCCGCCTACGGCCACCGCGACTACCCCCCGGAGGTCGCCCGCTGGGCGGCGACCGTGGAGCGCGCGGACGGCTACATGGTGGTCACCTCCGAGTACAACCACGGCTACTCGGCGGTGCTGAAGAACGCGCTCGACAACGTCCACCCCGAGCTCAACCGCAAGCCGATCTCGTTCGTCGGCTACGGCAACGTCGGCGGCGCCCGGGCGATCGAGCAGCTCCGCCTCGTCACGATCGAGCTGGAGATGGCGCCGCTGCGCCACGCCGTCCACATCCTGCCGGCGCTGCTGGTGCCGGCGATCAAAGCGGAGGAGCCCTTCGACATCGAGCTGCTCGCCTCGCTCGACGACAAACTCGAGCGGGCCGCGACCGACCTCGTCTGGTGGTCGAAAGCCCTCGCCACCGCGCGCGCGGCCTAGACTCAGGACGTGACGGAGCCGGCTCCGCCCCAAGCCGCCGAGGTCCCCAGGCGCCGCGTCCTGATCGTGATCGGGGCGCTGATGCTGACGATGCTGCTGGCGGCGCTCGACCAGACGATCGTCTCGACCGCACTGCCGACGATCGTCGGCGAGCTCGGCGGCCTCAACCACCTCTCCTGGGTCGTCACCTCCTACCTGCTGGCAATCACGGTCGTGACGCCGCTCTACGGCAAGCTCGGCGACCTCTACGGCCGCAAGATCGTCCTCCAGAGGGCGCTCGTCCTCTTCCTGGTCGGCTCGGCGCTCTGCGGCCAGGCGCAGGGCATGACCGAGCTGATCGCCTTCCGCGCGATCCAGGGCCTCGGCGGCGGCGGGCTGATGGTCAGCGCTCAGGCGACCGTCGGCGACGTCGTCTCACCGCGCGAACGCGGCCGCTACATGGGCCTCTTCGGCGCCGTCTTCGGGGTCGCCAGCATCGCCGGCCCGCTGATCGGCGGCTTTTTCACCACCCACACCAGCTGGCGCTGGATCTTCTACATCAACCTGCCGCTCGGCCTGCTTGCCCTCGTCGTGCTGGCGATCGCCCTTCCTGGAACCAGCGAGCGCAAACAGCACCGGGTCGACTACCTCGGCACCCTGCTGCTGGCGATCTCGCTCGCCTCCCTGGTGCTGCTGACGACGCTCGGCGGCACGACCTACGGCTGGGGCTCCGGCTTCATCGTCGGCCTCGGCCTCCTTTCGGCGTTGGCGATGGCCGCCTTCGTCAGGGTCGAGCACCGGGCGCCCGAGCCGATCCTGCCGCCGGAGCTGTTCCGCAATCCGGTCTTCCGCATCACCAGCGCGATCGGCTTCGTAGTCGGCTTCTCGCTCTTCGGCGCCCTCACCTACCTGCCGCTCTTCCAGCAGGTGGTCCGCGGCCTCAGCCCGACCGCTTCAGGGTTGCAGCTGGTGCCGCTGATGATCGGCCTGCTGGCCGCCTCGATCGGCTCCGGCCAGCTGATCTCCAGGACCGGGCGCTACAAGCGCTTCCCGATCCTCGGCACCGCGATCGCCGTCGTCGGCCTGCTCCTGCTCTCGCGTCTGAAGCCGGGGACCGGCAGCCTCGAGGCGGGCGCCTACATGCTCGTCCTCGGGGTCGGCCTCGGCTTCACGATGCAGGTCCTCGTCCTCGCCGTGCAGAACGCCGTCCCCTACTCGCAGCTCGGCGTCGCCACCTCCTCGGCGACCCTGTTCCGCTCGATCGGCGGCTCGCTCGGCACCGCGATCCTCGGCGCGATCTTCGCCAACCGCCTCGCCGACGAGCTCGCGGCGAAGCTGCCCAAGGGCAGCGCCGGCGCGGCCAGCCTCGCTTCCGGGCAGATCGACCCCGAACAGCTGAAGCTCCTTCCGGCGGCGCTCCATGACAGCTACGTCCACTCGTTCACGGACTCGATCTCGACCGTCTTCCTGATCGCGGCGATCGTCGTCGCCGTCGCCTTCGCTCTCGCCTGGCTGCTCGAGGAGCGGCCGCTGCGAAAAACGATCGAGGACAGCGGCGGCGTCGGCGAGGGCTTCGCCGCGCCGCAGGACACCGACTCGATCCAGGAGATAACCCGCGAGCTCAGCCGCCTGGTCGGCCGCGAGCGCACCCGGCGTTTCATCGAGGGCGTCAGCGAGGAGGCAGGCGTCGGCCTCGAGCCGGCCGAGACCTGGCTGCTCGGCAGGGTCCGGGACGGCGCGATACCGCCCGGCGCCCTCGAGGTCGAGGACCCCGGCGATCGCGAGCGACTGGAAACCGCGCTCGACCGTCTCGCCGAGCGGGGACTGGTCGAGGCGACGAACGACCGCCCGGCCGTTCTCACGCTCGAGGGCCTGGAGACCCGGCGGCGGCTGCTCTCCGCCAGGGAGGCGAGGCTGCGGACCCTCGTCGCCGACTGGGAATCGGAGTCACCGGAGCTCGACGCGGTGATCGAGCGCCTCGCCGACGAGCTCGAGCCAGAGCAGGAGCCGGCGCCGGCGCCGTGACCGAGCCAATTCGCTGGTGGTCGATGCGCGCGGCCCAGAACCGCAAGCCGGTGACCTACCGCTGCCCCCTCTGCGGCAAGCACCTCGCCGCCCTCAGTGAGCATGTCCTGATCGCACCCGAGGGCGATGGCTCGCGCCGCCGCCACGCCCACACCGCCTGCGTCCTCTCCGCCCGCAAAGCAGGACGCCTGCCGACCGAGGAAGAGTGGCGACGCACCCAACCGCGCCCGCCGTCGCTGTGGCGGCGCCTGCGGGGGCGGCTGTCCGGCCAGGGTTGAGTGCGACTGCGCAAGCTGATTCCCACCGTAGAATTCGCCGATGACGGCCATGGGGTGGGAGAGGACGCGATCGTGGCTTGACTCCAGTCTCGTCGCTTCGCCGAAAACCCAGCCGACAACCTGGATCAAGCCCTACTCATCCTTGGAGGACGGCGTCGACGGCGATCGGATCGGGATAGGGCATGGCTTCAGCTGGCTGGCGGTTGCCGACTCTGGGGTCTGGGCCACAAACGCGATCAGCAAAACCGTTGCCCGAATGGACACTCGCGGGCTCGAACTGACCAGCCGATTCGAGCTGCGCCGGATGCCCGCGGCGATCTCAACAGGCACTGACGCCGTCTGGGTCGTCTGCACGAACGGTTGGCTCTGGCGCTTCCGGTCAGATGGCGTTTGCGATGGGGTCGCTCGGCTCGACGGGCGCGTCAGGGGTCTCGCCTGCGACGACGACTTCGCCTGGGTCCTCCACGCCAACGGCGATCTGGTGCAGGTCGACCAGAGCACGGGCGAAACGGCGATCGAAGCGAAGATCGAGCGCGGCGGCCGGCAGTTGCTTCACGCGAACGGGGCGCTGCTGGCTCTCTGCGGGAACGGCCGCACGCTGTGCCGCGTTTCGGCCACCTCAGGACAGGTCGAAGCGGAGGCGAAGCTGCCCTCCCGCGGTGTCAGGAGCGCGATCCTCGACGGCACCATCTGGGTGGCCTGCGGGCGGCGCCTCGCACCGAAGCTTGGAACCCTCGTCCCGATCGACCTGGAAACCCTGGCGGTGGGCCCTGCGATCGGGCTGCCGAGCGCTCCACGGGCGATCACTTCCGGAGCGGGGCATCTCTGGGTCGCCTGCGGGACTCGCGGGAAGAAGGAGTGCACCCTGGATCGGGTCGCTCCGAAGACGGGCGAGGTCAGGCGTTGGGCGGACTCAGACTGGACCATCTACGACATCGCGGTCGATGGCGAGAGCCTGCTGGTCGCAGCGGGGCTGACGCTTGCCGGTCCGGCGGCGGGGATGGGGGGCGAGGGCGCAACCGGCGGAGCGCCGGCACATCACGGCGGCGGACATGGCGGCGGTGGCGGTGGCCATGGAGGCGGGCACGGCGGCGGGCATTAGACCGGCAGTCCCCCACGTGTATGAAGACCGGGAAACCCGGCGAACCGCCCAGAAGCCCAGGGCGAACTTCTTTCAGTCCCAGGGGGATTGCGTTGCGGGTTGGACAGCCGCTACCGCCGTCCGTGCCGCCTTGCGCGCTTCTTCTTCTTGGAATTCTTCGACTTCTTGCAGCTGTTCGCTACCAGCGGCTTGGTCTTGTAGACCTTGCCGTTCTGCCCGGTGAAATCGGCGGTCGCATGCTGGGCCTTCTTGCAGAGATTTTCTGAGTTTTCGAGCAGCCCCTTCTTGCCGCCCTCGAGTTCCAGCGTGAACTTGGAGACCGGGGCGTCGGGGACGACTTCGAAGGTGTTGCGCAGTCCGCCGTTTTTGGCGCTGTCGACTTTGCCGACGAGATCGACCTCGAGCTGGCCGCCCATGTCGGCGACGAGATCCGGCAGTTTGTTCGAGGAGCTCCGCAGGTAGACGGGGCCTTCGATCGGATTGTCGAGCAAGGGCGTCGTCGCTTTGGCGAAGCCGTAGATGCTGTCGGGGGGGCAGGCCTTGGCGGCGAACTGGACCCGGGTGCAGACCGTTTTGATGTGGGTGTTGTCGAGGAACTCGGATTTGGGCAGGGCGACTGCGGCCGAGGCGATGTTGGCGAAGGCGCCCTTCGGGAAGTCGACGACCGCGGTCAGCGCCGGGTTGCCGGTTCGTTTGGTCGAGCCTTTGAGCTTCAGCGAAAGCTTGGGGGCGAAGCCGAGCCCTTTGCAGCCCTGGACCTGGAAGACGCTGGACGGAGTCGCGACGGCGCCGCTGGCGCCGCCGATCGTCGTGGTGACCGACTTCTGCTGACAGCTGGTCGGGTTGATCGAGAAGCCGGGGCGATCGACGCGGACGACGATCGACTGGATGCGAAGCGGCACGCCGTCGAAGATCTGGGGAATCGGGTCTGAGTGGATCGTCACCTGGGTTGTCTCCGGGTTGACGTCGAGCGCGGCCCTGACGACGATCGTCCCGAGGTCGAAGGGACCGGCGACCACGGGCGTGATCAACACGGCCGAGAGCGGGGCGCCTTTGTAGGGGCCGGCGAGGTAGGCATCACCGGTGGCGTAGAAGGGATTGGTCCCCGTCCCCGAGGCGGCGGTCAGAGACCCGATTCGGCTCGAGGGCGGGCAGGACGGGGTCGCCGACTCGGCGGCGCCGCTCTTCTCGGCCGCGGCGGCGATCGCGGTCTCGCCGCAGTAGGAGACGCCCTTCAGTGAGGCCGTGAATCCCTTCGGGGCCACGACGTCGACGGAGCTCAGCTCCTGTTCGCCGTCCCTGCGGGCGACGCGCAGGATGAACGGGCTGGGCTGGCCGGGAGCCGCGGACTGGGTGCGGGCGACAAGGGTCGGGTTGAAGGGGCGCGCCGCCGGGGTATTGGCGCACGGCGATCCGTCCGCCCCGGTGTTGATCGTGAAGCTCGAGGATGGCGACGCGTCGGGAGTTTCGGGCGAGCTCCACGGGACCAGTCTGGTG
Organism: uncultured Solirubrobacterales bacterium; assembly: GCA_963795295.1. Classification (GTDB taxonomy): domain Bacteria; phylum Actinomycetota; class Thermoleophilia; order Solirubrobacterales; family 70-9; genus VRUE01. The sequence continues at coordinate 269,415 of CAWCHE010000003.1, forward strand.
GTCGTGGTGAAGACGCCGCAGGTCGTCGGCATCGCCAGCGGCGCCCGCGGGCCGGTCTTGAAGTTGAGCTTCAGCTGGCTCGAGGGGAGCTGCGGGTTTTCGAGGAAGGTCGTCGTCAGCTGGCCCGTTTCCTTGTCGGCCTTGACCGTGCCGGGCAGCTTGAAGTTGACTCCGTAACGTTCCGAGTTGAGCTGGATCAGGACGCGGAAGGTTCCGTCCTCGCCTTTGCGGAGATCGCCAGGGTGAGGCTTGATCAGGTAGACGTCGCCGGGGAGCGGGTCGGGCCCGGTGACCGAGTCGTCGACCGGATCACGCGATGCCACCAGCGGCGTGTTGGCGCTCGCCGAGCCGATGATCGAGGCGTCAGGACAGGTGACGGGTTTGGTGGTGTCGTAGTGAACCTGGTCTCCAGCAGGGTCCGAGGCGAGATCCGAGCATCCCTGCAGCCCGTCGGATGCGCCCGGGGAGATGCCGACCCCGGCGGGGAACTTGACGGTCACGTCCTTCGGCGGCGGCGTCTGCGGCAGCGAGGCGTCGAAGACCGTGCTCAGGTCGGTGGGGTCGTTGGTCTGCGGGAAGTCGAGCTGGACCTTTACCCCCGCGGGCTTGTCGGGCTGCGGGGGGCCTTCCTGAACGGGCTGGACGTCGATGCTGGGGTGGAAGTCGAGCGCGTCACATCCGGTCACCGGCGGGGTGATCGCCTGGTTGATCGACCAGATCGGATCGCTGAGGTCGGGGAAGCCGTTTACGGGGTTCGTCCTGCCCGGGTTCTCCCAGCTGTCAGCGTAAACTTCCCATTTCGGCTCTGCTTCCGAGCAATTGACGGGATTCGACAGGAACGGCGCACCCGAGGTGCCCTGCCCGTGCTCACTGGGCACGCCGAAGAAGAAGGCGGAGAACATTTTGACGCTGGCGCGAGCCGAGTTCGTCGACCCGATCGTCAGGCCATACCCTTCGGTTCGCGGCAGCGGAACCACGTACAGCGAAAATACGTTGCCGTAGACGTTGGCCACGAACTGGGCCGAATAGCCGCGATCCGGCTTGACGTTATAGAGCGACCTTGTTTGCACGCCGCCGTAATAATTCCCGATCGAGATTCCCACCATGCCGACCTTGGAGCCCGGCGGACAGCCCGGCAGATCCAGCACAACGGGGTACTCGAACATGGGGCGATTTTGGACGATTCCGATCGGGCATCTGGGAGCCGCCGCGGGGTTCCCGAAGTAGCCCGGCGGAAGCCTGACAACAGCATCCTTGAACTGCTCGTTGCCGGGATACAGAGCAAATGTGAACCTGTTCATGGTTGTCCCAGGGGGGTGGCCGCCGGCCTGGTCGAACAGAGGCTGATAATTGATCTTTGGGCCCGAGCAGCATTCGAGCCCCGGCTGAGCTTCGGTGGCAAAAGTCGGGGCTTCGGAGACTTCCGTGGTGCGCGCTTCGAACCTTCCGACGTGGAACGGTGCGGTGTCGATGGCTCCGACCGAGTCTTTGAGGGTCACGGTAGGTGCGTCGCCGCCGGAAAGCGTGAATTCATTGGTCAGCGTGTCCGGCGAGCCCGGGAGGACTTCGACGGCGATCCCGATCCCACCGAGCACCGCCCCCGGCCCGAGCTCCAGGTTTTTTATGGTGCAGGTCATGGGAACGCCTTCGTTGAGTTCGGCGGCGCTCGGACAGGGTTCGTTGCCCACACCGAAGGATCCGTAGCCGATCCCGACAACTTTCACTCCCGGGGGAAGGACGTCCGTGAGGGTGACCGGGCCGACGGTCGTCACATCGCCGGTGTTGGCGATGGAAATGTCCCAGCGATTGGCGCCCGCAGCTTCGGGCCCCCGTATGAACGTGTCGCCCTCGAATGGATCTTTCGAGTGGGTCATCGTCACGCCCCACTGCGGCGCGGCCTGAGCGGAGGAGGCAATGCCGCCGAGGCCGACGAAGATGGCGGTCACGGCCAACAGGATTCCGAGGACGGCTCGCGGTCTCATCTCAGCCTTTCCCCCTCTTCGAGCGCTTGCGCCTCGCCTCTGACGTCTTCAATTTCAGGGTCGCGGTGGCCGTCTCCGAATCGGCGAGCACGGCGGCAAGCTGCAGGCTCAGCACCCCTTTGCTTCGAAGCTGCGACAGCGCGCCCTCGGAGAGCGAGACACGCACGTGGACGACGCCTGCCTGGACGGCACGGGATGCCGCGGCGATGACCTTGGACGTTCTCTTGCCGATCCTGGCGGAGCCGTTGAGTGAGATCTTGCCGGGGCCGCTGACCTTCAGCGGGATTTCGGCCTCGCCGCCGGCGGCGAGGCTCGCCCGCTGCGATGCACTCATGGCTTTGATGGAGATCGACGCGGGCCGGTAGTTGTCATCTCCCGCGGCTACGTCAGTGCCCGAGGCCCCGTTGTCGGCCCCGGTGTCGGGCGCGGGCGTACTGGCCGGTTGGCAGCCTTCGTCCACGCAGTGATGGAGTTCCTTGAAGCTGAATCCCCCGCCGCGGCGAATGTCATATACGTCTGGGACTTCGTCGATGTCGTCGGCTGTGAGCTGCTGTCCGCTCGTTATATAGATGTTCGTGCCGGACCCGTCGATGACAGCACTGCCGGCTCCCCCTCCGACCGAACCGGTGGAGAGCAACGACGTACGCCCTTCCTGCCAGAGGTAGGCGTCGGAAGCGCCATTGCCGTCGTCGGGGGAGAGCGCCTCGCTCGTCGTGAACACGACCTGCTGGCCGTTGTCCGAGACGGCATACCTGTAACCGAGGCTGGCATCGGTGAAGTCCGCGTTGCCACCCACCCCGGCGGTATCCACGGAGACCCGGGTCATTTCGCCCGTAACAGCGTCGTAGCGGTAGACGTCGAGAGAGTTGTCGGTATCGGTGTCGACCATCGGGTGGTAAGCAAGGAAGACCAGGTAGCGACCGTCGGCGCTGATCTGTGGGCTGAAGTTGGCCACGTCGTTCTGGAACAGCGGCGTATCCTCGAGCCTGGTGACGAATTTCGTCTCTCCAGTGGGATGGGCGGCGGTCTGTTCCCAGAGGTAGAGGTTGTAATCGCCGGCGATCGGAGGGAGGTCGTGGGCATCATGGTTCGAAGCCAAGGGAGCGCCTTTGGCGATGAAGTAGATCCTGTGGCCATTGTCGGAGATACGCGTCAGGTTCCGCACTTTCGCGTTGGGCGCTGCCCCCGAGACCTGAATCAGATCGGGCGATGGATTCGGATCCGAGGCGGTCGGAAGCGTGTACGCATAGAGGTCAGGGGTGTCGTCGGTGTCGCTGTTGAGGAGCTGCTGGGTCGTATACATGACCGCGCGCGAACCGTCGCGTGACATCCCTTCGAAGTAGGGGGTCGATTCTTCGTTGCAGGCACCGCCGGGGTCGCCGGCCGTGCGAGTGCACTCCGATTTCGAAGCGAAGTAGGTTTTAGACGCGTCGACCCTGGCCCAAACCTGTTCTTTGTGTCCTTCGCACTCTTTTACTACGAACCAGACAATCTTGCCGTCGGCTGAGTACTTGGCGAAAAATGCCGCATTCTCGTAGAAGGGACCGACTGAGCATTCGGAGATCGGGGTCCCGTCGTTGCGAAGATCAATTCGGTGCGGAAGCCCGACGTTGCCCGTTCCCTGGAATTCATAGAGACCCACCCCGACACCGGGCGCCCAGGTGTCATTGCCGTAGCTTCTCCCGACCCAAAACGTGTGGGTGAGATCCTCCGAGGCTCCGTTGTACTGTTCCAGGACGCTGGGGAGCTGGGGCGGATCGCTTATCTTCGTGAATGTTCCGTCCTCCTGGCGCAGGTACGGGGAACCTCCTGGCTGTCCCGGCAGGCTCAAGAACCAGATCGACCGCAGTAGATCCGTGCTGTATTGGGTCGCGCCGAACAAAGCTCCGCCGGTGACGTTGTTGGGCGGCGCGTAGAACGAGCCCCGCGGCCCATTGAGGTTTGCGATCGTATCCCAGCCATTTTCGTGCCGGACGGCGACGTAGACATTGGAAAACAACCCGCCGTAGCCGGAGTTGTTGATGTTTCCGGCCAGTGATGAATAGCTGACCGTCCCTTCGTTGATGCTCATCGAGCCCAGGCTCGTCCCATAGCCGGTCGTGAAAGCGGATGTGACCAGCTCGTAGGCGCGACATTCCGGGAGGCGGGTGGAGTGGTTCTCGATCCTGACTGCTTCGTTCGGGCATGGTTTGTCGGCAGGGTCGGGCGGCGCGACGAAGCTGGCGTCCTCGCTGGTGACAGTGCCCACGTTGTTTGTGGCGAAGACTTTGTAGTGATAGGTGGCGCCGGGCGTCAGGCCGGTCAGACCGGCTTCGACGATGACCGGGTCGTTGTTTCCGCCCTCCGCGATCGTCCCCGCAAAACCCGGCGGATCGGTATTGAGGCCCCCACCGCCGACTTTGAGCTGTTTGGTCCCCTGGATGCCTTTCAGCGGGCCGAGGTTCGTTCCTGAAAGGGGGCCGCCGAAGTAGATCGTGTAGTAGACGGCGAAGAATCCGCCTTCCAGCGTCACTTTGGAGATGCCGCCCGGGCCGATCGCGGAAAGGGCCTCGAGTTCTTTTTCCACGACTTCCGCCGGCGCACCCAAGGTGATATCGCCAGTGGTCTGGCCGCGGAAGACCAATTTGAAATCGCCTTCCGTTCCCGAGACGGCGATCGACTGGATCTCATCGCGACCCACGGGCTGAGGTGAGCAGGGCGCTCTGTAGACGTATTCGGTCGTCGGTCCGTACTCGAAATGGCAATCCGTGATCTTCGTGTTGTAGGGCGTGACGATTCCGCCGATGCTGAAGGACCCTGTGCCGGAAGAGCCTCCCGGGGCCAGGGTGACCTTCGGCGCGATGTTTGGAGTTGTGAAGGCGCTTTCCGCGACCGCGGATCCGGCGGCGTTGGTCGCAATCAATTCGACTTCGTAGTAAGTGTTGGCTTCGAGACGTATTGGGTCAAGGGAAACGGGACCGCTTGATTCATCGCCTTCGATCACGACGCTTTCGGAGACGGTGGGGCATTGGGGCCTGCACACGACGTTCCACGTAGTTTTGAACGCTTCTATGGTCGGCGCATCGAGCGGGCCTGGAGGGATATTGGTCTCTACCTGGCCAGAGAAGTGGGCGGAGCTCAGCGTGACGTCAGAGATCGTCAGCGTGGGCGTGGGGAGCGGCACGGTCAGCGTGGTGAAGGTGTTCTCTTTGGAGTCTGAGATGGGGCTGCCATTGGCGGCGCGGAGGCGCACATGGTAGGTGGTGTTGTTGAGGAGACCGGTGAGTTTGGCGGTGACTTTCGAGGGGCCGCTTGCGTGGATCGGGCTTTCGCTCGGATTGCCCTGCGGTTCACAGGGAGCTTCACCGGGGTTTTCGAAACCGCTCGCTTTGAACTGTTCGTCGGTGACGTATTGGAAGTGGCAGTTGACGTCGAAGGCCGGGTGAGGGTTGGCCGGGCGGGAGATTTCGCCGGAGAGCGACGCGGTCGTATAGGAGACCGAGGAGGCGCTGTCGAGCGCGAGGACGGTGGGTGGATCAACGGGAAGGGTGGTGAAGGAAGGGTCGGGTTCCGGCGAGGCCATCAGTTCGACGTAACTTCCCAACGCCGGATCGAAGTCGATAATTTCTGTGCGGACGAAGTATTTGGTGCCGCCCTGAAGGTTCACCACATCTCCTTCAATGGCCTTCGTGCCGCCTTCGCCCGTCGCGAATATTCCGCCCACGCCGGACCCAATCCAGTTGACATCGTCGAGGGAGTATGAGAAGGACCAATAGCTTTCCACGAGAGGCATGGATTGGATGGTGCCGGAGAGGTGAACGGAGTCGTAGTCGATTCCCGCGGGGGATACGGGGTCGATGGTGGCAGTGGGAAGAGTGGCGAAGGTGCTGGCGGCCTCTTTGGTGACCGTGCCGGCGCCGTTTTGGGCGGCGAGGCGCAGGTGGTAGGTGGGTCCCGAGCTGAGTTTGAGCTGGGCGGTTACGGTGACCGGGCCCGAAGCGGTGATCGGGTCGGGGGTGCAGGCTCTCTGACCGGCGCCGTCGAAGCCCGTTTCTTTGAACTGTCTATCGGCGACGTATTCGAAGCGACAGTTGACGTTGAGTGCGGGGTCGGCTCCAGCCGGGCGTTCGAGGCTGCCGGCGACCTTGACCGTTCGATAGCTGATTTCGGAGGCGCTGTCGACGGTGAGGATCGTCGGTTCGGCCGTTTGGGCCGCCGTGGTGGTGAAGGTGCCTGCGGCTTCCTTGGTAACCACCCCGGGAGCGGCATTTTCGGCGGCGAGGCGGAGGTGGTAAGTGGTTTCCGGGACAAGAGGGCATTTGCCTTCCGGGGCTTCAACGGCCGGATTGGTGCAGCCGAGCTGGGCGTTGACGATCTTGTCGGTTCCGGCGCTCGCTTTGTCGATCGGGTTCTCGGCGCAGGGTCTCACCATCGCGCCCTGGAAGCCGGTGGCGCCGTACTGCGCATCGGTGACGTATTCGAAGCGGCAGCTGACGTCAAAGGCGTCGTCTTCATTCGCGGGGCGCTTGACTTTGCCGGTGGCTTTGGCCAAGAGCGAGAAGACTTCAGAAGCGTTGTCGGTGGCGGTGATAATTGGCGGGTCGACGGTGAGGGTGGTGAAGTCGGGGTAGGGTTTGGGTGAGTACTCAACGGTCGAGAAGTCGTTGACGCTGAGACGAACGAAGTATTTGGTTTCGCCTTTGAGCCCTTGGAGTTCCCCGGTTACGGTTTGGTCGGCGCCGGTTACCAGGAAGCCACTGGGGCCGGGGGTCCAGTCGACTTCGTTCGTCGAGTATTGAAAGGCGTAGACGGCGAAGGATCCGCTGACGCTGACGCTGCCGTTGACGTCGGCGGTGTCGTAGGAGACTTTGGAGACACTGCCCATTTTCGCGGTGGCGGCACCGGCGGGAGCTGCGGCGAACGCGAGGGCGGCGACCGTTGCGAGGATCGCGATCAGGACGATTGGGGCTCGGCGGACGAGGCCGGGGCCGTTGCCGTCGGCGCATGCCGCCGACGATGCCTTCGCGTGGTGCCTCACTCGATCCCTTCCTGGATCTGACCGGTCATCTCCCCGATCCCCGTGATGCTTCGGAGATCCGCGGGCCCCCGCCCGTCGTTAAAGAGCCCTGTCCGCAACCCAACGGACCGACCCACCGTAGCCCTGTCGGAAGTGGGATGTCAAGGGCGGTACTCAGGAACTTGTAAAAGTGGGTACGGACAGCGAGGTCGCTCGAGCTGCTACTCGACCACTACTTGGACGAATCCGAGACCCCCTTGGCCCTCCAAACCCAGCCTAGAAGCCAAGCGCGAACTTGGCGTCGTCGGTCATCATCTCCGGCGACCAGGGCGGGTCGAAGATCATCTTTGGGTGGACGGCGCTGACGCCGGGGAGGTCGCCGACGAACTCCTTCATCTGCTCGGAGACCTGGGGGCCGATCGGGCAGGCCGGGGTCGTCAGGGTGAAGGTGACGTAGACGTCCTCCTTCTCGATCTCGACGTCGTAGACGAGGCCGAGGGAGACGAAGTCGAGCCCGAGCTCGGGATCGATGACCTCCTCGAGGGCCTCCATCACGTCGTCCTCGGTCAGGACAGCGGTTGTCTCGTTCTCTGGCATAGGGCAATGGTAGTCGGGTCCGCGGGCGGGGTCAGCGAGGCTCGGGCGGCGGCCCCTCCGCGGCCGGGCTCAGCTCCAGCTGCCACCAGCCGACATCGCGCCAGGCGCCCGCCTTCCAGCCGATCCTGCGGTAGGTGCCCACCAGGGCGAAGCCGAGCCCCTCGTGGAGGGCGACGCTGGCCTCGTTAGGCAGCGTGATGCCGGCGCAGGCGACCTGGAAGCGCCGCTCGCGCAGCGCGGCGAACAGCGCCTCGTAGAGACCGCGGCCGACCCCCTCGCCCCGGTGGCTCGAGGCGATGTAGACGGAGACGTCGACCGACCAGCGGTAGGCCGGGCGGGCGCGGTGCGGACAGGCATAGGCGTAACCCACCACCTCGCCCTCGCTCTCGGCGACCAGCCAGGCGTGGGTCTCGACGGCGGCCGCGATCCGGGCGCGGAGCTCCTCCGCGTCGGGCGGGCGCTCCTCGAAGGAGGTCGCGTCCCCATCAACGTGAGGCGCGTAGATCGCCGCGCAGGCGGCCGAGTCCCGCCCCGGGTCGGCGCCTCGGATCGTCGCGCTGATCAAGGCGCAAATATAGTCGCGGGCATGAGCGACGAGAAGGCCCTGAGGCGCTCGATCGGGATCGTCTTCTCCGACGGCAGCCTGTTCGCGCTGACCGCGGCCCGCCCCTCCGGCGCCGGCACCCACGCCGATGAGCAGGTGGCCTCGATCCTCTGCGGCCCCGACGGCGCTCCGGTCGCAGTCGCCGAGACGCTGCTCTCGACCGAATACGGCCCCGACGGCGTTCAGCGCCGGGCGACGCTCGAGCTCTGGATCGACGACGAGGCCGGCCAGCCGATGCGGGGAGCCGGCAGCCTGATCAGCGCCGGCGCCGTCCGCAAGCCGGGCCTGGTCGCCGACGTCGCCTTCTTCCGCTGGTCGGTGCAGGGTCGCGAGGGCCTCGGCCACTACGAGATCCTGCGGCCCGATGAGTGAGGACAAGCCGCGGGTCGAAGCTGTCATCTCCGACTTCGGCGGCGTCCTCACCAACCCTCTGATCGAGTCCTTCATGGCCTTCCAGGACAAGACCGGGATCACGACCGAGACCCTCGGAAACGCGATGCGGGCGATCACCGAGGCGGAGGGCGAGAACCCGCTCTTCAAGATGGAGCGCGGCGAGATCACCGAGGTCTCCTTCCTCGAGACCCTGACCGACGGGCTCGAGCCGCTGCTCGGCCACCGTCCCGAGATGCACCGCTTCAAAGAGATCTACTTCGAGGCGCTCGAGCCGAACCCGGCGATGATCGAGCTGATGCGCGAGCTGAAGGTGGCCGGCTACCGGATGGCGATGCTGACCAACAACGTCCGCGAGTGGGAGCCGCTGTGGCGGCCGATGCTCCCCGTCGACGAGATCTTCGAGACGGTCGTCGACTCCGGCTTCGTCGGCTGCCGCAAGCCTGAACCGGAGATCTACGCGCTGACCCTGGAGCGGGTCGGGCTGGCCGCCGAAGCCTGCCTCCTGGTCGACGACATCGAGGCCAACTGCGAGGGAGCGCGGGCGGCGGGCATGGGCGCCGTCCACTTCCGCGAAAACGAGCAGGCGATCGCCGAGATCCGGGAGGCGCTTGGGAACGCCGCCTAGTGGCGTCCCTCGTGACCAAAATATCGGGCGATGATCGGCACCCGGGTCTTGCCGACGTTGGCCACGCCCCCGATCAGGATCTTGCCGTCGTGCCTGACCGCCACCGCTTCCGCGAAGGCTTCCTTCCCGACCGCGGTCCTGACGACGCCGCCGTGCCCGAAGGAGCGGTCGATAAGCCCCTGACGGGTGAAGCGGGTGAGGACCATGGTGGCCCTGTGGCCGCCATAGCGGCGGCGGCCTGCCCAGCCCGAGACGACCGCCATCCCGTGGTAGAGCGCCAGGGCGGTTGGCTGCATGTCGTAGACCGGCTGGCGGACCAGGCCGTCGCGGCCGAAGGACCGGTCGAAGCGCCCGTCGGGCCGCAGGCCGGCGAGGATCACCTCCGATTCCGAGCGGACGCCTTCGGTGGTGCCGAGCACGTAGATCCGTTCGCCTTCGACAGCGACGCCGATGCCGAGTGAGTATTCGCCGAGGTGGATCTGCACGATCCCGTTCCCGGACGTGCCGAAGCGCCGGTCACGCACCCCGTCGGGCCGCAGGCGGACGATGTAGACCTGGAATTCGCCGCGGCGGTTGGTCGCCTGGCCGACGCCGACGACGCCGCCGTCGGGCTGGACCGCGACGGCCTCGATCGTCGCCCCCCTTTCGAATGGCGTCCGCAGGCGGGCGACCCCGTCGAAGCCGAAGGAAGGATCGCGCTTTCCGTCCGGGAGCAGCCGCTCGAAGACCGGGCTGGCGTGGTCGAAGCGGGTGACGCCGGCGGCGACGATTCGTTCGTCGAGATCAACCGCGCCGTCGGCGAACTCTTCGCCCGCGAAGCCGACCCGCCCGTCCTTGCCGAAGCTGCGGTCGACGATCCCGTTCCGCGAGAGCCGGGCGATCGATCCGCCGAACGCAATCAGGCGGCTTCCCTGTTCCCGGACCGCAGCCGCACCGGGGCCGACCGGGCATGCGGCGGGAGGCCCGCTGCGTTCCCCGAAGTTCGGATTGAGGGCTCCGGAGGGTTCGAGGCGGACGGTTCCTTCGTAGCTGCCGGCGATGGCCCCGGCCGCGCCGAGTCCGATGTCCAGGATCGGGCGCGGGTAGCGGCAGTTGTCGGTGTCCGGCGGGAGCCTGACGATGCCGCCGTCGCCGAAGCTGGGGTCGAGGCCGCCGAGCGCCGCGCTCGCCGGCGACGCCGCGGTGAAGGTCAGCAGGAGCGCGATGAACGGACCGGGGCTTCGTCTCGCGGCGCTCACCTGACCCACTGCGGGTTGCCGTGGTTGAAGCTCGCCGAGCCGGTGCCGACGCGCCGCAGGCCGCTCCCATCGACGCCGACCACCCAGGTGTTCTCCGGGTCCTTGCCGATGTCAATCAGCCCGTCGCCGCCGGTCCCGACGGAGCTGAAGGTGAGGCGCCCCCCGTCAGGCGAGAAGTCGGGATTGGCCGGCGTCAGCCCCTCGCGATGGAGCACGAGGTGAGCGCCGCGGCCGTCGCTGCTCATCACCCAGATCGCCCATTCCCCTTCCCAGTCGGGGTGAGCCTTAGGCGGCGGCAGGGTCGCGACGAAGGCGATCCGACGGCCGTCGTCGGAGAAGGTGGCGCTGAAGCCGCGGTCGAGGATGAAGCTCACCTTGCCACCCCCGGCCGGGATCGTCCCGATGCCTTCGCCGTCCTCCGCTGTGAACTCGCCGATGATTCGCCTCCCGTCGGGGGAGAACTGGGGCCCGCAGCAATCGGAGCCGACGTATCCCTCGGCCTGGCCGCCGCTGACCTCGAGGTGGCGCAGGTGGCGGCCGTTCGCTCTGAGCGTGTAGAGAGCGACGTAGCCGCGGACGATCAGGAGCTTGGAGCCTTCGGGGGAGATGGCGAGCGATTCGACGTGGCCGCGGCTTCCGGGGAAGGTCTTCGGCGGGTAGACGTAGCCGTGGCCGGGGACTTTCCTGCGCACGAAGGTGTGGATCCGGTGGGCGCCCGATCCGTCGCCGCGCATCGTCCAGAGCTCGTCACGCTGGATCAAGACGTCGGGGTTGGACCGAGCCGGGCGCGGGTCGAGCTGGAGGATGTAGGCGACCCGGCGGCCGTCGGCCGAGGCGGCGGGGCTGACGATCGTGCCGCCCCCGACCCGGCGCAGGATCCGCGGCGGGCCGCCCCCGGGAGAGAGGGCCGCGATCTGGCGCGGCCGGGGTGAGGTGACGATCCGCGAGGCCGATGCCCCTGGCGCCAGAGCGAGGAGCGCCCCGACGAGTACCGCGAGGACGCTAGTTGTCCGAACCGGCGCGATCCCAGATATAGAGCTCGACCGCCTCGACCGCGAGCTCCATCTGGCGCGGCGGCGAGAGCAGGCCCAGCACCAGCTCGAGCGCGTCTTCCTCGGTGACGCCGGCGTCGACCGCCTCCTCGCCGCGGAAGCCGGCGGCGAGCTTCAGCGCCTCACGGCGATTCTCGCCGAGGGAGTCGAAGGCGCCCATCAGGAAGTCGCGATTCGGAATCGGCTGGCCGACCTCGAGCGAGCCGTGCCAGGCCGCGAGCATCGAGAGGTCGTGCTCGTCGAGCTCGGAGAGGGCCTTCGCGTAATGGACTTCGAGCTCGCTGTCGGGGATCTCGTCGACCCAGGCCCTGACCGCCTCGCCGAGCAGCTGGCGACGCGCCTCACGACCGATCGAGTCGGAGATTGCGCGGATCGCATCGGCTGGGTCTACGAAGCAGAGGGACATCTCGAAATCAATTTAGAGACGCCGGGAGACGGCAAAGCGGGACGGCCTGCGGCGGCACGCGCCGGAGACGCGCCGCGGCCCTCCATAAGGTGGGAAGGGTGCCGCTGAACCTGATCTCAGGACCCCTCAACTCGGGCCGCACGGGGCTCGTGCTCGACCGCTTCCGGGAGGCCCTGCCGGCCTCACCGCTGCTCGTCGTCCCGAATCGCGACGACGAATTCCGCTTCGAGCGCGAGCTCGCGGAGAGGGGCTGCGCCCTGGGCGGGACGGTGTGCACCTTCCCGGCACTGTTCGAGATCGTCGCTGCCGCGGGCGGTGACCCCCCGGCTGAGACGCTGACCCCGGCCCAGCGCCTGCGCGTCGTCGCGGTGGCGGTCGCGGAACGGCGCCGCGGCCTCGGCCCCCTCGGGCGATCCTCCACCAGGGCCGGCTTCGCCGCCTCGCTCGAGCGGCTGCTCGACGAGCTCCAGGGCGACGGGCTCGGCCCGGAGGATGTCGAGGCGAGCGCCGCGACCCTCGAGGGGTCCGCCTACCTCAGCGACATCGCCGCCCTCTTCTCGGGGTACGAGGAGGTCCGGGCCCGCAGCGGACGGCTCGACGCGCATGGGGTCGCCCGCCGTGCGCTCGAGATGCTCGAGGAGCGAGGCGACGCCTGGGGCGGCCGGCCCGTGCTCGTCTACGGCCTCGACGACTTCACCACCAACCAGCTCGGGCTGCTGCGCCGGCTCAACGCGATCACCGAGGTGACCATCTCCCTTCCCCAGGAGGACGGCCGCGATGTCCTCCGCGAACGCTCCGAGCTGATCGACCGGCTGCGCGACGAGATCGGGTTTGCCGACGAGCGGCGAACCGAACCCGATCCCGAGAACACCGCGTCTCGCCTGCTCTTCGACCTCGAGCGCGGCTTCGGCGTTCCCGGCGCGGCACGAGCCGAGCCCGACGAGAGCCTCGTCTTCCTGCGCTCGGCGGGAGCGCGGGGCGAGGCGGAGGCGATCGGGGCGCACGTAGCCGGCCTTCTTCAGGGCGGCGCAAGCGCCGGTCAGATCGCAATCGTCCTCCGCGACCCCGCCCGCCGCGGGCCGCTGCTCGCCCGGGTGCTCGAGTCCTACGGGATCGGGATCGCGCTGGAGGCCGAGCTGCCGGTCTCCTCGACCGGCGTCGGCGGTTCGCTCCTCGCCCTGCTCGAGGCCGAGCACGGCACGGGCCGGGCCGACGACGTGCTGCGTTGGCTGCGGGGCCCGTCCGGGGTCCGTCCCGGCAAGGTCGACTGGCTGGAGCGGCGGGTAAGGCGCGATCGGGCCCAGACCGCCGCCGAGGCCCTGGCGCTGTGGCAGGAGGGTGAGGAGGAGCCCCCATATGACCTGCGGGGGCTTCGTGAGGCGGGCGCCGCCGGGCTCGCCGCCGCGATCGGCGAGACCGCCTCGCGGATGGCGCTGCGCTTTCTCCGCCGCGAGGGCGGCGGCGACGGGCCTGCTCCTCAGCCGGGCGACGGGACCGAGCTGCAGGCGGCGGCCGAGATCTCCAAGGCGCTGGCCCAGGTCTCCGAGCTCGGCCCGCTGGCCCCGGACGCAGCGGAGCTGATCGCCTTCCTCCGCGACCTGCGCTTCCCGGCCTGGAGCGGGCCGATCGAGGGCCGGGTGCGGATCGCCGACCCGCGGCGGCTGCGAGCCGGGCGCTTCGACCACGTCGTGATCGCCTCGCTGCAGGACGGCGAGTTCCCGCGCCGCGGCGGTCGTGACCCGTTCCTCTCCGACGCCCAGCGCGCTTCGCTCGGGCTCGACCCGCGGCTCGACGACGAGACCGAGGAGCGCTACCTCTTCTACACCAGCCTCGGCCTGGCCGACCGCACACTGACTCTCTCCTACCGCGACAGCGACGAAGCGGGGACGGCGCAGGCGCGCTCGCCGCTGCTCGACGACGTCCGGCGGCTGCTCGCCCCGCCCCAGCCGAACGAGGGCCCCGACGAGGTCGAGGCGGCGCTGACCCGCGATCGCGGCCTCGCCGACATCGTCCACCCGCCATCCGAGGCGCCATCGGAGGACGAGCTGGCCCGCTCGATCGCCTCGCTGCGGAGCGTCGAGCACGGCGCCGAGGCCCTGGCGGCGGCGACAGCGCTGGAGCCGCTGCGGGCTAGGGTCGAGGCGCGCCTTGGCATCGCCCGGGCCGCCGAGGGGGCGACCCGAGCCCCGGGCCCGATCGTCAACCCCGCCGTGCTGGAGAGCCTGCGGGCCGTCCCCGCCTACGGCGGCACCACCCTCGAGGGGTTCGACCTCTGCTCCTACCGCTGGTTCACGGATCACGAGCTCGCCCCCAAGCCGCTCGACCCGACGCCCGACGCGATCGTCGCCGGCGGGCTCATGCACCGGGTGCTGGAGCGGCTCTACGAAGAGGGCCCCGGCGGGCCCCTGCCCACTCCCACCTCGCTCCCCCTATGGGAAACGCGCGGGCTCGAGCTGGTCGAGGAGCTCGCCGCCGAGGGCCTCGGCACCAGCCCTGCGGAGCGGGCGATCCGCAGCGGCGTCGAACGGCTCCTGGTGCGCTTCCTCGGCGAAGAAGCGGGGCGCGACCCGGGCAGCTTCGAGCCGAAGCTGCTCGAGGCCCGGTTCGGCGATGACGAGGAGGCCGAGCGGCCGGCGCTGGAGATCGACGGCTGGCGGCTGCACGGGGCGATCGACCGCGTCGACCTCGCCGCCGACGGACGGGCGCTCGTCCACGACTACAAGGTCGCCAGCAAGGCCCCCGCGGCGAAAAAGCTCGAGGAGGAGGCGAAACTGCAGCTGCAGCTCTACCTCCTCGCCGCGGCGGAGCTGTGGGGCACGACGCCCGTCGGGGCCCTCTACCACCCGCTGCGAGCGACGACGAGCCGGCGGCCGCGAGGCCTAGTCCTCAAAGGCGAGGAGGGGCTGCCCGCGCTCGGCCTGGCGAGCACCGACGTCCTCGACCCGGAGGAATTCGAGGCGCAGCTGGAGCAGGCTCGCGGCCGTGCCGCGACGATCGTGGGGCGGATGCGCGACGGCGACATCCGCCGCGACCCCGGCCCGCGTCCGGGCCTCAAGGACCATGACGTCTGCCCCGCGTATTGCGACTTTGCGCCGATCTGCCGCCGCGACCGGGCCCCGGTTCTCGACGAGGACCGCGAATGGGAGGAGCGATGAGCGAACGCGCCCCGACGGCGGAGCAGGCCGTAGCGATCGGCTCCCCCGCGCGGGCGGCGATGGTCGAGGCCGGCGCCGGAACCGGCAAGACGGGGGTGATGGTCGA
This sequence comes from uncultured Solirubrobacterales bacterium, assembly GCA_963795295.1. Lineage (GTDB taxonomy): Bacteria > Actinomycetota > Thermoleophilia > Solirubrobacterales > 70-9 > VRUE01. Next base: position 284,569 of record CAWCHE010000003.1, read on the forward strand.
CCGCTACTGCCGGCTCGCCTGCGAGGAGGCCGTCCCGCTCGACGCGATCCTGACCATCACCTTCACCGACAAGGCGGCGGCCGAGCTGCGCCAGCGGATCCGGGCGGAGCTGGCCCGGCGCGCCGAGGAGGGATCCGATCGCGCCGCCGATCTGCTGCGGGATCTGGGCAGCGCCTGGGTCACCACGATCCATGGCTTCTGCCAGCGGCTGCTCTCCTCCCACCCGGTCGCCGCCGGGGTCGATCCCCGCTTCCGTGTCCTCGACGCCGCCGAGGCCGACCGCGCAGCGCGCGAGGCCTTCGACGAGGCGCTCGAGGCATTCCTCGCCGAGGGCGAGGAGGCCGCCCGGCTGGAGACGGTCGCCGCGTACAGGATCGACACGCTGCGCGGAATGGTCGTCGGCGCGCACGCGGAGCTGCGCAGCCGCGGCGCGACCCGGCCGTCACTGCCCGACCCCCCCGCCCCGGATGCCGCCCGTGCGCTCGCGGAGGCGGCGCGGGTCGCTGCCGAGACCCTCGAGGAGTTGAGCGAGAAGAGCCGAGACCGGCCACAGGTCGAGCGCGCGATCGAGGTTCTCGGCGGAGCCGGTGAGGCGGAAATCTCGCTCGACGAGGTCGCGAGCCTGCGCAGCACCGGCAGGGCGGAGCCGATGGCCGCCTACAGGGAGGCGATCGAGGCGGCGATCGCGAGGGTCGCCGAGGCCGGCGAGGGAGGCGCCGCCTACGCCCACACCGCCCGCCTGCTGGAGCTCTTCGACGAGCGCTTCGCGGCGGTCAAGGAGCGCCGCGGGGGGATCGACTTCGAGGACCTGCAGCTGCTCGCCGCGGGACTGCTCGAGCGGGCCGAGATCGGCGGCGCCTACCGCAGCCGCTTCAGCCACCTGATGGTCGACGAGTTCCAGGACACGAACCGCCTCCAGGTCCGTCTGATCGAGTCGCTGCGGGGGCCGGCGACGAAGCTGATGGTGGTCGGCGACGCGCTGCAGTCGATCTACGGATTTCGCCACGCCGACCTCGACGCGTTCCGCGAGCAGCGCGAGGCGATCGCCGCCGACCCGAAGGGCGAGGTGATCGAGCTGACCGGGAACTTCCGCTCGCGCCCGGAGGTGATCGGCGCCGTCAACGCGCTCGGCTCGGCGCTGATCGGGGCCGAGTACCAGCCGCTGCGGGTCGGCGCCGCCCCCGAGTCGGCCGAGCCCGACGGCGACGGCCCCGCGGTCGAGCTGCTGCTCACCGCCCGCAAGGGCTGGGATGAGCTCGAGCTCGAGCCGGCGATCGACTCCGGCACCCAGCCCCACTACGTGGCGGAGTCGCGGTTCCTCGCCGAGCGGCTGCGGAGGCTGGTCGACGAGGGGGTCCCGCGCGGGGAGATGGTCGTCCTGCTCCGGGCCTTCACCCACCTCGACGCCTACGAGGACTCGCTCGCGCGAGCGGGGCTGCGGCCCTACGTGGTCGGCGGGCGCGGCTACTGGTCCCAGCAGCAGGTCTCCGACGTCTGCGCCCTGCTCGGCGCGATCGCCAACCCGCTCGACGACCAGTCGCTGTTCGGCGCCCTCTCCTCCCCCGCCTGCGGGGTGGTGCCCGACACGCTCTGGCTGCTGCGGGCCGCGGCGGGACGCGGCCGCCACGTCTGGCCCGCCGTCGAGAGAGCAGCCGGACTCGGCGAGGCCGAGCTCGACTCGAGTGAGCGGCTGGGCCAGATACCACCAGCCGAGGTCGCGCTGCTGCGGACGTTCGCGACGACCTTGGGCGAGCTGCGCTCCCGCAGCACCCGTCCTCCCCCTCGCCGAGCTGATCGACCGCGCCGTCACCGCCACCGGCTACGACCTCGCCGTGCTGCTGAAGCCGGCGGGCGAGTCTCGCTTCGCCAACGTCCGCAAGCTGATGCAGATCGCCGAAGAGTTCGAGGCACGCGAGGGACGCGACCTGCGGGGCCTGCTCGACTACCTCGCCTTCCGCGAGGAGGCCGCCGACGAGGCCGCGGCGGCGACCGCCGCCGAGGACCACGACGGGGTGCGGATCATGAGCGTCCACCGCGCCAAGGGGCTCGAGTTCGGGGTAGTCGCCGTCCCCCAGCTCGACCGCAACCTGCTCAGCGGCGGCTGGGCGCCGCTGCTGACCTTCGGCCGCGGTGAGGACCGGCGGGTCGGCATGCAGCTGCGCCGGCTCGGGGCGCGCTCGATCAACGTCTACTCCCACGAGGAACTGCGCGAGGAGGAGAACGAGCGCGACGCGGCGGAGGGGCTTCGCCTCTTCCACGTCGCCGCGACCCGCGCCCGCGAGCGCCTGATCCTCAGCGGGGTCGTGAAAGAGAAGGCGGGCGAGCTGAAGCCGTCGACATCGGTGGTCGAGCGGATCGTCGAGGCGTTCGAGGTCGACCGCGAGGACCCCTCGCCGATCGCGATCGCCGCGCCGGAGCCGCGCCAGGGGCTCGACGCCGCCTTCGCCGATTCCGAGATCGCGGTCAGCCTCAGCTCTCCCTCCCCCGAGCGCGCCGCCGAGCTGGTCGCGCGGAATCCGGCGCCCTCCCTCAGGCGCTCCGAGGCGAACGGCGAAGCGCCCCTGCTCGAGCGCCATCCGCGGGCGGTCCCACGGCGGCCGCTCTCCTACTCGGCGATCTCGCAGTACGAGGATTGCGGGTACCGGTTCCAGCTCGAACGGGTCTTCGGGTTCGGCAGGGAGATCGCCACCGCCGGCCCTGACGGCGAACCGTCCGGGCCCTCCGCGCGGGAAGAGCGCACCGCCCGCGGCCGGGTGGTCCACAGCCTGCTCGAGTGGAGCCAGGCGAACGGGTGGCGCCCGCCCCCCGGCGAGCTGGTCGAGGGCCACGCGAGCGCGGAGGGCCTCGGTGGCGGGGTCCCCGAGGAGCTGCTCGCCGAGGTCGGCGGCTGGCTCGAGTCCGATCTCCTCAAAGATCGAATCCAGGCGGAGGCGACCGAGGTGCACGCCGAGGCCCCGCTCCTGCTGGAGATCGACGGCTCGGTCCTGCGCGGGTCGATCGACCTGCTCGCCGAGCGCCAGGGCGAGGCGCCGCTCGTCGTCGATTACAAGACCGATCGCCTCGGCGACGCCGAGCCCGCCGAGCACGCGGCCGGGTACGAGATCCAGCGCTCGATCTACGCCCTCGCGGTCGCCGAGGCGCGGGAGGTGGAGGAGGTCGAGGTCGCCTACGTATTCCTCGAGCGCCCGGACGACCCCCAGATCGTGAGACTGGGACCGCCCGAGCTGGAGGCGGCGAGGGAGAAGCTGAAGCGGGTGATCGGCAGGATCGGCGCCGGCGAGTTCCCGGTCGCCCCGGTCGAGCGACGGTCCGAGGGCCTCTGCAGGGGATGCCCGGCCCGCGGCCGGGTCTGCTCCGGTCCCGAGCGTCGCAGCTAGTCCGGGCGGGGGCTAGCCGGACGCCGAGGCGTCGAGCCTCTCGGCCAGCTCGTCGAGTTTCAGCTCCTTCAGCCCCTCGCCGACGGCATCGAGCTCGCCGGCGCAGTAGGTGATCAGCTCGCGGCCCTCGCGGCAGAGGTCGAGCGTCTCCCGCAGGCCGGCCTGGCCGGAGTCGAGGCGGTCGATGATCTGCTCGAGGCGCTCGACGGCCGCCTCGTAGGAGGCGGGCTCAGTCGTCGTCGGGCTCGGGTCGGGCTCGGATTCGGCCATCGGCAAAGCGGAGACTAATCCGATCCTCGGCGCCGGCCGCGGCCGCGCTGGTCAGCGGCTCGCCTGCGGAATCCTCGGCGAGGGCGTATCCGCGCTCCAGGGTGCGCTCGGGGTCGTGGGCGCGCAGCGCCACCGCCGCCCGGTGGAGCGCCTCGCGCCGCGAGTCCTGCTCGGGCCCGGCCGCGCGCCGCACCGCCCTGTCGAGGACGACCATCGCCAGGCGGCGCTGGTAGGAGAGGCGCTCGGCCACGCCGCGCTCGGAGGCGGCACGGATCTCGCGCGTCTTCTGGTTGAGCGCGACCCGCTCGCGGCGCAGGGCGCGGGCCGGGCCGCGGGCGAGGGCGACGAGGTGCCCGGTGCGGTTGCCGACGGCGCGCTCGGAGACGCGCTTGAGAGCGGCCGCCGAGCGCCCAAGTTCCTCCCGCGCCGCGACGCAGTCGAGCGGGACCAGCGCCTCGGGGCCGTGGGTCGGGGTCGAGCAGGCGAAGGCGGCGACGTCGTCGATCAGGGTCGAGTCGCGCTCGTGGCCGACGGCGCTGATCACCGGCACCCGCAGCATTGCGACGGTCCGGCAGAGGGTCTCGTCGCAGAAGGCCCAGAGGTCGGCGAGGCTGCCGCCGCCGCGGGTGACGAGGATCGCCTCGACCTCGGGACGCGCCGCGAGCTCCTGGATCGCGCCGGCGATCGCCGGCGCCGCGCGGCGGTCCTGGACCGGGGCGAAGGCCCAGACGATCGTCCCGGCCCAGCCCCGGCGCCGCATCCCCGCGACCAGGTCGCGCCGGGCGGCGCCGCCCTCGGCGGTGACGACCCCGACCGTCCTCGGCAGCGCCGGGCGCGCCAGCTGCTTCTGGAGCTCGAACAGGCCCTCGGCGTGAAGCTGCTTGCGCAGCGCCTCGAGCCGGACAAGCAGGTCCCCCTCCCCCGCCAGCCGCACATGCGTTGCGCGAAAGCCGAAGCTCGGCGAGGCGTGGCTGCCGCCCGGGTAGTAGTCAGGGCCGCCGGCGATGACGACTTCGGCCCCGTCGCGGAGCCCGTCACCCGGCAGCCCGGCCTTCTCGAGGTCGTCGAGCCAGATCACACAGGGGACGGCGCCCTCGGCATCGCGCAGCTCGAAGTAGGCCTGGACCTTGCTGCGGCTGACGCCGGTGACCTCGCCGACCAGCCGCACCTTGGCCCGCCGCCGCATCTCTTCCTGGAGCTTGCGGGCGTAGCGGCCGACGGCGAACGGCCCCGGCAGCTCCGAAGCCTGCGTGGACACCTGGGAGGCCGGAGTCGCCAATCGGGTCAGCCGGTGCGCTTCCAGCGCCGGGCCCACGAGCGCAGCTCGGAGATCGCCGGCCTCAGGTCGGCGCCCTTCTCGGTCAGCGAGTAGCTGACCTTGACCGGCGCCCCGGGCTCGACGTCTCGCAGGACGACGCCGGCATCCTCAAGCTCGCGCAGCCGCTGGGAGAGCAGCCGGTCGGAGAGCCCCGGCACCGCCTTGGCGAGCTCGCCGAAGCGCAGCGGGCCCTCCGTGAGCGCCGAGACGATCGCCCCGGTCCAGCGCTTCCCGATCAGCTCGATCGCAGCGTGGAAATCGGGACAGACGCCCTTGGTCTGTCGAGTCGTGGACCTGGCCTCCACCGTTTCGCAGCTTACTGAACGTAAGTGACGGGCCGGGAAGGATCGCCCTCCGGAAGGGCGTCCGAAACCGGTTCCAGAGCCACCGCCCGAGGGCCGATTTCCCTGCTTACATTCAATGCTTGACGGCTCTTGACTGGGGAATAATCGCCTTCACCCTGGCCCTCGGGCTGTGGGGCTACAGGCAGGGTCTGATCGTCGGGATGATGAGTCTGTTCGGCTTCGCGATCGGCGCCTTCATCGGCAGCAGGCTCGCCCCTCTGATCCTCAACCAGGGCGCGAATTCCCCATATGCGCCGTTGCTGGGAGCGCTCGGAGCGCTGATCGTGGGGGCGCTGGCGGCGGTGACGCTGGAGAGCATCGCGCTCGGCATGCGGGAGCGATTGATCCAGAACCGGCGCCGGCTCCACCTCGCCGACGGCGCCGGCGGCGCCGCGCTCGTCGCCTGCGTCGCCCTCGGCGTGGTTTGGGTTTTCGGCGCCGTCGCCCTGCACGCGCCCGGAACCACCCACCTCCGAGAAGACGTCCAGCGCTCCTGGATCCTGCGCAGCCTCAATGAAGTCCTGCCCCCGTCGGGACCCGTCCTCAACGCACTCGACAGGGTCGACCCGGCGCCGTCGATCGTCGGCCCGGTGGCGCCGCTCGGCCCGCCCGACCCGGCGATCGCCACCGACCCCGACGTCCGCCGCGCCGGGGCATCGGTCGTCCGCGTCCTCGGAACCGCCTGCGGGCTCGGCATCGAGGGGTCGGGATGGGCGGCGGCGCCCGACCTGATCGTCACCAACGCCCACGTGGTCGCAGGCGAGGACGACACGACGATCAACACCCGCTCCGGCGACTCACTGGTCGCGACGCCGGTCTACTACGACCCGGCCAACGACCTGGCGCTGCTGCGCATCGACCAGAACCGGCTGCCCACCCTGCAGATGGCGGACGGAGCCAACCGCGGCGACCGGGCCGCCGTCCTCGGCTATCCCGAAAACGGCCCCTTCCGGGTGGCCCCCGCCCTCTACGGCGAAACCCGCGACGTGCTCAGCGACGACTCCTACGGGCGCGGGTCGGTGACGCGCTCGATCACCTCGCTGCGCGGCTCGGTCCTCAGCGGCAACTCGGGCGGCCCGCTGGTCGACGCGGACGGCCGCGTCATCGGGACCGTCTTCGCCACGACCACCGTCGGCAACCCGGGCGGCTTCGCAATCCCCGACGCCCCCGTCGCCACCGCCCTCGAGAACGCCGGCGCCCCGGTCGACACGGGACCCTGCACCGCCTGAGTTCCCACTACATTTCTTGACAGTGAACAGCCTTCCGTCCGAGGTGGAGCGGCGCCGCCGGCTCATCACCCGCATGCTCCCCCTCGCGATCGTCGCGGTCGGCGCCTTTGCCTTCGGCGCCGCCGCCGGCACCCCCGGCGATCCCGCCAAGGACGCGGCAAAGCGCTTTACGCAGGAGTGGGCGGCGAAGGAATTCGCGCCGATGTACCACGAGCTCAATCCCGCCTCGAAACGCGCGACCTCCCTCGGTGACTTCGTCGCCGCTTACCGGGAAGCCAGTGGGATCGCGACGCTGCGCTCGCTCGAAGCCGAGTCCCCCGGCGGCGAAGAGTCGATCGACGGGCGCACGGTCGTCCCCGTCTCGCTGACCGCCGGCACCGTCGCCTTCGGCCCGCTCGAAGCCGACGTCGACCTTCCCTACTCCGAAGGCGGCATCGATTGGGACCCGAGCCTCGTCTTCCCCGGCCTCCGGGCCGGGGAGCACCTCGACAACGAAATCGAGCTCGCGCCCAGGGCGCCGATCCTCGCTCGCGACGGCAGCCCGCTCGCCGAAGGCGAAGCCGACGCCCGCGAACACCCCCTGGGCAGCGCCGCGATCGACGTCACAGGCGAAGTCGGCAGCCCCGAAGAAGAAGACGTCCCCGCCCTCGAACGCCAGGGCTTCTCTGCCGAAACCCCGGTCGGCATCAGCGGCCTCGAGCAGGCCTTCAACGCCCGTCTCGCCGGCAAGCCCGGCGGCTCGCTGCTGGCCGTCGCCGCCGACGGCGCCAGCCGCGTCCTCGCCCAGGACGAACCCGAAGCCGGGGCGCCCGTGAAGACGACGATCGACCCCGACCTCCAGCTCTCGGCGGTCTCCGGCCTCGCCGGGCGCTCGGGCGGCGTCACGGTCCTGGACGCTCGCACCGGCGACGTCCGCGCCCTCGCCGGCCAGGCGTTCTCCGCTCCCCAGCCGCCAGGCTCGACCTTCAAGATGATCACGACCACGGCGGCCCTGCAGAAGGGCGTCGTCTCCCTCGACGACGAATTCGAATACGTGAGCGGCGTCAACGTCGGCGGCCGCTTCATCGAAAACGCCAATGGCGAGGTCTGCGGCGGCACCTTCCGCCAGGCCTTCGCCGACTCCTGCAACGCCGACTTCGCCCCGCTCGGGCCGAAGATCGGGAACGACGAAATGGTCGCGACCGCCGAACGCTTCGGCTTCAACTCGCCGATCACCCTCTACGCGCCCAAATTCGTCAGCGCGGTGGAACCCCCCGAATCGAGCATCCCCGCCGAAATCGGCGACGAACTCGACCTCGGCGTCAGCGCCATCGGCCAGGGAGAAGTGCTGGCGACCCCGCTGGAGATGGCCAGCGTCGCCCAGACGATCGGCAACCACGGGGTCAGGATGCCGACGTCGATCGTCGCCAACCGGAAGCTGCGGCCGAGCGCGAAACCGGTGCGGGTGATGTCGCCGAAGATCGCCGGCGAACTGACCGAACTGATGATCGGCGTCGTGACGAGTGGGACCGGCTACGCGGGGGCGATCCCGCAGGCCCAGGTCGCCGGCAAGACCGGGACCGCCGAGCTCGGGCCCGAGCCGGGGCAGGAGAACTCGCCCAACCCGACCCAGATCAAGGACGCCTGGTTCTCGGCCTTCGCGCCCGCCGACGGCGCCAAGCTCGCGATCGGGGTGCTGCTCGTCGACGCGGGCGCGGCGGGCGGCGAAGTCGCGGCGCCGATCGCCTCGCAGGTCCTCTCCGGCGGGATCTAGGGCCTAGAGGTCGAGTTTGACTTCGGCAGGCCCTTCAGGGCCTTCGATCTCGAGCGTCAGCGGCCGGTTCTCGGACGCTGTTTCCGGCAGCAGGAAGAGGACGATCGAGCCCTCGATCGGGCCCTGCTGGGGGGTCGAGTCGAGCACCGGCACCTGTTCCTGCGGTTCGACTTCGCCGCCGAGCGGGAAGGCGTAGAGGCTTTCGCTTTCGAGCGAGTCGTAGGTCTGCTCGTCGGCGTCGGTGATCGTGAACGAGTCCGGAAGCGGGTGCGAGTCTTCGCTGGTGTTCTGCACTTCGAAGAAGACGCCGAAATAGGTCGAGCCCTCCGGCGCCGGCGGCTGCCCGACCAGATACGCGGAGTCCTCGCTGTCGTTGACGTTGAGGAATCGGGAGAAGATGACGTTGAACTGGACGTCGCCCAGCTTCACCGGTTCGCCCTCGACGACGTCCTTGGAATCGCTCGAGTAGCCGCAGGCCGAGACGGCGGCGACCAGCGCGGCGAGCGCGAGAGCAGAGATCAGCGAAAGGACGATTCGGCGATTACCCATGGGCGCGGCGGAGTCTATTAAGGGATGCCGGTCGCGTAGCGGTTGCCCCCGGCGAGGACGACCCTCTCGTCGGGCCCCGCACCCGACTCGAGCAGGTCGCGCAGGCGGCGCAGCGCCTCGCGCCAGCCCCGCTCCTGGGATGCGGAGTTGCGGGAGAGGACCTCGAGCGCCCGGTCGATCGGGTGCGAGGGCTCGGTCCAGTGCGAGACGTGGATCCTGGTCAGCCCGCCCGGCCCGTCGACCAGCTCCCAGGCGGTCGTGTTGGGAATCCGGTTGGCGCGCCCTCCCATGCCGTGCTCGACTATCCGGTGGGGGCGGTCGAGCTCGTCGATCACGGTGTCCATCCAGACCGAGCGCAGCGGAGAGCTGACCCGGAACCTGGCGCCGGCGCCGATCCCGGTCGAGTCGATCCGGGTCAGGTGGAAGCCGGTGAGGAAGTGGTCGGTGAAGGCGGGGCGCCGGGCGAGGTCGGCGATCGCTTCGAATGCCCGCTCCCGCGGCACGTCGACATCGATCTCAGCGCTGACCGGTCCCACGGCCGGCGATTCTAGTCCTGACCGCGGCCGGGGGCTTTTGCGAAAGATGTCCAAAGTGCGACAAATTCCAACACGAACCTGCGCATGGCACGCTACGATCCTCACAAGAAGCGCGGGAAGGAGAGTCCAGCATTTCCACCAGCACCCGCATCGCAGCAGCGCCAGAAAGCGTCAAAACCGGAGCGGTCCCCGGCTCGGGAACCTTCTTCTGCGTCGACTGCGGCGCCCAGCTCTCGCTGATCGAGGTCGACCCGCTTCCGCGCTGCCCCTCCTGTGACGGCTCCAGCTTCCGCCGCGACTCGATCTTCGAGTCGATGCAGGATCACGGCGACACCGGAGAGATCCCGCTGCCGGTCGAGCAGGACGCGCCGAACTGGCTGCACGAGGTGCGGGGCACCCTCCCCCGCCCCGGCCGCTACCTCGCCTGCCGCGACGACGACGAGACGATCATGGTCTTCCCGATCGAGGGAGGATGGACCCGGATCGGCCGCAGCGCCCTCGCCGACATCCGCCTCGACGACCCCAGCGTCTCGCGGCGCCACGCGCTGATCGTCTCCGAACAGCCGAACTCGCTGCGGATCCTCGATGACCGCAGCCTCAACGGCGTCCGCCTCAACGGCGAGCACATCGATTGGGCTCGGCTGGGTGACGGAGACGAGCTCGCGATCGGCCGCTTTCGGCTGACCGTGCTCGACGCCTCCTGACACCCCCGGTTTCCGCCACCTCGACACGTAGCATTGCGACGGATGAGCGCCGCGCCTGATCCGGTCGAGCCTCCTATGCCACCCGGAAAACCAGAAATATCGGATGCCGCCCGTCTCGCCCGTGAGCGTCTCCAGGAGGAGATCGAGCGGGTCCGAGGCAGCGTCGAGGAGATGCTCGACGAGCACGAGCAGAAGTCCGGTGACGAAAGCGACTCGGCACTGCGGCTCGAGCTGGAGCAGCTGCGGACGGAAACCCAGGAATTCGTCAAGCGCCGCATGCGGAAGTCCGAGAAACGGCTTGAACGTTCTGTTCGCGAGGTCGGAGCGCGGGCCGACATGCTGTCGCGGAAGCTCGACAAGACGGTCGCCGAGAGCGAGAAGGCCGAGAAGCCGAGGCTGGAGAGACTGCGCGAGATCGACGCCCGGTCTGAGGCGCTCGAGCAGAGGCTGGAGGCGAGCGCCGAGTCGCTCGGGCAGCAGCTCCATGCGATCGCCGAGTCGCTCGGGCAGAGGATCGAGACGAGCTCCGGGTCTCTGGAGCAGCGGATCGAGTCCACCTCGGGCAGCTTCGAGCAGCGGCTCGAGGCGAGCGGCACCGCGCTCGAGCGGCGGGTCGATGCGAGCGCCGACTCCTTCGCCCGCGAGATCGAGTCGACCCGAGCCGCGCTCGAGCAGCTGATCGGCGAGCTGGCGGCCGACGGTGAGAAGGCCGACGGCGCCCGCCGCGAGCGCCTCCGCGAGATCGACGCCCGCGCAGACGCGCTCGAGCAGAAGCTCGAAGCGAGCGTCGAGTCCCTCGGGCAGCGGATCGACGCCGGCAGCAACCTGATCGGCCAGAGGATCGGGCAGCTCTCGGCCGAAGGCGAGAAGGCCGAGGCCGCACGGCTAGAGAGGCTGGCCGAGGTCGACGCCCGGGCCGAGGCGCTGGAGCGCGGCAGTGAGAGGCTTGGGCAGCGAATCGACGAGGTCGGCTCCGCCGGCGAGAAGGCCGAGGCCGGCGCCGAGTCGCTCCGCCAGAGGATCGATGCGCGGGCCGAGATCCTCTCCCAGCGGATCGACCAGGTCGCGGCCGCAGGCGAGAAGGCCGAGGGACCGAGGCTGGAGAGGCTGCGCGAGATCGACGCCCGGGCCGAGGCGCTGGAGCAGAAGGTCGATGAGGCGTTGAGCGACCGTGGCGAGGAGATTCCCCGGCTCGAGCAGTCGGTCCGCGACGTCGACGTCCGCACCGACATGATCGAGCAGCGGGTCGACGCCCGAGCCGAGATCCTCGCCCAGAAGATCGAGCAGGTGGCGACCGAGAGCGAGAAGGCCGAGGCGGCCCGCCAGGAGCGCCTGCGCGAGCTCACCGCCCGGGCCGAGACGCTCGAGCGGAAGGTCGAGGCCGGGACCGAGGCCCTGGAGCAGAAGGTCGAGGCAGGGACGAAGGCGCTGGAGCAGCGCTTCGAGGAGAGCGCCGGCACGCTCGAGCAGAAGCTCCAGGAGAGCGCCGCCGCCTTGGAGCAGAAACTCGACGCCCGCGCCGAGAGCCTGGTGCAGCGTATGGAGCAGGCCGCCGCCGAGGGCGCGAAAGCCGACGATCAGCGAAAGCAGCGGATGCGGGAGATCAGCGCCCGCGCCGAGGCACTCGAGCGGAAAATGGGTGTCCGCGCCGAGGAGCTCGAGAAGAAGTTCGACTCGCGGGTCGACTCCAGCGTCGTCGAGCTCGAGAAACGTGTCGACTCGACCGCCGAGGAGCTCGGAAAGCGGTTCGACTCCAGTGCCGACGAGCTGCGGAAGAAGGTGGACTCGAGCACCGATGAGCTGCGGAAGAGATTGGACTCCAGCGCCGACGAGCTGCGCAAGAAACTCGATCTGAGCGTCGGTGACCTGGAGCGGAAAGTGGACTCAGGTGCCGGCAGGCTGACCGAGCGGATCGAGGACGCCGCCGCCGACCGCAGCGAGCTCGAAGAGCGCGCCAACCTTCTCGAGCTGCGCCTCGACAAGGTCGAGGCGATCCGCGACGAGATCGACGCCCGGGCCGAAATCCAGGACCGGCGGATCGACCAGATGGAGGTCGACCGCGAGAAGGGCGAGGTGCGGATCCACAAAAACACCGAGCAGATGCTCGATGGGCTCCTGCAGTCGGTCCGCACGATCGCGGACAGCCTCGCCGCCAAGCCGCTTCCCGCGCCCACGTCCCGACCGCAGCCCCCGCAACAGGCGCCGGCGCCCCCGAAAGGCGGCGGACGCCCACCGCAGCAGGCGCCGCAGCCCCCCAGCGGCAGGATCGCGCGCCGGCTTCCCGGCCGCAGCGGCCCGCCGCCCGGCAACGGCAAATAGCCGCTACTCGGTCGAGATGCTCGGGTCGGCCTGCACCTTGTGCGGGACGACCATGAGGAAGTTCTCGGGGGCGTTGGCGGCGAGGTCGAGGATCCGCACAGCCTCCTCGGACTGGTCGGTGGCCTTCAGCTCCTCGGCGTAATTGGTCAGCAGGTCGTCGACGTCGAGCAGGCCCTCGGCGTCGAGCTCCTTGAGCTCGACTTTGGCGCCCTCGCCCAGCCGTCGCTCGATCGCGTCCGCGTCGATTCCGAAGGCGTTGTGGCGGACGTAGACCCGGCCGCCGGTCATCCCGGCGCAGGCCCAGGGGCCGAGGTCGCCGAGGACGACGGCGCGGCCCGAGGTCATGTACTCGAAGGCGAAGCCCTTGGCGTTGGCGCGATCGACGATGCAGCCGCGATCGTCGTCGATGTCCCCCTCGGGCTCGCCGGCGAGGACGACGTCGGCGCCCGAGAGGCGGATGCAGAAGCGCGAGTCGGCGGAGCCCTGGACGAAGAGCCGGCCGCGCTGGGCGCCGTAGGCGAACGACTTGCCGACCGAGCCGTTGAGCCGGCGGCCCCTTGCGCCCTTGCCCTTCAGCACCGAGATCGTGCCGCCGAGCATCGCCTTGCCGACGCCGTCCTGGGCGCCGCCCTCGACCCGGATCGAGACCCCGTAGGCGTTGAAGGCGCCCAGCCCCTGGCCGGCGACCGAGCCGCCGTTGAACTCGAGGCTCGCGAGCACCTCGTCGTCGGACTCGGGGCCCTCTTCGAAGATCCGCGAGCGGGCGATCGCCCCCGCCAGCTCGGTGCCGAGCACGCGGTCGTTGGCGTCGGTGGGGCGCGGGAACTCGTTGCGGATCGTGCGGCCGGGGCAGATGTCGCCGGAGAGGGCGGCGATCTGCGTCGATGCCTGCTTTGCCTCCATCCGGATCGGCCGGGCGACGACAAGGCCGGCCTCGGCGCGGGTCTCTTCGAACTCGTCGGCGACCGGCAGGTCGATCGGCTCGAGGTCGAGGAACTCCTCGAGCGGCGTGATCAGCGGCGCCAGGTCGAGGCGGTCGGCGTGGGAGGCCTGCTCGAGCAGGTCGTAGCGGCCGACCAGGTCCTGGGCGCGGTCGTAGCCGAGCGAGGCGACTACCTGCTTGACCTCCTCGCCCATCGCCTGGAAGAAGCGGGCGCAGCTCTCGGCGGCGGCGTCGACCTCCTGCGGGGTGAACTTCTTCAGGCCGTGCTCCTGGGCCTGCTCGACGGTCTCGATCTGGGTCGCGATGCCGACGTGGCAGGTGTCGAGCTGGCAGCCGCGGCAGATCGTGCAGCCGAGGCTGACCATCGCCAGGGTCCCGAAGCCGACCCGGTTGGCGCCGAGGCAGTGCAGCTTGACGATGTCGTGGCCGGTCCGGTAGCCGCCGTCGGCCCAGATCTCGACCCGGTTGCGGACCCCGGCCTCCATCAGCGCCCGGTGCACGGCGCGGGTGCCGATGTCCGAGGGCAGGCCGACGTGGCGCAGGGCGTGCTGGCGGGCGGCGCCGGTGCCGCCCTCGAAGCCGGAGAGGGTGATGATGTCGGCGCCCGCCTTGGCGATGCCGAGGCCGATCGTGCCGATGTTCGGCACCACCGGGACCTTGACCGAGACGCGGACGTCGGGGTTGACGGTCTTGAGCTCGTCGATCAGCTCGGCGAGGTCCTCGATCGAGTAGAGGTCGTGGTTGTTCGAGGGCGAGATCAGGTCGGTGCCGGGCGCCGCGTTACGGGCGGCGGCGACCTTCTCGGAGACCTTCTTGCCCGGCAGGTGCCCGCCCTCGCCGGGCTTCGCGCCCTGGCCGATCTTGATCTCGGCGACGTAGGAGGAGTTGATCATCTCGGCCGAGACGCCGAAGCGGCCGGAGGCGACCTGCTGCCCGCGCCATTTGCGGTACTTGCCGTACATGTCGCGGATCTCGCCGCCCTCGCCGTTGACGCAGAGGACGTTGATCGCTTTCGCCGCCTCCGCGTAGGCGCGGAAGGCCGGCTCGGACTGCGAGCCGAAGCTCATCGAGGAGATCACGATCGGGTAGTCGTGGTGGCCGACGCCGGCGTCGACGCTGGCCGGGTCGACCGGCTCGCGGTCGCCCTTCAGCGCCATCACGTGGCGCATCGAGATCGGGTTCTGACGCTCGAGGTCGCGGACCTTCTCCGAGTATTCCTCGTAGGTGCCGGAGCCGTTGGCGGTGGCGATCGCCGCCTTGTAGACCTTCGGGTAGAAGCGGAACGTCTTCGCCGGTTTGGCGTCCTCGTCGCCGGCCAGGATCCGCGCCCGCTCGTTGGTGTCGCTCGTCGAGGTCGGCGAAACCCGTCCCGCCCGCCTCGGAGGCGGCGAAGGCCTCGGTCTGGAAGATCTCCGCGAGCTCCGGCTTGATCCCGATCGAGGAGAACTGGCGGGCGTAGCCGCGCACCTCGTGGATGCCGATCGTCGAGATCACTTTCTCGATCCCCTTGGTCAGGGCGGCGCAGAGGTTGGAGACGTCGGTCTCGTAGTCCTCGACGCAGATCACCTCGACCATCGTGTACGGGCAGACGCCGTTGGCGCCGAGCCCGAGGGCGAGCATCGTGTCGTGGACGTTGCGGATCGCCGCCGAGCGCAGGACGATGCCGCAGCGGCGGCGCAGGTTCTCCTCGCCGGGCTCGACCCTGAACTGCTTCAGCGCCTGGTCGACGGCCGAGGTCGCCAGGTGCGGGTCGAGGTAGCGGCGCTCGCCGTCGTAGACGGTGCGGTCGGTGAGGACCAGCAGCTCGGCGCCGTCGCGGACCTTCTTCACCGCCTCCTGCTTGATCCGCTCGATCGCGCCGCTGGGTCGTCTCCGACTCGAGCAGCGAGATGTCGACCGCGGCGGCGCGGCCGCGGAACTCCTCCCAGAGGTCCTCGAGCAGGTAGGTGCGGTGGTCGCGGGCGATGCGCGCGGTAGGTCCTGTCGGAGAGCGGCGCCATGCCGTGGTGGCCGCCGAGGATCACCGGGAAGGCGGTCTCGATCGTGCCGGTGTCCTCGCCGGCGCCGTCGAGATCGACGGCCGGCGGCCGAACACGGTGCGGGTCGAGAAGTGCTCGATCTCGCGCTCGCGGTCGATCGCCGGGTTGGTGACGACGGCGACCGTCTCCTTGAAGTAGTCGGCGAGGTTCTGGCGCTCGGGCGAGAGCGCCGCCAGCGGCCCGTCGTAGCCGAGCGAGCCGATCGGCTCGGCCCCGTTGGAGGCCATCTGCTGGACGAGTTTGACGTCGTCGCGCTGCCAGCCGAAGCCGGCGAGGATGCGGTCGGTGACCTTGACCGGCTCCTCGGGGCCGGCGTCGGAGTAGCCGGGGACCTCGTCGCCCTCGAGCGGCCCGCCGGGGTCGAGGGCGCGGTCGTAGGGCCCGGCGTCATCGGCCCCGCTGCGCTGCAGCCAGCGGTCGCGGACGATCCGCAGCATCTCGTCGTGGGCGTGCAGGGTCGAGCGCTTGCGCTCGCGGTCGATCCTGACCAGGGCCTTCTCTCCCGGCGCCAGCGGCTTCGGCTCGGCGACCATCGAGTGCGACCGAGACGACGCCCGGCTCGGAGCTGAAGACGTAGTCGTCCTCGGTCTCGACCTGCCAGAGCGGGCGCAGGCCGAGGGCGTCGGCGGAGAAGACGCACTCGTCGGCGTGGCGGGCGATCAGCGCCACCGGGCCCTGCGCGAACGGGCCCATCGCCTGGTGCAGGTACATGTAGAAGCGGTGCAGGTCCTCCGGCAGCAGGCGGATCTCCTCGACGATCGGCGGCACCACCATCTCCATCGCCTCGGCGAGGCTGAGGCCGTCGCGGCTGACCAGCGTGTCGATCGTCCGGTTGAGGTCCTGGGAGTCCGAGGAGCCGGGCTGGATCGGCACCGCCGAGCATCTTCGCCTCCTGGCGCAGCTGCTCGATCGTGTTGATCTCGCCGTTGTGGCCGAGGACGGAGAACGGCTGCACCCGCTTGAAGGAGGGCCAGGTGTTGGTCGAGTAGCGGTTGTGGCCGAAGCAGCCGATCGTCTCGAAGCGCTCGTCGCGGAGGTCGGGGTAGTACTCGCCGAGCACGGTCGGGGCGCCCATCACCTTGTAGACGCAGGTCGTCGCGGAGAACGAGGGGACGTGGACGTCGAGGCGCTGCTCGAGCTCGATCAGGAGGTCGAAGAGGACGGGTCGCGGCGCGAGGCGTCGGCGACGAGGCCGGCGAGCTGCCAGAAGTGCGGCTCCTCCTCGCGCGCGGTCGGGCCGAGGGCCGGGCGAGTCGACGACGCCGATCCGCTCGGCGAGGATGCGGAAGCCGCCCTGGCCGAGCAGCTCGCGGGCGTCGTGCTGGATCTTGCTCGAGGTCCTGCGAGCGCTCGACGAAGATGTGGGCGACGGCGAAGGCGTCGTCGAGGGTCAGCGAGGGGTCGTGGCCGCCGGCGCGGACCTCCTCGGCCCAGATCTTGCGCGGGATGTCGATCAGCAGCCCGCAGCCGTCGCCCTCGCCGTCGACGTTGCCGGCGCGGTGGAGCATCTTCTGCAGAGCCGGGATCGCTAGCTCGATCGGCTCGTGGCTGGGCGTCGCGTCCTTGCGCACGGAGGCGTAGATCGCGCAGGCGTCCTTGTCTTCGACGCTCGGCGGCGATACCAGCGGCCGGTAGGCACGCTCGGGCGAGTAGCGCTCGACGCTCGCGCCGTGAAGCTCACGGGACTGGGTGCTTCGACATGCTGACCTCCCGGTTTCCGCGCCTTCTTCGAGCGGGCGCGCGACGGGTTGACGAGTCGGAGAATTATAGGGCGGGCCGGCCGCCCCGCCCGGCAAATTCAGGTTTACCTGCAAATAGCGTTAAAAACCAGGGCGGCGAGAGAGGCGGTCCGCCCTATCCCCAGGACAGCGGCTCGTAGCCGCCGTCGGGCTGGACGCCGATCAGCATCGCCGTGACCGGCGCCCTCGGAGCGGTTGAGGATCGTGCGGCTGGCCGCCGGGCTCGAGCGAGGCGAAGGTGCCGGCAGGGGCCGGGTGGTCCTCGCCGTCGATCCGGAACACCGCCTCGCCCTCGAGGATCACGTAGAGCTCGACCTGGCCGCTGCCGGCCTCGTCGTGCTCGGGGATCTGGCCGCCGGAGCCGATCTCGACCAGGTTGAAGCCGAAGCACTCGGTGCCGAGCGCCTTGCGGGCGAGGAGCCAGGTGGACTCGCCCGAGCCCTCCATCGCCTCGAACTCGTCGCGGTGCTTGATCGTGTAGCCGTCCGCCATCTCAAATGCGACCATACCCGGACTCTGGAACCGGTGCGAGGAGGTCTGAGCGATGGACTCCGAGGAGACGCTGAAAGAGGCGATCGACCGCTACAACGAGGCCTGGAACGCCCACGACCTCGACGCGATCATGGCGATGCACGCCCCCGACATGGTCTTCGACAACCACACCGCGGGCGAGTCGGCGAGCGGCGAGGAGGACGCGCCCACATCGGCTCGATCTTCGAGACCTGGCCCGACATCGAGTTCACCACCCGGCGCCTCTACGTCCGCCCGGGCCTCGTCGTCCAGGAATGGACCGCGACCGCCACCCACGCGAAGACGATGCGCCGCGGCGACCTCGTCGCCGAGCCGACCGGCAGCCGGGTCGAGTGGGACGGCCTCGACGTCGATCCCCTTCGAGGACGGCCTGGTCAAGCGCAAGGACGTCTACTCAGACAGCGTCTCGATCCTGCGCCAGGTCGGCCTGATCGACTGAGTGCTTGCGACCGGCGCCGGGGCGCCGATCAACGGCTCCAGGCGGGGGAATAGGCGTCCTTGACGAGGACCTTTGCCTTGCCGCCCCCGTAGGGCATCGTCGCGACATCGTGGCCGGGGCCAGGTTCGAAGCCGCCGGTGTAGCCGAGGACGGTGGTCCCGTCGCGGGAGAGCGCGGTGCCGACGAAGCCCCGCTCCCCCTGGTCGGCCTTGTCGAGCGCCCGCTGGGCGCCGGTCTTCGGGTCGACGGTCACCGCGTAGCTCGTGTCCTGCCCCTCGAACTCGGTCAGGAGCTGCTTGCCGCTCGCGGACCATTCGGTCGGGTACAGGCCCTGGACCAGCGGATCCACCTTCGTGTGGGTGAGGCGCTTGACGCCGGTCCCCTTCGGGCTCATCAGGAAGAGCTCGTTCTTGGGGCCGTACTTGCGCTTGGAGGCGTCGAGCTGCTTGACGAAGACGATCCTTTCGCCGGGGCCCCAGAGGGGGTCGAGCGAGACGTGGTCCTTGGTCAGCCGCGTCGCCTTGCCGCCGTCCGCCGCCACCCGGTAGACGTCGCTGCGCGGCGGATAGCGTTCGCTCGCCGCCTTCGAGTAGACGATTTCGGTGCCGTCGGGGGAGAAGCTGAAGCCGCTGAAGAAGCCGCTGGCGACGGTCTTCTGGGCGCCGTCGGCGAGGTCGACGAGGACCAGCTTCCGCTTGCCGACTTCGGGGCCCCGCAGCGCCGCGATCGTCTTCGAGTCGGGCGAGAAGGCGAGGTAGAAGGATTCGCGCAGGTTCGTCATCAGCGCTTTCGGGGAGCCGCCCGCGGCCGGCGCCGTCCACAGTTCGGGCGGCTTGTTCGAGCGTTCGCGGAGGTAGGCGACGGTGCGGCCGTCAGGAGAGACGCGCGGGTCCGAGCCCGGCCCGACCTTGTGGGCGCCGGAGCCGTTGTCGGCGGCGACGTAGACGCTCGGGTTGGAGGGCGCCTTGACGTATGTGAGCGTCGCCTGCGCGGAGGCGGGAAGGGCGAGGAAGGCCGTCACGACAAGGAGCGTCAGGGTCAACTCTCAGGCTCGGCACGCCAGTGATCGTATCCGCGGCTCCGGCGTGGCCCCTTTTTCGTCGTATGGGCAAAAAAGGAGCCACGCTCAGCCGGGGCCGACGATCGCGGCGGCGACGAGGCCGCCGCTGACGCCGATGAAGGAGACCACCGCCAGCGCCCGGTACCAGCCCCGTTTCTCGACATCGGGGTCGAAGGCGAGCGGGACGAAGAGGAACGGGTTGACGGCGGTGCCGAAGACGAGGGCGATCCCGATCGCCTTCGGCAGGTCGGGGACGGCGAGGCCGACCCCGATCAGGATCAGGCCCATCATCACGTAGTCGAGATGGACCTGGCGGATCCGCTGCGGCGCGACGATGCCGATCCGGCGCAGCCAATCCGGCCGGTCCTCGCGGATCACCATCGCCCAGCCGAGCAGTCCGCCGAGCGCCAGCTCGACCAGCCCGATCGCGGATCACCCAGTCCATCTCAGAGCTCGGGGACGTCGGCGCCGTGGGGGCTGAACGGGAGCCGGCGCACCTCGGCCCAGCCCGACGCAGCGCTCCTCGAGCGCCGCGGCGACCTTGCCGGCGTCCTGCCAGGTGGTCCAGACGAGCACGGTCGGGCCGGCGCCGGAGATCGTCGCCCCCAGCGCGCCCAGCTCCCGCGCGCCCGTCGACGATCTCCATCGAGCGCGGGTAGAGGTCGCGGCGGCGCGTCCTGGTGGATGCGGTCGTGGAGCCCGGCGGCGACGAGGTCGAGGTCGGCACTGCGCAGGCCGAGGACGAGGCGCGAGGCGGCGGAGACGTTGGCGACCGCGTCGGCGAGCGGCACGCTCGGCTGGGATCGCGGCCGCGGGCGCAGCTTGGTCGAGACCTCCTCGGGGGGGATCACGGCGATCCCCTCGAGCCCCCCGGGCGGGTCGAAGCGCGCCGCGCTGCGGCGCGTCCCCTTCGCCCGGCCCGCAGACGACGAAGCCGCCGTAGATCGCGGCGGCGACGTTGTCGGGGTGTCCCTCGAGCTCGGTCGCCCTGGCCAGCATCTCCGCTTTGGTCAGCGCCAGCTCGAAGAGGTGGTCGGCGGCGAAGAGGCCGGCGACGATCGCCGCGGCGCTCGAGCCGAGCCCGCGGGCGAGCGGGATCTCGCTGCGCAGGCGGAAGGCGATCCCGTCGGCGGGCGCAGGCTCTCGAAGGCGCGGACGATGAGGTTGTCGCGCCCGGTCGGAACGTCGAGCCCGCCGGGGTCGAGCGAGAACTCCCCCGTCTCCTCCACCTCGAGCTCGAGGTACAGCGAGACCGCGGCGGCCATCGACGTCGTAGCCGGGCCCGAGATTGGCCGAGGAGGCGGGGACGCGGACGAGTCGGCGGCGGCTGGTCATCAGCCGGCGTCGATCGAAGACCGCGCGCTCGACGGCGCTGAGGTCGTTCTCGCAGTTGATCACCGCCGGGGCTTTGCGAGAGCGCCGTGTCGGGGTCCTTGAGGCCGTGGCCGGTGAGCACGCAGACGACCGTCTCCGGCGCCTCGGCCCCCTCGACGACCGGCAGCCCGTGGGCGAGCAGGCCGGCGACGGAGGCGGCGGAGGCCGGCTCGCAGAAGACGCCTTCGGCGGCGGCGAGCCAGCGGTAGGCGTCGAGGATCTGCTCGTCGGTGACCGCGGCGACGCGGCCGCGCGAGGCGGTGAAGGCGTCCATCGCCTCCTCCCAGCGGGCCGGGTTGCCGATCCGGATCGCCGAGGCGACGGTCTCCGGGTTCGGCGACGGGCGCGCCGTGGACCAGCGGCGCCGCCCCCTCGGCCTGGAAGCCGTAGAGCATCGGCGCCGCCCCTTCCTCCTGAAAGCCGCGCCAGTAGGCGGTGACGTTGCCGGCGTTGCCGACCGGGATCGCGAGCGCGTCCGGCGCTCCGCCGAGCTCCTCGATCACCTCGAAGGCCGCCGTCTTCTGGCCTTCGATCCGGTACGGGTTGACCGAGTTGACGAGCTCGATCGGGTGCTTCTGGGCGAGCTCGCGGACGATCCGCAGGGCGTCGTCGAAGTTGCCCTGCAGGGCGACGACGCGGGCGCCGTGCATCAGCGCCTGGGCGAGCTTGCCGATCGCGATCTTGCCCTCGGGGACGATCACCGCGCCGCGCAGCCCGGCGCGGGCCGCGTAGGCGGCGGCGCTGGCGGCGGTGTTGCCGGTCGAGGCGCAGATCACGGCCTCGGCGCCGCGCCCCTTGGCGCGCGAGACGGCGACGGTCATCCCGCGGTCCTTGAAGCTGCCGGTCGGGTTGGCGCCCTCGAACTTGAGGTAGGCGCGGGCGCCGATCCGCTCCGAGAGCCGCGGCGCCTCGATCAGCGGCGTCGAGCCCTCGTTGAGGGTGACGACCGGGTCGCCGGGCTCGAGCGAGAGCCGGTCGCGGTAGCGCTCGATCAGCGGGCTGCGTCAAACGAACTCCTCCTCGATCACCCGGATCGAGCGCGGCGGCCCCGCGCATCTCGTCGAGCGCCGCCGAGATCTCCTCGAGGGCCGCCGCGAAGCGCGACTCGAGGCACTCGTGGAGGACCATCACCAGGCGGGCGTCGTCGCCGATGCCGCGCTGGACGACGCTCTTGACCGAGATGCCGTTGTCGCCGAGGACCTGGGCGATCCTGGCCAGGACCCCGGGGCGGTCGGCGACCTCGAGGTGGAGGTAGAAGGAGGAGCTGACGTCGGCGATCACCTGCAGCTGACCTCGCGGGTCTCGTGGACCGGGGCGTCGCCGGAGAGGATCGAGACGACGTCGCCGAGCACCGCCGAGGCGGTCTGGACCCCGCCGGCCCCCGGGCCCGACATCGTCACCTCGGTGATCGCCGGCGCCTCGACCATGACCGCGTTGAAGGGGCCGCCGATCGGGCGCCAGCGGGTGGCCGCCGTAGAGGAAGCAGGGAAAGACGCGGACGCTGATCCCGCCGTCGCGGCGTTCGGCGACGCCGAGCAGCTTCAGCGAGAGGCCGAGCTCCTTGGCGTAGGCGAGGTCGTCGGGCTGGATCGTCTCGATCCCCTCGAAACGGACCTCGTCGAGTGTGACCGGCGTGTGGAAGGCGAGCCGGGCGAGGATCGCCATCTTCGCCGCGGCGTCGGCGCCGTTGACGTCGTCGGTCGGGTCGGCCTCGGCGTAGCCGAGCTCCTGGGCGCGCGCGAGGACGTCCTCGTAGGCGGCGCCGGTCGCCGCCATCTCGCTGAGGATGAAGTTGGTGGTGCCGTTGACGATCCCGAAGACCTTCGAGATCTCGGTCACGCCGAAGCTCTCCTGGATCACCCGGATGATCGGGATCACCCCGGCGACCGCCGCCTCGAAGCGGAGCTGGACGCCGGCCTCGCGGGCGCGCGCGAAGAGCTCGTCCCCGTGCTGGGCGAGGAGCTGCTTGTTGGCGGTGACCACGGGCTGCCCGGCCCGCAGCGCCGCGAGGACGTGCTCGCGCGCCGGCTCGATGCCGCCGATCAGCTCGACGATCAGGTCGGAGTCGCTCGAGGATCTCGGCGAAGTCGCCCTCGCCGCGGGTCAGCACGCCGGCGAGCTCGGGCCGGCGGCCGCAGCGCGGCCTCGACCGCGCCGGCGCGCTCCTCGAGCAGCTCGGCGAAGGCGGCGCCGACCGTGCCGCGGCCGAGCAGCCCGATGCGGACGGCTTCAGCCTCGACATCGCGGGCCGTGAGGTCCTCGTAGGTCTCGCGGCGCACCACGACCCGCGCCTCGCCGTCGCGGCAGAAGACGACCGGCGGGCGCGGGACGCCGTTGTAGTTGTTCGCCATCGCGTGGCCGTAGGCGCCGGTCGCCGGGGTCACCAGGACGTCGCCGACCGCGGGTCGAAGCGAGCATCGCGTCGCGGACGATCACGTCGCCGGACTCGCAGTGCATGCCGGCGATCGTCGCCGGGTCGGCGGCGGCGCTCGCCGGCACGGTCGGCGATCGCGGCCTCGTAGCGGGAGCCGTAGAGCATCGGGCGCAGGTTGTCCGACATGCCGCCGTCGACGGCGACGTAGGTGCGGACCCGGGGATCTCCTTGACCGTCCCGACCCTGTAGAGCGTCACCCCGGCGTTGCCGACCAGCGAGCGGCCGGGCTCGACCAGGACCCGGACCCCGTCGCCGAAGACCTCGGCGACCCCGCGGGCCTTGACCTCGGCGTAGGCGTCGATCGACGGCGGCTCGTCCTCGCCGGTGTAGGCGATGCCGAGGCCGCCGCCGACGTTGACGACCCGGCACCAGTCGCCGGCGAGCTCGCCGAGCGCGCGGATCGCCAGCGAGTAGGGCTCGAGCTCGAAGATCTGCGAGCCGATGTGGGCGTGGAGGCCGACCAGGTTGAGGACGGCGGAGGCGAGCACCCGCTCGATGGCGCTGGCGGCGAGCCCGTCCTCGAGGCCGAATCCGAACTTCGAGTCGAGCTGGCCGGTGGTGACGTAGTCGTGGGTCGAGGGCTTGATCCCGGGGGTGACGCGGATCAGGACGTCCTGGCTGTTCTCGAGCAGCCGCTCGCAGCGCTCGATCTCGTCGAAGGAGTCGAGGATCAGGTGGCGGATGCCGGCGCGGGAGGCGAGCAGGATCTCCTCGTCGGACTTGTTGTTGCCGTGCATGTGGATGCGGCCGGGGTCGAAGCCGGCGCGCAGCGCCATGTGCAGCTCGCCGCCGGAGGCGACGTCGATCGAGAGGCCCTCCTCGGCGAAGAGGCGGTAGGCGGCGGTGCATGGGAGCCGCTTGCTGGCGAAGAGGACCTCGAAGTCGCCGCTGCTGGCGGCGAAGGCGTCGAGGTATCCGGCGCCCGGGCCCGCATGTCGTCCTCGGCGTAGACGTAGGCGGGCGTGCCGAACTCCTCGGCGAGCTCGACGAGGTCGCAGCCGCCGACCTCGAGGTGGCCGCGCTCGTTGACGCGGCTTCCCCTCGGATACACCGCCGAACCCGCGATCGGGTCGGCCACCGCCTGTCCACGCTCCTCCATGAGACGGGCATTGTGACGGTTGGGAGGGGTTCTCCGGCTAGTGACCGCCGCCGAGCAGGCCGCCGACCGCGGTCGCCGTGCCTTCGACCGTCTTGCCGACCGGCGTCTGCGGCCCGGCGACGCCGTTGACGACGCCGCCGACCGATTTGCCGACCGGCGACTCGGGCGCGGTCACGCCCTTGACGACTCCTTCGGCGGTTTTCCCGGTTTCTTCGACGACTTTGCCGGCGCCGCTGCCGCCTGTGGCTTTTTCAACTGTTTCCGCTGTTCCACTTGTGACCTGGCCGACGGTGCCGCCGACGGTGTCACCCGCGCCCGACGCGGCTTCGGTGACCGTTTTCGCGGCGCCGCCGGCGGTTTCGGTGACCGCCTTGCCCGGTTCGCTGGGCACCGGGTCGCCGGGGATCCGAACCGAGCCGGAATTGCCGCCGCCGTTGGAGCCGCCGCCCGATCCCGCCTGCGATTTCGGCGTCGCGGCGGACGGCTGAGGAGTGGCGGAGTCGGCGCCCGGCTCCCGGCCGGTGCCGGTTGACGAGCCGCCGGGGACCGGTGAGATCCCGGCCACCGGGCCAGAGCCGGTGATGTCGTCGGCGCGGGCGGTTCCTCCGCCGGCGGCGCCGGCCCCCCGCGCCGCCGTCGCGCCGGGGGCTCCAGCCTGGGCCCCGGCCGTTCCGCCGGCGCCGCCGTGGGCCACCGGTTTCTTCGAGGCGGCCGGGGCGGCGCCGCCATCGTCGCCCCCCACCAGGCCGGCGAACGGCCAGTCCCTGACGGCCTGCAGTGAGACGAGCAGAAGGACGAAGGCGACCACGGCCGCGGCGATCAGCGCGGTGCCGGAAACCGCACCGGCGAGGTAGGTGTGTGCCTGGCGGATCATCGATCGACTCCTAAAGGGCTACCCAAGCGTGGCATCCGTCTCCCCTCCCGGCATACCCAATATTTGGACTTCTCAGGCCCGCTAGGGCGCGGCGCGGCTAGAGGTACCCCATCGGATCGGTGACTTCGCCGTCGATCCTGACCTCGAAGTGGACGTGGGGCCCGAAGCAGTACCCGGTGCAGTCGCTGTAGCCGATCACCTGGCCCTGCGAGACCGACTGGCCGGCGCTGACCGCGAAGGACTCCTGATGGGCGTAACAGGTGGACAGCCCGCCGCCGTGGTCGATGCAGGTGTAGTTGCCGTAGCCGCCGCTGCTCGCCTCCGGCTCGGTGAAGATCACGGTGCCATCCGCGGCGGCCCGGATCGGGGTGCCGCTCGGCACCGCGATGTCGATTCCGGGGTGGTACTCGTAGTGGCCGTCGATCGTCCGCGAGCCGAAGCCGGAGACCACCGGCCCGTCGACCGGCCAGATCAGGCCGCTGCCGTTGCCGGGCTGGATCGGCCCGGCCGCCAGCGGCGCCGAGCCATAGCCGGACAGCTGGGCGGCGATCTTTCCCTGGATCGAGGCGACGTCACCGTCGAGCTCTTCCTCAGTGGCGCTGATCGATTCAAGCGCGTCCATGCGCTTGGCGCGGGTCGCGACGAGCGCAGCCTGGCGGTCCTGCACCGCCCTGCGGGCGCCGGCCAGCTGTTCCTCTTCGGCCGCGATGGAGTCGCGGGCGGCTTCGATCCGGTTCTTGACCGTGCGCAGTTTGCTGACCGTCGACTTGACCTGGTTGCGAAGGCCCCGGACCCGGCCGACCACCGCTTCATCCATGCCGTTGATCCGTTCGAGGTACTCGGTGCGGTTGACCAGCTCGTCGTAGCCCTCCGAGCCGAGGATCACGTTGAGGACGTCCGGGGTGCCCGCCTCGTACATCGCGACGAGGCGCTTCCGCAGGGCGACCAGGGCCCGGCGCAGGCGCGCCCGGACGATCCCAGGTGCTTCTTTGCGACGTCGAGCTCGCCCGTGGCGCTGTCGAGCTCGGCCTGCTTGGCGTCGAGGCGGGTCGCGGACCGCCGCCTCGCGGTCGCGGAGCTGGGCGACCTCGGCGGTGAGCCGGTCGATGCGGTCGCCGTATTCGGAGATCGTCGAGGTCAGCACTCCCTTGCGCTCGCGCACGTGGGAGAGCTTCTGTTCCTTGCCTTCGAGCTTTGACTGGAGGTCTTCGGCCGAGGCGGCGGGGCCGGCCGCAAGCAGCGCGACAAGCGCCGCCGCGGCGGCAATCGCGGCCGCCGCCGAGGCGAGACGGATATTCGGCATCGGACCGAGGCTAGCCGAGGCCCGTAGCGGCCGGACCGAGCGCCGCCTGGGTGCAATCGGGCTTGCGCTCAGGCGTCGCGGGGCGCCCGCTCGACCTCGAGCAGGCCCTGGGAGGCCTCCTCCTCGATCTGCAGCGTCGTGTGGTCGATCTCGAAGCGCTGGTCGAGCAGGACCTCGAGCCGCCGCGTGATCAGGTCGCGATCGGCGCCTTCGGCGACGACGACATGGGCGGTGATCGCGCTGAAGCCCGGGGTCAGGGTCCAGACGTGGAGGTCGTGGACCGAGCGCACCCCCTCCTCCGAGCAGATCGCGCCGCCCACCTCGTCGACGTCGACGCCCTCCGGCGCGCTCTCCATCAGCACCTCGACCGGCTCTTTGATCAGGCGCCAGGACGAGGCAAGCACCAGGGCCGCGATCAGGAGGCCGACGATCGGGTCGACGACCGAGGAGCCTCCAGCGAGGACGAAGGCGCCGGCGACGATCACCCCGAGCGAGCCGAGGGCGTCGGCAAAGCTGTGGCGCAGCGCCCCCTCGAGGTTGATGTCATCGCGGCCGCCGCGGGCGAGGACGACGGTCGCGGCGACGTTGCCGAGCAGCCCGATCGCCCCCAGTGCAAGGACCCCGGCGCCGTCGATACTCGGCGGGTCGCCGAGGCGCCCGATCGCGGCGATCGCGACGCCGATCGAGACCGCGACCAGGAGCAGGCCGTTGACGAGCGCCGCCAGGACCTCGGAGCGCTGGAAGCCGAAGGTGCGGCGGGCGCCGCCCGGCCGTGCCGCGAGACTCGCGGCGAGCAGCGCCAGGCCGATCGAGCCAACGTCGGAGAGCAGGTGGCCTGCGTCGGCGAGAACCGCGAGGGAGCCGGTGATCAGCCCGCCGAAGAGCTCGACCAGGAGCATCCCGACGTTGATCGCGAGCGCGATCCACATCCGCCGCCGGCTGTCGCTCCGGCGCGCTTCCAGCGCGTGGGAGTGGGCGTGGACGTGCACGCCCCCGAGCTTAGACCGCCCGGGGGTGAAATCTCATCACGTTTTCCACGTCAGACGTGGAAAACGTGATGAGGACCGGCTAGGCCGGGACCGGCTCCTTCTTGGCGGCGGCCGTCGCGCCGCCGTTCATCGCCTTCTCGGCGACCTCGGCCGCGTAGCCGAGGCGCTCGGCGTATTCGCGCGACTGCATCCGCGAGATGACCATCCGCTGGATCTCCGCCGTGCCCTCGAACAGCTGGTAGATCTTGGCGTCGCGGAACCACTTCTCGAGCGGGCAATCGGTGCTCCACGAGTAGGGGCCGACGAGGTCCATCAGCGTCGTCGTCGCCCACATCGTCACGTCGCCGGCCTTGAGCTTCGACATCGAGCCCTGGCCGCCGCGCATCGGGATCCCGTTGCGGCCCATCCAGGAGGCCCGCTGGACGAGCAGGCGGGCGCTTTCGATCTCGGTCGCCACGTCGGCCAGAGTCTGCTGGATCCTCTGGCTCTGCAGCATCGGGGTGCCGCCTTCGGAGCGGCCGTCGAGGTACTCGAGGGTCCACTCGTAGGCGGCCTGGGCGATGCCGATCGCCGAGGCGCCGACCAGCGGGCGGGTCATCTCGAAGGTCGCCAGGGCGTCGGCGCCGGAGCGGCTTTTCTGGCCCGAGCGACCGCGCTCGAGCTTCTTTTCCAGCTTCTCCTCGCCGCCGAGCAGGTTCTCGACCGGGATCCGGCACTCCTCGAGCACGACCTCGGCGGTGTGGGAAGCGCGAATTCCGAGCTTGCTCTCCTTCTTGCCCTGGCTCAGGCCTGGGGTGTCCTTGCCGATCACGAAGGAGGCCTGGCCGCGGGTCCCGAGCGTCGGGTCGACGGTGGCGACGACGACGTGGACGTCGGCGATGCCGCCGTTGGTGATGAAGACCTTGGTCCCGTCCAGGACCCACTCGTCGCCGTCACGCTTGGCGGTCGTCTTCAGGCTCTTGACGTCGGAGCCCGCCGACGGCTCGGTCACGGCGTAGGCGCCGAGCTTGATGTCCTCGCCGCTGCCGAAGCACTCTGGGACCCACCGGGCGATCTGCTCCGGGGTGCCGGAGGAGGCGATTCCCGCAGCTGCCAGGCCCGAGCCGGAGACGGCGAGCGCGGTGCCGGCGCAGCCCCAGTGGAACTCCTCGGCCGAGATCACCGACATCTGGCCCTCCGGGTCGGCGGCCGAGTTCTGGATCCCCTCGAGGCCTCCGAAGCCCTGCTTGCGCGCCTCTTTGATCACCTCCCAGGGGGTGCTCTCCTCTTCATCGTGCGTGCGCGCGGCCGGGCGAATCACCTCACGGGCGAAGGTCCGGCAACGGTCTTTGTACTCGAGCTGCTCGTCGTTGAGTGCGAAATCCAAGGTTTTCCCCTCGCTCGGTCGCCAGTTGATTGACTGGTCAGTCAATGAGTTTAACTGACCGGCCAGCCAGCCCCCGCATGTAGCTTTCCGCTGTGGCCAGAGAGCAACCGATCAACGCCGAGGTGCCGGCCACCGGGGACCCGGGAAAGGGGAAAAAGCCCGAGAAGCCGTCGGCCCCGCCGCCTCCCCGCAAGCGCGGTCTCGGCGCGATGCCGCTGCCCCTGAAGCTGATCTCGGGCGCGATAGTCCTGGCGACCGTCTTCCTCGGCGCCGCGATCGTCGGCGGCGGCAATCACCGCGACGAGCTCAGGGGCGCGGCGGCGCCCGTCGGCGGCGAAGCCGAGACGACGCCCACCCAGGTCCCGACCCAGGCTCGGGAACCGACCGACCTCGGCTATCCGGCCTTCGCGACCAAGAACACGACCCGGATCGGCGGCTCGGACCCGGCGGCCAATGCGGCCGGCGCCGCCCTCGCGGTCTTCCCCTCCACCAACCCCGGTGAGGCGCCGGCCGCGGTGACCCTCGTCGACGAAGGCGACTGGCCGGGGGCGATCGCGGCGTCGGTTCTGATGGCGGCGCCGGTCAGGGCGCCGGCTCTGATCTCAGCCGAGAGCGGCCTCCCGGACGTCAGCGCCGAGGCGCTCTCGGCGCTCGACCCGCAGGGAAGCGCCGCGACACATGGCGCCGCGCACTTCGCGATCGGCGAAGCCGACGCCCCCGACGCCGACACCACGCGGGTCAGGGCGCACGGGCCCGCCGCGACCGCCGCGGCGATCGCCAAGCTGCGCCAACGGCTGACCGGCTCCCCCCCGGACCACATCGTCGTCGCCCCGCTGCAGAAGTCCGGCTTCGCGATGCCGGCCGCGGCCTGGTCGGCGCGCTCCGGGGACCCGGTCCTCTTCGCCGAGGGCGACAAGCTGCCGGCGCCGACGGCGGCCGTCCTGCGCAAGGACAAGAAGGCGTCGGTCTACGTGCTCGGGCCGACCTCGGCGATCTCCTCCGACGTGCTCCGCAAGATCGCCAAGATCTCCCCGCGGGTCCACCGCGTCTCCGGCGAGCACCCGGTCGAAAACGCGATCGC
Organism: uncultured Solirubrobacterales bacterium; assembly: GCA_963795295.1. Classification (GTDB taxonomy): domain Bacteria; phylum Actinomycetota; class Thermoleophilia; order Solirubrobacterales; family 70-9; genus VRUE01. The sequence goes on from CAWCHE010000003.1 coordinate 314,239, forward strand.
CTTCGCCCGCTACCGCAACGGCGACTTCGGCTGGAACGTCAACGACCCCGGCCACGGCTTCGTCGTCGCCCGCAGCGAGGACCCGCTCGACGCGGCCGCCGCTTCGCCGCTCTCGGCGGCCGGGACCTGGGGGCCGCTGCTGCTCACCGACGACGCCGGTACGCTTCCGACGGCGCTGCGCGGCTACCTGCTGGACGTCAAGCCGGGGTACACGGACGACCCCACGCGCGCCTTCTACAACCACGTCTGGGTGATCGGAGACCAGGAGGCGATAGAGGTGGGACAACAGGCCGAAATCGACAGTCTGGCCGAGCTCGCGAAGATCGGCGGCGGAGGATGAGCGAGGCGGAGAACCCGCAGGTGCTGGGCCGCGCATCCGAGGTCACAGCCGAGGACATCCGGGCGCTCGCCGGGCCCTCGACCCCGCACTTCGCGCTGCAGGTTCGGAACCGCATCCAGCGCCTGATCGAGCCGCTGCCGGCGGGCCATCCCGCCCGAGCCGAAGGAGAGCGCAAGATCGCCGAGCTCGAGGAGCTCGCCGAGCACAGCGGCGACCCGCGGGGGACGATGGGCATCGGCCACCATTGAAGTACCTGGCACCGGGGGTCTGGAGGCTCGATGAATTCCCGCGGCCGCTGATCAACATCTACCTGGCCGAGGACGTGCTGATCGATGCCGGCAGGACCTGGGACGCCGGGCGGATTCGCAAGGAGACCGGCGCTCTCCCCCTCTCGATGGTGGCCCTCACCCACGTCCACCCCGACCACCAGGGCTCGGCCAAGACGGTCTGCGAGGAGCGAGAAATACCGCTCGCCTGTCACGAGGCCGACGTCGACGCGATGGAGGGCAGGCGGCCCGTGAGGGCCTCCAACACGATCGGGGCCAGGACCTTCGGCCGCCTCTGGGAGGGGCCGCCCCACAAGGTCGACCGGGTCCTCCACGAGGGCGACGAGGTCGCCGGCTTCCGGGTGGTCCACGCCCCCGGGCACGCTCCCGGCGAGGTGATCTTCTTCCGCGATTCCGACCGGGTCGCGATCTGCGGCGATGTGATCCGCAACATCACCTTCGTGGCGCTGCGGACCCGGATCGCCGAGCCGCCGGACGACCTCACCCCCGACCCGGCCGAGAACCGCCGCTCGATCCGCCGGCTCGCCGACCTCGAGCCGACCCTGATCCTCCCCGGCCACGGGCCGGCGCTGACCGACATCGCGGCGTTCGAGCGTTTCGTCTCAGCCCTGGCCTGAGCCTCGTCGCTTCGGCCGTCCCCGCGGCGTTCAGGTTTCCTCGATCGGAGAGTTCGGGTAGTGGCTGGGCATGGAGCCGAAACGCAGGATCCCGTCGCCCTCGATGATCGTCGCAATCCTCGCCCTGGTGGTGGCGCTCGCCGGAACCGCCTACGCCGCCCAGACGATCAACGGCGGCGCGATCAAGAAGCAGACGATCGGCGGCGGCAAGCTCAAGCAGAAGACGCTGACCGGCTACCAGATCAACACCAACAAGCTCGGCGTGGTGCCGAAGGCTGAACGCGCGACCGACGCCTACTGGGCCGTCGTTAGCAACCCGCCCGGCCCCGGCAACGCGAAACTGGTCCGCGCCAGCGACTCGAGCATCACCGCAATCGAGGGCGGCGGCGTCGTTGTCGTCGGCTTCCCGGAAGCGATCAACGCCTGCGCGAACGTCGCCGGGCGCAACAACGACGGCACCACCGTCCCGGGAGCGGGAACTGCGCAGACCAACGTCGCCGTGAGCAACCCGAACGCTCTCGAAGTCCATACCCGCAACGCCAAAGGCGACCCCGAAGACTCCGACTTCCACCTGATCGCAATCTGCCCATAAGGGATTGGGCAGCAGCCCCGGCCCGGCTCCCCGCCTCCCCAGTGGGACCGGGCCGGGGCCTTTCCGGCTAGTCTTGCCGCACGATGACCGAGGAGGCGATCGAGCACGGCTTCAAGGAGGGCGACTTGGTCTGGGTCGAGGACGGCGACGGCAAGCATCACCCTGGCGTCTTCGTCGGCAACAACGAAGCCTCCGGCTGGTTCGGCGGCGGGCCCAGCGCCTACGTCGCGCACCCCGAGGCCCACAACGCCGAGGTCGTCTCCGTCTTCCGCATCACCCCCCGCGACGCGTAGTCGGCGAGCGCATGTCCTGACTTCCTACCCCGCGGGCCCCAGGGCCCAGTGCCAGGTCTGCGCGGGCAAACCGCCGCCGGCGTCTTCGGACCGGGAGCCGGAGAACGACCAGTCCTCGGCGACCGCCCCGCCCTTGGGTGAGACGGCGAGACCGGTGACGCCGGTTCCCGGGGGCCAATCGAAGTCATCGCCGTTGTCTTCGGAGTCCTCGCAGGCCGACGTCGTCCCGTGGACGGTGATCAGCAACGGCGCGGGGATCAGGAGGAAGTAGGTGCGCGGTTTCTCGTCATACAGGGTGAGCCCGGCCCCGCCCGAGAGGTCGGGCTGAGCGGCCAGGTCGATCGGCGCGCTTCCCTCGACGTGGCATCCGCTGATGGTCCCCGCGAAGTCGTAGGCGATCACGCTCCCAGCCCTGAGCATGTAGATATAGGTGGTCGCCGGCGTCCCTGGCGACTGGGCCGCCGGCGCCCGTTTCAGCTCGACGTGGCCGGACCAGTGCGCGGCGAGTTCGTTACCCGCGCCGAGCTCGTCGCCGTCGTAGACGGAGGTGCCGGAGATCGAGCCGGAGAAGATCTCGGCGGGCGGGGGCGGAGGTGGAGGCTCTTTTGTCGGCTGGGTCCAGGTGCGCTCGGCGACTCCGGCCTGCGACACGACCCGGAAGGCCGCCCTGACCCTGATCCCGCTGCCGGCTTTGGTGACCGTGTAGGTGAAGCTCGCCGGGTTGGCGAGGGCGCGAGGCGGCCTGATCGAGGCGTTCTGGCTCTCTGTAAGGGTCCATTTCGCGCCGGGGGGCGTGCCGCCGTCCCTTGACCTGGCCTCCGCCCTGAACCCGCCGGCCTGACCGTTGTCCAGGGTCAGCGTCTCGGCGGACGGGTCGAAGGTGATGGTGGCGCAGGCGTTTGGCTTATTCCAGTTCGCCTCTTTCTCACCGAGCTTGGCGATCGTCTTGTCCACCTCGGCGGCAAAGTTCCTGTCGGCCTCGGGCTTGGCGGCGAGGCTCTGATCGAACTCGATGTCGCGGACTTCGTGGAGCTGATCGGCCTCGACGCCGTCGACGTCGAATTTCACTTCGACGTCGGTGTGGGTCGGGTCATATGTGGCGCCGGGATAGTTGACCCGGGTGCTCCCGTGGTAGGTGAACTTCAGGCCGATCCTGCCGAAGTCCTGACTCGAGCCGCCGAGCTCGACGCTGTTTTTGTAGGTGTGCTCGATTTCGAAGTATTCGAGCTTGGCGTCCTGGTCGACCTGGATCGGCTTGATCGTCGTCTTGGCGCTGAATTCGAGGCTCTGCGAGACGAGCAGCTCGGCGCCCCTGAAGACGCGCATGTTGACGAAGTACTCGCTCTGGTCGCTGGCCTCGAGGGTGCCCTCGGCGTTGGGGCAGTCGGGGGCCTTGAAGGCGTCTTCGTTTTTCTCGCATAGGCCGAAGTCGATCTCGGCGCGGACGCCCCCCTCACCCAGGTCGATCCCGATCTCGGCGGCGCCTTTGCCGACGTCGACTTTGGCCTCGTAGCCGGAGCCGTTGAACTCGTGCGTCTGCGACGGGTTCTGCGCCTGGGCGGCGCAGCCGTGTTGCGCAGAGGCAGCCGCCAGCGACGAGGCGGAGGGCGAGGCGAGGATCGCTGTGGCCCGGAGTCGGTCAAGGGTGACGAGGCCCTTCTTGATCGCCCCTTCCGCGGTATGGATGCGCTTCGCGCCGAGCAGCCTGCCGGCTGACGCCACGCGACGCCCGCTCCGATCGCGGAGGCCCCGGGGGTCGAAGCCGAGGGCCACGTGGGCGGCGAGCATTGCCGGATCGGCCGCCTGTGGCTGGGGAAGCGCGGCCTTTATCGGCGTGCAGCGCCTGCGGCCGTTGATCGTCAGCGGGACCTTGCCCGTCCCGCACTTCTTCTTCTTGCCCCTGCCGGCCTTCGCGAGCTCGGCTTCCCCGGAGTCCTCGGCGGCGCCCGCGGACGGAGCGAAGGAGGTCAGGCTCAGCGACGCGGCGATAAGGGCGAGACCAAGCCGGATACGAGCAAGCTAGCGCGATCCCGCGACCCTCGCGACTTTCATCTCGACCTTCTCGCCCCGAAATGGCACCCCCTCGTCGATCAGGCGTCCCCTCTGCCGGGCCCCCTTGGCGAGCGAGCCGTCGGCGCGGACGACGCGCCACCAGGGCAGGTCGGGGTCGTCGCACTCGAAGAGGACCGCGCCCGCGTAACGAGGCGAGCCCGGGGAGACGTCGCCGTAGGTGCTGACGAACCCCTCCGGTATCGCCCGCACCCGCTCGAGCACCTCCAGTTCGCGGTCGACGCCGCCCGCGCTCACCCTCCGGGGCCGAAGGCGTCGATCAGGCGGTTCTGGTACTCGCTGAGCTCTTCAGGAGAGATGAAGTACGTGGGCGGCGTCAGGAAAAGGCCGTCGGCGCGCTCCGCCGTCTCCTCGACCCGGGCCCGCACCTTGTCGAGGGGGCCGGCCGCGCAGTAGGCCTCGACCATCTCGTCGCTGATCGCCGCCGGCACCGCGGCCAGGTCGCCGCGGCGGAAGGCGTCGCCGGCCGCGACCGCGTTGTCCTCGAAGCCATGCAGCTCCCAGAGCGGCATGTACGTTTTCACGGTCGCGTAGAAGGAGATGGTGCGGCGGGCCATGTCGATCGCCCGCGCCTCGTCGTCGTCGATCGCGCAGCAGACGGTCGGCAGGTAGTCGAAGCTCGCCCGCTCGCGGCCGGATCGCTTCAGGCCCTCCTCGAAGGAGGAGACGACGACCTCGTCGATCCAGCGCAGGCTCTGGATCGGGTGCCCGATCAACCCGTCGGCGACGTCGCCGGCCATCCGGCACATCCCGCCCTGGACCCCGGCGGTGTAGATCGGCACCGACTCGCGCGGCGCCGGGTGGGGCCGGATCCAGCCCTTGATGTCGATGTCGTAATACTCGCCCTCGTAGCGGATCGGCACCCCGGCGCCGGCCTGCTGCATGATCAGCCGGGTCGCCTCGATCGCCTCGCGCAGGTGCGGAGCCGGTTTTCCGTACTCGGCGTTGTGCCAGGTTTCGTTGAGGCGCTTGACCCCGGAGCCGAGCCCGAGGCGGAAGCGCCCACCGGACATCTCGTCGATGTCGAGGGCCGAGATCGCGACGATGAAGGGGCTGCGGGTGAAGGCCCAGGCGATCCCGGTCGCGACGTCGATCGTCTCGGTCTTGCCGGCGAGGTAGGCCGCCTGCGTGACCGAGGAGCGGAACAGCTCCGGCGCCCACACGCACTCGACCCCGGCGGCCTCTGCCCGTTTGGCCTCAGCCTCCAGGTCGGCGACCGTGACGCCGATCGCCGCGACCGAGATCCTCTCCAGGGGACTGCTCATCGGCCGCCGGCCTCAGGCGGCGACCGGCTCGGCCGCGCCGTCGAGGACGGCTTCGGCGACCCGTTCGCGGTGCCACTTGGCGTCGCCGAACATCGCAGCGTTCTGCTTGCCGCGCTTGAGGAAGAAGTGGAGGTCGTGCTCCCAGGTGAAGCCGATCCCGCCGTGGACCTGGATCGAGGCGTCGGGCACCCGCCAGCCGGCGTCGGAGGCGTAGGCCTTGGCGATCGAGGCGGCGAGGTGCAGCGACTCGGGCTCGGAGTCAGCGGCCCAGGCGGCGCCGTAGAAGGCCGAGCGCGAGTTCTCGGTCTCGAGCAGCATCTGCGCGCAGCGGTGGGAGACGGCCTGGTAGGAGCCGATCGGACGGTCGAACTGCTTGCGGTCTTTGGCGTACTCGACCGCCATCTCCATCGTCCGCTGGGCGATTCCGGTCGACTCCGCCGCCAGCGCCACGCAGAGCCGGTGGAAGACCGCGAAGTACTCCGCGCCCTCGGCGGGCATCGTGTTCTCGGCAGCGACGCGGACCCCCTCGAAGCGCACCGAGGAGAGTCGGCGGGTGATGTCGATCGATGGTTCGGCGACCACGGTCAGACCCTCGGCGCCCGCGTCGACGATGTGACGGTGGCCCTCGGAGGTGGCGACGGCGAAGAAGTCGGCGGCGGCCGCGTCGGCGACGAGCACCTTTTCACCGTCGAGGACGATGCCGTCCCCGTCGGCCTTGGCCTCCATCCTGAAGCCGCCGGGATGAGCCGGTGAGCCGGCATCCCAGAGCGCCGGGACGCCCCGCAGCTCCCCTGCCGCCAGCGGCCGCAGAAAGCGCTCGCGCTGGTCGTCGGACCCGCAGAGCGAGAGGGCGAGGGCGACGATGGTGTTGGTGAAGAGCGGCGAGGGTGCGAGCGCGTAGCCCATCTCCTCGAAGAGGACGGCGAGGTCGACGATGCCGAGCCCCTGTCCGCCCCACTCCTCCGGAACCGCCAGGCCGGTCCAGCCGAGCGCGGCCATCTCGTCCCAGTCGGACTGGTCGAAGCCGGCATCGCTCTGGGCGAGCTCGCGGATCCTTTCGGATTTGTAGCGGGCGGCGAGGAACTCCTTGGCGGTGGCCCTGATCGCCTGCTGCTCGTCGGTGAGGTCGAAGTACATCTCTAAATCGCTCCCGCTGTCATCTCATCCTCGGAAGACCAAGCACCCGCTCGGCGATGATGTTCTTGAGGATGTCGGTGGTGCCGCCCTCGATCGAGTTGGCGCGGGAGCGGAGGAAGCTGTACTCCCAGGCGCCGCCGGCGGGAGCGTGCTCGCTGCCGCGGCTGAGCGGCGCGTAGGCGCCCTCGATGTCCAGCGCGAGCTCGGCGATGCCCTGGTTGATGTCGGCCCACTGCCACTTGCCGAGCGAGCCCTCGGGCCCGGGGATCCCCGACTCCATCGTCTTGGTCAGGCCGCGATAGGCGTTGAGCCGCATCGTCTCGGCCTCGATGTGGAGCTGGGCGATGCGCTGGCGGAAGACCGGATCCTCGGCCGCGGTGCCGCCGTTGACCTTGGTTTCGGCGGCGAGCGCGTTGAGCCGGCGGAGGCTGTTGGCGATTCCGGAGATCGCGCCGAAGGCGAGGCCCGCGCGCTCGTTCATAAGCGTGGTCAGCGCAACCGTCCAGCCGTTGCCGACGCCGCCGACGACGTTCTCGTCGGGGATCCGCGCCTCGTTCATGAAGACCTCGTTGAACTCGCCCTCGCCGGTGATCTGAACCAGCGGCTTCGCTTCGACCCCCTCCTGCTCCATGTCCATCAGGAAGTAGGTGAGGCCCTTGTGCTTGGGGGCGTCGGGGTCAGTGCGGGCGACGAGCATGCACCACTTCGAGTACTGGGCGAGCGTCGTCCAGACCTTCTGCCCGGTGACGACCCACTCGTCGCCGTCCTTGACGGCGCGGGTCTTCAGCGAGGCGAGGTCGGAGCCGGACTCGGGCTCGGAGAAGCCCTGGCACCAGATCTCGTCGGCGTTCAGGATCGGCTCCAGGTAGCGCTGTTTCTGCTCGTCGGTGCCGTGGGCGATGACGACAGGGCCGCCCATCGCCAGCCCGAGCACATTGGCCGGGCTCGGCGTCTGCTGGCGGGCCGCCTCGCCGACGAAGATCGCCTGCTCGATCATCGTCGCGCCGCGGCCGCCGTACTCCTTCGGCCAGGAGATCCCGGCCCACCCGGCTTCGTGCAGCTTGTGCTGCCACTCGCGGCGGAAGGCGATCACCTCGTCGAGGCCGCTCTCGGGCTCGGGCCCCGGATGGTTCTCGTCGATCCAGGTGCGAACCTCGTCGCGGAACTCCTCCTCCGATGGCGAGAGCGTCAGGTCCATCGCCGAGCAGCATATAGGCGGGCTGGCCGGGCGGCCAGTTCGCGGCCCCGCCTCATATCCCGGTGACGCATGCCTGGAGGCCGAGGGCGGCGGCTTCCCGGCTGACCCGGACGAAGGGGCTTTCGCTGGTCGGGGAGGTCAGCTTGCTCGGGTCGTCTTCCGCCAGTTCGACCGCTTCTTCAGAGGTCTTGAGGTAGCTGTCAACTTCCTTGGCGAGTGCGTCGGGAGCGCCGATTTCGCGGAATTCCTCGATCTGCTTGGAGAGCGCCGGGACGACGATTTCGGTGATCAGTTCTTCGGCCTGCTCCTTGCTCGCCCCCGAGTCGGCGGAGAGTTCGTTCTTGTCGGCGAAGTCCTGGACCCGGGCCGCAATCGCTTTGTTGATCCCCGAGCAGATCTCGTTGCCCCGCTTGACGAACTCGGCCTTGCTCGGTGGAACGTCGGGGCCGGTGACGGTCTCGACCGATCCACCCCCGGTGGAATCGGTCGAGCCGCCACCGCCCCCGCACCCTGCGAGGAGCAGCGCAACCGCGAGCGCGAAGAGGAGCGCCCGTCGGCCGTTCACGAAACTCCGGTCCTTATTCGCCGCATTTCGTCAGGCCGAGCGCAGCGGCTTCTTTGTTGACGTCAGCGAACGGATCTTCATTCCCGGCGATGGAGCTCGGGTCTTCTTCGACCTTTTCGACGTCCTTTTCAGCGCCGGCGAGGAACGTTTCAACCGCTTCCTCTTCGCCGCTGGGAGCACCGAGATCCCTGATTTCGCCGATCTGCTTGGTCACCGACGGGACCAGAACCGTTTCGGCCACTTCAGCTATCTGATCTTCGGTCGGTTGCTTGCCTTTGGGAACCGCTTCTTCGAAGCCGGTGTTGATTTCCTTGTTGCCGGCTGCGCAGATCGCGTTGCCCTGCTTGACGAATTCGGCTTTCGTCAACGAGGCTTCCGTGCTGCTGGTGTCGTCGCTGCTGCCACACCCCGCGGCGAACATCGCGACGGCGATGACGCCTGCGAGCAGGGTCAGGAATTGCTTGGTCAAGGTGGCTCCTCCACTGGTCGACTGGGACGAGTGGAAACTATCGTCGTGGGCGGGCGGAAGCCCGCAGGACAGTGCTCATGCCTGGTCGGCGGAGCGCCAGGGACTGAGCTTCAGCGCCGGCGCGAAGCCGGCCAACAGGGCCGCGCCGACCCGGCATCCCTTCACCCGGCGGCCATGTGCGCGCAGCAGCGGCACCCCCCGCACGGTGAAGCCATGGCGCGGGTGGCGCTCGGCGACCCTGCGGACGCCGTCATCGTCGAGGTCCCAGCCGCGGAGGCCGAGCACGTCGAGGACGATGCCGTCGTGAGCGAGGTGCTGGATCGCCCCCTGCTCCGGCGGGACCGATGGGTTGAAGTGGAGGGTGATCGCGTCCAGCACGTCGTGCCGCAGGTCGTCCGAGAGCGGCGATCCCTCGAGGAACCCGGCCGCGGCCTCCGCCCCCGCGAAGGTGAAGCAACAGTCGGTCAGCTCGTCCATCGTCTCGAAGGCGAAGTCATGGAACATCGTCGCCGCGAAGAGCGCCTCCTCGTCGCACTCGATCCCGTCGACGCTCCCCAGCGCCCTCGCGAACAGGTAGGAGCGGTAGCTGTGCTCGATCACCATCGGATCGAGCTCCGCACAGGCGTCGACCACCTCGCGGGCGAAGGCCGTGTCGGGCGGGGTCAGCTGCGAGGGGTCCGGCCCGGACCCCCGCCCGCCGCCGCGGCTGAGCAGCAGACGCGGCACCCCGGTCGAGGCGGTCAGCATCGACGCCGCCAGGTAACGCGCCTTCTCGCCGCGCCCGAGGATGCCCCGGGTGCGGCGAGACCACTCGATCGTGCCGATCTCGCCGAGCAGCGGCATCGACCGGCCGGTCCGGCTCAGATCCTCTCGATCAGGGTGCCGGTCCCGAGGCCGCCGCCGCAGCACATCGTCACCAGGCCCATCTCCTTGTCGGTGCGCTCCATCTCGTGGAGAAGGGTCGTGATCAGCCGTGCCCCGGTCGAGCCGAGCGGATGGCCGAGGGCGATCGCGCCGCCGTTGACGTTGACCCGGTCCATGTCGGGTTCGAGCTCGCGCTGCCAGGCGGCGACCACCGAGGCGAAGGCCTCGTTGATCTCGACCAGGTCGATGTCGTCCATCTTCATCCCGTTGCGCTCGAGCAGCTTCTTCGTCGCCGGTATCGGGCCGGTCAGCATGATCACCGGATCGACGCCGACCGTTGTCTGGTCGAAGATCCTCGCCCGCGGCTCGAGCCCGAGGGCGTCGGCCTTCTCGCGCGCCATCAGCAGCACCGCGGCGGCTCCGTCGGAGACCTGCGAGGAGTTGCCGGCGGTGATCTTGCCGTCCTCCTTGAAGGCCGGTTTGAGGCCGGCGAGGCCCTCGAGGCTCGTGTCACGCAACCCCTGGTCGGTCGTGTAGGTGTCGCCGTTGACGGCGTAGGGCACGATCTCCCTGTCGAAGCGGCCCTCCTCGGTCGCCTTCGCGGCGAGCTGCTGGGAGCGGAGCCCGAGCTCGTCGAGCTCGGAGCGGGGGATCTCCCACTTGTCGGCGATCATCTCCGCCGAGAGGCCCTGGGGAATCAGGTTGTAGCGCTCCATCAGCTCCGGCGAGAAGGCGAAGCCGTGCTCCTGCATGACCTGCGCCCCGTCGGCGAAGGAGATGTGTCCCATGTGCTCGACGCCGGAGCCGATCGCGACGTCATGGACGCCGGTGGCGACCAGCGCCGCGGCGAAGTTGACCGCCTGCTGGGCCGAGCCGCACTGGCGGTCGATCGTGGTGGCGGGGGTCTCGATCGGAAGCCCGGCCTCGAGCCAGGCATTGCGGCCGATGTTGAGGCCCTGCTCGCCGAACTGCTGGGCGCAGCCCGCGACGACGTCGCCGGTCTCGGCGGGGTCGACCCCGGTGCGCTCGAAGAGCTCCGCGTAGGTCTTGGCCAGCAGGTTCGAGGGGTGGAGATCCTTGTAGTAGCCCTTCTCCGGGTGCCCGCGCCCGATCGGTGTGCGGGTCGCCTCGACGATCACGACCTCCCTGCCGCCGAACTTTCCGTTTCCGTTCTCCGCCATGGGAAGCCTCCGTTCGCTGTCCGTTGGGCGCGAGTCGCGCCTGAATTCAAGATAACCGATTGACTGGTCAGTCAGCCAATCGCCTGACGGATCTCACACAGAGAGCAAGGCGGCGCCCCGGCGTGATAGGAACCCGGTCTGATGAGCGCAGGGAAGGGCTACGAGGCACCCGGCATCGCTGGCAGCGGAGCGATCGCGACCGGGCTCGCCGCGGTCTCGACGACGACCGCCGACACGATCCTGCTCGCCCGCAGCGAGGCCTCGGCCTGGCGCGCCGAGGAGAAAGTCGTCGCCGCCTGCGCGAAGATCGAGGGCGCCGAGCCCTCGCGCCTGCGTGTCACCACCGACCCCGCCGACCTCTCGGAGTGCGACATCGTCGTCGAGGCGATCGTCGAGGAGGTCGAGCCGAAGGGCGAGCTGATCGCGACCGTCGCGGCCGCCTGCCCCGACGCGGACCTGGCGACCACCACCTCCTCGCTCAGCATCTCCTCGATCGCCGAGGCCGCCGGCGTCGACCGCCTCTTACGGCCTCCACGTCTTCAACCCGGTGCCGCGGATGAAGCTGGTCGAGGTTTGCATCCCCGACGGCGCCGCCGCCGCCCGCGAGAACGCCCTCGCCTGGTGCGCCGCGCTCGGCAAGACGGCGGTCGAGGTCCCCGACCAGGCCGGCTTCGTCGTCAACCGCCTGCTCTTCCCCTACCTCTTCGAAGCGGTCCGGATGATCGAGCGGACGGGCATGGAGGCGGGCGAGGTCGACACCTGCATGAAGCTCGGCGCCGGCCACCCGATGGGCCCGCTGGCCCTGCTCGACTTCGTCGGCCTCGACGTCTCCCAGGCGATCGGCGACGCCCTCTACGCCGACAACGGCGAGGACGCCAGCAGACCCCCCGGCCTGATCGTCGAGATGGTCGGCGAAAACAAGTTGGGGCGCAAGTCGGGCCAGGGGTTTTACCCGTACGACTGAACTGAATCGGCGCCACTTTCCGGGACGCTCTGACCAAGCAGGCCAAGGACGCAGGGAGCGTCGCGTGCTCTGCACGCGAGCGACCGAGGACGCAGGGATGCGCCGGTCAGCGTTTCCCGGCCAGGTCCCAGATCACGTCGGCGGGGGATATTCCCTGACGGCGGGCGATTATCTCGACCTCATCCCAGGGCAGCTCGGCGTCGGGGAGCTCGTCCCAGCGGGCCAGGTCCAGGGCCTCGACCGCCCCTTTCAGGGCCGGGCCGAGATGCTCCTCCGAGCGCAGGAGCGCTCGCAGGACCTCGAGTTGCTTATCGCTGAGACGGACAACCCACATGCGAGACCTCCAAAGCTAGGCGGGGCGCGGGTTGCCAGGAAAAGCTAGGCCGAAGGGCGGACGGAACCGCTGATCCGGACTGCCTCGATCCGGTTCTCCCGGACCGCCTCGACCCGGATCGTGTAGCCATTCGACTGAATCGAGTCGCCGCGCTTGGGCAGCCGCCCGAGCTCGCCGAAGACGTAGCCGCCGACCGAGTTGTAGGCATCGGTGTCGACCGGCAGCTCGATCCCCGCGTCGGCGAGGTCGCCGAGCGAGACGTGGCCGCGCACGAACCAGTCGCCGTTGGTCAGCTTGCGCAGTGCCGCCGCCCGCGGGTCGGTCTCGTCCTCGATCTCGCCGACCACCTCCTCGAGGATGTCCTCGACGGTGACGATCCCGACCGTGCGGCCGTACTCGTCGACGACGACCGAGAGCGAGGTGCGCTGGACCTGGAGGTCATGGAGGAGGTCGTCGAGCGGCCGGGTCTCGGGGACGATCAGGGCGTCGCGGACCACCGGCTCGATCCGGGCGTCCGGCCCGTCGCTCATGTAGAGCCGGGCGAGGCTGTTGTTATGGACGATCCCCTTGACCCGGTCGGGGTTGTCGTCCTCGATCGCGACCAGGCGGGTGTGGCCGGAGGTGACGCAGCGCCGCAGCGCCGTCTCGGCGCTCTCGGAGAAGTCGACGGTGACGACCGCCGGGATCGGGGTCATCACCTCGCGCGCCTCCTGCTCGTGGAGGTGGAAGACGCCGCCGAGCATCCCCGCCTCGCCGGGGTCGAGCGAGCCCCCCTGCCTGGAGCTGTCGATGATCTGCTTCAGGTCCTCGGCGGTGTGGTGCTCTTCGAGGTCCTTCGGGTTGACGCCGAAGAGGCGGACGATCGCGTTGGAGATCGCGCTCAGCGCCATCGTCACCGGCGCCGAGGCCGCGCGGAACCAGTTCAGCGGCCGCGAGACGCGGCGCGCGGTGCCCTCGGCATTGCTGATCGCGAGCATCTTCGGGACCTGCTCGCCGATGCTGATGTGGATCGCGGTGACGAGGGCGAAGGCGATCGCCACCGAGAGGCCGACGGCGGCGCCGTGCGAGAGCCCGCCGAAGACGGGTTCGATGATCTTCGCCAGCGACGGCTCGCCGAGGAACCCGATCCCGATCGAGGCGACCGTGATCCCGATCTGACAGGCCGAGAGCGACTCGTCGATCTTGTCGAGCTGCTCGACGACGGCCTCGGCGCCGCTCTCGCCTTCCTCCGCGAGCTGCTCGAGTTTGCCGCGCCGGCTGCGAACCAGCGCGAACTCGGCGGCGACGAAGAATCCGTTGATCGCCACCAGCACGAGCAGGAGGGCGAGCAGGAGTGCGCTCATCGGCTATTTGTCCCGGTACTTCGGGGGAGGTCGTCTTCGGCCATTCGGCGTAGGGAATATAGCTTTCTCCGTATGCGGATCGTCAGTCTGGTGCCGTCAGCGACAGAGATGCTGTACGCGCTCGGTCTCGGCGGCAGCGTCGTCGGCGTCACCCACGAGTGCGATTTCCCCGCCGAGGCCCGTTCCCTGCCTCACCTGACGCGGACCGTCCTCCCCCCGGCCTGAGCGCCGAGGAGATCGACATCGCGGTCAAGGCGACGATCGGCGAGGGCCGCGCCCTCTATGCCCTGGACGAGGAGATGCTGGCCGAGCTGGAGCCGGATCTGATCGTCACCCAGGCCGTCTGCGACGTCTGCGCGGTCTCCTACGAGGACGTGGTCAAGGTCGCCTCGCGCCTGCCGAACGAGCCGCTCGTCCTCCAGCAGGATCCGAGCACCCTCGGGGAGATGCTCGAGGACGTGATCCGGCTCGGCGAGGCCGCCGGGATCGAGGCCGACGCCCACGAGCTGCGCGGCGATCTGGAGGGGCGGCTGGCGACGACCCGAGCGGCCGTCACCGGTGCCTCGGCGCCGAGGGTGGTCGCGCTCGAGTGGGTCGACCCGCCCTACGTCGGCGGCCACTGGATCCCGGAGATGATCGCGATCGCCGGCGGCGAGGACGTCGCCGGGCCGCCCGGGCTGAAGTCCCCGGAGGTCAGCTGGGGCGAGCTCTCCGGGCTCAATCCCGACGTCGTCGTCGCGATGCCGTGCGGCTGGTACCTGGAGGACTCCCGCGCCCAGGCGCTCGAGCACTGGGAGCGGATCGAGGGCCTCGGCGCGGCACGGGTCTTCGCCGTCGACGCCGCCTCGAGCTTCTCCCGCCCCGGCCCGCGGCTGGTCGACGGGGTCGAGCTCCTCGCCCACCTCCTCCATCCCGACCTCGCCGATCCGCCCGGCAGCCTCGCCTTCGCCGAAATCCGCCCGGCGATGGCGCGCGGCAGCCGCTGAGCTCAGGCAACTCCGATCGAGGCGACGATCGTGAGGACGCCGAGCGCGCCCATCGCGATCAGCTCAGCGGAGCGGTGGTGGCGCCCGAGCATGCCCCGCTCTCCGGCGATGATCAGCCCGGCGCAGACCAGGCCGGCGGCAAGGCCGCCCAGGTGGGCTCCGATGCTGATCCCCGGCACCCCGAAGCTGAAGGCGAGATTGATCACGATCAGGATCCCGACCGAAGAGGCCAGGGCGTCGACGCCGCGGCCACGGGCGATCACGAAGGTCGCGGCGAGAATGCCGAAGACGGCACCCGATGCGCCGATCGATAGGCCCAAGGGAGTGACGATGAGGGCGCCCAGCGAGCCGGCGAATAGGGCGACCATGTAGATCAGCGCGAAGCGCACGGTCCCGATCCCCGGCTCGAGGATTCGGCCGAGGAAGAACAGCAGGAGCATGTTGCCGCCGATGTGGAAGAGGCTGGCGTGGAGGAAGCCCGAGGTGAGTAGGCGATACCACTCGCCTTCGGCCACGGAGGGGCCGAACAATCCGAATTCGGAGATCAGGGAGCTGTCGATTTCCCCGGTCAAGCCGCCGTGGCTGGTGGCGACCTCGGCGAGGAAGACGATCACGTTGAGGGCGATCAGGACGAAGGTCGCCGGGGCACGAGCGAAGGCGCTCCCGCTGGGCACGCCCACAGTCACCTTTGTCCTCTGGCTCGCGCACTCCGGGCAGCGCATGCCGACCGGGGTCGGGGTCATGCACTCCGGGCAGATCGGGCGCCCGCAGGAGGAGCAGGAGACGCCGGTCTCCCGGTTCGGATGTCGGTAACAGGTCTGCGCCATCGAACGGCGGAGCCTACAATCGGCGCGATGCAGGCAAGCCCGGCGCGCCTCTACGCGACCCTGATCGGAGGAGTGCTGGTGATCGCCGGCATCGTCGGCTTCTTCTACAGCGCCTCGTTCGGCAGCCCGGGCAGCGTCGACGATGTCTTCGGGCTGCTGGCCGTCAATGCCTGGCACAACATGGTCCACGTCCTCACCGGGGCGATCGGCCTCCTGGTCGCCGGCTACGCCGCCCGCCAGTACGCGATGTGGCTCGGGATCGCCTACGTCGGGCTGGCGGTCTGGGGGTTCATCCTCGGCAGCGGCAGCTCGATCCTCGGCTTCTTCCCGGTCAACACCGGCGACGACTTCCTCCACCTCACGCTCGGCGTCCTCGGCATCGCCGCAGCCCTGGCATCGCCTCGCAGAGAGCCCCGCGGGGCGAGCGTCACAGCCTGATCACCGCGAGCCCGCGGGTCAGGGCCTGACGCGGCCGGCGAGCGAGCGCAGGCCGCCCTTGGCCTGCTGACGTCCGCGCCGCCTCATCTCGAGCAGGACGAGGGCGCCGGTGGCGACGCTGCCGGCGCTGACGGCGACCACCGGCCGGACCCAGTTGCGGGGATCTCGGAGCGCCCGCAGCTCACTCTCGGAAAGCTGCTCCGCCCATTCGGAGAGCTCCTCGGCTGCGGCCTGGGTGATCGCGCCGAGGGTGTCCTCGACCCGGCCCGAGAGCCGCTCGGGCGGCTCGATCGGCCGCAGTGCATCGGAGAGCATCCGCTCGACATCAGTCATCGTCGCCTCCCATCTCCTCCTGGAGCTGTTTGATCGCACGGTGGATCAGCACCTTGGTCGCCCCGTCGGTCCGGCCCAGGGCGCGAGCTATCTCGCGATTGTCCATGCCGAGCGCGAAGCGCATGATCAGCGCCTCGCGCCGGTCGTCGGGAAGGTGCTGGAGGTTGTCCATCACCTGCCGCAGCTCCTCCCGCCCCTCGGCGATCGCCTCGGTCCCGTGGCGGGCGGCGATCGGATCGGCGTTGTCGAGCGGAGTCTGCGGCCGCCGCGAGCGGTCGCGGTAGAAGTTCGAGGCGAGGTTGTGGGCGATCCGGATCAGCCATGGCCGCAGCGGCCGCCCGTTCGACTCTCGCCGGGCCCTGTCGAAGTGCCGATAGGCCTGCAGGAAGGCCTGCTCGGTGAGGTCCTCGGCGTCGTGCTGGTTGCCGACCTTGTAGTAGGCGTACGAGTAGACGTCGCGCAGGTGGGTCCGGTAGAGCTCCTCGAAGGCGCGATCGAGCTCGGCCTTCGCGGCCGGGTCGAGGCTCGAGGGTTCGACGTTCTCGCTCACCGGCCAAGCCTATTGGGGAATTCATGCGGCCCTCCGCGTGCGCTCGACCAGCCGCAGGCCGGCGATCCAGGCCTCCGGGTCGATCTCGCCGCCGATCAATTCCGCCAGCCCGCGCAGGGCCTCGGCCGGGCAGCCGGCGGCCGAGATCGCCTCGGCCAGGAGCGGGACGGCGTCGAGACCCTCGGAGGCCTGGCCGATCAGGCGCGGGATCTCGGCGGCCGGGGTGCCGTTGCCGAGAAGTTCCCCGGCGCGGCGGTTGCGGCCGGTCGGCGCCATCATCGTCGCGGTCAGGTCCCCGACTCCGGCCAGCCCCGAGAAGGTCTCGAGGTCTGCCCCCCGCTCGAGCGCGTAGCCGGTGCACTCGCGCCAGACCTCCGCGGCGGCGATCCCGGCGGCGTTGAGCCCGTGCGGCTCGGCGGCGGCGGCGGCGAGGGCGGCGGCGTTCTTGGCGGCACCGGCCATCTCGACGCCGATCACGTCGTCCGAGCGCTCGCAGACGAGGCCGGCGCGGTCGAAGACCTCACCGAGCTGGCTGCGAAGGTCGGCGTCGGCGGAGCCGAGCACGAGGGCCGCCGAGCCTGAGACCGCCTCGCGCGCGTGCGCCGGCCCCCCCAGGCAGGCGACCGCCCGGGCCCTGACCCGCTCGCCGACGTACTCGGCCGGAAGCTGGCCGAGCGGAGCGATCAGGCCCTTGGTCAGGAGCAGGACCGCGGTGCGGTCGCCGACCCGATCGGCGATCGCGCCGACCGCCTGCGGAAGTGAGTTGGAGGGGATCGCGAGGCAGACCAGATCGAGGCCCGCCAGCTCGATCTTGCCCGCCTGGCGCACCCGCAGCGAGCCCGGCAGCGAGACGCCGGGGAGGTAGCGCTCGTTCTCACGGGCCGAGTTGAGCGCGGCCGCCTGTTCGGCGCTGCGGGTCCCGAGCTGGACGTCGAGGCCGCCGCGCGCCAGCAGCACGGCGACGGCGGTGCCCCAGCTGCCCGCCCCGATCACCGCCGCGCGCCGCATCGGCGGCAGCCCGCCGAGGTCCTCCCACTGGAGCTCGACGTTGGGCCAGATCCGGCCGGTCACCGTCTCGGCGAGCGCCGGCGAGGGCTCGGCCGAGCGCGGGAAGGTCATCGCCCTCCCGAGCCGCACCCTGATCTTGCGGGGACGGATCCGCCAGCCGCGGCGGACCTCTTCGGTCCCCAGCACCGCCGCCGGGATCACCGGCGCGCCGGTCTGCAGGGCCAGCCTCCCGACCCCCCGCTTGGGCGCGGCCAGCGCCCCGGTCCTGATCCGCGTGCCCTCCGGGAAGATGCAGACGGTTCCGCCCCGTTCGACGACCATCCGCGCGGTCTCCACCGACTCCTCGTCGGACTCGCCGCGGCGGATCGGGAAGGCGCCGAGCCGGGAGAGGATCCAGCCCTGCCAGCGGCGCTCGAAGAGCTCGACCTTGGCGACGTAGTTCATCGGCCGCCGCCAGGGCAGGATCCCCCCGATCACGAAGGGGTCGAGGAAGCTGCGGTGGTTGGAGGCGACGATCAGGCCGCCCTTGACCCTGCTGTGCTCGCGACCGTTGCGGTCGTAGCGGAAGTAGACGAGGAAGAAGGGGGTCATGAAGACCCGGGCGAGGATGTAGAGCGGCCAGCTGACGCCGTGCCGGCGCGTGTAGCGGTGATAGCGCTCGAGACGCTCGGGGGTCACACGAGGTGCTACACGAACCCGGGCACGCGGTTACCAGGCGCGGTCGATCAGCTCCGCGAGCTCCTCGCGACCGGGATCGCCCGGCGTGAAGGCGAGCTCGGGCCTGGCGAGGATCGCGTCGAGCGCCTCGTCGAGCTTCGAGCGGTCAGCGCCGACCGAGCCGAGCCCCGGCGGATCGCCGCCCAGTTCGAGAATCCGCGCTTCGATCGAATCAGCCGCCGAACCCGCCGCGTTTTCCATGTCATGCGTGGAAAACGCGGCGCCGAGCGAGGCTGAGAGCTCGGCGAGCGCCTCGGGGGCGCGCGGGGCCATGAACGCCATCGCCCGGGGCAGGATCCCGGCGTTGGTCTCGGCGTGGGGACTGCCGCAGACGCGGACCAGGGTCTGGCAGATCACGTGGTGGATCGCGAACATCCCCGAGTCGATCGCGTAGCCGCTGAGGACCGCGCCGAGGCCCAGCGCCCCGCGGTCGCGGCGCCCCCGCTCCTGGTCGAGGGAGGCCGCAATCAGCTCCGCCCCGCGCAGCGCCGCCATCCGCGAGACCGGGTTCGCGAACGGCGTGTAGAGGGAGTCGGCGCCGTGGGCGAGGGCGTTCATCGCGCTCGCCCGCAGCTGCGGCTCGGCCAGGCCGGTCATCGCCCCGGGGTCGGCGAGAACCAGCGCCGGCCGGATCAGCCCCGAGGCCCTGTCCTCCGCCCCGGCCGGGAGACGGTGGATCCCGGTCATCTCGGCGCCGGAGAGCGTCGTGGGGATCGCGGCGACCCCGGCCCCGGTCACAGCCGCCACAGCCTTCGTCGTGTCGATCACCCGGCCGCCGCCGAAGGCGACGAGGCGGTTCCCGCCGACCTCCTCGAGGAGCGCCGCGGCGGTGTCGGGGACCTGGCCCGGGGGCACGATCCGCACCGCAGCGGCCGCGGCGGCGAGGCCGGGAGCGCCGGCGAGCGCCCGCTCGGTGCTCAGCAGCTCGAAATCGCCGAACCCGTGCTCGGCGAGGATCTCGACCGCCGCGTCTAGGCCGCCCTCTCTGAAGACGACCGTCCGGCCGGCGTCGCGCCAGAGGAAGGGGTCAGGCGTCACGCGGGTTGACGACCGGGCGCAGGTTGGGTTCGACCTGGGCCCTCATGTGCTCGAAGTCGGGCGGGAGCGAGAGCTTCTCGCCGAGGTGCTCGAGCGGCTCGTCCACGGTGAAGCCCGGGCCGAGCGTGGCAACCTCGAAGAGCACGCCGCTCGGCTCGCGGAAGTAGATCGAACGGAAGTAGAAGCGGTCGATCACGGGAGTCGGCCGGGCGCCGGCCGAGATCGCCTTCGCGCGCCACTCCTCGTGCTCCTCGATCGTCGACGCCCAGGCGATGTGATGGACGCTCCCGGCCCCCTGCTGCGAGTGGTCCGGAGGCGGCTCGTCGTAAATGTACAAACCGCCGCGGGACTCGCCGCGGGCCTCCCAGCCGCCGCCGTCGGCCCGAGCGAACTCGAGCGCCTCGAGCAGCGCGGCGCTGGCATCGGGGGCCGCGCTGTAGGCGCGCGCCGCGTGGAAGCCCTGCAGCGCCAGCTCCCCCGGCACCTCGGGGTGGTCGGCGATCAGCGGCTGGTCGGCGACCTCGGCGACCAGCAGCTCGTGGTCGAGACCCTCGGGGTCGGAGAAGACCAGGCTCCCCTCTCCGCGCTGCGTCTCCACCCCGTTGGCCGCGAGCCGACCGACCCAGAAGTCGAGCGAAGCCTCAGACGCGACCCGCCAGACGATCCGGTGGACGTCACCGGCGCCGGCCCTTCCGGGAGGGACGCCGGGGAACTCGAAGAAGGTGAGGTCGGAGCCGGCGCTGCCCTTCTCGTCGGCGAAGAAGAGGTGGTAGACGGTCGGCTGGTCCTGGTTGACCGTTTTCTTCACGAGGCGAAGACCCAGCACCCCGGCGTAGAAATCGACGTTGCTCTGTGCGTCGGAGGTGATCGCCGTGATGTGGTGAATTCCCTCGAGCTTCACGGAACCAGATATACCATCCCCGGCCAATGAGCCGTGCGCGTCGCCGCAGCGTCAAGGGACTGATCATCGCCGGCTCGGTGCTGGCCTTCCTCAGCGTCTTCGCGATCTGGATCGAGCGCCAGGCGCTCAACACCAGCGACTGGGTCGACACCAGCGACCAGCTGATCCAGAACCAGAAGATCCGCACCGCCGTCGCCAACTATCTGATCGACCAGATCTACGAAAACGTAGACGTCAAGAAAGAACTCGAGGACGTGCTGCCGGGGGAATCGAAGCAATTCGCGGGCCCGATCTCCGGCGGGCTGCGCCAGTTCGCCGGGACCGGCGCCGAAAAGCTGCTGGAAACTTCGACCGCCCAGGGGCTCTGGGAGAACGCCAACCAGACCGCACACGAACAGCTCCTCGACGTGCTCGAAGACAGGAAGGAATCGGTCTCGACCGAAGAAGGAGACGTCAAGCTCGAGCTGCGGCCGCTGGCGATCAACCTCGCCGGTCAGTTCGGGATCGGCGACCTCGCCGAAAACCTGCCCGAAGACGTCGGTGAGATCACGATCCTGCGCTCCGACGACCTGAAGACCGCGCAGAACGTCGCCGTCGCCGTCAAGGGGCTGGCCCTCGTCCTCTCCCTCCTCACCCTGCTCGCCTTCGGGCTGGCGATCTATCTCTCGAGAGACGAACGCTGGGTAACCGTCCTCTTCTGCGGGATCGGCCTGATCGCCGCCGGCTTCGCCGTGATCGTCGCCCGCGAGATCCTCGGAGGCATCGTCGTCGGGCAATTGGTCAGCGATGCGAGCGTGAAGCCCGCCGGCGAAGAAACCTGGTCGATCGCGACCTCGCTGATGACGAGCATCGCGACGACGGTGATCGTCGTCGGCGTCTTCTTCGGGATCGCCGGCTGGCTCGCTTCCCCGACCGGCTCGGCCAAGGCCACCCGCCGGGTCATGGCGCCGCCCCTGCGGGAGTTCCCCGCCTACGTCTACGCCGGCCTGGCGATCGTCGTCGGCCTCTACTTCCTCGAGGCGCCCACCCAGAACCTGCGCTCCTTCCTCACCACCCTGGCGATCGCCGGCTTCGCCGCCTTCGGCATCCACGAGCTGCGCGGGCAGACCGAGGACGAATTCCCGGGGGCGACCTTCGACGACGTCTTCGGCGGCACCCGGGACAGGGTGGTCGGCGCCGTGAAGAGCGCCAACCTCGGTGAGAAGGCATCGAACCTCGGCGAGCGGGCATCGAAGCTGCGGCTGCCCGAGGTGCGGGGCCCGCAGGAGGAGGGCTCCCCGGCCCGCGGCAGCCCCGGCGCCGCCCGACGCCGCCGACGCCCGCCTCGGGAGGCTGGAGCGACTCGGGGCCCTGCACGAGAAGGGCGTGCTCAGCGACGAGGAGCTCGCCACCGAGAAGGCCCGCGTCCTCGGGGACTGACGCAGGAGACCATTCGTTGGTCCGTTCCGCTAGGCAATGCGGAAAAGCGCTGGCAAGATTCGCCGATGAACCCCGGCGCCATCCTCGCCCTGACTCACTTCTCCCTCTCCTCGCAGGCGACTCACGCCCTGATCGCGGTCGGGGTCGTCCTCCTCGCGATCATCTACTGGATCCTCAAGAGCTGAGCGGCCCTCAAGCCCGCCTCCGGGATCGAACCGGAAACCTCCTGATTACAAATCAGGTGCTCTACCAGTTGAGCTAGGCGGGCGCAGAGCCGAATATAGAGCGAGTGAGCGAAGGCGGCGAAAGCCCTGAGGCGCGGTTCCGGTTCCTGCAGCCCGACGAGGGAGGGCTGCTCTGCGAGGCGATCCGCAGCGCCTACGGCGAGAGCTACGACCTCCCCTGGGTCTATGACGAGGCCGAGGTCCGAGGGCGGCTCGAGCAGGGCACTTACGTCTCCTGCATCGCCGAGACCGGCGATGGCGAGCTGCTCTGCCACGAGGGGATGAGCCTCGCCGCATCCGGCGACGCGGTCGGCCATTCCGGCCAGGCGGTGACGATGCCGGCGGCCCGCGGGCAGCACCTCTTCACGCGGACGAAGCGCTTCCTGATGGACTGGGCGCGCGAGCAGGGAATGGCGGGGATGTTCAGCGAGGCGACCGCGGCCCACCCCTACAGCCAGCGCGCCAACGTCGAGCTGGGAGCGCACGAGACCGGCTTCCTACTGGGCTGGATCCCCGCCTCGGTGTCGAACGACGCGGCCGCCGGCGTCGCACGCGGCCGGCAGTCCGCCGCGCTCTTCTACACGAAGCTGAACGATGGGCACGAGCGCGAGGTCTACGCCCCGGAACGACATCGGGAGATCGTGGCGCGGACGATGGAGCTCTGCGAGCTGAGGGGCAGCTCCACGGCTCCGCCTCCCGGCACCCGGCTCGAACAGCGCTCGAAGCTCCACGTCGAGGTCGACTCCGCCCACAACCTGGCGCTGATCACCGTCCAGGTCCCCGGCGCCGACCTCGAGGCGGCGATCGCGGCCGAGCGCCGCCACCTCTTCCACCGGCTCTGCCTCGACGCCGTCTACGTCGACCTGCCGCTCGAGAACCCGGCGACGGCGTTGGTCTCAGAGCACCTCGAGGAGCTCGGGGTCTCCTACGCCGGCGTCTTCCCCAACCGCCGCGTCGACGGCGACGTGCTGCGGATGCAGTCGCTGCACCGGGTACGGATCAAGGCCGACGAAGTCGCCGTGGCATCGGACCACGGCCGCGAACTGCTCGAGTACGTACTCGCCGACCTGCCAAACCCCTAAGGACTTCAGGCAAGGCAGATCAAGGACGCAGGGAGCGAAGCGTGCAGCGCACGCGAGCGACTGAGGACGCCGATATGCGCCGCCGGAGGTCCTTAGAGCGGCACCTCGCGGGAGGTCAAATGCGCTCCGACCTTGCGCTTGACGCGCTGGAGGGCGTTGTCGACCGTCTTCGTGTCGCACTCCAGCCGCTCGGCAGTCGCCTCATAGGAATGACCGTCGAGGTAGAGCGAGAGGACTCGGCTCTCGAGATCGGAGAGGACCCCTGAAACCCCGGAGAGGCAGGAGACGAGGCTCTCGAGCTCCTCGGTCGCGATCACCTGGTTGACCGGATCGAAGACCGTCGGCCCGGGCAGGATCTCGTCGAGGGTCGTGTCGGAGTCCCCTGCCGCCGCCGGGGTCTGGCTGAATGAGACGTACTGGTTCAGCGGCGTGTGCTTGTTGCGGGTCGCGGTCTTCACCGCGGTGATGATCTGACGGGTGATGCAGAGCTCGGCGAAATTGCGGAAGCTCGACTCGCGGTCGGTCCGGTAGTCCCGGATCGCCTTGTAGAGGCCGAGCAGGCCTTCCTGGATCAGATCGTCGGCCTCACCGCCGAGCAGAAAGTAAGAGGAGGCCTTGAGACGGACGAAACCGCGGTAACGGCGGACTATTGCGTCATAGGCGTCGGTCCTGCCGTCCTTCGCGAGGGCGACCAGATAGTGGTCATCAAGCTCAGGTTGAGAGTTAGTCTCGGTCGGCCGAATGGAGCCGTTGAGGCGCCCCGACGGGAGTCGCATTTCCTGCGTAGGCGTAGAAAGAGCCACAGATCCTTCTCCTAACGAAGGGTCGTGGCGCCATTTACCTCCCCTGAGGCGCCCTTTATGGACCGGGTAATCTCAGACTCAAGCTGAGGTTCACCCTTGTTGGCGCGAGAGTCTTACTGCTGCATGGAGTTCTGTCAACCCCGAACCTGGGTTCGTGCAACCGCCGTTGCAGTTGCTACCGGCTCCGAACGGGCGGCGATGACGCTCAGGAGCGCTGGCGAACGGCCTCGAAGAGCAGCGCGGTGGCCGCCGCCGAGACGTTGAGGGAGTCGACCCGCCCCAGCTTCGGCAGAGCCACCAGGCCGTCGCAGGCCGACGCGACCCGGGGGCGGATGCCGCTCCCCTCGCCACCCAGGACCAAGATCGTGGGACCGCTGAGGTCGACGTCCCAGGGCGGCGAGGAGGCGCCGGCGTCCGCGCCCCAGATCCAGAAGCCGGCGTCCTTGGCCTCCCCGAGCCAGTCGGCAAGATTGCGGACCCTGGCGATCGCCAGGTGCTCGACCGCCCCCGCCGAGGCCTTGCAGGCGACCGCCGTGACCTCGACCGCACGCCGCTCCGGGATCACGAGGCCGGCGGCGCCCGCCAGCTCGGCCGAGCGGCAGACGGCTCCGAAATTGCGCGGGTCCTGCACCTGGTCGAGGGCGACGATCAGTCCGTCCTCCTTGCGGAGCAGCGCGTTGCGGTCCGCGTACGGATACGGATCGACCTCGGCGACGACACCCTGGTGGTCGGGAGACCCGCAGAGCCGCTCCAGCTCCTCGCCCGAGGTCTCCGGCGCCCTCCAGACGCGGTGCACCGCCCGCCTCCCCCGCTCCGCCTCCGCGACCGGGCGCTTCCCGTAAATGATCTGGTTCGCGGTCATCTAGGCCCGTGGCACGAGCTTGGCCCCGTCAACCGAATCGCGTACTTCCCAGCCGAGCTCGGCCAGCCGGTCCCGAATCTCATCGGCCCGCCCGAAGTCCTTGACAGCACGCGCCTCCTCACGCTCGGCGAGAAGGCTCCGTGCCTCGTCGTCGGCCTCAGCTCCCCCTTCCGGCTGGGTGAGGGAGCTGAGCCCGACGAGCTCGAGCATCTCCGCCAGAGCCTCCCCAGCTCCGGCTACCTCTCCCCTGTTCGCGGCAGCCACCAGATCGAATGCCGTCGCCAGCGCCCTGGGGGTGCTGAAGTCATCGGCGAGCGCGTCCTTGAACTCTTCGAGGCGCTCCGCGGCGGATGACTCCGGGGGGGTCCCGGCGGAGCCTCCCCGCTGTTGCTCCGACGGGACCCCCCCGGAGTCATCCCCACCCTGTTCTCTGAAGAAGTTCCTGATGCCGCTCGCACCTGGCGACCGCTTCCTCCATCTGCTCCGGCCCGAAGGCCAACGGTTGCCGGTAGTGCCCCGAGATCAGGTAGAGGACGACCGCCTCGCGCCCATACCGGTCGAGCGCCTCCGAGAGCCGGAAGATGTTGCCCTCCGACTTTGACATCTTCTCGGCGTCGGTCTCGATCATCCCGTTGTGCATCCAGACCCTGGCGAAGGGTCGCCCACCCGCCTCGGACTGGGCGATCTCGTTCTCGTGATGCGGGAAGACGAGGTCCGAGCCGCCGCCGTGGATCGCGAAGTCGGGCCCGAGCTCCTGCTCGGCCATCACCGAGCACTCGATGTGCCAGGCGGGACGGCCGCTGCCCCAGGGCGAGTCCCAGCTCGTGTCCTCGGCCTCCTTGTGCGCTTTCCAAAGGGCGAAGTCGAGCGGGCTCTCCTTCAGCGAGGCGGAGCCGGCGTCCTCACCCTGGTCCATGTCCTCGGGCCTGCGGTTGGAGAGCTTGCCGTAGCCCTCGAAGCTGGCGACCCGGAAGTAGACGTCGCCGCCGGACTCATACGCGTTGCCGCTCTCGATCAGCTCGGCGATCAACTCGACGATCCCGGCGATCCTCTCGGAGGCGAGCGGCTCGGAGTCCGGGCGGCCGAGCCCGAGTCGATCGGTGTCCTCGACGTAGGCCTCGGTCATTCCCGCCGCGTAGGCGGCCGAGGGCTCACCGGCCCCGGCGGCGGCCGTGTAGATCTTGTCGTTGACATCGGTGACGTTGATCACCAGCTTCGCCTTGTAGCCCTCCGAGCGCAGGTAGCGGGCGAGGAGGGAGAAGATGACGAACGGCCTCGCGTTGCCGATGTGGATGCGGCTGTAGACGGTCGGGCCGCAGGCATAGATGCCGACCTCCTGGCCGGGGTCGAGCACGGCCTGCTCGCCGCTGAGGGTGTCCTTGATCCGAACCTCGCGCATCGCGGCCCGGACTTTATGCGGCTCAGAAAGTCCGGTAACCGCTGACCGTCGAGTCGGGCTCTTCCTTCGCGCCCCAGGCGGGAGCCGTCGCGTCGGCCGCTGCCATCGCTTCGCGGCGGGCCTTGCCGACGCTCGCCTTGATCTCGTCCTCGGCGCTGCGCCGGGCGCGCTCCTCGCGCTGCTCGGCCTGTTTGCGGATCCGCTCCGACTCCGCCTCGAGCTGGTCGCGGGCGCGGGCGCGGGCCAGGTTCTCCGCCTCGCCCTCGAATTTTTCGACGAGCTGGCGGACCCTTTCCTCGGCCTCGCGGCGCACCTCCTCGGTGCCCTGCATGACCCGCTCTTCGATCTCAGCCTCGATCCTGACCGCGATGCCGCGGGCCTCCTCGGCGCCGGCCTCGGCTTCGGCGGCGCGCTGCTCGGCTTCGGCGACCCTGCTGTCGGCCGCCGTCTGCACCTCGGCGATCGCTTCGCGGGTCCGCTTGTCGGCGGCTTTCGCGGCCTCCTTCACGGCTTCCACGCGCTCAGCCTCGGCGCGCTCCTTCTGGGCCATGAGCTCAGCGGCGACCGACTCGCGATCGGTTTCGTCACGCCTGCGAGCCTGCTCGAAGGATTTCTCCGCCCGCTCCCGTGCGGTCTCTGCGGTTTTCGCTCGCTGCTCGGCCTCTTCGCGCCGCTTGCGCTCGGCGCCGAGCCGGGCCCGGCCCTCCTCGCCGATCTTGCCCAGGGCGGCCTTCGCGCGCTGCTTGACCTCCTCGTGGACGCGCTCGGCCTCGGCCTCGGCCTTGGTGACGCGCTCCTCGCTGACGCGCACCCACTCGAGCGCCTGCTTGGCGATGCCGCGCATCTCATCGGTCGCCTCGCTGACGCCGTTGAGATGGACGCTGGGCTCGGTCATCGCGGGGTCGCCGGGCATGCTTCCGCAAACTACTACGGGCGCCGGAAGGCACGCCACCCTCGTCGGGGGGGCAAATCGCGCAAATTGCGGAGAGGGACGGGACTAGGCGGACTGCCGGGCCTCGCGCGCGTGCAGCTCGCGCTTGAGGACCTTGCCGGTGGCGTTGCGGGGCAGCTCGTCCAGGAACTCCACCTCGCGCGGCGCCTTGTAGGAGGCGAGGTTTTCCTTGACGTGCGAGCGCAGGTCGTCGTCGGCGAGCTCGACTCCCTCGACGAGCACGACGAAGGCCTTCAGCCGCTGCCCGAACTCGTCGTCCTCGACCCCGATCACCGCGACCTCGACCACGGCCTCGTGGTCGGCGAGCAGGTCCTCGACCTCCCGCGGGAAGACGTTCTCGCCGCCGGAGACGATCATCTCGTCGTCGCGGCCGTCGATGAAGAGCCGGCCGGCGGGGTCGAGATGGCCGACGTCGCCGCTCGAGAAGAGGCCGTCGATGATCTCCTTGCCGCCGCCGCCGGTGTAGCCCTCGAAGGCCATTTCGTTGCCGACGAAGATCCGCCCGACCTCGCCCGGCGGGACCTCCCGGCCGTCCTCGTCGTAGAGGCGGACGACGGTCCCGCGCGGGGGCCTGCCGGCGGTCCCGGGGGCGGCGCGCAGGTCGGCGGGTGTCGCCACCGTCGCCCATGAGACCTCGGTCGAGCCGTAGAGGTTGTAGATGCAATCGCCGAAGCGGTCCATCCAAGCGATCGCCAGGTCCCCCGGCAGCGCCGATCCGGATAGAGAGGTGATCCGCAGGTCGGGGAGCGAGTAGCGGCTGAGGGTCTCCTCGGGAAGCTGGAGGATGCGCTGGACCATCACCGGGACGACAGCGAGCACGTCGGCGCCGCTGTCACGCGCCATCTCCAGGGTCCGCTCGGGGTCGAAGCGCCTGCGCAGGACGATCGTCGCCGCCGTCGGCAGGCTGATGACGAAATGGAAGAAGCCCCAGGAATGAAAGAGCGGCGCGGCGATCGCGATCGTCTCGCGGCTGCGGTAGGGGATCTTGTCGATGATCGCCGCCATCGCCAGCAGGCCGTCGGGGCTCGAGCGCTGGGCGCCCTTGGGGGTGCCGGTCGTCCCCGAGGTGAGGATCACGAAGCGCGGCTTGTCGGGCGGGGGCTTGAGGTCCGACTGCACGTTGGAGGCGATCAGCGAGTCGACGGTGGGCCCGGCCGGGTCGCCGTCGGTCCAGCCGATGATCCGCTCGACGCCCTCGTCGACACCCTCGAGGATGTCGGCGAACTCCTCGTCGTAGACGAGCGCCTTCGGTTCCTCCCGGCGCATCACCTCGACCAGCTGCGGCCCGGCGAACATCGTGTTCAGATAGAGGGCGCTGGCGCCGAGCTTGGCGGCTGCGAGTGTCGCCTCGATGAACCCGCGGTGGTTGCGGCACATGATCCCGACCCCGTCGCCGTAGCCGATCCCCATCCGCTCGAATGCGTGGGCCAGGGCGTTGGTGCGGCGGTGGACCTGCTCGAAGGTCAGCGAGCCCCGTTCGTCGACGATGTAGGTCTCATCGGGGTGGTGAATCGCCGCGATCGCGATCCCGGTCGCCGGTGAGGCGCCCCAGCGGACGAAGGTGGTGCCGATCCTCGCCGCCCTGTCGGGCCGCATGAGCCCGAGGATGCCGGCCTCGTGCAGAACCTTCACCTCGAAGGCGGCATCGGAGAGCGACTGCCGGGCGCTCTCCCGGATGGAGCTGAGACGGGCCATGGGACCCTCGAAGACTATTGGCTATCGACAGAAGCGACCGCAATGCAGGCGATTCCCTCGCCGCGGCCGACCCAGCCCATCCCCTCGTTGCTCGTCGCCTTGACCGTGACCCTGGCCGAGGTGGCTTCGCCGAGGAGCCGCTCCATCTCCGCCCGATGGGGCGCAAGCCGCGGCTCCTCGCAGACCAGGGTCGCGTCGACGTTGACGATGCGGCCGGCGATCGTGCCGACGACGGTGCTCAACATGTCGAGGGAGTCGGCGTCGCGCCAGCGCTCGTCGTCGTCGGGGAAGAGAGTGCCGATGTCGCCGGCCCCGGCGGCGCCGAGCAGCGCGTCGATCACCGCGTGGGTGAGGACGTCGGCGTCGGAGTGCCCGTCGAGGCCGCGCTCGTGCTCGATCTTCACACCGCCGAGGATCAGGGGGCGGCCCTCGGCGAAGCGATGGCTGTCGTAGCCGATCCCGACTGGCATCCGTCAATCCTCCCGCACCGAGGCGCCGAGCGGCTCGAGGCGGCGCTCGCGTCCCTCGAAGACGGCGACGTCGGTGACCCCGAGCCCGTCGAGGAACTCGAGCGCGGCCTCGTATCCGAAGCCGACCTGCTCGGGCAGGTGGGCGTCGGAGGAGAGCGAGAAGGCGGCGCCGGCCTCGACGCACATCTCGGCGAAGGCCCGCGATGGGTAGAGCTCGCCGACGGGCTTGCGCAAGCCCGCGGTCGAGACCTCGACCGCGATCCCGGACTCGGCGATCGCCTCGACCGCCGGCTCGTAGTAGCGGCGTGGGTCGCCCTCGGGGAGAGGGCGCGCGCCGCCCCAGACCTTGACCAGGTCGGGGTGGGCGAGGATGTCGAAGAGCCCGCTGCGGGCGGCCTCGGCGAGCATCTCGAAATACCGCCGCCAGATCGTCTCCGGGCTGCGGGCCCCCTCCCAGGCGTCCCAGCCCTGGTGGTCCACCGCCCGATCCCCGATGAAGTGGACGGAGCCGACCACGTAGTCGAGCTCGCGGGCCTCGAGCAGGGAGGCGGTGCGGTCCTCGGCGCCGGGGACGAAGTCGCACTCGATCCCGAGCCGCAGCGGGGTGCCGCGCACGAACTCGCAGTAGGCGTCGATGTCGTCGCGCGCCTGCTGACGCCAGAACGGGTGGTCCCAGAGCGCGAGCGCCTGGCGGAAGCGGTAGACGTGCTCGGAGACGCCGAGCTCTGCGACGCCGGCCGCCGCAGCAGCCTCCAGGTAGCGGTCGACGTTCGCGGTCGTGAAGTACTTCTCAGGCGGCGTCCCGTCTTCGTCAGGGCGCAGATGGAGGTGGTAGTCGGTGAGCACGGCCCGAGCCTAAGCGACCATGGGCGCGGATACCCTGCGCCCATGGTCCACCTGAGAATCGTCGTCGTCGCGGACCTGTCCAAGAAGGTGCTCGACCTGCTCGAGGCATCGTCCGCGGTCTGCAACATCGTCTTCCTCGCCGGGGCCGCCCGCCAGCCGGCCGGCGACGTGATCCTCTGCGACGTCGCCCGCGAGGAAGCGAGCATCGTGATCGACGACCTCAAGGAGCTGGGGGTGCCGCGTCACGGATCCATCGCGCTCGAGCAGATCGACTCACAGATCTCCGAGGCGGCGAAGCGGGCCGAGCGGTCGACCCGGGGGCTTCCCTCGGACGCAGTCGTCTGGGAGGAGGTCGAGGCCCGGACCTCCGAGACGACGGAGCTCGGCGGCAACTTCCTCGTCTTCATGATCCTCGCCTGCCTGATCGGCTCGGTCGGGATCTTCACCGGGTCGCCGATCCTGATCATCGGGGCGATGGTCGTCGGGCCTGAGTTCGGGCCGCTGGCCGGCCTCTGCGTGGCGCTCGTCGAGCGAAGGCGATCGGTGGCCATGCGCTCGCTGACTGCCCTCGCCGTCGGCTTCCCGGTCGGGATCACCGCCGCCTTCCTCTTCACCCTGATCTGCGTCGCGACCGGGCTCGTCGACGCCGACTTCAAGAGCATCGACAACCCGCTGACCCATTTCATCGCCAAGCCGGACGCCTTCTCAGTGATCGTCGCCGTATTCGCCGGCACCGCCGGCATCCTTTCGCTGACGTCCGCCAAGTCGGGAGCCCTGGTCGGAGTGCTGATCTCGGTGACGACGATCCCGGCGGCGGCGAACATCGGGGTCGCCGCCGCCCTCGGCAACTGGGACGACTGGCGTGGCGCGATCGCCCAGCTCACGATCAACCTGCTCGGCATCGTCGTCGCCGGAGTCCTGACCCTGCGCCTCGAGCGCCGGCTCTACCGGCGGCGGCGGCGGCGACACCGGGGCGACACGTCCCGGGCCGCGGCGGGGCTGCCGGGGGACCCGGGGCTGCCTCCGATCCGATGATCCGCCAGCTCCTGATCATGCTCGCCGCATTCGCCGCCGGGACGGCGATCGCCGCCGCCCTCGGAGCCGTCAGCTTCGGCGTCGCCCTTGCCGTCGGTCAGCTCTGCTTTGCCGCGGCGCTGGTCTGGATCCTGCTCAGATACTGAGCAGCGACTCGGCGATCCTCAGGTCGATCGCCGTCGTCACCTTGATGTTCTCAGCCGGCGCGGGATGAATGAGGACGCGACCGCCCGCCGCCTCGACCAGCATCGACTCGTCAGTCGCCGCCGCGACCGTCTCGGGGTTGCCCGCGAGAGCCTCGCGCAGCGCCGCGACCCGGAAGACCTGCGGCGTCTGCGCCGCCCAGAGGTGGTCCCGGTCAAGGGTCGCGCCGACCTCGAGCACGACGCGGTCGGAAACCTGCTTGATCGTGTCGGTGACGGCGACCGCGGCGATCGCACCGGAGGCGCCCGGGTCGGCGAGCAGGGTGGCGATCACGCCCTCGACCAGATCGGGTGTGAGCAGCGGCCGGGCGGCGTCGTGGATCGCGACCAGCTCCGTCTCCACCCGGGACAGGGCGTTGGCGACGGACTGCGCCCGCGTCTCGCCGCCGTCGACAACGTCGATCCGGACGTCGCCGTCACCGACCTCGAGCCGGTCGCCGCCGAAATCGAGGCGGTGCCCCGGCGGGCATGCGAGCACGATCGAGCCGATCGAGGGCGCCGCCCGCAGGGCGTCGATCGACCACTCGACCAACGGCCTGCCGCCGAGCGGCACGAAGGCCTTCGGACCACCGGCTCCGAGCCTCTCCCCGGAGCCGGCGGCCGCGATGACCGCGGTTACGCCCTGTGCTGAGGCCGCGCTGCTACGCGGTTGCGGCGAAGCGCTCCTCCAGCAGGCCGTCGAGGTACTCCTCGGCGCCTTCCTCGTCCTTGTCGAGCGCGTACATGAACTCGGACGCGAGGATCTTCTTCGCGCGCGTGTACATCTGCTTCTCGCCGGTCGAGAGACCCTTTTCCATCTCGCGGATGGCGAGGTTGCGGACGACCTCGGCGAGCTCGAACACGTCGCCGGTCTTGATCTTCTCGCGGTTGTACTTGAAGCGACGGTTCCAGTTTTTCGGCATCTCGGAGACGTCGTCGGTGAGCACGTCCGTGACTTTTTTGATTTCGACCTCGTCGATGACCCGGCGCAGTCCGGCGACGCCGGCGTTTTCGCAGGGGACCATCACGGTGAGTTCGTTGTGGAGGATCTTGATCGTGAGGTAGTCACGCTCCTCGCCCATCAGCTCGCGGGCCTCTTTCTTCAGCACGATCCCGGCTCCGTGGTGTGGGTAGACGACCTTGTCGCCCTCCTCGAAGTCGCAGACGTACACGACGTCCTCCTCGAAGCCTGCCTCCATGGCCTCATCTAGCTCGGAAATCGGTTGCTCCTTTCGATATGTCGACGGCGCCAATCGCCATCAACTCTGTAAGTACCTGTCGACCAGGTCGACCTCACGCAGCCGCCGCAGGCCCTCGCGGATGTCCTTGGCCCTGGTCGGGCCGACATCGTCGACGGCCTCGAGGTCGGCGTCGGAGGCCGCAAGGACCTCCTCGAACCCACCCAGCTCGTGAATGATCTTCTGGACGACAAGCTTTGGGATCCGCGGGATCCGTCCAAGCAGCCGGTAGCCGCGCGGGCCGACCGGGAAGTCAAGGGTGTTGAGCTTGCGGTCGTAGCCGAGCAGCTCGGCGAGACGCCCGAAGTCGAGCACGTCCTCGTGGGGAAGGCGGGCGAGGGACTGGATCACCGTCGCCAGGTTCTGCTCGGAGTCGACGACCGAGTAGTCGCGGATCAGGGCGGTCTTTTCGCTGGCGACGCCGACCATCGTCTCCTCGAGCTGCATCTCGATCAGCCTGCCCTCGGTCCCGAGCTCGACGATGTAGCGCTCGACCTCGACCGCCATCCGGGTCACGAGCTCGGCGCGCTGGAGGACCGAGAGGGCGTCGTAGAGCACGCCCCCGCCCTCGAACTCCAGCACCGTCAGCCGGGTCGAGACCTGGTCGAGGCGCTCGCGGTACTTGTCGAGGGTGGCCAGGCCCTGGTTCGCCTTCG
This sequence comes from uncultured Solirubrobacterales bacterium, assembly GCA_963795295.1. Classification (GTDB taxonomy): domain Bacteria; phylum Actinomycetota; class Thermoleophilia; order Solirubrobacterales; family 70-9; genus VRUE01. The sequence goes on from CAWCHE010000003.1 coordinate 347,419, forward strand.
CGAGCACAGCTGGGATGTCCTGAAGGATGTACTTGGTCCCCTCGACGTAGAGCGAGACCACGTCGCGGCGCTGGGAGATCGCGATCACGAGGGCGTCGGTCTGTTTGGAGACGCGCTCGGCGGTGCGGTGGCGGGTGCCCGTCTCGCTGGAGAGGATCGTCGGGTCCGGCATCAACTGCACGTTTGCCCACGAGATCGCCGTCGCTTCGGCGTTGAGGACGATGGCGCCGTCCATCTTCGCCACCTGGTAGAGCATCGCCGGCGTGTAGTCGATGTCGAGCCTGATCCCGCCTGAGAGAAGGTGGGAGATGTCGCTGGGGTCGCCGACCACGATCAGGCCGCCCGTGCGGGAGTGGACGATGTTGTCGATCCCCTCGCGCAGCGCGCCCCCCGGCGCGACGATGTCAAGCGCTCTCAGGAGCCGGGGATCCTGACGTTCAGACAACTCGTGAAGCTCATCCCCGGGTAGTGCGGACATCGGTGTCTAGGATGGCAAATATCGCTTTGGAATGCGGTCTGGGCAATCCCTGGTGGACAGGTCGGAATAGCCTTTGTCAAGGAGATCCGTCTCAGAGGTGAAAGCGGCGGTGGTGCGGGTCCGGGCGCCGGGGCTCGGCATCCCGCACGTAGGCCCAGGTCAGCCAGGTCCCGAGCCCGCAGAGCGCCACCAGGATCCACATCGAGCCGGCGATCGCGGCGGCAAAACCGCCTCCACCCTCCAGGAGGGCGTGAGAGAGGGCGCCGGTGGCGGCCAGGGCGATCGTCCCGGCGAGGACGCGGTCCATCGCCAGCACCCCCGAGGCGATCCCGACCTTCTCGGCCGGCATCGCCGCCATCGCCGCGGTCGACATCGGCGCGTAGACGAGGCCGAGCGCGACCCCGAAGGGGAGATAGCCGGCCAGCAGCAGGGCGTATGGGCTGTCGGCGCCGACCTGGGTGAGGACGACGAGGCCGAGGACCGCGAACAGCATCCCGGCTGTCATCAGGCGGCGGACCCCGAAACGCCCGATCAGCCGCCCCGAGAGGGGCGAGATGAAGACCATCGGGAAGGTGATCGGGAGGATCAGGAGCCCGCTCAGCACGGCCGAGTGGCCGCGGACGTCCTGCAGGTACTGCGATTGGAAGAACATCACGCTCCAGTAGGCCCCGACCAGCGCGAAGGCGGCGGCGCTGGCGCCGAGGTAGGGCCTGTTGCGGAAAAGCTCGAAGTCGACGATCGGCTCCGAGACCCGGTGCTCGATCCGCCAGAAGGCGAGGAGCGAAGCGACCCCGAGGACCGCGAGCACGACGGTGGCGGGGACGCTCCAGACGCGAGCCTGGACGAGCGCCAGGATCGCCGCCGTCAGGCCGACGCTGAGGGAGATCAGCCCCGGGGCGTCGATCCGCCGCCCGGCGGCGGGGTCGGTCGACTCCGGCGCCGAGAGGGCGGTGATCGCGATCGCCGCGGCCGCGACGGGGAGGTTGATCCAGAAGATCAGCCGCCAGTCGACCTCGACCAGGGCGCCGCCCGCGAGCGGGCCGATCGCCAGCGCCAGCGCCGAGATGCCCGCCCAGACGCCCAGCGCACGCGCCTGCTCCTCGCGGGGGAAGACGTTGCAGACGATCGCCAGGGAGAGCGGCAGCATCGGCGCCGCGCCGATTCCCTGCAGCACCCGCCCGGCGATCAGGACGTGCTCGTCGCCCGCGGCCCCGGAGAGCACCGAGCCGAGCGCGAAGATCACGGCACCGGCGAGGAACAGGCGCTTGCGCCCGAACATGTCGCCGAGCCGGCCCGCGGTGACGACGAAGACCGTGATCGCGAGCAGGTAGCCGTTCATCACCCACTGCAGGCCGGTCGAGCTGGCGCCGACGTCATCGCGGATGCTCGGCAGCGCCAGCGCCACGACGGTCGAGTCGAGCATCAGGAGGAAGAGGCCCGCACAGGTCCCGATCAGCGTCCACCACTTGCGGTCCATGGTCGAGCAGGCTAAGAGCGCGCGCGGCGGACCGATCAATCAGTCCGTGCAGAAGGGTCTGGTCACCCTCCGGGCGAATTGAGTCGCGCGCCTTCGGCGCGGCTCCATATGTCGCTGCCCGCCTATGGCGGGCAGGAATCAGATTGCATATCGCCGCTTCGCGACATTCACCCGGAGGGTGACCAGACCCCTCCATCAACGCTCACTGTCGGGACGCGCAGGGTTCGGAATCTCCCGCAATCGACGGCAGATCGGAAGCTAGGAATGCTCCACGGGTAGGGACAGAATCCGAAGGGACGGCAGCTGGAGACCGGTGTCTGCGCCACGGGCTGAGCGTCGATCGGAGCTCGCCCGAGGATGGCTGTCATTACCCCTCCGCGGGAATGTCGCGAAGCGGCGGAAATGCAATCCGATATTTGCGCCCCATGGGGGCGCAGCATCATCTGGAGCTGCGCCGAAGGCGCGCGACTCAATTGCCGCGGAGGGGTAATGACAGCCTCTCTCCCGGCGACCTCGGACCCGAACCGTCAGCCGGGCGCCGAGACCAGGTCGCGCTCGGGGTCGACGCCCCAGCGCTCGCCGGCCGCCACGAGCTCATCGCTCAGCCCCCAGCGGTCCGGCTTATCCTCGCCCTCGTGGGTGGGACTGGCCCCCTTCAGCGCCATCGAGCCCGTGTTGTCGCCGATCTCGCGGATCGCCGCGACGTCCTCCTCGGAGAGGCGCTGCTCGGTCGGAAGCGCGGCGAGTTCCACCCGCTTGGCCTCGATCGGACAGGCATCGGCGTGCGCCTCCTGGATCAGGGTCGGGACGACGCACTCGACCGCGGGGTGGGCGAGATTCCACTGGCAGGCGAGCTGGACCGGCGTCAGTCGCGCCGCTTCCGCGAAGGGCAGGATCCGCTCCAGCTTCTCCAGGCCCGCCTCGATCCAGCCGTCGGGCCGGTGGGCGCGGTGATCGCCCTTCGCCAGCTCCATCCCGGGCTCGAGATCGCCCCAGAAGAGACCGCCGTAGTCGACCACGCGCGTGATCAGGCGGACATCGTTCTCCGCTGCGGCGTCGAGGCACAGCTCCCCCGGCCAGGGCTCGAAGGGGTTGAGGATGATCATCGCCCAGTCGATCCGGTCGCCGAAACGCTCGAGGCACTCGATCAGGTCGAGGGTGAAGCCGTTGGCAGGTCCCGGGGCGACGCCGATCCGCGCTGCCAGGCCCTCCTCCCGGAGCGCCGCCATCCCGTCCCAGACCGCCTCGCTCGAGTAGCCGGTGCGGTCGGGGTTGTGGAGCAGCAGCAGGTCGAAGGACGAGGCGCCGATCCGCTCGAGGCTGCGCTCGGCCGCCATCCGCAGGTACGAAGCGTAAGAGGTTTCGTCGCGCAGTCCCGGGTCGGTGAAGCGCGGAAAGCCGCGCGGCCCGTCGCGCTCACCCTCGTAGAAGTCGTGCCCGACGGCGCCGATCAGGCAGAAGTCCTCCCGTGGCACCCCCTCCAGGGCGCGCCCGAGCAGGCGGTCGGCCTCACCCTGGCCGTAGGCGTCCGCGGTCAGCACCGTGTCGATGCCCTGCCCCGGCCGCAGCAGCGACACCAGCCGCTCCTCCTCGATCGTCTCCCCGTAGCGGAGGAAGCGCCCGCCGCTCCAGGTTCCGATCGCTGTGAGGCCGGGCTCGCTCATAGCGGAGACCGTAGCCGTCCGCGGGGGACGGCGACCCGCTCAGGCGTCGTCGCCGGTGCCGGTCTCGCGCGGGTCGGTCGCCGCGGGGTCGGGCTCGCTGCTGCTGTCCTCATCGCCCGACTTGGCACCGACGCCGACCTTCTCCGGCTCAGGCTTGGCCTTCGGCTTGAGCGGCTTCTTCGGCGCGATGATGGTCAGCTTCAGCGGTTTGTCGTCCTCGTCGCCGGCGGCGTCGCGCTCGATCATCACGGTCGAGCCCGAGGTCATCTCACCCTGCCTCAGGACCTCGTCGGCGAGCGGGTCCTCGATGTAGCGCTGGATCGCCCGGCGCAGGGGGCGAGCCCCCATCGAGGGATCCCAGCCCTTGTCGACGAGCAGGTCCTTCGCTTCGTCGGTGAGCTCCAACTGCAGCGAGTGTTCGGCGACCTGGACGCGGACCCGGTTGATCATCAGGTCGACGATCTCCTTGACCTCTTCCTTCGCCAGCTTGTGGAAGACGATGACCTCGTCGATCCGGTTGAGGAACTCCGGCCGGAAGACTTTCTTCAGGTCGCTCATGATCCGGTTCTTCATGTTGTCGTAGGACATGCCGGTCTCGTCGTCGACGGTGAACCCGATCGAGGTGTTCTTCGAGATCTCGGAGGCGCCGATGTTCGAGGTCATGATCACGATCGCGTTGCGGAAGTCGACCGTGCGGCCCTGGGCGTCGGTCAGCCTCCCGTCCTCGAGGATCTGGAGCAGGATGTTGAAGACGTCGGGGTGGGCCTTCTCGATCTCGTCGAGCAGCAGCACCGAGTAGGGCTTGCGGCGCACGGCCTCGGTCAGCTGGCCGCCCTCGTCGTAGCCGATGTAGCCCGGAGGCGAGCCGACCAGGCGGCTGACCGCGTGCTTCTCCATGTACTCGGACATGTCGATCCTGACCATCGCCTCCTCGTCGCCGAAGAGGAACTCGGCGAGGGTGCGGGCGAGCTCGGTCTTGCCGACCCCGGACGGGCCGAGGAAGATGAACGAGCCGGCCGGGCGCTTCGGATCCTTGATCCCGGCGCGCGAGCGGCGGATCGCTTTCGAGACGGCGGTGATCGCGACCTCCTGGCCGATCACGCGCTTGTGGAGTTCCTCCTCCATGCGGATCAGTTTCTGGGTCTCGGCCTCGGTCAGCTTGAAGACGGGGATCCCGGTCCACATCGAGACGATGTCGGCGATCTCTTCTTCGCCGACCACCGGCCGGTCGCCGTTCTCGCCCTCGGCCCACTCGTCTTCGAGCTGGCGCTTGCGGGTCGTCAGCTGGCGCTCGCTGTCGCGCAGGTTGGCGGCTTTCTCGAACTCCTGAGCTTCGATCGCGCCCTCCTTCTCGCGCCGCGTCGTCTCGATTTCCTCCTCGAGATCGCGGTACACGGGCGGTGAGCTCATCGACTTGATCCGCATCCGCGAGCCCGCCTCGTCGATCAGGTCGATCGCCTTGTCGGGCAGGAAGCGGTCGGAGATGTAGCGATCGGCGAGTTCGGCCGCCGCTTTCAGGGCCTCGTCGTTGATCGTCACCCGGTGGTGCTGTTCGTAGCGCTCGCGCAGGCCTTCGAGGATCTGGACGGTGTCCTCGACCGAGGGCTCGTCGACCTTGATCTGGGCGAAGCGACGCTCCAGGGCCGAGTCGCGCTCGAGGTATTTGCGGTACTCGTCGAGGGTCGTGGCGCCGATCGTCTGCAGCTCCCCGCGGGCGAGCGCCGGCTTGAGGATCGAGGCGGCGTCGATCGCGCCCTCGGCGGCGCCGGCGCCGACCAGGTTGTGGAGCTCGTCGATGAAAAGGATGATGTCGCCGCGCTGGGTGATCTCCTTCATCACCTTCTTGAGGCGCTCCTCGAACTCGCCGCGGTACTTCGAGCCGGCGACCAGGGCGGCCAGGTCGAGGGTGTAGATCTGCTTGTTCTTGAGCAGCTCCGGGACCTCGCCTTTGTTGATGCGGGCGGCCAGACCCTCGACGACGGCGGTCTTGCCGACCCCCGGCTCGCCGAGCAGCACCGGGTTGTTCTTGGTGCGCCGCGAGAGGATCTGCATGATCCGCTCGATCTCGGTTTCGCGGCCGATCACCGGGTCGAGCTTGCCCTCCTCGGCGAGCTTGGTCAGGTTGCGGCCGAACTGGTCGAGCAGCTTCGAGGATTTCTTGCCCTCGCCGCCGCCACCGCCGGCCGCGGCGCCCTGCCGGCGCCCGCCCGGGCCGGACAGCATCCGGATCACCTCGTTGCGGATCTTGTCCGAGTCGGCGTCGAAGTCGAGCAGGATCCTGGCCGCCACGCCCTCGTTCTCACGCACCAGGCCGAGCAGGATGTGCTCGGTGCCGATGTAGTTGTGGCCGAGGGAGAGCGCCTCGCGCAGCGCCAGCTCGAGGACCTTCTTGGCGCGCGGCGTGAACGGGATCTGGCCGGAGGTGACCTCCTCGCCGGAGCCGACGATGCGAACCACCTGCGAGCGGACGCGCTCGGTGGTGATGTCCAGCGACTCGAGGACGCGGGCCGCCAGGCCCTCCTCCTCGCGGAGCAGGCCGAGCAGGATGTGCTCGGTGCCGATGTAGTTGTGCTTGAGCGTGCGCGCCTCTTCCTGCGCCAAGACGACGACCTGTCGTGCCCGCTCTGTGAATCGCTCGAACAAAAGATCTTCCTTACTGGATCGAAACCAAATCTTTGATGGAAGTACCGCAACGGTGCTTCCTCAATATCGGGATGAATCGAAACGCCCTTTAAACGATACCGAGCCGACCCACGCGGCCCGTGACCCCAAATAAACGCTAATAGCGGGCTTTTGGCCCCTTTTCCGAGCCGCCAGGCGTGAGAGACGACACGGAAGTGGAACTCATCCGCGCATGGCCGGGAAGAGGATGACCTCTCTGAGGCTCTGCGCTCCTGCCAACATCATGACGAGTCGGTCAATGCCGAGGCCGACGCCGCCGGTCGGCGGCATCCCCTGTTCCAGTGCCTCGACGAAGGCCTCGTCGTAGGGCTGGGCCTCCTCGTCGCCGCGCTCGAGCTCGGCCCGCTGCTGCTCGAAGCGCCGCCGCTGCTCATCGGGGTCGTTGAGCTCGCTGAAGGAGTTGGCTATCTCGACGCCGCCGACGAAGGCCTCCCAGCGCTCGACCAGCCCCTCCTCGGAGCGGTGCGCCTTCGCGAACGGCGAGAGCTCGACCGGGTAGTCGAAGACGAAGGTCGGCTGGATCAGCTTCGGCTCGACCGACTTCGAGAGCAGCCCGTCGACGAGCTTCCCCCAGCCCTCGGCCGGGTCGGGCTCGGTCCCGATCGCGGCCGCCAGCTCCTCGCGGGTCGGGTGCTCGGCGATGTCGATCCCGGTCTCCTCGCGGATCGCGTCGCGCAGGGTGACCCGGCGCCACGGCGGGGCGAAATCGATCTCGACCCCCTCGCGCTCGACCACCGTCGTCCCCAGCGCCCGCTCGGCGACCTCGGCGACCATCATCTCCAGGTCATGGGCGGTCTTCTCGTAGTCGGCATAGGCCTCGTACCACTCGAGCATCGTGAACTCGGGGTTGTGCTTGTGGGAGACGCCCTCGTTGCGGAAGTCCTTGCCCAGCTCGTAGACCCGGTCGATGCCGCCGACGACCAGGCGCTTGAGGTAGAGCTCGGTCGCGATCCGCAGGTAGAAGTCGCGGTCGAGCTGGTTGTGGTGGGTCGTGAACGGCCGCGCCAGCGCGCCGCCGTAGAGCGGCTGCAGCACCGGCGTCTCGACCTCGACGAAGCCGTGCTCGTCGAGCCAGCGGCGGATCTCGCAGATCGCGCGGGCGCGGAGGGCGAAGAGCGCGCGGCTCTCCTCGTTGCCGAGCAGGTCCAGCTCGCGCCGGCGGTAGCGGGTCTCGACGTCCTCGAGGCCATGGAACTCGCTCGGCGGCGGCCGCAGGCTCTTGGAGAGCAGCCGCCAGCGGTCGATCGCAATCGAGAGCTCGCCGCCGCGCCGGGTCGCCAGGGCGGTGCCCTCGACGCCGACGATGTCGCCGACGTCGAGCTCGACCAGGAGCGCGAAAGGCTCCTCGCCGAGCAGGTCCTCGCGGGCGTGGAGCTGGATCTGCCCGCTGCCGTCGCGGAGGTCGAGGAAGGCGGCCTTGCCGTGACCGCGGCGGGCGACGATGCGGCCGGCGACCCGGTGCCGCGACTCGGTCTCGATGCCGGGGGCGAGCCCCTCGTGGGCGGCCCGGACCTCGGCGATGTCCTCGCGCTCACCGAAGCCGTGCGGGAAGGGCTCGATGCCCGCCTTGCGCAGGCGCTCGAGCTTCTCACGACGGTCACGGAGGACGTCGGAAAGCTTGGGCTGCTCCGGCTCGATCGGCTGCTCGGCGCTCACGGCGCGAGCCTACCCGGCCGCTACGCGATCTCGATCTTGGTGATTTTGAGTTTTTTCTTCGGCCCGCGCGGGACCTCGACGGTGACCACGTCGTTGCGCTTGTGGCCGATCAGGGCTTTGCCGATCGGCGACTCGTTGGAGAGCTTGTGCTCGAGCGGGTCGGCCTCGGTCGAGCCGACGATCTGGAATTTCTGCGAGTCCCCGGACTTCTGGTCTTTGACGTGGACGACGGAGCCGAAGGTGACCTCGTCGGTCCCGACCGATTTCTCGTCGATCACGGTGGCCCGGCGAAGACGCTCTTCCAGCTGGGCGATCCGCGCCTCGAGCAGCGCCTGCTCGTTCTTGGCGTCGTCGTACTCGGCGTTCTCGGAGATGTCGCCGAAATCGCGCGCCTCCTTGATCCGTTCGGCGACCTCGCGGCGTTTGGCGGTTGAGAGGTGCTCGATCTCCTCTTTGAGCTTCTCGAGCCCTTCAGGGGTGATGACGGCCTGGCGACTCACTTCGCTACCTCTCTTTGGCTGGATGTAGGGCGGGAACACGGCTCCCAGACCCAAAAACGCCCAGGTGCGACGGCGATTGCCTCGCCACACCAGGGCACGGAGTCGCGGGATTATAGCGAGGGCTCAGGAGACGGCCGCAGGCACTGCGAGAGAGGCGACCAGCTCCCGCGCCCGAGGCAGGTCGGCGCTGCGCTGCAGCTCCTGCGCGACCGCGGTCGGCGGCTCCAGCAGCTCCATGTACCAGGGGTAGAACTTGCGCAGGTAGCGGGTGGCGCGATCGGAGCCCAGGTGCTCCTCGGCGCGGTCCATCGTCCAGAGCAGCTCAGTGGTCATCTCCTCCCGCGAGGGCGGCTCCATGCGGGTCCCCGTCAGTTCCTCGAAAACCCAGGGATTGCCGAGCGCGCCACGGGCGATCATCACCGCGTCGGCGCCGGACTCAGCGTGGGCACGGCGGGCCGCCTCGGCGCTCTTCAGCCCGCCGGAGACGATCACCGGGACATCGAGGCGCTCGACGAGCCTGCGGGTCATCGCGTAGTCGGGCGCCCCCTTGTGACCGACGGACGCCGGCCTAGGGTGGAAGCCGATCGCCGCGGCGCCGCCCTCCTCGACCAGGCGCACGGCGAGCTCGAGGCCGGAGCTGTCCCCCGGGCGCAGGCCGGAGCGGAGCTTGACGGTGACCGGCAGGCCGCTGCCCTCGACGGCGCCGCGGGTCAGCGCCAGCGCCAACTCGGGGTTGGCGAGCAGCTCGACCCCGGCGCCGGTGCGGCGCACCTTGCGCACCGGGCAGCCCATGTTGATGTCGATCAGATCGGCGCCGGCCTCGGCGGCGATCTCGGCGCCGGAGCGCATCACCTCGGCGTCGTGCCCGAAGAGCTGGACTGAGACCGGGTGCTCGTCGGGGTGGATCCGCATCAGCTCCCGCAGGGTCCGCTCGTTGCGGTGGTGGAGGCCGAAGCTGGAGATCATCTCCGAGACCGCCAGACCCGCGCCGTGGCGCCGGGCCTGGAGCCGGACGAACCAGTTGCCGATCCCCGCCAGCGGCGCCAGCAGGACCCGGTTTGCGATCTCGACGTCTCCGATCCGGAAGGGATCAGTCAGCGGCGGCTGTGTCGGCATTGCGTTCATGGATGAGGCGAAGCCCCTTCAGGGTAAGGAGGTCGTCGACCTCGTCGATCGTCTCGGCGAAGGGGACGACACTGGACGCGTACCCGCCGGTGGCGAGAACCCGCGGGTTCGGCAGCTCCTCTTCGATCCGGCGCACGATGCCGTCGATGAGGCCGGCGAAGCCGAAGATGAAGCCGGAGTGGATTGCCGCCCGGGTCGAGCGGCCGATCGCTTCCTTCGGCTCTTCGAGGTCGATCCGGGTGATCCGCGCGGCGCGATCGATCAAGGCGCTGAGCGAGGGCGCGAGGCCGGGCCCGATCGCGCCGCCCAGATACTCGCCCTCGGCGGAGACGGCGTCGATGTTGATCCCGGTGCCGAAGTCGACGGAGACGCAGGCCTCGCCGAAGCGATCGTAGGCGGCGATCGCGTTGACGAGGCGGTCGGCGCCTACCTCGAGCGGGTTCTCGATCCGGATCGGCATCCCGGTCTTGACCCCGGGGCCGATCGTCAGGCATTCGGCGTCCAGATAGCGCTCGGTCAGCTGTTCGAATTGGCTGCCGAGCGGCGGCACCACGGAAGAGACGCAGACCGCGTCGATTTCGTCGAAGGACATGCCGCAGAGCGAGAAGAGGCCGGCGATCCGCTCGGCGAGCTCGTCGCCTGTTGCGCCCGAGCGGGTCTGAAAGCGCCAATGCTCGGACAGCGTCTCCCCCTCGAAGGCCCCGAGATGAGTCTGGGTGTTGCCGACGTCGATCGCGAGGAGCACCCGTCGATTATCGCCGAGGGTGCCGGCACGGGTCGAATGACCGTTGGCTGGCTGGCTGACTAGTATGCGGCCGGTGAAGGCCCGGCTCTACACGCTTCCCGGATCGCACCCGGCGGCGACCGCGAAGATGATGTTCGAGTACAAGGGCATCCCGTACAAGCGCCGGGACCTGGTCGCGGTCTTCTCGAGATACATCCTCCGGCTCATCGGCTACCCGGAAGGAACCGTCCCCGCGATGAAGGTAGACGGGGTCAAGACCCAGGGGACCCGCGCCATCGCCCGGGAGCTCGACCGCCTGAAGCCGGATCCGCCGCTGTTCCCGGCTGACGAGACGAAGCGGGCCGCCGTAGAAGAGGCCGAGCGCTGGGGAGACCTCGAGTTCCAGCACCCCGTGCGCCAGATCGTCCTCTGGTCGCTGAGCCATGAAAGCTCGTCGATCCGGAGCTACCTCGAGGGAGCCAAGCTCGGGATGCCGATCCCACTCGCCGCCCCCCTGGCCCCGACGCTCGTCGGGCTCTCGGCCCGCCTCAACGGAGCCAGCGAGGAGAACGTCCGTGATGACCTCGAGGCCTTCATGGGCCTGCTGCAGAAGGTCGACGACCTGATCGCGGCCGGCACGATCAACGGCGAGCAGCTCAACGCCGCCGACTTCCAGATCGCTTCGACTGTCCGCCTCGCGATGACCCTAGGGGACCTGCGGCCGCTGATCGAGTCGCGACCCGCGGGCGATTTCGCCAAGCGCGTCCAGCCCGAGATCGCAGGCGAGTGTGCGCCGGTCCTGCCGGCGGATTGGCTCCGGCCGCTGCAGCCGGCCGCCGCCGCCTAGCGGCCGTGGCAACGCGGCTCTACGTCGTCGCCGCGTCGCACCCCTCGCTTGCGGTCAAGCGTGCGCTGGATCTGAAGGGAATCGCCTTCAAGCGGGTCGAGTGGCCGCCCACCGTGCACGTGCCGATGCAGCGGATGAGGTTCGGGCAGGGAACCGTGCCGGGGCTGACGATCGACGGCGAGCGGATCGTCGGCTCGCGCACGATCATGCACCGGCTCGACGAGCTGCACCCCGAGCCGCCGCTCTACCCGGAGGACCCTGAGGCGCGCCGCAAGGTCGAGGAGGCCGACCGCTGGGGAGAGGAGGTCCTGCAGGCCCTGGCGCGGCGGATGACATGGTGGACGCTGCGCAGGAGGCCGGGGGCGATCACCACCTACGGCGAGGACTCGCGGCTGCCGCTGCCCGACTTCGCCGCCGTCGCCTCCGCGCCCCTGATCGTGAGGATCGAGTGGCGGCTCAACGACGTCAGCGATGAGGGCTCGAGGCGAGACGTCGAGGCCCTCCCCGGACACCTAGACCGGGTCGACGCCTGGATCGCCGACGGAATCCTGGGAGCCGAGGGATCGTCGAACGGGGCCGACCTCCAGATCGGCTCGAGCATCGCGCTGCTCAACACGATCGCCGACCTGCGCCCGATGCTGGCGGGCCGCCCCGCCCTCGAGATGGCTCTGCGCGAGTTCCCGGAGTTTCCCGGGGAGGTCCCGGCGGGCACCGTGCCCTCCGAGTGGCTGCAGGCCCCTACCCCGGCGTAGGCGGCGGGGCCGCGCGCCGAACCTGCTGTTCGCCCTCCGGGAGGGCATCGAGGCAATCGCGCAGGCGGGTGCCGTCCGGGAGGGATAGGTCAGGGTCGAGCTCGAGAAGGGGGACGAGGACGAAGCGCCGGCTCCTCACCTCCCGGTGCGGCAGAGTCAGGCGCTCGGTCGAGAGCTCCAGGTCGCCGAGCAGGAGCAGATCGACGTCGAGCGGCCTCGGGCTGTGGCGTGGGGCGTCGAGCGAACGGCCCCGCTCGACCTCGATCTCCTTGCAAAGGTCGAGCAGCTGCTCGGGACCGAGATCCGTCTCGATGCGGACCGCGGCGTTGAGGAAGTCGGGCTGGTCGAGCACCTCGCCGACGGGCTCGGTCTCATAGCCCGAGGAGACCGCCTCGACCTCGACCCCCCGGGCCGAGAGCGCCTCGACCGCCGCCCGCAAATGCCCCTCGCGCTCGCCGACGTTCGAGCCGAGGCCGAGGTAGCCGACCCGCAAGGAGCTAATCCCCCTCGTCCTCGACCGGTTCCTCCTCGGAGCGTTCCTGCACGACCTCGACCGCGATCTCCTGGATCGCGAGCGGCAGCGGCGGCTCCGGCTTGGCGGCCCTGACCCTGACCGAGTCGCAGTTATAGCGCTCGATCAGCCGCTGGCCGACGACCTGCGCCAGTCGCTCCAGGGTCCGGTAGCTGCGCTCGGTCGCCGCGAGGGCGACGATGTCGCAGACCTCGGCGTAGTCGACGGTGTCCTCGAGCCGGTCGGTCAGCACCGCATCGCAGTCGGGGACGTCGAAGGAGACGTCGAACTCGAGGCGCTGGCCGATCTCCTGCTCAGCGTCGCTGACCCCGTGGTGGGTGTAGATCGAGAGACTGCGCAGCTCGACCTCGACGCTCGATTCGATGCCGTTCCCGTGGGCCTCCATCTGCGCCTCAACCTACCCGAGGATCGCGCTTGCGACCCGCGCCGCCTGGGCGACCTCGGCGACGTCGTGGACGCGGAGGACGTCGGCGCCCTCCGCCGCGGCGAGGATCGAGGAGGCGATCGTGCCGCCGATCCGGTCCCCGAGCCCGAGCCGTCGATCTTGGCTATGAAGCTCTTGCGGGAGGTGCCGATCACCAGCGGGCGGCCCAGCTCGCGCAGCTCGCCGAGCCGGCGCAGGAGCTCGAGGTTGTGGTCGAGGGTCTTGCCGAACCCGATCCCTGGGTCGAGCCAGATCCTCTCCTCGGCGACGCCGGCGGCGACGGCCGCCTCGGTCCGCTCGAGGAGGAACGCCTTCACATCGTCGACGACGTCGCCGTAGGTCGGGTCCGCCTGCATCGTGCGCGGGGTCCCCTGCATGTGCATGAGGATCACCCCCGCCCCGCTCCCGGCGCAGACCGAGGCCAGCTCGGGATCGCCGCGCAGCGCGGTGACGTCATTGACGATCGAAGCTCCCGCCCCGAGGGCCGCCTCGGCAACCGCCGCCTTCGAGGTGTCGATCGAGATCTTGTGACCGAGGCCGGCGAGGTCGGCGACGACCGGCTGCGTCCTCTCCAGCTCCTCCTCGGCGCTCACCGCCGCGGCCCCCGGCCGGGTCGACTCTCCACCGACGTCGAGGATCTCGGCGCCGTCCTCGGCAAGCAAAACCCCATGCGCAATCGCCGCCTCCGGCTCGAGGAAGAGCCCCCCATCGGAGAACGAGTCGGGGGTGACGTTGACGACGCCCATCAGCTTTACCTCCATGAGCGGGAGTATCGCCGGGACGGCTTCGCCATAAACCACCGCCTCCTCCGCTTGGCATAAACGGCCATCTCCTCAGCTTCGCCATAAACCACCGCCTCCTCCGCTTCGCGTCCGGGGGCGGTGGCCACGTTGGTACACCGGCGCCGCTCACGGAGAATCAGATCGTGACGTTCGCTGATCGGTGCTCCTCATAAACGGCCACGTCCTCCGCTTCGCGTCCGGGCGTGGCCGCTACTCGCCGTATCAGCGCCGCTCGCAAGGAATCAGATCGTGATGCTCGCTGATCGGTGCGTCATGCGGTGGACCTTGGTGCGCTTCCTGACCCTTGACCGGCCACCCTTTACGCCGCTGCGTCGATTTTCCTCCCTATAGCGAGGAAAAGTCGACCAGGGCGGCGGCAGGGTTTCGGAGGGCGACGCCTCCTGAGCAAGCACGGCAAGGATGCAGGGAGCGTGGCGTGCTCTGCACGGGAGCGACCGAAGACGCAGCCGAGCGCCGCTCAGGAGGCGTCGCCGCCGGCGTAGCCGGGGCGGGGGCGGGTGATGGGTCGAGCGCCCTCGCGCTGTGCCTTTTCAGGCTCCGGCGCCGGCTCGACCGGTTTCGGCTCCTCCTCGTCGTCGGCGAAGACGTCCGCCTCGGATTTGCCGTCGAGGAGGGCGACGAACTGCTCGGCGTCGATCGTCTCGCGCTCGAGCAGGATCTTCGAGATCCGGTCGAGGTCGTCGTGGCGCTCGCTGAGGAGGTCCTTCGCGGTCTGGTGGGCGGTCTCGACGATGCGGCGGATCTCGTCGTCGATCTCACGCGCGATCTCGTCGGAGTAATCGGGTTCGGTGCTGAATTCGCGGCCGAGGAAGGGCTGGCCGCGATCGTGGCCGAAGACGCGCGGGCCGAGCCGCTCGGACATGCCGAAGCGCATCACCATCTGCTTCGCGGTCTCGGTCACCTTTTCAAGGTCGTTGGAGGCGCCGGTCGTGATCTCGCCGAAGACGATCTCCTCGGCGGCGCGGCCGCCGAGGGTCATCGCCATCGTGTCGGTCAACTCGGCCCTCGAGGTGAGGAACTTGTCCTCGGTCGGCAGGCTGATCGTGTAGCCGAGCGCCTGGCCGCGGCTGATGATCGAGATCTTGTGGACCGGGTCGGTGTTCTCGAGCAGGTGGCCGACGATCGCGTGACCCATCTCGTGGTAGGCGGTGATCAGGCGCTCCTTCTCCGACATCACCCGGGTTTTCTTCTCGGGCCCGGCGATCACCCGCATGATCCCCTCCTCGAGCTCGAGCATCGAGATCTCGCGGTTGCCGGTGCGGGCGGTGAGCAGCGCGGCCTCGTTGATCAGGTTGGCGAGGTCGGCTCCGGTGAAGCCGGGTGTCTGGCCGGCGAGCGTGTCGAGGTCGATCGCCTTCGAGAGCGGCTTGCCGCGCGTGTGGACCTCGAGGATCTGCTTGCGCCCCTTGCGGTCGGGGCGGTCGACGACGACCTGGCGATCGAAGCGACCGGGCCGCAGCAGCGCCGGGTCGAGGATGTCGGGGCGGTTGGTGGCGGCGATCAAGATGATGTTGTCTTTCATCTCGAAGCCGTCCATCTCGACCAGGAGCTGGTTCAGCGTCTGCTCGCGCTCGTCGTGACCGCCGCCCATCCCGGCCCCGCGGTGGCGGCCGACGGCGTCGATCTCGTCCATGAAGATGATGCAGGGCGAGTTCTGTTTCGCCTGCTCGAAGAGGTCGCGGACGCGGCTGGCGCCGACGCCGACGAACATCTCGACGAAGTCGGAGCCGGAGATCGAGAAGAACGGGACGCCGGCCTCGCCGGCGACGGCGCGGGCCAGCAGCGTCTTGCCGGTGCCCGGCGGGCCGTAAAGCAGGACCCCCTTCGGGATCCGGGCGCCGAGGCTCTGGAATTTCTTCGGGTTCTCTAGGAACTCCTTGATCTCATGCAGCTCCTGCACGGCCTCGTCGACCCCGGCGACGTCGCGGAAGGTGATTTTCGGCGCGTCCACCGACATTCGCTTCGCTTTCGATTTGCCGAAGTTCATGACCCGCGAGCCGCCGCCCTGCATCTGGTTCATGAGGAAGATCCAGAGCCCGAGGAAGAGGACGAAGGGCAGGATGTAGCCGAGCAGCGAGAGGATGCTGGTGCCGCCGGTGCCATGGACGGTCGTCTTGACATCTTTTTCATCCAGCAGGTTGATCAGCGACTGCTCGGTGTTGTCCGGATACCCGGTCGAGAAGCTTTCCCCGTGTTCGCCGACCTCCTGGACGTCGAGCGTGTTGTCCTTCGTGTTGATCGTGACTTCTTTGATCTGGTGTTCGGCGATCAGGCCCGTGCTCGGGTTGGTCAGTTCGCTGTAGGAGGGAGCGTCGTGCCCGTGGTCGTCGGTGATCAGCTTCTGGGCGACGAAGGCCAGGATCACCACCAGGAGGATCGGGAAAGCTGCGCTTTTGAAGAAACGCCTCATGGGCAAAAAATCAGCGTACCAGGGCGGTTTTGCGCTCTACTCGCTGAGCGCCGCGACGTAATCGAGGTTGCGGTAGCGCTGAGCGCGGTCGAGGCCGTAGCCGACGGCGAACCGGTTGGGGATCTCGAAGCCGACGTAGCGGGGCGAGAGGTCGACGCGGAGCCGGTCCGGCTTGGTCAACAGGGAGCAGACCTCGAGCGAAGCGGGGCTGCGGACCTTGAGGTTCCGCATCAGGTACTGGAGGGTGAGGCCGGAGTCGATGATGTCCTCGACGATGAGGACGTCACGCCCCTCGATCGAGGCGTCGAGATCCTTGAGGATGCGGACGACGCCCGAGGTATCGGTCTGCGAGCCGTAGCTGGAGACGGCCATGAAATCGATCTCGCAGGGGACGGTGATGCTGCGCATCAGGTCGGCGAGGAAGAGGACCGCGCCCTTGAGGATGCCGACCATGAAGAGGTCGCGGCCCTCGTAGTCGGCGCTGACCTGCCGGCCGAGCTCGGCCACGCGCTTCCTAAGTTCCTCGCTGGAGACGAGGGTCTCGCCGATCGCCGGGTCCGTCACCGCCGCCAGTCTAGGTTCAGGGGGCCTCGACACGCAGCACGCCCCTCTCGACGACGGCCCGCGTGCCGCTGCCGAGGTCGAGCATCGCGACGCCGGTGCGCCGCAGCCCCGCCACCTCCCCGGCGTGTCGCGCGGCCCCCGGCACCGGGCGCCCGGCGGCGCCGTCGGCAAGGCTCTGGACGATCAGCCGCTGCAGCGCCGGCGGCAGCTCGGCGAGGCGGTCGAGGGAGATCTCGCCGCGCGACTCCTCACCCGAGCCGTCTATCTCCACCTTGACCAGGGAGTCGAGGACCTCGGCCTCGTCGCGCAGCAGCTCGGCGGTGCGGAGGACGTTGCGGGCGGCGGCGGGATGAACCTCGGCGAGCGCCGCCGCAAGTCCGTGGCGGACCCGGTTGCGGGCGTAGGTCGAGTCGTCGTTGGTGGGGTCGTCGCGCCAGACGAGGCCGCGCTCCTCGCAGTAGGCCGTGGTCTCGGCGCGCGTGAAGGTGAGCAGGGGACGGACGAGCTGACCGTCCTTGGGCCGCATCCCGAGCAGGGCACGCCGGCTCGGAGAGGAGGCGAGGCGGTAGAGGATCGTCTCGACTTGGTCGTCGGCGGTATGGCCGGTGGCGATCGAGGCGCCTGCCGGAAGCGCCAGCCGGGCGGCCGCCGCGTAGCGAGTGTCGCGGGCCCAGGCCTGGAGGTTGCCGGGTCCCTCGGGATGGTTCGGGGCCTCGACCGTGAGGGGGACGTCGAGCCGCTCGCACAACGCGACGCAGTGCTCCTCGTCGTCCCCGGCCTCGTCGCGCAGCCCGTAGTTGACGTGGAGGGCGGAGACACCCTCGGCGCCGAGCAGCCGCACGGCGACGTCCAGGAGGCAGACCGAGTCGCGCCCGCCCGAGAGCATCGCGACGACGGGGGCGCCGGCGGGAAGAAGGCCGCCCTCGCGAACCTCCTCGAGGATCCGGTCGGCCTCCATCAGGCCGCGGCGCTGATCACGAAGAGAGCCGTCGGCTGCGGGAAGCCCTTGAGGCTCACCTCCCCGATCGGCTCGAACTCGAGGCCCCCGCGCTGCCGCACCGCTTCCAGGACCCGGTCGGTGACCAGCAGCTCGCCGGCGTGGGCGCGGTTGACGACGCGATGGGCGAGGTTGACGTGACTCCCGAAGTAGTCGCCGTCTCGGTAGACGGCGTCGCCGTAGTGGATGCCGACCCTGGGCCGGGGACGCAGCGGGAAACGCTCGAGCAGGTCGACCGCCCAGGCCGTCAACGACCCCGGCTCCGGCGAGACGACCATCACCTCGTCGCCGATCGTCTTCACGATCGTCGCCTCCGGGGGCAGCGTCGCCTCGACCGTGGCGACAAAGGTCTCGACCACGTCGAGCGCCTCGAGGTCGCCCTCCTCCTCGGTGTAGCGGGTGAAGCCGGTGAGGTCGATGAAGCAGAGCGCGACCGGCACCTGGGCGATCTGCGCCGTGTCGGTGCCGAGCTCGCTCTCCATGTGGCCGACCACGTCCTGCTCGAGGAAGAAGCGCAGGTAACGGGTGTGCAGGTACTCGGTCAACGGCGAGGCGAGGGGCAGGACGTCGGCGGCGAGGTCGCCGAGGTTCTGGGCCATCTCCAGCTCGGGGACGCCGTCGCGGATCATCGGTTCGTGCACATATAGATGTGTGAGCCGGACCTCGGCGTCGGCGATCCGGCGCAGCGACTGGACGTAGACGCGGACGAGCTGGAGGAAGGCGACGAGGGGAAAGCCGGCCGCCAGAACCCGGGCGCAGTGGCGAAGGGCCTCGACGTCGTCGGGGTTGAGCACCCGCTCGCGTTCCAGCGGGGTGCCGAGGATGACGAGGATGCGCTCGATCAGTTCCGGCTCGAGGCCGGTCTCGCGAGCGACGTCGTCGATCGTCGCCTGCTCCTCGGGCCGCGGGAAGAGGTCCTCGGCGAGGCCGAAGGAGAGCCTGCCCTCGCGACCGGCCCTGCGCAGGTCCTCGAGCGAGTGCCCTCGCTCGCGCATCCGCGCCACGACCCGGGCCTGCGCGGCGGCCGCCGGCGTCCAGCGCCCGCGCCGCACCGGGATCACCTTGTCGGCGGCCCAGCGCTTCAGCGTGTTCGGCGAGACCCCGGAGCGGCGCGCCGCCTCGCTCAGGGAAATGCGCTCATCGCTCGCCATTGCCAACTCACAGTTTCCCGGTTTGGCGATCGGGAGCGCGGCGAGGAAAGTCGGCCCGGCCGGCTAGGCCCGCATCTCCTCCTCGGAGTGAGCCTGGAGAACCGCCTCCCCGTCCTCCCCGGTGCGGATCCGAATCGCCTCCTCCACCGGCAGGACGAAGATCTTGCCGTCGCCGACCTCACCGGTGCGGGCGTGCTTGAGGATCGTCTCGACGATCAGCGGCTTGTCGCCATCCTCGACCACGATCTCCAGCTTCAGCTTCGGCCGCACGTTGACGGTCAGGGCCGAGCCCCGATAGTCCTCGACGATTCCCTTCTGGCGGCCCGAGCCCTTGGCCTCGATGATCGAGAGCGAGGGGAATCCCCGGTCGAGCAGCTCGGCCCGGATCGGCTCGAACGCCTCATGGCGGATGTACGCCTCTATCTTCTTCAAGCGCCCGACCCTCCTCTCTGCCTGCTCGCGTTTGGCGAATGCCGCCAAGGTATGAGGGGCCGCGCCAAAAGTGTTTGGACGGCTGGAGCAAATCCCCTCGGCGGCCTTCTCACCAATGGCAATAGGGTCCGCCGCCGTGCCCGTGCGCCTCCGACCGACCGGCCCGTTCGCCGCCGACGCGGTTCTCGCGGGGGACCCCGGCCGCTCCCTCCTCCTCGCTCAGGAGCTGCTCGAGCAGCCGAAGATGAGCAACCACGCGCGCGGCCTCTGGGGCTACTCGGGAACGACGCCGGCCGGATCGCCGCTGACGATCCAGGCGACCGGGATCGGCGGCCCGAGCGCGGCGCTGGTGCTCGGCGACCTGGCGGAGCTAGGAGTGCGCCGGGTGATCCGGGTCGGAACCTGCCTCGCCGCTCCCGAGGGCCCGCCGCTGGGGGCGCTCCTGATCGTCGAGGGGGCGATCGCCGAGGGCGGCAGCGCCGTCTCCTTCGGGGTCGCGGTCGGCGAGAGCGTCGCGCCGGACCCCGGCCTCACCGCTCGGCTGCGGGAGATGCTCGGCGATGCCCGGACCGGCGTCGTCGCCAGCTTCGACTCGGCGCCGGAACCGGCGCCGGGCTGCCTCCCCCGGCGCTCGCCGCCGACCTGCAGACGGTCGCCGTCCTGGCACGGGCACGGGCGCTGGGCATCGCCGCGGCGGCGGTGCTGGTGGTCGAGCGGGCGCCCGGCGAGCCGACGATCTCGGATCAGGTCCGAGACGAGGCGGTGCGACGCGCCGGGACGGCCTCCGCGGCCGTACTCTCACCCTAAGGTTTAGGGTTAGCCTCACGCCTGAGAAGGCCGATCTCACGGCTCAGGCGGTCGATCTCGTCCTCGACGTCTTCGAGGCGGTGCGAAAAGGAGCGCAATCGACGCTCGAGGCGCTCGAGTTCCCCTGCCGAGGGCAGGTTGAGCGCCGCCATCGCCGCCTGCTGGGCCTCGACAGCCTTCTCTCGGGCGCCGAAAACCGCGGAGAGCCCGTTCTCCAGCACCTGGCTGTCGAGCAGCGCCTGGGCGAGCTCGCCGATGGCCTGCTCGCTGCGTGCCCGCAGGCTCTCCTGATCCTCGTCCTCGAGCGCCATTGACGCCAGCTTAACCACCACATCCGAAGCGGCTGAAATCCTCCCGCTCTCCATGCGTGGGCCGACCATGATTAAGGGCTTGTTGGGGGGTGCCGTATTCCGTTGCGGACCCCCATCCGAGCGGGTACCTTGGTCGAGCCTGTTGGTGGGGGGTTCTTTGGGATGAGAAACAAGCTTGCACTGATCGTAGCTCTGGCCTGCTTCGCTTTTGCGACCGCGGCCGGCGTCGGCATGGCGGGCGCCGAACCCGATCCGGCGGCGCCGCTGACCACGACCCCCGCGCTGCCCGTCCCCGCGGCCCAGCCGCCCGCCTGCGCCAACGGCATCGACGACGACGGCGACGGCCTCGTCGACCTCGAAGACACCGACTGCACCGACCCGGCCGACACCGAAGAGGCGCCGGCCGCGCCGGCACCCGCTCCGGCGCCCGCACCCGTTCCGGCCCCCGCGCCGGCCTCCGAAGAAGGCGCCGCGATCCCGGCGCCGGCCTCCGGCGTCCAGACAGGGGCGACGATCGACGGCAGCAAGGCGAAGCCCGACCACAAGAAAAAGAAGGTGGTCGAGAACCAGAGCCTCGGCGCCGGCGCCGGCTCGGCCAATGAGAACGGCGGCGGCATCACGGCTCCTCCCGCGACCGCCGGCGTTCAACCTCCGGTCGAGGGTGTCAGCGGCGGCTCCTCCTTCGGCACCGGCGGCTCCCCCACCGCCGCCAACCCGACGGCGACGATCGCCCCCTTCGGCCCGGCGCCGATCGGCGTCCCGAACTTCGTCATCGACTCCTTCGAGATCCCGCCGTTCCTGCTGCCGATCTACCAGGCCTGCGGAACCGAGTACGGGATCCCGTGGGAGGTGCTCGCCTCGATCAACAAAATCGAGACCGCCTTCGGGACCAACCTCAACGTCTCCACCGCCGGCGCGGTCGGCTGGATGCAGTTCCTCCCCTCGACCTGGGAGATGTACGGAGTCGACGCCAACGGCGACGGCCGCAAAGACCCGTACAACCCGGTCGACGCGATCTGCGCCGCCGCCCGCTACCTGAAGGCCGCCGGCGGCACCAAGGACCTCTACAACGCGATCCTCGCCTACAACCACGCCGACTGGTACGTCCAGGAGGTCCTGCTCTACGCCCGCGCCTACGGCAACCTCCCGACCGACCTGGTCGGCTCGCTGACCGGCCTGACCGAGGGCGCCCACTTCCCGGTCGCCGCCAAGGCCCGCTACGCCGACGACATCTCCGCCCGCGCGGCGCTGAAGCGGGCGACGCCGAGCGACGCGATTCCTCCGGCAACGCCGCCGACGTGATCACCTCCTCCCCCACCCGCCGCGGCATCAACATCTTCGCCGACGAGGGCGCGCCGGTCGTCGCCGTCAACGACGGGGTCATCCAGGAAGATCGGCGAGCTCCGCCGAAGCTCGGCAAGTTCATCGTCCTCGAGGACGCCTACGGCAACCGCTACACCTACGCCGAGCTCGGCAAGATCGTCCGCGAGCACCGCAAGGTGGTGATGCCGACGCGGCAAGGAGAAGCGGGTCCCGGTCGAAAGCGAGGACCTGCGGCCGCGGCTCGCGCCCTGCCCGGACGCGACGACGAGAGCCAGCCGACGCCGCAGGGCGAAGGCGCGCGCGAAGAGCGTCGACCAGAGCCGCCGCGACCGGCGCCGACGGCGACGGCACGCTCAAGGTCGGCTCGAAGGTGATCGCCGGAACGGTGCTCGGCCGGGTCGGCGGCCGGCGAAGGCAGGCGTCGACCCTCACATCAACTTCTCGATCCGCCCGGCCGGCCGCGGCGCCCCGCGGATCGACCCGAAGCCGATCCTCGACGGCTGGAAGCTGCTCGAGGCGACCGCGATCTACCGCGCCAAGGGCAAGAACCCGTTCGCCGCCGAGCTCAGCGGCGCCGGCGTCCTGCTGCTCTCCAAGGAGGAGCTCGAGCAGCGGGTGCTCGCCGACCAGGGCCTCGACGATCTACGCCTGCGGCCGCGAGGACATCGAAACCGGCCAGATCGACCGCCGCGTCCTGGCGATGCTCGAGTACCTGGTCTCGAAAGGCTTCAACGCTGACGATCACCGCGCTCAAGTGCGGCCACAGCTATCCTGACCACCTCCGGCAACGTCTCCGAGCACTCGACCGGCGACGCCGTCGACATCGCCGACGATCAACGGCGTGCCCGGTGACCGGGCACCAGGGGCCCGGGACGCTGACCGACGAGCTGATCCGCGACGTCCTGCAGCTCCAGGGGACGATGCACCCCCACCAGGTGATCTCGCTCGAGGACCTGCCCGGCGAAACCAGCTTCGCGCTGCCCGACCACTACGACCACGTCCACGTCGGCTACCACCCGCTCAGCCGGGCCCTTCGACCAGCAGTTCGACTCGCTGCTGAAGCCGAGCCAGTGGAAGCGCCTGACCAAGCGCCTCGGCGCAGATCGAAAACCCCGAAGTGCGCGACCGACCCGTCGAAGTACTCGCTGCCCGACAAGCAGCAGGCAAGCCGGTGCAGGCGGCCAACGGCCGGCGGCACCGACAGCGGCGACTGACCCAGCCGCGGGAGAATCGGGTCCCTGGCCCAGCTCTTCGGATTCGCGCAGTTCGACTTTCGCCGGCACGCTCGCCGCTGGCCGACGGCCGCTACCTCGCCCGCGACAGGGCGATGACGCCGAGCAGAGCGTCCTGGTGATCGAAACGCTCGGCGCTCCTCGCCGCTGCCCGGCGGCGCCGCCGCCGGCGCGCGAGCCGGCCGAGCCGGGCGCCGAGGCGGCTCCCGGGCTGCCGCTCACGCGGGCGACCGCGGTCCGCGCCTTCGCGCCCTTCGAGGACGACGAGGAGGCCGAGCGCTGGCTGCGGCCAGGCGACTCGGGGCCGAGGAGACCGATCGACGTGCTGGTCGCCGAGGGGATCGCCCTGCTCAACCGGGCGCTCCACGCCCAGGCGGTGGCCGGGGCCGACCCCCGCGCTCGGCGAGCTGGCGCCGGAGCGCGCCGTCGCGGTCCGGATCGGCTACGGCAGCGGCGAGGAGGTCGCGGCCGGCCGCTACACCGCCGCCGCGCGAGGTCGACGTCCGGGCGACCGGCGCCTCGCGGCGACGGCGGCGCAACGAGGAGCTGCGCCCGCAGGAGCGGGTCGCGGCGATGCTCGGCGGCCGCGAGCGGGTCGACGCCTGCGAGACGCTGCTGCTGCGCGCCCGGGCCGACCTCGACGCCGGGCGCAGGCGCGAGGCGGCGCTGCAGCTGCGGGTCGGCCTCGAGGCGCTGCTGGTCGAGCTCAAGGGCGCGGTCGCGGACCCCGGACACGCCGAGGACATGGGGACGCTGGCCGAGCGGCGGGCCGAGGCGGGCGAGCCGCCAACGCGGCGCTCGCCGGCGAGCTCGATGACGAGCGGGACCGCACGCGTCGCGAGACTGCTCGAGATCTGCGAGCGGGTTCTGCGCCGCCGCCGCGTCCTCCGCGGCTAAGCCTAAGCCTCGACCTCAGGCTTAGAGTACGAGGTCGAGTGGCGACGACGACCTCGTCGCGCAGGCTGACGGCGATGTGGTGGGCTTCCTCGAGCGCGACGCCCTCGACCGAGGGGACGCCGATCACGGTCAGCCCGGCGGCGCGCGCCGCGGCGACGCCGGTCGGCGAGTCCTCGAGGGCGACGACGCCGGGCCCGGCCTCGACGCCGAGGCGGCGGCAGGCCTCCAGGTAGGGGTCGGGCGCCGGCTTCGGGGCCGCGACCTCGTGGGCGCTGAGGACGACGTCGAAGCGGTCCTCGAAGCCGGCGATCTCGAGCGAGCGCTGGACGAAGGCGAGCGGCGAGTTGGAGACGAGGCCGATCGGGGTCCCGCGCTCCCGCAGGGCGTGGAGCAGCTCGCGGGCGCCGAGCATCGCCTCGACGCCGTGCTCGAGCTCGGCGATCGACCAGCGCGTTCAGCTCCTCGATCAACTCGGCGGCGCGTCCCGGCTCGCCCAGCCGCCGCTCGAGGACTGCCGCCCGCGATCGCCGCCGAGGTGCCGACCAGCTCGCGCTTGTCGGCCGGCGTGAACTCGAGCCGGCGGCGCTCGAAGAGATCCTGCTCGGCCCGGGTCCAGACCGACTCGGTGTCGAGCAGGAGGCCGTCGTTGTCGAAGACGACTGCGATCGGGAGGGATCGGGGCCATCGGCCACTCGAGCGGAAACCGATGGTTGTCGCCGTGCCCTTCCACGTCGAGATCAAGACTTCCGCGATGCGCCACGCGCGCGTCTTCAACCTCGATGCCGAGGATCTGCGGCGCTACGGTCGTGGAGCCCTGGCTGGCCGGGGACACGATCGAGCTCGGCGACCGCGAGTGGACACCGCGAAGAGAGCAACCTGCAGATCCTCGAGGGCCCGCAGCTGGAGCCGCCCGACCTCTCCTTCGGCAGGGCTGGTCCAACGCCGAGCGCTCGGCGCGAGGACGTGACCCGCGAGGTCCTGGAGGAGGCCGAGCGCAGCGCCCCGCCGCCCGCCCGACGCCGTGGTGGTCGAGGCCGACTCGCTCGAGGCGGCCGTCGCCGCGATGGCCGCCGGGGAGCGGGGACGGCCGATCGACCGGCCGCCGCGCGAGCGGCAATCGACCGCCGCGACCCGGAGGTCGCGGCGGTGATCGTCGTCTACTCGGAAGCGGCCGGCTCCGGAGCCGGCGGCGCGCCCCGAAGCTGAGCGCGACGCCGCGCGGCACGACCAGGACCGGGTAGTTCGCGGCCTCGACCGCGTAGTCGCTGGCGGCGCTGAGCATGACCTTGCCCTCCGGGGACTCAGGCCGCGAGCCGACGACCAGGAGGTCGACCCGGCCGCCGCCGTACTCGACCACGGTGGCGCCGAGGGCAGCCGGCGAGGCTGTCCGCGGTGGCGCGGGCGGCCTCGTCGCCCTCGTCGATGACGCCGACGGTGTTGACGCTGACCGACGGGATGTTCGCGCAGGCCGGCCGGGGCGACGGCGATCGCGGCCGGGCCGCCGAGCAGCAGTTTGTGGGCGGAGATGCCGGGCTTGACCAGCCCCTGCGCGGTGCGGTACTCGGAGCCGAAGACGATCACGTCGGCGCCCTCCTGCTCGGCCAGCTCGGTCAGGCCGACGCTGGTGCCGGGGTTGACGACGACGTGCTTGGGCATCTCGGGGGTGCCGACCGAGGCGGCGCCGCGGGCGAGCAGCTCCTCCGCCTCCTTCTGCTCGAGCGATTCGCCGAAGGAGTGGCGGACGTAGGCGAGCGAGAGCTCGGCGCCGGAGATGGCGAGCAGGCGGCCGAGGGCCAGCGCGTCGCGGTCGTTGTCGGTGTCGTCATAGGAAACGATGATCTTCAGAGCCATTGGTCAGACCTCCTCGAGTGTGTTTTTCGAAGTTCGAGAGCGATGGTGGCACCGGCTTGACATCAGCACAACTGTTAATACCTATCTGTAAAATAAGCATTGCTTATGCTCAATACCGGCCGGCTCAACGCCTTCCGCGAGGTCGTCGACCGCGGCTCCTTCTCGGAGGCCGCCGACGCCCTCTCCTACTCGCAGTCGGCCGTCTCCCAGGCGATCGCCACCCTCGAGGCGGAAGTCGGGACGGCGCTGATCGAGCGCCGCCGCGGCGGCGTCCGGCCGACCGCCGCCGGCGCCGCCCTCGCCGGGCACGTCGGCGGCATCCTCGCCCAGATGGAGGCCGCCGAGGAGGAGATCGCGGCGATCTCCGCCGGTCGCGGCGGCCGCCTGCGGACCGCCTCCTTCCCGACCGCCGGCGCGACGCTGATGCCGCAGGCGATCGCCGGCTTCCGCGCCTCCCACCCCGGCGTCGAGGTGACCCTCGCCGAGGGCGAGCCGGAGGAGATCGCGCCGCGGCTGCGGGCGGGCGAGTTCGACCTCGTCCTGCTGTTCGAATTCGAGGGCGTCGGCGAGCGGCTCGGAGCGGGCATGCGCCGCTTCCCGCTCTTCGACGACCCGCTCCACCTGGCGCTGCCGTCCGGCCACCCCCTCGCCTCCCGCCGGACGCTGCGGCTCGAGGACCTGCGCGAGGAAGCCTGGGTGCAGACCTCCGCCGCCAGCCCCTGCGCCCGCCACGTCGTCCGCTCCTGCCACGCCGCCGGCTTCGAGCCCAAGGTCTCCTTCGAGAGCGACGACTACCTGACCGTCCAGGGCCTGGTCGCCGCCGGGGTCGGCGTCGCACTGATCCCCCGGCTGGCCCTCGCCGGCGCTCGCGAGGACATCGCGATCCGCGAGCTGCAGCCCCGGCAAGCCCGGTGCGCAAGGTCTTCGCCGCGACCCCGCGCGCCGCCGCGGTGACTCCGGCGGTGGCGACGATGCTCGACATCCTGCGCGAGGTCGCCCGCGCCCGCGGCGAGCCCCCACAAATGACGAGACCGCCCCCGGAGAGTGGGGGGCGGTCTCGTCGCTCCTGACTCGGTTGTCGGATCGCTTTGCCTAGGGAGAAGCACTTCCTGCCGGCCGCCGGAACCCCGTCGGGGTAGCCGAGCGACGGCACGTCGGAGGGGTAGACCTCGTGCCCGTGGACGGCGATGTCGCCCTCCTCCATTTCCGCCTCGCGTCATCCGCAGCGGGACGACCAGGCCGACCAGTTTGAGCAGGATGAAGGTCCCGATCGCCGAGAACACGATCACCCAGGCGGCCGTGTACGCCTGGACCCAGAGCAGGTGCAGCCCGCCGCCGGAGATCAGGCCTTCGTGTTCGCCGGCCATCAGTTTGTTGGCGAAGATCCCGACCAGGAGGCCGCCGGCGACTCCGGCGAACCCGTGGGTGTAGACCACCCCGAGCGTGTCGTCGACGTTTCGGAATGGCCGCACGCGGCTGAGGTAGTTCAGCGCGAAGTAGACCAGCGTCGAGGCGACGACGCCGATGATGATCGCGCCCCAGCCGTTGACGAAACCGGCTCCGGGGGTGATCGCGACGAGGCCGACGATCATGCCGTTGACGCTGCCGATCAGGCTCGGCTTGCGGCCGGTGATGTAGTCGAGGGCGACCCAGACCAGGAAGGCGACCGCGGTGCAGAGGTTGGTGTTGAGGATCGATGCGGAGGCGATTTCGCCGGCGCTGTACCAGTCACCGCCGTTGAACCCGTTCCAGCCCATCCACAGCAGCCCGGCGCCGATCGCGACCATCGCCAGGTTGTTCGGAGCGTCGACCTCGCGGTCGCGCTGCAGGCGCGGCCCGATCACCGCAGCGGCGACGAAGCCCGAGACGCCGGCGGCGAGGTGGATGACGTAACCACCGGAGTAGTCGATCGCGCCCTGCTGGGCGAAGAAGCCACCGCCCCAGATCAGTGAAGGCGTTGATCGTGTAGACGAACAGCGTCCAGAGCGCGACGAACGGGATCCACGCTTTGAAGTTGAAGCGGCCGAGCACCGACCCGAGCATCAGCAATGGCGTGATCGCCGCGAAGACGATCTGGAAGTACGCCAGCGTCGACATCGGGAAGAGGAATTCTTCTTCCGGCAGGTCCCCGATGCGCGCCTGTTCGAGCAGGCTGTGGCTATTGAGGATCGAGCCCGGCTTGCCCCACATGTTCCCGAAGAAGCCGCTGGTCGCGCCGAAGATGTGAATCGGATCCCCGAATGCCATTTTGAAGCCGACCAGACACCCAGAGGATGAGCACGACCGCGAAGGCGACGAACGCCATCATCATCGAGTTCACGGACCAGCGTTTCTGCATGACGCCGCCGTAGAGAACGACCAATCCCGGGATGCTCATCAGCCCCACCAGGGTGGCGGCTGTGAGCTGCCATGAATTGGCCCCTTCGCTCAGATATTCCATTGAACCGGTGCTTCCTTTCTGTTCGGCCGCCGCCACAGGGCGCCCATTTGGGTCCGCGTAACCCTCCCGCCGGGGCGGCGCCGCCACCACGTACAGATGTCCAAAGATCGGCGCCGAGGATTTCTCCCAGTGTCGATAGCGGCCCCCGGAAGCACTCGCTAGGCTGCCGCTCGATGCCACTCGAAGGACACTACGAACGGCAGACAACGCCGCTCTACAAGCTCAGCCCGCGGGAGCGGAAGGCCGCTTTCGGGGCCCTCGTCGTGACCCTCGTCGCGATGCTCGCGGTGGTCGCGTTCACGGTCGGCGACGACAGCCCGGGCCCCGGCGACGGGGCTGCATCCGCGTCCCGGTGGCCGGCATCGTCGGCTCCGAAACGATCAGCGCCTGCGGTCAGGAGGCGGTCGAGGACTGCGCCCGCGCCTCGACATTCACCGGCGCCCGGGCGGAAACGATCGTCTCCGACTGCCGCGAGCAGCAGCGTCAGGTTCTGAGCGGCCGCGCTAGCCAGCGCCGCGACAGTGCCAGCTCCTCGTCGACCTCGCCCTCGAGCTTGACCTCGGCGTCGTCGTCGTAGGGGGTCGGGCCCTTGGTCACGATCGCCAGGCGGCCGCCGCTGCTCGAGGGTCAGCCGCGGCAGCCCCGCGGCCGGGTAGACGGCCAGCGAGGAGCCGACGCAGAGCATCAGGTCGGCGCGCTCGGCGAGGTCCTGGGCCCGCGCCATCGCGCTCTCCGGGAGCAGCTCGCCGAAGAGGACGACGTCGGGTTTGACCGGCCCCGCCGCAGGACGAGCAGATGGCGACGCCGCGCTCGTCGAAGAGGGCGTCGACCTCCTCGAGCTCGTAGGCGGCCGCGCAGCGGGTGCAGGAGGAGGTCTCGATCGAGCCGTGGACCTCGACCACGTTCTGCGAGCCGGCGGCCCGGTGCAGGCGGTCGATGTTCTGGGTGATCACGCCCTCCAGCAGGCCCCGGCGCTCGAGCTCGGCGAGCGCCTCGTGGGCGCGGGTTGGGCCGTCTTGTCGCCGAGCGATTCGAAGCGCGGCCGGTAGTAGGACCAGAAGCGCGCCGGGTCGCGTTCGAAGACGTCGATGTGGGCGACCTCCATCGGGTCGACGTTCGCCCAGAGCCCGGTCGCCGGGAGTGCGGAAGTCGGGGATCCCGGAGGGGACGGAGACCCCCGCGCCGGTCAGGGCGACGGTGCAGCCGGACTCGCCGATCAGCTCGGCGAGCTCGACGACGGCGGCGCTCATCGCCCCCTCCGACCCGGCGCCGCGCCTACTTGCCGCTCCACTTCGGGGTGCGCTTGCCGAGGAAGGCGCCGATGCCCTCCTTCGCGTCCTCGCTGCCGAAGGCCGTCGGCGAAGCCCCGCTTCTCGGCCTCGATGCCCTCGTCGAGGTCGCCCTTGTCGGAGACCTGCTTGATCTGCTCCTTCGCGATCGGCGCCTGCCCGGCGAGCTTGCCCGCCCACATCAGCGCCGTCTCGAACAGCTCGTGGTCGGGGACGACGCGGTTGACGAGGCCCGTACTCGAGCGCTTCCTCGGAGAGGATCGCGTCGCCGACCAGGTTCATCTCCAGCGCCTTGTTGGCGCCGACCAGGCGCGGCAGGCGCTGGGTGCCGCCGAAGCCGGGGATGATCCCGAGGTTGATCTCGGGCTGGCCGAAGACCGCCGCCTCGGCCGCGATCCGAACGTCGCAGGCCATCGCCAGCTCGCAGCCGCCGCCGTAGGCGAGCGCGTTGACGGCGGCGATCGTCGCCACCCGCGACGGTGCCGAACTCGCGCAGGAGGGCGTGGGCCTTGTGCAGCAGCTCCTCGCCGCCGCCCTCGTCCATCTGGCGTGAAGGCCTTGATGTCGGCGCCGGCCGAGAAGACGATCGGCACCGAGGAGGCGATCACCATCGCCCCGACATCGCGTCTCCTTGACCCGCTCCCAGACCGTGCCCAGGTCGCGGATCGACGTCAGGGGAGATCGCGTTCATCGGCGCGTTGGCGAGCCAGGCGATCGCGACGTCGCCGCGGGTCTCGAGCTTGACCGTGTCGGCCTGCTCTCCCTCGTCGGGCTGCGGGTAGGGGTAGAAGCCCTGGCCCGAGGCGAGCCCGAGGCGGCCCTGGGCGACGAGCCGCTTCAGGGTGATCGGCGGCGCGAAGCGCTCGCCGTGCTTCTCCTCCAGCTGCTCGACCTGCTCGAGGACCTTGTCGAGTCCTTCGACGTCGGCTTTCCAGAACGGCGGCAGCAGGCCTTTGCGCGGGTCGAGGCCGGCGCCGGCCATCATCCCGACATCGATGTCACGGACCGAGCAGACGCCTTCCTCGACCAGCAGGCAGGCCTCGATCAGGGCTCGGCAGGTGAACATCGCAACCAGTTCCTCGGCGTCGGGGTCGGCATCGCCGGGGACCGTCTGCTCGCCGTCCTTGAAGAATCCCTCGCCGCCGGACTTGGCGCCGAGCTTGCCCTCCGCGACCAGCCCCTGCAGCCCCTTGTGGACGTAGAAGGTCTCGCCGTAGGACTCGTTGAGGTGCTCGGCGACGTGCAGCACCGTGTCGAGGCCGAGCAGGTCGGTGAGGAAGAAGGGGCCCATCGGCGCCACCTGGGCGCCGGCGATGGCCTCGTCGATCGCCTTCAGCGAGAGCCCGTGCTCCTCCTGGGCGCGCCAGATCTCGCCGATCGTCGCCATCAGGATTTTGTTGACGACGAAGCCGGGGACCTCGCCGCAGACGATCGGCTGCTTCCTGATCGCCTGGGCGAAGTTGTAGGCGGCGGTCGCGGTCTCACGCGAGGTGTCGTCGCCGACGATCACCTCGACCAGCGGCATCACCGAGGCCGGGTAGAAGAAGTGGAAGCCGACGACCTTGTCGGCGCGCAGCGTCGCTTCGCCGATCTCGGTGATCGAGAGGGACGAGGTATTGGAGGAAAGGATCGCGTGACCCGGCGTCGCCGCGTCGATCTCGCGGAAGACCGACTGCTTGATCTCCATCTTCTCGGGGACAGCCTCGACGACGAAGTCGACGTCGCCGAAGTCGGCATAGGAGGTCGTTCCCGTGATCTGACCCATGACCTCGGCAAGGCGCGCGTCCGCCGCCTCCTGGGTGATCTTCTCCTTCTTGACCAGGCGGCCGAGCTGGCCCTCGGTCACCGCGCGGGCTTTCTCCAGCGCGGCGTCGACGAACTTCTGGTCGATGTCCTTGACGACGACGGGAATGTCGGCGGCGGCGATCGCCTGTGCGATCTCACCGCCCATGGTGCCGCCGCCGACGACGGCGGCCTTCGAGACGAACATTTTGGGATCAGCCCTCCGGGGTCGAAATTCGGGCTCGGACTATATGGCGCGACCCGCCTCGCAGTCGCGTCCTGGGCCCGCTCTAGCCTCGCTGGCCGATGAGCGAGATCGTCGAGGGCCTGGGAGCCGAGGAGCGGCAGCGGATCGAGAAGCTCCGCGCCGACGGCCGCTTCTTCTGGGTCGACCTCTGCGTCGACGACACGTCCGCCGAGCTGGTCGCGTCGGCGCTCGAGGTGCCACCCGAGGCCGCCCGCCCGCTGCTCGACTTCGATCGGGGCGAGCGTCCGTCGAAGCGATTCACGGCCAACCAGCAGCAGGTCGTCTTCCCCTTCCACTGCTACGTCGAGGAGGAGATCGAAGACGCCGACTCGCCGCCGCTGAGGGCGATCGAGGTCAACGTCCTGGTCCACGGGGATTTCATCCTCACCGCCCACCGTGAGGGTGTCTCGCTGCCCTCGCTGCTGCCCACCTACACCTCTGAGGGGCGCAGCGAGCAGTACGTCGTCTACGCCGTCCTCGACGCGATGGTCGCCACCGCGTTCGACGCGCTCAGCGACGCCGAGCTGGCGCTCGAGGGCCTGCAGATCCTGACCACCGACTCGACCGGGAGCCAGCGGGTGAGGATGGGGACGCTGCGGGCGATCAGCCTGCGGCTGACCTCGATGCGGCGCCAGATCGGGCCGCAGCGCGGGATCTTCGAGCGGATCGGCGAGGAGATCGGCCAGGTGGAGAACTTCGTCACCGACAACGAGCACTACTTCGAACGGGTCTACAGCCAGCTCAACCGGCTCGTCGACGGGATCGACGCCGCCTCCGACTCGATGGCGCAGCTGATCGACCTGCGCATGAACGAGACGATGTACTGGCTGACGGTGGTGGCGACGATCTTCCTGCCGCTCAGCTTCCTCACCGGGTTCTTCGGGATGAACTTCGACTGGCTGGTCACCAGGATCGACACCGCCTGGGCCTTCTTCGTGTTCGGCGTCGGCGGCTCGATCCTCGCGACGGTGATGATCTGGATCGCCGTGCGGCGCCGTGCGACGCCCGTCCAGCCCGACCAGGACTCCTTCGAGCGGCTGCTGGTGACGGTGCGGCGGCCGCTCTCGGCGCCGGCGGCCGTGGCGGTCAAGAGCGGGCGGATGGCCGCCTCTAAAGGAGGGCGTTTCCTCGGCCGATAACGCTCTTTCATGCGCAGGGGCACACTTCTCACCGCCATCGTCCTCGGCGGCCTCCTATTCACGCTGGTGCCGAGCGCCGGCGCCCAGGTCCCCCAGGCCCGCCTCCTGCCCGGCGGGCGGGCGATCGCGCCGCCCTCCGCCCCGCCCTCGGTGAAGGCGATGATCGCCGCCGCCAACCACATCCACCGCCGGCCCTACACCTGGGGCGGCGGCCACCGCCACTGGAACTCGCGGGGCTATGACTGCTCGGGCTCTGTCAGCTACGTCCTCCACGCCGGCGGCCTGCTGGAATCGCCGCTCGACTCGACCGGGTTCATGCGCTGGGGCGGCGGCGGCGCCGGCAGCTGGGTGCGGATCTACTCGAACCACGAGCACGTCTTCGCGGTCATCGCCGGCCTGCGCTGGGACACCTCGATGACCGACGACGGCGACCGCGAGGGCCCGGGCTGGAGCGAGACGATGCGCTCCGGCCACGGCTTCCGGCTGCGCCACCCGCTCGGCATCCTCAGCGCCGATCCGCTGATCTAGCCGCGGGGCGGGAGGCCGACTCCGGCTCCAGGGACAATCCCGCGCCCGGAACCTTGTACCGCCGTACAAAGGCATTTCCGACTGCCTCCCAATAGGCTTGGCTGGCTCTTAAACGACAAGCGAGGGACGAGACAGCGATGAGTCGTATCCGCCAGCAGAACGTGACCGCAGCGCAGTGGAGCTCCAACGGAGAGGCCCTCGGCGCTTTCGACCTGACCCAGCCCGAGAACGACCCCTTCGGCGCAAACGTCTTCTCGGTCTCGGTGCAGCGCGAACGCCTGCCCGCCGACGTCTTCGAGAAGCTGCAGGCGAGCCTGGCCGGCGGCGAGGCCCTCGACCCGGCGCTGGCCGACGCGGTCGCCGAGGAGATGAAGAACTGGGCGCTGGAGAACGGCGCCACCCACTTCACCCACATGTTCCAGCCGCTGACCGGCTCGACTGCGGAGAAGCACGACTCGTTCTTCGAGCCGAGCGGCGACGGCAAGGTCATCGCCGGCTTCTCCGGCAAGGAGCTGATCCAGGGCGAGCCCGACGCCTCCTCCTTCCCGACCGGCGGCGTCCGCGCGACCTTCGAGGCCCGCGGCTACACCGCCTGGGACCCGACCTCCCCCGCCTTCATCCTCGAGAACCCGAATGGGGCGCTGCTCTGCATCCCGACCGCGTTCGCCTCCTGGACCGGCGAGGCGCTCGACGGGAAGATCCCGCTCCTGCGCTCGATGGACGCCCTCTCGCGCTCGGCGATCAAGGCGCTGCGCCTGCTCGGCGACGAGGAGAGCCAGCGCGTCTTCACCACCGTCGGCCCCGAGCAGGAGTACTTCCTGATCGACGAGCAGTACTTCTTCGAGCGCCCCGACCTGATCAGCACCGGCCGCACCCTGTTCGGCGCCAAGCCGCCCAAGGGCCATGAGCTCGACGACCACTATTTCGGCTCGATCCCCGAGCGCGTGCTCGCCTTCATGCTCGAGTCGGAACTCGAGATGCGCAAGCTCGGGATCCCGGTCAAGACCCGCCACAACGAGGTGGCGCCGGCGCAGTATGAGATCGCGCCGATCTTCGAGAACTCCAACGTCGGCTCCGACCATCAGCAGCTGCTGATGCAGGTGCTGGAAAGCGTCGCCCGCCGCTACGGGCTCGTCTGCCTCCTGCACGAGAAGCCCTTCGCCGGCGTCAACGGCTCCGGCAAGCACAACAACTGGTCGATGGGGACAGACTCCGGCACCAACCTGCTCGACCCCGGCGACACCCCGGCCGACAACATCCACTTCCTCTTCTTCTGCGCGGCCGTGATCCAGGCCGTCAACAAGCATCAGGGGCTGCTGCGCGCCTCGGTCGCCAACATCGGCCAGGACCACCGCCTCGGCGCCAACGAGGCGCCGCCGGCGATCATCTCGATCTTCCTCGGCGGCGAGCTCGAAAAAGCCTTCGAGGCGATCGCCACCGGCGAAGGCGACCCCAACACGCCGGCCTCCTTCCTCGAGCTGGGGACGACGGTGCTGCCGGCGCTGCCGATGGACGGAGGCGATCGCAACCGGACCTCACCGTTCGCCTTCACCGGCAACAAATTCGAGTTCCGGGCGCTGGGTTCGAGCATGTCGCTCGCCTTCCCGAACACGGTCCTCAACACGATCGCCGCCGAGGCGATCGACGAGCTGGCGGGCAAGCTCGAGGAGAAGCTCGCGGGCGGCACGGAAATGCCCGAGGCCGTGATGGAGATCGTCAAGGACTCCTACAGCGCCAACAAACGGGTCTGCTTCAGCGGCGACAACTACGACGAGGCCTGGCACGCCGAGGCCGAGCGGCGCGGGCTGAAGAACCTGCGGACGACGCCCGACGCACTGCCCGAGGTGCTCGCCGACGACACCGTCGCCGCCTTCGAAAACTACGACGTCCTCTCCAAGCGCGAGCTCGAGTCCCGCTTCGAGGTCTGGGTCGAGCAGTACGCGATCCGGGCCAACATCGAGGCGGAGACGACCCACTCGATTGCCCAGACGATGATCCTGCCGGCGGGGCTGCGCTACATGGCGCTGATCGCCGAGTCGGGTGTCGCCGAGGGGCTCTCGACCCAGGTCGGCGGCCTCCTGAAGGAGCTCGGCGAGGCGCTGCTGGCGCTGGAGGAGGCCAACGCCTACCCCGAGGACCTCGAGGGGATCGACCTCGCGATCCACGCCCGCGACAAGCAGATCGCGGCGATGGCTCAGGTCCGCGAGGCGGCCGACAAGCTCGAGAAGGTGGTGGCCGACGACCTCTGGCCGCTGCCGAAGTACGAGGAGATGCTCTTCATCAAGTAGCGCCGGGGCTGCGCGGGTCGACCCTCATCTGCAGCCCGCCCTTGGGCGAGAGGGTCGGCATCTGGCGCACGGTCATCGTGCGGCCGGGGAGCAGGTCGAGGCGCAGCTGCTGGAGCAGCATCGTCGCCACCAGCTTCACCTCGATCTGGCCGAAGCGCTTGCCGATGCAGATCCGTTTCCCCCCGCCGAAGGGGACGTAGGCGCCGCGCGGCAGCGCCGCCTTGCGCTCCTTGGTGAAGCGCTCGGGGATGAACGCCTCGGGATCGGGGAAGAACTCGGGGATGCGGTGGCTCGCCCATGAGCAGTAGTTGAGGTAGGCGCCCTTGGGAACGGTGTAGCCGCCGAACTCGAAGTCGCGGACGGCGCGGCGGGGCCCGATCCAGGCGGGCGGATAGAGCCTCAGGACCTCGTCCAGGACCATGTCGAGGTAGGGCATCTCGCGCTCGAGCTTCTCGATGTCCGGGGTGGCGCCGCCGAGCACCCGGTCCTGCTCCTCCTGGAGCTTGTCGATCACGTCGGGGCGGCGCGCCAGCTCGTACATCATGAAGGTCAGGGTCGAGGTCGAGGTGTCGTGGCCGGCGAACATCAGGGTCATCAGCTGGTCCCGCACCTCGCGGTCGGCGAAGCCCTGGCCCGACTCGTCGCGGACGCCGAGCAGGAGGCTGAGGACGTCCATCTTGTCGGCATCGGGCTCGGCCCGGCGGTGGGTGATCTCGTCGAAGACGATCTCGTCCAGCACCTTGCGTGAGGCGAGCATTTTCCGCCAGGGCGAACCGGGCCCGCGTACGAAGCGCAGCGCGAAGTCGATCCCGTAGAACTCGAGAGCGCGCTCGAAGTGCGCGGCCGCGGCCGCGCACTTGCCGGCCTCGTCGGGGTCGAGCCCGAGCAGGGCCCGCATCGCGATCCGCATCGCCAGGCCGCGCATCCACTCGTAGATGTCGATCACCTGGCCGCTGTGGAGGCGTTCGATCGCCGGGGTCGCCTCGGCGATCATCGCCTCGACCGAGGCGGCGACCTGCTCGCGATGGAAGGCCGGCATCATCGTCGCCCGTGCCTGGTCGTGGTAGTCGTCGTCGATCGTCAGCAGCCCGTCGCCGAGCAGCGGGATCAGGTCGCCGAAGCTCGACTCGCGCCAGTGGAAGTTCTCCGGGTGGGCGACGAGGAGGTAGTGATTTGCCTCCGGGCCGAGCATGAAGACGACCCGGCTGTGGAGGAGGCGGAGGGTGAAGATCGGGCCGAACTCTTCGTAGCCTCCGAGCAGGATCGGCAGCGGGTCGCGGGCGATTCGCATCGTCCGGCCGACGCTGAGGTCGGTCAGCCCGGGCGGGAATTGGCCCCTCCCCTTCCACTCGGCGGCGGCGTCGCCGACCACCCGGCGGACCGGGTTGGACGACATCTGGGGCGGTTTCGCTACCGGCGTCGAGGTCTCGGGGGGCATCGGCCGGAGAATCCTAGTTGGCTGACCGGCCAAACGGTGCCAGGGAGCCTCAGGCAGCGGTCGCGGCGAGCTGCCCGCAGGCGGCGGCGATGTCGCGGCCGCGGGTGAGGCGGACGGTCGCGGTGAGCCGGTGCTCGGCGAGGATCGCGCGGAAGCGCTCGATCCGCTCGGGCGGAGAGCCGTCGTAGGCGCCGGTCGGGTTGTACGGGATCAGGTTGACCTTGTAGACGCGGGGATCGAGCAGGGCGGCCAGCTGGCGGGCGTGCTCGGGCCGGTCGTTGACCCCGTCGAGCATCACGTACTCGACGAAGATCTTGCGGCGGCGCCGGGCCCGGTAGCGGTCGCAGGCGGCGAGCACCTCGGCTAGCGGATAGCGGTCGTTGACCGGCATCAGGGCCGAGCGCAGCTCGTCGTTGGGAGCGTGGAGGGAGAGCGCGAGGCTGACGGGCATCTCGCACTCGGTGAGGCCGTCGATCCCCGGCACCCAGCCGACGGTCGAGATTGCCGTGCGCCGGTGGGTGACGCCGAGGTCGGGCAGCGCCCGGCAGGCGGCCAGCACCGCCTCGAGGTTCATCGTCGGCTCCCCCATCCCCATGAAGACGACGTGGTCGATCGACTCGGTCCGGCGGAAGTGGAGCGCCTGGTCGAGGATCTCGTCGGCGCTGAGGTTGCGGCCGAACTTCATCTGCCCGGTCGCGCAGAAGGTGCAGGTCAGGGGGCAGCCGGACTGCGAGGAGAGGCAGACCGAACGCCGGCCGTCGCGGTAGCGCATCAGGACCGCCTCGACCGGGCGGCCGTCGGCGGTGTGGAAGAGCGCCTTGACCGTGCCGTCGTCGGACTTCGCCTCCGCCTCGAGCGTCAGCGTCGAGAGCGGCACCTCGGCGCCGAGGCGCTCCCTGAGCGGCGCCGGGATGTTGGTCATCTCCTCGTAGCCGCGGGCGCCGCGCGCAACCCACTCCCAGACCTGGGCGGTCCGGTAGGCGGGCTCGCCCGCGGCGGCGAGCGTGGCCGATAGTGCTTCGCGGTCCATACCGCCGAGTCTAGGCCAGGCGCCCCGGGGGGCCGCGCGGGTGCGCGACCCCGATGCCGCCGGTGGCTAGGCCGTCGGCGCCGCGGGCGGATCGGGCGCCGCGGGCGGCTCGGGCTCGACCGCCGCGGGCGATTCCGGCGCCGAGGGTGCTTCGGTCGCGACGCCCGCGCCGCCGACGCCCGCTTCGGCCTCCTGTTCCCAAATGTGGTTTAGCGAGACCTGCATGTAGGCCCAGAGCGCCGGCGAGATCAGGATGTAGAGGATGATCCCGATCCAGCCGTTGGGAGGCTCTTTTCCGATCAGGTCGGAGGCTGTCTGGACGCGCTTGAAGCCGTTCCAGTAAGTGATCAGCGCCGGGACGATGATCAAGCCTCCGGGAAAGAGGGCCAGAACAGAGTTGGTCGGGTTCTGCCCGAGGTCGGTCGCCTTCGCCTCACCGTAATCGCGGAGCTCGCGGTTGATCCGGTACCACCAGACGAGGTGGTAGATGCCAAAGGTGACGAACGGGAGCAGCGCCGCGGCCCAGGGGCTGCGGATCTTGACCGGGGCCTGGGTGCCGCGGATAGTCAACTCTTGAGCCATCGATGCTCCGTTCTGACCGGGGGACGAGGGACGCGACCGACACTAACCGGTCCCACGGCGTCAGGGATGGATTTTCTCGCCCCGCTCCAGCATCTCGACGAACTTCCGAAGCCGCCGCTCCCGGGTCTCGGGCTTTTTGGCGTCGTTCAGCCGGTAGATGATCGCGTAGCGGTTGGCGCTGTCGAGGCCCTCGAAGGCGGAGCGGGCGGCGTCGTTGCCGTCGAGCTCGCTTTGCAGGTCGTCGGGGACCTTCGCGGTCCGCTGGCCCTCGTAGGCGGCCTTCCAGCGACCATCGCCCTTGGCATCATCGACCTCGGCCAGGCCCGTCGGCCGCATCCGCCCCGCCTCGATCAGCGCTTCGGCCTTCTCGCGGTTGATCTTCGACCAGCGGCCGCGGGGGCGCCGGGGCGTGAAGCGCTGCAGGAACCAGCTCTCGTCGAAGCCCCGCTTTTGGCTGTCGATCCAGCCGAAGCAGAGCGCCTGCTCGAGGGCCTCGGCGTAGGTGACGCTCTCGACCCCGGATCCCTTCTTGGCGATCTTCAGCCAGATCCCCTCGCTGCTCGCGTGATTGCGCTCGAGCCATGCCTCGAGGTCCGCCGGCGTCGCGAAGGGGACGATCGGGAGCTCGTCCGCCACCGCGGGGGCCTCAGAGGCCGAGTGCGTCCGCGAGGAGGTCGACCTGGCCGGCGTCGGCCGAGCTTGGGAAGATGATCAGCTCGTCGCATCCGACTGCCTCGTAGGCGGCGACGGTGCCGGCGGCGGACTCGGCGGTGGTGGCGGCACTGCCGGCGATCATCGCGGCGGTCTCCTCGCCGAGCCAGGCGTAATAGTGACCCAGGTAGTCCTTGGCGGCCGCCTCGGCGCCGTCGCCGAGGGCGAAGTAGCCGAGGCCGACCAGGCGGGGATCGCCGTCGCGGCCGGCGGCCGCCCAGGCGGCCCTGACCTTCTCGGCGCCCGCGGAGAAGGCGTCGGGCCCGGAGCCGCCGGCGATCCAGCCGTCCCCGAAGCGGGCGGCGCGCTCGAAGGAGGCCTCGACGCCGCCGCCGACCAGGAGCCCGGGGGCGCCGGCGTGCGAGGGGCCGATCTCGTCGCCCTCCCAGATCCCCTTGATCTCCCCGAGCAGCGAGTCCATGCGCGGGCCCCGGTCGGTCATCTCGATCCCGCTCGCCTCGTAGTCGTCCTCGCGGCCGCCGAGGCCGATCCCGAGGGTGAAGCGGCCGTCGGAGAGCGCGTTGAGGCTGAGCGCGCGCTTCGCCAGCTCGGCGACGTTCGAGCGCAGCGGGCCGAGCAGGACGGAGGTGCTGAGGCCGATCCGCTCGGTCACGGCCGCGGCGGCGGCCAGCGCGGTGATCGGCTCGTAGTTCTCGTAGGCGATGCGGTCGATCGTCCCGAGGCTGGAGAAGCCGCGAGCCTCCGCGCGCTTCGCCCACTCGACAAGCTGGGCCCCGGTCGTCTCCGGCACGGCGTTGGGCAGTCCGATAGCTACGTCCACGGACTCAGCTTTTCAGATCGGACTCTTCGGCTTTCGCGGCGAGCTCGGCGAGCGGGACCTCGAGTGCCGCCGCGATCCGCCTGACGCTCCCCCAGGCGGGGTTGTTGCGGCCCGACTCGATGTGGGAGATCCAGGTCGGGTGGATCTCCGCGCGATGGCCGAGCGCCTCCTGGCTGAGGCCGCGCTCGAGCCGCAGCTCCTTGATCGCTTTCCCGAGTCCCGCTTGTGGCTCGTTCCGAGGTGCCATGGAGTGAGAAAGCTGTACCCGATGGGCCCGGCGGTCCATAGAGTCGACCGCAAGTATAGGTAAACACGCCCCTTCACAAACCGGACTCGGATTCGCGCTCGGGGTATTGACGTCCGCCAGGGGGTCGGTGCCTAAGGTCTCGGCCGCGATTCTCGATACGGCGGGTCATGCCCGTCCGCCCCGCTCTCCCCCCAATGCGCCGCGTCCCCCTCACCCGCTCGGCGCTGCTCTTCCTGCTCGCGGTGGCCGTCTCGCTGGCGTCGATCGCGACCGGGGCGTCGGCCGCCGCAAGGGTCGGGCGCGCCCGCGCGCTGCGCCCCGCCCCCATCCATACGGCTCCCACGAAGACCCAGGGCCCCGCCACCTCCACAGGCACTCCCTCGACCCGGCGCCCGCCCTCCGCGCCGGGCGCGCCGAGCCCTCCGATCGCGTCCTTTCCCGCCGGCCCGACTCCGGCCTCGGGCTGGATCCTCTTCGAGGACGATTTCGACGGGCCCGACGGACTCCTCACCAACGAGTACTCGCAGTGGAACCCGGGGAGCCCGCAGGCCACCCCCTCGAGCCGCTGGGAGATGACCTCGGGCTCACTGTTCTCGCGGAACGGGAGCGCCTGGACCGGGGTCCCCGACGGCTGCGCATCGTCGAGCCCCCACTCGACGCCCTGCACGGCCTCGGACGTCTTTCGGCTGAACACGGCGGAGGACGACTTCGGTGACGTGACCGTCTCCATGGACCTCCTCAACAACCGCCTGTCCTCCTCGCCTCGGACACCCCCCGTCGCCTGGGACGGCGTCCACATCTGGCTCCACCGCCAGTCGGAGTTCAGCCTCTACTACGCGTCCTTCAACAGGCGGGACGGCCAGATCGTGATCAAGAAGAAGTGCCCGGGAGGCAGCGAGAACGGCGGCACCTACTACGTCCTCCCCGGCGGGGTGCAACCCGGGCACCCGATCCCCTTCGGCGTCGTCCAGCACCTCGCCGCCCGGATCGATGACGAGCCCGGCGGATCGGTGACCGTGACGATGTACCGCGACGGCGCGAGGCTGCTCTCGGCCACCGACGAGGGCATCGGCTGCGCCCCGATCACCGCTCCCGGCTCGGTCGGCGTCCGCGGCGACAACGACGACTTCGAGTTCGATCGCTTCACCGTCGCTCAGAGCTGAGCGACGGTCAGCTCCCGGATCTCGAAAGTCGTCTCGTCGGCTCGGATGCCGAGTCGGCCCTCGCGCAGCGGCGGCGTGCCGGAGACGGCGAGATCATCGCTCGCCGTCGCCACCAGCGCCCCGCCCTCGTAGAGGTCGATGGTCACGGCGCCGGTCTCCGATTCGCGGGCATCGACCTCGATCTGCGTCCACCGGCCGGGCATGATCGGACAGCTCACGTACTTCGAGAGCGCCCGGTAGCTGCCGCCGTCGATCGGGCCGGGTGAGGTCTTCTTCTTGATCACGGCCTGACCGTCGCGCCGGTAGAGGCTGACGTAGTAGGCGTCCCCTGGGCCGCGGGCCTCGAGCATCAGGTGGACGCCATCCCAGGACGCCGCGGCCGCGCCGGAGGACGGCTGCCGGGGTCGGATCCGAAGCTCGAAGGAGACGCGGTAATCGGGCCGGAAGCGGCGCCAGGTGTAGGCGCGGAAGACCGCCGAGTTGGTTGCATGGAGGGAGCGCGGGTCGGGGGCGAAATGGTCGAGGCGCCCGTCGGTGGCCGCCCCCGAGCGCAGGAAGAGCGACCCCGAGGTGACGAACCACTGCGGCGAGCGCACGGCTCCCGGCGCGCGCGGATGGTGGAACGCGTACTCGTTGCTGAGGAGACGATCGGGGCCCTGCAGCCGGGCCTCGAACAGCGGCGCGCGGTCCTCGCCGCACGCCGACAGCGCAACTGCCAGAGCGGCGAGGGTGACCGTCAGGCCGGCGCTCGCGACGCGAGCCGCGAGCGATCCCCCGGCCGGCCGCATCGAATGCTCAGCCGACCGTCACGGTGACCGGCGCCGAGGTCGTCTGGTTGCCGGCGGTGTCGGTGACGAGGACGGTGAGCGCATGCGGGCCTTTCGAGGCCGATGTCGAGTCCCATTTCCACTGGTAGGTGGAGCCGCCGGGCGCGGTCGGCGCTGTTTTCGACCCCAGAGAGACGCCGTCGAGATAGAAGCGGACCGAGGCGACCGAGACGTTGTCGCTCGCCTGGGCGGTGATGTAGACCGCCGGGCCGCCGACCGCGGCTCCGGTCGCGGGCGCGGTGATCTGCGCCGCGGGCGCCTGGGTGTCGATCGTCACCGCGACCGCGGGCGAGGTGGCCTGGTTGCCGGCCGGATCGGTGCTGACCGCGGTGAGGAGATGGGTGCCCGCAGAGGCGGTGGTCGAGTCCCATTTCCACTGATAGCTCGAGCCGCCAGGGCTCGTCGGGGCCGTCTTCGAGCCGAGCGAGACGCCGTCGAGGTAGAACCGGACCGAGGCGACCGAGACGTCGTCGCTCGCCTGGGCGGTGATGTAGACGGCGGGGCCGCTGACCGACGCCCCGATCGCGGGTGCCGTGATCTGCGCAGTCGGCGGCTGGGCGTCGACCTGAAGCAAACGGATCCCGGTCGGCTCGAGATTGCCCGCCGCGTCGATCGACCGGTACCTGACAGTCTCGGTCTGGGGCACGTTGAAGGGGCCGGCGTAGAGGAGCCCGGCCGAGGCGGTCGGCTCGCTGCCGTCGGTCGTGTAGAAGGTGTGCGCCACCCCGACGTCGTCCGTCGCTTTCAGGGTCACCGAGACGGGCGTCCGGTACCACCCCGAGCAGGTCGCGGAGCCGTTGCAGAGGATGGTGGTGACGGGCGCCGCCGTGTCACCGGCGATCACCACGCTCACCGGCGCCGAGACCGTCTGGTTGCCGGCGGCGTCGACCGCGATCGCGGTCAGGGTGTGCGCTCCCGGCCCGGCGGCGGTCGAGTCCCATTTCCATTGGAATGTGGAGCCGCCCGCCGTGATCGGAACCGTCTTCGAGCCGAGCACGACTCCGTCGAGGACGAACTTGACCGCGGCGACGCCGGCGTTGTCGGTGGCGTCGGCGGCGATGTAGACGGCCGGGCCGCCGACCATCGCGCCGGGCGCCGGCGCGGTCAGAGAGACCGCCGGCGGCAGCTGATCGGCGGGCCCGTTGTCCGCGAGGTGGAAGTCGTCGGCGCTGAAGGTCCCGACCGACCGCAGGCTGATCCCGACCGAGAGCGCGGTCGCGCCGCCGGGGACGGCCGGGGTCGTCCAGCTCGTCTGGGCGTAGGTGGACCCGGGGCTGAGGGGGGCGCTCTGTGTCCAGTACGTCCAGCCACCCTGGCTGCCGCGGTAGTACGCGACCCACCTCATCGTTCCCTGGCCCTTGAGATAGGCCGAGGCCGTGTAGGTGTCACCGACGCTGGCCGGCGGCGCACAGGTGCCGAGATCCTGCGAGGTCGCCAGGCGCCTGTCCCCCGAAGTGAAGTCGGTGATCGAGATCTGCTCGGCTGCGTTGCCGCTGTTGTCGTCCGCCGTCATCGCGGCTTTCCAGGTGTTCGCGCCCGAGCCCCCGACCGTCCAGCAGTCGGGCACGCCGTTGCCGTCCCCGTCGGCGTCGAGCGACGGGTTCTGGATCAGTTCTCCATTGGGGAAGCTCGGCGGCGGGCCGCTCACCGGCGGCAGCTCCTCACCGCCGATCACCTCGTGGATGGTCTTGACCACGACGCCGTCCACCTGACGCGCTCCCAGCCAGTCGAGGAATTCCGAGAAGACGGCCGGCGAGACGGAGTCGACGTTGCAGCCGTCGCAGACGTGGTGGAAGACGAGCGGCACCCAGCCGCCGCCGTGCTCCTGCGCCTGGGTCACGTAGTTCTTCAGGTCCTGGAGGGTGTTGGTCGCCTTGATCGAGTCCGGTGTCGCGATCGCGTAGGGGTCGCGGGGAGGAAGCGTCTCCGCGTAGGGACAGCCGAAGCAGGTGCCCGGAGAGACGAGGTTGGAGGCGACGCGGGCCGAGTTGAGGTTGCAGTTGCGGGCGATCTGCTCGAGCTGAGCGTTGGTCCCGCCCTGCGGGTAGGCCAGGTCCCAGACGTGGAAGCCCCAGCTCATCAGCTGCACGCGGGCGTCGCAGACCTGTCGTTCGGCCTCCTCGGGGCTGACGCTGAGGAGGTTGAGGTGGCTGACGGTGTGGTCGGCGATCTCGTTCCCGGCGGCGGCCAGACCTTGGAGATCGGAGAGGGTCAGATAGCCCTGCGCCCCGACCCGGCCGGAGATGACGAAGAAGG
Source organism: uncultured Solirubrobacterales bacterium (assembly GCA_963795295.1). GTDB lineage: Bacteria > Actinomycetota > Thermoleophilia > Solirubrobacterales > 70-9 > VRUE01. The sequence goes on from CAWCHE010000003.1 coordinate 391,806, forward strand.
TGCCGGCCATCCCGTGCGCCGCCATGATCTGGCCGGCCTGCGCCTCGTCGGCGGTCCCGTCGTCGAAGGTCAGCGAGACGGTCGCCGGCGCCAGCGGCGCATCGGCGCGGGCGGGCAGCGCGGCCACACTCGCGGTCGCGGTCAACATCAGGGCAAGCGCCGCCCCCGCCAGACACAGCCTCAGACTCGATCGGATTTTCATCACCCGTTCCTCCCTCTCACCCGAAGGTGACGGTCTTGGCCGGATTCGCCGGCCGCTCGATCGTGCTTCGGACAAGTTCCAAAAGCTCTTCGGCGCCCATGCCGTGCAGGACCTCGACGCGCGGAAGCGGCTGGCCCATGCGCGGGCGGACCGGTGTGGCGCTGTCCGTGTTGTCCATCAACGCCGCGAAGCGGTCTTCGAGCACCTGCTCGAGGATCGGCACGACCGCCGGGTCGTTGGTCGGGTTGACGGCGGCCGAGTACGGATAGGCGAACAGCAGCGGGCGCGGAAGCCCGTGGCCCTCGATCTCCGCGATCGACTCGTCGATGTCTTCCGAGACCCGGGCCCCGTACTCGTCGAGGGTCTCGAGACGGCGCTCGCCCGCCAGCCACGTGCGGTTGATGAGGAAGGGCCCGGCTCCTCCGGAGTCATCCGAGGGGACCAGGCCGTGGCCGAGGAAGGTGTGGGAGCCGAAGCTCCAGCGCCCCGACGCGGCCATCGCTTCGACCTCGGGCCAATCGAGGTAGTAGGGCTGGTGGTGGGAGACGTCGCCTGCAATCAGGAAGGAGGTCGCCCGGAAGCCGAGGCGACGCAGGACGGGGTCGGCGTAGACCCACGTCCCCTTGGCGCCGTCGTCGAAGGTGATCAGCAGCGGCCGCGACGGCAGCGAGACGGGTGCGCCGCCGACGAAGGCGGCGAACTCAGGCCCGCCGATGGTGTGAAAGCCGGAGCGGCGAAGAGCGGCCATCTGCGCGGCGAAAGCACTCGGGGTCACTGTGTACCTGTTGTGCGGAGCGGCGGAGAGATCGTGGTAGCTGAGGACGACGACGCCGTCGCCGTATTCCGGCATCGGACGAGCCGTCCCCAGCCCGCGGGGCAGCGGCACCGAGACCTGCTCGGAGACGCCATAGTGGCGCGGCCGCGTCGAGTGCCAGTAGGCGTAGGCGGGGACCGCGAGCGCGGCGAGGATGACGAGGATGCTGAGGACGCGCAGGCCTGCGTTGAGGCCGAGGCGGGCGATGTTTCGCGAGGCGGCCCTCACGTCAGCTCCCCGGCAGCGGCAGGTGCGACGGCAGGTGCCCGCGGGTGAGGACGAGCACGTAGACGGCGACGACGAGGACGGTCATCAGCAGTGAGACCACGCGCGCGCCCATCAGCCGCGCACCCAGACCTGCCGCCGGACGGTCAGGAGCGACCAGAGGAGCAGCGTAGAGAAGAGGAAGGCCGCCATCAGGCTCATCAGCGGCCGGTACACCCAGCGGCTGCAGCCCGGATTCTGGACGCGGTAGGCGACCGCCCAGATGCACCCCTTGGCCGCGACCCCGGCCACGTAGAGCCCGCTGAGGAACCAGCGGCCCTGGGCGGGCAGCCAGATCAGGTGCCGGAACGCCATCAGCGGCGTCACGATCACGAACAGCGAGTGGGAGTAGTAGAGGGCCGCCGGAAACAGCCCCCGGCGCCAATAGAAGCCGGCGCTGAAGCAGAGGTTGCGGATGAAGCTCTTCTTCCACCGGGCCTGCTGGCGGACGAGGGTCCGCATCGTCGACGGCACGTTGGTCCAGACCATCGCCGACTTCACGTACTCCACCCGCCAGCGGCGCGCGGGGTAGTCGGTCTCGGTGACGAACGGCGACGTCGATTGCTCGCGCTTGAGTTTCTCCCCGATCCACTCCTGGCCGAGCACGTAGCCGGTCAGCTGGCGATCGGTGGCGAAGCGGAATTCGGTCCCGAGGAAGGAGTCCTCGGCCCAGGCGGGCAGGTAGTTCCAGATCGCCTCCCTGCGAAAGCCCGCCAGCGGTCCGGAGACGCAGGAGACCGAGCCGAACACCGACTCGGTTCCCTTCCAGATCGAGAACTGCCCGTCGTACCAGGTGTCCTGGATCTTGGTCAGGAGATTGCGGTCCGCGTTGAGGGCCCGCGCGTCGCCAGAGGCGGCGCCGATCCGCGGGTCCCTGACGAAGGCCTGGACAAGCTGGCCGACGGCGTCACGGTCCAGCACGCAGTCGGAGTCGGTGAAGACGAGGATCTCCCCGCGGGCGTCGGCGACGGCGCGGACGAGCGCCCGCTTCTTGCCGACGGACTCGCGGTTGCGATGAAGGAGGAATCGCTCGGGAAAGCGGCCGGCCAGCTCCGCCAGGCGCTCGTCGGATCCGTCGGTCGAGCCGTCGTCGATCGCGACCACCTCGAGGTTCGAGTAGCTCTGCTCGAGCATCGAGAGGACGCAGCGCTCGATCACGTCGACGTCGTCTTTGCAGGCGACCAGACAGGTGACGAAGGGGCGGGCGTCGGCGTCGGCGCCGGCCCCCTCCCTGGCCGCCGGATCGCGGTAGAAGGTAAAGGCCACGAACATCACCTCGGCGGTGCTGAGCAGAACGATCACCCCGTAGACCCCGATCAGCGGGTCGTGGGTGAGCTGCCCGAGGCGGAGGCCGAGCAGGATCGTGACCGGGACCAGGCAGAGGAGGACGATCGACGCTCGGACCCAGAGCAGGGTCCCCGGGGAGATCATCCTCGTCGGGGTCACAGGTCGGCGGTTCTGCCGGGGAGGCGATAGGTGCAGTCGAGGATCGGCCAGGCGCCGTCGAGGAACCCGTAGTCGGTCTCCGGGTGCAGGGTGTGGGCGATGACCAGGTCGTAGGCCTCGGGGCCGGGCTCGGAGACGGCGATCAGGGTCTCGCCGCGATGCTCGATCACCGGGACCAGCGGGTCGTGGTACTCGACCCGGGCGCCGCGGCTCCGCAGCAGCTCGATCAGGGTCAGGGCCGGCGACTCGCGGACGTCGGCAACCCCCGGCTTGTACGCGACCCCGACGAGGAGGACTCGGGCGCCGCAGATTCCGCGCCCGGACTCGCGCGAGAGGAGCTCGGTCGCGCGCTCCATCACCTGGCGGGGCCGCTGGGCGATCCCGGCCATCGCCCGCTCGACCAGCGGCATCGACTGATGGCGCGGGCGCAGCTGCCAGAGGAGGTAGTGCGGGTCGCAGGGGATGCAGTGACCGCCGACTCCCGGCCCCGGCCGGAACGGCATGAACCCGTAGGGCTTGGTCGCGGCCGCGTCGACGATCTCGGTCGGGGCGAGGCCGAGCGCCCGCGCCGCCTCGGCCATCTCGTTGGCGAGCGTGATGTTGACCGCGCGGAAGACGTTCTCGTGGAGCTTCGTCATCTCCGCCGCCTCCGGCGAGGAGACGACGTGCACCGTCGGCGCCACGGCGGCGACGATCTCGCGGGCCGACTCCGCGCACCTCGGGCTGGTGGCGCCGACCACCCGCGGCACCGACTCCTGCGGGAAGGAGATGTTGGCGGGGTCGATCCGCTCCGGCGAGAAGGCCACGCAGACGTCACGGCCGACGTCGAAGCCGCGCTCGACGAGGGGCTCGATCAGCAGGTCCCTGGTGGTGCCGACGTAGCTGGTCGAGGTGAGGACGATCGTCTGCCCCGGGCGGGCGTGGCGGCACACCGTCTCGCACGCGCCTCGCAGCGCCCGCAGGTCGGGCACGTGGTGGGCGTCGATCGGGGTCGGCACGCAGACCAGGACCGCGTCGGCCTCGGCGAGCCGGGCGCAATCGTCGGTGATCTGGAACCGCTCCCCGTCCTCGAGCGCCTCCGCGAGCCGCTCGTGGTCGGCGGCCGTGAGGTCGCAGAGCCGGGCCCTGATCTCGGTCAGCCGCCGCTCGGAGATATCGATCCCGAGGACGCTCCTTCCCGCCCGCAGCAGCGCCAGCGACGTCGGCAGCCCGACGTAGCCAAGCCCGACCACCGCGATCAGCGCCGACCCGCTCCCCCCGTCCAGGCCCGCCTGAACGCGGTGGACGGGGGAGACTCGGGCCCCATCCTTCACCTCTGTTGCGCCTGGCTCCATCGTGCATCCCCCCCGGTAGAAATTGGTCGCCGCACGGTAGGCGGGGGCCGCTTGTCCTCTGTCTGCCCGCTTGTTTGATCTCGATTTGGCGGCGCCGGCGGACGGATGGCGCCCGATACTCGGCACCGGGGCTACCCGCTATTGCCCGCCAAGCAGCCGGATGCTTGACATAGACTTCAACTCAAGTAACCCTCAGGTCGATGTCGCCCGACCTTTTCGAGCAATTCCCCTACGGCCTCGTCCTCGCGGCCCGCGAGGGGCGCGTCCTCGGCCTCAATAGGAAAGCCCGGCAGCTGCTGGCCCCGGCGGGCCCGGAGCCCGGCGGGCCGATGCCGACCTGCTGCGAGCTGATCTGCTGCCGCCTCGGGCCGGTAGTCGGGGGCGGCTGCATGTCCGAGCGCGTCGCTGTCACCGGCTCCCAGCTTCCGGAGGTGCGGATGGACATCGAGCGGGAGCGGCTGCAGGCGGCGGCATGGGTCACGGTCTCACCGCTCGACCCCGACGGCAGCCGCTTGATCTTCCATCTGCGCCCGGGCAAGGCCGGCGACCGCCGGCGCCGTACCTCGCCCGAATGGACCGGCCGGGTCTGCCCCTCAGAGCGCTCCGACCTGCAGATCACGACGCTCGGCCGGTTCCGGGTCGAGGGGCCGAACGGGCCGCTGAACGGCGAGTGGCTCGACCAGCGTCCCGGGCAGCTGCTCAAGTACCTCGTCTGCGAGCGGCGCCGGGTCGTGACGAGCGATCAGATCAGCGAGGCCCTCTGGCCGCAGGCGGGAATCGACGAAGCTAGGAACAGGCTCCGCTACTACGTCCACGCGCTGCGCGAGAAGCTGGAACCCGACCGCCTCCGCCGTTCGCCGGGCCGTCTAGTCGTCGCGCGAAGCGGCTGCTACGTCCTCGACACGGCCGAGATCTGGATCGACGCCGACGAGTTCGAACGCGAGGCCCATGCCGGCCTGACGGCCTTCGGCGAAGGGCTCGCGGGGCCCGCCGACTCCCACCTGACCGGGGCCCTGCGCCTCTATCAGGGCGGGTTCGTCTCGGAGGAGCCCTACCTGGAGTGGGCGGTCGAGGAACGCGAGCGCCTGCAGGAGCTGGCCGGCCGCGCGCTACGGGCCCAGGTCCGGATCTACGTCCAGCTCGGGCGGCTCGAGGACGCCGCCGTCCACGCCCGGCGCCTCGCCGACATGGAGCCGTTCGACTCCGACGTCCAGAAGCTCTTCATCGACATCTGCCTGCGTCGCGGCAGGCGCAGCGAGGCCTTCAGGCGCTACGCGCTCTTCCGCAAGGGGATGCTGCACTCGTTCGGGCAGGAGCCCGATTTTGACCTCACCGACGTCGAGCGCGCAGCTGCCGGCTGAGCGTCAACCAGGCAGCTCGGCGAGCTGCCTCTCGACCGAGTCCCGCGCATAGCCGAAGACCCGGCGGTCGCCGGAGAGCCGGTAGCGGGAGTTGGCGCCCATCACCACCGCGTAGAGCTCGAACGCGAGGCGCTCGGGGTCCGCGCCCCCCGCGACCCTGGCCTGGCGCTCGAGCTCGCCGAGCCAGGCGTCGAGCGCCGCGGCGATAGCGTCCCTGACCGGGCCCGGCCGATCGTCGAACTCGGCCGAGGTCGCGGCCCAGAAGCAGCCGCCGGAGTAGGGCTCGGAGTCGAGGTGGGCGAGGTAGGCGGCGGCCATCGCCCGCATCCGCGGGGCGCCGTCGGGAGCGGACAGCGCCGGGTCGACGACCGCGACGCGGAAGCGAGTGGCCGCCTCCTCGATCGCCGCCAGCTGCAGGTCCTGCTTGGAGCCGAAGTGGGCGAAGAGGCCGCTCTTGCTCATCCCAAGCTCGCCGGCCAGGCGGCCGATGCTGAGGCCGTCGAGGCCCTCGGCCGAGGCAAGGTCGATCGCCCGCTCGAGGATCGCCGCGCGCGTCACCGCCCCCTTTCCCGCCGCCTCGCGCAGGTCGGCTCCGGCGCTCGTCGTCTCGGTGCTCATCCTGTCGAGACTACAAAAAAGCACGAACGTTCGTGCTGGCTATAGGATCGCGGCGCCAGATCCAACCAGGGGGAAGAGCCCTTTCAAGGAGGACAGATGAGCACCCACGCTGTGAAGAAGATCGACGACATGGAGGCAGTCTTCGGAGGCGCCTTCAAGCGCGCCCGAGCGGAACTCGGGGTCGAATCGTTCGGCATGCAGATAATCGACATGCCGCCCAACTACGACAACTACCCGGATCACGACCACGCCGAAGACGGCCAGGAGGAGGTCTACCTCACCCTGCGCGGTGGCGGCGAGATCGAGATCGAGGGCGAGCGCTTTCCGCTCGACGAAGACCACATCGCCCGCGTCGGCCCCGGCATCGGCCGCAAGGTCTGGCCCGGCGACGACGGAATCCGGATCCTCGTCCTCGGCGGCAAGGTCGGCGAGGCCTACGAGGCCCCCGACGTCACAAAGCTCGGTGAGCCGGACCCGATGGCGGCGAGCTAGCCGAGCGGCGCGCCGTCCCCCCCGCCCCGGTCGCGAAGCTCGTGGCCGGGGCAGGCGGCCACCGGGATGCGGGGATAGCGCGGGTAGCCCGGCTCGGTCCGCGACCTCTCGCAGAGCGAGAAGACCGACCCCCGGGTATTCGGCACCAGGCGCTGGTGCCGGCAGCTGTCGCAGAGACCGGCCGCTGGGCCAGGGCCCGGCGTCACGGCCACGTCAGGCCGCTCTCTCCGCCCGACTCTTGGCGGCCTCGAGCAGGCGGCGGGTGACGAGCACGTGCCCGCGGGTGCCGATCACCAGCGCCCGGTAGACGCTCCCCTTCAGGCCCGGGAACACGGCCCTGGTCTCGGCGCGCAGCCGGGTCCCCTGCGGCCCGTCGTCCTCGAGCCGGAAGATCAGCGCGTAATCGGAGAAGCGGTGCCGACCGGCCAACGCCAGCTCGCGGGGCTCGATCGCCGAGTCGACGCGGAAGCCCGGGATCGTCGAGCCGGCGGCCAGTGGCCGCGGCCCAGCGGCCTCAGTCTCGGCGCAGCCCACGATCTTGGCGATGGCGGGCGTCGCACCGGCCGAGAAGCTGCCGTCGACGACCCTCAGCAGGGCCCCCCAGGTCGCGTCGGCGCCAGCCGCGACCCGGGTCGAGTGCTCATCGATATGCGGAAGCTCGGCGATGGTGGCCACGACCCGATGGTATGCCGCCTCGCGGGGGTCTAGCTTTGAGCTGTGAACGGCACCGCGACACTGTTCGAGGCCGACGCGACCGACCACGCGGCCACGGTCGAGGTGCTGGGGGTGATCTTCAGCGCCGAGGACGACGGCTACGCCGTGCTCGAGGTCGAGGACACCGAGACGGGCGAGGGGTTTGCGCTGGTCGGCCCGGTAGCCCATCTCAAGGCGGGCGACAGGGCCGAAGTCAGCGGCGAGTGGCAGACCCACTCGCGCTACGGACGTCAGCTGCGCGCTCGCGGCGCGCTGCCGCTCGACCCGGCCGACCGCGCCGGCCGGGTCGCCTACCTGACCTCGCTGCGCCACATCGGCCCGGCCCGCGCCGAGCGCCTGGTCGATGAGCACGGCGAGGGGGTGCTGAGCGCGATCGCCGCCGACCCGGCCTCGGTCTTCGGGGCCCTGACCGGGGTCAGCGCCAGGCAGGCCGCGGCGGCCGCCGAGTCCTGGCATGCCTCGCGGGCGGTGCGCGACCTCCATGTCCAGCTCGCCCCCCACGGCCTCGCCCACCTGGCGGCGCCGATCCACGCCCGCTTCGGGGACAGCTCGACCGCGATCCTCCACGAGGACCCATACCGCCTGACCGAGGTCGCCGGGGTCGGTTTCGCCCGCGCCGACAAGATCGCCCTCGCCGCCGACGTCCCGCCCGAGTCGAGCCGCCGCGCCCAGGCCGCTGCCGTCTACGTCCTCGGCGAAGCGGAGCAGGGAGGGCATACCTATCTGCCGCTGGACGAGCTGACGGCGCGGACCTCGAAGCTGATCGGGCTGACCCCCGACCCGGACGTCCTGGCCGAATCCCCGGGGGCGCTCTTCGAAGAAGGACGCGTCTACCGCGAGCCGACCCACGCCAGCGAGATCGCCGTCGCGGAGACGCTGCGCGCCCGCGCGAGCGGCGCGCCGCACCTTGACCATGAGCCCGGCGAGGCGCCGGAGGGGGAGCTCACCGACGAGCAGTGGGCGGCGGTGAGGGGCGCGTTCGCGTCGCGGATCTCGGTCCTGACCGGGGGCCCCGGCGTCGGCAAGACCGTCTGCACGAAGGCGATCGTCGTCGAGGCCGAGGCGGCCAACGCGCGGATCGTCCTCTGCGCGCCGACCGGTCGGGCGGCCAGGCGCCTGGAGGAGGCGACCGGCGGCGAGGCGAAGACGATCCACCGCCTGCTCGAGTGGATGCCGGGCCGCAGGCCGGCGTTCGGCCCCGGGCACCCGCTGCCGGCCGACATGGTGATCGTCGACGAGTCCTCGATGCTGAACCTGCGGCTGATCGAGGTCCTGCTCGAAGGCCTCGCCGAGTCGACCCACGTCGTCTTCGTCGGCGATGCCGACCAGCTGCCCCCGATCGGCGCCGGCAAGCCCTTCGAAGACCTGATCGTCTCCGGGATCGCGCCGGTGGTGAGGCTGAGTCAGATCTTCCGCCAGGCGGCGAGGTCGATGATCACAACCGCGGCCCACGAGATCAACGGCGGCCGGCCGCCGCACCTGGAGCCCGAGGAGGACCAGGAACAGGACTTCTTCTTCATCGAGCGGCCATCCCCCGAGCGGGCCCTGGAGACCGTGGTCGAGGTCGTCGCCGAGCGGGTGCCGAAGCGCTTCGGGATGGACCCGATCCGCGACGTCCAGGTGCTGGCGCCGATGTACCGAGGGGCGGTCGGGATCGACGCGCTCAACGAGCGCCTCCAGGCGGAGCTCAACCCGCGCGGAGAGCCGGCCCTCAACGGTCGCTTCCGGCTCGGCGACAGGCTGATCCAGACCCGCAACTCCCACGAGCTGGGGCTGATGAACGGCTCGATCGTCTTCCTCCGCTCCGACGACCCCGCGGAGGAAACGATCCGGGTCGACACCGACACGGGCGGGACGCTCGACATCCCCTACGAGGAGACGGCGACCCTGAAGCACGCCTACGCGATCTCCGTCCACAAGGCCCAGGGCTGCGAGGTCCCGGTCGTTGTCGGCGTCTGCCACCGCTCCCACGTCCGGATGCTGACCCGCCCCCTCCTCTACACGGCGATCACGCGCGCCCGCAGCACCTGCGTCCTGGTCGGTGACAGGGCCGCGCTCGAGTCCGCGATCCGCCGCGACGACAGCGGCGGGCGCCACTCGGGACTGGCTGAGCGCCTGCTGGGGTGAAGGAGGACCGCTGGAGGCCGCCTCTGGCCGAGATCGGCGTGACCGTGGCGGGGATCGCGCTGCTCGCCGGGCTCGTCTTCGCGGTGCCTGCCCTCCACGACGCCTTCACCGCCGCGATCGCCGGCGACTCCGATGAGGTCCGCCGCCAGCTCGACAGCCTCGGGGTCGCCGGGCCGTTCCTGATCCTGGCCCTCTCCCTGATCCACTCCGTCGTCTTCTACCCGGCCGAGATCGTCGACGCCGCCGCCGGCTTCGCCTACGGCTTCTTCCCGGCGCTGGCGCTGGTCATGTTCGGCTGGGTCCTCTCGGGGCTGCTCTGTTACGCGATCGGGGCCTCGGTCGCGCGGCCGCTGCTCGACCGCTGGCTGGGCGCGGAGCGCTTCGATCGGATCGAGGCGATGGTCTCCCGCGGCGGCGCCACCCTCCTGATCGCAGTCCGCCTGATCCCGATCCTCCCCTTCAGCCTCACCTCCTACGCCGCCGGCGCCGCCCGGGTGCCGCCCTGGCGCTTCGTTTGGACCACGGTCGTCGGCTACCTGCCGGTGACCGCCCTCGCGGTCTACTTCGGGACCAGGATCGAGAGCCTCGAGCTGACCGACCCGCTCGTGATCGGCAGCGGGGTCCTGCTGCTGGCGCTGCTGGCGCTCGGCCACCGGATCGTCCGGCGCCAATCGCGCCGCGAGGCTCAGGACGAGCCGACCCGCTCCACCACGAAGCGGTAGACGGCGGCCGTCGCGTCGATGTTGCCGGCGGGGTCGACCGCTTTCACCCGGAGCGAGTGACGGCCGACCTTGAAGCGGCGGGAGAGGCGTTCCGGGCAGAAGCGGAAGAGGCCGCCGTCGACCCGGCAGGTGTACTGGACCCCTTCCTCGTTCGAGTGGAAGCCGAAGGCCGCCCTGGCGAGGCGGCCGGAGGTCCGGATCGTTTTCCGCGGGCGGGTGCGGAAGAAGGTGCGCGGCGGAGTCGTGTCCACCCTGAAGCTGGCCACCGGGGAGGCGCCGCGCCGCCCTGAGTGGTCGACGCCGCTGACGGCGAAGCCGTGGAGCCCGTCGCCGAGCGGTTCGGGCGGGGTGAACGGCGAGGTGCAGGGAAACGGGGCGCTGCCGTCGATCTCACAGCTGAAGCTGGCCGGGCGGTTCGCCGCGAAGGCGATCGAGGGCGAGCGGTTCCTGCTCACCGCCGCCGGAGCCCCGGTGATCGATACCGACGGCGGCAGGGCGGAACCACCGATCAGGCCCACGGCGTCGATCAGGCCGGCCCCGACCGCGGTCGGGCCGAAGGAGCCGACCGGCCTGGCGGTCGCCTCCATCCCGGCGCGGATTTCCGCCGGGGTCAGCGACGGGTTCGCCTGCAGGGCCAGCGCCGCGACGGCGGCGGCGTGCGGTGCGGCCGCGGAGGTGCCGCAGAAGCGGTAGGTCGTGGTTTTGGCGACCGGGACGAAGAAGCTGGTCTGGCCGCAGTCGGTGGCCGCGATGTCGGGCTTGGCGATCGTCTGCGGCGCGATCGGGGCGGCCGCGCCTTTGCCTTCTGCCGGGCCGAAGAGGTGCAGCGAAGGGCCGCGGGAGGAGTAGGGCTCAGCCGTGGCGCCGTTGCTGTAGGGGACGGCGGCGACGGAGATCGCGCCGGCTCCGCCGCTGTGCCCGTAGACGGTCGGCCCGACCACGTCGGGGCCGGAAGAGTGCGGGTACTCGGTCTCCGTCACCCCTTCGCCGTTCTGGGTCAGCATCAGCTTCAGGCGCGGTTTCACGAAGCGGTCGGCGTCCGGGTTGCACCCTTTTTCTTCCTCGGCCTCGGTGACGGAGCTGAAGCAGCGATTGATCGCCAGCTGCGCCTCCTGCGCGGGACCGGGGTTTTCCCAGCTGAAGATCTCGACGGGCCGCTGCGAGCCTTTGTCGCCGACGTTGTTGCCGAAGCTTCCGACCGGGCTCCCGCCTTCTTCGATCGGCTGCCCGGCCGGGTCGAGCAGGTAGGCGTCGATGTCCGCGCTGACGTCGTCCCACGGTTCGGCCCACTGCAGGTCGACGGTCAGCGTTTCTTTTTCCTCGACCGTGATCCCGTATGTCTCATCGACGCCCGGGCCCGGGTCGAAGTCGAGGCAGTGTTCGGTGGCGGCGAGCGCTTCGAGGGCGGCGGGGCAGCCAGGGGCGTCGCGGAATTCGGGCGTTTCCCAGGAGGCGATATCGCGCCCACCGGCGTCGATCAGGTTGTCGTTCCCGGCCGCCGAGAAATAGGTGGCCCCCTCGCCGACGACTTCGTTGATCGCCACCGCGATCGGCCCGTCCTGGAAGAACGGCTCGCCGAGGTAGCTGATGTCGTCGACGATCACCCGGGCGCCGGCCGCGGCGAGCGAGCGGATGCTGTTGGCGAAGGCGATTTCGCCGTCGAAGGCGGTGGCGAAGTCGATCGCCGCCCCCGGGGCGAGGTCGTGGACGATCTGGGCCATCCCCCTGCCCTCATCGGTGGCTTCGTCCGGGATCACCGGGTCGCCGAAGATCCCCACCGCCCTGGTCCGCCCGCAGGGGTTCCCCGGGCCCGGCAGGTCGCCGTCGGCGACGTCCTCGGTGGCGTTGGTGGCGGCGGTGCCGTCGCGGTTGAACGAGTCCGAGAGGATCGCGACAGTCACACCGGAGCCGTCGATGCCGAGGTCCGCGCGCACCGCGGCGGCGTTGAGCTGGGTGTCGCCCTCGGAGGTGGCGGCGCCGCAGGGAGCCGCGGCGGTGACCGGGGCCAGCACCTCATGGGCGCTGGCCACCCCGGGTATCGACGTCAGCGCGTGCAGGTTCTCGGGCGCGGTGGCAACCGTGACCGTCTGGTACCGGCGGCTGGAGGCGACGATCTCGGCGCCGGTCGCTCGCAGGGCCTCGAGGGCACCGAGCGCCCCCGCTTCGAACCTGACTTCGACCAGGACGCGGCTGCCGCGGCGCACGAGGCTGCCGGCCCCTTCCGCGGCGACGCTGAGGGCGCCCGCCTGCTCGTCCTCGGGAGCCGAGCGGACCGCGGGCTTCGCCAGCTCGCTGAGCCGGGTGGAGAGGGCGCCGGAGGATCGGGCGAGCGCCCCGGCGGGGGCCAGGCCGCAGGCCAGGGCCAACGCCACGAAGGTGAGCACCGCCCCCAGGCGCCATGGGTCGCCCGCACGCGTCATCGCTTGACGTATCGACCGGTGATGTCTTCCCTTGAACACGGGCAAACGGACTTCCGAGCGGATCGGATTCCCAGATGCTACGGTCCGGCCGTTGGATCGGGTCAATTGACCCCGATAAAAGCTGTGTCTAGCGCTCGCGTCGTTGCTTCACCGCTTCCGCGTTCGCAGCACAAAGAAGTGGAGGCAACGAATGCCCACCGGAACAGTCAAGTGGTTCAGCGACGACAAGGGCTACGGGTTCATAACACCCGATGACGGCTCGAAGGATGTCTTCGTTCATCACAGCGCCATCCTCGGCGAGGGCTTCAAGTCCCTTACCGAGGGTTCCAAGGTGAGCTACGAGTCCGAGGAAGGGCCCAAGGGCCCCGCCGCGGCGAGCGTTCAGCAGACGTCGTAGCAGCGCACCGCGCTTTGAGTTGACGAGGCCCGCCCTTGGCGGGCCTCGTCTTTTGTTGCCTCCCCCCTTCCCTACATTTGCGAATGAGATGACCACAAGAGACGACCTCCGAAATATCGCCATCGTCGCCCACGTCGACCATGGCAAGACGACCCTCGTCGACAAGATGCTCTGGCAGACGGGCGCCTTCCGCAAGGGCCAGGACGTGGCCGAGCGGGTGATGGACTCGATGGACCTCGAGCGCGAGAAGGGGATCACGATCCTCGCCAAGAACACGGCGATCCATCACGACGGGGTCAAGCTCAACATCGTCGACACCCCCGGGCACGCCGACTTCGGCGGCGAGGTCGAGCGCGGGCTGACGATGGTCGACGGCGTCCTCCTCCTCGTCGACGCTTCCGAGGGCCCCCTTCCCCAGACCCGCTTCGTCCTCCGCAAGGCGCTCGAGTCGAAGCTGCCGGTGATCCTCGTCATCAACAAGGTCGACCGCCCCGACGCCCGCATCGCCGAGGTCGTCGACGAGGTCTACGAGCTCTTCCTCGACCTCGACGCCGACTCCGACCAGATCGAGTTCCCGATCGTCTACTCCAACGCGAAAGCGGGCTGGGCCTCGCTCGAGGAGGGGGTCGAGGGCACCGACCTCTCGCCGCTGCTCGACCTGATGCTGGAGAAGATCCCGGCACCCGAGTACGACCCCGAGGCGCCGCTCCAGGCCCACGTCACCAACCTCGACGCCTCCCCCTACGTCGGCCGCCTGGCGATCTGCCGCGTCCGCAACGGCACGATCCGCTCCGGCCAGCCGATCGCCTGGTGCCGGGCCGACGGCACGATCCAGAAAGCTGCGGTCTCCGAGCTCTACGTCACCGAGGCGCTGGAGCGGGTCTCGGCGAAGGAGGCCGGCCCCGGGGAAATCATCGCCGTAGCCGGGATCGAAGAGGTGACGATCGGCGAGACCCTCGCCGACCCCGAGAACCCCGTGCCGCTGCCGGTGATCAGCGTCGACGAGCCCTCGCTCGCGATCCAGATCGGGATCAACACCTCTCCCCTCGCCGGGCTCGAGGGAAGCAAGGTCACCGCCCGCCAGATCCTCGACCGCCTCGACGCCGAGCTGGTCGGCAACGTCTCGATCCGGGTCAACGACATCGGCCGTCCCGACGCCTGGGAGGTCCAGGGCCGCGGCGAGCTGCAGCTGGTGGTGCTGCTCGAGCTGATGCGCCGCGAGGGCTTCGAGCTGACCGCCGGCCAGCCCCAGGTCGTCACCCACGAGGAGGACGGCAAGCTGCACGAGCCGGTCGAGCGGCTCTCGATCGACGCCCCCGAGGAGCACGTCGGCGCGATCACGCAGCTGCTCGCCTCGCGCAAGGGCCGGATGGAGCAGATGGTCAACCACTCGACCGGCTGGGTGCGGATGGAGTTCCTGGTCCCGGCCCGCGGGCTGATCGGGTTCCGGACCGAATTCCTCACCGAGACCCGCGGCACCGGGATCATGAACCACGTCTTCGACCGCTGGGAGCCCTGGTTCGGAGAGCTGCGGACCCGCGCCAGCGGCTCGATCGTCGCCGACCGCCGCGGCAAGACCGCCGGCTACTCGCTCGCCAACCTGCAGGACCGGGGAACGCTCTTCGTCGGCCCCGGCGAGGAGGTCTACGAGGGGATGATCGTCGGCGAGAATGCCCGCACCGAGGACATGGACGTCAACGCGATCAAGGAGAAGCAGCAGACCAACATGCGCGCCGCGGGCGCCGAGGTGCTCGAGCGGCTCGAGCCGGCGACCCGGCTGACGCTGGAAGCCTCGCTCGAGTTCCTGCGCGAGGACGAGTGCGTGGAAATCACGCCCGAGTCGGTGCGGCTGCGCAAGGTCCACCTCGACAAAATCCAGCGCCAGAAGACCGCGCGGGCCAAGGCCCCGGCCTAGCCTGCGGCCAGCTCCGCTTCGACGCCGTCCAGCAGCCTGCCGAGGCCGCGCTCGAAGCGCCCGCCGCGGCGGATCAGCTCGGTGACCATCTCGTTGGCGCTCTCGATGTCGCCGCCGAGGTACTCGCGGACCAGCGGGTAGTCGCCGCTGTCGAGTTCGTGCTGGAGGAACTCGGCCACCTCCTGCGGCCAGCCGCGCTCGTGCTCGGCCAGCTCCTGCGCCTCGCGCAGGCAGAAGCCGAACACGTAGTCGTCGACCAGGGCGATCAGCTCGAACTTCTCATCTCTGGAGATCTCGATCCCGGCGACGGCGTGGAGCGTCTGCTCGAAGTGGCGGATGCCGTTGGGCCCGGGCCGGCCGTCGCCGAGCCGATCGAGGGTCCAGCGGTGGTTGCTGAACGCCTCGCGCGTCCGCGTCGCCACCTGGGTCAGGGCGGTGCGCCAATGATCGGAGAGCTCATCCTCGGGGACGAGAACCTCCCCCATCACCGCGTCCACCATCAGGGTGATCAGCTCGTCCTTGTTCCTGACGTAGTGGTAGAGCGTCATCGTCCCGGCGCCGAGCTCCTGCGCCACCCGGCGCATCGAGACGGCGTCGAAGCCGTCCTCGTCGGCAATCGCCAGGGCCGCCGCGGCGATCTGCGCCCGCGAGTGTGTCGGGCGGCGGGCGCTCGGCTCCGGCCGCAGCCAGATCATCCCCACCCGCTCGTCCTTCTGTTTCCGGCCAGGCGACATTTCGTACAGCGTACTGCTAGGTTGATCGTACGCCGTACTACTTCTACGTCCGAGGTACTAGATGAATCAGGATTACCAAGGAAACGCAATAGTCGCCCAGGGTCTCGGCAAGCGCTACGGAGATGACTTCTGGGCTCTCCGCAACTTCGATCTCGACGTCCCCCGGGGCTCCGTGCTCGGCCTCCTCGGCCACAACGGGGCCGGCAAGACGACCGCGATACGCATTCTCACCACGCTCGCCCTCCCCACCGAGGGCGGCGCCTCCGTCGCCGGCGCCGACGTCGTCTCAGAACCGGGACGGGCCCGGGAGCGGATCGGGCTGACCAGCCAGACCGCGACCGTCGACGGGCTGCTGAGTGCCCGCGCGAACCTGGAGTTGATCGGCCGCCTGTACCACCTGCCGCGAGCCATCCGCCGGGATCGGGCCGACAAGCTGCTCGAGCGCCTGGGGCTCGCCGACGTCTCCGGAAAACTCGTCAGGGACTTCTCCGGCGGGATGAGGCGCCGCCTCGACCTCGCCGCCAGCCTGGTCGCCGCCCCGCCGGTGCTCTTCCTCGACGAGCCGACCACCGGCCTCGACCCCGAGAGCCGCAACGAGCTCTGGGCGCTGCTGCGCGAGCTTGTCGGCGAGGGCATGACCCTGCTGCTGACGACCCAATACCTGGAGGAGGCCGACCGGCTTGCCGACCGGGTCGTCCTGCTCGACCACGGCACGATCGCCGCCGAGGGGTCACCGGCCGCGCTCAAGGCCGACCACGGCGGCGAACGGATAGCGGTGACCCTGCCCGACTCCGCCCAGCTCGATCCCGCGGCGGAAGCTCTGGGACGGCTGACCGGCGGGGCGATCGACCTCGACCGCGAGCACTCGCTGGTCACCGCCGAGGCGACCGCGGAGACGCGCCTGATCGAGGTCGTTCGCATGCTCGACGAGTCCGGCGTCGACGCCAGCGACGTGCACAGGCGCGAGGCCACGCTCGACGACGTCTTCCTCTCGATCACCCGACCCCCCACCGCCGAGGAGGTGAGCGGCCGATGACGTCGACCACGCTCACGACCACCGCCGCCGGGCCCGGGCGCATTCGCTGGCTCGTCTCCGACTCGCTCGCGATCGCCGGCCGCAGCCTCGCCCACATCCGCCAGATCCCGGAGAAGCTGCTCGACGTCACCCTGCAGCCGCTGATGTTCGTGCTGCTGTTCTCCTTCGTCTTCGGCGGCGTGATCGCCATCCCGGGAGGCGGCGATTACCACGAATACCTGATCGGCGGGATCATCGTGCAGACGCTCGCCTTCGGGATGATGGGCCCCGGGATCTCGATGGCGACCGACCTCGGCGAGGGGATCCTCGATCGCTTCCGCTCGCTGCCGATGATGCGCCCCGCATTTCTGTTCGGCCATCTGACGGCCGAGCTGGCGGCGACGACCATCGCCGTCGCGATCATGGTCGCCAGCGGCCTGCTGGTCGGCTGGCGCATCAACAGCGACCCGCTCGAAGCCGTGGCCGGGTTCGCCCTGGTCGCTCTCCTCGGGGTCACCATGGTCTGGCTCGGAACCCTGATCGGCGTCATCGCCCGCTCCCCCGACGTCGTCCAGGGGATCGCTTTCCTCGTCATCTTCCCGATGACGTTCGTGGCGGGGACCTTCGTCCCGGTCGCCGGCCTTCCCGACGGGCTCCGCCAGTTCGCCGAATACAACCCGGTCAGCGCCTGGGCGGCGGCCGTCCGCACTCTGTTCGGCAACCCGACCGCCACGCCCCCCGACGCCGTCTGGCCGCTGACTCACCCGGTGCTGGCATCGGTGCTCTGGTGCGTGGCGCTGCTCGCGATCGTCGTCCCGCTGACGCTGCGGGCGTATCGCAGGCGGACGACGGGTTAGGCGGGGACCGGCGGCGGCCGCGGAGCCGTTTCCAGCTCGTCGAATTTCTTCGCCGGCAGGTTCCCGGTGAAGAAGAAGGAGACGACGACCAGCAGCGCCGCGGCCAGGAAGGCGATCTTCAGCGCCGAGACCTGAGCGTCTTCGTAGTGGGACACGAGCGCGTCGGTCGTCCCCGTGTCCAGGTCCTCTGCTTCCGCGGCCGCACGGACCTGGTCGGCGCTGACGAAGCTGACCCCGGCGCTGACCTGGACGTTCACCGTCTGCTCGACGTCGTTGGAGATTCGGGGATCGTTCGCGACGCTGCCCGTGAATGACCCGATCAGGGCGCTGATCACGATCGCCCCGAGCAGGGCGGTCCCCAGCGAGGAGCCGAGCTGCTGCGCCGTGAACTGCAGGCCCCCCGCCTCGCTGCGATCGCTGTCCTCCACCGAGGACTGGACGACGTTCCCGAGCTGGGACACGATCAGCCCCATCCCGATCCCGAGAACCCCCATCGCGATCAGGAACGAGCTGTTGTCGAGCTGGGGCTCGATCGTGTCGAGGAGGAGCAGGGCGGCGATCAGGTCGATGACGAGCCCGATGCGGACCAGCGCCCTGGCGGGGAAACGCTTCGCCAGAGCCGAGCCCGCGAGGGCGGCGGCGAAGAGGCCGACCGAGGCCGGCAGCATTCGCACGCCCGTCTCGAGAGCGTCTAGCCCCTGGACGATCTGGAGGAAGAGCGGGACGGTGAAGAAGATCCCCATCAGGATCAGGTTCTGGGCGAGCAGCATCGCCAGGCCGCTGCGCAGGCGAGGGATCTTGAGCATGCCGAGGTGGACCAGCGGGTCCTCCCCGCGGCGCTCACGCCTCGCCTCCCAGGCGCGGAAGCCGGCGAGGATCAGCCCGCCGGCGGCGATCACGAACGGGGTCAGCGAGAGGCCGAAGGGCTCGATCGGCGAGCTACGCGGCAGCAGCCAACCCCAGTTGCTCGCCTGCAGGACTCCGAGGACCATGACGCCGAGCCCGGCCGCGGAGAGGACCCCGCCGACCCAGTCGAGCTGCGGAACCGGTCCACTTCGCTGCGGCTCTTTGATCAGCCGCAGGCCGAGCAGGATCCCGATCACGACGACGACCTCGCCGGCGAAGACGACCCGCCAGCTCAGCTCAGTCGTCGCCCAGCCGCCGAGGATCGGGCCGACGGCGATCCCGGCGCCGGCGACGCCGCCGAGAACGCCGTAGGCCAGGGCCCGGTCCTGGCCGCGGAAGTTGGAGGCGACCAGGGCGACCATCGCCGGCAGCACCATCGCGGCGCCGATCCCCTCGAGCACCGACCAGCCGAACATCAGGCTTGGAACGTTCCAGGAGACCGCCGTGAGGGCCGAGCCGCAGCCGTAGATGACGAGCCCGATCGCGAAGATGCGCTTCCGTCCCATGATGTCGCCCAGCTTGCCGCCGATCAGCATCAGGCCCGCCATCACCAGCGCGTAGAAGGCGATCACGATCTGGATCGTCGTCACCGTCGTGTCGAAGTCCTCGACCAGCTGGGAGATCGCGACGTTCATCACCGCCTGGTCGAGCACCATCAGGAACTGGGCAGCGCCGAGAACCGTGAGCACTCCCCATTTGGCCATGACCGAACCCTATTCCGCCGTCAGGCGTACTCGACCGGGAGGCGCCCTGAGTCGATCGCCGTCCTCACCGCCGCGAAGTCAATTTCGTTCTGGTCGGCGTAGCGGCGGGAGAACTCGGCCAGGGCCCCGTCGAAGGTCTCTCCGGCGCCGAGGTAGGCGCCGATCGCGACCGAGTCACCCGAGCGGGCGTGGGCCCGCGCCAGCGTCCAGCCGCAGAGGCGCGCGTAGATCTCCATCGCCACCGGGTCCATCGCCTCGATGTCGCTGGAGCCCTTGCCGTCCCAGAGCTGGCGGACGTAGAAGTCGCGGTTGCGGCCGTCGATGCCCTTGACCGGGCACCAGCCGAGGAAGCTGTCGCTCGCGGCCTGCATCAGCCACTGGCCCTCGACGACGCGCTGGCCGTGGTTCGAGAACTCGCTCTCCCCCACGTAGGGCTCGAACACGGAGGCCTGGGCCTCCTTTGCCTGGAGGAAGAGCGGGTCCTCGTCGTCGCGGCCGGTCATCAGGATGATCCAGGCGCGGGTCCCGACGCTGCCGACCCCGACCACCTTGTGGGCGACGTGGCGGAAGGTGTAGGTCTCCAGCAGCCTGCGGCGATCGTCCTTGAGCGACTCGCCATAGCGCCCGATCACCTCGCGCAGCATCGCTTCGACGTCGATTTTCTGATCATCGGGAAGCAGCTCCTCGATCGGGACCACCAGCGGCGGGCGGCTGACGATCCGCAGCTCCCCGTCGACGACGTGGGTGAGCTTGCCGAGCGCCCTGAGGCTGTCCTTGGCCCGGGCCTTGGCCGCGTCCCTCTCCACCCGGGCGACGAGCTCCTTGCTGGCGCCCGCGCGCAGCTGTCCGCGGATCGCGTCTTCGTCGAGGCGCGCGTACCAGACGTCGAGGTAGCGCATGGCGGCGAACTCGCGCATCGCCTCGCGGTACCGGCGGGCCAGCGTCAGCAGCACCGAGTCGCGCTGCTTGCGCTTGAAGCCGTTGTCGCGGGCGGCGATCTCGAAGCTCGCGGCGAGCCGCTTGACGTCCCACTCCCAGGGCCCCGGCAGGGTCTCGTCGAAGTCGTTGAGGTCGAAGACGAGGCGCCGGTCCGGGGCTGCGAAGACGCCGAAGTTGGAGAGGTGGGCGTCGCCGCAGGCCTGGACCTCCAGCCCCGAGTCCGGCGTCCCGGCAAGGTCGGCCGCCATCACCGCGGCGGCGCCACGGTAGAAGGTGAAGGCGGAAGCCGCCATCCGCCCGTAGCGGATCGGAATCAGCTCCTGGACCCGCGAGGCGGACTGCCCCTCGAGGATCGCGACCGGGTCCTCGCGCCCGGAGGCGGGCTCCCACTCGCCGTGCGACGAGCGTGGAGCCTTCGAGCGCGCCGCCTTTCCCTCAGCGGCGCGCTCGGAGACGCTCACGTTCAGACCGTGGCCGCTGCCTGCTCGGCCTGGCTGCTCTCGGACTCTTTGGCAGCCTTGGCCTCGGCCTCGGGAGTCGGCTCGCCGACCGCCCGCGGGATCAGGACTTCTTTGGCGATCACGAGGCGCTGGATCTGGCTGGTGCCCTCGTAGAGCTGCATGATCTTCGCGTCGCGCATCAGTTTCTCGACCGGGTACTCCTTGATGAAGCCGTAGCCGCCGTAGACCTGGACCGCGTCGACGGTGATCTCCATCGCCGAGTCGGCGGCGAAGCGCTTGGCCATCGAGGAGACCTTGCTGTTGCGCTGCCCCTGGTCGAGCATGACCGCCGAGCTCCAGACGAGGAGGCGGGCCGCCTCGACCTTCGTCGCCATGTCGGCGATCATGAACTGGATCGCCTGGTGCATCGCGATCGGGACGCCGAACTGGACCCGTTCTTTCGAGTAGTCGGTGGCGTACTCGAGGGCGGCACGGCCGATTCCGACGGCCATCGCCGAGACGCCGGGACGGGTCCGGTCGAGGGTCATCATCGCCAGTTTGAAGCCCTTGTTCTCCTCGCCGAGGAGGTTCTCGGCCGGGATCTCGACTTCGTCGAAGGAGATGGTCGCGGTGTTTGACGCCCGCTGGCCCATCTTGTCCTCCTTCTTGTCGACGGAGACCCCGGGGAGGTCGGCGTCGACGACGAAGGCGCTGATCCCGCGATGGCCGCCCTCGGGGTCGGTCTTCGCGTAGACGGTGAAGTAATCGGCGTAGGTGCCGTTGGTGATGAAGCACTTGGAGCCGCTGATGACGTACTTGTCACCCTTCTTCACGGCCTTGGTCTTCATGCCGCTGACGTCGGAGCCGGCGTCGGGCTCGGTCAGGCAGAAGGAGGCGAGTTTCGGTTCCTCGCAGAGCATTCCGAGGTACTTCTTCTTCGTCTCCTCGGAGCCGCCGAGGGTGATCGGCGCCGAGGCGAGGCCGTTGGCCATCAGCGAGGTGCCGATGCCGGAGCAGCCCCAGCCCATCTCCTCCTCGATCAGGCAGCCGGAGAGGTAGTCGAGCCCGGGGCCGCCATAGGCCTCGGGGATGTGGGTGTTCATCAACCCGACGTCCCAGGCCTTCTGGATGACGTCGGCGGGCCAGCCGCCGTCCTTGTCCAGCTCCCAGGCGACACTCCGCATCTCTTTCTCAGCGAAGTTGTGCGCCAGCTCGCGCAGATCCTTCTGCTCGTCGGTCAGGGTGAAGTCAACCACTGCTCGAAGCTCCTTTTTGGTGGTGAGAGAGGGCCGATTGACTAGTCAGTCAACCAACCGGAAAGAGTACCGGACTTGACGCCTTGGTTCATCCCCACGGCCGGATATTGCCCCGGCTCCGGGTCATGGCTACCCTGGTCCGATGGCGATCGACGCCGGCACCGTCCTGATCCTCATCACCCTCGTCGTGCTGCCGATAGCGGCGATCTCATTCGCCCGCTCCGGCGGCGCCTGGAAGCGGATCGGGAAAGGCGAGTTCGCGATCGAGCAGGAGCTGCCGCCGGCGCGCCCGTCCGCCGGGCCGCCCCCCGTCAACCGCCACCAGCAGGAGGCCGAGGCGCGGCAGATGATCGAGGCCAAGTCCTACCGGCGGGTCCAGCGAGGGGAACCCCCGCTCGACGTCGAGGCCGAGGTCAGCCGGGTGCTGGCGGCGCCGGTCGAGGCCCCGACGATGGACGACGAGCTGCGCGAGGAAGTGCGGCGCCTGGTGGTCTCCCGCAACGAACGCCGGCTGCGCCGGGGGGAACCGGAATTGGACGTCGAGGCCGAGACAGAGCGCCAGCTCGCCGAGTTTGCGTAGGATCGGGTTGATGGAGCGCGTCACTGACGAGAATCTCTATGAGGTCGAGGAGCTGCTGGTGCAGCCGGGGACCTATTTCAACCCCCAGACAGAGGTCGTCGTGATCGTCGATGACTCCACCTCCCTCGACCAGGAGGTCTTCAACATGGAGAACTACGAGGGCGCCGACTGGGTCCGCGTCTCCGACGACGTCCCGGTCGACGAGGACCGCCGCGACCAGCTGCTCGAGGCCTTCCAGACCCACTACCACCCGGGCTCGACCGGATCCGTCTCCGAAACCGCCCTCGAGCAGGGCGACGACGAGCTGGACGAGGACGAGCCGGGCCAGGAGCCAGGGCGCGAGGACTGATGGCGGCCGAGTTGGGGCAGGAGGCGCCCGACTTCAGCCTGCTGGACCAGGACGGCGAGGGGGTCAGCCTTTCCGGGCTGCGGGGCGAGACGATCGTCCTCTACTTCTACCCGCGGGCTGAAACCTCGGGCTGCACGACCCAGGCCTGCGGCATCCGCGACCGCCGTGCCGACTACGCCGCCGCCGGCGCCCGCGTGATCGGCGTCTCGCCGGACGAGCCGGAGGCGCTGAAGAAGTTCGCAGGCAACCACGACCTCGAGTTCACCCTGCTCTCCGATCCCGACCACACCGTCGCCGAGGCCTACGGCGCCTGGGGTGAGAAGTCGATGTACGGCAAGAAGTACATGGGGATCCTGCGCTCGACCTTCGTCATCGACGCCGACGGCAAGATCGCCCGCGTCTTTCCCAAGGTCCAGCCCAAAAAGCACGACGCCCTGGTCCTCAAGGCGCTCGACGAGCTCGCCGCCGCCTGAGCGGAGATGTCGAACCACGCCCTCCACCAGCCCTGTCCGACGGAGCGGGTGCCGTTCCTACGTGACCGCGGCTCGGGCCTGCGGGTGCGGACCGCCTGGAGACCGGGGCCGGCGGCGGGCCTCCCCGGGCCTGTGCTGGTCAGCTACACCGAGTTCACGCCCGAGAAGCTCCGCCATATCCCGGGTATCTATCTCGCCGCCGAGCGCCTGCGCGACGCGATCGCCGAGCTCGACGGCGCGGTCGGGGTGGCGACCTGGTGGCAGCTGCGAAACGGCCGCGGCGGATCGCTCTCCGCCTGGCGCGACGAGGAGGCGCTGCGGCGATTCGTCGCCCTCCCCTACCACCTGGAGATCATGCGCCGATATCGCAGCAAAGGGACGCTGCGGGCGACGAGCTGGCGCGCCGACTCCGTCGATCTCGCCCGGGCCTTCCGCCAAGGCCAGGAGGCCCTCGCCTAGCCGAGTGGGCTGATCAGGCGGTCGCGATCACGACGACGATGAAGCTCGCGTAGAGGGCGAACCAGGCGGCCACTGCGGGCAGGGCGAAGCTGGTCCGGCGGTGCAGGGTCACGTAGGCGATGAGGCCGCCTGCCAGGCCGAGGGCGACCGATAAGGCGGCGTTGGCGCTCAGGTGCCAGGTGGTGAAGAGCAGGCCGATCCCGACCGGGATCGTCGACTGGAAGACCATCGCGCCGGTGATGTTGCCGAGCGCCAGAGAGTCCTTGCCCTCGCGGACCCAGAAGAAGCTGTTGACCTTCTCCGGGAGCTCGGTCGCGAGCGGCGCCAGGACCAGCGCCAGGACGACCGCGTCGACCCCGAGGCTGGAGGCGATTTCCAGCAGCGCTTCGACGAAGAGGTGGGCGCCGCCGACCATCGCGCCGAGCCCGACCAGGAGCTGGAGGACGCAGAGCGCGAGCCCGGGATCGGCGCCGCGGCCGGGGCGGCGCTCGAAGATCAGCGGATCGAGGGTGGCCGCGTCCTGCGCCGCGCCGGCGCCGCGCAGGGTGCTGCGGACGTAGAGCGGATAGGCGAGCAGACAGGCGATGCCGGCCGGGATCCGCGGCGCCGGCGGCGCCCCCCAGGCCAGCAGCAGGGCGATCGAGAAGAAGCCGAGGAAGGTGAGCAGGTCCCGCTCCAGGGTCGGGCGGTGGACGCGAAGCTCGAGGCCCTGCGGCCGGCGATGCCGGAATCGGTAGGCGAATAGCCCGACCAGGCCCATCGCCAGGGTCCCGAGCAGGAACGGGGCGCCGACGATCGCCCCGACCGCGACCTGGTCGGCCCCGTCGGTCGCGTCGAGCAGGGCGACGATGGAGATCATCGTCTCCGGCATCGCCGTGCCGACTGCCGCCAGCAGGCTGCCGACCGCGCCCTCCCCCAGCCCGAGCCGGTGCCCGATCCACTCGACCGCGTTGGTGAAGAGCAGGGCGCCGGCGAGGATCACCGCGAAGCTGATCAGCAGGAACAGCGCGTCCACGGCCCGAGCCTACGCGAGGCGCCGGTGAGCGCCCGGCCTAGGCGTAGAAGAAGGCGATCCCGAAGACGACGTAGACCGCCAGCAGCTGCACGCCCTCGAACCAGTTCGACTCGCCGTCCTGGGTGACGTAGTTGGCGATCAGGATCGCGATCAGGATCGCGCCGAGCTCGAAGCCGTTGAAGACCAGGGCCAGCGGATGCGGCCCGATGAAGAACGAGGCGAGGACGAGGACCGGGGCGACGAAGAGCGCGACCTGGGCGCTGGAGCCGATCGCGATGTTGACCGAGAGGTCCATCTTGTCTTTGAGCGCGACGAGGACCGCGACCCAGTGCTCGGCGGCGTTGCCGACGATCGCGACGACGATCACGCCGATGAAGAACTCCGACAGCCCGACCGCGTGCGAGGCCTCGCTGATCGAGCCGACGAGGACCTCCGACATCACCCCGACCAGGACGCCCGCCACGGCGAGGACGATCACCGAGGTGCGCACCGACCAGCCCCAGCTGTCCTCGTCCTCGTACTCGGGGTTGAAGAGGTCGCGGTGGGTCTTGAGCGAGAAGACGAGCCCGAGCACGTAGGTGGCGATGAGGACGATCGCGACGGCCACGGAGAGGTGCTCGACGGTCGAGCCGTAGTCGACGATCTCGGCCCCCGGGTGCGGCAGGCCCTTGCCCTCGACGAGCTCGAAGATCGCCGGCATCACCAGCGCCGCGGCGGCGAGCAGGAGCATCGACGTCTGCACCCCGGCGCTGGTCTTGTCAAAGGTCTGTTTCTCGCGCCCCAGCCCCCCGGCCAGCATCGCGGCGCCGAGCACCAGCAGGATGTTGCCGATGATCGAGCCGACGATCGACGCTTTGACCACCTCGTGCAGGCCCTGGCCGAGCGCGAAGAGGGCGATGATCAGCTCCGGCGCGTTGCCGAACGTGACGTTGAGGAGGCCGCCGATGCCGGGGCCCGAGCGCGCCGCGAGCTCCTCGGTGGCGCGCCCCATCAGCGCCGCCGTGGGGACGATCCCCAGCGCCGCCGAGACGAAGACGAGGCCGGCCGCGGCGCCCGCGAGGTCGAGGGCGACCGCGATCGGGATCAGCGGCACCAGCAGGTAGGGCCAGCCGTAGGGGCTGCGGAGGAAGGCGGCGTTCAGCCTTGGCGTTCCGCCGCCCTCCATGACCCGCCTACTGGAAGTTCTTGGCGCAGTTCTGGAGGTCGACCGGAGTGCTCGCCCCCTGGATGCACTTCAGGTATTCCTGGCGGGTGCTGCCACCCGACCCGGATGATCCGGTTTCGCCGCCGCCGGGGATGGAGCCGCCGCCGAGTTCTTCGAGCAGGCCGCCGATGTCGCCGCCCTGCAGCCCCTGCAGCAGCTCGAGCGGGTTGACGCCGAGCTTTTTGAACAGCCCTTCGAGCGGCTCGGCGTTTTCGGGGGCGCTGATGTCCTGGCCTTCGTTGACGTCGCTGAACGAGACGTCGAGTTCGACCGCGACCTTTTCGCCGGTGCCCGGCGGTTCGATCGTGAAGCTGGCCGCGACGCGGCGGACGATGTTGTCGTCGCCGACGTAGATGTCGGCGTGTCCGCCCTGCAGGGCGCCTTCGATTTCATTGCGAGCTTCGTTGAGTTTGCCCAGCCCCAGCGGGCCGGCGGCTTCGAGGCTCGAGGCGCAGGCGGGGCTTTCGAAGACTTCGACCAACGCGTCGAACCCGCCCTTGACGTTGAGGTCGCCGCTGATCTTGGTCGTTTCGGTGCCGCCGACGTCTTCGCCGCCTTCGTTCTTGAGCGTTTCGACGAAGTCAGCCGGTTTCACCTTCGCGGCCGCTTCCTTCTGGCAGGCCGTCGCCGCTTCGGTCGGGTCGCCGGCGCTTTCTTTCGCAGCAGCCTGTTTGATCGCGCTTTCGACGAAGCTGAAGGTCGTCGGGTCGACTTCGTACTCGGTCCCTTCGTAGCTGACGAAAGCTTTGCCAGGGAGGAGCACCAGCCCACCTTCGAAGTCGACGTCTTTGCCGCCGACCGAGCCCTTGGCTTCGGCGGTCATGTCGAGTTCGGGAAGTTCTTCCTTGCCGCCGCCGCTCTGGAACGGGCCGGAGACGTTGACGTCGATGTTGCCCGCTTCATCGCCGCCGCTGACGTCGATCCCCATCGTCAGGTCGAGGTCCGCGTTTTCGATTCCTTCGAAGGTCGCGTCTTCGAGAACCGTCTGCGGGCTCTCGTCGCTGCTTCCACCGCTGCTGCCGCAGGCGGCGAGCGCCGTCGCCAGGGCGGCGAGGGCGGCGAAGACAAGAAGGGTTCGAAGTCGGCTCAAAGCGGGGTCCTCCTCGAGGTCGGCGGAACGGGGCGCCCGATAGTACGGCTATCCGCGGCGCTGGGCGGCTTCGACGCTCAGGGGGACGGGGATTCTTCGACCTGGCGGGGCGTCTGGGTCGAGATGTTGAGCGCGACGGGAAAGAGGAAGGCGCCGAGGAAGATCAGGATCACGCCGGCCGCGATCAGCCACTTGGCCCGCGTCATGTGGCCGAGGATGCCGATCGCGAAGCCGCTCAGCATCACGGCTATGTAGGGGCCGATGCTATGAGGGAGGAGCGTCGCGAGCGGCAGGAAGGGGTCGGGCACGGAGCAGGATTATCCTTCCGCGAATGATCGATGGCTCTGTCGCCGAGACGAAGGAGGCACTTGCGGGTGCCGGCTACCTCGCCGACGAGCCCGCGGCGCTGGTCTCCTTCCTCGCCCAGCGCCTCGGCAAGCCGGTCCTGGTCGAGGGCCCGGCAGGGGTCGGGAAGACCGAGCTGGCGAAGGCGCTCTCGCGGGCGACCGGCCGCGACCTGATCCGCCTCCAGTGCTACGAGGGGCTCGACGAGGCGAAGGCGATGTACGAGTGGAACTACCGCAAGCAGCTGCTGCGGATCCAGGCCGGCGGCGCCGGCGGCGGCTGGGAGGAGGTCCAGGACGACATCTTCAGCGACGAGTTCCTCCTGGCGCGGCCGCTGATGCAGGCGATCGCCAGCCCCGAGCCCGTCGTCCTCCTGATCGACGAGATCGACAAGACCGACCAGGAGTTCGAGGCGATGCTGCTCGAGCTCCTCTCCGACTTCCAGATCACGATCCCCGAGCTCGGCCAGGTCTCGGCGACGACGATGCCTATCGTCGTCCTCACCTCGAACAACTCGCGGGAGCTGACCGAGGCGCTGAAGCGCCGCTGCCTCTACCTGTGGCTCGATTACCCCGACCTCGAGCGGGAGATGGAGATAGTCCGCCTGCACGCACCCGAGCTCACCGAGGCCCTCACCCGGCGGCTGGTCGAGGTCGTGCGGATGGTGCGCGACCTCGACCTCAAGAAGCCGCCCTCGATCGCCGAGTCGATCGACTGGGCCCGAACTCTGCTGCTGATGGGTAGCGACGACATCGACAAAGAGACGTTCGACCAATCGATGTCGATCCTCGTCAAGCACCGGACCGACATCGACCTGGTCGCGGAGCGGGTCGGAGTCAAACTCGCGCAGCCGTCGAGCCCGGCCGGCTGAGCCCGCACCAGCCCCTCTAGGCCGCGAAGAACTCGGCGACCTCGTCCGCGTCGGGCGCCCCGTCGTACTCGAGGTGGCCGTCGCGGATCCCGACGCAGCGCCCGGCGGCGGCGATCACGTCCGGGCGGTGGGTGGAGACGATCACCGCGGCGCCCCCCGAGCGCGCCTCGCCGAGCAGCTCGAAGAGGACGGCACGGCTGGGCGGATCGAGGCCGTCGAAGGGCTCGTCGGCGATGAGGACGGAGAAGGGGCGGGCGAAGGCGATCGCGATCGAGACCTTCTGGCGGGTGCCGTGGCTGAGTTCCGCCGGCAGAGCGTCGCGCCACTCCTCGAGGCCGAGCCGCGCCAGCAGCGAGTCGATGCGGGGGGCGGGATCCTCGACGCCGTGAAGGGCGGCGACGTAGCCGAGGTGCTCGGCGACGCTCAGGTCTTCGTAGAAGACCGGGGTGTCGGGAAGGTAGGAGAGCGCCCGCCGGGCCTCGATCGACCCCGCCTCGGCGGCTCCGACCTCGACCGCGCCGGAGGTCGGCTCGAGCAGCCCGGCGGCGAGGGTGAGGAAGGTCGTCTTGCCGGCGCCGTTGGGTCCGACCAGGGCGACGAGCTCACCGGCGGCGACCTCGAGGTCGAAGGACCCGAGGGCGATGAAGCCGTCGTAGGTGCGGCCGAGCCCAAGGGCTCGCATGGCGGGGGAAGCGGCGCTCATGCCTCCACCCTGTCGCGTTTGGCGAAGCGAGCGCCGAGGACGGTGACGAGGACCGCGGCGATGACGGCGACGAAAAGCGCCCCGGCGGCGGCCGTCGGCACCGCGCGGGCTCCGTTTTCGTGGCCGGCCTGCGCGAGCAGCGTCGGCAGGCCGACGACGATGGCGGCGCCGACCAGGGGCGCCGAGGAGACCGCGTATCCGATCTGCGGAGACAGCACATACGCGTAGGGGTCGGCGCTGGCGCTGAAGGCGGCGCAGCAGGCGAGCGCGGCCGCGGCGGGGATGCAGATCACCGCGCCGACGCCGAGCGCGATCGCCGGCGAGCCGCCGACGATCGCCGCGATCGCGGCGCCGATCATGATCACCGCCGCGATCGCAGCGGTTGGAGCCACCAGGTGGCGGGAGATCAGCGAGGAGGCCTGGATCGGAAGCAGCTGGCGCCGGGTCGGATGATCGGCCTCCTGCGCCAGGGGCTCGATGAAGTCGAGGGCGGCGACGAAGAGGAGCAGGCCGGGGATGAAGAGCGCCGGGCGGGCGGCGCTCCAGGCCCCCGCGGCGACCGCTCCGGCGGCGACGCCGATCAGCGCTGCGCGGACGACGCGGGCGAGAGGCCAGCGCAGCAGGCTCTGCCAGCCGCGCCTCCAGACCGGGTGCCCGCCGGATCCGGCGACGCGGAGCCGAAGCCAGGGACGCCGCCGCGGCCGCTCCGACGCGAGCTGGCGGCGCAGCAGGATCACCGTGCGCAGGTCCTGGACCGAGGCCGAGAAGCGCAGCTCGGCGGTCAGCGCCGCGCGGCGCCGGGCCGCCTCGAGCATGACCCCGCCGACCCCGGAGAGGCCGAGGCCGGCCAGCGCCGCCGCGAGAGCGACGCCGATCCCGGCCAGGACGAGGCGGGCGCCGCTCTGCAGCGGCAGTGTCGCCAGGTCACCCAGCATCGTCGCCGGTGAGCTGTTCCAGCCGAGCGCCAGGTCGAGGCCGGACCAGGCGACGAGGGCGAGCCCGGCCAGGGCGGCGACCCGAGGCCGCAGGCGCCGGCCGCTCGCGAGAAGCGCACCGCCAAGGGCGGAGAGCGGCAGCAGGGCCCCGAACAGCGCCAGGCAGGCGAGCCACTCGACCGGGGAGCCGGGCAGGCGGCGGAAGACGAAGTTGCCGAGGGCGGCGCCGACGACGGCTCCGACCAGGGCGGCGATCCTCAACTGCCGCAGGGCGGCCGGGCGCAGCGCGAAGCCGCGATCGAGCGGCGCCAGCAGCACGTACTGCACCTCCGCGGCCTCGATCGCCAGGGGCCCGCCGCGGGCGCCGCTGCGCAGCCCGGCAAGGGCGCCGACGGCGACGATCAGGCCGAGCACGGCCGGGCCGTGCTGGCGCAGCGAGTCGATCGCGGACGGCGTCGCCGGGGCCTCGTTGATCGCGCCGGCGACCAGCGCCAGCCCGATCCCGGCGAAGATCGCCGTAACGTAGACCCGGTAGAGGACCTCCATCACGTCGAGCCGCTCGACGTACTGGCGGCGGCGGGCCGAGCGCATCTCACGCAGGGCCGCCTCCGCCCCGCCCTCTGCCCGCCCGGATCCCATCCGCCTATTATCGGACCGATGAGCGCCGCCTCGCCCTTCGGGCCCAAGGCCGACCCCGGCCCGCCCGGGATGGCCTCGAAGCTGCTCGGCTTCTGCGAGGAGCTGCGCGGCGAGGGGATCGCGGTCGGCACCTCGGAGATCCTCGACGCCTTCGCCGCGCTCGAACAGGTCCCCTGGACCTCCCAGGACGACTTCCGCGAGGCGCTTGCGGCGACGATCGCCAAGTCCCAGGACGACCGCAGGCTCTTCGAGCTGCTCTTCGACCGCTGGTTCTTCCGCGTCGCCGAGGCGGAGGCGATCGAGCGCGGGATCGGCGAGGAGGGCCGGCGCCAGGAGGGCGGCGACCGGCTCGACATCGACGAGCTGCGCGAACAGGTCCGCGAAGCGATCGCCGAGGGCGACGAGAACGAGATGCGCGACCTGGCGCGGCTGGCGATCGCCGCCTTCGGCCGCCAGGGCGAGGGCTCGGGCGTGGTCGGCGTCGACGTCCAGCGCATCCGCCGCACGCTCGGCCTCTCGGCCGGGACCCAGCCGCCGGCCGAGGACGGGGCGGCCGAGCTGCCGCCGATCGACCGTGACCAGCTCAACCGCTTCGAGCGCCACCTGCGCCGCGAGCTCGAGCGCGACCTGATCGAGCGCACCTCGACCCTGCCCCCCTCCCGCCCCCTCGCCGACCTCGACCGCGCCCTGCCGACCAGCCCCACCCAGGACCTGGCCGCGGTGCACAGAGCGGTCTCGCAGATGAAACGGCGACTGGCGACGCTCGGCCACGAGCAGCGGGGCCGGCGCAAGGGGCAGACGGTCGACGTGCGGCGGACGATGCGGGCCTCGCTGGAGACGGGCGGCGTGCCGATGTACCTGCGCTACCGGCCGAAGCGGCCGCGGCGGCCCGAGATCTACGTCCTCTGCGACGTCTCCACCTCGGTCACCTCGGCCAGCGTCTTCTTCCTCTCGGTCCTGCACGCGCTCCACGACTCGTTCCGGAAACTGCGCAGCTTCGTCTTCATCGAGCGGATCTCGGAGGTCACCGACGTCTTCGAGCACGAGCGCGACTTCCGCGTCATCGCCGAGAAGATCTCCAGCGAGGGGGGCGTCGCCGACGTCTCCGGCTACACCGACTACGGCCGGGTCTGGCTCGAGTTCCTGACCGAGATCTCCGACGACCTCGACCCGCGCTCGACCGTGATCGTCCTCGGCGATGCCCGCACCAACGGGCGCGAGCCCCACGCCGAGGTCTTCGCTCAGGTCGCCGAGCGGGCGGGGCGCCTGTTCTGGCTGAACCCGGAGCCGAAGCTCTACTGGAACTACGGCGACTCGGTGATGGCCGCCTACGAGCGCTACTGCGACGGGGCCTTCGAGTGCTGGACGACCCGGCACCTGGAGAACTTCGTCAACGTCGTCGCCGGCGGCGTCCCCGCCGGCGACTGATGCGGGCGCTGCTGCTTCGGCACGCGGAGTCGGCGCACAACGCCCACACCGGCGCCGAGGCGCTCTCCGACGAGGAGGGCGACGTCCTCACGGCGCGCGGCAGCGAACAGGCGCAGGCGGCCGCGGATGGCCTCGCGGGCAAGGGCATCACCCGGCTCTTGACCAGCCCGATGCGGCGCGCCCGGAAACGGCGGCGGCGATCTCGGCGACGCTGGGGATGGAGCCGGTCGAGGTGCCGTTCAGCCACGAGCTCGGGCCGGAAAGCTTCGAGGAGGCGATCGAGCGGGTCCGCAGGCTGAAGGCCGAGCTTGAGCTGCTCGACGACGGCGAGCGGCCGCTGCTCGTCAGCCACGGGATCTTCATTCGCTTCTTCCTGCTCGACTCGGTCCTCGGCGACGATTTCGCGGCGCCGATGGCCGGCCGGATCTGGCACCTGGCGCTCCCACAACTGCGGGCTCAGCGGCTTCGAGCCGCGCGGCGCGCTCGACCCGTTCGGCGGCGAAACGCCCGGCTGGACCTGCGTCAGCTGGATGGAGCGGCCATGGGATCCGCCGTGACCGCGCGCGGAGGGTCATCCGGGGAGACCTGCCACTGCTCGTTGACGATCGCCCCCGGCGGCGGCTCCACCGGGCCGTCGAGCAGCGGGTCGGCGGTCTCCCGCATCCAGGCGTCGAGTCGTCCCCGCATCCGGGCGAGGTCATCCTCGCGGGCCGGGTCAGCGGCGACGTTGTTCCCCTCCTGAGGGTCGAGGGTCAGGTCGTAGAGCTGCTCGCGGGGACGATCTGCTCGCCCCAGCCGGCGCCGACCAGCAGGTCCTTGCTCTCGCTGTCGTCGCAGTTGGCGAGCACCGGGTGCTCGTAGTCGTCGAAGCGCCGGATGTACTTCCAGCGCTCGGTCCGCACGGCCCGGTGGGGCTGGTAGGCGGCGTGGTAGGTGGTCTCGGCGAAGATCGCCTCGTGCAGGCGGTCGACCTCGCCGCGGACCAGCGGCATCAGTGAGGCTCCCCTGCAGCCACTCCGGCGGCTCGACCCCCGCGAGCTCGCAGAGGGTCGGGTAGACGTCGAGGTGGCTGACCGGGGCGTCGACGATCTTGCCGCCGGTGAAGCCGCCGGGTCCGCGCATCAGCATCATCACCCCGATGCCGCGGTCGAAGAGCGTCGCCTTGGCGCTGGGGAAGGCGATCCCGTGGTCGGTCGTGCAGAGGACCAGGGTGTCCTCGACGAGCCCGAAGTCGTGCAGCGCGTGGAGGACGGCGCCGATCCCCTGGTCGAGGGCGCGGGCGCTGGCCTTGAAGGCGGCCATGTCCCGGCGGGTGGAGACGACGTCGGGCAGGTTAGACGGCGGCTGCGAGTAGAGGGTGTCGCGGACCGAGGTCGGGGCGAAGAAGTTGCGATGCGTCTCGAAGAAGCCGACGGACATGAACCAGGGCTGTCGGCGGCCGCGGCATCGCGCAGCGTCTCGATGGTCAACGGCGCGACGTCCTCGGCGCGGGTGGAGCCGACCGGGATCACCTCGTCGTAGCCGATCACGCCCGGGTCGACGGAGATGTGCTGCTCGCCGATCAGCGTCGAGCGGTAGCCGGCGCGGCGCAGGGCATGGACCCAGTGCTGCCCGTAGTCGTTGAGCTGCCAGCCCCGATGGGCGAGGCCGAGCATGCCGTTGTTGTGGCAGTGCAGGCCGGTGAGCAGGCTGGCGCGGCTGCCCGAACAGGTCGGGGCGGCGCAGAAGGCCTCGCGGAAGAGGACTCCCTGGTCGGCGAGCAGCTGGATGTTCGGCGTCGGCACCTGGAAGCCGTACGGCTGCACGTAGCGGCCGGTGTCGTGCGAGTGGATATAGAGGATGTTCGGCTTGTCCTGGGAGTTGATCGTGCCCTCCTTCCGGGTAGTGACCCCAGCGTACCGAGGCAAAGCCTTTTACTCTCTTGTTGATTAACATGCTCAACAAGAGGACCAAATGAATCCTGACCGCTCATATCTAGTCTGCGCAACGCCTCGCAGCGGCAGCACGCTCGTCTGCCACGCGCTGGAGGAAACCGGCGTCGCCGGCCGTCCCGAGGAGTACTTCGAGGCGCTCCAGCACTCCGGGCGCCCACGGCGGCCGGAGGAGTACTTCCTCGGGGTCGAGGACGAGTCGATCCGCAGCCACCTCGGCGAGCGCGGCGTCGGCAACGACCCTCCCCCGCGCTCACCGCTCTGGAGCCGCGCTGCCTACGACCGCTACCTGGAGTGGGCGTTCGAGGCGGGGACCAGCGAGAACGGCGTTTTCGGCGCGAAGCTGATGTGGAACTACTTCGGCGACTTCGTCAGCCTGCTGCGCAATATCCCCGCCTACCGCGAGGTCCCGCTCGCCGAGCTGCTGCCCACCGTCTTCCCCGACCTGACCTTCGTGCGGGTCGTGCGGGCCAACAAGCTGCGCCAGGCGGTCTCCCTCTGGAAGGCGGTCCAGACCGCCACCTGGCGCGAGGACCAGGCCAGCGCCAAGGCCGCCTCCTCGGTCGAGCAGGACGGCTCCCCTCCGTACAAGAGCTTCATCGAGGAGCATCGGCCGCAGCTGCGCTTCCACTACCCGGCGATCGCCCACCTGCTCGAACAGCTCCTGGTCGAGGAGGCACGCTGGGACGCCTTCTTCGAGCACTGCCAGATCAAACCGATCCTGGTCCTCTACGAGAACTTCGCCGCCGACTACGAGGCCAGCACCCTCAATCTGCTCGACCGGCTCGACCTCTCGCCTCCCGGCGGCTTCGAGTTCGAGCCGCGGATGAAGCGCCAATCGGACTCGGTCAACGACGACTGGACCCGCCGCTACAGCGAGCTGCGGCTGGGCACCGAGCTCGACCTCGTCCCGACGGTCCTCGAGAGGAGCCGGGCGGCGAGCCGTTAGCCCCGTTCGGCCATTTCCTTGGTGGAGCCGCTCGACTGCCAGGCATCGGGCTGGGAGGTCAGCTCCTCGACGACGGGGGGAAGGTTGCCGGAGACGAGGTCGGCCAGGGTGACCTCCTCGAGCACGGAGCGGAGGCTGGCGCGGACCGCGACCCAGACGTCGCGCAGGTGCTCGGAGTTGCCGCTGTATTTGATCGCCTCGGGAGGGGTCGACTGGACGTCGGCGATCGGTCCCTCGACCGAGCGGACGACGTCGGCGATCGTCACCTCGTCGGCGGGGCGGGCGAGCCAGTAGCCGCCCTTCGCCCCACGCCGGGCGCGGACGATGCCCGAGTGCTTGAGTTCGAGCAGGATGTGCTCGAGGAACTGAAGCGGGATGTCCTGGGCGTCGGCGAGTTTCTCGCCCTTGACGGGGCCCTCGCCGGCGGCCGCAAGCTCGGCCACCGCACGCACGGCGTAGTCCGCCTTTGCTGAGACGCGCATATTCCTTAGTTAATCAGTCAGCTTGGTGCGTCAGAGGAAATGGCGAGGACCTGGTCGGCGGCTTGCCGTCGTTCGCGCTCGCGGCGTCGGCGCAGCCAGTGGGGCGCGGCGAGCACCAGCCCGAGCCCGAGGGCGGCGACCGCGGCGGCGATCGGCCAGACGTTGGGATCGCCCTTCTGGATCGTGACTATGCCGGAGCCGATCAGGACCAGCCCGAGCGCCGTGCGGATGAATCCGGTCGGCGCCCGGTCGGAGAGGGCGGAGCCGATGACGACGCCGGGCACCGATCCGAGCAGGATGTTCCCGGCGAGGACGAAATCGACGTTGCCGCCGATCCAGTGGGCGATCCCCGCCGCCCAGAGCAGGATCGCCGCGTGGAATATGTCGGTCCCGACGACCCGCTTCGGCGAGAGGCGGTAGATCGCGATCAGGAGGATCGCGATCACTGTCCCCGAGCCGGCCGAGGTGATCCCGATCACGAACCCGGTGGTGGCGCCGATCAGGACCGCCGCGACCTTGTGTTTGCGGACGATCTTGAAGCGGTCGCGCTCCTCGACCAGGCTGCGGAGTATCAGCGCCCGGGCGAGGGTGATGATCCCGACCATCAGCAGGGTGCCGCCGAGGACCGCGTAGACGATCGAGTCGAGACGGTCTTCGCCGATCTGCTTCTCGAGGAGGGAGACGAGCGCGACTCCGGCGACCGCCGCCGGAACCGACCCGATGGCCAGCCACTTGACCAGCTCCATGTTCACGGTCTTCATCCGGAAGTGGCGCCAGCCGCCGACCGTCTTGGTGACCGCCGAGTAGAAGATGTCGGTGCCGATCGCCGTGGTCGGCTGGATCCCGAAGATGAGGATCAACAGCGGCGTCATCAGGGAGCCGCCGCCCATGCCCGTCATCCCGACGAGTACGCCGATGCCCAATCCGAAGAGGACGATTGCCGGGTCCATGGGTTGTGTTCCGCGCGGGGTGCTTATCGACTTTCCCGACCTTGTAGGTCAGGAGCGCGGAGTGCGCGAGGATACCAAGGGTGACCGCGGAGACCGGCGCCTTTCTTTCCGTGCGGGGGCTGCGCCATTCTTATGGCGAGCTGACGACGATCGACGGCCTCGACCTCGAGGTCCCGGCGGGCACCGTGCTGGGCGTCGTCGGCCCCTCGGGGTCCGGCAAGTCGACCCTGCTCGAGCTGGTCTGCGGCCTGCGCGAGCCGAGCTCCGGGACGGTCGCGGTCGGCGGCGGCGGGTCCGCCGCCGAGCGCCTCGCCGGCTGCGCCTTCATGCCCCAGCGCGACATGCTCTTCCCCTGGCTCTCGGCGCTCGACAACGCCTCGCTGGCGCTGCGCAACAGGGGGCTTCGCAAGGCGGATGCGAGGCGCGAGGCCGGCAAGCTCTTCGGGCGCTTCGGGCTCGACGGCTTCGAGGACTCGGCGCCGAGCGAGCTCTCGGGGGGGATGCGGCAGCGGGTCGCCTTCCTCCGCACCCTCGTCTCGGCCAAGCCGGTGCTGGCCCTCGACGAGCCGTTCGCCTCGCTCGACGCGATCACCCGGGCCGAGATGCAGAGCTGGCTGGCGGCCGCGCTCGAATCGGACCCGCGGACCGTGGTCCTCGTTACCCACGATGTCGAGGAGGCGCTCTACCTCTCGGACCGGGTCGTCGTCCTCAGCCCGCGGCCGGGACGGATCGCCGCGCAGCTCGCGGCGCCGGCGCCGCGAGCGCCCGACCGCGACGCGGCCGTGATCGACCCGGAGTTCCTCGCCGCCCGCGAGCGCGCCACCGCCGCCCTGCGGGAGGGACTGGCCGGGGCAGCGGTCGAGGGCGCGGCGTGACCCGCTGGCTGCTCCCGGCGCTGCTGCTCGCGGCGCTGATCGGCGCCTGGCAGCTGGCGACGAGCAGCGGCGCGATCGCCTCGGCCCTCCACCTCGAAGACTTCCTCGTTCCTTCCCCCGCCGAAATCGCGACCTCGCTCTGGGAGAACCGCTCGCTGCTCGCCGAAAACGCCTGGGTGACCCTGCGGGAGGTGCTCTTCGGCTTCGCCTGCGCGGTCGCGATCGGCCTCTGCTTCGCCGCCCTGCTCAACCTCTCGGAGACGATGAAGCGCGCCAGCTACCCGCTGCTGATCGCCTCGCAGACGATCCCGATCGTCGCGATCGCCCCGATCCTCGTCGTCTGGCTCGGGTACGGGATCTGGCCGAAGCTGGCGATCGTCGCCCTGATCTGCTTCTTCCCGATCACGGTCAGCACCGTCGACGGGCTGCGCTCGGTCGACCCCGACGCGGCGAAGATGATGCGGGCGCTCGACGCCTCGAGCTGGCAGTCCTTCCGCCGCCTCGAAGCGCCGACGGCGCTGCCGAGCTTCTTCAGCGGCGCCAAGATCGCCGCGCCGTTCGCCGTGATCGGCGCCCTCTTCGGCGAGTGGGCCGGCTCCACCTCCGGCCTCGGACACCAGATCCTCCAGGACAACGCGCAGCTCGAGGTCGCGCGGATGTTCGCAGCGGTCACTGTGCTGTCGGCGATCGGGCTCTCGCTCTTCGGCCTGATCGCGCTGGCGGAGCGGCGGATCGTCCGATGGCGATAGAAAGCAGGGGATGAGCCCCCTGCGAACCCGCGCCGTCGTGCTGGCGCTCGCCCTGATCGCCCTGGCGCTGGGCCTCGCCGCCTGCGGCGAAAAGAGCGAGGACGTCACCGACCCCGAGCTGACCCCGGTCAGCCTTACGCTCGACTTCTACCCCAACCCCGACCACGCCGGGATCTACATGGCGCAGAAGCTCGGCTACTTCGAAGACGCCGGCCTCGAAGTCTCGATCTCGACCCCGTCGGACCCGGCGGCGCCGATCAAGCAGGTGGCGGCGGGCGCCACCGACCTCGCGATCTCCTACGAGCCCGAGGTGGCGCTGGCCCGCGAACAGGGGCTCGACGTCGTCGCGGTGGCGGCGCTGGTCGATCGCCCGCTGACCTCGATGATCTGGCTGCGGAAGTCGGGGATCAAAGGGATAGGCGACCTCCGCGGCAAGACGATCGCGACCGCGGGGATCCCCTACCAGGACGCCTACCTGAAGACGATCCTCGCCCGCGCCGACCTGACGCCCGACGACGTCAAGACCGTCAACGTCGGCTTCGGGCTGCTGCCGGCGATCCTCGGCGGCAAGGCCCAGGCGATGCTCGGCGGCTTCAGCAACGTCGAGGGGATCGACCTGAAGCTGCGCGGCAAAGACCCGGTGGTGACACCGGTCGACCAGCTCGGGGTCCCGACCTACGACGAGCTCGTCCTCGTCGCCCAGCGTCAGAGGCTGGAAGAAGACCCGCAGGCGATCCGGCTCTTCCTGGCGGCCCTCGCCCGCGGCACCGCAGCGGCCGTGAAGAGCCCGGCGGCGACCGTCGAGGCGCTGCGGGAAGCGAACCCGGACCTTGACCCGAAGCTGACCGCCGCCGAGGTCACGGCGACGCTGCCGCTGCTCGCCGGCACCCCGTTCGGCCGCATGGACCCCGCCGAGTGGGGGCGCTTCGCCGGCTGGATGCGCGACAACGGCCTGATCGCCTCGCTGCCCGACCCGGCGACGCTGCTGACCAACGCCTACCTGCCCGGCAGCATCCCCGAATAGCGGGGGAAGCCCTCGCGCAGCATCCCCTCGACCTTCTCGGACGGCAGCGCCCGCGAGAAGAGGTGCCCCTGGGCGTAGTCGCAGCCGAGGCGGTGCAGCTCCGAGAGCTGCGCCTCGTTTTCGACTCCCTCGGCGATTACGTCGAGGGAGAGCGCCCGCGCCATGCCGATGATCGCCTCGACGATCGCGGTCCGCTCCTGCTCGACCCCGAGGGCGTCGACGAAGGAGCGGTCGATCTTCAGCGCGTCGAGCGGGAAGCGGTTGAGGTAGGCGAGCGAGGAGTAGCCGGTGCCGAAGTCGTCGAGCACGAGCCGCACGCCGAGCTCGCTGAGCGCCTCCAGCGTCGCCTTCGCGGTCGCCGACTCCTCGACCAGGACGCTCTCGGTGATCTCCAGCCGCAGGTGGACCGGGTCGAGGCCGGTGCGCGCGAGGACTTCGGCGACCGAGTCGGCGAAGATCGCGGTGGGCGACCTGGCGGGCCGAGAGGTTGACGGCGAGGTCGAGCGGCCGCCCGTCGGGGCGCGTGCAGGTGCCACTGGAGCGATCTGGCGGCAGGCGCTCTCCTGGACCCAGCGCCCGATCGGCTCGATCAGGCCGCTTTCCTCGGCGACCGGGATGAACTCGGGCGGGTCGAGCTGGCCCCGCTCAGGGTGGTTCCAGCGGACCAGCGCCTCGAGCGCCGTCGACCTCGCCGCTGGCGAGGCAGACGACCGGCTGGTAGTTGAGGACCAGCTCCTAGCGCTCGACCGCGCGCCGCAGCTCGCGCTCGACCTCGAGCCGGCGCAGGGCGCGGGCCCGCATCTCGGCGTCGAAGAGCTCGCAGCGGGCGCGGCCCTGTTCCTTGGCCCGGTACATGGCCGCGTCGGCGTCGCGGATCAGCATGTCCGGGTCGGCGGGCTCCTTGGTCGAGGGACGGGCGACGGCGATCCCGAGGCTGGCGGTGATGAAGTGCTCGGCGCCCCCCAGCACGTAGGGCTCGGCGAAGGCGGCGGCGACGCGGTCGGCGATCACGACCGCCTCGTCCTCGTCGGCGAGGCGGTCGACGAGGATCCCGAACTCGTCGCCGCCGAAGCGGGCGACGATGTCGCCCGGCCGGAGGTGGGCGCGGAGGCGCGGCGCCACGGCCCGCAGCAGCTCGTCGCCGGCATGGTGGCCGAGGCTGTCGTTGATCAGCTTGAAGTGGTCGAGGTCGAGGAAGAGGATGCCGACCGGCGAGCCGGAGACCGTCCCGCGCTTGAGGGCCTCGGCGAGCGATTCGACGAAGCTCAGGCGGTTCGGGAGCCCGGTCAGCGAGTCGTGCAGGACGCGGTGGCGGAGGGCCTCGTCGGCGGCGTGGCGCTCGATCGCGTCGGCGAGGACGTTGGCGGAGGCCTGGACGAAGTGGACGTCCTGGGGCGTGAAGCGGTTGGGATCCTTGGAGTGGACGTCGAGGACGCCGAAGGGCCGGTTCTTGCCGTCGATCACGACCGCGAGGCTGCTGCGGACGCCGAGCACCCGCAGCGCCGGCGGCATCGAGAAGCGCTGCTCGCTGGTCCAGTCGTCGACGATCACGTGCAGGCCCGACTCGAGTCGCGGCGCCGGCGTGCGAGTCGCGGGCCGCCGAGACGCGGCTGCCGGCGCCGATCACGCTCGCCTTTCGAGCCCGGCCCGCAGGTGCAGGCGGCGGCCGTCGCGATCGAGCTCCCAGATGCAGGCGCTGCTCGACCCCTTCGTTCTCGGTCAGAAGCGGGACGGCTTCGTCCATCAGGACCTCGGGGTCGCCGTTCTTAAGTGCCAGCTCGCCGAGCCGGGCGACGGTGGCCTGCTGGGCGGCGGCCCGCTGCAGCTCCTGCTCGGCGTTCTTGCGCTCGGTGATGTCGTAGAGGACCCCGTGCCAGACCGGGACGCCGGCCTCGTCGGCCTCGAGCACGGCCTCGTCGAGGATCCAGACGATGTCCCCGGCGCGGGTGACCATCCGGTAGTCGACCGGCGGCGGGTTGCGGTCGCCGAGGGTCTTGCGGCGTCTCCTGCTCGAGCGCCCGCTCACGATCGTCGGGGTGGAGCAGCTCGGCCCAGAGGCCGGGGTTCGCCGATCCACTCCTCCGGGCTGTAGCCGAGGATCTCCTCGACCTGGGGGCTGACGTAGCGCCAGCGCCCGTGCTCGCCCATCTCGGCGGTGTAGATGATCGCCGGCAGCCGCTCGACCAGGCGCCGGTAGTCCTCGCCGCCCGAGGTCATCTGGTCGAGGAACTCGGTGACCTGTTTTTCGGGCCACCCCTTGTCCCTGTGAGGGGGTGTCGTCATCCCCCGTCCTATCGACGGATCGGCGGGGTCTCTTTATAGGAGCATCGCCCAGGCCGCCGCAAGCGCCCGGTAGGGCCGGTAGGGCGCGAAGAACTCCTCGACCTCCTCGACGGTCGCGCGGCGCCCGAGCCCGGCCAGGCGGCCGACGAGCTTGATGTACATGAGGTCGCCGGCGGGCAGCGAATCCGGTTCGCCGCGGCCGTAGAGGCCGAGGCACTGGACGGTCCAGGGCCCGATCTCCGGCACCGCCAGCAGCCTCCTGTCGCCGCCGGGCTCGGCCGGGGCGACCCGGCCGGAGTCGACCTCGCGGGCGATCGCGGTGAGGGCGATCGAGCGTTTCGGCGAGAGCCCGAGCGACTCGAGTTCGGCCGGCGCCCGGCCGGCGATCAGGTCCGCAGGCGGGACGTCGCGGAGGACTCCCCTCGACGCCGCGATGCGCGCGCCCCACCGCCCGACGATGCGGCGCTGGATCCGGCCCGCGCGCCCGGTCTCGATCAGCTGCTTGACGACCGCCCAGGCAAGCGCCTCCCAGGGCCAGGGGCGGCGCAGCGCCCGCAGGTCGGGGCGCCTGCGGATCGCCGGCCCGATCAGCGGGTCGCGGCGGAAGCTGCGGTAGAAGCCCCCGAGGTCGTCGTCGACCCCGAGCGCGAACCGCATCCGCTCGGCGGCGAGGCGCAGCTGGGCGGGCCCGGGCGGACGCAGCGAGTCGAGCGCCGGAGGCGGCTGCTCGACCGCGTCCGGGTCAAGGGCCTCGGCGCGGACGCTGACCCGGCGGCGGCCTGGCTCCCAGGCGCGGACCAGGACGGGGCTGCCCTCGACCCGCAGCAGGCGGGAGGCGACCCCGTCGGTGACGCTCATCACCCCGTCCTCGCCGCCATAGCGGGGCAGCCGGTACGGCGAGCGCGGCGTCAGCTCCAGCTCGAGCGGCGCCGGACGGCGCTCAGCGGCCGAGCAGGTGGACGTCAACGAGGAAGGAGCGGCTGGCGACGACGTTGGCGGGGCGCTCGGCCTTGCGGCGGGAGGCACGCCGCGGCGAGCGGTTGCGATTTCCGGCGGCGCCGACCGCGCGCACGGCGGCGACCGTCACCGCGCCGGCGAGAGCGCCGCCCGCGGCCGCGATTGCGGCGGTGCGGACCTCGGTGCGAAGGACGGGGAGGAGGCCTCGCGGTAGGGCTCGATCGCGCGGACCGGGCTCTCGACGTCCGGCCCGACGGCGTCCTCCTCGGCGATCACCTCGCCCTCGACATCGAAACTCTCGCTCACAGGGTCAATCTAGCGAATTGACGGA
>CAWCHE010000004.1:0-173026 GCA_963795295.1 uncultured Solirubrobacterales bacterium
GATCGCCTGATCGAGCGTTTCGGCGAGAGCCCGAGCGACTCGAGTTCGGCCGGCGCCCGGCCGGCGATCAGGTCCGCAGGCGGACGTCGCGGAGGACTCCCCTCGACGCCGCGATCCGCGCGCCCCACCGCCCGACGATGCGGCGCTGGATCCGGCCCGCGCGCCCGGTCTCGATCAGCTGCTTGACGACCGCCCAGGCAAGCGCCTCCCAGGGCCAGGGGCGGCGCAGCGCCCGCAGGTCGGGGCGCCTGCGGATCGCCGGCCCGATCAGCGGGTCGCGGCGGAAGCTGCGGTAGAAGCCCCCGAGGTCGTCGTCGACCCCGAGCGCGAACCGCATCCGCTCGGCGGCGAGGCGCAGCTGGGCGGGCCCGGGCGGACGCAGCGAGTCGAGCGCCGGAGGCGGCTGCTCGACGCGCGGCCGGGTCGAGGGCCTCGGCGCGGACGCTGACCCGGCGGCGGCCTGACTCCCAGGCGCGGACCAGGACCGGGCTGCCCTCGACCCGCAGCAGGCGGGAGGCGACCCCGTCGGTGACGCTCATCACCCCGTCCTCGCCGCCATAGCGGGGCAGCCGGTACGGCGAGCGCGGCGTCAGCTCCAGCTCGAGCGGCGCCGGACGGCGCTCAGCGGCCGAGCAGGTGGACGTCAACGAGGAAGGAGCGGCTGGCGACGACGTTGGCGGGACGCTCGGCCTTGCGGCGGGAGGCACGCCGCGGCGAGCGGTTGCGATTTCCGGCGGCGCCGACCGCGCGCACGGCGGCGACCGTCACCGCCCCGGCGAGAGCGCCGCCCGCGGCCGCGATTGCGGCGGTGCGGACCTCGGTGCGAAGGACGGGGAGGAGGCCTCGCGGTAGGGCTCGATCGCGCGGACCGGGCTCTCGACGTCCGGCCCGACGGCGTCCTCCTCGGCGATCACCTCGCCCTCGACATCGAAACTCTCGCTCACAGGGTCAATCTAGCGAGGGCATGTGTCGGCACCGCGGCGAGCCCCGGCAAAGGCCGGAACGTGCGGGTTTCCGCGGCCGGATGGTCTAGAGCTCACGCTCGTAGATCCGGTACCGCTTGACCACCGTCCCCCCCATTCCCTCCATGGCCCGGTTCATCGACTCGTTCGTCTCCAGGATCCAGCCCATCTCCCCGCCCGACTGCGGCGTCCGTTCGGCCGCGTCGAAGTGCTCGGCGTAGAGCTTGGCCGCGACCCCGGTGTGCTGATACTCGGGCTTGACGCCGAGGAAGCCGACGCGGACGCGGTCGATCGTCCTGTTCTTTTTGAGGAAGTGCCACCAGCCCAGCGGCAGCAGCCGCCCCTTCATCCGTTCCAGCGCCTGATTGGTGTCGGGGACGGTGATCGCCATGCCGACGACCTCGCCGGTGTCCACCCGCTCGGCGATCATGAACCAGTTCTTGTCGAAGACCAGCTGCAGCTCCTGGGCGTAGGCGTCGAGGTCCTTCTTCGAGTAGGGCACGAAGTCCCAGTTCTTCGACCAGGCGGCGTTGTAGACCTCGGCGAAGGCGTCCATGTCCTTGCGCAGCTGGCGGCGGCGCATCGGCCTGACCCGGATCCCGTGCTCGCTCTCGACCTTCTCGGCGAGCTCGAAGATCGCCGGGTGGACCTTGTCGCGGCCGGAGACCTCGAGGTTCCACATCAGCAGGTCCATCGCCTTGGTCATCCCGCTCTTCTCGATCATCTCCGGATAGTGGGGCGGGTTCCACGGCTGCAGGATCATCGGCCGCAGGTCGAAGCCCTCGATCAGGACCCCGCTCTCGTCGTTCATCGCGAAGCTCGCCGGGCCGACCATCCGCTCCTTGTCGCGCTCGCCGAGCCAGGCGGCGGCGGCGTCGAGCAGCGCCTCGAGGACCTCGTCGTCCTGCTCGAACTCGAGGAACCCGAACCAGCCCCAGTTCTTCCCCTGGTAGACGTTGAAGGCGTGATTGACCTGGGCGCTGATCCGGCCGACGACCCGGTCGCCGCGGAGGGCGAGGAAGTAGCCGGCTTCGCCGTGGCTGAAGAAGGCGTTCATGCGGCGGTTGAGGAAGAGCCGGCGCTCGAGCTTCAGCGGCGGCACCCAGAGCGGGTCGCCGCGGCGCAGGTCGAAGGGGAACTGGACGAAGCGCCTGAGGTCGCGCCTGCTCTCTACCGGCCGGATCGACACGCCTGCCATGGGAGCCGGAACCTACACTTCCTGCCATGAGCGAAACGGCGAAGGCCCCTGTGGACGTCTTCGAGAAGGCCCGCAGCCACGACCGCCTCGAGCAGCTCGAAGCCGCGAAGGAGGCCGACCTCCTCCCCTACTTCCGGCTGCTCACCTCGGAGGCCGGCCCGGTCGTGGAGATGGAGGGCCGCGAGACGATCATGCTCGGCTCCAACAACTACCTGGGGCTGACCGGCGACGAGCGGGTCAAGCAGGGGGCGCGCGACGCGCTCGAGACCTACGGCACCGGCGTCACCGGCTCGCGGCTTCTGAACGGCACCACACCGCTCCACGTCGAGCTCGAGCGCGAGCTGGCCGAGTGG
The DNA here is from genome assembly GCA_963795295.1 of uncultured Solirubrobacterales bacterium. Classification (GTDB taxonomy): domain Bacteria; phylum Actinomycetota; class Thermoleophilia; order Solirubrobacterales; family 70-9; genus VRUE01. Next base: position 2,514 of record CAWCHE010000004.1, read on the forward strand.
ATGCGGGCCGAGGAGGCGATCGTCTACACCACCGGCTACCAGGCCAACGTCGGCTGCATCGGGACGATCCTCGAGCCCGGCGACACGGTGATCTGCGACTCCGGCGACCACGCCTCGATCCTCGACGGCTGCCGGCTCTCCGGCGCGAAGCTGCGCCCCTTCCGCCACAACCGCATGGACAAGCTGGAGAAGATGCTGCAGCGGGCCGCCGAGGACGGCGGCGGGATCCTGGTCATCGTCGACGGCGTCTTCTCGATGGAGGGCGACGTCTGCGACCTGCCGCGGATAGTCGAGCTCTGCAAGGCCCACGGGGCGCGGCTGATGGTCGACGAGGCGCACGGAGCCGGGGTGCTCGGCGCCCGCGGCGCCGGAGCCTGCGAGCTCTTCGGCCTCGAGGACGAGGTCGACCTGCGGATGGGCACCTTCTCCAAGAGCCTCGCCTCCTGCGGCGGCTTCATCGCCGGCCCCGCCGACGTGATCGAGTACCTGCGGATCTCCTCGCGCTCCTTCGTCTTCAGCGCCTCGGCGGTCCCGGCCGCCGTCGGCGCCGCCCTGGCCGCCCTCCGCGTCATCCGCTCCGACGGCCCCGAGCTCTTCGAGGCTCTGCTCGACAACGCCGAGTACCTGCGCGAGGGGCTCAGGCATCTCGGGCTGAAGGTGGTCGAGCCGGGGAGGCTGCCCGACGGGACCGTGGCGACGACCCCGGTGGTGCCGGTCATCGTCGGCGACGACTGGCAGGCGGTCCTGCTCTGGAAGGCGCTCTTCGACGCCGGCGTCTACACCAACGTCGCGATCCATCCCGCCGTGCCGCCCGGCGGCGCCCTTCTGCGGACCAGCCTGATGGCGACACATGCGCGCGAGCATCTCGACGGGGCGCTGGGGTCGATCGCCAGAGTGGTCGAAGACTTTCCCGACCTACCCCGCACGGGGTAGTTTCGGGCCCAGCCAGATCGCGACGAAATTCCTCCGTTGCGAAATTGTTGCTCTTAGCGAAGGACCCGGCGGCGGTCTGACGGCGGCGGGTTGACGCCCGGCCCGCGGACGGAATACGTTGCCCACTCGCCGAGCGTGACCCGGGGCAGGGAAGCGATCGGCAGAGAACTCGACTCACCGGGGATTGGCGATCCGCCATCGACCCGGGACCTATCCAGAATCCAGTTAAAGACCCCTTAGGGAGGAGTCCAAGTGTCCGTAGCTTCAATCGCCCCTGCAATGACGAACGTTTCGAGGGGACACGCCCCACAGCACATGGAGGCGCTGGCTCGCGCCAATCGTGTCCGCCTGGCTCGCGCGGAGCTGAAGCGGTCGATCGCGAGGGGCGAGGTCGATGCGTCGACGGTCGTTCGCGACTGCCCCTGGGAGACCGAGAGCATGACCCTGGCCGAGCTCCTCACCAGCCAGCGGCGCTGGGGCCGCACGCGCGCCCGCAAGTTCCTGCTCGGCGTCGCGCTGAACGAGAACAAGCGGCTCGGGACGCTGACCGACAGACAGCGAGCGCTGCTCGCGGCGGCGCTCGTCGAGAAGGGCGTCCCGGAGGGCGCGACGATCCTGGTCTAGGACCGCCGCCGGGTCCCGACCCGGAACGAGAGACCACCTGAGGCGCGCTGAAAAGCGCGCCTCAGTCCGTAGAGGGCGGCCGCGAGGCAGAGCACCCCGACCCCGAGGGCGACCGCGAGGATCACCCCGGCGACGTAGAAGAGCAGGGCGACGACGGCGACGAAGACCGCCCCGGCCAGGAGTGTGGTGTGGGAGCGGTAGCCGGCGAAGTGCTCGCGGATCGCGATCTCGAGGCCGCCGAGGCAGGCGAGGACGATGCCGACGCCGACCGCGGTGGTGCTGCCGCCGATCAGGCCGATCCCGAGTCCGACGATGCCGCCGAGGATCGTCAGCTCGGCAAGCGGAAACGAGCCCCACGGCGCCGGGGGCCTGTCGTCACCGGATGTCACTGGGTAAGGGGCAGCCGGAGGAGACCTTGACCCGCCACCAGCCCATCAGGGCCCCGAGGAGGCCGAGGCGCGGCTGCGAGTGCCAGCCGCCGCAGCCGGGCTCGCCGACGTCGGCGCGGGAGACACGAAGCCACTTGAAGTCAGCCGGGCGCTCGAGCATCCGCTCGAGCAGCTCACGGTTGCGGGTCTCGAGCTCCGCCCGCGTGTCGAGGGCGCGGCGCGCCTCGGCGATCTTCTCGGCGAGCTCGTCGCGGACCTGCTCCAGCTCGCCCAGCCCGAGCGCCCTCGGGGTCGCCGCGACGGCGGCGACGTGGGTGTCGATCTCGAGCCTCGGAAATGCCTCCGAGACGAGGCGGGAGAGATGATGCTCGAGGCGGCCGATCTGGCGTCGCAACTCGACGCGGGCAGGGCGCTCATCGCCCTCAGTTGTGAGCGGGTAGGACTTGCTTCTGACCAGCAGATCCGTCATGACCCAAAGACGAGTCTAAATCACCGACCGGCTCCGGTACGCGTGTTCCCGGTTAAGACGCCCCGATCGTCGAGGCGGCCATCCAGAGCGCCTCGTCGACCGAGATCTGGGGGACGCCGTTGACCTGGATCGCGGCGATCGTCACCTGCTGTGCGGTCTTCTCGATCAGCGGCGGCTCGGGGTCGCCGAACAGGAGGGACACCGGCTGCTGCTCGTCGGCGATCACGAGGGTCCCGGATTTGAGCTCCCCGGGCCGGTCGGGCAGCGACTGCCCGGGGGCGGAATCGTGGATGCAGAGGCGTCCCTGGACCCGCTCGGCGTCGAAGGCGCGCAGCGCGACGCCGGTCTCGACGATCGCGATGTCGAGGGCATCCTGCGGCAGGCCGCGGGCTTTGAACCCGCCATCGTGGAGGCGGTCGAGCGCCAGCTGCTCGACCGGGGTCCGGGTCCGATCGGGATCGAGTCCGATCTGCCGGAAGAAGACCCGGTAGGCCCAGGGAATCGGCCGTTCCCGCATGTGGATCGCGTGCGCCCCGTAGAAGCGGTCGGAGAGCTCGTCGAGGCGGCGGCGGACGGCGTCCGGGGTGCGGCCAGGCCTGCACTCGACGGTGATCCAGGCGATGCCCAGGCCGGGGAACTCGGCGGCGACGTGGGGGGCGACCCAGCCCTGCTCGGGGGCCGGCTCCCATCCGGGCCCGGACCCCCGCAGCGGCGCTTCGGCGCCCGGCATCAGCGGCCCGGCCCCGCTTCGGCGGTCGCCGTCGCCCGCAGCAGGCCGTCGACCCGGTCGCCGAGCTGGGCCGCGTCGAGGTCGCCGATCGAGGCGCCCTCCAGCGTCCCGCCGGGATAGACGTAGGCGAAGGTGGGGCAGCCGCCGACGTGGTAGAGGCCGGCGGCGGCGCCGTCGCGATCGAAGCCGACCGGCATCTTCCAGCCCCGTTCCCGCACCAGTTCGCGAACGGTGTCGCGGTCGTCGCGCACGTCGATCGAGAGGAAGGCCACCCGCCCACGGTAGCGCGCGGACACCTGGCTGACCACGTCCTGCTGGTCGACGCAGCCATCGCCCTTGGTGAACCAGAACGAGAGCACCGACGGCCGCGAGAAGAGGTCGCAGACGCGGACCGCGCCGGGCGTCTGCACCCTGCAGGCCGGGGTCCGCTGTGCGTCGGACGGGCAGGGCAGCTGCGAGGTGCCGCAGTCGTCCTGGGCGACGTTCGCGTCCCCTTCGAGCGAGCTCGGCGCCAGCGGGACGGCGAACTCGGGGAGCGCCCAGTGCGGCTGGCGGTCGAGCCCCAGGGTCCAGTCGCCGCCGCTGCTGCCCGAGCCGTTGATGAGCGCGATCACGATCACCGCGGCGAAGAAGAGGCCGACGATGATCGTGTAGCGGTCCCTCATCGATCCTCGCTCCAGGACAGCGCCGCCGGCAGCGCGATCATCACCCCGAGGAGGGCGACGAGGAGATCGATCACGGTGACGAGCCCGAAGTCGCGCAGCATCTGGACGTCGCTGGCGACCAGCACCGCGAAGCCCGCGATCGCCGTCACCCCGGAGGCCAGCACCGCGGCGCCGGTCCTCGTGTAGGCGGCCCTCAGGGCCTCGGCCACCTCCGACCCCCCGGCCCGCTCCTCGTGGAAGCGGGCGCTGAGGATGACGCTGAACTCGGTGGCGATCGCGACCGTCAGCGCCCCGAGCGCCGCCGACATCGGGTTGAGCGGGATCTGGCTGACCCAGAGGACGAGCGCCGACCAGCCGCTCGCGAGGAGGACGGGGACCAGCGGGACGAGGGCGCGCGAGAGCGACCCGTAGACGATCAGGAGGACGAGGGCCACGGCGACCAGGCCCGCCAGGGTGAGCCAGTAGCGGCTGCTGTCGAGGCTGGTGGCCGCCGAGGCGGCGATCACCGGCAGCCCGGCGAGCTCGACGTCGACCCCGGCTGGCGGCCCACCGGGGGTGCCGGGCTCGCCGATCTCCTTCCGCACGCGCTCGATCAGCGCCTGCTGGTCCTGCAGGGACTGGGCGCGGATCCCGAAGCTGAGCAGGGCGACGTGGCCCGGCAGCCCGGTCTTGGGGTCGGCGGGGGCGACCTGCCGCAGGTCGTAGGCGGGCAGTTCGGCCAGCGCCGCGCGGACGTCGCGCCGGCGCAGCGGCCCGCCGCCGCCGACGACGAAGTCCGAGAGCGCCGGCCCGGGACAGACTTCGGCGTCGAGGCAGCTCGGGTTGGGGCCGCTGAACCCGTTCTGCTCGAGGACCCGGTGCTTGAAGTCCGCCATCCAGGTCAGCGTCGCGGGATCGGTGAGGTCAGGGGCGCTGACCCTGACGTCGAGCTCGCCCGAGACGCCGGTCGCGTCCTGGAGGGCGTTCAGTTCCCGGACCGCGCCGACGTTCTGAGGCGCCAGCTCACGGATGTCGGAGTCGGTTTCGATCTGCGTCCCGAGGCCCCAGCCGAGGATCGCGAGGGCGAGGCCGATTCCCAGAATGCGGCGCCGGTGATCCAATGCAATCGAGACGAAGCGCTCCGGCAGGCGGGTCCTGTCGACGGGCGGGTCCCGGATGGGGGGCGCTGCGGGCGATACGTCCTCGACCCCCCTCATCCTCCGCCACCCGCCTGAGCTGCCGCCTCCCTCACGCCGGAGACTCAGCGCCGCGAAGCCAGCGGTCAGACGCAAGGACAAAAGCGATCGCGATTCCGAGGACGAGCAGCAAACCGAAGCTCCTCACCATCGGGGTCGGAGATAGGAGCAGGACGAGGAAGCCGGCGGCGGTCGCCAGGGCGGCGGTGCCGATCGGCGGGCCGCTGGCGCTCACCGTCTTTCGAACGGCCTCCTCCCCACGCGCCCCGGAGGCGACCGTCTCGTCGAATCGGGCCTGGAACTGGATCGCGTAGTCGACCGCGAGGCCGATCAGGATCGGGAGGACGGCGATCGAGGCCATCGTCAACGAGCCGCCGGCGAGGCCGAAGATCCCGAAGGTCAGGGCCGCGGCGCCGAGCGCGAGCGCCAGCGGCAGCAGCCGCAGGCGCGAGCGGAAGATCGGCAGCAGCGCCAGCGCCATCACGGCGATCGCGACGCCGAGCAGGACCAGGAGCGCGTCCTTGAGGGCCCGCGAGACGCCGTCGACGACGACCGGCACGCCCGAGACGACGTAGGTGCCGCCGTGCAGCTGGAAGCAGGGGGCGGGTTTGCCGTGCTCCTTGCACGCCTCGCGCGGGGTCGTGTCGAAGACCGCCGCCCGAATCAGTTCGATCGCCCGGTGGCGTTCGCCTTCGCTGAGGTCGGGGCGGAGCCTGACCACGATCTGCGCCGAGTGACGGTTGGGGAAGAGATAGGCGAGGCGGGCCTTCGGCGTCCCGCGGGAGTTCCGGTTGAAGACGACCGCCGAGGTGAAGTCGGTGTTGCCGAGGCTGGGAGCGCTGGTGATCCCGTATTTGGTCGCGACTTCGAGGACGAAGCTGCGCAGCTCCTGCGGGGAGACGGTCCGCGAGAGCCGTTCGAGCTGTTCTGAGATCTGGATCACCGCCTCGTTGAGGAACGTCGCCGGGCCGGCGACGAACTCGACCGGCTTCAGCCTGGCGAGCTCCGCACAGGGGCCGGGGATCGGCTTCGCCCCGGGCGGCAGCTTCGCCGAGAGGCAGCCCTCGAGCCGCAGCAGGCGGGCGAGGTTGTCGGTCAGCACCAGCCGCTGGAGGTTGCCCTTGGCGAGGACTACCACCGGTTCTTCGCCGAAGGTGTCCTGCAGGTCCTGGGTGGCCCGGTAGCCGGCGCTGTCGGTGTCGACGAGGGTGTCGGTGCCGGCGTCGGTCGGGATCCGGGTCGCGGCCACGGCCGCAGCCACGGCGAGCAGAGCCGATACGACCAGGACGGCCCTGGCGTGCCTGGCGGCCCAGGCAGCGGCGCGCGCTCAATCCATCGAGAGCGGACCGGTGACGTCCGCTTTCAGGAACTGCGCCACGAAGGCGTTTTCAGAGTCGAAGAGTTCTTCTTTCGGGCCCGACTCGACGATTTTGCCGTTCCAGAGCACGGCCAGGAAGTCGGCGATCCGCCGCGCGGTGTTGAGGTCGTGGCTGATCGTCAGGTAGCAGCCGCCGTTCTCGGCGTGGACCTCGCGGATCAACTCGCAGAGCAGCGCCGTGCGGACCGGGTCGAGGCCGGAGTCGGGCTCGTCGAACATCACGATCGCCGGTTCGAGGACCAGCGCCCGCGCGAACCCGGCGCGCTTGCGCATCCCGCCGGAGAGCTCGTTCGGCATCTTGTAGATCGCCTCCATCAGGCCGACCTCTCGGAGGCGGCGGTTGACGATCTCGCCGATCTCCTCCTCGCTTTTGTCGGTGTGCTGGCGCAGCGGGAAGGCGGTGTTGTCGTAGATGTTCATCGAGCCGAAGAGGGCGCCGTCCTGGAACAGCAGGCCGAACTTTTTGCGGACGTCGAAGAGTTCGTCGTCGGTCATGTTGGGGATCGATTCCCCGTGCACGAGGACGTCGCCCGAGTCCGGCGCCAGCAGCCCGACGATGTGCTTGATCAGCACGCTCTTGCCGGTCCCCGACGGGCCCAGGACCATCGAGACCTGGTCCTCGGGGAGGCCGAGGTTGAGCCCGTTGAGGATGCGGGCGCGGCCGAACTGCTTGACCAGGTCGATGACCTCGATCGCGTCTTCGCCGCCGTGGTCGCGCTTGCGGCCGGTGTGGAAGCGGTAGGGATCGGGCTCGGAGGGATCGACGCCGGGGATCACGAAGTCCCGGCCCATCACCATGCCGTCCTCGCTTTTGTAGGGGCCGGTCGGCTTCGACGGCCTCTTCGCCGCCCTGGATCTGGTCATCGGGTGACATCTGCGGTCAGCCTCCTATCGGCGCTCTCGGGTTGGCGCCCCAGAAGATCAGGGTCCCAAGCATCCCGATGATGTGAACTAAGACGATGTTGAGGACCATCGACTTCGCGGTCGCGGTCCCGACGCCGACCGGTCCGCCGGACGCCGTGTAGCCGTAATAGCAGCCGACGATCACGATCGCGGTCGCCATGAACATCCCCTTGGTCAGGCTGAAGAAGAGGTCGGGGGGGTTCTGGAACATCCAGAAGATCAGTTCGTAGCCGCCCGAGGAGACGTCGCCGATCTGCTGGACGACGGCCAGGTAGCTGGCGAAGTACATGATCCCGATCCCGGCCAGGTACATGAACGGGAAGGCGATCCAGGCGGCCAGCAGGCGGGTCGCGCAGAGGAAGGTCACCGGCGGCACCCCCATCACCTCGAGCGCGTCGATCTCGTCGGAGATCCGCATCGCCCCGAGCTCGGCGACGATCCCGGTCCCGACCTTGGCGGCGAGCATGTAGCCGAAGGCGTAGGGCATCACCTCGCGCAGGTCGCACCAGGCCGAGAAGAGGCCGGCGTAGGCGGGGGCGCCCTGGGCGCGCAGCAGGTAGGCGCCCTCGATCCCGCACTGGAGGCCGAGGACGAAGACGAGGCCCCAGATGATCAGGGCCGAGCCGAGGATCAGGATCCCGGCCTGGCGCAGGCTCTCGCCGAAGAAGCGGAGGACGCGGCCCGAGTAGACGAGGCCGGCGATGCGGCCGCCGAAGCGGGCGATCTCACCGAAGGAGTCGAGCCAGCCGCGCGGGACTTCGAGCCAGGCGTTCATCGGATGGTCTGCAATTCGGGGTTGGTCGCGAGCATGGTCTGGGTGAAGGCGTAGTTGAAGGCGAAGACGCCCATGAAGGAGATGACGACGGCCTGGTTGACGGCGCGGCCGACGCCGGCGGCGCCTCCGGACGCATTCATCCCCTTGTATGAGCAGACGACGGCGATGATCGCGCCGAACAGGGTGCACTTGATCACCGAGCCGGCGAGGTCGGTGATCGAGGCGTTAGAGAAGAGGGTCGCGAAGAACCCGCCGAGCGGCTGGTTGTAGAGGATCTCGGTGAGGATGCCGCCGCTGATCCCGAAGACCAGCGCGTAGATGTCGAGCAGGCCGGTGATCAGCATCAGCGCCAGGAAGCGCGGCACGACCAGGTTCTTGATCGGGTCGACGCCCAGCACCTGGAGGGCGTCGAGCTCCTCGCGGATCTTGCGGGCGCCGAGGTCGGCGGTGATCGCCGTGCCGGCGACGCCGGCGACGACGACGGCCGTCACGAACGGCGCGAACTCGCGGATCGACGCGAGCACGAAGAAGCCCGCCGAGCCGATCGAGGGTCCCGAACAGGGTGAAGACGTTGGCGGCCTGCAGGCCCGGAGCGCCGAAGCCGAAGGCGACGGTCGAGATCAGCAGCGGGAACCAGCAGAGCTGCAGGGCAAAGAGGAACTGGCCGATGAACTCCTCGCCATACGGGTACGGGGGTTTCACCGCAGAGACGAGCGTTTTCGCGGTGAGGATCATCATTTCCCCCACCTGTTCGAAGAAGGATTTCGCCGGGGCGAAACTCCTCCCTATCGATGCGGCTATTTCCATTGCTCCTCCGAGTTGGCCGTGGTCACGACCCGCGCGACCCCACCACGAGGATCGAGTCTATGGGATGGATCGGCGCCCTCCGTTACACGAGTGTTGAGATCGCCCCGCACCCGTGGGAGCGGATGGTATGTTCCGGCCGCTTTGGGGGGGACCCGCAAATATGGCCGGTACTCCCGCTTTCGCGCGATCGGGGCGGGTCTCGTCTGCTCGCCCTGATGGCCGCGTCTCCGCCTGCGGCGAAAGCGCGTCCTCAGACTCCAACGAGGCGGAAGGGACCTTCGAGGTCAAGGTCGTCAGCGCCAAGTTCCCGACCGAACAGCAGCTGGGCCAGACCTCGCTGCTGAAGCTCGGCGTCAAGAACACCGGCGACAAGAAGATCCCGGCGCTGACGATCGGGGTCTCGATCGCCGGCAAGGAGGGCCAGACCTCGTCGCTGCCCTTCGGGATCCACGATCCCCAGCCCGACCTCGCGCAGCCCGACCGGCCTGTCTGGGTGCTGGCCGAAGGCTACCCGCGCCTCGACGACGGCTCCACCACGCCGGCCGGCGCCAAGACCTCGAGCCCCAAGACGTTCGACTTCGGCTCGCTCGAACCCGGTGAGACCGTCGAAGGGGTCTGGAAACTGAGCGCCGTCAAGGCCGGCAAGTACACCCTCCTCTACGGGGTCGACGCCGGCCTCAGCGGCAAGGCAAAGGCGAAGACCTCCGGCGGCGTCAAGCCGGGCGGCTCGTTCAGCGTCGACATCTCGACCAAAGCCGACGGAAACCGAAGTCACCGACTCGGGCGAAGTCGTCGAAATCGACAAGGGCGGCAAGGGCACGCAAGATCGGGTAAGTAGCGTTGGGGGATGAGGACGCCGCGCCAAGCGCCGGCATCGTCGCCGCTCGCACTGGTCCTGATCGCCGTTCCCTCCTGCGGGGCGTCGGAACGAGCGGCGTCGAGCCCAGACGCAAGCGCCGGCGGCCGGCGGAAGCTTCGCGCTGAAGCAGGTCGGCAGGTTCGAAAGCCCGGTTTACGTGACCGGGGCTCCGGGGCTCCCGCAGCTGCTCTTCGTCGTCGAGCAGCGCGGCCGGATACAGGTGCTGCGCAACGGGCACCGGCTCGGCGCAGCCCGTTCCTCGACATCTCCGACCTCGTCTCCTTCGAAGGCGAGCGCGGGCTGCTCTCGGCCGCCTTCCCCCCCGACTACAGGCAGCAGCGGGCGTTTCTACGTCTATTACACCGACAACGCGGGCAACATCAACGGATCGACGAATTCCAGCGCGCAGCTCGCAGACTCGCGCCGCACCCGGGTCGCGCCGCAACGGTGATCGAGATTCCGCACCCGGTCAACGCCAACCACAACGGCGGCCAGCTGCAGTTCCTCGGCGACCTCCTCTACTTCGGGACCGGCGACGGCGGCTCCGGCGGCGACCCGCCGAACAACGCCCAGAACCTGGACAGTCCTGCTCGGCAAGCTGCTGCGGATCGACCCGCGCCCCTCCGGTGGGCAAGCGCCTACACGGTGCCGGCCTCCAACCCGTTCGTCGGCCGCTCGGGCGCGACGAGATCTACAGCTACGGGCTCCGCAACCCCTTCCGCTTCTCCTTCGACACCAGGGCCGCGGGGCGCCGCGGATCGCGATCGGCGACGTCGGCCAGAACCGCTTCGAGGAGCTCGACTACACGAGGTTGTCCGCTGCTCGCGGCGCCAACTTCGGCTGGGACGCCTTCGAGGGCTTCTCCAAATACACCGGCGACAACAGCGGCACCCCGGACCCCGGCGGCACGATCAAACCGATCATGGCCTACCCGCACCAGAGCGGCGGCAGCTGCTCGATCATCGGCGGCTACGTCGTCACCGACCCCGGGCTGCCCTCTCTGCTGCGGCCGCTACCTGTACGCCGACTTCTGCGAGGGACAGCTGCGCAGCCTCGTCCCGCACCTGAAGGGAGCCGGCCACGACCACAAGCTCGGCATCGCGGTCGAAAGCCCGAGCTCGTTCGGCGAAGACCTGAAGCATCGGGTGTACGTGGCTTCGCTCGAAGGGCCGGTTTACCGGCTCGTGGAACGCTGAGTCGAGGACTTAGCGCCCAGGCCGCGGGTCCTGTCGGCGCCGTGGGGGTGCCCTCTTTGCCCTGCGCGCTTCTCCGGGCGCCGGGACAACGCTCACCTAGATTCGAAGACTTGCCCTACGAAGCCTCCGGGCTGCAGAGTCCACCCCCACGACACCGCCACCCGCGGTCAGGCGTCACCGGATCACAGAGACCCAGATGACCGCTCCCAAGGTCGTGGTCTGAGTCTTCCAAGGACTCGACGAACGCGGCGATGTGCTGGCATTGAAGGGTCCGCTGAACCCTCAAACGAAGCACTCGACGGTTCGGCGGGCGGCGCTGAGGGGCGATCGCCATGCGACGTCGTCGCCGCATCGAAGCACCGATTAGCGAACGTCACGATCTGATTCTTCGTGAGCGGCGCAGATATGGCGCGTAGCGGCCATCCCCGGAAGCGCAGCTGAGGAGATGGCCGTTTGTGGCGAAGCGGAGCAGGCGGCGGTTTATGCCAGTACCCTTGGCCAACCAGCCAAGGGTCCAGCGAAGGGAGCACCAGGTGGAGAGCGGCACTGCGGAGACGGGTTCAGCTGCAATCGAGGCGACCAACGGGTCCGATGGGGCGGCGGCGAGCGCCGAACCGACGATCGAGGTCCTCAATCCCGGCCAACGGCCAGGTGGCCGGCACGATCCCCGTCGACACGTCCCGAGGCGATCGCCGCCACCGTGGCACGGGTGCGCGCCAACCAGGCCGAGTGGGAGGCGCTGGGCAACGACGGGCGCTACCACTGGCTCGGGCGCTTCCGCGACTGGATCATCGACAGCGCCGAGGAGATCGCGGACACGATGCAGGCCGAGACCGGCAAGGTCCGCGGCGACACGTCGACGGAGCTGATCTACCTCGCCGACCTGATCAACTTCTACGGGAGCAAGGCGGACAAGTTCATCGGCGATGAAACGGTCCGCGCCCACTCGCCGTTGATGGCGACCAGAAAGCTCAAGGTCCAGTACCGCCCCTACCCCGTGGTCGGCGTGATCAGCCCCTGGAACTTCCCCATGGCCCTTGCCCTCGGCGACGCGATTCCCGCTCTCCAGGCGGGAGCGGCGGTCGTCGTCAAGCCCTCCGAGTTCACCCCGCTGGGCCTGATCGAAGCGGTCAAGGCCTGGAAGGAGCAGATCGGGGCCCCCGACGTCTTCGACTGCGTCCTCGGGACCGGCGAGGCGGGAGCCTCACTCGTCGACGAGGTGGACTTCATCCAGTTCACCGGCTCCGACCGCACCGGGCGCAAGGTGATGGCCCGCGCGGCCGAGACGCTGACCCCCGTCAGCCTCGAGCTCGGCGGCAAGGACCCGATGATCGTCCTCGCCGACGCCGACCTCGACCGCGCCGCCAACGCCGCGGCATGGGGCGGGATGTTCAACTCGGGCCAGGTCTGCCTCTCGGTCGAGAGGATCTACGTCGAGGAGCCCGCCTACGACGAGTTCGTCGCCAAGCTGACCAAGGAGGTCGGCGGCCTGCGCCAGGGCCCCGACGGGCGCAAGCCCGAGAACGAGGTCGGAGCGATGACCTCGCCGAACCAGTCGGCGATCGTCGAGGACCAGGTCAACGACGCCCTCGCAAACGGCGCCCGGGCGCTGACCGGCGGCAAGAAAGCCGACGGGCCGGGCGACTACTTCGAGCCGACCGTCCTCGTCGACGTCGACCACTCGATGAAGGTGATGCGCGACGAGACCTTCGGCCCGGTGGTCGGGGTGATGAAGGTCCGCGACTCCGAGGAGGCGCTGCGGCTCGCCAACGACACCCGCTACGGGCTCGCCGGCTCCGTCTTCGGCGAGAGGACACGGGCCGAAAGCGTCGCCCGCAGGATCGAGGCCGGCGCCGTCAACGTCAACGACGTGATCGTCAACTACGCCGCGATCGACGTCCCGATGGGAGGCTGGAAGGAGTCCGGCATCGGCTTCCGCCACGGCGAATACGGGATCAAGAAGTACTGCCGGCCCGAGTCGATCGTGATCACGCGCCTTGCCGGCAAGCGGGAACCGAACTGGTTCCCCTACACGAGGGCACGCCAGGGCCTGGTCGGTCGCATCGCACGGGCCGTCAATGCCCGCGATCTCAAGCGCCGCCTCGGCATGCGCGGCTGAGCCGACCCGCTCGACCACGCGTCGCTGCAGGGAGATTGACCCCTCCCGGTAGCCTCTCCCGCTCATGGCCGAGCGCGATTACATAGCCGCAACCCGCGAGCGGGTCGTCGTCTTCGACGGCGGCATGGGCGCGACCCTGGAGCAGTTCGACCTCACGCAGGAGGACTACGGCGGGCTCCTGGGCAAATGCCACGAGGCGCTGGTGCTCAACCGCCCCGACGTGATCGAGGGAGTCCACGCCTCGATGCTGGAAGCAGGCGCCGAGGTGGTCGAGACCGACACCTTCCAGGGGTCGCGGCTGAAGCTCGACGAGTGGGGGCTCGCCGACCACACGCTGGAGATCAACACGAAGGCGGCCGAAATCGCCCGCAAGGCGGCCGGCGAGGAGCGCTTCGTCGCCGGCTCGATCGGGCCGACCGGGTTCCTCCCGGCCTCGACCGACCCGACCCTCGGCGACATCTCCTTCGGGGCCCTGGTCGAGGTCTTCGCCGAGCAGGCGCGCGGCCTGGTCGAAGGCGGCGCCGACCTGATCATCATCGAGACCGCGCAGGACATCCTCGAGGTCAAGGCGGCGATCTTCGGCGCCCGCGAGGCCTTCGAGGCGACCGGGCGGCGCCTGCCGATCCAGACAAGCGTCTCCCTCCTCCCCAACGGCGGCAAGATGCTGCTCGGAACCGACATCCAGGCGGTGCTGACGACGCTGGCCGCGCTCGACGTCGACGTGATCGGGCTCAACTGCTCGACCGGCCCCGAGGACATGCGCGACGCGATCCGATTCCTCGGTGAGAACAGCCCGCTGCCGGTCCACTGCATCCCCAACGCCGGCCTGCCCCTGCAGGGGCCCGACGGCGAGACGATCTTCCCGGAAGAGCCCGAGCCGCTGGCGGCGACCCTGGGCGAGTTCGTCGAGCGCTACGGCGTCGGCATCGTCGGCGGCTGCTGCGGGACGACGCCCGAGCACGTGCGGGCGATCCGCGAGCGCGTCGACGGCAAGGTCCCCGGGGAGCGTCCGGCGCCGGGGCCGATCGAGGTCTCCTCGATGATGACCTCGACCCCGCTCGTGCAGGAGCCGCGCCCGACCCTGGTCGGCGAGCGCGTCAACTCGCAGGGCTCGAAAAAGGCGAAGGAGCTGCTGCTCGCCGACGACTACGACGGCCTCGTCCAGGTCGCCGAAGACCAGGTCGAAGGCGGCGCCCACGTGCTCGACCTCTGCGTCGCGCTGACCGAGCGCCAGGACGAGGACGAGCAGATGAGCGCGATCGCGAAGCGGGTCTCGCTGACCCAGCCGACCCCGATCCAGGTCGACTCGACCGAGCCGGAGGTGCTGAAGGCGGCGCTCGAGACGATCCCCGGCCGGGCGATCGTCAACTCGATCAACCTCGAGGCCGGCCGCGACAAGGCCGACGTCGTCGTGCCCCTGGCCAAGGCCCATGGGGCCGCGCTGATCGCGCTGACCATCGACGAGGTCGGGATGGCGAAGACCGCCGAGCGCAAGGTCGAGATCGCCCAGCGGCTGAAGGAGATCGCCTGCGACGAGCACGGGCTCGAGCCCGAGGCGCTGATCTTCGACGCCCTCACCTTCACCCTCACCACCGGCGACGACGAGTGGAAGCCCTCGGCCGTGGAGACGATCGAGGGGATCCGCCGAATCAAGGCCGAGATCCCCGGGGTCAAGACCTCGCTCGGGGTCTCCAACGTCTCCTTCGGCGTCTCGCCGCGCCCGCGCGCGGTCCTCAACTCGGTCTTCCTCCACCACTGCGTCGAGGCCGGCCTCGACCTGGCGATGGTCAACCCGAACCACATCACTCCCTACTCGGAGATCTCCGACGAGGAGCGGGAGCTGACCGACGACCTCGTCTTCAACCGGCGCGAGGACGCCCTCGAGCGCTTCATCTCCCACTTCGAGTCGAAGGGCGAAGAGGAGACCGAGGAGGCGGGGGACCCGACCGAGGGCATGGAGCCCGAGGAGGCCCTGCACTGGCACATCCTGCGCCGCAAGAAGGACGGGGTCGAGGACCAGATCGAGCGCTCGGTCGTGAAGATCGGCGCGGTCCCGACCCTGAACGAGGTGCTGCTGCCGGCGATGAAGGAGGTCGGCGACAAATTCGGCGCCGGCGAACTGATCCTGCCCTTCGTCCTGCAGTCGGCCGAAGTGATGAAGCGCGCCGTGGCGCAGCTCGAGAACCACCTCGACCGGATCGACGGCCACACCAAGGGCAAGGTCGTGATCGCGACCGTGTTCGGGGACGTCCACGACATCGGCAAGTCGCTGGTCAACACGATCCTCACCAACAACGGCTACACCGTGATCGACCTCGGCAAGCAGGTCCCGATCGACGCGATCATCGAGGCCGCGGTCGAGAACGAGGCCGACGCGATCGGCCTCTCGGCGCTGCTCGTCTCGACCTCGAAGCAGATGCCCGCCTGCATCCAGGAGCTGCATCAGCGCGAGCTCGACTTCCCGGTGCTGATCGGCGGCGCCGCGATCAACCGCGACTTCGGCCGCCGCACGCTCTACCCCCATGGCCGCGAATCCGACGACGTCTACAAGCCGGGGGTCTTCTACTGCAAGGACGCCTTCCAGGGCCTCGACACGATGGACGCGCTGGTCGACGAGGAGGCTCGCTCGGCGCTGGTCGAACGGATCCGAGGCGAGGCGAAGGAGCTGCGCGAGAAGCCGGTCGTCGTCGACGACTCGCCGCCGACGACCGACTCGAGCGTGCGCTCGGCGACCGCCACCGACAACCCGGTCCCGACGGCACCATTCCTCGGCGCCCGTGAGATCGAGGTCGCGTTCGACGAGGTCTTCCCCTACCTCGACCGCCACGTCCTCTTCAAGCTGCACTGGGGCGGGCGCGGCGTCAAGGGCGAGGCCTGGCGCGAACTGGTCGAGGGAACCGACGAGGAGGAGGGCTTCTCCCCGCGTCTCGAGCGCATGTGGCGCGAGCAGGACTACCTCCGGCCCCGGGCCCGGCTCGGCTACTTCCCGGCCAACTCGGACGGCAACGAGCTGGTCGTCTTCGACCCCGAGGACCCCGAGCGCGAGCTCGAGCGGCTCGTCTTCCCGCGCCAGCCCAAGCACGACCGGATCTGCCTCGCCGACTTCTTCCGGCCGCTCGACTCCGGAGAGCGCGACGTCGTCGCGCTGCAGGGCGTCACCGTCGGCCCCGAGGTCACCGAGCTGATCGAAAAGCTCGAGGCCGAAGGCGAGTTCGCCGAGCAGCTCTACGTCCACGGCCTCGGCGTGCAGTCGGCCGAGGGGCTGGCCGAGTGGCTGCACTCACGGGTCCGCGGCGACCTCGGCATACCCCCCGCCCAGGGCCGGCGCTACTCCTGGGGGTACCCCGCCTGCCCGGACCAGTCCGAGCACGAGAAAGTCTGGCGCCTGCTCCAGCTCGAGGAGATCGGGATGACCCTCTCCGGCGGTTACGCGGTGATGCCCGAGCAGTCGACGGTGGCGATCATCGCCCACCACCCGCAGGCGGTCTACTTCGGGATGAAGTCCGGCTTCATCCCGAAGGGCGAGGCGGCCCCCGACGAGTTGATCGCGGGCACGGACCGCGGCGGCCAGCTGCCGCCGGAGTCCGATCCGGAAGGCGAGGACCCCGCGGAGCCCGAGCCCGGCGACGCCCCGAGCTGAGCCGACGCCGCGGGAAAGCCGGGGTCAGCACCGCGGGAGAGAATCGAGATGTACGTCACCGGACAAGACCTTTCTTTTGCACGCAAGACAGCTCGGTCTTCACGACCAAGCCGGCAGTTGAGCCATCTCGCCCGAACTCGACGAGACCTCTGACTTTGCGCCCCTACCTCACGACAGGTTTGCCCTTTTCAGCAGACATATGTGTGTGCCTGTGGTGACCTATCGGCCGCTCGGCCCGCTGACCTGAGCGGCATCGGACGAACGTCCGCCCGCGCGGAACTCAGAAGGTCTCGCGGGCGGCGCCGCGCGGGGGCGGCTCGGCCTGCAGCCGCACCGGCGCCGTGGAGAGCGCCTGGACCCGGAGGTCGCTCCAGGTAAGCCCCTCGCGGACCAGCGCCGGGAGGCCGAGCGCGACCGCGGTCGCGATCTCGACGGCCTGCAGGATCACCCCGTAGGCGAGGGCGTCCGCGGTCCCTATCCCCCAGCCGGTGTGGAGGACGCTGATCACCGCCAGCTGGAAGATGCCGATGTTCGACGGCGTCACCGGGACGACCGCGGTGACGTTGACGGCGAAGAGGACCGCGGCGGCGGCGCCGATTCCCACCCGTCCGTCGAGGCCGAGCGCCGCGAACAGGGCCCAGCACGAGCAGAGCTGGATCGCCCACGCCCCCAGCTGCGCAGTCGAGGCGAGGAAGCCGCGGCGCGGCTCGCGGAAGACGGTGAGGCCGGCCCTGACCTGGAGCAGCGCCCGGTGCAGGGCCGCCCCCAGCCTCGCCACCCGGCCGCTGCCGCTGCGCCGCGTCAGCCGCGGCGCGATCAGGACGACGAGCAGCAGGGCGAGCGGCACGAAGCTGAAGGCGAACAGCTTCTGGGTGTCGGAGTGGAAGAGCGGCGTGGTCGAGACGATGATCACCCCGAGCAGGAGCAGCGCGACGATGTTCATCATCGTCTGCGAGACCAGGGTTCCGACCAGCACCGGGAAGGTCTCCCGCACGCGGCCGGTCCGGCGCGATAACGAGAGCGCCCTGGCGGGCTCGCCGAGGCGGGCCGGCAGGGTCGCTGACATGAGGACGCCGATCATCGTCGCCGAGGTGACGTCGCGGCGGCGCACCGGCCGGTTGGGGAGCGCCGCGCCGACGATCCAATACCAGGCGGCGGCGCGGACGAAGAGCGAGAGCGCCATCAGCCCCGAGGCGATCAGCACCCAGGTGAAGTCGGAGCGGACGATGCTTTCGACGACGTTGTCGACGCCGATCTTCTGGGCGGCGAGGACGGTGAGCCCGATCCCGAGGGCGCCGGCGACGCCGAGCCCGATGCGGCGGGCGAGGCGGCGCCTGGCGCTGCCGCTGCGGGCCAGCGGCGGGTCGAGGGAGGGAAGCTTCTGGGGCGGCGCCGGGGGGTCGCCGTCGGCGGGCCGCAGCCCGGCCCAGCGGGCCAGCTTTTCCCCCGAGGTGACGGGCTCCGGCGCTTCGATCGCCCTCCCGTAGACCTCGGTGACGCGGTCGGCGACGCGCGGCCAGGCGTAGCGCTCGGCGCTTACGCGCGCCGCCTTGCCCATCGCCCGCAGGCGCTCGGGCTCGTGGTAGGCGCGCTGCAGCTCCTCCGCGAGCCGCTGGGGGTCCCCCGGCGGGACCAGGACGCCGTCGACCCCGTCGCTGACGACGTCGTTGTAGCCGGCGATCGCGGAGGCGATCACCGGCGTCCCCGCCGCGAACGCCTCGGTCAGGACCATGCCGAAGCTCTCGCCCGAGAGCGAGGGGGCGCAGAGCAGGTCGGCCTCGTGCAGGTGGCTCCAGAGACGGTCGCCGGAGACCCTGCCGTGGACGTCGATCTGCTCCATCATCTCGGGGTCGGCCAGGTAGCGGACGACCTCGTCTCGGTCGGCCCCGATGATGGTCAGCCGGCAGGGGACGTGCTCGGTCAGCGCTCCGAAGGCGCTGAGCAGGATCGGCAGCCCCTTGCGGTCCTCGGCCCTGCCGACGAAGAGGACCCGGAGCTCGTCCGACTCGGTCTTCGGACCGTTCGGGGCGGCGGCGAGGTCGACCCCGTTGGGGATGATCTCGTAGCGGCCGCCGAACCAGCGCCTGCCGCTCCAGGCGGCGGCCTCGGAGACCGCGATCCGGGCGGCGAGCCGGTTGAAGACGCGGCGGGCGCCGAGCACGTTGCCGACGTGGTTGGGGAGGGCCCTGGTCGAGTAGGCATGGAAGGTGCCGACGGCCGGGCTGCGGGTGCCGAGCGCCGCATTCCAACCGACCAGCGGCACGATCGGCTCGTGGATGTGGACGACGTCGAACCCGCCTCGGCGGAGCTCGCGGCGCGGATCGACCACCCCTTTCTTCGGCGAGACGGAGAGGTTGGAGACCGCGCCATTGGCGGAAATGCCGATCGTGCGCCCGAGCGGGATCAGGTAGTCGGGCACTTCCCGATCCTCGGCCGCGGCACGGTGAGCCAGCCGACTGAGCCGGTCGGGAGGATCGAATGGGGCGAGCACCCGCACGTGGTGGCCGCGCCCGAGGAACTCCTCGGCGAGCGCCTCAACGTGCCGGTTTACGCCGCCCTGATACGTCCAGGAATATGGCGAGACAAGGGCGATACGCACAGGCGATTAAGGGTAACGGCCGCGTGGGTCGCCCGCCTCGGCCCAGGCGTAGCCGACGAAGACCAGCAGGTAGACGGTCCCGATCTCCAGCAGCAGGGCGCCGGAATCGTTGGCGAGGGTCCCGATCAGGGTCGCCGCGAGCGCGCCCGCGAGGCCGGCGCGGACCTCCGGGACGCCGGCGAGCCAGGCGGCGACCCGGTCCCGCCAGACGATCGCCAGAACCGCGACCGCCGCGAGCAGGGGCAGGAAGACGTAGACGACCGGGCGGGCGAAGCTGTGTGCGGAGAGCTGCAGGCGCCGCTGGGCGACCTCGGCGAGGTCGTCGAAGCCGCCGGCGTCGAGCACCGAGCGGGTCAGGTGGGCGTTGGCGCCGGAGACGAGGTCGATCAGGGCGAGGGCGGCGACGGCGGCCACCGGGAGCGGCGACGACGAGCAGCGCCGTGCGGCGGCTGCGGGCGGCGAGGGTCGCGGCCGCGACGGCGGAGCCGAGCGGCAGCACGATCGCGGCGCCGACGTCGGCGCCGAACCTGCCCGCCGCGAAGACGAAGGCGGCGAGCAGGCCGCAGATGAGGAACGCGGCCGCCGCGCGCCGCGGCTGGAGGCGCGGCGCGAAGCCGGAGAGGACGGCGCCGGTGCCGGCGACGACGAGAACGGCGAGCAGCGCCTCGAGCTCGTTGCCGATCCCGTAGAAGCGGACGCCGAGGCCCGGGTTGGGGCCGAGCAGCGAGAGCGACGTCAGCGGCGAGCCGGCGATCATGTCGACCGCGTAGGCGAGCACGGTGATCCCGCTCGCCACACCGAGGGCGCGGAAACCGGGCAGCGCGGCCAGCGTCGCCAGCCCGAGCAGCGGCGCCCCGAAGATCGCCAGCAGCTGTTCGACCCCCTGGCTGGGCTCCAGGGCGGCGCCGAGCAGGAGGATCAGCGGCAGGTAGACGACCGCGAGTCCCACCACCCGCACGGCGACCCGGGCCAAACGGCCGCGGCTCGCGGCGGCGAGGAGGGCGAGGGCGACGAACCAGGCGAGGAGGGCGAAGCCGACGACCGGGCCGCGCCGCTCGGGCACCGACCTCATCCGCTCGCCGAGCGAGGCGACGGCAGCCGGATCGACGCTGCCGGCCGCCCGGATCGGCTCCCCGTCCATCTGCGAGGGAACGGGGACGCCGAGCCGGCCGAGGACGGTCGGCGCGATGTCGGTGGAGAGCACATAGCCGTCGAGGCGGGTGCTGTCGGAGGTGAGATTTCCGTCGAAGCCGCGGCCGGCGACACCGATCGCCAGGGCGGCGTCATCGTCCGGGGGCGGCTTGGCCAGGGCGATGACCAGGTCATTGCCGCGAGCACCCCTGACTAGGGACGACAGCTGGCCCAGGGAGGTATTTCGAACTTCGAAGGTCTGGCGATGGTCCGGGTGGGGGCCTCCACTTAACTTTGCCGATTGGAGGTGTCGGTGGGGGGTTCCGCTTAACTTTTTCGGTGGAGACGAAGTAGCTGTCGCCTCAGGGGTGGGCGCCGAAAAAGTACAAGACGCTCCACCCCCCACCGACACCTCTACGCCAGAGCTTCTGAGGGTCGACTGCAGCAGGCCCGGGACGATGTCGGCGGGGGCGGATTCAGCTCGCTTGACTACAGCTCGGCCAGGCGGAGCAGTCGGGGCCGAGGGCCGGGAGGGCGGTGTCGTAGAGGGAGTCGAAGATGCGGTTGCCCTGGGTGATGTCGAGATACGTCTGCTCGGCAGGAACCGATCCCGAGCCCGGCGGAGAGCAGCCCCGGTGACAAACCCAATCCCGCCAACTGCTCAGGAGTCGTCCCCCGGGGCACGAGAGCCAAGACCACCTTCCGCGACGGGGATCGGGTGGGGGGCGAAACGTCTTGTACTTTTTCGGCGCTGCGGCCCGAGGCGACAGCGGGGGCGTCTCCATCGAAAAAGTTAAGTGGAGTCCCCCACCCGATCCCCGTCACAACAATGACCGTCGCTATCGTGACCCCGATGGCCGATCGCACGTTTGCCAAATTCACCTTTTTCAAGATCGATCCCGCCTGGCGCCGTCAATCGGCCGAGCAGCGGGCGGAGGACAAGCGTGAGTTCCTCGCCGCCTGCGAGGACTTCGCGATCGACCGCTCGCTGCGCGCCTACTCAACCATAGGCACGCGCGGCGACGCGGACCTGGTCCTGCTCAGCCAGAGCCCCAACCTCGAGGACATCCACACCTTCCACGTCGTGCTCGGCCAGAGCGGCCTCGCGAAGTGGGCGGAGACGCCGCACTCCTTCCTCTCGATGACCAAACGCTCCCAGTACTCCGAGGAGGGGGCGCGGCCGGAGATCTGCGTCTCCGAGCGCAAGTACCTCTTCCTCTACCCGATGGTCAAGCAGCGCCGCTGGTACGGGCTGCCGGACGAGGAGCGGATGCGGATCATGAAAAGCCACATCGAGGTCGGCCGCCGTCACCCCGAGATCTCGATCAACACCTCCTACTCCTTCGGGATCGACGACCAGGAGTTCGTGGTCGCCTTCGAGGGCGACGACCCCGGCGAGTTCCTCGACCTCGTCCAGGAGCTGCGCCCGACCGAGTCGAGCGCCTACACAGAGCGCGAGACGCCGATCTTCACCTGCGTCGCGATGTCGGTCCGCAGGGCCCTCGACGCCCTCGACGGGACCGCCGTGGTCCCGGCCGACGCCTCGGCTCTGGGCTGAACTCACACACCGCGCCCCGCCGGTTCCCTATTCTTCCCCGCTCGCCGTATACCCGACTCCGGAGCACGGATTAGCGAGATGACCCAGATTGGAACCCCAGAGAACCCGGTCCGCGTCGCGATAGTGGGCGCCGGCCCGTCCGGCTTCTACGCCGCCGAGCACATCCTCAAAGACGAGGCGACCCACGCCCAGGTCGACCTATTCGACCGCCTCCCCACCCCGTTCGGCCTGGTCCGCGGCGGCGTCGCCCCCGACCACCCCAAGATCAAGTCTGTGATCCGGGTCTACGAAAAAACCGCGGCGCGCGAGGGGTTCCGCTTCTTCGGCAACGTCAAGGTCGGCCACGACATCGAGGTCGAGGACCTCGAGCGCCTCTACCACGCGATCGTCTTCACGGTCGGCTGCGAGACCGACCGCCAGCTCGGCATCCCCGGCGAGGACCTGCCCGGGTCGGCCGCGGCGACGGCCTTCGTCGGCTGGTACAACGCCCACCCCGACTACGCGGACCACGACTTCGACCTCTCCAGCGAGCGCGCCGTGGTGATCGGCAACGGCAACGTGGCGATGGACGTCGCCCGGATGCTGGCGCTGACCGACCACGAGCTGCGCCAGACCGACACCGCCGACCACGCGATCGAGCTGCTCGACCAGAAGAAGATCCGCGAGATCGTCGTCCTCGGCCGCCGTGGCCCGGCGCAGGCCGCCTTCACCAATCCCGAGATCAAGGAGCTGGGCGAGCTCGAGGACGCGGACGTCATCGTCGACCCGGCAGAGGTCGAGCTCGACCCGGCCAGCGCCGCCTACCTCGAGTCCGACGAGGCCGACAAGACGACCCGCGTCAACGTCGAGACCCTGCGCGAGTTCTCCGCCCGCGAGCCGGACGGCAAGCACAAGCGGGTCGTGCTGCGCTTCCTCTCCTCGCCGATCGAGATCAAGGGCGACGGCAAGGTCGAATCGATCGTCGTCGGCCGCAACGAGCTGGTCGAGGAGGGCGGCACCCTGCGCGCCAAGGACAGCGGCGAGCGCGAAGAGCTCGAGTGCGGCCTGGTCCTGCGCTCGGTCGGCTACACCGGGATCCCGATCGAGGGCGTCCCCTTCGATGAGAAGCGGGGGCTGATCCTCAACGACGGCGGCCGCGTCCTCGACTCCCACGACTCCGGCCACAAGGTCGGCCACTACACGGCCGGCTGGATCAAGCGCGGCCCCTCCGGCGTGATCGGCACCAACAAGAAAGACGCGCTGGAGACCGTCAGGCATCTGCTCACCGACGTCGGCACGCAGACCCTGCTCGAGCCGGAGAGCCCCGAGCCCGAGGCGGTCGAGTCACTGCTCGCCGAGCGCGGCGTGCGCTTCGTCAGCTTCGAGGACTGGCAGGCGATCGACGAGGCCGAGGTTGGCCGCGGCGAACCGCACGGCCGGCCGCGGGTCAAGTTCGTCCGCGTCGAGGAGATGCTCGCCACCCTCGGCGAGAAGGTCGGCGGCTAGCCCGGATCGCTGGGGCGCCGCCGAGGTGGCGCCGCAGGAACTCGACCTGGTCGGCGCTCATCCGCTCGAACGTCTCGCCGAGGAACGGATCGAAGTGCCCGCCCGGATATAGGCGCAGCTCGCCATGCGGAACACGCCCGGCGGCCAGGCGCCCGAGCTTGGGCGGATTGACGTCGTCGTCCTCGGTCACGCAGTAGAGGGCCGGACAGGGAATCGCGCGGACCTTCCTCGCCAGGTTGTAGGGCGGGGCGAGCGCGACCCGCGCGCAGAGCGCGTTGCTCCAGGTCGAGTCGGGGCCCGTGAGCGCGGCCAGGCCCGGCTCCGAGTCAGGGCTGCTGAGGACGGCAAGCGAGCCCGGGGGGCCGGCGGCGCGCACGCGGTACGGAGCCGCGCGGCGCAGGGCCCGAACCCCGTCCCGGGCGCCCGCGGCCATCAGGCGTGCGACGTGGCGGACGCCGCCGATGTGGAGCAGGCTGCGCATACCGCTGACCACGGGTGCGACCAGGATCGCCGCGGCGAGCTCCGGCTCCTCGATCGCGATCGCCTGGACGTTGGCGCCGCCGAGCGAGAAGCCCCAGAGCGCGAGCCGATCGCCGTCGAGCTCGGGGCGAGAACGGGCGAAGGCGAGGGCGGCCCGCAGATCCTGGCGCTGGCCGGCGCCGCTGACAAGGCCGCGCGGCTCGCCGCCGCTGTCGCCGAAACACCGGTAGTCGATCGCGAGCGCCGCGATGCCGGCCGCGGCGAAGCGCTCGGCCACGGCATTCATCCCTTGGTCCCTTACACAGGACAACCCCGAGCCCATCACCACGCATGCCCAGGGCCCACCTCCGCCCGGCGGCAGGAAGAGGGCAGCGGCGCAGCTGTCATCCCCCGAGGCGAAGCGCACCTCCTCCCGATCCATGACCTCGATCCTAGCCGCGGCCTAGAATCCGCCCCGATGGCCGACCTCGCAGAGCTGAAGACGATGATCGAGACGGCGCTGCCCGGCGCCGAGGTCGAGGTGGCCGACGAAACCGGCGCCGGCGACCACCTGCGGGCGACCGTCAGCGCACCTCAGTTCGAGGGCCTCTCCCGCATCGACCAGCACCGGCTCGTCAAGGCGGCCGTCAAAGCGCGCTTCGACGACGGCACAATCCACGCCCTCTCGGTGAAGACGAGCGCCTGACCAGAACCGAGCAAGGGGTCCCGCGGCGCCACCTCCCTACAATGCCTTCGCATGGCTGACCCAGAGTTGAAATCGAAGGTCGAAGAGCTGATCGGCGCCAACCAGGTGCTGCTCTTCATGAAAGGAACCCCCGAGATGCCGCGCTGCGGCTTCTCGATGCGGGTCGTCCAGGTGCTCGACTCGATGGACGTCGAGTACGGCGCGATCGACGTCCTCCCCGCGCTGCAGCCGCTGCGCGAGGTGACCGCCGAGATCTCGGACTGGCAGACCTTCCCCCAGCTCTACGTCAACGGCGAGCTGGTCGGCGGCGCCGACATCGTCGAGGAGATGTTCGACTCCGGCGAGCTGGCCGAGGCGCTCGGCGTCGAGCAGCCCGAGGTCCCGGCCGCCGCCGCGGCAGGGCAGCCGCCCGCGCAGTCACCGCCGCTTCAGATCGAATAAAGGCTCCCGCCGTCGGCTGACCAAGCCGGTCAAGGACGCAGGGAGCGTGGCGTGCTCTGCACGCGAGCGACCGAGGACGCCGAGCGGCGCCGGTCAGACGGCGGCGGTCTCTTCGTCTTTGACTTGAAAGGACGAGCCGCAACCGCAGGCCGCGACGACGTTCGGGTTGTTGACCTGGAACCCGGCGCCCTGCAGTCCTTCGATGTAGTCGACCTCTGAGCCGAAGACGAACTGCATGCTGGTCTTGTCGACGACGACGGCGACGCCGTCGACCTCGAAGACGTGATCCTCGTCCTTGACGCGGTCGAAGGCGAGCGCATACTGGAAGCCCGAGCAACCACCGCCGCGGACCGCGACCCGGAGGGCCTGGCCTTCAGCGTCCGCCTGACCGGAAAGAAGCTCGCCGATCTTCTCGGCGGCCTTGTCGGTGAGGGTGATTGCCTCGGTCTTGGTCTCTGTCGAAGTCTCAGTCACTTCATAAAGTGTAGCGGCCGGTTTGAGAGAATCCCGCACCTTGAGTCCCAGCGCGCAAACCGCCGTCGTCTGCGACACCACGGCATACCTTCCCGACGCGCTCGTCGCCGACCGGGGAATCGAGAGAATCAGCCTCTACGTCGCCGTCGACGACGACCAGGAGCGGGAGAGCGAGATCTCCGATTTCGCCGGCTTCTACGAGCGGCTGCGGGCCTCGGAGGGAGGCGCGACGACCTCCCAGCCCTCGATCGGCGACTTCGTCTCGGTCTACGAGCCGCTGCTGGAATCGGGCCGCGACGTCCTTTCCATCCATATCTCGGCCGGCATCTCGGGGACCTTCGAGGCCGCCAACCAGGCCCGCGAGCGCCTGATCGAGGAAGGCAAGGGCGGCGAGCGGATCCTCGTCTTCGACTCTCGCTCCGCCGCCGGAGGAATGGGGCTGACCGTGCTGGCGGCCGCGGCCGCGGCGCGCGCCGGCGAGAGCGCAGAGGGCGCCCTCGCCCGGGCCGAGCAGGCCCGCCAGGAGCTGAAAATGTGGTTCGCGATCGACACCCTCGAGTACCTGCGCCGCGGGGGACGGATCGGCGGCGCCCGGGCCTGGATCGGCTCGGCGCTGAAGATCAAGCCGATCCTCACCCTCGAGGAGGAGATCACCCCGGTCGAGCGGGTGCGGACCCGGGCGCGCTCGATCGAGCGCCTGCGCGACTACGCCCGCCAGCGCCACGAGTCGGGCCTCGACGCCTGGGTCGTCCAGCACATCCAGGACTTCGACACGGCCGGCACCCTGGTCGACGACTGCCGCGAAATCTTCGGCTGCGAGCCGACCTTCGTCTCCGAGATCGGCGCCGTTCTCGGCGCCCACGTCGGCCCCGGCCTGCTCGGCGTCGGCAGCGTCTCGAAGTCCGTGCTCGAGTAGTTCGCTAGCGGCGGCGGCGCAACGCCATCAGCCCGCCGACGGCAAAGCCGACCACGGCGGCGCCGACGATCAGCTGCGAGCGGTGCTCGCGGACCTGCCGGCGCCAGTCGGTCAGCTCTCCGACCCGGACCCGGAGCTCCTCGACCGAGTGGCCGAGGCCCTGGCGCTGGGCGTCGATGTCGCGCCTGATCTGCGCCGGGGTGCGGCCTGGCATGCCCGTGGTCGGACGCAGCGGCTCGGGAGAAGACGCGCTCATTTGGGCGCCCCCGGTGGCCTGACGGGGTCCTGAGGGGCGGCCCCTCCCCCGCTCACGCCGGGGGTGACGGCGGGCGGTTTCGGCTCGTCGCCTTCGATCGCCGTGCGGATCAGTTTTGCCTCTTCGATCGCCTGCTCGGGGACCGGCGGCGCCCCGGCCTGGACGGCTCGGTAGGCGACGAAGCCGGCGACCGCGGCGATCACGAGGAAGACGGCGGCCTCGACGAAGAAACCGGCCCAGGCGTTGTCGAAGACTTCTTCGTTCAGCAGCCAGGCGAATCCCTCCATGATCAGGATCAGGGCGAGGAAGGCGAAGACGCCGGCGGCGATCCCGACGACCGAGCCGCGCAGCAGCTTGCCGACTTTCTCGGAGACCTCGGCCTTGGCGAGTTCGATCTCCTCGCGGATCAGGGTCGAGGTGCGTTCGGAGACGTCGGTGACGAGCTCGCCGACCGACCTTCGCGGCGGCTCGAACGGGGGTTTCGGTGTCGGGTCCGGCAAGGCTCTGGGTTACTCGGGCGGGTCTTCGTCGAAGAGGCGGCGCCAGAGGAGCGCGGCGGCCCGGGCGGCAAGCAGAGACGCCAGCGCGCTGCTGGCGGTGAGCATCCCGCTCCAGACCAATCTTTTGACTATGTCGTTGTCCATACCCGGCTTGCGACCATACCTATCGGGGCTCGAGGCCGTCGCAGATCGTGCCGACGACAAGCTCCTTTGCCTCATCGAAGTCGGCGGCGGAGGCGGGGATGACCTCGAAGATCCAGCCGGAGAGCAGCTGCTCGATCGCTCCGTAGAAGGACATCGAGGCGAAGGCCGGGTCGATGTCGCTGCGGAAGGCGCCCAGCTCTTGGCCGTCGGCGACGATCTTGGTGATCGAGTCGTAGGCGCGCCGGATCTGCGGCAGGTGGGTGCGGCCGAAGGAGTTGGCCGCCCGTGTCACCTCGACGATGATCACCTTCATCAGCTCCGGTTCGTGCCGGTAGGAGTCGACGATGAAGCCGGCGACTGCGGCCATCTTCTGGCGCGGCGTCTGGTCGCTCTTGTCGGCCTCGTCGATCGCCGCGAGGAGCAGCGACCAACGCTCGGTGAAGAGCTCGTTCAGCACCTCCTCCTTGGAGCTGAAGTAGTGGTAGACGAGCCCGTAGGCGACCCCCGCCTCGTCGGCGATGTCGGAGACGCGGGTCGAGTGGAAGCCCTGGCGGGCGAAGACCTTGACGGCGGCGTCGAGGATGTTCCGGCGTTTGTCGATCGGAGGGGCTTTCGCCATCAGGCAGCCGCCATCGAGAGCTGGGGCCAGGAGTAGGCGTCGGGCCGCCGGCTCGCCAGCGACGGCAGCGAGTCCCGCACCCTCTCCTGCTCGGAGAGGTCGAGGTCGGCGGCGACGAAGCCCTCCCCGTCGGGCGCCATGGCGAGGACGGTGCCCCAGGGGTCGACGATCGCCGAGTGCCCGTAGGAGCTGTAGCTCGGGGGCGCCTCGCCGACCTGGTTCGGGGCGAGGACGAAGACCTGGTTCTCGATCGCCCGGGCGCGCAGCAGCACCTCCCAGTGATCGCGGCCGGTCGCCAGGGTGAAGGCCGAGGGGACGGCGATCAGGCGGGCGCCGCGGACGGCGAGGATCCGGTGCAGCTCCGGAAAGCGCAGGTCGTAACAGACCGTCAGCCCGACCTCGAGGCCGCCGGCGTCGGCGCTGACGATCTCCGAGCCGGCCTCCTCGTGCTCGGACTCGCGGTAGGCGACCCCGCCGACCTCGACGTCGAACATGTGGATCTTGCGGTAGGCGGCCAGATCGGAGCCGTCGGGGCCGATCAGGACCGAGGTGTTGAAAGCCCTATCCCCCGCCGCCTCGGAGATGCTGCCGGCAAGCAGGTGGATGCCGAGCTCCCGGGCCCAGCCACGGGCGGCGCTGAGGCTCGGACCCTCGAGCGGCTCGGCGCCGGCCAGCAGGTCGGCGCCGGAGGCGAGCAGGTTCCACTTCTCGGGTAGGGCGACGAGGTCGGCTCCGTCGGCCGCGGCGGCACGCACCAGGCGCTCGGCCGCGGCCAGGTTGCGCGGCTTGTCATCGGTCGAATTGAGCTGTACAGCTGCTGCCCGCAAGGGTTCCCCTCTGGCTGATTGACCAGTCAATCGGTCCCGCCAGTATAAGCGGCGCCGAGACGGCTATCCGGCCGGTGGGACCCTCAGAAACCCGCCGCCCGGGCGACGACCCAGTCGAAGACCCGGGTCGGGATCAGGATTTTGGCCCGCGCCTGGACCTTCGCGTCGGCGCCGACCAGATAGCGGGCCCGGGGGCGGTCGGCGCTCAGCGCATGCTCGATCGCGGCGGCGACCCGCTCCGGCGGGATCCCGCGTTTGCCGAGTTTCCCGCTGATCCGCCTGAGCGCCGCGACCTGCTTGGCGTAGAGCTCGTTGGTCCGGGGGGCCCGCTCCAAGACCCCCTCGATCTCGGTGTCGCTGCGGTCCCAGATCGGGGTCGCGATCGAGCCCGGCTCGACGATCGAGACGGAAATGCCCCACGGCCTCAGCTCCTGGCGGAAGACGTCGCCGGCGGCCTCGATCCCGAACTTGGCGACGTGGTAGGGGCCGTTCATCGGGAAGGCGATGCGGCCGCCGATCGAGCTGATGAAGACGATCCGGCCGCTCGCCTCGCGGATCGCCGGCAGCACCGCCCTGGTGACGGCGATGTGGCCGAACATGTTGACCTCGACCTGGCGGCGGATGTCCTCCATCGGCATCGTCTCCAGCGGGCCGGGGATGCCGATCCCGGCGTTGTTGACGAGCCCGTCGAGCCCCGCGGCCCCGGTCTCCCCCGCGATCCTCTCCGCCGCGGCGTCGATCTGGCCGGCGTCGGTGACGTCGAGGATCAGGGGAGCCAGCCGCTCAGATCCCTCCTCGCGCAGCGAGTCGGCGTCGGCGTCGCGCCGCACGCCGGCGAACACCCTCCAGCCGGCGGCGTCAAGCCGCAGCGTCGTGGCGCGGCCGATTCCCGTCGATGCGCCGGTGACCAGAGCCGAAGGCATACCCGTAACCTAAACCGGTGGTGACGGATACCCGGATAGACGACGCCGAGCGCAAGCAGGTGAC
The DNA here is from genome assembly GCA_963795295.1 of uncultured Solirubrobacterales bacterium. Classification (GTDB taxonomy): domain Bacteria; phylum Actinomycetota; class Thermoleophilia; order Solirubrobacterales; family 70-9; genus VRUE01. Next base: position 32,278 of record CAWCHE010000004.1, read on the forward strand.
GGTCCTGTTCGCCGACGTAAAGGGCTCGATGGACCTGGCCGAGCAGCAGGACCCCGAGGAGTGGCGCAAGATCATGCAGCGCTTCTTCTCGATCCTGACCGAGGCGGTCGAGCGCTTCGACGGGACCGTCGACAAGTTCACCGGCGATGGGATCATGGCCATCTTCGGGGCGCCTGTCTCGTTCGAGGACCATGCACCACGGGCCTGTTACTCCGCCCTGCAGATACTCGACGACGTCGGCGACTACGCCGGCGAGCTGCGCCGCGAGCAGGGCCTCAACTTCTCGGTCAGGGTCGGGATCAACTCGGGCGAGGTCGTCGCCGGCGCGATCGGCAGCGGCGATGACGGCGCCTACACGGCGATCGGCCACACGGTCGGGCTGGCGCAGCGGATGGAGGCTCTCGCCGAGCCCGGCAAGGCCTACCTGACCGACCAGGCCGCGGAGCTGGCCCGGGGCTACCTGGCGCTGGAGGACCTCGGCGAGTTCGAGATCAAGGGCGCCAGCCGCCCGATCCCGGTCTTCGAGCTGGCCGGCATCGGCGACGCTCGCTCGCGCCTGGACCGCTCGCGCGAGCAGGGCTTCTCCCGCTTCGTCGGCCGCTCGGAGGAGCTCGCGGCCTTCGAGGCCGCGCTCGCCGACGCCCATGAGAGCCGGGGGTCGGTGCTCGGCGTCGTCGCCGACCCGGGGATCGGCAAGAGCCGTCTCTGCTTCGAGTTCGCCGAGCAATGCCGGGCGCAGGGAATCGAAGTCTTCGAGGCTCAGGCCCAGGCCCACGGCAGGAGCATCCCCTTCATGCCGGTCCTGCAGATGCTGCGCGCCTACTTCGGGATCGGCGAGCGCGAACCGGAGCGGCAGGCGCGCGAGAAGATCGCCGGGCGCGCCCTGCTGCTCGACCCCGGGTTCGCCGAGGACCTGCCGATCATCTTCGACTTCCTCGGCGTCCCCGACCCCGACCGGCCGGTGCCGCCGATGAGCGCCGAGGCGCGCCAGCGTGCCCTCGGCGGGTTCGTCTGCCGCCTCGTCAACTCGCCCAACCGGCGCAGCACCGTCGTCGTCCTGATCGAGGACCTGCACTGGATCGACGAGGCAAGCGGCGCGATGCTCGGGGAGCTGGTCGGCTCCGTCGAGGGCACGAGCACCTTGGCGATCGTCAACTTCAGGCCCGAGTACAAGCCAGACTGGGGCGGCTCGACCTCCTTCCGGCGGCTCGAGCTCGAGCCGCTCGTCGAAGGCGCGACCGGCGAGATGCTCCGCGACCTGGCCGGCGAGGACCCCTCGCTCGACGGCCTCGCCGAGCTCGTCCACGACCGCGCCCGCGGCAACCCCTTCTTCGTCGAGGAGATCGTCCGCGAGCTCGCGGAGGCGGGCTTCCTCGAGGGCGAGCGCGGCGCCTACCGGCTGGCGCGCCCGGTCGAGGACGCCGGCGTCCCGACCACAGTCCAGGCGATCCTCACCGCGCGCATCGACCGCCTCTCCCCCACAGCCAAGCAGCTGCTCCAGGTCGCCTCGGTGGTCGGCAAGGAAGGGGGCGCTCGGGCGCTGCAGCTGACCGCCGGCCTCGACCCGGACGAGCTCGACCCGCCGCTCGCCGAGCTGATCGAGGCGGGCTTCCTCTACGAGGCGGAGCTCTACCCCGAACGGATCCTCGCCTTCCGCCACCCCCTGACCCGCGAGGTCGCCTACGGGACCCAGCTCGGCGACCGGCGCGAAGCGAGCCACGCGGCGACGGCCCGGGCGATGATCGAGCTCGAGCCCGAGCGCCATGACGAGCTGGCGGCGCTGATCGCCCAGCACATGGAGTCAGGGGGCGAGACCCGCGAAGCCGCCCGCTGGTCGGCCCGCGCCGCCTACTGGACCGGCGGCAGCCAGCCGGTCGAGGCCCTGAGGCTCTGGCAGGCGGTGACGCGGCTCGCCGACGAGCTCGAACAGAGCGACGAGAGCGACGCGCTCGGAGTGATGTCGCGCCTGCAGCAGATCGACTACGCGTGGCGCCTGGGAATGGACCGCGAGGAAGAGCAGCGCCTCGCCGCGGAAGCCGAGGAGATCGCGGTCCGGACCGACAACCGACATGCCCTGGCGCTGCTGAAGATGGCGGTCCGCGCCCGCCCGGGCCTGGTCCAGACGAGCGAGCAGTGGCGCGCGAGCGCCGACGAGGCGGTCCGCCTCGCCGACGAGTCCGGCGACCTCAACCTGCGCGTCGCGATCCGCACCGCGAGCTCCTACGCGAGACTCTGCGCCGGCGACCTCGACGGCTTCGAGGAGATCCTCGACGAAGTCCTCGATCTCGCCGGCGACGACCTCACCACCGGCGAGCTGATCGTGATCGGCAACCCCGTCTCCTGGGCGCTGATGGGGAAGGGGATGGTGCGGCGCGAGCGGGGCGAAACCAAGGAGTGCGAGGAGCTCTGCGAGGAGGCGCTGCGGATCGCCGAGGAGGAGGAAGACCCGGAGACCGCGAGCTGGATCCGGGGCTGCCAGACGCTCGCGAGGTGCCAGGCCGGGGACATCGAGGGGGCGAACGCGATCGCCCGTCGCAACTGCGAGCTGACCGACCGGATCGGCGACGTTTTCTCCCGCAGCGTCGCGCTCTCGAATCTCGCCATCACCGAGCTCGCGGCGGAGGACCACGCGGCTGCGCTCGCCTCGATCGAGGAAGCGGATCGGCTCTACCGCGAGGCGATGGGGAACGGCGGCGAGATGGAGACCTGGCGCGACGCGATCCGAGCCGAAGCGCTGCTCGGGGTCGGGCGGACCGACGACGCGGCCGAGGTCGCTGCCCACGCCGTCGCGGTAGGCCGCGAGCGCGGCATGCTCTGGTCGCTGCCGCTGGCGCTGCTGGCCTTCGGGCGGGCTCGCCTCGCCAACGACGACGGCGAGGGCGCCCGCGAGATCATGGAGGAGGCCGCAGAGCTGGCCCGCGCGAGGGGAGTCACGCCCCAGCTGGAAGCGATCGAGGAGACCCTCGAATCGATCGGCGCCGAGGCGCGATGAGCGGCGAGGCGGCCGGCGCGGCCTTTGTCACCGGCGGCTCCGGATTCATCGGCGGCGCCCTGATCGAGCGGCTCGTCGCCGAGGGGCGGCCCGTGCGGGCGCTGGCCCGTTCGGAGGACTCGGCCGCCAAGGTCGAGGGCCTAGGTGCGGTCCCGGTGCGGGGGGACCTCGGCGACGCCGCCTCGATGGCGGCGGGGGCCGCCGGATGCGAGGTCGCCTTCCACCTCGCCGCGCAGCTCGGCGAGTGGGGCCGGTGGGAGGACTTCGAGCGCGGCAACGTCGAGGGCACCCGCAACGCGCTCGCCGCCTGCGCCGAGGCCGGGGTGCGGCGATTCGTCCACTGCGGCACCGAGGCGGCGCTGATGGCGGGCGAGCCCCTGGTCCACATCGATGAGACGGCGCCGCTGCGACCGGGCTCGCGGGCTCCCTACCCGGCGACCAAGGCGCAGGCCGAGCAGGCGGTCCGCGGCGCCAGCCGCGAAGGGCTTCGAGACCGTCGTCGTCCGGCCCCGGTTCGTCTGGGGCAGGGGCGACACGACGCTGCTGCCGGAGATGGTGAGGACGGTCGAGGCGGGCCAGTGGGCCTGGGTCGGCGGCGGCCTCAACGTCACCGATACCGCCCACGTCGACAACGTCGTCGAGGGCATGGTGCTCGCCGCTGAGAAGGGCCGCCCGGGCGACGCCTACTTCATCACCGACGGCGAAGCCGGTCGTCTTCCGCGAGTTCGTCACCGCGATGCTCGAGACCCAGGGTGTGGAGCCGCCCGACCGCAGCCTCCCCGCTTGGACCGCCGCTCCGCTGGCCCGAGTCTGCGAGGCGGCCTGGTCGCTGCTGCCGCTCCCGGGCGAACCGCCGATGAGCACCTTCCGCTCCTGGCTCCTGACCCAGGAGTGCACGATCGAGATCTCCAAGGCCCGGGAGGAGCTCGGCTACGAGCCGCTGGTCTCTCACGCCCAGGGACTGGCCCAGCTGCGCAACGCGGCGTAGGGCTTCCTAGTCCATGCGGTCAAAGCCGGCGGGGTGCGGTTCGACGACCCCCGGCAGCAGGAAGGCGAGCAGCACCGGCAGGACCAGGGTTACCGCGAGCCCGATGTAGAAGGGCGCCCACCTGCCGCTCTGCCAGGAGCGGATCGTGCCGATCAGCGCCGCCGGCAGCGGGATCAGGGGCGCGAAGACGAAGAAGGGATCGGGGCTGTAGCCGCCGACCGCCTCGAGCAGGGCGATCACCGCCCAGGCGATCAGCGAGAACCCCATGAACCCGATCGAGGCGAAGACCAGCGGCAGGACGTGGATCGGCGCGTTGGAGGGCTTCGCCTCGATTTCCATCGCGGCAGGCTCTCGGACCGACCTTAGGCACTCATAAACGGCGTCGCGGAGGTTCTAGCGGACCGGCCTGACCCTGCCCGAGAGCACCAGGTCGAGCGCCCGCTTGGGCGATGGGTCGTAGACCTCGACCTCGAAACCGGAACCGGGCCAGGCGAGGTAGACGCTGGTCGGGTGGCTGCTGCTTAGGTAGGCGAGGCCGCCGTTGGGAAGGTCGCGGACGATCGCGTCGGGGCCCCTCGCCTGGCGGCGCAGGGCGGCGAGGGCGGCCGGGACCGGGTAGGTGCCGACCGTGGTGAAGTCGGCGCGATCGTCGCCGACCGAGCCGTCGGCGCCGAGGTAGCGCAGGTAGATGCGGCCATCGCCCTCATGGGTCAGCTCCAGCCCCTGCCCGGGCGCGGGGGCCCCGGCCCAGTAGACCTCGTGGCCGACCGATTCGCTCAGCGCCCTGACGTCCGCGACCCCGGCGGCCTGCGGGGCGCCGGGCCCGGATTGGGCCTCGTCATCGCGCAGCAGGAGCCAGCCGGCGAGCGCGATCGCGACGAGCGCCGCGGCGATGACCGCGACGCGGCGCCCGACGTGAGGGCCGTGGCTGAGGGTCAATGCTTCGTCGTTCAATTCGCTTCCTTCGCTTCGGCGGCTTCCTTTTCGGATTCTTCTTCTTCGCCCGATTCCTTGGCGCCGCCGCCGGAGCAGATCGCGTAGGAGGTGTAGCGGCCGCTCAGCGATCGCACCCGCCACCCGGTCGGCTGCTGGCCGTCGGAGGAGAGCGCCCCCTTTGTGATTGGCGCCGAAATTTCCAGGGGGCCGCTCTTCTCATCCATCGAGCCGCCCCCGGCGATCGCCAGCGGCAGCTCCTTGGGGCAGTTCGCGTCGGCCGGCTCGCCGTCGGCGCCGCGGGCGGTCACGACCCTGACGTTGCCGACGCCGCCCTTTCCGGGAGGCCCTTCGGGACCCGGTTCGCCCGGGGGGCCAGGATCGCCGGGAGGACCGGGTTCGCCCTGCAAGCCCGGTTCGCCCGGGGTCCCGGGTTCTCCCGGAGGCCCGGGTTCGCCGGCGGCCCCTGGTTCCCCCGGCGACCCTTCCAGGCCGGGCACGCCCTGGGGCCCTTCCGGCCCCGGAGGCCCTTCGAATCCGCTCGGGCCTTCGGGTCCGGGCGGTCCTTCAGGCCCCGCTGATCCCGGTTCCCCTTGAAGTCCTGATTCGCCCGGAAGCCCCTGTTCCCCCTGGGGGCCGGGCAGGCCGATCGGCCCGAGTGGGCCCGGAGGCCCTTCCGGTCCCGCTTCACCAGGAGCGCCGGGTTCGCCGGGGGCGCCCGGTTCTCCAGGGGCACCGGGTTCTCCGGGAGGCCCTGGTTCGCCAGGGGTACCGGGTTCTCCGGGGCTGCCGGGTTCACCAGGGGCGCCCTGTTCGCCGGGGAGGCCCGGCTCGCCCTGCGGCCCTTCACTTCCATCAGCTCCGGGTTCTCCGGCCAAGCCCCGTTCGCCCTGTGGTCCTTCGCCGCCGTCCAAGCCGGGTTCGCCCTGCTCGCCGGGGACCCCGGGTTCGCCCCGGTCCCCCTGTGGGCCCTGCGCGCCTGGAAGTCCCTGGGCGCCGGGTGCGCCCGACTGACCCGGTGCGCCGGGTGGGCCGGGTGCGCCCGGGAGGCCAGGTACTCCCTGTTGGCCGGGAAGTCCGATCGGTCCCACGGGGCCCGGTGGGCCCTGCGAGCCTGGGGCGCCGTCGGTGCCGGGAACGCCCTGTGCTCCCGCCGCTCCGGGTGACCCGGGCGTTCCGGGTGCGCCGGGCGCGCCATCCGCTCCTGCGGGGCCCATAGGGCCGGTCGCCCCTGGGGCGCCGTCCTGACCGTTCGACCCCGGGGCGCCGTTCAGTCCGCTCGCCCCCGCCGGGCCGGCCGCCCCGGTCGCCCCGCGCGGCCCGGCGATCCAGGTCAGCCGGCGCTCGGTCGGAAGGCAGTCGGCCGACTTCGGGACGAGGCGCATCGCCGCCTTCGCGCGGCGGGCCGTGCTGCCGTGCTTCTGCACGCAGGCGACGACGACCGCGGCTTCGGCGGTTGCTGCCTGCAGCGCCAGGGAGCACGCCAGGACAGCGGCGAGACCCAACCCGAGGCGCCGTGACACACGAATGTGATCGGCGTTGTGCACAACTGAGTCTTCTTCGGCCCGTATGGCCGGATGCCTTTAGCCGGCGGGCAACAATGCCGTTATGGCTTGCGCTGCGCCCGGTGGCGCTCCAGTTCGGCGACCATCAGCTTCGTGTGGAGGGCCGCAATCAGGTCCTGGAGCGGCTGCGAGCCCGCTTCGAGCATCTCGACGACGCGCTCGGGCGAGACCTCGCCGGCGAGGCGGTCCATGACCATCGCGACCTCCTCGCGGACCAGCTCTTCGAGGGTGCGCTTGTAGCGCAGGGTGTCGTAGACGGTGAAGCCGATCTCCTCGTCGTAGCCGCCGGCGCGGAAGCGGCTGATCGCCTCGATGATCTTCATGTCCGAGGGCGAGTAGCCGCGGCTGTTGGGGCTGAGGACCTCGATCTCCTCGAGCCGGTCGAGGACCTCCTTGGGGACGCGGTAGCGCTCACGGGCCTCGGTGGCGCTGGTCCGCGTCCGCTCCCCCGCCAGCGCCCGGTCGAGGATGCGGTCCTCGAGCTCGACCAGGGCGCGGGCGCGCTCGGGGTCCTCGTCGAGGACCGATTTGATCGCCCGCAGGGGCATGAAGCGCTCCTCCTGGAGCTGCTTGATCAATTTGATCCGGTCGACGAACTCGGGCGGGTAGTAGGCCATGTTGCGGCTCGTCTTCACCGGCTCCGGGAGCAGGCCCTCGCGCAGGTAGTGCTTGATCGTCGGCGCCGGGACCCCCGAGGCCTCGGCCAGCTCCCCCATCCTCAACAGATCTCCGTTGCCGGCGCTCATGCGCGGAATGTCGTCGCCGCGTCGGCGCCGGGCCCGGCGGCCGCGCCCGACTCCTTCATCGCGACGACCTCCTCCTCGGAGTAGCCGGCCTCGCGCAGGACCTCGTCGGTGTGCTCGCCGAAGGCCGGCGCCGGCCGGGTCGGGTCGCCCGGGGTGCGGCTCAGCTTCACCGGGACGCCGAGCTGGCGGACAGGGCCGAAGCCCGGCTGGTTCATCTCGACCACCATCTGGCGCGCCCGGACCAGCTCCGAGTCGAGCGCCTCGTCGACCGCGAGCACCGGCTCGATGCAGCAGTCGTGCTCGTCGTTGAAGGCCTGCCACTCGTCGCGGGTGCGGGAGCGGAAGACCTCGGCGACCTGCTTCCAGCCATCTGACCCGGGGGCGTCGAACTGGTTCTCGACCAGGTCGGGCCTCCCCGCCCCCTCGCAGAAGGCGGCCCAGAACTTCGGCTCAAGAGCGCCGCAGGTGACCCAGCCGTCCGATGCCTCGTAGGGCATGTAACAGGCGAGGCCGCCCGCCAGCTGCTGCTCGCCGCGCTGCGGCACCTCGCCGTCGCAGAAGTAGCGCCCGGCGACCAGCGCCAGCCAGGAGAGCGCCCCGTCGGCCATCGAGACGTCGACGTACTGGCCCTCACCGGAGCTGCGGCGCTCGTGCAGCGCCGCCATCACCCCGAAGGCGGCCATCAGGGCGCCGCCGCCGAGGTCGGCGATCTGGCCGCCCGACTGGACCGGCGGCCCGTCCTTGGCGCCGGTCAGCCCCAGCAGCCCGACCAGCCCGAGGTAGTTCATGTCGTGGCCGGCGCGCTGGGTGTAGGGGCCGTCCTGGCCGTAGCCGGTGATCGCGCAGACGACGATCGCCGGATTCGCCTCGCGCATCGTCTCGTAGCCGACGCCGAGCCGGTCGAGGACGCCGGGTCGGAAGCCGTCGAGAACGACGTCGTATTTCTCGACCAGCCGCAGCAGGGCCTCGCGGCCGGCGTCGGACTTGAGGTCGAGCCGGACCGAGCGCTTGCCGCGGTTGAGCGCCAGGTAGAGCGAGGAGCGAGTGCCCGAGTCCTGGTCGGACTCCTCGCCGTAGTAGGGCGGCGCCCAGCGGATGTAGTCGCCCATGCCGGTGTCCTCGACCTTCAGCACCTCGGCGCCGAGGTCGGCGAGCAGCAAGGAGCAGAAGCCGCCCGGCAGCAGACGGGTCAGGTCGAGGACGCGGACGTCAGAGAGCGGCAGGCCGCTCACTCCGGCTTGACCTCGACCGGGAACTTGACCGAGTTGGAGATGAAGCAGCGCGAGTGGGCCTCGTGGTGCAGCGCCGCGGCGGCCTCCGGGTCGGGCTCGTCGCCCTTCCACTCGACGCGAGGCCGCAGCGTCGCCGCGGTGAAGTGGTCGTCGTCGAGGACCGCCTCGGCGGTGTCCTCGTAGGCGGCGATCTTGAAGCCCTCCTTGCGGGCCAGGGCGAGGAACCAGAGCATGTGGCAGGAGGAGAGCGCGGCGGCGAGCATCTCCTCCGGGTCGGCCTTGGTCGGGTCGCCGCCGAAGGCCGGCGCCGAGGAGGAGGGCAGGACCTGGTCTGCCAGCTCGATCCGGTGGGCGCGTTGGTCGTCCTCGCCGCCCTCCCAGACGAGCTTGGCGTGGAACTTGGTGACGGCCAACTCAGGCCCTCGCCTTCTTCGGCAGCCCGAGCATCGCCCTGGCCTCCTCGACCGTGGCGGCGCGGCGGCCGACGTCCTCGGCCATCTGGCGCGCCTTCGCGATCAGCTCGCCGTTGGACTTCGCCATCTCGCCGTTCGGCAGGTAGAGGTTGTCCTCGAGCCCGGCCCTGACGTTGCCGCCGAGGACGAGCGAGGTGCCGAGCAGCTTCCACTGGTCACGGGAGACGCCGATCACCTGCCAGTTGTGACGGCCCTCGGGGCCGCCGGGGATCTGGTCGGACATCAGGGCGACGTTGCGGGGCACTGGGCGGATGCCTCCGGTGACCCCCATCACCAGCGAGATCTGCAGCGGCTTCTCCAGCATCCCCATGTCGATCAGCGGGATCGAGGTTGGCGACGTGGCCGGCGTCGAAGCACTCGTGCTCGGGCTGGATCCCGAGCTCGTTCATCGTCGTCGAGGAACTCGATGATCGTGTCGAAGCTGTTCTCGAAGACGGCCTTGAAGACGAAGTCCTTGCGCCGCCGGCTGTACTTGGCGTAGTTCATCGAGCTCATGTTGAGCGCGGCGACGTCGGGCTTCAGCGCCCGCAGGTACTCGAGCCGCTTCTCGATCGGGATCCCGATCGCGCCGGTCGAGTAGTTGACGATCACGTCGCCGACCTCGGCCAGGATCGCCTCGGTGATCGCCCCGAAGTCCTCGATCTCATAGGAAGGCGTGCCGTCGGGGGTGCGGGCGTGGATGTGGATCTGGGAGGCGCCCTCGTCGACGGCGCGCCGCGCCTCCGCCGCGTACTCCTCGGGCGTGTAGGGGATCGCCGGGCACTGGTCGCGGTTGGCGATCACGCCGCTGATCGAGCAGCTGATCACGACCGGGTCTTCGAACTTGCTCATACGGGCATCACTCCATGACGTTTCTTCGGCTTCTCGACGTGTTTGGACCGCGCCATCCGCAGCGCCCCGATGATCGTCGGGCGCGTCTCGCGGGGGTCGATGATGTCGTCGATGACCGCGTTGCCGGCGGCGATGTAGGGGTCGATCTGCTTGCGGACCGCGTTCAGCATCGCCTCGCGGGTCGCCTCCGGGTCCTCGGAGGCCTCGATCGCCGAGCGGCCGATGATTTCGACCGCGCCCTCGGCGCCCATCACCGAGATCTCGGCCCCGGGCCAGGCGACGATCAGGTCGGGCTCATACGCCTTGCCGCACATCACGTAGTAGCCGGCGCCGTAGGCCTTGCGGACGATCACCGTGACCTTCGGGACGGTGGCGCGGCTGACCGCGTAGAGCATCTTCGCCCCGTGGCGGATGATCCCGGCGTGCTCGACTTTCGCGCCGACCATGAAGCCGGGGACGTCCTGGAGGAAGACCAGCGGGATGTTGAAGGCGTCGCAGAGGTTGATGAAGCGAGCCGCCTTGTCGGCCGAGTCGTTCTCGAGGATCCCGCCCAGCTGCTTGGGCTGGTTGGCGACGATCCCGACCGGCTGTCCGCCGAAGCGCGCGAAGCAGGTGATCAGCGACTTCGCGAATTTCGGCTTGATGTCGAACCACTCGCCGTCGTCGACGATCTCGGCGATCACGTCGTACATGTCGTAGGGCTGGCGCGATGACTCGGGGACGATCTCCATCAATTTCTCCGACTTGCGGTCATCGGGATCGGCCGTCTCGCGGATCGGCGGCTTCTGCTCGCAGTTGCCCGGGAAGAAGGAGAGGTACTGGCGGACCTTCTCGATGCATTCCGCGTCGTCCTTGACCTCGAGGTCACCGACCCCGGATTTGCGGCAGTGGACCTTGGCGCCGCCGAGCTCCTCCATCGAGATGTCCTCGCCGGTGACGGCTTTGGTCAGGTGCGGGCCGGCGAGCGCCATCGCCCCCTGGCCGGAGACCATCGGGACGAAGTCCGAGAGCGCCGGGATGTAGGCGGTGCCCGCCGCGCAGGGGCCCATCATCGCCGCGACCATCGGGATCACGCCCGACATTTCGACCTCCTCGCGGAAGAGGTGGCCGGAGCCGGCGAACAGCGAGCCGGCCGCCTCCTGGATGCGGGCGCCGGCCGAGTCGAGCAGCCAGATGAACGGCATCCGCTTCGTCAGCGCCATCTCCCGCAGGCGGGTCACCTTGAGCTCGCCGGTCATCCCCATCGAGCCGGCCATCACCGTGAAGTCGTAGGCGGCGATGCAGGTCGGCCGCCCTTCGACGTCGCCCCAGCCGGTGACGACGCCGTCGGCGGGGGCCTCGACGCCGTCCATCGCCCGCTGGGCGAAGTGCGGGCGGCCGTGGATGCCCATCTCGACGAAGGTGCCCTCGTCGACCAGCAGGTCGATCCGCTCGCGGGCGGTCAGCTTGCCGCGCTCGTGCTGCTTGGCGATCTTCTCCTCGCCGCCGCCGAGCATCGCCTTCGCCCGCCGCTCGTGCAGCTGCTCGGTCAGCTCGTCCAGCGGCGCGGTGCCGGGAAGCTTGTGGTCGGTGCTATCGCTCAACTGTCCCTCCTCGTGGTTACATTGGAAGTGATGGGACTGCTCGCGACAACGCTCGCCTGCCTGGCGATGTCGCCCGGCTGCGGCGGGCCGCCGGTGGTCGAAGCGCCGCCGCCGGCAGCGGCGTTCGCGATCTCCTACGAACGCAGCGGCGGCCTCAAGCCGATGCCCCGGATGCTGACGATCCGGCCCGGCCGCATCGGGCAGGTCTCGACGGCTCAGCGCGGTATCGGCGAAGAGCAGAGCGGCGCGACGCGTTTCAAGGTCCCGGCGAGGACGATCGAAGGGCTGCGCCGGGCGCTCGCGCGGGCGGGCTTCGCCGCCCTCCCCGACCCGGGCATCGGCCCCGGCACCTGCGCCGATTGCTACTCGTACGTGATCGCGATACCGCGAACACGAGGTGACCTTCAACGAGGTGACGATGCCCGAATCCGCTCGGAGCCGGTGCTCGGCCGCCTGGAAGCGATCGTCGATGCTCATCTTCCCTTCCACTGAGGGTCGCGCTTCTCGAAGAAGGCGGTGACGCCCTCGACGATGTCCTCGGTGGTGAAGGTGAGCGAGAGCTGCGAGCGCAGGAACTCGAGCGCGTCGTCGAGCGCCATGTCCTGCTGGCGGTACATCGCGTCATGGCCGAGGCGCATCAGGACCGGGCTCTTGGAGGCGAGCTTCCCCGCCCACTCGGCGACCGCGGCGTCGAACTCGGCGGCGGGGACGACCTTGTTGGCGAGCCCGAACTCGACCGCCTCCTCCGCGCTGAGGCGCTCGCCGAGAAGCATCATCTCGTTGACCTTCTTGCGCGGGACGTTGCGGTAGATGATCGCCATGATCATGTAGGGGAAGGCGCCGACGTTGATCTCGGGCGTCCCGAAGGTCGCGCCCTCTTTGGCGATCACCAGGTCGCAGGAGAGCGCCAGGCCCATGCCGCCGGCGAGCACGTGGCCGTTGGCCGCGCAGAGCGAGGGCTTGCCGAGCCGCGGCATCAGCCGGAAGAACTCGAGGAAGAGGTCGCTGGCGAAATGTTTCTGCGACGAGCGGCATGTCGGCGGCGAAACCGCCGAGGTCGGCGCCAGCGCAGAAGACCTTCTCGCCGGCCCCGGTGAGGACGACGGCGCGCGCCGCCTCGTCGTCGCGGGCGGCCTTCATCGCCTCGACCAGTTCGGTCAGCATCTGCCCGGAGAGCATGTTGCGCTTCTCCGGATCGTTGAGGGTGACGGTCGCGACTCCGTCGGCGACGGCGTACTCGATCAGCTCGGGGGCCATGGCTTTCGCACGATAGCCGAATGGGAAGTAGGAAGTGCTACTTACTGCACGAGCGTGTCTTCGCCGCCGCGGCCGTCGAGCTCGTCCTGCCCCGGGCCGCCCTTCAGCACGTTCGGCCCCGGGTCGCCGAAGAGCTTGTCGTCGAACCTCGAGCCGGTCGCGTTCTCGATCGAGGGGAGGCTGTCGCGGCCGGCCGAGACGCTGCTGTGCTTCTCCAGGTCGACCGTCACCCCGGCCGGTTCGTGGGCGTAGCTGACGGTGTCCAGGCCGGGGCCGCCGTCGACGACGTCGTGCCCCTTTTCGGGCTCGATCGTGTCGTTGCCGCCTTCGCCGATCAGGGTGTCGAAGCCGATCCCGCCGCTGATGTTGTCGTTGCCCGGGCCGCCCTTGTCGGTGTCGATCCCGATGTAGCCGATGATCGTGTCGTTGCCGACGCCGCCGGTGACCGTTCCGTCGCCGTAGTTCTCGTTGAGGAGGTCGTTGCCGGCGCCGCCTGAGATGAACTCGTTGCCGGTTTCGCCGTCGACGTTGTCGTCGCCGTCTTCGCCGAAGATCCGGTCGCTGCCTTCGCCGCCGTCGACCCGGTCGTTGCCTTCGCCGGCGCAGATCGTGTCGTTGCCGCCCCCGGTCTTGATCACGTCATTGCCGCCGCCGGCGACGATCACGTCGGGTTTCTTGGTCCCGAGTGATCTTGTTGGCGCCGTCGCTGCCGACGATCGTCGCGGCCTTGCCGTCGCAGGTGGGGCCGGCGGACGAGGCGGCCGCCGGAACGAGGACGGCGGCGATGATCGCGGCGGCGGCGAGCAGGCTTCGGAGCGGCATCGGGGCGAGTATAGAAGCGCCCTCGCCGCCGCCTTCCTGGAAGTAGGAAGTGCTACTGTCCACTCGCTTTCAGGGCGGCGCGCCCGCCGCCCAAATCTCGAACGAGGAGAGACCCAGTGGCGACCGCGACCAACGGCAGCTCAGCCGTGATCAAGCCCGACCACGGCGCCGAGCGCAAGCACATGATCTTCACGCAGGAGCACGAAGACTTCCGCGAGTCGATGCAGTCGTGGGTCCAGAAAGAGCTCTGGCCGCACCGCAACGAGTGGGAGGAGACCACCTGGCCGGACTCGGTGTTGAAGCGAGCGGGGGAGCTCGGCTTCCTCGGCCTCTGCTTCCCGGAGGAGTACGGCGGCTCGGGCGGCGACTACTACTACTCGCTGGTCCGCTCGGAGTGCATGAGCTACTCCGGGTCCGGCGGCCTCAACATGGGCTTCGTCGTCCACACCGACATGGTCCTGCCGCCGATCGAGATGCTCGGCACCGACGAGCTGAAGAAGCGCTACCTGCCGCCTGCGATCAAGGGCGAGAAAATCGGCTGCCTCGGGATCACCGAGCCCGAGGTCGGCTCCGACGTCGCCAACATCCGCACCAAGGCGATCCGCGACGGCGACGAGTTCGTCGTCAGCGGCTCGAAGATGTTCATCACCAACGGCGCCCGCGCCGACTTCATCGTCCTCGTCGTCAAGACCGACCCGGAGAAATCCCACGACGGGATCAGCCTCCTGGTGGTCGACCTGCGCGACGAGAAGCGGTGAGCTGGTCCCCGGCTTCAGCGTCTCCCGCAAGCTCGAGAAGATGGGGATGCACTCCTCCGACACCGCCGAACTCGCCTTCGACGAGGTCCGGGTCCCGGTCGAGAACCTGCTCGGCGAGGAAGGCAAGGGCTTCTACCACATCTCCTGGGAGCTCCAGAGCGAGCGGATGGTCGCCTGCGCCGGGGCCGTCGCGGGCGCGCAGCGGATGTTCGACCGCACCCTCGAGTACGCCAAAGAGCGCAAAGCCTTCGGCCGCTCGATCGGCAACTTCCAGGTGATCCGCCACAAGTTCGCCGAGATGGCGACCAAGATCGAAGCGGCGCGCCAGTTCACCTACGCGACCGCGTGGCGCTACAAGAACGGCGAGTACCCGGTCCGCGAGATCTCCCAGGCAAGCTCTACACCTCGCGGATCGCCTGCGAGGTCGCCGACGAGTGCATCCAGATCCACGGCGGCTACGGCTACATGAAGGAGTACGAGATCGAGCGTGCCTACCGCGACGTCCGCCTCAACCGGATCGGCGCGGGCACCGACGAGATCATGCTCGAGGTGATCGGCCGGTCGTACGGGATCTAGGGCGGGCGACGTGTCGCACGTCGACCACATCCGCTCCTACTACGAGGCGCTGAACACGGGCGACGCCGATTCGGTGGCGTCGCACTTCACCGACGACGCGGTCCACTACTACACGCGTCTCGGCCCGCATCGGGGATCCGAGGAGATCGCCCGCTACGCGGCCTTCGGCGTCGAGCAGATCGACGGGCAGTGGCACCTCGAGAACGCGATCGAGAAGGCGACCAGGTCGCGATCGAGTGGACGATGACCTGGCGCCACCCCGAGTCGGGCGAGAAGCGTCTCGACCGCGGCGCCGAGTGGTTCCTGATCCGCGACGGCAAGATCGCCGAGGTTCGCGCCTACCACCACGGCGGCAAGAAGAACCCGTCAGGCGACCTGCTCGGCTTCGACCACGAGGGCCGGGGCTACACGATGCTCAGGTCCGAATGACGACGGCGAGAAACGTGATGAGGACGACGAGCATGTTCGTCCCCCAGAGCTGGAACATCAGGGTCCGCAGATCGCGGATTTCTGTTCTCATCTCCGCCAGATCGCGATCGACCCGCGCGAATCCTTCGCGCATGGCTAGGGCAAGGTCGTCTAGTCGCTCATCTGTCCACACGGTTCGCTCCATGCCTTCGAGGCTAGTTGAGCTTAGCGCAGACAAAACACCTCATCTGTAACAAATGACAGTCGTAAAAGACACCGGGAAGCGCGCCACCCTCCCCCCCTTCGGCGAGGAGCACGAGGAGCTGCGCGAGACGGTGCGGCGGTTCGTCACCAAGGAGATCGCGCCGAACGTCGACGAGTGGGAGGAGGCGCGCGAATTCCCCCGCGAGCTCTACGGCCGCTGCGCCGAGCTCGGCTTCCTCGGGCTCAAGTTCCCCGAGGAGTACGGCGGCCAGGGCGGCACCCACCTGCACGACGCGATCTGGGTCGAGGAGCTGGCCCGCTCCGGCGGCTCGGGCGGCGTCGCGGCCGGCCTAAACGCCCACGCCTCGATCGCGATGCCGCCTATCTTCAACTTCGGCACCGACCACCAAAAGCAGCGCTGGCTGGTGCCGGGGATCGCCGGCGAGAAGATCGGCGCGCTGGGGATCACCGAGCCCGGCGCGGGCTCTGACGTCGCCGGAATCTCGACCTTCGCCGAGCGGGTCGACGGCGGTTACGTCGTCAACGGCTCCAAGACCTTCATCACCAACGGCGTCCGCGCCGACTTCCTCGTCTGCGCCTGCAAGACGACCAAGGAGGGCGGCCACCAGGGCATCTCCTTCCTCGTCCTCGAGCGCGAGATGCCCGGCTACGAGGTCTCGGCGAAGCTCGAGAAGCTCGGCTGGCACTCATCCGACACCGGCGAGCTCTCCTTCACCGACGTCGAGGTGCCCGAGGAGAACCTCCTCGGCGAGGAGAACGAGGGCTTCAAATTGATCATGTTCAACTTCGCCTGGGAGCGGCTGCTGATGGCGATCGGCGCGGTCGGCGCGATGCAGCGCCTGATCGAGATCACGGTCGAGTACGCCAAGGAGCGCCAGGCGTTCGGCCGGCCGATCGGCAACTTCCAGGTGATCCGCCACAAGATCGCTGAGATGGCGACCCAGGCCGAGGCCGCGAAAGCGATCACCTACAACGCCCTCCGCCTCTTCCACGAGGGCCAGGACTGCATCCAGGAGGTGACGATGGCCAAGCTCGTCACCCAGCGCGGTGTCCTCGAGATCGCCGACGAGTGCCTGCAGATCCACGGCGGCTACGGCTACATGCGCGAGTACGGCATCGAGCGCGCTGTCCGCGACGCCCGCCTCGGCCCGATCGGCGGCGGGACCGACGAGATCATGAAGGAGATTTTGGGGAAACAGCTGGGCTCTAGAGCGCATTTCGCCCGGTCGCATCGCCTTGCGGCACGCCAACGATGCGGTGCTAGGTTCGCGCCATGCCGGGCCACGGGTTCAACCTCTACTGCAGCGGCTGCGCAACCAAGCACGAAGTCAGCACTGGATCGGTGATCGGCGGCCGCTGGCTCGAGCAGAAGGTCTGCCCGAGCTGCCAGAGGATCGTCAGCTGCTGGCCGCAGGGCCCTGACGAGGATCCTGAGCGCTGCCCCGATTGCAAGGGCCAGCTCGAGCCCTGGTCCGGAAAGGTCTGGTTTGAGTCCCGTCCCGACGAACCCGAGTCGGACAGAGAAGAGCGCTTCGAGGGTCCCTGCCCGAAATGCGGCACCGAGATCACCCTCGCAGACCAGGTCGCCCCCGACGGAACGATCATGGTCAGCCTCTGGGACTGAAGGCAGGCCCTGACGAGACGAAGGATCAGCGGCGCAGCTCGGCTCCCAGCCGGGTGGCGAGCCGCACCGAGGCTTCGATCTCGACCTTGCGGATAGAGACGCTCTCGACGTTGAGCCCGAACGGGACCCCCAATCTCCGGCAGAACGCGATCAGGTCGACGGCAGTCGCGACCGCCTGCTCGTAGGAGGCATCGAGGGTGTCGTCGGCATGGCGCAGCTCGTTCTCGATCCAGCGCGGGACGCTCACACCGAGCCACCGGAGGAACTCCAAGGTCTTGAGCGAACCGCAGACCGAGAAGCTGAACATGATCGGCACCGGTTCGAGGTTCCGCGCGGCGCACTCGTGGTGGTAGTCGGAGATCAGGTTCTTGGCCGCGTTGACGTCGTAGACGATCTGGGTGATGAAGAAGGAGCAGCCTGCGGCCTGCTTCGCGATCAGCCGGAGGTGCTCATCGCCCTGGCGCGCGTGTCGCTCGGAGATCGCGACCCCACCGAGCGGCAGCTCCGGCTGCGTCTCCTCGCGCAGCTCGTAGGCTCGGGCGAGCGAGGTGAGAACTGCCTTCTCGCGCGAGGAGGACCCGACGAACACCGCGAGCGCCCGGGAGGGATCCTGCTCCTCCAACCAGGAGCGGAAACGATCCTCTCGGTACTTGCCCGTCGCGCGGTAGACGATGGCGGGAACCTCCAGCCGCGGCGAGATCACGGGCGAGATAGTCGGCGGGGTCCATCGTCGGCAGGAACGGGAACGGGCGCTCGTCGGGATTACGGTCGCTTTCGTCGTCGATGTCGTAGAGGACGAGGCCGTCGATCGCCAACTCCCGTAGCCGCTCGAGGGTGATCCGGGCGATCTCCGCGGCCTCTTGCGGGCTAGTCGTCAGTCGCGGCGGCGTCACCGCGAAGAGCAGGAACTCGCCCGAGCGAGCAGCGATGCCTCGTTGCAGATTCACGCGCGAGACCGTAGCCGAGGGCCGGGCGGGGCCGAGGTCGGCATAACCACCTATTCGGCACTACCGAAGAGAGCCGCAATCCGGACACACCGGCGCGTACGCCGGGGATACGCGCGATCACTTCCTATCCGTCAAGGAGCTGCAATTGCGGGAATGCTTGTCCGCTGACCTAGGTCGCCGCCCAGACACTCCAGCGCCCCGGCACGCCCTTCAGCTCATGTTCGCCGCTCTCGGCGAAGGTCAGCTCGCTGCCGATGACGAGATCGCGGACGGTGCTCGAGACGAGGACCTCACTCGCCCCGGCGAGCGCCATGATCCGTGCGGCGAGGTGGACGGCGAGCCCGGCGACGCCATCGGGGCCTCGCTCGACTTCGCCGGTGTGGACTCCGCTTCGTACCTCGAGCCCGAGCTCACGGGCCTCGCTGATCACCTGCTTGGCGCAGCGCACCCCCTCTCCCGGGCCGGTGAAGAGGGCAAGCAGGCCGTCCCCGGTGGTGTCGATCGTCTCACCGCCCTGCGCGGCGACGGCCGCCTGGGCCTGGTCGAGATGGCGCTTGATCAATTCCGACCATGCTTGGTCACCCAACTGAGCGGCGCGGCGCGTCGAGTCGACTAGGTCGGTGAAGAGGACCGTCGCCAGGACGCGATTCGTCGCCGGCGCCGGCGCCCTGCCGGTTACGAACTCCTCGATGATGTCGGCCAGCAGCTCGACGTCGAGGGCGAAGATCAGGCCGGCATCCCCTGGCATCTCGAGGAAGCGTGCGCCGGGGACGAGCTCGGTGAAACCGCGCACGGCCTCGACGGGCACGAGCCGCTGATCCCGTGGATACAAGGCGAGCGTCGGAGTCTGAATCAGAGGGAGCACCGCGCCGATGTCGCTGGTCAGCGACATGCGCAGCAGGCGTGCCGCCTGTCCTGGGGTGATGCAGGACTGGAGGTAGTGCTCGAACCTATCCCAGCGTGTCGGGTCGGCCCTCCAACTCGGAGCGAAGAGCCCACCGGCCTCGCCGGGGAAGTCGTCGAGGTCGACGACAAAATTGACCATCTCGGGAGAGCTGGCGGCGCCGCCCCGCACGGTTGGAGACAGCGCGACCAGGCCACCAACCCGCTCCGGGCGGGTGGCGGCGAGAAGGGCCAGAGCGCGGGCGCCGTCGAGAGAGCCGAACAGCACAGGTCGCTGCAGGCCGACTGCGTCGATCACCGCCAACGCATCGGCCGCGTGGGCTTCGAGCGTCAGGTCCTCCTTGACCGAATCCGACAGTCCCGAGTCGCGGCGGTCGTAGCAGACCACACGCGCGAACTTGCCCAGCCGGCCCATGAGCTGCTCCGCTCCGGGGAGATCCCACATCGCCCCGATATTCGAGGCGCTGCCCACGCTCATCAACAACTCGTGATCGCCAGACCCGTGCACCTGATAGGCGATCGCGAGCTCGCCGCTGGGCGCATATTGGGTACGCGGTCGGTCCACGAGCGCACACTACCGTCGTGCTGTTTGCGGCTGCGAAGAAGTCGAGTGGTTCGACACGCCTGATGCCGCCCGCCCCAGCGCCACCAGCCGCGCGGTCGACGGGAAACGAGCCGCAAGCGGATACCCCAGCAGCGAGACGGCGGCCATCGCCAGGAATGCTGCCGTCGGATGGTGGACGAGCGCCTGGACGATCAGGGCCATGACCAGCCCTCCGAGGTTGCCGGCCATCCAGACGATCGCGCCGGCGGTGCCGGCCGCGGGACCGGCGAGGCGCTCGGCGGCGGTGAGCACGATCGGCAGCGCCGGCAGCAGGACGAAGCCCATCACCACGACCACCACCGCCCGGGGGCCGAGCAGGGTCACCACCCCGAGGGCGGCGCTGCCGATGGCGCTGGTCAGGATCGCCGCGCGCATGAAGGGGCGCTCCGCTCCGCGGCGATCGATCGGCTGGGGCAGCACCGCACAGCCGATGATCCCGGCTACGACCATCCCGACCAGCAGCGCCGCGGCGGTCTGTTCAGAGACTCCGGCGGGATCGAGCAGGGTCTGCAGCCAGGTGGTGAGGGCGACGAAGACGCCGAAGCCGACGAACACCAGTCCGCACATCGTCCGCATCTCGGGCAGCGCCCAAAGCCTCCGCACCGCTCCGCCCTCGACCGCCACGCTCTCCCGCTCGTCTTCGGTGCCGGGCCGGCGCAGGGCCACGGCGAGGGCGATGGCGGCGGGCACACAGAGCACCGCCTCGACCACCAGCAGTCGCTCGATGTGGCCGTGGCCGCCGACGGTCGGGCCGAGGATCAGGGCGAGCAGCATCCCGGCGAAGCTGCCGGCGGAGGCCACGGCGATGCCGGCCGGGCGCTGCTCGACCGGCAGGTAGTCACCGGACACCTTCCCCATCGCGCTGAGGACGACCGGCTGCGCGACGGCAACCGCCACCTGCCCGGCCATCGCCCAGGCGAAGGTCTGGCCGCCGAGGCGCAGGAGCCCACCGGCCGCCATCAGGGCCCCACCCGCGGCCAGGGCGGGCCGGAAGTGGCTGTCGAGCAGACGGCCGGCGGGGATCGCCAGGACCACGTAGAGCAGCGGGAAGATCTCGGCCAGCCAGCCGATCGCCGAGACCGAGACCCCGTAGTGGTCGGCGCTGGCCGTGTCGATCGGCGCGTAGGTCAGCCAGAGCAGCTGGGTGCCGGCGCAGACCGCGGCGAAGGCGGCGACCACGGGCCAGCCGGAGGGGCCGGCCTGCTCATTCGCGGCGGCTGGTGGCGACCCTCGTCGGCCTGGGATTGAGGCAAGCACAGCTGGGGCGATAGTTTGACGCGCTACTCGTGGGAACCGAGACGCCCGAGGCCGGCAGCGGAAGCCTCACCTGGCTGGGGCACAGCACCGTTCTCATCGAGCTTGCCTCGACCCGTCTGCTCACCGACCCCATCCTCCGCAACCGGGTCGCCCACCTGCGTCGCATCGGCGCGCCGGCAGCCGTGCCCGGCGAAGTCGGCGGAGTGCTGATCTCCCATGCGCATCACGATCACCTCGACCCGGCCTCTCTGCGCCTGCTCGACCGCTCGACTCCGATCGTCCTGCCGCGGGGCGCCGGCGGGATGCTGCGTCGTCGGGGCTTTCGCAACCTCACCGAGATCGAGGCCGGGGATGAAACCGAGATCGGCGGAGTCCGGATCCGTGCGACCCACGCCGAGCACCGGCACGGCCGCGGGCCGCTTGCCCCCCACTCCCCCGCGCTCGGCTACCTGGTGGGCTGTGCCGATGCCGACCCCGATCATTGGCGGGTCTACTTCGCCGGCGACACCGACCTCTTCGACGGGATGGAGAGCCTGGCCGGCGCAATCGACGCGGCGCTGCTGCCGGTCGCCGGCTGGGGCCGGCGCGTGCCGGCCGGCCACCTCACCCCCGAGCGCGCCGCCGAGGCGGCCCGGCGGCTCGCTCCCAGCCTCGCGGTCCCGATCCACTGGGGGACCCTCGCCGAGGCCTGGGTCAGGCGGGACGAGCCCGACCGCGCGCCGGCGCTCGAGTTCGAGCAGAAGCTCGCGGTGCTCGCCCCGGCGGTTCGCGCGGAGGTTCTCGAGCCGGGCGCCTCGCTCGAGATCTAGCCCGTCGGTCCGCTCCCCTGGAGCTGGCGGCGCCAGCCGCGCAGCAGCTCGTTGACCTTCGCGGCGCCGACAACGGGCCCGGTGGGGGTCAGCAGGGCTTCGGGGTGGAGCAGGAACGGCCTCGTCTGCGGCCCGCCGAGGCCGCCGTGGAAGCTGATCAGCTCCTCGAAGGCGCAGCCCTCGTCGAACTCAGGGTCGTAGAAGCTGCCGATAAGGATGTCGGGGACGTTGGAGAACCCGTCGCTTCGCAGCAGGTGGTCGGGGGCGGTCTTCGAGAAGTGCGCCAACGGGTCCTCTCCCTCGACCCTGCGCTCGTCCAGGAAGTGGGCTCCGCCGGCGCCCAGCGCGACCGCGCCGCGCTCGCTGGATCTGATCAGCAGCCAGCCGACGTGCGGGTGGGCGCGCAGGGCCGGGATCAGGTCCGGGTGGCGCTGCTCGATCTCCTCCAGGGCGAGCCGCCTCGGCTCTTCCATCAGGTAGACGAGGCCGAGGTTGCCGGAGCCGAGCACGATCGCCTCGCTGTCGGAGACGTCGGCCTTCGGCTCGTCCTCTGAACCGAGGCCTGTCGCCTCGGTGACCGCGTGCGCGACCATGGCGCTCTGCTCGTCGCCTCCCGCTTCCGCCGTCACCTGCTGGCCGTCGAGGGAGCGCTCGACCAGATCGTCGAGGCCGTAGCCGTTGCGCTGCTTGAAGGTGGCCCCCTGGGTCTGGCCGTGGTCGGAGAGGACGACGATCTCGTAGGGACGCGGGGCGTAGCGGCGCGCCTTCGCGATCCGGCCGAAGCGCTCGTCGAGCTTGCGCAGCGCCTCGAGGGTGTCGGCCCGCTGGAGCCCCGAGTGATGGGCGACCTCGTCGTAGCTGGAGAAGGTGGCGTAGACGGCGGGGCGGCCCCGCATCATGTCGGTGAGGACGCCGAAGACGATCAGGTCGCGGACCGCCACGCACATCGCCGCCCGCAGGAACGGATAGATGCCGCCGCGGTGGCCGCGTGGGAGCACGTCGCGCCGCCTCGCCTGAGCCGCGGCGGACAGCTCGATCACCACCTCCCAGAAGAACTGCACGAGCGTGCGGGTGACGTTGAAGCCGTTTGCGAGAAACGCCCGGTAGCCCGGGTTGGCCCGCTTCTCGGCCTCCATCCGGCTGACGGTGAGGATCGTCTCGCCGGCTTCCCCCGCCAGCAGGTTGCCGCGGCTGGTGCCGCCGTCGCGGAGGAGGCCGATGCCATTGGACAGGCGCCGTTCGAGCTCGGCGCAGTCGGCCGGCGCCGAGCAGCTCATCGTCCTCCCTGTCTCCTTCTCGACCCATCTGAAGGCGGGGATGTCCTCGTTGGAGCCGAGCAGGATGCCGGCCTGGCTCGCCCCGGTTTGCGAGGAGAGGTCGGGCTCCCACTCGGCGAGTCGGTAGCCGTCGCGCCTCAGCCAGCGCTCCATGTTGGGGGCGCTGCCGTCGCGCATCGCCTGCCGCAGCACCGGGAGGGCCAGGCCGTCGATCTCGAGGAAGATGATTCCCGGGGAGTCGACGTCGGCTTCAAGGCCCTGGCGCCGGGCGATCCGCTGGATCAGCCGCAGTGTGTACTCGTCTTCGTCGCCGGTCCCCAGCAGGGTCTCGAGCAGCAGCGAGAGGGCGGCGATCCCCAGGGCCCCGAGAAAGGCGGCGCCGAACGAGTCGACGCCGATCGCGCCCGAGAAGGCGTCGCTGGCCAGCCTCAGTGCAAAGGCATCGACGACCAGGACCAGGAGAAACCCGGTCACGAGGGTGAACGGAAGCCGCAGGGACGCGATCAGCGGCGGAAGCACCGCGTTGATCGCCGCGATCGCGGCGGCCACGACAAGGGCGCCGCCGAAGCCATCGATGTGGATGCCGGGGAGCAGCGCCGCGGCGCCGTAGACGGCGAGCGCGGAGACGAGCCAGGCGATCGTCATGCGGAACGGCCGCAGGCGCGGCTTCACGGGCATCGCTAATCCCTATCAGCAGGAGCCCCGAGGGCTCAGCGAGGCTGGTAGCGACGGAGGAAGAATTTGCTCCGCTCGATGCCGACGTGGACGTTCGAGACGGTGATCAGGCTTCCGGACTGCACCGCGGCGCCGCCGGTGCGCACGCGCGGCCTGGCCTTCGGGTCCTCGCTGATCGTGCCTCGGTAGGCGCCCGACCGCGAGAACACCGTGAGCGAGGAGCCGAAGTGGCTGAAGACGACCAGGTCGCGGCCCACCGCGAGCACCTGGCGCGGGACCGGAACTTCGCGGCGATTGGCGGGGGGCGGCAAGCTCCTGGCGACGCTGCGCGCAAAGCGAGAGTCGAGCCGGCCGTCGGCGCCGAAGCGGAGGAGGACCATGCCGACCCGGTTGCGAAATTGTCGGCGCCCGGCGACGAAGATGCTGCCGCCGCTTGTCGCGATCGCCGAGGCGCCGCTCGACCCCCGGAGCGGCGTCGTCGCCACGCCCGCGGTCCCGAAACCTTTATCCAGGCGACCGTCATGCCCGATGGCGACGATGGCCAGGGTCCGGCGCCTCTTCCTTTGGAGTGTGCCGGCGAGCAGGATGCGTCCGCCCGGGCCTGCCGTCATCGCGACCAGACTGCAGATCCCGCTGTGGCCGAGCGCGAGGATCGTGATTCCGCGATGCCCGAACGAAGGGACCGGCCGGCCGGACGCGTTCAGCTTCATGACCGCCATCCGCACGTTGAGGCCGGCCACGCGGTCGCTGTTGACGCCGCCGACGAGGACGCCGCCGTCTGGCAGCGCGACCATCGGGCCAGGGGTGAATTCGGAGCGGAGCTTCTTGCCGCGGCGGACTATCGGCGGCGGTGAGGGCAGTGGAACCGAGCCTTCGTCCCCGAAGCGGGGGTCCAGCCGGCCCCCCGACGTGACGTGGCTGACGAGATTCGGCAAGAACTTGCCGGAGAGGACGAAGGCGTCGCCGCCGGGACCGACCGCGAGACCGCGGGAGTTGCCGGGCACTCGCACGAAGCCGCTCGTGCCATAGCTGCGGTCCAGGCCACCTCCGCGCAGGAACCGGAGCAGCGCCCCCGGGTCGCCGCCCGGCACGACTCCGGAGTTGGTGCCGCCGAGTGCGAGGACGCGGCCATGCCCGTCGACGCCCAGGACGTGGGAGTTGGAGCTGCTCCTGCCGCTCCTCTGTTCGACCACTATCCCGGCTTTCCCAAAAGCCCGATCGAGGTCACCGGCGGGGTCGAGCGCCGCCATGAAGGCTTTGGTGCCGGCTCCACCCCATGCCAGAACCCCGCCGCCGGGCCTGGGGCTGAGCCCGAGCACGCCCTCTCCGTCGATCGGCGCGAAGGGAGCGGTCAGCTGGCTCAGCGGGGAGACCCCGCCCGCTCCATAGTCGTCATCGAGGCTGCCGTCCGCTCGGAAGCGGGCGACGAAGGGGGTTTCGTCGCAGAAGTGTTCCCAGTATTTCGCGCAGACGAAGCTCAGCCGCGTGGCCGCGCCGGCGATGACTATGGCGCCGTCGGGCTGAACGTTGATCGCGTTGACCAGATCGATGCCGCCGACATCGAGAGCCGCCGCCCCGCCGCTGCCGAATCCCGCCACCGGGGCGCCGTCAGGCCCGAGCCGGACAAGGAGCGCATCGCTTTCCTCTTTTGCTTCGTCCAGCTTGCGCCCCCATCGCTCGCCGGCCAAGAGCACGCCGCCGTCCGGCGCCGCGGAGATCGCGCCGACGGTCATCTTCGACTCGACCATTCCACCCTGCCCCCAGGCGGGATCGAGGCCGGCCGTCGGCGTGATCGCCACTGTCTGGGATCCGTCCTCGGCCAATCTTTCGCCGTAGCCGTAGTAGCGATTTCGGTTGAGCGCGAGGATCACGTCCCCCCTGGGCCCAGGCGAGATCCCGGCGAGCTTCAGGTGCGCGAGTTTGACGCCCAGCGTGGTGAGGGTTACGGCGCCTTTGTCGCCAAAGGTCGGATCGAGCTTGCCGCTCTGATCGAGGCGGGCGAGGCATTCGGCGCCCCCGGCCATTACCTGTCCGGAGGCAAGGGGCAGGACCGCTTCGACGTGACAGGGGACCCCCTCGCTCCATTGCCTCCCGTATGAGTCCCTTTTTCCGAAGGTGGTGTCGGGCGCGCCGTCGGCCAGCAGGCGCTCCACATACCCGCCGACGCCGATCAGATAGCGGCCCTGGGAGTCGACTACCTCAGGTGCCGACAGCTCGTAGTCGGTCTCGACGATGCCCTCGGGGCTTCCGCCCGGGCCGTAGCGGCGGACCGTGACGACTTCGCTCCCGTTCTGACCCTCGTGGCGGGCGGCGAGAACCGAGCCGTCGGGATTGACGTGGGCCGAGAGGAACTGGGTGCTCACGTAGGCGGGGCCGAGCCTGGGCGTGTCGCTCCCATGGCGGCCGAACGCATGGTCGAGCTCGAGGGGCTCCGCCGCCTCGGCCGCCACTGCACCGTGCAGAAAGACGACCGCGAGGGTCGCGAGGACGAGGCTGGTGATGAGTTTGAGGATCGGCATCTGAGTTCACCCGGCGGGCCTGGCTACATGCTCCCTTCCCGGCCGGAGGCTGCCAAGGCCAGCGGCGGCACATACCGGGCCACGGATGGCCCGGACCGGGCCCGTGATCCTTCAGCCCGATGGTGGGGTCTCGTAGCTCGTTCGCACCTCCGGGTCGAGACCGTCGACCAAGTTCTGAAGTCCTTGGGCAAGAGCATCGAACTCCGCCTGGCCCAGAGCCGCTGCCCAGTCCGCCTCGATCTGGACGATTGTCCGGCGGCCGGCGCGCATTGCCGCCCAGCCTGACTCGGTGAGACAGACGAGCTTGGCGCGGCCGTCGCTAGGGTCGGGCCGGCGCTCCAGGTAACCCAGGCGCTCGAGGTCATCGACGAGCTCGGACGTCGCAGACAGGGACGAGTCCGACCAGCGGGCGAGGTCGGTCAGGCGAGTTCCCCCCGCCTTGATCGTTCCGAAGATCTGAAGGTGGGCCGGCCGGATTCCCTCTACGTCGGCGCCGGCGGCGCCTCGGCTGGCCAGCTCGGCTCGAAATATGCGCAGCAGGTTGCCGAGCAGCTGCCCGATCGGGAGGCGCTCAGAGCCGGTCTCACGATTGGCCACGGCAAGATGCTACGGTAACCGAAGCTTCGGTACCCGAAGTAACTCGACGAGGGAGAGCCGGATTCATGGCCCGCATCAACCAGGAGATTTCGAACCCCCGCACCGGACAGCGGATGACCTTCTCCGAGATCCGTCCGGACCTGTTGCGGATCGACAGCGTCAATCCGCAGAGCGAGGAGCGAGAGCCCATGCACGTCCACCCCGTTCAGCGCAGCGGCGCGGAGATCCTGTCCGGCTCATTGGTCTTCGAGGTCGAGGGCGTCCAGCGCAGACTCACCCACGGCGAATCGATCTCGATTGCGGCGAACACCCCACACAGATTTTGGAACGACGGCACCGAGGCTGCGCACTCGACCCAGTTCTTCGAACCGGCGCTCGAGACCGCAGCCTTCTTCGAGACGCTCTTCACCCTCGCGGCGCGGGATGAGCTCGACTCGAAGGGGATGCCGAAGCCGCTGCAGCTGGCAGTGATGGTTCCCGAGTTCGAGCGGGAGATCCGTCCCGTGAGTCCGCCCTGGCCGGTGCTGCGCACACTGACAACCTTGCTCGCTCCCATCGCGAGGGCTCGGGGCTATCGCGCCAGGCTCGGCTAGCCGGCAGACCTCTGCCTTCTCACCGCTTTCGCGATGGCACGGGCGTCCGGGCGCATCAGCCGCAGCTGCCCGCTGAGACCGGTCCTGTACCCGTTGAAGAACAGGCCCCTTGCGGAGGGGTGATCCCTGCCGCCGCCGACGAGCGGTTTCCCGTCCTCACCAAGCATCCCGAGATGGCCGACGAGCGACTCGAGCCCTCGCCTGTATCCGGTCGCCGCGATCACGGCCTCAGGTTGGATCCGGCTGCCGTCGGCGAGCAGCACGTCCTCGCCGTCGAAACCCTCGACCGCGGCGACGATCTCGATCTGCCCCTCCTTCAGGAGCGAGACGAACCCGCTGTCGTAGGCCGGCGCCTGCTGGCGGACCTTCATCGTGGTGGCGACGCCCTCGGGGGGAGTCGGGAGGCCGTACGGGGCAAGGTCGCCGAACAGGGCTCGCTGAGTGACCCGTCCGGCCCGATCGGCCGCGCGCAGCGGAAACCGCTCGAGCGCGAGCCCGTGGATGTTCACCGACAGCCCACCGACCTTGCGCGCCGTCAGGTTCGGCGGTGTCCTGCAGGCGACGCGGACCCGCCCCGCCCCACCCCGCGAGAGCAGGGCGGCGACCTCCGAGCCGGTCGTGCCCGGCCCGACGACCAGCACGTCGCGGTCGCGATAGGGCTCGGGGTTCCGGTAGGCGCTGGAGTGGATCAGCTCGCCGCCGAAACCCTCCCGCCCCGGCCACTCGGGAAGAGCAGGGACACGATCGAATCCGGTCGCGATGACGACGAAGCGCGCCCGCATGTCCTCACGATTGGTCTCGGCCCGCCACCCCCCGTTCTCGACCTCCAGCCGCCGGAGCTGGGTTCCGAGGCGGACGTCGATGCGATGGTGCTCGGCGTAGTCCTCGAGGTAGCCGATCCAGGCGTCCCGGGTCGGGAACTCGCCGTAGCGTCGGCGGGTGGCGCGATAGCCGGGCTGCGTGGACATCCAGCCCGGTGTGTTGAGCCGCAGCCCGTCGTAGCGCGTCCGCCAGCTCGAGCCGACCTCCCGCGAGCGCTCGAGCACGGCCACCTCGACGCCGACCGACTGGAGCGCCGCGGCCGCGGCAAGCCCGGCGGCGCCGGCGCCGGCCACGATCGCTTCCACGCTCGTGGCCGGCCCGTCCACCGGGTGCACAATCAGCCTCCCGCCAGCCCGGCCTCTATGCCTGCGGGTCGATGTTCTGGTTCACCCGAAACACGTTGCCCGGGTCGTACGTGGCCTTGATCTGGGCGAGGCGGTCGTAGTTGTCGCCGTAGCTCGCGCGGACCCGCTCCTGGCCCTCGTCCATCATCATGTTCACGTAGGCGCCGCCCGCCGAGTAGGGGTGGAGCGCCTCGAAATAGTCGACGCACCAGCTGCGGATCGCGTCGGCGTTCGCCGGGTCGTGGTCGACGCCGGCGAAGACCGAGCCCCAGTTCGCATCGCGGTAGGCCCACGGGGTGTCGGTCGGCCCGACGTCGTGAGCCGCCCCGTCGATCGGGTACAGGTGCATCGTCGACTGCCAGGTCGGCATCTCGGCGCCGAATTTCGCGTGTGCCTCTACCGCGGCGTCAGGGATCTCCTTGACGAAGTCCGCGCGCCAGTACCACTGGTCGCCGGCCGGGTAGACCGGGTCGAACGCGCCCTGCAGGGCCGGGAAGGGCATCGGCTGCGCCGCGTGCAGGACCGGCTCCGGCACCGCGTCGAGCAGCGGCGCCATTGCTTCGGCCGCATCGGCCGGATCGCCGGTGTAGCACCAGACCACGCCGCAGACCTTGCGCAAGTGGAGCTCGTCGGGGAACGGCGGCGCCGGCGGAACCGAGGCGAAGGCGAAGAAGCCGTTCAGCTCCCGTGGCGCCTTCGGCATGAAGTCGCGGTAGGCGCTGAGCACCTCCGCGGCATCCTCGACCGCCCAGAACGTCGGGCCGCCGACGACGGTGTCGACCTCGTGCAGGCGGAAGAGGAAGGACGTGACCGCCCCGAAGTTGCCGCCGCCGCCGCGGATCGCCCAGTAGAGGTCGGGGTTCTCGTCGGCGCCGGCGCGAACCTTCTCGCCGCTGGCGAGGACGACGTCGGCCTCGATCAGGTTGTCGATCGTCAGCCCGCATTTGCGGGTCAGGTGGCCGAGGCCGCCGCCGAGGGTGAGGCCGCCGACCCCGGTGCTCGCGATGATCCCGCTCGGCACCGCAAGGCCGTGCTCGTTGGTCGCCGCGTCGACTTCCCCCCAGGTGACTCCGCCGCCGACCCGGGCCGTCCGCGAGCCGGGATCGACCTCGATGCCCTTCAGCCCCGACATGTCGAGGACGACCCCGTCATCGACGGTCCCGAGGCCCGCCCCGTTGTGGCCTCCGCCGCGCACGGCCAGCAGGAGCTCGTTGCGAGCGGCGAAGGAGATCGACCTTGGCGACGCCGTCGGCGTCGCCGGGAGTCGCGATCAGGGCCGGATGGCGATCGATCATCGCGTTGTAGACCGGGCGGGCGCTCTCGTACCCGGAGTCCTCGGGGCCGAGCAGCGCTCCCTCGAATCCCTGCATCTCGCTGCGGGCTGAGTTGATGACGGTGTTGGGGTCGCTCATGGTTCCTCCTGGAAGCTCGTTTCAGTTGGTAAGTCGAACCTAGGCGCCCGGTGCTCGCCTGTCATGACCTGAACTGACCCACTTCAAGATCCTCGACCGGCCTTTCGGACTGATCAGGATTGACTATCGTCACTGCGATGGACGCAGAGCCGCCTGGCCTGCCGGCCTCGCTCCGCAGCGCCTCCACCTCACCGTTCGTCGGGCGCTCAGCCGAGCTCGAGATGCTGCGCAGCCTGATGCCGCGGCTCGAGGGCGAGAACCGCCGCGTCGCCTTGATCGCCGGCGAGCCCGGGGCCGGCAAGAGTCGTCTGGTCCGCGAGCTGGCGATGGGGATCGCGGCCGAGGGGGCGCTCGTCCTCTATGGCGGCTTCGACGCCGCCGTCCGGGCGCCCTACGGACCGTTCGTCGAAGCTCTCGACCGGCTCCTTCAAAGTGGCGAGATCGAGGATCCGAGGTCGGTGCTCGGAGCCGGCGGCGGCGAGCTCATCCGCCTACTGCCCGAACTCCCCGGCCAATTCGAAGACCTGACCGAGCCGGCCGAGGCCGATCCCGACACCGAGCGCCATCGCCTCCACCTCGCGGTCGGCGAGGTTCTCGCGAACGCGGCCGAGCAGAGGCCTCTGCTGCTCGTGCTGGAGGATGGGCATTGGGCCGACTCTCCCTCGCTCGGCCTGCTCCGGCACCTGGCCAAATCAGCCGTCAGCTCGCGGGTGCTCGTGGTGATGACCTTCCGCGACGCCGAGGCGGACCTGCCGACCGAGTTCACCGAGACCCTCGCCGAACTGCGCCGCTCGGAGGACGTCACCCGGATCCGCCTCGCGGGCCTGAGCGAGGAGGACGTGGCTGACCTGCTCGCCCGAGCGGCCGGCATCGAGCGCGAGTCGAGCCCCGAGCTGGAGAGCCTGGCCGAGACCGTCCATCAACTCACCGCCGGCAACGCCTTCCTGGTCTGGGAGCTCTGGCGCGCCCTGATCGAGGCGGGCACCGTGGAGATCCGCGACTCGCGGCTCCATCTGGAGGGATCGTTGACCGACCTCGGGACTCCCGACAGCGTCGGAGAGGTCGTCAGCCAGCGGCTCTCCCGCCTCAGCCCGACGACGACGCAGCTGCTGGAGCTCGCCGCGACCGCCGGCCCGGAATTCGAGCTCGACCCGATCCGCAGAGCGGCGGATCTGAGCGATGCCGATTTCCGCTCCGCGCTCGAGGAGGCGCTCGCCAGCGGCATGATCGAAGAGTTCGAATCGCAGCGGCTCTCCGCCCGCTTCAGCCATGAGATCGTGCGCCGGGCGCTGTACGACCGGCTATCGCGGCTGTGGCGAGCCGAGCTCCACCTGCGGGTCGGAGAGGCGATCGAGGCCCGGGACACGATCACCGACCGCGACCTGGCCGACCTCGCCCACCATTTCGGCTCCGCCGTCGAGTTCGGCGGCGCCGAGCGGGCGATCGAATACAACCTCCGCGCCGCCCGGGCCGCGAGCGCCACGCTCGCCTTCGACGAGGCGGCGACCCGGCTGCGGAGCGCGATCGAGTTCGGCATCTCCGCTCCGCTCGCCCGGGCCGACGCCCTGCTGGAGCTCGGCGCCGCAAGCCACCGGGCCGGCGCCGCGACCGACGCGCTCGAGGCGTTCCGCGAAGTCGCGCAGATCGCCCGCGAACACTGCGATGCGGACCTCCTGGCGAGAGCGGCGGTCGGCTGCGAGGAGGCCTGCTGGCGACCCGGATCCACCGATCGCGAGGTCATCGAGCTGCTCGAAGAGGCCCTCGGCGCGGTCGAGGAGGACGACGAGGCGACTCGGATCGGCCTGCTCTCCGGGCTGGCGCGAGGCCTCGGCGTCCTTGGGGATGGAGAGCGCAGCGCCCTCGTGCGGGAAAATGCCCTGACGCTGGCACGGGCGGACGGCGATGCCCGCGGAGTCGCGAACATCCTCATCCGCTCCTACTGGGCACGCAGCGCCACCCCGCCCGAGCGGATCCTCGCGATGCTGAGCGAGGCCGGGCAGCTGGCCGCCTCGCTGGGGGATGCCGAGACCGAGACGGAAGTCCTGGCCTGGCGGGTGCCGACGCTGGTCTCTCTCTGTGACATCGGCGCCGCGCAGGCCGAGTTGAGCGCCCTCGACGAGATGGCGAAGCGGACCGCCCAGCCGTTCATGCACCACATCGCCGCACAGTACGGATCGGCGCTCGCGCTCTGCGCAGGTGATTTCGCCCGGGCCGAGGCCCTGGCGGAGAGCTCCAGCGAGTGGGGTCAGCTGCGCAGCGCCCACGACGGGTCGGGCGCCTACGGCGTCCAGATGTTCGGCATCCGCCGTGAGCAGGGGCGCCTGGCAGAGCTCGCGCCGGCGGTCCGGGTGCTGGCGGCCGGGGCCCGGAGGCAGGGGCCCTGGCGCCCCGGGCTGATCGCCGTCCTCGCCGAACTCGGCATGGAGCGCGAGGCGAAGGAGGAGCTCTCGAAGCTCTCCTCGGAAGGAATCGAGCAACACCGCCAATCGCTCTGGCTGGCGACGCTCGTCTACCTGACCGATGCCTGCACCGCGCTCGGCGACGAGGAGACGGCGGCTCGGCTCTACCCCGAGATGGAGCCCTACCTCGGCGCCAATGTGATGATCGGCCATCTGGTTGCCTGCTACGGAGCCGCCGATCGATATCTCGGCATGCTCGCCGCGACGCTGGGCGAAGCCGAGCTCGCCGAGCGCCACTTCGAGAGCGCGATGGAGCTGAACAAGCGCATGGACGTCCCGACCTGGACCGCCCACACCGCCTACGAGCACGGGCGCTTCCTGCTCGGCCAGGGCCGCGAGCGCCGAACCCAGGCCACGGAGCTGCTCGCCGATGCCGCGGCGCAGGCGGATCGGATCGGCATGGAGGGGCTGCTCAGCAAGGTCCGCGTGCTCGGCGTCGCCGCCCCCGAGGGTGAGCTCCCGGCCGGGCTCTCACCGCGAGAGGCCCAGATCCTCGCGTTGGTGGCCAGGGGAATGAGCAATCGGGAGATCGGCGAGGAGCTGACGATCAGTGAGCACACCGCCGCCAACCACCTGCGCAGCATCCTCAGCAAGACGAACTCCGCCAACCGGACCGAGGCCGCGTCCTTCGCCCACCGACACGGCCTCGCCTCCGCATAGGCGAAGGACCGCGCTACGATCAGCCCATGGCCCTCTACATGATCGAGCGCAGCTTCGCCGATCAGCTCGATCTGAGCGAGGAGGACGTGGAGTTGATTGAGGACGTCAACGGCGACGAGGGAGTCCGTTGGCTGTTCTCCTTCCTCAGCGCCGACAAGCGACGCACCTACTGCCTCTATGAGGCCCCTTCTCCGGACGCGATCCTGGCGGCGGCAAAGAAAGCCAATGTGCCCGCCGACGAGGTCGTCGAGGTCAGCGCCGGGACTCCGCAGTTCTCCGGGCGCCTTCGCGACTGGGCCGACGCCGTCACCTGAACGTTTTTCACGACGGATATACGGTTTCGCCCCGTGTCCCTACCTGTTCTTCTCGCCGTCGACGAGGACCGGAGATCGCTCGGCGACATCGAGCGCGAATTGCGCGATCGCTATGAGCGGAGCTATCGCATCGTCTGCCTCGACTCGGCGGCGGAGGCCGAGGCAGAGCTCACCCGGATAGCCGAGGCGGGCGAGGTGGTCGCTCTGGCCCTCGCGGGCGAGTCGCTGGGCGGCGCGCTGGGGAGCGAGTGGTTGAGCCGGGTGCGACACCAGCACCCGCAGGCGCAGCGCGGGCTCCTGATCGATTACGGCAGCTGGGGCGCCCGAGCGACAGGGGCGGCCATCTTCGCCGCGATGGCGCGCCGTCAGATCGACTACTACCTGATCCGCCCGACCCGCACCCCCGATGAGCTCTTCCACCAAGCCGTCTCGACCTTCCTGCTCGAGTGGGCACACGCCCGCAGGGTGTCGGCGCACACCGTGCACATCGTCGGGGAGTCCTGGACGGGACGGGCGTATGAGCTGCGTGAGGTTCTCGGCAAGTGCGCCCTCCCCCACACGTTCAGCCTCGCGGACTCGCCGCAGGGCCAGGCGCTGGTCGCCGAGTACGGGGGCGAGGAGCCGCTGCCGCTGGTGGTTCTGCCCGACGGATCGGTCCTCGCCGACCCGACCAACGCCGAGCTCACCGTCGCGGCGGGCGGGCCGATCGACCCCCAGGGCAGCGAGTTCGACCTCGTCATCGTCGGGGCCGGGCCGGCCGGGCTCTCGGCCGCGGTCTACGGCGCCTCCGAAGGGTTTCGCACCCTGGTAGTCGACTCGGGCGGGATCGGCGGACAGGCGACCCTCAGCTCGCTGATCCGCAATTACCTCGGGTTTCCGCGCGGCATCAGCGGTCGGCGGCTGGCCGAGGAGGCCTATGAGCAGGCGTGGGTCTTCGGGGCGCGCTTCACCTTCATGCAGGAGGTGACCGGCCTCAGCCGCGCCGGTCAGGACATCGTCGTCGGCCTTTCCGATTTCGCCGACGTCAGAGCCCGCGCCGTGATCCTCGCGACCGGAGCCTCGTACCGACGCCTGGAAGTCGGTGACCTCGAGGCCCTTGCCGTGGACGGCGCCGGGGTGTTCTACGGCGGCCCCGCGACCGAGGCGCCGGCGATGGTCGACCGAGAGGTCTTCGTCGTCGGCGGCGCAAACTCGGCCGGGCAGGCGGCCCTGCACCTGGCCGAATACGCCCGGCAGGTCACCCTCGTGGTCCGCAAGGACTCACTCGCGGCGGGGATGTCGCATTACCTCGTGCAGCAGGTCGAAGCCTCCGCCAACATCGAGGTTCGGCTCGGCACCGAGGTGGTCGGCGGCGGCGGTGACGGCAGGCTCGAGCGGATCGAGCTTCGCAGTCGCGGCGACGGTGAGATCGAGGCCGTTCCGGCTGACGCGCTCTTCCTGATGATCGGCGCTCGGCCCAACACCGAGTGGCTTCCCGACGAGGTCCTGCGCGACGACGGCGGCTTCGTCCGCACCGGCGTCGAGCTGGCGGATGCGCCCGCCTGGCCGCATGAGCGACTGCCGCTCTCGCTCGAGACGAGCATGCCGGGCGTGCTGGCGGTCGGTGATGTCCGCAGCGGCTCCTTGAACCGCGTCGCCTCGGCGGTCGGCGAGGGATCGATCGCGGTCCGGCTGGTCCACGACCTGGCTGCGATCGAGCAGCACGGTTGAGCCGGTGGCGATCGGATGCGCGATCTGACTGATGTAGCGTGCGGCGCCATGAAGGCACGCCTCGCTCTGGTGCTCGGCCTCGCCGTCGTCGCACTCTCCGCCATTCCCTCCGTCAGCTCGGCGACCTTCATCCCAGGGCCGAACGGAAAGGTCGCCTTCGCCAGCGGCCGTGGCAACAGCGATTTCCCGAGCCCCGCCGACGGCGACGACGCGAAAGCGCGGATCTGGGTCGCCGACTATCCAAGCGGAACTCCGGTGCAGGTCACCACGCTGCCCAAAGAAGCCCAGCATCGCCACCCCAACTGGTCGCCCGACCACACGAAGATCGTCTACGCGGCGGGAGTCGCCTTCAGCGGCGAATACGCGCTCTGGATCAAGAACCTGGTCACCGGTGAATCGACCGAATTCGCGCCGAAAGCGGCAGCTCAGGACCGGCCCTCATGGTCGCCGGACGGGACCGAGATCGCCTACGGCTCCGAAGGCGATCTTTGGGTGAAGCCGGCCGGCGGCGGCGCGGCGGTGAAGATCACCGAAACGGCCGGGATCCAGGAGGAACGTCCGGTCTGGAGCCCGGACGGAAACACCCTCTACTACAACCGCGGCGTGCCTCCCTTCACCGCGGGCAACAAACGCGACCTCTACTCGAAGAGCCCCGTCACGCTCGCCGGGACCGAGACGCCGATCCTCACGGGCACCACCGACGACTGGCAGCCCGCCCTCTCCCCCGACGGCAAACGGCTCTGCTTCCTGCGAGGCCCCCAGAGTGACGAAGCCGACATCTACACGGTCAGCGTCAATGGGACCGGCCCCGCGCCGTTCGCCGATTCCACCGGCTCCGGCGACCTCAACTGCGTCTGGTCGCCGGACGGGACGCGGATCCTCTACACGCTGCTCGCCTTCTCGGCTGGAGAACTCATCTCGAAGAACATCAACGGCAACGAAACCATCATCCACACCGCCTTCAACGTCGCCAAACATTTCGACGGCAACGCCGACTGGGCGACCAACTTCTCGCCGATCTGCAACGCGAAAAGCGTCAAAGTCGGCGTCAACGCCTTCGTCTCGATCGGGCTCTCCTGCACCGACCCCGACTCCGGCTTCGGCGCCGCGCCGCCGACCCCGACGCCGCTGGAAGAGGACGCGCTCGAAATCGCGGCACCCCCGGCCCACGGCGTTCTCGGCGGCCTTTCGAACGGCAAGGTCATCTACACGCCGAACAAGGACTTCAAAGGCACCGACTCCTTCACCTACACGGGCTCCGACGGGACCTCCGACGCGAAGCCGGCGACCGTCACGATCCAGGTCTCGAGCCCGCCCCCGGGCGGCGGCGGGCCGGCTCCGGGCAAGAAGGCCCCGGACAGGACCGCCCCCTCGATCTCCGGCCTGAAGCTCTCGGCCACGAAATGGCGGCTCGGCAAAAAGTTGGCGAGCATCTCCAAGGCGCCCGTCGGGACGACGATCTCCTTCACCCTCAGCGAGGCCGGCTCGGCGACCGTCAGCTTTCAACGCTCGACCCGCACGAAGAGTGGGAAGACCCGCTTCATCAACGCGGGCGCGCTCGGGGCGCTGCCGGCGAAGGCCGGCAGGAACAGGCTCCACTTCCAGGGCCGCCTGAACGGCTCGCGCAGCCTGAGACCCGGCAGGTATCGGGTCGTCGTCGGCGCCGAAGATGACGTCCGCAACCGGTCGCAGCCGCGCACCGGGCCCGCCTTCACGATCGTCGCGGAATAGCCGTCCGCCAACTCTCGAAAGGACCGTCGATGCCGAAACTCAAGTCCCGCCTGACAATCCTCCTCCTCACCGCCCTCGGGGCGCTTCTGATGGCTCCCGCCACCGGTCAGGCCGCGACCGACTTCGGCAGCCGGCTCAACCACGAACCGGCGAACTCGGGCGAGTGCGAGATGCTCGGCTCCTGCACGATCGTCTCCTTCATCCACCCGAGCGAACCGAACGGCGACCCTTATTCAGGCGGCGCTCCGGTCAGCGGCGTGATCACCAAATTCCGGATCCGCGCCTACGTCCCGACGGCCTCGCAGGTCACCTTCCGCCTCGCCGACATCAACCGGCCGGACCCGAATGACGCGAACTCGGCGCTGGCGACTGCGGCGGGCACCGGACCGACGGTGACGCTGCAGCCCAACCCGGAAAACGAATCGCCGATCCTCGAGTTCCCCGGCCGGCTGCCGGTCAAGAAAGGCCAGCACCTGGCGCTCGACGGCACCAACGTGCAGGCGACCTACAACAACAGCGGCGACAAGTTCAGCTACGTCTTCCAGCCGCCGCTGGTCGACGGCACTGGCGCTCGCGGCTCGCTCGAAGCCACCGGCGAGCTGCTGGTCGCGGCGACGATCGAGCCCGATGCCGACGGCGATGGCTTCGGCGACGAGACCCAGGACAAATGCCCGACCCAGGCGGCGACCCAGGGCACGTGCGTTCCGCCCGACGTCACGAAGCCGGATGTCAGCGGCTTCTCGGTCGCCAATGGGCAGATCTCCTACAGCCTCTCTGAGGCGGCGACGGTCAATTTCCAGCTCGCGAAGAAGCTGTCCGGCCGCAAGGTCGGCACGAAGTGCGTGAAGAAGACGACCGCCAACCAGGCGAAGAAGAAATGCCCGCTCTTCAAGAACGTCGGAGCGATCTTCAACGGCACCGGTCAGCAGGGCAAGAACACGGTGACGCTGCCAAACGGCAAGAAGCTCAAGTCGGGCAGCTACAGGCTGACGATGACCGCGACCGATGGCGCCGGCAACGTGACGACGGTGTCGGCGAACTTCAAGGTCGCGAAGAAAAAGAAGAAGTAGCCCGCTCGCTCTACGGGCGGGAGAAGACAGCCATCGCCAGCTCGATCCGCCCGGCGCCGAGGTTGGCGCCGACCCCTCCCATGCGAGCCTCGAAGTCGGGCATCAGGAGCGAGAGGCTGACGCCCTCGGCGCCCGTGGGGACGTCGGCGACGCGCTCGCCGATGCGGCCGAGGACATCCGGGCCCTGCAGCCACTCGAGGAGCTCGAAGCCGGCCGCGGCGGCTAGCTCCCGGGTCTCTTCGGCGGAGATTAGAAAGCTCTCCTCGGGGCCGTCGGCCCAGGGAAGCGGATAGTCCAGCGAGCCCGGTTCAGGTCCCTCGACCGCCTCGTAGATCGCGAGCCTGCCGCCGCTGCGGAGGACGCGGTGAGCCTCGGCGAGCATCGCCGGCTTCTCCTCGATGCTGGGCCAGACCGCCTGGGTGATCGCGAAGTCGAAGCTGTCGTCCTCCAGCGGCATCGAGCGGGAATCGGCGCAGAGGACCTCGACCCGCTTATCGAGGCCGGAGCGGCGGTTCAGCTCCTCGGCGAGGGCACAGAATCGCGCCGTCGGGTCGAGCGCGGTGAGCTGCGCCTCGCATTGGCGGGCGATGGTGCGGGCGGGCCCGCCGATGCCGGCGCCGATGTCGAGGACGCGGGCGCCGGCCGGGATCGCGGCCAGATCGGCGAGCACGAGGGTCGCGGCGCGACCGAGGCCGTGGAACTCGTCGAGGCCGGCGAGGTCGTCGGGATCGAT
The DNA here is from genome assembly GCA_963795295.1 of uncultured Solirubrobacterales bacterium. Classification (GTDB taxonomy): domain Bacteria; phylum Actinomycetota; class Thermoleophilia; order Solirubrobacterales; family 70-9; genus VRUE01. The sequence continues at coordinate 70,727 of CAWCHE010000004.1, forward strand.
CGGGTCGGTCGGACGGCCGGCGGCGCCCAGGGCATCGAGAACGATCGGGGCCAGGTCCCCGGGGCCGGTCGCGTAGAAGGCCTGCGTCTCCCTATCGCCCATGCTGTTCGGCGACGGCGCGCCGGGCCTGCCTCCAGGTGAGAAGCCGGCCGCCGGCGGGGTCGATCAACTTGAGGCGAACCGAGCGCAGGCCGTCGGCGAAGGTGAGGACCGGAACCTCGGCGAAGATCTCGTTGTCGTCGTGGGCGCGCTGGAGGTTGTAGTTCGGGATCTTGGCGCTGAGGTGATGGACGTGGTGGAGCCCGATGTTGCCGCTGAAGAACTGGAAGACCTTTGGCAGCTTCAGGTAGGAGCTGCCCTTCAGAGCGGCGTCGGCGTAACTCCAGCTCTCCCCCGTCTCCCAGTAGGCATCCTCGAACTGATGCTGGACGTAGAAGAGGAAGACGCCGAAGAGGCCGGCGAGGAAGGCGGTCGGCATCTGCACCAGCAGCCAGGCGGTCGGGCCGACGATCGAGAACAGGGTGCCCAGCAGCAGAGCCAGCGCGAGGTTGGTGAGCCAGACGCTGTGGACCTGCCGCGGGCGCATCTCCTTCGTCCAGAACCGTGGCCCGATCATCAGCGACCAGATCGGCCCGATCCCGAACATCACCACAGGGCTGCGGAAGAGCCGGTAGGCGAGGCGTCCACGCCAGGAACGCGCGGCGTACTCCTCGGCTGTGAGCGTGTTGACATCGCCCTGGCCACGGCGATCGAGGTCACCGGCGCTGCTGTGGTGGACGGCGTGGTTGTGGCGCCAGTTGGCGAAGGGCTGGAAGACGAGGAGCCCGGTCAGGCGTCCGAGCCAGGCGTTGCCGCGCTTCGTTGAGAGGTAGGAGCCGTGGGTGCAGTCGTGGAAGACGATGAAGGTCCGCATCAGGAAGCCCGCGGTGGGGATCGCCAGGGCCAGCGTCAGCCAGACGGAGACGTCGAGCAGCAGATACATCGCGACTGTCAGCAGGACGTATGCACAGACCGAGGTGAGAATGCCGATCACGGCAGGCAGGGTCGCGGCACGCTCGTAAGGGGCCACCGATCCCCGCCAGTAGAGGCGATCGGGATCGGCCGGGGGGCTCGCGGGGAGAGAGCCGGCGACGGCAGCATGTGAAGCCATACGTTCCTTGTCCTCCGGTCGTGTCGAGAGCCTCGTGGTCACCAAGGGTTCGACCGACTTCAGAGATGCCTCCCGCGGTGTTCGGATGCCCGCGGTCGGGTACCCGAACACTGAATATACCCCTCGGTTCGGTGGCCGGCCATGAAGTGGGCGCCAACTTGGACGCGAGGACGATACGCCCCTACCCCTACCAGGAAGAGACTCGATGGCTGATTTGAACGAGCGCGACGCGAAGCTTGTCCAGTACCTGAGCGAGGCCTACGGCAAGGAGCGCGAACTCGAGACAGCTCTCGAGGCGCACATCGCGATGACGACCAAGGCCCCCTACAAGAAACGACTCAAACAGCATCTGAAAGAGACCAAGAGCCACGCCAAACAGGTCGAGCGGAGAATCAAGAAGCTCGGCGGTGGAGGTCAGAAGATCCAGACCGTGGTCGGGAAGACGATGGCGGCCGCGAAGGGACCGCTCCACATGGTGCGCGGCAGCGGGGAGCAGGAGAAGATGCTGAAGAACGCCAAGACGGAGTACTTCAACGAGCACGAGGAGATCGCCACCTACCTCGGCATCGAGACGCTGGCAGGCAAGGTCGGCGACCGTGAGACCGCGAAACTCGCCAAAGGGATTCGCCGCGAGGAGGAACGGATGGCCAAATTCCTCGAGGGCCAGATCAAGTCACTCACCGGTGCAGTTGCGACCGAAGAGATTCCTGCTGCTCAGCGGCGCCCGGCGAAATCGAGCTCGCGCTGATCAAGATCACGCCCTATCGCAACGGCCCCTATCTGGTTCGGGGGCCGTTCGTGCTGGTCGATCAGGACGGGACCGAGATCGAGATCAAACGACGGGTCGTCGCCCTCTGCCGATGCGGCCGCTCCCAGATCCGGCCCTTCTGCGACGGCACCCACAAGGCGATCGGGTTCAAGGCCGAGAGCGGAATCCCGGCCGTGCCGGACCAGAATCCCTCGATCCTCGATTCCGTTGACGGAGACGGCGCATAGACGTCGCCGAATGCGAGAGGCGTCCGCCTCGGTAGCGCACGCCGCCGCGTAGCTTCGCTCCGAGCGCGAGCCAGGCGCAGATGGAGCGCTCGGCGATCCACAACGGCGCCGGCAGTGAAGCCCCACGGGAGAACCGCTCCCGTCCGCCGGCGCGACGTCTACCGAACTCCGCGACGCCGATCGAGGCGATCGCCAAAGCTCCGACCCGGGCCGCATGGCGGCGACGCAGCGCCTCCAGCACCAGGGGCCCGACCAGGAGGAAGGCGCCCATCCGCAGCGGCACCGCGAAGTCGTCGTAGGCCTGCCTGACCCGCTGCGAGAGGAAATGTCGAGCGCTCGGCGGCTTGCGGGCCACATGGAGGTCCAGCGGCGTGTTGATCTCACCGCCGGCTGCGCGGACGGTGCGCATCAGCTCGAGGTTCTCGAACATCGCGGCGCCGTCATAGGCGCCGGAGGCGACGAAGGCGCTCCGCCGCACCGCGAGCGTCCCCGGGAAATCACCGACCGGAAACTCGATGTCTCCGGTGAACACCCGATTCAACAGCGACCGGGAGGTGTCCAGGCGCGCGTGCCAGGGCAACTCGTCGAAGTAGTTCTGCGGCCGCACCAGATCGGCCTCGGCGAGCAGGTCCAGAATCCGACCGAGCGCGGGCGCGTCATAACGGACGTCGTCATCGGCGATCACGATCCGCTCGTGGGAGCTCTCGCGGACCCCGGTGATCACCCCGTTGACCTTCCCCATCGGAAAGACGAGATCGGGGTGAGGGGCGACGTGGCGCGCGACGCCGGCGAGCCGGGCCGCGTGATGCTCGAAGATAGCCCCGGCCGACCCGTCGACGACGATGATCTCCTCGATCAGCGGAGCCAGATTTCGCAGATAGCTCCGCAGGTGCTCGATCGGCCCGGGTGCGGACCAGCGCAGCGGCAGGATGTATGACGCCGCCGCCCCCTCGCTCACAGGGGCTGGCGCAGGGAGGTCGTGCCCTCGTCCCATGAATCGAGCAGATGGCGGGCGAAGAGATCCTCGAGGAAGAGCATCGCCTTGGCCCCGAAGAGAATGTCGGGGGCCAGCTCGGGCTCGCTCTTGGCCAGGCCCCCGGCGAGATCGTAGGCGGCGATGTTCTCGTGGACGGCATCGGCCTCGACGTGCTCGTCGTAGAAGTCGGTCGCCTCGGCGTCGAAGCCCAGCTTCCGCAGCGCGTTTCCGTAGCGCCTGTTGGGCAGCGCGGAGGTCATCTCGAACATCGCCAGATGGCCGACGATCGCCCCCCGCCGGTCGCGATGGAGCCCAAGCCCGGACATCAGATTGACCGTCGCCAGCGTCGGGCCGGGAGCCGACTCGAGGTAGGCGTTCTCCCTGGCGTCGAGGCCGAGCGCCCGCATCGTCTTGGCGAAGAGCGCCGAGTGCATGCGCTCAGGGCGGCCGCCACCGTACTCATCGGCCTGCACCTCCAGCAGCGCCGCCTTCGCGGCTCCGGAGAGACGCGGGATCGCCCAGCTGTGGGGATCTGCCTCCTTCAGCTGGTAGAGGGAGCGATGGATAACGAACTCGCGAAACTCCCGCATATCGGCGCTGCGCTCGAGCTGGCGCGAGAGGGAGACGCCCTGATCTTCGGCCTCCAGCGCGAAAAGGCGATCGCCGACCTCCTCCGGGTCGACCTCCTCGTTCGGGACGCAGTCCTCGAGTGCTCCGAAGAACGCCCGCTCGAGGAGCGCCCGTGCGCCGAGCAGCGCCGGGCTCCACTCCCAGGCGGGGTCGACGCGATCGAAGGATCGGTAGTGCAGCTCGTAACAGAGGTAGAGGGCAAGCTGCAGGTCGTCGCTTCCCAGCGGGGCGACCACATCCCGGATCAGGCCCTCCACCTCCGTCGCGACCCGGTCAACGTGGCTCGCTTCTGCTCGCAGGTAGTTAAGGATGCGCTCGCTGAGCGGGCCGGCGGCGTCTGGAAGAGATGCCGGAGCACTCCCCCGCAGCGCGACCCCGCTAGCCGCCGCCATTCTTGCGGGCCTCCTTGGCGGCGACCGCAGCATCCTCGAGGCGCTCGGCTTCACGCTCGGTTGACGCCGCAGCCTCCTTGGCCTTGATGCTCGCTTCCTTCACCTCAAGCTTCTTCAGCTGGGCGGATTTGTCGGCTTTGCTGTCGGCGCGCGCCGATTTCGCGGCCGATTTCGCCACTTTCTGCTTCTTCTTGGCTGCGGCCTTTCCGGCGCTGTCCTGGCGTTCGCGTTTACGCCTCTCGGCGCTGCGGCGGTCCCGCTCGGCCTTCTGGGCGGCGGCGGCTTCGGCCTCACGGGTCTCCTCGGCGACGCGGGCCTGGCGCTCGTCCGCCTCGCGCTGCCGGACCTCGGCCGTCTCCCGCAGGCGGGCGGCGCGTTCGCGCTCTCTCGTCGCCAGAAAGGCGGCACGACCTTTTTCCTTCAGCTCCTCGTCCGCGAAGACCGCTCCGGCAACGCTCCGGGCGCCGGCCTCGGCTCGATCGACGAGGTGCCCGGGGGCGGAGTCGGAACCGCCGAAAGGCCTCAGCGCGACATCGAATGGCACCCGGGCCAGGCGCAGCGACCGGTCGACGATGGTCTTCGGGAATGGTGTTCAGCGACATCAGCTCCCCTCTTTCGGGTCGATGGCTTGAGCCGCCGCCTCCGCGAGGTCGGCCTTGCGCTCGAGGTCGGAGGCCTCGCGCCCGGCCTCGCGTGCCTTCTCAGCCGCCTGCTGCCGTTCCTTCTCGGCGCTCCTCTCCTTCGTCAGGCGCTCGCGCTCTGCCGCCGCTTTCTCGGCCTCGGCCTGGCTTTCGGCCTCGCGCTCCCGCTCAGCCCGCTCGGTCTCCACCTGCTCCTCGGCGGCGATTCTCGCCGCACCGAGCTCGACCTCGCGGCGCTCCTGCTGGGTCTCGGCCCGTTCGGCCTCGAGGTCGGCCTCGCGCTCCTTCCTCTCGGCCTCGGCCGTCCGCTCGGCGGCCTCCCGCCGTGCGTCGGAGTGGACCTCCTGGAGCTTCCCCTCGCGCTCCAGGTCCTCGCGTCCGAGGGCTGCGCCTGCGGCCTGCTTCACCCGTCCGACGACCTTGCCCAGCGACCCGCCAAGGGTCTTCTCGCTCTCGCTCATGCGTCGGGGTCCTCGTCGGCGGCCAGCTCGAGCGAGCCATCGCGGACATCGCTGAGGTGGCGTTCCTGTATCGGCAGGCCCCACTCGGTCAGCTCCCTGATCGAGTCGTCGGCGGCCTTCTCGTTGACCTTCTCCAGGATCGCCCAGTGGCCGACCTCGCCGGCCTCGGCCATGATCAGGAACTCGAAGCCGTCGAGCTCATCGGATCCCTCGCCGAGGTAGGTGCGCATCATCTCGACGCCCTCGCTCTTGGTTTCGGCGGCCTTCTCCAGGATCGCGGTTTTCTTCCCATCGATCCCGGAGGCGACGTCGATGCAGCGGCTTTCGGTCTCCTCGGCCTCGGAGTGCATCTTGTCCAGGGTCTCGGCCAGGGAGTCGTCGTCGAGCATCGACTTCACTTTTTCAGCCGCCTCCTGCGCGGCGCCTGCGAGACCGGTTACCTCAGCGAGCTTCTCCTCCAGGGTGGTCAGGTCAGCCATCGGTGTCCTTTCGCCAGTGCCCGTGAAGCTGCCGCGGACCGGGCTTCCCTTGAGGCAAGTTGTAAGAGATCCACTACCCAGCGTCGCCGGTTGCCAAGCCTCCGGGCCCGAGGGACCTCGCTAGCCAACGCAGTGCCAGTAGGGCGGCGGCGGGAATGACGACGGCGCCACTGAGCGCGAGGAACCAGGGCTCGGCGGCGTCACTTCCCGCCCCGATGGTGTGGCCGACCGCGAGAAGCCAGAAGACGGCTGTGAGCCTGTGCAGGCGCCTCCAGCGAGCGGCTCCGACGCGGTCGCGGAGATAGTAGGAAAGGCCGAGAGCCGCCAGGCCGTAGCCGGCGACGATCCCGATCCCGGTCCAGATCGGGCGATAGGCGCCGGCGAAGGGAATCGCGATTCCTTTCAGGCCGGGAGCTAGAAACGAGTCGCCGAGCAGGGAGACCCCGTGCACGGCGACCATCGCCAGCGTCGCGAGCGAAAGGGCCTCGTGGATCGCTCGCAGGTCTCGCTTGCTGGAGCCTTTTCGCCTCGACCCCATCATCAAGCCGACCGCGACGCTGGCGCTGGCAAGGAGCAGGGCGGCGCCTCCGGCGGCGCGGCTCGTGATCCAGAAGACGTGGGGCGCGACGTTCACCCGGCGACCGCCCGATCCTCCAACGGGCGTTCGGCGGCAATCGCCTCGACCGCTCCGTCGTCGCCGACCACGACGCCGCCGTGTGGAAGCCGGCTGGCGGCGCCATCGGGCCCGGCCAGCAGCGCCGCCTTGGCGTACACCTCTGCCAGCAGCGCCGAAGGCGCCAGCGCCGTCGCCTGGACGATTCCGGTGAACGCAGGCTCGCCGCTGGCGGGATCGATGATGTGATGGGCCGCACGACCGTCGGCACCGACCCAGCAGCGCCGGCCGATACCGCTCGTCGCCACCGCCCCCTCACGGACCTTCAGCTCATGGGCATGGCCGCGGCCGAAGGGATCGTCGATCAGGACCCGCCGCTCCTGTCCGGCCCGGCCTCCGATGCGGATGTCACCGCAACAGTCGACCGCGTATGCCCGGTGCCCGCCGAGCCGCGCGGCGAGGCGGTCGGCCAGGAGGCCCTTGGCTATTCCGCCGCTGTCGATCTTCACGCCCGGGGGACGGATCACGGTGCGATCAGCCTCATCGACCCCGACCGTGCGCCAGAGCCGGTCAGAACTCATGCTCGCTGGACGCCGTTCGGAGCGGCTGGCGAGAGCCTGGGCGAGAGTCATGGCCGGGTCACCGTCGAGTGAGTTGCGGTAGCCGGCGCGCTCGACTGCGTCCAACAGCGTTGCGTCGACCAAACCGCCGCTTCGGGCACCGGCCACCGCCACGGCCTCCGCGAGAGCCCGCAGGAGGGGCGAAGCCGGAACCTCCCAGCGAAGGTCCTCGTTGAGGTGGGTCAATTCACTGTCCGGGCTAAAACGCGATAGCCGATCGTGCGCGTCGAGAAGCTCCAACCGGGCCAGGTCCGCCTCCCTCTCTCCGGCCGCGGCGTCTGCTGCGCGGACGTGGATCGTCGCGGTTCCACCAAAGCAGCTGAAGCGGCGATGCGCTTCAGTGTTCACGATTGGCTCGTCGTCACGGGAGCCGGTTCTTCTTCGATGAATTCTTCTTCGACCGGCGCGGCGGCGAGTTCGTCTTCGAGTGCTTCTTCTTCTTCTTCAGATTCGACCAGTTCTTCTTCAGCCGCGCGAGCGTTGGGGTCGATGTGATCGCGGCTGCTGCGCGCCCCGAACGAGCCGTCGCCGAGGACCGGATCGTTGCCCGTCGCCATCTGCACGAAGACGGCGCCCCAGAGCAGGGCGAAGCTGATCAGCGAGATCGCGATCACCCGAGAGCGCAGCATCGAGGCGCGCCGGCGCTGAGCGCTCAGACGCCGTTCAGCCGTGCGCTTGCGCTCCTCTAGATCCAAGGCTGCGCGATCGAGTAGGTGAGCAGAGCCACGGCAATGCCGACGAGGATCGCCAATCCCAGGGCAATCGCCCGCGGGCCGGCCCCTGTCACGCGGGCCTCTCGTGACCGGTCGCGTCTCCAATCCGCGAGCGCCAGGGCCGGAACCTCCAGGAAGTGCCCGAGCACGTGCACGGTCATCAATGCCACCCAGGCGATGAAGCTCAGCTTGTGGGCGAACTTCAGGGTGTCGCTAGGTGGCCCTGCAAGGAGCAGCGCGACCCCCGTGCCGAACAGGGCCAGGGTGGTCAGGATGACACCGGGCGCCAGCACTCGCAGGCCGAGATGCGGTGGGCCCTTTTGAACGTAGGGAACGCTGCCGGTGTAATAACGGGCAAAGCGGTAACCGGTGCTGCCGAGCTTCAACAGCACCGGCGGAATCAGGAGCATGCCGATGAAGATGTGCGGCCCGAGCAGCGAGCCGATGAAGGGAATCGTCGCCCCCTCGGCGGCAAGCAGGAGCAGGAGCGCCGCAGCGACGGCGCCGGTCAGTCGGGCGTTGCCGGCGACGCCATCGCGGGTCTGCGCTTCGCTCGATTGGTACACGGGCGAGATGCTCGGCGCTCGCGCTTTCCCACTCCTAAGCGTGGGATGAGAGAACTCTCACATATCGCCAAGGCCGGGCAGCGCGAAGGAAACTCGGGCCCCGCCCAGCGGCGAGTCGTCGATCCAGATCCTTCCCCCGTGACGGGCGACGATCGAGCGGGCGATGCCGAGCCCCAGCCCACTTCCTCCCGAGCCGCGGTCGCGCGCCGCCTCGCTGCGGTGGAAGCGGTCAAAGACGAGCTCGCGCTCGCCGGGTGGGATCCCGGGCCCGTCGTCGTCGACTACGACGACCAGATTCCCATCCTCGGACCTCGCCGAGAGGGCCACGCGCCCGCCCGGCCCGGCATGCCGGTGAGCATTCGAGAGCAGATTGCGGACGACCTGCGCCACGAGATCGGGGTCGATCCGGATGCTGCCGGAGCAGAGCTCGCCGACCTCTGTGGGCGCGCCAGGCTCTCCGGCGGCGAGATCGTCGAGAAACCCGGTGACCTCGACCTCGCGGAGCTCCGGTCCCACCCCCTCGTCGAGGCGTGCAAGGGCGAGCAGATCGTCGACCAGGCGCTCCACTCTTCCCATCTCCTTCATCGTGGTCGCCTCGACCCGCCGCACGTCCTCGACGCTCCGGTTGTCGTCCCGAGCAAGCACCTCGATCTGTCCGCGGATCGCGGTCAGGGGACTCCGGAGCTCATGGGAGGCGTCCGCGACGAACTGCCGCTGCTGCGTGAACGCTCGATCGAGGCGGTCGAGCATGTGGTTGAAGGCCTCGGCGAGCGTGCGCAGCTCCTCCGCGTCCCCGGGCCTCGAATCGAGCCGTGGAGTCAGATCCCCGGCGTCGACATCAGCGGCCGTCGCGGCAAACCGGCGCAACGGTGACGCCGTGCGCGTCGCGAGGAGGTAGCCGGCCAGCAGCGCAGCCACCAGCGCAGCCCCGCCGGCGAGCAACAGCGCCTTTTCAGCGTCGGACTGGGCGTCGGCGATCGGTGAGATCGCCGAACCCTCGCCCCCCTCACCGCCGGTGGCGAACGGATCGTCGGCCTCTCTCCCCTCCTCGCGGTTGATCACATTCGACTCGTGTGCCATCTCCGCACGCACCGCGACGAGCACGAATGCGAAGGCGAGAGTGACGATCGCGCCGATCGAGAGCGCCAGCCTGCCGCGCAGGCCCAGCCTCGCCCAGGCGCTCCTCACCTGCCGGCGCCCAATCGGTATCCCACCGAGCGCACCGTCTCGATCGGCGCCGGGGAGCCGGGCAGGCCGAGCTTGCGGCGGAGGTAGCCGACATAGACCTGGACGACGTTGGTGCCGGGGTCGTGTTCGTAGTCCCAGACCGAGGCGAGGATCTCCTCGCGGGTGCAGACCTGGCCGGCGTGGCGCATCAGGTGGGCGAGCAGCGCCGACTCTCGCTCCGGAAGGCGCACCACCCGACCGTCTCGGGTCGCCTCGCGGGTGAGCAGGTCGAGCCTGATCCCCGCCGCCGTCAGAGTCGTTTCCGAGGCGCCGTCGGCCTCACGCAGACGAGCGCGGAGGCGGGCCAGGAGCTCATCGAAGGCGAACGGCTTGGTGACATAGTCGGTCGCACCGAGGTCAAGGCCCTCGACCCTGTCGGCGACCTCGGCCTTTGCCGTCAGCAGTATCACCGGCAGCGACGGCTTCGAGCGCCTGATGGAGGCAAGCACTTCGATCCCGTCGCGGCCGGGGAGCAACCGATCGAGGATCACCAGGTCGGTCTCAGGCGACAACGCCAGCCGCTCCCCGGCGATCCCGTCAGCTGCGACCGTGACGCCATAGCCCTCGGCTTCGAGTCCTCGCGCCAGAAAGTCAGCTATCCCCGCCTCGTCCTCGACGACCAGGATCTCCATTCAGTCGGCCCCCGGCGAAGTCCGCCGGCGGAAGTGACGATGGCGATCGTCGTCGATCGGCTCGTTGGGAAGGGTTTCTCGTGTCATCGCGTCAGGTCTTTGTCCAAGCCTAAAGCGGCCAGCTAAGCCGCCGGAAAACAGCCTGCCTTCGGAGCCTTCCGACGACTGCGCCTTTTCCGCCGCGCGGTATGCGAACGTGTGTTCGTAACGGACGAAGAAACGAGATGGAGGGCGGCGATGAATCGCTTTGAGGCATTTCGAGACATGGAAGACAAGTGGCGCTGGCGGCTGATCGGAGACAACGGCCGGGTGCTGGTCAGCTCCAATGAGGCTTTCCCGTCCCAGGTCGACGCTCTGCGGGCCGCGGGGGCCGTCAAGGCCGTGACGGCGGGTGCTCGGATCTCCGACAGCGCCGGCATCGGGCCCAAGGAAGTGATTGCGCGCTTGATCCGCCGCGAGGAAGCGCGCCGGCTGAATGTCGCCACCGAGGCGAATCGCCGGCCGGCGCCACGGCGCTCCAGAGATGGTCGCCGGACACGCATGGGCAGCTCCCCGAGCCGGCTCAGGGTTGTCGGGGACCGGCGACCGACGTAGGACCCGACGCAGCGCCTCCCGCGACATCTGCCCCGGCCATAGCGGCCGGGGCACTCCTGTTTTTGGGGCCGACCAAAGGTATCTCTAGTTTCTTGATCAACTTTGTGTACTATTGCCGCTGCTCTCGTCCCAGATAGCAGTACGGCCCGGTCCCCTTCCGGCAGAGAACCGGCCTCCAACCACCCCAAATAGGAGGCATTTGATGTCACGAAATACCTGGAAATCTCGATGGCTCAGCTCCCGGCTCACCGTGGCCGCTCTGGCGCTTGTCGCCACGGCCGGCCTCTCGACCGGAACCGCGGTCGCGAAGCCCGGTCATGGGCATGCACCCAACATCACCGTCCCCGGCATCGACACCACGGTCCAGCCCGAGGACCTGGCGCCGACGCCGATCACCGTCCTGCAGAACAGCCCGGGCACGGCGCCCGGCGACGTTTTCGCCGGGCCGAAGATCGTCGTCCCCGGAACCCCCGGTCAGCAGGGTCCCGAGATCATCGACAACCAGGGTCAGCCGTACTTCTTCCTGCCCATCGACCTGCCGTACCAGGGGAGCGATTTCCGGGTGCAGCAGTACAAGGGGAAGCCGGTCCTCACCTTCAACGTCGGCCAGAGCACCGGTGGCCCCGGCCACAGCTCCGGTGAGGACGTGATCCTCAACCAGCACTACCAGCAGATCGCGACCGTCAGTGCCGGCAACGGGCTCAGCGCCGACCAGCACGAGTTCCGCCTCACAGACAAAGGGACGGCGTTGATCACCGTCTACCACGCTGTCCCCTACGACCTCTCGAAATATGGCGGCCCGGTCAACGGCCAGGTCTATGACGGCATCGCCCAGGAGGTCGACGTCGCCACCGGGAAAGTCGTCTGGCAGTGGGACAGCCTCGACCACGTGCCGCTCTCGGACAGCTACACCCCCGTTCCGGCCGATCCGAGCAAACCGTGGGATTACTTCCACATCAACGCGGTCAACCCGGACACCGACGGGAACGTCCTGATCGACGGGCGCGGCGTCTCGACCGTCTACAAGGTCAGCCACAAAACCGGCAACATCATCTGGCGGCTCGGCGGAAAGTCCTCCGACTTCCAGCTCGGCCCCGGAGTCCAGTTCAACGGCCAGCACGATCCCCTGCCGGAGACCGGTCAGCCCAACACCTACCGGATCTTCGACAACGGCAACGGGGGCGGCCCGGCGACCGGCAAACCGTCGCGGGTCATCGACGTCAAGATCGACACGGCCGCGAAAACCGCGACCCTGGTCAGTTCGGTCGAGCACCCGGACGGGGTGATCGCGAACTCGCAGGGCAGCTCGCAGCGCCTCTCCAACGGCGATGTCTTCGTCGGCTGGGGCAGCGTCGGCCGCCTCTCCGAGTTCGACGGCTCCGGCAACCTGTTGTGGGACGGTCAGGTCCCGACCGGTTACGACAGCTACCGGGGCTACCGATCGGCGTGGATCGGTCAGCCGCTGACCGATCCGACCGCCGAGGCGTCTCGCATAGACGCGACGCACATCGACGTCGACGCAATCTGGAACGGCGCCACCGAGGTCGACCGCTGGCTCGTCCTCTCGGGCCGCGGCTCGCACCACCTGCACCCGGTCGGCCTCACCGACTGGGCGGGGCTGTCGACCGAGACGCAGGTCCGCACCGGCGACCCATACGTCGAGATCGTCGCCCTCGACGACGACGGCGACGCGATCGGCCGGTCCGACCTCGTCCAGGTCCCATAAGGACGACCCTCCTCCACCCCGCCCGGAGCCGCGAGCTCCGGGCGGGAGTGGGGCTTACCTCAACCAGCCGGCCAGGCCCTCCAGGGCTCCAGGGATCACGTAGTAGTAGGCCCAGAGGCCCTCCCGCTCTGAGCCGACGATGCCGGCGTCGCGAAGCACCTTGAGGTGGTGGGAGACCGTCGGCTGGGCCAGGTCGAAGAGCGGGACCAGCTCGCAGACGCAGACCTTCCCCGCGTGCTTACGGAGAACGTCGACCAGCTGCAGCCGCACCGGATCGCCGAGGGCCTTGGCGACGGCGGCCATGTGGGCGGCCTCCTTGCGCTCCACGTCGGGGTAGACCACCGGCCCGCAGCAGGGGTCGCCCGGTGCGCGCTTTTGCTTCGGTGCCAGCTTCAGGTCGCTCGCCATCGCATTGATACATATCGATTGAACTTTGGTTTGTCAATGCGTAGGCTGGCCGCGTGGAGCGCCCCGACCTGATCCGTCGAGCCGCGGCCGAGGGCATCGGAGCGTTCGCCCTGGTCTTCGCCGGCTGCGGTGCGATCATCGCCGAGGCGGAACACGCGGGCGCTCTGGGGACGGTCGGGATAGCGCTCGTCTTCGGCCTGGTCATCATGGCGATGGTCTACGCGACCGGGCACCTCTCGGGGGCACACCTGAACCCCGCCGTGACCGTCGCATTCGTCCTCACCCGCCACTTCCCGAGATCCGAGGCCGCGGCCTATGTCGCGGCCCAGATCGCCGGGGCCGTTCTCGCGGCCGGCCTCCTGTCCCTGGTCTGGCCCGGCAATCCAGCCGACCTCGGAACCACCGCCCCGAGCGTCGCCACCGGAAGCGCCTTCGTCTACGAGTTGGTCCTCACCGCGTTCCTGATGTTCGTGATCGTCGCCGTGGCAACCGACACCCGCGCCGTGGGCGTCGCCGCCGCGATCGCGATCGGCGGGACGGTCGGCCTCGATGCCCTCTTCGGCGGGCCGATCACCGGGGCATCGATGAACCCGGCGCGCTCGATCGGCCCGGCGCTGGTCTCCGGCGAACTTCACGACCTCTGGCTCTACATCGTGGCGCCGGTGATCGGCGCCGGTGTCGGGGCCCTGGCCTACCAGGTGGTCCGAGGCGAGCATTCGGAACCGGCGGCGGCAAATGGCTAACGCGCTGTTCGTCTGCCTCCACAACGCGGGGCGCTCGCAGATGAGCGAGGCGCTCTTCGCCCGCGCCGCCGAGGGCCGGCACGGCGCCCGCTCGGCCGGCACCGAACCGGCGGAGCGCGTCCACCCAGAGGTGATCGAGGCGATGGACGAGATCGGCATCGATCTCCGTGGCCGGGTGCCGCGCAGGCTGCTCGAACCAGACGCGCAGTGGGCGAATGTCGTCGTCACGATGGGCTGCGGGGACGAGTGCCCCTACATACCCGGCCGCCGATACGTCGACTGGGACCTCCCCGACCCGAAGGGCCGGCCGCTCGCGGACGTCCGGGCGATCCGCGACGAGATCGAACGACGGGTTCAGGCCCTGCTCGAGGAACTTGACCCGATCGCCTGCTCGCTGGAAGCAAACGATCTACAGCAGCGGCTCGCCGAGATCGCCGAGGTCGGCGCCGAGAGCCTGATCGAGCGCGGTAGCGATGGCGAGCGCCACCTGCTGCGCTTCCGCTCCGACGGGGAGACGCGCCGTCGACTCGAGGCGATCGTCGCCGCCGAGGCGAAATGCTGCTCGTTCCTCGAGCTCTCGCTGGAGGAGGGTGACGGCGAGCTGATCCTTACGATCGGCTCCCCCCGGGACGGGCAGCCGATCGCCGATGAGCTGGCGGCCGCCTTCGCCCGATGAGTTGCCGGCTCAAGGTTTGACGACTGCGCTGACGTAGAAGAAGCCCAAGAGGAAGCGCTTCGTCTCGACCGGGCCGTATTTGGCGAGCTCGCTCCACGGATCGGAGTAGGCGTCTCCCGGGGCGTACTTGACGAGAAGGCGAGCGATGGGAGCAAGCAGGCGGTAGACGCCGCCCTGGGTCAGCCCCATGTCCATGACGACCACACGCGATGAGGGGCGAAGCCGCTCCCAGGCTCGCGCCAGCGCGGGGCGTGGTTCCGGCATGGCCGAGTAGCTGAGGCTGAACAGGACCCCGTCGACGTCACCTTCGATGTCGAGCTGAGTCGCATCTCCGTGGCGCAGCTGAACGTTCGACCAGCCGCGCCGCTCGATCAGCTTGCGTGCCTCCGCCAGCATCCCCTCTGAGGCATCAACGCCGATGATGGTCCCGCCGGGGCCCACCGCCTCGACCAGGTAGGGAAAGTTGCGGCCGGTGCCGGCGCCGATCTCGAGGACGGTGTCGCCGGCTTTCAGGCCGAGCGCGGCCACCGCCCTGCGACGGGCCGGCGGGAAGATGAGGTACAGCGGCTCGAGGGTGCTGTAGAAGCGGGCCACGCGGTCATAGCGCCTGGTGTTGGCGCTTTGGGACCTGCGCGTCGGGTGTCCTTCGGGGGGCGTGTCCACGTGGAACCTCTACCTCCGTGGCGCCTCGACCGGCTCACGAGGTGATGGCGAAGCCGCGACGGTCTGCCACGAATCCCAGGTGATCTTGAGGATCACACCGGTGATCGCGAGGCCGATCAGGGGATCGGCGGCCGGTAGGCCCAGGGCCACGACGATCGCGGTCGCGATCACGGCCAGGCTGACGTAGGAGTCGGCGCAGGCATGGTTGCCGTCGGCGATCAAGGCCGGACTGCTCAGATGATCGCCGGCGCGGGTTCGGATTCTCGCCGCAATCCTGTTGCCCGCGAAACCGATCAGCCCGGCGATCGCCAGAGCGAATAGGTGCGTGGGGGTCTGAGGGTTGATCAGCCGCGCGACCGCCTCGACCCCGACGACGCAGGCGGAGACGAAGATCGTCGCGACGACGAACATCCCGGCCCAGCGCTCTGCCCTGACGGAGCGCAGCAGGAAGGCGGCCCCAAGCGGGATCGCGGTGCCGGCGTCGCCGAAGTTGTGGATCAGGTCGGCGAGCAGGGCGACGCTGCCGGCGGCGACGAAGATCGCGAGCTGAGCAGCGGCCGTGACCGCGAGAACGGCCAGCGAGAGCACCACCGCCCGCACTCCCTGCCGCGAACGTTTGATGCTCTCGTCGACCAGGCCGTGCGAATGGCCGTGGCCGCCGTGACGGTGATCCTCGTCATGGTTGCGGGAGCGCGGCGGCGGCTCATGGACGTGCGGCCCGCGGTGGCGATGCGAGTGGGTCAGCCCGCCGCCGTGCCGGTGGCGATCGCCTTCGATCAGTTCATAGGGAAGGGCGTGCCCTGTCATCGCTTCGGAAATCATGACGGCATGGCCGTGCTGGCAGCCAAACTTCTCCTCGCCCCCCTCTGCGTCGTCGCCGTCTCACTCGCCGGCCGCCGCTGGGGGGTAGCCGTCGCGGGCGTCCTCGGCGGCCTTCCCGTCGTCGCCGGGCCGATCCTGCTCGTCTTCACCCTCGTCCACGGCCGCTCGTTCGGCGCCGATGCGGCCGCCGGGACCCTGCTCGGCCTGGCGGCGCTGACGATCTTCGTCGTCGTCTACGGCCGGGTCGCGCCGGTGGCGCGGCCCGCTCCGACCGTGATCGCCGGCTGGACGGCCTTCCTCGTCGGCGTCGCGCTGCTGACCCTGATCCACCCTCCGCCCGGCGGCGCCCTGCTCCTGGTCTGCGCCGGCTTCGCGCTGGGAATCCGGCTCCTCCCCGCACCCGGGTCGGCGGTGGGCACCGCAGGGGAGATGCCCTGGTGGGACCTGCCGGCACGCGCCGGGGCGGCGCTCGCCCTCGTCCTCGCCCTGACGGCGCTTTCGGGCGCGCTCGGGCCGCACCTCAGCGGCCTGCTCGCCCCCTTCCCGATCATCACCAGCGTCCTTGCCGTCTTCACCCACGCCCACGGCGGCGCCGATCAGGTGCGGGTCCTGCTGCGGAACTTCCTCGTCGGCTTCTACGGGTTCGCCGCTTTCTGTTTCACCCTCGCGGTCGCCCTCGGCTCGATCGGGACGGCCGCGGCATTCTCGATCGCACTGGTTGCGGCGCTGGCAGTTCAGCTGACGGGTGCGGTGATCCGCTCGCGGGTCAGCGGCTGCCGCGCCCGCTCGCGCGGTGGTGACGCCCCGTCTTCTTCTTCACGCACTTCGCCTTGCCGTGCACCTGGGCCTTCTTGAAGCCCGGCCTGCAGTGGAGCCGCCTGGGCTTCGGCTTCGGCAACGGGTTGATCGCCTTCGGAAGCAGCGGAACCGTGCCTCCGCCCCCGCCGCCCACCGAGGAGCCGGAGAAGCTGGCGACTACGGTCGCGTCGGTGTTCAGCGTCACTTCACAGGTCGCGGTGCCCGAGCAGCCCGCGCCCGACCAACCGGCGAAGGAGGCGCCCGGCGCCGGCTCGGCGCTGAGGGTGACGCTTTTCGCCGACTTCGAAGGCGTAGCTGCAGAGCGAGGCGCAGGCGACGGCGTCGGTGGTCGAGACGACCGAGCCGGCGCCGCTGCTGTTGACGCTGAGCGAGCGCGGGTGTTCGATTGCCGGCCGCAGGTGGAGTTCGAAGGAGCCGTCGTCCCCCCCGGCGCCGTCGACGGCGATCAGGTATGTGGTTCCGGCCGCCACTTCGAAGCCGGCGCTCCGGCCCTCTTCTTCGCACTGGCCGAGCCCGCCGTCGCTGGTCGGCACCGGGGTCAGGGAGTTGAGTGCCGAGCCGGTGTAGACGGCGACCAGCGGTTCGAGGCCGCTGGTGCAGGCGTCGAGCTCCACCGCCGCGTTTTTGGCAGGGGTCCACGAGTACCAGACCGAGTGACCGCCGGGGTCGCCCGCGTGGTTGGGCTCGCCGGCCTGCTTGGTCGCGAGCCGGGTCGTGCCCGACCAGTACCAACCGAGCCAAACGGGGGTCTTCGTGGCGGCCGCGAAGTCGTCGTTGGCGGGCCGCGCGTCGATGTTCAGTTTGATCGCGCCCTCTTCCCCGTTTTTGCCGTCGATCGCGATCTTGTAGGTGGTGTCGGCGACCGCAGCGAAGCTGAGCTTGCTCTGCGGTGAGCATTTCCCGCCGCCGTCGTCGTTGGCGGCGACGGGGGCCAGCGCGTCGATCTGGGCGCCGGTGTAGACGGCGAGAAGGGTGTCGAAGGCGCTGCCGCAGGTGTCGACGCTGACCTCGGCCGTGATGGGCGCCGTCCACTTGAACCAGAGCGAGGAGCCGCCGGCGTTGCCCGCGTGGTTGGGCTCGCCCGCCTGCTTGGTCGCAAAGCGGCTCGAGTAGAAGAAATTGCGTGCCGGCAGACCGCCGCCCAGAGAGAGCGCCTTGCCGAAGTCGTCGTTCGGCGCGACGCCTTCGAGGATCAGCTGGAACCCGCCGCTGCTGCCGTTCTTCCCGTCCACCGCGATCTCATATGTCGTGCCCGCGACGGCGCTGAAGCCGGCTTCGCTGCCGGCTCCGTGGCAGTTTCCGATCGGGTCGTCGTCGGCGCTGACGACGGGTGTCAGGCTGCCCACGGCGGCGCCGGTGTAGACGGCCACGACGGGTTCGAGGTCACCGTAGTAGGAGCAGGTCGCGGCCGCGACCTGGCCGCTCGTCGTCGGCGTCCACGAGTACCAGACCGAGTGTCCGCCCGGGCTGCCCGCGTGGTCGGGCTCGCCGGCCTGCTTGGTCGCCAGCTTGGTCTCGGCGGCGCCGTATGCCGGCAGGCCGGTGCCGAGCTCGCGGGCCGCGTCGAAGTCGTCATTTTCCGGACCCCGTTCGAAGGCGAGACCGAAGCTGCCGACGCCGCCGCCCTTGCCGTCGACGGCGATCCGGTAGGTGGTGCCCGCGACGGCGGCGAACTCGACCTCGCTGTTGCCGCGGCTGTATTCGCAGAGTTCGTTCGCCGGCGGCTCCGGCGCGTCGTCGTTGCTCGCGACCGCGGTCAGGGAGTTGACGGCGGCGCCGGTGTAGACGGCGAGAAGGGTGTCGATCTCGCGGGTTCGGCCGCAGGCGGTGATGTCGGCGGGGCCGCTGCTCGACGGGGTCCAGGAGAACCAGAGCGAGTGGCCGCCGGGGTCGCCAGCGTGGTCGGGCTCGCCGGCCTGCTTACTCGCGAAGAGGTTGGAGCCTCCGGCGGTCATCGGGGTGGGACTGAGCACTTCCGCCGTCGCGAACTCGTCGTTGGCCGGCCGGCCCTGGAGTTCGAGCGAGAAGCTGCCTACGTTGGTCGAGTCGCCGTCGACGGCGATCCGGTAGGTGGTGCCGGCGACTGCGTCGAACTCGGCCTCCCCTGGTTCCCGGGTGCAGTTCGTGCCGCCGGCGGCATCTCTGCCCACCAGTGTGAGTGAGCCGACTCCGTTCCCCGTGTAGACGGCGACAAATGGGCCAGGCCGTTCGGTGTACGGGCAGGCCGCGACGATGACGGGGCCGCTGCTCGCCGGGGTCCAGGAGAACCAGACGCTGTGGCCGCCGTGGCCGGGCTCGCCGGGCTCCTCGGTCGCCGAGCTCGTCGAGCCGAGGGCGAAGGACGGTAGCGCCGGTCCCAGTGCCTGCGCGCCGGCGAAGTCGTCGTTACCGGGCGCCGCCTGCAGGATGAGGTCGAACCGGCTGTGGCTCGCAGCCTTCGTGTCGACGGCGATCCGGTAGGTGGTTCCGGCGACGGCGACGAAGCCGACTTCGCTGTTGGAGGAGCGACAATTGGGGCTGGCGCCGTTGTCGTTGCTCGCGACCGGGGTGAGCGAGTTGACCGCCGAGCCCGTGTAGACGGCGAGCAGGGTGTCGGGGACTTCGGAATCGGTGCCTTCGTGGGTGCAGGTGGAGAGGAGGACGGGGCCGCCCGCGGTCGGGGTCCAGGAGAACCAGATCGAGTTGCCACCTGCTGCGCCCGCGTGGTTCGGCTCGCCGGCCTCCTTGCTCGCCATGTCGGTGGTCACCCCGAACGCGCCGCTCGGAAAATTCGGGTTGAGCTGCGGAAGTTCCTGCGGGCTGGCGAACCCGTCGTTGGCGGGCCTCCCGCGCAGGCGCAGGGTGAACCTGCCGACGGTGCCGCCGGTGCTGTCGACGGCGATCCGGTAGGTGGTGCCCGCCGTGACATTGAGGCGCGCTTCGCTGTTGGCTCCCGCGCAGCCGGGGAAGCCTTCGGTCGCCGGCGCATCGTCGTTGCTCGCGACCGGTGTCAGGGAGTTGAGCGCGGCGCCGGTGTAGACGGCTCAGCAGGGTGTCGAGGCTGAAGAAGCTCGAGCAGGTCGAGATCGCGACCGGGCCGCTGGCGGCCGGCGTCCACGAGTACCAGACCGAGTGACCGGCCTGCTCGCCGGCGTGGTCGGGCTCGCCGGCCTCCGCGGTGGCGAACTTGGTCGTGCCGGCGACCTGCTGCGGCGCTTCGGCGGCGATCGTCGTCGAGTCGGAGAAATCGTCGTTTGCCGGCTCGCCGTTGATCGTCAGGTTGAAGTAGTTCTGGGCGCCGTTCCTGCCGTCGATCGCGATCCGGTAGGTGGTGCCGGCGTCGGCGCTGAATTCGACCTGAGGGCTTTCGCCGAAGCAGCTCGCCGGTGGGAAGCCCTGGTTGCTGGCGACCGGGGTCAGGGAGTTGACCGCCGAGCCGGTGTAGACGGCCACGAGCGCGTCCAGGCTGCCCCCGCAACCCGTCGCGATCCCGACCGGCTCACTGACGGACGGCGTCCACGAGTACCAGACCGAGTGGCCGCCGGGGCTCCCCGCGTGGTCGGGCTCACCGGCCTCCTTGCTCGCTTCGACGTTCGAGCCCGTCGCGTTCGCCGGCAGCGACGGCCCGAGAGCTTCGGCGGCCGAGAAAGCGTCGTTTGCCGGCGCGGCCAGGGCAGCGGGAGCCAGCGCCGCGAGCGCGATGAGCACCCCCGCGAAGAGCAGAACCGCCCGCCTGTATGTGCGTGCCCCTGTCGACAACTTCGTCTCCCCCTGCTGAGTGACCTGACCCGGAACTCTAGGCCAAAATCGCCTCACCGGGGTCCGGTTGCGACAGCCGGGACGTAGGCTCCAGCCGTGCGGAAGACCCGGGGACAATGGCGACCTTCCTGCTGATCCCCGGCGCCGGCGCCGATCCCGGCGTCTTCGGCTCGACGATCGAGGCGCTGCGAGAGCTGGGCCACGACGGGATCGCCCCCACGCTGCCGCTGACCGACCAGGGCGCGGGCCCGAGCGACCACGCAGCCGCTGCCGTCGATGCCTGCCCCGCCGGGATCGAGCCGGTCATCGTCGCCCAATCGCTCGGCGGTTTCGCCGGCCCGATCGCGGCCGACCGGCTCGGAGCCGCGGCGCTGATCCTGATCGCGCCGATGATCCCCGCCCCCGGCGAGACGGCCGGCGAGTGGTGGGAGGACACCGGCCATGCGGAGGCGATCGCCGGCCTGATCGAGCGCTTCGGGCCGATGGGCGAGTGGGAGCCCGAGGCGCTCGAGCACGTCTTCCTCCACGACGTCGACCCCGGGGTGGCACGGGAGAGCGAGCATCTCCAGGGACCGCCCGGTGCCGGCATGTTCACCGAGCCCTGGCCGCTCGAGGCCTGGCCCGAGATCCCGACGCGGGTCCTCGCGCCGGTCGGGGACAGGCTCTTCCCGCTCGAGTTCCAGCGCCGCGTGACCCGCGAGCGGCTCGGGATCGAGGTGGAGGAGATGGAGGGCGGGCATCTGCCGATGCTCTCGCGCCCGGTGGAGCTGGCCGAGCGCCTCGTCGCCCCCTCGGCGCCCGGCCCGGCCAACCGCTGAGATTGCCGCTACCGTTCTCTGGCGATGCCAGAGAGGGCGACCAAGCGGGGTGGCGAGCGGATCCCGCTGAGCGGCGCCCACGACGTCGTCATCTGCGGCGCCAGCTTCGCCGGCCTCGCCGCCGCCCGTGAGCTGACCGGCAGCGGGGCAAACGTCCTCGTCCTCGACCGCTATGAGATCGGCGAGCGGCCGACCTCGGCCTGCGGGATCCCGACCGACTGGCTCCGTGAGCTGGGGTTGATGGAGATCGAGATCCAGCGCTTCGGCGAGCTGGTCGTCCACACCAACGGCGGCACCACCGTGCTCGACCTCCCCTACACCTTCTCGACCTTCAACTACGACGCGATGTGCGAGCTGCTCTGGCGCGATTGCGACGCGACCTTCGAGACCGCAACGGTGACCGGCCGCGCCGCCGGTCAGGGCGGCGAGATCGCGGTCGAGACCGATCGCGGCACCGTCACCGCCCCCCTCGTCGTCGATGCCCTCGGCTGGCGCCGGATCCTCGCCGAGGACGACGGCTTCCAGCCCATCGACGCGCCGCTGACCCGGGCGCTCGAGGTCCACCCGCCGGGAACCAGCGACGACCTCGAGGTCTGGGTCGATCGCCGCTATATCCCCGCCGGGTACGGATGGTCCTTTCCGGCCGGCACCGAGCGCCGGATCGGCGTCTGCTCCTACGACCCGCGCGAACACGTCCGCAAGGGGACCGAGCTGCTCACCACCGACCTCGGGCACGAGCGGGTCCGCTACCAGGGCAACTGGATTCCCCACGAGCTGCGCCCGCCCGTCGAAACCGGCGTCTTCTTCACCGGGGACTCGGCCGGCCACTGCCTGCCCCTGACCGCGGAGGGGATCAGAACCGCTCTCTACTTCGGCATCGGGGCCGGCCGCGAGCTCAGAGCGGTGGTCGAGGGTCGCCGCACCCGCTCCCAGGCGCTGGCCGCCTACGCCGAGCTCCACGATTCCCACCGCCGGGGCTTTCGCATCCTTCGCTTCGTGCAGCGGATCCTCCCCTGGATCCCGCCGCGGCTGCTGACCCCGCTCTTCCGCATCTACAAGAGCCAGCCGCTGATCAACCTCACCTTCAACGCCTACCTCGAGGTCGCCCCCCCCGGCTTCGCAGCCGGCTCCGCCGACGACCTCTCGGCCGAGGATCTCGAGGTCGCCGGCGAGCTCAGCGGCTCGCATCGGTGATCCGCGAGATCCTCGTCCCCGATACCGGCTCGGCCTTCGCCGCGATGGCAGCGCTGCGAACCGAGGTCGGTGACCGGGATGACTTCGTCCGCACGGTCGACGAGCTGCAGCGCCCCGAGGGCTACCGGCTCCTCGGAGCCTTCGAGGGGGACGACTCCGATGCGGTCGCGGTCGCCGGATTCCGCACCCCGCACAGCCTCGCCTGGGGCCGCCACGTCTACGTCGACGACCTCTCCACCCTGCCGGCGGCGCGGCGTCAGGGCCACGGCCGCGCCCTCCTCGAGTGGCTGCTGGAGGAGGGACGGCGCCTCGGCTGCGACCAGTTCCACCTCGACTCCGGCGTCGGCCTGGACCGGGCCGAGGCCCACCGCCTCTACCTCAACGCCGGCCTGGTCATCTCCGCCCACCACTTCGCGCGCTACGTAGAGTCGTAAAAGACTCCCTATCGAGCTAAACTCGGCTTGGAGAGCCGGGCGGGACCCCGGCTAGAGGAGTCTCAGGGGAAGGAAAAGGGCACTTCGATGCGGCATCGGGCTTTCGCGTACCTCTCGGCGGCGCTGTGCGTTGCGGCCGCCCTCGGCGTGGCCGGCGCGCTCGCGGCGACCGACCTCGGCCAGAGGCCGGGTCCCGCCGGATGCATCACCGAAAGCGGCAATGGGGGCCACTGCCAGGATGGTCGGGGACTGGTCGGCCCGGAGGCGATCGCCCTCAGCCCCGACGGAGCCAACGCCTACGTCGCCGCATCCAGCTGGGACAGCGTCGCGATCCTCGACCGCGACCCGACCTCCGGGGGGCTGACTCCGGTCGCCGGCACGGACGGCTGCCTCTCCTCCCTCTCCTCCAACGTCGAATGCGCCGTCGGGGAGAAGCTCGGCGGCGCCCGCGACCTGCTGGTCAGCCCCGACGGCAGGAACGTCTACGTCGCCGCGCCCACCGACGGGATGGTGACGGTGCTCGATCGCGACGGCATCGACGGCGAGCTCTCACAGTCCGGCGCCGGCAGCGCCGCTGCCGAAGCCTGGGCCCTCGCGATCAGCCCTGACGGCGAGAGCCTCTACGTGGTCTCGAAGGGCAACCCCGGCGGGATCCTCGTCTTCGACCGCGACCCCGAAAGCGGCGCCCTGGTCCAGAAGGCCGGCAGCGCCGGCTGCGTCAACGCAACGGGCGTTTCGGGCTGCGCGAACGGCGGCCCGCAGATGCTCGACCCCCGCGACGTCCAGGTCAGTCCCGACGGCAAGAGCGTCTACGCCGTCTCCCGCGTCCACGGCGCGGTCACCATCTTCGACCGCGCCGCCGACGGTTCCCTGACCCGCAAGCCGGGGGCCGCGGGCTGCATCGACGATGAGGGCGACCTCGGATGCACGGACGGGACGGCGTTGATCGAGGCCGAAGACGTCGCGATCAGCCCCGGCGGCGAAACCGTCTACGTCGGCGCCTCCCGCAGCGACGCGGTCGTCGTCTTCGATCGCGACCCGGACAGCGGCGAGCTGACCCAGAAGCCGGGCACCGCGGGGTGCGTCAGCAACACCGGCGCCTCGAACCCGATGCATGAGGACACACGCGAAGACTGCGCCGACGGCACCGCCCTCGACGGCGTCGACTCGATCGCGATAACCCCTGACGGCAGCGCCCTCTACGCGACAGCGGCCGAAAGCGCCGGGGTGGCGGTCTTCGAGCGGCACGCCGACGGCACGATCGCGCAGAGGCCGGGGGTCGAGGGCTGCATCACCGACACGGGCCGGGAAAACCCGAGCCTTCCCTACACGGCAGGCGCCTGTGCGGACGGCACCTCGCTGATCGAGGCAAGCGGCGTCGCCGCCGGACCCGACAGCAAGGAGGCCTACACGACCTCCCACAACGGAGGGGTCGGAATCTTCGACGTCCTCCCCGCCGCCGGGCCGCCGCCCGCGGCCGGCCCTGCGCCGGCGACGGCCGGGCCGGTCCCCGTCGCCGTCGACCTCGCCTGCGTCTTCGCCCGCACCGACCTGCGCCGGGCGACGAAGGCGATCCGGCGCCAGCAGTCGACGATCAGGGACCTGGTCGCCCTGCACCAGCCCGCCGCCGGGTCGCCGCTGAAGAAGCACCGGCGGCTGCTGCACGTCTGGAAGGAGCGGAAGGCGGGCGCGGAAGCGCGGATCGCGCAGCAGTGCTCCTGAGGCGGCGGCTCACTCGGGGCAGGGCAGCCACGGCCTCGCGAAGAGGTCGTAGGACTTGCGGATCGCGCTGAAATCGAGTGCCTTCGCGGCGCCGCAGTAGGCGTCGGGATCGAGTTCGTACTCGGCCTCGAAGACCGCCTTGCCGTGCTCGATGAAGGTGCGGTAGCTCCCGCACTCGTGGTAGTCAAAGCACTCCTCGACGATCGCGAAGTCGAAGTTGCCGACGAGCAGGCTCGCCTGGGGCCCGTCGTTCTTCAGCGCCACGGCCATCCCGTCCGCGTGCACCCGCCGGGCGACCCAGCGGTTGAAGCGCAGCTGGTCGGCGCGGGTGATCGGGAAGCCGGTCCTGTTTTCCCAGCCGGCGAGGTTGTCGGGCTCGACCGCGTCGAAGCCCTTGCGCCTGCAGAGGTCAAAGCGGCGCTCGAGGACCGGCGCGAACTCGCGGAAACGGCGGATGTCGAGCCAGCGCTCGTCGGGGAAGCCTTCGTAGCGGCGGCCGATCACCGAGCGCGGAAACTCGCCGGCGTCGGGCCGGTAGCTCTCCCAGCTGCCGACGTCGAGGTAACAGATCGCCTTTCGGTGCTGGGCGTGGAGGCGTCGGACGGTGCTGGCCGGAACTTCAAAGGCGTCGATGTCATATACGGGGGCGGCGACGCCGGTGTCGATCTTCCCCTGCAGCTGCCACTGCCATGGCGCCGTGGTCGGGGCGGGCTGCCAGCGCGCGGACGCCGAGCCCTCGCCGGCGATCAGCAGGACGATCGCGAGAAGGAGCAGCGGTGCGGCGCGCCGAGGCATCGTCGATCGATGGTAGTCCCACGAGGTCATAGGATCGGCGGCGTGATCTACCTGCTCCGGCACGGCGACGCGGAGGACGGCGACGGAGACGACGCCGCCCGCCGCCTGACCGCGAAGGGCGAGCGCCAGGCCGAGGCGGCCGGGCGGGCCCTGGCGGCGCTCGGCGTCGAGATCGAGGCCTGCCTGGCCAGCCCGAAGCTGAGGGCCGCCGAAACCGCGCGGCTCGCCTGCGATCAGCTCGGGATCGAGCCCGAGTCGGACGAGGCCCTGCGCGGCGGCGCCTTCAACGGCGAAGGCCTCGCCGCCGGCCGGGGCGAGACGCTCCTCGTCGGCCACGAGCCCGACTTCTCGAGCGAGGTGGCCCGGCTCACCGGCGCCCGGGTGAAGCTGAAGAAGGGCGGCCTGGCGATCGTCGACCGCGGCACCCTGGTCGCCCTGCTGCGGCCGAAGGAGCTGACCGCGGTGGCTGCAGCCCTCGGCGCGAGGGCGGGCGGATGAAGCTCTGCCGCTTCGCGGATGGGGACCGGGTCGTGCGGGGCCGGGTCGACGGCGACGAGGTCGTCGAGCTCGAGACCGAGGAGAGCCGCCCGCTCTCCGAGGTGCGCCTGCTGAGCCCGGCGCAGCCGCGAAAGTACCTGGCGATCGCCCTCAACTACGCCGACCACATCGCCGAGAGCGGCATGGAGGCGCCGAAGGTGCCGATGTTCTTCAACAAGCAGGTGAGCTGCGTCGTCGGCCCCGGCGACGACATCCACATGCCCAAGGTCTCCGACAAGCTCGACTACGAGGGCGAGCTCGCGGTCGTGATCGGCAAGCGCTGCCGCCACGTCACCCCCGAGCAGGCCCCGGAGGTGATCGCCGGCTACACGATCGCCAACGACGTCTCCGTCCGCGACTGGCAGATCAAAGCGATGACGATGACGATCGGCAAGTCGTTCGACACCCACGGTCCGCTCGGGCCCTGGATCGTCTCCCTCGACGAGCTCGGCGACCCCCACTCCCTGGGCATCCGCACCTTCGTCAACGACGAGCAGCGACAGGACGGCAACACCGCCGACATGGTCTTCGACAGCTTCGAACAGGTCTCCCACCTCTCCGAAGCGTTCACCCTCGAGCCCGGCGACGTGATCGCGACCGGAACCCCGGCCGGTGTCGGCTCCGCCTACCAGCCCTTCCCGGAGGGGCTGCTCAAGGTCGGCGACGAGGTCAGGATCGAGATCGACGGCATCGGCGAGCTCCGCAACACCGTCGTCGAGGAGCCCGACGGCTTCCTCGCCTAGGTGAGTAGCTCGACCACGCCCCGGATGATCAGCAGGCAGCCGAGGACGATGGCGACGATCGTCGCCGCCTGGCGGCCATTTCGCGCCAGCCACTCGCGGAAGCCGGTGACCGCCTCCTGGGTGCGCTCGGGCGCGAAGGCGTAGCCGAGCAGCGGCACCTCGAGCAGCAGCTGCTGGATCAGGCAGAAGCCGACCACGAGCAGCACGGTCGCTGCCGTGCCCGCGTCGAGCTTCGCCATCCGGTCGAGCGCGGTCAGGTAGGAGACGCCGGGGAATGTGAGGAGGACGCCGGCGGCGAAGGTGACGCGCGCCGAGCCGCTGCCGAGCATCCGTTCCGGCAGCGACGGCTTCGCCTCCCCGGAGCCCTTCTTCTCCTCCTTGCGGCGGCGTCGTTTCTCCCGCAGCGCCTCGGTCCGGCCGCCGCCGACGACGTAGGCGACCAAGAGCAGGATCAGGCCGACGACGATGTCCTCGATCGGGCTGAGCGACTTCTTCGCGGTGTTGACGCTGCTCGAGTCGTTCAACGAGAAGACGATCAAGAGGCCCAGGGTGATGCTGGTCAGGTAGGCGCCGAACAGGTAGCCGAGCATCAGCTTCTTGGTGTCCGGCAGCAGCATCATCACCGTCACCGCCGCCAGCAGGGTCGGGTTGAACATCGCCAGCAACGAGAGAAGGAAGATGCTGCCGAGGTCGCTCACGTCCCGGCCATTCTTACTGGAAGAATGGCGGCATGAAGCAGCGCGTCAGCGTGATCACGCTCGGAGTCGCCGACCTGAACCGCTCGAGGCGCTTCTACGAGGCGGCCGGCTGGAGCACCAACGCCGCCGCGGACGACGACGTCGTCTTCTTCCAGGCCGGCGACATGGTCCTCGCCCTCTGGGACCGCGCCCGCCTCGCCGAGGACAGCACGGTCGAGGATCCCGGCGGCTGGGGCGGCGTGACGCTGGCGCTCAACCTCGGCTCCCCGACCGAGGTCGACGCCGCGATCGAGGAGGCCCGCAAAGCCGGCGCGACGATCGGCCGCGAGCCGGCCGAAACGTTCTGGGGCGGCTACAGCGGCGTCTTCGTCGACCCGGACGGCCACCCCTGGGAGGTCGCGCACAACCCTCACTGGACGATCACCGAGGACGGCGGCGTCCGGCTTGGCTGAGGAGCGGGCCCGCGCCCACCTCAACCTGGTCGAGAGCTCCCGGCAGCTGGTCGAGCTCGACCCCGGCGCCCTCGTCGAGACCGACGAGGGAGCGCTGCTCTGCTCCGGCACCCCAACCCACCCGGTGATCTCCAACGCGGCCTTCCGCAGCGACGACCAGCTCGATCCCGAGCGGCTGATCTCGCGTGCGCGCGAGTTCTTCGGCGGGCGCGGGCGCGGCTTCAGCCTCTGGGTGCGCGGCGGGGAGCCTGGGGACGCCGACCTCGAGGCCGCGGCAGCCGCCGCCGGCCTGGAGAACGTCTTCGCGATGCCCGAGATGCTCCTCGGCGAGCGGGTCGAGGAGCCAAAGCTGCCGAAGGGCGCCGAGCTGCGGCGGCTCTCCTCACCCGAGCAGGCCGCCGACTACTGGCGGATCGCCGCGCAGTCCTACACAAGCCTCGGCTTCCCGCCCGAGGCCTTCGCCCACTACAGCGATCACGAGGGATTGATCGCCGACAACCTCGCCGCCTTCATCGGCCGCCTCGACGGGGAACCGGTCGCGATCGCGATGACGATCGTCACCCACGGAGTCGCCGGCATCTACTGGGTCGGCTCCCTGGAGGCCGCCCGGGGCAAGGGGCTCGGTCGGGCGGTCACCGCCGCTGCCACCAACGCGGGCTTCGACCTCGGCGCCGACGTCGCCTCGCTGCAGGCATCGACGATGGGCAGGCCGATCTACGAGGCGATGGGCTACGAGGCGGTCTACGACTACCGGCTGCTGCTCTCCTCAGCGCCCTGATCCTCCTCGGGATCCACGCGAGGGACGGCTCGGGACCGCGGTTTGGCGACCGATTGGCCGGTCAACCAGGATTCCCCCGATCCATGTAGCCTCCCGGGCCGATTTCACCGACTGCATAAGGAGAGCGCAAACTGATGGGACTTCTTGACGGTAAAGCGGCGATCGTGACCGGATCCGCGCGTGGGATCGGCCGGGCGACCGCCGAGCTCTTCGCGAGCGAGGGCGCCAAGGTGCTGATCAACGACCTCGACGCCGACGTCGCCGAGCAGACGGCGAGCGAAATCGACGGCGATACCGCCGTCTTCTCCGGCGACCTGACCAAGACCGGCGCCGCCGACGAGCTCGTCGCCGCCGGCGTCGACGCCTTCGGCGCGATCGACATCTGCGTCAACAACGCCGGCTACACCTGGGACGGCGTCGCCCATCGGATGAGCGACGAGCAGTTCCAGGCGATGATCGAAATCCACACGGTCGTCCCCTTCCGCGTCGCCCGCGCGCTCGCCCCGCACTGGCGCGAGGCCGCCAAGGCCGAGCGCGGCGAAGACAAGGAGGTCTTCCGCAAGCTGATCAACGTCTCCTCGACCTCGGGGACGATGGGCAACGCCGGCCAGGTCAACTACTCGGCCGCGAAGATGGGGGTCGTCGGCCTGACCAAAACACTGGCCAAGGAGTGGGGCCAGTTCAAGATCAACGTCAACGCCGTCGCCTTCGGCTTCGTCGACACTCGACTCACCGCCGCCAAGGAGGAGGGTGGAGAGATGACCGCCCCCGGTGGCGAGAAAATCGAGCTCGGCATCCCCGAGCAGATGCGGGCGATGGCCTCGGCGATCATCCCGATCGGCCGCCCCGCCTCGCCCGAGGAGGCCTCGGGCCCGGTCCTCTTCCTCGCCTCGCCGCTGGCCAACTACATCCACGGCCAGACGATCAACGTCACCGGCGGCATGTTCGGGGGCATGTACACCTGAGCCCCTCCGGCTCGTCAGAGGGCGGTTCCCGGTTCAGCTACCTCGACGTGGCGGACCGGGTCTGGCCTCTGACGCGCCGCGCTGATGGGCCTGCACACGCTGCTCTACCGGGCGAGCGACGGCCGCATCGGCCACACCGCGCCCGGCTACCCGACGATGCTGCTGCTCGATCACGTCGGCGCCAAGAGCGGAACCAGGCGCACCTCCCCCCTGCTCTATTTCAAGGACGGAGACGACGTCGTCCTCGTCGCCTCCAAAGGCGGCTTCCCCAAGAACCCGGCCTGGTTCCACAACCTGATGGCCAACCCCGACACGATCGTCCAGATCGGCTCCGAGCGGCGCGCCGTCCACGCCCGCCGAGCGAGCGCCGAGGAGCGCGAGCGACTGTGGCCGCTGGCGCTGAAGCAGTACCGGGGATACGCCGAGTACCAGGAGCGAAGCAAAGGGCGCGAAATCCCCCTCGTCGTCCTCGAGCCCGTAGCCGCTAGCGGCGCTCCTCGGCGACCGGGGTGCCGCTCTCGTCGGCGATCGCCTCGGGAGGCCAGGGGCCGGCCCAGTTGTCGCGGCCGCCGTCGATCGTGATCGTCGTCCCCGAGAAGAAGTCACCGGCGGGCGAGGCGAGGTAGGCGACGAGCCAGGCCATCTCCTCCGAGCGCCCGGCACGCCCGATCGGGATCGAGCGCTCGAGGTTGTCGACGACCACCTGCGGATACTTGGTCATCAGGGTCTCGGTCTTGAACTGGCCGGCGGCCAGCGCGCAGGTCTTGATCCCGAACCGTGCCCACTCGGTCGCCAGGGTCCGCATCATGTTCTCGACCGCGGCCCGGGCGGCGCCGGAGTGGACCATCCCCGGCATCCCGTTGTGGGGTGAGAGGGTGACGCTGAGGACCTTGCCCCCGCCCTGCGGGATGAACGCCTTCGTCGCCGCCGCGTGGGTCATCAGCCAGGTCCCGTGCACGTTGAGCTCGATCACCGTGCGGAACCCTTTCGGGCTGATCGCCTCGGCCGGGCTGAGGAACTGGCCGCCGGCGTTGTTGACGAGGACGTCGACCCGGCCGTGGCGCTCGAGCACCCCGTCGAAGAAGGGCCCGACGGCCTCCTCGTCGCGGATGTCCAGCGCCTCGTGCTCGAAGGAGCCGGCCAGCCCCTCGATCGAGGCCGCGGTCTCCTCCAGCGGCTCGGAGCGCCTGCCGCAGCCGACCACGATCGCCCCGAGGCGGGCCAGCTCGATCGCGGTCTCACGCCCGAGGCCGCTGCCGGAGCCGGAGACGACGCAGACCTGGCCCTCGAGCAAACCGTCCCTGAACACCCGCGAATGTGAGCTGTCAGCCATCGACGGGCAAGCCTATAGGCGGCCTCACCCCAGGTAATGTGACCTCGAGATGAAGGTACACGTCGAGGCGAAGCCCCTGCACGAGCCGTTGGCGGGCGGGTCGCCGGGAGCGACCGTGACGGTCGAACCGCTGGTAGCCGGCCACGTCACCTGGTCGCGCTCGATGATGGAAAGCCCGGGCGGCCGCTTCCTCACCCTGAAGCTGGCCCGCGCCCTGATCAGCGGCGAGCCGGCGGTCGCCGTCCCCTGCCCGGCCTTCCTCCTGCGCCACCCGAGCGCCGGCGCGATCCTCGTCGACACCGGCCTGCATCCGTCGGTCGCGACCGACGCCCGCGAGAACTTCGGGGCGCTCGCCACCCGTTTCGGCAAGCCCTCCCTCGAGGCCGGCGAAGACGTCCCCGCCCAGCTCCGCAAGCTCGGACTCGACGCCGGCGAGGTCCCGATCGTCGTCATGACCCACATGCACATCGACCACACCTCGGCGATCTCCGAGTTCCCGCAGGCGACCTTCATCGTCAGCGAGGTCGAGTGGAAGGCCGCGACGACGGGGCCGAAACCTGTGGTGAACGGCTACCGGCGCGCCCACTACGACTACGCCTTCGACTATCGCACCGTCGACTTCGACCGCGGCAGGGTCGACTCCTACGCGAGCTTCGGCCGCACCACCGACCTCTTCGGCGACGGCTCGGTGCGGCTCGCCTACACCCCCGGCCACTCGGCCGGCCACATGTCGGTGATCGCCCGCCTGAAAGAGCGCGACTTCGTGATCGGCGGCGACGCCACCTACATGGAGGGCCAGCTCCGCGGCGACGCCCCGCAGCAGCCGCGCCCCTTCGACGCCCACAACTGCCGCCGCTCGCTGCAGGAGCTGAAGCTGTTCGGCCGCGAGTTCCCCGACGCGATCGTCACCCCGGGGCACGACCCCGAGTTCTTCGCCAAGCTCGACGCGCGCTACGAGTAGGAGCGGGCGCTAGCCCGCGTCGCCCTCGGTGACGGGGCCGCCGATCACGACCGCGGTCGGGCCGTGGTCCTCGCCCTCGACGTCGAGTTCCGGCAGGATCCGGTCGAGCCATTTCGGCACGTGCCAGACGCGGTCGCCGAGCAGCAGCATCAGCGCCGGCAGGAGGACGATCCGGATCACGGTGGCGTCGAGGAGGACGGCGACGGTGAGCCCGATCCCGAGCTGGCTGACCGTCGCGATCGGCGCCGCCGCGAAGGCGATGAAGACGGCCATCATGATCGCCGCCGCGCCGGTGATCAGGCGGGCGGTTTTCTCCAGCCCCTCGGTGATCGCCGCGGCGTTGTCGCCGTTTCGGTCGTAGTGCTCCTTCATCCGCATCAGGAGGAAGACGGCATAGTCGATCGAGAGCCCGAAGACGACGCCGAACATCGCCACCGCCCCGATCGCATCTACGTAGGTATGGCCCCCTCCGGGGTAGCCGTGAGGGACGTTGAAGAGGAGGACGATGACGCCGAAGGCGACGCCGACCGTGGCCAGGTTGAGCAGCACCGCCAGGGCTGCCAGCAGCGGCGCCCGGACGATGATGATCATCACGATCAGCGTCACCAGGGTGATCGCGATCACCACCCACGGGATCCGTTCCTTGGTGATCGCGTCGTAATCGGTCAGCTGGGCGGCGCCGCCGGCGACCCCTGCCGATACCTCGCCGGGCCCGGCCGCGCTCGCGTCGGAGGCGAGCGCCGCCGCGTACTTCTTCAGCCGGTGGTCGAGGTTGGTCGAGCCCGGGGTGTTGAAGGTGTATTTCGAGATCACCGTGATCGCGGCGCCCTGGCCGCCGTTCTTTTCGAGGCTGATCACTTCGCCGGCCTGCTCGCGTTCGGCCGGCGGGGCGCCGTCGATCGCCGAGAGGACGAAGTAGCCGGAATCGAAGAGGCCCGGCGAGTTCTTGTTCAGGTTTTCGACTTTCTCGGTGGTCGCGCCGGCGCCGCGGGTCACCTTGACGCCCGCCTTCTGGAGCTTGGCCTGGAGCGGATAGGACTGGTGGAAGCCTTCGGAGAGCTTCGTTTCCAGCGTTTCGGAGCCGCCCTGGAGTTCGTTGATCCCGTTGGCGAGTTCGAACTGGCCTTCCTGCAGTTCTTCGAGGCCCGCCGGGAGCGACGGCGCTTCCTTGTTCAGCTTTTCGGTGCCTTTCTGGATCCTCGTGTTGCCGGCGATGAGTTCGTTCTCGCCGCCGTTCACTTCGACCGCCGTGTCGCGGGCGCTCCTCGAGAAGCCGTGGGCGGTGGAGATCGAGTTCTTGAGTCGAACCGCCAGTTCCCAGGTCTTCGCCAGCTCGGGCTGGGTCTTCTTGGCCGCATTCAATTCACGCACCAGTTTGCGAACCTGCTGCGAGGTCTGGCCGGACAGCTGCCTGGTCGTGGCCTTGGATTCTTGAACGACGTTTTCCGTCCCTTCTTTGACCTTTTCCTGGCCTTCCGTCACCTTGATCGCGCCGTCGTTCAGTTCGCCGATCCCGCCTTCCGCCTTGTGGCCGCCGTCGATCGCTTCGCCGAGGCCGCTGGCGATCCGCAGCGCCCCTTCTTCGGCGTTGCCCGACCCTTCGCTGAGCAGGCCGGCGCCCTCGGCCGCCCGGGCGAGGCCGGTGCGGATCTGCGAGACGCCGTTCGCCGCCCGCTTGAGTCCCGGGCCGAGGCGATTCAGTTCGTAGAGCTGCCCGCCCTTTTCGTTGGTCGTCTTCAGTTCATTGCCCGTGTTCTTCAGCGGCGCCGTCTTCCTCGCCACCGCCTCCGGCCCGATCACCGCCTGCACCGCCGGGTCTTTGGCGATCCGGTGCTGCCAGTCGGCGAGGACATTGAGGCGGTCGTGTTCGGTCATCGTCCCGTCTTCGGTCGAGGCGACAACGACGAACGGCGCTTCGTAGCCGGGGCCGATCGCTTCCTGGACGACGTTGAAGTCTTCGCGGACGGGGTTGTCCTCGGGGAGCTGCTCGGTGCTGGGCGGGCCCGTCTTCAGCCCGAAGGCCGGCACCGCGAGGACGATGACGATGCCGCCGATCACCACCGTGGCCACCACCGGGCGGCGCAGGGCTGCGTCGACGAAGGTCATCACGCCGGTGATCCCGGCGGCATCCGGGTCGCCGACCGTCCAGCGGTTGATGTTGCGCCCCAGCGTCGCCAACAGCGCCGGCGCCACGATCGTCGCCACAGAGACGCTGAGGATGATGACGACCATCATCGTCACCGCCAGCGACACGAGCAGAGCGCCGGGCAGGATCGGCACCGAGACCACCATCGCCAGGAACAGGGTGCTGCCGGCGAAGACGGTGGTGCGGCCCGCGGTGCGCCTGGTCTTCGCCGCGGCCTCGACGGGCGAGGCTCCGGTCGCCAGCTCTTCCTTGAAGCGCGAGACCATCAGCAGGGCGTAGTCCACCCCCAGCGCCAGGCCCATCATCGAGCTCACGGTCAGCGCAAAGCCGTCGATCGAGATCGCCGAGGAGAGCAGCGAGAGGACGCCGCGCGAGGTGATCACGGTGATCGCCCCGAACGAGAGCGGGATCAGCGCCGCGACCGGAGAGCGGAAGACCAGCAGCAGGACGAGGAAGAGGATCGGGAGGGCGATCTCCTCGCTGCGGTGGGTGGCCTCGATCGATTCGTCCTGGATCGCGCGCGAGAGGGTCGCGAAGCCGGTCTGCGTCGCCGTCACCGGCTTCGTGACCTTTTTTTCCAGGATTTCGTTGAGTTCGTCGACCGTGTAGCGGACGGCGTGCTGGACGTCGACGTGGAAGTCGACCAGGACCAGGGCTTTGTTCGGCGCCGGCCGCAGGTTCCCGACTTTGCCCTTGTCCCAGGGCGAGAGGGTCGTCACTTCCGGGTTGCGGCGCAGCGCGTGGACCAGCGCCGGCCCCTGTTCTTCGATCGACCCCGAGGGGCCTTGGAGGAGGATCGCGAACGGGGCCGAGTCGCCAAAGTACTTATCGAGCATCTTGTTGGCGACGTTGGCGTCCGTGCCGGGGACGTCGAGCGAGGTCGGGTTCAGCTTGTTCTCGACATCGCGCCCGACGAACCCGAGCACGATGGTGAAGAGCAGCGCGATGACCAGGACCCCACGCCGTCGCCGAAGCGACAGCGGCAGCCGCTTCCCGGTGCTACCCACTTAACCCTGCTCCACCCACGTTGCGAGGGAAGCTTAGAGAAGCCGAAAGCGTTTGTCTCAGGCGTGCTCAGGCCTGGCGTGAACCTTGCCGGGCCCGCAGGCCGGCGTACATCTCGCGGACCCGGTCGAAAACCTCGGTCGCCACCTCCAGCTGGCGCTCGCGGCCGGGCTCAGCCTCGACCGGAAATCGCATCGGCTCGCCGTATTGCACGGTCACCTTCGGGAAGGTGAAGCGCTTCCAGCGCCGCACCGAGGCGGAGCCATGGATCGCAATCGGGACGACCGGGGCGCCGGACTCCAGCGCCAGGCGCCCGATCCCGGGTTTCGGCTCGCTCAGCTCACCTGATCGCGAGCGCCCCCCCTCGGCGTAGACGAGCAGCATTTCTTCTTGGTCGAGCAGCGTGAAGGCGGTCTCGAAGGCGGTCTCGTCGTGGTGGCCGCGCCGCACCGGAAAGACCCCCCCGTGCTTGAAGACGTAGGTGAGGACGGGCGGGCCGAAAATCTGCGATTTCGCCATGAAGCGGATCTGCCGGCGCAGGTAGAGGCCGCAGAAGAAATGGTCCATCTGGCTGAAGTGGTTGGGGGCGAGCAGCAGGGGCCCCGTCCTCGGCACGTTCTTGACCCCGATCGCGCGGGTCCGCCAGAGCAGGAGGGCCGGCGGCGAGACGATCGCCCGCACGAGCGGATAGGTCCAGCCGACGCCGCGGCGGGCGGACTCGTGGAACTGCTCGAAGTACTCCTCCGGGCGATCGTCCCGATAGACCTGTGGCTTCATGTCTGACATGACCAGATTGCCGCTCAGGCGGCAATCGCTGCCTACCCCCGGCCCCGCCGCCGGTTACGCGGCGGGCCCAGCCGTGCCTGGCGCGGCCCAGCCGCGGGAGCGCTCGAGCGCCCGGTGCCAATCGGCGAGCAGCGCCGAGCGCTCCTCCTCCCCCATCAGGGGCTCGTAGCGCCGGGCCTGGCGCCAGCCGTCCCGCACCGCCGCGGCGCTCCACACCCCGGTGGCGATCCCGGCCAGCTGGGCGGCGCCGAGGGCCGTGGTCTCGGCGACTTCGGGGACGGCGACCGCGGCGCCGAGCACGTCGGCCTGGAACTGCATCAGCCAGCGGTTCGCGGTCGCGCCGCCATCCGCCTTCAGCTCCTCGAGGCGGGCGCCGGAGACCTCCTCCTGCGCCCGGACCGCGTCGACGGTCTGGTAGGCGATCGCCTCCAGCGTCGCCCGCGCCAGGTGGGCGCGGCCGCTACCGCGGGTGAGGCCGACGATCGTGCCCCTCGCGTAGGGGTCCCAGTGCGGGGAGCCGAGGCCGGTCAGGGCCGGGACGAAGTAGACGCCGTCGTTGCCCTCGAGCGAGGCCGCAAGGTCCTCGGTCTCGGCGGCCGCGTCGATCACGCCCAGCCCGTCGCGCAGCCACTGGACCG
Source organism: uncultured Solirubrobacterales bacterium (assembly GCA_963795295.1). Lineage (GTDB taxonomy): Bacteria > Actinomycetota > Thermoleophilia > Solirubrobacterales > 70-9 > VRUE01. Next base: position 107,017 of record CAWCHE010000004.1, read on the forward strand.
CCGCGCCCGTGACGAAGATCGACGCCTCCAGCGCGTAGGCAGCCTCGCCGCCCGGCGCGCAGGCGACGGTCGTGAGCAGGCCGGGGGCCGGCGGCGGCAGCTCGCCGCCGATGTTGAGGAGGACGAAGCTGCCGGTCCCGTAGGTGTTCTTGGCGGTCCCCGGCAGGTGGCATGCCTGGCCGAAGAGGGCGGCCTGCTGGTCGCCGGCGATGCCCGCGACCGGGACCTCACCGCCGAACTCGGAGGTGGTGCCGAAAACCGAGGCCGAGGGCAGCGGCTCCGGCAGGCGCCCGGGGTCGATCCCGAGCAGCGCGCAAAGCTCCTCGTCCCAGGCCAGGCGGCCGATGTCGAACAACATCGTCCGCGAGGCGTTGGTGTGGTCGGTCGCGTGGCGCCCGGTGAGCTTGAACAGGAGCCAGGAGTCGATCGTCCCGAAGCAGGCCCGCTCGGCGCCCTCGACGTTGCCGAGCAGCCACTCGATCTTGGTCCCGGAGAAGTAGGGGTCGAGGACGAGGCCGGTGCGCTCGCGGACCAGGCCCTCGTGGCCGGCGGCCCGCAGCTCCTCGCAGCGGCCGGCGGTGCGGCGGTCCTGCCAGACCAGCGCCCTGTGCAGGGGCTCGCCGCTGTCGGGGTCCCAGGCGACGACGGTCTCGCGCTGGTTCGCGATCCCGATCGCGTCCAGCTCGCGGCCCTCGATCCCGGCGGCCGAGATCGCCTTTCCTGCGACCCGGCGGGTCACCTCCCAGATTTCGGCGGCGTCGTGCTCGACCCACCCGGGCCTGGGGAAGTGCTGCTCGAACTCGGAGTAGGCACGGCCCGTGACCCCACCCGCCTCGTCGAAGACCAGGCAGGTGGTCCCGGTGGTCCCCTGGTCGATCGCGAGGATCATCCGGCGACGGGTCAGGCCGGGGCGGCCCGCTCGGCGGCGAGCGCCGGGCCGACCACCGTGAGCAGCGCCTCCGCGGTGCCGCTGCCCTTTTCGTCGCCCGTCCCGAAGCGGCGCAGCGCCAGCCCGTACATCAGCCCGACGACAACGGCTGCGTGGCGCTCTGGGTCCGGGATCCGCAGCTTCTCGAGGGCCGCCTGCGCGACCCCTTCATAGGCCTCGAAGCAGCGCCGCGAAGCGTCCTGGAGGGCGGGGTCGCGGGCAGCCCTGAGGTGCAGCTCCAGCTCCGCGAGCTGGTGGATCCGCTTCCCCGACTCGCGGATGATGCGCTCGACTTCCCCCGCCACCTCGACGACGTCGGGGTTGCGCAGCCGCAGGTCGGCGGAGATTTCCTCGAGCCGCATCACCTCCTCACCGACGAACATCAGAAGGCTTTCGCGCAGGAGGTCGACCTGGCTGCCGAAGTGGTAGGTCAGCGACCCCAGCGAGACCCCAGCCTCGGTGGCGACCCGGCGGTTGGTGACCGCGCCGATCCCCTCGCCTCCGATCAGGCCCAGCGTCGTGCGCAGGATGCGCTCCCGCGTGTCTGTCCCTGCCACAGCCGCCATCGGATCGCAGGGTAGCGGGTAACATCGTTCGTTCGAACGAACCACGGGTCGGAGGATGATGGGGACGAGCCCCTCAGGACCGTTGTTTCCACGGCTCGCGAGCGGGCCGCGGAAGATGGATGCAGAGGCGGTTGCCCGCAACCAGCGGGGCCGGCTCCAGGGAGCGATGGTCGAGGCCGTCGCCCGTCACGGCTATGCCCCCACCACCCTGCGCGAGCTGGTCAGCCTGGCCGGGGTCTCGAAGAGCACCTTCTACGAGCACTACGAGTGCAAGCAGGACTGCTTCCTGGCGACCTTTGACACATTGATCGACCAGTCGATCCGAGAAATAGCGGAAGCCTTCGACGAGCCCGGCGACCTGCGCGAAAAGCTGCTGGCGGGAATGAAGGTCTTCACCCGCCAGGCCGCCGAGCAGAAGGACGCCTCCTACATAGTCGCCGTCGAGTCCCTGACCCTCGGCTCGGCCGGCGTCGCCCACCGCGACCGTGCCTCCGATCAGTTCGCGAAGCTGGTCCGCAAGGGCTTCGACGAGGCCTCGACGCCGCGCGAGGTCTCCGACCTCGAGGTGCGGGGAATCGTCGCCGGGATCCGCAACAGCGCCTACCAGCACCTGCGGAAAGGCCGCTCCGGCGAGCTGCCGGCCTACGCGGAGCCGATCGTCGAGTGGGTGCTGACCTACGGGCAGCCGCCGGTCGATCGGGTGCTGATGGCGGTCGAAGCGTCACGCCGGCCGATCGCGCTGCGCCCGGCGCCGGCCGAGGACGGCTGGCCCGACTGGAGCGAGGCCCCCGACAGCAAGCGCAGCCGCGAAACCCTGAACCAGCGCGAGCGCATCATCCGCGCCGCCGCCCGGATCGGCGTCGAGAAGGGGTATGACGCGCTCAGCATCCCGGCGATATCGGCCGGCGCCTGCGTCTCCAACCAGACCTTCTACGACAACTTCCCCGGCAAGCGCGAGGCCTTCGTCGCCGCCTTCGACGCGCTCGCGGCGGAAGCGCTGCGGGTCGTCGCCGCGGCGGTGGACGATGTGGGCGAGCGCCCGGCGGCGGTCGGTGCCGGCCTGCGGGCCCTGCTCACCCACATCGCCGAGGACGAGCTCTTCGCCCGCCTCGCCTTCTTCGAGCTGCCGACCGCGGGCCAGGCGGCGCTCGACCAGGCCGACCGCGTCCTCGGCGGGTTCACCTCGTTCCTCGGCCCCGAAGACACCTCCGCCTGGCACGAGGGGCCGGCCTCGAGCGTGCTTCAGGAAATGATCGGCGGCGGCGTCTGGGCCGTGATCCAGCACGAGATCAACTCCGGCCGCGTCGCGGAGCTGCCGGAGCTGGCGCCGCAGATCGTCGAGTTCGCGATCACGCCCTTCGTGACGCCGGCGCCGCCCGCGTCCGCCTAGCGGCGGGCCAGATGGGCCCGGGCGAAGTCGGCCAGCTGCCGGGCGCGGTGCAGGAAGCCGCGCAGGTCGCGGCCGCTGGCGCGGTGCTCGAGGTCGAGCTCGTACTCGCGGACCCGGTGACCAGCCCGAACCGCATCGACCGTCATCCCGATCTCCATCCCGAAGCCGGCGGCAAAAGGGAGGACGTCGCGCAGCGTTTCCACCGTCATCGCCCGCTGGCCTGAGATCGGCGCCTCCGCCCGGAAGCCGCAGAGGCGCTCGATCGACCAGCGCGCGAACCCCAGCGCGATCCCGAAGCCGCCCCCGACCCTGCGGCTGAAGGCGGCGACGGCGAGGTCGCACTCGCCGGCCCGGACGGCCTCGACCAGCGGCGTCAGGCGGGCGGCGCTGGAACCGAGGTCGCCGTCGCAGAGGAGAACCATGGCCGGGGCGACGGGGCCGCTCAGCGCCGCTTCGGCCGCAGCGGTGACGTTGGCACCCTTGCCATGGGGGCGGCGCCGGCTGACGAGCTGGGCGCCGGCGGCGATCGCGGCCTCTCCGGTGCCGTCGGCGGAGGCATCGTCGGCAACCCAGAGCTCGGCCGCCAGGCAGAGCCTCGCGCAGCGCCGCCAGCGTCGCGCCGATCCGATCGGCCTCTTCGCGGGCGGCGACGATCACGGCGAGGCCGTCATTCCCCTCCGGGTCACTCATTCGGTCTGCGCCGCTCCGCCGTCACGCGCGGATATTCTCCCCCGCAATGGCAGACATCGAGGCGCACATCACTGGCAACGTCTGGAAAATCGAGGTGGCGGTCGGCGACCAGGTGGCCGACGGAGACACTGTCGTCATCCTCGAGTCGATGAAGATGGAGATCCCGGTCGAGTCCGAAGACGACGGCACCGTCAAGGAGATCCGCTGCGCTGAGGGGGACTCGGTCAGTGAAGGGGACGTCCTCGTCGTCCTCGAGTGAGGCAGCCGTGAGCGAGACACTCGCCGGCGGCAAGCTGGTGCTCGACCACCCGGCCGAGGCCGTCGCCCGCATCCGCATCAGCAGCCCCGAGCGCCGCAACGCGCTCGACCACGAGATCCTCGACGCGATCGCCGAGGTGATGCCGACCCTCGACCGCGGGATCGAGACCCGCTGCGTGCTGATCACCGGCGAGCCGCCGGTCTTCTCCGCCGGCTACGACATCGCGACGATCCCGACCGCGACCTTCGAGCGCGACGCCGAGGCGCTGGTCGCGCACCCCTTCCCGGCGGCGCTGGAGGCGATCGCCGCCCACCCCTGGCCGACCGTCGCCGCGATCAACGGGCACTGCCTCGGCGGCGCCCTCGAGCTGGCGATCACCTGCGACCTGCGGATCTGCGCGGCGGGGGCGAAGCTGGGGATGCCGCCGGCCAAACTCGGCCTCGTCTACGGCCACACCGGGCTGCGCAAGTTCATCGACGTCGTCGGCCTCTCGCGGACCAAGCAGCTCTTCCTCACCGGGAAGAACCTCGAAGCCGAGCGGGCGGAGCGGATCGGGCTCGTCAACGAGGTGGTCGCCGACGACTCACTGGAGCGGGACTCGATCGAGCTGGCGGCGTCGATCGCGGCCAACGCGCCGCTCTCGATGCGCGGCAACAAGCGGGCGATCGAAGTCCTCAACCAGAACCCGGTCCTCACCGACCAGCAGGAGGGGGCGCTGATCGCGCTGCGGGAATCGTGCTTTGCCTCGGAGGACTTCCGCGAGGGGATCGCGGCCTTCGCCGAGAAACGTGACCCGGTCTGGAGGGGGCGGTGAGCTCCGACGCGACGCGGCTGGCGGCGAGCGACCCGGTGATGGCGGAGCTGATCGAGCGCCTCGGCGGGATCGACCTCGAGACCCGGCTGCGGCGGCGCAGCGAGGAGCGCCCTGCGGATGCCTACGGCGCCCTGCTGCGGGCGATCGTCGGCCAGCAGCTCTCGACCAAAGCGGCGCGGACCATCTACAACCGGGTCCTCGAGATCTTCGACGGTCGCACGCCGACTCCCGAGGAGCTGCTCGAGGCCGACGAGAAGGCGCTGCGGGGCGCCGGCCTCTCGGGCCGCAAGGTCGAGTACCTCCGCGATCTCGCCGCCCACGTCCTCTCCGGCGAGCTCGAGCTCGATCGCCTCGGCGATCTCTCCGACGAGGAGGCGATCGAGGAGATCGTCGCCGTCCGCGGGCTCGGCCGCTGGACCGCCGAGATGTTCCTGCTCTTCCACCTCGAGCGGCCCGACGTCCTCTCCGGCGGTGACCTCGGCATCCGCAAGGCGATCCAGATCGAGTACGGGCTGGAGGAGATGCCGACCCCCGAGCGGGTGACGGAGATCGGAGAGACCTGGAGCCCTCACCGCAGCCTCGCCTCCCTCTATCTCTGGGAGTCGCTGGCGGCAGTGCCGGACTAGCCATGCGCCTGCGGTTCTGGCTCGGCGCGATCGCGGTCGTCCTTCTGGCGGCCGGCTCGGTGGTGGCGGCGATCCTCGTACGCGCCAACGAAACCGACCACTTCCACACCCTCCAGCGCGACGAGGCGCTGCGCTCCGCCCACCAGGCGGAGACGGTCGCCCAGCTCTCGGTCGGGGAGCTGACCAGCGCCGCCGCGTTCTTCGAGGCGCAGAGGGACCTCAACCGCCACGACTTCAAGATCGTCGGCGATTCGCTGCTGCGGCGGGGCGCCCTGACCGCGACCGCCTTCATCCAGCAGGTGACGCTGGCCGAACGGCCGGCCTTCGAACTCCGCCACGACTTCCCGATCGTCGAACTCGGCCTCGGCGGTCCCGTCCCCGCCTCCAAGCGCCCGGTCTACTTCCCGGTCGCCTTCGCCGTCGCCGAGCAGCATCAGAAAACGGTGCCGCAGGGCTACGACATCGGCTCCGACCCGGTCCGCGGGCCGGCCCTGCGCCGTGCCCGCGACAGCGGCCACGCCGCCGCGACGCGGGTGATGCCGCTGCTGATCGGCGGCTCCGGGATCAACGTCTACCGCCCCGTCTACCGCGACGGCTCCCCGCTCGCAACCGTGGCCGAGCGGCGCCGGGCCCTGATCGGCTTCGCCGCCGGGGCCTTCCGCATCCACGACCTTGCCGCCGCCGCGATTTCCGCGGTCCCGGCCTCGGTCGACGTCCAGATCCGGGTCGGCGGCATGCCGGTGATCGGCGAGAAGGGCACCTTCGACGACACCGCCCAGGCGTCGATCCCGGTCGCGGACCGGACCTGGCAGGTCGTCGTCCACGACCCCGCCGGCCCCGACATCGCCCTGCCGCTGCTGATCGCCGTCGTCGGCGTCGCGCTGGCGGCCCTGCTCGGCGCCCTGGTCCTGGTCTGGAGCCGCAACGAACGGATGCGGGAGCTACAGCGCCAGGCCAGTCAGGACCCGCTGACGGGGCTGAAGAACCGGCGCCGCTTCGAGGAGGACCTGCGGGCCGAGCTGGCACGGAGCAAACGCGAGGGGACGAACGGCGCCGTGCTGATGCTCGACCTCGACCACTTCAAGCGCGTCAACGACACCCTCGGCCACCCCGTCGGCGACCTCGTGCTCGAGGAGGTCGCCGGGGTCCTCGCCCGCCGCACGAGGGAGACCGACGTGCTCGCCAGGGTCGGCGGCGACGAGTTCGCGATCGTCCTCCCCCGCTGCGACGCGGAGCAGGCCCAAACGGTCGCCGAGATGATCGGAACCGCGGTCCGTGAGCACGTTCCGGCCTCCGAAGACGTCCCCCAGCTCAACGTCAGCGTCGGGGTCGCGATCTTCGGCGCCGGCACCGGGGCGACCTTCGAGTCGATCCTGATCGACGCCGACAGCGCCATGTACGCGGCGAAGGGCGACGGGGGCGACGGGGTCCGGCTCTCGGGCTAGCCGGCGAGGCGGTGGCGAAGCCGCAGGACGCGGCCCGCCGAGACTTCGAACTCGGCGCGGCTGAGAGCACCGGAGCGCAGGCCGCGCAGGAGGGCGGCCCCGGCGCGTGCGCCGGCCGCCGGGTCGGTGAAGAGGAGCAGGTCGGTGCCGGCGCCCGCCGCCGCGAGCCCGGCCTTGGCGGGCCCGCCGAAGTCGCTGACCGCGGCGCTGCCGAGAGCGTCGGTGATCGAGACCCCCTCGAAGCCGAGCCGGCCGCGGAGCTCACCGGTCGCGATCGGCGCGGGCAAACGCCGCCGGCAGCGGCGAGAAGGCGGGGTAGATCGCGGTGCTGAGCATCACCAGCGAGCCTCCCGCCGCGACGAAGCCGCGGTATGGAGCCTCGTCGACGCTGCGCAGCTCGGCCTTCGAGAGGCGGATGCGCTGGACCGCGAAATCGGTGTTCTCGGCGGCGCTCCCGAGCCCCGGGAAATGCTTCGCGGTCGCCGCCACCCCGCCGCCCTCGAGCCCGGCGGCGAACGGAACCGCCGTCGCCTCGACGGCCGCGGCAGTGGAGCCGAAGCCGCGTTCGGTCTCGGCGATCGTCCCTCCCGGCCGGGCGACGTCCAGAACCGGCGCCAGGTCGACGTTGGCGCCGACGTTGCCGAGGTTGGCGGCGGTCCGAGCCCCCTGTTCGCCGCTGAAGTCGGCGCCGCGGGCGCCCATCGCCGCAGCCGAGACGCTCGGCGCCCCGTCGATCCGCTTCACTTGGCCGCCCTCCTGGTCGGTCATCACGAGCAGCGGGTCGCGCAGCCCGGGCGGCCGCGGGATCGCCTGCAGGTCCGAGACCAGCCGACGCGCGACGGCGCGGCTCGGGAGGTTTTCGGCGAAGAGGATGGCGCCGGCCGCGCCGCCTTCGCGGATCGTCCGCCGCACCGCCGCCGGCACCTCCGTGCCGGGGAAGCCGACGACCAGCCGCTCCCCGGCGAGCTGGGCGGGGGTCAGCTTCGAAGCGGCCGAGGGCTCCGGCGGCGAGCCGTCGCCCAGGGCAACCCCAAAGGCGAAGGCGCCGGCCGCGAGACCGCAGAGCGCCGCCAGCCAGATCCGCCTTCTCCGCCTCATCGCAGCCTCCATCCGGTCCGGAGCCTAGCCTGCGCCACGATGCCCGCTTTGATCAGTTTCGAGGAGGCCCTCGCCCTCGGCGAGCAGACCGAGAAGGAGCAGATCGGGGAGATCGTCGAGCGTGCCTGGAAGGTGCGCCGCGAGAACTTCGGCGACTCGACCGACATGTGCTCGCTCGTCAACGCCAAGTCGGGCGGCTGCGCCGAGGACTGCGGCTTCTGCGCCCAGTCCCGCTACGCCGAGTCCGACACGCCGATGCACGCGATGATGGAGCCCGAGCAGATCCTCGAACACGCGAAGGCGGCCGAGGCGGCGGGCGCCCACCGCTTCTGCATGGTCACCCAGGGTCAGGGCCTCTCGAAACGGGACTTCGCGAAAATCCTCGAGGGCGCGCGGCTGGTCGCCGAGAAGACGAATCTCAAGCGCTGCGCCTCGATCGGCCACATGTCGGCCGAACGCGCGAAGAAGCTGCGGGAGGCCGGCATCCAGCGCGTCCACCACAACGTCGAGTCGGCCCGCTCCTATTACCCCGAGGTCTCGACCACGGTCCGCTACGAGGGCAGGCTGCGGACGATCGACGCGGTCAAGGAGGCCGGCCTCGAGACCTGCGTCGGCGGCATCCTCAACCTCGGTGAGTCGCCGCGGCAGCGGGTCGAGATGGCCTTCGAGCTCTCCGAGCTGAACCCGACCTCGGTGCCGATCAACCTGCTCAACCCGCGCGACGGGACCAAGTTCGGCGACCGGCCGCTGATGGATGCCTGGGAGGTCGTCAAGTGGGTGGCGATCTTCCGCCTCGATCATCCCCGGGGCGCTCTTCCGCCTCTGCGGCGGGCGGGTCGAGAACCTGGGCGACCTGCAGCCGCTCGCCGTCAAGGCCGGGCTCAACGGGGTGATGATGGGCAACTTCCTCACCACCCTCGGCGCCGAGCCCGAGGACGACCGGGCAGATGTTCGAGGACCTCGGGCTGAACGTCGCCCGCCAGGAGGACAACGGCGCCAACCCGCGGCCCGACAACCGCTCCGGCTGGCTCGACGGCGAGACCCCGGAGACGCCGATGCGACGAGCTGATCGACCACCAGGACGAAGCCGAAGTTCTGGGATCCATCGACCCAGCTGCGGGTGATCAAGAAGGCCAAGAAGCCTCCGCCTTACCCCGGGTCGCCGGCCGGGAAATCCCTGGCGCGATGACCGACGTCGCAGAGCGGCTGCAGGAGCTCCGGGACCAGGGGCTCCGCCGCAGGCTGCGCCTGGTCGAGGGGCCGCAGGGCCCCCGGGTCACGCTCGACGGCCGCTCGGTGACCCTGCTCTGCTCGAACAACTACCTCGGCCTCGCAGAGCACCCGGCGGTGCGCGGCGCGGCCGCCGAGGCGGCGATGCGATGGGGCGCCGGGGCCGGGGCCTCGAGGCTGATCTCCGGCAACATGGCGCCGCACGGCGAGCTCGAGCAGCGCCTGGCCGCCTTCAAGGGCTACGAGTCGGCGCTCCTGTTCGGCTCCGGCTACCTCGCCAACACCGGCGTCATCGCCGCCCTCGCCGGCAGCGGCACGGTCGTCTTCTCCGACGAGCTCAACCACGCCAGCATCATCGACGGCTGCCGCCTCTCCCGGGCCGAGACCTTCGTCTACCGCCACCGCGACGTCGAGCACCTGGCCTGGGGACTGCGCGAGGCCGGCGACCGCGCCTCGCTGATCGTCACCGACGGCGTCTTCTCGATGGACGGCGACGTCGCCCCGCTGGTGGAGCTGGCGGAGCTGGCGCGCCGCCATCGCTGCCGGCTGATGGTCGACGAGGCCCACGCGACCGGGGCGATCGGCCCCGGCGGGCGCGGCTCGGTCGCAGCCGCCGGGCTGAGCGGCGAGGTCGACGTCGTCGTCGGGACCCTCGGCAAGGCGCTCGGCTCCTACGGCGCCTACGCCTGCGCGGATGCCGAGACCGTCGAGTTCCTGCTCAACAGCGCCCGCCCCTTCATCTTCTCGACCGCGCCGCCGCCGCCGACGGTGGCCGCGGCGCTGGCGGCGCTGGAGCTGGTCGAGGCCGAGCCCGAGCGGGTCGAGCGCCTGCGCGCCAACGCCGCCACCCTGCGTACGGCGCTGGTCGCCGAGGGGCTCGCCGGCGGCACCGGCGGCACCCAGATCATCCCGGTCGCGGTCGGCGAGGCCGCGGCGACGATGGAGCTCAGCGAGCGGCTCCTCGAGCGCGGCGTCTTCGCGCAGGGGATCAGGCCGCCGACGGTCCCCGAGGGAACCTCGCGCCTGCGCTTCACGGTGATGGCGACCCACCGCGAGGAGGAGCTGCGCGAGGCCGCGGCGCTGGTCGGCGCGGCGGCCCGAGAGCTCGAGCCGGCGGCGCCGGGCCGGGCCGAGTCGGCGCCCCTCGCCGCCTAGGGAGCCGGATGCGCGGCGTCTTCGTAACGGGGACGGGGACCGAGGTCGGCAAGACCGTGGTCGCCGCGGCGATCGCCCGCACCTGGGCCGCCGACGGCGAGTCGGTCGCCGTCTTCAAGCCGGCGCTGAGCGGCCTCGACGACGGCGGTGAGCCCGACCACGCGCTGCTGCGCCGTGCCGCGGGCTCGACCCAGAGCGATGAGGAGGTCGCGCCCTACCGGTTCGGGCCGCCGACCTCCCCCCACCTCGCGGCGGAGCTGGCGGGGGTGGAGATCGACCCCGCGGGGCTGCTCGCAGCGGCCCGCGCCGCTGCTGCGGGCGCCGATGCCCTCGTCTGCGAGGGGGTCGGCGGCCTGCTGGTGCCGCTGACGCCCGCCTACCTGGTGCGCGACCTCGCCGTCGAGCTCGGGCTGCCGGTCGTGGTCGCCGCCGCCCCGGGCCTGGGGACGATCAACCACACGCTGCTGACGCTCGAGGCGGCGCGGGGCGCCGGCCTCGAGGTCGCGGCCGTCGTCCTGACGCCGTGGCCGCGGGAGCCGAGCGCGGTCGAGGAGTCAAACCGCTCGACCATCGCCGCCCTCGGCGAGGTGCGGGTCGAGGCGCTTCCGCGCCTCGACCTCGCCGAACCTAGCGGCTGGCCCCGGCTAGATCCGGCGTAGCCTCGGCGGCCGCGACCCGCGACCCACCGGGGTTGACCGCCGCCTCGGCGGCCTCGATGCTGAGGGAGCCCTTCTTCTTGGCGCGGATCGTGACCGCGGCGATCACCGCTCCGGTGAAGGCGACACCGGCGGAGACCGCCATCGCCGTGCTGAGCCCTTCGACGAACTGCTGCGGGGCCGCGGTCTCGAAGCTGCCGCCGACGACGCCCTGGAAGATGGCGCCGCTGACGGCGATGCCGAGGCTGCCGCCGACCATCCGGAACATCGAGAGCACGCCCGAGGCGACTCCCGCTTTCTGAACCGGGACCGCGTTCATCGCGGCGCTGGTCATCGGCGACATCGTCATCGCGATGCCGATGCCCAGCAGCATGAACCCGGGCAGCAGGTCGAGGTAGCCGGAGTTGACCTCGACGCCGGTGAAGGTGACCAGCGAGGCGGTGACCAGGAGCAGCCCGCCGGCGATCAGCCAGCGCGGCCCGTAGCGGTCCGCCAGGCGGCCCGAGATCGGCGCGATCCCGACGATCATCAGGGTCGAGGGCAGGAACCGGATACCCGCCTCCAGCGGCGAGTAGTCGAGGATGTTCTGCATGTAGAGGGCGAGGAAGAAGAAGACGCCCATCATCGCGAAGGTGATGATCAGGGCGACCACGACCGCGCCGAGGAAGTTGCGGTCGCGAGAGCAGGTCGAACTGCACCATCGGCGCCTTGACCCGCGTTCTCGACCGCGACGAAGGCGACAGAGCGAAGCGCCGGCGAGGATCAGCAGGCCGACGATCTCGGACGAGCCCCAACCCCAGCTGTTGCCCTCGACCAGGGCGAGGACGAGGGCGGTCAGGCCGACGGTGAGGATCGCGACGCCGAGCGTAGTCGACGTCCTTGCCGACGCTGGTGTCGCGCGACTCGCGGACCGCGAAGAGCGTGGCGGTGACGGCGCCGATCGCGACCGGGATGTTGAGGTAGAAGATCGCGCGCCAGGAGACGTGCTCGGTGAGGAAGCCGCCGAGCACCGGGCCGACCGCGAGGGCGAGGGCCGAGACGCCGGCCCAGGTGCCCATCGCCTTGCCGCGCTCGTCGGGCGGGAAAGGCGTCGGTGATGATCGAGAGCGTGCCGGGCATCATCAGCGCGGCGCCGACGCCCTGGACGACGCGGCTGATCACCAGCGCGGTCTGGTCGACGGCGAGGCCGGCCGTCGCCGAGGAGAGCGCGAAGATGACGACGCCGATGATGAACATCCGGCGGCGCCCGAAGATGTCACCGAGGCGCCCGCCGGTCGCGAGCAGGACGGCGAAGGAGAGCGTGTAGCCGTTGATCGATCCACTCGAGCCCGGAGATCGAGGCGCCGAGGTCTTTCTGGATCGAGGGCAGGGCGACGTTGACGACCGTGTTGTCGAGCATGATCATGAACAGCGCGAAGCACATCGCTCCGAGCGTCCACCACTTGCGGTTTTCGTCGGTGATCAGGTGGGCGTAACGGGTCAAACGAATCAAACTCCTTCAGGTGCTCATAGGTCTGTGCGATGTCGTCCCTGTCCATCAGCGCATCGACGGCGGCGTCGAGCTTGCGGCGCTGGGCGGCGGTCAGGCCCTGGGCGAACGTCTGCAGGCCGGCCTGACGGACGACGAGCAGGGTGTCGACGAGCTGCTTGCCCTTGGCGGTGATCGCAACCCGGCGCACGCGCCGGTCGTCGGGGTCCTCCACCCTGGTGGCGAGCTTGCTCTTGACGAGCGCGTCGACGGCACGGCTCATCGAGGGGACGGAGACGCCGAAGTGCTCGGCGAGGTCGCTGACCTGCCGCGGCTCGGCCGCCTCGCCGAGGCCGCCGAGCTCGAGCAGCGCCTTGCACTGGGTCATCGAGAGGCCGGAGTCCTCGATCACGCGGAGCTGGTTGCCGCGGTCGTAGAGGAAGACATGGCGCATCAGCGCGCTCAGCCGCGCCGCGGTGTCCTGCGCCTCGGCGCTGACGCCCGAATTCGTGACCTGATCGACGATCTCCGCTATCTCAGTGGCTTGCATGAGAACAATAGTTGCACAGGCGCAACTATTTCTCCAGCGCAATAGTTGTTCGTGTGATGCACATCACGCAAGGCGTCGGGACAAGCCCAGGGAGCAGGTATTCAGGTACGAAATAAGGACGACTGCAAGGCTGGAGGATCGGTTAGCGTTCCCTTTGCATGAGGCCGCTGCGAGCGATCCCGTCAGACCTGGGCTCGTCTGCGCGCCGCGAACTACGTCTACCGGCGCCGGTTCGAGGGGACGAATGGGGATCTTCGAAAGACCCGGCTCAGCGATGGCTCGCGGTTCGCGCTCGAAGTCAGCGAGTGGCCGCAGGCCCAGGCGTTCCTTGCGGGCGAGTACGACCGCGCCACGGTTGATTTCCTCACGTCGAACCTGCCTCCGGGTGGCGCCTACGTCGAGGCGGGCGCCCACGTCGGGCTGGTCGTGTTCCAGGTGCTCGCGCGGACGCAGGGCGTCCAGGTCCATGCCTTCGAGCCCCACCCCAAGCGAGGAGAGCAATTTCGCCGCAACGCTGCCCTGAACGGCGCCGAGGATCAGGTGACCCTCAACCCGGTAGGCCTCTCCAACGCGAACACGTCTGTCCCCTACAGCCTCGACTGGCACACGATCACCGATGCGGAGGACTCGATCGACGTGCTGCGCCTGGATGACTACCTCGAGGAGCACGACCTCGGCCGGGTCGACGTGATGAAGATGGACATCGAGGGCCACGAGCTGCAGGCGCTGGAAGGCGCAGAGCGGGCGCTATCGGAGCAACGTATCCGGGCGCTGACGATGGAGGCGATGGACAACCACGCCGACATCAGCAAACCCCGGGCGCTGCTCGAAGGGTATGGCTACCGTCGGGTTTCACTGCCTGACACGCAGCTCGGAAGACTGCGGTCGGCGCTTGGAAAGCCGGTCCGGTCGATGAACGACGCTTACCTCGCGCCCTAGCCCAGCCAGGTCTCGTTCCCGCCGGGCCCGGGGCTAGGGTCGGTGGCCGATGGCGTCGGACCACGCGCAGCTCGATCGCGACCACCTCTGGCATCCCTTCACCCAGCAGCAGGGCTGGTGCGAGGAAGAGCCGCTGATGATCGAGCGGGCCGAGGGCACCCACCTGATCGACATCGAGGGGCAGGCGCTACATCGACGGCGTCTCCTCGCTCTGGTGCAACGTCCACGGCCACCGGCACGCGGGGATCGACGAGGCGCTGCGCCGGCAGCTCGACCGGGTCGCCCACTCGACGATGCTCGGGCTCTCCCACCCGGCGGCGTCCGAGCTCGCGGCGAGGCTGGTCGAGCTCGCCCCGCCCGGGCTCTCGCGGGTCTTCTACTCGGACTCGGGCTCGACCGCGACCGAGATCGCGCTGAAGATGGCCTTCCAGTACCAGCAGCAGCGCGGCGGCGCAGCACACCCGGCGCACCTCCTTCGTCCACCTGCGCGACGCCTACCACGGCGACACGATCGGCTCGGTCTCGGTCGGCGGCATCGACCTCTTCCACGCCACCTACCGGCCGCTGCTCTTCGAGGGCCACACCGCCGAGCCCGGCGACGCCGACGACCTGGCCCGCATCCTCTCGGTCCACGAGGAGGAGATCGCCGCGGTGATCGTCGAGCCGCTGGTCCAGGGCGCGGCCGGGATGCTGGTCCACCCGCCCGGCTACCTGCGCGCGGTGCGCGAGCTCTGCGACCGACTACGGGGTGCTGCTGATCTGCGACGAGGTGGCGACCGGCTTCGGCCGCACCGGGACGATGTTCGCCTGCGAGCAGGAACGGGTCGCGCCCGACCTGATGTGCGTCGCCAAGGGCCTGACCGGCGGCTACATGCCGCTCGCGGCGACGCTCGCCACCGAGCGCATCTACGAGGGCTTCCTCGGCGCGCCGGAGGAGCAGCGGACCTTCTTCCACGGCCACACCTACACCGGCAACCCGCTCGCCTGCGCGGCGGCGATCGCCAGCCTCGAAGCCTTCGAGCCGAGCGACGATCGCTGCGCCTGCAGCCGAAGATCCGAGCTGCTCGGGAGCTGCTCGGCCGGGGTCGGGGCGATGCCCGAGGTGGCCGAGGTGCGCGGCCGCGGATTCATGGTCGGGATCGACCTCGGCGAGCACGACCCGGCGCTGCGGACTCGGCCACCGGGTGACGCTCGAGGCGCGCCGCCGCGGCGCGATCGTCCGGCCCGCTCGGCGACGACGATCGTGCTGATGCCGCCGCTCTCGATCCCGAAGGGCGAGCTGCGGCGCCTGGTCGAGATCACCGCCGAATCGATCGCCGCGGTCTGCTCGCCCGCGCCGCACGCGCCTCGCCGGCGCGCTCCGGCGCCGACAGCCTCGCCGCAGGCCGCCTGAACGCCCGATACTCGGCTGTGACGGATCGCCGGCTCCGCCCGTAGTAAGGGCGTGAACCAGACGCTCGTCGCAGCAGCCGAGGACGCAGCCCGCGCGAGGCCGACATCGCCTTCGAGGAGCTCTACCGCTCCTGCCGCGACGACGTCTACGCCTACGCGGCCGGGCTGCTGCGCGACCGGGCCGCGGCCGAGGAGGTGACGGCGACCGCCTTCGAGCGCGCCTACCGCAAGCGCGCGCGCTTCGACCCCGATCCGCGGCGAGCCGCGAGCCTGGCTCTTCGGCATCGCCCGCAACGCCGCGCTCGACGAGCTGCGCCGGCGCGGGCCGCCAGGCGGAGCTGGCCGCCGAGCCGGCTCGACGAGGCGCTCTCGCCGGCGACGAGACCGCTCGAGCAGCGCGAACGCCGGCTGACCGTCGGCGCCGCCCTCGCCGGCCTCGACGGCGCCGAGCGCGAGCTGGTCGCGCTGAAGTTCTTCGCCGGCCTGACCAACGCCGAGATCGCCGCCGTGGTCGGGGTCAGCGAGTCCAACGCGGGCACCCGGCTGCACCGGGTCGGTCGCCAAGCTGAGGGAGGCATGCGATGAGCCGTTTAGTGACGACGCACGAGCTGATCGCGACGCTGCGGGCGCTCCGCCCGCACCCCGAGCCCGCCTTCGCCGCCGAGCTCGACGCCCGGGCCGCCGCGGGCTTCCCGCGAGTCGCCGGCAATCGAGGGCTCGCGGCCTCGGCAGCATTCGCGAGCGCCTGCGGCTCGACCCGCGGCGGCGCCTGCTCCTGCCCGCCGGCGGCGTCGCGGTGGCGGTCTCGGTGCGTCGTCGCGACCGCCGTCGTCTGCGGCTCGGAGCAGCGGACCGACGACGCCGGATCGACAGCTCGCGCCGTCGGCCACGCCAGGCGCTGCTCACCCGCCGAGCTCGGCGCAGCCTCAGCGCCGGTCGCCGCCACGCCATCCCGCGACCCGGCAGCTCGAGGCTCGGCGCCGCGAGAGCCGGCGACAGCGCGGGCCGCCGAATGAGGCTGCTCGTACAGCCGCGCGAGCGCGAAGCCGCCGTAGCGGCTCAAGCAGCACCGAGATCAGGCCGCGCCGAGCTCGACCGGCCCCTACGCCACCGACGCGGCCCACCGCGACATCGAACGCTCCGCCTCGATCGTCCTCGGCGCCGAGCCCTCGACGGTCTGCGCGACGCCTCGGCCGGGGTCTTCGAAGCCGTCCACGCCGCCGACGGGATCGTCCTCCACTCCTCGATCGTCGACGGCGCCGCCGGCGAGGCAGGCGCCTCCTTCGACCTGCTGATCCCGACCGCAAGCTCGGCGACACCCTCGCCGCGATCTCCTCGGTCGCCGAGGTCCGCTCGCGCCACGAGGGCAGCGACGACATCACCGCCCCGACGGTCGGCGCCGCGGGAACAGCTCGCAGGACGCGAACGCGAGGGTCGAAGGGCTGCTCGGACAGCTCGCGGCCGCCGACACCGACGCCGAGCGGGAAGCGGCCGAAGTCGAGCTGCGCGCGGCGCGGCGCCAGCAAGCCGCGATACGCTGGCAGCCTCTAGGGCCTTCAGCGCCGCGCGAACCTCTCCCACGTCTCGGTGCGGATCGAGACCGGCGGCGAGGACTCCGGCTCGAGCGGCGGCGGCTGGGGATTCTTCGACGGGGTCGACGGCGCCGGCCGCCTGCTGGCGATCGCCGCCGGGGTGGTCGTCATCGCCTGCGCGGCCCTCCGCCCCTTCGCCCTGATCGCACTGCTCGCCTGGCTGCGCCCACGCCGCCTGGCTGCGCCGCGCCCGCCGCCGCGCCCTCGCCCAGCCCTGAGGCCGGCCCCGATCCGGCCCCCGGCCTCGGTCCGCCGGGATAGGGTCGGTCGGATGAGCGCGAGGGAGAGCGACACCGCGGGCCGGCCGAGGCGCCGAACCTGGGGACGCCGGCGGTGCCGCGGCCGGCGGCCTCGGTGGTCCTCCTGCGGCGCGGCGGCAAGCACAGGGACCGCGCGCTCGAGGTGCTGATGCTGAAGCGGACCGAGAAGGCCTCCTTCATGCCCGGCGTCTGGGTCTTCCCCGGCGGCTCCGTCGACCCCGGCGACGGCGAGGGCGAGCGCGGGCATCGCTCCTGCGCGTCCGCGAGCTCGCCGAGGAGGCCGCGATCGAGCTGCCGCCCGACGAGGAGCTGGTCCTCTTCTCGCGCTGGATCACCCCCGAGGCGATCTCGACCCGCTTCGACGCCTGGTTCTTCCTCGCCCTGGCCCCAGCGCACACGCCGCCGAAGCCCGACGGGGTCGAGGTCGGTCGAGGCCGGCCTGGTTCGAGCCGCCAAGGCCGCCTCGCCGCCCTTCGAGGCGAAAGAGATCGTCCTCGCCTTCCCGACCCTCCACCAGCTCAGACGCTGCTGCCGTTCGCCACGGCCGAGGAGGCGCTCACGCCTACCGCGAGCGAGCGGTCGAGCCGATCCTGCCCAAGGTCGTCGGCGAGGACGAGGACCACGCGGGTCGTCCTCCCGGGCGACCCCGACTACCCCGCCTGAGGCGCCTTTTCGTCCGGGAACGCGCTCGAGGCCCGCGTGCCAGGGCCCCGGCGGGTAGGTGTGGATGCCGTCCTCTTCCATCTCGGCCTGCAGCCGGCGGAACAGCTGGCCGGCGTTTTTCAGCGCCTCCTTCAGCTCCGCCTCGATGCGCTCGCGCAGGCGCCAGAGGAACCAGAGCTGGCGGTCGTTGACGCCGAAGTCGATCTCGCCGGTCATCGTCGTCGTCCAGGCGAGGAAGCCGGGGCTGAACAGCTCGCGCAGGGCGACCGGGTCGTACTCCTTCGGGACGGTGGCGATGAAGCGCCGGTTGAAGTCGAGCGACTCGAACTCGACCTTGCGGACGAGGTGCTGGGTCAGCGCCTCGGTGCCCTCGATCGACTCGACGTTGAAGGCGGGGACGACCTTGGCGAGGTCGGGCATGTGGGACTTGGCGAGCAGCGCGCGTCGGCAGCACCGCCTTGTTGAACAGGCTGCCCGACCTCCTTCTCGTCGGCGTCGCAGCAGGCGCCCCAGAATCCCTCGACGAGCTGGCCGGTGAGCCGGTTGACGCCGCCGACGCAGAGGGCGACCGGGACCGTCCACGGGGTTGATCCCGCCGACCTCCTCGTAGGTGAGGCCGTTGCGCTCGCCGAACTGGCGGACCGTCTCCGCCCATTCCTGGGCTTCCTGCTTGGCGCCCATCGCGCCAGATCCTAAGCGCGGCGCATTTGGCGCGCCGTATGGGCGTAGGATTCGGCTGACCAGGTCCGACCCACAGGAGCCTTCAATGATCATCGCCCTCATCGTCATCGTCGCGATCATCGTCATCGTCGGTCCTGTACTTCGTCGCCAAGCGCAACTCGATCATCTCCGCGCGCAACCGCGTCGACGAGTCCTGGAGCGGGATCGACGTCCAGCTCAAGCGCCGCCACGACCTCGTCCCCAACCTGGTCGAGACGGTCAAGGGATACGCCGAGCACGAGAGCCAGACCTTCGAGAAAACGACCCAGGCGCGGGCCGAGGCGATGGAGGCCCAGGGCGTCGAGGAAACCGCCAAAGCCGAGCAGAAACTGACCCAGGCGCTGGCCGACGTCAAAGCGGTCGCCGAGAACTACCCGACCCTGCGCGCGACCGAGAACTTCCAGCAGCTGAGCCGCAACCTCTGCGAGCTCGAGGACGAGATCCAGGCCTCGCGCCGGATCTACAACTCCAACGTCCAGGCCTACAACACGGACATCGAACAGTTCCCGGGCTCGATCGTCGCCAATCAGGGCAACTTCACGAAACGCGAGTTCTTCGAGATCGAGGACCCGACCGACCGCGAGCCGGTCTCGGTCAGCTTCAGCAAAGAGTAGGCCGTCGCTTTACCGAAAGCTCTCCTGATGATGACGACGCGACAACTGAAGCGAACCCGTGGATCTGCGAGAGCTGCGGGTTCATCTACGACCCGGCGATCGGCGACCCCGACGGTGGCATCCCGCCCGGGACCAACTTCGAGGACATCCCCAGGGACTGGTTCTGCCCCGTCTGCGGAGCCCGCACCTCGGACTTCCGGCCCCTGGAGCCGGGCGAGGCCTGAGCCCACCTAGGCCCCGCAGATGGCGGCCTTTGATGTCGATTGGGTTGTTGATCGGCTCCGGCTTCGGAGGGTCGGTGTCGGCGCTGCGGCTGGCCGAGAAGGGCTACAGCGTCGCCGTGCTCGAGTGCGGTAGCCGCTTCCGCGACGACGACTTCGCCGAGTCGACCCTGCGCGAACCGCGGCGCTACTTCTGGTGGCCCAAATGGGGCATGCGCGGCGTCCTGCGGATGACCTTCTTCAAGGACGTCTTCGTCGTCTCCGGCAGCGGCGTCGGCGGCGGCAGCCTCGGCTACGCCAACACCCTCTACCGGGCCCGGCCCGAGCTTCTTCGAGGACCGCCAGTGGGCCGGCCTCGGCAACTGGGAGGCGGAGCTCGCCCCCCACTACGACACCGCCGAGCGGATGCTCGGCGTCGTCGAGTACGAGGGGATGGGGCCGGCCGACGTGCTGCTGAAGGAATACGCCGAGGAGATCGGCGTCGGCGAGACCTTCACCAACACCAAGGTCGGCGTCTTCTTCGACCAGCCCGGGGTCGAGGTCGAGGACCCCTTCTTCGAAGGCGAGGGGCCGCGGCGGACCGGCTGCATGCGCTGCGGCAGCTGCATGGTCGGCTGCCGCCACGGCGCCAAGAACACGCTGATGAAGAACTACCTCTGGTTCGCGGAGAAGCTCGGGGTCGCGGATCGAGCCCGAACGGCAGGTGACCGAGGTGCCGGCCGCTCGGCGCGGCCGACGGCTCCGACGGCTACCGGATCTCCAGCGAACGCTCGGGCTCCTGGGTCAACAGGCGCCGCTCGACGATGGCGGCCCGCGGCGTCGTCGTCGCCGCCGGCGCCCTCGGCACCAACAACCTGCTCGCCAACTGCAAGCACAGCGGCGCCCTGCCGCGGCTCTCGGACCGCCTCGGAGACGTGATCCGGACCAACTCCGAGTCGATCCAGTCGGTCACCGCCCGTGACGACGAGCGCGACTTCAGCCGCTCGGTCGCGATCACCTCGAGCATCTACCCCGACCCCGACACCCACATCGAGGTCGTCACCTACGGCGAGGCCGGCGACGTGATGAGCAACACCTTCACGGCGATGGCCGGGCCCGGCACGAGGCTGACCAGGCCGATGAAGTGGCTCGCCGAGATGATCCGCCACCCCCTGCAGACGCTGCGCATGGTCGTCCCCCTGAAGTGGTCGCGGCGGACCGTGATCCTGCTCGTGATGCAGACGGTCGACGCCGCCATGCACCTGAAGCCGAAGCGCAAATTCTTCGGCAAGGGAGTCCGCCTGCAGACCGAGCAGGACCGCGATCGGCCCAACCCGATCTACCTGCCCGCAGCCGCGGCCGCCGCCCGCTGGTTCGCCGCCAAGACCGGCGGCATCGCCCAGAGCGCGCTGACCGAGTCGATCCAGAACGTCCCCACCACCGCCCACATCCTCGGCGGCGCCGTGGTCGGCGCCGGGCCCGAGGAGGGCGTGGTCGACACCGCGAACCGGGTCTTCGGCTACGAGAACCTGCTGGTCACCGACGGCGCCGCGATGCCCGCCAACCCCGGGGTCAACCCGAGCCTGACGATCACCGCCAAGGCCGAGCACGCGATGAGCCAGATCCCGCCCAAGACGGGCGAGCAGCCGCGCCACCTGCCGAAGGCGGCGCGGCCCGCTACTCCTGTCGCCCGCTAGGGCTCAGCCCGCGTCGGCGAGCCGCTGGGCGACGTAGTCCCAGTTGACGACGTTCCAGAAGGCGTCGATGTAGTCGGGACGCTTGTTCTGGTACTTGAGGTAGTAGGCGTGCTCCCAGACGTCGCAGCCGAGCAGCGGCGTCTTGCCGTCTGAGATCGGCGAGTCCTGGTTCGGGGTTTTGGCGATCGCCAGGCCGCTGCCGTCGTGGACGAGCCAGGCCCAGCCGGACCCGAACTGGCCGATGCCGGCTTCTTTGAACTGGTCCTTGAATGAGTCGAAGGAGCCGAACGCCTCGGTGATCCCGGCGCCTAGGTCTCCGCCCGGCTCGCCGCCGCCGTCGGGGCTCAGCATCTGCCAGAACAGCGAGTGGTTGTAGTGGCCGCCGGCGTTGTTGCGGACCGGGCCCTGCTTGTCGTCAGGCAGGCTCGAGAGGCTCTTGAGGACGTCCTCGACGTCGCGGTCGGCCCACTCGGTGCCCTCGAGGGCTGCATTCGCTTTGTCGACGTAAGCCTGGTGGTGTTTGTCGTGGTGCACCTTCATCGTCGCCTCGTCGATGTGCGGCTCGAGTGCGTCGTATGCGTAGGGAAGGTCGGGTACCTCGTAGGCCATCTGGGGTCTCCTCGAATCGGTTTGAAATTCTTGCGGAGCCTAACCGGCGCCGGACTTCCACTACCCACTGCCCGTTCGCGGGACACGGGAATACACAGAAGGGTTTGACCGCCCGCGGGCCGCGGGTACTCGGCGGGCGCCGCCAAGCTACGGTGGCATGCGATGTCAGACGGAGCAGAGAATCCCCAGCCTTTACCGCCGGGGCCGCGCGAGCGGCTCTCCGACGAACGCGAGCTCTGGCGCCGTTTTGCGAAAACCAAGGACCCGGCGATCCGCGAGGAGCTGGTGCGCAGGAACCTCCCCTTCGCGAAACGGCTGGCGCGCCGCTACCGGGGCGCCAGTGAGTCGTTCGACGACCTGCTCCAAGTCGCGAGCCTGGCGCTCGTCAACGCCGTCGACCGCTTCGACCCCGATCGCGGCATCCCCTTCAGCGCCTTCGCCTCGCCGACGATCCTCGGCGAGCTCAAACGCCATTTCCGCGACCGTGCCTGGACCGTCCGCGTCCCGCGCGGCCTCCACGACCGCATGGCCCAGGTCGAGAAAGCGATCTCCGAGCTGACCGAGAAACTCCAGCGCTCGCCCTCGATCCCCGAGATCGCCGAGCGGCTCGAGCTCGACCCGACCGACGTCCTCGAGGTGCTCGAGGCGAACCACAACCGCAGGCCGCTCTCGCTCGACCGCCCGGTCGGAGGCGACGATTCGGAGGAGTCGCAGCCCGCCGACTGGATCGGCGAGGAGGACAAGAACTACGAGCTGGTCGAGGGCCGGGTCGCCCTCGACGCGGCGCTACCCCACCTCGACGAGCGCGAGCGCCTGGTCCTGCGGCTGCGCTTCGTCGACGACATGACCCAGTCTCAGATCGCCGACCAGATCGGCCACTCGCAGATGCACGTCTCGCGCATCCTGCGCCGGGCCCTGGCTCGCATCCGCGAGCAGGTCAGGGAGCAGGAGCAGGAGACGTGAACCGGATCGAGAGGTAGTCGCCCTCGTCCGAGCCCTGGACGCTGAAGTCGTCTGCGAGGGCCTCAAGGGTGCCGCCGACGTCGGGGACGTCGAGCTCGGCGCGGATCTTCTCGGCGCCGCCGTCCTCCATCGGGCCGAGGAGAAGTTCCACCCCGTCGTCATGATCGGCGAGGGCAAGGCGGACGCTGCCGTCGGCGAAGCGGCCGGGCGCAGCGGCGGCGATCGCGTCGGTGAGCAGGATGACGTCGGAGACCCGCTCGACCGAGAGATCGCGCCTGGCGGCCAGCGCCCCCACCACCCGCTCGAGGATCGGCGCCAGGAGGTCGGTACGGCCGACGATGATCTCGGTGGAGTCCTCGGCGGTCTCGATCTCCGCGGGAGGGCCGCCGTCGAGGGCGCCGCCCCCCTTCAGCGGCAGCCGCATCTCGATCTGGGTGCCGCGGTTGAGCCCCCCGGAGAAGGAGAAGCTGCTCGAGAGGGCGGCGATCAGCGAGAGCCCCAAGCGCAGACTGGCCTGCTCGGCGTCGGCACGCGGCCTGATCCCGGAGCCGGAGTCGCTGACGATCACGGTCATGCCGTCGGCATCCGGGTCGGCCGAGACCCGCAGCGGGCCGGGCTCGCCCCCATAGGCGTGGACGACGACGTTCATGCAGGCCTCGGTGACGACGGTCTTGAGGTCCGCGATGCCGGGCGCGTCCATCCCGATCTCCTCGGCAAGCCCGGCGAGCGCATGACGGACCACCGAAACGTTCTCCGCCCGCGCCGGAAGGGACATCTCAAGTCCTGTTGGCATCTCGCTGATGGTGGGCCTGTCTGGAATGCGCCGGTGGTCTCATTGCCGGGAGCCTGTCCCCGCGGGCAACCCGAGCATAGCTAGAGATTTCAGGCATCTCGCTACCCGCCACCTCGGCTCGGCCAAACCCCTATGGCCCGCGATAGCATCGCTTCCGTGAGTCCGGCCCCCTTTGAAGTGAGCAAAGAGGAGATGGACGAGGGGATCCGCGCGTTCACCGTGCAGGGCGAGCTCGACCTCAACACGGCCCCCCAGCTCGAGGGGCCGCTCGAGGAGGCGCTGTCCGATGCCGACGACGCGGCGATCCTGATCGACCTCTCCAGTTGCGAGTTCATCGACTCGACCGGCATCGCCGTGCTGGTCAGGGCCTGGCAGCGGCTGGACCGCAACGCGGGCGGCGACGGCCGCGGCCGCCTCGTCCTCTGCTGCTACAACGATCAGGTCCAGCGGCTGCTGAAGATCACCGGAGTCGAGACGTCGATCTCGGTCCACGGGGATCGTGACTCTGCGCTGGCGGAGCTGCGCGGCTGAAGCGCCGGGTCGCCTCCTCCGGGTCGACGAAGACCTCGCCGCGGACGAAG
Organism: uncultured Solirubrobacterales bacterium; assembly: GCA_963795295.1. Taxonomy (GTDB): domain Bacteria; phylum Actinomycetota; class Thermoleophilia; order Solirubrobacterales; family 70-9; genus VRUE01. The sequence goes on from CAWCHE010000004.1 coordinate 130,915, forward strand.
CGCCCCGCCCTCAGCTCCCAGATCCAACCCACCGGCATGTCCCGGATCCCGAGCGCGTGGCTGCGGAGGTAGACCCGGCCCCGGACCAGCAGCCGCTCGCCCTCCTGCTCGACCTCCTTCGGGGTGATCAGCAGCTCCTCCCAGACCGTCGCGACGTCGTTCAGGTAGGCGCGCAGGCCCTCTGAGCCGACGTATGGGTCAGAGCGGCCCACCTCCTCGGCGGTGACCGCGTAGAACTCCATCGTCTCGTCGCAGACCGCGGTGATCTCGTCCAGGTCGCGGCGGTTGAAGGCGTCGAACAGGCGCCCGACGAGCTGGGCCGAGACCTCATCCATGCCCGGCTCCGAACCCGGTCGCAGCCGCGCCGGTCCCGGCGCTCGCGATCGAGATGTCCCGGCTGCCTCTGGCGGCGGCCTCAGCGGAGGGGGCGAGGGCGAGGATCGCGACGTCATCTTCCAGAGTCCCGCCGGTGAAGGCCTGCAGCGCGCCTTCGAGCTTCTGGACGGCCTGCACCGGGCCGGCTGCGCCGTGCAGCTCGGCCCGCAGGCGCTCCTCGCCGAAGCGGCCGCCCTGCCCGCAGGCCTCGGCGATCCCGTCGGTGACGATCACCAGATGCTGGCCGGGCTCGATCACGGCGTGGTCGAGGCTCCAGTCGGCGTCGGCGAAGGCCCCGAGCACCGGCCCAGCGCCGCTGACCTCGGTCACGGAGTGCTCATCGACCAGCAGCGGTGGCGGGTGCCCGGCGACCGCGAGGCGGACGGGCTGCAGCGGGTCCTCGGAGATGGCCAGGGCGGCGACGCTGCAGAGCGCCGAGTCGCCACGGTTGAGCAGCGCACGGTTGAGCGTCGCCAGCGCCACCAGCGGGTCGCCCGTAAGCGCCGCCGCCGTCCGAAGGGTGTAGCGGGCCATGGCCGTGACCGAGGCGGCGGCGGCGCCGCGCCCGGTGACGTCGCCGATCACCAGCATCCAGCCGCCCGCGGCGGGGAAGGCGTCGTAGAAGTCGCCACCGACCTCGTTCTCGGCCCCGGCCGGCCGGTAGGAGGCGGCGACCGACCAGCCCGGGATGTGCGGCAGAGGCGGCGGCAGGAGGCCGTGCTGGAGGGTCCGGGCGATCTCCGCCCTCGCCTCTTCGGATTTCTCGAGGTTGGAGAAGAGGCCGGCGTTGTCAAGGGTCAGAGCGACCCGTCCGGAGAGCACCGAGGCGAACTCGACGTGGTCATCGCGGAACCGCCTCCCCGACCAGGCGACCCCGAGGGTGAGGGCGCCGGTCAGCCTGCCCCGGGCCCTGAGCGCGACGGTCAGCGCCGAGCGGACCGAGAGGCTGCGCAGGAACTCGAGGTCCTCCTCGTCGTGGGAGAGCTCAGCCAGGTCCTCCTCGCTCATCCGCCGGTAGATGCGCGGCTCGAGGTCGACCTCACCGGACTCCTGCGGGGTTGGCTGGGGAACCGAGGGCTGGCGCTCGGCCAGCCCCTTCACGGCCCTCTCGCCGCCGCCCGGGCCGACCCGGACCGCGACCCGTTCCACCTCGCCGTCCTTGAAGAGGTCGATCATGCAGAAGTCGGCCAGCTCGGGCACGATGATCGAGCAGGTCGCGTCGAGGGTCTCGCGCAGGGAGCCGCCGCGGTCGGAGATCTCCGCGATTCGGTGAAGCATCTGAAACCGGTTCATTTCCCGCCGCGTCCGCAGCAGGGAATACGCCAGGAGGGCGGCGAGCAAAGCCAGGAAAACCCCCAGCACGCCTATGACGATGCCGTCCAAGACCTCTCCTCCGATCGGAACCTTTCTACTAAAAACAGGGTAGCGCGCGGGGAGGGCTCGAGGCCCGGTCCTACCGCCGCCTAGGCGCGGCCTTCCATCTCGTACTCGCGCAGGAAGCCCTCGAACAAGCGCCGGTGGCCCTGCTCGTCGCGGAGGATCTCGATCACCATGTCCTGGGTCACCGGGTCGACGCCGTCGGTCTCCTCGATCACCCGCGTGTAGTGCTCTATCGCCCCGGTCTCGGCTTTGATCACGCCGCGGATGACGTGGACGGTGTCGGTCTGCTCCTCAGGAGGCTGCAGGTAGGACTGTTCCGCCGAGAACTCCTCGGAGCCCGGCACGACTCCGTAGAGCTCCTTGATCCGATCGGCGAAGCGCTGGGCGTGCCCGAGCTCCTCCTGGACGTCGGTGGCAAGCGACTCTTTGATCTCCTGCGCCCGCACTCCGTCGAGGTTGACCGACGCCGCGATGTAGCTCATCACCGTCTCGATCTCCATCCAGTAGGCCTTCGAGAGCAGCTCGACCACGTGCTCCCTGGTCTCGGCGTTGGCGCTGTCGAAGATTCCCTTGCTGGGAGAGCTGGTGGTCATTCGCGTTCCTCCGTTGGTGGCTGAGTCAGGCCATCGTCTACCCCCGACGGCTGCCCGTCAATCTGTTCGAACGAGGCTCGGGGCACGGTGTCGGGGTCTCCCCCGGTCCAGGCGTTGAACATGTACCAGGCGGGCTTCGCTTCGCGGTCGGCGGTGAGCAGGCCGGCGGAGTCGCAGAACTGGCAGGAGCCGTTGAGGTCGACCCACGAGAACCACCAGACCCCCCCGATCCGCCACTCGCGGCGGTTGGCGACCAGCATCGACATCGCCTCGTTCAACTCGTGCGCCTGACCGTCGAGCCCCCGCTCCCAGCGCGACTCGAAGCTGTCGGAGCCCCAGCCGAGCTCGGTCATGTACAGCGGCGTCGCGGCGTCGTTGTGGAGACGCATGATCCGCCGCAGATTGTCGATCTGGGCCCTCATCGCACCGGCGTCGGCGACGTAGGGGTGGAGCGCGACCCCGTCGAAGTACTGCTTGATGTCCCGCTGCCGGTAGAGGCCGTTCAGGAAGGCCCCCGACGGGGTGTTGGGCGGGACCTGGAGCGGGCGCCCGAAGAGCCCGCCGGCGATCACCTTCGAGCCCGGGTCGGCGCCATGCAGCACCTGGCCGGACTCGCGGAGCAGCTTCGCGTAGCGGGCCGGCCCGGTCGGCCAGGTGAAGGTGACGATGTTCTCCTCGTTCCAGATCTCCCAGCGGCGGAAGGGGAGGTAGTCGATGTCCGTGTGTTCTTCCCAGAAGCTGCCGTCGGGGCCGTAGCGCTCCTCCGCGTCGCGCAGGAACCGCGACCAGGCCCAGCGCTGGAAGGCGGTGTCGACCGGCAGCGACTCGGGTTCGGATGCGACCCATTCGGGCGTCGCGAAAACGAACGGGAAGACCGAGATGTCATGTTCGGCCGCCAGTTTCACCTGGTGGTCGAAGCCGTCGAAGTCGGGCTCGAAGAAGTGGCGGTTGTTGGACTGGATCGCCGACCAGTACATCGGCAGCCTGACGCTCCGGACGCCGCTGCTTCGCATCAACGCGAAGTCGGAATCGGTGGTGTCTCCCTGGGGCGCCATGCCGGCGTAGGAGGGCGGCGCGAGGGCGGCTGAGGCGGCCGGAGCCGAGATCAGGACGAGGGCAAGGACGGCGGCGAAGCTGGCGAGCTTGGATGTCATCAGTGGTCTGCCCTGTGGTCTCTGAGATAATCGCCGCAATCGGGGCGTGGCGCAGCCTGGTAGCGCGCACCGTTCGGGTCGGTGAGGTCCCCGGTTCAAATCCGGGCGCCCCGACTAGCAGACCCTCCGTTGGATTCTAGGGCGGCCGCCGATCCGGCGGCCGCCTTTTTCATGCAGGCGTCGAGAGCGAGGGCTCAGGACCCGTCGACTTCGGCGATTGCCCGTTCGATCCGGGCCAGCGAGGGCGCGTCCTGAAGCGTGCGGGTTCCGTCGGGCCCGGAGACGATGTCCGCCGGGCGGGCCCGGATGCCGAGGTCGAATCCGAGCTTTTCATAGCCCTGAAGGGTGGTCGTGATCGGGCCGCCGGTTCCGACTTCGTCTTGCATGGCTTTTTCCCATTCGAGGACTTCGAGCTCGCCGATCGAGCCCGCGATCGAAGAGAGGAAGTCATCGCTGACGTTGAACCGTTCTGCCTCGTCCTGGTTGCGGAAGAAGAGATAGGTGTACTGCCACCCGTATCCCTGTTTCGCCGCCGCCTCGGCCCCGAGGAAGCCGGCCTCGACCGGGTTCTCGGCGACCGAGTAGTGGCGCATCAGCAGCTGCACGTCACCGGGCCGGGCGTAATTGGTGACCAGGCTCGGGATCGTGCTGAGGAACTGTTCGCTGCAGTTGCCGCACTGGAGGTCGGCGAAGACCTGGATCGAGACCGGGGCGTCGGAGGAGCCGACCCGGTCGCCTTCCTGGGGAACGCCTCCGAATATCTCCTGCGCAGAGGAGATGCCGGAGATCCGGACGACGGCGCCGCCCGGCTTCTGGGTCGCGATGTTGAAGAGCGCATAGCCCAGCGACACCACCGCCACGGTGAGGAGGAGGATCACCCAGACCCGGCCCCTGCGGGGCATCGCGGTGACGGCTGCTTCGCTGCTCATCGGGGCATTATCTAGGGCTTGACACGTCGGCCTTCGGGAGTAGATTGCTCACTACCCGATTTCGACTAAGGGAGGTCCCCCGCGTGGCCAATCACCTGACCCCTTCCGAGCTTGCCGACGAGCTTCATATGAAACGGCAGGAGGTGATCGGCAAATGCCTGGAGATGGGAGTCCCTGTCTTCCACGGGCGAATCGACAAATCGCTCTTCCGGACCTCCCTGCGCCAGCTCTCCGGCGAGCCGGGCCAGAGCCGGGCGACGGCCGCCTAGAGCCGCCTCTCAACTAGACTTTTCCCCGCGATGGGGCGGGGAACCAAATCGAAGACGCTTGCCGACCTGCTGCCTCTGTCGGCGCAGAAGTACGGCTCTGAGCCCGCTCTTCGGTTCAAGGACGGAGACCAGTGGGCGACCCGCAGCTTCGCGGAGGTCGGCGAGGCCGTCCGCTCCCTCTCCCTCGGCCTGATCGACCTCGGCGTCGTCAAGGGGGACAAAGTCTCGATCCTCGGCAACACCCGCGCCGAGTGGACCTACTTCGACTTCGCGGCGCTCTCGGCGGGCGCCGTCGTCGTCCCGATCTACCAGACGAACTCCCCCGAGGAGTGCCAGTACGTGCTCGAGAACTCCGACGCCAAGGTCGTGGTCGTCGAGGACGACGAGCAGATGGAGAAGATCCGGGCGGTTCGCGAGAAGCTGCCGCTGCTCGAGCACGTGGTCCGGATGACCGGCGAGAGCGAGGACGCGATCTCGCTCGAGAACCTCGCCGCCCGTGGCTCCGGCCGCGACGCCGCCGAGTGGGAGGAGCGCTGGAGCGCGGTCACCTCCGACGACATCTGCACCTTCATCTACACCTCGGGGACGACCGGCCCGCCGAAGGGCTGCGTGATCAGCCATGGCAACTACCGCTCGATGCTCGACATGGTCAACGAGACCAGCGTCATCGAAGAGGGCGACCTCACCTACCTCTACCTCCCGCTGGCCCACTCCTTCGCCCTGCTGATCCAGTTCGGCAGCTTCGACCTCGGCACGACGATCGCCTACTGGGAGCGCGACCCGCTGAAGATCGTCCCCAACCTGGCGGAACTGAAACCGACCTACTTCCCCTCGGTGCCGCGGATCTTCGAGAAGATCTACACGACCGCGACCAGCGCCATGGAGAAAGAGGGCGGCCTCAAAAAGGCGATCTTCGACTGGTCGATCAAGGTCGGGGGACAGGTCCGGGAGCTCGAACGCTCCGGTCGCAGGCCCGGCTTCCTGCTGAGCCGGAAATACAAGTTCGCCGACGAGAAAGTCCTCTCGAAAATCCGCGGCCTGTTCGGCGGCAACCTGCGCCTGGCGGTCTCAGGGGCGGCGCCGATCAACCCGGAGATCCTGCGCTTCTTCGACTCCGCCGGGGTGCTGGTGCTCGAGGGCTGGGGGATGACCGAGACGTCGACCGCGGCGACGATCTCCTCCGAGGAGGACTTCAAGGTCGGCACGATCGGAAAACCGTTCCCCGGCTGTGAGATCCGGATCGCCGACGACGGCGAGATCCTGGTCAAGGGCCCGAACGTCTTCCAGGGCTACTACAAGAACGAGGAGGCGACCCGCGAGGCGATCGTCGACGGCTGGCTCCACACCGGCGACATCGGCGAGATCGACTCCGAAGGCTTCATCACGATCACCGGCCGCAAAAAGGACATCATCATCACCGCCGGAGGCAAGAACATCACCCCGGCCAACCTCGAGAACGAAATCAAGCAGCACCCCCTTGTCTCCCAGTGCGTCGTCGTCGGCGACCGCCGCCCCTACCTTGTGGCACTGGTCACGCTCGACCCCGAAGAGGCGGTCGCATACGCCAAGGAGCACGGGCTCCCGGAGGACGTCGAGCAGCTCGCGGCCAACCCGGAGATCCGCAAAGCGATCGAGGCTCACGTCGACCAGATCAACGAGAAGTTCGCCCGCGTCGAGCAGGTCAAGAAGATCGCCATCCTCCCCCGCGACCTCTCACAGGAAAGCGGCGAGCTGACGCCGACGCTGAAGGTCAAGCGGGCGGTCGTGACTTCGAAGCACGAGCCCGAGATCGAGGCCCTGTACGCGGGTTGAGGGTCGTGGGTGGTCGCGGAGGGGTCGGTTGCCTCTCTGGTCGAATTGAGTCGCACGGCCTTCGGCCTTGGCTCCGATGTCTGAGCGCCGCTGCGCGGCGCAGATGACAGATTGCATATCGCGCCTTCGGCCACATTCGCCCAGAGAGGCAACCGACCCCTCCCCCAGCACGCTCCTCAGTCTGCGATCCACGGGTCTCTTAGCTTTCCCGAGGTCCTGCTCCGCGGCACTCCGAAGGAGCTGACCCACTCAGACAGCGCCATGCTCCGGTTGGGCGAGGCGGCAGTTTCACGACGCCCCTCCCGGACATGGCCCGAATTAGGAGGCTTCGCCGCTCTGCCGCAGCAGTACCGAGGTCGTCTGCTCGAGAACCCGCCGCCAGGCCGAGGTCTGCTCAGGCTCCTCTTCGGCGGCGCGCTCGACGACGCGTTTGACCCGCCGGCCGGAGATCTCGAGGCCGTGGCGCTGGGCGATCTCCTCGAAGCTCTCGTAGTCGCGGGCGAGCATCTCGGTCACCGATTCGAACCCGTGGCGGGCGATCCGCAGCCGCTGGGAGTAATCCATGATCGGGGTGCCGAACATCAGCTCGTCGTTTGCCTCTGGCTCGATAAGGACGATGTCGACACCGGGATAGCGCTCCTGCCACTGCTCGACCGCCTGATGCAGGCGGGCGTGGGAGAGGATCCGGAAGGTCTGGTTGCCGATCGCCGGCATGCCCATGTCGGAGACGCGGCGGACTCGGGTCCCGAGCATCGTCGGGATCGTCTTCTCGAAGTCGTTGACGTAGGGGACGATCGGGTTGACGACGACGATGAACTTGGCGCCGCGCTCGACCGCGATATCGACGTTGGTGGTCGAGCGGATGCCGCCGTCGACGAGCTGGCGGCCCTTGAGATCGACCGGCTTGTAGACGATCGGCAGCGCCGTCGAGCACTCGACCGCCTTCGAGATCGGCACGTCGGACCAATCCTTCTCGCCGAAGACGATCCGCTCGGTCGTGTCGAGGTCGGTGGCGGTGATGTAGAGCTCGCGATCGAGCAGGCGAAAGTCGTTGGAGCGGCCGCCGTCGGCCAGAACGCCTTCGACGTAGTCCCCCACCCCGGAGCCCGAGTAGATCCCCGAGGGCAGCGCCTCGGCGAGGGCGACGCCGAGGTCGATCGCCGAGACGTCACCGATCCGAACCAGCGAGCGAACCAGCTCCAGGGTCCGCAGCGGCAGCGCGGTCGCCTTCTGCAGGAAGCCCAGGTAGTTGGGCTGCAGCACCTTGCCGAGGTCGAGGTCCTCGAGCTCGGAGGGCTCGCGGACGTTGAGCACCTGCATCATTTCGTCGGGGGTGACCCCGTTGGAGAGCATGCCGGCGACGAATGAGCCGGCGCTGGTGCCGACGTAGATGTCGAAGTTGTTGACGGTGCTGTTGACGGCGAGCAGGTCGAGGGCGCGCAGGGCGCCGATCTCATAGACGCCGCCGGTGAAGCCGCCGCCGCCCAGCACCAGGGCGGTCTTCGAGGGCCGTTTGCGGGAGCGCCGCCGGCGCGGTTTGGCGTCTATGTCCACAACTTTGCCCATAAAGATGGATTATCCCAGGGATGAGACGTATCCCCGGCGCCTTCCTCGCGTTTCTCTTGCTCGTTGCGGCCCTTACAGGCCCCTGTATGGCAAACGCGGCCCAGGGCCAGAAGTTCTGCCAAGGGCTCAGAAATCGCCTTGTAACCGGCGGAGGGCAGGCCAGCGGCCTATTCGTGGTCGAAGCGGGCAGCGGGCGGGCGGTCTGCGCCCGCGCCGCCAGGTCCCAGCGCTCGCTGGCCTCGAACACGAAGCTCTTCACCACCTCCGCGGTCCTGACCCGCTTCGGGCCGGAAGCGAGGATCACGACCAAACTGCTCGCCGACGGGCGCGTCGACCGCGAAGGCGTCCTCCACGGAGACCTCTACCTGCAGGGGGGCGGAGACCCGGTCCTCGGCTCACCCACCTTCATCGACGCCTACATGGGCGGCCTCGGCACGAATCTCTACGAACTGACGGAGCAAGTGACCGGGCGGGCCGGCATCACCGCCGTCACCGGCCGCCTATACGCCGACGACAACGTCTTCGACCGCCGCCGCGGGGTCGCCGATTCGGGCTACGCGACCAGCCCCTACATCGGCCCCCTCTCCGGCCTCTCGTTCGACGTCGGCTTCTCGGACCCCGGGGCCGACCACTTCGCCTCCGACCCGGCCAGGATCGCCGCCACCAAGCTTGACGCCTCGCTGCGGGCGGCCGGAGTCGACATCCGGCCCCAGGTCGCCCTCCGCGACGCCGACGAAGCCGACGCCGAAGCGATCGCCTCGGTCGAATCGCCGCAGATCGACCAGCTCGTCAACGCCACCGACGTCTACTCCAACAACTTCTACGCCGAGATGCTGCTGAAGCTGCTCGGCGCCCACTTCGGCGCCGGGGGAACGACCGCGGCCGGGGCGGCGGTGGTCGAGCAGTTCGCCCGCGAAATGGGCTCCGGCGTCCACGCCGTCGACGGCTCGGGCCTGACTCGGACCAACCACGCCTCGCCGCTGCAGGTCGTGCGCCTGCTGGAAGGGATGCGCGACTCGCCCCTCGAGGACGACTTCACCTCCGACCTCGCCCTCGCCGGCCACGAGGGGACCGTCGCCGACCGCATGCACGGAACCGCGGCCGACGGTCACTGCCGGACCAAGACCGGCACCCTGACCGGCGTCAGCAACCTCTCTGGCTACTGCTTCACGGCCGACGGGAAGACGATGATCTTCTCGATCTTGATGTCGGGAGTCGGCGACCTCGGCCTCGCGCACGCCGAGCAGGACCGGATCGCGGCGGCGATCGCCGCCTACTGAGAGCCGGCTAGCTCTCGGACAGCAGCCGCAGCAGACCGTCTTCGTCGAGGACGTCGACCCCGAGACTCTCCGCCTTCGCCATTTTCGAGCCCGGGCTGTCGCCGGCGACGACGTAGTCGGTTTTCTTCGAAACCGAGCCGGTCACCTTGCCGCCCGCCGCTTTGATCCTGGCGGCGGCCTCGTCGCGGGTGAGCTCCGGAAGGGTTCCCGTCAGGACCAGGGTCTTATCCACCAGCGGGCCGGTGGTCCGGCGCCTTTCCGAGGAATCGAGGCTGAGCTTGAGGCCCTTCTCTCCCAGCTTCTCGATCAGCGCCTTCGTTCTCTCGTCGGCGAGCGCCTCGCCGATCTGGACCGCCATCTTCGGCCCGACGCCGTCGACGGCCTCGACCTTCTCGGGGTCCGCCGCCTGCTCCTGGAGCTCCTCCATCGAGCCGAAATGCATGGCCAGGGCCTCCGCCGTGACGTAGCCGACACCCGGCAGGCCGAGGGCGTAAAGGACCCGGGGAAAGGGGGTGTCCCTGGAGCCCCGGATCGCAGCGAGCAGATTTTGGGCCGAGAGCTCACCGAACCCGTCCAGTCCGACCAGCTGCGCTTCCTCGAGGTCGTAGATGTCGCCGACGTCTTCGATGTGCCCTTCCTCGAGGAGGCGGGAGGCGAGCTTCTCGCCCAGTCCGTCGATGTCCATCGCCCCTTTGCTGACGAAGTGCTTGACGTGCTGGAAGGCCTGGCCCGGGCAGCCATTGCGATTCGGACAGATGGTGAAGACGCCGTCCTCCTTGACGGTCGGCGTTCCGCACATCGGGCATTTGGCCGGGGCCTTCGGTTTGCGGGCGCGGGAATTCTCGCGGGGCAGTTTCGGCGAGACCACCTGGGGAATCACGTCGCCGGCCCGCATCACGATCACCTCGTCCCCGACGCGAACGTCCTTGCGCGCGAGATCCTCCTCGTTGTGGAGGGTCGCAGTGGTGACCGTGACGCCCGAAACGTGCACCGGCTCGAGTTCGGCGAACGGGACCAGGTGCCCGGTCCTCCCCACGTTCCAGACCACTCCCTTGAGCCGCGTCGTCGCGGTCATCGGCGGGAACTTCCAGGCGATCGCCCAACGTGGCTCGCGCCCGACCACGCCCAGCTGCCGCCACAACGGCCTCTCGTCGATCTTGACGACGACGCCGTCGATCTCGTAGTCGAGCTCATCGCGGCGGGCCTCCCACTGCTTACAGGCGTCGACGACGCCGTCGATGTCCTGGTGATGGCCGGTTTGGGGATTGACCCTGAAGCCCCTGCCGGCCAGCCACTCGATCTCGGCCGAGTGAGTGTCGAACTCGTGACCGCGGACCTTCCCGATCCCGTAGCACCAGATCGAAAGCGGGCGTTCCTTCGTCATCTCCGGGTCCAGCTGGCGGAGGGAGCCGGCCGCCGAGTTCCGGGGATTGGCGAAGGTCGGCAATTCTTCGGCGGCACGCCGTTCGTTGACGGCTTTGAAGTCGGCGATCGCGAGGTAGACCTCTCCCCTCACTTCGATGAACGACGGGGCGTCGGCGATCTCGAGCGGGATCTCCGCGATCGTCTTCAGGTTGGGAGTGACGTCCTCGCCGACGGTCCCGTCACCGCGGGTCGCGCCGCGAGTGAAGACCCCGTCCTCGTAGGTCAGCGAGATCGCGAGCCCGTCGATCTTCGGCTCGGTCACGTAGCTGAATTCAGAGTCCTCGATGTCGAGGCGGTTGAGCCGCCCATGGGTTCGCTCCTCCCAGCCGCGAAGCTCCTCCTCGCTGCGGGCGTTGCCGAGGGAGAGCATCCTCTCGGCGTGCTCGACCTCGGGGAAGCGCCCGGAGGGCGCGGCTCCGACCCGCTGCGTGGGTGAGTCGGGAGTGACCAGATCGGGGAATTCCGACTCGAGCCCCCGCAGCTCGTCCATCAGCGCGTCGTACTCGTCATCGCCGATCTCCGGTTCGTCGCGGCGGTAGTAGAGCTCGTTGTGGTGGCGGAGCTCGCGATGCAGCTCCTCGGCTCGCTCGACCGCGGCTTTGGGCGCCTCGCTCACGCCGTCGGGACGCTGGCCGCGAGCATCTCCTCGAAGCCCCAGCCGCGGAGCCGCTCGAGGCCGCCGTGGTCGGTGAGGTCGAAGTGGATCGGGGTGACCGAGATCCGCCTCTGGGCGACGGCGTGGAGATCGGTTCCCTCGATCTCCTCGTAGCCGGGCTGCCAGCCGTAGATCTCGTAGCGCCGGCGCCCGCCCGACTCCTCGCCGACCAGCTTCAGCTCGTCGTTATAGATCCGTTTGCCGAGCTTGGTCACCTCGATTCCGGCAGGGTCTCCGGCCGGGCAGTTGACGTTGATCAGCGTCGCCTCGGGCATCGGCTCGGTGCCGAGGCGGCCGACGAGCTGCGCCGAGAACTGCGCGGCGACGCCGAAGTCGAATTGGCCGCTGACGTACCCCATCCCGCCACCCGAGGACTGCTGGGAGACGGCGATGGCCGGGATGCCGAGGACGATTCCCTCGAAGGCGGCGGCGACGGTGCCCGAGTAGGTGATGTCGTCGCCGAGGTTGGCGCCGTGGTTGATCCCGGAGACGATCAGGTCGGGCCGGCCGCCAACCAGCCCCAGCTCCGCGAACCGCACGCAATCGACAGGGGTGCCGTCGGTGGCGTAGCCGACCGTCCCGTCGCCGAACTCGACCTCCTCGACCGTCAGCGGCGAGCGGGTGGTGATGCTGCGGGCGGTGGCGCTGCGGTTGGAGTCGGGCGCGATCACGTCGACATCGACTCCGTCCAGGGCCAGCAGAGTCCGGCGCACAGCCTGCAGGCCGGGGGCGGTGATCCCGTCGTCGTTGGTGAGAAGGACTCGCATCGCTGCGATTCTAGGCGGGGCATACTGCGCGCGTGAGCACGGTCCGGCTCGACATCGAATATGACGGCTCGGCCTTCTCGGGATGGGCCGCCCAGCCCGGCCTGAGGACGGTCCAGGGCGAGCTCGAGGCCGCCCTGGCGACCGTCCTGCGGGAGCCGGTGCAGCTGACCGTCGCCGGCAGGACCGACACCGGCGTCCACGCCCGCGGGCAGGTCGCGAGCTTCGAGGCCGCCGCCGAGGTGCCAGGCGACCTGCCTCGCCGGCTCAACGGGGTCGGCCCGCCGGACATCGCCGTGACCGCCGCGGCCGCGGCTCCCGACGGCTTCGACGCCCGCCACGACGCCCTCTCCCGCACCTACGCCTACCGAGTCCTGGCCCGCTCAGCCTCGGCTCCCTTCGAGCAGGGCAGGGCGCTCTGGTGGCCCTACCCGATCGAGCGCGACGCCCTCTACGAGTGCGCCGCGGCGCTGCCCGGCAACCACGACTTCACCGCCTTCACCCCGACCCAGACCGACCACGTCCGCTTCGACCGTGACGTGCTCACCGCCGACTGGTCGGAGGCCGGCGATCTGCTCGCCTTCGAGATCACCGCCGACGCCTTCATGCGCAACATGGTCCGCGTCCTGGTCGGCACCCAACTGGAGGTCGCCTCCGGCCGCCGACCCCTGGAGGACTTCACTCGACTTCTGGAAGGCGCTCCCCGCTCAAAAGCGGGAGTTACGGCTCCCCCGCATGGTCTCTACCTCGAGTCGGTCTCCTACCCCGACATGCCCGGACGCGAAGCGGAGGACATGTCGGCCTGAGGCTTTTTGGAGCTGGTACTAAACCAGCTCCAAAAAGACCATCTCCGTGGAGTCCGATTTGCGCGGACCCAACTTCACGATCCTGGTGTATCCCCCTGGCCGCTCGGTGTAGCGCGGAGCGACCTCCTCGAAGAGCTTGTGGACGATGAACTTGTCGTTGTGGAGCGTCGCCAGAGCCTGGCGGCGGGCGTGGAGGTCGCCGCGTTTGGCGAGCGTGATCAGCTGCTCGACCTCGGGCTTGACCGCCTTCGCCTTCGCCTGGCTGGTTTCGATCCGCTCGTGCTCGATCAGCTGCTTCGAGAGGTTCGAGAGCAGCGCATCACGGTGCGCCGAGGTGCGACTGAGCTTGTTTCGCTTCTTGCGGTGGCGCATCTCGCTGCTCCCTCTCCCGTTCCCGTCCTCAGTCCTGCTGGAGGTCCAGGCCGCGGGAGTGGAGGGTCTCGATGACTTCCTCGATCGACTTCTGACCGAAGTTGGGGATCGCGTTCAGCTCCGAGCGCGACTTGCGCACCAGGTCGCCGACCGTCTGCACTCCAGCCCGCTTCAGGCAGTTGTAGGAGCGGACGCCGAGCTCGAGCTCCTCGATCAGGATCTCGTCGAGGCCGTTGGCGCTGGGCGAGACCGTCTCCGGCGGGACCGCCGGAGAGGGCATCCGCCGGGGCCGCAGCGATCGGTTCGCGGGCGGTCAGCTCCTCGACGCGCTCGGCGTCGGTGAAGATCGCCAGGCTCTTGATCAGGATCTCGGAGGCCTCGCGCAGCGCCGCCGCGGGCTCGATCGAGCCGTCGGTCTCGAGGTCCAGGGTCAGTTTGTCGAAGTCCGTCCGCTGGCCGACACGGGCTGTCGCCACCGCGTAGGAGCAGCGGCGGATCGGCGAGAAGATCGAGTCGATCGGGATGACGCCGATCGGCTGCTCATCGGACTTGTTCTCTTCGGCCGGGGAGTAGCCGCGGCCGCGGCCGATGGTCAGGTAGACCTCGAGTTTCGTTTTTTTCTCGAGCGTCGCGATCGGCGCCTCGGGGTTGAGGATCTCGACTCCCGAGGGGAGGTCGATGTCCTTGGCGCGGATCTCGCCGGGGCCGGTGGCCACCAGGGGCGCCTCGACCTCGTCGGCGTCGGTGTGCATGCGGACGACGAGGTCCTTGAGATTGAGGACGATGTCGGTGACATCCTCCTTGACGCCGGGGACGCTCGAGAACTCGTGCGCGACCCCCTCGATGCGGACGCTGGTGATTGCGGCGCCGCCCAGCGACGAGAGCAGGACGCGGCGGAGGCCGTTGCCAAACGTGTAGCCGAAGCCCTTGTCGAGCGGCTCGATCGTGAACGTGCCGCGACGATCGTCAATTTTCTCGGAGCTGATGCGGGGGACCTGGAAATCAGTGGTCATGAGTTCCTTGCGTTGCGTGTTTCAGAAATGGGCCCGGACTACTTGGAGTACAGCTCGACGATGAGCTGCTCCTGAACCGGCGCCGAGATCTCCGCGCGCTCGGGGTAGCGCAGGATCTTGGCGGTAAGCGAGTCGTGGTCGGCCTGGAGCCAGGCCGGAACGGTCGAGACGAGCTCCGTCGCGTTGCGGATCGTGTCGGTCGCGGCCGAATCGGCCTTGATCGAGATCACGTCTTCCGGACGCACCTGGTAGGAGGGAACATCCACCCGCCGGCCGTTGACGAGCCAGTGGCCGTGGCGGACGAGCTGTCGCGCCTGGCGCCGCGAAGCGGCGAAGCCGAGGCGGACCAAGACGTTGTCGAAGCGGGACTCCAGCAGCCGCAGCAGGTTCTCGCCGGTGACACCCTCCTGGCGGGAGGCCTTGTCGTAGTAGGCGCGGAACTGCTTCTCGAGCACCTGGTAGTAGCGGCGGGTCTTCTGCTTCTCGCGCAGCTGAACCCGGTACTCGGACTGGCGCATGCGGCCGCGGCCGTGGTCTCCGGGCGGGTAGGAGCGGCGCTCGACGCCGCATTTGTCGGTGAAGCAGCGCTCGCCCTTGAGGAAGAGCTTCTGGCCCTCGCGGCGGCACTGCTTGCACTGCGGTGAGGTGTCGCGTGCCATCTAGACCCTCCGCCGCTTCTTCGGGCGGCAGCCGTTGTGGGCCTGAGGGGAGACGTCCTTGACCGTGGTCACGTCGAGCCCGGCAGCCTGCAGCGAACGGATCGCGGTCTCGCGACCCGAGCCGGCGCCCTTGGCGAAGACCTCGACCTTCTCGAGCCCGTGTTCCATGCCTTTTTTGGCGGCCGCGTCGGCGGTCACCTGGGCGGCGAACGGAGTCGACTTGCGGGAGCCTTTGAAGCCCGCGGAGCCGGCCGACTCCCAGGCAATCACGTTGCCGTCGGTGTCGGTAAGGGTGACGATCGTGTTGTTGAAGGAAGTCTTGATGTGCGCCTGCCCGTAGGTGACGTTCTTTTTGACGCGTTTTCGGGCGCGCCCCTTGGCGGGTTTTTTCGGCTGCGGCACTCTGGATCGCCTATTTCTGCGGCGCCTTGCGCTTGCCGGCGACGCTCATCCGGCGCGGGCCCTTGCGGCCGCGTGCGTTGGTCTTTGTCCGCTGGCCGCGGACGGGAAGGCCGCGGCGGTGGCGGAGGCCGCGGTAGGCGCCGATCTCCATCAGGCGTTTGACGTCCTGGGAGCGCTCACGGCGAAGGTCACCCTCGACTTCGTGCTGCTCGACCGCCTCTCGCAGGCGGACAACCTCGTCCTCGGTCAGGTCTTTGACCAGGGTGTCGGGATCGATTTTGGTCTCGGCGAGGATTTTCTGCGCCGTCGAACGGCCGATCCCGTAGATGTAGGTGAGGCCGATTTCGGTCCGTTTCTGGACCGGAATATTGATGCCCGCGATACGTGCCATCGTCGCTCCGGCGCCCCTAACCCTGCCGCTGCTTGTGGCGCGGGTTCTGACAGATCACCAAGACCGCGCCATTGCGGCGGATGACCTTGCACTTTTCGCACATCGGCTTGACGGAAGCTCGGACCTTCATTGCTCCGGATTCGTATCGACAACAGGACTCCCGCACGCCCCATGAATCGGACGGCAGGCATGAACAAACGGCCCTTGGGCCGACCGGGAAAGATAGCAGGGGGGCGCGTTCAGGGGCTGGTGGTGTGGTTGGAGGGGACGGGTGGGCCCTCGGGGGAATTGAGCACCTCGCCTTCGGCTCGGTGCAATGGAGGGCGCGGCTTGCGCCGCGCACTTCATCGTCAACAGCACATTCCCCCGATGGCCCACCCGTCCCCTCCCCTCGACAACGCCCCGGAATGCGCTGGAAACAGCTGCTTAGACCAAGCCGTGGCGTTGGTCGGCGAGTCTCGCCCCCGCCCGAGTGGGGCGTCGTTCGGGGTTTGGGGGAATGTGGCCGAAGGCCGCGATATGCAATCTGTCAATTGCGTGGCGAAGCCGCGCACCAAGTTCGACCCGCCTCCGGCGGGTCGTCAATTTCCCCAAACCCCGAACGACGTCCCAACCCAACGGGTGACTACTCGTTGACCAGCGCGACGGTGAAGCCGTCGTAGCCCTTGGCGCCGACGGTCTGGATCGTGGTTGCGCTGACCCGGGGCTCGTCGGCGAGCATGCGGTGGAGGTGACGCTGGGCGACCGTCTTTGGATCGTCGCTCTCGCCTTCGGCGAGGGTGCCGCCGCGGACGACGTTGTCGGCGATGATCAGGCCGCCAGGCCGGGTCCGCTCGAGGGCCCATGAGAAGTAGTCGGGGGTGTGCTCCTTGTCGGCGTCGATGAAGGTCAGGTCGAAGGGCCCGACGCCCTCCTCGGCAAGCCCCGGCAGCTGGTCGAGCGCCTTTCCGGCGCGGATCTCGACCACCTCGGCGAGGCCCGCCTTCTCGACGCTGGCGCGGGCGACCTCGGCGTAGGCGGGGTCGGCCTCGAGGCTGATCAGCCTTCCGTCGGCTGGCAGGGCACGCCCGAGCCAGATCGTGCTGTAGCCGCCGAGGGTCCCGAACTCGAGCGCCGTCCTGGCGCCGATCGAACGAGCCAGGATCTGCAGGAGCTTGCCCTGCGGAGGCGAGACCTGGATCGCCGGCAGGCCGGCGGCCTCGCTTGCATCCAGCGCCGCCGCCAGGGCCTCGTCATGGGGCGAGAGCGTCTCCCCGACGAACTCGTCGACCTCGGCCCAGCGCTCCTCCCCCACGCCGCGCTCAGCCCTCTTCGTGCCAGGGCGTCAGGATCCGCGGCCCATCGGCGGTGACCGCGATCGTGAACTCGAAGTGCGCGGCAAGGGAGCCGTCCTCCGAGTAGACAGCCCAACCGTCGTCCCCCATGCGGACGAGCGGGCCGCCGGCGTTGACCATCGGCTCGATCGCCAGCACAGTCCCCTCCTCGAGCAGCGGGCCGCGGCCGGCCTCGCCGAAATTCGGAACCTGCGGGTCCTCGTGCATTTCGCGGCCGATCCCATGGCCGACGAGGGTGCGGATGATCGAGAGGCCCTCGATCTCGACGGCGCGCTGGATCGACGCCGAGACGTCACCAAGGTGGTTTCCGGGCCGCATCTGCTCGACCGCTGCGAAGAGGGCCGCCTGGGTCACGTCGAGCAACCGGCGCGCCTCCGGAGTGATCGGGCCGATCGGCACCGTCATCGCGGCGTCGGCGACCCAGCCGTCCTTGACCACGCCGACGTCGATCGAGAGCAGGTCGCCGCGTTTGCACTCGTAGGAGCCCGGGATGCCGTGGACGACCATCGAGTTGGGCGATGCGCAGATCGAGCCGGGGAAGCCCCGGTACCCCTTGAAGGCCGGCTCGGCGTCCTGGGAGCGGATGAACTTCTCGGCCGCGATGTCGAGATCCATGGTCGTCACGCCGGGGCGCGCCTTGCCGGCGAGCATCTGCAGGCAGCGGGTCAGGATCGATCCGGCGGCGGCCATCTTCTCGACCTGCTCTGGGGTCTTGCGGAGGATCATCTGGTACACGCTAGTGCCCCCGGCGCACGGCTAGATCGCCTCGTCGCCTTCCAGACGCAGGGTCGCCAGGGTTCGCTCGACCTCGGCCGCGACGTCATCGGGCGAGGCGGCACCGTCGATTCGCCGCAGCACGCTCTGACGGTCGTAGTAATCGATCAGCGGCTCGGTCTTCTCGTGGTACTGGTCGAGGCGGTGGCGGATCACCTCTGGCTTGTCGTCGTCGCGGACGATCAGGGGGCTGCCGTCGAGGTCGCAGACGCCCTCCCTCTCAGGGGGGTTGAACTCGACGTGGAAGACGTGGCCGTTCTCCTCGCAGGTCCGGCGGCCGCCCAGCCTGCGAACTACCTCGTCGTCCTCGACGTCGATCAGCAGGACCACGTTGAGCGCGCGGCCGAGCTCGGAGAGCTTCGCCGCCAGCCCCTCGGCCTGGGGCTCGGTCCGCGGGAAGCCGTCGAGGATGAAGCCGTCGGCGGCCTCGGAGGAATCGATCCGCTCGGCGATGACGCCGACGATCACCTCGTCGGGGACGAGGTCGCCGCGGTCCATGTACTCCTTCGCGGTGCGTCCCAGCGCGGTCTCGTCGCGGACGGCGGCGCGGAGGATGTCCCCGGTCGCGTAGTAGGGCAGGCGCAGGTCTTCCTGCAGGCGCTCGCCCTGCGTTCCCTTGCCGCTGCCGGGAGGGCCGAGGAGGACGAGATTCAGCTCAGGCATCCGCGGACTATTTCAGGAAGCCCTCGTAGTTGCGCATCATCAGCTGCGCCTCGAGCTGCTTCACCGTGTCCAGCGCGACACCGATCACGATCAGGATCGAGGTGCCGCCGAAGAAGAAGTTGGCCGAGGTCTGGCTGATCAGGATCGTCGGCAGCGCCGCGACGGCGCCGAGGTAGAGGGCGCCAGGGAAGGTCAGGCGCGAGAGGATCCGGTCGAGATATTCAGCGGTCGGGCGCCCGGGCCGGACGCCGGGGATGAAGCCGCCGTATTTCTTCAGGTTGTCGGCCTGGTCGACGGGGTTGAAGGTGACGGCCGTATAGAAGTAGGTGAAGATGATGATGAAGAAGACCTCGCCGAGCACGTAGGCCCAGCTGTTCGGGCTGAAGAAAGAGGCGAAGTCGAGGGCGGCCGGGGTGTTGAGGAGCTGGCCGATGGTCGGCGGGAAGGCCATGATCGAGGCGGCGAAGATGACCGGGATGACGCCGGCCATGTTGACCCGCAGCGGCAGGTAGGTCGAGCCGCCCGAGGTCATTTTGCGCCCAACCATCCGTTTCGCGTACTGGACCGGGATCCGGCGCTGCCCCTCCTGGACGAAGACGATCGCGACGATCACCGCCAGCGCGATGAACGGCATCATCACGACGAAGACCTGGTCTGGGTTGGTCCACCAGGCTTCGATCCCCTGCGGCAGCCCGGAGACGATCGAGGCGAAGATCATCAGCGAGATCCCGTTCCCGATCCCGCGCTGGGTGATCAGCTCCCCCAGCCACATCAGCAGCGTGCAGCCCGCGGTCAGGCAGATCACGATCAGCAGCACTTTCGGGCCGGCGAGACTGCCGAGCACGTTTTTGCCGCCGGCTTCGCTGCCGAAGGATTTGAAGAGGAGGACGTAGCCGAACGACTGCCCGAAGGCCAGCCCGACCGTCAGGTAGCGCGTGTACTGGGTGATCTTCTGCTGGCCGACCTCACCCTCTTTCTGGAGCTTCTCCAGCGAGGGGACCACGACCGTGAGCAGCTGCAGGATGATCGAAGCGGTGATGTAGGGCATGATCCCCAGCGCGAAAAGTGAGAGCCGCGAGAGGCTGCCGCCCGAGAAGAGGTTGAGGAAGCCGAGGATGTTGGAGCCGCCGAAGTTGTTCTGCAGTTCCTTGACGGCGTCGATGTCGACGCCCGGGGCCGGGATGTAGGCACCCAGCCGGTAGAGCAGCAGCATCGCCGCCGTGAAGGCGAGTTTCTTGCGAATGTCGGCGACGCTGAATGCGTTCGCGATGGTCCTGAGCATCAGCGCTCCAGAGTGTGGCAGGAACCGCCGGCCGCCTCGATCTTCTCCTTGGCGGCGGCGCTGAAGGCGTGCGCGTGAACCTCGAGCTTCTTGGAGATCTCGCCGCGGGCGAGGATCTTGACCGGGTGGGAGCGCTTGGCCAGCCCCTTCTCCCGGAGAGACTCGAGGTTGACCTCGGCGCCGGCGTCGAAACGCTCCTCGAGATCGGTGAGGTTGATCGGCTGGGTCTTGGTGCGGAAGTTCTCGAACGGCATCGACTGCTTTTTGTGCGGGCCGCGAAGCTTTCGCATCCGCATGTGGATCGGGTTCTGGCCGCCCTCATAGCCGGCCTTCTGTTTGGCGCCGGAGCGCGAGCCGTAGCCCTTGTGGCCGCGGCCGGAGGTCTTGCCGCGGCTTCCCTCGCCGCGTCCGATCCGCTTGCGCGGGCGTTTCGAGCCCGGCTTCGGGGCGATGTTGTGGAGACCGATCTCCAGCGTGCGCTCGCTGGGAGCCGCCTCTTTGACCTCTTTGGCGTCTTTGGCGCCCGCCGACGGTGCCTCGTCTTTGGCTTTTTTCGCGGCTTTCTCAGCCATCGTCGACCTCGACGAGGTGGGTCACTACCCGGATCTGACCGCGCAGCTGCGGCGAGTCCGTGCGCTCTACCGACCTACCGATGCGACCGAGCCCGAGCGCCGCCAGCGTCGCTTTCTGCGAAGGATTGGTGCCGTTCGCGGAGCGAACCTGCTTGATCGTCACCGCGCTCACGACCCCTCCTCAGCAGCGGGCTCCTCAGCTTTCGGAGCCTCAGCTTTGGCCTGCTCAGCGGACTCGTCGGCCGGGGCTTTCTCCTCCTCGGCCGGTGTCCCGGACTCAGCGGCATCTCCCGCGGGTGGCGTGGAGGTGGGGACGTCGCCCGCAGCTTGCGAGGACGACGTGCTCGCCTCCGCGACAGGACCCGCGGCCACATGCTCACCGTCCTGAGTCTCTTTCTTCGAAGCGACCCCAAGCACCTGGCTGACCGTCAACCCGCGCAGCTCAGCGACCTCCTCGGGCCGCCGCAGCCGGACCAGGCCGTCCATCGTCGCCTTGACGAGGTTGATCGGGTTCTGGGTGCCGATCGACTTGGTCAGCACGTCGCGGACGCCGCCGAGCTCGAGAACCGCGCGGACGCCGCCGCCGGCGATCACCCCAGTACCAGGGCTGGCCGGGCGCAGGACGACGTGGCCGGCGCCGTAGCGGCCGATGATCTTGTGGGTCAGCGTCTGCCCGTATTTGGGGACGCGGATCAGGTTCTTGCGGGCGTTCTCGACGCCCTTCTGGATCGCCAGCGGGACCTCGCGGGCCTTGCCGTAGCCGATTCCGACCACGCCCTCTTCGTCGCCGACCGCGACGAGCGCCGTGAACGAGAACCGCCGGCCGCCCTTGACCACCTTGGCGACGCGGTTGATTTCGATCACCCGCTCCTGGAGATCGAGGCCCTTGGGGCTCACCGTCTCCACGTTTGTCATGTCCATGCCCTTCATAGCGGTCGCTCACCGTAGCGGGTCAGAAGCTCAGGCCTCCCTCGCGTGCTCCTTCGGCCAGCGCCTTGACCCGGCCGTGGAACTGGTAGCCGCCGCGATCGAAGACGCAGGTCTCGACGCCGGCCGCCTTGCCGCGCTCGGCCAGGAGCTCGCCGGCGCGCTTCGCCTGCTCGCTCGCGGTCAGTTTCCGCAGCTCGGGCTCGATCCAGTTGACGGCGGCGAGTGTGTGGCCCTTGCCGTCGTCGATCAGCTGCGCGAAGACTCCGCGGTTGGAGCGGTAGACGGAGAGGCGCGGGCGCTCGGCGGTCCCGACGATCCGGGCCCGGACCCGGCGGCGGCGGCGCAGGCGCGCCTGGCGCTTGGTGATGACGGTCATATCGCTACGCCCTCTTCCCGACCTTGCGGGCGACGTGCTCGTCGCGATAGCGGATGCCCTTGCCCTTGTAGGGCTCCGGCGGACGGCGCTTGCGGATGTCGGCGGCGACCTGCCCGACAAGCTGCTTGTCGATCCCGCGGACGATGACCTCGGTCGGCTGCGGGACCTCGAACTCGATCCCCTCGGGCGGCTCCACGATGACCGGGTGCGAGTAGCCGAGCGCCATCTCCAGGGTCTTGCCTTTGAGCGCCGCCCGGTAGCCGACGCCCTGGATTTCCAGTTTCTTCTCGAAGCCGTTGGTGACGCCCTCGACCATGTTCGCGATCAGGCTGCGGGTGAGGCCGTGCAGGGCGCGGTGTTCGCCGCGGTCGGTCGGCCGCTGCACGGTGACCGTGCTCTCGGCCTGCTCGACCGTCATGTCCGGCGAGAGCACCTGGTCCAACTCGCCCTTGGGGCCCTTGACGCCGACGCGCCCAGGGGCGATCTCGACCGTGACGGACTCGGGCAGATCGATTGGCTTTCTTCCGATTCGGCTCATCGACGATCACCAGATGTAGGCGACTACCTCGCCGCCGACGCCTCGCTGCTTGGCCTCGTGGCCGGTCATCACGCCGACCGAGGTGCTGACGATCGCGGTGCCGGTCCCGCCGTCAACCCGGGGAACGTTCCGGTGGTCGACGTAGCGCCGCCGGCCGGGGCGGGAGATCCGCTCCAGGCCGAGGATCACCGGGCGGCGGTCCTCGGTGTACTTGAGGCGGATCTTGATCGCCTCGCCGACCTGCGCAGGCTCCTTGGCGAAGTCTCGGATGTAGCCCTGCTCCTTGAGGATCCGCGACATCTCCATCTTCAAGCGCGACGCGGGGATCGCGACCTCGTCATGGCCGGAGCCGATCGCATTGCGGATCCGGGTCAGGTAATCGGCTATGGGGTCAGTCAGCATCTCGTTCTCACCAGCTCGACTTGGTCATCCCGGGGACGTACCCCTCGTGGGCGGCCTCGCGCAGGCAGATTCGGCAGAGTCCGAACTTGCGGTACACGGCGCGCGGACGGCCGCAACGGCGGCAACGACTGTAGCCGCGGGTCTTGAACTTGGGTTTACGGCCCTGTCGGACCTTCTGTGAAGTCTTAGCCATTGTCTGAATTCTCCTCGTCGGGCTTGCTCTCCGCGTCGCCGTCGGCATCCTCGCCCTCGGCGGCGCCCTCCTCGCCCTCCTCGGCTTCGGGCTCCGGCTTGGCGTACGCGTCCGGGTTCTCCTCTTTGAGCTGCTCCAGCGCGGCAGCCTCGGCCTCGGCTTTGAGCCGCGCCTCCTCCTTGCGCTTCTCCTCCTCCTCTTCGGCCGCCTTCTCCTCGTCGGCGCCGCCGGGACGTCCGTCTTGGGAGAAGGGCATGCCGAGGGCGAGAAGCAGCTCGAACGCCTCGAGGTCGCTTGCCGCGGTGGTCGTGATCGTGATGTCGAGGCCTCGCACCTCGTCGATCGAGTCGTAGTCGATTTCGGGGAAGATCAGCTGCTCCTTGACGCCCATCGAGTAGTTGCCGCGGCCGTCGAAGGAGCGCGGGTTGAGGCCGCGGAAGTCGCGGATCCGCGGCACCGCGATCGAGCAGAGGCGGTCGAGGAACTCCCACATCCGCGCGCGGCGGAGGGTGACCGAGATGCCGACGGGCATACCCTCGCGGACTTTGAAGGAGGCGATCGACTTGCGCGCGCGGCGCACGTTCGGCTGCTGGCCGGCGATGATCGCCAGCTGCTCCTGTGCGGCTTCGAGCATTTTGTTGTTCTGCTTGGCCTCGCCGACACCCATGTTGAGGGTGATCTTGGTCAGCGTCGGAGCCTGCATCGGCGTCGAGTATTTGAACTTGCTCACCAGCTCCGGGAGGATCTCCTCCCGGTAGCGCTCGCGCAGACGGGGCGGCGGCGCGGCCTGAGCCTGTGTCGCGGTCGCCTCCATCAGAACGACGCTCCGCTGCGTTTCGCGAACCGCTCGCGCTTGCCGCCCTCGTCGCGGCGGACGCCGACGCGGGTCGGCTTGTTGTCTTTGGGGTCGAGGAGCATCACGTTGGAGACGTGGATCGGGCCCTCCTTCTCGACGATCCCTCCGACCTCGCCGCCGCGGGAGGCGTCTTTGACCGAGCGCGGGCGTTCGTGGCGCTTGATCATGTTCAGGTGCTCGACGTAGACGCGGTCGCGCTTGGGCTCGGTGCGGACGACGCGGCCGGTCTTGCCCGCGTCCTTGCCGCCGATGACGACGACCTGGTCGTCTTTTCTGATCCGCATCGTCCGGCCCATGACTAGAGGACCTCCGGGGCGAGCGAGACGATTTTCATGAAGTTGCGATCGCGCAGCTCGCGGGCTACCGGCCCGAAGATGCGGGTGCCGCGCGGGTTGTTGCTCGCCGGGTCGATCAGGACGGCGGCGTTTTCGTCGAAGGCGATGTAGGTGCCGTCGGAGCGTCCCAGCTGCTTGCGGGTGCGGACCACGACCGCCTGCACGACCTCGCCCTTGCGGACGCCGCCCTGCGGGCTGGCCTGTTTGACCGTCGCCGTGATCACGTCGCCGACCCCGGCGTAGCGCCGGTGGGAGCCGCCCTTGACCCTGATGCAGAGGATCTCCCTCGCACCCGAGTTGTCGGCGACTTTGAGCCTCGACTCCTGCTGGATCATCGAGCCTTCTCCACAACCTCGACCAGGCGCCAGCGCTTGGTCTTCGAAAGCGGCCTGGTCTCGACCACACGGACGACGTCGCCCTGGCCGGCCTCGTTGCCCTCGTCGTGGGCGTGCAGGGTGCGCGAGCGGCGGATCACCTTCTCGTAGGTCGGGTGGCGCCGGACGATGTCGATCTTCACCGTGATCGATTTCTCGCCTTTGTCGGAGACGACGATCCCCTGGCGGACCTTGGCCGCGTTGGCCTCACGCTCGGCCACCGGGGTGCCGGTTCCGTCCTCGTGCTTGGCCCGCGTCGCTGCACGGGTCCTGCGCCGCTCGGCAGCGGCGGCCTTGCGATCAGTGAGCCGCTTCGCAGCCCGCTCCTCGGGAGTGAGTGCCGGCCCCGCCTCATGCGGCCGTCGCGACCTCTCAAGACGCCGCCTCTCCTTCCAAGGAAGATCGTCCCCCGCATCCGCCGGCTCCTCAGCAGGCGCAGCCGCTTCCGCAGCAGGCTCCTCCTCCTCAGCCTCAGGAGCCTCGGCGGACTCCTCAGCAGCATCGTCCTGAGACTCGTCGGCCGCAGGCGCCTCATCCGCGGGTGGCGTCGAGGAGGCATCCTCGCCCGCAGCTTGCGAGGACGAGGAAGCCTCCTCGTCGACAGGACCCGCGGCCTGGGCGTCGTCGTCCTGCTTCTCTACGTCTTTTTTGTCGTCGTCCGCCATCGCTATTTCCTCAACTCTTTTTCAACGTCTATTTCGCGCTCTTTGGCGACCGTCAGCAGCCTCGCGATGTCGCGCCTGGCGCCGCCGATCCCCGCAGTGTTCTCGAGCTCCCCCGTCGCGTGCCGGAAGCGGAGGTTGAACGCCTCCTGCTTGGCCTCGATCAGTTTCGCCACGAGCTCGTCGTCTTTCATGTTGTGCGCCTGGTTGCCCTTCATCACTCCGCCCCCTCGCGGGCCACGAACTTCGTCCTCACCGGGAGCTTGTGCCCGGCCAGGCGCAGCGCCTCCTTGGCGAGATCCTCGGGGATCCCGGCCAGCTCGAACATCACCTTGCCCGGCTTGACGACAGCGACCCAGCCCTCCGGGTTGCCCTTGCCCGAGCCCATCCGCGTCTCGGCAGGCTTCTTCGTGTAGGGCTTGTCGGGGAAGACGTTGATCCAGACCTTGCCGCCGCGTTTGATCTTGCGGGTCATGGCGACACGGGCGGCCTCGATCTGGCGGTTGGTGATCCAGCCGCGGTCGAGCGACTTCAGCCCGTACTCGCCGAAGGCGACGGTGCTGCCGCCCTTGGTGTTGCCGCGCATCCTGCCGCGCATCTGTTTGCGGTGCTTGACCCGTTTTGGGCTCAGCATCAGCGACCGCCTCCCCTGCGCTGGCCGCCGCGATCGCCGCCGGGCCGCCCGCCCCGGTCGCCGCCAGGTCGTCCGCCGCGATCGCCGCCCGGCCGTCCGCCGCTGGGCGGGGAGTCCTCGTCGCCGGGGCTCTGGTCGGAGCGGAAGCCTTCCGGCATCACTTCGCCTTTGTTGATCCAGCATTTGACGCCGATCCGCCCGGCGGTGGTCTTCGCCTCGAAGAAGCCGTAGTCGATGTCAGCCCGCAGGGTGTGCAGCGGCACGCGGCCGTCGGAATAGCCTTCGGTCCGCGCCATCTCGGCGCCGCCGAGGCGGCCGGAGACCTGGACCTTGACGCCCTTCGCGCCCGAGCGCATCGCCGAGGTGAGGGCGCGTTTCATCGCCCGCCGGAAGGCGACCCGGTTCTGGAGCTGCTCGGCGATCGACTGGGCGACCAGTTTGGCGTCGAGCTCGGGGCGCTTGACCTCACGGATGTTGACCTTGACCGGTTTGCCAGTCAGCTTGTGGAGGTCCTTGCGGAGCGCGTCCACTTCGCTGCCCGACTTGCCGATCACGATTCCCGGCCGCGCGGTATGGATGTCGACCGTGATCTCGCCGCGTCGCTCGATCGTGATGTCGGAGAGGCCGGCGTGCGAAAGTTTCCCGACGATGTGATCGCGGATCGAGAGGTCCTCGGAAAGGGTGTCAGCGAACCCCTTCTCGTCGAACCAGTTCGACTTCCAGTCATGGATGTAGCCGACGCGGAAACCGCCCGGGTGGATCTTCTGTCCCATCTCTCTCCTAGTCCTCTTCCGGGCTCAACGCCACTGCGATGTGGCTGGTCCGCTTGTGGATCGGGGTGGCCCTGCCGAGCGCGCGGGGCCGGAAGCGCTTCAGGGTGGGCCCTTCGTCGACCGTGATCTCGGCGACACGCATCTCGTCGGCGACCAGGTCGTGGTTGTTTTCCGCGTTGGAAGCTGCGGACTCGATCAGCTTGCCGATGTCATGGGCGGCGCCGCGCGGCGAGAACTGCAGCAGCGCCCGGGCCTTTTCGATGTGGAGCCCGCGGACCTGGTCGGCGATCAGCCGCGCCTTGCGCGGCGCTATGCGCACGTAGCGGGAGCTGGCCCTGACGACGACGGCGACCGGTTTCTTCGGTTTCTCCGGCGCGGCTTTTTTGGCCGCCACTTTTTTGCCGCCGTCTTTTTTCGCAGCCTCTTTTTTGCCGGCTTTTTTCGACTCTGTTTTTTTGGCCTCGCCTTTTTTCGGCGTGGCTTTTTTGGCGGGTTTCTCGCCCGAAGCTTTTTTCGCCGCCGGTTTTTTCGCCGCCGGTTTTTTTGCGGCTTTTTTCTCTTTCTTGTCTTTCTCGTCGGCCATCTCTACTCAGATCCCTTGCCGGTGCCCGAGTGGGCGCGGAAGGTGCGGGTCGGGGCGAACTCGCCCAGCTTGTGGCCGACCATCGACTCGGAGATGAAGACGGGAACGTGCTTGCGGCCATCGTGGACGGCGATCGTGTGGCCGACCATCTCCGGGAAGACCGTCGAGGTCCGCGACCAGGTTTTCAGCATCTGCTTCTGTCCGGACTCGTTCATCGCGTTGACGCGCTTCATCAGCGCCTCTTCGACCCACGGGCCCTTTTTGGTCGAGCGTCCCATTCCCTACCTCTTCTTCTTCCCGCGGCGGCGGCCGCGAACGATGTAGCGGTCGGACTGCTTGCCCTTCTTGCGGGTCCGGTAGCCGAGGGTCGGCTTTCCCCAGGGGGTGACCGGGTGGCCGCCGGGGGTGTGGTGGGCCTCGCCGCCGCCGTGCGGGTGGTCGACCGGGTTCATCGCGACGCCGCGCGATTGCGGCCGCTTGCCCTTGTGACGGCTGCGACCGGCCTTGCCGATCTTCATGTTCTGGTGCTCGGCGTTGGAGAGGGTGCCGACGGTCGCGCGGCAATCGGCGCGGACCAGCCGCATCTCCGAGGAGGGCAGGCGCAGCGTCACCATCTCCCCCTCCTTCGCCGCGAGCTGGATCGCGGTGCCGGCGGCGCGGCCGAGCTTGCCGCCCTGGCCGGGGACGAGCTCGACGTTGTGGACGATCGTGCCGGTCGGCATGTCGCGCAGCGCCAGGGCGCTGCCCGGGGTGATGTCGGCGCCGGCGCCGGACTGAACCTGGTCGCCGACCGAGATCCCGGCCGGGGCGAGGATGTAGCGCTTCTCGCCGTCCGCGTAGTGCAGCAGCGCGATGTAACAGCTCCGGTTCGGGTCGTACTCGACCGTCGCGACCTTCGCCGGGACGCCGTCCTTGAGGCGCTTGAAGTCGATCTTCCGGTAGCGCCGCTTCGCGCCGCCGCCGCGGTGGCGGGCGGTGACACGGCCGTTGACGTTGCGCCCACCTGACTTGCGCAGGCCCTCGGTCAGCTTGCGCTCGGGCTCGTCAGTGGTCAACGGCTCACGCAGCGGGTAGGTGGCGAAGCGGCGCCCCGGGCTCGTCGGTTTTGTTTTTCGGTTCGGCATCCCTATTTCCCTATGCAGTCTCTGCGCCTTCGAAGAGCTCGATCCGTTCGCCGGGGGCGAGCTGGACGATCGCCTTCTTCCAGCCTCTGGTGCTGCCCTGGATCAGGCCGCGGCGCTTGGGCTTGGCGCGCACCTTCGAGGTCCGGACGCCCGCGACGGCGACGTCGAAGATCTCCTCGACCGCACGCGCGATCTGGGTCTTGTGGGCGCGGTCGTCGACCCGGAAGGTGTACTTGCCTTCGGCGATCAGCGCGTAGCTCTTCTCGGAGACGACGGGCCGGATGATCACGGTGCGCGCGTCCATCAGCTCCCCAGCCTCTCGGTCAGCTTCGCCAGGGCGGCTTCGGAGATCACCAGCGAGGCGGCTCCGATCACGTCGGCGACTCCGATCGCGCCGACCTCCGCGACCTGGATCCGGGGGATGTTGCGGAAGCTCTTGACGGCGCCGGTCTCCTCGGCGTCGAGGACGACCAGGGAAGGACGACGGGCGCCCCATTTGTCGAGCGCCTGCGCCGCCGACTTGGTCGAAGGGGTGTCGAAGGCCGAGGCGTCGAGGACCGCGATCGAGTCGCGCTCGGCGTGGACCGAGAGCGCCGCGCGCATCGCCCTGCGCCGCGCTTTGCGATTGACCTTGACCGTGTAGTGACGCGGCTTGGGACCGAAGGCGACGCCGCCGCCGTAGCGGTTGGGCACGCCGAGGGTGCCGGCGCGGGCGCGGCCGGTGCCCTTCTGCCGCCAGGCCTTGGCGGTCGTGAAGGCGACCTCGCCGCGGGTCAGGGTCGAGGCGTTGCCGCTGCGGCGCGCGGCCAGGTCGGCCCGCGCGGACTCGTGGACCAGCGACTGGTGGAAGGGCTCGGAGAAGACCTCTTTGGGGAGGTCGGCTTTCGTGGTTTTGCCGAGCACGGCGGCTTTAGACATCGGTCCTCACCTCGACCATGGCGTTGCGGGAGCCGGGAACCGAGCCCCGGATCAAGAGCAGGTTGCGATCGGCGTCGATGTCGGCGACTTCGAGGCCCTTCTGGGTGACCCGCTTGGACCCCATCTGGCCGGGCATCTTCATCCCTTTGAAGACCCGTGCCGGGAAGGCGCTGGCGCCGATCGATCCCGGCGCCCTGACGTTGTGGGAACCGTGGCTGACCGGCCCGCGGCTGAAGTTGTGGCGCTTGATCCCGCCCTGGAAGCCCTTGCCGATCGAGACACCGGAGACCTTGACCTTCTGGCCCGCCTCGAAGGAGGCGACGGTGACGTCATCACCGATCTTGGGGCCCTCCTCGGCGCCGAGGTCCTCGTCGCGGAACTCGACGAGGTGCCGCATCGGCGCGCTGCCGGCCTTCTTGGTGTGGCCCTCCTCGGCCCGCGTCAGCTTCCCCTCCTTGGTCTCGCCGAAGGCGAGCTGGACCGCGGCGTAGCCGTCGCGGTCGGGGTCGCGGACAGCGGTCACCTTGCAGGGGCCTGCCTCGATCACGGTCACGGGCACGACCTCGCCGTCCTCGCGGAAGACCTGCGTCATGCCTAGCTTCTTGCCGAGGATCGCCGCCACGCTCAAAGCCGGATCTCGATGTCGACCCCGGCCGGCAGCGAATCGAGGCGCTGCAGTGAGTCGACGGTTTTCGGCGACGGCTGATGGATGTCGATCAGCCGCTTGTGGGTGCGGATCTCGAAGTGCTCGCGCGAGTCCTTGTCCTTAAACGGGGACTTGATCACGCAGTAGACGTTTTTCTCGGTCGGCAGCGGCACCGGCCCCGAGACGCTGGCGCCGGTGCGCTCCGCGGTCTCGACGATCTCGCGGGCAGCCCGATCTATGGCGTCGTGGTCGTACGCCTTCAGTCGGATCCGGATTTTTTGTGCCGCTATAGCTGCCACTTCTGAATTCTTTTTCTCTTCCGTCTTTCTTTCGCGCGCACTTATCGCGCGTAAAGGGCGGGGCCCCTTTAGGTGGGGCGCCGCCCCGGTCGTATGTGATTGCGGTTGTTCTCTGCCGCCCACTCAGGGCGGCAGAAGGAGGGGCCGTCGGCCCGCCCCTGTGAGGCGTCTACTCGATGACCTCGGCGACGACCCCCGAGCCGACCGTCCGACCACCCTCGCGGATGGCGAACCGCAGACCCTGATCCATGGCGATCGGCTGAATCAGCTCGATCGTCATCTCGACGTTATCTCCCGGCATCACCATCTCGGTCCCCTCGGGGAGGTTGGCGATCCCAGTCACGTCGGTGGTCCGGAAGTAGAACTGAGGCCGGTACCCGGAGAAGAACGGCGTGTGACGACCACCCTCCTCCTTTTTCAGGCAGTAGACCTCGGCTTTGAACTTGGTGTGAGGCGTGATCGATCCCGGCTTGCAGAGGACCTGCCCGCGCTCGATCTCCTCGCGCTTGGTGCCGCGCAGGAGGGCGCCGATGTTGTCGCCGGCCTGCCCCTGGTCGAGGAGCTTGCGGAACATCTCGACGCCGGTGACGACGGTTTTGCTCGTGTCCTGCATGCCCACGATCTCAACCTCATCGCCGGAGTTGACGATTCCCTGCTCGACGCGGCCGGTGGCGACCGTGCCGCGGCCGGTGATCGAGAAGATGTCCTCGATCGGCATCAGGAAGGGCTTGTCGAGCTCGCGGACGGGCTCGGGGATGTAGGAGTCGAGGGCCGCGG
Source organism: uncultured Solirubrobacterales bacterium (assembly GCA_963795295.1). Lineage (GTDB taxonomy): Bacteria > Actinomycetota > Thermoleophilia > Solirubrobacterales > 70-9 > VRUE01. Next base: position 161,805 of record CAWCHE010000004.1, read on the forward strand.
CGAGCTCGAAGACCGCTTTCTGGGCCTCCTCGTCGCCTTCCAGCGCCTTCAGCGCCGAGCCTTTGATGATCGGCGTGTCGTCGCCGGGGAAGTCGTACTCGTCGAGGAGTTCCTTGACCTCCTCCTCGACCAGCTCTACCAGTTCGTCGTCGTCGACCTGGTCGATCTTGTTGAGGAAGACGACCACGTGCGGGACGTTGACCTGACGCGCCAGCAGGATGTGCTCCCGCGTCTGCGGCATGACGCCGTCGGCGGCCGAGACGACCAGGATCGCGCCGTCCATCTGGGCGGCGCCGGTGATCATGTTCTTGACGTAGTCGGCGTGGCCGGGGCAGTCGACGTGGGCGTAGTGACGGTTCTCGGTCTGGTACTCGACGTGTGAGGTCGCGATCGTGATCCCACGCTCCTTCTCCTCCGGAGCGTTGTCGATCTCGGCGAAGCTCTGGGCTTCGGCCCCGCCCACCGTTGAGAGCGTCTGGGTGATCGCGGCCGTCAGCGTCGTCTTGCCGTGATCGATGTGACCGATCGTGCCTACGTTGACGTGCGGCTTATCGCGCTCGAACTTCTCCTTGGACATCGCTCTCCGTTCTACCTTTCGAAAGTCGTTTTCTGTCTGCGGTCGTTGCTTAAGTCTGTGAAGTCATGCCTGTGCAGGGCAGCACTGTCCTGCCTGCGGGCGAACCTGGGAAATATAGCCAGATACCCGCCTCGTTAGCTGCCGGCCCTACGAGCTCGCACCGTCAGACCCTCCTGCGCGGTGCTCGACGATCTCCTCGGCGATGTTCGTCGGGACCTCCTCGTAGCGCTCGAACTGCATCGTGTAGGTCGCTCTGCCCTGGGTCGAGGAGCGAAGATCGGTGGCGTATCCGAACATCTCGCCGAGCGGCACGAAGGCCTGGACTGCGAGCGCGTTGCCGCGCTGGTCCTGCCCCTGGACCTTGCCTCGCCGCCGCGAGAGATCGCCGATGACGTCGCCGAGAAAGTCCTCCGGCGTCACCACCTCGACCGCCATCACGGGCTCGAGCAGAACCGGGTTGGCCTTGCGGGCGGCCTCCTGGATCGCCATCGAGCCGGCGATTTTGAAAGCCATCTCCGAGGAGTCGACGTCGTGGAAGGAGCCGTCGATCAGTTCGACCTTGACGTCGACCATCGGGTAGCCGGCTTTGACGCCGTTTTCGAGCGCCTCTTTCATCCCCTGTTCGGCGGGGCCGATGTATTCGCCGGGGATGGCGCCGCCCTTGATTTTGTTCTCGAAGACGAAGCCCTCGCCGGGGGCCGGCTCGGCGTTGATGACAACGTGGCCGAACTGGCCGCGGCCGCCCGTCTGGCGGACGAAGCGCGCATCGACCTTCTTGGCCTCCTTGCGGATCGTCTCGCGGTAGGCAACCTGAGGCTTGCCGACGTTGGCGTCGACTTTGAACTCGCGCAGCATGCGGTCGACGATCACCTCGAGGTGGAGCTCGCCCATGCCGTGGATCAGCGTCTGCGCGGTCTCCTCGTCGGATTCGATCCGGAAGGTCGGGTCCTCCTCGCCGAGGCGCTGCAGGGCGGTCCCCATCTTCTCCTGGTCGGCTTTGGTTTTCGGCTCGATCGCGACGGCGATCACCGTCTCCGGGAATTCGATGCTCTCGAGGGCGATCGGGGCGTCCGGCGCGGCGAGCGTGTCGCCGGTGCTGGTGTCCTTGAGGCCGACGCCGGCGCAGATGTCGCCCGAGTAGACCTCCTCGATCTCCTCGCGGCTGTTGGCGTGCATCATCAGCAGCCGTCCGATGCGCTCGGTCCTGCCGGATTTCACGTTGAGGACGCGGCCGCCGGCCTCGAGCTTGCCCGAGTAGACGCGGAAGTAGGTGAGCTTGCCGACGTAGGGGTCGGTCATGATCTTGAAGGCGAGCGCGGCGAAGGGGCCGCTGTCGTCGGCGGGGCGCTCGGCCTCGGTCGGCTCGTCTTCGCCCTTGCCGGCGGGGACCAGCCCGGTCACCGGCGGCACCTCGAGCGGGGAGGGCAGCAGCTCGACGACGGCGTCGAGCAGCGGCTGCACCCCCTTGTTCTTGAACGAGGAGCCGCAGAGCACCGGCGTCACCTTGGTGTCGAGGCAGGCGCGGTGCAGCGACTTCGCGATCCGCTCATGGGGAATCTCTTCCTCGCCGAGGTAGGCCTCCATCAGTTCGTCGTCGTAATCGGCGCAGGCCTCGATCAGCTGGGTCCGGTATTCCTCGGCCTGGTCGACGAGGTCGGCCGGGATCTCGGTCGTCTCGAACTCGGTCCCGAGCTCGTCCTGCCAGACCAGGGCTTTCATCTCGATCAGGTCGACGACGCCGATGAAGTCGCCCTCGCTGCCGATCGGCAGCTGGATCGGAAGCGGGTTGGCACCGAGCCGGTCCCGCATCGTCTCGACCGCGTTGAAGAAGTCGGCGCCGGTCCGGTCCATCTTGTTGATGTAGGCGAAGCGCGGAACCTGGTACTTGTCGGCCTGGCGCCAGACCGTCTCCGACTGGGGCTCGACGCCGGCGACGGCATCGAAGACCGCGATCGCGCCGTCGAGGACGCGGAGGCTGCGCTCGACCTCGACGGTGAAGTCGACGTGGCCCGGCGTGTCGATGATGTTGATCCGGTGGCCGTTCCACTCGCAGGCGGTCGCGGCTGAGGTGATCGTGATCCCCCGCTCCTGCTCCTGCTCCATCCAGTCCATCACGGCGGCGCCCTCGTGGACCTCGCCGATTTTGTGAGTTCGGCCGGTGTAGTAGAGGATGCGCTCGGTCGTCGTCGTCTTACCGGCGTCGATGTGCGCCATGATTCCGATGTTCCGGGTTTTCTCTAATGGGAAGCTTCGTGGCATGGTCTTAAGGTAAGGGTTGAATTTGAAGCGGGGACGAGCGAAACGAGAGCCATCCGGCAAGGACCGAGATCGGCGCAAGAAAAAGGCCCTCGCGGGCCCGCGGAAGCCCGCGAAGAAGACGAGGGCCCAGCGGCGCGCGATGATAGCAGCGCCCAATCGCCGCCGCAGGGCCTCCCTGCTCGACCGGGCCGTGCGCTGGACCCGCCGCGTCGATCGCCGAGTCGATCGGGTCTTCCACAGGGTCGAGCCGACTGTCCTCGTCGGAGCCCGGCGCGGGCGGCTCGCGGCGCGGCGCTGGTCGAAGCGCCTCCTCGCGTGGGGGAAGCCGGTCTACGCGCGCCTCGGGCGGCTCGCCCGATGGACCGGGAGGCGGTTGCGGCCGCTCGGCATCGTCCTGTTCCGGGCGCTCGGGTTCACCGAGCGCCGCCTTCGCGCCGCCGGGCGAGCGCTGGCCCGCGCCGCGACCCGGGCCAGCGCGGTGCTGACGCCGGAGCGCGGCATCTGCTGCGTGATCATCGCCTCCTCGGCCTGCCTGCTCGCGGCTCAGTTCGTCGACTACCGCGGGGTCGAGGTCGGCCAGCCGGGGTACGCCGGGCTGATCGCAGCCGAAGCGCCGCTTGTCGGGGTCGAGACGCCGATCGACGCCCACTCCTTCGTGCTCGTCCCGGTGGCGCTGCTGGCGGCGGCGATCGGCGTCTTCGTCCTTCGCAGCGGGCGGCGGCGCCTCGGACGGGTCGTTTTCGCGCTCGGCGCGCTCAGCGCCGGAGTCGTCCTCATCGTCGACATGCCGGCCGGGCTCGACGCCGGTTCGCAGGCGGCCCGCTTCGCCGGCGCCACCGCGATCCTGACCGACGGCTTCTACGCTCAACTCGCCGCGGCGGGCGGGTTGATGCTCGGCGGCCTGCTGCTCGTCCTCGCCCCAAGAGCGGCAGCCCGCTACCATGCGCGGCCGTGCCGAACACGAACCAACTTGTACGCAAGGGCCGCAAGCGGCCTAAGAAGAAGACGACCACGCCGGGCCTCAAGTCCGGGCAAGGGCGCAAGAAGGCCGTCGCCGCGCCGCAGCGGCGGGGCGTCTGCACCCGCGTCGCAACCGTAACGCCGAAGAAGCCGAACTCGGCCCTGCGCAAGATCGCCCGAGTGCGCCTCACCAACGGCATGGAGGTCACCACCTACATCCCGGGCGAGGGCCACAACCTCCAGGAGCACTCCGTGGTCCTGGTCAGGGGAGGCCGGGTCAAGGATCTGCCGGGAGTCCGTTACAAGGTCGTCCGCGGCACCCTCGACGCCGCCGGCGTCTCCGACCGCAAGCAGGCCCGCTCCCGCTACGGCGTGAAAGCTTCCTAGTGCCGCGACGCTCAGCCGCACAGATCAGGCCGCTCGAGCCGGACGCGCGTCACCGCAACCGGCTCGTCCAGCAGGTCATCAACAAGGTGATGCGCGACGGCAAAAAGTCCCTCGCCGAGCGGATCGTCTACGACGCCCTCGCGATCGTCGGGGAGAAGTCCGGCGAGGATGCGGTCGAGACGCTGGAGGCCGCGATCAAACAGCTGACTCCAGTGCTCGAGGTCCGCTCCCGCCGCGTCGGCGGAGCGACCTACCAGGTCCCGGTCGAGGTTCCCGCCCGACGCGCCCGCACCCTCGCGGTCCGCTGGCTCGTCGATTTCGCCCGCAACCGCCGCGAGTACTCGATGGCCGACCGGCTCGCGAATGAGATTCTCGACGCAAATCAGCAGCAGGGCAGCGCCTGGAAGCGGAAGGACGACATCTACCGCATGGCCCAGGCAAACAAGGCCTTCGCCCACTATCGCTGGTAGCGGGGGGGCAAGGCGATGAACCGCCCGCTCCTCGCGATCGATGTAGACGGAGTGATCAGCCTCTTCGGCTTCGACGAGCCGCCGCCCAGCGACATGGCCCGTTTCGAGCTGATCGACGGCATGGTCCACTGCATCTCGCTCGGGGCCGGGAAACGATTGCTCCGGCTGCGTGATCACTACGACATGGTCTGGGCGACCGGCTGGGAGGAGAAAGCCAACGACTACATGCCGAACGTGATCGGCATGCCCGAGCTTCCCGTCCTCAACTTCGGGGGCGCCGCCCGCTTCGGGACCGCCCACTGGAAGCTCGAGCCGCTCGAGGTCTTCTCGAAGGGAAGGCCGATGGCCTGGATCGACGACAGCCTCGATGAGAGCTGTTACGAGTGGGCGCGGAAACGGTCCGAGCCCACCCTCCTGGTACCGACCGAGTCGGCGCACGGGCTCGAGGACGCCCACACCGAAGCGCTGATCGCCTGGGCCAAGAGCCTGGAAACGGAGTAGCGCGCCGGGCGCCCGGCCGCTGTCTAGACTGACCTGCGATGCAGGGTTTCTGGCCCATCTTCTTCCTTCTCGTCGTCCTCAAGATCCCGGTCTTCGCCGGAATCTGGCTGGTCTGGTGGGCGAGTCACCAGACACCCGACGACGCCTATGAGCCCAGTGAAGACAGTGACGAGGGCTTCAAGCGCTGGGAGCCGAATCGACCTAGACCGCGCGGCCCGCACGGCGGTCCTTTTGGAGGCTCCGCCCGGCCGCGGATCCGCACCCGTCAATCGGAACTCGCTCCCTGCGGTCGCTCACAAGTTCCGCTGGACGGGCACGGGTCCTCCGCGCACACCCGTCAGGCTGACTGAGCGAGCGGCGATCAGACCGGCTGGGCCGAGCGCTTGCGCTCTTGGCGAATCTCACGCAGATACGGGTGGAAGTCGACCTCGATCGTGTGGCGCTTGGAGGCGACAAAGCGCTCTCGCATCGCCCGTTCGTGCGTCGCTATCTCGGCGCTCATCTCTGCCGGTGAGGGCAGGGTCGCCCTGCCCCGGAGGAGGTCGGCTATCCATTCGGACTGGGCCTCGGCGACCGGCATGATCGGCCCCAGCGGCTGCACGAAGCCGATGAAGTAAAGGCCCGGCCGCTCGATCGCGGCGACCCGCCGGTAGAGCGGCATCCGATTCTCAGCGGCCTCGAAGACCGAGGCGTCGAGGAAGGGGAAGGTGATCCGGTAGCCGGTGCAGTAGACGACGAGGTCGATCTCCTCTTCGCTGCCGTCGACGAAACGGACCCCGCGGCCGCCGGTGAAACGGTCGATGTTCGGCTTGACGGAGATGTCGCCGTGCCCGAGGCGCGGCAGCAGCTCCGAGGAGACCGTGGGGTGAGCCTCCAGCAGCTTGTGGTCGGGCTTGGGCAGGCCGTAATCGGTCATCTCCCCCACCGACAGCCGCAGCAGCCGCTTCATGAAGAAGCGCCGGACGGAGAGCGGCAGCCTGGTGGCGACGGGGGGCGTCGCTTCATCGACCGGCTTGCCGCCGAGGAACTTGGGAATGACGTGGGCGCCCCGGCGCATCGCCAGGAAGGTCTTCTCGGCGATACGCGAGGACTCGACGGCGATGTCGACCGCGGAGTTGCCGATCCCGAGCACCACGACCCGCTTGCCGACCAGGACATCGGGCTCGCGGTAGTGGTGGACGTGCATCTGCTCGCCGTCGAATCCATCGGAGCCCGGGAAGGGAGGCTCGGGCCAGCGTGGGTCCCAGTGGTGTCCGTTGGCGACGAGGACCGCCCGGTAGCTCTCGGTGCGCCGCTCGCCCTCGGCGTCGCTCACGGTGACCTCCCAGGCGCCCTCGACAGGCTCGACAGAGAGGACCTCGGTGCGGAACAAGATCCCGTCGATCAGGCCGAAGCGCTCGGCGTAGGCGTCGAAGTACGCGGCCACCTGGAAGTGGCTCGGGTAGTCGGGGTAGTCGTCGGGCATCGGGAAAGCCCGGTAGGACATCAGCTTGCGGGCACTGTTGATGTGGAGCGAGCGATAGGCGGACGAGACCCCGTTGTCGTTCCCGTAGCGCCAGTTGCCGCCGATCTCCGAGCCCTTCTCGAAGCAGTCGTAAGGGATCCCGCGGCTCTTCAGCACCTGACAGGCGGCGATCCCGGACGAGCCGGCGCCGATGATGCAGACCTTCTCCGCGGGGGCCATCTGGCCAATCTACTGCCGCCCCTCCACCGGCGCTTAGGCTCCCTTCGGCCCCAGCCTCTAGCGTGCCGCCGATGATCGACGCACTGGGGGCGAAGCGCAGCTGGGTGATCTGGGTGGGGGTGGTCCTATTCGCGCTCTGGGCCCTCGTTCGTCTCGCCGGCCTCGACGGCGGCAGCTACCTGGCGCCGCTGATGGCATTCACGCCCTGGGCCGCGATCGCGGCGCTGCTGGTCGGGGTGACGGCGGCGGCCCTTCGCAACTGGGCGGCGACACTGGTGGCCGCGGTCAGCGTCGCCTGCCTGGCCCTCGCCGTCCTGCCGCGTGCGTTCGGGGGCGCTGAACGGGCGCCGGCATCGAGCGACCAACTCAGGATCCTCTCGGCCAACATCGCCTTCGGAGGGGCGCACGCGCGGGCTCTGATGGAACTGGTCGAGCGGGAGAGGCCCGATCTGCTGGCCGTCGAGGAGCTGAAGCCCACCTACGACTACTACCTGCGCTACTGGGGGATCTCCCGGCTCCTGCCGCACTCGATCATCTCGGTGCGGCCGGGAATGCCGGGGCTCGGCGTCTACTCGAGGCTGCCGCTCCGCCGGCTCTCGGCCCCCGACCTGAGGACCTCTCGCGTCGGGCTCAGCTTCGCCGACGGCCGGCGGCTGCGGCTCGTCGTCGTCCATCCGGACACTCCCAAGCTCGGCCAGGTCTCCAACTGGCGGGATACCCTCGAGAGCCTGCCCACGGCCGGCTCAGGGGTGCCCTGGGTCCTCGTCGGCGACTTCAACGCGACCCTCGACCAGTCGGCCTTCCGCGACGTCGTCTCCCGCGGCTACCGCGACGCGGGCGCGACGACCGGCGACGGACTCGACTTCACCTGGCCCGCCGGAGGCTCCCTCGGCCCCCTGGTCACGATCGACCACGTCCTAGCCGACGACCGCCTCGGCATCGCCGACTACAGCGTCCTGAACCTAAAAGGCAGCGACCACCACGCCATCCGCACCACCATCTTCACCCCCCGCTGACCATTAAGAGCAGCCCCGAGCCCTAGCCCATCTACCTCGCGCAATCCAAAACACTCCGGCCGATCAGAGCGTTCGTCGGGAGGGGCCGGGGGTTCCTGCAGCGGAACTTGTGAGCCCCCTGAAAGGGGGCGGGTTCCGCAGCAGGGGCCCCCGGCCCCTCACCCCAACTAAGAGGTTTTGGGCTCGTCCGTAGTGCTCTGGATCTCCTGCGCGAGCTCCTCGAGCTCCTCCGCGAAGGAGGGGCCGAAGCCCTCGACCGGAGCGTCGCCGCCGTCGACCCCGAGCTCGGCGGCGAGCTCGTCTTCGTCGAGCAGGCCCTCCTCGCTCGGCGGTTCGATCGGCACGGCGGGCTCGACCGAGAGCGTCCGGTAGTGCTTGAGGCCGGTCGCGGCAGGGATCAGCTTGCCGATGATCACGTTCTCCTTGAGCCCGACCAGGCGGTCGCGCTTGCCCTCGAGGGCGGCGTCCGTGAGCACCTTGGTCGTCTCCTGGAACGAGGCCGCTGAGAGGAAGGACTCGGTCGCCAGCGAGGCCTTGGTGATCCCGAGGATGACCTCCTCGCCTTTGGCCGGGGTGCCGCCTTCTTCCTTCGTCTTCTTGTTGAGCAATTTGAGTTTGCCGCGGTCTTCGAGCTGCCCGGGCAGCAGGCCGGTCGAGCCCTTCGACTCGATCCGGGTCTTCTTCAGCATCTGCCGGGCGATCAGCTCGATGTGCTTGTCGTTGATGTCCACGCCCTGGGCGCGGTAGACCCTCTGCACCTCGGCGACGAGGTAGAGCTCGACGTCGGTGCGCCCGCGGATCGCGAGCAGGTCGGCCGGGTAGAGCGAGCCCTCGTTGAGCTGCTGGCCGATCTCGACTTTTTCGCCGTGGGTGACGTGGAGGCGGGTCCGCGGCGGGAAGCTGTAGGAGTGCTCCTCCCCGCTCGACTCGATCACGATCACTTTCAGCGCTTTGTCGGTCTCTTCGATCGCGACTTTTCCGGCCGCGTCGGCCATCTGCGCCAGGCCCTTCGGTTTACGAGCCTCGAAGAGCTCGACGATGCGCGGCAGGCCCTGGGTGATGTCCTGGCCCGCGACACCACCCGTGTGGAAGGTGCGCATGGTCAGCTGGGTGCCGGGCTCGCCGATCGACTGGGCGGCGATGATCCCCACCGCGTCGCCGATGTTGACCGTGAATCCGGTCGCCGGGGCGACGCCGTAACAGGCTCGGCAAACGCCGGAGTCGGCCTCGCACTTGAGGGTTGAGCGGACCGGGATCAGGACGTCGGTCTCGTCGCCGAATGCCTCGGCGATCTGCTCGACGTCGTCCATCGTGATCTCCTGGTTGCGCTTGAGCAGCTCACGACCGCGTTTGGTCTCGAGCTTTTTCGAGCCAGGCGGCCGGCGAGGTTGTCGTTGAGCGAGTTGTCGTCCTTGCGGAGCGCCATCTCGATGTGTTCTTTGGTTTTGCAGTCCTCTTCACGCACGATCACGTCCTGGGCGACGTCGACCAGACGGCGCGTCAGGTAACCCGAGTCCGCCGTCCGCAGCGCGGTGTCGGCGAGACCCTTTCGGGCGCCGTGGGTGGAGATGAAGTACTCCAGGACCGAGAGGCCCTCCATGAAGTTGGCCTTGATCGGCCGCTCGATGATTTCGCCTTTCGGGTTGGCCATCAGGCCTCGCATCCCGGCCAGCTGGCGGATCTGTTTGAACGATCCACGCGCTCCCGAGTTGGCCATCATGAAGATCGGGTTCAGCTCGTCGAGGTTGTCCTCCATCGCCTGCGCGACCTCGTCGGTGGCCCGGTTCCAGTGCGCCGTGACCGCCTCGTGGCGCTCCTCGGCGGTGATGTAGCCGTCGTCGTACTGGCCCTGGATCGCCGTCGTCTCCTTCTCGTAGCGCTCGAGGATCTCATCCTTGCTCGGCGGCGAGATCACGTTGTTCTTGGAAACCGTGATCCCCGCCTGGCTGGCGTAGTGGAATCCGAGGTCCTTGAACGCATCGAGCACCTGCGAGACGGCCGGCGCCCCGTATGCCTTGACCAGGTTCGACACCATCTCGTTGACGTCACGCTTCTTCAGCGAGAAGTTGACGAACTCGAACTGCTCCGGGTCGAAGCTGTCCTCCAGCGCCTCGGCGAGGGCGCGCTCGATCTTCTCGTTGAAGATGATGCGCCCGACCGTGGTCAGGAAGTGCTCGGTGCCGGCCCGCCGGTACTCGGCCTGGTCGTGCAGCTTGCAGCCGCCGTTCTCGTATACGAGCTCGGCCTCCTGCGATGAGCGGAAGACCTTCGGCGGCTGCCGTTGCGAGCGGTGGCCTTGCCCGACTTGAGGCCCTCGTCGACCTTCTTGAGCTCCTCGGCGTCGGGGCCGTAGGTCAGGTAGTAGATGCCCAGCACCATGTCCTGCGTCGGAGTCGCCAGAGGCGCACCGTGAGCAGGCGAGAGGATGTTGTTGGCCGAGAGCATCAGGATCCGCGCCTCGGCCTGGGCCTCGGCGGAAAGCGGCACGTGCACCGCCATCTGATCGCCGTCGAAATCGGCGTTGAAGGCGTGACAGACGAGCGGGTGGACCTGGATCGCCTTGCCCTCGACCAGCACCGGCTCGAAGGCCTGGATCCCCAGGCGGTGAAGGGTCGGCGCGCGGTTGAGCAGCACCGGGTGCTCGTTGATGACCTCCTCGAGCACGTCCCAGACCTCCGGGATCATCGACTCGACCATCTTCTTCGCCGCCTTGATGTTCTGCACGGCTTTGCGCTCGACGAGCTGGGCCATGATGAACGGCTTGAAGAGCTCGAGCGCCATGAGCTTCGGCAGCCCGCACTGGTGCAGCCGCAGGCTCGGACCGGAGACGATCACGGAACGTCCCGAGTAGTCGACGCGCTTGCCGAGCAGGTTCTGGCGGAAGCGTCCCTGCTTGCCCTTGAGCATGTCCGAGAGCGACTTCAGGGGACGGTTGCCGGGGCCCGTGACCGGGCGTCCGCGACGGCCGTTGTCGAACAGCGCGTCGACCGCCTCCTGCAGCATCCGCTTCTCGTTGTTGACGATGATCTCGGGGGCGCCGAGGTCGAGCAGCCTTTTGAGCCGGTTGTTGCGGTTGATCACCCGGCGGTAGAGGTCGTTGAGGTCCGACGTCGCGAAGCGGCCGCCGTCGAGCTGCACCATCGGGCGCAGCTCCGGCGGGATCACCGGCACGCAGTCGAGGATCATCCAGTCCGGCTTGTTGTCGGAGTTGAGGAAGGCGGAGGCGACTTTCAGGCGCTTCACCGCGCGGGCCTGTTCCTGGCCTTTGGAGGTGTTGATGACCTGCTCCATCTCCTCGCATTCGGCCTCGAGGTCGACCTGCTCGAGCAGGTCGCGCACCGCTTCGGCACCGATACCGCCGCGGAAGT
>CAWCHE010000005.1:0-894868 GCA_963795295.1 uncultured Solirubrobacterales bacterium
AATCGCGGCTGCCGGCCAAACGCGTGCCGGAGGCGGTCGAGCGTTGGATCCGTCTCTATGAGGCCGAGCGCTCCGAGGGCGAGGAGTTCAACCCCTTCGCCGAGCGGGTCGGCGCCGAGCGCTTCGAAGTCGAGGTCAAGGACCTGACGATGCCCGCCGAGTTCAGCCTCGAGACGATGCAGCAGTTCATCGATTGGAACCGCTCCAGCCCCTACAAGGTTGAGCGCGGGGAGGGGGAGTGCGCGATATGAACCCCGCGACCGCGACCGCACCCCTGAACTTCGTCTCCTCGGAGGAGTGGGCGAGCTCGGTGGCCGACGAGCTCGAGCCCCGCAGCCCTCAGCAGGCGCTCGAGTGGATGTTCGACACCTTCGGCGAGCGCCACTACATCGCCTGCTCGTTCCAGAAAACGAGCTCGGTGACGGCCCACATGGCGTCGCAGATCAACCCCGCCGCCCGCTTCTTCTACCTCGACACCGACGTCCTCTTCCCGGAGACCTACGAGACCCGGGACCGGCTGGCGGAGTTCCTCGGGATCGAGTTCGACCGGTACCACAACCTCACCCTCGAGGAGCAGGCTGAGCGCTACGGCGATCAGCTCTGGAACAGTGACCCCGACTCCTGCTGCGGCCTGCGCAAGGTCGAGCCGATGCGCCGCGCCCTATCTTCCGTAGACTGCTGGGCCGCCGGCGTCCGCCGCGGGGACTCCAGCACACGCTCCAAGACGCCGAAGCTCGGCTGGGACAAGAAATTCAACCTCTGGAAGCTGAATCCCCTCGCGGACTGGTCCGAGCGCGACGTCTGGAACTACATCCGTGAGCACAACCTCCCGTACAACCCCCTCCACGACCACGGCTACCCGTCGATCGGCTGCACGCACTGCACCAATCCGGTCGGGCCCGGCGGCTCGCCCCGCGACGGTCGCTGGGCCGGTCTGGCAAAGACCGAGTGCGGGATCAACTGATCTGAGCTGACGCGCTCCGGCGCCCCCCCGATTTCCTATTCCTGATTCCCTTTACCCAACCGATTGGTGAGAATTTTCCGATGAGCGAGACGATGACCGAGCTTTCCCTGACACTCGACGAGCGCCACACCGCCGACTTCGAGATGATCGGCAACGGCGGCTTCGCGCCACTGACCGGCTTCCAGGGCTCCGCCGACTGGGAGCGTGTCTGTTCTGAGATGCGGACCGTCGACGGCGACTACTGGCCGATCCCGATCACCCTGGCGAGCGACCTCGAGTGCGAGGTCGGCGACAAGATCGCCCTCTCTAGTGACGAAGGCAAGGCCCTCGGCACGCTGACCGTCGAGGAGATCTGGGAGCGCGACGTCAAGCGCGAGGCCGAGCAGGTCTACGGGACAACCGACGGGGACCACCCCGGCGTCGCCGCGATCTACGCCGAGGGCGACCGCCTGCTCGCCGGCCCGATCGAGGTCGATGCGCTTCCCGATCACGAGGAGGCCTTCATGCGGCGTTACAAGACGCCCGCCGAGCACAAGGCCGACTTCGAGGCGCGCGGCTGGAAGAAGATCGTCGCCTTCCAGACCCGCAACCCGATCCACCGCGCCCACGAGTACCTGACCAAGGCGGCGCTGGAGACCTGTGACGGGCTCTTCATCCACCCGCTGATCGGCAAGACCAAGGCCGACGACATCCCGGCCGACGTGCGGATGAAGTGCTACGAGGTGCTGATGGACAACTACTACCCGAACGACCGGGTGGTGCTGGGCGTGAAGCCGGCGAAGATGCACTACGCCGGCCCCCGCGAGGCGGTCCTCCACGCGATCGTCCGCCGCAACTACGGCGCGACCCACTTCATCGTCGGCCGCGACCACGCCGGCGTCGGCAACTACTACGGCACCTACGACGCCCAGAAGATCTTCGACGAGATCGACATCGACGAGCTCGGCATCGAGCCGCTGATGTTCGAGCACACCTTCTGGTGCAGGGAGTGCGAGGGGCTCGCCTCCGGCAAGACCTGTCCGCACGACAAAGAGGCGCACCTCTTCCTCTCCGGAACCAAGGTCCGCGAGATGCTCGGCAACGGCGAAAGGCCGCCGCACGAGTTCTCACGTGACGAGGTCGCTGACATCCTGATCGACGCTTACAAGGAGGACTGAAAACTCATGGCTGGTGAGAAGGGATTCACGCTCTGGTTCACCGGGCTCTCCGGGGCCGGCAAGACGACCATTTCGGGGCTGCTCGAGACCGAGCTCCGCAACCGCGGCTCGAAGCTCGAGATCCTCGACGGGGACATCGTCCGCGAAAACCTCTCGAAAGGCCTCGGCTTCTCGAAGGAGGACCGCGACATCAACATCCGTCGCATCGCCTTCGTCGCCGACCTGCTCAGCCGCAACGGCGTGCCGGTGATCACCGCCGCGATCTCCCCCTACGCGGAGATTCGCGACGAGGCTCACGAGCTGATGGGCGACCGCTTCATCGAGGTCTACGTCAAGGCCTCGGTCGACACCTGCGCCGAGCGCGACGTCAAGGGCCTCTACAAGAAAGCCTTCGCCGGCGAGATCAAAGAATTCACCGGCGTCTCCGACCCCTACGAGATTCCCGAGAATCCGGCGTGGGTCTGCGACACCGAGAACGAGTCGCCCGAGGAGTCGGCGCAGAAGCTGCTCGACTACCTCGAGTCGCGGGACCTGATCCCGGCCTCTGCCGTCACGGCTTAGTTGGGGGAGGGGAAGGCCCCTCTCTGTCTGACAAAACGCCGCCCTTATAGGGGCGGCGTTTTTGAGTATCCGCCAGTCAGAGAGGGGCCTTCCCCTCCATCTCCACAGCGGTCGCGGCAGCGCCCGGATCGGCGTCCCGTGCTCGGGCTGGGCGGGCTTCTGCGCGAGTCCCTCGTGTCGCCCAAAGCCCCTATTGCTCCGGCCGCAGCAGAGTCAGTGAGCTGTTTCTCCTTGAGGGGTCTAGACACCCCCGCCGGCGCACGGGCTCCAGGAGTCACCGGAGCGGCTCGAGTGGGGAGGGTTGGGTGGCCCTCCGAGCGGCTTGTACTTTTTCGGCAGCCGGCCCAAGGCTCAACCGGTCCTCTCCATCGAAAAAGTTGAGCGAGGAGGGCCACCCAACCCTCCTCCTCCACTAGGGCTTCGGAGGAACCCGAGGCTCGCCCAGCCCGTAGGTGTCGTAGTCGCCGAACTTGGAGAAGGTCTTGTGCGTCGGCCCGTGGTAGTCCGACGATGCCGTGGGAACGAGGCTCAGCTCGTCGCAGAGGCGCAGCAGGTGCTCGGTCTGCTCCTTCGTGTGGGGCGGGTAGAAGGTCTCAACTCCGTCTATCTCGAGGGCCCGGATCAGCTCCTCGACCTTGGCCGGCTCGGAGATGTCCCAGTAGGGGTGGGCGACGACGGCGACTCCGCCGGCCGCGTGGATGGTCTCCACCGCCTCCTGCGCCGTCGGCCAGCGCCGCGGCACGAACGCCTTGGCGCCGGGCACCAGGTACTCCTCGAAGAAGGGCCCGAGGTCGCCGCTCGCCCCGGCCGCCCTGGCGATGTGCGGCCGGCCGATCGAGTCGGCGTCGCCCGCCTCGCGGATCGCGTCCTCGAGCGTCAGGTCGAAGCCCTCCCTCCGCAGGTTCTCGACGATCTCACCGGCCCTCGCGCGGCGTTCCCCCTGGGCCCGCTCGCAGGCGGGCCCCATCGCCTCGAGGTCGATCCAGTAGCCGCAGACGTGGAGGTCTTCCGCGTACTCGTGGACGCAGGACATCTCGACCGCCGGAACCAGCTCGATGCCCAGGCGCCGCGCCGCCTCCGCCGCCTCCGGCACCCCGGCGATCGCGTCGTGGTCGGTCAGCGCCAGCGTCGTCACCCCGGCCTCGGCGGCCCTCTCGACGACCTCGGCGGGAGGGAGCTGGCCGTCGGAGACGGTCGAGTGGCTCTGTAGCTCGATCAGCACCGCTGGCAGACTAGCCTGGACCGGGGGAGTGAGGCGCGCTACGGTCTATTTGGCCGTTTCGGCGGTTATGGGACATGTACAGGGTTTCGGAAGGGGCGAATTTGAGAACCGCGGGTTCAGCTGTGAGAAAAGCGCGCACGGTGCTGGGAATGGCTCTGTTCTGCTGCGCCCTGGGCCTGGTGGCCGCCGCCGCCGCCTCGGCTGCCCCGTCGTGGGTCGGGCCGGTCGACCTCTCGCAACCCGGACGCAACGCAAGCAATCCCGCCGTCGCCATGGACGCCGCCGGCAACACGGTCTCGATCTGGGAGCGGCAGAACGTCCTCGATGGCACCAGCCACGTCCTCCAGGTGAGCACCCGGGAAGGCGGGAGCGGCTTCACCGTCCCCCTCGACACCTCACAGAGGTCGACCGAACCGGATCTGGCGATGACTCCGGGCGGCACGGCGGTCGCGGTCTGGAAGCACTTCGAAAACCCCCCCGGCAGGTACGTGATCCAGGAGTCGGTCCGCCCGCCGGGCGGTTCCTTCTCGGCGCCGGTCGCCGTCTGGGAAGCGCCGCCGGACGTGATCCCGCAGGAACTCCACGTCGTCATCAACGCGTCCGGGGCCGCCGCCGTGGTCTGGGACAGGATCGATCCGACGTCATTCAAACTCGAAGAAGTCAAATGCGAAAACTCCAAAAAAGAAAAAGTCAGCTGCCCGAACCCGCTCTTCGTCGAAGCCTCGGTGCGGGCGCCGGGCGGCTCCTTCAGCCCCCGGTGAGGATCTCCCCTCCACGCGGCATCCCGCCTGAAGGCGAGACGAAAGAACAGAAAGAAGAACGCCTGCGCGAAGAATCGCTGCGATTTGCCTTCGGGCCGCGGGCCGCGATCGACGCTGCCGGCAACGCCAGCTTCGTCTGGTCCTACTTCGACAACGAAGATCAGGTGATCCAGTACTCGACCCGCGCCGCCGCCGGCCCGGGCTTTTCACCGCCGACGTCGATCTCCGAAGCAGGCGAGAACGCCGGTGAACCCGGCATCGGCGTCGACGCCGCCGGCAACGCGGTGGCCGCCTGGTATCGAAACGACGGCACCGACCGCTTCATCCAGGTCGCGAAGGCGCCGGCGGGGGGAAGCTTCGGCGCCGCCACAGACGTCTCCGAAGCGGGCGCCGCCGCCGACAGCCCGCTCCTCGCCGTGACCGAAGGCGGCACCGCCTCCCTCGCCTGGCGTATCTCCGGAAAAAGCGAATCGCTGATCCAGGCCGCGGTGATGGCGCCGGGGGGGCAGTTCTCCGTCCCGTTCGACGTCTCGTCCGGGAAAAACAACCCGCTCTTCCCGGACATGGCGCTGAGCCCGAACGGCTCCGTCGTCGTTTCCTGGTCGGCCGACAGCGGCGCCAAAGAGGTCCCGAGGGCGGCGGTGCTGACGGCAGGCGCAGCTGGATTCGGGCCGCCGGTGAACCTCGCCCAGACGTCGGGCGAATTCTTCCATCCCCACGTCGCGATCGACGCATCCGGCGACGCGACGGCCATTTGGACCCGTTCCAACGGCACCTTCTCGATCGTCCAGGCCAATGTCTTCGAGGCCGGCGCGCCGCGGCTCAGCGGCGTCTCGATCCCCTCGAAAGGGGTGGTCGGCGACCCGGTCTCGGTCACGGCCGCCACCTCCGATTTCTGGCCGATCGGCGCTCCGACGATCTCCTTCGGTGACGGCGCCGCCGCCGTCGGCGGCGTC
Organism: uncultured Solirubrobacterales bacterium; assembly: GCA_963795295.1. Taxonomy (GTDB): domain Bacteria; phylum Actinomycetota; class Thermoleophilia; order Solirubrobacterales; family 70-9; genus VRUE01. Next base: position 5,622 of record CAWCHE010000005.1, read on the forward strand.
GTCTCCCACGTCTACGCGGCCCGGGGCACCTACCCGGTGACCGTGACCTCGACCAACGCCGCCGGGACGCCGACCACGGCCAGCGGCACGATCGTGATCCGGACCCGGGGCGACTTCAAGGTCGGCAAGCTGAAGAAGAAACGGCGCAAGGGCACCGGCCGCCTGACCGTCACCGTCGACGGCCCGGGGACGGTCACGCTCGGCGGAGCAGGGGTCAAGCGGGCGAGCGTGCGCAGCTCGAAAGCGGGGACCGTCGAACTCTCCGTCGCCGCCAAGGGAAAGAGCCTGAAGACCCTCGAAAAGACCGGCGAAGTGAAGATCAAAGCGAAAATCTCCTTCACCCCGGAGGGTGGGCCCGCCAACGTGCGCCAGGTCCAGCTGACGCTGGCCAAGCACGTGCCCCACCGTGCCCGGTAGGCAGCGCCGACGCCGGCCGACGTGAGCAGTCTGCGGGCGGTTGCGGCAACGGCGGTGATCGCCGCCTGCGCTCTGGGACTCGCCGCCACCTCCGCCTCGGCAGCGCTGCCGTGGATAGGGCCGCTCGACCTCTCGCAATTCGGCCGCGACGCGAGCAATCCGAGGGTCGCCAGCGACGCCGCCGGCAACACGGTCGCGATCTGGGAGCGGCTGAGCACCCTCGGCCCGAGCAAGCTGATCCAGGTCTCGACTCGCGAGCGTGGCGGCGCCTTCGGCGCGCCGCTGGACCTTTCCCTGCGATCCAGCGACCCGGATATCGCGATGACCCCCGGCGGCACCGCGATCGCCGTCTGGAGCCACCTCGAGGAGAACCCGGGTGTCTACGTGATCCAGGCCTCGATCCGCCCTCCCGGCGGCGCCTTCTCGCCTCCCCACACCGTCTGGGTGGCCCCGCCTGGAGCCGTCCCGGGGGAAATCCGCGTGGCCGTCAACGCCGCGGGCGCGAGCGTGGTCACCTGGAGCAGCAGCGACCCCGATTCGGGCTTCGACCAGATCGAATGCGAAAACGCGATCGGGCTAAAAGTCCTCTGCCCGAACCCGCTCTTCGTCCAGGCCGCGGTGGGCACCCCCGACGGAAGCTTCTCGGCCGCCGAAAGGGTCTCCCCCGAGCGCGGGGTCGGGCCGCCGGGGGAGAGCGAATCGGAAAGGCTGGAACGCCTGCGGAGGGAATCGCTGCAGTTTGCCTCCGAGGGGCGGGGGGCCATCGACGCCGCCGGTGACGTGATCGTCGATTGGACCTACCTCAGGTCCGAGTTCGAAGGGGTGATCCAGGCCGCATTCCGGCCCGCGGGGCTCGGCCAGGCCTTCACGGAACCGGAGACGGTCTCCACGCCCGGCGGCAACGCGGAAGGGGCCGGAATCGGCATGGACGCCGCCGGCAACGCGGTGGCCGCCTGGTTCCAGAGCCAGTTCCCCGATCACCTGCTCCGGGTCGCGACCAGGCCTGCCGGCGCCGCCTCGTTCGGCGCCCCGGTCCAGGTTTCGGAGGACGGCGCCGACGCAGACGACTCGTTGCTCGAGGTGAACGAAGCGGGGACGGCGGCGGTCGCCTGGCGCTCAGCCGCCAAAGGCGAAACCTTCATCAAGGCGGCGGTGAGCCCGCCGGGGGGCTCGTTCTCGGCGCCGTACGACGTCTCGGCGGGGACCAACACCCCGATCTTCCCCGACCTGGCGCTGGGGGCGAACGGCACGGTGGCGCTTGCCTGGTCAGCCGAAAGCGGCGCCAAAAAGGCCCCGAGGGGGGCGGTGCTCCTGCCCGGCGCCGTGGCCTTCACGCCGCCCTCCAACCTGACCCCGAGCGGAAACGAAAACTACCGTCCCCATGTCGCTGTCGACGGCTCTGGCGACACGACCGCCGTGTGGACCCGCTCCAACGGATTCAACATGGTCACCCAGGCCAACGTCTTCGACGGCGGCCCTCCGCAGCTCAGCGGCGTCTCGATCCCGTTGAAGGGGGTGGTGGGCGACCCTGTCCCGATCGCGGCCGCCGTTTCCGATTTCTGGCCGATCGCGGCTCCGACGTTCTCCTTCGGTGACGGCGCCGCCGCCGTCGGCAGCGCCGTTTCCCACGTCTATACGGCCCGCGGCACCTATCCGGTGACGGTCGTCTCGACGAATGCCGGCGGCGTCACGACGACGAGGACGGAGTCGATCTCGATCAGGACCCGGGGCGACTTCAGGGTCGGCAAGCTGAAGAAGCGCCGGCGCAAGGGCACCGGGCTGCTCCCGGTCACCGTTGACGGCCCGGGAACGCTGACCCTGGCGGGCACCGGCGTCAGGGGGGCGAGGGCGCACTGCTCGAAGGCGGGGACCGTCCTGCTCTCCGTCAGGGCCAGGGGGAAGAGCCTCAGGGTCCTCGACCGGACCGGGGAAGCGAAGATCGCGGCCCGGGTTTCCTTCACCCCGGAGGGCGGCCCCGCCAACGCGCGCCAGGTCGAGGTGACGCTGGCGAAGAGGGTGCGCTGACGCCGAGCTATCCGATTAGACTGCGCCGCCGATGAACGGCCAGGAGCAGTGATGTTCGAGAAGGTGCTGATCGCGAACCGCGGTGAGATCGCGATCCGCGTAGCCCGCACGCTGAGGGAGATGGGGATCGGCTCCGTCGCCGTCTACTCGGAGATCGATCGTGACGCGCCCCACGTGCGCGAGGCCGACGAGGCGTTCCTGATCGGCCCCGCGGTGCCGGCGGAGAGCTACCTCGACATCGCCAAGATCATCGAGACCGCGCAGAAGGCCGGCGCCGAAGGGATCCACCCGGGCTACGGCTTCCTCGCCGAGAACGCCGAGACGGCGCGGGCCTGCGACGAGGCCGGGATCACCTGGATTGGGCCGCCTCCCGAGGCGATCGAAGCGATGGGCTCGAAGACCAAAGCCCGCGAGATCATGGCCGAGGCGGGTGTGCCGATCGTGCCGGGGGCGACCGAGCCGGCCAAGGACGTCGAGGCGGCACGCAAGCAGGCCGAGGATGCCGGTTACCCGGTCGCCTGCAAGGCGGCCGGCGGCGGCGGCGGCAAGGGCTTCCGGGTGGCGATGAGCGCCGACGAGCTCGAGGAGGCCTTCGAGGGCGCCGCCCGCGAAGGCGAGAAGTTCTTCTCCGACGACCGGGTCTACGTCGAGCGCTACCTCGAGGACCCGCGCCACGTCGAGGTCCAGGTGCTGGCCGACTCGCACGGCAACGTGATCCACCTCGGCGAGCGCGACTGCTCGATCCAGCGCCGTCACCAGAAGGTGATCGAGGAGGCGCCGGGCCCCCACGTCGACGCCGAGATGCGCGAGCGGATCGGCAGGATCGCCACCGACGCGGCGGCGGCGGTCGGCTATCGCGGGGCGGGAACCGTCGAGGGGATGCAGGTCGGCGAGGAGTACTTCTTCCTCGAGATGAACACGCGGGTCCAGGTCGAGCACTGCGTGACCGAGATGGTGACCGGGATCGACATCGTCCGCGAGCAGATCCTGGTGGCGGCCGGGGAGCAGCTCTCGATCTCCCAGGACGAGGTCGAGCTGCGCGGGCACGCGATCGAGTGCCGGATCAACGCCGAGGCCGCCCACAAGAACTTCGCTCCGGCGCCTGGCGCGATCACGACCTACCGCGAGCCGGCCGGGCCGGGGGTGCGGGTCGACTCGGGCGTCGAGGCGGGCTCGGAGGTGACGCCGATGTACGACCCGATGGTCGCCAAGCTGATCGTCTGGGACGTCGATCGCGAGCACGCGACGCGGCGGATGCTGCGAGCGCTCGGGGAATACGAGGTCGGCGGCCTCACCACCCTGATCCCCTTCCACAGCGCGATCCTCGCCACCGAGCAGTGGGCGCAGGGGGAGACCTGCCGCGACCTGATGGAGGACCGCGAGTGGCTCAAGGGGACCGCCCCCGAGGCAGCGGCGGCGCCCGCCCCGGCGGAGAATGAGCCGGAGAAGGTCGCCCGCGATTACAGGGTCGAGGTCTCGGGGAAGCTCTTCGACGTCAAGGTGATCGGCGACGCTGTCGCCGGAGTCGCCGGCGGCGGCGCCAAGCGACCGCCGAAACGAGAGCGCAAGAGCGGCGGAGCCGCCGCCGCTTCGAGTGAGTCGCTGCCCTCTCCCCTGCAGGGGACGGTCCTCAAGGTGGCGGTGGAGAAGGGTGCCGAGGTCTCGGAGGGCGACCTGATCTGCGTGATCGAGGCGATGAAGATGGAGAACGAGATCACCGCGCACCGCTCCGGCAAGGTCGAGGAGCTGAACGTCTCCGAGGGGACCGCCGTCGCCAGCGGCGACGTCCTCGCAGTGATCAAGTAGAAGCCGCGCCGCCGCCCGCTAGTGGTGGGGGTGGGCTTTTTCGCGTTCTTCGCGTTCTTCCCGGCGTTCCTGTTCGCGCTGTTCCCGAGCTTCGCGCTTTTCCCTGCGTTCCTGTTCCTTTTCTTCGCGTTCTTCCTTGCGGACGCGGCGCAGTTCGGTCCGGTCGAGGGGGATTTTCGCGGCCGGTTCGCTGCAGGTGCGGCCGACGCAGTCCTCGAGCCCGCCTTCTTCGTCGATCCCGCCGGTCAGCAGCGTGTGGAGGTAGTTGCGGACCGGGAAGTAGTTGGGGATCTTGACCAGGTTGTTGAGCTCGTTCGGGTCCTTGTTGATGTTGTAGAGCTCCTTCTCCCCGGACGGCCAGGCGATGTACTTCCAGGGCCCGAGGCGGACTCCCTCGTAGTCTTTCGGCGGGGCGAGGATCGAGGCCGTGGCACCGCCACCGCTGCCTCCGCCGGTTCGGGCGGGGCGGGCGCGGGAGCTGTAGGGGACGGCGACCGGTGTTTCGGCGCCGCCCTGCTGGTCGACGTCGCTGGTTTCGACGAAGGACTCGAATAGCAGCGGACGCCGGGTGCGGAGTTCGGGGTCGTGGAGGAAGGGGACCATCGAGCGCCCGTCGATGCTCTTGTCGGCGGTGGCGCCCGCGAGTTCGAGGACGGTCGGCGCGATGTCGATGTTGGCCGCGAACTCGCCGGTCGAGGTGCCGGGCCTGATGCCCGGCCCGCGGATCAGGAAGGGCAGGTGGGTGGCGGGCTCGTAGGCGAGGAACTTGCCGCCGATCAGTCGGTGCTCGCCGAAGAAGAAGCCGTTGTCGGAGGTGAAGAGGATGTACGTTTCGCCGAGTTTGTGCACCGCCCCCAGGGTTTCGATGATCTGCCGGACGCCGTCGTCGACCCCCCGCAGCGCCTCGAGCTGCTTCTGCCAGTAGACGCGGTAGGTGTGCTTGTCGTTGAGGGTCAGGTGTTCGGCTTCGCGGATGAAGCGGGGCTTGTCGCTGACGTTGCCCTCGTCGAACCCTTCCGAGCGGTCGTGGGGCAGCCGGGCTCCCTTGAACCAGTCGTACTCCCGCGGGGCGGGCTCGGGGCCGGCCGGGCGGCGGAAGTCCCCGTGCGGGGCGGTGTAGTCGAGCTGCAGGTAGAAGGGCTGTTCGGCCGGCGCTTCGAGGATTTCCTGCGTCGCGATCCCTGTCAGGTGATCGGTCTCGTAGTAGCAGGGGAGGCCGTTGGTCGGCGCCAGCGGACAGCCGATGTCGTCGCGGATCCCGTATTCACGCGTGTCCCAGCTGCCCGAGTCCCCGTACGGCCCTTCGATCGTGCCGTTGTTGTTCATCAGGTAGCCGTAGTAGTAGTGGTTGGTGTCGGCGTTGAGGACCGTGTGCCAGGAGCTCCATCCCGGCGGCACCGTTTTGCCGTTGTCGTAGGGCTCGTCGCCGTAGCCGTTGAGGAACTTGCCGATGTGGATCGTGCGGTAGCCGTCCGCCTGCAGCCAGGTCGCGATGTTGTGCGTGTAGGCGGCGTGCGCCTCGAAGCCGGTGAAGCCGCCGTTGGGCTGGATGTTGCCCTTGACGCCGTTGTTGTGCGAGTAGCGGCCGGTCAGCAGGCTGGTCCGCGACGGGCAGCAGAGCGGATAGGAGACGTAGTAGCGATTGAACGTCATGCCCCGTTTGGCGATCAGGTCCAGGGTGTTGGGCATGGCGCGGGTGACGCCGGAGCCTTCGAAGGAGCGGTAGGCGGCGTAGAGGCCGTCGAGGGTCTGGTCGTCGGTCTGGATGACGACGAAGTTGGGGTGTTCGGGGATCGTCAGCGGCTGCCTGGAGGCCGATGCCGGGCCGGCGACCATCACCAGCGCCGTGAGCAGGGCGAGGAGGCCGATCGCTATCGGCAGGCGTGCGCGTGCGAGCGCGCGAGGTTGTCTCGATCGATACATGGGCATCTGGATACTGCGGCGCCTATGTGTTCGAAAACTTCAGCGTCGGTGAAGTTTCGAAACGCTAGAGAATCGTCAGGACGCGCCGAGCTTCTTGGCGGCGTCGCGGAAGGTCTTGACCTCGCGCGGGGCTTTTGCGGCCTTCGAGCTTCTCGCCGTGGCGGTTGACCCAGATCACCGGCACGTTCATCTTCAGCAGCGGCGCGACGTCGGTCGTCGTAGCCGCAGCCGATGTGGACCCAGCCCTTCTTGCCGCCGATCCGCCGAGCGCACTCCTTGAAGTGGGCGGGGTCGGGCTTGTAGCTGCGGACCTGCTGGGCGGTGACGACGAGGTCGAGCTCGGTGCGCAGGTGGCGGCGCGAGATGCCGAGCAGCTTGTCGTCGATGTTGGAGATGATCCCGATCTCGTAGCGTTTGCCGAGCCGGTCCATCGCGGCGTTGGACTCGCGGAACGGCAGCCAGCAGGCGACGCTGTCGGGCAGGAACTGGGCCCGCGAGGGCTCGAGCTCCCAGCCGATCTCGCCGGCGACCTTGACGGTCGTGCGGCGCAGGACCTCGGCGTAGAGCTCGTAGGAGCCGCCCATGATCTCGGCCTGGACCTCGAAGAAGCGGGCGAGGAACGGGCTCCTCGTCGAAGCTGAAGCCGTCTTTCTCGGCCTCCTTGTCGAAGGCGTCGAGGATCCCCTTCTCCCAATCGATCAGGGTTCCGTAGCAATCGGTGGTGACCCACTTGATGTCTTTGAGGCTTGGAAGCGGCATCGGCGAGCGCGGCATTATAGGCTGCCGAGTCCGCTGACCGTCGCCTCCACCGCTCTCCCATGGACCTCCTCGAATATCAGGGAAAGCAGCTCTTCGCCAAGCACGGCGTGGCCGTGCCGAGCGGCGAGGCACGCGACGACCGTCGACGACGCCGTGGCCGCCGCCGAGCGAGATCGGCTACCCCTGCGTGATCAAGGCCCAGGTCCAGATCGGCGGCCGCGGCAAGGCCGGCGGGATCAAGATCGTCGCCGAGGACGAGGCCGAGGCCCGCGCGCACGCCGACGCGATCCTCGGCATGGACATCACCGGCCCCCACGGCGAGGGCCCGTTCACGCGTCCACGAGCTCTGGGTCGAGGAGGCCTCCGAGATCGCCGCCGAGTACTACGCCTCGATCATCCTCGACCGCTCCGAGAAGAAGCTGCTGGCGATCGTCTCGCGGATGGGCGGCATGGACGTCGAGGAGGTCGCCGAGAGCGACCCCGACGCGCTCGTCCGGCGCCACATCGACCCGACGCCGGCCTCTCGACCCGACTGCCGCGCGCCAGATCGCCGATCGACGCCGGCATCGACGAGGACGTCGCCGACCAGGTCGCCGAGATCCTCGTCGAAGCTCGCCGAGCGTCGTCAGCGAGGAGGACGCGACGCTGATCGAGGTCAACCCGCTGATCGTCACCGCCGAGCGCGAGGTCGTCGCCCTCGACGCCAAGGTCGACGATCGACGGCAACGCGCTTTCCGCCATCGAGGAGCTCGCCGAGCTCGACCGACAGTCCGACGACGAGGATCCGCAGGAGGCGATGGCCAAGGAGAAGGGCCTCACCTACGTCAAGCTCGACGGCAACATCGGCATCCTCGGCAACGGCGCCGGGCTCTGCATGTCGACGCTCGACGTCGTCGCCCAGGCCGGCGGCGAGCCCGCCAACTTCCTCGACGCCGGCGGCGGCTCGAAGGCCGACGCGATCGTCGACGCGCTCGAGGTGATCACCTCCGACGAGAAGGTCAACGGCGATCCTCTTCAACATCTTCGGCGGCATCACCCGCTGCGACGAGGTCGCCAAGGGGATCATCGAGGCCTCCGCAGCAGATCGACATCGACGTGCCGCTGGTCGTCCGCCTCGACGGCACCAACTCCGAGGAGGGCCTGCGCGCTGCTCGCCGAGGCCGGCCTCGCCGAACCTCGCAGGACGAGAAGACGATGCTCGGCGCCGCCAAGCGCGTCGTCGAGCTGGCCAAGGAGAGCGGCTGATGAGCATCATCGTCGACGAGGACACGAAGCTCGTCGTCTCCGGGCTGACCGGCCGCGAGGGCACCTTCCACGGGCTGCGCAACCGCGACTACGGCACCGACCTCGTCGCCGGCGTCACCCCCGGCAAGGGCGGCCAGGACGTCGACGGCGTGCCGGTCTTCGACACGATCGCCGAGGCCGTCGACGAGCGCGGCGCCAACACCTCGATGATCTTCGTGCCGGCCCGCTTCGCCGCCGCCGGCGATCGACGAGGCGATCGACGTCCGGCGATCGAGACGGTGATCGCGATCACCGAGGGCATCCCGGTCCTCGACATGCTGCACGACCTACTGGAAGGCCAAGGAGGCGGGCGTCCGGCTGATCGGGCCGAACTGCCCCGGCGTCCTCTCGCCCGGCAAGGCCAACGTCGGGATCATCCCCGCCCAGTTCTTCGACCCGGGCACGATCGGCGTCGTCTCCAAGTCGGGCACGCTGACCTACCAGATCGGCAACGAGCTGAAGCAGGCCGGCGACGGGCAACTCCTCGATCGTCGGCATCGGCGGCGACCCGATCGTCGGCTCCGACTTCATCGACATCCTCACCCTCTACGAGGCCGACCCCGAGACCGAGCTGATCGTCATGGTCGGCGAGATCGGCGGCGACGCCGAGGAGCGCGCGGCCGAGTTCATCGCCGACAAGGTCTCGAAGCCGGTCGTCGCCTACATCGCCGGCTTCACGGCGCCGCCCGGCAAGCAGATGGGCCACGCCGGGGCGATCATCTCCGGCTCGTCGGGCACCGCCGAGGCGAAGAAGGAAGCGCTCGAGGCCAAGGGCGTGCGGGTCGGCGAAGAGCCCGACCGAGACCGCGGCGATCGCCGTCGAAACCCTGCGCGCCTAGCTCCCCGAGCGTCGATCGAGACCCGGTCGCCGGGCCAAGGTTGTCCCGTTTCGGGCCGGGATCGCGTGCCACCCTGGAGCCATGACCTCATCGGCCCGGATCACGCTGATTGCGGCGCTGGCCCTCGTCTCGGCGATCGCCCTCCTTGCCTCGGCCCCGGCGGCGGAGGCGTCATGGAGGTCGATCCACCTCAGGGACCTCGACGAAAGCGTCCTCTACGGGATGGACTGCCCGACGGAGGAGGTCTGCGTCGGGGTCGGGACCGGCGCCGATCCGCCCGAAGGCCTCGGCTCCGCCGGGATCATCGTCAGCTCGAGGCGCCCGGCCGGCGGCGCGTCCGCCTGGCGGGCGTCGGACTGGAGGGTGACCCGTTTCCTCGCGAAGGGCGATTACGTGCCACAGCTGCGGGACGTCTCCTGCCCGACTCCGCGGCTCTGCGTCGCGGTCGCCAACAAGGGCCACATCCTCACCACCGAGCATCCGCTGCACGGGGCCTCCGCCTGGAAGATGATCCAGGTCCCCGGCGCCGGCAGCCTGCGCTCCGTCTCCTGCCCGTCGCGGCAGCTCTGCGTCGCCGGGGATTACTACGGCCGGGTGCTGGTCTCGACCGACCCGACCGGCGGCGCGGCGACCTGGCGTATGTCCGATGTCGGCGGCATCGGCGGCCCCGCCCATCCGTTCATAGGCATAGCTGACCTGTCCTGTCCCAGCGCCCGCTTCTGCGCGTCGGTTGACAGCTCCACGGTGATCGCCTCCGACGACCCGCCCGCCGGTTCTTGGCAGCTCATCCACGGCTTCGAATCGCCGACCGCGACCCTCTACACGCTCGAGTGCCCGACCGCGAGCCTCTGTCTGGCCGGGGGGCGCGAATTCATCTACTCGTCGGCCGAGCCCGCGGACCCGCTCGGAGCCTGGCCAGAAGCGGCCGTCGCCGAAGGTTCGGTCCGGGCGATCGATTGCCCCACCGCCGGCTTCTGCGCCGCGACCGCCGAAGCCGGCGAGGTCTACTTCACGACCAGCCCGGCCACCGGGCCTTGGGCCCGCAGCCGCCGCTTCCGCAGCCGCGATGCCGCCCTTCGCTCGCTCTCCTGCCCGGCACCCGAATCCTGCCTGGCCGGCGGCCGCAACGGATTCATCGCCATCTCCTACTAGCCGGCCGAGTGCTGCGCCAGGGGGTCTCTGGCGCCCTCAATGCAGCACTCGTCGGGGCGGGCGCGTTGGTAGTGTCGAGGGCGATGGCTGCTGACATGATTTCGTTCGCAAGAGGGGCGCCGAGCGCCGACATCCTGCCGAAAGAGGCTGTGCGCGATGCCGCGGCTCGGGCGCTCGCCTCGGACTGGGAGAAGGCGCTCTCCTACGGGACCGGGATCGGCCATCCCGGGCTCTGCGAGTGGGTGGCCGAGCGCCATGGCGGCGTCGAGCCGGGCCAGGTGATGATCGCCAACGGCTCGCTCGAGGCGGGCGCGATGCTCTTCGAGAACCTGCTGGGACCCGGCGACCGGGTCGTGATCGAGCAGCCGACCTACGACCGCACCCTGCTGATGCTGCAGCGCCTCGGGGTCGAGCTGGTCCCGGTCCCGCTGGAGGAAGACGGCATCGACGTCGCGGCCCTCGAGGCCGCCCTCGGCGACGGCTCGATCAAGCTCGCCCACGTGATCCCCAACTTCCACAATCCGGCCGGGTGCACGCTCTCGGCCGAGAAGCGCGTGCGGCTGGTCGAGCTCGCCGCCGAGCACGAGTTCTGGATCTTCGAGGACGACCCCTACCGCGAGCTGCCGTTCGAGGGCGAGGCGCTGGAGACGATGCTCGACGATCGACAGCGCCGACCGCGTCATCCACGCCTCCTCGTTCTCGAAGACGGTCAGCCCCGGCGTCCGCGTCGGGTACCTGGTCGGGCCGGCGGGGGAGGTCGCGAAGCTGGCAAAGCGCGCCAACGAGACCTACATCTCCCCCAACATGCTGGCCGAGTCGGTGGTCCTCGAGCTCTGCCGGTCCGGCGGCCTCGACCGCAACATCGAGTTCGTCAAGGGTGCTCTGCGCGAGCGCCGCGACGCGCTGGTCGAGGCGCTCGGTGAGCAGATCCCAGAGGCCGAGTTCGTCGTCCCCGGGGGCGGCTACTTCCTTTGGCTCGACCTCGCTGCCGGGACCGATACGCCGGCGCTTCTCGCTGAGTCCAAGGCCGAGGGAGTCGCCTTCGTCGCCGGCCCGGACTTCATGATCGAGGGCGGCGAGAACAGCCTTCGCCTCTCCTTCGCCAGCGTTCCGCCGGAGCGGATCGGCGAGGGCGTGGCCCGCATCGGGCGCGCCCTGGACAGGGTCCGCGCCGGCTCTCCCGCCTAGCGGGCGCGGCGCCGGCTCGCACTCTTCGTCCTCGCCCTATTCGACCGTGACCGTCCCCTTCATGAAGGGGTGGAAGACGCAGTAGTAGGCGTAGGTCCCGGGCTGGTCGAAGGTCAGCTCGGCGCTCTTGCCGGGCTTGATCGGGCCGCTGTCGAAGGCGCCCGACTGTTTCGAGGTGGCGGTGTGGGGGGTCGAGTCCGAGTTGGTGAACTCGACCGTCGTCCCCTTCGCGACGGTGATCGAGGGGGGCGAGAAGGCGTAGTTGACGATCTTGACGGCCTGCGACCCGGCTCCGGCCTCGCTCCCGGTCTGGGCGGACGAGGAGGGCGTGGACTGCGACTGGGTCGAGGTCGAGTCGCCGCCTCCGCAGGCGGAGAGGAGGAGCGCCAGGGTGGACAGGACGGTGGCGGCAGCGATGCCGTGCTTCCAAAGGGGTCTCATGACCGCCCCTACGGGGAGTGACGCCCGACCGGATCAATTTCCCAGTTGGGTCGCAGTCGAATCCCCTGGCGACGCCAGGACTCACCCCCGATTCTGATCCGCTGCCCCGGGGGGCGCGTAGGGGGGACAGATGCGCAAACCACCGAGGAGCGAAAGACATGCCTGAGACCAAAGCTCTGGCTCGCCTCGCCGGCGACCCAGTTTCACGCCGTAAGTTCATGGCGCTGACCGGAGGGTCCGCGGCTCTGGCCGCGTTCCTGGCGGCCTGCGGCGATGACAGCGGCACCACCACAAGCACGACGACCCAGGGGGGCGCCCCGTCCGGCGCCAGCGAAACCGCCGAATTCGGCAAGGGCGACGTCGGCATCCTCAACTACGCCCTGACCCTCGAGTACCTGGAGACGGCCTTCTACGGCGACGTCATCGCCAGCGGCCTCTTCAAGGGCGCCGAACTGGCGACGATCCGCAAGTTCGGCAGCGAGGAGGCCCAGCACGTCTCCGCCCTGACCGCAGCGGTCAAGCAGCTCGGCGGCAAGCCGGCGGCCAAGCCGAAGACCGAATTCCCGCTGAAGAGCGCCAAGTCGGTGCTGGAACTCGCGGGCACGGTCGAGAACCTCGGCGCCGCGGCCTACCTCGGGCAGGCGGGCAACATCGAAAGCCCGGAAGTCCTCGCCTCCGCGCTGGCGATCCACAGCGTCGAGGGCCGTCATGCGTCGGCGCTGAACACGCTGCTCGGCGAGTCGATCACCCCCGATGGGGCGTTCGCGAAGCCGGCCGACGTCAAGACCGTCCTCAAGTCCGTCGAACCCTTCATCGTCGGCTGAGCCGGCGAGCAACAGGAAAAGGAGACCCAGATATGAGCAACCAGGAACTGGTTCACCCCGAGCTCGCCGGCGTCCACGTCGACGAGGACAGCGCCGACCTCTCGCGCAGCGAGGTGATTCTCAAGGGAGCGCTGGCGGCCGGCGCCGTCTACGGCGTCGGCATGGTCGGCCCGTTCGTGAAGCGGGCGCTGGCGATGTCCGAAGGGGGCGACGTCGGCATCCTCAACTTCGCCCTCACCCTCGAGTACCTCGAGTCCACCTTCTACGAAGAAGCGAAGAAGCGGGTGAAGCCGAGCGGCGAACTGAAGAAGCTCGTCGACCTGCTCGCCGAAGACGAGGAGCAGCACGTCGAAGCTCTGACCGCGACGATCAAGCAGCTCGGCGGCAAGCCGGTGGCGGAGCCGAAGTTCGACTTTGCCTACGACGACACCGCGGGCTTCCTCAAGCTGGCGCAGACGTTCGAGGACACCGGGGTCAGCGCCTACAACGGCGCCGCGCCCTCGATCAAGTCCAAAGACGTGCTCGGCTCGGCCGGGGCGATCGTCCAGGTCGAGGCCCGGCACGCGGCGGCGATCCGCCTCCAGAACAAGCAGGAACCGGCGCCCGACGCCTTCGACCCCTCGCTCGACGAAGCACAGGTGTTGAAGGCTGTGGAACCGTTCATAGCCTGAACGGCGACGGAGAGGGACCGGAAAGATGAAGGTCAGGCGCGAGAAGGCCGAGCGGCTCGCCGATGAGGAGCTGATGCCGCTGATCGCCGAGAAGGACCCGGAGGCGTTCGAGGTCTTCTTCGACCGCCACGGCGGAGTCGCCTTCTCGCTGGCGTACAGGATCGTCGGCGAGAGGGCGGCCGCCGAGGACGTCACCCAGGAGGCCTTCATCTCGGTCTGGCGCAGCGGCGCCCGCTTCGACCGCGCCCGCGGCAGCGTCCGCTCCTGGATGCTCGGGATCGTCCGCAACCGGGCGATCGACCTGCTGCGCAGCAAGACCGGGCGCGCCCGCCTCGACTTCGACGACGACTCGGTGCTCGAACAGCGCCGGGCCAGCGAGCTGACCGAGGACGAGGCGATGGACCACGAGACGACCGCCGAGCTGCGCAGCGCCATCGACGAGCTCCCCGGCGAGCAGTCGAAGGTGATCGAGCTCGCCTACTTCGGCGGCTTCAGCCACTCGGAGATCGCCGGGATGCTGGGGGTGCCGCTGGGTACCGTCAAGGGCCGGATGCGGCTCGGGTTGGAGAAGATCAGAGGCGAGATGGCGGAGGGGCTGGCATGAGCGAGCAAGACCACGAGCACTGGAAGGACGAGGCGGCCGCCTACGTGCTGGGCGCGCTGGAGCCCGGGGAGGCCGCCGATTTCGAGCGTCACGCCGCCGGCTGCGCCGATTGCCGCGCCGAGCTGCGCTGGCTGCGCCCGGCCGTCAACCTGCTGCCGGCGAGCGTCGAGCAGGTCGATCCCCCGGCTGAGCTGCGCGCCCGGATCCTCGATCAGGCCCGCTCGGAGCCCGCCAGGCCGGCGCCGTCGAAGGCGCGCCGCCGCTTCCTTCGGCGGGCTGGAGGCCGCTGGCGGGCGTCGCGGCCCTGGCCCTGGCGGTTGCCGCCGTCGCCGGCTACGCGATCGGAGGCGGCGGCTCCGGAGGAGACAAGACGACCACCGTCGCCGCCGGCCACGCTCCCGGCCCGATCGCCAAGGTCGTCCGGGTCGGCGACTCGGGGACCTTGCGCCTGGCCGAACATGCCGCAGCTCCCCAAGAACAGGGTCCTGCAGGCCTGGGTTCAGCGCGGCAAGCGGGTCAAGGCTGCCGGCGGCCTCTTCGTCGCCGATCGCGAAGGCCGGGCCGCGACGACGATTCCCGACATGAAGGGTGTCGACGCGGTGATGGTCACCGCCGAGCCGCGCGGGGGCAGCGAGTTCCCGACCACCGAACCGATGGTCACGGTCTCGATGCCCCAGTAGCGGGGCGGGCGCTCAGCGGCCGTAGCGGTCGCTGGAGAGGACGAGCTGCTCGGGGATCGCTGCCCGCGGCGGCGGCGCCGGCTCGGCCCTGACCGAGACCGTCTCGGCGACGCTGTGGGAGACGTGGTGGGAGCTGCCGGCGGCGACGATCGTCACGCCGTCGTCGTCGGAGGACTCGACCCGGCCCTCGAGCCCGGGCTCGAAGCCGGCCGCTTTCAGGTAGTGGAGGAGCTCCTCGGCCTCGTTCTCGAAGCGCAGGACGTGGACGTCGGCGCCGACCTCGACGTCGGCCAGCAGCGAGCCCTGCTCGCGCGTGCCCTCGACGATCGGGTGGCCGTGGGGGCAGGTGGTGGCGTCGCCGATCGCGGCCCGCATCCGCTCCTCGAGGACGGGGGACATCGCGTGCTCGATCCGCTCGGCCTCCTCGTGGACCTCGTCCCAGGGGATCCCGAGGACGTCGGTGAGGAAGCGCTCGATCATCCGGTGGCGCTGGACGATGTGGGTCGCGTGCTCGCGCCCGGACTCGGTGAAGCCGAGCGATTTGTCGGGCGCGCGCTCGACGTAGCCGTCCTCGACGAGGCGGCCGATCATCTCGTGGACGGTGGGGGGCGAGAGCTGCATGGCGCGGGCGATGTTGGCCCCGGTCATCGGCAGCCCGGCCTCCTCGAGCCAGAACATGATCTCGAGGTACTCCTGCTCCGCGACCGTCGCGTCACCCATCGGATCGATACTAACGACGCTCCATCAGCGTCGATACGACCGCCTCGTAGAAGCCGTCGCCCATGCTGCCCTCGGTCACCGTCGCGTTCTCCCAGGAGGCGAGCGCGCCTCTCAATCCCGGGTCGCGCTCGGGGCCGTTGGCGACGACGAAGAAGCGCCCGACAGTCGCCGCGACCTCGAGGTCCTCGATCGAGTCGCCGACCGCGATGCACTCGGACGGGTCGTGCCCGCGGGCCCGCGCGTGGGCGGCGACGGCGCCCGCCTTGCTGACCATCTTCGGGACCAGGTGGTAGGCGTGGGTCGGCCCCTCGATCGCCGCCATCTCGCGGCCGATGGCGCCGTTGTCGAGCAGGCGCAGGTCGCCGGCGTCGCGCTCGCCGAGCAGCCGGTTGGCCTCCTCGACGTCGACCTTGCCGCGGAAGAGGTGGGAGAGGACGCGGCCGTGGTGCCAGGGCGAGTGGTACTCGAGCCGGCCGTCGAAGTGCTCGAAGAGCATCTTCGGGATCCCCCGGCCCTCGATCTTCTCGTAGACGGTGCCGTCCTCGTCGGGGACCATCTCGCCGGTCAGCAGCGTCGTCTCGCCGTCGATCGCGAAGGCGCAGCCGGCCTCGTAGATGTAGGAGGCCTGGCCCATCAGCCGGGCCGCCTCGTGGACCTGCGGCTCCCGGCGCCCGGACATGATCACGACCTCGACCCCGGCCCGCTCGCAGGCCTCGAGGCCGCGCGCCTGCGCCATCGAGAAGCCGCCCTCGGGGCCGCGGAACAGCGAGCTGCCCTTGCCGAGCAGGGTTCCGTCGAGGTCGGTGTAGACGCATCTGAGGGCCAAGTCGCGGCTACGCTACTGGCTGTGGGAGGGAGCAGACGCAAAGCGATCGTCGCCGTCTGCCTGCTCGCGCTCGGCCTACCCGCGGGAGCCTCGGCGGCGAGCACGATGGGGATCCAGTCCGACGGCGGCATCGTCCTTCTCGCCAAGCCCTCGCGCGGGCCTACGTCGATCGTCAGGCTCGCCCCCGACGGCAGCCCCGACCTCTCCTTCGGCGCCGCGGGGTCGGTGGAGGAGACGGCGCGTTCCCCGGCTCTACTCGCTCGCGGTCCAGCCCGACGACGCGATCGTCGTCGGGGCGCTCGGCTTGGACTCTCGCCCGCTATCTCCCCGACGGAGATCCCGACGCCGGCTTCTCCGGCGGTGGTTTCACACCGGTCGATCCCTCCCTGGCGGCCGGGTCGATGCCGGGCATCGGGCTCCCGGAGGCGATCGTCTTCCGGCCGGGCGGCGGGATCGTCGTCGGCGGGTCCCGGGCGGCGGCCAACGGCGGGCCGGCCGCGACCGCCCAGGTCTTCGGGCCCGACGGGACCTTCGGGGAAACCGCCGGGTCGATCCCGGTGTTCACGGGGACGCCGCCCGAGCCCTGGTCGGCACCGCTTGCGGATCTCGTTCCGCTCGCCGACGGGTCGCTGGCGGCAGCCGGGTCGATCACCGGCCCCGACGACAAAGGATCCTTCCTCCTCGCCCGCTTCGTGCCCGGCTCGGGGGCGCGGGCTACGACAAATCCTTCGGCGGCGGGAGCGGCCTCGTCGCGCCCGAGGCGTTCCCCGGGCCGCCGCGGAAACCGAGCCCTTCGAGACAGCCTTTGCGGCGGCGCCCACCGGTGCCGGGGTGGTGGTGGCCGGCCACGTCGGGCCTCCCTACGACACGATCCTGCTCGCCCGCTTCGGGGGGGACGGAAGGCTCGACCCGACATTCGGACGGGGCGGATTCGCGGCGCCGGCGCTGCCGCTTCCGAGCACCTTCAGCTACAGGCGGGCGGAGGCAGTTGCCGTCGACGGCGCCGGCCGGATCCTTACCGCTGGGGCCGTGACCAAATCGGCCTGCGGAAAGGGCATCGACGACCTCGGAAGAAAAATGACCGTCTGCCGCGAAGTCTCACGGCACGCGCTGCTCGCTCGATTCAACCCCGACGGCTCCCTCGACTCGACCTTCGGGCACGGCGGCTTCGAGCTCCTCGCCTTCCGCCGACGGCAAGCTCTTCGACGGCGAAGCGGAAGAGGTCATCCTCAGGCCCGACGGGAAGTTCCTGGTCGAGGGCGTGACCCCGACCTCCGGAACCTACGAACTGGCGGGCGACCCCGTCCCGTTCGTGGCGAGGCTCGAAGCCGACGGCACGCTCGACCAGAGCTTCGGAGACGCGGGGAATCGTCAAGGTCGCGATCCCCTGCGCGAGCGGGGGGAGGCCGATGAAGGCCGGCTCGGATCACGTGCGTCGTCACGCTGAAGGTCAGGCTCGAGTCAGGGGACTGGCGAACGGGCGGCCGGCGATCGCGCTTCGCGTCGCGCCGAGCACCCCCTGGGCCCAGATCGTGGAGGTGCGGCTGCGGCTGCCGGCCGTGCTCTCGACCGAGCCGCGAATTCTCCCGGCGCTCGAAGGCGATGGTGAGCCGGCCCGGCGGTCGTCCCGGCGCGGCCTCGGAGCGAGCGCCGAGGCCACAAATCGAGAAAGGCGGCGAACTCGTCTTTGCCGGCCTCGGACCCGCCTCGACCCTCAGGGCTCACCTGGGCGGGGGCTCGATGAACCTGGCCCCCGGCGCAAAGCGAATGCTGCCCTTCAGGGTGACCGTCGCGTTTCGCTACAGGGGCAGGCCGGCCGGAGAGCAGACGGTCCAGGTCACGGCCGGGCGATGACGTTTCGGGTTGGGGGCGCCGCGTAAGCTCGTCGCTCTGAGCTGGCGCCTCTCCGACACCCGCCTCGACCTCGCGCAGCCCATCGCCGCCGGGATCGTCAACGTCACCGCCGACTCGATGTTCGAGGGGGCGCGCAGCGGCACGCCCGAGCGGGCCGTCGCCGACGGCGCTCGAGCTGGCCGAGGCCGGCTTCGAGATGCTCGACGTCGGCGCGGTCGCGGCCCGCAGCGGGCCGCCGGTGCCGGCCGAGCAGGAGGCGGCGGCGCTGGTCCCCGCGATCGAGGGCCTGGTCGCGAGCGGCGGGTGTGCCGGTCAGTCCGCCGACACCTTCTCGCCGAGGTCGCGCGGCCGGCGCTGGACGCCGGGCGCGGCCGCCGTCAACGACATCTCCGGCGGCTCGGAGGAGATGTTCGAGCTGGTCGCCGAGACGCGGCTGCGGCTACGTCCTCATGCACATCGAGGGGCCGCCGCGGGTCGACCGGCCGCCGGCGCGAGTACGGCGACGTCGTCGACTACCTGAAGGGCTGGTTCGAGGGACGGGTCGAGGCGGCGCTCGCCCTGGGTGTGGCCGAGGAGCAGATCGCGATCGACCCCGGCCTCGACTTCGACCTGACGCACCGAGCAGGACCTGGAGATCCTGCGGCGGCTCGGCGAGCTGCGCGCGCTCGGCCTGCCGCTCTACGTCTCGCTCTCGCGCAAGGACTTCATCGGCGCGGTGCTCGCCGGTTCCTGGGAGGAGCGGCTGCCGCGCCGGCGAGCGCGAGTGGGGGACGGTCGCGGCGGTCGCGCTGGCCGTCCGGGCCGGCGCCGACGTCCTCCGCATCCACGACCGCTCCTCGCTGCAGGCGATGAGAGTTGCTGGCGCGATCCGCGGCGCGAGGGTCCGGCAGCGCTGATGGCGCAAGAGCCAGCTGCTCGAGAGCCCTGGGTCGATCGCGATCGACCCCGCCCGCCGCGACGGCCGGATCGTCGCCGAGAGCTTCGAGGAGGAGCGCGGCGCGAGCCGGTCGCGATGCCGGGCGACCTCGACCCGGCCTTCGCCGAGGCGCTGCGCGCCGCGGGCATCGAGCGCCTCTACTCCCACCAGCGCCAGGCGCTCGAGGCCGCCGCCGACTCGAACCTGGTGATCACCAGCGGCACCGCGTCCGGCAAGAGCCTCGCCTTCAACCTGCCGGTCCTCGACGGCATCGCCCGCGACCGCAAGCGCGCGGGCGCTCTACCTCTACCCGACCAAGGCGCTCGCCCAGGACCAGGCGCGCAAGCTCGGCGAGCTGCGCCCGCCGGGGCTGCGCGAGGCGATCTACGACGGCGACACCCCGCGCGAGGAGCGCCCGGCGATCCGCCGCGCAGCAACCTCGTCCTGACCAACCCCGACATGCTCCACGTCGGCCTGCTGCCCAACCACAAGAGCTGGGGGGACTTCCTCGCCAACCTCGGCTGGGTCGTCGTCGACGAGGCCCACACCTACCGCGGCGTCTTCGGCTCCCACGTCGCCAACGTCCTGCGCCGGCTGCGCCGGGTCGCCCGCGCCTACGGCGCCGAGCCGCGCTTCCTGCTCGCCTCGGCGACGATCGCCAACCCGGTCGAGCTGGCCGAGCGGCTGGTCGGCACCCCCTTCGAGCTGATCGACGACGACGGCGCGCCGCGGGCGGGGCGGGAGCTGGCGATGTGGAACCCGCCGCTGATCGACAAGGCGACCGGGGTCCGGCGCTCGGCCCTCTCAGAGGCGGCGGAGCTGCTCGCCGAGCTGGTCTCCCAGGGGGTGCGGACGATCTGCTTCCTCAAGAGCCGCCGCGGGATCGAGCTGATCCAGCGCTTCGCCGGCGAGGAGCTGCAGCGGCGCGGCAAGCCGGAGCTGGCGAAGCGGATCGCCCCCTACCGCGGCGGCTACACGCCGCAGCAGCGGCGCGACATCGAGGCGCGGCTGGCGGCCGGGGAGCTGCTCGCCGTCGTCGCCACCGACGCGCTCGAGCTCGGGATCGACGTCGGCGAGCTCGACGCCGCGATCTGCGTCACCTTCCCCGGCACGGTCGCCAGCCTGCGGCAGATGTGGGGCCGGGCCGGCCGCCGCCGGCGCGGGCTCGCCGTCTACGTCGCCGGCCAGGACGCCCTCGACCAGTTCTTCTGCCGCCACCCCGACGAGTTCATCGGGCGCCCGGTCGAGGCGGCGATCCTCGACCACGAAAGCGAGCAGATCGCCTCCCGCCACCTGATCGCCGCCGCCTACGAGCTGCCCCTCGGCGATGAGGACGACGAGGTCTTCGGCGCCGGCTGGCGCCCGCGGGCCGAACGGCTGGTCGAGGCGGGTGAGCTGCGCGGGGCACGGCGGCCGGCTGCTGCCGAGCCGCAGCGAGTTCGTCGCCAACCGGATCCCGCTGCGCTCCGCCTCGGCCGAGTCGGTCGCCGTGATCGAGCGCGAGCTCGGGGGAGATGCTGGGCCTGGTCGAGGCGGAGCGCGCCTTCACGACGATCCACCCGGGCGCGATCTACCTCCATCTCGGCCGCTCCTACGAGGTCGAGTCGCTCGACGTCGGCGCCCGCCAGGCTGTCGTCGCGCCCTTCGACGGCGATTGGTACACGCGGCCGAAAAAAGAGACCGAGATCTACATCGAGACGACCCGCGAGCAGCGCCTGACCTCCGGCGTCGAGCTCAACTTCGGCGAGGTCTCGGTGACCGAGCAGGTGGTCGCTTTCCAGCGGGTCTCGATCTCCGACCAGGAGCCGTTCGACATCGTCGCCCTCGAGCTGCCCGAGCAGCAGTTCGTCACCCAGGCGCTCTGGTACGTGCTGCCGGATGGCCTCGCTAGGTCGCTGCCGCCCGACGTCCTGCTCGGCTCCCTGCACGCGACCGAGCACTCCCAGATCGCGGTGCTGCCGCTGATCGCGATGTGCGACCGCTGGGACATCGGCGGGCTCTCGACCAACGTCCACTTCCAGACCGGGCGCTCGACGATCTTCATCTACGACGGCCACCCCGGCGGGGTCGGGATCACCCTGCGGGGCTACGAGGAGTTCGAGCGCCTGCTCGGCGACGCCGAGCGGCTGATCGCCGAGTGCCCATGCGAGTCGGGCTGCCCCTCCTGCGTCCAGAGCCCGAAGTGCGGCAACCTCAACGAGCCGCTGCACAAGGAAGGGGCGCTGGAGCTGATGAGGACGATGAGGGGGGCGCAGTGAAGGAGCGTGCTCGCTCCAGATCGCAGGTGATCGGCTCAGGCAGATTGCGACGGAGGGGAGCGAAGCTTGGGTTCTTGCGGAGGAGGTGGGGCGGCGGCTGGCGGAGGCGGGGGCGACGGTGGTCTGCGGCGGCCGGGGCGGGGTGATGGAAGCGGCCGCGCGGGGAGCCTCGGGCGCCGGCGGCGAGGCGATCGGGATCCTGCCCTGGGTGGGGACCGATGACGCCAACCCGCACTGCACCCAGGTCGTCGCCACCGGGATCGGACAGGCGCGGAACCTCGCGGTCGTCGCCAGCGGCGCGGCGACGATCGCGTCGGCGGCGGCTGGGGGACGCTCTCGGAGATCGGCCACGCGCGCTCGATCGGCCGCACGGTGATCGCCCTGCGCAGCTGGGAGCTGAGCGGCCGCGGCGAGATGGAGGGCGCCCGGGCGTGATCGAGGTCGAGACCGCCGCCGAGGCGGTCGCCGCGGCGCTCAGTCCGTCGGGATGACGAAGAGCTGCGCCATGATCAGCGCCGAGCGCAGCGAGCCGTCCGCACGGCGGTAGTGGTCGCGCCGCAGCCCCTCCCACTCGAAGCCGGTCGAGCGGTAGAGGCCGATCGCCGCCGCGTTGTCGGGGAAGACCTCGAGCTCGATCTTGTGGGAGTCGGCGGGGCGCTCCGCGAGCGCCGCCTCGACCAGCATCCGGCCGCCGCCGCGGCCCCGGTGCTCGGCGAGGACCCACATCCCGAGCGAGAGGACCCCCTCGGCCGCGGTCGGGTGGAGGCCGAGGCCGCCGACCGGCTCGCCGTCGTCCTCGAGCACGAAGAGCAGGTGGCCGTCCCACTCGACCGCGGCCCGGAAGCGCTGCTCGATGTCCTCGGTCGGGGTCGACGCCTCGGTCGCCAGCCAGCGTCCCTCCTCGACCACCTCTCCATCCCCTCGCGAGGGGCCGGCAGTCCTCGATCGTCGCGGTCCGGACGCGCATCGGCCGGAGGATATGGCCCGTCGGCCGTCCTAGCGATTGCCGCCATGTACGAGGAGTCGATCCGCGACGAGTTCACCCACCAGGCCGACGGCTTCGCGCGGAGCCCGGCGATGAGCGCCGCGGAGCTGCTCGATGCCCTCGTCGAGATGGTCCCGGCCGACAGGGACGCGAGCTGGCTCGACGTCGCCTGCGGCCCTGGGCTGGTGACACGGGCGCTGGCGCCCCGGGTCGGCACGGTGCTGGGGGTCGACCTGACCCCGGCGATGGTCGAGCGGGCGGCCGCCGACGCGCGCGAGGCCGGGCTCGAAAACGTCGGCACGCCCTCGGCGACGCGACCGCTCTCGAGCTCGAGAGCGGCTCATTCGACGGCGCGATCACCCGCTTCAGCCTCCACCACATCCCGGTCCCCGGACGGGTCCTGGGGGAGATGGCCCGAGTCGTGCGGCCGGGCGGCTGGGTCGTCGTCGGCGACCACCTCACCGACGCCGACGGGACGGCGGCCGCCTGGCATCAGGAGATCGAGCGCCTGCGAGACCCCAGCCACTGGGCCAACCAGACCGAGGCGCGCCTGCGCGCGATGGGCGAGGAAGCGGGCCTCGTCGCCGACGAGGAGCGGGTGGTCCCGATCGAGATCGATTTCGAGGAATGGCTGCGGCGGGGTACCGACGATGCCGAGGTGGCGGCCTTGATCGAGCGGCTGCTCGCCGACGGGCCGGAGGGTGGCGAGTGCTTCCGCGTCTCCGGCGAGCCCGGTGTCGCGCCGCGCTCCACCTGCGTTACTGGCTCTCGCGCTGGGCGCCGCGCCGGCTCGGGCCAGAGCTGACGCAGGGCGAGGATCGCGAAGGCGTGGGACCAGGCCAACGGCGTGGTCGAGCGGGGATGCCGCTGCTGAAATCGACCCGCTCGGGCAGGAGCCCGGCCGGCGTCGCGGCGCGGCGTAGGTCGGCGAGAGCGCGCGCAGGGGCCCCCCGCCGGTCGCCGAGCGCGGCCAGGCTCCAGGCGCTCCAGGCCGTCGGCGCCGTCCAGGGGTCGTCGGCCGGGCCAGTCCTCGGAGGGCGACGATGCCGAAGCGCCCGCTCTCTCCGATCAGCCGCCGCAGCGTGCGGTGCGCCGCTGGAAAGAGCGCGGGCTGCCGAAACGGCCGCACCGCCCAGGCCGCGGCCGAGTCGAGCTCGGACGGGTCGGCGGCCGTGCGGCTCAGTCCGCTCGGGGTCACGAACTCCTCGCCGGCATCGGATGGCCGCTCATGTGGAGGGCTCCCTGGCGGTTCGGTCGGGCGCGCGGCCGCGTGCGGCGAGGGCGTTGCCGAGGTAGTCGCCCGGCCCGCCCTCCTGATAGTCGGCGCGGTCGCGCCAGGGGAGGGACTCGGGGGGCGCTCGGGCAGCCCCGCGGCCCGCGCCGCCGCCGCGACCCAGCCGCCGGCGTCGCCCTGCGCGTCCCGTCCGGCGACCGGGCTGCCGTCGCCGTGGAAGCGCGCGGCGGCGCCGAGGTCGAGCCGCAGGAGGAAACGAGTCACCCGCCGGGCCTCGGGCCGGTAGCCCGCAGCGGCCAGCGCGATCGCGGCGGCGCCTGCGTCGCGCGGCCAGACGTAGGCCCAACCGTCCCGGGCGCCGGCGGCGACGGCGCCGCTGCGGGCGTCGGTCAGCCCCCAGAGGACGAGCAGCGAGCGACGGTAGAGGCGTCGCGCCCACGCCGGCGCGCCGGCGCCCAGCGGTTCGGCGCGGGCGAGGCGGCGCCTGGCGGCCGCAGCCGCGGCGGCGAGGATCCGCCGGGCGGCGCCGTCGTCGACGTGGACCTGAGCCCCCCCGGGGAACGGCCGCCGCCCGAAGCTGATCCGGGCCGGCGGCGCCGCCGCGCCGACGCAGCCAAGGCCCGCTCGGCCCGCGGCGCACTCGACCCTGGCGACGGCGGCGCCGAACCGGGCCGCGGTCCGCAGGACGTTGGTCCCCGGAAGGTAGGCCTGGCGGACCGAGTCGGCGCGCCAGAGCGGCAGGCCCGGCCCTCCCTCGAGTGAGACCCGCGGCACGATCCCGGTGTCGGCGGCGACGGTCCCCGCCGCCTGACGGCTGGCCGGGTTGTCGATCAGCGCCGGCCCCGCCGGCCGCGGGCGCAGGTCGACGACGTCCCCGTAGGCGTCGACCCCGGCGGTCAGCCCGCCGCCTCCGAGCAGGGCCATCGTCAGGAACGGCGGCGGCAGCCCGGGAATGGCGGCCGGGGTGCGGGGGTCGGAGGAGGAATCCCCCGAAAGGGCGAGCGCGGCGACGGCCGCCACGGCGACCACGGCCAGCGCTGCACGAGTCCACGCCACCCCCCAATGCAATCAACCCTCCGGCCGCACGGCCGCTAGCCTTCCGACGGCGCGAAGCTCTGCGCCTCGAGGCGAGGTAGCTCAGTTGGTAGAGCACACGACTGAAAATCGTGGTGTCGTGGGTTCGATTCCCACCCTCGCCATTGCCCCGATGTCGACCCAGCTCAAGCACGTCGACCCCGACCGCCCGCCCGGCCTCGTCGGCCGTGCGCTGGCGGCGCTGGCCAACACCCGGCTCGGGCGCTGGCTGTCGGTCCACGTCGTCTGGAAGGTCGACCCGGCGCTGATGCGCGCGACCCGCGGCCGCCTCGGCCTCGGCCTCGGGATTCCCACCGGCCTGCTCGAGACCCTGGGGGCGAGGAGCGGCGAGCCGCGCAGCAGCGCGGTCATCTACTTCCACGACGGGGAGCGGGTGACGATCGTCGCCTCGAAGCTCGGTATGGACCACCACCCGGCCTGGTTCCACAACCTCCAGGCCGCACCCCGAGGTCAGCTTCGGCGGGGCGCCGATGCTGGCGACGGTCGTCGAGGACGAGGCCGAGCGGCGACGGCTCTGGGCGATGGCCGACCGCGTCTTCGCGCCGTACGCCGCCTATCGCCGGGAAGCGGCGAAGGCCGGCCGGGAGATCCCGATCGTCCAGCTCATCCGCGCGAGGCCGAGGGCCCCGCGGCCGCCCTATAGCGAGCTCGGCCGGGGCTCCTCGTCCTCGACCGGCTGCGGGGCCTCGGCGGGGACCGAGGTGAGGGCGACCGCCCACATCCGCTCCAGCGCCTCGATCGCCTCCCAGTCGCTGAAGCCTTCGACCGCGGCTTCGGCGATCGGGTTGCCGCGGACGATCTCCTTCAGTTCCCGTCGGGCCACGGCGACGCTGGCGGCGTCGATATTCAGCTGGACAGGTTTCTCGCTGCCGTTGCTCATGACTTGAGTTTAACTCTATGAACGGATTGCTTGCTGCATTCATGGTCTACCCGCCATGGCGGCGTCCATCGCGGCGGCGATCCGGGCGGGGTCTTCGATCTGCGGGTAGTGGGCGAGCTCGGGCAGCTCGATCACCTCGACGCCCGGGCGCAGCTCCCGCAGGCCCTCGAGCACGTCGACGCGCGCAACCGGGTCCAGCAGGCCCCAGGTCAGCGTCAGCCGCCCCGGCCAGTCGCGGAGCGCGCCGTGCCAGCGCTCGGTCAGCCGTTCCCGCTCCTCCATGTAGTGGATCAGCCGGTGGGCGATCCGCTGGCCGCCTTCGTGGGCGATCAGCGACCACTGGTCGGCGGCCTCCTCGGCGCTCGAGCGGGTGCGCGGGGGAGAAGATGCGGCGCGAACTGGGCGCGGAAGGTCCGCTCGCTGGTCAGCCGCGCGGCGAGCGGCCCGAGCCGGCTGCGCAGGAGGTGCTGGCCGATCGTCGGCTTCGCCAGGTGGAGCAGCATGCTGCCGTTGAAGAGCAGGGCGCCGGCGATCTCGATCCCGAGCTCGCCGCGCAGGTCGCGCGCCATCAGCTCGGTGGCGACCGAGGTGCCCATGTCGTGGGCGACGACGAAGACCGGGGGCGAGCCGGCGCGGCGGACCAGCTCTTCGGCCGCGTCGGCCTGCCAGGAGAGCGTGTAGACGTGGTCCGCGGGCTTCTCGGAGAGCCCGAAGCCGAGGCAGTCGAAGGCGAGCGCCGCGGGCTCCGGCCGCAGCGCCAGCAGGTCGCGCCAGTCGTAGGAGCTGGAGGGGAAGCCGTGCAGGAGGAGCAGCGTCGGCCCGCTGCCGCGGACGTCGATGGACGTAGAGCCGGCGCCCGTCCACCTCCTCGATCTCTCCCGCGTCCCGCCACCTCTGGACCCTCTCGGTGAGCACCGGGCAAGCCTACGTCGGTTTGAAAGGCTAGGGGCGTGAGCACGACGGGCGAGACCCGGATCCGGCCCGCGCGGCGGGCAGACGCGGAGACGATCTTCGGGCTGATCGTCGAGCTCGCCGAGTACGAGAAGCTCCGCGACCAGGTCGTCGGCGACGCCGAGCTGCTCGAGGAGACCCTTTTCGACCGCGGCGTCGCCGAGGCGCTGATCGCCGAAGAGGGAGATGAGGCGATCGGCTACGCAATCTACTTCGACACCTTCTCGAGCTTCGAGTGCCGGCCCGGGATCTGGCTGGAGGACCTCTACGTGCGGCCCGAGCGGCGGCGCTCGGGGATCGGCCGCGCCGTCCTCGAGCGGGTCGCGGCGATCGCCCTCGAACGCGGCTGCGCCCGGCTCGAGTGGGTCGCGCTCGACTGGAACACGCCGGCGCTGAGCTTCTACGACGGTCTCGGCGCCGCCCGGGTCGAGGGCTGGGAGACCCTGCGGCTCGAGGGCGAGCCGCTGCGCCGGCTCGGATCCGGCGCTTGACGGCAAGCCGGTTTGACGGGCGCCGGCTCGCGGCGATCTACGCCGGCGGTGTCGTCGGCGCCCTGGCCCGGGTCGGCCTCGCCGAAGCGCTTCCCGCACGGCGCGGCGAGCTGGCCGTGGGCGACGTTCGCGGTGAACATGGCCGGCGCGCTCGCGCTCGGCCTCTTCGTCGGGGCGCTGCGCGGCCATCGCGCCGAGAGCCCCGGCTTCGCGCTCCTCACAACCGGTCTCTGCGGGACGCTGACGACGTTCGCCACCTTCCAGCTCGAGCTGTTCGAGATGTTCGAAGCCGGCAGCGCCGGCCTGGCGATCGCGTACGCCGCCGTAACGGTTGTCGCCGGCTATCTACTGGTCGGCGTCGGCATCTCCGTCGGGGGCCCTGGCCGCGGGATGAGCGCCGGGGGCTGGATCGCGGTGGCGCTGCTCGGCGGGCTCGCCGCCGTCGCCCGCTTCGCGATCGACGCGCTGCTCTCCGACCACCCGGCGCAGCCGTTCCCGCTCGGGATCCTCGTCGTCAACCTGGGCGGGACGCTGGTCCTCGGGGTCGTCGCCGGCGCGGCGCTGCACGGCGAGGGGCGGACGATCGTCGCCGGCGGGGTGACCGGGTCGTTGACGACGTTCTCGACCTGGATGCTCGACTCGGAGCGGCTGGCGTCGGCCGATCGCGCCGGCCTGGCGCGGCTCAACGTCGCGCTCTCGCTGGTCGCCGGGTTCGCCGCCGTCGCCCTCGGCCACTGGCTCGGCGGCGTCTTCTAGAACCGTCCGCACCTGTCTCTACCTTCAATTGCAGGATGAACGAGCAGACGCAGATCGAGGCATTTGCCCCGCAAAGGGTGCCAATCGGCGAGCTCGAGGACGGCCAGCAGGTGGCCGGCGTCTACGCGGTTCGCGACCGCGAGCTGCGCCGCAAGCGCAACGGCGAGCCCTGGTTGAAGCTGACCCTCGGCGACTCCAGCGGCGCGATGGAAGCGGTCGCCTGGGAGGACGCGGAGGCGCGTTACGCGCTCGCGGTCCGCGGCACCCCGATCTTCGTCTCCGGCTGCTTCGAGGTCAGCGATCGCTGGGGCTCGAAGGTCAAGCTCACGGACCTCCGCGAGGCCACGGCGGACGAGTACGAGGCCGACGACCTCGCGGTCGAGTCCGACGTCTCGATCGAGCGGCTGGTCAGCGACCTGCGCGAGCTGCTGGCGACGGTCCAGAGCCCGCAGCTGCGGGCTCTGCTCGACCTCTTCTACGGTGAGGGCTCCGAGAAGTGGGCCCGACTGCGGGACGCGCCGGCGGCCAAGGTCTACCACCAGGCCTACCGCCACGGACTGCTCGAGCACACCCTCTCCGTCGCCCAGGCGGTCTCCGCCGCGGCCAACTTCTTCCCGGGAATCGACCGCGAAGTCGCCGTCGCCGGCGCCCTCCTCCACGACATCGGCAAGACCGAGGCCTACAACGACGACCCGCTGGCGATCGACCTCACCGACGTCGGCCGCCTCCAGGGCGAGATCCCGCTCGGCTACTACATGGTCCGCCGCAGCATCGAGGACCTCCCCGGCTTCGACCCCGCGCTCGCGCAGGCGGTCCTCCACATCATCCTCAGCCACCACGGCTCGCTCGAGCACGGCTCACCCGTCGTGCCGGCGACGCGCGAGGCGGTACTCGTCCACATGATCGACAACCTCGGCGGCCGGCTCGGCAGCTTCGACCGCCTCGAGCGCCAGCTCCCCGCCGGCGAGTCCTGGTCGAGCTTCGACCGCGCGCTGTCGGGCTCCGCCTTCTTCGGCCAGCGTGCCGCCGAGGCCGAGCAGCGCCCGGGCCGAAGACCAAGGCCGCGCCGCCTGAGCCGACTGAGACCCCTGGCAGTACTTGACGGTGCAGCGCTGGATTCGATTCACATCCTGATGTGAGTGCTTGATGCAGCGGATCAGCTTGTGCGGGTTGCCGTGCTTGCTGGCGACGTGGAACGAGCGGTGGATCTGGATCTGCACCTGGCGGTTGGCATGTTCGATCGTCTTGCCGATGTCCTCGAAGCCGGACCCCTTGCCGAATGACTGTTCGAAGGTCTTGTTGGCGCTGTCGATCGCGTGATCGGTCGTGTGCAGGACCGGCTTGACGATGAAGAAATAGACCGCTGCGAGAATCCCGACCGTTACGGCAAGCCGGATGATGCCCGAGGTCAGGCTGCCGAAGAGGTTGCGGAGAACGTCCATGCTGCCGCCGCAGACTATCCTGCGACCCGTGGCGAAGGACACCGAGAAGCTGATCCGCCAGCTCTCTCTGATCTCGTTTCTGATGGCTCAGGGCAGGCCCGTGTCCGCCCTGGAGATCAAGCGCGAGGTTGAGGGCTACAGCGACATGAACGACGACGCCTTCGCGCGGCGCTTCTACGCGGACCGGGCCGAGCTCGAAAGCCTGGGAATCGAGCTCGGGGTCGAGAAGCCGGGGGAGGGCTTCTTCGAGGCCGAGCTCTACTCGCTGCCGCCCGAGAACTTCTACCTCGAAGCGATCGAGTTCTCCGACGACGAGCTGGCGGCGCTGAGCACCGCGCTCTCGCTGCTCACCGACGGCGGCTTCGCCTACGCCGAGCCGCTGCGCCTCGCCCTCCAGCAGGTCGCGTGGGGCCACCCCAACCCGCTCAGCGAGGCCAAGCGCGCCCCTGTCGAGATGGCGATGACCGCCTCCGCCGGCGGCCGCGACCTGTCCCAGCGCCTCTCCAAGATCGAGACCGCGATCTCGCGCCGCAAGACGATCGAGTTCACCTACTACACGATGGAGCGCGACGACACCGAGAAGCGCAAGGTCGACCCCTTCCACCTCGTCTTCCGCGGCGGCCAGTTCTATCTGATCGGCCACTCGCACGAGCGCGATGCGGTGCGGGTCTTCAGGCTCTCCCGGATCCAGGGCAAGGTCGGCTACGCGTCGAAGGCCGAGCACGACTTCTCCCCGCCCGAGGACTTCGACCGCCGCGACTACGGCCAGCGCGCCGACTGGCAGCTGGGCGAGATCACGGGGACCGCGAGGATCTTCGTCCGCGACCGGATCTCCTGGCTGATCGAGCGCGACTTCGGCGAATACGGGACCCTGCGCCCGGCGGTCAAGGCCGACGATGCCCCGGGCAAGGGATCGGTCTTCGAGACCGACTACGCCTCGACCCGCGAGCTGATCTCCTGGGTCCTGCGCTGGCGCCAGAACAGCGAGGTGCTCGCCCCGGCGGAGCTGCGCGAAGAGGCGGAGAGCCGCCTCGGCCTGCTCCACGACCGCCACGAGAACGGGTTCGAACCGGCTGAGATCGTCGATCGGCCGCTGCGCGAGGCCCCGCGCCGGGCCCGTGCCAACGGCCGTGGCGAGGCGGCGATCCGGCCTGAGCGCTTCGCCCGTCTCGTCACCCTCGCCGGCCTCCTGATCGAGTCCGCCAAGCAGGGGGAGAGGCTGCGGGTCGGGGAGCTTCGCGATCGGCTCGAGCTGACCGACGAGGAGCTCCAGGAAGACATCGAGCTGCTCAACGTCGTCAACTTCGGCGGCGGCACCTACGTCCTCTACGCCGAAATCCAGGGCGACGAGATCGAGGTCGACTCCCAGCCCTACGGCGACAACTTCGCCCGCCCGGCGCGGCTCCTGCCGCTCGAGGCGAAGGCGCTGATCGCCGCCATCGACCTCTTCGGCGACCACCTTCCGCAGGGCGGCCTGCAGAGCGCCCGGACAAAGATCGTCAAAGCGCTCGGCCACGATCCCTCCGAGGAGGGGCTCGAGATCGCCTCCTCCGGCGGCGATCACACCGAGGTCGCGCAGCTCGTCAACGACGCGATCGCCGGCGGGCGCCTGCTCGAGATCCAGTACTACAAGGAGAACGAGGACCAGTTCACCAAGCGCTCGGTCGAGCCCTACCGGCTGGAGAACGGCAAGGAGGGCTGGTACGTCGAGTGCTACGACCTGACCAAAGAGGGCATCCGCCACTTCAAGCTCGACCGGATCAAGGAGGCGAGCCTCTCCGAGGAGCGATTCGAGCCGCGGCCCGAGGTCGAGGAGATCGCCGGGGTCGAGGGCTGGATGACCCATGGCGAGGTGCCGACCGCACAGGTCGCCCGGGTCTGGGTCTCGCCGGAGCGGGCGCGTTGGCTGCGCGAGGAGCGGACCGTGGTCGAGGAGCTCGCCGACGGCGCCGTCGTCGTCGAGCTTCCCTACGCCGGGACCTCGTGGCTGGTCCGCGAGATCCTCCGCGGCGCCGGTGACCTGGTCGTGCTCGAGCCCGCGGAGGCCCGCGAGGCGATCGCCAAGGAGATCGCCGCCAGCCACCGCGTGATGCCCCGGCCGGGAGGGCATTGACGTGGACAGCGCACCGGGGCACGCTGAGATTCTGAGGATCGTCGCGCCCAATCCGGGCCCGATGACGCTGGAAGGGACGAACACCTACATCCACGGCGACGGGCCGTGCGCGGTCATCGATCCGGGCCCTGACGACGCCGGCCACCGCGAAGCGGTGATCGCGGCGGCGGAGGAGCGCGGCGGCGTCGGCCTGATCCTCCTCACCCACGGGCACGGCGACCACGCCGACGGGGCCGAGGCGCTGGCGGCCGCGATCGCCGCCGCGGCTGGGGAGGCGCCGGCCGTCGTCCTCCCGGCCGACGGCGAGGAGCATGTCGGCCTGCGGGCGCTGGCCACCCCCGGCCACACACCCGACCACGTCTGCTTCCTGACCGCGGATCGGGTCTGCTTCAGCGGCGACCTCGTGCTCGGCGTCGGCTCGACCTTCGTGCCGCCCGACGGCGGCTCCCTCAGCGCCTACATGGACTCGCTGCGCCTGCTCCAGGCCGAGCCGATCGAGCTGATCTGCCCCGGCCACGGGCCCTGGGTCGAGGACCCGGCGGCGAAACTGGCCGAGTACGTCGAGCACCGCGAGATGCGTGAGCGCCGCCTCCTCGCCGCCCTCGAGCGCGGCGAGCGCTCCAAGCCGGCGCTGCTCGCGGAGGCGTGGTCAGACGTGCCGGACCAGCTGCGCCCCGCCGCCGCGATGGTGATGGACGCCCACCTGCAAAAGCTCGACGCCGAAGGGCGGCTGCCGTCGGGAGTCGAGTAGCAGCCGAATACTGGCTGCCCAGCCAGTAGGGTGGGAGATGAGTGGCGGGAGCAGGGCCCGCACGGGCCTCATCGCCGGCGCCGCCGGTACCGGGCTCGCCGCAGCAAGTGTCGCCGCCGCCTGGCACTGGCTCGCCCGCCGGCCGCTGCCGAAGACGAGCGGGACGATCGAGTTGGAGGGGCCGAAGGGTCCGGTGCGGATCCGCCGCGACCGCTGGGGAGTCCCCCACATCGAGGCAGAGAGGGACGGCGACCTCTGGTTCGGGGAGGGATTCGCCCAGGCGCAGGACCGGCTCTGGCAGATGGACTTCTACCGGCGCGTGGTCACCGGCACCCTCGCGGAGTTCGCGGGTGAGGAGGGGCTGCCGGTCGACCGGTTGATGCGGACCCTGGGGATCCGGCGGGTCGCGGAGCGCGAGGCGGAGGAGCTCGCCCCCGACCTGCTCGCCAAGCTCGAGCCCTTCTGCGCCGGGGTCAACGCCGCCGCCGCCCACGCCCCGGCGATGCCGTTCGAGATGCAGCTGCTGCGGCTCGAGTTCGAGCCCTGGCGCCCGGTCGACGTCCTCAGCCTCGGCAAGCTGCTCGCCTTCGGCCTCGCCACGAACTGGGAGCGGGAGCTGCTGCGGGCCGACATGGTGCGGGCGCTCGGGCCCGAGCTGACCGCGAAGCTCGACCCGACCTACCCGCTCGACAGCCCGATCGGAACCCAGGAGCAGTGGACCGGCGACGGGATCGGGATCGCCGAGCAGATCGACGCGGTGCGGCGCTCGATGGGCCTCGCCGCCGAGGCCGGAGGCTCCAACAACTGGGCGGTCAGCGGCGCCCGCTCGGCGACCGGCTCGCCGCTGATCGCAGGCGACCCCCACCTCCCCCCGAGCATGCCGGGCATCTGGTACCAGGTCGGCCTGACCCGCGGCGATCGCGTCGTCCACGGCGCCTCGCTGCCGGGGCTGCCGGGCATCTACATGGGCCAGAACAACGACGTCTGCTGGACCTTCACCAACGTCATGCCCGACGTCCAGGACCTCTTCATCGAGCGGATCGAGGGCGACACCTACCTGTTCGAGGACGAGTGGCGCCCGCTCGAGATCGTGACCGAGGAGATCGCCGTCAAGGGGCGCGCCGAGCCCGACCTGCTCGAGGTCCGCAGCACCCATCACGGCCCGATCGTCAACGAGGCGCTCGGCGCCGACGCCGACGAGCCCCTCGCCCTGCGCTGGCTGACGCTCGACGAGCCGACCGTCTTCGCCGGCATGTTCGAGCTGCACTCGGTCGAATCAGGCGCCGACCTGGTCGCCGTCCTCGAGGGCCACGTCGCCCCCGCCTCGAACCTGATCTGGGCCGACCACGACTCGATCGGCTACAAGATGATCGGCCGCCTGCCGCTGCGCCGCGGGGACTGCCCGGACCTGCCGAAGCCCGGCTGGAGCGGCGAGTTCGAGTGGGTCGGGACGATCCCCTACGACGAGCTCCCCGAGGTCGTCGACCCCGAGAGCGGCCTCCTGGTCACCGCCAACAACCGGGTCGTAGGCGACGAGTACCCCCACCACATCACCAGCGAGTGGTACGACGGGGTGCGGGCGCAGCGGATCGAGGACCTGCTGCGGGAGACCGAGCTGCACGACCTCGACAGCTTCGAGCAGATGCAGACCGACACGCTCTCGATCCTCGGCCTCGAGGCCGCCCGGCGCCTCGGGCGCCTGCACCCCGCCGGCCAGCGCGAGCGCAGCGCGATCGAGCGGCTGCGGAGCTGGGACGGGCGCCTCGACGTCGACACCGTCGCCGGCACGATCTACCAGGCCTTCCTGCTGCGGCTGGCGCGCGAGGCGGCGCGGGCGGCGATCGGCGACCGCGACCTCTGCGAGCGCTGGCTCGACCGCGCCGACAACGGCTTCTCCTCTCACGTCAGCTCGCCCTGGCGCTGGCACTCGCACCTGATGAAGCTCTGGGAGGAGGGCGACGAGGAGCTGATCGGCCGGCCCTGGGACGAGCTCGTGCTCGAGTCCCTGAGCGGCGCCCTCGACGACCTCAGCGAGCGCTTCGGGCCGGAGCCGCTCGGCTGGCGCTGGGGCCACGTCCACGAGATGGAGTTCCCGCACCCGCTCGGCGAGGCCAACCCGCTGCTGCGGCGCCTGCTCAACCGCCGCCTCGAGGTCGGCGGCGCCCAGGAGACCGTCAGCCAGATCGCCTACGACCCCAACGATCCCTACCGCGCGGTCTGGGCGCCGAGCTGGCGGATGGTCGCCGACCCGACCGCCCCGGAGCGCTCGCGCTGGCAGATGTTCACCGGCCAGTCGGGTCATCCGGCGAGCCCGCACTACGACGACCTCCAGTCCGACTGGGCGCTCGGCCGCACCCAGCCGATGGCCGGAGCCGGGCCGTGGCGCGAGCTGACGCTCGTCCCGGCGACCTGACGTCGCAGCCGGGGGCGTCCCCGGTAATAATCCCGCGTCCTTGGAGACCCTCTCTCTGGTCATACCCGCCTTCAACGAGGAGGCGAGGCTCCCGGCGCTGCTGGGTGCCCTCTCCGACTCGGCCTCCGAGGCGGTGGCCGAGGCCGGCTACGAGCTGCTCGAGACGCTGATCGTCGACGACGGCAGCACCGACGGCACCCGCGAGGCGCTCCGCGCCGCCGCCGGGGAGAACCCGAAGCTGCGGCCGCTGACCGAATTCGAGCGCAACAGGGGCAAGGGGGCGGCGGTGGCGACGGGCGTGCGGGCCGCCAAGGGCGATTGGGTCCTGCTCGCCGACGTCGACCTCTCGACCCCGCTGGAGGAGCTGCGCAAGCTCTCCGCCGCGATCCGGGATGGCGGCGCCGGGATGGCGATCGGCTCGAGGAACGTCCCCGGAGCCGAGGTCGAGCGCGGGCCGGTCCACCGCAAGCTGACCGGCTGGGCCTTCAACGGCGCCGTCCGCGCCCTCACCGGCCTCGACGTCCACGACACCCAGAACGGCTTCAAGCTGATGCCGGCCGAGCTCGGCCGGCAGCTCTTCGAGGAGCAGCGCTGCCCGGGGTTCGCCTTCGACGTCGAGCTGCTGATGCGGGCCAAGCGCGAGGGCGTGCGGCTCGCCGAGGTGCCCGTCCTCTACATCCACGACTCGCGCTCGCGGGTCCGGGTCGGCTCGGCCAGCATCCAGATGCTGCGCGAAGTGCGCGGCCTCTCCGACCTCCGCGTCTAGGCGCTGCGGCGGCAGACGATGCCGACCGAGACCCCGGCCGGGAGCTGCACGCCGGCGCGGATCAGCCGCGCCTCGAGGCGCATCGGCATCGAGAGCGGCCCGTCGATGACCGGCGGCGTCCGGTTGAGGTCGGCGCGGTCGTTGTCGCGCTGCGGGAGCCGCTTGGCGAGGGCGATCGGCGCCAGCAGCAGCGAGTTGAAGTAGGTCGCGATCTGCGGTTCCCAGCCGGCGCCCTGGACCGCCTCGCGCAGCCGAGGGCGGGTGTAGCGGCGCTGGTGGTGGAGCTTGACGTCCTCCTCGCTCCAGAGCCAGGTGTAGGCGGGCACGGTGAGCAGCAGCGCCGAGCCGGGTTTGGCGACGCGCCAGAGCTCGCGCAGGGCTTCCCCTTCGGCGGCGATGTGCTCGATCACGTCGGTCGAGGCGATCAGGTCGAAGCTGCCGTCCTCATACGGGAGCGATTCGAGCCCCGCCTGCTCGACCTCGAAGCCCCGTTCCCGGCAGAAGCGCACCGCCTCCTCGGAGGGCTCGACGCCGACCGCGTCGCCGCGCTTGGCGTAGTGCTGGAGGTTGCCGCCGGTGCCGCAGCCGGCGTCGAGGATCTTCGGCCGCGGCGGCAGCGGCGTCCGCGAGAGCATCGCTTCGATCACCGCGCGACGCCCTCTGAACCACCAATGGCGGTCCTCGACTTCGAAATGCTCCTGGTAGGCGCTCTCCCGCAATTCCTCGTCTCCTGCCGGTTCCGGTTCGGCGCGACGATATCTTGGCTCGCCCGTGTCCGGCAGCGCCCTCCTCAGCTGGTACGAAGAGCACTCGCGTGCCGTCGCGGTGGCCGTCTACGCGCTGGTCGCCGCGGCCGCCTGCGCGGCGGCCTACTTCGCGCTCTTCTCCCAGTTCGCGAGCTGGGACGACGAGGGCACGGTCCTGGTCTCGATCAAGGGCTTCGCCAACGGCAGCGTCCTCTACCGCGACGTCTACTCGCCCTACGGGCCGTTCTTCTACGAGCTCTTCGGCGGCTTCTTCAAGCTCAGCGGGCTGCCGGTCTCCACCGACGCCAGCCGCCTCATCGTCCTCGTCGTCTGGGTCGCCTCGAGCCTGCTCTTCGGGGTCTCTGTCCAGCGGCTCTCCGGACGGCTGCTGCTCGGCGTCGGCGCGATGCTCGTCTCCTTCTCCGCGCTGCGGGTCCTGATCAGCGAGCCGATGCACCCACAGGGGCTCTGCGCGCTGCTTCTGGCCGTGGTGACGCTGCTGGTCGTCTGCGGCCCGCCGCGGCGGGCCAAGGCCGCAGGGGCCGGCCTGGGAGCCCTCCTCGCCGCGCTGCTGCTGACCAAGGTAAACCTCGGCGCCCTGGCGCTGGCCGCATTCGCCTTCGCCGCCGTGCTCACGATCGAGCCGCTCTACAGGTGGCGCCTGCTGCGCTGGCCGGTGGTCGTCGCCTTCCTGGCGATGCCCGCGGTCCTGATGTCGCGGGAACTGGACGCCGATTGGACCCGCGACCTGATCGCCCTCGAGCTCGCGGGCACGCTCTCGCTGCTGGCGGCGGCGCGGCCCTGGGCCGGAGGTCGCTGGTCGGAGGAGGAAGGCGCGGGCCGCTGGCTGATCGGCGCGGCGCTCGGCTTCGCCGCCGTCTTCGTTCTGATCCTCGTCGTCCTCTTTGCCACCGGGCCGTCTCCCGCCGACCTCTACGAAGGCGCCGTCGGCCAGGGGGTGCGGATCGGCGACGTCTACATCCATCCCCTGACCACCCCGGGGCCGGCGCTGATCGCCGCTCCCATCGCGCTCCTGGCGGCCCTCGCCGCCTCCTGGGCCCGGGGCCGGCCGGGGGAGCGCCGGCCCTCGCCCTGGCCGGGGCTCCTCCGCGCCGCCGCCGGCCTCGCGATCTGGCTCGCGGTCTCGCGCGCGACGCCGCTCTCGCTCGACCTCAGCGGCGAAGACCCGCTCGCGGTCCCCCTCGTCCTCGCCTGGGTCGCGGTCCTCGCCCCGAGCGGGGAGGAGCCGCCCTACCGGCGCTTCGCCCGCGTCTTCCTCGTCGCTTTGGCGCTCGCCGAGACACTTCAGGTCTACCCGGTCGCCGGGAGCCAGGTCGGGATCGCCTCGGTCGCCTTCGTGGCAGTCGGCGGCATCTGCATCGCCGACGGGATCGCCGCCGCCCGCGCCTGGGCCGAGTCGCGCGGGCCGGTCAGCAGCTCGCGCCTGGCGACGGCGACCGCGGTCGGGCTGCTCCTCCTCGTTGCCGGCTTCGCGGTCCAGTCGGTGCTCAAGCCCGGCCGCGTCGACCGGCGCACCTACCGCGCCGAGGCCCCGCTCTCGCTGCCTCACGCTTCGCTATTGCACCTGCCGCCCGAAGAAGTCGACACCTACCGAAAGCTGGTCGGGCTCCTCCACAGTCACCGCTGCACCAGCTTCAGCGGCTACCCCAACATCGACAGCCTCTACCTCTGGTCGGGGATCGAACCGCCCCCGCCGAGCGCGCCGGGGGCCTGGGTCGTCGTCCTCGACAGCGGCGAACAGCAGCGCGTCGTCGATGAAATGCGCCGCTCGCCGCGGCCGTGCGCCTTCCGCAACGAAGAACGGGCGAACAACTGGCTGCTCGGCGCCCCTCGCCCCGACACGCCCCTCGCCAACTACATCTACGACGAGTTTCGGCCGGTCGCCCTGGTCGGCGGCTTCGAATTCATGATCCCGTCGGGGTCGCGGCGGTAGTCGCCGCGGCTGAGGTGGTGCTCGAGGAAGACGTAGAGGACGATGAAGAGGTAGCGGCTGCCCATCTCGGTCAATCGCAGCTTCGAGACGCCGGTTTTGCGATTGGTCCAGGAGATCGGCACGATCCCGTAGCTGTAGCCCCGGACCACGGCCTTGAGCGGCAGCTCGACGGTGAGGTTGAAGTGGTGTGAGAGGAGCGGCTTGACGTTCTCGATCACCTCCCGGCGGTAGGCCTTGAAGGCGTTCGTCGTGTCGTTGTAGTGGTGGCGGAAGAGGACCCGGATCCCGAAGTTGACGATCCGGTTCATGATCAGCTTCGAGCGCGGGTAGTCGGTCACCGTCGAGCCGCGGATGAAGCGCGACCCGAAGGCGCACTCGTAGCCCTCTTCGAGCAGGCGCTGGTAGGAGACCAGGTCCTCCGGGCTGTCGGAGCCGTCCGCCATCACGATCGCCACCGCGTCCCCCTCGAAGGCCTCGAGGCCGGCGCGGACCGCGAAGCCGAAGCCGTTCCGGTACGGGGACGGCAGGCAGCGCACCTGCGGGTGCTCGGCCGCCAGCGCCGCGACGGCCGCCGCGGTGCCGTCGGTGCTGGAGTCGTCGACGACGATGACCTCGTGCTCGATCCCCTCGCGATCGAGCGTCGCGACGAGGCTCTGGACCGTCTCACCGACCGCCCCCTCCTCGTTGTGGGCCGGGATGACGACCGAGAGCTTCATGCCGGCTGCGAGGTCCAGCGCTCCTCGTTGGCCTCGTGGATCTCCCGCAGGATCGTCTCCAGGTCCCGCTTCGGGAGCCAGCCGCCGTAGGCGTCGCTGAACTCGCCGAGGTCGCTGATCCACCAGCGGTGGTCGCCGACCCGCGCCTCGTCGCTCAGCTCCCAGCTCAGCTCGCGCCCGGCGACCTGCTGGCAGAGCTCGATCGCCTCCAGCATCGAGCAGGCATTGGCGCGGCCGCCGCCGATGTTGAAGACCGCTGCTGGACGCGGCTTCTCGTGGAAGAGCATGAAGGCGTCGACGAGGTCGGCGCTGTGGAGGTTGTCGCGCACCTGCAGTCCGTCGTAGCCGAAGACCGTGTACGGGTCGCCGGTGACGGTGCACTTCATCAGGTAGGCGAGGAAGCCGTGGAGCTGGGCACCGGCGTGGTTGGGGCCGGTCAGGCAGCCCGCCCGGAAGCAGACGGTCGGCATCTGGAAGTAGCGCCCGTACTCCTGGACCAGGAGGTCGGCGGCGGTCTTCGAGGCGCCGAACAGCGAGTGCAGGGTGTGGTCGATCGACATCGTCGTGTCGATGCCGCCGAAGTAGGGATGCTCGGCCGGCAGCTCGAGCCGGGTCTCGAGCGCTTCGAGCGGCAGCCGGTTCGGCGTGTCGCCGTAGACCTTGTTGGTCGAGGTGAAGACGAAGGTCGCGTCGGGGCAGTGGGCGCGTGTCGCCTCGAGCAGGTTCAGGGTCCCGTTGGCGTTGATCGCGAAGTCGGCCTGGGGGTCTTTGACCGCCCAGTCGTGGGAGGGCTGCGCCGCGGTGTGGACGACGATCTCGATCTCGCCGGCATCGGCGAAGATCCGGGCGACCCCGTCGGCGTCGCGGATGTCGAGGTCGATGCTGCGGAAGCCGTCGAGCTCGTCGCTGAGCCGGCGCGTCACGTGCGAGGTCGAGGCGCCGGGGCCGAAGAGCTGAGCCCGGGTGTCGTTCTCGACCCCGATCACGTCGAAGCCGGCCTCGACGAGCCGCGCCGCCGTCTCCGAGCCGACCAGCCCGCCCGATCCTGTCACCACCGCCTTTGGCACCTGCCTGCCCCTTTCTCCTATCGATCGAATCCGAGCGCCGCCCGCAGCGGCTCCTCGTGCTCCTCGCTCCACTCGAGCAGGTCGGCGAGAACGTCTCGCGGGCTGCGTCGAGGTCGCCACGAGGTTAGGGAATGCAGGTGCGAGCAGTCGCTCAGGTAGACCGGGACGTCCCCCGGGCGGTTCTCGAGCTCGGTCCCGATCGGCACCTCGCGGCCGGTCAGCTCGCGGCAGAGCTCCGTCGTCTCCATCAGCGAGAGGCTGCCCTCGCGACCGCCGCCGACGTTGGCCGTGACCCCGCTCCAGGCCTCCTGGTCGAGCAGCTGCTCCTCGACCAGGTCGACCAGGTCCTCGACGTGGAGGAGGTCGCGGACCTGCTTGCCGGAGCCGCCGTAGCCGATGTAGGAGAGCGGCTTGCCGAAGCGGTGGCTGAGCAGCCACCAGGAGAAGACGCCCTGGTCGACCTTCCCCATCTGCCAGGGGCCGGCGACGACGCCGCAGCGGTCGACGACCGCCCGCAGTCCGGCATCGGCGGCGTACTCCTCGATCAGGTGCTCGGCCGAGAGCTTCGTCGCCCCGTAGAGGGTGCGGGCGCCCTGGAGCGGGAATCGCTCGGAGATGCCGCCGGCGCCGGCGCCCTCAAGCGGCTGCTCGGCGGCGAGCTCGAAGCGGGTCTCTGCCTCCTCGAGCCGCAGCGAGAGCTGGGCGGCGACGGGATATACGCGGCTGGTCGAGAGGAAGACGACGAAGCCGTCCTGGCCGCGCGCGGCCTCGATGCAGTTGAAGGCGCCGAGCAGGTTGGTCTGCACCGAGTAGGAGGGGTCGGCGGCGGCGGCCAGAACCGAGGGCTCCGCCGAGCACTCGACCATCGCCTCGAAGGGCCCCGCCGCCTCGATATCGGCCGGCTCGCGGACGTCGCCGCGGTGGAAGCCGACGCCCGCCCGCTCGAGCCGGTCGAGGTTGAGCTCGGAGCCGCTGCGGGCGAGGTTGTCGAGGGCGACCAGCTCCCAATCGGGATGGCGCCCGGCGAGCGCGACGCAGAGGTTGGCGCCGATGAAGCCGGCGCCACCTGTGACCAGGAGGCGCATCGCTCAGCGTCTGCCGATCACCAGGAACTGCTTGCCCAGCAGCCTCCAGGCGAGCGGCGTGCGCAGGTAGAGGCCGGTGAGGCGGCGCGAGGGGGGGAGGATCCCGCGGAAGGAGTAGGGGAGGTAGCGGGGCACGACCCGCTCCGGCTCGAAGCCGGCGGCGTAGAGGTGCTCGGCGATCGCGACGTGGGTGAGGGCGACGTAATGGTCGGCGCAGTCCCAGTACTCCTTCGAGCAGTAGCGGTAGTTCGGGCCCATGATCGCGATCCGGCCGCCGGGCACCATCACGTCGCGCATCCGTTCGAGGAAGCTCGCGATCTCCTCCTGGCTGTGGAGGTGCTCGAGGAAGTTGGAGGCGAAGACGCCGTCGAAGTGACCGGCGGGGAGGTCAGCGTCCATGATCTTCGAGGTCACCGTCCTGACTCCGCTCGGCAGGTCCGCCTGCTCGTAGGCGACCTCGTCGACCGCCCAGCGCTCGGCCGCGTCGATCGATCCGATGAACTCCCCGCGCCCGGCCGCCGGGTCGAGGACGGTCTGGGGATTCCCCATCAGGCCGTGGACATGAGGGGCGATCTCATCCCAGACCGCGGCCCGGGCGGCCTGGTCGATGTCGCGGAAGCGGTATTCGTAGAGTCGTTCGTAGTTCACGGGGTTTCGCGCCTCGATCGCGGGAAGTATCTGCGAAAGCTGCATTCCGGGGTTCCCGTGTTGAAGTCTTCGCAGTGCTGGTAGCCCGTGGGGGGGAGCGGCGGGCCCAGCAGCCGCCGCGTCGAGATCCGGGTCGGGCAGAGCCGGGTCGGGCCGGTGGCGGCGACGAGGACGCGCCAGGGACGCGGACGCAGGTCCGGCGAGACTTTGAGCAGCGCGGCTCTGTTGGTCCCGAATGAGGGCTCGTGTTTGAAGTTCGGCCCGAATCGTCGCAGCGTCACCGTCGCGCTCGCCCCCGCGGCGGGGAGGACCAGGAGCCCGTCCCGCGGCAGGGTGAGCACGGTCCCCCCGCCCGGGGCGGCGCTGCCGCAGGGACCCGTCGGACTGGCGCCGAGCGGCGGGTAAAGGCCCGCGTTGTCGCCTTCGGCGAGCGTCTGGTCGGCTTCGGTGCGGGCCGGCCGCAGGAGGTCGGCGAGAACGGTCCCGGCGACCGGGGATTCGCCGAAGTTGTCCTCCGCGTTCAGGTACCAGCCGGTCCGCATGTTCCCCACCGTCTGCAGCGGCACCAGGTAGATGTTCTGGTCGATCGTGCGGCGGCTGACCTCGATCGCCGTGGTGCGGGCGCGGATGTGCTGGCTGAGGTTCCTTTCTTCGTCGCCGCCGCGCTCCATCACCCGGGCGTTGGCGAGGACCGAGCCGGCGAGCAGGACGAGGAGGACGACGGCCACCCGGCCGCGCAGCACCGGCTTCAGGTCCATGTTGCGGGCGAGCTCGAGCAGGAGCATGAGGATGAAGAGGACGCTGGCGAAGATGTAGCGGCTGGCGTAGGGGTCGCCGCCTTCGGCCCGGCCGAGCGAGACGAGCAGCCAGTAGGCGAGCGGCAGCGAGGCGATCGCGACCGTCCTGGGGCCGATCCGCGGGCGCTGGCGCCAGATCAGCCAGATCGCGGCGACGGCGAGCGCGACTCCGATCAGCGCCGCGGCGACAAGCGCCGCATGCCTGATGAGCCCATGCGGATGTTTGAAGAGGAAGGCGACGCCGCTGAGGGCGCTGAACCCCGTGAAGCCGAGCTTGGCCATGAACTCAGGCGTGTGCTCGAGGTTGCCGCTGGTGAACTGGGAGGTGCCGTGGCCCGTGTACCAGGCGTAGTAGGCGATCGCGGGCACGATCGGGATCCAGAGGTCGCGCCAGCGCTTGGCGAGCAGCAGCCAGAGGAGCGTGCAGAGGAGGAAGAAGAGCCCGTTGGTCTCGAAGCCGATCGCCGCAAGCAGCAGCAGGCAGGCGCCGATCCGGGCGCGGAGGCTCTCGCGGTCGAGGAGGATGATCGCGCCGATCCCGCAGGCCAGCGAGGCCATCACCCCGAGCATCGCCGACCAGAGGAAGCTGTCGGCGGCGGAGCCGAGGAAGAGGAGCGGGAGCGTGGTGAGGGCCGCGAGCAAGGCGCCGACCCTTTCGCGGGCGAAGAGGAAGAAGACGCCGCAGACGACGAGGTCGACCGTGAGCAGGGCGAACCGGTAGGCGTAGTGGTGGAGACCGCCGAGCGCGCCGATTCCCTTCAGGGCGAGGATCTGGAGGGCGACGAGGTGCTCGTTGTGGGGATGCAGGAGGACGTCGGAGTTGAAGCCCTGGCGGTAGAGGAGGAGATCCCAGTCGTCCGCCCGGAAGACGGTATCCCGACCGGCCCACAGGACGAGGGCGGCCGAGGCGAGCATGGCGGCTCCGAGCAGGGCCCACGGCAGCCAGCGCGGCGCTCTGAAGCTCTCTAGGGGTCCTGGTCGTTTCAAGCGCGCGGCCCTCTCGGGCTGCGGCACGTTATTCGATGTGGTGGACCGCGCCCCGGGCCTAGGCGGGCGTTTCGGCGGCCATGATCGCGGTGACGGCCTCGACGATCGGGTCGGGCGCCTTGGCCGGCGAGCCCGCGTCGAACGGGGGCTGCGGGTCGTACTCGATGCCGAGCTGGACCGCCTGCGCGAGCTCCGGACCGGCCTCGCGCCCGACCAGGTGCAGGGCCATGTCGATTCCCGCCGAGACCCCCGCGGCGGTGATCGTCTTGCCGTCCTCGACGAAGCGCCCGCCGACCGGCTCGGCGCCGTACTCGCGCAGTTTCTCGAGGTAGAGCCAGTGCGAGGTCGCCGGCTTGCCCTCGAGCAGCCCGGCGGCGCCGAGGACGAGGGAGCCGGTGCAGACCGACGTCGTCCATTTCGTGCCCTCGTCCACTTGGCGGAGCCAGGAGAGCACGCGCTCGTCCTCGAGCAGCGGCCAGTTCCCCTCGCCGCCGGGGACGAGGACGATGTCGGGCTCGGTCACCTCCTCCAGCGCGTAATCGGCGCTGAGCCCGAGGGCGCCGCTGTCGGTGCGCACCATCCCCTTCTCTGGGCCGACGAATTTGACCTCCCAGCCAGGGACCGAGCGGAGCACCTCGTATGGGCCAATCGCGTCGAGGGCGGTGAGCTTGTCGAATATGAGGATCGCTATCTGCATCGCCAGATCATCCTCGACGCTGCAACTCAGCGCGGGTGCATCGAGTCCATGCCCGCTCGCAGGGCCTGCGGATCGAGGACCCCGTCCGGCGCCGGGACGG
This sequence comes from uncultured Solirubrobacterales bacterium, assembly GCA_963795295.1. Classification (GTDB taxonomy): domain Bacteria; phylum Actinomycetota; class Thermoleophilia; order Solirubrobacterales; family 70-9; genus VRUE01. The sequence continues at coordinate 49,483 of CAWCHE010000005.1, forward strand.
CACGGTAGGAGAAGGCTGTGCCGCCGAAACCGAGGTTGAAGGTTCGTTCATCCGCTGCGTTGAACTCGGTCACCTGCGATCTGCTTCCCCAGCTCATCAGCCACGATCCGTCGGCCGAGCGCCGAGCCGAGCCGCAGCAGAAGCTGCTGGGAGCTTCCGGGTCGGTCACTTCTTCGACCAGCGTCGCGGTGTGGGCGCCTTCGTCCACGCTGTAGCGGACAGCGCGCGGCGTGCCGGACAGCCCGGTCCGGTTGTCGTGGAGCGTGATCGTGCCGTCGCCCTGCAGGCGAATGTCGTGCTGGCCGCCGAGGGGATAGTCGCCGTGCGGGTCGTCGAGGACCGTGAGGCTCTTGGGGGTCCAGGTCCCTCCGAGCTTCCAGACGATTTCGCCGGTCGCCTTGTCGATCTTGTAGATGGCGTCGTTATGGCGATCCGAGATCAGGATCGCATCGCTGCCGACCGGCTCGATCGCATTCATGTGGCAGACGTCCCGGGGGCTCGCGAGGAGGATGCTCGGCCACCAGCGCCCCGACTCCGCGAGCCCGACGTGCCCCTCGGTGCTCCAGCTCCAGTCCAGTTCCCCCGAGGGCCCGATCTCCTCGACCACGCAGTCGAGGACGGTGTCGTCGAGACCGCCGCCGAAGGCCGTGAGGTCGACGTGTTCACGAGGCTGATAGGAGATCAGGTAGAAGTCTTCGCCGCTCTGCTGGAACTCATGGAAGTCGGTGCTCCCGGTGGCCGCTTTGACGGTCCGGAGAAGGGTCCCGTCGAGGGCGTGGATCTCGAAGGCGAAATTCGGGTTCTCGGCCCAATAGGCGACGGAGCCGTCGGCCAGCACGCTGGCGTCGATCGGGCTGGTCGAGCCGTTGGACTGCCACCAGACCGGCGAGCCGTCGCTGTCGAAGATGACGGCGTACGGCACCTTGCCGGGGGTGGCCGTCGTCGTCGCCACGTAGAACTCGTGGCTGGGCGCCTGCAGGCGATCGAAGTTCCAGGCCGGGAAGTCGGATGGGAGGCAGCGGACGAAGTACTCATGCTCGACGCTGCTCTCGGTAACCGAGAAGCCGAACTCCTGGTTCGCCGCGAGCGGGACCGTCGCCTGGAATGCCCCGGATTCCGCGGCCTGCCCGTCGATGCTGACCGATGCTCCCTCGGCGGTTCTGCCGGTGACGTCGAGCGGGGTCCCGGGACAACGGACGGTGTAGTCGCTGACGTCGGGGTCGAACGGGGGTGACAGTTCAGGGCTGATTGAGACCGTCGTCACGCAGGCAACCGCGACCGCCACCTGCGCGCTCGAGCCCCCGTTCAGGGTGTAGGAGAAGTCGTCTGCCGCTTCGCCGTCGTTGCAGTACCCGGCGCCCGGCTGGTAGGTGAGGCCAGTGCCGCCACCGGTGATCGCGACGGCGCCGTCGGCCGGCTGGCTCACCGACGCGATCGACTTCGCCCCGCCGTCGACGTCGGTGTCGTTGGCGAGCACGTCGATCGCGGTCGCCGGATCGCCCTGGTCCAGGCTTGCAGCGTCGCCGACCGCGACCGGCGGGTCGTCGACGCAGGCGATCGTCAGGGAGACTTTTCCGGTCGACCCTCCGTTGAGGGCGTATCCGAAGGAATCCTCGCCGCATGAGTCGGAGGCCGGCTGGTAAGTGAGGCCCGTGCCGCCACCGGTGATCGCGACGGCGCCGTCGGCCGGCTGGCTCACCGACGCGATCGACTTCGGCCCGCCGTCGACGTCGGTGTCGTTGGCGAGCACGTCGATGGCCGACGCCGGGGCGTCCTCGACGAGGTCGGCTGCGTCGCCGACCGCGACCGGCGGATCGTCGACGCAGGCGACACTCACCGAGACCGTCGCGGTCGATCCTCCGTTGAGGGTGTACGAGAAGCCGTCCCCAGCCCCCGAGGCCCCGTTGCAGTAGTCGGGGTCGGGCGCGTAGCTGAGGGTTCCGCCGTCGGCGGCGATCGTCACCAGGCCGTGCTTGGGCTGCGTCACCGACGCGATCGACTTCGGCCCGCCGTCGACGTCGGTGTCATTGGCGAGCACGTCGATCGCCCTGGCGGCGTCGTCCTCGGCGGCCGAAGCGTGGTCGTTGACCGCCACGGGAGGATCATCAGTCCTGTCCGCCGCCGTCTTGCCACCGGTGGAAACCTCGCATTTGACGATGTCGTTGCTTCCGGCGCCGCCGTCGCAGCGATCCTTCCCCGACCCTCCGTCGAGCCGGTCATTGCCGGCTTCTCCGAGGAGGCGATCCTTGCCTGCCCCGCCGCAGATCAGGTCGTCGCCCCCCTTGCCGCGGATGCGGTCGGCGCCTCCGGCGGCAGCGATCACGTCGTCGCCGCCGGTGCCCGAGAGCGTGTCGGCGCCGGCGGTTCCAGAGATCGTCACGGCTTTCCCGAGGCATGAGCCGGCCGCACCGCGCTTGCCCGCCTTCGACGGCTGCGCCACGGCCACGGCCACGGAGAGCAGGGAAACGGCGGCGACAACCGTCAGCAGCCGTTGGATGAACGGTTGCCTGCTTCGCCTCTCGGCGTCCCTTTCCCTGATCCTCATCTTGCTCTCAGTTCCCTTTACGCAAGATTATTTCATCCTGCGAGAGCCTTCAAGTGGTCTGCCCCCTAGAGTCCCGGAAGTGAGCCGCCGGGACCTGATCCAGCTCGACCGCACTGAGTTCCTGGAGCTGCTTGCCGACGAGCGGGTGGTGGTGGTCTCGAGTCTCGGCCCGAAGGGCTGGCCTCACTCGATGCCGATGTGGTTCGTCCCGCGCGACGGGGAGATCTGGATCTGGACCTACGCGAAGTCGCAGAAGGTCCGCAACCTCGAACGGGACCCACGGGCCACCCTCCTGGTCGAGACCGGCCACGACTATGGCGAGCTGCGAGGGGCGATGGTCGAGGCCGAGGCCGAGATCCACCGCGACTTCGAGACCGTGATCGGGTTCGCAGAGGAGTTGACGCTCCGCTACGCAGAGGGGATCTCGACGGTCGACGGAGACGCGAAAGCCGCACTCGAGGCGCAGGCTCCGAAGCGGGTGGCGATCCGGTTCGAGCCGAAGCGCACGGCGACCTGGGACCACCGCAAGCTGGGCGGGACTTACTGAGTTTCCCACCCGCTACCTTTCCGCATTCGATGAAACGTCAAATCACTGCCACGCTGGGGCTGATCGCCCTCCTCATCGCGATTCCCGCCGCCACCGCGGGTGGCCAGCCGCCGGCGGCGCCGGCCGAATTCTTCGGGATCGCCCCGCAGACCGAACTCAACGAACACGACGTCGAATACATGAAGGCGGGGGGGATCGGATCGGTGCGGATCTCGATCGTCTGGGGAGAAGTGCAGCCGACCCGCAGGGGGCCGTTCAACTGGGCGCGAACCGACCAGCTGGTCGCGGTCACGGCTCGCGCCGGCCTGCGGGTGCTGCCCTTCGTCTACGGCACTCCGCGGTGGTTGACCTCGAAGTCGACCACCCTGCCGGTCAACAACCCCCGGGCGCGGGCGGCCTGGAAGGCCTTTTTGAAAGCCCTCGTGGAGCGCTACGGGCCGGGGGGAGATTTCTGGTCAGAACACTCGAAGGCGATCCAGAGGCGTTCGGGGATCGAGTACGAACCGGGGGTCAACTACGAACCTGGAAGCAGCCACCAGCCGGGGGCAAGCCATACACCGAAGGCCACCCACGAACCACCAATTCGGCCCCCGCTCCCCGTCCACGCCTGGCAGATCTGGAACGAGGCCAACTTCTTCTACTTCACGCTGCCGGTATCCCCCAGTCAGTACGGGAAGCTTGTGACGATCTCCAGCCAGGCGATCAAACGAGCCGACCCGAGCGCCAAGGTCGTCCTCAGCGGTCTCTTTGCCGAGCCGACCGCGAGCGGCTTGCGGGGGATGCCCGCCGACAGGTTCCTACGGGCGCTCTACAACGTGCCGGGGATCAAGAGCCGGTTCGACGGTATCGCCCTCCATCCGTACGCGGTCGACGCGGAAACGCTCGAAGAATACGTCGAGTCCTTCCACGAAGTGGCCGTCGAAAACGGCGATCGCCCGAGCCTCTACGTGACCGAGATGGGGTGGGGATCCCAGAACGACTTCGAGGTCGACGCGTTCGAGCAGGGGCCGCAGGGCCAGGCAAAACAGCTTCGCGACTCCTATGCGTATCTGCTCGAAAACCGGCTCCGGCTCAATCTCAAGCAGGTCTTCTGGTTCTCCTGGAAGGACCTTCCGGACAATTGCAACTTCTGCGACTCGGTCGGCTTCTTCCGCACCGGGCCGAAGTTCAAGGCGAAGCCCGCCTGGCACACCTTCGTCGGCCTCACGGGCGGCCGCGCCCGCCCCTAGGGCGCGGCGAGGGAGACCGTCAGCCGCCGCGAGCGCGAGGCGGCGTGCGCCGTGTCTTCGGAGACCAGGGCGCGGAATGTGGAGCGGTGCGGGATCCGGGCGCTGAAGCGGGCGCTGCAATCCCCGTCGAGGCCCCTGCTGGCTCCATCGTGCCCGCCGCGGCGCAGCTCGATCGTGCGCGCGTCGCCGGCGGCACAGGGCGTGACGCCGACGACGATCGAGGCGCTGGCGCCACGCCGCACCTTGGCGGGGCGGGCGACGATGCTCACCGACGATTCGGTGCGCACGAGCGGCAGCGGCTGGGCCACCGGCGGCGCCGCGGCCGGGAGCTTGGCCGGCGGCTCTTCTTCGGCCGGCGGTTCTTCTTCTCCTTCCCCTTCTCCGGGCGGCGGTTCTTCGGCGGGCGGCGGGCAGTCGGCGGGCTCGGGCCCGATCAGGCGGGAGACCGTGCCGCCTCCGGCGACGACGTAGACCCTCCCGCAGGAGTCCTGGCCGAAGGAGAAGGGGCTGGAGACCGAGAGGCCCTCGGAGCGGTCGTCGCTCGCCGCGGCGCCGGCGCTCGCCGGCAGCAGCAGCGAGCGGATGTCGCCGGTGCAGAGGTCGACGTAGAGGTAACGGCCGTAGAGGTCCGGGACGCTCTCGTCGCGGACCACGTAGCCGCCGATGATCGCGCAGCCGTGGGCTCCTTCGCCGCTGCGCGGGTAGTCGAAGACCGGTTCGGTGAAGCTCCTCGCCGCGCATTCCCCCGCCGGCAGGTCGGTGGCGGGGCCGGCGATCAGGCCCTCGCGGCAGTTCCACCCGTAGTTGACGCCGGCGCCGCCGACTTCGCCGAGCGGGCCCCGCGGGGCGAAGTCGACCTCCTCGCGTGTGTCCTGGCCGACGTCGCCGATCACCATGTCCCCGGTCAGGCGGTCGAAGGAGAAGCGGAACGGGTTGCGCAGGCCGAGGCTCCAGATTTCGGGGGTCGGCTGGTTCGCGCTCGGATCGATCCGCAGGATCTTGCCGAGCAGGCTGTTGACGTTCTGTGAGTTGTGGTGGACGTCGTTGCCGCCGCCTCCGTCGCCGGTCGAGATGTAGAGGCGGCCGTCGGGCCCGAACTGGAGCTGGCCGCCGTTGTGGTTGCTCTCGCCGGGGTGGGGGATGACGAGCAGCGGATGCAGGCTCGAAAGGGGCGCCGTCCTGTGACCGGCGGCGGCGGTCAGTTCTTCGATGTGGAGTTCGCCGCTGTCGTCATCGGAGTAGTCGACGAAGAGGCGGCCGCTTTTGTCGAAGTCGGGCGCCAGGGCGATCGACATCAGCCCCCGCTCCCCGAGGCAGCCCGAGGAGCCGCAGCTGACCAACGTGGTGAGGTCGGCGAAGGTGCTCGTCTCACCTTCTTCGACCAGCTCGATCTTGCCGAGGCGCTGGGTGACGAAGAGACGTTCGGCGTTACCGGGGTCGGAGGTCACGAAGGTCGGCTGTTCGAAATCGCCGACCGGTTCGAGCTCCGCCGCGCGGGCGGCGCCCGTTCCGGCGGCGAGAACGATCAGCGCGATCGCGGCCGAGATGCGTATGGGCGCCACCCGATCAATGTAGCGGCGGCGGCCGGTCGACTCGACAAAAGCCCGATTCAAACATCCACTTATTCAATCTGTACGGTGCCAGTCCGAATGGAACCGGCCGCCGACCAGGACCTCGCCTACGAGCAGGCCGTGCTGCGGGCCCGCGAGGACCCGGCCATGGCCTCGACCGTCGCCGAGGCGTTCCTCGACGCGGACGACACCGTCGCCCTGCATCGCTTTCGAGAAAGCGAGCACTGGGCCCGGATTGCCCGCCTCCTCTCCGGAGCCGGGGTCGTGCCGCCGGCCAGGGTCGTCGACTTCGGCGGCGGCCGCGGCCTGGTCGCCGCGGCGCTCGCGACGGAGGGCTTCGAGGTCGTCCTCTGCGAGCCCAACCCCTCCCTGGTCTGCGGGAACGGGGCCGCCGAGCGCCTCAGGGAAGCCGCCTCGCTCGATTTCGTCATCTCCCCGGGTGGAGACGTGGCCGGGGTCGAGAGGGGAGCCTTCGACGCGGTCGTCTGCCGCGCCGTCCTCCATCACGTCGAGCCGCTCGTCCCAGTTCTCGGCTCGGTCCTCGGCGCCCTCCGCCCCGGCGGTTGGCTCGTCGCCAGTGACGAGCCGACGATCCGCGATCGCGGCGAGCTCCCCCGCCTGCGGGAACTGCACCCGTTCGTCCAGTTCGGGGTCGACGAGAACGCCCTCACTGAGGACGAATACCGGCGGGCCCTGGAGGCGGCCGGGTTCGAATCGGTTGCGGTCAGGTTCCCGGTCTCGTGGGACGACTACCGGCGCCTGATCCGGCCCGCGACGCCGGCCCCGCTGGCGCTGGCGCTCTACTGGCGCTTTCGCCTCCGTTCGACCCTGCGCCCCGAGCCGGGCAGCGTGCGCTCGCTGATCGCCCGCCGCCCGGCACTTGACTAGGATCACCGCCGTGAACTCCAAGGTCCCCTCGCCCGTCGGGCAGGCGGCAGCGCGGGAGGGGGTCGCGGCCCTCAGGGCGCGCGCCTGGCTCCTCGTACTGCTCGTCGTCATCGGCGCCGGCGCCGGCTATCTGCTCGGGCAGGACTCGGGCAGCGTCTGGCGCGCCTGGATCATCTCCCAGTCGCTGGGCGCCAACAGGGCGGTGACCGAAACCGGGATCTCGACGCCGGAAGGCCCGCAGGCGGCGGATTTCCTCGACGGCCATGTCCTCACCCGCCTCGAAAAGACCACCGGCAAGTCCTATGAGTTCCTGATCGACCACATGACCCTGGCCCAGCCCCCCAACGGCGGCCCGAACCCTCCGGTCCTGCTGGTCCCCGAAGTCGACGACCTCGGGGAATCGAAGGAACTGCTGCTCGATTGGCTGCAGGCGATCCACGTGATCCGCACGACCCGGGTCCAAGCCGCGCTGGCGCGGGGCGAAGCCGGCCTCCGCAAAGACCTGGCCAAGTTCGAACGCCAGGACCGACCCGTCAACGCCCGGGAACTCGAAAACCTGCTCGCCCGGATCAGCACCCTGCGCTCGACTCTGACCACGGACTACGCCGTCTTCAAGGGGCCCCGGGAGATCCCGCAGGCTTCGTCCACGCGCGGGAAGTCGGCGGAGGTCGGCGCGATCGCCGGCCTGATCGCCGGCGTCGCCCTGGCACTGGTGATCGCCCTGCTCGACGGCCGGATGCGGACTCGGGAGGGGCTCGAGGCGGCCAGCGACATCGAGCTGTTTGCCGACCTGCGCTCGGCCGGCGCGGTCCCCTCGGGCGAGCACGCACGGGCGAGGCTGCTGGCGCTGGGCGGAGGCTCGATGCCGGCGCCGGTCCTCTGCCTCCCCTGCGGCTCGATCGATCTCGGCGAAGCCCAGAAGAGGGTCTCCGACGCCCTCGGGGAGGGTGCCGTCATCGAGGGGGGAGGGTCGGAGAAGCTGAGACCCCCGCGCGGCTGAGTGGGGCCGGGGTCGTCGTCGTCGTCGCCTCACCGGGGCACGTCCGGCGCTCGGAGCTGGCCGAGCTGCGGGCCGAGCTCGACGGCATCTCCGAGGCGCCGGTCGGCCTCGCGATCGTCTGAGCGGGGCTCAGGCGGAGGCGACCGGGACGCCCGAGCGCAGCCGCTCGAGGTCCGCGTCGGCCATCAGCCCGATCAGCTGCTCGAAGCTGGTCCCCGGGACCCAGTCCAGCTGCTCGCGCGCCTTCGAGGAGTCGGCGATCAGGAGGTCGACCTCGGCCGGCCGCATCAGCGAGGGGTCTGTCTTCACGTGCGCATCGGGGTCGAGGCCGAGGTGGCCGAAGGCGATCTCGACCAGGTCGCGGACCGAGTGGTCGACGCCGGTGCCGACGACGTAGTCGCTCGGCTCGTCCTCTTGGAGCATCCGCCACATCGCGTCGACGAAGTCCGGGGCGTAGCCCCAGTCGCGGCGGGCGTCGAGGTTGCCGAGCTTGAGCTCGTCCTTGAGGCCGAGTTTGATCGCCGCCGCGCCGTGGGTGACCTTGCGGGTCACGAACTCCAGGCCCCGGCGCGGGCTCTCGTGGTTGAAGAGGATTCCCGAGCAGGCGTAAAGCCCATAGCTCTCGCGGTAGTTGACGGTGATGAAGTGCCCGTAGACCTTGGCCACCCCGTAGGGGCTGCGGGGGTAGAAGGGGGTGTCCTCGTTCTGCGGCGTCTCCAGGACCTTGCCGAACATCTCGCTCGAGGAGGCCTGGTAGAAGCGGGCCTCGGGGCAGACTTCGCGCATCGCCTCGAGCAGGCGGGTGACGCCGACGCCGGTGAACTCCGCGGTCAGCGTCGGCTGGTTCCAGGAGGCGGCGACGAACGACATCGCCGCCAGGTTGTAGATCTCGTCCGGCTCGGACTCCCGCAGCACGTCGACGAGCGAGCGCTGGTCGAGGAGATCCCCCGTGTGCAGGATGATCCGGTCGCGGATCCCGGTCAGCCGCTCGTAGTTCTCACTAGAGAGGCGGCGGACCATGCCGTGCACCTCGTAGCCCTTCTCGAGGAGCAGCTCGGCCAGGTAGCTGCCGTCCTGGCCGGTGATGCCGGTTATGAGGGCGGTCTTGCTCATTCCTCAGGGCAGGACAAGGTCCAGGCAGGCTACGGCACGTGCGGCTGCCGCGCCATCGTCCGGAGGCCCGTCGGCGGCGCGGATGTCGTAATAGCTCTCGTCCCCGGCCTCCTCCAGGGAGGAGACCTGCCAGCCCTGGGCGGTATAGCGGTAGACGGTCGTCCGCTCGGACGCTGGGCCGGCGGTGGCGATCAGCCGCCCGACCATGCCGGCGTCGAACTGCCTCCACCAGCCGTGGTTTTCGGGACGGCCGTACGGGACCGTGATCAACAGCCGGGCTCCCGGTTTCAGGACCCGGCGAATCTCGGCGAGGGCCTGGGCCAGGTGCGCGTCGGGGTCCGCCGCCGCGTCGCCGTCGTCGCCGTAGATCGTGTTGTCCATGCCGACGTGCTCGAGCGTGGAGATCGAGACGCAGCAGTCGAAGCTCGAGTCCTCGAACGGGAGGTCGCCGAGATCCCCGTACACGTACTCGACGCCCCGCTCCGGGAAGGCGCGAGGCTCCGGCGCCAGAGTCACGATCGTCAGCGAGTCGACGCGGGGGAGGGCCGCGTCGAGGACGTGGGCGAAGTTGAAGGTCGAGCCGGCGTCGAGGATCGCGCCCTCAGGCAGCCGCGAGAACGCCCACGGGTACTCGACCACCCGCTCGTCGAGTCCGCGTCCATATCCCTCTTCGAGGCGGCCGCCCTCGCCGAAGGCATCGAGCTTTTCCCGATCGCCGATCTGGCTGGAGACGAGTCGGTTGTGGCGCCTCACGTAGAGGCGCCCGAAGGTCCCGGTGACGCGGGTCTTGGCTTTCAGTCTCTCGAGCATGGGGGGACGGATAGGATCGGCGGTGTCGCGCAGGTTCAACCGGGACTTATATAGAGACGTCGGCTGGCTGTGGTCCGGCTACCTCGGCCGCTCCCTCGCCTACCTCGGGCTGGCCGTGGTCCTCACGCGGGCGCTCGGCCCCAGTCAGTTCGGCGAACTCTCCCTCTTTCTCGCCCTGACCCTCGGCGTCTCCCAGGTCGCCGGTTCCTGGCCGTTCCTGGCGATACCGGTCCTCAGCGGGCGCGAGAGGACGATCGCGGCGGCGTTCCGGCCGGCGGCCCGGGTGGCGGCGATGGCCACCGCGGCCAGCCTCGTGGTCGCGATCCCGGTCTCGATCGCGATCCACTCGCGAGCTGTCGTCTCGGTCCTGGCGCTGGTCGTCTACTCGATCGCCCTTGTCGCCCTCCAAGGCATCTACGCCGTCCAGCAGACCGAGGGCCGGATGTCGGAGATCGCCGCCGTGCAGACAGGCGAACGCGTGGTCGGGCTGCTCGCGGTCTTGGCTGCGGTCGCCGTCTCCAGCCTCTCGGTCCTCGCCGCCGAGGCCGTTCTGGCCGGCTCCGCCGCGGTGACCGTCCTCGCCGCCTTTTCGCTCGTCGGCCGCCGCCAGGGCCTGCTCCACCACGTCCCGGGAGATCACCCGGACCACCTGGTCAGGACCGTGATGGACGCGGTCGGGCCGATGGGGATCGTCAGCATCTGCTCCTACGGGGTCGCCTGGGCTGACATCTTCGTCCTCGCCGCCTTTCGCTCGAACGCCGACGTCGGCGTCTACTCGCTGGCGTACCAGGTCTTCACCTTCGCGGTCCAGCTCGGCTCGATGTGGATGGTCGCGACGCTTCCCCGTCACGCTCGCGCCACCGCTGCTGGCGACGAGGTGCATGAGCAGCTTCCGGTGGGCCGGATCGTCTCCGCGACCAGCCTCTGGGGCGCCGCGGTGGCGGTCGGGGCGGTGGCGGTCGGGACCTTGATGCCGCACATCTTCGGCAGCGGCTTCAAGGATGCCGCCGCGCCGCTGGCCGTCCTGCTGGTCGGGACGATCTTCCTGGTCGGGTACTTCGCGGTCACACCGGTGCTGCTCGCAGCCGGGAGGACGAAGCTGCTGGCCCGGGTCGCCCTGGTCTCGGCCGCGATCAACATCGGCCTCGACCTGATCCTGATCCCGCCGCTCGGCGTCGTCGGGCCGGCGGTCGCGACCACGGCGCAGGCCCTCTTCGGGCTGGTGGCGCTGGTGCTCGTCGCCATCGACCGGCGGGCGCTCGAGCGGCTGCTGCTCGCCGGCGGGCCCTGCACGGTTGCCCTCGTGGCGCTCGCCTTCGACCCGACCTCTCCTCCGCTGATCGCCCTCACCCTGGCCGCGGCGCTGCTCAGCGCCGGCATCGGCCTGCGGTCGCTGCGATCCGCCGACTAGCGGGCCGCCAGGGCGCGTTCGTAGTAGGCGATGGTCTGGGCGGCGATCGCTGTCGGGTCGAAGATCTCGAGCGCTCGCTCGCGGCCCGCGGCTCCGACCCGCGCGGCCCGCGCCTCGTCCTCCAGCACCCACTCGACCGCCTCCGCCAGTTCCTCCGGCGCCCCGTCCTGGGTCAGCACCGCGTTCACCCGGTCCTCGAGGAGGTCTCCGAAGCCGACCGCGAAGGTCACCGTCGGGCGCCCGGCGAGCAGGTAGTCGTGCACCTTCGCTGGCAGGCGCAGGCGGTTGAAGTCGGTCGGCGCCCCGGGCTGGACGAGCACGGCAGCCTCGGCCAGCAGCCCCTGTACGTCGTCGAAGTCCTCGAGAAAGCCGAGGAAGTGGGTCCGCTCGGCCCCGGCACCGGTCAGTGCTCGCAGATCGGCGATCTCGTAGCGCGGCGCGATCCGGCCGGTGTGGACCAGCTGGGCGTCCGGCACCCTCTCCGCGAGGCGCTCGAAGGCGCGCAGGAGCAGGTCGAGGTCCGGGTACTGGGCGCGGTAGACGCTGCCTGTGTAGAGGACCAGCGGCTTCCCCTCGGGGAGCCCGAGCCGGGCTCGCAGACCCTCCTTGGGCCGGGGCGGCGCCTGGAGGGGGATCGCCGGCAGGATGCTCTCGCACTCGACGCCGTAGCGGTCGCTGACGGCCTCGGCGAGGGTCGGGACGATCGCGTCGAAGCCGCCCGCCCTGTGCACCATCCGCCGGTAGAGGAGCGGGTGTTTGTAGGGCCAGAAGCGGGGGAAGAGCGTGCCCGCCGCCAGCATCGCCGGGCGCCCGATCCGGCCCCGGAGGCCGGTGCCGCCGGCCTCGCGCGCCAGCGACTCGTCGTCGTCGGCGAAGCGGACGCAGAGCGCCGCCCCCTCCTGGCGGCTGAGCTGCAGCGAGGCCGATAGCGGCGCCGTGCGGGGCTCGTAGCAGTGGACGAGGTCGGGCCCGAACTCGGCGACGAGCCTGCTGGTGCGGCGATCGACCCGGGGGCCGGTGAAGTCGTAGCGGTCGACCCGCAGGTCGAGCTGATGCTCGGAAGAGAAGCGCACCGTGCTGGGATCGCCCTCGATCAGGACCAGGCAGTGCTGCCCCGCGGCGGTCAGCGCTTCGGCCAGGCGCAGGGTCTGACGGGCGCCGGGGGCGCGGAAATCCGCCAGGCAGACGAGCAGGATCTTCATCCGAGGACCCGGCGGTAGACGCCCATGGTGCCCTCGATCATCCTCTCGACCGAGAAGCGGGCGGCCTGCCGGCGCTCCTCCTCGGCGACCGCGGCGCGCTCGGCCGGCCCGAGGCCGGCAAGCCATTCGATCCCGCCCGCGATCTCCTCGACGTCTTCGGGGTCGAAGGTCCTGCCGCTGCCGCCGAGGATCTCGGGCAGGCTGGCGACGCCCGAGACCGCCACCGGGCAGCCGGCCTCCATCGCCTCCAGCACCGGCAGCCCGAAGCCCTCGAAGAGCGAGGGGAAGATCAGGCCGGTCGCCTGCGCGTACATCGAGATCAGCTCGCGGTCGCCGACGTGGCCGAGGCGGATCACCCGCTCGCCGAGGCCGCGCTCGGCGATCGCCCGCTCGACCGGCTCCCAGGGGTGCATGATCGGCCCGCTGAGGACCAGCCGCCCCTCCTCGTTGCCGCGGTCGACGACGAGCTTGAAGGCGTCGAGGAGGCGGGCGTGGTTCTTGGCCCCGAGCGGCGAGGCCGGATAGAAGAACCACTGGTCGAGGCCGCGCAGCTCCTCCGGCAGCGGCCCCGGGCCGGTCCCCTCCGCGAGGGTGGTGCGGGCGGCCAGCGGTACCGACGTGATGCGGTCCTCAGGCACCCCGTAGCGCTCGCAGATCGTCTCGCGGCTGAACTCCGAGATCGTGATCACGTGGTCGGCCGCCCGGGCCGAGGGGGGGAAGCGCAGCCGCCGCAGGATGCGGTCCGTGCGGGAGAAGAAAGCGGGGTAGAACTCGTGCTGGAGGTCGAGGACGGTGAGCACCCGGCGGGCGCCCTTCACCGGGGCCGGGCCGTTCATGTAGGAGATCGGCCAGTGGACCAGGTCGGCGTCGGTGGCCGCGGCCGAGAGGCCGAGGTCGAGGGTCCAGGGCCGGCGCGCCGCGGTCAGGTAGTTGAGGGCTTTGCGCGGCAGCGGGCGCTCGTAACTCGTCGCGATCTCGGTCCGCGCCGCGGGCGCCAGCTCGCGCAGCTCCCCGGCGACCTGCTCGCTGACCAGGGCCGTCGAGCCGACCTCGTCCTCGCGGGTGAGGCCGTCGATCAGGGTCGCGGTGTAGAAGCCGGCGCCCCCCTGCCGGCAGCTCGGGACCGCGAGGGCGTTGATCGCGACTCTCATCGGCATCTCGCGGGGCGCTCGCGCCGGGTCAGGCGGTGGAGGCGGCCCGCAGCCGGCCTTCCTGCGTGGCGAGGACCCGGCCCAGCCCCTCCTCGAGGGAGATCTTCGGAGTCCAGCCGAGGCGCGCCTTGGCGTTCTCGACATCGGCGAAGCGAGCGTGGACGCCGACCGGCCCCTCGCCGGTCCCCTTGACCTCGGGCTCGTAGCCGGCCAGCTTGGCGTACGTGGACGCGACTTCGAGGAACGAGGTCGGGCGGCCGCTGCCGATGTTCACCCCGGAGCCGTCCTCGATCGTGACGATCGCCTGGCGCATGACGTCGACGCAGTCCTCGATGTGGACGAAGTCGCGGCTCTGCTGCCCCGACCCCCAGACCACCAGGGGGTTCTCCCGGGCCGCGGCGCGGGCGGCGATCGCCGGGATCGGATAGGAGGTGTCCTGGTCCTCGCCGTAGCCGGAGAAGGGCCGCACGCAGGCGGTCGGGATCCCGTGCCGCTGGGAGAGCAGGTGGGCGAGGAACTCGCCGGTCAGCTTGCTCCAGCCGTAGGTCATGTCGGGCATCCCGATCTTCGCGTTGGGGATGTCGATGTAGGACTCGCGCAGGGCGACGGCGCCGTCCTCCCCCTGGAGGTCGATCGGGTAGGCGGCGCTGGAGCTGGCGTAGAGGAGCCGCCCGATCGACCCCGACTGCGACGCCCACATGAAGAAGATGCTGTCGATCGCGAGGTCGAGGCCGACGGTGAGCGGCTCCTCCTCGATCTTCACCCGCCCGCCGACGATCGAGGCCAGGTGGTAGGCCTCGTCGAAGGCCGGCCACTCGACCGCCTCGCCGGCGCCCGGGACGCCGATCCCGATCGCGGGGCCCAGCAGCGAGATCACGTCGGCCTCGAAGAAGCGGACGGTCTGGGATCCGGCGGCCGCCGAGTACACGCGGGGACGCTCGCCGGAGCCCTCCGCCCCGGGCAGCATCGCCGGCAGCCAGGTGTCGGGGTGGGCGCCGGTCGAGAGGTCGTCGATCAGCCAGAGCTCCTCGAAGTCGCGCAGCAGGCTGCGGACGAGGTTGCGCCCGACGAAGCCGCAGGCGCCGGTGATCAGGACCCGGCCGTTTCTGGCCTCTGAGTCAGTTGAGGGCATTGCGCCGGGCAGTCTAGGCGACGCCCGAGGCGCTCTGTCGTTGCGGCGGGATCATGTCGACGCAGCGCGACAGCAGCCCGACCACGACGCCGCCCATCAGCCCGACCCTGGGGTTCGAGAAGGTGAGGAGAACGAAGGGCGGAGCGCAGACGGCGAGCGAGTAGATCAACCATCTGGGCGTGTCGGAGGCCCGACGGCAGGCGCGGTAGACCCGGAGCCCGAGCACACAGCCGACGGCGAGGATCAGCCCGATGCCGAGAAGGCCGAACTTGTACGCCCAGTCCAGCCCGTATACGTGCCACCCGAGGCGGTTGAGGGCCGTCTCTTTGCTGCCGAACGAGGCGCTGTCGACCGGCGACGGGACCTCCGAGCGCCAGAGCACCCCCAGGCCCCGACCCGTTATCCAGCCTATGCCGTTGACGTTGCGGCCGAAGTTGCTGAACTCCGCCTTGCGCTGGCTGCTCGAGTCGTCCTTCGTGCTGAGCAGGCTCGAGGTGGCGGTGTAGCTGGCCTGGTGGAGGATCGTCCTTCCGGGCCCGAAGAGGGCGGAGACCGCGGCGACCGCAACGATCACGGCGGCGACCTGAAGCAGGCGCTTCGTGCCGATGCCCAGCGAGCGGACGACCACCGCGATGCCGATCATGAGAACGGCGCCTCGCCGCAGGGAGAGCAGGTTGACCGCGAAGACGGCGCCGGTTCCGACGACGGCCAGAATTGACCGCCAGAGGGTCAGGCGCCCGTCCACCAGAGCGCCCCAGGCGAGGGCCACGGGGAGCATCAGCAGGAGCCCGTCCTCGGTGATCAGCAGCGCCGTGCGGCCCAGGATCGTCGAGAATTCGGTCGCGCCGGTGATGCCCGTAGACGTAGATCAGCTGGATCGCGCGCAGGCAGATGATTCCCGCGACGAGCAGCGTGAAGGTGCGCAGAGAGTCCATGTCGCGGATGCACCGGGTGACGACGAGATAGCCGGCGGCGAGCATCAGGAGGCGCTCGATGTCGACCGGGAAGTAGGCGATTTCGCCGATGCTCCCGGGCAGCGACATCGCGTCGAGCCCGATCAGGCAGAGGACGAGGAT
This sequence comes from uncultured Solirubrobacterales bacterium, assembly GCA_963795295.1. Taxonomy (GTDB): domain Bacteria; phylum Actinomycetota; class Thermoleophilia; order Solirubrobacterales; family 70-9; genus VRUE01. The sequence continues at coordinate 65,158 of CAWCHE010000005.1, forward strand.
GAGGAGGGGGCGGTCGAAGCTGGTCGTTTTCGACGGGGCGACGAGAGAGCGCACGAGCCAGGCGGCGGCGAGGGCGACAAAGGCGAGCTCGAAGACGTTTCCTCCCGCCAGCCGCAGCGACCAGAGGTTCGTGTAGCCGGGATTGCCGAAGCTGGCGGCGGTCGGCGGCGCCGCGGGGAAAGCCGCGGCGAACAGCAGGATCCCGAGCCCGATCTCCTCGAGGTGATCGAACGCGACGCCGATCAGCCGCGCCAAGTCACGTTGGCGAGAGCCGCGTGAAATCGTCCCCGGGGGGGCGGGGAGTTGAATCGAACTAACACGGGTATTACTCATCGGAAGAGGCAGTAGCCTAGGCGTCGGTAAGGGGCGATGGAGTGTTCTCACTCTTTCAGCCGTTGGTCCAGACTGCGCTGGTCTCGTCCATATACTGGCGCGTCTGAAAGGCAAAAAGGGCAATAGAGAAATGGTGAGCGTGAGGCGCAGGTGACAGATTCGCGGGTCGAAGAACCTGGAGTTCGGCAGTGGGCGCGGCTTGCCTGGCGGCGTAAATGGCTCCTTCTGGCGATCGTCGTCGCGACACCGGTGCTGGTTTTCGCCGGCTCCTCGTTATTGCCGAAGACGTACGAGGCGAAAGCCACGGTGAACGTCAGGCAGACCGTGTTGCCGTCGGCGGTCTTCTCGAATCAGATCAGTGCCGGCTCCAACATCGGTGAAGTGCGAACGCTGATCCGCACGACGCTCGTCGCGAGGCGGGCGGCGCGACTCCTCGGCGAACCGCCCTCGGAGGCGAGGTCGCTGCTCGATCAGGTGACGGTGGATCCGACGAATCCGGCCGAAGCGCTCGAAAACGGCGAAGGCGGCGGAGGACTTTCTGACGATCACCGCCTCCTCCTCGGATCCGGTGCTCGCGCGGAAATCGCGAACGCCTTTGCGAGGGCCACCGCCCAGGCGCGATCCGTCAAAGCCACCCGCGACATCAACACGATGCTGAACACGCTGGAAACACAGGCGACGCGTGGAACGAACGCGGCATCCCAGGAAGCGCTCGCTCAGCAGCTGCAGCAACTTCGCGGGCTGCGCGCGGGGCAGATCGGGACCACTCCCCTGGTCGAAGCGGCGGTGCCGCCGAAGTCGCCGAGCTCGCCGCGCCCGGGTCGGAACGCGGCGCTGGCCTTCATCCTGGCCCTGATCGCCGCCGCGGCGCTTGCGCCCCTGCTGGACAAGCTGGACAGGAAGGTCCGCGAGCCCGAGGAAATGGAGGACCTCCTCGAGGCGCCGCTGCTGACGACGATCCCCGACGACGCCTTCCCCGGTCACATCCCCGGCCCACACGTCCTCGAGGCGTTCGAGACCCTGAGAGCAAGCCTCACCTACTTCAACGTCGATCGCCCGCTCTCGAGCCTGGTCGTCGGCAGCGCCGCGCAGCAGGACGGGAAGACGACGGTGGCGATCAACCTCGCGATCGCATACGCCAGGGACGGGCGCAACGTGATCCTCGTCGACGGCGACCTCCGTGTTCCCCAGGTGGCCAAGCGCCTGGGCAAGGAGGTTTCGTTCGGCCTCGACTCGGTTCTGGTCGGCGAGCGCGCGCTGGGGGAGTCGCTGGTCGATGTCGATGCCGGCGGCGGCGGACGCCTCCGGATCCTGCCCGGTGCTAATCCACCGCCGAACCCGGCCGTTCTCCTCGGCTCGATGCGGATGCGCTCGCTCTTGGCCGAGCTCACCGAGATGTCGGACATCGTCGTGATCGATAGCCCGGCGCTGCTCGCGGTCAGTGACGCGATCCCGCTGATCAACGAAGCCGCCGGCACGATTCTGGTCGCTCGGCTCAATCGCACCCCGAAGGAGGCCTTGCGGCGGATGAGCCAGCTCGTCGGCAAAGCCGGCGGCTCGGTCCTCGGCTGCGTTGCGACCGGAGCCCAGAAGAGCGGGGCCTACGGCTACTACGGCCCCTACGACAACCATGACCGCGACAAGGACGGCCAGAACGAGGAGAAGGAGGCCCTAGCCGGCTCCGGCTCCGGCAACGGCTCCCGCAATGGGCGGCGGTTCGTCGATTCCCCGTCGCTGGCCCTCGGGGATGACGGCACCCTCCCGGAGCCGGTCGGGGGCAAAGTCGCAGCATCGGGAGAGGAGCCCAAGCAGGACCCCGGCGACTAGGGCGATGCGCGGGTTCGTCAGCGACATCAAAGCGAACCCCGGCACGCAGACCCCGATCGAGTAGATCAGCCGGCGATCTGGCCTATTGCTGGCGCGGTAGGCACCGAGGGCCATTTTGCCCAGGAGGACGCCGACACCGCAGATCAGCGCTATCCCCAGCAGGCCGAACTTGTAGGCCCAGTCCAGGCCGTAGACGTGCCAGCCCAGCCGAATCAGCTGGTTCTCCTTGCTCCCGAAAGACGCGGCGTCGAGCGGCGCCGGCGTTTCGGCTCGCCAGAGAACGCCGATCCCGCGTCCGGTCATCCAGTCGAAGCCGTTGATGTTGCGGCCAAAGTCCTGAAGCTCGGCGCCACGCTGGCTGGATGAGGCGTCGCCGGTCCGCAGCAGGCTGGATTCGACCGTGTACTGAGCTTGGTCGAGCACCGAGCGGCCGGGGCCGGCGATGACGGCAATGGTCGCGATCAGGATCGCGACGCCGGTTCCCTGCAGGATCCGGTTCCAACCGACGGTCAGGGAGCGGGCGAAGACAGCCGCGCTGAGCAGCAGCACCGCCCCGCGCCTCAGTGAGAGGAGGTTGACGACGAACGCGAGCGTCGTGCCGACGATGGCGCCGACCCTTCCCCAGCGTGGCAGTGCCCGGTCGAGCAGAGCCCCCCAGGCGAGGACCACCGGGAGCGTAAGAAGCAGGCCATCCTCGGTGATCAGCAGCGCCTGGCGCCCGAGGATCGTGGTGAAGTAGGTCTGGCCGGTGAGGCCGTAGGCGAAGACGAGCTCGATCGCCCGCAGGCAGATGACCGCGGCGACCGCATAGGTGAAAACTCGAAGCACCTGCATGTTCTGCACGCAGCGGGTGACGATCGCGTAGCCGGCGACGAGCATCGCGATCGTCTCGAGGTCGGGTTTCAGGTAGATCGCGTCGTCCAAGGTGCGAAAGAGCGAAACGGCCTCGATTGCCGCCAGGCAGCAGACCAGGATCAGCAGCGGCCTGTCGAATCGCGTCAGCCGGGTCGGCTTCGGCAGCTCGTTGACGATCCAGGCAAGGGCGAACAGCCCCATGGCGATCTCGAACGAGTTTCCGGCGCCATAGATCCGGGTCGACCAGATATTCGAGTAGTGCGGATCCGTGAACGCCAGGGCGGTCGGCGGGGAGGCCGGGAAGAAGATCGCCACGAGCAGGATCCCAAGTCCGAATGCCGGGACGAAGCCGAGCGGCAATTCAGTGGCGCGAGACTGAAAGGCACGGAGGTGGGTGGCCGACTCGCTGCTCAACCATAGGTAGCCTAGGGAACTCTCCGATGAAGTTGTTGGTCACAGGCGCAGCCGGTCTACTCGGCCGGGATGTGATGCTCGCGGCCGGCAATGCCGGTCACGACACGATCGGCTTCGGCCACACCGAGCTGGACGTGACCAGGGCGCCTGCGCTGAGCGCCAAGATCACCGCCCAGCGGCCTGACGTGGTCATCAACTGCGCCGCCTGGACCGACATCGACGCGGCCGAGGGGGCCGAGGAGGCGGCGATGGCGGTGAACGGGACCGGCGCCGGCAACGTCGCCGCCGCAGCCGCGGAGATCGGCGCCAGCGTCGTCTACGTCTCCAGCGACCACGTCTTCGACGGCGCCAAGAACGAGCCCTACCTGGAGAGCGACCAGCCGGCCCCCCTCTCGGCCTATGGCCGCACCAAGCTGGCCGGAGAGGAGGCGACGGCGGCTGCCAACCCGCGTCACTTCGTCGTCCGCTCCTCGTGGCTGTTCGGGAGCGGGGGGCGCAACTTCGTCGAGACGATGCTGCGCCTCGCGGCCGATCACGGGGAGGTGCTGGTAATTCGCGACCAGGTCGGCTCCCCGACCTACACCTGGCACCTCGCCTCCGGGATCGTGCGGGTGATCGAGGGGCTCGAGTACGGCATCCACCACATGGCGGCGAGCGGCTGGTGCTCCTGGTATGAGTTCGCGCGTGAGATCTTCGAGCAGGCCAGGGTCGAGTGCAAAGTGCTTTCCGGGACGAGCGAGATGCTCGCCGGCCCGGTGCCCCGGCCGGCCTACTCGGCGCTCGTGAGCCAGCGCCGGCATGCGATCGTGCTGCCGGCCTGGCAGGACGGCCTCGCCGCCTATCTGGCCCAGCGTGAAGCCGACGGCCAGGGCCAGCCAGGGCACCGATAGCCTAGGCGCGAACCCATGGGACACATGAAAGGCCTGATCCTCTCGGGCGGAGCCGGGACCCGTCTTCGCCCGATCACACATACCTCTGCCAAGCAGCTGGTGCCCGTCGCAAACCGGCCCGTCCTCTTCTACGGGATCGACGCGCTGGTCGAGGCGGGGGTCGAGGAGATCGGCATCATCATCGCCCCAGAGACCGGGGATGAGATCCGGGCCGCTGCCGGCGACGGATCGGAGTTCGGGGCGAGGATCACCTACATCGTTCAGGACACGCCGGCCGGGCTGGCTCATGCCGTCCTGACCGCCGAGGAGTTCATCGCCGGCTCGCCATTCGTCATGTACCTCGGCGACAATCTTTTGGCCGACGGGCTCACCGGCCTGGTCGAGGCCTTTGAATCGGGAGAGCCCGACGCCCTGATCCTCTTGACTCCTGTCGACGACCCGAGCTCCTACGGCGTCGCCGAGCTCGACGGTGAGCAGATCGTCCGCCTGATCGAGAAGCCCAAGGACCCTCCCTCCAACCTCGCTCTGGTCGGCGTCTATTTGTTCGGCCCCTCGATCTTCGAGGCGGCGCGGCGGCTGAAGCCCTCCTGGCGCGGCGAGTTCGAGATCACCGAGGCGATCCAGGGCCTGATCGACGATGGCCGCGAGGTGCGCTCGGAGGTGGTCACGGGCTGGTGGAAGGACACCGGCCAGTTGGCCGACATGCTCGAAGCGAACCGGCTCGTCCTCGGCGAGATCGAGACCCAGCTGGACGGGGATGTGAGCGGTGATTCGCGGGTCGAGGGGAAGGTGATCCTCGGGAACGGAGCATCGCTGACCCGCTCGGTCGTGCGCGGCCCGGCCGTGATCGGGGCGGGGGCGACGATCGAGGACTCCTACGTAGGCCCCTACACCTCGATCGGAGAGGGGGTGCTGATTCGCGGCTCGGAGATCGAGCACTCGATCGTCCTCTCCGATTCGGTGATCGAAGACCTGGGCACCCGGGTCGAGGCGAGCCTGCTGGGGCGGAATGTGACCCTCACCAACCGCGACAAAATGCCGAACACCCTGCGGCTGCTCGTCGGCGACAACTCGATGATCGAAATCGTCTAGCCGTCCGTGAAGGTGTTGGTCACAGGTGCGGCTGGGATGCTTGGGCGGGACGTGATGACGGCGGCCGGCAGCGCCGGCCACGAGGTCGTCGGCTTTGGACACGGCGAGCTTGACGTGACCGACGCCGACGTCATCGGCAGGAAGTTCGATGCCGAGCGCCCTGACCTGGTCATCAACTGCGCCGCCTGGACGGACGTCGACGGGGCCGAGCAGGCCGAGAAGGCGGCAATGGCCGTCAACGGCTCCGCCGCCGGAAAGGTGGCCGCCGCAGCCACGGAGCAGGGTGCCGGCGTCGTCTACGTCTCGAGCGACTACGTCTTCGACGGGGCCAAGGGCGAGCCCTACATCGAGAGCGACCCGCCGGCGCCGCTCTCGGCCTACGGCCGGACCAAGCTGGCGGGAGAGGAGGCGACGGTGGCGGCGAACCCGCGTCACTTCGTCGTCCGCTCCTCGTGGCTGTTCGGGGTCGCCGGCAAGAACTTCGTGGAGACCATGCTGCGACTCGCAGCCGACCTCGGCGAGGTCAGGGTCGTCTGCGACCAGGTCGGCTCCCCGACCTACACCGGGCACCTCGCCTCCGGGATCGTCCGGGTCGCCGAGGGCCTCGAGTACGGCATCCACCACGTGGCTGCCGCGGGCGCTTGCTCCTGGAACGAGTTCGCCCGCGAGATCTTCGATCAGGCCGAGGTCGATTGCGAGGTCCTTCCGGCGACGACGAAAATGCTCGGCCGCCCCGCCCCCCGGCCCCCCTATTCGGCTCTGGCCAGCGACCGGAAAGATGCGATCCAGCTGCCGGACTGGCGGGACGGGCTCGCGGGCTACCTCGCACAGCGGCAGCCGGACGGGTGCCTGGATGAGACTGCTCGTCACCGGGGCCGCCGGCTTCATCGGCTCGACCTACGTCCGCCAGGTCGAGGATGAGCATCAGGTCGTCGTCCTCGACAAGCTGACCTACGCCGGCCGGCGGGAGAACCTGCCTGCCGGGATCGAGTTGATCGAAGGTGGGATCGAGGACCCGGCGGTCGTGCGCGAGGCGATGGAGGGGACCGACGCCGTCGTCAACTTCGCCGCAGAGTCCCACGTCGACCGCTCGATCGACGATCAGGATGCCTTCGCCCGCACTCACGTGATCGGAACCGGCGTCCTCCTCGACGCTGCCCGTGAGCTCGGGGTCGCGCGTTATCTGCAGGTTTCGACCGACGAGGTCTACGGCTCGATTGCCTCGGGCTCGTTCACGGAGGAGTCTCCGCTTGATCCTTCGTCCCCCTACTCGGCCACGAAGGCCGCGGGCGACCTGCTCGTCTCCGCGCACGCCCACACCTACGGCATCGAGGCTGTGATCTGCCGCGGCTCCAACAACTACGGGCCCCGCCAGTATCCGGAGAAGCTGATCCCGCTCATGGTCCTCAACGCCCTCCACGGCGACGCTCTGCCCGTCTACGGCGATGGCCGCCAGGTGCGCAACTGGCTCTACGTCGAGGACTTCTGCCGGGGTATCCATCTCGCCCTCCTCAACGGGCGTGCCGGCCAGGCCTACAACATCGGCGGCCCCGATGAGTGCGAGAACATCGAGGTCGTCGAAAGGGTGATCGAGCTGACCGGCGCCGACCGCTCGCTGATCGAACACGTCGCCGATCGGCTTGGACATGATCGCCGCTACTCGCTGGGCAGCGAGCGCATTCGCGAAGAGCTGGGCTGGGAGGCGAAGACGCGCTTCGCGGAGGGCCTGGAGGCGACGGTTGAGTGGTACCGGGAGAACGAGGAGTGGTGGGGTCCGATCCGTTCCGGCGAGTACCGCGAGTACTACGAGAAGCAGTACGGCCGGGCGCTCGAGTGAGGCTCAGCGGCCGCTGCTGCCGAGCCAGACATTTCGGCGTCTGAGGGCCGCGCGAAGGCCACGGACCGGCTCGAGGTCGGCGGCGGCCTCGGCCGGAATGCCGCGCTCGCGATAGCGCCGCCACTCGCGCAAGCCGCGTAGACGGCCCCGCAGCGGGGCCACGGTGCGATCGGTGAGCAGGACGAACGCCACGTAGCCGGCGTCATAGACGGCCATCGCCAGGCCGTACCTGAGCAGGTGCCCGGTGGGGGCATTTTTCGCCAGCAGGCGGACGCGATTGCGGCCGACGTGGAAGTACTTGAAGGGCGAGCCGTGCTTGGCGGTCAGGGAGTGGTGGTGATGGACAACCGCCTTGGGTGCGTACAACGCGATCCAGCCCGCGCGCCTGGCGCGCCAGCCCACGTCGACGTCCTCGAGGTAGACGAAGAAGGAGTCGTCGAACCCGCCGATCTCATCCAGCATTCGGCGCCGGAAGATCGAGCCCCCGCCGGAGGCGCCGAAGACCTCGATCGGCTCGGTCTCGGTCGAGTCCGGAAGCTCACCGAGCCCGCGCTCGTAGCCGACCCCGAGCCGGTCGAGTCCAAACCCGGTGGAGTTGATCAGCCCCGACCCGTCGGCGAACAGCATCTGCGCCGCGACGCTGCCGACCTCGGGCCGCCCATCGGCGGCGCGGAGGAGCTCGGTGACGGAGTCCGGCTCCACCGTCGCGTCGTTGTTGAGCAGCAGCACCCACTCGCCCTCGGTTGCCCCGACACCGATCGTGACCCCGGCCGGGAAGCCCAGATTGCGTTCGTTCTCGATCACCCTGACCGATGGGTGAACGGTGCGCAGAGCAGCCACCGATCCGTCCTCGGAGGCGTTGTCGACCACGACGATGTCGCCGGCTCCGTCGATCTTCTCCAGCGCCCGTTCCAGCGAGGCGACGCACTCGAGCAGCTTTTGTTCCTGGTTCAGGTTGACCACCACCGCGGAGACGCGCATCTGCGGCGGCCTACCTGAAGCTTCGACGCGCGATCGCGCTGCGGGTGACCGAGATCGCGAGCTTGACGCCGATCGCGATGTAGATGACGAGGTCGGCCAGGGGGTTGCCGCCGGCCTCGAACTTGCGGTAGTAGCGGCCCATCGAGCGGTGGAAGGCGACGTTGTGGGCGAGGCCGCGATGGCTTTTCTTTTTCGTCGTCCCGCCCTTCACGTGCAGGCTCGAGACCCGCCCGTCGTAGACGACCCGCCAGCCGGCGTCGCTGAAGCGGTGGCACCAGTCGAGGTCGTCCATGTAGAGCCAGTAGCCCTCGTCGAGCAGGCCGACCTCGTCCAGCGCGGTCTTGCGGATCAGCATGTAGGCGCCGTTCACGGCGTCGACCTCGCCGAGCTCGTACTCGCCGAGCTCCGGCGCTTTGTACTGCGCGAGGCGGCCGCCGAAGCGGTCGCCGGCGCCGACGAAGTGGCCGAGCGAGCCGAGCGGCGTCGGGAACGACCGCTTCGCCGCGTGGTCGAGGGTCCCGTCGCGCTGCTCGAGCCGGCAGCTCGACATCCCGATCGTCTCGTCCTCCTCCATCAGCCGCATCATGTGGTCGAGCGAGCCGGGGTAGATCTCGGTGTCGGGGTTGAGGACCAGCACGTAGGGAGCCTTCAGCTCGCGCAGGGCGACGTTGTTGGCGACGCAGAAGCCGGCGTTCCAGTCGAGGGCGTGGAGGCGGACCTCGGGGAACTCCTCGCGGACCATCTCCGGGGTGCCGTCGGTGCTCGCGTTGTCGACCACGTGGACCAGGGTCTCGCCGCTGTAGGGGTTTTCGCGAAGCGTCCGCAGGCAGGTCCTGAGCAGCTCCAGAGCACCGGTCGAGGAGACGATGACGATCTCGAGGCCGGGCATCGGGGCATCCTAGCTAACCCCTTTAGACTGGCCGCCGTGCGTGAGCCCGGCCCCGAGACTCGCTCCGCGCCCCCTTCTCGCTGTGACGTCGCGGTCGTCGGAGGCGGCATCGTCGGCCTCGCGGTGGCCCGCGAGCTGGCCGGCCGCGAGCCCGGGAGGTCGGTCTGCGTCCTCGAGAAAGAGGACCGCGTCGGCGCCCACCAGACGGGTCACAACTCGGGTGTGATCCACGCCGGCATCTACTACCCGCCAGGCTCGCTCAAGGCCGAGCTCTGCGTCCGCGGCGCGGCGCGTCTCTATGAGTACTGCGAAGAGAAGGAGATCGCGTTCGAGCGCTGCGGCAAGCTGATCGTCGCCCTCGAGGAGTCGGAGATCCCCGGCCTCGAGGAGCTCCAGCGCCGCGGCGAGGCGAACGGGGTCGAGGGGCTGGAGCGGCTCGACGCCGCCGGGATCCGGGAGCACGAGCCGCACGCCGCCGGGATCGCGGGGCTGCGCTCGCCGCGGACCGGGATCGTCGACTTCCAGGCGGTCGCCCGCTCCTACGCCGAGGACTTCCTCGCCGCCGGGGGGTCGATCGCGACCGGCTGCGAGGTCTCCGAGCTCAGCGCCGGGTCCCGCTCGCTGACGATCCGCCACGCCCACGGCGTCACCGAGGCCGGCAACGCCGTCTGCTGCGGAGGCGCCTGGTCGGATCGCCTCGCGGTCCGCTCGGGCGCCGACCCGGACCCTCGCATCGTCCCCTTCCGCGGCGCCTACCTGCAGCTGGTCCCCGAGCGCCGCGACCTGGTCCGCTCGCTGATCTACCCGGTCCCCGACCCGGCCCTGCCGTTCCTCGGCGTCCACCTGACAAGGCGGATCGACGGCGAGGTCCTGATCGGGCCGACGGCGCTGCTGGCCGGCGCCCGCGACGCCTACCCGCTGCGGCGGGTGCGCGCCCGCGACCTCGGGCAGACCCTCGCCTGGCCCGGGTCGTGGCGGATGTTCCGGCGCTGGTGGCGGACCGGCCTGACCGAGGTCCGCCACGCGGCCTTCCGCCGCGCCTTCGTCGCCGAGGCGGCGCGCTACCTGCCGGGGATCGGCACCGACGACGTGATGCCGTCATTCGCCGGCGTCCGCGCCCAGGCGGTGGCGCGTGACGGCGGCCTCGTCGACGACTTCGTCTTCTCGAAGACCGAGCGCGCCCTGCACGTGCGCAACGCGCCCTCTCCCGGCGCCACCTCCTCGCTCGCGATCGGCGCGATGATCGCCGACGAAGCCGAACGCGTCTTCTGAGCGGGCGCTAGCCCTCGTATTCGAACGGCAGGTCGGCTTCGACGTCGGTGAGCGTCGGCGCCGTCGCGTCGCGTTCGGAGGGGATCAGCTCCTCCGTCGGGAGCGGCCACTCGATCCCGACCCCGGGGTCGTTGTAGGCGATCCCGCGCTCGGTCTCGTCGTTGTAATACGCGCTCTGCTTGTACATCACGTCGGCGACGTCGCTGAGCACGCAGAAGCCGTGGGCGAAGCCGATCGGGCAGTAGACCACGTGCATGTTCTCGTCGCTCAGCTCGAAGCCCTCCCACTGGCCGAAGGTGGGTGAGCCCCGGCGCAGGTCGACGACGACGTCGTAGATCGTGCCCCGGCCGCAGCGCACGAGCTTGGCGGCGCCGGCGCCGATCTGGAAGTGCATGCCGCGGACGATTCCGTGGCCCGAGCGGGAGTGGTTGTCCTGGATCATCTCCTCCGGGATGCCGATGTCGGCGAAGGCGTTGCGACGGTAGGTCTCGCTGAAGAAGCCCCTCTCGTCTCCGATTTTCCGGGGCTCGATCAGGATCGGCCCGCCAAGCTTCGTCTCGAGTCTCTTCATGTTTCTCCTCTTCTAGCTCGTGGCTGTTGCAGACAGCTCGGCCTGCGCCATGTAATCGGCCAGAGCCTCGTCCCAGGGCCGCAGCGGGGTCAGCCCCAGCGAGTCGGCCCGCGGGCGCGCCAGGACGCCGTTCAGGGGCCGGTCGGCGTGGCCGGGGGCGATCGTCGTCTCCACCCGCTCGATCGGGATCTCGATCCCGGCCCGCTCCATGATCGCCTCGGTGAACTCGTACCAGGAGCAGGCGCCGGCGGCGGTCAGGTGAAGCCGGCCCTCGGCGCCACCCTCGACGGCCTCGATCATCGCGGCGGCCAGGTCGGCGGTGAAGGTCGGCTGCAGGCGCTGGTCGGCGACCATCTTCAGGGAGTCCTGCTCCCTGGCGCGGGCGACCATCCGCTGGACGAAGTTGCCGCCCTTGCTGGCGCTGCCGTGGATTCCGTAGAGCCCCGAGGTGCGGACGACGATCGAGCCCTCCCCGTAGGCCAGCGCCGCGTACTCGCCGGCGAGCTTGGTCAGCGCGTAGATCGAGCGCGGCTGGGGCAGGTCCTCCTCGCCGTAGGGCTCCTCGCGCCGTCCGTCGAAGACGTAGTTGGTCGAGACGTGGACGAGGCGGGCGCCGCGGCCGGCCAGGTTGCGGACCGCCTCGACGTTCGTCGCCCAGGCATCGCCGGGCTCGCTCTCGCAGACCTCGACGTTGTGGAAGGCGGCGCAGTTGAAGACGACGTCCGGCTGGAACTCCTCGAAGGCGCGATCGACCGCAGCCGGGTCGGTGATGTCGAGATCGGCGCGCGTCAGGGCGCGGGTCTCGGCCGGCTCCAGCACGGGCTTCGAGGTCGCGCCCGAGCTGGCCGGCGCCGCCGGTGATCAGCGCTCTCACAGGACTGCTGGGAACGCCTCGAGTGCCGGCTTGATCTCGCAGAGGAGTTCGAGCCAGCGGATGTTGTAGCCGTGGGGATCGGTCAGCTGCGCCGCGTTGTAGCCGTCGAGCTCGCCGAGCATGTGGGTGACCGACTCGAGCACCGAGCGGCTCGGGATGAACCCGAGCGCGGTCGAGAGCTTCGCGTTCGAGCACTCGTAGTCGCGCGAGAGCTTCGGCGCCGGCGCCTCGTCGAGCTGGACCTCGCGGCCGGTCAGCTGGACCGAGCCGGCGACGATCATCGCCAGCTCGCGGATCTGGTAATTCGAGTGGACGACGTTGAAGATCTCGCCGCGGACCTTCTCCGCGGGGGCCTCGTAGGAGGCGATCATCGCGTCGGCGCAGTCCTGGATGTCGACCAGCGGCCGCCACATCCAGCCGCCGCCGTGGAGGTTGAGGGCACCGTGCCAGCAGCGCGTCTTTGACGAAGGTGTTGACGACCAGGTCGAAGCGCATCCGCGGGCTCCACCCGTAGACCGTGCCGTTGCGGAGCATCACCGGGCAGAGGCCGTCGTCGACCATCTCGATCAGCTTTTCCTCGCCGTAGCGCTTCGAGGTCGCATACGCCGCTCGTGGCTCGATCGGCGCATCCTCGGCGTGCATGCCGGCGGGAAGCCCGTCATATAGAGAGCACGAGGAGGCGAACACGTAGCGCTCGATCCCGCGCTCGACACAGGCGCGCCCGAGGGTCTCGGTCGCGACCGCGTTCATCTCCCAGTTCGCGTTGGGGTTGAACTCGGCGGTCGGGTCGTTGCTGAGGCCGGAGAGGTTGATGACGCCGTCGATGCCGTCGAGAGCGGATCCCGGGACCTCGCGGACGTCGGCGACGACGGTCTCGATCCGGTCGCTGAACGAGGAGAGCGGCTCCTCGCCGAAATAGAAGCGGTCGAGCAGCCGCACCCTGTAGCCGCGGTCGAGCAATTTCGGGATCAGCACGCAGCCGATGTACCCGGCGCCCCCGGCGACGAGGATGGTCTGGTCCGGGTTCGGCGCCTCGGGGGCGAGCCCGTTTCTGCGGCCTTCGCGGTCTGGCTCTGTGGAGAGTTCCTTCTCAGTCATGGCGCGGAAGGATAGCCAAGGCCTCAGTAGGCGCCTTCGCCGCGGACGATGGCCCGAGGAGTTCGGAGCAGGATCGCGAGATCGCCGGTGAGGGAGATGTTGTCGAGGTAGTCACGCTCCATCGCCAGGCGCTCCTCGAAGGTGAGGTCACCGCGGCCGTAGACCTGCATCGGCCCGGTCAACCCCGGCTTCACCGCGAGGCGAGCACGCTGGCGCTCGTCGTAGAGGGCGACGACGGCCTCCTCCTCGGGGCGCGGCCCGACCAGTGACATATCGCCGCGGAGGACGTTGAAGAGCTGCGGCAGCTCGTCGATGCTGGTTCGGCGCAGGAATCGGCCCGAGGCAGTGACGCGGGGGTCGTCCTGGATCTTGAAGACCGGCTCGTCGAGCTTCTCGAGGTCGACGAGCTCGGCCAGCCGCTGCTCTGCGTCCGGGACCATGGTCCTGAACTTGCGCATCATGAACGGCACGCCTTCCTTGCCGGCCCGCTGCTGGCGGAAGAGGACGGGCCGGCCGGAGTCGAGCAGGATCATGATCGCGGCGAGAAGGAGGATGGGGGAGACGATCGCCAGCGTCGCCGCCGAGACCGCGACGTCCATCGCCCGCTTCATAGCCAGGGTCGAGCGCGGGGGGTCGGCAAAACGGAAGTCGAGCACCGGCAGCTCGGCGAGCCGGTTGAGCTCGATGCCGCGGCCCATCAGGCCGTAGTGCTCGGGCAGGAAGGTGAGGCCGAGGCCTACGTCCTTGCACTGCTTGATCAGCTGCTCGGCATCGCGGGCGCTGAATTCCTGCCCGATCACCACCACCCTTTCTGCTTCCACCTGGCGGGCCACCCGCGCCAGGTCCGCGACCGCCCCCAGCCGCGGCAGCTCTGCAGAGGGCTGGGCTTCCCCCTTGGGGGCGAGGTAGCCGACGAGGGCTATCCGCGCCTCCGGGTGGGTCGAGAGGCGGCGGGAGATCGAGTCGACCGCCGGCCCCGGGCCGAGCGCCAGCCCGGTCGCGGTCCCGGTCAGCCGGTGCCAGAGGAAGCGCAGCACGACCCGCGTCATGAAGCTCGCCACCAGCGAGCCGAGGCCGACCAGGATCGCGCTGCCGGCCGAGAGCGGGCCGACCGGGCTGAGGGCGAGGAGCCCGTCGAGCGCGATCGTCGCCAGGGCGCTTGCCGAGATCAGCCCCGGCACCTCGTCGAGGGTGCTGTGCCGGATGCGGCGGTGGTCGTTGTCGTAGAGGCCGTGGAGCTTGAGGACGAGGATCCAGACCGGGCTGAACATCGTCGCCCAGAACAGCGTCCCGACGTCGGTCGTCGAGGTGAGGACGGTCGCCAGACAGAGCGCGGCGAACATCGAGAGCCAGTCGCCCGCCGCCAGCAGCCGCCGCAGGAGCGCCCCGCGGCGCCGCAGCCCGCTCGGCCCGGTCAGGCCCAGCCGCGCCGCGAGGTCGCTGCGCGGCTGCGGCAGGCGGGGGGCCGGAGGGCCGGACCCCTTCGAGGCGGGCGCAGCCGTCCGCTGGGCGCCGCCGCCGGTGCTCAAAGTTCTCCCTTCTTGGGCAGCTCCGGCGCCCGCGGGTTGAGCCGCCGGGCGTGTTCGAGGTCTGCGAGCGCTTCTTCGCGCAGCCGCTTGGCGCCGGCCGCTTCGCCCGCCGCGGCGGCCGAGGCCGCGGCCGATTCGCGGGCCTGGAAGCGCAGGAAGTAGTACTGCCAGTTGTGGTCCTCGCGTTCGATCGCGCCGGTGAAATCGGCGATCGCAGCCGAGTAGTCGCCCTGCACCTGGGCGAGGCCGCCGAGCTGGACGTAGGGCGAGGCCGCCCAGGGCTCGATCGAGCGGGCCGTCCTGGCGTGGTCGATGGCTCCGTTGAAGTCACCGTTGGCGGCATCGCTCTGGCTGGACTTGATCTCGCGCTCGACGAGGAGCGGGCCGATCAGCGCCACCGCGGAGATCCAGGCGGCGGCCAGCCCCGCGATCGCGAGGCCATAGCGGCGGCCTTGGGGCTGCTCGCCCCCCGGCCTCGATGCGAGCTGCGCGCAGCGCACACCGACCAGGACACCGGCGGCGAGGAAGAAGACCGCTCCCATGTCGGCGATCTCCCAGAACCAGTCGAGCGCCGCGCCGACGGCAAAGGCCAGCATCGCCGCGAACAGCGCCGCGTAGGCCTCGCGTCGCGGGTACGGGGCGTTGCGCCAGGCCGAGAAGCCGGTCCAGAGCAGCAGGCCGATGAGCGCCAGCACGAGCAGGCCGCCGACGACGCCGAGCTCGGCGAACGGCTCCAGGTATAGGGAGTGGGCGTCGTGGACCGGTTGGTCGATCGATCGCAGCTGCTCCCAGGAGAACTCGTAGGTGCCGGCGCCGTGCCCGAGGATCGGCTTTTCTTCGAAAGCGTCGATGGCGACCCGGTAGAAGTCGTGGCGGCCGGCTCCGGTGAGCTGCGAAAAGTGTTTCGAGGGATCGGTCGGGAACTGGATGTCGGACTTGGAGAACTGGTCCCAGGCGCGCCCACCGACGGCGGCGACGACAGTGATCGCGCCGATCGCCAGCACCACGCCGATCCCGGCCAGCAGGCCGGGATGCCGCGAGAGCTCCACCATCCGTCCGGTCCAGCGCCCGCCCCGGCTCTCGATCACGCGCAGCACCCCGTAGAGGACGAGCGCGCCGGCGATTCCGGCGAGCAGGATCAGCGCCACGGTCGCCCCCTGGTCGACCGAGAGCTGGGTCGGGAGGTTGTCGGCCAGGCTGCCGCGGGCCTGTACCGCGAGCACGGCCGGCACGGCGCCGAGCCCGGCTATCGCCAGGGTGATGAGCAGCCAGAGCCGGTCCCTGGAGAGGGCGAGAATGCAGCCCGCGGCGACCACGAGCGAGAGAAGGCCGCCCCGCGAGTAGGTGAAGTAGAGGGTGAGGAGGACAGCGGGGATCGCCGCCATCGAGAGCCAGCGCATCGCCGCCCAGCTCGAGCCGCGGCTCATCCAGAGCAGCAGGGCTGCCGATATACCCGCAAGAGCCCCGTTTGCATTCCAGTAGCCAAGGGGATAGCGCAGGCGTGGGCCGGACCCGAGCGAATCGCCGACATTCATCACATGAGGCAGGAGTCGGCTGGCCAGGCCCAGAAGCACCACGAGTGTGATGGCAATTACCAGGCCTTCAGCGAAACGTTGGCGCCGCTCGTCGGTTTGGGCGATAAGGAATGCGGCAAGGAAGAAACCGAGGTAGACGAGAACCCGGTCTGCCTCTATCACGCTGAGCTCCATGGAACCTGACCAGAGGGATGACAATGCAGACAACATCGCCAGACCGACGATCAGCCCCGCCGCCCCGTAGAGCGGCCACCCCAGACGGGTCCGCGAGCCTGCCCCGAGCACGAGCAGGCCGACCACAACGAGCCACACCGCGAGGCCCGCAATGTGACGTCCCGTCACGTCAAAGCCGCCTCCGGCAAGGGCCAGACAGACGATCAAAGCGACGGGCGCCAATAGCGCCGCCGTTTGGTCTAACCTTGCGCGCGATGATCGGGAAACGCCATCACCGGACCGCGGGCTCGCCCCGCCGGCTTCTCGTGCTCTCGTCAGTGTTGGCTCTGCTGGCATTGGTCTGTTTTCCGGTGCTCGCTCAGGCTGACTCGAGCGGTACTCAGTATGAAGATGCGCTCCCCAGTCCCTGCGGAACCAGTTGCAAGGCGCCGACCCACCCCACGCACCAGGCCCATCATTCCGAACCGCCGGCAAAGACTTCGACCTCGAGCAACGGCGGCGCCTCCGCGCCCCACACCTCGACCGAAGCGAATCACTCGAACACCTCCGGTGGTGGCTCTACGGATACGGGGACATCTTCGAAGACAGGATCACCCGGTACCGCCTCGACCGACAACAATGGCGGCGGCACCGGTCAGGGTAGCCAAGACACCAGTCCGAGCGGCGGCGCCAAGGCCGGGTTGCATCCCAGCAACCAGGCCAGCGCATCGACGCCTGCCTCGACCCCCGACAGCGGTGGCGACTCCTCGCCGCTGGTCCCGATCCTGATCGCCATCGCGGCGCTCGCCGCCATCTCGGTCGGCGCCGTGATGTTGCGGCAGCGGCGCCAGCGCGGCGGACCGCCTCCGTCGGTCTCGGCGAAAGCGAGCTAAAAGAATGCAGAATCGGCAGGGAAGCCTGAAGGGGCGCGCTTGCGCATGGAGCGCTGCAGCGGCGATCGTCCTCGTCGCATTTGGAGGCCTGGCCGCACCGGCAGGCGCGGTGCCGGCCAAGTTCTGGGGGGTGGCGCCCCAGGGGACGCCCACGGCCGAACAGTTCCAGCGGCTCAAGCTGGGCGGGGTCGACAGCCTCCGCTTCCCGGTCGACTGGGGCTCGGTCGAGCCGGTTCAGGGCGGGCCCTTCAACTGGGAATTGGTCGATACGTACGTCGGCCGGGCCAGTGCCGTCGGGATGGAAGTCCTGCCGGTCCTCACCGGGGCGCCGGAATGGGCGGTGCGTAAGGTCGTGGTCAATGCTGCGGCGCACAGCTCGGCTCCGGCCACGCTGCCGGTCAAATCCGCGACCCAGCGCGCCGCCTGGCAGAACTTCCTCAGGCAGGCGGTCGCCCGCTACGGGCCGAACGGAGCCTTCTGGGCTGAGAATCCGGCTCTGCCGGCGACCCCGGTCCGCACCTGGCAGATCTGGAACGAGGAGAACTTCAAATACTTCGTCGCCGCCCCGAACCCGGTCGACTACGGGAAGCTGGTGAAGCTCTCCTACACGGCGATCAGGGGAATCGACCCGGCTGCACAGCTGATCCTCGGGGGGATGTTCTCCTACCCGAAGGAGGGCGAAGACAAGTACAAAAAACTCAAGCCTCGCCCGGCTTACTTCGCGACGGAATTCCTCGACAAGATGTACGACTCGACGCCCGGGATCAAGAGCAAGTTCCAGGGCGTCGCCCTCCACCCGTACACCTACAACTACATGAGGCTCGTGCCCTACATCGAAGAATTCCGTGAAGTGCTGAAAGAACACGGTGACGCGGGTAAGGGCCTCTGGATCACCGAGCTCGGATGGAGCTCGGCGCGCCCGAGCGCAAGCAACGGCTTCAACCAGTACGAGAAAGGCCCTCAGGGCCAGGCCAACCAGCTCAAAGGTGCCTTCAAGCTGCTCGAAAAGAACCAGGTGTTGTGGAAGATCAAGCGGGTCTTCTGGTTCTCCGTCGACGACTATGCGGCCAACTGCAACTTCTGCGACGGCTCCGGGCTGTTCGGCCCCGGCTTCGTGCCGAAGCCGTCCTGGCCGGCCTTCGTGAAATTCGCCGGCGGCGTCGCCGGCTGACCCACTCGCGGGCCGCTCAGCCCCGCGGGCCGCTCAGCCCCGGCGCCGCACAAGTCGCCCGACCGCGTGGGCGGGGACTTGGGTGGGCCGGTCGAGGCCCCAGAAGCCCTGCAGGTAGCGGACCAATCCGGCAGGGCTGGTCCTGGTCCCGTCGAGGGCCGCCTGGGCCCGGTGCCGCTCCCAGAACCACCACAGCATCTCCATCGAGCGGCGCGAGGACGGCGGTTGTGCCAGCGCCTCGTGTGCACGCCGCTCCGCGCTGGAGACGGGGACGGCGGCCAGCTCGCCGAGCACCTCGGCCGGGATCTCCAGCTCGAGCTCCTCGGCCAGGTATGAGAGGGCATCGCCCAGCGGCAGGGTGGAGGCGGCCGCGGGTCCCCATCGCGACCAGCCGGGCCCAATCGAAGTCGGCGCCGGCGGCCTCGAGGACCTTGAAGGCGTCGGCGACCCAGCGGATCGGCTGGATCGGGTTCCAGCCGGCGCCGTGGACGCAGACGTGGAGGAGCTGGTCGGGTGGGCAGAGGGTGAGGACGGCGGCGCCGCCGACCTCGACCGGCACCGCCTGGCGCCAGAGGTCCTCGTCGATGCCGGCGCGCCACTGCAGCCCGCGGTGGAGGTCGATCTCGCGCTCCTCGTCGTCGAAGAAGCCGAGCGAGTGGTGCACCGCGAGGATCGGCAGGGGGTTCCCCCGCTCCGCCGCGAAGCCGGCCGCCTCGAGCGCCTCGACCGCGACCTCGATGCGCTCGGCGCGGACCGCGAGGTCGAGGTCCGACATCGGCCTCGCCCCGATGTCGCGATACGCGGA
The DNA here is from genome assembly GCA_963795295.1 of uncultured Solirubrobacterales bacterium. Taxonomy (GTDB): domain Bacteria; phylum Actinomycetota; class Thermoleophilia; order Solirubrobacterales; family 70-9; genus VRUE01. The sequence continues at coordinate 84,177 of CAWCHE010000005.1, forward strand.
CGAGAGCAGGGCCCCGCCCTTCAGCGCCAGCACTTCGAGGCCGGCGCCGTGCAGGGCCTCGATCGCCCGGCGCCCGGTCTTCAGGACCAGCTGGTTCTCGGCCCAGCTGCGCCGATAGACGCCCTTGAGGCGGCCGGCGTCGGGATCCTCGGCCAGCAGCGGCCCGAGGTTGCGGTAGACAAGCGGCAGCAGCCGGTAGGAGCCCTTCTCGAGCTCGTCGATGTCGGGGTTCGTGCGCCGCCATTCCCGCCAGGCCGCGAAGCCCCGCTCCCCATTCCAGAGCGCCGCGCGAAGGAGCAGCAGCTGCTCGCGGTCGGGCACCCAGATCGCCGTCCTCGGCTCGCTCACAGGGGGCTCTCGACCGGCCGCGGGGCGGCCTCGGTCACGGTCCCGCCGCGGACTTCGACGACGCGGTCGGCGCGGTGCGCGACCAGCGGGTCGTGGGTGACGAGCAGCAGCGTCGGCCGCGGCTCGAGGCCGACGAGGTTGTCGAGGACCCGGTCGGCGGTGTCCGGGTCGAGGTGGCTGGTCGGCTCGTCGAGGGCCAGCAGCGGCGGCGCGTCCAGCAGCGCCCGAGCCAGCGCGATCCGCTGCTTCTGGCCGGCGGAGAGGCGGACCCCGTCGTCGCCGATGTTCGTCCCGTAGCCGTCGGGGAGCCCGGCGGCGAATTCGTCGACCGCGGCCAGCCCGGCGACGCGCTCGATCTCCGCCGGCGACGCCTGGGGCCGGCCGAAGGCGATGTTCTCGGCGATCGTGCCGCGCATCGCCGAGCCGTCCTGGAGCAGGACGCCCATCTGGCGGCGCAGCATCCTCACGTCGAGCTCCTCCAGCGGCTCGCCGTCGACGAGCACCGCGCCCGACCACGGCATGTAGAGGCCGAGCAGGAGCATCATCAGGGTCGTCTTGCCGGCCCCGGTGGGGCCGAGGATGGCGACCCTCTCGCCGGCCTCGACCGCGAGACTCAGCTCCTCGAGCACCGGCGGCTCGTCACGGCCGTAGCCGAAGGTGACCCGCTCCCAGGCGACCGCGCCGAGCGCCCGGACAGGGCGGGTGCCGCTGTAGGGCTCACGCTCGTCGTTTTCCAGGACCTCGTCGATCCGCTCGATCGCGGCGAGGCCGGTGAGAAGGTCGGGCAGGGCGGAGGCGACCCAGTTGAGCTGGCCGCGGGCGAGCGCCAGGATCGTCAGGAAGGCGATCAGGTCGCCGAGGGACATCCGCCCGTCGGCGACGGCGATCCCGCCGCCGACGAGGACGACGACGCCGGCGATCCCACCGAGGCCGACCTGGGCGAGCCCATAGGCCTGCTGGACCCAGCCCACACGCTGCCCCGCGACGCCGAGCTCTTCGGCGAGCGCGGCGTTGGCGGCGCCGACCTCGTCCTCGGCGGTACGGAGCTTGATCAGGGTCGTCGAGCGGAGGGTCTCGAGGGCGAGGCTGCTGAACTCGTCGGAGGTCTCCTGCCAGGCGCGCACCCGGCGCTTCATCACCCCCTGCATCAACCTTCCCACCCCGATCAGCACCGGGATCGTGACGACCAGGACGACGAAGAGCAGCGGTTGGATCAGCGCCAGCGTCGCGAGCAGGATCGCCGCGACCCCGAGTGAGGGGATGACGATCGCCAGCAGGTATTTGGCCATCGTGTCGAGCCGTTCGGTGTCCTGGACGATCAGCGAGTGCAGGCGGCCGGCGTCGGTCGCGTCGAAGTAGCTGCGCGGCAGCCAGATCACGTGCGAGATCAACTCCGAGCGAACCCTCGCGACCGCCGGTTTGGTCACGTTGAGGACGACGTAGCGCCCGACCAGGCCGAGCCCGAGGCTGAGCAGGTAGAGCGCCAGGATCAAGCCCCCGATCAGGAGCAGTTCGCCGGTGTCGTTGGAGGGAATCGCGTCGTCGAAGGCGCGGCGCACGAGCAGGGCGATCGGGATCAGGGTCACCGATTGGGCAACCGAGAGCGCCAGGCTCAGGGCCGCGAGACGGCCCGAGCCGTCGATCAGGCGGGAAAAGGCGCGCCAGACGGGCATCGGGCAACCGTAGCGGTCCCGCGCGGGGCGGCGCGTAAGATCGGTGGGTTGACCACTGAGCCGAAAGCGACCGTCCCCGGCGACCCTCTGGCGCCGTTCAGCGCCCCGGTCCGGCGCTGGTTCGAGGCCTCCTTCGAGCATCCGACCCCTGCCCAGGCGATGGGCTGGGAGGCGATCTCCGGCGGCGAGAACGCGCTGATCTGCGCCCCGACCGGGTCCGGCAAGACCCTCGCCAGCTTCCTCTGGGGAATCGACCGCCTCTCGCGCGAGAAATCCCCCGACCGGCCCGGCGTGCGAATCGTCTATGTGTCACCGCTGAAGGCGCTCTCCTACGACATCGAGCGCAACCTGCGGGCGCCGCTGGCAGGGATCGGGGCCGACATCTCGGTCGGCCTGCGCACCGGCGACACCAGCCAGAAAGACCGGCGGGCGATGGCGAAAACCCCGCCGGACATCCTCATCACCACCCCCGAGTCCCTCTACCTGATGCTCTCCTCCAACGTCCGCGAGATCCTCGCCACGACCGAGGCCGTGATCGTCGACGAGATCCACGCCGTCGCCCAGAGCAAGCGCGGCTCCCACCTCGCCCTTACCCTCGAGCGCCTCGACCACCTCGCTCGCGCTAGCGGCGCAGCCGCGGCTCAGGCGGCCCAAGGTGGCCAGGGCGTAGGCGCATCTGCCGGGGGCAGCGGAGGCGAAGCCGAGCAGTCCCCGGTTGATGGCGAAGCCGTGCGGCAAACCGTTGGTATCCAGCGGATAGGGCTATCCGCGACTCAGCGCCCCCTGGAGCGGATAGCGAAGTTTCTTGTAGGTCCGAAACGGGAGTGCAAGATCGTCGATGCGGGGATCGCCAAGGAGCTCGACCTGCAGATCGTCGTCCCGGTCGACGACATGGCCGAGCCGGGCGCCCCCAACTTCCCCAACTCCGAGGGCGTCCCCGCAGAGGGCGAGCCGCTCGCCCACGTCCGCTCGATCTGGCCGGCGATCTACCCGGAGCTGCTGAAACTGGTCCGCGAGCACAACTCGACGATCATCTTCGTCAACGCCCGCCGCGCCGCCGAGAGATTGGCGAAGCGCCTGAACGAGCTCGCAAATGGCGAAAGCGAGTACGAGCTTCCGGCAACAGAGCACGGTGGCCACGCCCGCACTAGCGGCGCAGCCGCGGCGCAGGCGGATCATGGTGGCCAGGGCGTTGGCGCATCTGCCGACGGCAGCGGAAGCGAAGCTGAGCAGCCGTCGGTTGATGGCGAAGCCGAGCGCCAGGCGCCCGTAGAGGTCGCCCGCGCCCATCACGGCTCGCTTTCGCATGAGGAGCGGATGGTCGTCGAGGAGATGCTCAAGTCCGGGCAGCTCCCGTGCCTCGTTGCGACATCGTCCCTCGAGCTGGGGATTGACATGGGGGCGGTCGACCTGGTGATCCAGGTCGAGTCGCCGAAGTCGGTCAGCCGCGGGCTGCAGCGGGTCGGGCGCGCCGGCCACTCGCTCGGCGAGGTCTCGCGGGGGCGGATCTTCCCCAAGTTCCGCGCCGACCTGCTCGAGTGCGCGGTGGTCGCCAAGCGGATGCGAGCTGGGGAAATCGAGGAGACGGTGATCCCGCAGAACCCGCTCGACGTGCTCGCCCAGCACCTGGTCTCGATGGCCGCCCTCGATCAGTGGAAGGTCGACGAGGTCGAGGGTCTGATCACCTCCAGCGAGCCCTTCCACGACCTCTCCCGTGAGCAGCTCGAGAACGTCCTCGACATGCTCGACGGCCGCTATCCCTCCGATCGCTTCGCCGACCTGCGGCCGCGGATCGTCTGGGACCGGACCGCCGGAACCATGCACGGGCGCAAAGGCTCGCGCCAGCTGGTCGTCACCAACGCCGGCACGATCCCCGATCGCGGCCTCTTCGGGGTCCACCTGCCGGACGGGCGGAGGGTTGGCGAGCTCGACGAGGAGATGGTCTACGAGGCCCGCCCCGGCCAGACCTTCCTGCTCGGCGCGACGACCTGGCGGATCGAGGACATCACCCGCGACCGGGTCATCGTCACTCCGGCGCCCGGCGCCCCCGGGGCGGTCCCCTTCTGGAAGGGGGACGGGATCGGCCGCCCGGCCGAGCTCGGCCGGGCGATCGGCGCCTTCGCCCGCGAGGCCGTCTCGCGCGAGCCCGAGGAACTGGAGGAGGAATGCGACCTCGACCACCGCGCCGCCGTCAACCTCGTCACCTACCTCCGCGAGCAGCAGGCCGCGACCCGCGTCGTCCCCTCCGACGAGACGATCGTCGTCGAGCGCTTCCGCGATGAGATCGGCGACTGGCGGCTCTGCGTGCTCTCGCCCTTCGGCGGCCGCGTCCACGCCGCCTGGGGCCTCGCCCTAGGCCAGAAGATCCGCGAGGAGAGGGGCCTCGAGGCGGACGCGATCTGGTCCGACGACGGCATCGTCATCCACCTCCCCGACGCCGACGAGCCGCCGCCCAGCGACCTGGTTCTGATCGACCCCGACGAGCTCGAGGACCTCGTCGTCAGCGAGCTCTCCGGCTCGGCGCTGTTCGGCGCCCGCTTCCGCGAGAACGCCTCGCGCTCGCTACTGATCCCGCGCGCCTACCCCGGCAAGCGCACCCCTCTCTGGCAGCAGCGCCTCAAGGCCCAGAGCCTGCTCGAGGTCGCCCGCGACCATCCCCGCTTCCCGGTCATCCTCGAGACCTACCGGGAGTGCCTCAAAGACGTCCTCGACCTGCCGGCGCTGGCGGAGCTTCTGCGCGACCTCCACTCACGCCGCATCAGCCTGGTCGAGGTCGAGACCCCGACCGCCTCGCCCTTCGCCTCCTCGCTGCTGTTCGACTACGTCGCGACCTACATGTACGAGGGGGACACGCCGAACGCGGAGCGCCGCGCCGCGGCCCTCGCCCTCGACCGCGACCTGCTGCGCGAGCTGCTCGGCCAGGAGGAGCTGCGCGAGCTGATCGAGCCAGAGGCGCTGGAGGAGGTCGAGGCCCAGCTCCAGCACCGCACCGAGGCCGGACGGGCGGGGGACCGCGACGCGCTCCAGCAGCTGCTGCGCAACGTCGGCGACCTCACCGCCGCCGAGTGCGCCGAGCGGGTCGCCGAGGGCTACTCGGCCGCGTCGATGCTGGAGAAGCTGGTCGCCGAGCGCCGGGTCGCGACGATCCGCGTCGCCGGCGAGGAGCGCTACATCGCCGGCGAGGACGCCGGCACCTACCGAGACGCCTTCGGGATCCCGCCGCCGCCGGGCCTCCCGGACAGCTTCCTCGAGAGCCCCGAGGAGCCGATGCTGACCCTGCTGGCCCGCTACGCCCGCACCCATGGGCCGTTCCCGACCGCCCAGCCCGCCGCCCGCTTCGGCGTCGACCCGACCCCGGCGCTGCGGGAGCTGGAGCGCTCGGGGGCGCTGGTGCGCGGCGAGCTCCTGCCCGGCGGCAGCGAGCGCGAGTGGTGCGACTCCGACGTCCTACGCAGGGTCAGGCGCGCCAGCCTCGCTCACCTGCGGCGCGAGGTCGAGCCCGCCTCGCGCGACCGCTTCGCCCGCTTCCTCTCGAGCTGGCAGAACGTCGACGCCCACCGTGCCGCCGGGGCAGGGCCCGACCGCCTGCGCGAAGCGCTGGAGCCGCTGCAGGGGGTCACCCTCACCCCCAAGGTCTGGGAGGAGGGCGTGCTGCCGCGCCGCCTCGGCGCCTACTCGCCCGCCTGGCTCGACGAGCTCTGCACCAGCGGCGAGGTGGTCTGGATCGGTGCCGGGGCCCGCGGCCGCAACGACGGCCGCGTCGCCCTCTACTTCCGTGAGGACGTCCGCCTCGCCGGGCCGCCGCCGGCGAACGTGAAGCTGGACCGGGTCGAGGGCGAGCTGCACGACGCGATCCGCGAGCGGCTCGCCGCCGGGCCCTCCTTCTGGCTCGACCTGCTGGCCCAGCTCGGCGACAGCCCCGCCGAGGAGATCCACAACGCCCTCTGGGACCTGGCCTGGTCGGGCGAGGTGACCAACGACGCCTTCTCGCCGCTGCGGGCGCCGCGCCTCCGCGCCGTCGCGCCCCAGGGGCAGGGGGGGCGTCGCTTCGCCCGTCGGCGGGCCGCGGGCGGGGCGGCGGTCCAGGGCCGCTGGTCGCTCGTCGCGCCGCTGTTCGAGGGCGCCCCCGCCGCCGGCCCGCGCCTCCGCGCCCAGGCCGAGCTGATGCTCGAGCGCTACGGGATCGTCACCCGCGAGACGGTCCTCGCCGAGGGCATCCCGGGCGGCTTCTCGACCCTCTACGGGGAGCTCGGCAACCTCGAGCTGCTCGGCACCGCCCGCCGCGGCTATTTCGTCGAGGGGCTCGGCGGCGCCCAGTTCGCCCTGCCGGGGGCGGTCGAGCGGCTGCGCTCGCTGCCCTCCGAGCCGGGCTCGTTCCTCGTCCTCGCGGCGACCGACCCGGCCAATCCCTACGGGACCTCGCTTCCCTGGCCCAAGCGCGAGGGCCGCCGGCGGCCGGCCAGGACGCCCGGTGCGCACGTCCTCCTCCGTGACGGTGAGCCGGTCATCTACCTCGAGCGCGGCGGCCGCGGCATCCTCCGGCTCGTCGAGCTCGAGGGCGAGGAGCTGGCCGCGGCGATGCGGGCGCTGGCCGACGCGGTGACCGCGGGGCGGCTGCCCAAGCTCGGGGTCGAGAAGCTCGACGGCGAGCCGGTGATCGGGTCCGGCCACGAGGACGCCCTGCTCGATGCGGGTTTCAGCCGCGGCCCGCGCAAATTGACCGCAGCGGCGCGCTGAGCGGATTCGGTGATAATCGTCCGATGGCTGACGCGGAGGAGAGCCAGGGCCCGCTCGAGTTGCTGCGCAGCGTGCCGCTCTTCTCGGACCTCGAGCAGGGTGAGCTGGAGAGCTTCTCGCGGGTCGCCGTGCCCCGCGCCTTCCCGGCCTCGACCCGCGTCTTCCACGAGGGCGATCACTCCGACGCCTGCTACATCGTCCGCTCGGGCAGCTTCCGGGTCACCCGCGAGCACTCGGACGGGCGCGCGATCACCCTGGCCAGCCTCGGTCCCGGCGACATCTTCGGCGAGCTCGCGATGCTCGACGGCGAGGTCCGCTCGGCAAGCGTCGAAGCCCTCGTCGACGGCGAGCTGCTGGCGCTGCCGGCGGGTGAGGTCCGGGCGCTCCTCGCCCGTCACCCCGAGATCACGGTGAAGCTGGTCGCGGCGCTGGTCCGCCGCCTGCGGGCCGCGAACGAGCGGATCTCGCGCCAGTCCTTCCAGACCGTCCCCAGCCGGGTCGCCGGGGTGCTCTCCCAGCTGGTGGCCGAGGAGTCGCCACGGGCCGCGGGGGAGGGGGGCGAGGTGACGATCCGGATGAACCAGGCGGACCTGGCCCAGCTGGCCGGGACCTCGCGTGAGAGCGTCAGCCGCTTCCTCGCGGACCTCGAGCGCGCCGGCATCGTCCGTCCCGGCCGCGGCCGCGTCACCGTGCTCGAACCGCCGAAGCTCAACAACTACATCTACTGAGCGCGCCCGTGGAGGACTTCGCCGCCCTCCGCGCGACGATGGTCGAGCGGCAGCTGCGGCGCCGTGGGATCGAGGACGAGCGCGTGCTGGCGGCGATCGGCTCGGTGCCGCGCGAGGAGTTCGTCCCGGCGGGCATGCGCTCGCGCGCCTACGCCGACTCGGCGCTCCCGATCGGCGAGGGGCAGACGATCTCCCAGCCCTGGATCGTCGCCGCGATCTGCCAGGCGCTGCGGCTCGGGGGAGGGGAGCGGGTCCTCGAGGTCGGGACCGGCTCCGGCTACTCGGCCTCGCTGCTGGTGCGGCTCGCCTCCGAGGTGGTCAGCGTCGAGCGCCACCGGGCCCTCGCCGATCGCGCCCGCCGCACCCTCGACGAGCTCGGGGTCGAGGGCGTCGAGGTGGTCCTCGGCGACGGCAGCCGCGGCCTCCCGGAGCGTGCCCCGTTCGACGCGATCGCCGTCCACGCGGCGGCCCCGGCGCCGCCGCTGGCGCTGCTCGACCAGCTCGGCGAGGGCGGCAGCCTGGTCGTCCCGATCGCCTCCGGCTCGGCCGACCTGCTGACGGTGTTCAGGCGCTCTGCCGACGGACTGCGCAGCGAGGAGATCGGCCCCTGCCGCTTCGTCCCGCTCCTCGGCGAGGAAGGGTTCGAGGCCGGGCGCTAGGGCCGGCCCTACTGGTGTTCGATGTCGTTGCCGGGGCCGCCGTCGAGATGGTCGTTGCCGGGCCCGCCGGAGAGGATGTCGTTGCCGCCGCGCCCGAAGAGCGAGTCGTCGCCTCCCTTGCCGATCAGCGAGTCGCCGCCGTTGCCGCCGATCAGGGTGTCGGGGCCCGGGGATCCCTCGAGCGCCTCGACCGAGGCGTCGATCCGGCCGGGCGTGCAACCGCCGCCATCGCGACTGACGGCGCCGCCGATTTCGGCCGTGACGCCCGGGGTGAAGCGGAAGAAGTTGGCGTTGTCGTTGCCCTGGCCGCCGTCGAAGACGTCGCCGTCGCAGGGGTCGCCGCCGACCATCACGTCCGAGCCCTGACCGCCGATCAGTTCGCTCTTGCCGCTCGAGAAGGGGATGTGGAGGTCGGTGCGGGCGCCGACCAGGGCGTCGTCACCGGCGCCGCCGACCAGGCGATCGGGGTCGGAGTCGTCGCCGGCCTCGATCACGTCGCCGCCGCTGCCGCCGTTGAGGTCATCGGCGCCGGGCCCGCCTTCGATCCGGGCTTCGACCGAGGCCGGGACCGAGGGGGCGACTTCGACCCGGTCGTCGCCGGCGCCGGAGTCGATCAGGATGAAGCTGACGTCGCCGGGGCAGGCGGCGGCGCTGCCGCCGGAGGGAGCGCATCCGTCGACGTTGGCGGCCGGGATCGGCGCGCTCGAGTCGGAGACGACGTAGCTGCCGCCTTCGAAGGCGACGCGGAAGGAGTTGGGCCCGTCGTCGCCGCGCACCGCGAGGACGGAGTCGCCGTCGAGGCTGCGGCTGAAGACGACGATGCTGCCGGCGCCGGCCGATTTCGGTTTTTCGCAGGATTCGGTCGTCGTGGCGTCGCTGCAGTCGGCGCCGTCGGGGCCGCCGATCAGCTCGTCACCGCCGCCGCGGCCGTCGAGGTCGTCGTAGCCGGCGCCGCCGTCGATCCGGTTCGGGCCGCCGTTGCCGAGCAGGATGTCCGGATAAGCGGAGCCGACCAGATCCTCGGTGCCGGGCCCGATCGTGTCGCGTCCGTCGCCATGGGCGGTGCCGGCGGCGAGGTCGGCGTCGACAGGTGCCGAGGCGGTCGAGAAGGAGGCGATGTCCTCGGTTCCCGGGCCGCCGTCCATCTTGTCGAAGCCGATGTCGCCGCGCATGATGTCGCCGTCGCCGTCGCCGCCCTCGATGTCGTCGCGGCCGTGGTCGCCGGTGATCGTGTCGGCGCCGCCGTTGCCCTCGAGCGTGTCGTCGCCGAGCGCCGCCGGCGACGATGTCGTCATCGGCGCCGCCGTCGAGGGTGTCGTTGCCGCGGCCGCCGACGAGCTTGTCGTCGCCGCCTTCGCCGTCGACGACGCGATCGCTCGCCTTGCCGGCGAACAGCGAGTCGTCTTCGGGCCCGCCTTTCATCGTGTCGGGGCCCTTGCCGCCGGAGAGAAGGTCGTCGCCGGAGCCGGCGAAGAGCCTGTCGGGGCCCTTGGCGCCGATCAGGCGGTCGTCTCCGCCGCCGCCGTAGAGGCCGTCGCCGCCCTTGGCGCCGCTGAGGTTGTCGTTGCCGCCGCCGCCGTCGAGCGCGTCGCTGCCGGAGCCGCCGTCGAGCTTGTCGTTCCCCTCGCCGCCAGACAGCGAGTCGTAGCCCTTGCCGCCCCGGATGTCGTCGTCGCCGGGGCCGCCGCAGATCGTGTCGTTGCCGTTCGGGCCGCCGCTGATCGTGTCGTCGCCACCGCCGCCGTAGATCACGTCGCTGGCCTTTTTGCCGACGATGTGGTCGTTGCCGGGGGTGCCGACGATCGTCGCGTGCTTGCCCTCGCAGGTGGCGGCCGACGCCTGGCTCCAGGCGGGGACGAGGAGCGCTCCCCCGACTGCCAGGAAGGCTGCGAGAAGGCGAATCTTGTTGAGGGTTGCGGATTTGGCCATGCGGATCGTTGCCCCCTCTTCATCGGCTTGAAACGGGAACCCCTTAGTTCGCCAAACACCCGTCCATGGGCAGGATCACCCCGTATGCGGCCGGTCGGATACGCTCGGGCGGCGATGCGGGGCGCCACTTTCGTACTCAACTTCTACTCAGCGGTCTTCGTCGATCAGCTCAAGCGCGGGCGCAAGACCGCGACGATCCGCCTCGGCGACAAGAGCAACAAGTACGAGCGCGGCCAGGTCGTCTGGGTAACTGTCGGGTTCCGTCACAGCCCCAGGCAGAAGATCTTCTCGGCGGTGATCGACGACGTCGAGGTGAAGAAGGTCGCCGACCTCTCGCGGCGCGACATCGAGCACGACAACCCCGAGTTCCGCCGGGTCGAGGACGAGGTCAACTTCCTCGAACAGATCTACAGCCGGCCGGTCAGCGGCGACGACCTCGTCACCGTGATCCGCTTCTCACAGATCGTCGAGCCACCCGGCTCGCACTTCGGCAACGGCGAGACCCCGAGCCACAACTGAGTTGGCCGACTATCGCTTTCTGACCACCTGGCTCCTGGACTCGCCGCGCGAGCCGGTCTGGGAGGCGATCTACGACCAGGCCAACTGGCCGAACTGGTGGCGTGGGGTCGAGGAGGCGAGCGAGGTGAGGCGCGGAGGCGAGGACGGCATCGGCACCGTCGCGAAGATGGTCTGGAAGAGCCTGCTGCCCTACCGGGTCGAGTTCGAGGTGACCACGACCCACGTCCAGCGCCCGTACCTGCTGCAGGCCGACGCGGTCGGGGAGCTCAGCGGCGTCGGCCGCTGGCGCCTGTTCGAGCGCGACGGGGTGACCGCCGTCCTCTACGAGTGGAACGTGGCGACGAGCAAGGCCTGGATGAACCTGATGGCGCCGCTGGCGCGGCCGGTCTTCGAGTGGAATCACGATTGGGTGATGGCGCGCGGGGGCGAGGGAATCGCGAATCTGCTGGGCTGCAGGCTGCTTGCCGGCGGCTGATTGGCCCGAGCCGCTAGTCTTTCCCTCGCTGGCACTCTCCAGTGCAGAGTGCCAATGGCCAGTCAAGAAGAACTTTCCTGAACTAAACGGAGGTAATAAGGATGAAGCTGAAGCCCCTCGGGGACCGGCTGATCGTGAAGCCGATCGATGAGGAGGAGACGACCGCGAGCGGCATCGTCCTCCCCGATACGGCCAAAGAGAAGCCGCAGAAGGGCAAGGTCGTCGCCGCGGGCGATGGCGTGATCCAGGAGGACGGCACTCGCCGCCCGCTCGATGTGAGCGAGGGCGACGAGGTCCTCTATTCCAAATACGGCGGCACCGAGGTCACCGTTGACGGGGATGACCTGCTCGTTTTGCGCGAGTCGGATGTCCTCGCCAAGGTCGGCTAGCCGGCACCAACGTCTTAGAAGAACCAAGGAGGAACGAATCAGATGGCTCATAAGGAGCTGAAGTTCAGCGAGGAGGCAAGGGGGGCCCTGCAGGCCGGCGTCGACGCCGTCGCCGATGCAGTCAAGGTCACCCTCGGCCCCAAAGGTCGCTACGTCGTGCTCGACAAAAAGTTCGGCGCGCCGACGATCACCAATGACGGAGTCACCATCGCCCGCGAGATCGAGGTCGAGGACGTCTTCGAGAACCAGGGCGCCCAGCTCGTCCGCGAGGTCGCCACGGCGACCAACGACGTGGCCGGAGACGGCACCACGACGGCGACCCTGCTGGCCCAGATCATCGTCCGCCAGGGGCTGAAGAACGTGGCCGCCGGCGCCAACCCGCTGGCCCTGCGCCGCGGGATCGAGAAGGCCGTCGACGACGTCGTCGACAACCTTCGCGACAAGCAGTCGAAGGAGGTCGCGGGCAAGGAGCAGATCGCCCGCGTCGCCGCCATCTCGGCTGCCGACGACGAGATCGGCAACGTCATCGCCGACGCGATCGAGAAAGTCGGCAAAGACGGCGTCGTCAACGTCGAGGAGGGCCAGACCTTCGGCATGGAGCTGGAGTTCACCGAGGGGATGCAGTTCGACAAGGGCTACATCTCCCCGTACATGGTCACCGACCAGGACAGCATGGAGGCGGTCCTCGAGGACCCCTACGTGCTGATCGCCAACCAGAAAATCGGCTCCGTGCGGGACATCCTGCCGGTGCTCGAGGCGGTCATGCAGGGCGGCAAGCCGCTCCTCATCGTCGCCGAGGACGTCGAGGGCGAGTGCCTCGCGACGCTGGTCGTCAACAAGCTGCGGGGCACCTTCACGGGCGTCGCGGTCAAGGCGCCGGGCTTCGGCGATCGCCGCAAGCGGATGCTCGAGGACATCGCGATCCTCACCGGCGGCGAGGTCATCACCGAGGAGATGGGCCTCAAACTCGAGAACACCCAGATCGATCAGCTCGGCAAAGCACGCCGGGTCGTCGTCTCCAAGGACACGACGACGATCGTCGACGGCTCGGGTGACACGGCCGACATCAAAGGCCGGATCAACCAGATCGGCAAGGAGATCGAGAACACCGACTCCGACTTCGATCGGGAGAAGCTCCAGGAGCGGCTCGCGAAGCTCGCCGGCGGCGTTGCCGTCGTCAAGGTCGGCGCCGCCACCGAGACCGAGATGAAGGAGAAAAAGCACCGCGTCGAGGACGCCCTTCAGGCGACCCGCGCGGCGCTCGAGGAGGGTGTCGTCCCCGGTGGTGGGGTGGCCCTGCTCAACGCCCAGGACGGGCTCAAGCCGGACAAACTCAAGGATCCGGATGAGGCGACCGGTGCCCGGATCGTGCACCGCGCGCTCGAGGAGCCTGTCCGTCAGATCGCCGAGAACTCCGGCCTGGAGGGCTCGGTCGTCGTCAACAAGGTCCGTGAACTGAAGGACGGCGAAGGCCTGAACGCAGCTGACGGCGAGTACGGCGACCTGATCAAAGCCGGGGTCATCGACCCGACCAAGGTGACGCGCTCGGCGCTGCAGAACGCGGCCTCGATCGCCAAGAACATCCTCGTCACCGAGGCGATCATCGCCGAGCCGCCGGAGGAAAACGGCGGCGGCGGAATGCCCGGCGGCGGTATGCCGGACATGGGCGGCATGATGTAACGACCCGCAGACCTGGCTCGAGAGCCCGGGACGCCCGCCTGGCGGCGGCGGACCGGCTCAGGGCGGCGTCCTCAGAGGCCCGGATAGCGCAGCTATCCGGGCCTCTTGCGTTCTTGCCCTGATTGGTCCGGCGCTCGCCAGCCACGCATCCCGGTCTCTCGAGACAGGTCCGCGGGTCGGCCGACCTAGGGGGCGGCCGGCGGTAGTTCTTCGGACGGCGGCGGAATGGTTTCTTCAGGCGGCGGCGTAGGCGTCGGTTCCGGGGTCGGCACCGGGACCGGGACCGGCTTGGGCGGCTTCACGGGCTTCGGGACCTTCGGCGGCTTCGGCGGCAGCGGGGGCAGCAGGCCGGCGTTGTATTCGGCTTCGGTGAGGAAGTTGGCGCGGCGGATCTTCAGCCGCAGCGTGTTGGCGGTGCGCGGATAGAGGTGGAGGTCGTACTGGTTGCCGGCGCCGAAGCCCTGGTAGTAGACGAACATCCGCACCCGCTGCCGTTTGACGATCCAGGCGATCAGCTGCTTGGCGAAGCGCGGTTCGTCAGTTCCGTAGACGGCCCACTCGTTGATCGCCACCGGCTTGGCTTTCCACTGTTTGGCGACGTAGAAGCGGTTGAGGTCTTTCCAGACCGGATACTGCGAGTAGAAGTCGGTCCCCACCCAGTCGACCCAGCGGCTGCCGGGCCAGTAGTTGCCGGGGAAGTTGCCCTTGACCCGCGGCGAGCCGCCGGGGAGAGGGCTCCAGACCATGCTCACCGGGGCGGGCGGCAGGCTCGTCGGATTCGGCCCCTTGGTCCGATTCAGCGGCGGCAGCCCGATTCGACGCCAGGGTCGCGTTGAGTTCTTCGAGGGTCTGGCCGCCGCGGACGATCGCCGCGATCCGGCGGAACGCCTGCTTGTACCAGCCGGTCGTGTGCGAGCCGCCTTTCTGGGTGCCGTCGCAGTAGACCGCGGACCACGGGTTGAGGCAGCGGTTGGGCTCGCCGAGCGGCCTGATGTAGGCCGGCAGCCCATGTTTGTAGAAGAAGTCGTTGAGCTGCAGCAGGTAGTTGTCGCCGCCGCCGAGGGCGATCTGTTCGGGGGTGATCATCTCGGCCAGGGTCTGGTCGTTGGCGGTCGAGATCGCCAGGACCGGCCGGGTCCCGGTTTCGCGCCAGCGTTCGTAGGCCTCGTTGAGGCTGTTGCCCCAGGGGTGGAAGGTCTGCAGCAGCGCCGGGTGCTTGCCCGTCAGTTCCGTGAATTCGTTGAACTCGGTGAGGCTGCCACGGTCGCTGACCCCGAGGAAGACGCTCGGCTTGGGCGGGACGAGGCTGGTCGCGCCGGCGCTGCCGGCGCCGACCACGGAGAGGACGACGGCGAGCGCGGCGACGCGGCCGAGGGCGCGGCTAGGACTCCTCCAGTACATCGCTCATCCTCCTCGGCTCGATTCCGAGCGCGTTGGCGTCGCCGGTCCCGCGCTCGGTCGTCATTGCGACCTCCATCAGCTCGGCCTCCTCCCAGGTTGCAAACACGGCCTCTCCGAAAAGGGAGCGGATTGAGATCAATCCTGCGCGGATCACCGGCAGCGGCACGTGGACCAGCGGCCGCGGCCGCCCGGCCAAGCGGCTGACCAGGTCGGACATATCGTCGTAGGTGAGGGTTTCCGGCCCCGCCAGCTCGTAGCGGCTGCCGCGCCTCGGTGCCGAGCGCCGCGACCACGCAGCGGGCCACGTCGGCCGCCCAGATCGGCTGGAACCGCGCCTGGCCGTCGCCGGAGACGGGCAGCACCGGCAGGAAGGAGAACCGCCTCAGCAGGGTGATCCAGGGGTCGGAGTGGTCGTAGACGATCGAGGGGGCGAAGATCGTCGATTCGAGGGCGGAGGACTCGACCGCCTGCTCGGCCAGCCACTTGGCGCGGAAGAAGCGGGTGCGCTGCGCGGCCGAGGCGTTGAGGGCGCTGAAGAAGACGAAGCGGCGGACGCCGCTGCGCTCCGCCGCCCGCAGCAGGCGCACCGTCGCCAGCCCGTTCAGCTCCTCGATCCGGTGCGGGGGCTGGTCGCGGATCGTCGCCGCGAGGTGGACGACGGTGTCGACGCCGCGCAGCGCCTGGCGCACGAGGTAGGGGTCGGAGAGCTCGCCGAGGTCGCCCAGCGCGATCTGGACGTCGACCCGGCGATCGCCCAGCCGGCGCGGCTCGCGCACCAGGCAGCGCACGTCCTCGCCCTGCTCGAGGAGCAGGGGAAGCAGGCGCGATCCAATGCTTCCGGTCGCTCCGGTCAGCAGCAGCATCGCCGGCGATGCTAGCCATGACGCCACGCGGACTCCATTGCAAGGGCGACAATCCCTAAAATGATCGCTCGCGCAAGGCGGGGGCTTGAGCCTCGTCCGCGCACCGAAAAGCGACTTAGGAGATAAGCCCCGAATGACCTACGTAATCGCCGAGCCGTGCATCGGCACCAAGGACAACTCGTGTGTCGAGGTTTGTCCGGTGGACTGCATCCACCCGACCCCTGACGAGCCCGATTACGACTCGGTCGAGATGCTCTACATCGACCCCGACGAGTGCATCGACTGCGACGCCTGCGTCGAGGCCTGCCCGGTGGACGCCTGCTTCGCTGAGGACCAGCTCCCGGCCGAGTGGGCCAAATACGCCGAGATCAACGCCGAGTACTACAAGAAAAGCGCTGCCTGATCCAACCGGGCTGTGCGCTGACAGTCGGAGGGTCGTCCCACCTCCGGCTGCTCGTCGAGGCCGATGCGCCGGAGCTCCACGCGCTGATCGAGGCCAACCGCCCCCGCCTCGCCCCCTGGCTGCCGTGGGCGGCCGGGCAGACCCTCGACGACACCCGCGCGTTCATCGCCGGGACCCTCGAGCAGGTTGCCGGGAACGATGGCTTCCAGGCCGCGATCGTCGTCGGGGGGGAGCTGGCCGGGGTGATCGGCTTCCGCTCGATCGAGTGGGCGGACCGCGCGACCGGCATCGGCTACTGGCTCGGCGAGGAGTTCCAGGGCCGCGGGACGATGACCGAAGCCGCCCGGGTGCTGAGCGCCCACGCACTGGACGTCTGGGAGCTGAACCGGGTCGAGATCCGGGCAGCGGTCGAGAACGGGGCCAGCCGGGCGATTCCCGAGCGGCTCGGATTCCGGCAGGAGGGGACGATGCGGAGCGCCCAACGGGTCGGCGAGCGTTATCTCGACATCGTCGTCTACTCGAAGCTGGCCGCCGACGGCGAGGGCGTTTGACCCCCGGCGTCATAGACTGCCCGGCCCGATGACGACCGGCACCTACGAGATCCCGCAGGAGTCCCGCGATCTCCGCGACATGGTCCGCCGGCTGGCGCAGGAGAAGATCGCCCCCCGCGCCGGCGAGATCGACCGCGAAGGCGAATACGCCTGGGACATCCGCAAGCTCCTGGCCGAGCACGACATCCTCGGCCTGCCCTTCTCTGAGCAGCACGGCGGCACCGGGACCGGCACCCTGGTCCTGCAGATGGCGGTCGAGGAGATCGCCAAGGCCTGCGCCTCCTCGGCCCTGATGCTGATGATCCAGGAGCTCGGCACCCTGCCGATCCAGCTCTTCGGCTCGGACGAGCTGAAGGAGCGCTTCCTGCCGAAATGCGCGAGCGGCGAGTGGTCGCCGGCCTTCGCCCTCTCCGAGCCGGAGGCCGGCAGCGACCCCGCCGCGATGCGGACGGCGGCCGTCCGCGACGGCGACGAGTGGGTGATCAACGGGCAGAAGAACTGGATCACCAACGCCTCGATCGCCGACTTCTACGTCGTCTTCGCCGTCACCGACCGTGAGAGCAACAGGATCAGCGCCTTCGTAGTCGAGAAGGAGCGCGAGGGCTTCGACCCGGGCAAGCTCGAGCACAAGCTGGGGATCAAGGGCTCTCCGACCGGCTCACCGACCTTCACCGACGTCCGCGTCCCCCACGAGAACCTCGTCGGCGCCGAAGGGAAAGGGCTGAGCGTCGCCCTCGGGACCCTCGAGCGGACCCGGCTCGGAGCGGCGGCTCAGGCGGTCGGGATCGCGCAGGGGGCGACCGACTACGCCAACCAGTACTCGAAGGAGCGGATCGCCTTCGGCAAGCCGATCAATGCCCTGCAGGGCATCCAGTTCAAGCTCGCCGACATGGAGACCGGCACCGCCGCCGCCCGCGAGCTCCTCTACAAAGCCTGCGCGATGGCCGACCTGCGGAGCGGCCGGCCGACCTCGGCAAGTGGACCTCGATGGCGAAGCTCTTCGCCTCAGACAACGCGATGAAGGTCACGGTCGAGGCGATCCAGGTCCTCGGCGGCTACGGCTACGTCAACGAGTACCCGGTCGAGCGCATGCTCCGCGACGCCAAGATCACCCAGATCTACGAGGGCACCAACGAGATCCAGCGCGTCGTCATCGCCCGCAGCATGGGCGCCTAGGCCCGCGCGTCGCCAGCGGTTAGGTTGGCGTCGTGCCAGGCCCGACCGACGACCCGGTCCTGATCCTCACCGGCCCACCGGGGGCCGGCAAGACGACGAGCGCCGCGATTCTCGCTGAACGCTCTGAGCGCGCCGTCCACCTCGAAGCTGACGTCTTCTTCCGTTTCATCCGCGCCGGCCACGTCGAGCCTTGGAAACCCGAGTCGCATAAGCAGAACGAGGTCGTGATGCGGATCGTCGCTGCGGCCGCCGCCGGGTACGCGACTGCCGGCTATTTCACGATCGTCGACGGGATCGTCATCCCCGGCTGGTTCTTCGAGCCGCTGCGAGACGCATTGGCCGACGCCGGCCACCCGGTCGCCCTCGCCGTTCTGAGGGCGCCGCTGGCGACGTGCCTCGAGCGCCTTCAGCGCCGCGAAGGCGACCCGCCGATCGACGCCGGTGCGAATGCGCGGCTTTGGGAGAGCTTCGCCGACCTCGGCGACCTGGAGACGAACGGGATCGATGTCGACGGCATGACCTCCGAGAAGGTCGCCGACGAGATCGGACGGCGACTATCGGACGGGCTCCTGCGCGTCTGAGCGACGGCCGTCAGGCCATCGGCAGCGGCGTGCCGCTGAGCGGCGCCGGCTCGGCGGCGGCGGGAACCGCCTGCAGCACCGGAAGCTCCTGCGGGGTGGCGGCGACGATGCCGCGCGCGGCCTGGCGGATCGCCTGCGAGGCCGGTGAGTCGGGCTCGTCGGTGACCAGCGGCACGCCGACGTCGGCGTGCTCGCGGAGCGGCTCGGAGAGCGGGACCTTGCCGAGCAGCGGGATGTCGAGCTCGTCGGCGAGCAGCTGGCCGCCGCCCTCGCCGAAGATCGTCAAGCGCTCGCCGTCGGGGGTGGTGAAGCCGGACATGTTCTCGATCACCCCGAGCAGCTCGAGGTCGAATTTGGCCGCCATGTCGGCGCCGCGTTTGGCGACCGACTGGGCCGCGGGCTGCGGCGTGGTGACCATCACGAACTTCGCCTGCGGCAGCAGCTGGGCGAGGGTCATCGAGACGTCGCCGGTTCCGGGCGGCAGGTCGAGCAGCAGGTACTCGAGCTCGCCCCAGGCGACGTCCTCGAGGAACTGCTGGATCGCTTTGTGGAGCATCGGGCCGCGCCAGACGACCGCCGCGTTCTCCTCGACGAAGAAGCCGATCGACATCACCTTGACGCCGCTGGGGGAGTCCAGCGGCAGGATTTTGCGCTCGCCGTTGACCTCGGGCTTGCGGTTGACGCCGAGCATGCGGGGGATCGAGTAGCCGTAGACGTCGCAGTCGAGGGCGCCCGACGGGTGGCCTTCGGCGGTCAGCGCCGCGGCCAGGTTGGCGGTCATCGTCGACTTGCCGACGCCGCCCTTGCCGGAGGCGACGCAGATCACGTTTTTGACCTGGGCGAGGGCCCCTGCGGGAGCTTGCCGCGGCCGAGGGTCTGCTGAAGGTTGCCTTTCTCCTCGTCGGAGAGGACGTCGAAGCCGACTCCGACTTCGGTCACCCCGTCGAGCTCGCTGACCTGCTTGGCGACGGCTTCTTCGAAGTGGGAGCGGATCGGGCAGCCGGCGGTGGTCAGGGAGACGACGACGTCGACCCGGCCGCCCTCCTTGATGTCGATCGAGCGGACCATGCCGAGCTCGACGATCGAGCGGCGCAGCTCGGGGTCGATCACGGCGCGGAGCTTCTCGGTTATCTGATCTTCGGTAGGCATCGGCATCGGCGCCATTCTCGCAGAGGCCCGCCGTCGCCCGAGGTGCGAGGGGGGAGAGACTCGCCGCTCGGTCCCTGAAGCACCCCCTATGCCGTCGAGCGAAGGAGGATGCATGTCGGGATCCCGCGGTGGGCGCGGTCGGATCGTCGCGATGGGGGTCGGTCTCGCCGTGGCGCTGCTGCTGCTGGTCGCCAGCGGGGCGGCGAGGGCGGCGAAGTACAGCGTCGCCCAGTGCGGGTGGCACCTCGGAGCCGACGCCTACTGGGCGGACACGACCGGAGGAGCCAAGTTCCGGCCGGACGGCTACTGCGCGACGCCCGCCGGCGCCGACCCCTTCGACGGCGCCCACCTGAAGAGCTTCACCCGCGACGGGCGGCGACCGTCTCCGGGACCCGCTTCGCGCGCTGGCGCTGGGAGGCGCCGCCGGGAACCGGCGATCACCCGGGTCCGCGGGACCTGGTGGCACACGCTCCACGACGGCCTCGAGCAGCGGCTCGGGGCCGCGAACTGGGGCGGCGGCTTCGACGTCTTCGCCGCCGCGGCGACCACCGACGTCACTCCGCGCGAGTTCGTCGCCGGCTTCGCGCCGGGGATGCCGGCGCTCGAAGACCGGCTGCTCTGCGCGAAGGCCGAGACGCAAGTCCTGCAGCCTCGACCCCGGCTCCTGGTCGGCGGTGCGGGCGCTGACGATCACGCTCGAAGACAACACCGCGCCCCTTGCCGGGATCGCCGGGCCGCTGACCGGCGGCGGCTGGCACCACGGCGTCGACACCGTCCAGCGTCGGCGGCGAAGACGTCGGCGCCGGCATCCGCTTCGCGGAGCCGATGATCGACGGAGCCCGGGTCGCGCTCGCCGAGTATCCCTGCGCGAAGGAATTGATCGGCGGCGAATGGCGCGGCCACCCTGATGCGGCCCTGCTGACTCGGCGGGCCGGGGCGACCTAGACGATCGCCACCGGCAGCTTCAGCGACGGCCCCCACGCCTCACCGACTGCGCGACCGACTTCGCCGGCAACGTCAGCTGCACGCCGGCGCGGACCCTCCTGATCGACAACAACCCGCCGGCGCATCCGCGCAACCTCGCCCTCGCCGGCGGCGACGGCTGGCGCCGGGTCGACGACTTCGATCTCGGCTGGGAAAATCCCGACCAGGGGCCCGCGAGCCCGATCGCGCGGCGCCTGGTGGCGGCTACCGGGCCCGGCAGGCTTCGACACCGGCCCCAAGTTCGCCGTCGGCCGCGAGCCTCGCCTCGCTGCGCGATATCTCGGTGCCACGCGCCGGCGCCTACTCGCTCGCGGTCTGGCTCCGCGACGAAGCCGGCAACGAAGCGGCCTCGACCGCGGTCGCGGTTCCGCTCCGCTTCGACGACGTGCCGCCCGCGATCGCCTTCGACGGCGATCCGAGCCGGGGCCCTCGGGCGCGATCGGGGTGGCGATCTCCGACGAGCATTCCGGCCCCGCCGCCGGTGAGATCCACTACCGGCGGCTCGGCAGCGACTCGTGGGTCGAGCTGCCCTCGAAGCTGCGCGCCGATGCCCCCGGCCGCGCTCACCTTCTCGCGAGCCTGCCGGACTCGCTATCGCCGGGGACCTACGTCTTCCGGGCCGAGGCGACCGACGCCGCCGGCAACACCGCCTCGACGACGCGGCGCGCCGACGGGACGGAGATGACGGTGCGCCAGGCGACGCCGGCGCCCGCATCGCCGCCGCCGCCGAAGGCCGCGATCGCGAAGGCCAAGACGCGGATCTTCGCCGTGCTCCGCTGGCACCATCGGCGGGGGACCGAGGTCACCGTCCCGTTCGGCGCTGCCGCGATCCTCAGCGGCCGCCTCGTCGATGCCGCCGGAGCCGGCCTCTCGGGCCGGCGGGTGCGCGTCGTCGCCCACCCTCGCGTGGGGCGATCGCGCCGACGGGGGTCGACGTCGTCCGGACCGGCGAGCAGGCGGCTTCCGCCTCGACCTGGCGGCCGGGACCTCGCGGCGGATCACCGTCGCCTTCCGCGGCGAGGAGCGGCTCGAGCGGGCGCGTCGCGCGCCGCTCTCGCTGCGGGTCCGCGGCGGCGTCATCTTCCACGCCTCGCCCTCGGCCCTCCGCACCGGCGAGGCGGTCCACATCTGGGGGAGGGTCCGGGCCCAGGGCGCGCCGCTCCCGCGCCGGGGCAAGCTGGTCGCTGTCCAGTACCTGGAGTCGGCGAGCGACCGCTGGCGCCCGATCCTCGTCACCCGCAGCGACCACGGGGGCCGCTTCCGCGCCCGCTACCGGTTCCGCTACGTGACCGGTTCGGCCCGGATACGCCTGCGGGCGGTGGCCCTCCCGGAGGAGCGCTGGCCCTACGCGCCCGGCGCCTCGCCGTCGCTGACGGTCCGCGTCTCGGGTCGGTAGGGTTGCGGCCGATGTCGCAGGCGACCCTCCACACCAACGCCGGGCCGATCGTCGTCGAGTTCCACGACGAGGACGCCCCGAAGACGGTTGAGAATTTCCGCAAACTCGCCGGAGAGGGCTTCTACGACGGCCTCACCTTTCACCGCGTCATCCCGGACTTCATGATTCAGGGCGGGTGCCCGGAGGGCACCGGCACCGGCGGTCCGGGCTACCAGTTCGAGGACGAGTTCAACGACCACAAGGTCGTCCGCGGGGCGCTGGCGATGGCCAATGCGGGGCCCAACACCAACGGCTCGCAGTTCTTCATCGTCACCACCGAGGCGGCCTCCTGGCTGGACGGCAAGCACACGGTCTTCGGCGAAGTCGTCGAGGGCATGGACTCGGTCGACGCGATCGAGGCGACGCCGACCGCCGGCGAACGCCCGGTGGATCCGCAGACGATCGAGCGCGTCGAGCTCTCCGACTAGGCGGCGCCGGAAGCATCCGCGGCCGAGGCATCGGGAGCCTCGCCGCCGTCCTTGCGCTCGCGCCGGCGGCGCAGTCCTTCGCCTGGCCGCCAGAGGCTGACCAGGCCGGCGACCAGGGTGACGAGGAAGATCTGGCCGATCATCATCTCGAGGCCGGCGATCATCCGGCCGGGCTGACCGCCGGGGACGAGGTTGCCGTAGCCGGTCGTGGTCAGCGTCGTGTAGCTGAAGAAGATGAAGTCGGAGCCCGAAGGGTGGACGACCGTTTCGAAGAAGCCGCCGTTTTCGATCCGGTCGATCGTCGTGTAGACGAAGGTGAAGAGCAAGCCCAGGACGGTGTAGACGCTGATCGCGCCGAGGATCGTCCGTGACCCGACTTCGGTCGCGGTGACCACCCGGCGCAGGACCGCCAGCGTCGCCACGGTCAACAGCAGGACCTGGATCAGCGAGGCGAAGTTGAGCCAGATGTGGGCGCCGCTGGCCGCTGCGCCCGACGCCAGGACGACCGTCAGGCCGGAGAGCCAGAAGGCGGTCCGGACAGCTCCGTCCCGAACCTTGGAGCTGGAAAGGGCGACGATCGAGGTGGCGCTGGTGGCGACCGTCAGCACGACCGCCGACCAGCCGCGGTTGGAGAGCAGCGAGGTGAGGACGTAGGTGAGGAGCACGAGCACCAGCACGAGCCCGAAGGCATCGCTGATCCGCTCGGCGCGCTCCAGCCAGCTCTCGCGCGAGCGCGCGCGACGGGGTGCCGTCTCCATCTCCGCTCGTTCGGGCGTGCCGGGGGGTTTCCTGCCGCCGGGTACCCTGATGCCACGCCGATGAGCGCCGCCGACCAGCCAGCCGTCCTGATCACGATCCCGATCAGCCATTACTGCGAGAAGGCGCGCTGGGCGCTGGATCGGGCCGGGATCGGGTTCGAGGAGCGGGCCCACCTGCAGGTCCTGCACTGGGTCGCGGTCCGTCGTGCGGGTGGTGGAAAAACGGCACCGGTGCTGGTCCGGGGAGGACGCGTCTTTGCCGAGTCGGCCGAGATCCTCGCGGAGGCGGACGCGGCCGCCGCACCCGAGCGGCGCCTCTTTCCCGAGGATCGCCGGAAGGCGGCCGAAATCCGGGCCCTGGAGGAGGAGTACGACGAGCGCCTCGGGCCGCACGGGCGCCGGTGGATGTATGACGCGATGCGCGGGCGGCGGGACCTCGCGGTCGCATACGGGTGCACCGGCGTCCCGGCCTGGCAGCGCCGGGCGCTGCCGTTCGCCTATCCGTTTGCGGCGCGGGTCATCGATCGCTATCTCGACGTCACCCCGGAGGCGGCGGCCGAGTCGATGGTCGAAGTCCGCGCCGTCTTCGACACGGCCGCCGAACGGCTCGGCGACGGCCGGCCATACCTCTGCGGCGAGCGGTTCACCGCGGCCGACCTGACCTTCTCGGCGCTCGCAGCTTCGGTCCTGATGCCGCCCGAGTACGGCGTGCCGCTGCCTCAGCCCGAGGTGCTCCCGGCGCCGATGGCGGCGACGGTTCGGGAGCTCCGCGAGCACCCGGCTGGCGCCCACGCGCTCGCCATGTTCCGCGACGAGAGGCGCTGACCGGTCACACTTTTAACCAGGACCCGCTCTCAGGGCCGTCGAACCACCACCAAAATGTCCCTCTTCAGCCGCCGACGAATCCTCCTTGCCGCGCTCTGCGCCGGCGCGGCGCTCGCGCTCTGCGCCTGCGGCCAGGTGGAACCGGCCGGGTACTCGGCTCAGCAGGCCTCGACCGCGGAGCAGCAGAAGAGCCGGATCGCCGAAGAGCGCCCGCCGCACCCCGAATCCTTCGACGTCGCCACTCCGGCCCAGGAGGCCTCGGCGCTCGCCGCGCGGCAGCCGAAGCCGAAGCCGAAGTCCGCGCCGAAGCCGGCCCCGGAACCCGAACCACAACCTGCGCCTGCCCCTGAAGCCGCGGCGAGCTCGCCCGGCTCGATCCCACCGGCCTCGGCAGGGAGCAACGGCTCCTTCACGCCGCCGCCGCCGGACCAGCGCAAAACGATCAACCCGCGCACCTTCGACGACCTCGAAGAACGCGAAGGCGAAGGCGTCGCCGTCTCCCTGAACGGCATAGCCCTCGCCCCGCCGAGCGCGCCGCCGGCGATCAAGGCGGCGATCAGCGCCGCCAACGAAATCGTCGGCAGGCCCTACATCTGGGGCGGCGGCCACGCCTCCTGGTATTCGACCGGCTACGACTGCTCGGGTGCGGTGAGCTACGCGCTCGGCGCCGCCGGCTTCCTCGATGCCCCGATGACCTCGAGCTCGCTGGAGAGCTGGGGAGAGCCCGGCCCGGGGCGCTGGCTGACCGTCTATGCGAACGCCGGCCACGCCTACGCCGTGATCGCCGGGCTGCGCTGGGACACGGTCGGCGACGCGCAGGGAACCGGGCCGCGCTGGCATCCCGCCGCCGCCTACCCGGAAGGCTTCACCGAGCGTCACCCGCCCGGCTACTGAGGCCGGCCTCGTCGAGGAGACCACGGAGCGGAGGGGGTGGGATTCGAACCCACGAGCCGCCTTGCGACGGCTACCGGTTTTCAAGACCGGCGCATTCAACCGCTCTGCCACCCCTCCGGGGAGCAAGGCGGGGTCCGATGCTAGACGCAAAGGCGGGGGTGGAGACCCGGCCCCGGTGATTGGATGGGGCGATGCGCCGCCTGCTCATCCTCGCCTCGACGATGGTCCTCTTCGACGTCGCCTTCTACTCGGCGATCGCGCCGCTCCTGCCCGATTACGTCTCCGACCTCGGCCTGACCAAGGCCGAAGCGGGGATCCTCTCCGCCGCCTACGCCGCCGGGACGCTGCTCGCCTCGCTCCCCGCCGGCCTGCTCGCGACCCGGGCGGGCCCGCGGCGCACCGTGATCGCCGGCCTCGCCGGCCTCGGCCTCTCCAGCCTCGTCTTCGGCTTCGCCGAACGAGGTCGCCCTCCTCGACGCCGCCCGCTTCACCCAGGGAATCTCCGGCGCCCTGATCTGGTCCGGCGCCCTCACCTGGCTGATCACGACCGCGCCCCCGGAGCGCCGCGGCTCGGTGATCGGGACCGCGCTGGGGACGGCTGTCGCCGGCGCCCTGATCGGGCCCGCGATCGGGGCGCTTGCGGCCGAAATCGGGACCGAAGTCGTCTTCAGCGCGGTGGTCGGGATCGCCGCGGTCTTCGCCCTCCTCGCCGCCCGCACCCCAGAGGCCGCGCCGCCTGAGAAGCAGGCGCTGGGCGAGGTGCTTGACGCGATCGTGACCAGGCCGGTCCTGACCGCGACCGCCTTCGTCGCGATCCCGTCGCTGATGTTCGGCGCCACCGAGGTCCTGGTGCCGCTGCGGATCGACGACCTCGGCGGCGGCCACGCGCTGATCGCCGGCGCCTTCGTCGCCGGCGCCGCGATCGAGGCTTCGCTGGCCCCGATCTCCGGCCGCTATTCCGACCGCGTCGGCCGCCGGGGGCCGTTCGTCGCCGGGCTCTGCGTCGCCGCGGTCGCGATGCTGGGGATCGGCGCCGCGCAGGGCGTCGGCGTCGTCATCGCCGGCCTTCTCCTCGCATCCCTGGGCGGTGGCATCTGCTTCGCGCCGTCCCTGACCCTGCTCTCCGAGACGGCCGAAGCGGCCTGCCTGCACCAGGGCATTTCCGCCGGGCTCTCGAACATGGCCTGGGCTTCGGGTCAGGTGGCGGGGGGGCTGGCCGGAGGCGCCGTCGCCGGCGCCGCCGGGTACCTGGCGCCGTGTGTCGTGGTCTCGGCGGTGCTGGTCGCGACCGCCGCCTACGCCCTGCGCCGGGACCTCCCCTCGCCGCCGGTTGCCGCCGCGGCCGGCTGACCGGAATAGGCTGCGGCGATGGCAGAGTGGCGCAACTGGGCCGGCGACCAGGCGTGCCGGCCGGCGCGGATCGTCAGCCCCGCCGACCGCGACGCCCTCGCCGCGGCGGTCGCCGAGTCCGCCGAGGCCGGCCGCACGGTCAGCGTCCCGGGCTCCGGCCACTCCTTCACCGAGGCGGCGCTGACGGACGGCACGATGATCGACGTCTCCGCGCTCAGCGGAGTGCTCGACGCCGATCCCTCCTCGGGCCTGGTCCGGGTCGCGGGGGGCACCGTCCTCGCCGAGCTCAACGAGCGCCTCGACGGCCTCGGGCTGGCGATGGAGAACCTCGGCGACATCGACCGCCAGACGATCGCCGGCGCGATCTCGACCGGAACCCACGGGACCGGGTCGAGGCTGCGCAATATCTCCGCCCAGGTCGAGGCGCTCGAGCTCGTCCTCGCCGACGGCAGCGTCCGCGAGCTGAGCGCGGAGGGTGAGCCCGAGCTGCTGCGCGCGGCCCGGGTCGGCCTCGGCGCCCTCGGTGCGATCTCGGCGGTGACCCTGCGCTGCGTCCCCGCCTTCACCCTCGAGCGCGTCGACCGCCCCGAGCCTCGGGAGGAGGTGCTCGACGCTTTCGACGAGCGCGCCGAGGCCAACGACCACTTCGAGCTCTTCACCTTCCCCTACGCGGACTCGGCCCTGGTCCTCGAGCGCAACCGCACCGATGCGCCGGCGCGGCCGCGGGGCGCGGCGGCCGCCTTCCTCAACGACGTCGTCCTCGAGAACTGGGCCCTCGAGGCGATCTCGGCCGCGGGCAGGGCGTTCCCGCGCGCGATCCCGGCCTTCTCCCGCCTCGCCGCGCGGCTCGCATCGGGCAGCAGGGCGATCGACCGCAGCGACCGGATCTTCGCCAACGAGCGCCGCGTCCGCTTCACCGAGATGGAGTACGGGGTGCCGCGCGAGAACGGGCCCGAGGCGGCGCGGCGGGTGATCGAGTGGGTGCGCGGAGAACCGCTACCCGGTCTTCTTCCCGATCGAGATGCGGGTGACCGCCGCCGACGATGCCCTGCTCAGCCCCTCGCACGAGCGCGACACCGCCTACATCGCCGTCCACCAGTACCGCGGGATGCGGTGGCGGCCCTACTTCCAGGCGGTCGAGGCGATCATGGACGAGTACGGCGGCCGGCCCCACTGGGGCAAGCGCCACTTCCAGACCGCCGAGACGCTGGCGCCGCGCTACCCCCGCTGGGCCGAGTTCGCCGCCGCCCGCGATCAGCTCGACCCCACCCGCGCCTTCGCCAACGAGTACGCCACCCGCGTCCTCGGTCCCTGACCCTCGGCGCTAGAGGAACGTCTTGCCGTCGCCGCGGTAGGTGGGGACGACGTCGACGATCGAGCCGTTTTCGACCAGGTGCAGCGAGTCGAACCGCTCGCAGAGCTCGCCCGCCTTGGCGTGGCGCATGAAGACTCGGTCGCCGATAGCGAGGCCGTCGGCCGCCGAGCCGAGCAGCGGCGTCTGCACCTCGCCGGCGCCCTCCTCGGCGTCGAGGTGGAGGCCCTCGGGAAGCCAGGGGACGGGGAGCCGGCCCGGGTTGCCGGCGCCCGAGGCGAGGTAGCCGCCGCCCAGCGCCGTCGCCGCCCCCGGACCGGGGCGGCGGACGATCGGCAGCGCAAAGCCGGCCGCCGGGGTCAGGGTGAAACGGCTGTAGTGGTCGAACTGGGCTGGGGCGTAGAAGCCCGAGCCCGCCGTCACCTCGGTGACAGCCTCCTCTGCGGCGGTCAGCTCGAGGCTGCCGGTGCCGCCGCCGTTGACGATCTCGAGCTCGGAGACCTCGCGGATCGCGGCCACCGCCGCCCCGCGCCGCTGGGCGAGCTCGGCCGCCGAGCGCCGCTGCATGAAGCGGATCGCCGCACCCCGCAGCCGCTGCCCCGGCGGCCGGTCGCCGACGCCGGAGATCTGTCCCTCGTAGGCCATCAGCGCGACAAGTTCGATCTTCTCGCGGCCCTCGACGTCACGGGCGAGGGCGAGCGCCTGCTCGGCCGAGTGGACGGGGGAGCGTTTGGCGCCGACCTTGACGCGGCCGCCGGCCGCCCACCAGCTCGCGTCGAGCTCGATCGAGACCCGGACCGGCGCCGCCGCCCCGCCGAGCACCGATTCGATCTGGTCGAGGTGCTCGGTCGAGTCGACGGTCACGATCGGGGCGTGCTCGGGGTCGGCTACCGAGCGCAGCGCCAGCGCCTCGAGGGCATTGGAGTCGGTGGTCGGGTAGGCGAGCAGCAGGTCCTCGAACCCCTGCTCGGCGAGCCAGAGGGTCTCGGGCAGGGTGAACGTCATCGTCCCGCTGAAGCCGCGGCGGTCGAGGATCAGCGCGGTCAGGGCCCGGCAGCGGATCGACTTGCTCGCGACCCGGATCGGCTTCCCCGCCGCTCGCCCGAGCATCTCGTCGGCGTTTGCCCACATCGCGTCGAGGTCGACGAACGCGAACGGCGCCTCGACCTCGGCGAAGATCGATTCGTACTCGGCGTGGCTCCCCATTTCGCTGACGAGCCTATCCCGCTCTCCCTACAATCGACCCCCCGGAGAGGTGGCCGAGTGGCTGAAGGCACTCGCCTGCTAAGCGAGTAGGGGGCGCAAGCTCTCTCGAGGGTTCGAATCCCTCCCTCTCCGCTGCACTGAACCGCCGTGTGGCGCCGACCTCAGGGCCGCAGCAATTCCTCGAGCGCCGAGAGCAGCCGGATCCCGGCCTCGCGGCGCTCGCCGCTGAGGGCCTCGAGGGCGGAGGCGACGCGGGCGATCTCGGTTGCGTCGCCGGAGCCGGTGAGGGCGCGCTCGGCGGCGCGGGCGCTCTGGACGACGGCGAGGGCGATCGCCGCCTGGTTGGCGAACAGTTCCAGCAGCTCCATCTCGGCAAGGCCGGAGTAGCGGGCCTCGCCGCGGTCGAGGACCGAGAGCACGCCGAGCACGTCCTCGTCGCCGATCAGCGGCACCGCCATCACCGACTCCGGCACGTAGCCGGTGCTTTCGGCGACCTCCTTCGAGAAGCGGGGGTCCTCGGAGACCTGGTCGAGCACGAGCGATTGGCCCGAGGTCGCGACCCAGCCGGCGATCCCCTGATTCGCCGCAAAGCGGCGGCCGACGATGCTGTCCGACCCCTCGCCCGAGACGGCCTCGAAGACGAGCTCGTTGGTCGACTCGTCGAGCAGGGTGATCGAGGTCGCCCGCGCCGCGAAGATCCCCCGCGCGACGTCGACGATCGAGCGCAGCAGCGCCGCCTGGGAACCCTCCCCGGCGAGCGCCCCGGCGGCGACGGCGTCGTGGAGGCTGCGCTCAGCCAACGCCCGCCCCCGCGGCGCCCGGGTCGACGTTGTCGGCGGTCAGGCGGAGGACGCTCTTCAGCTCGAACGGGGTCAGGTCGGGGTGCTTGGACATGATCAGGGCGCAGATGCCGGAGACGTGGGCGGTGGCGAAGCTGTTGCCCGAGGTGCGGACGCGGCCGCCGTCGAGCCAGGCGACCTCTACCCCGGCGCCGCGGCCGAAGAACTCGACCGGGGGAGACGGGTTGTAGAAGAAGGTCAGCGGCTCCTCCATCTCATGGCTGCCGACCGAGATCACCGAGGAGAAGCGCCACGGGTAGCTGGTCAGGGCCGAGTTGTGGGCGGAGGCGACGATCGCCCGGCGCTGGAAGTAGGCGTCGTCGGCGACCTCGTGCAGGAGCGAGGCAAGCTCGCGCTTGGTGCTCGAGAGGCTCATGTTGATCACGTCGTAGCCCTGGTCGACCGCCCAGCGCAGGCCGGCGAGCATGATCTCGCCGCTGCCGCGGTTGGCGGCGCCGAGGACGCGGACGCTGGAGATCTCGCAGGCCGGCGCGATCGAGCGGATGATCCCGGCGCAGGCGGTGCCGTGGCCGAAGAGGTCGCCCTCCTCGTCGTCCTCGATTCGGACCTCGTCCTCGTCGTCGTTGACGCAGACCGAGCGCGCGACCTCGCCGACCAGCGGGTGCCCGGCCTCGATGCCGCTGTCGAGCACGCAGACCCGCGCCCCCTCGCCGCTGGAGCCTCCGAAAGCCCACTCGCGAGTGACCTCGAACGGGAGGCTCGAAGAGATCCTGATCCCATCTGCAGCCTCCCTTCGCAGGCTGTGGGAGGGAAGCGGTTGGGCCGGGCTGGCCACGCGGCCATCCTACTTCGCCCCCCTCGCGCGCCTCCCCCTTTTTTCAGTATGCGGAGCTTGGCTCTGAGGTACGCTGGAAGGCGTGGCGCGGGGGCGCCGCGAGGAGAATCGATGAATCGGACAGTGAATCTGAACTTCGGCGACTTCACCCTGTACGCGCTTACGGGAGGGACGGGGTCGGCCGATGACGAGGTCCGCGCCAGCGCCATCCGAGCGCTTCGCTTTTACCTCCGAGATGGCGAGTCCGGCCGGGCCAGCTGGCCCTGTCCGGCGTTCCTGCCCGACGTCGAAGGCCATGCCGGTCTCGGCCTCGAGGTCGACGTCGAGGAGGACCTCTGGTCCTCGCTCGAGCAGGAGGCCGATCGCCAGGGCGTCTCCGCCAATCAGCTAGCCGAGCACGCGGCGCTCTACTTCGCCGCCAACTGGGACGACGGGCGGGCGGCGCAGATGCTGGTCGAAGGCCTCGACGCCTAGCGGCTGATCTGCGAGTGGCCGGCGCTGTCGTCGATCGCCCGCGTCTTCTCAGCGGCGGCAGCGGGCCTCGCGTGGAGGCGCTCGAGCGCGGCGTTGGCGGCCCGGCGCTGGATCCAGGCGCCGAATGAGCCCGCGTTGGAATCGAAGCCGGCGATGCTCGTCCCGAGCTCGGCGAACACTGCCTGCACGGTCGCGTCACTCTCACCCTGGTCGTGCAGAACCCCGTTCACGTGATCGTTGAGCTCGGGGGCGTAGCGGACGTAGAGGAAGTGCAGGGCGCCGCGGTCTCCTTCAGCGGTGCGGCGGATCGCCTGCACGACGAGGTTGCTCTGCTGCCGGGCGCGGGTCCTCACACGCCCCCCGCCGCGGGCGTCGTCGCGCGACTGAACGTCATCATCCGGCACTGCCAAGCGTCCTCCTGATTCCTGGTGGACGGAAGGGCGAGGAATTCAACTGCAGCCCATGGCCAGTCCGATTGGAAACGAGTCTAAGGCACCCACGGCGCGGGCTGTCAAGTCCGATCAGTGGCGGGCGCGGACGATCACGCGGGCGCCCCGCGCGGGGATCATCGTCACGTTCCGGTGCAGGGCGATCTCGGGCGACGGGTCGTCGGCTTCGAGGTCGAGGCGGCGGGCGGTCGCCTCGAGGACGACGCGCTGCTCGGCCATCGCCAGGGTCGCGCCGAGGCAGCGGCGGATGCCGCCGCCGAAGGGGATCCACTCGTAGGTGCCGGGCTTGCGGTCGAGCCAGCGCTCGGGCTGGAACTCGAACGGCTGCGGGTAGAGGTCCTCGCGGTGGTGGAGGAGGAGGATGCTGATCAGCACCGGCGTGTTCTCGCGGACGCTGTACTCGCCGAGGCGCCAGGGCAGCTTCACCCGCCGTCCGACGATCGGGACGACCGGGCGCGCGCGCATCGCCTCGACGATCGTCGCCTCGATCGTCTCGGCGCCCCCGTCCTCCGAGCGCACCGTGTCGAGCAGGCGCTCGTGGGCGGCCGGCGTCCTCAGCAGCCGCTCCCAGGCCCAGGCGACCGAGTTAGCCGTCGTCTCGTGGCCGGCGAGGACCAGGGTCAGCAGCTCGGCGCGGATTTCCTCGTCGCTCAGCTCCTCGCCGTCCTCGGTCTTGGCCTGGAGCAGCAGCGAGAGGATGTCGCGGCGCTCATCGAGGTCGTCGCTGCGGCGCCGCTCGGCGATCATCGCGTAGATCGGCCGGTTGATCAGGTTGAGGCCGACCTTGGTGATGCCGACCGCCTCTTCGCGGCGGATGTTCATCAGCTCGCCGATCTGGCCGATCGCGGTCGAGGAGGCGGCGACCAGGCGCTTGGTCGTCATCCGCAGCCGGTGCTCGGGCGTTCCCCGCTTCGGCCGTCCCTCGATGCCGAAGATGCCGGCCATGATCACGTCGAGGGTGATCGCCTGCATGCGCGGGACCATCGCGAAGGGGACGCCGATCGGCCAGCGGTCGATCTCTCGTTCGGTCGCGATCGCGATCGTCTCCGAGTAGCGCTCGATCGCCTCGCCGTGGAAGGGGGGAAGCAGGAGTTTGCGCTGGCGCATGTGCCGCTCGCCGAGCGAGGTGAGGACGGAGTTCGGGCCGATGATCGGCCGCAGCGGCGACTCGGCGGCGAGCGAGGGCGCCTCCTCCGGCTTGGCGGTGAAGAGCGAGCGGACGTCGTCGGGGTTGCTGGTCATCGCCAGGCCCCCCGGTTCCGGGGTGCGCAGGCGGAAGACCTCGCCGAGCTCACGGCGGGCGCGGAAGACGAACTGGATCTGGCGCTGGTTGAAGTGGAGTAGCTGCTTGACGGGATGGATCTCGACGTAGGGCGGGCGGGAGAGCTCCTCCGCCTC
The DNA here is from genome assembly GCA_963795295.1 of uncultured Solirubrobacterales bacterium. Lineage (GTDB taxonomy): Bacteria > Actinomycetota > Thermoleophilia > Solirubrobacterales > 70-9 > VRUE01. The sequence goes on from CAWCHE010000005.1 coordinate 116,586, forward strand.
CTCTGACGAGATCGGGCCCGCGGTGCTCGGCGGCGAGATCAGTGCGGTGGCCACCGTGGAAGTGTCACACAGATCGGTGTCAACTTTCCGTGCGTTTCGCACTCTCTACAGTCATATTCGTGGAGGCACGTTCGACAGCGGATCCGGCGCAGGCGCGCAGGCGGACCAAGATCATCGCCACGGTCGGCCCCGCGAGCTGGGAGCCGGCGACCCTGGAGCGGCTGATCTCCGCCGGGGTGGACGTCTTCCGTCTCAACTTCTCCCACGCTGACCGCGAGCGCCACGCCGGGACGATCGAGGCGATCCGCGCCGCCGCCGAACGGGTCGGGCGCGAGGTCGCGGTGCTCGGCGACCTGCCGGGGCCGAAGCTGCGGATCGGCGAGCTGCGCAACGACGTCGCCGAGCTCGAGACCGGAATGCACGTGACCCTGACCACGCGGGAGATCGAAGGCGACGTGGAGACGATCCCGGTCGCCTGGTCCGGGGTGACCTCGCTGCACCACGACGAGCTCGTCTACCTCGCCGACGGCGCGATCCGGCTGCGGGTCGAGGAGAGCGACGGCGACGGCGTCGAGTGCGAGGTCGAGGTGGGGGGGACGCTCTCCTCCCACAAGGGAATGAACATCCCCGGCGCCACCGGGCTGGCCTCGACCGACGGCGACCTCGATTGGGTCGACTTCAGCGTCCAGCACGGCCTCGACCTGCTCGCGATCTCCTTCGTCTCCAGCGCCGAGGACCTCGTCCCGGTCAGCGCCCGGCTGCGGGCGCTCGACTCCAGCATTCCGCTGATCGCCAAGATCGAGCGGCGCCAGGCGGCCGACAACTCGGCCGAGATCGTCCGCGCCGCGACCGGCGGGATCATGGTCGCGCGCGGCGACCTCGGCATCGAGCTGCCGCTGGCCGAAGTCCCGGTCGTCCAGAAACGGCTGATCCGCGAGGCCGGCAAGCGCTCCAAGCCGGCGATCACGGCGACCCAGATGCTCGCCTCGATGGTCAGGGAAACGCGCCCGACCCGGGCCGAGGTGACCGACGTCGCCAACGCGATCTACGACGGCACCGACGCGGTGATGCTCTCCGAGGAGACCGCGGTCGGCGACCACCCGGTCGAGGCGGTCAGGGTGATGGACCAGATCGCCCGCGCGACCGAGCCCGACCTGCGCTACGGCGAGTGGCTCTTCACCCGCACCGACCAGGCGACCCAGGACGTCGCCGACTCGGTCGCCCAGAGCGCGGTCGGCGCCGTCTACCGGCTCGGGCTCTCGGCTCTGGTCGTGCCGACCTTCAGCGGCCGCACCGCGCGCCTCGTCGCCGCCCACCGGCCCAATGTCCCGGTGCTGGCGATCTCGCCGAAAATAGAGACGGTCCGCCGCCTCAGCCTGCTCTTCGGCGTCACCGCGGTGCTCAGCGAGCACGCGACCGAGGTCCGCGGCCTGCTCGACGATTGCGCCGCGCTGGCGGCCAAGCACGGGATCGCCAGATCGGGCGATCTGATCGCGATCACCGCCGGCCTGCCCGAGCAGGAGCTGGGCACGAACCTCTTCGAGGTTCACCGGGTGCCCTGAGCCGATTCGGCGTTGTAGGGTGCGGCGAATGGCCGCATCTGATCTAGGAAATTCCATGTTTTCGCGACCGGCGGCGGTCCGATGACGGACTTCGAGGCGATCGCGCAGGCGATGAACCAGGCGGTGCCGTTCGCCGGCCACCTGGGGCTGGAGATCACGAGGATCGGCGAGGGCGAGGCGGTCGTGCGCCTGCCCGAACGCGCCGAGCTCACCAACCACGTCGGCTCCCAGCACGCGGGGGCCCTGTTCACGGTCGCTGAGACCGCATCCGGCGCCGCCTTCGTCGGCGCCTTCGCTGAGCGCCTCGCCGAGGTGACGCCGCTGGCCCGCAGCGCCGAGATCGCCTACGAAAAAATTGCCAAAGGTCCGATCGACGCGACGGCAAAGCTCGGCGTTCCGGGCGAGGAGGCGCTCGCGATCCTCGACTCCGAGGGCAAGGTCGTGTTCCCCTGCGAGATCGAGCTGACCGACTCCCAGGGGCAGCGGGTGGCGACCGCGAGGGTCGACTGGCACGTGCGCGTCAACCAGCCGGCCGAGGCCGAGGGGGCGTAGGACCGTGGCCGGCGACGCGATGGTCCGCAGCCTGATGTCGCGCCGCGACGTCTGGCGCCGCGCGGGGGTCGAGCGGCTGACCGAACCGCTGCACCTGAACCTGATCGCAGCCGGGGTCGCGCTCTTCGGGGGGATCCGGGCGAAGACGGCCTTCGACCTGCTCGTCCGCCGCCACTACGCCTACGGGCTCTTGAAGGCGGCCGACGAGGCGCGGGTCCGGGGGATCCGGCGGTTGACGGTGGTCGAGCTCGGCGTCGGCGCCGGAGCCGGCTTCAGCAACCTCTGCAAGCTGGCGGCCGGAGTGACCGAGGAGACCGGAGTTGAGTTCCACCTGGTCGGCTTCGACTCCGGCGAGGGGATGCCGCCGCCGACCGACTACCGCGACCATCCCGAGCTCTACAAGGAGGGCTGGTTCCCGATGGACCGCGAGGCGCTGATCAGCTCGCTTCCGGCCAACGCCGAGATCCGGATCGGCCCGGTGGGGGAGACGATCGACCCCTTCGTCGAGGACGAGCTCGGCCCCGAGGCCCCGCTCGGCTTCGCCGCCCTCGACGTCGACTTCTACAGCTCCTCGCGTGAGGCACTGCGGCTATTCGACGGCACCCCGGACGGCTACCTGCCGTTCGTCACCGTCTACGTCGACGACCTCGCCCTCCAGACCCACACCCGCTACGCGGGCGAGCTGCTGGCGATCCGCGAGTTCAACGACGAACACGACCTGCGCAAACTCGACTGGGACTGGAACCTCCGCCACACGCGGGTCTTCAAGCAGGCCGAGTGGCTGACCCACATGTTCAAGCTCCACGTCTTCGACCACCCGGAGCGCAGCGACCTCAGCGCCCCGAGCGAGATCGAACGGCTGGAGAACCCCTACCTGCAGGGGTAGGACGGGCCCGGGCGCGGACCCGTCCTCGACGACGGCGATCGCCTAGTTGAAGGTGACCACGTGGACCTGGAGGTTCGAAATCGGGGTCATCGCTTCTCCGGAGAAGTTGCAGATCGCCGCAACCACCACGTTCGTGGCGGAGACCCGCTGCGCGTAGAGGAGAATCCCGTTCTGCATCCCCGCTTCGGTCGTGATCAGCGGCAGGTCTCCGAGCTGGGCCCCGGAGACGCTCAGGTTCACGTTGGTGCAGCGGCCGTTGGCGACCGCGCCGAAGCTGGCACCTCCGGTGACGTCGGCCCCGGAGAGGTCGTCGGCGGTCAGCGAGTTGTTGGCCACCTCGGAGGTGCCGACCGAGCCTGACCCGAGCTCTGAAGCGCCGAGGGAGCCGTCGGCGATGTCGGTGCCGAAGAGGGAGTTGTCGATGATCTCGCCGGCGTCGATCGTGTTGTCCGCAATCTCGGTGGCGCCCACCGCGTCGGTCGCTATCTCTTCGCTGTTGACCGAGTCGGGCGCCAGGTCGACCGAAGTCAGCGACTCGTCGAGGACGCTTGCCGAGTTGACCGCACCGACCGCGATCGCGGCGTTGCCGACCGCGCCGGCGCCGATCTTCGCCGCCGTCACGGCGCCGCCGGCGAGCTTTGGGGTGGTGACCGAGCCATCGGCGAGCTTCAGCTCGGTGACGCCTCCGTCGGCGAGTTTCGGGGTAGTGACGGAGCCGGCGGCGAGTTTGGGAGAGGTGACGGCGCCATCGACCATTTTCGAGGTGACCACCGAGCCGTCGGCGAGCTGGACCGCGGTCACGACGCCGCTTGTGAGGAAGGCTTTGAGGACCGCCGGGTCGAGGTCGGCTCCGGTAAGCGAGCCGTCGATCACGTTTTTCGAGCTGACGGAATTGGTCGCCAGGTCCTTCTTCTTGACCTGACCGTTCTTGATGTCGCCCGAGTCGACCTTGTTCTGGCCCGGCAGCGCCTGCGCGGTGCCGCCGATCACGAACAGGAAGATCGCGACGTAGCCAACGACGTTCGAACGGAGATGATTCCCGAGGCGCTTCATTGCTTCCCCTTTGTTTTTGGACGTGCCGAGGACGAGACCCCCGGGCGGTCCGGCGACGCTACCCAGCGGAGGGGGATCGATCAAGTTCCCCCAACTGATCGTCCAGGCCCGGAATCGATCGAAGGTCCGCGCCTCGCTCTTCTTGACCCATGAGGTCTGCTTGACTGGTGTTCAGGAAAGCCAGTTGGGGAGAGAACTCAAAGCGCGGATCCGACTCGCCGTTCTGATTGCGGCGCTTTGCGCAGCGGTCCTACCGGCCTCGGCGCTCGCCGACACGACCACGGCGCTCCCCGGCGTCCCGCTCTCCGTCTACGTCGGCCAGCGCGGCCAGCTGCAGGCGTTCCGCGACAACAGCGATACCGGCATCTTCTTTGCGCCTTTCTTGCAGACCGGCGACGCGGGATTCTTCCTCGCCCTCCCCTCGGGCTACACCGGGGACACAACGCCTCGGGTCTTCGGCTTCAGCGGGTTCACCGGTCCCCATGGCCTCGACGAATACACGCTCGGCACCCAGCTGCCCCCCACGGGCGCGGGAACCGCCGCGGATCCGTTAGAGCAGGTCACGAGCTACGCGGTGAGCAACGAATCCGAGACGACCGAGATCCTCCAGGTGACCCAGCACACGCTCTACGTCAACGGCTCGCAGCAGTTCAAGGTGATCTGGGAAGTCCACAACGCCACCGCCGGCGCCGTCAAATTCAAGGCGATCGCGGCGGCCGACTTCTACTTCGACGGCAGCGATCGCGGCACCGGCATCTATACCGACGGGCCGCCGCGCTTCGTGGGCGGCACCAACGCGGACACCGGCAACTCGGGAGGCTTCCTCGAGGCGACCGGCAGCGGCCTGCAGCCATGGTCCGCCTATCAGGCGCTCGAATTCGGGTCCTTACCCGAGCAGGTCTGGGGAAAGGTCCAGGGCGCGGCGTCGACGAGCGGGGCCAGCTTCGATGACACGGTGATCGGCGAATCGGTCGACAACGCCGGCGGCGTCGAGTGGGATCAGGACGCCTCGGGCGCCGGCCTCCCGGCGGGCGCCACGCGCAGATTCGAGCTCAGCATCCGCAATGCGGTCCCGGCGGGCATGCAGATCACACCCAGCAACGCCGGCGCGCCCCAGGGGGTGCCGATCAACTTCACGGCGACCGTCGTCAACAGCGATGGAGTTCCCTACGCCGGCCGGACACTGCGCTACCAGATCAACGGCGCCAACCCCGGAACCGGCAGCCTCACCCTCGACGCCAACGGACAGGCGACCGTCACAGATCCCGGCACCAACGCCGGAGCCGACACCGTCATCGCCTTCGTCGACTTCAACAACGACGGGTTGCGGGAGCCCGCCGAGCCCCAGGCATCCGCCCTCGGCACCTTCGTCGACAACGTCGCACCGAGCTGCACGGTCAAGGTCACCGGCGACCGCCCGGGCGGCGGTGGAGGCGCCGGCAAGCCGCTGGTGATCACCGTGAACTGCAGCGAGACGGCGACTGTCACGGCGGCGACCACGCTTCAGACGATCCCGGCCGCCGGCCGCGCGAGCGTCTCCAAGAAGGCGAAGCCGGTCAAGATCAAGCTCAAGCCGACCAGCGCCACCGTCGCACCTGGCAAGCCCTTCCCGGTGAAGATCATCGTCCCGCCCAAGGTCCTCAGGAAGTACGCCGGCAGGACGCTGCGGGCGAGCATCAAGGTCACGGCCCGCGACAGCTCGCACAACGTCAAGTCGGCCACGGTCAGCTCGAAGGTTCACCTGGCCAAAATCACGAAGGCGAAGCGGGGCTGAAAACCCCTGCGGCCCGAACTCGGGCCGCCAGGCGGACCAGGTGGTCGCGCTCGGCGATGCTCGTGGCAAGGTGGGCCGCCTCGGCGTATGACTCGGCGGCGGCGGGCAGGTCGCCGTCCAGCTCGTGCAGGTGGCCGCGGGCGGCGTGCCAGCGGTGTCGCCCGCCGATCACGTCGTGCAGCCGGTCGGCCTCGCGCAGCCCGGCCGCGGCGCCGAGGACGTGGCCGACGGCCACCGCGCGGGCGAGAACGGCGGCCGGGTCCTGGCGCACAGGGTCGTCGGTGAGGGCGAGGAGGTCGTCGTACCAGGCGAGGATCTGCGGCCAATCGGTCTCCTCGGCGCTCGCCGCGTCGTCGTGCAGGGCCGCGATCGCGGCCTCGACCTGGTAGCGGCCGGGAGGCCGTTCCTCCGTCCGCACGGCCAGCGCCGACTGCAGGACGCGCACGCCCTCGGCGATCTCGTCCTCGTCCCACAGAGCACGGTCCTGCCGGTCGAGCGTGACGATCTGGCCCTCGGCGTCGAATCGCGCCGGCAGGCGGGCGTGGTTGAGGAGCATCAGCGCCAGCAGCCCGCGCGCCTCCGGCTCCTCGGTGGCGAGGGTGAGCTGCCGGGTGAGCCGGATGGCCTCGGCGGCCAGGTCGAGCCGGCCCCCGTGGCCGGTCGTGTAGACGAGGTAGAGGATGCGCAGCACGACGGCGAGGTCGCCGGGCTGGTCGAGGCGTCGCCCTCGCAGAGTGCGTTTGGCCCGGCTGATCCGCTGCGCCATGGTCGCCTCCGGGACGTAGAAGGCGTCGGCGATCTCGCGGGTGGTGAGGCCGCCGACCGCGCGCAGGGTCAACGCCACCTGGGAGGCGGGCGCGAGCTGCGGGTGGCAGCAGCAGAAGAGAAGGAACAGGGTGTCGTCGCCCTCTTCCGTGGCGACGGGAACCGGCTCGGCGTACGTCTGCTCCTCGCGGCGGTGGCGGGCCGTCTCGCTGCGGTGAGAGTCGACGAGCCGCCGGGTCGCCACGGTGGTCAGCCAGGCGCGCGGGTCGCGCGGCGGATGCTCGGGCCAGACCCGCATCGCCTCCAGCAGGGCCTCCTGCAGCGCGTCCTCGGCGGCGTCGAAGTCCTCGCCCCGCCGGACCAGCCCCGCGAGCACCCGGGGGACGAGGGCGCGCAGGGCGCCCTCGTCCAGCCGCTGCGTCTGCGCGCCGGTCACTCCACTCAGTCGTCCGAGGATTTCCCGGTCATGACCTCGCGGACGTCGATCCACTCGTACAGCGGCCCACCGCCGGGGCCGGGCTCGGAGGAGATGTAGGCAGCGAGCTCGACCGCACGCTCATGCGACTCGACGTCGACCATGTACCAGCCAGCGACGAGGTCGCTGGTCTCGGGCAGCGGCCCGTCGGTGGTGACCGGCGCGGCGTCCGGGCCGCCGTAGCGGACCCAGGTCTGCTCCTGTGTCAGCGCCTGTCCGTCGACGTACTCGCCGTTCTCCCTGAGCTGCTCGCCGACCTGCCTGAGGAAGGCCATGTGCGCCTCCACGTCCTCCGGTGCCCACTGATCCATCGGGGGAAAGGGATGGTGCGGCTCCGGGCCGCCGCGGTAGTGCTTGAGAAGCAGGTACTTCGGCATGGTGGTCTCCTGGCGTCGTGGGCCGCTCCTTTCGCGGCCCTTCATCTGATGAGCGGAGCCGGCGAGAGCTTCTCGACATGAAATCACTCGCGCCGTGCGCTCGGTCGAAATCAACCGAATGTGATCTCGCCGCGATCGACTAGGGTCCGAAAGTCAGATGAAACCGGCGCTATACACGACTGTTGCGCTTGTGATTTCGGCGATTGTCTCGCCATGTGCCGGAATCGCGGCCACCTTCTCGGCGGGGTGCTCGGGAGGAACCGGCGATGTCGGCTCGCTGGTCACGGCGATCCGGCAGGCCGACACCACGCTTGGGTCGAGCACGGTGGAGCTGGCCGCCGGCTGCACCTACACGCTGACCGCGCCCGACAACTACTGGTACGGCCCGGACGGGCTGCCGCCGATCTCGAACGAGATCACGATCGAAGGACACGGCGCGACCATCTCGCGCTCGCCCACCGCACCCAAGTTCCGGTTCTTTTTCGTCGGGGCCGACCCCGACAGCCCGATGACGACCAACTACGTCTCGCCCAGCGCGACCGGTGGGGAGCTGACGCTGCGCGAACTCACCTTGGCGGGCGGCCTTGCCAGGGGAGGTGACTCCAACGGGGGTGGTGGGGGAGCCGGCATGGGCGGCGCGATCTTCAACCAGGGGGTCGTGGTCATCGACCGCTCCACGCTGATCTCCAACACCGCCCAGGGCGGCTCGGCGATCAACTCCTCGGCGGGTCAGAGCGGCGGCGGCATGGGCTCCGATTCGACATTCATCGGCGGTGGCGGCGGCTTTGCGACCGGGAAATTCGGAATCGGCGATGCGGGTGGCACCGGAGCCGGCGGCGGTGGCGGCGGCGCCGGATTTCGCACCGGCGAGAGCGGCGCTTCGACCACCGTCTCCGCCGGCGGCAATGGAGGCGGGTTCCAGACGGGACTCGGCGGCTATGGGGGCGCCGGGAGTGGCGGCACTGGCGGCACCCCAGGGGACGGCAGCGGCGGCGGCGGGGGCAGCTCCACCGGTGCGATCCTCGGCGGCGGAGCGGGTGGCGGCTTCGGCGATGGGGGAAGTGGCGCCGTCCCGCTGAAAGAGGCAGGTGGAGGCGGCGTCGGCGGCGGCGGAGGCGCGAGGAGCGGCACCGGTCTGGGCGCGGGGGGCGGCGGCTTCGGCGGGGGCGGGGGCGCCGGCCTGATCGGCGCGGCGAGCATCCAAGGCGGCGCCGGCGGGTTCGGCGGCGGTGGCGGCTCAGGCGGCGGCGGCGTGGGCGCGCCCGGCTTCGGCGGCGGGACCCCGACGACGACCAAGGGCGGCGGCGGCGCGGGGATGGGCGGCGCGATCTTCAACATGCAGGGCCAACTCACGGTCGTCGACTCCACGATCACCGGCAACGCCGCGATCGGCGGTGCCGGCGAAGTGCCGGATCCCGGCAAGGGGATCGCGGGGGCTGTGTTCAACCTGAACGGAACCTTCACGGCGACCGGCTCGACCCTCGTCGGCAACTCCGCCTCCCACTACGCGACTCAGGTCTATGACATCGCCTACGACGGCCATCAGGCCAGGACCGCGCAGACCACGCTGCGGGACACGCTCCTGACCGGGGGAACAGGGTCCGCGACCTGGCCCTACGATCTGTCCTCGGACCGAAGCGACTACATCACCCCCTCCAACCTGGGCACGGCGAATGCCGACGTCGTCCCAGTTCGACCTCGTCGGCGCGACGAACGCTCAGGAACACGGGACGATCACCGGCACTCCGCTGACCGGCGACCCCCTCCTCGCTCCGCTGGCCGACAACGGCGGGCCGACGCAGACCTTCGCCCTGCGGGCCGGCAGCCCGGCCATCGACCAGGGCAACTCCTTCGGCCTGACGGTCGACCAGCGGGGGTCGTCTCGGCCGGCCGACTTCGCCGGCGTTCCCAACGCTGCCGGCGATGGCTCCGACATAGGGGCATTCGAGCGCCAGCCGTGCATCGGCCAGAGCGATCCCTCGCAGGCCTGCCGCACGCTTCGCATCTCGCTTTCGGGAACGGGCACCGGAACCGTCGGCGGGACCGGGGTCGCCTGCCCGCCGAGCTGCTCGGCTGGTTACGTCGACGGGTCGGCGGTCGTGTTGACGGCCGTGCCCGGGGCGAGCTCGAGCTTCACCGGATGGACCGGGCCCTGTTCAGGGACCGGTCCCTGCCGGCTCACGATGAGCGTCGACCAGGACCTCGGGGCGGCGTTCGCCCTCAAGCCTTCGGCGCCTCCGGCGCCGCCGGACACGATCCTCACCGGGGCGAAGATCAAGGCCAAACGAGGCACCGCCGCCTTCAGGTTCAGGTCGGTGGGCAGCGCCAGCGGCTTCCAGTGCAGGCTGGTCTCGAAGAAGCATCGCAAGCCGCCGTTCAAGGCATGCAGCTCTCCCAAGGCCTTCACGGGCCTGAAGCCAGGCCGATACCGGTTCGAGGTTCGCGCCATCAGCTCGAGCGGCTCCGACCCGACCCCCGCGAAAAAGAAGTTCCATATCGCCTAGCGACCATCGACGAGGGACGGCGCGCGGGTTATCGCATTCCCCGTTCATGACCGGCAGGCCAAGGGCAGCGGAGGTCTACCTGGGCCTCTGAGTACCGCACTTGACACGATGTCCCCGGCTTGACATGCTGCACCGGTCCGCTGGGTTGCGGGCGGGAGGCGTCAACGTTGGAACAGGGGTCCCACGGTCTCCGAATCAGTCAGGGAGACCGGGGTCGATGACCGATTTGGATTCCAAGGAGGCGGGAATACAGGTGAAACGCTTCGCGAAAGCGTCGTCGACGAGGGCAGTGGGCGGCGACAGCGGCCAGGCTTCCCTTCGGCGCACCCTCGCGGTCCTCGCACTATCGATCGCTGCCCTCTTCGCGACGGCCGCGTCCGCAAGCGCCTCCTCGCTGGGAGCGATCACCAATGTCTCCTACGCCTCCGTCCACATCAAAGGGAAAGTCAGCGCGTCGGGCCTCTTCACCAGCTGGGCCTTCGAATACTCGACCGACGAAAACACCTGGTCCTTGGGCCCAGCCGAATACATCTTCAACGGCAGCGGTGAAGTGCCTGTGAATGCAGACCTCACCGGTCTCAAAGGCGGCACCAAATACTTCGTCCGCCTCGCCGTGAACGGGATCCCCACGGCCCCGCCGTATCCCGAATTCACCACCCTCGCCGTCGAACCGCCGACGGTCGTCGCCACCGACAACCCCTCCCCGATCTTCTCCACCTCGGCAACAGCAACTGGCAAAGTCAAACGCCCCGCCAATTCCGACCCGGCCTTCGACGTCAATTGCCGCTTCGAGTACGTCACCCAAGCGCAGTTCACCGCCACCAACTTCGCAGGCGCCGCCCAGGCCCCCTGCAAAGAGAACCCGATCACCGCGGCGAGCGTCGATGCCGGTGGTGAAATGAGCGTCAGCGCCGAACTGGGCGGCGCCAATCCCCCACTGACCGCGGCCACCACCTATCACCTCCGACTTGCCGCCGAAAACGCCAGTACCACCGTGGTCACCAAGGAAGCGGCAAGCACCTTCACCACTGCCGCCAAAGTCGCCAAACCGGCGGTCTTCACCAGCAACAACGCCATCAACATTCGCGTCCATGGCGCCAGGGCCACCGGCTCCGTCCAACGCCCCGCCGGCCAGGATCCCGCCCTCGACGTCAGGTGCCACTTCGAGTACGTCACCGACGAACAGTTCAAAGCAACAGCCTTCGCGAGTGCGAGCACAGTTCCATGCCAACTGGAACACGACCCGATCACCAGCGCCGGCCCCGGCTACCCCGCGGTCACGGCTGAAGTTGGAGCTGACTTCGGCGGTCTCACGGAACAGACGACCTACCACCTCCGCCTCGTCGCTGAAAACGACGGCGGCACTGACATCAAGGAAGCCGCCAGCACCTTCACCACGCTTCAGCTCAATCTGCCCATTCTCACGATGGATCAGCCAAACGTCGAATACACCACCGCCGAAGTCTCGGGCACCCTCAATCCAAGAGGCGGCTACGGCGAAAACGGGAACTTTCTAGAATGGTACTTTCAGTACAGCACGGAACCCGGTAACCCTGATAGCTGGGTCAACTCGAACGTCGGCTTCGGAGATTTTCCCGAACAGACGAGCCCGTTTCCCTTCGGTGGAACGATTGAAGGGCTCAAACCCGAGACCACCTACTTCTTCCGTGTCAAAGCCACCGGCGCCTTCGGTGAACCGACTGCGTTTTCACCTCAGCCCTACCCTGAAGCCACCACCAAGGCCGTTCCTCTTCCTGCCGTCACCTTCAACCCGGTCACCAACATCACCAAGAGCACGGCCCATTTCTCCGGCTCGGTAAACCCGAATGCGCCCGCCGGTCCGCTCAACGCTTTCGCCAAGGCGGCCTTCAAGACCGACTGGAGCATCAAATGCAGCCCCGACTGTCCCGCTGCTCTCGAAGGCGTCGTCGAAGGCGAAGAAGGGAGCCAGGCAATCTCCCTCGACCCGATCCGTCTCGAAACCAACACCTTTTATGAACTGACGCTTTCCGCCACCAACGTCGGCGGGACCACGATCGCCACACAGTCCTTTCAGACCCCCTTCATTCTCCCCGAAGTGTCAGCTTCTCCCGGAGGCTCTGCCGGCAAGGGCTCCTTCAACATCGGCGGCCTGGTAACTCCCTACAACTCCAAAATCACCGATTGTCACTTTGAGTATGGGCCGACCACCGAATACGTCTATCGCGCTCCCTGTTCGCCCAATCCCGTAGGCCGCAGCGAGGTACAGCACATAAACGTCGGCGGCGGGTCCACGGAGCTATTCACACTCAGCTTCCGCGGCCAGACGACGGGAGTCATGACCCCGTGCGCCACGGCGGCGTTGGTGGAATCCGAACTCGAGGCCCTTTCCACGATCGGCCCCGAAGGGATCTCCAAGGTCGACGGCCCCGTTGTGAATTCCAGCGGCGAACTTACCGGTTGCGGCGCCGTCGATCAGTACGAGGTCCACTTCGGCGGCCCGTTGGCGTCGCAGAACCTAGGTCTGTTGAAGGGCGATCAAGACGGTCCCCCGCGCGAAGGAGAAGACACCCCGGTACTTGTCTACACGACCGTCGAGGGCGGAAACAATGCGCCGGTCCTCGTCGAAACCCACCTCACCGGCCTGACGCCGGGCGCCAGCTACCACTACCAGCTCTTCGCGACCAACAGCCTTGGCACTATCGGCAGCGGCGACCAGACCTTCGCCACGCCCCTCGCAGCGGACGAAGCGGCCTGCCCGAATGAAGCAGCCCGGACCGAAGACAGCTCCACCGCGCTGCCCGAATGCCGAGCCTACGAGCTCACGACCAACTCCTTCAAGACGAGCTCTAACGCGACGCTGGGGGGCTTCTACTCACAGAACGAAGAAACCAGGGTCCTATATGCGACAACGGCCACCAATGTCGCCAACTCAGGCCAGGGATCCGCCCACGAACCCAACCAATATGTCGCCAGGCGAACCGAAAACGGATGGGAAACGATTCCGAATCTCAACGGCCCGCGCGGGACGCTCTACGTCCCCCCCGAAGGCGCCGAAAGCCTCATCGTAGTGAGTGCTCGATCTACCGATCTGTTGTCTTCGCTCTATTACTTCGGCAAGTTCAACGAAAAAGGGAACCTGCAGCCGTACCTTCGCCGACCCGATGGGAGCTTTGCCTCGATCGGTATTGGGTACGGTTTCGAAACCGAGGCCTCCTTCGTTGGCGCCAGCGCAGACATCTCGCACCTGTTGTTCGGGGTGCGCCCTTTCGGGGACCCCTATGGCCATGGTGTCTACGAGTTCATCGGCACGGGCAACGGACTTCCGACTCGGGTCGACGTCGGTAACGACGGCACCCCCATCTCCGACTGCAGCAATGTCTTTGGCGCCAATGCGGTCTTCGCTTCGGTCTCCGCCGACGGAAACGTGGTCTGGTTTAGCGCTGTTGGGCCGGAAGGCGGGCAAGGACAATGCAAACTCAGCCACCAAGAAATATGGGCTCGGGTCAGCGAGGAAAAAAGCTACGACGCATCGACGTCGCAATGCACCCGGACCGTCGGCGACCCTGGCGGCGCCTGCAACGCACCCTCGGATGCCACCTTCGAAGGGGCAACCAGCGACGGCTCGCGGGTCTTCTTCACGACCAAACAGCAGCTGGTCAACGGTGACACCGATCAAACCAACGACCTCTACGCCTACGACCTGCCCACCGCCTCGAATCCCAACCCACCCTTGATCGACGTCTCGGGCTCCTCCTCGAGCGAAGCCGATGTGCAGCGCGTCCTCAACTACAGCAAAGAAGGGAACGTCTCCCGGGTCTATTTCACCGCCGAAGGGGTTCTCGCCGGCAACCACGATGCCCTGGACGAGGCGGCGCGAGCCGGCGACATGAACGTCTACGTCTGGCAGCAGGACTCAAGCCGTCCGGAAGGGGAAACGAAGTTCATCGGCAGGCTGACCAGCAGCTTCGATGAAAGCTATCTGCAGACCTACACGCGTGCCACTTCCGATGGCCGCTACCTGGTCTTCAGGCCCTATTCCCAGTTCGTCCCGACCGACACCGACAACGCTGCTGACGTCTATCGCTACGACGCGGTCACCGGTGAACTCTCCCGGGTCTCGGTCGACGCCGCCGGCGTCAGCGGCAATACCGATGGCCTCGACGCCGAAATGACCGCGAGCACCATCTCGAACAACGGCGAAGAGATCATCTTCACAACCACCGAAGCGCTTTCGCCCAACGACGGCAACGGTGCCCTCGACATCTATATCTGGAAGGAAGGGCGCACCGCGCTCATCTCCACCGGATCCGTGGGAGGGGGGGCCGGTACCGGGAGCATCGACGGGTCGGGTGAAAACATATTTTTCACGACCTCTCAGGAGCTGACGCCGGACGATATCGACAACGTCACTGACGTCTACGACGCTCGTGTCGACGGCGGCTTCAGGTTCATCGAAAAAGCTCCCTGTTCGGGCGAAGGCTGCCAGCCCTCGCTATCAGCCGGCACGAATGTTCCGGCCACGGCCACCGAGGGTGCCGGAGGCGGCAACCACCAGCGCGGAACAGTCTCCGTCGCGGCCCTGAGCTCCCTTGAGCGGGAGAGCCTTGGCGCCGGCGGCGAGGTCAGCCTGAGGGTGAAAGTGAGCGGGCCGGGCAAGATCTCGGTCAACGGCACGGCGCGGATCGGTGGCAAGCCGAAGCAGGTCTTCAAGGCGAAGCTCACCGCCGTCCAGGCGGGTGAAGTGATGGCGCCGATCTCGCTTTCCCAGGCCGCTCAATCGCGGCTGCAGCGTGCCGGCTCGTTGACGATTCATCTGACGGCTAACTTCGCCGACGCGCTGCCGGACACCTCGACGCTGACGTTGAAGAAGTCGAGCGCAAGGCTCAGACATTCGAAGAGGAGGGGTGGCTGAGATGGGTTCGAGAACGGCCACGCTGTCCATCCCCACAAGGGCGCTCTGCGGCCTGCTGCTGACAGCAATCCTGCTTCTGCTGGGCACATCGGCTTCGGCCCAAGCAGCTGGACCAGAATTCAGCTTGCAATTTACGCACTCTCCTGAAAAATTCCTCCGCAAGCCCGATGCCGCGGTCGGCGCCGGCCTGGTCATCACCAATACGGGCGATGCTCCGACCAGTGGTGAAATCACGATCACGTTCAACACTCCTCCGGCGGAGGTGAAACGCGGCTTGGGCATCAGTCGCGAAGAGTACATCTGCAATCAGGCCACCTTCATTTGCAAAGGCACGACGCCGATAGCGCCGGGTCAGACGATCAGTATGGGCATCTCCTACCTAATGTCCGAAAGTTACCCTGAGACGATCCCTATGTCGGTGACGGTCACGGGAGGCAGTGCCCCCGAAGCAACGGCCAGCGATCCGATCTCCACCATCCCCTTTCCCCATCTCTCCATTCGGTCTTTCACCGCCAACAGCACCGACGAAACAGAAAAAACCAACTACACCGTCGCGGGCGGCCATCCTTACCGGACCTTGAACCGATGGACCTTCCCCATTTACAACAGCATCACCAATTTGGAGCCCGAACCCGTCGAAGGCATGAAGGACGCCTACGTCAAGCTCCCGCTGGGGTTCTTCGGCAATCCCTCGGCGACTCCCCGCTGCCCGATCGCGAACATCGGTTTCATCTTCGGTTCGCACTGCCCGCCCGGCTCCCAGGTCGGACTGGCCGGCGCCGCTCTCTTCGGCACCGAATACGGCGAATTCTCGCTGCCTCTCTATAACGTAGTTCCCGATCGCGGCTTCTCGGCCCAGTTCGTGTTCAACGTCCTAGGCACCCAGATCTCCATCTACGCGATACCGCTGCCGCGAACCGAAGGCTACGGCCTGGCGATCGGGGCGCCCAACGCGGGCCGAATTGGGATCAAGGCCTTCTCGGCGACCTTCTTCGGGGTGCCCTCGGAACACGGACAGGGCACCTCGGGGGCGCCGTTCCTGACGAACCCGGTCAATTGCTCGGAAGCCGAACCGACCTGGCGGCTCAATCTCGACTCGTGGGAAAACCCGGGCAGAACCATCGCCGACGGTCTCCCCGACCTCAGCGACCCGAGCTGGCTGACGGCGACGGAACCAACGCCGCCGGTGACCGGATGCGAAGACCCGGCGCTGGCCTCGCAGTTCCAGCCCAGCCTCGACGTCAAACCGATTCAGGAAGCCGCGGCCCCGCAGACCGACCAGCCCTCGGGCCTGGCGGTCGACTTCCACTTCCCGCAGACCAACGACCCGACCGACATCAATACCGCCTTCAATCCCAAACTGCCGCAGGCTCCCGAGCTGAAAACCGCCACCGTCACGCTGCCCGCCGGGGTGAGCCTCTCGCCGAGCTCATCCAGCGGCCTGGAGGGCTGCTCGGACACCGCCGCGGACCCGGCAGGCGACCAGGTCCACTACGACAACACGACGCCGGTCAACTGCCCCAACGCGTCGATCATCGGCACTGCGACCGCCTACACGCCGCTTTTGGCGTCGCGCGACCCAGTCGACGACGCGGTCAGCGGAGCCGAGCCGATTCGCGGCAAAATCTTCCTGATCAAGCCCCACCCAGGTGACCTCAGCCCGAGTGGAGACCAGGACGGCACCTTCCGGGTCCTGATCCAGCTCGACAACCGCCGCTATGGCGTCAACTTCAAGCTGCCCGGCCTCGTCACGGCGAACGAGGCCACCGGTCAGCTGACCGCGACCTTCACCGAAAACCCGCAGCTCCCGGTCAGCCTGCTGGAAGTCGACTTCAAGCAGGGCCCACGGGCGCCGCTCGCGACCCCGATCATCTGCGGCACTTTCACGACGACCAGTGAGCTGGTGCCCTGGAGCTCGCCCGGGACTCCCGACGCGAACCCCTCCTCCAGCTTCGACCTCAAAGCCGGTCCCGACGGGACCGCCTGCGCGGCGACCCCGGAGGCGCGCCCCTTCAAACCGGAGTTCAGCGCCGGCACCGAATCCACCGCTCCGGGCAAGTCGAGCCCCTTCGTCCTGCACCTGAGCCGAAGGGACGGCGAGCAGGAATTCAACACGGTCGAGCTGACCACGCCGAAGGGGTTCACCGCCTCGCTGAGGGGGATCCCATACTGCTCTGAGGCAGCCCTCGCATCTACCGCTTCTAAGAGCGGCGCCGCCGAGCGGGCCAATCCCACCTGCCCGGCCTCCAGCCAGGTCGGGACGATCGACGCCGCCGCCGGCCCGGGCACCAACCCCTTCCACACGACCGGCAGGGCCTACCTCGCCGGCCCCTATAAAGGCGCGCCGCTCTCGATCGCGCTGATCACCCCGGCGGTCGCCGGGCCCTTCGACCTCGGCGACATCGTCGTCAGAGCGGCTCTGCACCTGAACCCCGAAACAACCCAGGTGACGATCAAATCGGACCCGATCCCGCGGACCCTCGACGGGGTGCCGCTGCGGATCCGCTCGCTCACGGTCAGCGTCGACCGCCCGGGCTTCTCGATCAATCCGACCAACTGCGAAGAGCAGGCGGTGACGGCGACGCTCGCCGGGTCGAGCGGTGCCGGCGTGACTTCGTCCACGAGGTTCCAGGTCGCGGGCTGCGACCAGCTCGGCTTCGCCCCAAAGCTCTCCCTGACCCTCAAGGGCACGACCAAGCGGACCGGCAACCCGGCGCTGAGCGCGACCGTCAACTTCCCGCAGGGCGCCTTCGCCAACATCTCGAGCGCCGCGGTCTCCCTGCCGGGATCGGAGTTCCTCGACAACACCCACATCAAAACGGTCTGCACCCGGGTCCAGTTCGCCGCCAGGGCCTGCCCCCCCGACAGCGTCTACGGCTTCGCCAAGGCGACGACGCCGCTGCTCGACGCGCCGCTGGAAGGCCCGGTCTACCTGCGCTCCTCTGACAACAAGCTCCCCGACCTGGTCGCCGACCTCAACGGCCAGATCCACGTCGCCCTGGTCGGCAGGATCGACACGACCAAAAACGGCGGCATCCGCAACACCTTCGAAGCCGTCCCCGACGTCCCGGTCACCCAGTTCACCCTCGACCTCGCAGGCGGCAAGAAGGGCCTGCTCGAAAACTCGGTCAACCTCTGCTCCAAGCCGCTGCGCGCGATCGCCAACTTCACCGGACAGAACGGCAAGATCCACAACGTCAGGCCGCGGGTCAAGACGGCGTGCAAGCAGAAGAAGCGCGACCGTCGGCGCCGCCACAAGCGCCACTCCGGCTGAACTCAATCACGCGGTCCGCCTCCGGCCTGGGGCGCCATCTCCTTGACGACTCGGGTCGAGAGCGGAGAAGCGAGGCGAGCCAGCTCAAATCGCCTACCCCCTCTAGAATCCGCAGCCCTGTCGCGCGGCTGTGCTGAGGGCGGAAGGCGGAATCGGGCGGCGCAGTCCGAACCTCGCCCGATAGCGTCCGAGGAAGTCGCAAATTGCAGGACAAGCGCCCGTAGCTCAGTTGGATAGAGCGTCGGTCTACGAAACCGAAGGTCACAGGTTCGAATCCTGTCGGGCGCGCTTCGGAATGGTCGAGCGCGCCAGGCGACACGCGGTTGGGGGGTGCCTCGCGTGCGTCGCCGGGTTTGCGCTGGTGCTCGTCCTCGCCTACTGGGTCGGACCGGCCGTGCGGCTCGACCGCAGCGTCCTCGACGCCCTCAGCACGCCCACCGGGACCCTTGTCAACGAAGTCGCTTACGTCGGCTTCGTGGTCGTCAACTTCAGGCCGGCATGGGTGCTCGTAGGCGCGATCGCGGGCCTGATCGCGCTGGCGCGACGGCGGATACGGGACGCGGTCCTCGCCGCGGCCCTCCTCGCCGGCACCGCCGGCCTCGTCCTCGCCCTCAAGGCCCTGCTCGCCAATCCCCGCTACCAGCCGGTTCCGATCGAATCCGACGCCTACCCGTGGAAGGACGCCTTCCCGAGCGGGCATGCGGCCGGATCGCTGGCGATGTCGCTCGCCATCCTCAGCGTCGTCCCGCGCTCATGGCAACCGCCGACCGCCGCAGTCGGCATCGTCTTCACCCTCTACATCAGCCTCGGGGTCCTCCTGCTCAATTACCACTTCCCGGGCGATGTCCCGGCCGGCTGGCTCCTCGCCGCGGGCTGGTGGTTCTTACTGCTGGCCGTCTTGCCCAGCAGCGAGCCGTCGCGATTGCCCGACCGAGCCGGCGAAGTTTGACGCCAGCCCATTTAAGTGTAATGCTGTCCTAATGAAATCCGCGACGCGGCGCTACGAGATGCGGGGCCGAGCCGACTCGACCAGGGCGACGCGGGAGCGGATCATCGCGGCGTCGCTGGAGGTGGGCAGAGACCGATGGTACGACGAGATCACCCTGCGGGAGATCGCGGCGGCGGCGGGGGTGGCGCTGCAGACGGTCATCAACCACTTCGGGACCAAGGAGGGCGTGCTGGCGGCCACGATCGAGACCCGCGCCGGCCAGGAGCTCTTCATGGGGAGCCGCAGCAAGGCGGACAGCGACGACATCGAGGGCGCGGTCGATCTCCTGGTCGAGGACTACGAGCGGATCGGCGACATGGTGATCCGCAACCTCGCCCTCGAGGGGCGGGTGCCGTCGATCACTCCGGCGTTGGAGGTCGGGCGCCAGGAACATAGGGACTGGGTGCGGCGAGTCTTCCCCGCGGCGCTCGACGCGCTTCGCGGCAGGGCCTTCCGCCGGCGCCTTGACCTCCTGGTCTGCGCGACCGACGTCTACACCTGGAAGCTCCTGCGGCGCGACCGTGGGCTGAGTCGACCGCAGACCGCGGGGGCGATCGGCGAACTGGTGCGCCGGCTGCACCCGTGTTCGGAGGAGGGCGCTCAATGAGGTACCTGTTCGTGACGTGGGATGGGGGCGGCAATTTCCATGCCGTCCTGCCGCTTGCCCAGCGTCTGGTCAAGCGGGGGCACGAGGTCGAGTTCCTCGGCCACCCTGCGCAGCGGAGCTCGATCGAAGAGCACGGTTGTTCGTTTGCGCCGTTTGAGCGTGCGCCGAACACCGCCGCGAGCTCAGCCGACGACGCCCTGCTCGACGACTGGAAATCGATGTCCGTGCTCGCAAACGCCGCTCTGTATCGCGACCGGCTGATGGTCGGGCCCGCTGGGGCCTTCGCCGCCGACGTTCTCGCCGAGGTCGAGCGGTTCAAGCCCGACGCGATCGCGGTCGACTTCTTCCTCTTCGGCGCCGTCGCGGCAGCCGAGCGGTCCGGTCTGCCCTCCGCCGTGCTATGGCACACCGTCTATGCCCCGCCCAACGTCGAAGCCCCGGTCTTCGGGCTTGGCCGTGGTCTGCCCAGGGGACGAGTGGGGCAACTCGGCCAGAGATCGATGAGGGCGCTCAACGCACGTTGGTGGGGGAGATCGCTGCCGTCCCTGAACGCCACCCGGGCCGATCTCGACCTGCCGCCGCTGGACAGCGTCTTCGGCCAGTTCGACCGGCTTGATCGCGTGCTCGTCATGAGCAGCGCCGCGTTCGACTTCGCCGCCCTCAGCGGCGCAGACATGCCCGCCAACGTCCGCTACGCCGGTCCGCAGATCATGGGGGGCGCCCGACAGCCGGCGCCCGACGAGGACGACCCTCCACTCGTCCTGGTCAGCCTCAGCACCACCTACCAGGGCCAGGAGCAGCTCCTGCAACGGGCGGTGGACGCGCTGGGCTCGCTCCCCGTGCAGGCGCTTCTGACCACCGGCCCGGCCGTCTCCCTGGGCAGGGACCTGCCGGAGAACGTGGAGGCTCGGTCGTGGATCGCGCACTCGGAGGTACTGCCCCGCACCTCGTTGGTCCTCACCCATGCCGGCCACGGGACGGTGATGACGGGTCTCGCGCACGGAGTGCCGCTGGTCTGCGCCCCGATGGGTCGCGATCAGCCGTGTGTCGCCGCAAGGGCCGTGCACTCCGGCGCCGGACTCCGCCTGCCGAAGAACCCCAGCCAGGGGAAGATCGCGACCGTGGTCAGCAGCGCGCTGGCCGACCCGGCTTTGAAGCGGAACGCCGAGCGAATGGGGGCCCTGTTCCAGGAGGAAATCGCCGCCGACCGCGGCGTCGTGGAGATGGAGGTACTCGGGAGCCGAAGCACAGCCATGCCCATTGGATAGCGGAAGTAGGCGCGATTTGGCGCGATCGACCGCATAGGATCTGGCCATGCCAGAGTTCTCCACCCCCGCGGAGCATTACGACCGGTTCATGGGCCGATACACAGTTCCGCTGGCCCGCGCGTTGGCAGACGAGGTGGGGGTGAGGGAGGGCATGCGGGTGCTGGACGTCGGCTGCGGGCCTGGCGGGCTCACCTCCGAGCTGGCGAACCGAGTCGGGGCCGAGAGCGTCGCCGCGATCGACCCCGCGGAGCAGTTCGTCACGTCCTGTCGTGAGCACAACCCGGGCGCGGACGTGCGTCAGGGCGTAGCCGAGGAGCTGCCGTGGGAGGACGACTCGTTCGATGCCGCGCTGTCCTGCCTCGTGATCGCCTTCATGCGCGATGCGGACGCCGGCCTGCGAGAGATGGCCCGGGTGACCAAGCCGGGAGGCAGGGTCGGTGTCTGCATGTGGGACATCGCCGGCGGCGGGATGACGATGCTGAGGATGTTCTGGGACGCGATGAAGTCCGTGAAGCCCGACCTCGAGGGCGAGCAGCGGCGAGCAGGCACCTCGGAGGGTGACATCGCCGAGCGCCTGGATCGCGCGGGTCTCCATGACGTCGGCGGCGGCGCGCTGGAGGTCAGCGTCGAGTACTCGGGCTTCGAGGACCTCTGGGAGCCGCTCACCTTCGGAGTCGGCCCCGCCGGCCAGGCGTTCGCCAAGCTCGAGGACGAGGACAAGGCCGTGGTGCGCGAGGCGATCCGGGGCGAGCTGCCGGACGGGCCGTTCACCCTCGACGCTCGCAGCTGGTACGCGACCGCGTCCGCCTAGGGTTCCTTCGCGGCGCGGTCCCGGTGCTTGCAGCCGGGCCAGCAGCAGGGCCGGCGCTGGCCTTCCTCCAGCTCTTCCCGTGTGCGGCGGATGCGGCGTTCTCTGGTCGTTTTCTGCTTGGCGTCCTCGACCCAGCAGATGAACTCGTTGCGTGCCAGGGGCGTGATGTCCTTCCAGGCGTCAAGCACCGTCGTGTCGGCCACCAGCGCCGTGCGCAGGTCCGCCGGCAGCCGGTGCACCACTCCACCTGGAACTCGCTGGCCGCTGCTCATGCGGCAAACGCTAGCGGGCGGATCGATGTGCGGCTAAATCCGCAGCGCGGGCAGAGCCACCGGCTCGCTCAGCCGCCACTGCCCTCGGAGCAGGTCGCCACCGCGTAGGCTTCCTCAGCGCCGAGGAAGGGGTCAGGGTGACGTAGACGGTCCACGGCACCAGCTCCGCAAGGCGCTCGGGGCCCTTCTGCTTCACGTGGTCGTAGAAGAGCGCATAGAGCGCCCCTCCGATCGCCTCCGCGGTGATGGGTGGGATATCGGGGGCGATTTCATAGCCGGTCGCCAGCAGCGCCTCCATGCCTTCGGTGACCTGCTCGCGCTGCTCGAGCGCCCTTTTACCCGCCGCGTACATCTCGACTGCCCCAAGCCGCGCATACTCCGGCTCCTGCACCCCGTAGAGGAACATCGTCTCCTGCGTGCCCTGCACCGCGTGCACCCAGTCTTTCGCCCGGCGGAAGGCCGGCAGCGCCGCCGCGAGCATTTGCTGCGAGCCGACGTCGACGGCCGCGACGATCGCATCCTCCTTGCTCTCGAAACGCTCGTAGAAAGCGCGATACGAAGTCCCCGCCCGCTCGATGATGTCCGGGAGCGTCGTCGCGGGGTAGCCCTTTTCGGCGACCACAGCCGCCAGGGCTCGCAGCAGTCGCTCCGAGGGGTTCGAGGCAGACTGGCGCTCCTCGAACGGGAGCGGGCGGAGAACCCGCCGCCGAGGTCCCCGCAGCGGGCCGGGGGGAGGGGGGTAGAGGAGAAGCCAATCCCAGAGCTGTGGCGCCAGCTCCGCCAGCTCCTCGGGCTTCCCCTGATAGAGACGCTTGTGGATCACCTTCTGGACGCCGCCGATCAGCGCTCGCACTATCTCCGAGGGAAGCCCCTCGCGGCCCATCCCGTTCAGGACTCGGTGGGCGACGCGCTCGAGGGAGTCCGTCGCGCGGTCGAGCAGCGCCACCGCCTCCTGACCGCCCGCGTAGACCTCGACGACGCACATCGTCGCCGCCGCCGGCTGCTGTGCGATCTGCTCCAGCAGCCCTTCGAAGGCCCGCCTTGTCTTCTCGACGTCGGTCGGAATCTCCCCGCCGGGTGTTAGAGCCTCTGACGTTGCCTCCACCGCCGGCTCGACAAGCGCCTCGATCGCCGCCAGGAAGCAGGTCTGCTTGTCGGCGAACAGCCTGTAGAAAGCGCTGCGGGAGACTCCCGAGACCTCGACCAGGTCGGCGACCGTTGTCGCCTCGTAGCCCTGTTCGGCCACTTTCGCCACCATCGCCCCGAACAGCCGTTCTCGATGGTTCTGCGCGGCTTCGGCCGCCGTCGTTCCGCGTCCCCCCGGCAGGGTCCTCTCCCGCAACCGGCTCGAATCTCCCCACGGTGTCTGCACCATCCGAGGCGGCACCATATCCACGCCTATTGCGACTCCCGATCGAGCGAGAATCGGCCTTCCAGACGGTAATTTAGCGACTATGTTCAGAACACGCTGAGGGTAGACCATCATCATGAGTTTTCGAGGAAATCAAGGGGTTTTTAGGCTGATACCTTGACATTACGGTTGATCTATGTTCTAGTTGCTGGCGACTTCCAGGAAGTGCATCGTTTCGGTGCTCTGGGGGTTAGCAGGGAAGCTGCGCAGAAGAAAGGCAATGGCCCGCAGGGCTCGCGAGCGTCGCGAGCGCCCAAGGGGCCCCCAGGGAACGGGAGAGGGGGAATGCGGTGATCCACCACGCGAATGCTGAGCCCATGGAAGCGAATATGCGCGGGGCTACTGCCCGCCTCCGTCCATCGACTGCCCCCGCCGCCGAGCCGCTCGTCGCCAGCTCCCATCAATCCCCGAAGGAAGACTCTAAAGCTTGCCTCGCCCCGGATTCTCTTTCCCGGCGCGGTGCAACGGCGAGACAGGGGGGCGACTCCCCAAAGGGGCTCTCCCTGGGCCCTCAAGCCGCGGGGTCTTCCCTGATCCCAGAGCAGGAGCCGCCGCCAATGTCGCCACCCCCGCGGCCCCCGTTGCTTTCCCTTGCATACGGGATCCGCATCGAGCAGCGCGGGCGGTCCATCCACTGCTCGAGACCGTCAAACCCTCGAGCTCGGGCCGCCCGCGCATGCTCCTCTTCCGTTTCCTTTGGCGCCCACCCGAGCACCGCCCCAGGGACCGCCGCCTCCGCCCCGTCGCTCGGGAACGGCGGAGAGCCTGCCACCACCACCCGAATGGACGCACCAGCGCACAGAAGAGAGAGCGAGTGAGACACGCGGAATCGCGATTCGCGACTGCGACCGGTGACAGCATTCGTGGCACTCGGTTTCGAGGGCGGTATTGCTCAGCCGGTTCCAGGGTCGCTGTGGCCCTTGCGGCGCTCGCATTGACCTTCATCGTTGCGCCCGCGGCCCAGGCCTCCCTTGGAGTCAACGGTTTCACGGCTGACCGCACCCCCGGGGGTGCGTATCAGCCGATGGGCGTCGCGGTGAGCGGCAACGGCAGCGGCGGTGTTCCCGCCGGGACCAGCTATCTGGCCCAAGGTGACGGGCGGATCTCTCAATTCGCCCCCGACGGCAGTTTCGTGCGAGCGTTCGGACGGGGGGTCGTCGCCAGCGGCGAAGACGAGGCCAAACGGAGGCAGCGCATCGACGTCGACGCGACCGGGGGCAGCTACCGATTGCGGGCGGAAACGGCTTGGGGTGCGGGCAGCATCAACGGCACCAATCAAGTGACCGGGCTGACGACGTACTTCGGGGTCTTTCACGTCGGCGACACGATTGAAGCCACAGGCATCCCAGCGGGCACGACGATCACCGCGGTTGGCCCTGGCACCCTCCAGCTCTCGGCCGGCGCCACCGCAAACGGGGAGCCGTTCATCACCGCGACCGAGACGACTACCGACATCGCCGCCACCGTCGCCCCCGCGACGGTTGAAGCGGCCTTGGAGGCCCTTCCGTCGGTCGCAGAAATGGGCGGAGTCGACGTCGAAGGCGGGCCGGGGGGCGTTGGCGCACAGACCCCGTACATCGCTGTCTGGCCGACACTTGCCTTCGCCCCGTCGATGATCGCGATCGCGGGCACCTCCCCACTCAGCGGTGGAGGGGCGACGGCGAAAACCGGGGCGTTGGACCAATTCGGCGCCTTCGAGATCTGCAACGCGAACCCGCCCTCCAACGACGTGTGCAGATTCGGCAACGGCAACAGCCACGGGCCGACGGTCGATCCGGCAACCGGCAACGTCTACGCCAGAAACGAAAACGCGATCGTCGAGTATTCGGCCGTAGGCAAATTCATCCGCTCTTTCGGGCAGGAGGCAGTGTTCGGCGGGCCGGACGACGTCACCGCCACCGATTCTGAACAGTCGATCGACATCCCGTCGGCAGTTACAGGAGGAACGTTCACACTCGACTTCGGAGGCAAAGTCACCGCTCCGCTCGCATACAACGCGACGGCGGCAACCGTACAGACGGCCCTGGAGACGCTGTCCAGCATCGGCACCGGCAACGTCGTCGTCAGCGGCGGGGACGGCGCTGTCGCCCCGTTCATCGCAACCTTCTCCGGGGCGCTCTCGCAGAATCCGGAGCCGGCGATCGCCGTCGACTCGACGAATCTCGTCGGCGGTTCGGGAACGGTCACAGTTCTCGAGCCGGGCTCCTCGCGATTCGAGATCTGTCTACCGATCGACAATTGCTACGAAAACTTCGGGGGGAGCATCGGTGGCGCTCTCGCCGAAGGCCCCAAGGGCTACTTGGCGGTCGCGCCGCCGGGAACGCCCAACGCGGGCAACGTGATCGCCGCTGACCCGGGCAATAGCCGGGTTCAGGAATTCAGTCCGACGGGGGAGTTCATCAGGGCCTTCGGCTACGACGTCGTCGCTGCCGGGCCGCACAACACCGCCAGCGGGCTATTCGAGGAATGCAAGTTCGGCGACGCCTGCAAAGCGGGCAGCGAAGGCTCGGCCATCGGTCAGTTCGGCTTCTCCGGACCACGCGGAGTCGCTGTCGACGCGACGGGAGCCATCTACGCGGTTGAGAGCTCGGAAAACTTCCGAGTGCAGAAATTCTCGCCGCAGGTCGGGCCGGTCGAGCTCTCGGCCTCCCTGTTCGGCGGAAACGGGGCCCCGAACGGGACCAGCTCGGCCGACACCCCGACTCACATCGCAATCGGCCCGGCCAACCACCTTCTCATCGTCAAGCGATTCGCCGCCGGGGCGACGGCGATCTGCCCCGATGGCGGGCCATCGGCGGAAGAGAGCCGGGTGCAGGAGCTGAGCTCGGACGGCACGACTCTGCTCGACACGCATATGACCTGCAACGGCTTGAGAACGATTTCCGGCGTCGCCTACGACCCCGCGCACGGAAATCTCTTCACAAGCTTTAGCCAACAGCTGGGCTCCGATTTCCCGCTGTACTTCAGCAGTCCAGCGGAACCGCCCTCCGTGACCCTGGAATCGCTCGAGGAAATCACCTCGACCGGGGTGAAGCTAGTCGGCAAGATCAACCCACACTCGGAGACTTCGTTCGCGAATCCGAACACGACTTCGTCCAGATCGAGTACAAGCTCAGCTCGGACTCGACCTGGATCCCCTACCTACAGGGGACAAGCGTCGGCGCCGGGACCAGCGACGTCCAGGTCGACGCCTTTCTCAACGGGCTCACCCCCAATCGCAGCTACGACGTGCGTTTGGTGGCGACGAAGGGGTTCCGCGAGGGGACGGTCCGCTCGACACCCCAGACTTTCACCACAGTTCCAGCCGCCCCCGAGGTCAGCGCCTACTACTCGACCAACGTCTCCGAGACCGGCGCCGACCTGCACGCGGTGATCAACCCCTTCGGGGAAGCG
Source organism: uncultured Solirubrobacterales bacterium (assembly GCA_963795295.1). GTDB lineage: Bacteria > Actinomycetota > Thermoleophilia > Solirubrobacterales > 70-9 > VRUE01. The sequence goes on from CAWCHE010000005.1 coordinate 143,452, forward strand.
ACGAAATTCCGCTTCGAGTACGGCCTGACTCCGAACTTCGGTAGCTCCGCCCCGATCCCGACGGAGAGTGCCGGCGGTGCAGGGGCCACAGCACGTCGTTGCGCACATCGACGGCCTTAACGGGGGCACCTACTTCTTCCGGGTCGTCGCCGAAAACGACTCGCGGGGTGACGACCACCGGCGAACAGACCTTCAACTTCTTTCCCTCCGACTGCCCGAACGCCCTCCTCCGGCAGCAGACCGGGGCATCGTATCTTCCGGACTGCAGGGCCTATGAGCTGGTTTCGGCGGCCAATGCCGGCAACGTGACCTTGGGCGTGGGCGGCCCGTTCGGGCCAGAAGCGACGAGCCCGTCACGATTTTCCTATACCGGTCATCTCGGGACGATCGAAGGATCCGGAGATCCGATCGGAACGAATGTGGATCTCTACCTCGCCACCCGGCAGACCGGCGGATGGGTGACGAAATACGTCGGAATCCCGGGTTCCCAGGCAGCGTTTGCCGGCGGGCCAAGGAACCTTGACCAATTCTTCTCCCAGGAGTTGGAGGGCATCCGCGGCAGCTCCGACCTGTCCAAGGTCCTCGAGTGGGACCAGGGGCAGGGGAGTTCCGAATGTTGCGGCCTTCTGGGCTCGTTCGCTCCCTTCATGTGGAATGCCGACGGATCGTCTCTGGGCAGGCTGCCGACCAATCTCTCTGAGATCCCCGGCGCCACGACTGACATCAAACATGGCGGCTACGTCGGCGGAGTCGAAATCTCCCCCGACTTCACGCACTATTTCTTCTCCTCGATCTACACCGCCTTCACCGACGATGGGTTGGTCGCCGCCCCGGGATCGGCTTACGACAACGATCTCTCCAACGGTACTGTCACCCTGATCTCCAAAACCGAACAGGGCGATGATATCCCTGCGGGAGTTGGCGGGAACAACGAAGTAGAAGAATTCATCAGGTTCCCGGGCGTCTCGACGGACGGCTCGCACATCCTCATGTCGACCGACGCAGGTGGCGGAAAAGAGCGGCTCTATATGGCCATTGACGACGTTCACCACTACGACGTCTCGGTCGGACAGGACGGGCTCGATCACCCCGCTACCTACGCGGACATGACTGCCGATGGCTCGACCGTCTACTTCACATCGGCCGACCGGCTAAGTGAAAACGACACCGACAGCAGCGCCGATCTCTACAAATGGAGTGAGTCGTCGCCAGGTGAAGTCACTCTGATCACGGTTGGCAACAGCGATGGCTGCGTCGCCTCATGGACATCGGGGTGCAGTGCGATGCCGATAGTCACGACGAAGGAAAACGTTTACGGCATTCCCGAAAGGATCAAATCCGATAACTCGGTCGGCTCCGGGAACGGTGTCATCTACTTCATGTCACCCGAACTACTCGTCAAAGGTGAGGGGACTCCCGGGGAGCGCAACATCTACGTCTACTCCGGGAGCGAGGTGCACTTCGTCACCACGCTCCCGGGCACCGCCACCGTCGACCGGATTCAGGTCTCGCCGCAGGGAGACCACATGGCCTTCGTGACCGCGGCAGCATTGACGTCCCAGCCGACTGGCGGCCACCGGGCGATGTACTCCTACGAGCCCGCCACGGGAGAGGTCAAGTGCGTCTCATGTATCCCGAGCGGAGCGATTCAGTCGTACGACGTCGAAGGAAGTATGAACGGGCTCTTCATGTCCGACGACGGCAGGACGTTCTTCTCGACGCAGGACGCTCTGGTTCCACAGGACACCGACGGCGTGATCGACTCCTACGAGTTCGTCAGTAATCGGCCGCAGCTGCTCAGCTCGGGGACCGCCGACCGAGCCGAGGGGACCGGCTTCGTCGGGGTCAGCTCCGATGGAGTCGACGCCTACTTCATGACCAAGGAGTCCTACGTGGGCCAGGACTCAGTCGGGCCCTTCCTCAAGTTCTACGACGCAAGGACCGGCGGTGGCATCCCGTTCGACCCGCCGCCACCGCCCTGCGAAGCCGCTGACGAGTGCCACGGTCCCGCGAGTGGCCCGCCGGCTCAGATCCCTTTCGGGACGAGCCCCCCGCTGGGGAACGGCGGCAACCATGCGCGCTCGGGCAAGAAGCACAAGAAGAAGGCGAAGAAGCACAAGACGAAGGCGAAGAAGCACAGGAGGAGGAGCAAGCACAGTGAGTAGCGGCAGAATGATCACCGGGTGGAGGCTGGTAGCGGTGACCTTCGCCTTCGGCTGCCTGGCTGCCCTCGGCCTCTCGATCGCCAGCGAGACAGCCCGAGCGGGCTCGCCGATCAACACCTACATAGTCCGTCCAAGTACTACCCAGGCGGGCGGCCACCCGGACATCTTCACCGAATACAAAATGGGGACCTGGGCGAGCCAGCCCGAAAAGCCGGACTGCCTCTGCAACACCCCGAAAAAATTGATTCAGAATCTCCCCACCGGCATGATCGGGAATCCCCACGCGACACCGCAATGCGATTCGGTTGCGCTGGCGCGGGAAAGCTGCCCGATCGACTCGCAGATCGGAGTCGTCGCTGTGCTGCCCGTCGGTGAGCTCACCGGCAACACTGGGACCGGTTACTTGGTCTATCCGGTCTACAACATGGTCCCCCACACAGATCAGGCGGGCCTGTTCGCCTTCACCGTACTAGGCACACCTATTCTTACCGAACTCAACGCCCGCACCGGTAGCGACTATGGGCTGAGGGCGACGACGATCGGGCTACAGCGAGATTTCAGCCCCTACGGAGTCAGTCTTTATCTCTGGGGGGTCCCGGCCTCTCCGATCCACGATCGACTTCGTTATCAAGCCTTCGGGCAGGGCTCGACGAACCTCTGCGCCCTCGGTTTCGGCGATCCACGTTTCTGGCTCGAGCGAAACGAAATTCCGCCGGAAAACGTCTGCTACAAACTCACCGATCCCCATTCTTCGAGCAGCCCGCAGACCCCATTCCTGTCGAATCCGACCGCCTGTGAAGGCCCGCTAACAACCGAATTCGAAACGCTGGCCTACGACCACGAGACCGATCGCCGGGCGGCGGTCTATCCCGCGATCACCGGTTGCGATCAGCTCAGCTTCAACCCAAGCCTCTCGGCTAAGCCGACGACGACGTACACCGACGCCGCCAGCGGCCTCGACGTCAACCTCAGCGTTCCGCAGTTCTCGAGCGCGCTGACCCCGTCCCCGTCGGAGATCAGGGCGACGAGCGTGACCCTTCCCAGGGGGTTTTCGATCAACCCCAACGCCGCCGACGGCAAGACGACCTGCACCGACCAGGAAGCGAGCTTCGGGACCGAGGCCGAAGCGCGCTGCCCCGAGACCGCCAAGGTCGGGACGGTGAGCGTCGACAGCTCGGCGCTCCCGGCCCCGATCCCCGGATTTCTCTACCTCGGCGAACCGAGGCCGGGCGATCGCTACCGAGTGATCCTCACCGCCGATGGATTCGCCACCCACATCAAGCTTGCCGGCTCGCTCTATCCCGACCCGCAGACCGGTCAGCTGACGTTCCGCTTCCCCAATCTGCCGCAGAGCCCGCTCACCGAGTTCAACCTGCACGTCTTCGGCTCGGAGCGGGGTGCCCTCGCCACCCCGACACAATGCGGGACCTATGCGGTCCACAGCACTTTCACGCCTTGGGACGCAGCCCTCGCGGAACAGAACGCGACCCAGTTCTTCGTTCTCGATCACGGTCCCGACGGCGCCCCATGCCCGAGCTCGCCCCGGGGCCTCTCGCCCGGCTTCAGGGCGGCCTCGCTCGGCAACACCGCCGCGGCCCATAGCCCCTTTGCCGTCGAACTCTCCCGCCCGGACGGCGACCAAAACCTCAATGGCCTCACGGTGACGACTCCGCCCGGCTTCTCCGCGACGTTGAAGGGAATCCCCTACTGCCCGGATACCGTGATCGCGACGATCAACTCCTCCGGGTACACGGGGCGCTCCGAGCTCTCATCCCCCGCTTGTCCGGCGGCGAGCCAGGTCGGCTCGGTGGTCGCTGGCGCCGGATCTGGTAGCCGACCCGTCTATGTCGGCGGCAAGGTCTATCTGGCCGGTCCCTACAAGGGTGCGCAGCTCAGCCTTCTCGTCGTCGTGCCGGCTGTATCGGGCCCGTATGACCTCGGGAACGTGGCGGTCAGGATCGCGCTGCGCATCGACCCACTCACCGCCCAGGTGACAGCAATCTCGGATTCGCTGCCGCAAATCCTCGAGGGGGTCCCGCTGCGGACTAGGTTCGTCCAAGTCAACCTCAACCGCCCAGACTTCACCCTTAACCCGACCAATTGCGACTCGTTTTCGGTCAACGCGGCGATCTCAGGCAACGAAGGGGCGGTCGTCAACCCAAGCGCCCACTTCCAAGCCGCCAACTGCGCCCGCCTGCCCTTCGCACCGAAGCTCACCCTCAAGCTCACCGGCTCCACCAAGCAGGCTGGCAACCCTGCCCTCACCGCCACTCTCACCGCCAAGCCCGGTGAAGCCAACATTTCCCGCGCCCAGGTCACCTTGCCCCCCACCGAGCTTGTCGACAACGCCCACATCAGGAACATTTGCACCCGCGTCCAGTTCAACGAAGGCAAGACCCCCGGCGAGAAATGTCCGCCCGGCTCAATCCTCGGCTTCGCCAAAGCCGATACCCCGCTTCTCGAAAAGCCACTCGAAGGCCCCATATATCTCCGCTCCACCGGTCGCGCCGGCCTCCCCGACATCGTCGTCGCCCTCAACGGCCAGATTGACATCGTTCTCGTCGGCCGCGTCGATTCTGTCCACCGCAGTCTCCGCACCACCTTTGAAACCGTCCCCGACGCCCCCGTAACCAAGGTCCTCCTCAGATTCGACGGCGGCGAGAGGGGCCTCATCGAAAACTCGCCCCGGCTGTGCGCCCACACTCAGCACTTCACCGCCGCCATAACCGGCCAGAACGGAATGACGGCCAATCGACGCCCAGTCTTAAGCACTCCCTGCGGGAAGAAACACAAACGCAAGGCTCGAGCCCACCACAATCGGGGGGCCCACCGATGACTTCCCCAGTTCTACGAAATGCCGCAGTCGATTCGTCTCCCGAACGTGAAGATGGTCGGCCAGAACGGTGCTATCTCGGAATCCAGGCTGCCCCTGAGGCGATCTGCGACAGAAGGGGGCGTAGGCGATGAAGAGGCTCCTTTCCCTTGCCCTCCTCGCGCTGCTTCTTGGCGCCGTTCCCGCCTCGGCCTTCGAATACGAACCGCTGACCTACGACGGCTCCATCGACGGATCCGACGCAGTCGGGGTCAGCTCCCCAACTTTCAACTTTCTGGGCAAGGTCGGCTTCGACCAGGCGACTGGAACGCTTTATGGCGCGACCGCTGAGGACCAGGGTCGGGTCTACAAGTTCGATGCAGCGACGCGTGCGTCCGAGCCCTTCGCCGAACTGGCGCCGAACAGCGTCTTCAGCCAGGGCACAGTGGGATTTGCAGTCGACAATTCCGGCACCGCGACCCAGGGGCTGATATACGCCTTCGGCAATTTCGGCGAGATCAATGTCTACCGCCCGGGCGGCGCCCAGAAGACGGATGTCTACTTCCTTCCACAGGGCAACATCTGTGGCGCCTCGGTCGACCCTGACGGGCACCTGTGGATTGCGACTGTGGGTGTTGGGATCACGGAGTACCTACCCAACGGGGAACTTACGGGGAAGACGATCGTGCCCGACCCAGGACCCTATGAAAACAAGCCGGAAACGTGCAATTTCGCGATCGACTCGCAGTTCAACTTCTACCTTCCCGAATCCTACAATCCAGGGTACGTCAAGAAGTACGACTCGAACGGAATCTTCCAATACCGTCTCGGCAACGGTCAAGGGAGGTTCGTTGCTGTCGACCGTAGGGACGACTCCGTCTACGTCGACGACGGATCTGTGATCGAGAAGTACACTTCGAACGGCAGCCTCCTGGACGAATTCGGCACCGGCTTGGGAAGCATCGCAGTCGACGAATCGACCGGTGACGTCTATGTCGCAAACGGCGTAATCGACGTCTACTCACCGAGCGGTCCGGCGACGACCGTCGCCGATGTCGACACCGACCTTCCGGTGCCGACCCCAACCACTGCGCTCCTGCGCGGCAGCTTGAACCCCGACGGGGTCGCAACCACAGATTGCAAGTTCGAATGGGGCGCGGGCGCCGGCTTCGAAAGTGAACTCCCCTGCGTCGAGGGCGATGTGTTCAGCGGCTCGGGAGACCAGCATGTCTCCGGTGAAATCACCGGCCTCACCATCGGCAGCACCTACCATTTCCGCGTCGTCGTCGAAAACGCCAACGGACGCGTCTCCTACGGACTGGACCGGTACTTCGAGGCGCAGGGCAAACCACTCCTTGGGAAGGTCTACGTCAATGGGCTCAACACGGATAGCGCACGACTCAATGCCGAAATTGACTCGAACAAAGGCTCCACCAACTACCGTTTCGAATACGGGGCCGACACCAACTACGGCACAGCCGTCCCGGTCGCGGTCACCGACTCCTTCGTCCCACCTGATGGGTTGCAGACAGTGGGCCAGCTCCTGCATGGCCTCTCACCGGGAGCCGAATACCACTACCGCGTCGTTGCCACCAACTTGGCCGGCATCAGCACGAGCGCGGATCACACCTTCCGCACCTTCCCACGGATATCGTCGTTCGTCGACGAATGCGACAATTCCCTTTCTCGCCAGCAGACCGGTGCGGCGCTGCTGCCCGACTGCCGTTCCTACGAGCTTGCGTCCGCAAGGGACACCGACGGCTACAACGTCGAGTCTGATCTGGTCCCGGGACAGCAGCCCTTCGATGGGCCGACGGCAGACGGACGTCTCCTCTACGCCGTCCACGACGGCGGCGTTCCGGCCAGCGGTAACCCGACCAACCACGGGCCCGACCCGTACCTGGCGACCCGGTCCGAAAGTGGCTGGACGACCAGGTACGTCGGAATTCCCGCCGACGGTACCCCTTCCGTCGCCCCGTTCGCATCGACCTTGCTGGCAGCCGACAAAGACTTCGAGGCGTTCGCGTTTGGGGGCTCCGAGCTCTGCGATCCATGCTTTGGCGATGGAACAGCCGGTATCCCGGTTCGCGGTAGCGACGGCGGACTGGCCCAGGGTATGGCGGGGAGCCAAAGCCCGGTCGTGGGCGCGAACCCTGATGGCCTGATCCAGGCGCCGATGTCGGCTGACGGCCGGCACCTCGTCTTCGGCTCAACCTCGCAATTCGAGCTCGACGGCAACGACGAAACCGGCGACGTCTCCATCTACGAGCGCGACCTGATCACGGGCACGACACAGGTCGTTTCGAAGACGCCTGCGGGAACCAACCTTTCCTGCGTCCAGGGGCCCGGGGCCTGTCACGCTCCCGGCAACGGCGACGGAATCGCCGAGCTCGCGATTTCCGCCGACGGCTCCAGCGTCGTGGTCGCCCAGAGGGTCTCCACCGACTCTGCCGGTAATCAGTACTGGCATCCATACCTCCACGTCGGATCGAACCCGGAGACCATCGACCTAGCTCCGGGGACGACGAGCGGCGTCCTCTTCGACGGGATGACAGCTGATGGCTCGACGATCTTTCTCACGACGAGAGACCAACTCGAGGACGATGACACCGACTCGAGCGCGGACATTTACGTCGACCGGATCGAAGGCATCGACCCCGTCACCCCGGAGCTCGTTAGCGTCGGCGCCGGCGGCCCCAGAAACGCGGACGACTGCAACCCGGTGGCGAACTGGAACACGGTCTCCGGCGGGCCCAACTGCGACGCCGTCGCCTTTGCGGGCGGGGTCGGCCTCGCCTCCGAAGAGGGGACCTTCTACTTCGTCAGCCCCGAGCTTCTCGACGGCGCGAGCGGTGACGTCGGTGAGGCCAACCTGTATGTGGTCGAGCCAGGTGGAGCACCGCACTACGTCGGCGTGCTCGACTCGAGCGCCTACAAGCCTGCGCCACAACAGCCCGGATACCAGCTGGTCAATTCCAGCTTCATCACCGGGCTTTCAGGCCCGGGTGAGATCGCGGTCGACCAGCTCACCGGCGACGTCTACGTCACTGAGCGCGGTGCGGGCAAGGTCTCCAGGTACACGTCTTCGGGCCTCGCCAAACCGTTCACCTCTGTCCAGCCCTACGTCGAAGCCAACAAAATCACGGGCCAGAATCTCGGTGGCGGCCCCGAAGGCCAGGTCTCGGTCGACAGCGCCAGCAGCAGCCCGCTCAAAGGCGCCGTCTACATCACCACCAACGGGGGCGCGGTCAGGGTCTACGCCAACAGCGGCGAAAAACTGGGCGAACTCACCGGCTTCAATGAGGCCTGCGGCGTCTCAGTCGACCCGGCCAACGGCGACGTCTACGTCGGCGACTACGCGAACAACGTCTGGCGTTTCAAACCGAACTCTGCCGTGGCGCCGGTGACCAACGCGAGCTACTCGCCGAGGGAAGGCATCAACACCCTTGACGGGCTCTGCAATATCGACGCCCAGAGCCCCTCGTTCGTCTACAGCTGGAACTACAGCGGCGGCCCCATCGGTCAGTTCCCGAAGAGCGCCTTCGTCGTCGGCACCCCGATCTCGCCCAGCCCCACCCCGATCGGCAGCGGCCGTCACGCCCAGAGCGACGCGCAGAACGGCGATTTCTACGTCAACGAAGCCACCCAGGTGACGCGGTACAGCTCCAGCGGGGAGGTACTCGAGAAATTCGGGTCCGGACTCTTAAACGAATCGCATGGTGTCGCCATCGACGCCACCAGCAAGCACGTCTACGTGACGTCCGGAACCAGCATCCAAGAGTACGACACCTTCACGCCTCCCTACCACCCGATCGACAACCCCGCGGTTGTGCACGGCCTGATGGAGCACGGCGTGCACCGCCTCGGGGACTTCCAGGTCAGCCCGGACGGCCGCTTCGCCGTCTTCAACTCCGCGGTGCCGATCACGAGCTTCGACTCGTTCGGCCACCTCGAGGTCTACCGCTACGACACTGGGGACGGGTCGATCATCTGCGCCTCCTGCGCGCCGACCAACTCTCAGGCCACCAAAGACGCCGTCCTACCTCAGCATGGAAATGCCGTGACCGCCGACGGACGGGTTTTCTTCAACTCCAATGAGCCCCTCGTCCTGCGCGACACCAACGGCAACAGGGACGCCTACGAGTGGGATGACGGGGAGGTATTCCTGATCTCCTCAGGGACCAGCCCCTTCGACTCGGGGATGCTCTCGGTTTCGGCGAGCGGTAAGGACGCGTACTTCTTCACCCGAGAGAAGATATCGCCGGAGGACCTCAACGGCTCCGTGGTGAGGATCTACGACGCTCGGGAGCATGGAGGTTTCTTCCACATCCCGGACCCGCCCCAATGCAGGGCTTCGGACGAGTGTCATGGACCGGGTAGCCAGGCTCCCGAACCCGCCGGTGTGGGTTCGCGCGGCGGCACAGAGGGCAATCAGGCGAAGCCGGGCACCCGGCGCTGCAGGGCCGGCTTCGTCCGCAAGCGCGGTAAGTGCGTGCGCAAGAAGCACGGGCGCGGACACCACAAGGGACGGAGGGGACGTTGACGGTCTTCGCGCACAGAAACCGTTTGATTGCGAGCTTGGTGACGACGATGGGGTTGGCGCTTTTGGCGCTCCTGGCGCCGACAGCTCGGGCGAGCATGGAGGTCGAATCCTTCACCTCCACGAGCACGGATACCCAGGCCGGCGGGCACCCTGACCTTTCAACCTCCTTCACTCTTGCCGAACCGGGCGTCACTGAGTCGGCGGCCAGCGTCGCCTTCGACGCTCCGCGGGGGCTGTTCGGCAATCCGGAATCGCTGATCCGTTGTACCTCATCTGACTTCGCTCTCCAGCGATGTTCGTCCAACTCGCAGGCCGGGCTGGTCACGGTCTACGCCAACCACAACGGCACCGAAGGTGAGCTGCTCGGCACGGCGCCGCTCTACGACATGGAGCCGGGGCCCGACCAGACCGGTCTGTTCGGCCTGATCGTTCCCGTCGTGGGAGTCCCGATCCAAATACCCGTGGCAGTGCGCACAGCTTCCGACTACGGCCTTCGCATCACGGTCTCGGGCCTCACCCAGACGTATCCGCTGAAGCAGGCCGACATCACCTTCTGGGGCTTTCCCGCGTCTTCCATCCACAATCCGGAGCGCTTTCCCAAAGGAATTCCCGGCGAACCGGCGGGCTGCCCGGGCGCGACCACACCGAATTGCATCGCGGGCGTCGCCGCGAGCATCCCGAGCCGGCCGCTGATCGACAATCCGACCGTCTGCACAGGGGAGCCGCTGGCGACGAGGCTCACGGTTCGATCCTATCAACACCCCGACGATCCGACCGTCGTCAACGGCACCTATCCGGAAACGACGGGATGTGAGAAAGAGGTCTTCAAACCGGTCATCTCGGCCAACCTGACGACTGGTGAGACCGACTCCGCCTCGGGCTTCGACCTCGACCTAAAGGCTCCGCAGTTCTTCGGCCTGTCGCCGGCCCCGTCCCAGCTGCGATCCGCGATCGTTACCCTGCCGCCGGAACTGACGATCAACCCCGACGCCGCCGACGGCCAGACCTCCTGTTCCGACAGCGCCGCCGCGTTCGGCTCCCAGGAGCCGGCCTCCTGCCCCGACAGCTCCAAGATCGGCACTTTCGTCGTCACCACTCCGGCGCTGGCCGACGAGCTGATCGGATCGATCTACATCGGTGACCCCAAGCCCGACTCCCAGTACCGTCTGTTCCTGGTCGCCAACGGCTCGGGCATCCATGCCAAGTTCCTCGGCACAGTGCGTCCCGAGCCGGGGACCGGCCAGGTTACCATCGAGGTGCTGGACCTGCCTCAGGTCCCCTTCGACGACTTCCAGCTGCATCTGTTTGCCTCGGACCGCGGGCTGCTTGCGACCCCGACTCACTGCACCATTTACGAAGTGTCGGGTGTCTTCGTCCCCTGGAACGACGTGCTCCCCCGGGTCACGTCCAACGACACGATTGGGCTCAGCACCGGGCCGAGTGGGAGCCCGTGCCCCGGTCCCGCCCGGCCGTTCGAGCCCCGCCTCGAGGCGGGAACGTCGAATCCGGCCGCCGGTGCCTTCAGCTCCTTTCACCTCAAATTGGACCGCGACGACGGCGACCAGTTCCTCGGCGACCTCAACTTCAGGATGCCACCTGGGTTCACCGGCGACCTGCGGGGCATCAGCTATTGCCCCGAGGGCGCAATTGCGGCAGCTGTCCAGCGGCTCGGCCGCAGTGAGGAGTCAGCCCCAAGCTGCCCGGCAGCGAGTCAGATCGGCACCACCAATGTCGCCGCCGGACCAGGGAGTCATCCCTTCCACGCGGTCGGCAAGATGTATTTGTCGGGCCCACTCAAGGGCGCGCCGCTGAGCCTTGTGGCCATCACACCGGCGTTGGCGGGCCCGTATGACTACGGCACGGTCGTGATCAGAGTTGCCCTGCACGTCGACCCTCTTACAGCCCAGGTCAGCGCCGCCTCGGAAACGATGCCCCAGATCATCGGCGGCATCCCGATCCGGATGCGCTCAATCGAGGTCAACATCGACAAGCCCAACTTCACGATCAACCCCACGAACTGCTCGCCTTCGTCGGTTGATTCTCAGGGAATCGGTGACCAGGGAACCGTTACGGACTTCTCGTCGTACTTTAATGCAGTGAACTGCACGACGCTGCCATTCAAGCCGAAGATGACCGTCAAGCAGGTCGGCGGCCGCAAGAGCACACGTCGGGCAACGAACCCAACGATGCAGTTCGATCTGACGACCCGTCAGGGCGACGCCAACATCAAGGCGCTCTCGGTGACGCTCTCGAGCGCCTTCGCGATCGACCAGCGCCACCTCGGCAACATCTGCTCTGAGAAAGAGCTCATCGAGAAACAGTGCGCCGGGAGGACCTCGATAGGCAAAGCCTCGACGACCACTCCATTGCTCGACCAGCCCCTCTCGGGTCCCGTCTACGCGGTCTCGGGCTCGGGTGGCCTGCCGAAACTGGCAATCATCCTCAACGGGCAGGTCAACCTGGTCCCCCGTGCGGAAACCAAGACGATCGTCAAGGGCGGCGCCGGCCAGCTGCAGACGACCGTCCCGGTCGTCCCCGACGCCCCGATCGGCCACTTCCGCCTCACCGTGTTCGGCGGCAAGACCGGCTACCTGGTTAACACCCGGAGCATCTGTGCCACCAACCCGGTGACCAAGGTCGCCTATACGGCGCAGAGCGGCAAGACGTACTCGGAGACGGTCAAGCTCAAGGCCGCCTGCGGCAAGAAGAAGGCCCGCGCCAAGCGCCACCCTCGCTGACCCCGCCCGCGCCTGCTCCTCGGCCCCCAACGGGGCGCAGCGGATCCCAGTTAGCTGCTGAGTGCCGCTGGGGGTGCGGCACGGGCTCCTTTGCACCTGTTCTTCCTCGGGCATCCTAGGGGGCGCTATCCTGGGCAAAGCCGGTAAAGCGTCCCCGCTGAGCGACACCGGTGGAGCATTTCCAAGGGAAGGGAACACTGCGGGATGAACCGATCTGGGAGGCGTGCGCTCCGCGGTGCCTCTGCTGCGGTGGGAGTTTGCGGTCCGTTCGGCGGCGGCTTCGGAGGACTACGTTGATGCGCCGAGGCCTGTTGCTCGGGATGCTCGCCTCGTTGCTGGCCCTTGCGGTCCTAGCGATCCCGGTCGACGCCGAGAGGAACGCGAGTGGCACCTTGGTCGCCTTCCTCAAAGGGGGCATCACCCCTCGTACGCTTCCTCGTACTCACAAGACCCCTGTCGCTGTCCGCCTCCACGCTGGAATTCGCACCGCCGAGGGCATACCGCTCCCCCGCGTCCAAAAGGTTCGGCTCGAACTCGCCTACAAGGGCGAGCTTGACACCCGCGGGTTGCCTCTTTGCCCCAAAGTACGTCTGGGCGCTGTCAACATCCGCGAAGCCCTTTCAATCTGTCGCTCCGCCCTGGTGGGCCAGGGCCACCTTTACGCTCGCATCTTCCTCCCATCTCAGCTGCCCTTCGGCCTTCACGCCCGTCTTCTCGCCTTCAACGGCAAGACCTCTCAGGGTCGCACCTCGGTTTGGGTTCTCGCTTACTCATCGGATCCACCCGTGTCCTTTGTCCTTCCCTTCCACGTTCGCCGAAAGTCGGGGCCTTTCCCCACAGTGCTGGTAAGCGCCATTCCCACCAACGTCGGACCCTGGCCTCACTTCGCCCAATTCAACATCGTCATCTCCCGCCGCTTTCACTATGAAGGTCGCTCGCACAGCTACCTGAGCGCCTCCTGCCCGCTCCCGCCGCGGTTCACATCGGGTTTGCTCTCGCTCGCTCGTGCCACGTTCAGCGTCGCCGACGCGCCTGATCTGAGTGTGGAGGCGGTGCGTACCTGCCGCGCCACTAAGCCTGCATCGGGCTAATCGCGCGGCCAGGCGGCGGATTGTCCCCGGGGTAAAATCGTATCGGCCTGATTTCCCAGATTGCCTGGATATCGCGCAAAGCTGTTTGACATCTGGGTTGGGCTATGTTCTAGTTTAGAATTGCTTCCCGAAGGCGCGCCGTTCACACGTGCAAAGGACTCCGCAGGGAAGGCGTCCGGCCAAAAGGGTGAGGGAAACGGGTGACAAAGCGGGCACGGGCCAAGCGAGGGCCGCGGCGATCAGTGCGATCTAGACTGCTCCAGGGGGGACGACCCGGGTGAAGCGAGGTTTCGCAGGGCCGGTTTTCGGCCTCCTCGTCGTTCTGATCTGCTGTTTGGCTCTGGGCGTCGTCGGACTCGGCGTCGAAGACCGGCTTCAGCCGACCTCGCTGATCGTCCCGGGCACCCCCTCCGCTCGTGGCCAGGCGCTCGCCGAAGAGCACTTCGGTCCCTCCTCGCCGTTCGCGGTCCTCCTGCGCGGGCCGGCCGCGGCGCTCGAACGGCAGGGGCCTCGGCTGGTCCGCACGCTTCGCCGCGACCACGCCGTCGCTGTCGTCTCTCCCTGGGATCGCGGGTCCGTGGGCTTCCTTCGTCCCGACCCGAACCGCGCGATCGTCCTGCTCGACTATCACCTGCCCGCGGACGTGGCCGTGCGCGAGACCGTGCCGAAGCTCGAAGACACCATCCAAGCGCGCATCCATTCCCCGGTGGAAGCGGTTCAGTCCGGCTACGCCAGCGTCTCGCGGTCGCTGCAGACCGAATCGCTGAAGGCGACCGAGCGGGCTGAGCTGATCGCCGCGCCGCTGCTCCTCATCGTCCTCCTGCTGGTCTTCCGATCGCTGATGGCGGCGGCGATCCCTCTCGCCTTCGGTGCGCTCACCGTCTTCGCGGGCCGCGGAGTGCTCGTCCTGCTCGACTCCGTGATGACGATCGAAGCTCTGTCGGTCGTTGTCTGCACGATGATGGGCCTCGCCCTGGGGGTCGACTACTCGCTCTTCATCGTCTCCCGCTTTCGCGAGGAGTTGGCGCGAGGCGCCGCTCCCTGGGATGCGGCGCGGACAACGAGGCGCACCGCGGGCCGCACGACGCTGGTCGCCGGCGCCACGCTGTTCACCTCGATCCTTCTGTCGTCGTTCCTGCAGCCGGGGTCCCTGCTGCTCTCTCTGGCGACCGCGCTCGTCGTCGTCACTCCGATCGCCGTCGCGATCGCCTGGATCGCCCTCCCGGTGCTTCTCGCGTTGCTCGGCGAGCGGATCAACTCGGGCGCGATCGGCAGGAGCGGGCGGCAAGGCGGGAGATCCCGCGTGGCAGCCGTCGCCGACCGCGTCTTGCGCCGGCCCGCCATGGCGACGGCGCTGATCGCCGTGCCGCTGGCGCTGCTCGCCATGCCCGCCCTCGCCTTCAACACCGGCGCCCCTGGAATCCAGGAGCTGCCGAGCTCGAGCCCGGCGCGCCGCAATGCCGAAGCGATCGATCGCGCGGTCGGCCCGGGTTGGGAGGCGCCTTTCGAGGTCGTCGTCGCGGCCCGGAAGGGGCCGATCACGACGCCAGACAGGCTCGCCCTCCTCCAGCAAGCGCAGCGCCGCATCGTCGAGCGCCCCGGGGTGCGGGCGGTGATCGGCCCGGCACCGATCCAGGAGGCAGCCCAGCCGCTCCGCGAGCTGGGTGCGCGGCTGGCTTCCGACGGGCCGGACGGGCCCCGGCAGCTGGCTGCGCTCGGCCCCAACCTGCGCCGCGCCGCGGGCGCGGTCGCCAAGCTGCGGGTGGGCCTCTCGCACGCCGCGAGCGGCAGCGGACTGCTCGGAGTCGGGTCGGAACGGGCCGGCGCCGGGGCCACCGTGCTCGCGGAAGCGCTCGAACGCGCGGCCGCCGGTGGCGGGCGGGCGAGCGAAGCCCTCGAACGCCTCGCGAACGGTTCCGCACGACTCACCACGGGCCAGCGAAAGGCGACGAGTGCCGGCCTTGCCCTGGAACTCGAACTCAAGGCGCTCGTTCCCAGCCTCCGCAGCAAGGCTCTGCGGCGGGCCCGGCGGCTTGCTCGCGAACTCGAAGCGGCGGCCCGCGAGGACCCGTCGCTGCGGGGAATGGCGCAGCAACAGAGACTCCTGGCCCGCGTCCTCGCCGCCGAGCGCGACAAGGTCAGGACGGCACGCGAAATCGCGATCGAACTGCACGGCGGTCTCGAGCGCCTCTCCGAAGGGGGGTCGCGCCTCGAAGACGGCAGCCGACGACTCGCGGGCAGCGCTTCCGGGCTGCAGGACGGCCTCGAACAGCTCAGCGACGGCGCCGAGCGCCTCGCCGAAGGGCTGGCCGAGCTCAACGGCGGGGCCGGCGCGCTCGAAGAAGGCCTCGCACAGGGTTTCCAGCGCTCCTATCCGCTCCAGCAGGGGCTCGGTCAGGCCGCCGTCCGCGTCAGCGCCGCCGCGGGTCCTCTGGCTCGCGGCGCCGAGGTGCTCCGCCACCGCTCGCCGCACCTGTTCGATTCCGGCTACTTCGTCCTCTCCGCCCTTGACGGCGCACCGCCGGTGGACCGGGCCCTCGCAGGTGAGGCCGTCGACGTCGATCATGGGGGTCAGGCCGCCCGGCTGCTCGTCGTCTCGACCGATCCCTTCAACACCGCGGGCTCGCGGGCTACCGGAGCCCTGCTTCAGAGCGAAGCGGCGCGCCTGGCCCGCGAAGGCCACCTGGTGGCGGGCGTCAGCGGTGGCGCCGCGATCCTCAACGACTACGGCTCGGCGACCAAGTCCAGGCTTCCGCTGGTGATCGGCTCGATCGTCCTGATCACCTTCCTGATGCTGGTGGCGGTCCTACGCGCGCCGCTCCTCGCCGCGCTGGCTGTTCTCCTGAACCTGGCTTCGGTCGCCGCGGCGATCGGTGTCGTGAGCCTGATCTGCAAGGTGCCCGCCGGCTATCCCCTCGGCGGCCACGGCTATATCGACACGGTGGGGGCCGCGGGCATCTTCGGCGTCACCTTCGGCCTCTCGATCGACTACGCCGTGTTCCTTCTCGCCCGCATGCGCGAGCGGCGCGAGTCCGGCGCCGACAACGCCGCCGCGATCGCTTTCGGGCTCGAAAAGACCGCGGGGGTGATCACCGGCGCGGCGGCGATCATGGCGGCCGTCTTCGTCTCCTTCGCCGCGGCGCCGATCGCGACCGTGAGCCAGCTGGGCGTGGGGCTGACGGTTGCCGTCCTGCTTGACGCGACGGTGGTGCGGATTGTGCTCCTGCCCGCGCTGATGCTGCTGCTCGGCGACCGCGTCTGGCATGTGCCGACCGCTCTGGAGCGGCTGCTGCCGGGTTTCGATGTCCACGGAACTCCCCCCGCCGACGCAGACGCTTGAGAGACTTAAGACCACAGGAGATGGGCATGCGATGTGAGGAGAGAAGCCCCAAATGGCGGCTGCGCCGGTTGCTGGCCGGGGCGTCGCTGGCCGTGCTGGCGCTGAGTGCAACGGCCGCAGCCGGATCTCCGGAACGCGCCGAATACGTCGCCCGCCTCGAGGCGGTCTGCAAGCCCGGAGTCGAAGCGACCCAGCGAGCGGTGCGGGGGGTGCGCTCTGACATCAAGGCAGAACGTCTCTCGGTGGCGGCGCACAAGCTCTCGAGCGCCGCGCGGATCTTCGACGGGACGGTGCAAAGCATCTCGCCCGTTACCCGCCCCGCGCTCGACGCGGCCCAGCTCACCAAGTGGTTCGAATACCTGAGTCTCCAGGAGGACTATCTCGCCAAGGCCGCGGCGGCTCTCCGCGCCGAGCGGATCGTCCGCTACCAGCACAACTCGGTGCGCTTCGTCCACACCGGCAATCTCGCCAACGACGTGGTCATCGCGTTCGGTTTCAACTACTGCAGGTTCAAGTTTTCCCGCTTCGGCTGAGGAGTCTGAGCGGGTCCGCTTTCGCCCTCCGCCCGTCTCCTATTGCGCTCGCCGAACAACCTGATCGCCCACTTCAAGGAGTCCCGTGAGAAGTCAGGCCAGAGCTCATCGGAGAAGACGAGCTCCGATTCAGCCACCTGCCAGAGGAGGTAGTTAGAGAGCCGCCACTCCCCGCCGGTGCGGATCAGCAGCTCAGGGTCATGCATCTCCGGCGCGTAGAGGCCGGCGCGGAACTCCTCCTCGCTGGCTCCATTGAAAGCGCGCGCTGCTCTGACGATCTCCGCTCTGCCGCCATAGTTGAAGGGAACGAACAAGGTGATCCGCCCATTGGCCGCGGTCAGCTCCTCTGCCCATTCCATTTTCTCCACCAGGCTTAGCGGGACCGGGTCGCCACGCTCGCCGATGAAGCGCAGTCGCACGTCCTCGGCGTGCAGTTCCGGGGTCACTTGGTCGATGTATTGAGCCAGCAACTCGATCAGTCCGTTCACCTCCTCCTGCGAGCGGGACCAGTTCTCGGTGGAGAAGGCGTAGACACACAGCTCCCGGATGCCGAGCTCGACGGCGTCGCGCAGCCGCGCCCGAACGTTCTCGGCTCCGGCTCGGTGCCCGGCCCCCACCGGGAGCCCGCGGGACTGCGCCCAGCGCCCGTTGCCGTCGGTGATGATGGCGACGTATATGGGCCCCTCGGGCTCAGCCATGGCGGCGCAGGCGCATCCCGGCCATGATCAGGCGCACGGAGGGGCCGAGTGATTCGAGCAGACGCTCCCTGATCGGGCGAGCGTATCCGCTGTTCGCCGAGGCCGCGCCCAGGTAGAAGGCCGCTACGCCGGCGAGAATCGCACGGTGCCGCCGGGCTCGGCGGAGGTGGGAGGTCGCGGCTTTGGCCCGGCTCGTGAGCAGGGCGATCCGGTTCGAGGCCTGCTCCTCATTTGCGTAGTAACCCAGGTAGTTGTGCTGCCCCGCGGCAAGGTCTTCGTCGCGGTCGATCAGGTCATCGAGCAGCACGGTCAGCGCGCCGATGGGAGGGAAGTAGGCGGCGTCGATCAGCGCCGCCTCCTCCGAGGTCGTCTTCGGGTCGGCGGCCGCGGCGATCAGGGCGTGGGTCGCCACCGAAGAGCTGGCCCCCGCCGCCAGCTCCCACCAGAGGTATCCCGGCGCGGACTCCTGGCGGATGGCCCATGCCTCGATCTCATCGCCGCCCCCGGTGCCGGCTGCGTGCGTGTGGCTCTGCCCCTCACCGCAGCGCTTTGCGGCTTTCTGCAGCAGCGGCAGCACCGCTTCGGTAGCGGGCAGTCTTGCCACCTGCTCCTGGCACGCGGCGACCAGCGCAGCCAGATAGCCATCGTCCTCCCGCTGCGGGCGCAGGCTGTACCAGTCGCTGGGTCGTGTGCCAGGGGACACCGCGTCGCAAAGCGCGCTGTGCAACGTCAGGCCTTCCGCCAGAGGATCATCCGCCGGCTGCTCCCCGAGTGAGTCCAAATAGTCGATCGCGACCTGCAGTGCCGCCATCGCCCGCAGCGCCCCAGCTCGGTCGGCCCGCGGCGCCAGGATCGCGAAGACGGCCGTCGCCTCTACGTTCTGACCCTTCTCGTCCAGTGCCGAAAGCGCCGCCGCCCGCAGCAACGGATCAGGGATCGTCGCGGCGCGAACCTGCCAGCGCCCCAGCTCGCCGCGTACAAGGGGCACGATTTGCCGCTCGTAGGTGAGGAGCGCCGACACCACCGCCATCAAATCGGATGCAGATTCCCGTCCCACCGTCCGTATTGTCGTCGCTCTCACGCGCGGTGGCGGCTCGCCGTGGGTGACGCATGTCGTCGCGCGAGGCGGCGTGGGCCACGGGTGCGGCGGGCGTCGGGTGGGTCGGGGCGACGAAGATCACGCCGGACTACCTTCGACTTGTGGCCAAACTCATCACCCCGGAAACAATTCCATCCCCGAGGTGCTGTTGCATGTCCGGGAGCTGAGGCCCATGCCCGCAATCGGTCGCAAAATGTCAGTCCTCGCCCTAAATCCTTTGCTCGAAAGCCACAGGCTGACCTTGGCCGACGGTGTGGGCACCACTCTGCGAGTTGCCCGCTTTGCCCGCTCCCGCTTCGGCGTCCGAGTGGTCGCAATCGACCCCTGCGGCACCCTGCTCGACTGGTGCGCTCGGAGCGGAGCCAAGCACGCCATCGTCGGTGGCTTCTACATGCGTCCTGGGGGGCCGCCACTGGGTGACCTTCGCATCGGCGGGCGCGTCCATCCGACCGTGCCCTTCGACCAGCCCTGGGAGGCTATTCGGGCTTGTGTCCATGCAGACGAAGGCAAGGTCTCCCTTGCCTCCCGCCAGAACTTCCCCGCCGAGCCCCGAGGGGATCTGTTGCAGGCCGGCCCGCTGCTGGTTGCCGGCGGCGCCTCGCTGATTCGCGACGAGCAAGATCCCGAGGGCTTCTCTGCTGGTGCCAGCCAGTTCGACTCAGACATCACGGTCGGTCGCTATCCGCGCGCCGCCCTCGGCCTTGGCGAGTCGGAGCTGATCGCGGCAGTCAGCGAGGGCCGGGCTGACGACGAGGCGGGCCTTTCTTTCGCCGAGCTCGCCGAGGCGATGGTCGCCCTCGGTGCCGCTGAGGCAATCAATCTCGACGGCGGCGGCTCGGCCTCCCTGGTGGTAGGAGGTCGCCTCCGCAACATCCCGCGCGAGGAGCACGGCAGGGAGATCGTCGGCGGCCGCGATATCGCATCGGCGCTTCAGTTTTTCGAGTCCTGAGCGACACGTCCTCACCAGTACGCTGGGTAGGAGTGCGCTCTTCCCCGATCCGACTACTGATGGGCATGTACTTCTATCCACGAGGTGGATCCGCGCACGTGTGCAGGGCGCTTGCGCAGGAGTTCGAGCACAACGGTCTTGAGGTGACCCTGCTGTCCGGGTCTCGTTCTGATCTCGGCCAGCACGCCCTGGCGGCCAGCTTCTACTCCGGGCTCGATCTGCGAGCTGTCGATTTCACGCCCGCTCTGCGCACCGATGACCCTCTTCGTTTCGAAGGCTCGGCCAGAACTGCGCCGATCCACGGTTCTTACGAGGATCGTGCCGGCGCCGAGGATCCGGTTTTGGCTGCGCTCGACGGCGAGGCCTTCGAGCTTCAGGTTTCGGCCTGGATGCGGCAGCTGCGGCTGGCCGATGCGGAGACGGTCGACCTCCTCTATTTGCACCATCTAACCCCCCTCAACGAGGCGGCCGCTCGTGCCTTTCCCGAAATCCCGGTTCTCGGCCATGTCCACGGCACCGAGTTGTTGATGCTTGAACAGATCGCCTTCGGTCCTCCGGTGGACTGGAGGCACGCCGAGCGCTGGGCAGAGCGGATCTGCGACTGGGCGGCTGGCTGTGAGCGGATCGTGGTCAGCAGCCCTGAGGCACGCAAACGCGCTGCCGCGGTGCTTGACCTCGACCCGGACCGATTCGTCTGCATTCCGAATGGCTTCGAGCCGAGCTTTTCCCCCCGTGAGGTTGACCGCCGCGCCCACTGGCGTCGCCATCTGGTCGAGCGTCCCCAGGGTTGGAGGCCCGGCTCGGCACCGGGCAGCGCTGCTTATGAGGAGTCCGATCTGGATGCTCTGGATGGGACCGTGCTGCTCTATACGGGCCGCTTCACCGACGTCAAGCGCCTGCCCCTGCTGCTCGAAGCTTTCGCGCGAGCGCGGCCGCGCTTTAAAACGCGGAGCGCTCTGGTGATGCTGGGCGGTTTCCCCGGCGAGTGGGAGGGGGAGCACCCGATCGAGACGATCGAGCGCCTTGGGCTCGCCGATGTGTTCCTCGCCGGCTGGCATTCCCACGAGGAGCTGCCCGACTTCTTCAACGCTGCCGATCTGCTCGTCCACGCCTCGGTCAAGGAGCAGTTCGGCACGGTCTTGGTCGAGGCGATGGCCTGCGGCCTTCCCGTGATCGCTGTAAACCGCGGCGGCCCGGCCACAATCGTTGACGACCCCGATACCGGCTGGCTGGTTCCCCCCGATGACCGGGAAGCCCTGGCCTCGGCGATGGTGGCGGCGGTCAACGATGCGCCGGCCCGCAAGCTCCGTGGCCAGAGTGCCCGCGGCGAGGTGATGGGCCGCTACTCGTGGCGCCAGATTGGCTCGGACTTCGCCGAGCAGGTAGATGGGCTGTCGCGGGTCTCCCGCTAGCCGATTCTCTTCAGAGTTCGTGGGGCTGGCGGCTGACCACGAGCTTCACCGGGGCCTCGGCCACTGCCTCCGGTGCCTCCTCCCAGCTCGCGCGCTGGGTGGTGACGAGCATCGGGTCGAAGCGGCCGGCCGCGACCAGGTCGAGCACGGCCGGCATCACCGAGCGCGCGGCCACCCTGCTGTGGTGGAAGGTGATGCCGGTCGAGTACATCTCCAGCAGCGGCATCCGCGTGTACTCCTCGTAGAAGATCCCGACTCCGGTGCACACGCCTCCGGGCGCCGTCGAGCGCACCGCGAGGGCGAGGCCGTCCGGGTGGGAGCTGGTCTCGACGGTGATCGGGTACGGGCCGAGACGGCGGGGGAAGCGCGCGGTGTAGGGGCCAGGCTGCTCCTCGCCGTTCGCCTCGACCGGGTTGGCGCCGAGCGCGGCGGCGAGCTCGAGGTGGCCGGCATCGTGGTCGACGAAGTCGACGCGTCCGGCGCCCAGCGCCAGGGCCAGCTGGCAGGCGTAGAGGCTGATGCTGACGGCGCCTTCGCCGCCGACGACCAGCACCTCCGCGCCCGGGCGCTCCTGCAGCGCCGGCGCCACCGTCCGCCAGGCGTCCGGGATGTTGTCGCCGACCGCCGCGACCGTCATCGGGTCGACACCGTCGGGAACCGGGACCAGCATGAAGTCGGGGAAAGGGACGCGGACGAGGTCGCTGAGCGCGCCGCCCCAGTCGCCGCCGATCGGGCCCAGCCCATACATCGCCATCGCCGGGGCGTTGAGGCAGGTGTCGGTGATCCCGGCCAGGCAGTTGGCGCAGATTCCGCAGCAGATCTGGAAGGGGACGGCGAAGCGCTGCCCGGCCTCGATGCCCTCGACCTCCTCGCCGACCTCGACCACCTCGGCGACGAATTCGTGGCCGAGCGGGAAGGGCCCGGCGAAGGGCGCCCTGCCCTTGACGATCGCCGCGTCGAGATCGCAGGTGGCGACCGCCAGCGGCCGGACCAGGACCTCGGAGTCGCTCGTCAGCCGCGGATCAGGCGCTTCCCGCCACTCGACTGAACCGGGTTTGACGAAGGTCAGCTCTCGCACTGAACCCAAGGCTATCCCTGAGGTGCTGGGCGGGCTCCTCTGGCCGAGTGGGACATGCTCTGGCGGCTCGCCCTCGCCCTGGTTCTTTCCTCGGCGATCGGCCTGGAGCGCGAGCAGCGCCAGAAAGCCGCCGGCGACGTCAATGAGATGTTCGAGTAGCGGGGGGCTCTGGTCTAGCTGTCGTTGACCCGCAGCACGAGCTTGCCCGTGTTGACGCCGTCGAAGAGCATGTTGAGCGCCCGCGGCAGCTCCTCGAAGCCGTCGACGACGGTCTCCAGAGGATGCAGCTTTCCCTCCCCGATCCATGTCGACAGCTGGGTGGAAGACTCCTCCAGGCGATCGAAGTGATCGAGGACGATGAACCCCTGCAGGCGGGTGCGATTGACGAGCAGGCTGGAGAAGTCGCGCGGCCCGGCCGGGGCGCCCTCGTCGTTGTACCCCGAGATCAGGCCGCAGAGCGCGACGCGCGAGCGCAGGCTCAGGCGGGCGAAGACCGCGTCCATGATCTCGCCGCCGACGTTCTCGAAGTCGACGTCGATCCGGTCGGGTGTCGCCTCGGCCAGCTGGTCGCGCCAATCGGGCGCCTTGTAGTCGACGGCCGCGTCGAATCCGAGCTGCTCGGTCAGGACCGCGCACTTCTCGGCCCCGCCCGCGATGCCGACGACCCGCGCCCCGTCGAGCTTCGCGATCTGGCCGGCGACGGAGCCGACTGCACCGGCCGCCGCGGAGACGACGACGGTCTCGCCGGGCTGCGGCTTGGCGATGTCTCGAATCCCGACCCAGGCGGTGAGCCCGGTCATTCCCAAGACCCCGAGGTAGGCGCTGGGGGAGACGCCCGGGACCTCGGCGACCGGCATCAGCGGCGCCTCGTCGGAGGCCACGACCATCTCCTGCCAGCCGGTGAAGCCCTGCACCAGCGCGCCCTCCTCGTATCCGGGGTGCTTGGAGGCGACGACACGGCCGAGCCCGAGGGCGCGCATGACCTCGCCGATGCCGACCGGCGGCAGGTAGGTGGGCGTGTCCCTGATCCAGGCCCGGTTGGTCGGATCGATCGAGATCCACTCGGTGCGGACGAGCGCCTGCCCGTCGCCGATCTCCGGAAGCTCCTGCTCGTCGAGCTCGAACGTGTCCGGGTCGATGCGCCCTGAAGGACGCTGACGGAGCACGAAGCGGCGGTTCCGTACTGACACGAGCCGACCCTACCGCGAACGAAACACCTTCACCACCAATACCCTCCTCCTGTGGGGGAGCTCAGCGAAGGGGATGTCCGTGCTGTCCTCGACTTCGTCGGCGAGGTCTACGACGCCCAGGACCTCGCCGAATTCCGCTCTGTCCTGCTGCCGGGGATCCACCGCCTGGTCAGCTCCGACTACGTCGCCTACAACGAGGTCGAACAGGGCAGCGAGGCCGTGCTGACGATCAACTCACCGGAGTTGCCCGCATGGGCACTCTCGGCGTGGGAGCGCCATGCGGGAGAAAACCCACTGCTGCAGAGGTTCCTGCGGACCCAGGACGGACGAGCGCGCCGCTTCTCCGAAGTGGTGTCGCCGGCGGAGCTGCGGCGGACCGAGCTGTACGCACAGCTCTACAAACCGCTCGGCGTCGAGCACCAGATTGCCTTCACGCTTCCATCGACGCCGGAGCTGACGATCGGGATCGCCCTCGTCCGCGGCGGGCGCAACTTCACCGAACGCGATCGCCGCGTCCTGGATCTGACCAGGCCCCACCTGATCCAGGCCTACCGGGCTGCCCAGCGGCGTGGGCGCCTCCTCGAACAGGCCGACCGGGTCCTCTCTCTGGAGGCGCTGCGCCGGCTCGGGCTGAGCCCGCGCGAGGCGGAGGTGCTCCAGGGCCTGGCCCGGGGCGAAGACGGCGAGGCGGTTGCTTCCAGGCTCAGGGTCACACCTCGCACGATCGCCAAGCACGTCCAGAACATCCACTCGAAACTCGGCGTCTCGAGCCGGGCGCAGGCGGTGGCGACGGCCTGGGCGGCGGCCGGCGGAGGCGCAATCGGCCTGACTCAGTACCTCGGCTGAGCGGAAGCGCCGAAAGCGGCACAGGGCCGCACCTATTGAGGACCGGCTGGGTTGACATGCAAATATGCCTATGAATTAATGGCGAACGGGTCTGGTCTGCTGCGTCTTCGGGGACGGCCAGGGAATTGAGCCTTTGACGAGCCGTAGGGACGGCTGGGAACGGCTCTCGAACAGGGATGGCTTTTTGAGATCAGGGAGGGTTTGATGGCAGGGCCGACCGCCGTGGTCCCGTCGTGGGGTTCGCGCCATGCCCTGCGGGTCTTCGCGCTGGCCGGAGTCGCCGCGGCGCTGCTGCTTGCGATCGCATCGGCCCCTGCGCACGCCGCGCGTGAATACGAATGCGAGATCACGGGCCTCGAAGCGGCCCCGCCCGACGAGTGCAACGGCACCGGCAACGCGACCCCCAACCAGAGCCTTCAGCCCCGCGGGGTCACGGTCGACAGCTCCGGCAACATCTGGGTCGCCGACGCCACCGCCCGGGTCTTCAAATTCGACCCGTCGGGCAACTACCTCGCCCAGAACGACGGCAGCACCACATGGGGGCCCGAAGGCCTCACCGACCTCGCCTTCAGCAGCTCGGCGAACCAGATCTACGGCACCCAGCCGACGACCGGCGACGCCTGGAAGATCAGCCCCGACGCGACCAGCCCCGGCAGGCTCGTGACCGGCAGCGGCTACGTCAGCGGCTTCGCCGACGCTGCCGTCGACAACTCCGGCGGCAGCCACGGCGGCGACCTCTACATCGGCTACCAGGGCAGCTATGTCGCCCGCTACAAGCCCGACGGAAGCCCGGACCCCTTCGATGCCGAAGCGAAATACCTCGCCGAAAACCGGATCGTCGGGTCGCCGTCCAACCCCCAGTCTCTGGTCACGCTCGACATCGCGACCGGCTCCGACGGCGACCTCTACGACCTCATCTACAACAACTCGAGCGGCCAGATTGAACTGCTGCGCTACGACCCCAGCGGGGCCTTCGTCCGCAACTACCCGGGCTCCTTCAGCGCCGCTTCCAGCAAGGTGGCGATCGACCCCACCTCGGGCAACATCCTGATCTACGACTCCTACGGGACCAGCGAAATCCAGACGATCTGGGAATACGACTCCGGCGGGACCGAACTCCGGCAGATCACCGGGGCGAGCTCCAAATCCCCCTTCGAATCGATCGGCGGAGTGGGGGAGATGACGGTCGGCCCCGATGGCAGGATCTACCTCTCCGAGGAAGGCGCCATCCACGTGCTCGGAGCGGCCGAGCCCCTTCCCCGGATCACCTACGGGCCGGAAACCGGACTGACCCGCTCCGAAATCGACCTGCACGCGACGGTCGACCCCAATGGAGCCGGTGACATCACGAGCTGCGTGATCGAATACGGGAAGACCCGCTCCTACGAATCGACCCCGCTTCCCTGCAACCCGGCGCCGGCGCCGAAATACAGCGCCCCGACGCCGATCGACGCTCACCTCTCGGGGCTCGAAGGGGAGCGGACCTACCACTACCGGGTGGTCGTCGAAACGGCGGCGGGCCAGCGCCGCGGCGACGACCGGACCTTCAAGCTGACCGCCGTCGACGACGTCACCACCGGCGGAGCGACCGAAGTCGGGACGACCTCGGCGAAGCTGGCCGGCACCTTCAGCGACGACGGGACCCCGGCGAAATTCTTCTTCGAATTCGGCAACACCGTCGAACTCGGGCAGAAATCACCGCTGCCTCCCGGGGCCGACGCCCCGGGCGGCGGCGGGACGGTCGGTGTCAGCTCGACCGTCGAAAACCTGCTGCCCGGGAAGGTCTACTTCTACCGCCTCGCCGTCACCTACGGGAACGGCGTCTCCCACGGCCTGACCAAGACCTTCGAAACCCTCCAGGGCCCGACGATCGAATCCTTCGCGGCGAGCGAGGTGAACGAAACCTCGGCCAACCTCGTCGGGCGGATCAACCCCAATGGCTTCGCCACCACCTACCGCTTCGAGTACGGGCCCACCCCCGCATACGGACAGACCGCGCCGGTCCCCGAGGGTCAGCTCGCGGCCTCCACGACGGTCCAGCCGATCACCACCCACCTCGAAGGCCTGATCCCCGAGACGACCTACCACTTCCGCCTGATCGCCGAAAGTGAACAGGGCACGGTGACCACCGAAGACCAGACCTTCACCTTCTTCCCGCCGAACTGCCCCAACGCCCAGGTCAGGCTCGAAACCACCTCCTCCTATCTTCCCGACTGCCGCGCCTATGAGCTCGTCTCTCCCCCCGACGCCGGCGGCATCCTGCTCGCAACCGATGCGCCGCCCTCCGCCTCCGCGACCGATCCGGCCCGGTTCGGCTACAGCGGCATCTTCGGGACACTGCGGGGCGTCGGCCTGCCTCCCAACGTGCGCGGCGACCTCTACATCGCCGAACGGTCGCCGACCGGCTGGGCGACGAAATACGTCGGCATCCCATCCGACAAAGGGCTCGAGAACGGCGGCTCCCCGGCCGAATTCATCGGCCGGCCGAGCGGGGTGCTGACCGATCCCTCGCTGAGCGAATACATGGTCTGGAACACGGGGAACCAGGGCTACGTCTGCCCCTGCGACGACGGCTCGATGGCGCCCTACATCTTCGACGCCCACGGCAACCAGATCGAAAGGCTGCCGTCGAACCTGAACGAAATCACGGGCGGCGAAGACTTCGCCGGCGAAGTCCAGCCCTCGGGGGACTTCCGGCACGTCTTCTTCTCCTCGCTCGGGCCGGCGTTCGCGACCGGCGGGCTGACCTCGGCCCCCGGCTCCGCCTACGACGACAACCGCGCCAGCGGCGTGGTCGAACTGATCTCGACAGCGCCCGGCGGCACCGGCCCGATCCTCCAGGATCCCGAAGGCCCCAAAGACCCCGGCGAGTTCATCCACTTTCCGGCGGTGTCCGCCGACGGCAGTCACGTCCTGATGTCGACCTCCGCGGCGAACGGGCGTCACCTCTACATGCACGCCGGTGGCAAAACCGTCGACGTCTCGCTCGGCCAGGACGGCAAAAACCACGGGGTCGAATTCAACGGCATGACCGATGACGGCTCGGAGGTCCTCTTCTCTTCGAACGAGCAGCTCACCGCCGACGACCACGACACCAGCAAGGACATCTTCGCCTGGCACGAGGCGGGGAACACCGTCACACGGATTTCGACCGGGATCAACGGCGCCGGCGACACCGACGAATGCACCTCCGAATGGACCAGCAAGTGCGACGCGACGGTGGTGCCGCAGGGCACGACGAACGGCCTCTTCGGCCCCGTTCCCAGCACTGACACCGCCTACGGCAAGGCCAATGGCGAGATCTACTTCTACTCGCCCGAGCAGCTCGACGGGGTCCGCGGCCTGACCGGTCAGCGCAACCTCTACACCTTCCACGAAGGCCGGGTCGAGCACGTCGCCACCCTGAGGAGCGACTCGCAGCTGCAGCGGATCCAGGTCTCGCCTGACAACGAACACGCGGCCTTCCTCACGGCCAGCCCCCTGACCGCCTTCGACAACCACGGCTTCACCGAGATGTACGGCTACGACACGAACCAGCGCAAGCTGATCTGCGTCTCCTGCCCGCCCTCCGGAGACCCGCCGACGACCAACGTCGCCGCCAGCTTCAACGGGCTCTTCATGGCCGACGACGGCCGCACCTTCTTCACCACCAGCGACTCGCTGGTCGACGCCGACATCAACGGCCTGCGGGACACCTACGAGTACGTCGACGGCCGGCCGCAGCTGATCACGAGCGGCCTCGCCAACCGTGACACCGGCCTGCTCGGCTTCTTCGTCGCCGGCCTCGTCGGGGTCAGCCACGACGGCACCAACGTCTACTTCGCGAGCTACGAAAAACTCGTCGACCAGGACAACAACGGGCAGTTCATGAGGTTCTACGACGCGCGCACCGGCGGCGGCTTCCCCAACCCGCCGCCTCCCGCGCCGTGTGCCGCTGCCGACGAGTGCCATGGAGCCGACAGCTCGGCCCCCGTCCCGCCCGAAATCACCAGCGGGGCGAGGCTCGGCAAGGGCGGCAACGCAGTCAACGAAAAGCAGCACAAGCACGGCGCCAAGAAGAAGTGCTCGAAGAATAAGAAGGCGAAGTGCAAGAAGGGCTCCAAGAAGACGAAGAAGAGCGCCGGCGGACGGGGGGCGGGCCGATGAGCGCGCTTCCGATCCCGCGTCGGGCGCTTGCCGCCGCGATCGCGCTGGCCGCGACCCTGGCCTTCGCCTGGGCCACCAACGCCGCCCCCGCTCACGCCGAGTCGCCGATCCTCTACTACGAAGCCGAACCGGAGAACAACCAGGCCGGCGGCCACCCCGACGTCTTCGTCAAATTCGGGGTCAGCAACCGCTTCACCCAGGGGACGCCGTCCAACTGCTACTGCGAGAACCCGAAAGACCTCCACGTCAGCCTGCCACCCGGGGTGATCGGCGACCCCCACGCGGCCCCGACCTGCACCGCGGCCGAGTTCGCGACCTTCCAGTGCCCGCCGGAGTCGCAGATCGGACTGCAGGCGATCCTGATCGCCGGGCCGCTGCAGGCGGGCGGCGCCTACGGGCTGGCCCCGATCTTCAACCTGATTCCCTCGCCGAACCAGGCGGGCCTGGTCGGCTTCAACCAGCCGATCCTGCCGGCGCCGATCTTCACCGTGCTCAGCGCCAGGACCGGTAGCGACTACGGCCTCGACGCGGAGGTCGACGGCCTCACCCAGTTCATCCCGATCTACGGGATCTTCCAGATCCTCTGGGGGGTGCCGGCCTCGCCCGAGCACAACGGGGTCAGATTCCCGCGCGGCAACATCGGCTTCACCTGCGAATACTTCGTCGACCCGACACACCAGATCTTCACCGAAGAGACGATCCCCCCAAGCTGCGGAACGATCCCCGGGACTCCCTCGACCGCGCCGGAACGATCGCTGGTCTCGAACCCGACCCACTGCTCCGGCCCCCTGACCGCGGGCCTCAGCGTCCTCTCCTACGACACGACCACCACCACCGCGGAAGCGGCCTGGCCCGGGATCGTCGGCTGCGACCAGCTCTCGTTCAACCCGACCCTCTCGGCGCAGCCGACGACGAGGCAGACCGACACCGCCTCGGGCCTGGACGTGAACCTGAAGGTGCCGCAGCCTGAAGCGCCGAGCTCGCCCGCTGCGTCCGAGATCAAGGCGGTGCGGGTGACGATGCCCGAAGGGGTCTCGATCAACCCCAACGCCGCCGACGGCAAGACGACCTGCAGCGACGGGCAGGCGGAGTTCGGGACCGAGCTCGAAGCGCAGTGCCCCGAGACGGCGAAGGTCGGCACGCTGACGCTGAAGAGCCCGGCGCTGCCGGGCCCGCTGCCGGGCGCGATCTACCTCGGCGATCCGCGGCCCGGCGATCGCTACCGGCTGGTGATAACCGCCAACGGCTTCGCCACCCACGTCAAGCTGCCGGGCAGCGTCCACGCCGATCCGGCGACCGGCGGCATCGTGGTCCGCTTCGAGGACCTGCCGCAGACGACGTTCTCCGAATTCGACATGCACTTCTTCGGCTCCGAACGGGGCCTGCTGGCGACGCCGACCCGTTGCGGCACCTTCGCCGTCAACACCGAATTCGCCCCCTGGGCGGAAGAGCTGCCGAACCAGACCTCGACCCAGTTCTTCACCCTCGACGGCGCCCCGGGCGGCAAGCCCTGCCCGGGCCCGGCGCGTCCGTTCGACCCGACCCTCGCCGCCGGGGTGACCGACAACAACGCCGGCGCCCACAGCACCTTCACCCTGAACCTGGCCCGGCCCGACGGCGACCAGCCGCTGGGCGGGCTCGAAGTCCAGCTGCCGCCCGGCTTCGCGGCGACGCTGAAGGGCGTCTCCTATTGCCCGCCCGGGGCGATCGCCGCCGCCGCCTCGCGGACCGGCACCCAGGAGCTGGCGCAGCCATCCTGCCCCGCCGAGAGCCGGATCGGCGGCGTCGTCACCGGCGCCGGGGCCGGCAACCACCCGCTCTACGTCCCCGGCGACGCCTACCTCGCCGGTCCCTATCAGGGGGCGCCGCTGAGCCTGGTCGCGATCGTGCCCGCCGTCTCCGGCCCCTACGACCTCGGCAACGTCGTCGTCAGGACGGCGCTGCGGGTCAACCCCGCGACGGCTCGGGTCACCGCGGTCACGGACCCGCTGCCGACGATCCTCGACGGGATCCCGCTGCGGCTGCGCTCGCTGCTCGTCAACCTCGACCGGCCGCGCTTCGCCCTCAACCCGACGAACTGCGATCCCTTCACGATCGAAACCTCGGTCCTCGGGACCGAGGGCGGGGTCGCGCACCCCAGCGCCGGCTTTCAGGTCGCGAACTGCGCCGTCCTGCCCTTCTCGCCGAAGCTCTCGCTGCAGCTCAAGGGGAGCGTCAAGCGCCGCGGGCACCCCGCCCTCCGCGCCGTCCTCGAGGCCGGCGAAGGCGAATCGAACATCTCGCGCGCGGTAGTGACGATGCCGAAGAACGAGCTGCTCGACCAGGCCCACCTCGGCAGCGTCTGCACCCGGCCCCAGTTCGCCGCCGACGCCTGTCCCGCGAGCTCGGCGATCGGCACCGCGAGCGCGGAGACGCCGCTGCTCGGCTCGCCGTTGAGCGGCAAGGTCTACCTGCGCTCCAACCCCGCGCACAAGCTGCCGGACATCGTCGCCGACCTCGAGGGGCAGATCGACATCGAGCTCGCCGGGGCCATCGACCGCGGGCCCGGCGGCGGCCTGCGGGCAAGCTTCGACGGCGTCCCAGATGCCCCGGTCTCGAAGTTCACGCTCGACATGGAAGGCGGCAAGAAGGGGCTGCTGATCAACAGCGCCGGCCTCTGCGGCAAGGCGCTGAAGGCGGAAGTCAAGCTCGTCGGCCAGAACGCCGCCAAGGTCACCCGCCATCCGCAGCTGCAGACCGGCTGCGGCAAGAGCCCACGACATAAGCGCCACCGCCAGGAGGGACGCCGATGAGGTCCGCGAAGCTGGCGGCGTTGACCGCAGTCGTCCTGACGGCGGCGATGGCGGGCACCGCCCAGGCCGACTTCCTCGCCCATGAAGGCTCCTTCGACGGGGCCGGCTCGGTGCCCGGCGGCGCCTTCGTCGAACCCACCTCGGTCGGGGTCGACTTCGCCAGGGACAGCGTCCTCGTCCTCGATCCCGGAAAGGCGGCGCCGGTCGAGCAGTTCGACCTCGCCGGCAGCCCGAAGCCATTCGCCTCGAAAGGCGCCAGCAACTCCCTGGGCCCGATGGAACTGACGGGGTTCGAGAACGAAATGGCGGTCGACAACTCGGGGACGGCCTCCGACGGCAACATCTACGTGGTCACCGAAGGGCCGCAGAAGGTCTACGGGTTCAACGCGGCGGGGGAACCGCTCGGCGGCAACTGGCCGCTGGTCGAAACGGGCGTCGGCATGTGCGGCATCTCGGTCGACTCCGGCGGCGACGTCTGGGTCGCGGCGTCCGGCTCCGGAGCGCGGGAGTTCACCGCCGCCGGGGTCCCGACCGGCGCGCCCGCGATCGGCGCCAACGTCTGCTCGAGCCACTTCAACTCGGAAGGGTGGTTCTACAACCAGTTCCGCGGCGGCGGCGGCTTCGCCGGGGCGACGATCCGCATCTTCAAGCCCAACACCACCGAAGACCTGGTCGAAGCGAAGGTCGACGACGGCTTCGACATCGACCTCAGCACCGACGACGTCTACATCAACAACATGAAGTACGTCGTCGTCCTCGACAGGAGCAACGCGGTGATTGAACGCTTCGGCGAAAAAGAGACCTTCGGCGCCGACTACGCGGGACTGAAGAAGTCTCTCGGGCTCGCCTACGACCCGGGGAGCGGCAAGGTCTACGCCTCCGACGTCAAAGCGACGCCGCCCAGCGTCGAGATCTTCACCCCACACGCGCCCCTGCCGCCGGAGGTGACGCTCGGGTCGGTCAAAACGGTCCGCTCCTCGAGCGCGGTGATCGGCACCTCGGTCAACCCGGGCGGCGGCACGACCAAATACTCGATCGAATTCGGCCTCGACACCAGCTACGGGTCGACGGGCCTGCCCTCGCCCGACGTGCCGATCAACGGGCGCCAGGCACAGCCGGTGACGATCAACCTCAAAAACCTGACCCCCGGGGCCAGGTACCACTACCGCGTCGTCGCCGAAAACTCGACCACCCGCACCGCCGGTCCCGACCAGACCCTCGTCACCTACGCGCCGACGCCGGGGACCGACGAATGCCCGAACCAGCTGGTCCGCAAACAGACCGGGACCGCCGGCCTCGCCGACTGCCGCGCCTACGAGCTCGCGAGCGCCGCCGACACCGGCGGCTACAACGTCTCCTCTGACCTCGTCCCCGGGCAGAGCCCGCTGCCCGGCTTCCCGGCGGCGACCGGCCCGTCGAAGCTCCTCTACACGCTGGAGTCGGGCTCGATTCCCGGCAGCGGCGTCCCGACCTCCTTCCCCGGCGACCCCTACGTCGCGACCCGCGGCGAAAACGGCTGGCAGACCCAGTACGAGGGGATACCCGCCAACGGGACGGCCTCGACGACTCCGTTCGCCTCCACCTTCACCGCGGCAGACGAACGCCTCGACACCTTCGCCTTCGCCGGCCCCGAACTCTGCTCCCCCTGCTTCGCCGACGGCAAGACGGGAATTCCCGTCCGCCGCGCTGACGGCACCGTCGTCCAGGGGATGGCCGGGTCCGCCGACCCGGGCACGGGCGCCCATGCCGACGTCCTCGTCCGCAAGCGGCTCTCGGCCGACGGCAGCCACCTGATCTTCGGCTCGACCGAACCGTTCGAGACCGGCGCCCCGGCCGCCGGCCAGCCGGCGATCTACTCCCGCGACCTCGGCGCCGGGACGACGAGCCTCGTCTCGAAGACGGACACCGGCACCAACATCTCCTGCCTCGAAGAGTGCGCGACCGACGGCGTCTCGGGCCTCGACGTCTCCGCCGACGGCTCGCGCGTCGTCGTCGGCCGGCTGGTCGGCAAAGGCTCGGGCGGCTCCCCGCTCTGGCACCTCTACGTGAACGTCGGCGGCGCCTCCTCCTCGATCGACCTCGCTCCGACCGCCAGCGCCGGGGTCACCTACTACGGGATGACCGAAGACGGCACCAAGGCCTTCTTCAGCAGCCCCCAGCGGCTGACCGGCGACGACCACGACGACTCGGTCGACGTCTTCAGGGCCGACATCGGCGCCGAAAGCGCGACGCTGACCCGGATCACCAAGGGGTCGGGCGGCAGCGGCGACAGCGAAACCTGCAACCCGGTCGCCGACGCGGTCCACGAGCACTGGAACTCGCTCGGCTCGGCCGCCAGCTGCGACGTCGTCCCGGTCGCTGGTGGCGGCGGCCTCGGCCGCGGCGACGGCTCCTTCTACTTCCTCTCGCCGGAGAAGCTCGACGGCGGGGCCGGCATCGCCCAGGCGCCCAACCTCTACCTGGCGAAGCCCGACGGCACCGTCGTCTTCGTCGCCACCCTCGAGTCCGACCTCAACCTGGCCGAAGAACTGACCTATCGCCGCCCCCAGATCGGCGAAATCAAAGGCTTCACGGCTCCGGGGCAGATCACCGTCGACGAAGCCGGCGAATACCTCTACGTCGCCGACTCGGCGACGGACACGGTCTCCCGCTTCGACGAGGCGGGCAGCCCGGCCCCGTTCTCCTTCGCCGCCTCCTACGTCAGCGGCAACAAGCTGACGGGGATCGCCGGCAGCGCCTTCGGGCTGGCTCAGAACTCCGAGCTCGCGGTCAACGAATCCGGCGGCGCCTCCGACGGCTACCTGTATGTCGCCGACAGCGAAGGAACCAGCCACGTCGACGAAGCGGGCACGGTGGGCGGCGCCATCGACGTCTTCAAATCGACCGGTGAGTACGTCGGCCAGCTCGCCACCCGGGGTCGTGCCTGCGGCGTCGCGGTCAGCCCCAATGGCGTCGTCTACGCAACCGGCGGGCAGTACGTTCCGGCGGAAATCCTCCTCCGCTACAAGGCGACCACCGGCGACCCGGCGACCTACGCCAAAGAAGGCTCCACCTACAGCTACGGCGCCTGCCTGGTCGCCTCCGACTCCTCCAACAGCGTCTATGCGCAGCCGGGCGAATCCGGCGGCCCGGTCAGGAAGGTCAAAGACGAAGACTGGGAAGCGGGCAACCCGTTCACGACCCTTGCCGCAAGCGCCACCTCGATGGCGGTCCGGGCCGGCAGCGGCGATTACCTGATCGACCACGGCGATCGGATCGACGAGTTCCACGCCGACGGGACGATCGCTGTCGCGGACATCGGCCAGGGCGGCCTCGGCGATTCCCGCGGCGTCGCCTCGGTCGACGGCGGCGACGTCTACGCCAGCGACTCGAGCGACCAGACGGTCAAGATCTTCGGGCCGCCCGAGATCAAGTTCTTCCCCGACACATCCGCCAGCCCGATCGTCCTTCAGGGTCTGGCGGAACCGGAAGTCGCCCGCTCGGCCGATTTCCAGACCGAACCGAGCGGGGGCAGCGCCGCCTTCGTCAGCTCGGCGCCCTTGACCGCCGACGTGGTCGGTCAGAAGCGCCAGATATTCCGCTATGACGGGCCGGGCGCCGCCCTCGACTGCGTCTCCTGCAACGTGACCCGGGTCCTTCCGGTCGACGGCGGCCGGCTCTCTGCCTGGGGCTCGAGCCTGGCCAGCGAAGGCCGTGTCTTCTTCAACACCGCCGAGCCGCTCGTCCTCCGCGACGCCAACTCGAAGGTCGACGTCTACCAGTGGAGCAAGGCCGACGGCTATCAGCTCGTCTCGCCCGGCAACAGCCAGTTCGACAACACCCTGCTCTCGGTCAGCAGGGACGGGACCGACGCCTACTTCTTCACCCGCAACACCCTCGTCCCCCAGGACAAGAACGGCGAGCTGATGAAGATCTACGACGCCCGCGCCGGCGGCGGCTTCCTGGTCGCGGCGGATCGCGTCCCCTGCGCCGCCTCCGACGAGTGCCACGGGGCCGGCACCGAACCGCCGGCGCCGCTGGTGATCAACACGGTCGGCGACAAAACGAGCAAAGGCGCCAACGTCAAGGGCGGCGGCACGACCAAAAAGAAGTGCGCCAAGGGCAAGGTCCGCAAGAACGGCCACTGCGTCAAGAAGAAGCCGAAGAAGAGCAAGAAGAAGTCGAAGCCGGGGGCGGGCCGATGAGGATCGCGATCCGCTCACTCCTGCTCGGCCTCGCGATCGCCGCCGCCGTCGTGGCCCCGGCCAGCGCCGAGCAGACGATCGAATCGTTCAGCTCGACGGTCTCCAGCACCGCCGCGGGCGGGCACCCGGACATCGTCACCTCCTTCCGGCTCGCCTCGCCCGGCCAGCCCGAGGCGGCGCGGCAGGTCGTCTTCAACATGGCCACCGGCTACTTCGGCAACCCGAACGCCGCGACTCGCTGCACCTCTCTCGACTTCGCCCTCGACGGCTGCCCGTCGGGATCGCAGGTCGGGTTGATCACGGTCCACGCCAAGGTCGGCGCCGACCCGGACAAACTTCTCGGCACGGCGCCGATCTACGACCTCGTTCCCCAGAATGCCGAGCAGACCGCTCTCTTCGCCTTCGTCCTGCCCACCCTCGGGATCCCGATCAACATCCCCGTCGCGGTCCGGACCGGGGGGGACTACGGCCTCCGCTTCTCGGTCTCCGGCATCTCCCAGGTGACGCCGCTGGCGGCGGCCGACCTCACCTTCTGGGGCTACCCGGCGCTGCCGAGCCACGATGGCCAGCGCTTCCCGAGGGGGACGCCCGGCGCGCCGCCGAGCTGCCCCGGCGTCGTCGACACGAGCTGCCTGACGGGATCGACCCCGGCCGCGATCACCGTCCGCCCCCTCATCGACAGCCCCAGCCTCTGCGCCGGCGGGCTCTCGGTCGACCTCGCGGTCGAGACCTACCAGGACCCCGGGCACTTCTCGCACGAAGGGTCGTCGATCCCGCCGACGACCGATTGCCGCAAACCCTCGTTCCTGCCGGTGATCCAGATCAACCCGACCACCGCCGAAGCCGACGCGCCATCCGGCCTCGACCTCGAACTTCAGACCCATCAGCAGCTCGACGCCGCGATCACGCCGTCGCAGATCCGCAGCGCCGTCGTCTCCCTGCCGGAAGGCCTGACGATCAACCCCGACGCCGCCGACGGCCAGAGCGCCTGCGCCGACAGCCAGGCCAACTTCAACACCGAGCTGCCGGCGGCCTGCCCCGACAGCTCCAAGATCGGGACCTTCAGCATCGGCACCCCGGCGCTCGACGGGCCGCTGCCGGGGTCGGTCTACATCGGTGACCCGAAGCCGGGAGACCAGTACCGGCTGATCCTCGCCGCCGACGGCTTCGGGGTCCACGTCAAGCTGATCGGCTCGATCAAGCCCGACCCGGTCACCGGGGCGCTGACCGCCGAACTGGTCGACCTGCCGCAGGTGCCGTTCGAAAGCTTCAACCTCCACCTCTTCGCCTCCGACCGCGGCCTGCTGGCGACCCCGACCCAGTGCGCGTTCCACGCCAGCCGGGCGCGCTTCACCGCCTGGAACGACCTGCTGCCCCAGCAGCGGACCGAAGCGGGTTTGCGCTCTCCTCAGGCCCGGGCGGGACCCAGTGCCCGGGGCTGAGACGCCCGTTCGCCCCGCACCTCGTCGCCGGCACGTCGAACCCGATCGCCGGCGCCTTCTCCGACTTCCATCTGCGCCTCAACCGCGATGACGGCGACCAGTTCCTCGGCGACCTCAACTTCCGCATGCCGCCGGGATTCACCGGGGACCTGAGCGGGATCGCCTACTGCTCCGAGGCGGGGATCGCCACCGCCGCGACCAACCTCGGGCGCTTCGAGCAGGCCACCCCGAGCTGCCCGGCTTCGAGCCAGATCGGCACCACCAACGTCGCCGCCGGCCCCGGCTCCCATCCCTTCCACGCGGTCGGAAAGATGTACCTGTCCGGGCCGTTCAAGGGGGCGCCGCTCAGCCTCGTCGCGGTGACGCCGGCGCTTGCGGGCCCCTATGACTACGGAACCGTCGTCGTCCGGGTCGCCCTCCACGTCGATCCGCTCACCGCCCAGGTCAGCGCGGTCTCCGACACCGTCCCGAGCATCATCGGCGGCGTCCCGATCCGGCTGCGCTCGATCCAGGTCAACATCGACCGGCCCGACTTCACGATCAACCCGACCAACTGCACGCCCTTCAGCGTCGACTCCGCGGGGATCGGAGACCAGGGCACCGTCGCCGACTTCTCCTCGCCCTATACGGCCGTCAACTGCGCGACGCTGCCCTTCAAACCGAGGATGGCGATCAAGCAGGTCGGCGGCGCCGCCGGCACCAGGCGGGCCAAGAACCCGGCGCTGCGCTTCGACCTGCGGACGCGTGAAAGGCGACGCCAACATCAAATCGATCGCCGTCACCCTCTCCAAAGCCTTCGAGATCGACCAGCGCCACCTCGGCAACATCTGCTCCGAGAAGGAACTCGCCGCCACCCAGTGTGCCGGGAAACAGACGATCGGGGAAGCGACGACGAAGACGCCGCTGCTCGATGCGCCGCTGGGCGGGCCGGTCTACGCGGTCTCGGGCTCGGGCGGGCTGCCGCGCTTGGCCTTCGTCCTCAACGGCCAGGTCGACCTGCTGCCCCGCGCCGACACGAAGACCGTCGGGCGGCCTCCTGCAGACCACCGTCCCGGTCGTCCCCGACGCCCCGATCGGCAACTTCCACCTGACGATCTTCGGCGGCAAGCGCGGTTACCTGATCAACACCCGCAGCCTCTGCGGCGCGGTGCCGATCGACACCGTCGAGTACACCGCGCAGAACGGCAAGACCATGAGCCAGAAGATCAAGGTCGGCGCCTCCTGCCCGAAGGTGCCCGCCAAGCGCCCGAAGCGCTGACGCCGCCGCTCAGGCCAGCGAGGGGTCGATCAGGATCTTCGCGTGGCTCTCGGGGTCCGCGAGGTCCGAGAAGGCATCGGCGATGCCGGCCAGGCCGACGGTGCCGGTGATCATCGGCTGCGGGTCGACCTTCCCCTCGGCGAGCATATGCAGGGTGTCGTGGAAGTCGAGCGGCGTGTAGCCGAGGACGAAGCGCAGGTCGATCTCCTTGTTGATCGCCATCGCCGGCGTCAACGTGTCAGGGCCGACGCAGACGCCGACGACGACGACCCGGGAGAAGAGTGGGGCGGAGTCGACGATGTCGGAGATCACGCCCGGCACGCCGACGCACTCGAAGACCACCGGGCGCTTCGGGGCGGCGCCGAGCTTCTCGGCCAGCCTCCAGGCGTGCCACCAGCCGACGGGCAGGCGGCCCAGTTTCTCCCGCGTGTCGAGGGCGAGGTCGAATGCCGCCGGGGCGCTGGTCAGCCAGCCCGGGTCGCCCTTGGGCCCGTAGGGGGATTCCTGCGAGGGGTCGATGACGACGTCGGCCCCGCAGCGCCGGGCCAGCTCCCGGCGCCCGGATGAGTAGTCGGCGGCGACGACCGTCCGCACCCCGGTCGCCTTCAGCATCAGGATCACCCCGAGGCCGACCGGCCCGCAGCCGATCACGATCGCGACGTCGCGCTTCCTGACCTCGCCGCGGCGCACCGCGTGCAGGGCGACCGCCATCGGCTCGGTCAGGGCGGCGACGGCGGCGTCGAGCCCGTTGGGGACAGCCATCATCATCGACTCCTGGACGAGCAGCTGCTCGGCGTAGGCGCCCGGCGCGTGCTGGGAGAGGCCGGTGGTGTCGACGCCGCGCTCGCCTCGCAGCAGCGGCAGCGCGACGACCGGCGCGCCGGCGCCGAGCTCCTCGCGGCACTTCGGCCCGTACTCGGCGACGCGGCCGCTGAACTCATGACCGAAGACGACCGCCTGGTCGGAGCGGCCGAAGCGGTCGTAGCCGAGCTTGGTCGCGAGCTCGGCCCACTGGTCGATTCCGTGGCGGGCGTGGAGGTCCGAGCCGCAGATCCCGCAGCGGCTGACCTCGATCCGCACCTGGCCGGGCCCCGGGTCGGGCTCGGGGCGCTCGACCAAGTCGAACTCACCGTGTTGGCAGGCGACCGCTCTCATCGGACAGGCCCATCCTCGCACGACTCGGCCCGGGTGCTACCCGTACCCCCGAGACGCCGGCTGCCCGTATTCCAACCGCGCCGACGCGGATCGAACATGGGCCGCATGAACTCGACAACAGCAGAAGCCAATGTCCCGTCCACCAGCTTGGTCCGCAGAGCGGGCGACGACCTCGCCTACCTGGTCGCGATCCTCGGCACCAGCATCCTCGCCTTCGGCGTCTGGGTCGCGACCCTGACCGCGACCGTCTCGCTGATCGTCTTCGTCGTCGGCGTCTTCGTCTGGTTCGGGTCGACCTACGCCTACCGCTGGACGACCCGGCTCGATCGGGCCCTGGCCGGCTGGAGCCGCGGCGAGGCGGTCGCCGCCGTCTACCGGCCACCGCGCTCGGGCGCCTTCCTCGACCGCCTCCGCGGCGTCACCACCGACCCCCAGACCTGGAGGGACCTGGGCTGGCTGGTGCTGAACTCCTTCCTCGGCTTCGCCTTCGCTCTGGTCGGCCTGATCGGGGTAGGCGTCGCGCTCAGCTACGTCCTGATGCCGCTCTGGTGGTGGGCGATCTCGAACCCGGGCGACCAGTACGGAACCCTCAACGTCGGGCTCTACACCGTGCACAGCACCGGCTGGGCGTTCGTCAGCACCGCGATCGGGCTGGCGCTGATGCCGCTGGCCCTGCTCGTCAACCGCGGCCTCGTCGCCGCCCACTCCGGGTTGGCGGCGCGGATCCTCGGGAGGTAGGCGGGCGGCTCTCCGGCTTGGCGGTCAGCCGGCGACGACCGCGAAGCCCGCGTAGGTGCACTGCACTTGGTTGTTGCTGAAGAGGTGACCGCCCTGCGCCAGCTCGATCGCGATCGCCGTTCCGCCGGGGGAAAGCAGGTACGCGGTCACCGGGAAGAGGATGCTCGGTGACGGCGGCGTGCCGCTCTCCTGGTCCTGAGTGATGACGATGTTGTCACCGGCGTCGAAGTCCAGTTCGTGTCTCTTGAAGTCGAAGACGTCGATCGACGCCTCGACGGAGTTGTTTTCGGTCGTCGTCGCGGACACCTGGTAGAAGCTCTGCCCGCCTCCGCCCGCCTCGCAGTGGCCCTTGACGGTGAACGGCCCCGCCTGCACGAGGGTGCGGTCGGTTTCGCCGTTGGCCATCCGTGTGTCGATCGGTACCACCGTCCCGACCCGCTGGATCTGCGCTGCGGTCAGCCCGCCGATGTGGTCGGCCTCGACGGCGTTGAGCGCCGTTCCTGCACGGTCGGCTTCGGTCGCGTGGTCTGCCCTGATCGCACTCGGGACCTTGTCCAGGCTCGACTCGCTGATCTGGGCGCCGGTCAGGGTGTCGCGCTTCAGTTTGTTGCCGGTGATCGTGCCCTTGCGAATCGACTTGCCGTTGATTTTTCCGGCGGCGAAGGCCGTCCCGGCGCCGAGCGCGATCACCAAGGCGAGGGTCGCGACGACGTTCGCGTAGGTGAGGTGACGCCGGGCCCTGAGCATCTCGCCTCCGATATTCGACGGCGGCGAGGAAGATCCTCGCCGCCCTGCGATCAGGGCCCGCCGGTCCCCTTCCGGGTCGTCAACGGGCAGCGCCGGGAGCCGTGGAGGCGGCCGGCGCAGCGGCTGTTGACGCGGTGGATCGCGTAGGTGCTGGACCAGCTCAGCTGGCCTTTCTCGATCACCAGATAGACCTGGAGCGATCCGAAGTAGGTCGACGGACCGTACGACCAGGCGGTGAAGCAGAAATACCTCGAGGCTTCCAGGTTTTCGCAGCTCTGCAGCGGTTCTCGCCGCTGGCGGAAACGCTCGCCGAAGGCGCTGAGGAGGGTGTTGTGGGCGAACTGGGCGGCAACCAGGCGGGGGAGCGGCGGCAGCCGCGGCCCCTGCGGGGAGCCCGAGAGCGGCTTCGGCAGCTTCGATCCGGGCGCGACCGCGGCGATCCATTCCTCGATCCAGCGCGAGATCGGATCGATCCGTGTGAACACGTCCGGCGATCCCGGTTCGCAGGTCGGTGAGCCGAGGCTGGTGATCCCCACCTGCACCGCCTCGCCGCTCGGCGCCTGGACGAAGAGCGGACCGCCGCTGTCGCCGAAGCAGGTGGTGGCCGGCTCTTTCACCATTTCCACCGTGCAGAGCTGGTTCGCCTGGGAGTAGATCTTCGGGGGGACGACGACGTGGTGGCGGCAGTACGTGGCGCCCTGCAGCTTTGTCTTCGCCCACCGCAGGGTCCTCGGCGCCTTTTCCGCTTCGCCGGAGGTCAGTCCCCATCCGGCGATCGTCGCCTCCGATCCCGAGCTCTCGAGCGCGGCGTCGGCGGCGCCGGCGAGGGCGATCGGCGGTGCGGTAGTCGGCGTCTTCAGGATCAGCAGGCCGGCGTCGCCGCGAAGCGTTCCGAAGGGGCTGTAGCGGGGGGAGACGACGATCCGCGAGACGGCGTGCACCTCACCCGTCCCCTTGTCGGTGACGTCGTTGCGGCCGGTGACGACCAGGTAGTCGGACGCCGGGGTGAAGAGGCCCGTCTCGTCGTTCTCGACGCAGTGACCGGCGGTCAGCACCACGTTCGGCGAGACGACGGTGCCCGAGCAGCTGAAGCCCGAGTGCGGCCCCTGCCGGGCGAGGATGAACGCCATCCACGGGAACTGGCCAGGCGAGGCGGCGCCGCCGTTGACTATCGAGGCGTGGGCTGCGGGAGCCTCGGCCTCCGCGCTCTCGACGCCGGCGCGATCGCCGCGAGAAGGCAGATTCCCAGGGTCAGGAAGAGGGTTCGCTGCCGGGTCATCGCCCGCCCACGGTACATGCCCCACTCGCGCGCCTTTGGTTCCGGCCGGGTGTTTGTTCGATACGGAGTCATTCGTCTGAGCAGGGGTACTCTGACAACACATGCAACGGGTCAGAGCAGCGCTCCTTTTCGCCGCCTTCGCGCTTCTGCTGCTCCCCCAGGCCCAAATGCCACGACCTGGAAGGCGACACGGCTTGCGGGGCCTCCCGGGAAGTCCTACCTGCTCAGCGTCTCCTGCCCATCGGTTTCGCTCTGCGTCGCGACCGGCACCAACAACCTGATCGCCTCCTCCACCAACCCGACCGCGGGGCCTGCCGCCTGGCAGCACGGTCTACGTCGGGGACGGGCCCTGGCCGGAAACCGACCACTGGCCGACCGAAGCGATCTCCGGCAAACAGATCCAGGGGATCTCCTGCCCGACGACGCAGCTCTGCGTCGCGGTCACCAACCAGGGCAACATCTACAGCACGACCGATCCGACCGGTCCGGCCTCGGCCTGGAACGCGATCGAGATCGACGGCAGGGGCGCAACACCCACCTGTTCGGGATCTCCTGCCCGACCGCCGGGCTCTGCGTCGCGGTGACCGGGAAGCGCGCCGACAAGGGCAAGATCTTCACCTCCACCGACCCGACGGGGGGCCCCGGAGGCCTGGCACTCGATCGAACTCGACGAAGAATTCGAGTTCCGCGCCGTCTCCTGCGGAACCGCATCATTCTGCGTAGCCGTCGACGATTCCGGGCGGATCGTCACCTCGAACGATCCCGGCGGCGATGCGTCGGCGTGGAAGGTGATCGGCGCCCCGGCGGGCCCGGGAAGCCTGCGTTCGGTTTCCTGCGTGGCGAACGCAGCTCTGCCTCAGCGGCAACCAGGGAGGGAACCTGCTCACCTCGACCTCCGCAGGCGCCGGCTGGAAGGTGTTCGGCGGCGGCGGCTCGGTCCAGATAACCGGTGCCTCCTGCGCCTCGGCCTCCCAGTGTCTCGCGGTCGACGACAACGGCGACGTCCTCACCTCGACCGATCCGACGGATGGCGCCTCGGCCTGGTCGTTCGCCAACGTGATCCCGTTCGTCCCCACTCCCGGATACGAACCCGAGGGGAACGCGCTGTTCGGCGCCTCCTGCCCGTCCGACTCGCTCTGCGCGCTGGTCGGCGCCCGAGGGCAGGTCCTGACCAGCGCCGATCCCTTCACGGCCACCGACCCCGCCT
This sequence comes from uncultured Solirubrobacterales bacterium, assembly GCA_963795295.1. Classification (GTDB taxonomy): domain Bacteria; phylum Actinomycetota; class Thermoleophilia; order Solirubrobacterales; family 70-9; genus VRUE01. Next base: position 186,894 of record CAWCHE010000005.1, read on the forward strand.
CCGAAGAAGAGCGCGGCGAAAGCCAGGGGCCCGAAGCGCCCGCGGGCGAAGATCGCGACGGTCGTCCTGCCCTTTCCCGAAGCGGTCGCCGAACACCGGGCTCGGGTCAAGGTCCGCTTCTTCGCCCACGGCGGCGCCAGGCGCTTCCTCTGCAAGCTCGACGGCGGTCATTTCAGTCGCTGCCACTCGCCCAGGCGCTACCGGATCGGGGTCGGCAAACACGTCTTCAGGGTCCGGGCGATCGGCTCGACCGGCCTGCGCGGCCCGATCGCCGCCGAACCATTCGAAATCCACGACCCCTGCCGCCGGGTCCCGGGCCCGGCGGACACGCCATTCCGAGCCCGTTCGCCCCCGCCGCCTGCGACCGCTGACCTTGACAAAAATACGGCCGGATGCCTATCTTCCTGTCTGCACCGCTACCGCGGGTTCGGTGGCGGGTTAGCTGTCTTAGGGAACAGGGACGTAACGCACAAGAGCGCTGATGGGCCGCGGCTGCGGTCTGCAGGGGCTCATGGGAAGAGGGAAGCAGAGCTTGTCGCAAGGAGGGACCAGGGCATCTTCGTCGCCGATCGGCGTTCGACCCGTGCTCGGCCTGCTCGCGCTCGCCTGCCTGGCGTTCCTCGCGATGGCCTCGAGCGCCGTCGCCGCCCCGACGGTGACGACGGGCGAAGTCAAAAACCCCGGCTACACGACCGTCGAAATCTCCGGCACGGTCAACCCTGACGGGGGCGCCGTCTACACCGGCAACGAATACTCGAAGGACGGCGGCCTGACCTGGACCTCCTTCAACTTCAGCGGCTACTACGAAGGCTCGACGACCCAGGAAATCCCCTTTCACGAAGAGGGCGGCCTCCTGGCCAGCAGCGAATACGAAGCGCGAGCCGCCTACTACGACTTCAACGACGGCCTGGTTCACCCGGCGCCGCCGCCGTATGTGAAATTCAAAACCAAATTCGTCGCCGCTCCGACGCCGACGATCGCCGACCCGACCGCGCTCACCAGCAGCACGGCCCACTTCTCAGGGACGATCAACCCGAACTCGACACCGGAAAAACTCTCGGTCTCCGACGTCGAATGGCACTTCGAATGCACGCCGGAATGCGTCGACCTCGTCGGCGGCACGATCGCGGCCGATCAGAACGACCACACGGTCGAAGCCGATGCGGTGGACCTCAACCCGGGAGTCAAATACGAAGTCAAACTGGTCGCCTCCAACGCCGCCGGCCCCGTCTCCAGCGCTTCGAAATCCTTCACCCCGCCGGTCACCAAACCGACCGTCAAAACCGCCCCGGCCCACGTCACCGTCACCTCGGCGGCGCTGGCGGGCACGATCAACCCGAACGGCGGCGAAACGACGTACCACTTCGAGTACGGGCCCGGCTTCGAACAGAGCACCCCCTCGAAAGTCATCTTCGCCGGCAGCGCGCCGGTCCCCGTCGGGGCGGCGATCGCAGGGCTCTCGCCGGCGACTTCATACAGCTTCCGCCTCGTCGCCAAAAACTCGGCCGGCGAAACGATCGGCACCGAGAGGACCCTGACCACGCGCCCCAAAGCCGCGGACCCCTGCCCCAACGCCAAATTCCGGATCGGCCCGTCGGCGGCGCTGCCGGACTGCCGCGCCTACGAGATGGTCAACCCGCCGACCCCCGACTACGGCGACATCTCCCGTGTCCCCTCGGTCAACGACGACGGCACCCGCCTCTCCTACTTCACCCAGGTCGCCCCCGACATCGCGATCAGCAACCTCACCTTCTCCACCCTGGCGGCCCACCGCACCGAATCCGGTTGGTCGGCGACCGACTCGAACGCGATCGCGAACCTGCTGCCGCCGACGATCCTCTTCGCCGCCGTCTCCTGCTACTCGACTGACTACACCCAGGGCATCATCGAAACCAGCGCCTCGCTCGATGAACAGGACCTCGACAACGGCTTCAACGACGTCTACATGCTCGACGTCGGGACCGGGCACACGACCTGGCTGACCCGCCCCGAAAAACTCGAAGACCCCTACCTCGGCGGCAACTCCGAATTCGTCGGCGCCTCTCCCGACCTCAAACGGGTCTACATCTGGCAGCGCGGCGGCAGCCTTGAACCGGGGGCCCCCGAAACCGCGCTCTACGTCAGCGAAGGCGGCCACCTCAAGCTCGCCTCCTACCTCCCCGAAAGCGTTCCGGGGGAAGGCCCCGAAAAACTTCCGGCCGAAGGCTGGCCTGTGAGCGGCAACTGCGGCAGGCCCGCCCACGGCGGCACCCACGGCGTCTCTGAAGACGGCTCGAAGATCTTCTATTACAACGGCGTGTTCCCGTCAGGGTCGATCTATCGGCGCGACCTCGACACCGGCGAAGTGGTCCTGGTCGACGCCTCGCAGCGCGCCGGCGACGGAGGGTCGGCCCCCGGCGACGGCAGCTTCGTCACCGCCACTCCCGACGGCGAAACCGCCTACTTCGGCAGCCTCGCCCAGCTGACCGACAAAGCGACCCCTGGCGGCGGCCTCTACCGCTACCAGTTCGCCACCAAAAAACTCGAACAGATCACCCCCGACACCCATAACGCGGTCTTCGGCCTGCAGTCCGGGGCCAGGCCCTCCGACGATGGCTCGCACATCTACTTCGGCTCGCCGCGGCGCCTCGCGCCGGGCGCCCAGCGAAACGCCAACAACCTCTACGTCTGGACCCCCGGGCCCGGCGGCGTCGCCAGCCCGGAGGGCCCGAGCGCCGGCACCACGCGCTACATCGCATCGATCACCAACGGGGGCTTCTCGCGCATCTCCCGCGAAGGCCGCTTCGCGCTCTTCACTTCCTCCGACTCGGTCGATGGCGCCACCAACAACGGGCACAACGCGATCTACCTCTACGACGATGAGACCGGCGACATCGCCTGCGTCTCCTGCCGGCCCAACGGCACCCCTTCGGCGCGGGACTCCGACCTCGGCAACGTCCCGGAAGCCCTGAGCCCGGCCTACGGCCTGGTCCCGCGCAACATCACCGACGACGGCCGTGTCTTCTTCAACTCGAGCGATCGCCTCGTCGCCGCCGACCAGACCTTCTCGCAGGACGTCTACGAGTACAACGACGGCAGGACGACCCTGATCTCCGCCGGGCAGGGAGACGAAAACCCCTCCTACATCGCCGACAACAGCGACGACGGCAAACACGTCTTCTTCCTCTCGCGCTCGGCGCTGCTGCCGCAGGACATCGACGCCGCCGAACTCGACCTCTACGACGCCGACGCCGAAGGCGGCCTGCCGACGCCCAAACCGAAACCGCCGATCTGCGAAGGCGAAGCCTGCCGCACCGCCACCTCGGCGCTGCCGCCCGAGGCGCTGCCGACCACCCCCAATTTCTCCGGGCCGCCGAACGGCCGCGCGAAGCGGGTCAGGCCCAAGCACCACCACCACAAGAAGAAGCACCACCACAAGAAGAAGCACGGGAGGAACCGGTGAGGGGGGCAAAGCTCATCGGCATCTCCCTATTCGCCTGCGCGGCGCTGCTGGTGACGGTCGCCGTCGGCACCGCCTCGGCCGATTACGCCTTCAAAACCTTCGCCAACAGGTACGTCGACCCGTACACCAAGGAAGCGACCACCCAGGCGGGCGTCCACGCCGACGTGATCACCGAATACACGGTCAACCAGACCACGATGCAGAACGGGCAGCTGGTCACCGACGGGCAGCCGAAGGACATCATCACCGAACTCCCCGCGGGCTTCTACGGCAACCCGGAATCGATCCCCTTCTGCACCCCGGCGTTCCTGGTCGCCAACGGCGGTCTCTGCAACCCGGCCGCCCAGGTCGGGATCCTCGCCGTCAGCCTCGACTCGAGCCTCGGCTTCTACCTCGAACTCCCCGTCTACAACATGGCGGCGACCGACGACCAGACCGCGGTGCTCGCCGCCAACGTCTTCGGGGCCCTGGTCAACATCGTCCTCACGGTCCGCACCGACGGCGACTACGGCCTCACCGCCGACATCCACAACATCAACCAGGGGCTGCCGGTCTACGGCCAGAAACTGATCCTCTGGGGCGTCCCCGCGGACCCGGTCAACGACCCGCTCCGCCTCCAGGGCCTCTTCCAGGGCGGGCTCTCCGCCGGGATCGAACCGCTGCCCTTCCTCTCGCTGCCGGCCCGTTGCGGACCGGTCGCGACCCATCTGCGGACCGACTCCTGGCAGAACGCCGGCCACTTCCTCTTCTACGAAGAACCGGTGACGCTGACCGGGTGCGACTCGATCGACTTCGAACCGAGCATCAAAGCGCGGCCGACGACGAACGCCGCCGACTCGCCGACCGGCCTCGACGTCGACATCACCATCCCCCAGAGCGATGACCCCGAAGGCCTCTCGGTCGGGCACCTGCGCAAAGCGACCGTCAACCTGCCCGAGGGCCTGACCCTGAACCCGTCCGGCGCCAACGGCCTCGGCGCCTGCTCCCCGCAGCAGATCGGGATGACCAGCGCCCCCGGCGGCGGCGTCGGCCATTTCGACAAGGCCCCGCAGCGCTGCCCGGACTCCTCGCGGATCGGCGAGCTCGAAGTCGACACGCCGATCTTCAAAGACCCGCTGCACGGCTCGGTATTCGTCGCGACCCCCTACGACAACCCGTTCAACTCGCTGCTGGCGATCTACGCGGTGGTCGAAGGCCGCGGCATCGTCGCCAAGATCCCCGGCGACATCGTCCTCGACCCCGCCACCGGCCGGATGACGGCGACCTTCGATGAAAACCCGCAGCTGACCTTCGAACACTTCAAGATGAGCTTCTTCGGCGGCGCGGTGGCGCCGTTCCAGACGCCGACCTCGTGCGGGACCTTCACCGCGACCACGGTGATGACCCCCTGGTCGGCGCCGGAATCGGGCCCGCCGGCGACGCCCTCGGACCGCTGGGCTATCACCCACGGCCCGCACGACCAGCGCTGCGTCAACAGCGAGGCGGCGCTTCCCAATGAGCCCTCCTTCGAAGGCGGCTCGGCCGCTCCGATCGCCGGCGCCTACCGGCCCTTCATCGTCAACCTCAGGCGCGAAGACGGCTCGCAGCGCTTCTCGACCGTGACCGTGACGCCGCCGCGCGGGTTGATCGCGAAACTCGCCGGCAGCGCCACCTGCTCCGACGCCGCCCTCGCCGCCGCAGCGGCGCGGCCCGGGACCGACGAGCAGGCGGCGCCCAGCTGCCCGGCGAGCTCGCAGGTCGGCACCGCCTTCGCCGCCGCCGGAGCCGGGCCGGCTCCCTATAACGCCCCGGGCAAGGTCTACCTCGCCGGCCCCTACAAGGGCGCCCCGCTCAGCCTCGCGGTCGTCACCCCGGCGCTGGCAGGGCCCTTCGACCTCGGCACGATCGTCGTCCGCATCGCCGTCCGCCTCGACCCGGCGACCGCGCAGCTGACGGCGATCACCGACCCGATCCCGACGATGCTGAAGGGGATCCCGCTCGACGTCCGCTCGGTCTCGCTGCGCTTCGACAAGCCCGACTTCACCCTCAACCCGAGCTCCTGCGACCCGCTCCTCGTCGAAGGCTCCCTGCTCTCGACGACCGGCGCCGCGGCGCCGCTGCTCAGCCCCTTCCAGCTCGGCGAGTGCGGCCAGCTCAAGTTCAAGCCGAAGATCTCGCTCTCGCTCAAGGGCGGCACCCAGCGCACCAAGTACCCGGCGCTGACCGCGGTCCTCAAGCCGGGGGCCGGCGACGCCAACATCGACTACGTCTCGCTGCAGCTGCCCGACACCGAGCTGCTCGCCCAGGAACACATCAAAACGGTCTGCACCAGGGTCCAGTTCGCGGCCGACCAGTGCCCGGCCGGCTCGGTCTACGGGAAGGTCTCCGTCACCACGCCGCTCCTCGACGAGCCGCTGACCGGCAACGTCATCCTCCGCTCCTCCTCCCACAACCTGCCGGACCTCGTCCTCGACCTCCGCGGCCCGGCGAGCCGGCCGATCAAATTCGAAGCGGCCGGGAAAACCGACTCGGTCAAAGGCGCCCTCCGCAACACCTTCGAATTCGTCCCCGACGTCCCCTTCACGAAGCTGGTCGTCCAGCTCCAGGGCGGCAGCAAGAGCCTGCTGCGCAACTCGCGCAACATCTGCGCCGAAACGAACAAGGCGCTGGTCAAATTCGGCGCCCACGACGGTGACAGCCTGATCGCAAAGCCCGCCGTCAAGGCGAGCTGCGGCGGCAAGGCGAAGCGCAAGCGAGGCCGCCGATGAGGGCGGCGATCGCATGCGTCGCGCTCGCCGCGCTGGGGCTCCTGACCGCATCCGCGGGGGCCGCGGGCCTGCCCGACGGCCGCGGCTGGGAGCTTGTCTCGCCGGTCGAAAAGAACGGCGGCTCGATCAACGGCGCCGGCTCCGTCGCCGGTGGCGGCGTCCTGCAGGCCTCCGCCGACGGCAGCTCCGTCACCTACAGCTCGGCCGCCTCGTTCGGAGACGGCGCCCAGAGCGCCCCGGCCGGCAGCCAGTACCTCTCGATCCGCGGCGAAGCGGGCTGGGCGACCGAGAACCTGACCGTGCCGATCTTCTCCGGCAGCTTCGGCACCGGCGCCAACGGCGTCCCCTACCAGCTCTTCTCGACCGACCTCTCGCGCGGCCTGCTCCTCAACGGCCTCCACTGCCGTGCCCTCGAAGGCCAGTGCCCGGTGGCGAATCCGCCGCTGGCGGGCACCGACGCCCCCGCGGGCTACCAGGACTACTACCTGCGCGAAGCTGGAGCCGGCTTCGAGGCGCTGCTCGGCGCCGACGACGTCACCGGCCTCGAGATCGGGCCGGCGGACTTCGACCTCGAGTTGGCCGGGGCGACGCCGGACCTCGCGGCACGTCGCCCTCTCGAGCTGCGCGGCGCTGACCGACGACGCGACCGAAGTCCCGCTCGGCGAAGGCTGCAACCCGAACAGCCCCAACCTCTACGTCTGGTCCGCGGCCTCCGGCCTCGACCTCGTCAACGCGGCCCCCGGCGCCGCGCTCGCCGCCCGCGCCGGCGCGATCTCCGACGACGGCGCCCGCGTCTACTGGAGCAACCTCAACAACGGCAACCTCTTCCTCGAGCAGGCCTCCGGGGCCAAAGCGATCGACACGGCGGCCGGGGAGGGGGGACCTTCCAGACCGCCACGCCCGACGGCGGCGTCGCCTTCTTCACCAAAGCCGGCCACCTCTGGCGCTACGACGCGGCGGCGAACACGGCCGCCGACATCACCCCGGCGGGCGGCGTGCTCGGCATGCTCGGCGCCTCCGCCGACGGCTCGGTCGCCTACTTCGCGACCGCCGCAGGCGTCTTCCGCTGGAGCGCCGGGACGATCTCCGACGTCGCCGAAGCCCCCGAAGCGGCGGACCCCGGCGACTACCCGCCGGCGTCCGGCACCGCCCGGGTCAGCGCCGACGGCGGCGAGCTCCTCTTCGTCTCCGACGCGGTCCTCACCGGCTACGACAACCGCGACCAGAAAGAAGAATCGCTCGTCCACTCCGAGGTCTTCCTCTACTCGGCCGGCGCCGACGTCCTCCGCTGCGTCTCCTGCCGCCCCAACGGCCAGCGCCCGACCGGCTCGGGGACGATCCCGGGCTCGGTCACCAACGGCCAGCAGGCCGGCGCGACGAGCGCCTACAAGCCGCGGGTGCTCTCGGCCGACGGCGGCCGAGGTCTTCTTCGACAGCGGTGACCAGCTGGTCGCCATCCGACACCAACCGCGAGGCCGACGTCTACGAGTGGGAGGCCCAGGGCTCCGGCGGCTGCGCCAAAGCCGTCGGCTGCGTGGCGCTGATCTCGAGCGGGCGCGCGGCCGGCGGCGGCCGCCTCGTCGACGCCTCCGCCGACGGCGATGACGTCTTCTTCGTCACCGACGGCTCGCTCGTCGGCACCGACCCCGGCGCCTTCGACGTCTACGACGCCCGCGTCGGCGGCGGCTTCCCCGAACCGCTGGAAGAAATCCCCTGCTTCGGCGACGCCTGCCAGAGCCTGCCGAGCGAACCCGTCGACCCGGCTCTCTCGACTCTGGTCGCGGGTCCCGGGAATCCGCGGATCACCTACGTCAAGCACCACCGCAAGGAACGCAAGCGCTGCCGGCCCGCCTCGAGGGCCAAGGGCAAGTGCGGCAAGGCCAAGGGCGGCAAGGGCAAGAAGGGGGCGAAGCGATGAAGCGCATGCTGCTGATGACCATCGGCGCGCTGGCGGCGCTGCTCAGCCTTGCCTCCGCCGCCTCGGCGGCGGCGCCGACCGCCGCCAACGTCTCCGCCACCGACCTCCAGGGAGTCTCCGCCCTGGCCAAGGGAGAGGTCGACCCCGGCGGCCTCACGACCGCCTACGTCTTCCAGTACGTCGACCAGACCGACTTCACCCAGAGCGGCTTCGCGAACGCGACGGCGACGGCGCCGGTCACGGCCGGCCAGGGCAGCGGGCCGCGCCCGGCCCGGGCGGCGATCTCGGGCCTCGAGCCGAGCACGACCTACCACCTGCGTCTGGTCGCGACCAACTCCTCCGGCAGCGACGAAGCCGAAGCGACCTTTGCCACCACCCAGGGCTTCGGGTTCCTGCCCGGCGCCGAAGGGTTCGACGTCCAGCCCTTCGCCGACGGCGGCGGCCCCGCGGTGGAAGCCGGCTCCCATCCGTACCAGGTCGATTTCTCGGTCGGGCTCAACCGCGGCGGCGACTTCGAGGACCAGCCCGGGACCGAGTTCCCCGACGGCGACATCCGCAACCTCACGGTCGAGACCCCGCCCGGTTTCATCCTCAACCCCTCGGTCCTTCCCACCTGCCTGGCGGCGGCCTTCGCGGCCCCCCGCAGCTCGCCCCACGAAGTCTCGCTCTCGGGCGAGAACTGCCCGGACGAAACCCAGGTCGGGACGGTCGAGGTGAGCACCGCGCGCGGCGGCGGCGAAGTACGGCGCTTCGGGATCTTCAACCTGCAGCCGCCGAGGGGCGTCGCCGCCCAGCTCGGATTCGCCCCCTACGGCGCCCCGGTCGTCCTCGACGTCGGTTTGGCGCGAGGCGGGGAACGGCTCCTACCCGCTGACCCTGAGGGCCCGCAACATCCCTCAGGGCCTCGACATCAACAAGCTCTCGATTTCGCTCTGGGGCATCCCCTGGGGCGCCTCCCACGACGTCGAACGCGGCAGCTGCCTGAACGAGAGCGAACCTGAGTTCCCGTGGGCGAAATGCTCGGTCGGAAGCGCCGAGACCTTCCACAAGCCGCTCGCCTTCGTCAGCCTTCCGACCCGCTGCTCGGGCACGATGCCCTTCAACGCCACCGCGACCTCCTGGCAGCAGCCCGCCGAGGTCTCGGCGGGGGCGCTCGCCCACGATTCCCTCGGCCAGCCGGTCGAACTCGGGCTCTGCGGCCAGATCCCCTTCGAACCGTCGTCCCTCGGCCTGCTCACCGACCAGAAGGCGTCCTCGCCGAGCGGCTACAACTTCCGCCTCCAGAACGTCGACACGGGGCTGACCGACCGCGAACAGCCGACCGCGCCGCCGATCAAGAAGGCGGTCGTGAAACTGCCGCCGGGGGTCACCGTCAACCCGTCCGTGGGCGCCGGCCTCGGCACCTGCAGCGAGGCCCAGTTCGCCGCCGAGACCCCGCTCACCGAACCCGGGTCGGCCTGCCCGAACGGATCCAAAGTCGGCGACTTCACGGTCCGCACGCCGCTCTTCGACGAGCTCTTCGAAGGCGCGATCTACCTCGCGATCCCCGACGACCCGACGACCACGGCTCCCGGCGCCGAGAACCCCTTCGACTCGATCGTCGCCGTCTACCTGGTCGCCAAGGCGCCCAATCGGGGCGCCGAGGTGAAACTCGCCGGCAAGATCGCCCCGGACCCGCAGACTGGCGACCTGACCGCGACCTTCGACGGCCTGCCGCAGCTGCCCTACTCGGACCTCAACATCAACTTCCGCACCGGCCAGCGGGCGTTCCTGGTCACGCCGCCGGCCTGCGGCGAAGCGATCAGCCGGGTCGAGATGTCCCCGTGGGCGGAAGGCCAGCCCTCGGTCAGCTCCTCCAACGCCTCAGACGTAGAAACGGGCGTCGGCGGCGGCCCCTGCCCGAAGGCCGGCGTCGCGCCTCCGTTCACCCCCGGGGCCAAGGCCGGGGCGGTCAACTCCAACGTCGGCTCCTACACGCCCTACTTCGTCCACCTGACCCGCGCCGACAACGAACAGGAGATCACCTCCTACTCGCTGATCCTGCCGAAGGGGATCACCGGCAAACTCGCCGGCATCCCGTTCTGCCCGGAGGCCGCCATCGAGGCGGCCCGCCACAAGCAGGGCGCGGCCGAGACCGCGAGCCCGTCCTGCCCGGCGGCGAGCCAGGTCGGCCGCACCCTGACCGGGTACGGGGTCGGCTCGGCCCTCACCTATGCGCCGGGACGCGTCTACCTCGGCGGCCCCTACCACGGCGCGCCGCTCTCGCTGGTGACGATCAACTCGGCGACCGTCGGGCCCTTCGACCTCGGCACGATCGTGATCCGCTCGGCCTTCGAGGTCAATCCGCTGACCGCCCAGCTGCAGATCGACTCCCACTCCTCCGACCCGATCCCGCACATCATCGACGGCATCCCGCTGCACCTGCGCGACGTCCGCATCTACGTCGACCGCTTCCAGTTCACCCACAATCCGTCGAGCTGCGAAGCGTCGGAGCTGATCTCGACCCTGACCGGGTCGGGGATGCAGTTCTCCACCAGCGCCGACGACTCCTCGGCGACCGTCTCCAGGCACTTCCAGCTGCTCAACTGCCTCACCCTCGGCTTCAAGCCGAAGCTCGGGATCCGCCTGCGCGGCGGCTCCAAGCGCGGCGACTACCCGCAGCTGCGGGCGACCTTCGCCAGCCGGGGGGCCGGTGACTCGAACCTGAAGCGGATCGAGGTGACGATGCCGCACTCCGAGTTCCTCGCCCAGGAGCACATCAAATCGATCTGCACCAACGTCCAGTTCAACGCCGAGCAGTGCCCGGCCGACTCGGTCTACGGGCACGCGGTCGCCTACACGCCGCTCTTCGACGAACCGCTGCGCGGCAACGTCTACCTGCGCTCCTCCCAGCACCGGCTGCCCGACCTCGTCGCCTCGCTGCGGAGCGGCTCCGTCCACATCGTCCTCGAGGGCAAGATCGGCCCGGCCAAGCAGGGGATCCGCGCCCTCTTCGACAAGGTCCCCGACGCGCCGATCAACCGCTTCGTGATGACCCTCAACGGCGGCGACAACGGGCTGCTGGTCAACTCGGCCAACATCTGCACCTCGCCGCCGACCGCGACCGTCAAGGCGCTGGGCCAGAACAACATCGGCGCCACCTTCACCTCCGTGCTGCGGGGCCAGTGCAAAGGCAAGACCAAGAAGGCGGAGAAGGGGAGGGGCCGATGAGCGCGACGAGCAAGACCCTGGTCCGGCTGGCGGCGCTCTGCGCCGCGGCGCTGCTCGCCGTCGCCGTCCTCGGCGCCGTCTCGGCGCAGGCCGACTTCGACGACCCGCTGAACACCTTCCGTCCGCTGCGGCCGCCGCCGGAATTCAAACCCGAACCGCCGCCGGTCGGCGACTTCGAAGGCGCCTGCGGGCTCGCCGTCAAGAGCACCGGTGACTTCTTCGTCTCCGACTACTACCACCACGCGATCGACATCTTCGGCACCGGCGGCGGCTACGGCGGCCAGATCGCCGGGGTCGAACCGCTCGACCCGGGCGGGCAGCCGGTCGAGAAAGACGACAAACCCGTCGATGCCGCCTGCGAGCTCTCCCTCGACGGCGCCGACGTCCTCTACGCCAACGTCTACCACCGCAGCGTGGTCAAGTTCACCTCCTTCCCGAGCGAAGCCAAAACCGGGGTCGTGATCACCGGCGCCCCGGTCGATTCCGAGCGCCCGACCGGCGTCGCCGCCGACACCGCGACCGGCAACGTCTACGTCAACGACCGCGACCACCTCGCGGCCTTCGATCCGGCGGGGGCGCCGCTGGGGACGATCGGCGCCGGAAGCATCGGCGACGGCTACGGCCTCGCGATCTCGCAGTTCCCCGCGACCCAGGGCCGCCTCTACGTCCCCGATGCCTCGACCAACACGGTCAAGGTCTTCGACCCGAAAGTCAGCACGCTGACCCCGGTGGCGACGATCGACGGCCACGACACCCCGCGCGGGCACTTCACCTCGCTGCGCGACTCGGCCGTCGCGGTCGACAGGTTCACGGGCGAGGTCTACGTCGCCGACAACCTGCAGCCGAAATACACCGAGCGGCCCGAAGCGGCAATCCACGTCTTCGACGCCACCGGCGCCTACGAGGGCCGGCTCAAATACAACGTCGTCGACGCCCTGCCTCCGGGCCTCGCGGTCGACAACTCCGGCAACGAACCGACCCAGGGACAGGTCTACGTGACCACCGAGAACTCCGAACGGGCCGCCGTCCTCGTCTACCCGCCCCACGCCGCGACCCAGGTCGAACTGCCGGCCCCGCCGCTGCCCGCAAACCACGTCGAAGAAGAAGGCCCCGAAGAAGTGGAAGAAGAAACCGGCGGGGAACCGTTCGCCGCCGCGGTCTCTCCGAGCGCCGCGGCGATGGCCCTCAGCAGCGACGAGGGGGGCGCCGCCGCGACGGGGAAGCGGCCCAAGCGCCGCGCCCACCCGAAGCGCAGGGGCGGTCGGGGCTACGCTCTCGCCGCAGGCAAACGCAACCGAAAATCGAATCGAGGCCGTTGATGAGCTTTCGCGCCGTTAGGACCGTCCTTCTCCTCGCACTGCTGGCGCTGCTCGCGACCTCGGTGTTCGCCCAGGCGGAGGTCACCCGCAAGGGCAACCTCCAGCTCACCTCGACCGGGGAACTGAGCCCGACCAGGCTCCCCCGCAGCGGCACGGCGCCGATCAAGGTCTCAGTCGGCGGGCAGATCTCGACCACCGACAAGACCGACCCGCCGAAACTGACGAAACTGTCGATCGACCTCAACAAGAACGGCCAGATCGACACCACCGGCCTCCCCGTCTGCGCCTATGACTCGATCCAGCCAGGCTCCTCCTCGCGGGCGCTCAGCGCCTGCCGCTCCTCGCTGGTCGGCAAGGGAACCTTCAAAGCCGAAATCACCCTCGCCAACCAAAAACCGTACCCATCCGGCGGCCGGATGCTGCTGTTCAACGGCACCGAAGGCGGCAAGCCGGTCCTCTTCGGGCATATCTACGCGGCCCACCCGTTCGCGACCTCCTTCGTGATCGTCTTCAAAATGAAGAAGATCGGCAAGGGCGACTTCGGGACCTCGCTCTCGGCGGTCTTCCCGGCGACCCTGCTCAACTGGGGCAACATCACCGGGATCGACCTGGCGCTCTCGCGCACCTACAGCTTCCACGGCGACCGTCACAGCTACCTCAGCGCCGGCTGCCCGACGCCGAAGGGAGTCCCGGTCACCAGCTTCCCGCTGACCAGGACCTCGTTCGGGTTCGACGACGGCAGGTCGCTGACCTCGACGCTCGTCCGTACCTGCAAGCCGTCCGGCAAGTAGCCGGGCGGCGGCTCGGCCGCCGAATCGCGTAACGAGCTCGGGCCCCGTGAGGGGCCCGAGCGACGGGGAATCGTGTCTGTGATCAGGTGCCGCGGGGGTGCGGCATGTGGTCGCTGAGATGCATGCTCTCCAGCACCCTGGGGATGTACAGGAGACCGCAGACCCCGACGACCGTGTAGACGACGTCCGTCAGCGTTCCACCGCCGAAGACGTCTGAGATCACGTTGGTGTCGAAGAGCCCGACCATGCCCCAGTTCAGGGCGCCGAGCACCAGGACCAGCAACGCGACCGGCTCGAACCGCTTGATCATCTCCATCATCTTGTTCCCTCCTGGGAGATAATGCGGATAGTTACGATCTATGAACACCGCTGTCTGGCGGCGGTTACGTGAGGGCGGGGGGCGAGGCGGGGCTAGGCGTCGAGCCAGGTGCCCTTCGGGCCCAGGTTCCACAACGTCGTCTCGCCGATCCGGCTCTCGCAGCCCCACGACTCGTGGATGTGCCCGCAGACCGCGAGCTGCGGCCGCTTCGCTTCGATTCCCTCCAGCAGCGCAGGGCTGCCGAAGTGGTCGCCGCCGGTGTTGGCGTCGCAGTGGCCCTGGGGTGGGGAGTGGAGGATCAGGATCGCCCCCTCGGGGCAGTCGCCCATCATCGCCCCGGCGGCCGCGTCGTCGAGGTCGAAGCTCCAGTCCCAGGGGGTGACCGGGATGCCGGCCCCGAGGCCGAAGAACTCGGCTCCCTCGACCGTCGCGCTTTCCCCGTGCAGGACGGTGGCGGCGTCCCACTCGGCGCTCGCCTCGCGCAGCGCCTCCTCGGTCTCGTTGTTGCCGGGGACCAGCAGGGTCGGCGTCTCGATCGCCGCCAGCGCCGCGATCGTCTCCTCCAGGCCCTCGTGGACCGAGGCGAAGTCGCCGGCGCCGACCACGACGTCGGCGCTCGCAGACAACTCGGTGAGAACCGCCGCCTGATCGAGGTCGCGGTGCAGGTCGCTGAAGGCGAGGATCTTCACGCGGGCAACCTACCCGCTCGGCGCCGTTTCCAGGCGTCCGAACCGGCGCGGGTGCCAGGGCCGCCAGGAGCGCCGCGGCTTCGCCGGCTCGGCCTCGGCCCGCGCCTGCAGGTCGAAGTAGAGCAGCGTCTCCCCGAGCGCGACGAAGGGGATCAGGAGGGCGAAGATCAGCGATCCGACCAGGTTGATCCAGATCAGCGGCAGGCTGGTGAAGATCAGCGCGAAGGAGAGGGCCGGGCCGACGACGATGCTGACGACGAAGAGGAAGCCGGCGACGCGCAGCGTGTGCCACCAACGGCCCCGGACGAGGTCGCGGCTGCCGCGCAGGGCCTCGCGGATGGACGTGTCGTTGAAGAGGATCTCCTGCTTGACGAAGCTCCAGGCGACGTAGTTGTAGATCGCCCAGGGGATCCCGATCACCGAGATCACGAGCAGGAAGAGCCCGAGGATGACCAGCATCTGGCCGCCGACGACCCGCCAGAAGCGCCGGCCGAGGCCGCGCCAGGACGCGCTGAAGCCGGCCGGCCTCGACTCGACCAGGAGGCGGACGAAGACGACGACGGCGCCGGCGACGACCGCCATCGCCGCCGGCCGCGCAAAGGATTCGACCAGGTCGCCGAGCGCGAGGTTGAAGCCGCCGCGGCCGGCGGCGTCATCGACGCCCCGCCCCGCGGCGAGCAGGGACGCGAGCAGGTTGGCGCCGCCGACGATCGGCACCGCGGTCAGCCCGATCCCGACGAGCGGCAGCCAGTGGCGGCCGTAGAGGCGGCGGGCGGTGCGGACCAGCTGCCCGAAGGAGCGCCGGGCGCGCAGCTGCTCGAGGTCGACAGGGCCCCACTTGGTGAGGACGACGAAGAGGATGATCAGGAGCAGGGAGCCGGCGATCGTCGCGATCGCCGCCGCCCGCGACTTCGCCTCGAGGTTGATCAGGTCCGACACCGAGGCGACCGCGCCGCAGAAGGCCTTGGTCACCTGGGGCCCGACCACCGAGCCGCCGGGCAGCCGCGGGCTGGTCGAGCGCTGTTCGGCCATCCAGGCGAACGGTTCCCGCCAGACGGTCTTCGTCTGCGGCCCGGTCGGGCCGTTGTTGAAGCCCTTTTCCTTTTCACCCCAATGCCCGTCGTAGCTCAGCCACTCGAACCGGCCCCCTTCGGGGACCACGTTCGGCAGCAGCACCGGCCGCAGCGGCAGTTCGCGCAGCGGTTCGGAGGTGTTGTCGCAGCCGACCCCGGAGCCGCCCTGGCCGTTCTCGACGTAGACGGCGGAGTCGTAGAAGGTCGCATGGGAGCCCGCCGCCGGGTAGACGATCGGGTGGGTGCCTGCCTTCTGCACCTTCGGGTCTTCCCAGTCCGCGCGCTCGCCGCCGGAATGCTGGAAGAGGATGATTTCGCTCGGTTCTTCAGCCACCGCCTCGCTCGCCGTTTCCGAGTCGAAGCTGACCTGCATCCCCTCCCAGTCGCCCTCGTGGAGGTCGTTGAACTGGTTGAAGTACCAGAAGAACCAGTACTGCATGACGAACCCGGAGTGGTTCGGTTCGCGGGTGAGGTGGGCG
Organism: uncultured Solirubrobacterales bacterium; assembly: GCA_963795295.1. GTDB lineage: Bacteria > Actinomycetota > Thermoleophilia > Solirubrobacterales > 70-9 > VRUE01. The sequence continues at coordinate 202,881 of CAWCHE010000005.1, forward strand.
TAGGTGATCGCCGGCGCCCTGCCTTCGCGCACGAGGCGGGCGAATTCCCGCGCGTAGTCGCAGGTTTCGCCCAACGCCTCGCCGCGCAGGTTGAGGTAGTAGTCGTCGCCGAGCCCGGCTATTTCGGCCGCGGTCGGGGCCTTGGCGATGTCCTGCAGGCCCTCTTCGGGGACGAACTGCTGCAGGGTCACGGTCGGGTTGCCGAGCACGGTGTCGACGCTGGTCGGCTGGTACTGCTCGGCCGAGGTTTCGCAGGGCGGATCCTGCTGTTCGCGCAGCATCGTGATCGGCGCGTACGTCTCGGCCAGCCGCTGCGCGTTGCTCTCGGGCTGCGCGGCGGACGCCGCGGCGGGGGTGGCGAGCAGGAGGATCGTCCCGAGCGCCGGGAGGAGGCGGCGGATCGCGGCCATTGACCCGGACAACCCTATGCGGCGGGGCCCTCCTCGGGCGGCTCTTCGACTTTGCCGGCCGGCATTGCCGCCAGCGCGACGAAGAACGCCACCGCCATCACGCCGGCCATCGCGTAGAAGACGGTGCGGGAGGCGAGCGCGAAGTCGTGGGCGACGGCTTCCGTGACCACGTGGAAGGCCTTCTGTGCGGCCGCTCCCGCGTGGGCCGGGAGTTCGGCGCCGGCGCTCGAGCCGTTGCTGATCGAGTCGGCGATTTCATCCGCCCTGCCCTTGGCCAGCCCTTTCGCGCCCAGGGTCGTCTCCAGGTTCGATCGGTTCTCGAGGATCAGGATCGAGCCGAGCACGGCGAGGCCGAGGCTCGAGCCGAAGTTGCGGACCGTCTGGGTGATGCCGGTCGCCTCGCCGTAGCGGTCGCGGGCGACGCGGTTGAGGGCGTCTGTGTTGGCGGGGCTGAGGACGAGGCCGACCCCGGCGCCGGCGAGGACGATGAAGTACCACTGGGAGGAGACCGAGAGGTCGGTGAGGGAGTGGCCCCAGAGGAAGAACCCGGCCGCCGCCAGCGCGCAGCCGAGCACCACCGAGGGCCTGGCGCCGACGCGGTCGAGGATTTTGCCCCCGTACTGGGAGGCGGCCGCGAAGCCGCCGAAGAAGATCAGCAGGTAGAGCCCGGTTTCCGAGGCGCTTTCGCCGAGCGAGACCTGGGCGTACATGCTGGCGAAGAAGAAGAGCGGGATGAAGGGGATCATCAGGAGGAAGAGGACGATGCAGTCGACGGCGAAGGAGCGGTCTTCGAAGATCCTCAGGCGCAGCAGCGGGTTGGCGACCCGCAGCTCATAGACGACGAAAACGACGAGGATGGCGACGCCGGCGGTGATGCAGAGCCAGGTCGAGGCGCTGCCCCAGCCCCAGACGGCCGACTGCTGCAGGCCGAGCACCGCCAGCGCCATGCCGCCGGTGATCAGCACCGCGCCGCGGTAGTCGAGCGGAGCCGGGCGCTTGGTGTTCTCGGGCTTCGAGATCCAGGTGAGGATCAGGGCGATGATCGCGACCGGGACGTTGACCCAGAAGATCGCCCGCCAATCGATTTCGACCAGATAGCCGCCGGCGATCGGGCCGATCGAGGTAAGGCCGCCGGTGATCGCGAAGAAGATCGCCATCGCGCGGCCGCGTTCGGCGACCGGGAAGGACTCGAGCACGATTGCGAGCGCGGCCGGGAACATGATCGCGGCGCCGGCGCCCTGGATCACGCGGAAGGTGATGATCCAGGCCTCGGCCCCGGAGCCGGTCGGCGTCGCGCCGCAGAGGGCCGAGGCGACGGCGAAGACGATCACGCCGAGGACGACCATCTTCCGGTGGCCGGCGATGTCGGCGAGCCGCCCGCCGAAGGCGAAGAGCGCCGAGAGCGAGAGCAGGTAGCCGTTGATCACCCACTGCACGCCTGTCGAGGAGAGCGAGAGGTCGTCCTGGAGGCTGGGGACGGCGATCGCGACGATCGTCTGGTCGATGAAGGTCATCGCGACCGCGAAGATCATCGCCGCCAGAATCAGCTTCTTGTTCTTGCCTGTCTCTTCCATGGCTGTGACTTTTGATGCGAGCTTTTCCACTCCTTCCCGGTGGCGGTTCGATAGTCTCGCCGCGCAATGCCCGATGTCTTCTGGATCGGCCTCACCATCTCCGCCGTGTGCGTGGTCATCGGCCTTCTGGCCGGTGCTCGTTCGCGCACTACGGGCGCTATGACGGGCCTTGCGATCGGCGCATATCTCGGCCTCATGGCCGGCTTTCCGCTGCTCGCCCTCGGGCTCGCCACCAGCTAGGAGGTAACCCTTGATCCCCAATCTGACGCTTCACGACGGCGTCGAGATCCCGCAGCTCGGATTCGGCGTCTTCCAGGTGCCGCCCGACGACACGCAGGCCGTGGTCGAGGAGGCGCTCGAGGCCGGCTACCGCCACATCGACACCGCCGGCGCCTACCGCAACGAGAAGGGCGTCGGGGCGGCGATCGCGGCCTCCGGGATCCCGCGCGAGGAGGTCTTCGTCACGACCAAGCTCTGGAACGCCTCGCAGGGATTCGACTCGACCCTCGAGGCCTTCGAGAAGAGCCTCGGGCGGCTGGGGATGGACCGCGTCGACCTCTACCTGATCCACTGGCCGGTGCCCTCCAAGAACCTCTTCGTCGACACCTGGCGCGCCTTCGAGAAGATCCACGGCGAAGGGCGCTCGCGGACGATCGGCGTCTCCAACTTCAGGATCGAGGACCTGCAGCGCCTAGGCCGCGAGACCGAGACCGTGCCGACCGTCAACCAGGTCGAGCTGCACCCCGCCTTCCACCAGGACGAGCTCCGCGCCTGGCACACCGAGAACCGGATCGCGACCGAGGCCTGGAGCCCGCTCGGGCAGGGGGCGCTGCTCGGCGAGGCTCCGGTGGTCGAGATCGCCGAGCGCCATGACCGCACCCCGGCGCAGGCGATCATCCGCTGGCATCTCCAGCTCGGCAACGTCGTCATCCCCAAGTCCGTCACCCCGGAGCGGATCCGCGAGAACCTCGGCGTCTTCGACTTCGAGCTCAGCGACGAGGAGATGGCGTCGATGGAGAGCGTCGACACCGGCCGGCGCTTCGGCCCCGACCCCGCGACCTTCGTCTCCCCCTGAAAAACCCGCCGACGGGCCTGAAACCCGAGCCCGGTGAGTCGAATCGGCCCGTCGACCGGCGGGCGCTGCGCCGGCGGGGGCTGGTGCGCCTGGTCGACGAGGAGGTCTCGGCGGCGACGGCCTGGGCCGATCGCAACACGGCGCGGCGGCTGCGCCGGATCAACGCGATCGCGGCCACCGCCTTCATCATCGGCGGCTCGCTGTTCGCGCTCGGCGCCGCCCTCGCCCAGGCGGGCGTCGACCAGGTCACCTACTGCTCGGTCTACCTCGCCGGCGGCGTCTTCTTCAGCACCGGCGGCTACGCGACGGTGCTGCAGGTCGTCAACGCGCCGCGGGAGGTCGGCGGCGACGGCTTCCTCAGCGCCGGGGACTGGCGCTGGTGGGCGAGCGAACCCGACCGGCTCGAGTGGGCCAGCGCCACCATCCTCTTCGCCGGCACGATCATCTTCGCGATCAACATCGTCGACTCGTTCATCGAAGGCCTCGGCGCCAGCGCCGAGAACCACCTCGTCTGGTCGCCCGACATGGTCGGCTGCTCCCTCTTCCTGATCTCCGGCTTCCTGGCGATGCGGGAGATCGGCCAGGGCCGTTCCTTCTGGCTTCGCCGGCGTGACCTCGGCTGGTGGATCGTCGCCGTCAACCAGCTCGGGTCGGTCCTCTTCATCGTCGCCGCCGTCGCCTCCTTCGTGAAGCCGTCGAACGGCGAGGAGGTGGCCGTGGGGATCGCCAACTGGGGGACGCTGACCGGCGCCCTCTGCTTCGCGGTCGCGGGGGCGATGCAGGAGCGCGAGCGCCCGGCCTAGGCCGGGGCGATCACCGGCTCCCGCTCGCGGCTGCTGGTCGTGTAGTCGGCCGGGTCGAAGCGGGCGAGCCGGCGCCGCAGCTCGATCGTCGAGCCCGGGTACATGGTGCTGTTGCGGCCGTTGACGTCGAGGTAGTAGCTCATGCAGCCGCCGGCGTTCCAGACGGTGCCGGCGAGGCGGGACTGGACCTCGGCGTTGAAGCGCTCCTGGGTCTCGGCCCGCACCTCGACGCTGGTCAGGCCGCGCCGTGACATCGCCCTCAGCGCGTCGACCATGTAGGCGATCTGCGTCTCGGAGAGGAGGAAGGCCGAGGAGTGGCCGTTGCCGACGTTGGGCCCGAGCAGGATGAAGAAGTTGGGGAAGCCGTGGACGGTGCTGCCCAGGTACCCGGTCGGGCTGCCGCCCCAGCTCTCGGCCAGGCTGCGGCCCTCGCGGCCGCGGACGCGATCGGCGATCGGCAGCTGGGTGATCGTGAAGCCGGTGCCGAGGATGATCGTGTCGGCCGGCCGCTCGACGCCGTCGGCGCCGACGACGCCGTCCGGGCGCACCTCCTCGACCGCGTGCGGGACGACGTCGACGTTGGGCCGGGTCAGGGCCGGGTACCACTCGTTCGAGAAGAGCAGGCGCTTGCAGCCGAGGGTGTAGTCGGGGGTGAGGATGCTGCGCAGCTCGGGGTCGGCGACCGAGCGCCGCAGGTGCGAGCGGGCGACCCGCTCCACCGGCGCCAGCAGCCGCGGGTTGCGCATCGCCAGCCCCAGCATCTCACTCGTGTAATAGAGCCCGTTGCGGAGCGTCTTCTGCGTCGCCGGGTAGCGGCCGAAGAGGCGCTGGACGCGGGGGCTGATCGGGCCGTCGAACTTCGGCATCACCCAGTGGGCGGTGCGCTGGTAGAGGGTCAGGCTCTCGACCTGCGGCTGGATCTTCGGCACGAACTGGACCGCCGAGGCGCCGCTGCCGATCGCCGCGACCCTGGCTCCGTCGAGCGAGTGCTCGTGGTCCCAGCGCGAGGAGTGGAAGACCTTGCCGCGGAAGCCGTCGAGGCCGGGGATCTCCGGGATCACCGGCTCGCTCCAGGGCCCCGTCGCGGAGACCAGGGCCCGGGCCGCGTACTCGCCCCCGCTCGTCCTCACCAGCCAGCGGCGGCGGCCCTCGTCCCACTCGGCGTCGAGCACGTCAGAGCCGCAGCGGATGCGGTCGGCGACGCCGTGCTCGGCGGCGACCCCGAGCAGGTAGCGGCGGATCTCCTCCTGGCCGGCGTAGGCGCGGCTCCAGTCGGGTTTCGGCGCGAAGGAGTAGGAGTACAGCGCGGTGGGGACGTCGCAGGCGCAGCCCGGATAGGTGTTGTCGCGCCAGGTGCCGCCCGGCTCGGCGGCGCGCTCGAGGACGACGAAGTCCTCGAAGCCGGCGCGCTGGAGGCTGATCGCGGCGCCGATCCCCGACATGCCGCCCCCGATCACCGCCACCTGCACCGCCTCCTCGCCCATCAGCCAATCCTACGCGGCGTCGGGGTGGCGGGCCTGGAAGCGGCCCTCGCCGTAGAGGCGGGTCTCGTAGACGATCATCGCCCAGATCAGGATGTTGGCGACGGCGAGGCTGACGATCGCCGGGATCTCAACGGCGACCGGGACGAGGATCAGGAGAACGATCGCGAGGCCGAGTCGCTGGCGGTTGATCGTGTGAACGTGCCGGTAGCGGAAGGCCACGTGCCCGATCAGGTAGGCGGCGAGCCCGCCGAGCAGCGCGAAGGCGGGGACCGTATGCAGGTGGTCGTCGAAGTGGCCGATCGTCTTCTTCATCCCGAAGGCGACGAGGACGATCCCGGCGACCATCAGGAAGTGCACGTAGGAGTAGGAGTCGCGGGCCATCTCGTTCTGAACCTTCCCCGGCTCGGCCTCGACCAGGCGGCGCCCGGCGACGATCGCGACGATGTCGAAGTACGTCCACCACATCGCGGCGGTCAGCGCGACTCCGAGGACGGCGACGGTCCCGATCCCGAAGCTGAGGGCGCCGGCGGCGCCGACCCCGATCGCGACGATCGACTCGCCGAGGGCGATGATGATGATCAGGCCGTGGCGCTCGGCGAAGTGCCCGGGGACCAGTTTCCAGCCCTCGGACCCGAACAGGTAGGGGCCGCCCATGTCGAGCAGCAGCGCCAGCAGCCAGAGCGCGCCCTGGGCGAGGCCGTCGAAGAGCGAGGCGAGGACCAGCAGCGTCACCGCGATCGCGGTGCTGGCCGCGAGCCCGAGCACCGAGTGGCGCAGGGCGTCGTCGTCGGGGCTGGCGAGCATGAAGAGGCCGATGTGGGCGACGCGGACCGCCCCGTAGGCGAGTGCGAAGACGAGGCCGAGGTGGCCGAAGGCCTCGGGCACGCAGAGGGAGACGATCAGGAGCGCCGCCATCGCCCCGAACATGACCAGCCGCACCGCGCCCTCCTCGGGGTCGATGACGCTGGTCAGCCACGCGTACCCGACCCAGCACCACCAGAGGATGCCGAGCACGAGCAGCCCCTGCACCATCCCCGACCAGCTCGGGTGGTGGGACATCAGCGCCGTGCACTGGGTGATCGCGAGGACGAAGACGAGGTCGAAGAAGAGCTCGAGCGGCGTCACCTGGTCGCCTTCGCGGAGCGTCGCGCCGAGGCGGGGGCGTTCTTCGGCGGCGGCCATCGCCGCCATCTTCTCAGCCGGCCGCGGCCGGCTCGGTGTCTTCTTGGTGGTACTGCGTGAGCAGCGCGTCCTCCTGCTCCTTCTTCGGGAAGAGGAAGAAGACGAGCGTCGCGCCGAGCAGGATCGCGACGATCCCGGCCATGTAGGCCCAGCTGTCGCCCTTCAGGAACGAGGTCTTGGCGGCTTCGATGATCTGCTGGCTGTAGCGGGGGTACTGGCCGGCTGCGTCGGCGGCGCTGGAGAAGGACTTGGTCAGCTCGCCCTGGATGTTTTCGGTAACCCTGGCCTGGTCGGCGGAGGACGAGGAGGCGATCGCGGCGGAGGCGGCGGCCGCGTAGCCGGCGGTCAGCAGGGCGCCGAAGATCGACTGCATGATCGCCCCGCCGAGGTCACGCTGGAGGTCGGCGGTCCCGGATGCCATCCCCGCCCGCCGCACCGGCACCGAGCCCGTCAGCGAGTGCGAGGCCGGGGTGCCGGCGAAGCCGACCCCGATCCCCGACCAGGGCGTAGCCGAGGCCGACCTTCCAGTAGGAGATGTCTTCCTTCCAGAGCAGCAGCATCGCCAGGAACCCGAGGACGCAGAAGACGTAGCCGATCAGCAGGGTGAAGCGGGCGCCGCGCGTCTCGACCAGCTTCGCCGAGCGGGGCGCGACGATCACCATCATCACCGCCGCCGGCAGGATCGCCAGGCCGGCGTCGAGGGTCGAGTAGCCGAGCACGTTCTGGAGGAACTGCTGGCCGATGAACATCGCGCCCATCAGCGAGCCGAAGACGATGATCCCGGCGCAGGCCGCGACCCAGAAGATCCGCCGCGAGGCGACGTCGAGGTCATAGAGGGGCGAGGCGGCCCGGCGCTGGCGGATCACGAAGGCGACGGCCGCGGCGATCGCGACCAGGCCGAGGCCGATCGCCAGCGCCCCCTTGCCGGGGACGGGCGCCAGGTTGATCCCCAGCACCAGCGCCGCGATCAGGAGGACCGAGAGGATCCCGCCGAGGTTGTCGACGGGGTCGGTGCCCTCGTTGACGTGGGCCGGCACGAAGCGCCAGGCCATGAACAGCGCGATGACCGCGAACGGCACGGTGACGAGGAAGACCGAGCCCCAGTCGAACTGCTCGAGCAGGGCGCCGGAGAGGAGCGGGCCGAGCGAGGCGATTGCGCCGCCGAGCGCCGACCAGAGCGCGATCGAGCGGGTGCGGTCCGCCCCCGACCAGAGCGCGGTGATCAGCGCCAGCGTGGTCGGGTAGGCCATCCCGGCGGCGACGCCGCCGAACAGCCGGGCGGCGAAGAGGACGCCGTCGGTGGGGGCGAGGCCGGCGAGCAGCGAGGCCGGGATCGTCAGCCCCATTCCCAGCAGCAGCATCATCTTGCGCCCGTAGCGGTCGCCGAGGGCGCCGAGGAAGAGGACCGAGGTCGCCAACCCCAGCGAGTAGCCGACCGCGATCAGGTTGAGCGTCGTCTGGCCGGAGCCGAAGGCCTTGCCGATGTCGGGCAGGGCGACGTTGGCGACCGCCAGGTTGAGGTTGGCGACCGCGGCGACGAGGATCAGGGCCGTGAGGACGAGGCCGGCGCGCTTGGGGCTGGTCGACTCCACGGACGCTCAAAGCTATCCGACCATGACGATGCGCACGCCCGGCGCCTCCTCGCCCTGAGAGGATCCTGGGCGATGAGCGATCGCAAGCGGCCGGAGGCGCCACGTGCGGAAAGGATGCTGCCGGGCGTCTGGAGGCTGCGCCTGGCGCTGCCCTGGCCGGGCGTCCCGCACGGCAACGCCTGGGCCGTCGCCGCCGACGGCGGCATCGTCCTCTTCGACACCGGGATCGGCGGCAAGGGCCGGCTGCGCCAGTTCGACCTCGCCCTCGGCCAGGTCGGCTTCGGCGATCGAGGACGTGCGGCTGGTCGTCTGCACCCACTCCCACACCGACCACTACGGGCTCGCCGCCTCGATCGTCGATGCGCGCCGGCTGCGAGCTCTGGATGCACCCGGCCTGGGAACACGTCCGCCTGATGGCCGACGACCCCGCCGCGGCGCTCGAGCAGCCGGATCGAGGTGGCGCGCCAGAGCGGCGTCCCGCCCGAGTCGCTGGCCCGCTACCGCGAGTCGCGCAGCGGCGACACCGAGACCGGGATCGACGCGATCGTCGAGCCCGACCGCGAGCTCCTCCCCGGGGTCGAGGTCGAGACCGACCTCGGCGAGCTGGCAGGTGCACGAGACCCCGGGCCACGCCCCCTCGCACGTCGTCCTCCACCAGCCCGAGCGCAAGCTGCTGATCTCCGGCGACCACCTGCTCGGCCGCACCGTCCTCTTCTTCGACCACGGCCACACGCCGCGACCCGGTCGGCGAATTCCTGCGCGGCCTCGACGAGGTCGAGCCGCTCGAGGTCGACCTGGTGCTGCCGGGGCACGGGCGGCCCTTCCGCGACCCCGAGGTGAAGATCGCCGAGGCGCGGCGCCAGGTCGACGAGCTGATCGACGAAGGTCCGCGCCTCGCTCGCCGAGCGGCGAGAAGACCGCCTTCGAGATCGTCGGCGAGATCGTCGGCGCCGAGAACGTCGACACGCCGGTCAGCGCCTGGGTCCTGCAGATCGTCCTCTCCTGCCTCGACCACCTGACGATCCTCGGCGAGGTGGCGCCGGTCGAGGGGACCGATCCGCAGCGCTGGGCGCTCCGGTAGCCTCTCGCGCGATGGCCAGCTTCACCTTCGTGCGGGAAGTCGCGGCGCCGGCCGACGTCGTCTTCGACGTGCTCGACCGACCACCGCGGCTACGCCGACATCACGCCGCTGCGCAAGTCCGAGCTCGAGCGCGAGGGAGATCCCGGCGCCCAACGGCGTCGGCGCGATCCGGGTCCTGCACTCGGTCGGCCCGCCGCTGCGCGAGGAAGTCCTCACCTACGAGCCGGGCCGAGCCGCTTCTCCTACAAGCCTGCTCTCGGGGGCGCCGGTGCGCGATCACGTCGGCACGGTCGAGCTCAGCCCCGAGGGGCAGGGGACGAAGGTGACCTACGCGGTGCGCACGATGCCGACGGTGCCGGTCGTCGGCGGCGGTCGTCGTCGCGATCGTCAAGCAGGGCGTCAAGCAGCTGCTCGAACGGCGTCTCGGCCGAGGCCGAGCGCCGCGCGCGCCGTGGCGAAGGCGGCAAATGGCTGAGGAAGCGGAGCCGCACCAGGCCCGCCGTTGGAGCAAGGCGAAGCGGCGCCTCCGTCGAGGCGGCGAAGCTGGGCCGCGCCACCCGAAGCGGCTCTGGCGCGAGCACCGGCGCTTCTGTATCGCCCTTGCCGCCTGTGCGGTCCTCGCTCTCGCCGGCGGCATCGTCGCCTACGAGTTGCTGAAGCGCCCGGCCGACGTCCACAACCAGAACGCGGTCTTCAAACCGGAAAAGCCGAAAAAGCAGATCAAGAGGACGGTCAACTGGCCGTTCTACGGGTACGACCGGGCGCGCACCCGGTACCTGCCGGCGAAGGGGGTGAGGCCGCCCTTCCGCGAACGTCTGGCGCTACACCGACCGGCCGCTGCTCGAGTTCCCGCCGATCGTCGCCCGCGGCAGGCTCTATCTGGTCAACAACAGCGGCTTCGCGGTCTCGCTCGACGCCGGACCGGCAGGCAATTGTGGAAACGGCGGATCGGGACCCTCAACGCCTCCTCGCCGGCCTACTCGCGCGGGCGGCCTCTACATCGTCAACCTCGTCCCCGGCCACATCGTCAAGCTCGACGCGAAAACCGGCCGGGTCATCTGGAAACACTCGCTGCCGGGGCGGGCCGAGTCCTCGCCGATCGTGATCGGCAACAGCGTCTACTTCGGCTGCGAGGACGGCAACCTCTACTCGCTCAGCACCCGCAACGGCCACGTCCGCTGGGCGACCCAGCTCGGCGGCGCCGTCAAGTCGGCGCCCGCCTTCTACGGCGGGTTCCTCTACGTCGGCGACTACGGCGGCTACATGAACGCGGTCAACGCCAGGACCGGCTCGCTCAAATGGCAGAGCAGCGCCCTCGGCCCGGGCTTCGGGGGGACGGGCGAGTTCTACTCGACCCCCGCCGTCGCCTTCGGCCGCGTCTACGCCGGCAACAACGACTCCCGCGTCTACAGCTTCGACATCTCTGACGGCGAGCTCGCCTGGAGCTACTCGACGGGCGGCTACGCCTACTCGGGCCCGGCGGTGGCGAGGACCCGTCACACCGGCCCCACCGTCTACATCGGCTCCTTCGACGGCAACGTCTACGCGCTCAACGCGAAGAGCGGCGAACCGCGCTGGATCGCCTCCGCCGGCGGGCCGGTGATCGGCTCGCTGACCGCGATCGGGAACATCGTCTACGCGGCAGAGTTCGACGGCACCTCGACCACCGGCTTCGCGATGAAGACGGGGCGGCCGGTCTTCCATTACCCGCGCGGCACCTACACCCCCGCGGTCTCAGACGGCCGCCGCCTCTACCTGATCGGCTACTCGAGCATCACCGCCCTGCAGCCGTTCAGGTACCGGGCGAGCGTCTCCGCCGCGGCCCCGGCGCCTAGCTCCGAGCCGAAATCCCGCCGGGGGGCGGGGGAGGCGGCTCGGGGTGGCCCTTCGCGAAGGCGGGGAAAAGCCGCGAGTGGATCCCGCGGTTGAGGACCGAGAGGCTGGCCGGGTAGTTCTGGATCCGGTAGGGGCTGGTCGAGCCGAAGTCCTGGTAGTAGACGAGCATCCGGCAGCGGTCGTGGCGCTTGACCCAGGTCAAGAGGTGCTGCATGTAGCGCGGGTCGTCGCCGCTCGAGACACCGAACTCGGGGATCGCGAACGGCTTCGTCGAGTAGCGGTTGTAGAGGCCGTTCAGCGCCTTCCAGTCCTGGTTGTCTGAGTAGAAGTCGGTCCCGACCCAGTCGACGTAGTCGTCTCCGGGGTAGAAGTACTTGGGCCGGTTCTGGGGCACGGTCGGCGAGCCGGCCGGCAGGGTGCTCCAGATGATCGCGACCGGGGCCTTCGGCAGCCCGGCGACGTCGCTGTTCAGCGGCCGCAGCCCGGCGTCGGTCAGCAGCGCGTCGATCTTGCTCCGCTTGCCGCCGCCGTGGAGGAGGATGTAGATCCGGCGGAAGGCGCGCCGGTACCAGGTCGGGGCGTGGTCGGCGTCGCGCGCGTTGCCTTCGCAGTCGTAGGAGGAGTAGACGTTGAGGCAGCGGTTCGGCTCGCCGAGCGGGCGGATGTAGGCGGGCATCGACTTCGACCAGAACAGCTTGTTGAGGCGGACCAGGTACTCGTCGCCGTAGCCCTGGGCGATCGTCCGCGGCGTGAGGATCTCGTGGCCGTCGTTGTTGTCGGCGGTCGTGATGTGGAGGACCGGCCGCGCCCGCGCCGCCTGCCAGCGTTCGATCGACTCGGGGAAGTCCGAGCCCCAGGTCCGGAAGCTCTCGATCAGCGCGGGGTGCTTATTGAGGTCTTTGCTGAACTGGCCGAAGTCGGCCGAGTCGCCGGTGTCGCTGATCCCGAAGAAGATCTTCTTGCCGCGGGGCAGCAGCGCGCTCGCCCCGGCGCCGGGGGCGGAAGCGGCCAGCAGCAGGCCGACCACTGCAAGCGCGGCTGCGGCCACTCTGACTTTTCGCATCGATGACATCCGTGGCTGTTTCGACCGGCGTCGCCCCCGCACCTGCCCGTAGGCGGTGTGAGTGGAACACTTGGAAGCGGTGATCGATCCTCTTGAGCGCTGGCGCGAGTTCGGGGAGAAGCCCGACTTCGCCGGGTTGCCGAGCTTCTCCGGGATGCCCTACACGGAGGACCCGGCCGAGCTCGCCGGCTGCGACGTCGCGATCGTCGGCGCCCCGACCGACGACCTCGTCTCCGACCGGCCCGGGGCGCGCTTCGGCCCGCGCGCGATCCGCGCCGCCAGCTGCCCGCCCGGGCCGCACCTCGAGGCCGGCATCGACGGCTTCGCCGCCCTGCGGGTGATCGACTTCGGAGACGCCCCGGTCCTGCCCGCCGACCCGGCCCGCACCCACGAGGCGATCGAGCGGACGGTCGGCCAGGTGCTGGGGGCGGGGGCGGTCCCGATCGTCCTCGGCGGCGACCACGGGATCGCCGAGCCGGACATCCGCGCCTGCGCCGGCCATCACGGGCCGCTCGGCCTGGTCCACTTCGACACCCACACCGACACCGGCGAGGAGGTCTTCGGCGTCGAGGTCTCGCACGGGACCCCGATGCGGCGCCTGGTCGAGGCCGGGCACGTCGACCCCGGCCGCTACGCCCAGGTCGGCCTGCGCGGCTACTGGCCCGGCGAGGCGGAGTTCGACTGGCAGCGCGAGCGCGGCATCACCAGCCTCTTCATGCACGACGTCCGCGAGCTCGGGATCGACGAGGTCGTCGAGCGCGCCGCGGCGGCGGTGGGGGAGGGCCCCGTCTTCCTCTCGGTCGACATCGACGTCCTCGACCCGGCCTTCGCGCCGGGCACCGGCACCCCGGAGCCGGGGGGAATGACGAGCGGCGAGCTGCTGCGCGCCTGCCGCCTCCTCGCCGCGCGGCTGCAGCTCGTCGGGGCCGAGGTCGTCGAGGTGATCCCGACCGCGGTCGGCTCGGCCGACATCACCGCCCTCGCAGCCGAGCGCATCGTCCGCGAGATCGTCACCGGGATCGCGCTGAACCGCGCCTGAGAGCGCGGCGGGCGAGAGCCCCGTCGTCTCTAGGCGAAGAGGGTGCCGTCGGCGGCTGCGCCGAAGCCGGCGACGATCGTCAGCACTTCGGGCGCGTACTTGGAGAGGAAGCCGGGGCCGACGCCGCCGATCTCGCCGAGCCGCGCCGCGTCGGCGGGGCGGACGGTCGCGATCGCTTCGAGGGTGCGGTTGTTGGCGACGGTGTAGGCGGGCTTGCCGTCGGCGGCGCGCAGGCGCCAGGCCTTGAGCTCGTCGAAGAGCGGCGCGTCTTCGGGAGACAGGTCCGGGGCGGGGGCGCTGCTCTTGGAGCGGGAGGGACGGACCGCGATCGTCTCCGGGTCCGGAAGGCCGAAGCCCGCCGGGTCGCAGAAATCACAGCAGCGCCCCTCCGAGGGGCCGAGCTCGGTGCTGTCGCCGAAGTGGTCGAGCAGCTGCCGCCGCCGGCAGCGGTCGGAGTAGATGAAGGCTTTGATCACCCGGTAGTCGCGCCAGCCGCGCTCACGGGCGATCTCGAGCTCCGGGTCGCGCTGTTCGATGAAGCGGACCAGCCGCCCGAGGTCCGCCTTCATCGCCAGCAGCACGGCTCTCGCCGGCTCCCCGTCGCGTCCAGCCCTGCCCGCCTCCTGGTAGTAGGCCTCGAGGCTGGTCGGGATCGCCATGTGCCAGACCGAGCGCACGTCGGCCTTGTCGACGCCCATCCCGAAGGCGTTGGTGGCGACGATCACCTCGACCTCGTCGGACATGAACCGGCGCTGGGTCTCGGTCCGGTCCTCGGACTCCATCCCGGCGTGGTAGCCGAGCGCCCGCAGCCCCGCCGCGCGCAGCGCCTCGGCCACCTCGTCGGTGTCCTTGCGGGTGCCGCAGTAGACGATCGCCGGCCGGTTCGCCGGGTCGGAGAGGCCGGCCTCGAGCAGGGCCAGGCGCCGGGCCTTGGAGCCCTTGCCCTCGAGCCGGACGACGTCGAAGGAGATGTTGGGCCGGTCGAAGCCGGAGCGGACCTGGAGCGGCTCGCGGAGGCCGAAGCGGGAGACGATCTCGGCGGCGACCGCCTTCGTCGCCGTCGCCGTGCAGGCCATCACCGTCGGCCGCCCGAGGCGCTCGGCGATCTGCGGCAGCCGCAGGTAGTCGGGGCGGAAGTCGTGGCCCCACTCGGAGACGCAGTGGGCCTCGTCGACCGCGAGCAGGTCGACGCGCCGCCGCGAGAGGGCGTCGAGGAAGACGTTCGAGCCGAACCGCTCCGGCGCGCAGTAGACGATCCGCGCGCTCCCGTCGCGCACCTGCTCGAGCGCCGCCCGCGCAGCCTCTTCGCTCATCCCCGAGGAGATCATCGCCACCGGGTGCCCGGCGGCGGTCAGCCGCTGCCACTGGTCGTTCATCAACGCGATCAGGGGGCTGACGACGATCGTCAGGTCCTCCGAGGCCAGCCCCGGCAGCTGGTAACAGAGGCTCTTGCCGCCCCCCGTCGGCATCACCACCAACGAGTCCCGCCCTTCCAACCCCGCCTCAACCGCCTCCCGCTGCCCCGGCCGCCAATGCTCAAACCCAAGCTGAGCCGAGAAGCTCGTCGGCTCGACTCTCTCCTGGCGCTTTCCGACGGCGGTGCTCATCACCGAGTCAGGCTAAGCGCTCTCCGGCGGGTGGCGTGGAGATCGAGGTCCTTGCCCGCAGCTTGCGAGGACAAGGACCCCATCTCCGTGACAGGACCCGCCGGCCGAGCGCTCCGTCTATGCCCCGCTGACGATCTGCGCCGGAACCTGCGAGAGCAGTTCGGCCAGCGCGTCGATTTCCTGCGCCAGCTTCCGAGTGTCCGCCTTCGTCAGTTCCGTGTAGGAGACGAAGCCGTCGCCCTTGCGGTACGGCTTCAGCGAGGCGTAGACGTCGTCGAAGTGGGCTTCGATTTCCTTGGCCAGCTTCGGGTCCTTGGCGGAGAGCAGCGGCTCGACCGCTTCGAAGGCCGCCTCGGCGCCTTCGACGTTGGCCTCGAAGTCGACCAGGTCGATGTGCGAGTAGCGCTCCTCCTCGCCGGTGATCTTCGACGCCGAGACCTCGCCCAGCAGCTCGTTCGCCCCGTTGGCGATCTGGACCGCCTGCAGGTCGACGTTCTTGACCTTCGCTTCCAGTTCTTCGACGTCGGCGAGGAGCTGCTTCGGCGACCGGGGTCATGCCCGCGGCCGTGCCTTCTTCCCAGAGGGCTTTCTCGATCACGTGGAAGCCGCTCGCATTCGCTCTTCGGAACGTCGTTGGCGCGGGCGTCGATGCGCGGGTCGAGGTCGCCGAAGGACTCGGCAACCGGCTCGATCCGCTCATACGGGATCCGGGCCGCGGGGTAGAGCGCCTTCGCTTCGGCGACGTCGCCGGCGACGACTGCCGCCACGAAGGGTTTGGTCTCGGCGGTCAGCTCGGTCTGTGTTTTCCTCGAGGTAATCGCGGTACTGGGCGATCGCCTTTTCGACCTCGGGGCTGCTCTTGGTGGCGAGCTTCCCGGTCACCGTCAGGGTCCCGTCTTCTTGCTCGCCGCCGTTGCAGCGGATCGTGTATTCGCCTTCCTCGAGGGTGAGGGCGAAGCTGCCGGAGAGGCCTTCGGTGAGGTTCTCCTTCTCGCCGAGGATCGTTTCGCCGTCGAGGACCTCGAGCTCGGTGACGCTCGAGCTGCCGCCGTTTTCGACTTCGAAGTTGATCGGGCCGGCGGGAGCCTTGGCGTCGTGCGGGTCGCAGCCGGCGTCGGTCAGCTTGAAGGACATCGACTTGGCGCCGGCGGGCGCCTTCTCGTCGCTCGATCCGCAGCCGGCGGCGATCAGCGCGATCAGGCCGGCGCCGAGCGCCAGGGAAAGGATTCGGACGGACGTGCGGGTCATCTCTGCGGCAGCTCCTTGTGAAGGATCGGAAAGATCAAGTGGACGAGAAGTTAGGGGACCCTAACAAAAACCGACAGATGAAGTCGGAATACCTCGGCTCGAGTCAGCCGAGCAGCGTTTCGCCGACGTAGCCGCCCTGGCGGGCGCCGGGAGGGACCGCGAAGACGGCGCTGCTGACGTGCTTGATGTACTCGCCGAGCGCGTCCGAGGAGCCGAGCCGGCGCTGGATCGCGACGAACTGCTTCTCCGGGTCGCGCTGGAAGCAGATGAAGAAGAGCCCGGCTTCGAGCTCACCGAGGCTCTCGTCGACGCCGTCGGTGAAGGAGTAGCCGCGGCGCAGGATCCGCTCGCCGGAGTTGGCCTGCGCCGAGGCGAGGCGGACGTGGGCGTCGACCGGGATCACCGGCTCGCCGCCCTGCTTCGGCGTCGAGGTCGAGGGGGTCGAACTCGTCGCTGCCGCCGAGCGGCGCGCCGCTGTACTTGTGGCGGCCGATCGTCTGCTCCTGGTCTTCGAGCGAGGAGCGGTCCCAGACCTCGAGCAGCATCCGGATCCGGCGGCTGACGAGGTAGGTGCCGCCCTTCATCCAGGCCGGGCCCTCGCCGTCTACCCAGACGTGGCGGTCCATCGCCTCGGTGTCCTCGGCGCGGATGTTGGCGGTGCCGTCCTTCATCCCCATCAGGTTGCGCGGCGTGTCCTGGCCGCGGCTGGTGGTCGAGGTGCGGCCGAAGCCGAGCTGCGACCAGCGGATCACGACCTTGCCGCGGCCGATCCGGGCGAGGTTGCGGATCGCGTGGAAGGCGACCTGAGGGTCGTCGCTGCAGGCCTGGACGCAGATGTCGCCGCCGCTTTCGCCCGGCTCGAGCTCGTCGCCGGGGAGGGGCGGTATCTGCTTCAACGCGGCCGGCTGCTTGGAGCCAAGGCCGAGGTCGCGCCGTTCGAAGATGCCGGGGCCGAAGCCGAAGGTGACGGTGAGGCGGGAGGGGAGCAGGCCGACGGTCTCGCCGGTGTCATCGGGCGGCGCCAGCTCCATGTCGTTGACGTCGCCGACCAGCTCGCCGCGGCTCATTTCCTCGGCCGCGGTCGTCCATTCCCGCATCAGCTCGCGCAGGTCCGCGGCGCCGGCGTCCTCGTCGAGGTCGAAGGCGGCGAAGAAGAGGCGGTCCTGGGCGGGGGTGTCGATCCCCGCCTGGTGCGGGCCGTAGAAGGGGACCGTGCCGGTGCCGGTCGACTTCGCCTCGGCGCTGTCCTGGCCGACCAGGTACCCGGTCGCCCCGCCGAGGCCGATCCCGGCCGCGCCGACGCCGGCGGAGGCCAGCAGGCGGCGGCGGGTTATCGGAGCCATGGCGAAGGCGGAGCGGGAGTCAAGCGGGGTTCTGGGCGGGAACCGAGGAGCTGCGGCTCGAGCGAGCGCGGCGCATCCGGAGGCGGTCCGGCCAGAGAACGTAGAGCGCCATCGGGATGGCGTAGAGCAGGTAGACGGCGACCTCGATCACGGTCGGCTGGGGCTGCAGGCCGAGCATCCCGGTCAGCAGCGAGCCGCTGATCGTGCCGGGCTGGACGAGCCAGGTCAGGTCGATCGCCTCGGTCTGGAAGCTGTTGATCCAGCCGGCCTCATGGGCGGTGTGGGCGGAGGTCGCGAGGAGGCCGGCGGCGACGAAGACGAGGACCAGGCCGGTGATGCGGAAGAAGCGGTTGAGGTTGATCCGGACGCCGCCGCGGTAGAGGCCGAGGCCGATCGCGATCGCGGCGGCGAGGCCGATGATCGCGCCGGCCCCCGCGGCCGTCGTGTCGGTCGAGTCCTGGAAGGCGGCGAGCAGGAAGACCGAGGTCTCGAAGCCCTCGCGGAGGACGGCGAGGAAGGCCATCCCGACCAGCGCGATCGTCGAGCCGGTCGCCAGCGCCGAGGCCGCCTCGCCTTCGAGCTGGGCCTTGATGCCGCGCGCGTGGCGCCGCATCCAGATGATCATGTAGGTGACGGCGCTGACCGCGATCAGGCCGATCACCGACTCCATGCCCTCCTGCTGCTGCTGGGGAAGCTGCCGGCCGATCACGTCGAGGCCGACCCCGACCGCGGTGCAGAGCACGATCGCGATCGCGACGCCGATCCACATCTGACGGACCGCGTCCGGGCGGCCCTCTTTGACGAGGAAGGCGGCGATGATGCCGACGATGAGCGCCGCCTCGACGCCCTCGCGGAGGGTGATTACGAGTGTTGGAATCATGATTAGGCGCCCCTAATAAGGGGTCCCAAAACCTAGCACGACACTTGGGATTGGGTCAGTCGGGCAGCCAGGGGTCCGACCACTGGCTCAGGCCCCGGGTCAGGTCATTCGCCTCGGGGGGCCCCCAGGTGCCGGGCTCGTAGGGATGCACCGGGCCCGGCTCTTCGAGCAGCGGCTCGACGATCCGCCAGGTCTCTTCGACGGCGTCCTGACGGGTAAAGAGCTGGTAGCGGCCGGCGAGGGCGTCGCTCAGCAGCCGCTCGTAGGGCTCGGGCTCCTCTCCCGGCGTCTTTTCGAAGAGCACCTCGAGGTCGGCGGGCTCGAAGGTCTCCTCGCCGGCCTTCTTGGCGAAGAGGCGGATCCGGGCGCCGGGGACCGGCTCGATCCGGATCGTCAGCTGGTTCGGGTCGGGCTTCCTGCCGGAGCCGACCCCGAGCCGCGGCGGCCGCTTGAAGGTCACCGTCACCTCGCTCGCCTTCGCCGGCATGCACTTGCCGGCGCGGATGAAGAAGGGGACGCCGCTCCAGCGCCAGTTGTCGACCTCGAGCTCGACCGCGGCGAAGGTCTCGGTGGTCGAGTCCTCGGCGACTTCCTTGACCTTGCGGAAGCCGTCGTACTGGCCGCGGACGTAGCGCTTGGGGTCGGCGGTGCGGACCGCCTTGAAGAATTCGAGCTTCTTGTCGCGGATCGAGTCGTGGTGGTTGCCGGTCGGCGGCCCCATCCCGACCAGGGCCAGGACCTGCAGGGCGTGGTTCTGGATCACGTCGCGCATCGCCCCGACCGCGTCGTAGAAGCGGCCGCGGTCGTCGACCCCGAAGTTCTCGGCGATCGTCATCTGCACGTGGGCGACGTGCTCGCGGTTCCAGACCGGCTCGAGGATCGAGTTGGCGAAGCGCAGGTAGGTGATGTCCATCACCGGCTCCTTGCCGAGGTAATGGTCGATCCGCAGGATCTGGTCCTCGTCGAGCACCTTGCAGAGGTCGGCGTTCAATGCCCTGGCCGACTCGAGGTCGTGGCCGAACGGCTTCTCGATCACGACCCTGGCGTTCTCGGTCAGGCCGGCCGCGTCGAGGCCGTGGACGACCGTCGCGAACAGCGACGGGGGGATCTCGAGGTAGAAGACGGGCCGCTTTTTCCCCTTGATCGCCTCGCCGACGCGCTTGAAGGTGTCGGCCTCGCCGTAGTCGCCCTGCACGTAGGAGATCCGCTCCGCGAGGCGGTTGAAGACTGCCTCGTCGTGGTCGCCGACCGAGGAGGTGATCGCCTCGTGGGCGTGTTCGCGCAGCTGCTCGACCGTCCAATCGTCGATCGCGACGCCGACGATCGGGCACTCGAGGATGCCCCGCGCCTCCATCCGGTAGAGGGCCCGGAAGGTCATTTTCTTGGCGAGGTCGCCGGTGATCCCGAAGATCGTCAGCACGTCGGCGTTCTTCGTCGCTGACTCGGCCATCGGCTCGCCAGGCTATCCGAGTTCCACGCCGGGCTGGTGGCGTAGGGTTAGGGCCATGGAGCTGGGCATGGTCGGACTGGGCCGGATGGGCGCCAACATGGCGCGGCGGCTGATGCGCGACGGCCACCGCATCGTCGCCTTCGACGTCAACCCCGACGCCGTCACCGAGCTCGCCGGCGAGGGAGCCGAGGGGGCGTCCTCGCTCGAGGACCTGGCCTCGAAGCTGAGCCACCCCCGCTCGGTCTGGGTGATGGTCCCCGCCGGGGAGATCACCGAGAAGACCGTCGAGGACGTCGCCGCGGTGCTCGAGAAGGGCGACGCGATCATCGACGGCGGCAACTCCTACTACCGCGACGACATCCGCCGCGCCGCGAAGGTCGGGGAGGCGGGCATCGACTACGTCGACTGCGGGACCAGCGGCGGGGTCTTCGGCCTCGACCGCGGCTACTGCCTGATGATCGGCGGCCCCGATTCCGCCGTCGAGCGCCTCGACCCGGTCTTCGCGACCCTCGCCCCCGGCGTCGAGTCGGCCGAGCGCACGCCGGGCCGCTCCGGCGACGTCTCGCCCTCGGAGAACGGCTACCTGCACTGCGGCCCGAACGGCGCCGGGCACTTCGTGAAGATGGTCCACAACGGGATCGAGTACGGGATCATGGCCGCCTACGCCGAGGGCCTGAACATCCTCAACAACGCCGACGCGGGCAAGGTCCAGCGCGAGGCCGACGCCGAGACCGCGCCGATGGAGCAGCCCGAGTACTACCAGTACGAC
The DNA here is from genome assembly GCA_963795295.1 of uncultured Solirubrobacterales bacterium. Classification (GTDB taxonomy): domain Bacteria; phylum Actinomycetota; class Thermoleophilia; order Solirubrobacterales; family 70-9; genus VRUE01. The sequence goes on from CAWCHE010000005.1 coordinate 223,317, forward strand.
CTCGACCTGCCGGAGGTCGCCGAGGTCTGGCGGCGGGGCAGCGTGATCGGCTCCTGGCTGCTCGACCTGACCGCGGCCTCGATGCGGGAATCGGCGGACCTCTCGGAGTTCTCGGGCCGGGTCTCGGACTCGGGCGAGGGCCGCTGGACCTCGATCGCGGCGATCGACGAGGGCGTGCCGGCGCCGGTCCTCACCGCCGCCCTCTATGAGCGCTTCTCCTCCCGCGGCCTCGACGACTTCGGCGACAAGGTCCTCTCGGCGATGCGCAAACAGTTCGGCGGGCACGACGAGAAGCCCTCTTGAGCATCCGGCTCGAGGTCGTCGCCGACGATAGGGAGGCGGCCCAGCGCGGAGCCGACCTGATCGCCGCCGCCGGCCGCGAGGCGGTCGCCGAGCGCAACATGTTCGACCTTGCGGTGAGCGGCGGCCGGACCCCGTGGGCGATGCTGGCGATCCTCAGCGACCGCGAGGAGATGCCCTGGGGCGAGACGGCGCTGTTCCAGGTCGACGAGCGGGTCGCCTCGCCCGGCAGCGAGGATCGCAACCTCACCCACCTGGTCCTCGGCCTGGCGATGGAGAACCAGGCGGCGCTGCGGCCGATGCCGGTCACCCAGCGCGACCTCGACGCCGCCGCCCGCGAGTACGAAAGCTCGCTGCCGGAGCGCCTCGACCTGATCCACCTCGGGCTCGGCCCCGACGGCCACACCGCCTCGCTGATCCCCGGCGACCCGGTGCTCGAGGTGAGCGACCGCCGCGTCGCGATGACCGAGACCGCCTACCAGGGCCACCACCGGATGACCCTGACCCTACCCGAGCTCGGCTCGGCGCGGCAGATCCTCTGGCTGGTGACCGGCGCCGAGAAGCGCGACGCGCTCGCCAAACTGCTGGCCGGTGACCGCTCGATCCCGGCCGGGCGGGTCGAGAACGAGGAGATGGTCGTCGTCGCCGACGAGGCGGCCGCGGCCGGAGCGGACTGAGCCTTGGCCAGTAGTGCCTACGAGACCTTGCTCTACGGCGAGGCCGAGGGCGTCGCGACGATCACCCTCAACCGGCCCGACTCGCTCAACACGATCGTCCCGCCGATGCCCGAGGAGGTCGAGGCCGCGGTCCGCCGGGCGGTGGTCGAGCCGGCGGTGAAGGTGATCGTCCTCCGCGGCGCCGGCAGGGCCTTCTGCGCGGGGTACGACTTCGGCGACGGCTTCCACCACTGGGACGAGGGCCTGACCACCGACGGCGAGTGGGACCCCGGCAAGGACTTCGTCGCGGCGACGGCGCCGGCGCTGGCGCCGACCCAGCAGCTGATGAGCGTCTGGCGCGCGCCGAAGCCGGTGATCGCCCAGGTCCACGGCTGGTGCGTGGGGGGAGGGAGCGACTTCGCGCTCTGCGCCGACCTCGTGATCGCCAGCGAGGACGCGCGGATCGGGACCCCGTACTCGCGGATGTGGGGCGCCTACCTCTCCGGCATGTGGATCTACCGGCTCGGGCTGGCCAGGGCGAAGGAGTACGCGCTGACCGGGAAGCCGCTCTCTGGCGTCGAGGCGGCAGAGGCCGGCCTGATCAACACGGCGGTGCCCTTCGAGCGCCTCGAGGAGGAGGTCGCCGAGACCGCGAGGCGCCTCGCCGGCATCCCCGCGTCGCAGCTCGCGGCGATGAAGCTGGTCGTCAACCACGCCTACGAGAGCATGGGCCTGGCCTCGACCCAGACCCTGGGGCCGATCCTCGACGGGCTGATGCGCAACACCCCGGACGCGAAGCGCTTCATCGAGCTCGCCGAGCGGGAGGGCGTGCAGGCCGCGATCGCCGAGCGCGACGGCCCCTTCGGCGATTACAGCCAGGCCGACGCCGCGGACAAGCCGAACCCCGAGAACGTGATCGAGCCCTAGCGGGCCCTGATCTCGGCCAGGCGCCTGCGGCGGGGATCGTCCTCGCCCACCATCTGCCCGAGCCACGCTTCGACCTCATCGAGGTCCAGCCCGTCGGTCGCCAGCATCATCTGCTCGATGTCGATCCAGTCCTTGGGCCTGTCGAACATGGCCTTGAAGACGGCGAGATGCTCGGGGGCGACGAAGGGAAGCGTCGTGCCGGCGAACGGCAGCCGCCTCACTCGCCTGGGCATCTCCTCGTGGATCGGGAGGTTGGTGAAGAAGACGTCGATCGGGTTTCGACCCCACCACACGCGGCACTGTCCGTCTCGCAGGAGAGCCGCGGATTCGAGCGCTTCGACGTCGACGCCGAGCGGGGCCAGGGCGGCGACGACGTCTTCGCGCCTCTCGGGGGGGATGAAGACGTTGAGGTCGATGTCGATCGTCGCCCGCGGCTCTGCGTAGTAGGCCAGAGCCAGCGCTCCGCCGATCGCGTGGGGGATCTTCGCGGCCCGCAGAGCTTCGTGAACCGAGACGACCTTGTCGGGCAGCGACGGCTCGCCGGCGCCCGCGGTGCGATCGCTCATCGGCTGTCGGGCCCGAGTGGGGGGTACTCGAGCGGCTTGCCGGCCCGTCCTCCGTCGGGCAGCGCATCGGCGAGGAGCAGCAGATCGACGAGCGCCCGGCCCCGCTCTGCCGGCGTCGCCGACATCCATTCCGCGACCGAGTGCGACGCGTCGCCCGCGGACCGCGGCTTCGCGTCCTCCGCCAGCAGCTCGACGAGCATGCGGCGCAGGCCGGGGTCGAGATCGCCCCCCCTGCCCAGCTCGGAGATCAGCGCCCGGGCGGCCCGGTCGATCGGCTTGGGCGCCATGGTCGCCCCGGCCCGCCTGGCGGCGTCGCGCAGCTCCTCGGCGCCCGGCGGTTTGGCCGCTTTCGCACGGGCCTTCTCGATGACCTCGTCGCTCAGCTCCTTGAAGGTGACGAGCGTGCGGCTGCGGGGGCCCCTGGGGGTGCTGCGGGACTCGCGAACCTCGAACTCGCCGCGCTTTGTCGGCACCACGAATGCCATAGTGGGAAAACTGTACCACTATTTGCAATCGGCGGCCGCTGGCATAGGATCGCCGCGATGGAGATGCTCGAGGGACTCGACGATCGCGCCCTGGCGCTCGACGGCGCCAACCTCCAGATCCTCAGGTGGGGCGCCGAGCAGGAGCGGGTGCCGCTGGTCAACCTCGAGCCGGCGAAGCTGGTCCGCGACGACAAGAAGAAGCTGTTCGGCGCCGGCGAGGAGCGCGTTCGCCTCAGCTTCGGCGCCCTGATCACCAACATCTGGCTGCCCGCCGAGCGGCAGGCCGAGGCCGAGGCCTTCGCGGCCGCGGTCGACGCGGCGCGCGAGAGCTCCTAGCCGTTCACCTCAGGCCCTGGCCCGGGCCAGGGCCTACGCCTCGCCCAGTGAGATCGCGTGGTTGGCGACGACCCGGCCCTCGGGGTCCCAGCTGCGCTTGACCTCGCGCAGGCGGTCGCAGACCTCGGGCGGCAGGATCGCGTCGACGTCGCACGGCGCCTCGGTGAAATTGAAGTAGGAGCCATCCGCGCTCCAGGGCTTCATCGTCTCGCCGATCTTGTCCAGATGGGCGGGGATCGCCGCGCCAAGCTCCGGCGTCATCGGCATCCCGACGCTGTACAGCGCCCAACCGGCGTCGATGTGGCTGAGCGCGCCCGAGCCCTCGGCCGCCCGGCCGAAGGCGCCGCCGAGCTGGCGCAGCTCGGTCAGCAGCAGCGGTGAGCCGGAGCCCGGCCCGGCGAGGCCGACGAAGGCGTCGATCGCCTCGTCGCTGAGCTCTCCGACCAGGCCGCCTTCGCCGATTCCCGGAACCGGCTGCTCGGGGTCCATGTGGATCCGGCTCAGCCCCGCCGCCGGCATCCAATCGTAGGTGTCCATGATCGTCTCGCCGATCTCGCGAAGCGGCGCGATCGCCGCTTCGCCCTCCTCCTTGGTGCCGATGCAGGCGCCGTCGATCGTCAGCAGCGGCACGCCGCGGATCGGCTCGGGGACGTCGGGGATCGGGGGAGGGGTGACGAAGCGGACCACCGAGGAGACCTCGTCGGGCTGGGAAGCGGCCCAGTCACGGTAGGTGCGGACGGCCTCGGCGCCGACCTCTGCCGGGAAGACGAGGGCGCCCGCGTAGACCTCGGCGATCGGCAGCAGATCGAGGTGGAGCGCGACGACGATCGCGTAGCCGCCGCCGCCCCCGCGCAGGGCCCAGAAGAGGTCGGGGCCGTTCTCGGCGTCGACCGTGCGCTGCTCGCCGTCGGCGGTGACGACCTCGATCGCCGTGACCCGGTTGCAGGCGAAGCCGTGCTTGCGGCCGAGCCAGCTGAGGCCGCCGCCGAGCGTGTAGCCGATCACGCCGACATCGGGAGAGGAGCCGGGCAGCGAGCAGAGGCCGTGGGCGCCGCCGGCCTCGCCGAGCTCGAGCGAGAGGACGCCGGCCTCGACCCGCGCGGTCTGGGCGCCGGCGTCGACGTCGACGCCCCGCATGCCCGCGGTCTTGATCAGGATCGTCTCGCCGAGGTCGGGCAGGCCGGCGGCGCCGTGGCCGGTCCCCTGGCCGGCGACCCGGAGGTCGTGGCCGGCCGCGAAGGAGACGGTAGCGGCGATGTCGTCACCGCTCTCGACGAAGGCGACCGCTGCGGGGTGCTGGTCGGCGGCGAGGTTCCACCCGAGGCGCACCCCGTCCCAATCGGAATCGCTCGGCGTCGCGACGCGGCCGCCGATCTTGAGCTCGTCGAAGTTGGTCATCCCCGGTCCCTTCCTTCCCTTTGCGGTGTGCGAACGGTCACTTTTTCATCTCATCCAAGTTTGCGCCGCTCGACCTCATCGCCGCGGCCGATCAGCACTTCGCTGACCATGCTCGGCGGGAACAGGCCGTGGGCGGCGACCCCGGGATCTGCCTCGAGACGGGCCGCCAGCTCGGCCGGGTCATCCGGCATCTGCCCGCGGTAGTCGGCGATCACACCGGCGTCGGGGCTGCGCGGCACGTCGCGCAGCTCGACCTCCTCGCCGAGCCGGGCCAGGGTCGAGCTGAGGCCGAAGGCGAAGAGCTCGAGCGGGACCGGCCAGGTGAAGCGCTCCACCGGCTTGCTCGAGTCGGCGATGACGATGAAGCGATCGGCGGCCGCGGCGACGATCTTCTCCCGCAGGTGGGCGGCGCCGCCGCCCTTGATCAGCCATCCGTCGGGGGTCACCTCGTCGGTGCCGTCGATCGCGATGTCGAGGCGGTCGAGCTCGCTGAACTCCTCGACCGGGATCCCCAGCCCGCGCGCCTGCTCCTCGGTGGCGACCGAGGTGGCGACGCAGCGGATCCCCTCGAGCCCGCGGGCGGCGATCGCCGGCAGCAGGTGGGCGACGGTCGACCCCGTTCCGAGCCCGATCGTCATCCCCGTCTCGACCAGCTCCGCCGCCGTCTCGGCGGCAAGGCGCTTCTCGGCATCCGCGTCGCTCACCGGCGGGGACTCTATGCTCGGCGCCATGGAGGCGCGTATCTGGCTGACCGGCAGCGAGGGCGAGCCCCGCTCGGTGCCGATCGCGGGCGAGCGCGCCGTGATCGGCCGCGACCCCGACGCCGACATCCACATCGACGACGAGGCCGTTTCCTGGAACCACCTCGAGATCGCGCTGCGCGGCGGCGTCCTGATGGCGACCGATCTCGACAGCCGCAACGGGACCGTCCTCAATGGTGATCCGCTGGACCGCCCGCGGCGCCTGCGCGACGGCGACACGCTGATCGTCGGCGGCCACCGGCTCGAACTCTCCGACCCGCTGCCGGGCCGCTCCGGCGCGACCGTGCCCGCCGCCGAGCCGGCGGTCGCGCTCAGCGACGAGGAGCGGGCGACGGCCTCGGCGCTCGTCGCCCCCTACCGCAGCGAGGGCGCCTTCGCCGGGCGTCCGGCGACCCGGGCGGAGATCGCCGAGGCGCTCCACGTCAGCGAGCGCACCGCCCAGCGCCGCCTCGACGCCCTCGGCGCCAAGCTCGACGTCCCCGGCGCCGAGGGCCGCGAGCGCCCGCGCCTGATCGCCGCCCGCGTCATCGAGCTCGGCCTAGACCGCGGGCGCTGACGCCCGAGTTCGAGCACGAAACCTGCATCGACCCCGAATAGCAACGTCGATGCAGGACTTGTCGGCTGGGACGGGTGGCTCCTTACGGGCCAAAGGTGGCCCGGAGGGGGGCGGCGATGGCGTTGGCGGGTACGGCTCGGGGCCCGACCATCGGTTGGCAAATGTCAACCATGGGAGGGAAAACCATGTTCACCAAATCAGTGCTCAACCGATCGATGTTCATCGCGCTCCTCGCCTTCGTCGCCCTCGCGGCGCTCGGCGGTGCCGGGCGCCCTCGCGGCCGGCAGCCACGGAGGGGCGGTCGTCTTCTCCAAGGTCGTCACCAAGACGACCAAAGAAACGGTCAAGGACAAAGAAGGCAAACCCGTCAAAGACAAAGAAGGCAAAGACGAAGTCAAAACCACGACCACGGTCGAAGGCGGCCTCTACGCCGTCCGCGACGGCCATCTCAACCAGCTCACCGAAGACCCGACCGACACCGAACCGTCGTTCTCACCCGACAGCCGGGCGATCGTCTACTCGCGTGACGGCGACGTCTTCTCGGTCCGCGCCGACGGCTCGGGCCTGCGGCGGCTGACCGGCGGCCCGGACCTCGACACCGCCCCGAAGGTGTCGCCCGACGGCACCTACGTCGTCTTCGAGCGCCGCGCATCGGAGGGCGCCCCGGCCGACCTCTACTCGGTCTCGCTCAACGGCGGCACCCGGACCAGGCCGGTCGCGACGACATCGGACGACGACTCCGAAGCGGCGTTCTCGGCCGACGGCAAGCTGATCGTCTTCGTCCACGCGGTCGCCGAAACCGGCGGCGGCACGGCGAGCGACCTCTACTCGGTCAGGCCCAACGGGCACGGCCTCGCCCGCCTCACGAAGACCGGCCGGATCGACGAGTTCGACCCGCGCTACTTCTCCGGCGGAATCATCTACTCGCGCGGCCAGATGGGCGAAGGGGCCAGCGCCTTCGCCGACGTCTACACGATGCGACGCAACGGCACCAAGGCCAAAGCGCTCGTCGCCGGCGCCGGCTCCGCCTACGTCGAAGACGTCACCGCCGACGGTCACACGCTGCTGTTCCGGCGCGACCAGGGCCTCTGGGTGAAGCGGATCGGGGCCGGCGCGGCCCGCAAGCTGACCCAGCTGCCCGACGGCTCGGAGACCAACGGCGTCTTCTCCTCAGACGGGAAGAAGGTCGCCGCGTTCATCGAGGCCGAAGGCAGGGAGCAGCTGACCTCGATCGACGTCGCCACGCGGCTCCTCAGGCGAGCTCGCCGAAGGCTTCGTTCCCAGCGAAACCTCCGAAAGCGGCGGCACCGTGACCACCCTCGGCCCGGTCATCACCTGGCAGCCGACCCGGCGCTAGGCGAGCCGCACGGCCCTGGGCCCCTCACCGCGCCCCCGGCGGTGAGGGGCCCGCCGCCGGGGGGCGGCGATATAACCGCCGGGTGGCAGAACCCCCGATCGGCTCAGTCCTTGGCGGGTACCGCGTCGATGCGCTGATCGCGCGCGGCGGGATGGGCGTCGTCTACAGGGCCACCCACATCGCCCTGGAACGGGAGGTGGCGCTGAAGGTGATCGCCCGCCACCTGGCCGACGACGAGGGCTTCCGCGAGCGCTTCCTGCGGGAGTCGCGACTCGCGGCCCGGCTCGACCACCCCAGCGTCGTCCCTGTCTTCGACGCCCGCGAGGAGGAGGGGGAGCTGATCGTCGCGATGAGGCTGATCGGCGGCGGCGACCTGAAGCGCCGGATCAAGGACGAGGGGCCGCTGCCGCCGGCCGAGGCGGTCGATCTCCTGGCCCAGATCGCGAGCGCCCTCGACGCCGCCCACGGGCTCGGCATCGTCCACCGCGACGTCAAGCCGCACAACATCCTCCTCGAAGGCCGCGACCGGGCCTTCCTCACCGACTTCGGCCTCGCCAAGGCGGTCGGTGACTCGGGCGTCCTCAGCGGCGCCTCGATCGCCGGCACGGTCGAGTACATGTCGCCCGAGCAGTGGCGGGGGAGAGCGTCGGGCCGGCCGCCGACGTCTACTCGCTGGGCTGCGTCCTCTTCGAGGCGCTGACCGGGATCGTCCCCTACGCCAGACAGGCCGACGACACCGAACCGGAGATCCCGGAGGGGCTCGACGAGGTGATCGAACGCGCCGTCGCCAAGGAGCCCGGCGGCCGCTACCCGAGCGCGGGCGCGCTGATCGACGCCGCCCGCGATCTCGAGGGCGCGGCCCCGGCCGCCACCCGGGTCCTGACCGACAGCCCCGGGCGCCCGACCGCGGTTATGACGCCGCGCCGGGGCTGGCGCGATCGGCTCCCGACCCGGGTCAGGGGCTGGATGGTCGGCCTGGCGGTCGTCCTCGCCGCGATCCTCGCCGGCTTCGTCTTTCAGAAGGTCTTCGGCGGCGACGACGTCACCGTCTCCGCCCCGATCGCCGTCGGCCAGGGCCCGCTGCGGATCGCCACCGGCAAACGCTCGGTCTGGGTGACCAGCGCCCGCGAGGGCACGCTGACCAAGATCGACCGCCTCAGCGGCGAAATCGCGGGCCGGCCGCTGCAGCTCGGGCGCGGCATCTCCGGCGTCGCCGTCGGCGATAGCTCGGTCTGGGTCGCCAGCCCGCGCACCGGCGAGGTGATCCGCGTCGACGGCGACCGCGGCACCGTGGAAGAGCGGATCGATGTCCGCGGCCGCCCCGGCGCCCTCGTCTTCGGCGGCGACAGGGTCTGGGTCGCCGACGAGGACGGCGGCGGCGTCAGCGTCATCAACGCCCACGGCGGCCGGGTCATCAAGCGCCACATCGCCCCCCACGTGGCTCCGCTCCGCCTCGCGGTCGGCGCCGGCGGGGTCTGGGTCAGCAGCGCCGCGACCGGCTCGGTCCGCCGCATCGACCTCGGGACCGCGGCCGCCGGGCCGCCGGTCGTCGTCGGCCGCGGGCCCTCCGGGATCACCGTCGGCGGCGGCATCGTCTGGGTCGCCAACAGCCGCGCCGACAGCGTCACCCGCGTCGACCCGACGACCAGGGCGCTGCTCGGCGTGCCGATCGCCGTCGGCGGCCGGCCGGGCGGGATCGACGCCGGCACCAGCGTCGTCTGGGTCGCCAACGCCAGGGACGACACGGTCAGCCGGATCGACATCGAGAGCGGCGAAACGGTCGGCGACGCGATCTCCGTCGGCGCCAATCCGGGGGCCGTCGCGGTCGACGAAAAGGCGGTCTGGGTCGCCGACAACGGCGAGGGCGCGGTCACCCGCATCGAACCATGAGCCGGAATCAATAGGATCGAGCCAGGTCATGGCCGAGGACATAGACCAGCTCTGTATCAACACGATTCGAACTCTCTCGATCGACGCGATCCAGAAGGCCAACTCCGGGCACCCCGGGACCCCGATGGCGCTGGCCCCGGTCGCCTACACGCTCTGGCAGCGCTTCCTCCGCTTCGACCCGGCCGACCCGATCTGGCCCAACCGCGACCGCTTCATCCTCTCGGCCGGCCACGCCTCGATGCTGCTCTACTCGCTGCTCTTCCTCGCCGAGGTGCAGGCCGTCGACCCCGATTACGAGACGGTCGGCAAGCCCGCGGTCAGCCTCGGGGACATCGAGAGCTTCCGCCAGCTCGACTCCCGCGCCCCCGGACACCCCGAGTACCGCTGGACCTCGGGTGTCGAGGCGACCACCGGGCCGCTCGGGCAGGGCGTCGCGACGTCGGTCGGGATGGCGATCGCCTCCAAGTGGCAGGGGGCCCGCTACGGCGCCGAGCTCTTCGACTTCGACGTCTACGCGATCGGCGGCGACGGCTGCATGATGGAGGGGGTCTCCGGCGAAGCCGGCTCGCTCGCCGGCCACCTCAAGCTCGACAACCTCTGCTGGGTCTACGACAACAACCAGATCACGATCGACGGCAGGACCGAGCTCGCCTACGGCGACGACGTCCCGCTGCGCTTCGAGGGCTACGGCTGGAACATCGTCCACGTCGAAGACGCCAACGACCTCGACCGGATCGGGGCCGCCTTCGACGAGTTCAAAGCGGAGGAGGGGCGCCCGACGCTGATCGTCGTCGACAGCCACATCGGCTGGGGCTCACCGCACAAGCAGGACACCGCCGCCGCCCACGGTGAGCCGCTCGGCGAGGAGGAGGTGCGGGAGACCAAGCGCGCCTACGACTGGCCCGAGGACGCTCAGTTCCTCGTCCCCGAGGGCGTCAAGGAGCATTTCGCGGAGGGGATCGGCAGCCGCGGGGCGGAGCTGAGCTCGGCCTGGGCGGAGAGGCTCGCCGCCTTTACGGGCGAGGACGCCGCGCTAGGCGCCGAGATCGAGGCGATGCAGAAGCGCGAGCTGCCCGAGGGCTGGGACGCGGGGATCCCGACCTTCGAGGCCGACGAGAAGGGGATCGCCACCCGCAAGGCCTCCAACAAGGTCCAGAACGCGATCGGCGAGAGGCTGCCGTGGCTGCTGGCCGGCTCCGCTGACCTCACCGACTCGAGCTCGGTCCGCTTCGACTTCGACGGCGCCGCCGACTTCGAGCCCGGGTCCTTCGACGGCCGCCAGCTCCACTACGGCATCCGCGAGCACGAGTCGGCGGCGATCTCCAACGGGCTCTCGCTCTCGAAGCTGCGGCCGCTGTGGTCGACCTACCTGACCTTCTCCGACTACGCCCGGCCGGCGATCCGGCTCTCCTCATTGATGGAGCTGCCGGTGATCCATCTCTTCACCCACGACTCGATCGGGCTCGGCGAGGACGGCCCGACCCACCAGCCGGTCGAGCAGATCGCCTCGCTGCGGGCGATCCCCGGCCTCGACGTGATCCGCCCGGCCGACGCCAACGAGGTCGCCGAGGCCTGGCGGGTGGCGCTCGACCGCACCCACCAGCCGGTCGCGCTGATCCTCACCCGGCAGGACGTCCCCGTCCTCGACCGCTCCAAGTACGCGGCGGCCGACGGCCTGCGCCGCGGCGGCTACGTGCTCGCCGACCCCGACGACGGCGACCCCGAGGTGATCCTGATCGCCACCGGCAGCGAGGTCGCGCTGGCGCTCGGCGCCCACGAGGAGCTGATCGCCGAAGGGGTCCGCTCGCGGGTCGTCAGCCTCCCCTGCTGGGAGCTCTTCGACCGCCAGGACGACGCCTACCGCGACGAGGTGCTGCCGCCCTCGATCACCGCCCGGGTCTCGATCGAGGAGGCGGCGACGATCGGCTGGGACCGCTACGTCGGCTTCGGCGGCCGCAAGATCGGCATGCACACCTTCGGAACCTCGGCTCCGCTCAAGGACGTAATGACCAAATTCGGCTTCAGCCCGGACAAGGTGGCCGCGGCCGCCAGGGAGGCACTCGCATGAAACCCACGCAGCAGCTTCACGACCTCGGCCAGAGCCTCTGGCTCGACAACATCACCCGCACGATCCTCGGCGACGGGACCCTGGCCGGGTACATCGACGAGCTCTCGGTCACCGGCCTCACCTCCAACCCGACGATCTTCGACAAGGCGATCTCCGGCGGCGACGCCTACGACGAGCAGATCGCCGAGGCCTCGGCGGGCGCCGCCTCGACCGAGGAGCTCTTCTTCGAGCTGGCGATCGCCGACCTGCGCGACGCCACCGACCTCTTCGCCCCGATCCACGAGCGCACCGACGGGGTCGACGGCTGGGCCTCGCTCGAGGTCTCGCCGCTGATCGCCGACGACACCGCGACGACGATCCAGCAGGCCGCGAAGCTCCACGGCCAGGCCGAGCGCGAGAACCTCTACATCAAGATCCCGGGCACGGAGGCGGGTGTGCCGGCGATCGAGGAGTCGATCTTCGCCGGGATCCCGATCAACGTCACCCTGCTCTTCGACGACGAGCAGTACGTCGCCTCGGCCGAGGCCTACATGCGCGGCATCGAGCGCCGGATCGAGGCCGGGCTCGACCCCGCCGTCGCCTCCGTCGGCTCGCTGTTCATCAGCCGCTGGGACGTCGCCGTCGCCGACGAGGCGCCGGCCGAGCTGAAGAACGAGCTCGGCCTCGCGGTCGGGTTCCGCTGCTACCGGGCCTACCGCGAGCTGCTCGACTCGCCGCGGATGCAGAGGCTGATGAACGAGGGGGCCCGCCCGCAGCGGCTGCTCTGGGCGAGCACGGGGACCAAGGACCCGGACGCCTCGGACACCCTCTACATCGAGGGCTTCGCCTCTCCGTTCACGGTCAACACGATGCCGGAGCCGACCCTGAAGGCCTTCGCCGACCACGGCACGATCGGCGACCTCGTCCCGGCCGACGGCGGCGACGCCGAGGAGAAGCTGGCCGCCTTCGAGGCCGCCGGGATCGGCGTCCGCGAGCTCGCGGCGCGCCTCCAGAAGGAGGGCAAAGAGTCCTTCAACAAGTCCTGGGAAGACCTGCTGGGGTCGATCGACACCGAGCGCGAGAAGGTGGGATGAGCATCGCCCCCGCCCCGACCCTGCGCGAAGGCGGGGCCTGGAAGGCGCTGGAGGCCCACTACGCGTCGGGAATCGGCGACGCGCACCTGCGCGACCTCTTCGACGCCGACCCCGAGCGCGGCGAGCGCCTGGTCGCCGACGGCGCCGGCCTCCACCTCGACTTCTCCAAGAACCGGGTCACCGACGAGACCCTGATCCTGCTCGGCGAGCTGGCCCGCGAGCGCGGGGTCGAGGCCCGCCGCGAAGCGATGTTCGAAGGCGAGCACATCAACGTCTCCGAGGACCGGGCCGTGCTCCACGTGGCGCTGCGGATGCCGCGCGGGCGCTCGCTCGTCGTCGACGGCGTCGACGTCGTCAAGGAGGTCCACGAGACGCTCGACCGGATGGGCGACTTCGCCGAGCGGGTGCGCTCGGAGGAGTGGACGGGCCACACCGGGAAGCCGATCCGCAACGTCGTCAACGTCGGCATCGGCGGCTCGGACCTCGGGCCGGTGATGGCCTACGAGGCGCTGCGCCACTTCTCCCGCCGCGAGATGACCTTCCGCTTCGTCTCCAACGTCGACGGCACCGACTTCGCCGAGTCGACCCGCGACCTCGACCCCGAGGAGACGCTGTTCGTGATCTCCTCGAAGACCTTCACGACCCTGGAGACGATGACCAACGCCCACACCGCCCGCGAGTGGTCGCTGGCCGGGATGGGCGGCGACGAGGCGGCGGTCGCCAAGCACTTCGTCGCCGTCTCGACCAACGCCGAGGAGGTCTCGAAGTTCGGGATCGACACCGACAACATGTTCGGCTTCTGGGAGTGGGTCGGCGGCCGCTACTCGATGGACTCGGCGATCGGGCTCTCGACGATGCTGGCGATCGGCCCCGGCCGCTTCGCCGAGATGCTGGCCGGCTTCCACGCGATGGACGAGCACTTCCGCGAGGCGCCGCTGGCCGAGAACCTGCCGGCCCTGATGGGGCTGCTGGCGGTCTGGTACGGCGACTTCTTCGGCGCCCAGACCTCGCGGGGTCTTCCCCTACGACCAGTACCTGCACCGCTTCCCGGCCTACCTCCAGCAGCTGACGATGGAGTCGAACGGCAAGCACGTGACCCTCGACGGGGCGCGGGTGGACTACGACACCGGCGCGATCTACTGGGGCGAGCCGGGCACCAACGGGCAGCACTCCTTCTACCAACTGATCCACCAGGGGACGCGGCTGATCCCCTGCGACTTCATCGGCTTCATGCAGAGCAACAACCCGCTCGGCCGCCACCACGACCTGCTGATGTCCAACGTCTTCGCCCAGAGCGAGGCGCTCGCCTTCGGCAAAACGCCCGAGCAGGTGCGCGAGGAGGGGACCGCCGAGGCGATCGTCCCGCACCGGGTGATGGAGGGGAACCGGCCCTCGAACACGATCCTCGCCGAGCGGCTGACGCCGGAGACCCTCGGCGCCCTGGTCGCCCTCTACGAGCACAGCGTCTTCACCCAGGGGACGGTCTGGGGGATCGACTCCTTCGACCAGTGGGGGGTCGAGCTGGGCAAGGCGCTCGCGGTCGCGATCATCCCCGAGCTGGAGGCCGATGAGGAGCCGAAGCTGCGCCACGACAGCTCGACCAACGCGCTGATCCGCCGCTACCGGCACGCCCGGCGCGCCGAGTAGGGTCGCCGACATGGCCTCGTTCGACCCGCTCCCCCTGGCGGCGTCGGCATCGAACCTGCTCGCCGCCCGGGAGCAGATGGCGTTCACCCTCGGCTTCCACATCGTCCTCTCCTGCCTCGGGGTGGCGCTGCCGGCGACGATCCTGGTCGCCAACTACATCGGGCTCAAGCGCGGCGACGAGGACGCGATGGAGCTGGCGCGGCGCTGGTCGAAGGCGATGGCCGTCACCTTCGCCGTCGGCGCCGTCACCGGCACCGTCCTGAGCTTCGAGTTCGGCCTGCTCTGGCCGCACTTCATGGACCGCTTCGGCGCCGCCTTCGGGATCGCCTTCGGGATCGAGGGGATCTTCTTCTTCCTCGAGGCGATCTTCCTCGCGATCTACATCTACGGCTGGAAGCGGCTCGGCGGCTGGGCCCACTTCTGGACGGGGATACCGATGTTCGTGACCGGGATCGGCGGCGCCTTCTCCGTCGTCGCCGCCAACTCCTGGATGAACCAGCCGCAGGGCTTCACCCTCGACGCCGCCGGCAAGGTGATCGAAACCGAGCCGCTGAAGATCCTCCTCAACCCCGCCACCGGCTACGAGGTCCCGCACATGATCCTCGCCGCCTACATGGTCACCGGCTTCCTCGTCGCCTCGATCTACGCGGTCGGGATGCTGAAGGGGCGGCGCGACCGCCTCCACCGCCTCGGCCTCGTGATCCCGCTGACGATCGCCTGCATCGCGACCCCGATCCAGCTCTTCGTCGGCGACACCGCGGCGCGCGAAGTCGCCGACCACCAGCCGGACAAGTTCGCCGGGATGGAGTGCATCCAGAAGACCGGCGGCCACCAGACCGAGTACATCGGCGGCATCTGCACCAGCGAAGGGGTCAAGGGCGCGATCCCGATCCCCGACCTCGACTCGTTCCTGGTCGGGTTCCACGCCGACTCCAAGGTGGTCGGCCTCGCCGACATCCCCGCCGACGAACGGCCGCCGGCCAACACGCTGCTGCACCTCGCCTTCGACGCGATGGTCGGGATCGGGACCGCGCTCCTCTTCCTCGGGGCCTGGTTCGCCTTCGTCTGGTGGCGCCGCCGCGAGATCCCCCGCACGCGCTGGTTCCTGCGCGCGGTGGCGATCTCCGGGGCCGGCGCGGTCCTCGCCCTCTGGTGCGGCTGGATCGTCACCGAGGTCGGCCGCCAGCCGTGGATAGTCCAGGGCTACATGCGCACCTCCGAAGCGGTCACCGGCGCCGACGGGATCTGGTTCAGCTTCGCCCTCGTCCTGCTCCTCTACGCCGCCCTGGGGACGACCGCGGTGGTGGTCCTGCGGGGGATGTCGCGGCGCTGGCGCGAGGGGATCCCCGAACCGGCCGGCACCCCCTACGCGCCGCCAACCGCCTCCATCGCACCCCCGCTCATCAAGTTGTCCACGTCACACATGGAAAACGTGATGAGGAGTCCGGCGATGGGGGGGCGCCGTGAGCAGGGCCGACGCCGCGGCGGCGATCCTCTGGGTCGGGGCGACCTTCTACGCGCTGTTCGGCGGCGCCGACTTCGGCGGCGGCTTCTGGGACCTGATCGCCGGCGACGCCGAGAAGGGGGAGCGGCCGCGGGCGCTGATCCAGCGCTCGCTGACCCCGGTCTGGGAGGCCAACCACGTCTGGCTGATCTTCATCCTCGTCGTCCTCTGGACGGCGTTCCCGCCCGCCTTCAGCGCCGTGATGACGACCCTCTACGTGCCGATCGCGCTGGCCGCCGTCGGGATCGTCCTGCGCGGCGCCGGCTTCGCCTTCCGCAAGTCGATCGAGGGCCTGGCGTGGCGCCGCGCGGCCGGCGCCACCTTTGCGCTCTCCTCGGTCCTCACCCCGTTCTTCATGGGCGCCACCGTCGGCGCCGTCGTCACCGGCAACGTCCCCGCGGCCGGCAACGGCGACGCCTTCTCCAGCTGGCTGGAGCCGCTGCCGCTCCTGACCGGGGCGATGTTCGTCGCCACCGGCGCCTACCTCTCCGCCGTCTTCCTGGTCGGCGACGCGCGCCGCGCCGGCGACGGCGAGCTCGAGCGCTACTTCGTGCGGCGGGCGCTGGCCGCCGCCGCGGTCGCCGGGGTAGCCGCCGCCTTCGGCCTGGTCGAGCTCCACTCCGAAGCCCGCTACGTCTTCGACCGGCTGACCGCCGAGGGCCTGCCGCTGGTCATCCTCTCGGCGCTCTGCGGCATCGGCCTGCTGACCGTGCTGCTGCGGGGCGGGCGGCGGCCGCTGCGGCCGCTGGCGGCGGGCGCGGTGATCGCCGTGATCTGGGGCTGGGGCGTGGCTCAGTTCCCCTACCTGCTGCCGACCAGCCTGACGATCGGTGAAGCTGCGGCGCCCGACGCGACCCTCGACATGATCTTCATCGTCTTCGCCGCCGCCGCGGTCCTGGTCCTGCCCTCGCTGGGGCTGCTCTACGTCCTCAGCCAGCGCGACCTGCTCGAGGGGGAGCATTGAGCGGCGAGCGGGGCGGGGCGACGGCGCTCTTCGACATCGACGGCACCCTGCTCGTCACCGGCGGCGCCGGGGCGGTCGCCTGGCAGCGCGCCTTCCGCGAGCTCTACGAGGTCGACGCCGACATCGAGGAGCACACCCACGCCGGCATGACCGACCCCGAAATCGCCGAGATCGTCTTCCGCGAGGTGATCGGCCGCGAGGGCAGCGACGAGGAGCGGGCGGCGGCGATCACCGCCTACCTCGGCCACCTCGAAGACGCGGTCAACGAGTCCAGCGGCTACACGATCAAGCCTGGGATCGAGGCCCTGCTCGAACGCCTCGGCGGCGAGGGCGTGCTGCTCGGCATCGTCACCGGCAACATCGAGTCGGCCGCCCACATCAAGCTCGCCCGCGGCAACCTCAACCGCTTCTTCGCCTTCGGCGGCTACGGCTCGGATTCGCGCGACCGCACGGAGCTGACCAAGCGGGCGCTCGAGCGCGGCGGCGCCGTCGCCGGCTCGCCGCTCGACCCGGCGAAGGCGATAGCGGTCGGTGACACCCCGCGCGACGTCGCCGCCGGCCACGGCGCCGGGATCAGGGTCGTCGGCGTCGCGACCGGGAACTACTCGGTCGCGGAGCTGACCGAGTCCGGCGCAGACTGGGCGCTGGAGACTGTCGAGTCGGGCTTCCCGTTGTAGGCGACGGTCGCCGCCGGGAAGGCCCCGACCTGGCCGGCGCGGTCGACCTGGCCGAGCGTGCAGCGCGCCTGGTAGATCGAGGTGAAGCCGTTCTCGAAGCCGTTGCGGGCGGCACGCAGGTAGAGGCGCCAGACGCGGACCCGTTCGGGGCCGGCGAGCCGCATCGCCTCGTCGAGGTTTTCGTCGAGGCGACGTGCCCAGTGGCGCAGGGTCTCGGCGTAGTCGGAGGCGAAGCCCTCGACGTGCTGGGTGACGAAGCCGGCCCTTTCCAGCGCCAGCAGGTTGCGCGAGAGGTGCAGGGGGGCGGCGTCGGGGAAGACGTATCGCTCGGAGAAGGCGCCCGCCTCGGCGTCGGTGTGGCGGAGGCGGGTGATGCCGTGGTTGAGCAGGCGCCCGCCCGGCTCCAGCAGGCCGGCCAGGGTGCGCGCGTAGACGTCGATGTTGACCGAGCCGACGTGCTCGACCATGCCGATGCTGGCGATCGCGTTAAATGGGCGCTCGCCGGCGAGGTCGCGGTAGTCCATGACGCGGATCTCGACCCGGTCGGCGACGCCCGCGTCCTCGGCGCGCTTGCGGGCCTTTTCGGCCTGCGGAGGGGAGAGGGTGATGCCGACGACGCTGGCGCCGTGCTTGGTCGCCGCCCAGAGCGGGAAGCTGCCCCAGCCGCAGCCGACGTCGAGGACCCTGTCGCCCTCCTTCAGCTCGAGCTTGCGGGCGACCGTTTCGAGCTTCTCCTCCTGGGCCGCCTCGAGGGTCTTCGCACCGCGCGAGAAGATCCCGCAGCTGTAGGTCATCGAGGCGTCGAGGAAGAGCGCGAAGAACTCGTTCGAGACGTCGTAGTGGTGGCGCACGGCGCGGGCGTCGCGCTCTTTCGAGTGGCGGCGGCCGCTCGGCTGCAGCTCGGAATCGGGGCGCCGCGGCGGCCGCGTCACCCCGGCGGCGCGGACCGCGCCGAGGATCAGGCCGCGCCGGTCGGCGCCGTCGAGGGCCGGCGGCGACCAGCTGTCGAGCAGCTCGATCACCGCGTCCATGTCGTCGACCTCGATCTCGCCGCTGACGTAGGCGCGGCCGAGGCCGAGCTGCCCGGGAGCCCGCAGGACGTGGGCGGCGGCGCGTGGGGAGCGGATGTAGAAGGTCGGGCCGCCGTCGCCGGTCGGGGCGAGCCGGGTCCCGTCCCAGAACTCGACAGAGAAGGGCCGGTCGGGGATCCGGGCCTCGATCTCGCGGCGCAGACGGGCCGTGCTTGCGAAGGGCATCCGCGGACCTTAGCCGTATGATCGCTTTAGAGCATGGCTAGCGCAGGACCACTTCCTTCAGACATCCAGCCGGTCGCAAACGAGACCCGCGATCGGATCATCACCGGCCTGGTCACGCTGATCCCCTTCCTCGCGATCGGCCTCGCCGGATGGCAGGTCTGGGGCAAGGCGCTGCACTGGAGCGACGTCTTCCTCTTCGTCGGCCTCTACCTCCTCACCGGCCTCGGGATCACCGTCGGCTTCCACCGCCACCTCACCCACCGCGCCTTCAAAGCCAAGCCCTGGCTGCACGCGCTGCTCGGCATCCTCGGCTCGGCGGCGATCGAGGGCCCGGTCATCTCCTGGGTCGCCGACCACCGCAAGCACCACGCCTTCTCCGACGAAGAGGGCGACCCCCACAGCCCGCATGTCGACCACGGTCACGGCTGGAGCGGCGCCATGCGCGGCCTCTTCCACGCCCACATGGGCTGGCTCTTCATCCACACCCAGCGCGGCAACAAGGAACGCTACGCGCCCGACCTGATGAAGGACCCGATCATCAGCTGGGTCGACGGCACCTTCCTCTACTGGGCGATCGGCGGCCTGCTGCTGCCGTTCTTCCTCGGCTGGGTGATCGGCGGCACCCTCTTCGCCGCGGTGACCGGGATGCTCTGGGGCGGCCTCGTCCGCGTCTTCGTCCTTCACCACTTCACCTACAGCATCAACTCGCTCTGCCACGTCTTCGGCAACAGGGACTTCGAGACCACCGACGAGTCGCGCAACCTGGCGCTGATCGCGATCCCGACCCTGGGCGAGGCATGGCACAACAACCACCACGCCTTCCCGACCTCGGCCGTCCACGGCCTCGGCCGCTTCCAGGTCGACATCTCGGCCCTCGTTATCGACGCCCTCGAGAAGACCGGCGCCGTGTGGGACGTCGTCAGGGTTACGCCCGAGCGCATGGCCGCCAAGGCGGACCTGACCACGCCCTGACTCCGGCGGTCAGATCAAGGACGCAGGGAGCGTGGCGTGCTCCGCACGCGAGCGACCGAGGACGCCGAGCTGGGCGACGGTCAGGGCGTGGCTTCGGATTCGTACCAGTCGAGCCAGTGCCCACACGCCGCCGACAATGGGACCGTCCGGTGGGGCTGGTCGCGGACCGCGACGAGCTCGCCGATCGAGGCCCTGGCGTCATAGCCGGTGAGGCTCTGGAAGCCGCTCTCCTCCGCCGCGGAGATCGTGAACTCAAGCGGGCCGCCGTCGCTCTCGATCTCCCCCGCGGGCCAGAACTGGCCGTTGTTGGCGAGGCTGATCGTGTTCGGCCGCTGTCCGTCGAGCGCCGCCTTCATCGTCCGCTGGAAGCCCGGCGCGGTCAGGGTCAGGTCGAAGGGCGAGAAGTACTGGAGCGAGAGGGTCCAGCGGCCGGCCGGAAGGTCGAGTGCCTGGGTCGCCTGCTCGCCGCTGCCGAGGCCGCTCGCCGGCGTCCAGCTCGATTTGGGCCCGATCACCGCGTCGGGGAAGAGCGAGGCCCGGCCCGGGTTCCTGGTCAGGATCTGGATCTCCGGCGAGGCGCAGTCGGCGAACGCCGCCGGCTCGGTTCCCTCGAGCAGGACGTGGTGTTCTGGGCCCGGTTCGGAGACTTTTTCCCAGAGCAGGTAGGAGGGCGTCGAGGCGATCCGGCGGAAGCTCTCGGTCGGCAGGCTGTTCCAGGCGGCGCGGCCGGTGATCACGTAGGGGAAGCGGTTCAGGGTCGAGCGCGAGAAGGAGTCGAAATCGATCGGGCTGTAGGCGTCGCCGGTGTCGAACGGCTTCTCGATGTTCTGGGAGACGTCCTCGTCTGGGAACTCGACCAGCGGCACATGGGTGTCGGCGCCGAGCAGGTCGTAGGCGGCGTAGCGGTCCTGCCCCGCGTAGAGGACCGGCTGCCCGTGGACGATCGGGAGGAAGGCCTTCAGCTCCGAGCCGTGCCCCGGCGGGCCGACCGGCGCGTCGCGCAGCGCCAGGAAGGTCGAGTAGAGCGCCCCGCAGACGAAGACCACCGCGAGCAGGGACCAGCCGACCCGCACGATCCCCGTCGATGGGCCTGAAATATCAGCCGGACTGGTGCTTTCGGCCCGTCGGCCGCCGAGCTCGCTGAGCAGCGGCTTGATCGCGACGAGCATCGCCAGCGGGGCGCCGATCATCAGCGCCTTGGCCTGCGAGTAGTCGCCGCTGGTCGGCAGCGAGAGCAGGTAGAGGCCGGCGCAGGCGCCGAGCGCGATCGGGACGGCGACCTCGCGCCGGCGCAGCCACCAGGCGGTCCCGAGGGCGACGGCAAGCAGGCCGATCGCCCCGGCGAGGCCGCTGAGGTGGACGCCGCCCGCGGCGTCGAGGCGGTAGTTGGCCGAGGGCCAGACTCCGAGCGCCTCGAGCGGGGAGACCGGGCCGTAGGTGTTGCTGCCGGCGACCTTGTTGAAGCCGCCGGCGAAGCCCCAGGGGCCGACCAGGGCGAGGAAGCCGAGGGCCGCCAGCACGGCGATCGCCCCCAGCGTCCTGCGGCGCATCAGGGACGCCCGCAGCGCCCGCGGGTGCAGCGCCCGGCGGACCCCGGGCCGGGTCAGGCCCCAGAGGGCGACGATCGCGATCGGCCAGGCGAGGCCGGCGAAGCTGTAGGAGAAGAAGACGCCGCCGGCCAGCGCGAAGTAGGGGGCGACGAGGCGGGTCCGCGACCAGCGCCCCGGCGGCGCCCCGGCCGGGCTGCGCAGGGCCAGCGCGAAGGCGAGGACGAAGAGCGCCTCGGCGGTCTCCTTGAAGGCGCCCTGGGCGAAGTAGGAGGCGGCGAGGTAGGTGATCGCGACCAGGGTCGCGGCGAGCGCCCGCCGCACCGCGCCGAGCTCCTTGAGCCCGGCCAGCGCCGTCAGCCCCGTAAGCACCCCGATCGCGAAGATCTCGCCGAGGAAGCCCTGGCCGAGTGAGATCCCCGGCACCGCGGCGACCGCCACCGCGAGGCCGTGCGGCCCCAGCGGGTAGCCGCCGAACGGGACCGGGCCGAAGCCGCTGCGCAGCCACTCGGCCCAGGCGAGGTGGAGGCCGAGGTCGTTGTTGAACCCGACCCCGATCAGCCCCCAGCGCCCGCTGACCAGGAAGGGGAGGGCGAAGGCGAGCCCGATCGCGAGCGCCACCGGCAGCCCCTGGCGGATCGCCCCAGGCGCGTCGTAGCGATGGCGCCAGGCGATCACCGCGGAGGCGGCGATCAGGACGACGATGCCGAGTGTCGCGGTGGTCCCATGGCCGACCACCCGGGCCAGGATCCCGCTGACCGTGATGATCGCGCCGAAGCCGACCGCCGGCTCGAGCCAGGTCCAGGCAGCGCGGCCGGCGATCGACAAGAGGGCGCGCCCGACGAGCATCGAGGCGGCGCAGATCAGTGCCGCCGAGGCGTAGGTACCGAGCATGAGGGCCGGAAACTACCGGCTCAGTACTTGTCCGCCGCGCGCTCCAGCGCGTCCCGCAGGTTGTCGGAGCGCAGCGGCTCGGCATGCCCGGCGGCGACGACCTTCGGTTCGAGCGCCGCGAGCTTGCGGACCGAGGCCTTCGCCTGCTCGTGGTCCCAGTTCCAGGCGGGGTGGGGAACGGTCGCCTCACCTGGGGGCAGCGGTTTGCCGAGGCGGACCGAGTCGATGAGGTAGACGACGTCGCTGACCAGCGCCACGCGATCGCTCTCGCGCCAGAGCCCGATCAGGCCGGGCGAGTGGCCGGGGAAGTGGATCACGCGGAAGCCGGCGACCTCGTCGCCCTCGGAGACCGTCTCGGCAATCTTGACGGCGCCGTCGTCCCAGCGACGCATCAGGATCGGGAAGGCGAGGCGGGCCCTCATCGTCGGCAGCTCGGAGAGTTCCTGGTAGTCCTCGATCGCCCTCTCGTCTTCGGCGCCCTCGACTTCGTCGGGGTGGCAGAGGACCGGCACCCCCATCGAGGGAGCGGTGCCGCGGTGATCGCAGTGGGCGTGGCCGAGGACGATCCGCTTCAGCCCGCCGAGCTCCGCCCCCGCCGCGCGTGCCGCCTTCGTCATCGCCTTGCTGCCGGCGTCGAACTGGATCACCCCGTCGCCGTCTTCGAGGAAGTAGATGCTCATCGAGCCGCCGAGGTCCCCCCGCAACAGCCAGACGCCGTCCGCCACTTTCTCCATCCGCCCACCCTATCCCCGGGGTCCGGCCGCGACTAGTCTGCGGCCGGTGCCGTGGCTTTGGAAAGTCGGGATGATCGTGCTGGTCGTCTGCCTCGTCGCCTCGATGGCGATCGCGATCGTGCGTCTGGCGACGACCCCGGCTGAAATCCTCGGCGACGGCTTCCGCGGCCTCCCGGCCAAGGCGCAGCAGCGGCGTTAGTATCAGCGCCGTTCAGCGACCGAAGCGGAGGAGGCGGCGTGTTCAAACGGATCGTGGTTGGGACAGACGGATCGGAGACCGCCGCCGAAGCCGTGCGTCAGGCGACCGACCTGGCGAAGATGTCGGGGGCGACGCTGGGCCTGGTCAGTGCTTACTCGCCGGTCTCCAAGGGCCGCGTTCGGGGCGAGCAGATCGAGGCGCCGGCGGATGTCCAGTACGAGATCGGGCCG
The DNA here is from genome assembly GCA_963795295.1 of uncultured Solirubrobacterales bacterium. Taxonomy (GTDB): domain Bacteria; phylum Actinomycetota; class Thermoleophilia; order Solirubrobacterales; family 70-9; genus VRUE01. The sequence goes on from CAWCHE010000005.1 coordinate 246,314, forward strand.
CGCGAGGACGTCAACCTGCTGCTCGACGCCGCCGCCGCCGAGGCGAAGAACCAGGGCATCGAGGTCACGACCCATCCGGTCGAGGGCGAACCGGCTGAGGGGATCCTCACGGTGGCCGAACAGACCAAGGCGGACCTGATCGTCGTCGGCAACAAGGGAATGACCGGGGCGCGGCGCTTCGTCCTCGGCAGCGTCCCCAACAAGGTCTCCCATCACGCTCCCTGCAGCGTGATCATCGTCCGCACCACCTAGCGCCGGGCACCGATGGGCGCTTTGGTCGCTCTATCCGCGACCTTCGCGCCCACCCCGAGCGGCGCTCACCTAGAGCTGGTCTTCGCCTGGTGGGAGAAGCAGGCGAGCTGGCACTCAGGGTCGGTGGCGCGGGCCGCGTCGATCAGCCCGGCGCCCTCGAGCAGCGGTGAGAGGCCGATGCTGCGCGCCGTTTTCTTCAGCCGGGTCGCGACCTGAGCCTGGACTGTGGCGGCCTTGGCGCCGCGTTCGATCAGGCCGCTGGCCAGGATCAGCGCCGCGACGCCGGAGACGTGGGCGGCCGCCATCGAGGTGCCGACGTAGTCGCTGGGCTCGCCGAAGCGGCGCTCGTTGCCGCCCGTGAAGGTGGTCTGGAAGATCGGGCCGTTCAGGACCGAGGCGCAGCCGGAGGCCGGTTCGCCGCCGCCGGGGGCGACGACGTCGATGTCCTTGCCGGTCAGCGAGTAGTTGCCAAGGCAGGCGCCCTCGGTGGTGCCGCCGACGCCGATTACGCCGGGGATCGTCGCCGGGGCTGAGACGCACGCCTCCGAGCCGAGGTTGCCGGCCGAGGAGACGAGGACGACGCCCTTGCGGGTCGCGTAGTGCAGCGCTTCGGCGACGCTCGGGACCGTCTTCCCGCAGCCGAAGTTGAAGCTCATGTTGATCACGTTGGCGCCGTGGTCGGTCGCCCAGCGGATGCCGGCGGTGATGTCGTCGGCACGCCCGCGCCCCAGCCGGTCGAGCACGCGCACCGGCATCAGCTTCGCTCGGAAGGCGATCCCGGTCAGGCCGATCCCGTTGTTGGTCTTCTCGGCGATCGTCCCGGCGACGTGCGTTCCGTGCCCGTTGCGATCGAGCGGCAGGTCACTGTCGTTGACGAAGTCATGCCCTTTGACGAACTGCCCGGCGCTGAAGTCGGGGCTGCGGCGGAAGTGGCTGCCGAGCGGCCGATAGGCGATCCCGGTGTCGAGCACCGCGACGGTCACGTCCCTGCCGCCGGGGCGCTTGACCGCGGCCAGGTTTTCCCAGGCCCCGACGACGTTGATGCCGCCGGGCGAGGTCGGGAGGAGGGGGGAGGCGGTGCCTTCGGAGGGGAGGAAGTTCCATTGTTTGGTGACCCAGGCTCCGGGGGCGCCGACGAGGCCGGGGCCGGGCAGAGTGCCGGGGTCGTTGGGGACGCCGGTGGGTTCGACCACTTCAGGCGGCGGGTCCCCTTCGGCGGAGGCGGTCGCGATGTAGTTCGGCGACGCGTACTCGACGGAGGGGTCGCGGCGCAGGGCGAGCGCCGCTTCATGGACGCCGACGCCGGTCGGGAGCCGGCGCAGGCTGCCGTCCCGCTGGCCGGCGAACTTGACGATCACCTGGCGGGGGGCGAATTCGCGGGCGGGGCCGATTCCCGTAGCGGCCTCGGCCGATCCCCCCGCGCCCGCAAGGGCGGTGAGCAGGGCCACGGCAAGGGCGATCCTGAAGCTTCTGTTCATCTCAGCGGAGCTCGCAATATTCCCTGCTTTCAAGCGAGCATTCCCAAAACACCGCCGCGGCGGTGAAGTTGTTGGTGCCACATACTCCCGGATCGATGCCCGCGGACCAATTCACGGCGGAGGACCTGGGAATGATGTCCCAGGCGATCGAGCAGGCCCGGCAGGCCGAGGCACGCGGAGACGTCCCGGTCGGCGCCGTCATCGCCCGCGACGGGGAGCCGATCGCGGCCGCCGGCAACGACCGGGAGGGCCGCCGCGACCCGACCGCCCACGCGGAGCTGCTCGCGATCCGTGCCGCCGCGGAGGCGCTCGGGGGCTGGCGGCTTCCGGGCACGACCCTCTACGTCACCCTCGAGCCCTGCTCGATGTGCGCCGGGGCGATCGTCCTCGCCCGCATCCCGGCGGTCGTCTACGGCGCCCCCGACCCCAAGGCCGGCGCCGCCGGCAGCGTCCTCGACGTGCTCGGCGAGCCGGCCCTCAACCACCGGCCCGAGGTCCGCGGCGGCCTGCGCGAGCGCGAGTGCGCCGATCTCCTCAGGGCCTTCTTCGCCGCCCGCCGGCCCTAGCGAGCCGAGGACCTCGGCGGGCGGGAGCCAATACCCTGTGTCGGACCCGGAGAGGTGTCCGAGTGGCTTAAGGAGCGCGACTGGAAATCGCGTGGGCGGGGTTAACCCGTCTCGTGGGTTCGAATCCCACCCTCTCCGCTCCGCCCGCCCTTGCTTCGCCGTGCTGCGTCCTCGGGTCGCTCACGTTCGGAGCACGCTTCGCTCCCCTGCGTCCTTGCCTGGCTTGCAAGGGCGGGCGGAGGGGGTGTCGGCGTTTCGGCCAGTACCGCCAATGGCGGGGCTATGCTGGGCTCGATGCGGGGATTAGCGGGGATCGTGGTGATCGGATGTTTGGCGTGCCTGGCGCTCGGGGCGAGCTTTGCCTCTACGGCCTCCGCGGCGGTGGGTCAGCCCGGCTTTGCGCTCGGGGGCGAGGCCGTCACTTTCTCGACGAACCCCGAATACACCCTGACCGTTAGCCGGACGGGCTCGGGGGCCGGCAGCGTCGAAAGCTCGCCGGAAGGGATCGAATGCGGCTCCACCTGTGTGCATGAGTTCGAAGAGGGCGAATTCGTCACCCTGACCGCGACCCCCGACCCTGGATCGGTCTTCGTGGGCTGGTCGGGTGAAGGCTGCGCCGGCGCCGGACAGTGCTCCCTCTCTATCTTCCAGGACGCCGCGGTGACGGCCGAATTCCTCGAGCTGAAGACCCTGACCGTCAGCCTCACGGGGTCGGGCGCGGGAAGTGTCTACAGCTCCCCCGGGGGAATCGAATGCGGGGCGATCTGCTCCTACGAATACGAAGAAGGCGCCCAGGTAACCCTGACCGCCTACCCCGAATCCGGCTCGGTCTTCAAGGGCTGGTCGGGGGCCGGGTGCAGCGGCACCGACCCGTGCACGGTGACGCTCAGCGCGGCCCGCTCGGTCAGCGCCGAATTCGTCGCCCAGCACTTCCTCTCGGTGGTCCTGGCGGGCACCGGGGCGGGCCACGTGGGCAGCTCGCCGGTCGGGATCGACTGCGGCTTCTACTGCATCGAAGCCTTCGATGAGAACACGCGGGTGACGCTCACGGCTACCCCCGAGTCGGGCTCGACCTTCAGCGGCTGGTCGGGCGGCGGCTGCTCGGGCACCGCCAAATGCGTCGTCACGCTCGCGGCGGAAACCGCGGTGACGGCGACGTTTGACGAAATCCCGCTCCCTCGGCACGCGCTGACAGTGACCCGCGCTGGCACCGGCGCCGGCAGCGTCTACAGCTATCCGGACGGGATCGAATGCGGCACGACCTGCTCCGGAGAGTTCGTCGATGGGACCGAGGTCACCCTTTCGGCCTATTCCGAACCCAGCTCGACCTTCGCCGGCTGGTCGGGCGGCGGCTGCAGCGGAACGGGCTCATGCACGGTCTCGATCGACGGCGACCAGGCGGTGCAGGCCGTTTTCAACGTCGAGCCCCGGTCGGGGTTCGAAGAACACAGGCAGGAAACGCGGCCCACGGTGATCGCGCACCTTTCTCTCGGGGCGTTCGTCACGAGCAACGACGGGACCGCGGCGATCGGCGCGGCGGTGAGCGGATCGGGGACGATCAGCGTGGCGGGGAAGGGCGTGAAGCCGATCAGCGTCAGGGTCGCCAGGGCGGGAACGGTGAGCCTCACCATCACGCCGAACGCCAAAGCGATGAAGGCGCTGAAGAAGAAGGGCAAGGCGAACGTTTCCTTCACCGTCACCTTTACCCCGACCGTCGGTGACCCGGTCTCGCAGCCCGTGTCGGGGACCCTGAGGCTGTCGAAAACGGTTCACCATCAGACCACCACGCCGCCGCCTGTCAGCGGCGGCAACGGAACGATCGTCGTCGAAGGGGCGAACGAAGAATCGCATCTGCGGGTAAGCCGGAACGGGAACTCGATCCAGATCCACGGGCATTTCTCCAGCCAGGTGGGGTGCGCGCTGACCAGCGGGCACAACACCCTCACCTGTCCGACCGGCGGCGTCCACGAGCTCGAATTCAACATGGGCCCCTACGACGACAAGGTCGAGATCGACAGCCCGCTCCCATTCCCCGTCCTCGCCCGTCTCGGCAGCGGCTCCGACAAGTTCATCGGCAACGACGAGGCCGACACCTGTTACTCGGAAGGGTCGAAACGGAATCGCTGCATCGGCGGCGGCGGCAATGACACCTGCATAACCGGGAATCAGAACAGCGATTGCGTCGGCGGTCCGGGAGACGACTACTGCAAACACGGCGCCGGCAGCGACGGCTGCTTCGGCGGCCCGGGCGACGACGAATGTGTGATGGGAGCCGGCAAGGACGGCTGCCACGGCGGCCCGGGTAACGACCGCCTCTTCGGCGGCCCCGACCCCGACCAGCTGTACGGTGGCGGCGGCAACGATTACTGCGACGGCGGCCCCGGGGTCGGACGCTCGCACCAGTGCGAGTCAGGCCCGGGCGGATAAGAAAGGACTGAGTGAATGGTCGATGTGAGGGAAGCGCGTAGCTGGGGAATCGCGGCGGCCGCCGTCGGGGCATGCGCCCTGCTTCTCCTGCTCGGACTCTTCAACGCCCCCGGCGCCAAGGCCGGAGGTAAGCACTGCGCCGTGGTCGTCACCGCGCTCGGCAGCGGCCTGACCAGCGCCAGCGTCCTCGTCGTCGAGGGGCGCGCCGACTGCGAACACTCGCGGCGGGTCATCTACAAGGCGCTCTCCACCAGTTACTACAAGGACCGCCAGATCGAAGGGTGGGACTGTCACAGCACGGTCGCCGGCAACGGTGTCTTCGGGGCGAGCTGCTCGAGCGAAGGCGAAGTCGGCCGCGAAGTGATCAAGTCCTCGAAGCCAAAGCGCTGCCCGAGCTGCAACAGGCCCCGCGACTAGGGGCGGGATGGGGCGCCCCCGGCCTGAGCGTCGCCATTGAGGTTGAGGTCAGCGGTGCCGTCGGGAGGGGCGTCCCGGGTGATGGCGCTTGTGAGCCAGCACCCGGAAATGCCAGGTGATGGGGTTGCCGGTGCCCGCCCCATCTGCGGCGCGGACCGTGAAGGAGTGGGCGCCGAGGGGGAGCTCAGGGAGTTTCAGAGGCGAAGAACATGACTTGTAAGGGCCGTTGTCGAGCTTGCAGGTGAAGGTGGCGCCGGCCTCGCTGGAGGAGAAGGCGAAACGCGGCCTTCGGTTCCGCGCCCGTTTCGGCGGCCTTCGCGAAAAGCTGACGCTGGGAGGGGGCGGACCGGGCGGGGTCACCACCGCTGACGATCGCTCGGTCAATGCGGCCGAGCCGCTCAACCTGGGGTTGGCGGAGAGGTCGGTGGCGGTGATCGTCGCGGTTCCAGGGACGCTGGATGCGGTGATCCTGGCGCTGTAGGTGCCGTCTTCGTTGTCGGTCACTTCGCCGATCCGCTGGGCGGCATCGCTGGAGGTGATCACGACGTCCTGCTCGGGGAGCCCTGCTCCATTGGCGTCTTTGATCTCGACGGTGACCGCGGTCTGTGATCTTCCGTCGGCGGGGATCGCTTCCGGGCTGAGCCTGACCCCGACGCCGGCCGCTTCTCCCAGGCACGGGCCTCCGCCCGGCCCACTTCTGATTCCAAAGAACACCCCACTCGCATATTCACCGAGCGTCTCATCCCAGGGATTGAACCTCGCCTCGGTCGGATAGTCGCCACAGAAGGCCGGCGTCCGAAGAATGGCGTTTCGACCGCCGAATAGTGCGAGCGAGTAGCCCGTGATCGGGATCTGCGGCTGTTCGAGCGCGAGCTGCAGGCGGCCGCTTTCGGGCTCTTCGCTGAGCCCGATCGGCAGCTTCAAGTTCACACCATCGCCCTCGGCGATCAGGAGCAGCCGCTCTTCCTCTTCGGATTCGGTGAAACCGAGGTAGATCTCGCCCGACAGCGGATCGGGCATACCCGCCAGGGACACTTCGGCGGTGCCGAGCAGCGCCTCTTCCGGGCAGGCTGCTGGTTCTTCGCTGCCAAGAGCAGCTTCGGCGTCGTCGCAGGAAGCCAGATCTTCCAGAAGCACCGGGCCGATCTCCAATCCTTCAGGCAGGGTCACAAGCGCTTCGCGGAGGCTTGAGGCAGTTGGGATCGACGGGCTCAGATCTTGAGGATTCTCAATCTCGAGCCTCAGGCCGGTTCGGGCATAGGCGACGCTTGTGGTGAGTTCGGCAAAGAGTGAGGGATTGAAGGAGAGCTGGTCACAGCCCGTCGTCTTGGGGAATTTGGCGGCGGCAAGTGCCGATGCTTCTGGGCTTTCGTAGGTCTGGACATCAAGGCTCGCGGTCAGCTGCGGCTGGCAGGTGGTGGGATTCAGGACGAATGGCAGGAGCGGCAAGCTCGAGCTCGCGGGGCTTTCGACGCAGCTCGCGTCTTCGCCTCCGGGGCACCCGGGTGGGTGTCCAGGCGAGCCCTTGGGGAAGCGTTCGGCGTTATGGCTGGATCCGGCAGGGGTTCCCCAAAGGGTCAGATCGACCGTTGCTATCGGTGCGACCTGAGGCAGATTCGTGAGTCGCAGGCGAGTCCCGTAGTCGCTTGCCCCGCGCAGGTCAAGGCTGCCACGCCCTGCGGAATCGATGGCGGGGAACGTGAAGCCGAGAGCCCCGGGCTGGCCAGAGGGAGCTTCCAGATCGTAGACGGGGGCTGTGCCAAGTAGGAATTCTGCCTGGCCTTCGTAGCGGGACCGGATCGTCATCAGGCCGACCTGTGAGTTGGGCGGGCATTCGTTCAGCACCAGGTCAGCGGCCTGGCAATGCGTCACCGCGTCAGGCATCAGCCAGAGACCAGACGGGGCGTCATAGGTGACGTCCTTGGCGATCTCAGCGCCGGGCGAGGGGTCCAGCGAGAAGGCGACGCCCAGGTCCGGATGGGCACCCGCCTGCGTCGTCGACGTCGTGGCAGAGAGCGATTCGATCGTCGTCGAAGCGGGCGCAGTGGAAACGCACGCCAGGAACATCGTGATCGAACCGGCGGCGAGCAGAAGCAGCCGGCTCCCCCCGAACCGAGCAGATCCCAACCGTCCCTGTGGCGCCCCCTGACCCACCGATTGAAGGCTAGCGGTAGGGTGGCACGATCCGCACTAGAAAGACTTTCGAACCACTGGTTCGGGTTCACGGACCGTCGGCATCCAAAGCTCTTCGAGCCCCCTGCGCGACGCTGGTGGTCGGGTTGGTTGTGGCGGTGACCGGCTTGCTGGTGCTTGCCACTGGCGCCGCCGCGGTACCGGTCTCACTGATCCAGCAGGGCGAAAAGCTGACCGTCGGCGAAGAGTCCGGCGCAGGGCTGGCCGGCTGGAACGTGGCGGTATCGGCCGACGGCAACACGGCCCTGATCGGAGGGCCAGGCGATGGTGGGGATATTGGAGCCGCCTGGGTCTTCACCCGCTCCGGCGGCGTCTGGACGCAACAGGGCCCAAAGCTGACTGCCGCCGGAGAGAGCGCAAAAGGTGGGTTCGGGGTAAGCGTGGCCCTGTCAGGGGACGGGAACATCGCGTTTATCGGGGCCTCCGGAGACAAATTCAACGGCGGCCAAGTCGGCTCGGTACGGGTCTTCACGCGTACCGGATCGATCTGGAGCGAAGCCCAGAAGCTCGAAGCCGGCGTGAGCGGCGCCGGTGACGAATTCGGCACGAGCGTGGCCATTGCCGAAGATGGCACTACGGCCGTCGTCGGCGGTCCCGCCGACGAAGAAGAAGAGGGTGTCGCATGGGTGTTCAAGCGGTCGGGGTCCGTGTGGTCGCACACGGAGGGGCTGGATAGCTGCGAAGAACGCACATTCCCTCCGGGAACCTGCACGAAACGAGAAGAAGAGGAAGATTTCGGGTACCTCGGCGCCAGCGTCGCGATATCGAGCACCGGCGACACGATCTTGGTCGGAGCGCCCCGAGACGGCCAAGGCTCGGTCTGGGTTTATCAGAAGGTGCCGGAAGGAACCAAAGGCGTCGAATATCAGAGGCAGGGAGCGAAGAAGACGCCGACGGACGGGACGGGGCTCTCCGGCTACGGGACCGCCGTCGCGCTCTCGGCAGACGGCAACACCGCCCTCGTCGGCGGCCCGGGTGACAACGGCGGTGTCGGTGCCGCCTGGGTGTTGACGCGCTCGGGATTCAAATGGACCCAGCAGGGGTCCAAGCTGACCGGGGCCGGTTCCCTGCCGCCGAGCGATTTCGGGGCCAGGGTCGCGCTGTCCGCCGACGGCGACACCGCGCTGATCGGAGCACCCGAAGAAGACGACCCGACGATCTTCAAGGAAGAAGTCGGGTCGGCCTGGGCTTTCACCCGAGCCGAACCCAGTTGGACTCCGCTGGGCGGGAAGTTGACCGGCGGCGGCGAGCAGAACGGCGAACTGACTCCCTACGGAGGCGAGTTCGGCAGCGCCGTGGCGCTTTCCTCAGATGCCACGACGGGGCTGATCGGCGGTTTCGCCGACCACGAGGGCCTCGGCGCGACATGGGTGTTCGGACCCCAGGGCGGCGGCAAAGAAGTAGAACCCAAAGTGATCCCTCCGGTGGAAGTCCCGAAAGGCGGCAGCAGCCCGCCTGCCATCGCGGCTGCTCAGATCGCCACGGCCCTGGGAGCGGCGCTGGTGCCATCGGGCAAGGCCGCAAAGATCGCAGCACTACTCAAACACGGTGGCTTCTCCCTCGAACTGAACGCTCTGGAGGCCGGTGCGGCCACGGTCCAGTGGTTCGAGTTACCGCCCGGGGCAAAACTCGCCCGGTACGCGAGGCCAAAGCCGGTCCTGGTGGCGGCCGGCCATCTCAGCTTCGCAGCCGCAGGGACGGGAGTGCTCAAACTCAAGTTGACGAGCGCCGGGAAGAAAATTCTGCAAACCGCCAAGCAGCTGAGGCTGACGGCGCTGGGAACGTTCACGCCCAGCAGCGCGGCGGCCGTGAGGACCACGCGCCCGTTTCTGCTGAAGCGCTGACGGCTCGGCCACCCGAGGCTGGCCTTGGAGCGAGCCGTAGCACGGACCCATCCGTGGGCAACTGCATCGCCTTCGAGCTCAAGGCCCCCCGCGTCGCTGGCATTCGGCCCGTCAATGCCTCGGAGGACGATGACGTCGTGCGCGAAAGCTCAGGTCCTCCATGCCTCCGCCGAATCGGCCGGTGTGACAGTTTTCCCAGCCGCCCGGAATGTCGCTGCGCCAGCGCACCTCGACCACGCCCACGATCTCCCGGGGTGTCACCGTGCCGGCGAACCGTTCGAATGAGTCTTCGTTGGAATAGATTCGTTCCTCGGTCCTCCGAAACCCACTTCGCTTGTTCAAGGTGATCGGCTGGCGCGGGGCGGCGTTTTCTCCTTCCACGTATGAGCGATAGCGCCGACCCTCCGCCGTGCAGACCAGGGGAATGGAGATGTATGCCTGGATCAACTTGTCACCCCTGAGTCGGAATACCGTCTTGACGCCATGGTTGCGGCCTGAGTACAGAACCGAACCTCGGAAGGGGTTCGGCGGCGGCCCGGGCTTCGTGCGGACGGTGAATTCGACGCGGTCTTCGGTTGCGTTGCCGGCGCGATCGAAGGCGATCACGACCATCGTGTAGTTGGCTTCGGCGAGGGGGCGCGGCGCTCTGAACGTAGTCGGCCCGTCGCAGGAACGAACCTTGATCCTCACGCCCTTGCTGAGGATCCGGCACCAGAAACTGTCCTCATTCGCCACTCGCAGCCTGAACTTGGGCCGCCGTTGGTGGGTGACGCCGGTCGGCCCGGCGATGATCGCGGCGGTGGGCGGGTCGGCGTCGACCATGATCACCGCCTGCGCCGGTGTCGGATCGGCATCGCCGTTCGGGCCGACCGCGCGAACTTCGATGGTGTGTGTGCCTTCCGAGAGTGTCTCTCCCGGGTGCCCTTCGAGAACTTCGTAGGTGGCCGGACCGCAGAATTCGAAGGGCCCGGAGTCGAGCCTGCATTCGAACGATGCGGCGGGGTTGTCAGATCGGTATCCGTAGACCGGCCTCGTCAGATTGGTCCATCCGACGGGGCCGAAGGTGATGGTGGTGTCGGGCTGGAGTGGGCCGGTAGCCGCCCCCCGGGTAGCCGCTGCGCCACCTGGTACCGCGAGGGCGAGGCCGAAAAATGACGCGAGGAGGACCGCGATTGTGAGTTTGGCTCGGGCAAGCACGGTGCGATGAGCATAGGAGGGCCAGGGCGTCCCGAATCGGGCCAACGTTGGCCCGATCGGCCCGACCGGGTCCGTGGAAATGCGGCGGTCGAGCACTTCGCGTGCTGCCGCGCCGCAGCCATTCCACTGAGCCGGGCGCCTTCGACACCTTGGGGCTGGTCAATCAGTCTGGAGACAAGGCCCGTCGGTAGAATCGGGCGTCCCAACCCTTGGAGGGGTGCCGGAGTGGTTGAACGGGGCAGTCTCGAAAACTGTTGGCGTCGCAAGGCGCTCGTGGGTTCGAATCCCACCCCCTCCGCTTTGTAGCGCCGGATCCTCAGCAGTAGAGCCGCGTCGCCCTGCTCGGCCATGCGATAGCGAACCTCAAGGGACGACATTGCTCGTCACCGGGACCGTGTCCCAGTGTCCCGCCAGTGTCCCGCGGCGTGTCCCCCCGGGCCACCCCCTCCGGCGGCATGGGGACCCCATCGCGCGGGTCCCATCCCACCCTCTCGCGCGTTGTTGCCGATCCCCTTCAGTCCGGCGCCGCGATAACGCCCGCTCTCTCCGTCGCGTTGGCCCCTCACGCGCCGCTGGGTCCCATCCAGCGGGTCCGCCATGGCCTTCCCGACCCGAGGGGCCCTAACTAAGGGATGTCCCCGGCGGCGTGGATCCGATCGCCCGAGACCAGCTTCTGACCACTAAGACCGGCAAGCGCGTTGAAAGCGGCGGCCGCTTCGGCTTGGATCCGGCCGAACGTGGCAACTGTCTGCGGTTTGAGATCCATATACCCCTGGTCCGCCGGCCAGGCTGGGGATTTCGGGAACTTCTCGAAGACTTCGATCATCACGCTGACCGCTTGAGACACGGTCTCGAACTGTCCGGCGTCCAAAGTCATGGCCAGCACCGCGCGGTACTCGTGCCAGTTGGCCGGCCGGAACTCGTAGTAGCCCATCCAACGCCCCTCCCGCTCAGCGGCCTGGAGTTGGCTGGCGGCCATCGAAATGTCGGCAGCAACGAGACGGGCTCCAGCTTTCGCCTGTCGCCGTTCCCGCCTTCCTTCGCGCAGACTCTCGGCAACACCCCCTGCTGTTGCGCCGACGAGTGCCCCGCCCACCGCGCCGATGGCGGTCCAGCCGGCTGAGGACATTGCGATCGGGAGCATCGTTTGGCGAGCTTCTCATCTCAGCCCTTCAGTCGCAGGAGCGCCCGGGCGTTAGGTCCGTAACTCGCGACGCTTTTGCCCGCAAAATCTGCCTTCTGCATCGGGGCCGAATGGGACAATGTCGAACAGGTGTTCGAACTTCAGGAGGGGCTTCGACAGTCCGTCTGACCCGGATCTCCGACCAGCTGATGGCCTCGATAACTCTCAACAACATGCCATTCCCCGAGGGAGCAACAGTCGGCGTCTACGACGCGCTCGGCTACCCCAGCTTCCCGGCAGGCGGGCCACCGGGGGCGATCGTCACAACAGATATCTCCTCGGGCGGCACGGTGACCTTTACGGGGCTGCTGGACAAGCCGTACTGGGCCGCAGCAGAAGTCTCGGGCACCTGGCGCTACGTCGCGTTCGTGGTCGCAGAGCCCGAGGGGTCCGCATCGGTAAGGGGCATCGTCGAAGAAGTCCTCGCCGGCCAAGCCACCGAACTCGACGAAGCCAAAATCAAAGCCCTCATCGAAGAACTCGGTGGCGAAGCGGGGCTCACCGAAGAAGAAATCCAGAAACTGATCGAAGAAGCCGACGAAGGCTCGCTGAGCGAAGCGGACATCAAAGCCCTGATCGAAGAAATCGCGGGCACGGCGGGCCTGTCTGAAGCCGAAGTGAAAAAACTGATCGAAGGGCTCGACGTCGGGCTCATCGAAGAAAAAATCAACGCAAAGGTCTTTAGCGAGGCCGTCCACCTCCAGGACCCGCAGTTCAAACTCCCCGCGACGGGCGATCAGCGCGAAGCCATCCAGGCCGCCCTCGACTACGCCTCCAAACCTCTAACGGCCGCTCGACCAGGGCGCGTCATCGGCGAGCCTCACAACTACTCGGTGCGCTCGAAGATCACCCGCGAACACGGCACCATCAAAGAATGTGTTGCCGGACTTCACGTCCCCGGCGATGTGGAGTTCCAGGGCGATGAGGCGAGCTACCACGGCTTCCAGGTCATCTTTACCTCCTCAGCCTTCACGACAGGCGACTGGCTGGTCGACCTCGGCGTTTCTGCCTACAAGGGCGACGGCCTTTCCCATATGTCGATCTTCACCGACGTGCAGATCCCGCTCGCCTACTACCACACCGGGATCCCACCGACCGGCGTGCCAATGGGGATTTTGCTTGACAACAACCAAATGAGCGACATCCAGGTCAACGGGAAACTTCTCGCCGGCCTCGACATGATCGGCGACCACGGCAAAGTCCATGACTCCGTCCTGGGCGGCTGGGCGGGCTTCACCCGCGGCCCTGCATCTCAGCAACAGTCGGCGGGCAACAACGCCGTGTACGGGACCTCACTGATCGGCACCTTCTGCACGATGTACTGCTTCCCTGACGGCAACTTCGGCGGCGGCGACCTCTTCCAGGACAGCCACTTCGGGCTCAGCGCCGTCATGTTCTACGTGCCGGAATTGACTGGCGAACGGAACGTCGGGAACCTCCTCTACTTCGAGGACTGCGGCCTCGAGGGCGGTCAGCTTGGGAAATTCGTGAACCCCGATAAGCGGGCGATCATCGAACACTGGTCATTCAAAGACTCGGGCGGCAACGGCTCGAACTTCTCCGCAGCAAACGCATCCGGCGGCCTGCCGAGCGACCGGGTGCTGCTCGCCAAGGCACAGTGGCAGGCCGCCAAGATCACCGGCCTCAAAATCTCCGACGACTCGCTCATGGTCGACGGCTGCGGCTACGGCCCCGAAGGTTGCGTTTTCGACGTGACCGCTCTGACTGACTCTGAGCTCGGTGACTGCACGCTGGCGATCAACCAGGCGAAAGCCCGGAACAAGCCCTTCATGCGAGGCACGACGGTCAGGAACGTGCGTGGCTACCGGACCGGAAACTCGACTCAGAGCAGCGCCGTCACGACCCAGCAGTTCCGCCTCATGAAGGCCCCCGCCGCCGTCAACGAGTACGACGTGCTGCGCCAGGGCACGATGACGCCCGGTGAGGTCGTCTCCCGCTTCGATGGCGCTGGGAAGCCCGACGCCGGGACCGCTCTGATGAGGGCTGCTGCGGGCGACGTGATCCCTGTCGTGCGCCAGGAAACGCACTCCCGCGCTGTCAACAATCTCGGCAAGGGCACCGTCAACTCGGCCTACACGGCCCCCGTCTCCACCCCGACCGGCGCCAGCACCTTGGCCGCCGCTCAGAAACTCGCTTCGGCGGCGGCGATGCCCTTCAGCGTCGATGAAATCGCGCTGCCGCAAACTGAAATCCGGCTCTCGGGCAAAGGCGACCTCCCGACCACAGGTGGCGTCTTCAGCCTCGGCGGGCAGATCATCACCTACACGAGCCTCGTGGAAGACGCGACCTCGGGCTACTGGATCGCCAAAGGCTGTTCTGGCGGGACCGGGACCAAGGGGATCGTTCCAATCGGCTTCGCGCTGAAACTCGCCTCCGTGACCGGCTTCGCGGCTGAAGGCGTGGCGAAGCTCGGCGCCTCGACCTACTTCTCCTACCGCGGGATCAACGGCGTGTACCTCCACGGGGTCAACGGCCCGACAGGCACCTTCGAAGTCGGCGAAACCGTGACAGCGGTGCCCTGCCTGAAACTCCAGGGCCGCAACGACGGCTACCCCGCCACCCATGGCGCCGTCCTCATCGCCCACGCGACCGGCTTCTACCAGGCCACCTACGCCGAAGTCCTGCTCGACCGTATGACCGGCGAAGGCTCGCCCTTCAACAGCGGCTTTGCGGTCTCCTGGGTGGCCGACATCCAGACCAACGCTGGAGCTGGGGGGTCGATCGGCGGCGGCACCAGAGTCGTCGGTGGCACGCGCCTCAACGGCGAACTCGCGAAAGAAGCGACCGAAGCGACTGTCTACTCGACGACCGGCTTCCCTTCCTCGGGCACGGTGCTGATCGGCGGAGTGGAGGTCAAATACATCTCGAAGACCTCGACCAAGCTGAAAGGGCTGACGGGGGTCAGCAAAGCGATCACCAACGACTCACCCGTGACACCGGCCATCGGCAAAACCGTCCTCGCCGACTCCTGGGTCCGCCCGCGCTTCGCCGAAGGGGCCGAAGAAGAAGACGACAAAGCTCTGACCGCGACAGCCTCCGGGCCCTACGACTCGAAAGGGCATGTCATCGGCCACGCAGCAGCGGCAGATGACGGAGCGGCGGTCATGGTCAGCCACCAGATCCCCGCATGAGCACGATGGAACCCCTCGGGGACAGAGTTCTGATCCGCCCAGACGAGGCCCCAGACGTCTCGCCGGGCGGCGTGATCATTCCCGACGTCGCACAGGAAAAGCCGCAGCTCGGCGTGGTAGTCGGGGTCGGCCCCGGCAAGCTCCTCGACGACGGTAGCCACCGGCCGCTGGAGATCGCTGAGGGAGAAACCGTCCTCTACTCCCGCTACGGCGGCAACGAGGTCGAGATCGAAGGCGAGTCCTTGGTGATGATCGACTGCGCCAACGTGCTCGCCCGCGAGACACCACAAACGAGAGACCAGGAGGTCCCAGCCTGATGATTCCCCCTCA
The DNA here is from genome assembly GCA_963795295.1 of uncultured Solirubrobacterales bacterium. GTDB lineage: Bacteria > Actinomycetota > Thermoleophilia > Solirubrobacterales > 70-9 > VRUE01. Next base: position 261,353 of record CAWCHE010000005.1, read on the forward strand.
ACTACTCCTCTGGCGCCGCCTCGAAGTCACCGTCCGCAAGCGCATCTGGCGCGAACGGCAGCGCCTCTGGATCGTCTTCTACGCCCTGCGCCTCGGCCGCTTCTACGACGCGATGACGCTCTGGGTGCTACCGCAGATCCAGGGTGGCTCCGGAGAAATCGCCATCTCCGAAGCCGGGGGCAACTCCAACGAAGGCGGTGCGTGGGTGGGCGGTGTCGTGCCCACTTCGGCCGAGGACGTCGTAGCCCTGGCGGCGGGCAAATCCGGGAACCTGACGATCAACGCGACCCTCGCCTGCCGTTCCTTCGACCTCGCGAACTACACGAAAACGCTGACCGTGAGCGGCGGCAAATCGCTCACCATCGGCTCGACGACAGCGGGCCCGGGCAATCTCGCCTTCCGGCTCTCGGCGGCAATGACCCTCACCGCCGCCGGCTTCATCTCCTTGTCCTCAACCAGCGCCACGGTCCAGACCGTCGACTTCGCTGGCAAGTCCACGGTCGGGCTCACCACGTTCACCTTCAACACCGGGACCTACAAGCTGGAATCGGCGCACACCGGCGGCGAAGTCAGCCTCAAGGCCGCGACCCTCGACCTCAACGCGAAGACGTGTTCCTGGGCGAACTTCACCTGCACCGAAAACTCCAATCGCACCCTCAAGGCCAACGGTGCCACGATCTCCCTGACGGGCGTCAGCGGGGAACTGTGGAAGGTTCTCAACCCCGCGAAACTCACGCTGGAAGCCACCGGCTTGACGATCAAGTTCACCAGCAACACGAACAACGCGCGAACCTTCGTTGGCGGTGGGCTCACCTACGGGACGCTTTCCCCCGAAAGCACGACGGGCTCGACGACGATCACCGGCTCTAACACCTTCGCGGCGATCACGCCAGTCAAAAAATCGGTCGTCAAGTTCGAAAAAGGCTCGACTACCACCCTCTCCTCCCCGCCTGAATGGAAAGGCGCCGCAGGAGAACTCATCACGATCGAATCGACCGAAGCAGGGACGGCCGCGACTCTTAACTGTGCGTCGGGCACTTCGACCAACGACTACCTGAAACTGAAGGACATCCACGCCACGGGCGGAGCGACCTTCTACGCCGGTTCCCATTCCGAAAGTGTCTCCGGGAACGAAGGGTGGCTGTTCGAAGACGAATTCTTCGGCCCGCCGATCGGCTCGCGCTCGCTGCTCGGGGTAGGACGATGACGCTCTGTCCCGAGGGTCAGCTCACGGTGAGCGGGGGTTCGCTCCAATGCCTCTGATCGGACGAGGACACAAAGTGCGGCCCCCGAACGGAGGCACCCCCTTCAACCCCAACCCCAAATCCAAACCGAAACAGCAAACCTCTGGTCCCGTCACTGCGGGCGGTCTCACTCAGCCCCCGGTCCTCACCTACAACCCGGCCATCGAGGCTGAGAGGCGGGCGGCCCAACGAGGACTGCACGACACGGAACAGGATGTCGCGTCGAAAGAGCACTTTGCCGAAACCGACCTCCATCAGGCTCTCGGAGACATCCACCTCAACACGGTTCGCAAACGTCAGGACATCGGCCGCTCAGCGAACCGCGGGCTACGAACACTGGGCAATCAGGAAGCCGACGCTCAGACCAAAGCCGCGCGGACTGGTGAAGACTTCACAACCCGCCTCCAGGACATCGGCCGCCAGTTCGCCCAGCTCGGCCACCGCCAGAGGGAAAGCGCGAACGCAGCGGGAGTCCTCGACGCTGGCACCACGGCCGCCGGCGCAGTAGCTCGAGGTCAGAACCAGGGGCTTGCCGAAGCGCCGATCCACACCGCCCAGCAGCGGCTCGGCGAGGACCTGTACACGGCGCTCGGGCGCATCGATGTCGGCCGCAAGGACATCGGACAGGACGAGCAGAGGGCTACGAACCGCCTCACCCAGGACCGCAACCGCGACCGCCTCCTGACCCACCGCGAAACCGGGCGCTCCCTGCTCGGTGACGAGCGTGAACAGGAACGGGCTCGACGCGAGGCCGCGATCTCCAACGTCGACCTCATCACGTCCGAGATCTACGAAGCCCGCCAGAACCGGCCTAACACCTTCACCAAGACCGGCACCAAGAAATCAAATAGCCGTTGAGCCTGTTCCACGTCGACATCCCGGACGCGAAGCGAAAGCGGAAACGCAAAGAGGTCGCGGGCCCGTACCGCAGCCAGTCCTCGGTCCCCAGCATCCGCAAGGGCGCGACGAAGCGCGAACACCGCACGGTCCCGACCGCGCCCGCCCCGACGCCGACGAAGCTCCGCCAGCTCCTCGATCCGACGTCGACGACCTTCACCACGCCCGAGGGGACCACGCTCCCCGCACTGCTCGGGATGACGAAAGCCCAGCGGGAGGACCTTGAACGGCGCGGGCTGGAGGCGAGTGCCCGCCACGAGGCCCTACAAGCCGCGATCGACGAGAAACACGCCCCCTCGACCCTGGAAGACCTGGAGATCGCCTCCATCGGCGTCCCTGGCCTGGGTCTCGTCGGTGCCGGCGCAGATGCCCTCCGAGGAACCGCACTCGCCGAGAAGGTCCTCACGTCAGCCAAAGCCCTGAGTGCCAGCGAGAAGGCCGCAGAGGATGCGGGGGCCGTCAGCCGTGTCGCGAGGGCCCTGGCGAGGAGCGGCGGCCGAAAAGGGGTAGTCCAGCGGGCGGCCGAGAAGGTCGAGCCCGAGGCTTCCAGGGCGGTTCGGGAGGCTGTGGGAAAACGGGCGGGTGAGATCGCCGAGCGCATCCCCAAGCCTCTACGCACGGCAGGAGGGGTGGCCGGCCGCGGTGCCTCTCTCCCGGTGCGACATCCGTTCGCCGCGCCCTTGGCCGTCGAGGCGCCGGGAGCGCTCATCCACAAGGACCCGTCTGCGTTCATCGGTGCCCTCGAAGGCCGGGGCACCTTCGCCGGCATCAGTGGGGCGATCGGCGACGCGGCGTCCAGCGTGGTCCCCGGTCGCGTGGCGCAGAACCTCGTACGTGATGTCTTCAACCTGCCTGCCACCGCTCTCCCGTCTGCCTACCTCCCCGCAGCTGGTGCCGTCGAGGCCGCCCAGGGCGATCCTTCCCGTCTCAAGGGTCTCCTTGAGGACTACAAGAAGGCCGGCCTGCTCCCCGCGATCTTCCGTGGCGACACCTCCGCGGCGCTCAAGGCAATCGAGGCCCACCCCTTGTTCGCGGCGCTCGAGGCCAGCGGAGCAGCGTCGGTGTTGGGGCGCGGGACAGGAGCCGCAGTCAGGGGAGCGACAAGGGGACGGCTCGCTGGAACAGCGCGACCCGATCTGGTCATCCCCGGATACCCGAACGTCGGAGAGGCACGTCGCTACTCGCCCGACCTGCTCCGGCAGGGGATACAGCGGATCCGGGATCAACGCACCGGAAGCGTGGCCCCACCGGGCAAGGGCGGACAGGCTCCTGAAGGCCCACGCGGACCGCTACGCCTACGAGCGCGAGCAGGTGCGCCGCGTCCACAAGCAGGACTCGCTCCGAGCCATGGACGCCGCTCGCCCACGGTCGAGCCGCTTCAAGACCGACAGGGCATCAGCCGACGTGGTCTCTCTCGCGGTCCAGCGGATCGTCGAAATCCCCCGAGACCTTCCATGCCGACCTCCGGCACTACCGCGCCCAGCTCGTAGAGGCCGCGAGGTCCGGCGAGCTGACCAAGGCCGAGCTGAAGGCGAACCGGTCCCTGGTCAAGAAGATCGACGCCGGGATCGAGCGGGCCAACCCCGAGGCCGTCGTTCACGCCGCCAACGCCTTCATCGAGCACCACGGCGCGCTGGTTGACGACATGGTTTCCAAGGGGCTGCTGGACGCCGACCAGGCCGCAAAGGCCGCCGCGATTCCGTTCGCCCGGGTGCATATGGGAGCCGACTACAAAGACGGCGTTGGAGTTGTCGATCGCCACGGCGCGCCCCTCAGCCTCGAGCGGATCACTGACGAGATGGAGCGCCACGGGCTAGAGGCGCCTGGCTTCCTCACCCATCGAGCCCGCACCAACACTGCCGGCGGCGCGTGGTACCGGACCTTCTTCCCCGATCGCCAGTCCATGCCGAAGCAGGCCCGCACCGGAGCAGCCGCGGCGCATGGCACCTACGACGCCTCCTACCGCGCTCTGGTCGAGCAGGCTGCCCGCTCGCAGTCGATCGTGGACGCGACGGGCGGCTTCGACGGTCTGATCCATCGCTTCGGAATCCGGCCTCCAGATGGTGTTCAGTCCATGAGCGACGCCCACGACGCGCTTCGGAATCCAGACCGCTACCGCTTCCAGCTTCCGGGTGTTCCGCTTCGGCCTCTGCGGACCGCGCCTTTCCTCGCCCTCAAACGGGAGCTCGAAGCCGCCGAAGGAGCACCAGAACCTCCTCAGTCCCGAGGACTCAGCGTCCTTGGAGAACCTCGCGTCCCAAGCGCTGGTCGAGGCCGAGAAGTCAGGCCCGGGTCCCATCGCCTACGTGCCCGAGACGCTCTACAGGCGGCTCACCGAACACTTCAGGCCGACCACGGCCTACGAGAAGGGCGCCCAGGCGATCAACACCGCCTTCAAGGGCGCCGTGCTCCCGTTCTCACCCTCGTTCTTCGTAGGAAATGCCATAGACAACTGGATGCGATTCGCCCTCGGCGGTCACGGCCCCTTCGACATTCGCCTCGGTCGGAAGCTCGCAGCCCAGATGGACGAGGGCGCCCGCGAGAGCATCATCCCTGGCGCCGGCTACGGCTCCTTCGAGAGGATCCAGACCTACCGGGACGCTCGGCAATTCGAGGGAACATCTCTGGCACCGGTGGCGCGGACCCTGCATGCCCTGCGGGAGACGCCGGGCCTCAAACAGGCCGTCAGCGCGTTCGATGCAACCCGCGACTTCCTGCTCGAGGCGAACTCGAAGTTCTTCGAGCGCCTGCCCCAGTACGGCGCGATCGGCAAGGAGGCCCGGCGCGAGCTTCAGGCGAGCTCAGGGCACTGGCACCACGCCCTCACCGTCAGCGGCGGGGCCTTCGAGGATCTGCTTCACGGCCTCCGGAACACGGACAAGCAGGTCCAGTACGCGAAAGCAGTCGAGGAGGTCTTCGGCAACTGGGGCAAGAACGGGCCCTTCGCCCGCCACGTGCTCACGAACCTCGTCCCCTTCTGGCAGTGGGCCAGGGCGTCGACCCGCTTCGTCCTTCTGACGCTTCCGGCCCACCACCCGATCAAGGTCGGGCTGCTCGCCGCCGCTTCCGAAATGACCGAGGACGAGCGCAAGAGGTTCGGCCTCGACAAGTACGCCGACGAACCGCTCCCCGGCTTCCTCCAGGGCAACGTCCCCAGCGGGGACACGGTGACCCGCAACCTCTCCAAGTACACGTCCTTCGGGACCTTCTCCGACTACCCCGAATTCCTAGGGCGGCTCTTCTTCGCTCAGGGATCAAACCCGATCGCGGCGCTTCAGGGCCTCGACTGGAAAGGGGACCAGCTGAGCGACGCCGATGGTCGGCCCGCCAGCGACGAACAGAGGATCAAGCTTGCGATCCTGAGCACGGGGGAGCAGTTCCTCCCCGGCTTCAACCTGATCAGCTCGGCGGCTCAGGGCGACGTCGGGAACTTCAGTCCGCTCGCCACCGAGGACGAAAGCAAACTCGGCTTCCTGCGCTCCCTTCACAACTCGCAGCAGATCACGGTCCCGGTCTCAGGCGCCAGCGACGAGGGCGATTCGGAAGTCGGCGGGTTCACCGATGGGTACATGAAGCAACTGAACGGCGGCTCGGCGGAAAGCTTCACTGACGGCTACATGAAGGCATTGGCCGGCGGCTGAATCACCCGCGGATCGGCGGGAGCAAACGATCCGCGTTCAGACGAGAGAAGCGGCCCAGATCACCACCAGGCCAGGTACACGTAGTACCCGAGAACCAGCGCCGTCAGGATGGCTGCGCCGATGATGACTGAGACTGGGGTTCCTACGTTCACAGGCGGAAAGGCTAGCGCCGCGAGCACTGGCTGTTAGCCCTCAGCCGTTTGCCCGAGGGCTGAGCGGCCATCCCGGGCCGCACAACATGCCAACCACCTAGTTCGGTGGGTTGCCTGTCTCCACCGCCTCCACAGCGTCTTCCTCCTCCTCCTTACCGGTGACCCAAATCCCTACGACGGCGCTCGCGGCGACGATCGAGGCGATCACGGTGAGCCATATGCCCCACCCAGGGCTGACGAGCGTGGCTTCCCGACCGAGGATGGTCGGACTCGCGTTCTTGATGTTCAGCAGATCAACGACGCCCACAAAGGCACAAACACAGACCATCGCGCCGGCAAGGAACAGCCAGCCCGAACCCGGTCGGACAAGGAAGACGAGCAGACCAGCCATCAGGGCGAGGAAGATCGTGATCTCGCCGTCTCCTGGGTGTCGGCGACATCCCCGAGGAACGTCTTCTCCCAGGGACCAAGAGCGCCGACGATGATCGCGGCGATCGCGATCAGGGCGGTGGTCCGAGTCGGAGAGTTCGGGCCGTTCACAGATCTGCCACTCGTCGATCGTGGTCAGACACGTTCACAGCGAAGACTTCGCCGCCGCTGGATCAGATAGCCGTTGCCGTACTTGCCGACCCGGTTTTCGAGGATGAAGGTGCACGCTTCGCCCCGGAATGCGATAGCTGACAGGCAGTCCACGCGCTGGGCTGTGAAGCGCCGGCAGTGCCCGACCTTCCACCACACGCACGATGGCCCGCGCTGTTCGCAGGCTTCGCGAACCCAGACCTTGCTTGCCTTCCGCGCCTTGCCGAACGAGACATAGAAGTACGCCTCCGCCGTGGTGCTGAGCGCCAGCATCGCGACCAGGGCTAGTAGAGCGACCTTGACCTTCACGTTGTGCCTCCCCTGCCGTCGTGAACGAGTGCGGGCGAGCCTATCCGAGGATCGGCCACAGGTCACCTAATCGGTCGAGAACGTACCGAGTCACGGCCGAGGAAAGGTGCCGGAATTGCCCTTCAGCCATCGGGGGTAAGCGCTGGGGCGGACGAATTGGTCCGTCCCTAGCCTTTTCTTGCCGCCACGACACGAAGGCCCATGCTTGACGGGGTAGCCGACTCGGACCTAGGGTGCCAGCCATGCGGCGGACCCTTGCAGCGACTCTGACCGGGGCGGTTTGCCTCATGTTGATAGCGGCGCCGACACTCGCGGCGGTGAGGGTCCTCAAGCCCTACGCGCACGATCGAGCGAAGGCGTATGCCAAGAGCCGCTGCGAGAAACGGAAGCTCTGCAAATCAGCCGAAGTCACGGAGTGCGTCCGCGACCGCGACCACGTCACCGTCGAGTGCATCGTTCTCGAAGAGTTCGAAGAAGGTCCGACCGCCTATTGCACCTACAGCTACATCGTCAAGGTCGAGAACGGGATCTTCAAAGAAGGAATCTCCCGGCCCATGTGCGCGTAGAGAGCTACCTCCGAACGACCGACGGAGCTCTGTCATCGCGGCCAAGCTGCCCAGGCCCAGGCTCCGTAGGCGCCGCAACCCGCCGCCGTGCCTGAGCAGACCGCCTCAATCCGTAATCTAAGTCCTCGTGACTGCGATCTTGGCGGAATGACGTGGCAGCCCACCGGAGGTATTCGGATGAGCAGAGGATGGCGATGCTCCGGCTCCACGAAGCCGGGCAATCCTCCAGCGCAATCAGCCAACTGCAGTGACGGGAAGGCGGGGGTCGCACCGTTCCACATTCCTGTCCGGACGGTCCGACGACAACGTCAAGAAGGCGGCAGCCGAGCTCGAGCGGAAGATCCCGACGTCCGTGGTCGAGGTCGAGGGAGCTGAGGCCGTAGAGCGCTTCCCGCTGCGGATCGCGGCCCTCCTCGACGCCGAGATCGCCCGCCTCGAAACCAAGCAGAAGAAGCGCGGCCTGGGAGAAGCCGATCTCGGTTTCCTCAGAAAGGCAATCACCATCAGCGCGACCTCGAAAAGCGCCTCAGCCAGCGGTCTCGGAAACGCGCAAAACGCCAAGGGGTCCACCGGGGGTAAGAACGGGGAGGAGTCTGCGTTCAGTCGGAAAGCCAGGGAGCGCGCGGAACAGAGGGAGGGCGAGGACCGAACCTTCTCCGGTGCGCACATGCCAGATCGACAGCGGACCGACACCGGATGTACGCACGATCGCGTCGCCGGCACCGGATCCCGAAGACGAGCCCTCCGACGAGGAAAAGGTGCGCAGGAAGCTCGAGGCGCGAGCGGCTCTGGCCGGGCCCTAGGCAGCGACGAACGGCGGCGGCTCCTCTTCGCCTCCCTCGGCCGAGTCCGTCTCTTTCCGCCCTCGATCGTCGCGCTGCCTGCCGTCTACGGGCGGCGGGGAGCGGAACCGCCACCCCGGAATCCATGGTCCGCCATCCAGGCGAGGACGTCGGTCAGCCCGTACATGCGGCGGTTCCCGTCGAGCCAGGACGGCATCCCTTCTCGGACGCGCAGCTCCAGCCACCGGCGGCTCTTGCGGACTGCAGGGTGTTCTGCGAGCTGCTTCTTCGTCAGCGCCGGCTCGAACGTCCCGTCACCGAATCTGCCCTGGATCACATCTCCCATCCGAATACCTCCTCAAATCGTCGCGGGTCCACGCTCCCTATCACCGCCCCTCGGTGTTAGCCGAGCGGTGTTCGACCCGAAATTGCGACCCCGCTTTCGCACTTTGCGGGCGGGGTCGCAATCGGGGAACCGTCAGTCGTCGAGCCGAACCTCGTAGCGGATCCCGCCCGAGAAGTCGCGGCCGGGGCGATTGACGTACCGAGGCAGTTCGTGCAGCGGGTCGAGACGGTCGAACTCCTGCGCGAGCCGATCCCGCTCTGCTGCTGAGCCTGCCCACCCGTCGAAGATGAGGGTGTCGTCGTCCCAGGGATGGGCACCATGCAGGGGAAGACGCAGCTCCTCGCGACCCCTGAGCCAGTCGACCATCTCCAGCATCCCCGCGAGACGTGCCGAGCGAACCTGCGCCGGCGGGTTGTCGAAGGGGCGGACGGAGTGCCAGATCGGGTCGTCGTCGAGCAGCACGTCATACGAGATCGGGCCGAAGCGCCGCCGAACCCCGTTGAGGTATCGAGGATGCCGCGGTGCCTCCTCCGCCTGATCGAACTCCCTGGACAGCAGGTCCAATTCGTAGGGCGAGCTGACGAAAATGTGGAACGCATCGCCGTCCTCCCCGCCGTCGTCTCCGGCCCCCGCCATCGCCCATGAGCCATGGACGGGAAGCGGGAGACAGGGACGGTCAGTCAGCCACTCGAGCATCTCCTGCAATGCGTCGACCTGCGCGCTGCGTCTACTTGTGAGCCGGTCCGCCATGGGTTCTCCTTTTGTCGGGTTTGCGGTCGGCCCGAGGAAGGGATCTGGCAACGGCTGGAGTACTTTTCCTGTCGTGCCCGAGCCACTACTCGGGTGCTGGCGGAGGTGGCCATCGCAAGTGGCGCCTCCGCCGCTACTTCTTGCTGGTGACCCTAGCCGATGCGCAACGCCGGACGCAAGCGCCGAAGCGAAATAGTTCCGCCCTCATCCCTATTCTTGGCCCTCGGTCGTACTGCTTCGGCCTGCATGATCTCCGGGCGCTGCGCCGGGTCTTTCGAGGCCCGGCGTATCTCGTTCTAGGGAGATCCCGTCCTCACGTCGGGGTACCTTCGTCGGTGAGATTTCATGCACACCACGAAGCAGACAAGGACGACCCCGTGGCCGCCGAGGCCCTTCCCCGAACTCGCCAGCTAGGAAGCCGCGGCTCCACCCGCTGGGTTTGCGAACTTCGCGCGGCCTGTCAATCCGGCTCCGGCTCGCTAGAGATCGACGAGCACTTCGGCGCGGGCGCCTTCGAGTTCTTCCTGGAAACCTCGCGGCTGTCCTTGGAGGATGCCGCTGCGGCCTGGACACGCGAGACGCCGATACAGGCTCCGGCCCGGGCGAATGCCTTCACCTTCGGCGGGACTCTCGACGAGCTTGCCGCACACAACCGAAGGCTGGAACAGCGGGCCGCACGTGACGTTGGGCCTCGGGCCCGGTCCACTCGGCCGAGGGAGCGTCGTCCCACCTGCTCGGCGCCAACCCGAGGCAGCCGACGTGGTTCTCCGGGGTCGTGCAGCCGCGCGGGTCCCAGCGCCGACGACGACCCTGGCGGAGAATCCGAGCCCGAGCTAGGGCCGAACGACCGTAGGAGGGCGGCGCGGTGACCCTGCCCGCCCAGGCCGAGGCACCCCGCCTTTCCGAACTCGAGGAGGTGATCGAGGGCGGGCTGAAGACCTTCATCGAGGTCGGCGAAGCGCTGCTGGAGATCCGCGAGGCCCGGCTCTACCAGTCCGACCATGCGACGTTCGACGACTACTGTCGCGCGCGCTGGGACTTCAGCGCCAGACGGGCCCGCCAGCTCATCACGGCGTCGGAGATCGGAACAACTGTTCCGGTCGAGAACGAGGCCCAGGCGCGGGAGCTCGTACCCCTGCGTAGCCAGCCCAGGGAGATGGCCGCGGCCCAGGCGGAGGCGTCAGAGGAGGCGCGGCAAGAGGACCGTTCGGTGTCGGCTCGAGACATCAAGGCCGCGGTCGCGAAGCGCAAACCTCCAACGCCCCCCAAGGCCCAGCCGGCGGATCGGCAGCGAGGGACGCCGTCGACACCGATGCCGAGCCCGCACAGAGATGAGCGAGTGGAAGCCGCATGTCGGATCGTTCGTGACCTCGGCCCAGACATTGACGTCGACGCAGCCCCGGAGCGCTGGTTGCTCCAACTCCTGAGCACGCGCGAAGTCACGGACGAGCTGATCGCCAAGGCCCGTTCCGCCTGTGGGGAAGAAATCTCGAAGCGCGACCTGAAGGACACGGCCGCCCTCGCCGATCGACTTGGAATCAGGCTGCGGTGAGCCACGTGGCCACACCCGGCGAGCTTCGGTCCTGGACGGAGGAGTTCGGTCGCACTCTCGCTCCGGCCAGGGTTGAGCCAGTGGTCTCGATGCTGTCGGAGGTAGTCGCTGAGTGCCCGATCTGTGACGGCCCGGTTCGGCGCTGCGACCCTCGCCGGATCGTCGATGGTCGACTCTGCCACCTCACCTGCGCGCCACTTCCGGGTCCGGAAATGCGATCGAGGACGGCGCAATGAGCGAACTCTCGGCGCCGACCAGTACGCGAATGCGAGACGCGGGTATCAGCCCCGAGTTGGTCGCTGCGATCGGACTCGAGGAAGTCGGGCCAAACGTCCTGGAGGTCCCGTTCAAGCGCGTAGGCGGCCGAACTGTAGTTCGTCGCTGGAGCGCCGCCGGCGACTGGGAACTGGATCCGTGGCCCGAGGGGGAACCTCCCAGCGCCTGGTGGCCGATGGGCCGCGATGCCGGAACGGTCATTGTGTGCCTGGGGGTCGGGAGCGGGCTGCTCCTTGCTTCCCTCCTGTTCCGAGTCGGCCGAGATGGCGCGATCTACCGACCGGATCTTCCCCCGGTTCTCAGGGGGGCGGTTCCCCTTGTGCTCGCGGACGCTTGCGGTGGCTTGCTGGTGGATCGGACTGAGGATCCCCAGCGCGGCGTGGAAGAGCTCTTCGGGGAGCTGATGAACCCTGACCTGCGCCTGGTGTTCCTTGCAACCCCGAGACGGCCTTCGGACCTTCAGCCGATCGCCGCCGATGAGGGCCACCCGCGGTCCTTCAACGATCTATTCGTAGAGACCGGCATCAACTGCGAGCTCGTGCCGACTCTGGCCCAGATCCCCACTGAGTCGTCCTGGCTGGAGCTGCTTGCCCCGTTCCGTGGCCCCGCGAAGGCGCTCGCCATCGCGGGGACTCTGACCTATCTCCAAGCGCACGCTGTCGATGTGCCCGACCCGAAAGGACCAACGCCGTGAAAGCCAAAAGAAAGGGCGCCCCTCCACAGAGCGCCCGTTCCCAAACCGTCAAGAGTCAGCCTACGGCACCCGCCCGCCAGCGGACCCTGTGCTGCCACGCGCACTGTCCAAGCTGCGGCGCCTGCTTCTCCAGCGACGAGGCGTTCGACGCTCACCGCACCGGCCGGCACTCAGCGCCTCGGAACAGTCTCGAAGGACGGCACTGCGGATCCCCCCGTCTTGACAGCCGCTTCTGCTCGATCGAGGGAGCGTGCGACGTCTACGGGCAGCGGGCGACATCCGTTGTCTGGCAGCTTGCCGAGGCCGCAGATCGCGCCCGCGCCAGATTCGATCGCGGCGCAGATCTCGCGGTCGCTGCTTAGTGGCGGCGCTACGAAGTCCGAGGGGGTGGGCCTCTAGATAGCCCGGGCGCGTGAAAACCGCTGAAGACGACGAGGCCGAGGTGGACCGAAGGCGCACTCGACAACGGGCCGAAAGGCGCGGAGTGCCGCGGAAGTGCGGGATGCATTTCACCTGGAGATAGCCGCGACGTGGCGGATGCGAATGGGACAGCCAGCGGAACGGGTCATGCCGTGGGCGAAGGCGCCAGGTCGCGGAGCTGCGAGGGGGACGGAGAAGCGAGGCCAGTCAGCGGAGATTCGCCAGCAGCATCTTCCAGCGCTACGGCGGTGGGGATGGCGAACCGCGCCCACGAGAGCAGACGATGAGCAAGCGAGGGAACAACAGCAAACGACGCCGGCGCTACGAGGCGATCAGTCGGGGCAAGCGCCGGCTCATCGACCGACGCGTATCGGAAGCGCGACGTGCTCGCCAGCTTGCTGCTCTCCGAAAAGCTCAGCGTGCGGAGGGGGCAGGCTGATGCTTCCTGGCCCGCCAATTCACCCGCAATGCAGCAATTTCCCACCCCGGGGTAGCAGTAAAACGCGGGCTTTTCACGCTAGTTGCAGGGTCTCCGAGGGGAAAAACCCGAGGAATCATCTACCTTCGAAACACAGAGACCCGGATCCGCAATCCAGCGAATACCGGGCCTCTAGTGACCAGAGGGGTTCGGGCGGACGCGCCCGGCCCCTCTCCTTGTTTCGCGAGGGTACACATGCTGACCCAGGTCGGCAGCAAGCCGTCGCCACTGATTCGGGAATTTGCGGATCGCTGTGAGCTCGCACGCGACCTCCACCGCGCAGCCCACCATCGACGACGTCGATCTCGCGAAGGTCGGGGCGGCGGTCATTGCCGGGCACAAGCCGAAGGCGGTCGATCCCGAACCGCTGACGCTGACCGAGACCAGGGCCGCAGACCGGCTCGGCGTCTCCGCGGGGTTCTTCAAGAAGCACGTCCTCCCCGAGATCCGAGTGATTCGACGCGGCACCCGCGTGCTCGTTCCCCAGGCTGAGCTTGAGCGGTGGATCGAGCGAAATGCCGCAAGGACCGTGGAGTGAGCTCGCTCGGGCATCTGCTCGCCGCTAGCGTCGCGTCAACCCCGTGCCCAGCCGAGAGGAGCCGATAGATGGCAGCGATTGAGGTTCGTCACCAGAAGACGTGCCGTACTCGCCACGGGGGCACGCGATGCAACTGCGCTCCGAGCTATCGAGCGGCCGTCTGGTCTCCTCGGGACAAGAAGCGCGTGCGGAAGACCTTCCCGACCCTCGGGGCCGCGAAGCAGTGGCGGGTCGACGCAGAGGCGGCTGTCGGGAAGGGCGCGATGCGGGCGGGGAAGAAGACGACCCTGCGGGAGGCGTGGGAGGAATGGATCCTCGCTGCTCGAGCCGGTGTCGTTCGGAACCGCTCAGGGGACAAGTACAAGCCCGGAGTCCTGCGCGGCTACGCGGCATCGATGCGGCTGCATGTGCTCGAGGAGCTCGGCGGTCTCGCCTTGTCAGATCTACGCCGCGCCGACCTCCAGCAGTTGATCGACGAGCTGGTTGCCTCGGGGCGGAAAGGAAGCACGGTGCGCAACACCCTCAACCCGGTGCGCGCCGTCTGCCGGCGGGCGATCGAGCGGGACGAACTGTCGGTCAACCCAACAGCCAACATCCGGCTTCCCGCTGTTCGCTGCAAGGAGGTTTCCGTCGTCACGCCCGATGTCGCGGGCCGGATGATCGACGCCCTTCCGACTTCCGATCGGGCCGTCTGGTCCACCGCCTTCTACGCCGGACTTCGTGCCGGCGAGCTTCAGGCGCTCTCCTGGTCGAACATCGACCTGGCAACCGGTGTCATCGACGTCCAGCAAGGATGGGACAAGGTCGAGGGCGCCCAGGAGCCGAAGACGCGGAAAAGCCGGCGGCGGGTGCCGATCGTCCCCGCCCTTCGAGACGAGCTCGTTGAGCATCGCCTGCGCACGGACCGGTCCAGTGGCCTCGTGTTCGGCCGCTCGGAGTCGAGTCCGTTCGCTCACTGGGCCCTGCTCGAACGTGCGAAACGCGCCTGGGAGAAAGCCGGGTTCGACTACGTCACCCTGCACGGCGCCCGCCACACCTTCGCCTCTCTCCTGATCGCGGCCGGGGAAGATCCGAAGAAGGTCCAGGCGTACATGGGGCACAGTTCGATCACGGTCACCTTCGACCGCTACGGACACCTGATGCCCGGGTCTGAGGAAGAGACAGCCGGTCGCCTTCACGAGTACCTGACGAGGTCCAATACGGCGGCCAGGCTGGAGCAGCTCGAGGCAGAGAACTAGGCAGGATTCGTGTGTCAGTGTCCCGCTGTGTGTCCCGCGCTCCGAGCAACGCCATACGCAGAGCCAAGTGCGGCAGGTCTCGAAAACTGTTGGCGTCGCAAGGCGCTCGTGGGTTCGAATCCCACCCCCTCCGCTCGTTCCCTGCGCACCGAAATGCGCCGGCGCACGCCCTAAACGCTGACGCTGCCGTCCGGATCCAGGATCAGCGGCACCCAGAAGTCCGGACCCGTCGCTATCCCCGGCATCACGCCCGGAATCTCGCCCTGATCCATCGCTTTGTACTGGTATTCACCGGGCGGAAGGCCGACTCCGTCGCTCTGATCGCGCAGGTGTTTGAAGGCGGCGACGGCGGCGCCCTCGCCGCTTCCCTCTCCCGTGCCGACGGGCTGTGGGGTTCCGCCGCCGGCGGGCAGGTATCTGAAAGCGAAGATCACCGAAGGGACACTACTCGGGCCGCCCGCTCAGGCCTGCGGGTCGTTCGGAAGCGCGCCCGGTACTCAGCCGGTCCGATGCCCAGCACCCTGAGGAACGCGCGCCGCATCGTCTCCGGGCTGCCGAAGCCGCAGCGCGCTGCGATGGCGCCGACCGTGTCGGCGCCGACCTCGAGCCGTTCGCGCGCGGCCTCGACGCGGACGCGCTCGACGAAGCGCGAGGGAGTCGTTCCCGTCTGCTCCGAGAAGAGACGGCGCAGATGGCGCTCTGACATCGAGGCGCGCCGGGCAAGCTCGGCGAGGCGGTGATCGCCCGAGGGCTGGGCGACGATTGCGTCGAGGATCGCGCGAAGCGGCGAGCTCAGGCCGCTTGGCAGGGCCAGGCGCTCGGAGAACTGGGACTGCCCGCCGGGACGCTGCAGGAACATCACCGTCCAGCGCGCCACCGTCCGCGCGATCTCCGCCCCGTGATCCTCCTCGACCAGGGCGAGGGCGAGGTCCATGCCGGCGGTGACTCCGGCGGAGGTCGCGATCGGCCCATCGCGGACGAAGATCCGGTCCGGTTCGACCCGGACCCCCGGGTGGCGGCGCGCGAGCTCCTCGCAGAATGCCCAGTGCGTGGTGGCTGTCCGTCCCTCGAGCAGCCCGGCCTCGGCGAGCAGAAAGGCTCCGGTGCAGACGGAGCAGGTCCGCCGGGCGCCGTCGGCCACGCGGCGCAGAGCCGGCCCAAGCCGCGGGTCGCCGATCGCGTCGTCGATCTGCAGACCGCCGCCGACGACGAGCGTGTCGACCCCGCGCCGTTGAACCTGACCGAGCGCCATGTCCGCCTCGAGGCGGACCCCCGCCGAGCCGCGGATCGGCCGGCCGTCGGGCGTCGCGACGGCGATCCGATAGCCGCCCTCGCCGCCGAGGAGGCGGGTGGCAGCATCGAGCACATCGGAGGGCCCGATCACGTCCAGGAGCTGCACGCCGTCGAACGCGAAGAGGACCACCTGGCGGGGTGACGGGGGCACGGAGACATCTTGCAGGAACGGGTCGCTGTCCGCAAGGACCCATATCCCTCGAATTCGGACAAGCGCGGACACGCTCGTCGCGAGGGCGGTAGCAATCGGGGTCGTGTCCCTCAACCGATCAGACATCACACGGCGTCCGGGCCGGTGCCGGCGATGAGCTCGGTCGGAAGTTGGGAGTGGGCCCAGCGGACCGACGGTCGCCTGGGCCGCGCCGACCGCGCCGAGCTCCTGCGTCAGGGCGTCGCCGCCCAGCTCTCGCGGCTGCCGGCGGCCTGGCGTCGCCGGTTCCTCCCCGACTCGACCCGGTTGAGCCCGCCGAAGCCGCCCGACAGTCCGCTGGCCAAGGAAGCCGACGATCGCGTCCGGGAGCTCTCGGAGCCGGCGCTCTACGGTCACTGCCTGCGGACCTGGGCCTTTGCCGCCCTGTTCGCTCAGCACGACGACGTCGATCACGACGAGGAGCTGCTGTATCTGGCCTGCGTCCTGCATGACCTCGGGCTGACCGATGCCCACGACGGACGCGATCCGACCGCCGCCTGCTTTGCGGTGGAGGGAGCGCGGGCGGCGCACTCGCTGCTCTGCGCTCGCCAGGAGCCGGAGGAGCGCGCCCGCACCGTGGCCGAGGCGATATCGCTGCACCTGAACATCACCGTGCCGGAGCGCTACGGGCCCGAGGCGGTCCTGCTCAGCAAGGGCGTGATGCTCGACGTGGTCGGCCGCCGGCTCGAGCGGCTCCCGGGCGCCGCGGTGGCGGAGGTGGTGGAGAGGTGGCCGCGTGAGGGCTCTGGCGATCTGCTCTTGAGAGACACCGAGCGCCAGGCCGAGGCCCGGCCGCAGTCCCGTGCGGCCCTGCTGCACCGTCTCGGTTTCACCGGGTTGGTTTCCGCCAACCCGCTCGATTGACTTGTTCAACGTTACGGTTCTGGGAACGTCCCCCAATCACCGAAAACCGTGCGGTATGATCGAGCCCGTCGACGGCTCTCCACCTCTTCCCGTGGTAGCCGCCGATCCTCACCCGTCGGACCCCCTTTATCCGACGGTTTCAGGCGAAGTCGAGTAGCCGGGGACATCCCTTCCACGGCGCTCGAGTCGCCTGTGCTCGGGTTAGGATTGGCCCGGTGAGGCGAGCGACATGGATCTCGGCGGTCGCGGCAGCGCTGGCGCTGATCGCCCCGGGCGCCGCGGAGGCCGGGTTCAGTTCGAACGCGGTCCCGGTCTCGGAGTTGGACAGCACGATCGGCAACGGCGGCGGCGAGGTGGTGGCCGTCGCGCCGGATGGCTCCGCCCTGATCGCCTGGGTCATCGACGGGCCCACGAGCACGCGGCTCGTCGAGGCGCGCAGGCTGCTCCCCGACGGTGCGCTCGGGCCGATCTTGAAGGTTTCCGACGGCACCCAATTGGCGGGGGAACCGAGAGTCGTCTTCATCCCCGACGGCAGGGCGATCGCGTTCTGGGCGGAGAAGATCACCAGCGGTCCCGAGAGCCTGCGGGCCAGGGTGATAAATGCCGACGACTCGCTGGACCCACAGTTCACGGTCAGGAACGGCGGCGTCGCCTCCGATTCCGGGGAACTGTCGCTGATCGCGACCACGGGCTCCTCGGCGATCGCCACCTGGCATAACTTCGTCAGCACGCCGACCCCGTTCCGGCAGGCGGAAGCGCGGCGCATCAACGCCGACGGCACGACCGGCGCGCTCCTCGTCCCGGGGCCCGAAGCCGGAGCGACCGGGGAGACCGGGGCCGCGGACTCCTCGGGCGGCGCCCTGCTCAGCTGGCGCAGCGCCAACGCAGTTCGGGCCCGCTCCTACGCCGCGAACGACACCCTCGGAACCCTGATGACCCCCGTCGCGGCCTCCAGTGCCGGGCCGAAACTGGCGAGTGACGGCAGCGACCACTTCCGGGTCGTCTACAGGGTCGGCAACAGCCCCTCGGCGCTGGAATACCTCGCGCTCGGCCCCGACGGGGCGACGGCGGGGACAGCGCAGACGCTCGACCCTCCCGAAGCGACCCTGGTCGGTGTCTATGACATCGCGACGAATGCGGCCGATCGGTCTCTGGTCGCCTGGTCTCGCGCTGACGCCAGAGCCCGCTTCATCGGGTCCGACGGGCTGCCGGAGCCGGATACCTTCACGACGCCGAACGCAGCCGCGGCCGGCGTCGCGATCGCGGCCGACGGGGATGGCGCGATGGTGATGGAGCGCACCCTCGAAACCTCGAAGTCGATTCTGGGCCGGGTCATCCCGAGGCAGGGGGCTGTGCCCGGACCGGTCAAACTCTCCGGCGGCAGGGGTGAATCCTTCTCCCCGAAGATCGCGCTGGCGCCGAACGGCATCGGCGTCGTCGCCTGGGAGGAAAGTAAGGGCGAAGAAGGGACCGACCCGCGGCAGATCTTCATCCGTCAGATCCTGCCCCCGCCGAGCTGCCCCGACGCCTCGGGGACGGTCGTCCAGGGGCGGCCGGCCTCGATCGCCCTCACCTGCACCGGCCTGCAGCTGCTGGCGCCGCAGATCGTCGCGGCGCCATCCCACGGGACCCTGTCGACGCCGGACCTCGCGACCCAGAGCGTCGTCTACACCCCGACGCCGGGCTACGAAGGGCCGGACAGCTTCACCTTCCAAGGAGCCAACGCCGGCGGCCCGGGGGAGACCCGGACCGCCAGGCTGACGGTCGGCAAGGACACGGTCGCCCCGGTCATCCAGAGCTTCACCAAGGCCTTCAAGAAGAAGAAGAGGCAGTTCAAGCTGAGCTACTCGGAGGCCGCCACCGCGACCGTCGCGATCGAGCTCGTCAACCGCTGCCCGAAGCGGGCGCGCTGCAAGAAGTTCAAGAAGGTGACGACCCTGAGCGCGACCCCGGCGGAGCTCTCGGCGACCCTCAGCCTGCCGGCGAAGGTCAAGGGAAAGAAGCTGAGGCCGGGCCGCTACCGCGCCACAGCGGTGGCCAAGGACATCGCGGGCAACGAATCGACGCCCAAGCGCCTCGGGTTCACGGTGAAAGCCGACGCCCGGATTTGAACCGGGGACCCCTTCATTACGAGTGAAGTGCTCTACCAACTGAGCTACGCCGGCGGGTGCGAGCCATTTTAGGATCAAGGGCGTGACGAGGTCGAGGGACGGCAAGAGGCGGGAGGAGAACGAGATCGAGTTCTCCCGGATCGTCGCCTTCAGCGACGGCGTCTTCGCGATCGCGATCACCCTGCTGGTCCTCAACTTCGACGTCCCCAAGCACCTGCATGGCGAAGACCTCGCGAGCGTCCTCTGGGATCAGCGCCAGGTCCTCCTCGCCTACGCGCTCAGCTTCGCGGTGATCGGCCGCTTCTGGATCGTCCACCACCGCTTCTTCAGCGACGTCACCGGCTTTGACGGCCGTCTGCTCGCCCTCAACCTCTTCTACCTCTCCTGGATCGTCCTGATCCCGTTCAGCAGCCAGGTGCTCGGCGACCACGGCGGCGAAACGCCCGCGGTCGTCCTCTACGCGGCCAACCTCGCCGGCGTCGTCCTCGTCGGGACTCTGATGTTCGCCGACGCGCGCAGGGCCGGGTTCTCGAAGACGGATCCCGAGGAGGCGCGTGACTTCAATCGGCGCTCGCTCCTGATCTCCGGCGTCTTCCTGCTTTCGATTCCGGTGGCGATCGTCAACCCGAGCCTCGCTCAGTTCCTCTGGATCGCGCTGTTCCTCGAGCCGCTCGGACGGCACGCGCTTTCGCGCTGAGGCTCAGCCGAGTTTTATGACGAAGGCGAAGGAGCGCCCGGTTTCGGCGCAGGCGACGCCGACGCCCTGCCCGATCCTGTTGCCGAGGCAGGTCATGCCGTCGACCTTGCACGAGTAGCGCGAGGCCCCCGGCGGCGGCGCGCAGCTCGGGGTGCTCTTCCAGCCGGCGACGATCTTCTTGCCTTCCGCGCATGAGGCCCCGGTGGCGGTGATCGACTTCGTCTTCCCCGTGGGGATGTCGCACTGTGTCGCCCTCGCCCCCAGAGGCGCGCTTTCGGTGGTCGAGGTCGTCGCCCCCGGTGTCGTCGAGGTCGAGGTGGTGGTCGTCGAGTCATCCGACGATCCGCAGCCCGCGAAGAGCAGCGCCGAGACGGCGATCGCGGCGACCATCAGCCGGGTGGGGGAGGGGCTCCGCATGGCGCCTACAACTTAGCGAGCAAGTTCCTGGGCGCGGCCGATCGCCTGGTCGAGCATCGGCTCTGTCAGGCGGCCCGTGAAGGTGTTCTGCTGACTCGGGTGGTAGCAGCCGACCAGCGTCCAATCGCCGACCCGGGCCTCGGCTCCATGACCGAAGCGCGGCTTCGGCCGCGGCGCCTCCTCGCCGAGCCCGCGCAGCGCCCGCAGCGCTCCGTCCCAGCCGAAGCCGCCGAGGGCGAGGATCACCCGGCAGCGCTCCAGCAGCGCCAGCTCCCGCTCCAGATAAGGGAGGCAGTTGTCGCGCTCCTCGGGCGTCGGCTTGTTGGCCGGCGGCGCGCAGCGGACCACGGCGGTCACGTAGGCGCCGCGCAGGGCCAGCCCGTCGCCGCGCCGCTCGGACCGGGGGCGATTGGCGATGCCGGCGCGGTGCAGGGCTGCGTAGAGCCAGTCCCCCGAGCGATCGCCGGTGAACATGCGGCCGGTCCGGTTGGCGCCGTTCGCGGCGGGGGCGAGGCCGACGATCGCGAGCCCCGCGCCGGGGTCGCCGAAGCCCCCCAGCGGCCGCGCCCAGTATTCCTCGCCGCGGTGGCGCCGGGGTGGATCGGCGGCGACCTCCTCGCGCCAGGCGACGAGGCGCGGGCAGCGCCGGCAGCCGTGAATCTCCTCGGTGAGCCGTTCCAGCTCCGTCGCGGTCATGTCCGGAACTGAATCACGCCGGGGCGGGTCCGGCGGCGGCCAAATACGATCCGGCGATGCGCGCGCGGGGGAGGGGACATGCTGGAATCGCCCTGGGCCTCGTGCTGACGGTCGCAGCTCTCCTCCTCGCCGGGTGCGGCGGTGGAGGCGGCGGCGGCACGATCACCACCGACAAGGCGGCGGACACGGAAATCCTCAACGTCGCGCTCAGCCAGGAGCTGACCCTGATCGACCTCTACTCGCACGCGATGCCGCTGCTGCGGGGAGAAGTCCACGAGATCGCGCGGCAGTTCCTCTCCCAGGAGCAGGAACACGTCAACGGCTTGACGAAAGCGATCCGCGGGCTTGGCGGCAAGGCCGAAGGCGAAGCCGAAGAAGTGGACTTCTCCGACCTCGAAAGCGGGCCCGACGCGCTGCTCGCGCTCTACGAAATGACCAGCCTGGAGCTCACCCATTTCCTCGACGACGTCACCCACCTGACGATGAGGGCGCCGCAGTCCTTTGCCGCCTCGCTGGCCGCCAACGAGGCCCAGCACCTGGTCGTCTTCCGCCAGACCCTGGGCGCCGACCTGCTCGAATCGGTCCCGGAGGGATTCGACACCGGCGAAGTGCCGCCGCCGGCGCCGACCGAGGCCGCCCCGAACCCCGCCGGTAAGGGATGATTGCGCGGTGACGGGGCCGCTCTACGCAATCGGTCGCTTCTGCTCCAGGCACCACTACCCGACGATCGCGGTCTGGCTGATCGCCGCAGTCGCCCTCGTCCTCGCGGGCCAGGCCTCCGGCGACAAGACGAATGACAACCTGACGCTGCCCGGGACCGGCTCGACCCAGGCGACCGAACTGCTCGAAGACAACCTGCCGAAGCAGGCCTACGGGAGCAACCCGCTGGCCTTCGAAGCGAACGGCGGGGGCCAGCTGACCGAGCCCAAGTACGCGAAGGCGATCGAAGAAACCGCCAAGGCCCTGGAAGCGAAGAAGGACGTCAACTCGGCGATCAGCCCGGTCAGCCCGGAGGGCATCAAGGCCGGCCTGCTGAGCAAAGACGGCAGCGTCGGCTACATCCCGGTCGTGCTCGGGGTCGGCCCCGGCGACCTGACCGAAGAGGAGGCGCAGGCCATCCTCGACGCCGCCGAGCCTGCCAAGCGCGCCGGCCTCGACACCTCCATCGGCGCCTATGTCGGCCAGCAGCTTTCCAAGCCCGACACCGGCGTCAGCGACGCGATCGGGATCGCCGCGGCGATCGTGATCCTGCTCTTCGCCTTCGGCACCGCGACGGCGATGGTGATGCCGATCGGCTCGGCGATCATCGGCCTCGCGATCTCGCTCTCGATCATCCGCCTGCTCGAGAACGTCGTCGAAGTCCCGAGCGTCGCCGCGACCCTGGCGACGATGATCGGCCTCGGCGTCGGGATCGACTACGCGCTCTTCATAGTCACCCGCCACAAACTCCAGCTCGGCGAAGGGATGGACCTGCGCGAGTCGATCGCCCGCGCCACGGCGACCGCAGGCGGAGCCGTCGTCTTCGCCGGCTTCACGGTCGTGATCGCGCTCTGCTCGCTCGCCTTCGCCGGGATCCCGCTGGTCAGCACCCTCGGCTTCACCGCCGCGATCGCCGTCGTCGTCGCCGTCCTCGCCGCCGCCACCCTGCTGCCGGCGATGCTGGGCGCGCTCGGCCCCCACATCGACTCGCTGCGGGTCCCGTTCGGAAACAGCGGGGATTCCGATGAACAGGAGCCGCACGGGTGGCGCCGCTGGGCCAGAGCGGTCGCCGACCGGCCGTGGCGCTCGGCGATCGCCGCCCTCGCCGTGCTCGTCGTCCTGGCGCTGCCGATCTTCCAGCTCGAGCTCGGCCAGAACGACCTCAGCGCTTTGCCGAAGTCGACGACCGCCCGCCAGAACTACGACTCGCTGACCAAGGGCTTCGGGCCGGGCGTCAACGGCCCGCTGCTGATCACAGCCCAGTTCCAGACGCCCGAGGAAGCCGAACGGGCGCTCCCCGGGCTCGAGGGTGCGGTCTCGAGCGCGCCCGACGTCGCCGGGGTCTCGCAGCCGACGCTCGACAAGACTGGGACCGTCGCCGTCTTCACCGCGATCTCCAAGTCGGCGCCCTGGGCCGACGAGACGGTCAGCCTCGTCGAAGACCTGCGCGACACGACCGTCCCGGCGGCGCTGCACGGCACCGGCGCCGCCGCCTACGTCGGCGGCCAGACGGCCGGCTACATCGACCTCGCCACCGAGATCGCCGACAAGCTGCCGCTGATGATCGGCATCGTCGTCGCCCTCAGCTTCTTCGTCCTGCTGCTGGCCTTCCGCTCGCTCCTCGTCCCGATCAAGGCGGCGGCCATGAACCTGCTCTCGGTCGCCGCCGCCTACGGGGTCGTGACCGCGGTCTTCCAGCTCGGCTGGGGCTCCTCGCTGATCGGCCTCGACCACTCGATCCCGATAGTCAGCTTCGTGCCGTTGTTGATGTTCGCGATCCTCTTCGGCCTCTCGATGGACTACGAGGTCTTCCTCCTGACCCAGATGAGAGAGCACTACCGCGAGCACGAAGACGAGCAGCGAGGCGGTGATCGAGGGCCTCGCCAACACCGGGCGGGTGATCACCTCTGCGGCAGCGATCATGGTCTGCGTCTTCACCAGCTTCGTCCTCAACGGCAACCCGATCGTGAAGGAGTTCGGGGTCGGCCTCGCGGTGGCGATCGCGATCGACTCGACCCTGGTCCGCTGCCTGCTGGTCCCCGCGGTGATGGTCCTGCTGGGAAAGCGGGCCTGGTGGCTGCCGCGCTGGCTCGACCGAATCGTCCCCCACGTCAGCATCGAGGGCGAGGAGTTCTTCGCCAAGCGCGACGCGAAGATCGCCGCGGGCGAGGAGGAGACTGAGGGGGCATGTTCCCGCTCAATCTCCCCAACCTCCTGACGCTGCTGCGGATCCTCGCCGTGCCGGTGGTCGTCGTCGCGCTGCTCGGCGAGACCCCGAACGGCGACGCGCTCGCCGCGACCGTCTTCGCCCTGGCGGCGCTGACCGACGGCCTCGACGGCTACTTCGCCCGCTCGCGCAACGCGGTCACGACCTTCGGCAAGCTGATGGACCCGCTCGCCGACAAGCTGCTGATCACCGCGGCGCTGATCTCGCTGGTCTCGCTCGACCGGCTCGCCGCCTGGGTGGCGATGGTGATCATCGCCCGCGAGTTCGCGGTC
This sequence comes from uncultured Solirubrobacterales bacterium, assembly GCA_963795295.1. Lineage (GTDB taxonomy): Bacteria > Actinomycetota > Thermoleophilia > Solirubrobacterales > 70-9 > VRUE01. The sequence continues at coordinate 285,281 of CAWCHE010000005.1, forward strand.
ACCGGGATGCGGGCGATCGCCGCCGAGCGCGGGCGTCGTGATCGCGGCCAGCTGGATGGGCAAGGTGAAGACGGTGCTCCAGATCGCCGCGGTATTCGCCCTGATCGCCGCCAACCCGGCGCCGGCCTGGGTCGACGTGCTGGTCTACCTGGCGGTCGCCGCGACGCTGATCAGCGGCGCCGACTACTTCTTCGGGCTGCGCAAGCGGATTGGCCGAGACCGAGAACTGAGGCAGTCCGAGCTCGAGGCGTCGACCGAGCTGACGGCGCCTCGAGCCACTCGCGCATCGGTCAGTGTGGCGGCCGCGTGCTCGCCGCCCGCCAGCTCGGCGCGCAGGTCGGCGAGGGTGCCGTAGCGCTCGGCGACGACGTTGTGGCGGTGGATCGTCTCGAGGTTCTCCTGGCGGGCCATGACGAAGGCCTCGGCGGGGAGGTCGGCGTAGCCCTCGACGACCTGGCGCACCATCTCCCGCACGCAGTCCTCGACGAAGCGGGGCTTGGCGTGGGCCTTCTCGACGACCGCGAGCTCGTCGGGGCGCTTCATCAGCTCGTAGATCTCCGAGCTCATCGAGCTCTCGACGATCCGCAGCAGCTCCGGCGCGTCGATCCAGGCCGGGCCGCCCTCGGGGCAGCCGATGTGGAGGGTGCCGATGCCGCGCTGGTTGTGGGTGGCGATCGGGACGGCCTCGAGCGCCCGCTCGATCTCATCGGCGTCTGAGAAGCCCTGCTCGGCGAGCCGTTCGCGGCCGAGGCCGGCGACCATCTCCTGGGCGCAGGGGCAGGCGGTCATGCCCTGGGCCTGGACGCCGGTCAGCGTCCGGGTGCCGCGCTCGGAGTCGACCGCGGTGCCGAAGAGGGCGTAGATCTCCTGGGTCTCGATGCCGCTGACCGGGGTCGTCACGGTCTGCGGGTAGCGCGCCTTGACCGAGACCTCGGCGCGCAGGCCGCCCTGGCGCTCGCGGACGAGCTGGGCGATGTGGGCGGCGAGCACCTCGGCCCGGAAGGCCTCGCCGAGCACGACCTCGTCGATCGCCTCGTCGACGATCTCCTCGAAGCGGGACATGTGGACGCCGGCCTGGCGGCGGTTGAGGTCGACGAAGCACTCGAAGCTCGGCGTGGTAGAGTTCTCGGCGCCGTCGGTCTCGACGCGGATCACCTTCTCGACCCCGGTGACGCCGACGCGGGAGAGGCTGACCTGCGTGGTCGGGACCCCGGCCTGGACGTCCGGGGCGGAGCTGGAGAGGGTCGTCGTCTGGGCTGCCATCGACCTACGAAGGGTAGGCGACCGGACGTTTTGGCCGGTTCGCGGCCAACGCGTGCCGTGCGGTTTCTTCTCCCTATACTCCGCCGTGGCCGAAGCGTTGGGGTCGGCTCCCCGGGGAGGGGCGAGGGTTGTAGGAGGCAGTGAGATCGAGCCATTGGAAGCGGTCCCTCAGGGACTGGACCCAGGATTCGACAGCGCCCACCTTTGCGGGCTCCGAGGAGCTGCGCGGGCTGATCGCGCTGGGCCGCGAGCGCGGCTACCTGACCTTCGAGCAGATCGCCGCCGACCCTCGAGGAGGTCGAGGTCACCAAGGAGCAGGTCTCCTCGCTCCACGCCCACCTGGTCGAGCACGGCGTCGAAGTGATCTCCGAGGACGGGGTCAGCGCCTACGAGGAGGCACGCAGCGAGCGGCCGGCGGCCGCCGAAGAAGCAGGAGCTCGACCTGACGGTCGAACCGAGCCTCGACAGCCTGCGCCTCTACCTGCGCTCGATCGGCAAGGTCGAGCTCCTCACCGCCGACCAGGAGGTCGATCTGGCGAAGCGGATCGAGCGCGGCGACATGGTCGCCAAGCGGCAGATGGTCGAGGCCAACCTGCGCCTCGTCGTCTCGATCGCGAAAGGCTATCTGGGGCGCGGGCTGAGCTTCCTCGACCTGATCCAGGAGGGCTCGCTGGGGCTGATCCGCGCGGTCGAGAAGTTCGACTACCGCCGCGGCTACAAGTTCTCGACCTACGCGACCTGGTGGATCCGCCAGGCCGTGACCCGGGCGATCGCCGACAAGGCGCGGACGATCCGGATCCCGGTCCACATGGTCGAGAAGCTGAACCGGGTCGCCTACGTCGAGCGCCAGCTCGTCCAGTCCCTCGGCCGCGAGCCCGAGCCGGAGGAGATCGCCGCCGAGCTGCGCTGGTCGGTCGTCGACGTCAAGGAAATCCTGCGCGTCGCGCAGCTCCGGTCTCGCTCGAGAAACCGGTCGGCGACGAGGACGAGTCCGAGCTCGGCGACTTCGTCGCCGACGACGCCGTCTCCGAGCCCTTCGAGGAAGCGAGCGAGCACCTCCAGCGCGAGGGAGTCCGCAGGGCGCTCGACGCTCTGCCCGAGCGCGAGCGCCAGGTGATCGAGCTTCGCTACGGGCTGACCGGCCTCGAACCGCTGACCCTCGAGGAGGTGGGCCGCACCTTCGGCGTCACCCGCGAGCGGATCCGCCAGATCGAGAACAACACGCTGAAAAAGCTCAAGCGCTTGCCCGAGGCACAGATGCTTCGGGATGCTTCCTGACGCCGTCTCGCGCCCTCAGGGGGAGACGGGGTCGAGCACGATCACCTGCGGCTCGCGGGCGAGCTTCTCGTCGTACTCGTCGAAGCCCGAGTACTGGACGTTGTGCTTGCGCCAGAGGTCGGCGCGCTCCTCGCCCTCGGCGACGCGGGCGCGGACGGCGAGCTTGCGGCGCCCGACCTCGACCTCGGCCGCGGGGTCGGCGGCGAGGTTGAGGCTCCAGGCCGGGACCTTTTCGTTGCCGGCGTTGGTGTTGATCACGACCATCCGCTCGCCGTCCTGGAGGTAGACGACCGGAGCGGTGCGCTTCTGCCCTGATTTGCGGCCGGTTGTGGTCAGCAGCAGGACCGGCGCCCGCCCGACCTTGCCGCCGACGCGGCCGCCGCTGAGGCGGTAGAGAGGGGTGTTGAGCTTGCCCATCCAGCGCAGCCCGCTCGCGCCGACAGACATCGAGATGCGGGAGTAGAAGCTGTCCTGCGGCACGGCACGAGTATTTCACGCTGCGAGCGGAGCGAACTTGCGCGATTAGGAACCATCGATTATTGTTGCCCGCCTTGCTGGTCAGGAGCTCTTGACCAGCAGGTGAGATAGGGAACCCGGGAAGAGCGAGCAGGAAGCGGGCCGAGTTCAGGTTCGCGGAAACAGGGATGAATAATTTGACGTCTGGGAACGAGGGTCTTTTCGCAGCATGCTCACGGCATGCTGCCGGGAGGGTGGCGATCGCCGCTCTTCTGGCTCTGTGCTGTGCGTCCGTCTTTGCCGGCCAGGCCTCCGCGGCGGTCAGCCGGCCGCTGCTGAAGACCCTCAAATACGCCGACAGCGACATCCCGAAGGCGGTCGCCACCGACAAAGCCGGGAACATCTACGTCGCGGTTATGAACTTCAGTTCCGGCTATCACCGGATCGAAAAATTTGATCCCGACGGCAACCCGCTGAACTTCGCCGCCGCCGGAACGAAACCGTACATCGTCGGCAACGCGATCACGGAAACCGGTGACGGGCGGCCTATCGACTTCGACAGCGGGCAGCCGGGTGACATGGAAATCGATCAAACCAGCGGGCCGACCGAGGGCTTCATCTACGTCACCGCGACCTTCGTCGGCGCCATCTACTCGTTCAAGCCGAACGGCGAATTCGCGGGGTCCTTCGACGCCGGCGGGCTCTACCCGTGTGCGATCGGGCAGAACTTCACCACGGGAGATCTGTACATGGGTTACGGGGCCTACGTCGGCTTCATTCGCCGCTATGCCGCGACGACCGAACCCCTCGGTCCGTTCCCGAGCGGCACCCTCAACACGCCTGAGCCGAACAACTGCGCACTTGCGGTCGACGCGGGAGGTGACCTCTACGCCGTGCCCGGCGAATACAACGGCGGGCCGATCTTCAAATACCCGGCCGACAGCTTCGGCTCGAGCCCGTCGCCGCGCTCGGAAATCTACGGCGGGCCGACGAACGCCGTCACCTACAACCAAGCGACCGGCAATCTGATCGCTTCGCGCAACACCGACCTGATCGAAATGACGACGGCCGGCGTTCAGGTGAACGCGCCCTTCGGCAGCTTCGTCGGCAACAACAACGTCACCGCCGCCCCGGAAGACCGGGTGATCGCCCAGGGCTACGCGGGCAACCCGGGCTTTTATGCGGGCACCGTCTCGGTGTTCGGGCCCCCCGCGAACCTCCCCAAAGTCTCGACCAGCGGTCCGGAAGCTCTCCAGACCGCCGCGACGCTTCGCGGCGACGTCGATCCCGACGGAGCGGGACCGATCGCGAAATGCGAGTTCCAGTGGGGCAAAGACGCTCGCTACCTCGGAGGCACGATCCCCTGCTCGCAGCCCACGCCGATCAGCTCGCCCACCGCGGTCAGCGCCGAACTCTCCGGTCTCTCTAAAACCGGCTTCTACCGCTACCGGCTGGTGACGACGAGCGCCAACGGGGTGCAGACGGGGAACGACATCGGATTCTCGACGCCCGACAGTGTCGCCGACGTCCAGACCGGGGACCCCGACCCGGTTACCAAGGACAGCGCCCTGCTTCACGGCTCCTACCGGGGCCAGGGCCTCGACACCGAGTACTACTTCGAAGTCGGAAAAGACACCGAATACGGCCTGAAATTCCCGGCGACGCCCGCCAGTGCCGGCGTCGAGAACGGCCCCCAGCAACTCGATCCGATCCAGGTGACCGGACTGATGGGGGGGACCGAATACCAGTACCGCCTCGTGATGGAGAACTCGCTCGGGGTGGCCTACGGCCAGAACCGAACCCTCTCGACCCCGCTGTCCGTCGCCGATGTCGAAACCGGAGATGCGACCAACGTCAGCAACGAAAGCGCTGAACTGAACGGCTCCTTCACGGCCGACTCCTACGAGACCAAATACTTCTTCGAATGGGGTCCGACGACCGCCTACGGCAACAAAACGCCGGCGCCGCCGGGCACCACCGTGCCTCCCGGGAGCGGCAGAGTCGACGTGCCGCCGGTCCTCCTCGACCCGATCCAAGAAGGGGGGATCTATCACTACCGGCTCGTCGCCGATAACTCGGCGGGATTCACCTACGGACAGGACCGGGTCTTCAAGACAGCCGAACCGCCGCAGGTCAGCAACCTCGCATCGAAAAACGTTAAAGCCGACTCGGCCGACCTGAGCGTGGAAATCAATCCAAACCGCGGCGAGACCTCGTGGTTCTTCGAATGGGGCCTGACGACCGATTACGGCAACAAAACCCCGGTGCCCGCGGGCACGATCGCGCCCGGCTCCGACCCGGTTCCGGTACTGGTCCATCTCGACAACCTGCAGGTCGGCCAGACGTATCAGTTCCGCCTCGTCGCCAGCAACGAGTTCGGAATCCGCCGGACCGGCAACCAGTCCTTCGGGTTCTACCCGCCGGTCTGCCCGAACTCGCAGGCGCGCCAGGAAACAAATGCCTCACACACGCCCGACTGCCGTGGCTACGAGCTGGTCTCGCCCGGCAACGCCAACGGCGCGACGATCGAGCCTCTGAACGCCCCGAGCGTTCCCCTGACGACGAACCCGCCGCGTCTCGGCTACGGCGCCAGTTACGGGGAACTCAACGAAGGCAGCGAAGCACTGATCAGCGTCGGGGATCTATACGTCGCGGAACGCACCGCGACATCCTGGACAAGTAGGTACGTCGGTAAGAACGCCCGCGAAACGACCTTCATGGCCGGTCCGCCGCATGGCGGGATAATGGGCACCACAAACTATGGCGGCAACAACACCTACTTCGGAGCGGTCGCCGACCCGACATACAGCCGCGTCGCCCTCTTCGACTTCGGATACCCGGCGTTCTACGAAATCATCGACCCGCCGTCGAACGTCGCCGACGTCTTCGACACGACCACCAACAAACAGGTTGAGCATTGGCCGACCAATGTGGCTGAAGTCCCCGGCGGGAAAGACTTCGTCGGCTGGCAGGCCTTCTCGGAAGACCTGACCCACTTCGTCTTCTCCTCGAACGTCTCCTTCGCCGACGGCGGCGAAGAATTCCCTGACGCGATCGAATGCTGCTCGTACAACTTCGGCGAATTCGAAGCCGGCAGGTGCTGTCCCGGGCCGATCTACGACAACAACACCGAAACCGGTCAGATCGGGCTGATCTCGGAGAGGGAAGACGGCACCCGCTTCCAGGGGGTTCCCCTCAAGGTCTCGAGCGACGGCTCGCATGTTCTGATGAGTGAAACGGCCGATGCGCTGATCGACATCCCGAGGCCGCTCTACATGAGGGTCGGCGGACAGACCTACGACATCGCCGACCGGGCAAACCTCGAGTTCGTGGACATGACTGCGGACGGGTCGACCGTCTATTTCACCGCAAAAGACCAGCTCGTCTCCGAGGACGAAGACGAAAGCGTTGACATGTACGTATGGAACGAGGACTCCCCGAATACCGTCACCCTCGTCTCGAAGGGGGCCACGGGCAACGAAGGCAATCGCGACGACTGCCAACTCAGCTGGATCGAAAACTGCGACATCCAGGTCATCGAGGTGAGCAATCCGGTCATCCCCGGGCAGTCGAACGGCAATGCGACCGGCAACCAGACCACCGACAGCTCGGTGGGCAAGGGGACCGGCGATATCTACTTCGTCTCCGCCGAGCAGCTCGATGGCGCCCGGGGCAGCTTCGGCCAGGCAAACGTCTACCTCTTCCACGACGGACACCTGCGGTTCGTGGCCTCGGCTGAACCCGAATCGTGCATCGGAAGAAAACCGTTCCTGACTGACAACGGCAACTGCGAAGCCGGGAAGATCAGCCGCATGCAGGTGACGCCGAACGGCGGGTTCGCCGCGTTCATCAGCAAGAGCAGGCTGACGCCGTACGACAACAACGGCAAAGCGGAGCTCTATCTCTACGACCGCGAAGATGCCCGGCTCGACTGCGCTTCGTGCAGGCCCGACGGAGTGGCGCCCAGCTACGACGCCTACGGCAGCCAGAACGGACTCTTCCTCACCGTCGACGGACGTGCCTTCTTCTCGACCGACGAGCCGATCGCGCCGTCGGACACGAACAAAGGCAACGACGTCTACGAGTTCGTCGAAGGCAAACCACGGCTGATCAGCACCGGCACCGCCGAACCGGGTGCGACCTTCGGCTTCCAGGGTGTGCTGACGGCGCCCGGCCTGGTCAGCGTCAGCTCGGACGGCGTCGACGTCTTCTTCACAACCCAGGAGAGCCTGGTCACCCAGGACCGTAACGGCGAGCAGATCAAGATCTACGACGCGCGCACCAACGGCGGCTTCCCGGCCGATCGCGTCGAACCCGAGTGTGAAGCCGCCGACGAGTGTCATGGGCTCGACACCTCCGCGCCGCCGCTTCCGCAGGGCCGGACAGGCGTGGTGCTCGAGGGCAATTCGAAGAAGCACAAGGCGGCAAAGAACCAGAAGAAGGCCGAGAAGAAGAAGTCCAAGAAGAAGAAGGGCAAGAGGAAGAGGAATGCCAATCGCGGCAAGAAGGCAGGCCGTCATGCCGGTTGACGTGCGACGCATCAATGCGCCGGTGGCGATCGCCCTGGCGGTCCTCGGACTCCTCCTGGCCGCGGCCGCCGTCGCGCCCCTTGCCAAGGCGGTTTATGAAAAAGAAGGGGTCACCTACGGATCCAGGGTCATCGAGTACTCGACCGAAGTCTCGACCACCCAGGCCGGCGCTCATCCTGATGTCAAATTCCACATCAAGGTCGGGACCAAGCTCGAGCCGGAAAACCCGGTGGGCACCAACCGCGGCAACAGCGTCAAGGAACTGAAGGTGGAAACCCCGGAGGGCTTCATCGGCGACCCGCACGCGACGCCGCAATGCTCGAAGGCAGACTTCATCCTCGAAAGATGCTCTCCCGACTCCCAGATCGGCTGGGTCAACGTCGGAATCGAATTCACGGAGGGTTGTCGCGGCAAGACCGACGCCTGCGACGGCTTCGTCCCCTGCTGCGGCATGCCGCTCTACAACATCATCCCGCCGCCCGACCAGGCCGGTCTGCTCGGCTTCCAGGCGATCCTCTTCGGTTACCCGACGTACACGGTGCTCAGCGCACGGACCGGGGGTGACTTCGGACTCGATGCGACGGTCGTCGGGATCGCCCAGGTCTTCCCGATACGCATGATCGACCAGTACATGTGGGGTGTGCCGGCATCGCCGATCCATGACGAACGGCGCTGGGAAAAAGGCGGCTTGATCCCGCAGGGTCGGCCATTCAAATCCAACGCTCCCGAAGTGCCATTCCTCAGTAACCCGACGACCTGCGTCGGGCCGCTCGAAAGCACCTTCAGCAACGTCGCGTATGACGGCGTGTACACCGAGAAATCCGCTCCCTGGCCGGAAACGACGGGCTGTGACCTGATCGGGTTCGACCCGTCCCTGTCCGCTTCGCCGTCGACGAAGGAAGCCGACTCTGCCGCCGGGATCGACGTCGACACCCAGATTCCACAGATCCCGAGCCCGGTCGCCCCGACGTCGTCCTCATTGAAATCGGTGCGCGTCGAGTTCCCCGAGGGATTCTCGATCAACCCGAACGCCGCCGACGGCAAGGTGGCCTGCTCCGACGCGTCGGCGAAGTTCGGGACGGAGCTGGAAGCCGAATGCCCGCAGTTCTCGAAGGTCGGCTCCCTGAGCCTTCTCAGCTCGGCCCTGCCGGAAGCCATACCGGGGTCGATCTATCTCGGTGACCCGCTTCCCGGCGATCGTTACCGCACGATCGCTACGGCCAACGGATTCGGCACCCACATCAAGCTTCTGGGAACGTCGAAACTGGACCCGCAGACCGGTCAGCTGACCTTTGAATTCCCGAAACTGCCGCAGACCCCATTTACCCGTTTCCAGATGCACTTCTTCGGGTCCGAACGCGGTCTCTTCTCGATGCCGACCCGCTGCGGTAGGTACCCCGTGGAAGCGACGTTCACGCCGTGGAACAACGTCCTGCCCGACCAGCGGTCGATCCAGTTCTTCGAGGTCACGAGCGGTCCAGGTGGTTCGCCGTGCCCGGGCGCCCAGCGACCCTTCTCACCGCGCCTCAGGGCCGTCGGCCAGGTGAACGGCGCGGGCTTGCACAACCCGCTCTCGGTCCTGGTCTCACGCGAGGACGGCGACCAGAACCTCGGCAATGTCTCTGTCAAGCTGCCGCCCGGCTTCCTCGCGACGGTCAAGGGCATCCCCTACTGCTCCGACGCGGCGATCACCAATGCGGCTTCGCTGACGGGTCTCGCCGAGACGCTCTCGCCGAGCTGTCCGGCGGCGAGCAGGGTCGGGACCTCCACCAGCGGCGCCGGGTCGGGAAACCACCCGCTCTACTCCCCGGGCGCGGTCTACCTGGCCGGTCCGTATAAAGGCGCGCCGCTGAGCCTCGCGATCGTCACCCCCGCCCTCTCCGGCCCATACGACCTCGGCAACGTCGTCGTCCGCGTCGCGCTCGACGTGAACAGTGAGACGGCACAGGTGACGGCGGTTTCCGATCCGCTTCCACGGATTCTCGAGGGGATTCCGCTGCGACTTCGTTCGTTCCAGCTCGACATGGATCGCCCGGGCTTCACCCTCAACCCGACGAGCTGCGAACCGTTCGCCGTGCAGGCGACGATCGCCGGCAACGAAGGCGCGGTCGCGATCCCGTCCAACTACTTCCAGGTTGGCAACTGCCGGGCCCTCAAGTACGAGCCGAAGCTCTCGCTGACACTGAGCGGCGGCCTGGCGCGTCGCGGCCATCCCGCGATCCGTGCGGTCCTCACCGCCCGCCCAGGTGAAGCGAACACGAGCCGCGTCTCGGTGGCGCTGCCGCCTGGCCAGCTTCTCGACAACAGCCACATCAACACTATCTGCACCAGGGTCCAGTTCGCCGCCGACGCCTGCCCGGCGGGCTCGCTCCTCGGGACCGCCGAGGCGAAGACACCGCTGCTCGACCAGCCGCTGGAGGGCAACGCCTACCTGCGATCAGGGCCCAACAAGCTTCCGGATATCGCCATCGACCTGCGCGGCCAAATCGACATCGTGCTCGTCGGCAAGATCGACACCGTCAAAGGTGCCCTGCGCACCACCTTCCAGACGGTGCCCGACGCCCCGGTCGAAAGATTCCAGCTCAATCTCGCCGGCGGCAAGAAGGGCTTGATCCAGAACAGCCAGAACGTCTGCGGCCGCGACCTGCGGGCGGCGGTGAAGATGGTCGGTCAGAACGGGGCCCATCGCAACACCAATCAGTTGCTCGAAACCACCTGCAACGCGAAGCGAAAGAAGAGCAAGAAGGACAAGCGGGGGAAGTGAGATGACCAGGCTTCGCATTCGTTTCCCGATGCTTGCCGCTGTCTTCGTCGCGGCGCTGATGGCGGCGCCCCTCGCCGCGCGGGCCGCGCCGAACGAAGCGTTCGTGCTCGCCAACAGCTTCGACGGGTCGGCAACTCCGGACGGGTCGATGGAAACCGGGGGAGTCGTCGTCAACCAGGCCACCGGTCGCGTCCTCGTGATGGACAAAGCGCATTCCGCCGTGATCCAGTTCGACGAATCGGGCAACCCGGTGAAATTCGCCGCCCTGCCGACCGCCAAGCGTTCGATCCTGACCGAAGGCGACCTCTTCATCGACAACAGCGGCACGGCCTCGCAGGGCAACTTCTACGTCGTCCATCCCGGAGTCTCCGTCGAGGGCTTTGCGCCGAGCGGCGAAAAACTGGCGGCCTGGCCGGTGGCGCCGAGCCCCCTGGGCTACCTCAGCACGATCGCCGTCGACCAGGGCGGAGACGTCTGGTTCGCCTATCTGAACGGTGAATCTTCCCTGCTGGAGGAGCGCAACTCGAACGGTGTCGTCACGGGCAAACGGATCGAAAGCAACCTCGCGGTGCAGCCCCAGGAATGGATGGTCGCGGAAATGCTCGCGTTCGACTCGCATGAAAACGTCTACGCCGGATGCTGTGACAGGAACGTCATATACCGTCGTGACGCGGACACGAATTACATCCCGCAGCGACAGATGGACGAGGTCACGCCGCGCCGCCTGCAGATCGATCCCTCCAACGACGATCTCTGGGTCGCTCACGACGACTCGCTGACCCGTACCCGCTACACGCAGCCGTTCGAAAAAGAACCGCCGGTCGAAAGGCTCCCCGGCCTCAAACCAACCGGCTTCGACTTCGCGGGCGACGGTCAGTCGATCTTCCAGTCCGAAGGCGGGAAAGTGAACGTCTTCAAACGACAGCCGCCGAAAGCCCCGAAAGTCATCGGGCCGCTGGGCTTCTACGGGGTCAAATCGAGGAGCACGTTCATCGACGCCGTCGTCGATACCGGCGGTGGCGGGCTGACGACCTACACGTACGAATTCGCAACCGACGCGGAGTTCAAAGCGACGGGCGAATACACGAGCTCCTACCCCGTTTCCGGCGCGGAAGTCCCGCACACCAACTTCGGCCTCGAGAGCTTCCGCGGCCTGCTCGAAGGGTTCCAGCCGCTGACCGATTACCACGTGCGGCTCGCGGTGACGAACGCTTCGGGCACCGGCTACTCGCCCGACACGACCCTGCGGACCCTGCCCGCCGGCGACTCGGGCGCCAGCGAAAGCTGCGGCAACGCCCTGGCCCGCAAACAGACAGGGGCCAGCGGCCTTCCGGACTGCCGCGCCTACGAGCTCGTCTCTTCCCCTTACGCGGGTGGGTTCGACGTCGAGTCCCCGATGATCCCCGGGCAGACTCCCTTCGCCGGCTATCCCGCTGCCGCGGGTCGGGTGCTCTACGGCGTCCACGCCGGCGTCGTGCCGGGTCCATGGAACCCCACCAATCGAGGCGTCGACCCCTACGTCGCGGTGCGCGGGGGCGACGGATGGGCGACCGAATACGTCGGGCTCCCCGCCGGCCTCAGTCCGAAAAAATCAGGCTTCTCATCGATTCTGGGCGGCACAGATGCCGGCCTCCGCACATTCGCCTTCGCCGGCCCTGGACTCTGCGACCCGTGCTTCGCCACGAGCCCCGAAACCGGCATCCCGCTGCGCCGTCCCGACGGCGTTCTGGTTCAAGCGATGGCCGGCTCGCAACCGATCAGAACAGCCGAACCTGAAGCCAGAAGGCAGCGTCGCGAAGATGGTCTCCGCCGACGGGCACCACCTCGTCTTCGGGTCGCAGTATCCGCTGGTGGCGGGAGCCAACAACTCGGGCGGCAACCTCAACATCTTCGACCGCGACCTCCTCGCGGGCACCACCCAGCTCGTCTCGACGACGCCCGGGGGCACCGCCATGCAGGTCGGGATGGGTGTCTCCCAGGTCGACATCTCCGCCGACGGCTCGCGGATCCTGCTCGCCACCAAAGTCTCTGTCGACGCGGCTGGCAACGAGTACGCGCGCCTCTACATGCATATCGGCAACTCGGCGAGCAGCACCGAGCTCACCCCGGGCTTTACCCAGGGCGTGCTCTTCGCCGGGATGACCAGCGACGGCTCGAAGGTCTACTTCACATCGCCGGAGAAACTGCTGCCGGCCGACACCGACACCGCCGCGGACCTCTACGTGGCGGATGTCGACTCCATTGGCGATGTCGAGCTCGCCCTCCTCACCCCAAGCGGCGGAGGGGCCTGCAACCCGGTCGCCAACAGCGCCGGGCCTCACTGGAACACGGTGGACGCGACCACTGACTGCAGTGTCGTGGCGGTCGGTGGCGGCGCCGGCGTGGCCTCCGCCGGTGGCGCGGCTTTCGTCCTCAGCCCGGAGCCGCTCGATGGCGGCGTCGCCAACCAGCCGAACCTCTATGAGATCGTTCCCGGCGGCGGCCCCGAGCTCGTCGCGACTCTCTCGCCGGACGACCCGCTGGTGATCGACTCGACGCGCGATGCCGAGACCTCGGCGACCCCCGAGTTCCAGACCAACCCGGACGGGGCCTTTGCGACCTTCCGCAGCACGATGCCGCTCACCGGCATCAAAAACGCCGGCAAACCGTCGGTCTACGTCCTTTCCCGAGGCGCTGCGGACCCGCTGGCGTGCGCGTCCTGCAACCCCAGCCTGACCGAGGACCCGACGTTGCAGGGCGAAGCGTCCCTGGCTTCGGCCGGCCTCAGCATCACCGACGACGGCCGGGTGTTCTTCAACAGCCTCGCCTCGCTGGGCGTCGAAGACACGGGCGGGACCAAGGACATCTATGAGTGGGTCGACGGCCGCGCGAGGATGATCTCGTCCGGAATCGGTCGCTTCGACTCCGAGTTGCTGAGCGTCACGCACGACGGCACGGACGCCTTCTTCTACACCCACGACACGCTCGACGCGAACGTCGACCAGAACGGCGAACGGACGAAGATCTACGACGCGCGGGTCGATGGCGGATTCTTCGAGCTGCCGGTCAAGCCACAGTGTCAGGCGTCCGACGAGTGCCACGGCCCCGGGACGATCGTGCCGGGCCGCCCGCTGATCGCCAGCTCCGGCAAGACAAGCAACGGCAACGTCGCGAGTGACAAGGGCTCGAAGGCCTGCCCGAAGGGCAAGGTCCGGCGCAAGGGCAAATGCGCGAAGAAGCCGAAGAAGTCCGCGAAGAGCTTGAAGAAGGGGAAGAAGCGCAATGACTAGGGCACGAAGCGTCTTCGCGCTCCTCCTTGCGGCCGTCGCGCTCTGCGTGACGGCCGGTCCCGCCGCCGCCGCCGAACTGAAAATAACCCAGTTCGAAACGTTTACGACGAGCACCGAAGCCGGCGATCATCCAGACCTGCAGACAAAATTCAAATTCTCGGGAGCCGGCGATCCCGAAATCGCGAAGAACATCAGCTTCGAGCTCCCGAAGGGGTTCTACGGCAACCCGAGTGTCCTCAGCCAGTGCTCGTCGGTCGACTTCGCGCTCAGCCTCTGCCCGCCGGGGGCCCAGGTGGGATTCGCGATCCTGAACGCGAACTACGAAAGCGATCCCAACTACCTGCTCGGATATGCCCCGATCTACAGCGTCGATCCAGGCGCCGGCGAGGCGGCGCGGTTCGCGTTCACTGCACCAACCCTGGACATCCCGATCGTGATGCCCGTACGCGTCCTCGCGGCCGACGACTACAGGCTCCAGGTCACCTTCGAAGGGGCGACTCAGCTGGCGCCGCTCGCGGCGGCCGATTTCACCTTCTGGGGCTTCCCTGCGGCGGAATCCCACAATTTCTTCCGCTTCGGGCTCGGCTCGCCGGGCAAACCGCAGAACTGTCCGGGAGTCGAATTCCCGCTCTGCGAAAACCACACCGCATTTCCCCCCGCCGGGGTTCCGGTCAAGCCGTTCACCGGCAACCCGTCGGTCTGCAACGTGCCGGTGCCCGCGATCCTGCGGGTCGAGACCTACCAGAGCCCGGGTCAGACGATTGAGGCCACGACCGAATATCCGGAAACGAGCAACTGCGCGAGACAGACCTTCAAACCGCTGGCACAGGCGAAACTGACGACGACTGAAACCGACTCCGCTTCCGGGGTCGACCTGATCGTCAAAGCCGGTCAGGTCCAGTCCGGGGCCGCGGCGCCTTCCCAGGTGCGCGAAGTCGTCCTCGATCTGCCCGTGGGCCTGACGATCAACCCCGACGCCGCCGACGGTCAGACTGCATGTACCGACGTCGAAGCCCGGATCGGCCTCGACGCGCCGGACGCCTGTCCCGACAGTTCGAAGATCGGGACGATCGACGATCAGCTCGGCCGCCCTTCCGGGAGACCTCAAGGGCGCGATCTACTTCGGCGAATCGAAGCCGGGCAGCCAGTACAGGCTGCTGATCGCCGCCGACGGATTCGGGATCCACACCAAGTTCGTCGGTGACCTGCTGCCCGACCCGCGCACCGGGCAGATCATGGCCGTCTTCAAAAACCTGCCGCAGCTTCCGTTCGACGAATACGGCATCCACCTCTTCGCTTCCAACCGCGGCGTGCTGGCGACGCCGACCCGCTGCGGCATCCACGTCACCGAAACCGACCTCTTCCCCTGGAACAACTTGCTCCCGGACCAGAAATCCCTGTTCGGCGTCTCGATCGACAGAGGCCCCGGGGGTGCCCTCTGCCCCGGCGAACGCCGCCCATTCCACCCGCGGCTGGAGGCCGGCACCTCGAACTCCCAGGCGGGCGGCTTCAGCGACTTCCACCTGAAGCTCGACCGCGACGACGGCGACCAGTTCCTGCGTGACTTGAACTTCACCATGCCCCCCGGGCTGACCGGCTCGCTGCGGGGGCTCACCTACTGTCCCGAGGCCTCGATCGCCGCTGCCGCCCAACGGGCTGGCAGGGCTGAGCAGGCCGTTCATAGCTGCCCCGACTCCAGCCACCTCGGGACCACCAACGTCGCCGCCGGACCCGGGTCACACCCGTTCCACGCCTACGGCGACATCTACCTCGCCGGGCCGCTGAAAGGGGCGCCGCTCTCCCTGGTGGCGATCACCCCGGCCCTGGCCGGGCCTTACGACTACGGCGTCGTCGTCGTGCGGGTGGCGATCAACGTCAACCAGCTTGACGCGCACGTGGTCGCGACCTCCGACACGGTCCCGGCGATCATCGGCGGCGTCCCGATCAGGATGCGTTCGATTCAGGTCAACCTCGACAAGCCGAACTTCATGATCAACCCGACGAACTGCGTCCCGATGAGCGTCAACTCGCAGGGGATCGGCGACCAGGGCGCGCTGACCGACTTCGCCTCCTACTTCCAGGCCGTCAACTGCGCGAACCTCCCGTTCGCGCCGAAGTTCGCGGTCACCCAGCTCGGTGGTGCGAAGCAGACTCGTCGGGCCGCGAATCCGGCGCTGCGCTTCGAGCTGACGACGCGGCCCGGCGACGCCAACATCGCCAGCATCGCCGTGACCCTTCCCTCGGCGTACTCGATCGACCAGCGCCACCTTGGGGGAATCTGCAGCGAGAAAGAGCTGGTCGACTCGAAGTGCGCCGGCAAGCAGGTGATCGGAACCGCGAGCACGGCCACCCCGCTGCTCGACCAGCCGCTGTCCGGCCCGGTCTACGCGGTCTCCGGTGGCGGCGGCCTGCCGCGGCTGGCGTTCCTCCTCAACGGGCAGGTGAGCCTCGTGCCGCGGGCCGAATCCAAGAGCGCCCCCAACGGCCTGAAAACGACCGTCGGCGTCGTCCCCGACGCGCCCATCGGCCACTTCGTCTTCAACCTGTCCGGCGGCAAGCACGGCTACCTCCAGAACACGCGCGACATCTGCGCCAAGCCGCCGAAGATCAAGGTCGACTACATCGCCCAGAGCGGCGCGACGCTGTCCAAGTCGGTCGCCGTCCGCACCAGCTGCGGCTCGAAGAAGAAGGCCCACCGGAGCAAGCGCGCCGGCCGCTGACCGTCGGCGCATGGTGCGCCAATACGATGGTCCCGCGTCCAACCGAGGTGGGAGCGTCTTGGTGCAGTCGAAAAAGCAGGCATCGCCCGCGCGGGCGGAGAACATCGCGCGTGCCTACGGGCACCCCGTCCGTGCCCGTGCACTGGTCCTGCTCGCCGCCCGGGTCGCCAGCCCGAGGGAAATCGCCGAGGAGATCGGCGAGCCGCTCGGCAACGTCAGCTACCACGTCCGGGAGCTGCGGAAAGCGGGGCTGATCGAGCTGGTCGAGACCGACAACCGGCGCGGGGGGGTCCAGCACTTCTACCGCGCCGTTCAGCTGCCGATCGTCGATGCCGAGGCCGCCGCCGCGCAGGATCCGGGTGAACGCGCGGTCGGCTCTGCGGTGGTGATGAACCTGATGCTGGCCGACGTCGCCGCGGCGATTGAGGCGGGGACCTTCGATTCGCTTCCGGAGCGGGTTCTGACCCGGTTTCACGCTCGCGTCGATGCCCGCGGGTGGCGGGAACTGAGCGATCTCTACACGGCGGCCCTGCACCGGTCGATCGAGATCGACAAGGAATCGCAGGAGCGCCTCAGCGAGTCTGGCGAGCCTCAGATCGTCGCCGGCCTCCACATGCTGGTCTTCGAGATGCCGTCGACCGACCAGACTCCCCTCGGTCCCACGCTAGAGTGGACCGATGGCTGAGCCTCACCCTTTCCGGACGGCGGCGGAAGCGAAAGACGTCGAGCTGATGAGGGAGACCCTCAGGGATGACGTCGAGCTGCACAGCCCCGTCCTCTTCCGCGGCTTCGAGGGGATCGACGCCGTCGGCACGATCCTCGAGCACGTCTCCGAGGTCCTCGAAAACCTCACCTACGTCGACGAAGCGATCGGCAACGGCACCGTCGTGCTGCGGTTCAAGGCGAAGGTCGGCGAGCTCGAGCTCGAGGGCGTCGACTACCTGACGGTCGACGAGGACGGCCGCGTCGCCGACCTGACCGTCTTCATGCGCCCGATGTCGGCGCTGACGGCCTTCAATGCCCGCATGGCCGAGCGCCTCGGCATCGAGATCCCGAGCTGAGCTTCGGCTCGGCCGCCTGTCCAGCCAGCAACTAGAATCGCCCGCTCAGCCGGGGGAGTGTCCGAGTGGTTAAAGGAGACTGGCTGTAAACCAGTTGGCTATGCCTACGCAGGTTCGAATCCTGCCTCCCCCATCGCCGGGTCGAAATCAATCACGGACGGCCGCCGACGGGTTGGCCCCGTCCCCACGAAACTTGCATCCACCGCGTATATCCAGGTGGATGCAGGTTTCGCGGATTGGGAGTCGGAAAATCAGGGCGCGGCGCGAGCGGAAGCGAATCGAGTTTGGCGCAGAACCGTCGCCGGCTTATTCCGCCGCCCACGCTCCGGGCAGCCCGGCTTCTCAGCCGCCCATGCCGCCGAAGATCGCAAAGGGGTTTGGGGGGCGCTCGGCGTAGGCCGCCGCCCAGGTGCCCTCGGCGCTGACCTTGCTGCCGCTCGGCGCCTCGCTCTCGATCCGCGCGGCCAGCGTCTTGGCGCTGTCCTCGTCTTCGACGCCGATCAGCAGGTACTTCCAGCGATGGACGACCGGGAGGCCCTCGCCGCGGAGCTGGTCGGCGAAGCGGATCGCGTCGTGGCGTGAGGGCAGGTCCACCCGGACCTCGAATTCGGGGTCGCCGCCGGCGGCCTGCTTGCGCTCGGCGTCGATCAGCTCCTCGTGCTCGGCCTCCTCGGCGACGTCGCCGGCGGGAAGCGGCGCGTCCGGGTCCTCCCACTCCTCGGCCGCCGGATGCCAGTGCTTGAGGTCGACGTCGAGGCTCCAATCGTGCTCCTTGGCGAGGCCCAGGATCAGGTCGCGGGCGCTCTCGGCCTGCTCTCTGGTGCCTGCGTAGACGAAGACCTCCTCGCCGTCGCGGGTGACGACGACGCGCTCGTCGAAGGCGTCGCTGAGGTCGTGCTCGAGCTCGCGTGCATCGAGTCGCTCGACCAGCGGCCCGGTGTGGCTCTGGTCGTGAAGGTCTACCTGTAGGCGCCAGTCGTCATTCATGGAGTGCAGCCTACTTTGCGCTGCGGGCCCGGGGACCGTCGATCGAGCGACGGCCGCGATTCGCATCGAGGATGATGGTGCGATGACCAGGAGCGAGCTCGATGGGCGTGTGATCGCTGTCGCCGGCGTCGGCGGCGGGCTCGGCCCGCTGGTCGCCGAGCGGCTGGCGCGGGACGGCGCGATCGTCGCCGGCACCGATCGCGACGAGGCGACGCTGGCGGAGATCGGCGCCGGCCTCGAGGGGGGCCGCTGGGACGGCAGGGCGGTCGACCTGCTCGACCAGGACGCCACCCGCGAGTGGTGCGCGGCGCTGCTCGAGCGCTTCGGCCGGGTCGACGGCCTCGTCCACCTGGTCGGCGGCTGGCGCGGGGGAGTGCCGCTCCATGAGGAGCCGCCGGAGAACTGGGAGCTGCTGCACGACCTGTTGATCCGGACCCTCCAGCACACGACCCGGGCCTTCCACGACGCCCTCGTCGCCTCCGAGCACGGCCGCTTCGTCCTCGTCTCCGCCAAGCAGGCGCAGGCGCCGTCCAACTCGAACGCGGCTTACGCGACGGCGAAGGCGGCCGCCGAGGCCTGGACGCTGGCGCTCGCCGACGGCTTCGTCAAGACGCTGGCGACGGCCAACATCGTCGTCGTCGACGCGATCCTGACGCCGCGGATGCGCGAGGAGAGCCCCGGCAAGGAGTTCCCGACCTTCACCCCGGCCGAGCACCTCGCCGACGCGATCGCCTTCCTCTGCTCGGACTCCGCCGCGGAGATGAACGGCCAGCGCCTGCCGCTGGCGACACGCTGAGATGAGCGAGAAGCCCGGCGAGGGCCAGATGACGATCCGGGAGCTGGCGGAGCGGACCGGGATGACCGTCCGCAACATCCGCGCGCACCAGACCCGCGGCCTGCTGCCGCCGCCGGTCGTCCGCGGCCGCACCGGCTACTACGACGAGGAGCACGTGGCGCGGATCGAGCTGACCCGCAAGATGCAGGCCGACGGCCTCAACCTGGAGGCGATCCGGCGGGTGCTGGAGAGCAGCAGCGGCTCGGTCGCTGAGGTCGTCGACTTCACCCGGGCCCTGCGCGTCCCCTTCGAGGAGGAGAGCCCGGAGATCTACGAGGCGGAGGAGATCGCCGGCGCCTGGGGCGCCTCCGAGGTCGACCCGAAGCTGATCCGGCGCGGGGAAGAGGTCGGCTTCATGCGGATGCTCCCCGACGGCAAGCTCGAGGTGATCAGTCCCCGCATCCAGGAGGTCGCGGTCGAGCTCGCCGCGCTCGGCATCTCGGCCGAGGCGGCGATGGAGGCGGCCGAGAAGCTGCGCCAGAGCGCCGACGCCTCGGCACGAGCCTTCATCGAAGTCTTCGCCAAGGAAGTCTGGGAGCCGTTCGACAGGGCCGGACGGCCCGAGGAGGAGTGGCCGCGGATCCGCGAGGCGCTCGAGCGTCTGCGCCCGCTCGCCTCGACGACGCTGACCGCGATCTTCCAGATCGCGATGGGGGAAGCGTCTGAGCTGGCCAGCGAGGAGACGCTCTTCCTCGCCGGCGGGACGCGGGCAGCCCCCAAAAAGCGGAAACAGTCCGCCAAACGACGCCGCGCCTGAGCCTCGGGTGCATAGTCTGCGCGGATGAGCGGCAAGGTGGCGACAGCGGTCGAGGGGGTCTTCCCCTCGCAGGCCCTCTCCGAGGCGATCGCCTCGGAATGGATCGGCTCCGGCGATTACCGGATCCGGCCGGAGGCGATCCAGCCCGCGAGCGTCGACCTGCGCCTCGGCGACCATGCCTGGGCGCTGCGCTGCAGCTTCCTCCCCGACATCGACTCCACGGTCGAAGAGAAGATCGAGGGGCTCGCCTTCC
Organism: uncultured Solirubrobacterales bacterium; assembly: GCA_963795295.1. Taxonomy (GTDB): domain Bacteria; phylum Actinomycetota; class Thermoleophilia; order Solirubrobacterales; family 70-9; genus VRUE01. The sequence goes on from CAWCHE010000005.1 coordinate 305,453, forward strand.
AGCGCATCGACCTTCGCGACGGCGCCGTCCTCGAGCGCGACCGCCCCTATCTGGTGCCGCTGATCGAGGAGCTCTCGCTGCCCGACGACGTCCGCGCCCGGGCCAACCCGAAGAGCTCGACCGGGAGGCTCGACGTTTTCACCCGCCTCCTGACCGACCGCCACCACCGCTTCGACGAGATCCGCGCCGGCTACCACGGCAGGCTCTTCCTGGAGATCGTCCCGCGCTCGTTCGCGATCCAGGTCCAGACCGGCCTCTCGCTCAACCAGCTGCGCCTGGCGCGCGGCGACGTCCGCCTCGACGACGATGAGATCCGCCGCCTCCAGGCCGAGTTCCCGCTTCTCTACCTCGACTCGCACGCCCTGCGCGAGTCGGAGCTGGCGGTCGCCGACGGGCTCTTCCTCAGCGTCGACCTCTCGGGGCCGGCGGACCGGATCGTCGGCTACCGGGCCAAGAAGAACAGCCTCCCGATCGACCTCTCCAAAGTCCACGCCTATAGATGGACCGACTACTGGGACCCAGTTCTGCCCGAGCGCGGCGGGCGGATCGTGCTCGAGCCCGAGATCTTCTACCTGCTGCTCTCCGCCGAGGGGGTCTGCATCCCGCCCCAGATCGCGGCCGAGATGATGGCCTACGACCCGACCGCCGGTGAGCTGCGCACCCACTACGCCGGCTTCTTCGACCCGGGCTTCGGCTACGACCCGGCCGGCGACCGCCACGGCAGCCGCGCCGCCCTCGAGGTCCGGGCTCGCGACGTCTCCTTCATGGTCGAGCACCGCCAGCCGGTCTGCAAGCTGGCGCTGGAGCGGACCAGCGCCCCGGCCGAGCGCCTCTACGGCACCGACCTCGGCTCGAACTACCAGGGCCAGGTGACGATGCTGAGCAAACACTTCGAGGAGCAGTCGCCCGGCGGCGTCCCTGGCGAGCCGCGCTGACTCAGTCCCGCGCCTTCTCCGACCCGAGCTCCCGCAGCAGTTCCCGGTTGCGCTTGCGCCGCGCCAGCAGCTCCGCCTCCAGCTTCCCGATCTCGTCGCGGCGCAGGCGCACCAGCTCGAGCTGCTTGTCGATGTGGCCGAGGCTCTCGTCGAGGATCTGACGGCGGCGGACCGGGTCCTCGACGCCGCCGCGCCACTCCCGCCGCAGCTCCGCCCGCGCGTCCTCGGCGCTGACCAGCTGCTTCAGCTCCTCTAGCGAGACGCCGAGCAGGTCCTTCAGCCGCAGCAGCTCCGTCAGCCGCTCGACGTCGCCCTCCTCGTAGGTCCGGTGGGCGCCCGGCTCGCGCTCGCCGCTCGCCGGCAGTAGGCCGATCTCCTCGTAGTAGCGGATCGTCCGCGGCGTCGTCGCAGTCAGCTTCGCGACCTCGCCGATCCTCAGCTCTGCGCCCATGAGACCTCCGGACTGGTCGCGTGGCGCGGCCGCAGCAGCGAGACGCCGGCGCCGAGCAGCGAGGTGATCGCCAGCACCCAGAGCGCCGTGTGCATGTTGTGGATGAAGGGGTCGAGCTGGGCGCTGGAGAGGCCGGAAGCGAGGCCCGAGAAGATCTTGAAGAGGACCGGTTTCGGGACCGCGGCGGTGACGATCGCGAGCACGAAGGCGATCGAGATCACGGCGCCGGTGTTCTGCAGCATCGTCCTGGCGCCGGCGGCGATCCCGCGGCGGTCGGGCGGGACGGTGCCCATCATCGCCGCGGTGTTCGGCGAGTTGAACATCCCCGACCCGATCCCGACAAGGGCCAGCCAGACCATGCTCTCCCAGTAGGCGGTGTCGGCCTGCAGCGTCGTCATCCCGGCCAGCGCGATGGCGCTGACCAGCATGCCCGAGGCGGCGAGGGCGCGGGAGCCGTGGCGGTCGGCCCAGATTCCGGCGAGGGGGGAGGCGACGAGCATCCCGAGCGCCATCGGCGCCAGCTTGATGCCGGCCGTGATCGGGTCGTCTCCCTGGGCGCCCTGGAAGTAGAAGACGAAGACGAAGAGCAGGGCGAAGCGCGAGAGGCCGTTGATGAAGGCGGCGGCCGTGGCGGCGGCGAACATCCGGTTCTGGAAAATCGAGAGGTCGAGCATCGGGGCGCGGCCGCGGTGCTCGATGAGGACGAAGAGAGGGAGGAGGACGGCGGCGATTGCGAGGCTGCCGATCACCAGCGGGTCGTCCCAGCCGGAGATGCCGCCCTTCGAGATCCCGTAGACGAGCCCCGTGAGGCCGACCACGAAGGTGATGGTCCCGCCGAGGTCGAAGCCGCGGACGCTGTCGCGGGCAGCGAGCTCGCGCAGGATCAGCGCCGCCCAGGCGCCGCCGGCGAGGGCGAGGGGGACGTTGAACCAGAAGACCCACTGCCAGGAGATCGCGACCAGGGCGCCGCCGAGGACGGGGCCGATCACCAGCCCGATCGCGGCGACCATCGTGTTGGTGCCCATCGCGACGCCGAGCTGCTCCTGGGGGAAGGCGTCGGTGACCAGCGCCGGGCCGTTGGCGAAGATGAAGGCGCCGCCGACCCCCTGCAGCACCCGCCAGAGGATCAGCTGGGTTCCGTCGGCGGAGAACCCGGCGCCGAGCGAGGCCGCGGCGAAGACGACGAAGGCGCCGACGAACGCCTGCTTGCGGCCGAAGAGGTCGGAGAGCCGGCCGGCGGTGAGGACGAGGACCGTCGAGGAGATCATGTAGGCGAGGATCACCCAGACGAGCTGGAGCAGAGAGGTGCCGAGCGAGCGCTCGAGGTCCGGCAGGGCGATGATCAGGGTCCCCGAGTTGGTCGCGACGAGGAGCATCCCGAGGCTCGTGCAGGAGAGGGCCCACCACTTGTAGTGCTCGTGCTCGGCCGAGACCCCGGCGCTGGCCCTGGCGCCGGCGAATCTGTTTCTTACGTTCACGTCAAATACGTTAGCAGGGTGGGGTGCGTGGACTTGGGGGTCCATATGACCCCTAAACTCACGCACCGATGGCTGAGCGCACCTGGAACGTATATCTCTCCGGCGAGATCCATTCGGACTGGCGCGAGCGGATCGAGTCCGGCGCCCGCGAGGCCGGGCTCCCGGTCGTCTTCTCGGCGCCCGTCACCGATCACGCCGCCTCCGACGACGCCGGAGTCGGCACCCTGGGGGAGGAGAGCGAGCCGTTCTGGCGCGACCACATGGGCGCCGGCGTCAACGCGATCCGGACCCAGACCCTGATCCGCGACGCCGACGTCGTCGTCGTCCGCTTCGGCGATAAATATCGGCAGTGGAACGCGGCCTTCGACGCCGGCTTCGCGGCAGCGCTGGGCAAGCCGATCATCACCCTCCACGACGGCGAGATCGACCACGCGCTGAAGGAGGTCGACCGCGCCGCCCAGGGCACCGCACGGACCGCCGAGCAGGTGGTCGACGTGCTCCGCTACGCGATCCTCGGCGAGCTTCCCCGCTGAGGGCATAGGCTCTCCCCATGTCGGGGGAGGACAACCGGGCGCTGATCGAGCGCTTCTACGAAGAGTTCGGCAACTGCAACGGCGCCGCGATGACCGCCTGTTACGCGCCCGACGCGCATTTCCGCGACCCGGCCTTCGGCGATCTCGAGGGTGAGGAAATCGGGGCGATGTGGCGGATGCTGACCGGACGCGCCACCGACCTCAAGATCGAGCTGCGCGAGCACGAGGCCGATGAGGAGACCGGGAGCGCCCACTGGATCGCCCGCTACACCTTCTCGACCGGGCGGCCGGTGGTCAACGACATCCAGGCCAGCTTCCGCTTCGCCGACGGCCTGATCGTCGACCACGTCGACGAGTTCGACTTCCGCCGCTGGGCCAAGCAGGCCCTCGGCCCGAGCGGCCACCTGGTCGCGCTGCTGCCGCCGCTGCGCTCGAAAGCCCGAGCCAAAGCGCTTGAGCAGCTGGAGACTTACCGCAGGGAAGAGACCGGCTCGAGCATCTGAACGCGTCCTCTCCGAATGCGAACATGTGTTCGTATGAGATGGGACGAGCAACGAGTCGAGAAGGACCTGCGATTGCCGGGCATCGGCGATGGGACGGTCGTCCGAACCTTCGACGCACCCGAGGCGATGGGGATCAATTTCCACGAGGTCCGGGCCAAATCGGCGCTCAACCATGTCCCCGGCGGAGGCTTCGGTTTCAACTACACGGTCAACCAGTACAGGGGTTGCACTCAGGCCTGCGTCTTCTGCTTCGCTAGGGCGACCCACACCTATCTCGGCTTCGACGCCGGCCGTGACTTCGAGCGCGAGATCGTCGTCAAGGTCAACGTCCCCGAGGTGCTGCGGGCCGAGCTGGCGAAGCCGACCTGGGGGCGGGAGCTGGTCGCGCTGGGGACGAACACCGACCCCTACCAGTGGGTCGAGAGCCGCTACCGGATGATGCCCGAGATCCTCGCGGCGCTGGAGGAGGCGGAGACGCCGGTCTCGGTCCTGACCAAGTCGCCGCTGGTCCTGCGGGACATCGAGATCTTCGAGCGGATGGCGAAGAGCGGCCTGCCGGTCTCGGTCAACCTCTCGGTCCCGACCCTCGACGAGGAGGCCTGGCGCGCGACCGAGCCGCACACGCCGAGCCCCGCCGCCCGCCTCGACGCGGTCGCCGAGCTGCGGCGGCGGGGGATCGACTCCGGCGTCCTGATCGCGCCGCTGATGCCCGGCATCAACGACCGGCCCGAGCAGGTGCAGCCGATCGTCGACCGCGCCCGCGAGGCCGGCGCCACCTTCCTCGGCGGCGTCGCACTCCACCTCAAGGGCGAGGTCCGCGACGTCTTCTTCGGCTGGCTCGAAGCCAAACGCCCCGACCTGCTGCCCAGGTACGAAGACCTATATCCGGGCCGCCGCGGATACATGCGCCCAGACGACCGCTCCCGGACCACACGCGTGCTCCGCGGCCGCACCTGGGGCCGCAGTAACCGATCAAACGCTTCGCGTCGAACCGGTGATAACCCGGCTCCCTCGGCGACAGGCCCCGCCGACCGCTGCAACCAGTCCCGCCTGTTCTAGCCGGCCGAATCGAAGTTCTCCATGCAGGACATGGAGAACTTGATGGGCTGTCGCGTCTCAACCTTCGTCAAGACCCTCGAACAGGCACTCCCGCGGGTCTTTGTCATCTCGGAAGCGTTGAACCGCGCTCCGTGCCTGATGCGGCCTGCCGATGCGTGGTCGTAGCCGACTTCGATCACCAGCTCGGGCCGCAGCGCGACCCACTCGAGCTCGCGGCCGCCGGTCCAGCGGCTCGGCTCGGCGGTGCCGCTCTCGCCGGTCTCCAGGTGGGCGAGCATCTTCGGCATCGCCCGTTTCTCGTCGGCGCTGAAGCCGGAGATGTGGCCGACCGGGCGCAGCTCGCCGCCGTCGTAGAGGCCGAGGATCAGCGAGCCGACCGTGCCCTCCTCTTTGCCCGGCCGCCAGCCGAGCACGACGCAATCGATCTCGCGCTCGCGCTTGACCTTCGCCATCCCCTTGCGTTTGCCGGGGATGTAGGGGGCGTCGAGCTGCTTGGCCATCGTCCCCTCGGTCCGGCGCAGCCACTCCTCGGCCCGCTCGGTGTCCGCGGTCAGCGGGGTCAGCTCGAGGCCGAGGCCCTCGGCCAGCTTCTCGAGCCGCTCGCGGCGCTCGCGCAGCGGCGAGCTCCAGCAGCGACTCATCGCCCTCGGCGAGCAGGTCGAAGACGACGTACTCGGCCGGGATCTCCTTCGAGAGCAGCTTGATCCGCGACTCGGCCGGGTGGATCCGGCTCTGCAGGGCGTCGAATTCGAGCTCGCCGTCGGCGTCGCGGATGACCAGCTCGCCGTCGAGCACGTAGCGGCCAGGGGCGAAGCTCAGCTCCGGGAAGTAGCGGGCGAGCGCTTTGCCGCCGCGCGACTGGATGTAGATCTCCTCGCCGTCGACGAAGACGATCGCGCGGAAGCCGTCGAGCTTCGGCTCATAGGCCCACTCCTCGCCTAGCGGCAGCGCTTTGCGGGTCAGCGCCAGCTGCGGCTTGATCGGTGGCTTGAGCGGGAGGCTCACCGGCCGGACGCTAGCGCCCGTAGTCGCCGAGGCGGCGGCGCGCCGGGCGCGGCTCTCGCGTGGGTCCGGGATCGGCACCGCCGCGAGCAGCGCCTTCGTGTACGGGTCCGCGGGCCGGGCGCAGACCCGGTCGGCCGGCCCCTGCTCGACGATCCTGCCGTCGTTCATCACCGCGATCCGGTCGGAGACGTGGCGGACGACGCCGATGTCGTGGGCGACGAAGACGTAGGTGAGCCCGAGCTCGTCCTGCAGGTCGTCGAGGAGGTTGACGATCTGCGCCTGGATCGAGACGTCGAGGGCCGAGACCGGCTCGTCGGCGACGATCAGCTTCGGCTGCAGCGCCAGCGCCCGGGCGATGCCGATCCGCTGCCGCTGGCCGCCGGAGAATTCGTGCGGGTAGCGGTCGTAGTGCTCGGCGGAGAGGCCGACTCGCTCGAGCAGCTCGCGCACCTGGCCGCGCAGCTCGGCCCCGGAGGCGATGCCCGTGCATCCGCAGCGGCTCGCCGATGAGCTGGCCGACCCGCTTGCGCGGGTTCAGCGACGCGTAGGGGTCCTGGAAGACCATCTGCATCTCCCGCCGCAGCGGCCGCATCTGGCGCCGGGAGAGGCCGGCGATCTCCTCGCCGTCGAAGCGGACCGAGCCGGAGGTCGGCTCGATCAGCTGCAGGATGGTCCGGCAGAGCGTCGACTTGCCGCTGCCCGACTCCCCGACCAGGCCGAGCGTTTCGCCGCGGCGACGCTGAAGCTGACGCCGTCGACGGCCTGCACCGGATCGACCCGCGCGCGACCAGCAGCCCGCGCCGTGACCGGGAAGTGCTTGACGAGGTCCGTCACCTCGAGCAGGGCATCTCCGCCCGCCTGCGGGTGCCGGCGCCTCGTTCATGCCGGCGCCTCCAGGCCGATCCGGCCCTCGACCTCGCGCAGCACGCGCTTGCGCTCGGGCTCGAGCCAGCAGCGGTCGAGATGGTCCGTCGCCTCGGCCACGCGCCTCGAGGCCGGGCATCTCCGAGCAGCGCTCGAAGGCGTGGGGGCAGCGCGCGCGGAAGGCGCAGCCGCCGTCGAGGTCGAGCAGCGAGGGCGGCGCGCCGGGGATCTGCGGCAGCCGCTCGCGGCCGCGGCCGGTCGATCCGCGGTCAGCGAGCCCGAGCAGGCCCCAGGTGTAGGGGTGCTGGGGGTCGTAGAAGATCTCGTCGAGCGTTCCCTGCTCGACGACCCGCCCCGCGTACATCACCAGCACCCGGTCGGCGACCTCGGCGACGACGCCGAGGTCGTGGGTGATGAGGATCGTCGCCAGGCCGCGCTCGCGGTTGAGCCGCTCGAGCAGGGCCAGGATCTGCGCCTGGACGGTGACGTCGAGCGCCGTCGTCGGCTCGTCGGCGATCAGCACCTCGGGCTCGAGCGCCAGCGCCATCGCGATCATCGCCCGCTGGCGCATGCCGCCGGAGAATTCGTGCGGGTAGGCGTCGACCCGCTGCTCGGGGTCGGCGATCCCGACCGAGTCGAGCATCTCGACGGCGAGCTCGCGCGCCTCCGCGCTTGCCGATCCTCTCGCGGTGGGCGCGGATCGCCTCGACGATCTGGGCGCCGACCCGGTAGACCGGGTTGAGCGAGGTCATCGGGTCCTGGAAGACCATCGCCACCCGCTCGCCGCGGATCTTCTGCAGCTCCGACTTCGGCGGCGTCGATCAGCTCCTCGCCGGCGAGCTCGACCGAGCCCGCGATCCGCGCGTTCGGCGAGCGGGTCAGGCCGATGATCGTCTGGGCGGTGACGCTCTTGCCCGAGCCCGACTCGCCGACGATCGCCACGCACCTCGCCGGGGGCGAGGTCGAGGGAGACGCCGTCGACGGCCGGGACGGCGCCGTCCTCGGTCGCGAAGGAGACCGAGAGGTCGCGCACGGAAAGAAGGGGAGTGGCCGCGCCCGCCGCCCCGGCGCCCGGGGTGTCCCGCATCGCTAGCCATTCGCCGACTCCCCCAGCCGCACCCGCGGGTCGAGCTTGGCGTAGGCGATGTCGACCAGCGCGTTGAAGAAGACGATGAAGAAGGCGCCGAAGAGGGTGACCGCCATCAGCGGCGGCAGGTCCAGCGTTTCCATCGCTTCGGCGGCGTAGTTGCCGACGCCCTTCAGCCCGAAGAGGGCTTCGGTGAGGATCGCGCCGCCGCCGAGCATCGCGCCGAAGTCGAGGCCGAAGAGGGTGACGATCGGGATCAGCGAGTTGCGCAGCACATGGCGGGTCCGGACCTGGCGCTCGCTCAGGCCCTTCGCCCGCGCGGTCCGACCCAGTCCTCGTTCATCGTGTCGAGCATGTTCGAGCGCAGGACTCGGCTGTAGAAGCCGACGTAGAGGATGGCGAGCGTGATCCAGGGCAGGATCAGGTGGGTGGCCCATTCGAACGGTTCTTCGGTCAGGCCACGTATTCGTCGAGGGGAAGATTTCGACCTTGAAGGTCAGGTAGATGAGCAACAGCCCGGCCAGCCAGAAGACCGGCATCGAGATCCCGATCAGGGCGAGGATCGTCAGCAGCCGATCGCTCCAGCCCCCGGCCTGCACCGCCGAGAGGTAGCCGAAGAGGAGGGCGACCGACATCCAGAGGATCGCGGCGCCGATGCAGAGGGAGAGGGTGGCGGGCAGCCCGGCGACGATTTCGTCGACGACGTCGGAGTGGGTTTCGTAGGAGACGAGTTCGCCGGTGAAGACCTTTTCCATCATCGAGACGTACTGGGCCGGGAGCGATTCGTCGAAGCCCCATTCTTCGTTGATGTTGGCGATCAGCTGGGCGTTGCCGGCGCTCTTCTCGCCCGCGATCCGCGCCGCCGGGTCCGAGTTCGGGATCACGTTGAAGATCAGGAAGACGATCACCGAGATCGCGAAGAGGACGGCGACCATCCCGATCAGGCGCCGGATCACGAAGCGGCCCATCAGGCGACCTCGGCCTCGGGCTCGTAGACGCCGGCGTGCGCCTCGACGCCGATCTTCGATTTCGGGTCGAGCGCGTCACGCAGGCAGTCGCCGAAGACGTTCAGCGAGAGCACCGCGAGGAAGATCATCAGCCCCGGCGCGATCGTCAGCCAGGGGGCGCTGTAGAGGAGTTCGCTGCCTTTGGCGATCATCGATCCCCAGGACGAGTGCGGCGGCTGCACCCCGGCGCCGAGGAACGAGAGCCCCGACTCGAACAGCATCGCCTGGGCGAAGTTGAGGGTGAAGAAGACGACGATCGTCGACCACAGATTTGGCAGCAGCTCGCCGAACATCACCCGCAATGGCCCGGCCCCCTGAGCGACCGCGGCCTCGACGAACTCCTTCTCGCGCAGTGCCAGCACTTCGCCCCGCAGCGGCCGTGCCATATAGGGGTGAAGGCGAAGCCGATGATCAGGATCGGGATCAACAGCGAGCCGCCGGAGATTTCGATCGGGCCGATCTTCAGCCCGCCGACGGTGAGCGCCACGCCGAGCGCGATCCCGAGCAGCATCACCGGGAAGGCCCAGATCACGTCGAGGCCGCGCGAGATGACCGTGTCGATCCACCCCCGGTAGTAGCCGGCGAGCAGGGCGAGGGCGACGGCGAGCAGGGTGGTGATCAGCGCCGCCGCCAGCCCGATCAGCAGCGAGGTGCGGCCGGCGTACATCAGCCGCACCATCTCGTCGCGCCCGAGCCGCCCGTCGGCGCCGAGGAAGAACTTGCCGCCGGCGCCGAGCCAGACCGGGCCGATCGGGGTCCCGTCGGGGCTGACGACGTCCTGCTTTTCCCCGTCGACTTCGATCCGTTCCAGCGTGTGCGGCTGGTTCGGGCCGGTGCCGGCGACGTGGTCGGCCCAGAGCGGCGCCGCGAGCACGAAGACGACGACCGCCGCGAACAGCGCCAGCGAGCCGACCGCCACCGGGTTGGACCGCAACCGACGGTAGGCGACCTGCCAGGGACTGCGGCCGGCCACTACTTGAACTGGAAGCTGGTCAGGTCGCCCGAGAAGATCGGGTTCCAGACGACCGCGCCGAAGTCGATGTCGCTGGAGACGAAGAGCCGCCGCCGGCGGGCGCCGTAGGGCGCCAGCGGCGCCTGTTCCATGAATTCCTTGTCGAGCGCCGCGTATTCATCTTCCAGCGCCGGGTCCATCGGCTTGGTCGCCAGCTCTTCGATCTTCTTGTCAGCTTCGGATCGTCGAAGCGGGAGAGGTTGGTGTTGTTGATCGGCAGGATGCTGGCGCCGGAGAGCAGCGGTTCGAAGAACGCGTTCGGATCCGGGTAGTCGGCCCCGAAGCTGGCGATAGCCGATGTCGAGGTCGGGGGTCTTCTCGTCGCCGATCACCGTGAAGTAGTTGTCGACGTTGACGACTTTGAGCTTCGCTTCGAGGCCGATTTCGTCGAGCATCGATTCGAAGCTTTCGCCGGCTTCCTTTTCGAGGCTGTCGGTCCAGAACGTCACGTTGAGGTCGGAGGGGCTTGCCTTCGCGATCAGCGACTTGGCCTTGGCGACGTCGTGCGGGTAGAGGTCGAACTGCTGGTAGCCCGGGCACGCCCGGCGGGATGATCTGGTGGGTCGGCGCCAATTCGCCGGCGAAGAGCCGTTCGGTCTGCTCCGGGTTGATCGCGTAGTTGACCGCCTGGCGCACCTTGAGGTCGTCGAAGGGCGGCAGGGTCGTGTTCATCCAGATGAAGTCGAAGCCGACCGCCGGCACCTGCCGGTACTGGCTGCCTTCGTATTTGCCCTTCACTTCGGCGAAGCGGTCGGGCGGGAGCGTTGTCGTACATCCAGTTGGTCTTGCCCTGCTCGACGTCGTTGACCTGGGTCGACTGGTTCTCGGTGATCTTCGCCTCGATGTTGTCGACGTGGCCGCCTGGGAGTTCGGGCATCAGCGCCGCGTTGGTCTTCGCCCATTGCGGGTTGCGCTCGTAGCTCCAGCCTTGCCCCGGCTTGATGCTCGATGATCTCGTAGGGGCCGGTCGCCGGCAGCGGGTCCTTGGTCGCCGTTTCCTGGGGCGAGTCGGCCGGCACGGGGGCGACGAACAGCAGCGCCAGCAGGTCCTGGAAGGAGCCCGACGGGGTCGATCAGGTGGATCGTGATCTTGCCGGTCTTGTCGTCGGTTTCGATCCCGGAGATCCCGCCTGACTTCTTCTTCTGGAACTCTTCGGCGCCGACGATGATCGTGTAATAGGGAGTGCCGCTCGAGTTGACGCGGAACATCCTTTCGACCGAGGCCGGGAAGTCGGAGGCCTTGACCGGCGTCCCGTCGGAGTACTTGAGCCCCTTGCGCAGGGTCAATGTGTAGGTCTTGCCGCCGTCGGTGATCGTCGGCAGGTTCTGCGCCAGCCCGGGGACGACCTTGCTGCCTTCCTCGCCGTCGGCGTGGGCGAAGGTGAGCAGCGGGATGTAGGTGTTGTACATCGCCGACCAGCCTTCGAGCGCGTAGGAGAACTGGGGGTCGAGGGCGTCGGGGAAGGAGGCGAAGCTGACGCTGAGGGTGCCGCCTTCCTTGCCGTCACTCGAACGGCCGCAGGAGGCAACGCCGAGCGTCAGCGCCAACGCGAGCCCCGCAATGGACAACGCTATTCCCAGCTTCCTCACTCACGACCTCCAATTTGGACTGGACGAGCACCCGCGGGCAGGACCGGAATCAGTTCCACCATAACGTCGCCCTCGGCGTCATCCGCCGCTCTGCTGGCCGACTGTTGGGGCTTCAGATCGGGCCATTTTCCGCCCAGCAGCACGACCGCGACCCCCGCGATCGCGATCGCTCCGGCGCCGGCGATCGCGAACGCGGTCCGGGGGCCGTAGGCGGTCGGCGATCACGCCGCCGAGGACGAAGCCGATCCCCGGCGTCGCCGAGCCGAACGATTCGAGCAGGCTCATCACCCGCGCCTGCATCCGCGCCGCGGTCAGCTCCTGCACGGCGCTGACGACCGCGACCCACTGGACCCCGTTGCCGGCGCCGCCGACGGCCGAGGCGATGCAGGCCAGCGCCAGCGTCGGGGCGGCGGACATCCCCACGTACCCGACCCCGATCGCCAGGGTGCTGGTCAGGATCAAAAGCCGCAGCGGCGCCCGCCGTAAGGTCGCGAAGACCGCGCCGCCGATCACCATCCCGCAGCCCCAGCTGGCGAGCAGGAGGCCGTATCCGGTGTCGTTGACCCCGAGCGATTCCTTCGCGTAGACGACCTCGACCGGGACGACCGAGGCGAAGAAGATCAGCGCCACCGCCTGGACTCCGATCAGGCGGCGGAGGACGCGGTTGCTGCGGACGTACTCGACGCCGGCGCGGGCCTGCTCGAGCATCCGGCCCGGCTCCTCGTTTGCCTGCGGCAGCGGCTTCGCCGTCAGCATGATCCAGGCGATCACGTAGAAGGAGGCGGCGTCGAGGAGCAGCGCGGTCTGGACGTCAAAGGCGGCGACCAGGGCACCGCCGGCGAAGGGCCCGACGGCGGAGGCGGTGGTGAAGGCGACGTTGAGGACGGCGTTGCCGCCGCGCAGCTCTCCCTCCGGCTCGAGCATCGCCGCGGTGACCGCCCGGGTCAGCGTCTTCGCGGTCAGCGCCAGCGCGCCGTCGATGGCGGCGACGGCGACGACCAGGGGCAGCGAGAAGTGCGTCGCGAGCAGCGCCAGCACTCCGAACGCAAGCGCCTCGCCGCCGTAGAGCGCCGGCAGGACCATGCGGGGAGGCGGGCGCTCGAGCCGGGCGACGAGCAGGGGAGTGAGCAGGGCCGGCAGGAATCCGGTCCCGAGGAAGAGCAGGGTCGTCGCCAGGGCGCTGTCGGTGAGTTCGAAGACGAGCAGCGAAAGCGCGATCAGGCCGAGCCAGTCGCCCATCTCATTGATCGCGTAGGAGACCGCCAACTTGCGGAAAGCCGGGCGTCGTAGCGGATCTCTCAGGCGTGAGTTACCCATTATTCGCTACAACTTTTCTCATACTTATGCACAAGTTCCGTTGCACTTGCACAACTTTCCGCCAACCTGTGCTACAACCTTCCCAGGCAATTGAGAAGTTCTCGCCGCAAACTTGTGCGAGATCCAGTAAAGGGCTTCGACCAAGAAGGGATGTTGAAAAATGGTTTGGCACAAATAAGACGGATCTAAAAGCTTCAGTGGTGGAGTGCCCAGTTGGCGCCCACCCTCAGTTTGGAGGGCGCCCATGGCGCCCTTCGCTGTTTTTCCGCGATTTCATGCGCCTCGCGGCCAGTTTTGCAAGCAACTGGCCAATTGTTCTAGGCGATTTGCTAGGTGGCGCCTGACCATCTACCTTCAGGAGACTGGCCAGGCAGCCGAAAGGTGCCACTCAGGCGCAGGAACAGCCGGTTCCTGCGGGAAAGGACCTGGACGGTCGGACCGGCCACGGTGCGACAAACCCCCAGGCTCGGAATCGCGATCAAATGGAACACAATCGGCCAACACCGCTGAGCACCGCGATCGTCGGGGTGGGCGTCGTCGTGATCGCCGCCGTCGCCGTCCTCGAGGCACCGGAGGCCAACTGGGATCTCGCTCTGCTCGGGACCCTCCTCGCGCTCTCGATCTTCAGCGAGGTGATGTCGGTCGAAACCGAGTCGAAACTGAAGATCTCGGGCACCTACCTGGCGATGGTCCCGGCGATGGTCTTCCTCGGCGGCACGCCGGGTGCCGTGATCGGCGTGCTCTCGATGATCGTCGGCTGGATCCGCTATCGGAGCAACCTCCACGACTTCCTGGTCAACCTCGGGACGTTCATCACCTTCCCGCTGCTGATCGGGATCGGCTTTCACGAAATCGTCGACGCCACCGGGATCACGACCGCCGAAATCGGCTTCTACGTCCTCGTCTTCGGCGCCTTCGTAGCCGGTCTCGCGCTGAACTTCCTGATGATCGGCGCCGACTCCTACTACGTCTACCGCAGCTCCTTCGTCGACAGCCTGCGCACGGTGCTGATCCCGCTGCTTCCCTCCGAGCTCACGGCGGCGCTGCTGGCGGTGGGCGTCGCCTTCATCTACGTCCAGATCGGCCTCGCCGGGGTCGCCCTCTTCGGGATCGTCCTCGTCACCTTCCAGTATTTGCTCGGCGCCCTGCTCCAATCGCTGGAACGGGCCCGCGAGCTCGAGGTCCGGACCAAGCAGCTGGCGAGCTTCCAGGTCGGGATGTTGAGCGCCCTGCTGCGGACCCTCGACCTCAGGGACCAGATGACGGCCCGTCACTCCGCCGCCGTGGCGCGCTACTCGCGGGCGATCGCCCAGCGCGCCGGCCTCTCCCGCCAGGAAGAGGAGCTGGTCCACATCTCCGCCCTGCTCCACGACATCGGCAAGTTCATCCTCCCCGACCGGATCCTCAAGGCGAACGTGCCGCTCACGGACGAGGACTGGATGCTGATCAAGCGCCACCCGCAGCAGGGAGCGCGCGTCGTCTCGGCCCTCGACGGCTACGGGCCGGTCGCGGAGATCATCCTCGCCCACCACGAGCGGATCGACGGAAAAGGCTATCCGCGCGGTCTCTCCGGCGATGAAATCCCGAAACTCTCGCGGATCATCTCCGTCTCGGACACCTACGACGTGATGACCGCCCGCGACTCCTACCGCACGCCGATGTCCTCCCACGACGCGATCGTCGAGCTGCGGCGGGTGGCCGGCAAACAGCTCGACGCCGACTTCGTCGAGATCTTCATCGAGCTGATCGAAGGCAACGACGTCTCCTTCCAGCACTCCGAGGCCTCCGACTTCGAGAAGGAGCTCTCGCTCGAGTCGCGGATCGCGGTCACCGCCAGCCCGACCGGCGACTCGGACCGCTTCGAGGTCCAGAACGGCATGGCCGTCGGCTCCGGCACCTCCGGCTGAGTGAGCCGCACCTGCGGCTGAGCGAGGGCCGGGCCCGCGGGGCGATACGGTTCGCGCCCGATGAGAGCCGTCACCTTCCAGGCACCGGGCGAGGTCAGGGTCGAGGAGAAGCCCGACCCCGAGATCGTCGCCGCCGACGAGGCGCTGATCCGGGTCGAGGCGAGCGGGATCTGCGGCTCGGACCTCCACATCTTCCACGGCCGGGTCCCGGTCGAGCAGGGCTTCACGATCGGCCACGAGTACGTCGGCACCGTGCTCGATGCGGGCCCGGACGTCGAGCGGGTCGCCGTCGGCGATCGCGTCCTCGGCTGCTTTCACACCGCCTGCGCGACCTGCCGGGCCTGTCTGCGCGGGGACTACCACCGCTGCGAGCGCCAGCAGACCTTCGGCCACGGCTCCCATCTCGGCAACCTGCAGGGCTCCCAGGCCGAGCAGCTGCTGGTGCCGCGCGCCAACCTGACCCTGCGCCGCGTCCCGGAGGGAATGTCCGACGAGGCGGCGCTGTTCGCAGGTGACGTGATGGGGACCGGCTACCACGCCGTCGCACACGCCGGCATGCGGCCCGGCGACACGGTCGCGGTCCTCGGCCTCGGCCCGGTCGGCCTCTGCGCCGTGCAGGCGGCGCTCGCCGGCGGCGCGGTCGAGCGTCTTCGCCGTCGACTCGGTCGGCGAACGCCTCGAGATGGCGGCATCGTTCGGCGCGACGCCGATCCACCTCACCGAGGAGGAGCCGAAGAAGGCGGTGCGGGCGGCGACCGAGGGGCGCGGGGTGGACGTCGTCGTCGACGCGGTCGGCGACCCCGGCCCGCTGGCGATGGCGATCAGCCTCTGCCGCGACGCCGGGACCGTCTCCGGGATCGGCGCCTACGCCGGCAAGGGCGAGGTCCCGCTCGGCCTCGCCTGGCTCAAGGGCCTGCAGCTGCGTCTCGGCCTCGCCAACGTGATCTCCCACGTCGACCGGGTCCTGGCCCTGATCGAGGCCGGCAAGCTCGACCCCACCCCGCTCGTCACCCACCATATGAAGCTCGACGAAGCCGCCGAGGCCTACCGCCTCTACGACCAGCGCGAAGCGCTGAAGATCGTCCTCACACCGTAGGCGCGAGTCTTCTCCGAAAACACGCTGATTTGCAGGGCGATTGGTTGAGAGCGCCCAACCTTCCAGCGGGCGTCAATTCGTGTCGAAATAGCTGCTGTGAAGCTCTCAATGGAGAAAATCAGGCAGGGTGAGAGGGGCTTCACCCTGATCGAGATCCTCGTCGTGATGCTGATCCTCGGGGTGCTGGCGGCGATCGCGCTACCTGCCTTCTTCAGCCAGAAGTCGAAGGCGGTCGACACCCAGGCGAAGCAGACGGTGCACGCCGCCGAGGTGGCGATGGAGACCTGCATGACCGACGAAGGCGCCTACACGAAATGCAACGTCGCCGCCCTGCAGAAAATCGAGTCGACGCTGCCGGCTAGCCCGAAGCTGGAAGTCACCGGGCTCGGCCCGAAGAAATACACGATCACCGTTCAGTCGACGCCGACGACGCACACCTTTGGCATCAGCCGCGACGAAGAAAGCAAAATCACCTACCCCTGTAAAGCCAAAAGCGAAGGCGGCTGCCCCGCCAGCGGCGAATGGACGAAATAGGGCCCGTCGGCCTGTAGTCGCGGCGCTTCAGGCAGTAGCCGCTGCGCCGGCCCTCGCCGGCTTGCGGTGGCGGCGGAACATCTCATCGACCCACTGGAAGCCGCGGCGGTCCTCGAACCCGGCTCGGAATTCGTCCATCCCCCGCGGCTGGATCTGGTCGGTGGGCAGCGGCCCATCCTCCGGCAGCACGAGCGGGTTGAAGAGCGCGGCGGCGGTCAGGTCGGCGACCGTGAACGAGTCCCCGACCAGGTACTCGTCGTCGCCCAGCTCCTGCTCGAGCCGGTCCATCGTGGCCGCGATCGTCACCCGCGCCCGGGTGGCGGCATCGTCGTCGTGGACTTTGAAACGGAGGCCCGCATAGGCGCGGGCGTAGGTCGCGGTGATGCCGGGCATCTTTGCCAGCGGGCCCGGGTTGGTCCGTTCCATCAGCGCTTCGAAGGCGTCCTTGTCACGGCCCATCTCATAGAAGGCGAGGAGGCGGATGGCCGGCGCCAGTTCCACGTTGAAGTACTCCGCGAGCTCGAGGGCACGGCGGCGCTCCGCGGGGTCCGCCGGGTAGAGGGGAGGCTCGGGGTAGCGCTGCTCGAGGGCGGCGATGATCGCGCTCGAGTCGCCGACCGCCCTGCCGTCGAGCTGGAGGATCGGGAAGGTGTAGTGGGCGCCGCGGGTGAGGAAGAGGGCGACTGGGATATGGGAGCCGGGCGGCGGCGCGCGGCGGGTGTGCTCGACCCCCTTGTGGGCGAGCGCCCAGCGCGCCTTCTCGCTGTAGTGCGAGATCTCGATGTGCCAGAGGGTTGGGAGGGAGTCGCTCATTGCGTCCGTTCCGCTGCCGTGCGAGCATAACCGCGATGGCGCTGTTGAACGACGCGGAGATCGAGGAGCGGCTCGGCCGCCTGCCCGGATGGGAGCGCGCCGGGAGCGCGATCCGCAGGGTCTACGAGTGCGGCGACTTCGTCGGCTCGACCAATTTCGTCGCCGAGATCGTCGAGCCGGCTGAGTCGATGGGCCATCACCCCGACCTCGAGGTCTCCTGGGACAAGGTCACCGTCACCATCTCCACCCACTCCGAGGGCGGCCTGACCAAGGCCGACTTCGAGCTGGCCGCGGAAATCGACTCCCGATACCCGAACGACTGAGAATCGACGACCGGCTCTCGATCCCGATCGGCGAGATCGAGCTGCGGACCAGCCGCTCGTCCGGGCCGGGTGGGCAGCACGCCAACGTGACGGCCTCGCGGGTCGAAGCGGTGTTCGACGTCGAGGGCTCGGCGACCCTCGAGGACCAGCAGCGCTCGCGGCTCCTGCAGAAGGTCGGGCCCCTGGTCACTGCCGTCGCCCAGGACGCTCGCAGCCAGACGCGCAACCGGGAGCTGGCGCTGCAGCGGCTGGCGGAGAAGATCGCGGCCGGCCTCGTCGTGCCGCGCCGGCGCCGGCCTACGCGGCCGACCCGCGCCTCGCGCGAGCGGCGCCTCGAGGGCAAGCGCAAGGTCGGGGAGCGAAAGCGGACCCGCCGCAGGCCGGCGGAGGGGGACTGAGGTGGCGAAGCGGAAGAAGCCGCGGCGCCCGCGCGAGAAGGCGTCGACGGTCGAGTACACCGACGCCGAGGGCAACGTCCTGACGCTGCGCGAATCGCTCAGCTGGGGCAGCAAGCGCAAGATCTCCGAGGGCCCCTCGAAGGCGGCGACGACGCAGGAGGACGCCTGGCACCGGCGCTCGGAGCTGCTCTTCGAGCGGCTGGTGGTGAGCTGGGAAGTCGCCGGCCTGCCGCTCGACGACCAGAAGATGCTGCTCGGGCGCTACCGGATGGCCGATGAGGCGACCCAGCGCTGGGTGCGGGCGACTATCGACGCCCACCTCGAGAGCTTCATGCCAGAGTTGCTTCCGTGACGACGCTGCCGATCACTGGCCGGTGCATGTGCGGCGGGGTGCGGTACGAGGTCTCCGAGCCCTTGCTGGGGGCGTTGTACTGCCACTGCAAGCGGTGTCAGCAGAGGACCGGGACGGGAGGTTCGGTGGGGGCGTTGATCGTCCCGGGGTCGTATCGGACGGTTGAGGGGGAGGAGCTGCTTCGCGAGTTCGACCCGGGGGACGGCGGTTGGGTGAAGAGCTTCTGCTCGCGATGCGGCAGTCATATCTTCACGACGAATCCGGAGAACCCGGATCTGGTTGGGATCAGGATGGGGACGATCGACGGTGATCCGGGCATCAGGCCCAACGTGCATCAGTTCACGGACTACGCGGCTCCGTGGTCGCCGGTCCCGGACGACGGACTACCCCGGTTCCCGGAGCGGATCTCGGGCGCGTTCTGACTCGCCGCGGATCGCGCCAGGGCGCGACCTCACTCCAGCTTCATGCCAGAGCTGCTGCTGTGATCTCCGAGGCGGCCATCGCGCGGCCGAAGTAGAAGCCCTGAACGACGTCGCAGCCGAGCTCGGCGAGGCGGCGGTTGCAGTCGCCGTCCTCGACGCCCTCGGCGATCACCCGCAGGCCTAGTTCGTGGCCGAGGCGGACGGTCGAGCGGACGATCGCCGCGTCGTCCTCGCTCTCCATCATCCGCATAACGAACGAGCGGTCGATCTTCAGCACGTCGACCGGCAGGCGGCGGAAGTAGGCGAGCGAGGAGTTGCCGGTCCCGTAGTCGTCGATCGCCAGCTTGACGCCGAGCTCGCTGAGCTGGGCGAGGATCGAGCGTGCCCGGGGGATGTCGGAGAGCGCTGATTTCTCGGTGATCTCGAGCTCGAGCAGCTGCGGTTCGACCTTCCAGCGCTCGAGCAGTTCCCGTACTTCCTCGGGCAGGTGGTAGTCGAGCAGGTCGCGGGCGCTGATGTTGACCGCGACCCGCAGCGGCCGGCCGGCCCGCTGCCACTCGCTGCACTGGCGCAGCGCCGTGCCGAGGACGTGGCGGGTGAGCTGGCGGATCAGGCCGGTCTGCTCGGCCAGTGAGATGAACTCGTCGGGCATCAGCAGGCCGCGGCGCGGGTGCTGCCAGCGGACGAGGGCCTCGACGCCCATTAGCTCGCCGCTGGCAGGGTCGCACTGGGGCTGGTAGTCGACGATCAGCTCGTCGTTGCCGATCGCCCTGTGCAGGTCGGCGATCAACTCCAGGCGCTCGGGCGAGTAGACGTCGTGCTCCTGCTCGTAGAGCGCCGGGGTGTGGGTCGTCTTGCTCCGGTACATGGCGACGTCGGCCCGCCGCATCAGCGTGTCGACGTCGGCGCCGTGCTCGGGGTAGAGCGCGATGCCGATGCTGGCGTCGACCGCGAGCTCGACTCCGTCGACGCTGCGCGGGTTGGAGAGGACGGCGCGCACCTTCTGGGCGAGGGCGAGGATGGCGGAGGCATCGTCGAGGCCGAGGGCGAGGATCCCGAACTCGTCGCCGCCGAGTCTGGCGACGGTGTCGCCCTCGCGCATGAAGTCGGGGAGTTCGTCGGCTATCAGGCTGAGGAGGCGGTCGCCGCTGGCATGCCCGAGCGTGTCGTTGACGTCCTTGAAGCGGTCGAGGTCGAGCAGGATCACCGCGACGCTGGTCCCGTTTGCCGCCGCTTCGGCGACGGCCACTTCGGCTCTGTCGTGGAAACGCGATCGGTTCGGCAGCCCGGTGAGGTCGTCGTGGAAGGCCTTGTGCTCGATCTCCTCCATCTGGCTGCGCATCGTCCGCGAGGCGCGCTTGAGGATCGGGAAGTATGAGAGGTAGAGGGCGAGGAGGAGGATCGCGGCGCCAATCGCCAGGGGGATGAAGATTTCCCGAGCGTTGCTGGCGATCGGCCCGTAGTCGGCGTAGAGCTCAAGGACCCCGGAGGGCTTGTCGCCGGGGCCGCCGACGCCGACCGGAACATAGCTCTCGAGGACCTGGGCGTCGGGGCCGCTGCCGCCCTCGGCATTGAGGTGGGTGACGTCGCCCACCGGCGCTCCCTCCATGATCTCGGGGATCTCTTCGAAGTCGTCGGGTCGGGTCCCGATCAGGTCGTGCTCGCTGGAGTAGACGACCCGGCCATCGGGCCCGTAGAGCTTGGCGCGCAGGATCCCGGGGCTGAGCAGCTGGCGGTGGGCGATCCGGTCGAGCTGGGTGAGGCGGGCGCCGCTGGCGGGCCCGTCGAAGTCGGAGGCGCGCAGCTCGCTGGGGAGGACGGAGTCGGCGATGTACTCGGTGTGGCTCATCGCGTCGTCCTCGGCGCGGTTGGTCGAGTAGGCGCGGACGAAGAAGAAGGCGGCGACGGCGGCGACGATCAGCGCCACGCCCGCGTAGATCGCGAACCTGCGGACAAGGCTGGGAGGCGGCCCACCCCTGCGGGGGAGGCCCCATTTGGCTCGCCAGGGCGCCATTGCCTCTGTTACATCGGCAGGCGGGCGTGGGTGGATGAGGGTTGAAGGGCGTCGCTCAGCCGTAGGATTGACGGGTGATGCGACGGGCATTCGGCGGGTCGGGGGCGGTGCTGGCGTTGGCGCTGGGCCTGGCGATGCCGCCCGCTGTTCAGGGTGAGGAGGAAATCATGCCGTCGCTCACCGGCTTCCGGCTTCAGGCGAGCAACGGATACGGCTTCTTCGCCTTGGCTGAAGCTCCGGCCGTAGGGGACAGAGGATGGATCGCCCTCTTCGTCGCCCGTAAAAATGCGGCGGCCACCTATACGGCACGGGCGACGGTGTCGGGTACGAAGATCGATGCGGATCTCGGCAAGTTGGGCCGGATCTCGGTCACTCGGGTGCCGACCGGGCGGACGAAGACGGTGCCCCGCGGTTGCAAGCCGGGGGAGACGAAGCGGGTCAAGGCCGAACGCTACGAGGGGGCGATCGAGTTCCACGGCGAGGAGGGGTTCACCGACGTCAGTGCCACCAGCGCGCCGCTCGAGTCCCGGGTCTACTGCGGGGGCGGTGGAGGAGGCGAGAGGCCGGCGGGCGCCAGCCTGCCGGGGGCTCGGCTCGACGTGGAGGTGCGTCGTCTCGAGAAATACCGGCTCGAGTTCGACGCGATCCAGAGGAGGCCGGGCGCCCGGGTTGGGGTGAGCGCTGAAGTCGAAGAACATCGGGGCGAGATGGAGATCCACCGGGCGGCCTGGACCTGGGCGACCTCCGGGGCGCTGAGCTACGACCGGCGTCTGCGTAGTGCCAGGGTGATGCCGCCCGCTCCCTTTGCCGGCCACGGGAGCTTCAGCAGCGACGGAGGAGACATCGGCCAATGGACGGGGAACCTGACCGTCGACCTCCCCGGCAACTCGGACGTGCCTGTGACCGGCCCGGGCTTCGGGGCCAGCCTGGAACAGGCTCACCGTTAGGGTGGGGGAGTGAGCATGAGGCGATCGATTCGGGTCATGAGGCGGCTCGACGCAACCCCCGAGGACGTATTCGCCGTCCTCTCCGATCACGCGCGCTATGACCGCTTCGACGGGGTCGCGCGCTCTGAGCTCGTTCGGACCGGAGATGCGGACCCGAACGGCCTCGGCGCGATCCGCTGGATCTGGCTCGGGCCGCTCCGCTTCGAAGAGGAGGTGACCGCGTATGAGCCGCCGGTCCGTCTGGATTATGTGATCCGCAACGTCCGCGGCCTTCCCATCACCCACGAGGGCGGCAGCATCCGGCTGAAGGAGACTGAGTCCGGCACCGACGCCATCTGGACCTCCACCTTCGAGATCCCGATCCCGGTCCTCGGGCCGGCAATCGACGCGATTTTCGCGCGGCAGCTCGCGCAGGGCTTCGGCGGCACCCTGGAGAAGAGCGCCCAGCTGGCTCCGGCCGCCTGACGGAAGGCCCGTGGGGTCGCGATCCCTCGATGGTCTACCGTCATTGAGCGCAGGTTTCTGCGCTCAAACAACTGAGAGGGGTCTTTTGGATCCGGTCGGATATGAGCTTTGTAACCCCGAAGGCGGCAAGGGCGGTGGGGTTCGAGCGACTCGCAGCTTCCAGGCAGGCGAGACGGTGATGATCGGATTTCTCGAAGGTGAGGTCCCCTGTAACGACTCCCACGCGACCCAGGTCAGCCGCACCAAGTGGGCCCGCCACGGCGGTCTCGGCCCCAAGGTCAACCACTCGTGCAGCCCCAACTGCGGCGTCGAGCTGAATAGCACCGGCGCCTGCGACTTCGTCGCCCGCCGTTCGATCGCCGACGGCGACGAGATCACCTTCGACTACGCGATGCGCAACTACTCGATCGAGCACTTCCCCGGCGGCTGCCTCTGCGGCGCCGAGATCTGCCGCGGCTCGGTGACCGGCTGGAAGGACCTCCCGGCGAACCGCAAGGCCGCCTACCGGGGCCAGGTCGCGCCCTATCTGCTCGAGATCGATCGCGACGAGGCCGCCTCGCTTGTCTCCTCAGGTCAAAAGGTGTCGCCGGCCCTGTAGTGCCCGGGCTCGACCCGGGCCGCCATCATCAGGCGGTTCCAGGAGTTGATCGCCGTGATCGCGAAGATCAGGTGGGCGGCTTCCTCCTCCTCGAACTCGGCGCGCGCCTGCTCCCAGGCCGCGTCGGGGACGTGGCCCTCGCTGATCTCGGTCATCGCCTCGCATAGCTCCAGGGCGGCCCGCTCCCGGTCGGAGTAGAGCGGGCTCTCCTGCCAGGCGTCGAGGGAGTAGAGGCGCTCCTCGCTCTCACTGGCGGCGCGGGCGTCCTTCCAGTGCATGTCGATGCAGAAGGCGCAGCCATTGACCTGAGAGGCGCGAACCTTGACCAGGTTGGCGATCACGTTGTCGAGCTCGATCGATTGCTCGAGCCGCAGCATTGCCGCCATCGGCTTGCGCGCGTGCTCCATCAGCTGGATCCGCCCGGCGGGGATCGCCGTCGGGTTCGTGGTCGAGGTCGTCGGTGTCGCCGTGGTGGTCATCTCAATCTCCTCATTTGCCTTGTTCGATCTTTCCTGTGAGGTAGCGCTGAAGGGTGGGCCCGACCATCTCGACGACCTCCTCCGGATCGGCGGAGGCAAGCGGCTCGAGGCAGAGGATGTGGCGGGCCATCGCCACACCGAGCAGCTGGGTGACCGCGAGGTCGGCGCGCAGCTCCGGCTGGTCGGAGCCGAGGGCGGCCATCAGCGGCGCCATCAGCCGGCCGGTAATGAAGCCGCTCATCATCTCCGCCGCCTGCGGCTCGGTCGTCGCCGCCCGCAGGAGGGTGAGGAGGGGGTGGCGGCTGCCCTCCTGCGCCCAGCTCGTGACGACCAGGCGGACGAGGTTGCGCCCGACCTTGCCGCGGCCTTCGGCGAGCAGCTTCGGCATCTCGACCTCGGGGTCGAAGGGCCACTCCACGGCCTCCGCGAGCAGGGCCGCCTTGTTCTTGAAGAAGTGGACGACGAGCGAGGCATCGACGCCGGCCTCGGCCGCGATGCTGCGCATCGAGGCCTCCGCGTAGCTGCGCTCGGCGAACTGGCGGCGGGCGGCCTCCAGGATCGCGGCCCGGGTCTGGCTGGTCCCGGGGCGGCGCCCGGTGCGAGGCGTCTTCGTCGGGGAGGTGCCTTCGGCGGTCGCCATGGCGACAGCTTGACAGATCAATTCAACGGTGTAAAGTCAACGCCGTTGAATCACGAGGAGGACGCGGAATGGCAGACCCGACCACCAACTCGAAGCAGCTGAAACTGGTCCTCGCGTCGATGTGCCTGGCGCTGGCGACCGTCGTCAGCGCCGTCACCTCACTCAACGTCGCCCTGCCGGACCTGGCGCGGGAACTCGGCGCGACCCAGACGCAGCTGCAGTGGATCGTCGACTCCTACGCCGTCGTCTTCGCCGGCCTGCTGCTCTTCGCCGGGGCGCTGGGGGACAGGGTCGGCCGCCGCCCGGTCCTGCTGGCGGGCCTGGCGATCTTCGCGGCCTCCGCGGGCGCGGCGCTGGCGGTCGACAGCCCCGGCGGCCTGATCGCGGTCCGGGCGCTGATGGGCCTCGGCGCGGCGGCGATCATGCCCTCGACGCTCTCGATCATCACCAGCTCCTTCCCGGCCGAGGCCCGCGACCGCGCCGTCTCGATCTGGGCCGGGGTCGCCGGCGGGAGCGCCCTGCTCGGCCTGCTGGTCTCGGGCCTGCTGCTCGAGGCGTTCTCGTGGAACTCGGTCTTCGCCTTCAGCGCCGTCCTCGGCCTGATCACCCTGGGCGCCGCCTCCCGGATCGCCCCCGACTCGAAGGTCGACCGCGCCCGGCTCGACATCGCCGGCGGCTCGCTCTCTGCCCTGGCCCTCTCGTCCCTGGTCTTCGCGATCATCGAGGGTCCCGAGCGCGGGTGGACAGACCCGTTGACGCTTGCCGCCTTCGGCGCGTCGGTCGCCCTCGGCGGCCTCTTCGTCGCCTGGGAGCTGCGGCGCGAGCAGCCGCTCCTCGATCCGCGCCTCTTCCGCCTGCGCGGCTTCGGCACCGGCAGCGCCTCAGTTGCGGCCCAGTTCTTCGCCTTCTTCGGCTTCATCTTCGTCGTCCTCCAGTACGTCCAGCTCGTGCTCGGCTACTCGCCGCTGCAGGCGGGGCTGGCGCTGGCGCCGATGGCGCTGCTGATGGTGACCCTCTCGCCGCGGGTGCCGCGGCTGGTCGACCGCTTCGGCCCAGCCCGGCTGGGCGCGCTGGGGCTGGCCTCTATGGCAGTGGGCTTCGCCGTCTTCTCGACCGCCGGTGTCGACTCGAGCTACGCGCTGCTGCTGGCCGGCCTGGTCCTGCTCGGGATCGGCCAGGCGCTGGCGACGACCCCGGCGACGACGGCGATCGTCTCCTCACTGCCGGCGTCCAAGCAGGGTGTCGCATCTGCGGTCAACGACGCCGCGCGCGAGGTCGGCGGCGCGCTCGGCATCGCCGTGCTCGGCAGCGCCCTCGCGAGCCGTTACACCGCCGGTACGCCGGACCCCGCCGGCTTCGTCGACGGCTTCGGCCTGGCGATGACGATCGCCGCCGGGACGGTCGCGGCGGCGGCCGCGTTCGTGCTCTGGAGAGCACCGGCGCGGGCGGGCGCGTCAAGAGGTCTTGTCGTCGATTCGCATCTAGGTGGGCAGCTAGGAAAGGAGCAGTCATGAAGGTTTTCGTCGCGGGTGGGGGAGGGGCGGTCGGCGCCCGTCTCCTGCCGCAACTGATCGAGGCTGGACACGAGGTCGTCGCGACCGCACGCTCGCCGAAGGACCTGGCCCGGATCGAGGCCACCGGGGCGACCGGCGCGATCATGGACGGCCTCGACGAGGGCTCTGTCCTCGAGGCCGTGGAAGCGGCCCGGCCCGAGGTAGTGGTGCACGAGATGACCGCGCTCAGCGGAGATTCAGACCTGCGCCACTTCGACCGCTGGTTCGCGACCACCAATGAGCTGCGCACCCGGGGCACCGACCACCTCCTGCGGGCGGCCCAGCGCGTCGGAGCCGGCCGCTTCGTCGCCCAGAGCTTCACCGGCTGGTCGAACGACCGCTCCGGAGGGCCGATCAAGACCGAGGCGGACGCCCTCGACCCCGACCCGCCCACCGAAATGCAGCAGTCGCTGCGGGCGATCCGCCACCTCGAGACCGAGGTCCTCGACGCGCCGGGCCTGGATGGCGTCGTCCTCCGTTACGGCAGCCTCTACGGGCCCGGCACCGTGCTCTCGAGCGAGTACGTCGAGATGGCGCGGGCGCGGAAGCTGCCGATCATCGGCGATGGGGGAGGGATCTGGTCCTTCATCCACGTCGACGACGCGGCAGCCGCGACTGTCGCCGCCGTCAGCAGCCACACGACCGGCATCTACAACATCGTCGACGACGAGCCTGCACCCGTGAGCGAGTGGCTCCCGGTCCTCGCCGAGCGCAGCGGCGGCAAGCCGCCCCGCCGGGTGCCGACCTGGATCGGCAGGTTGGCGACCGGCGAGGTCGGCGTCTCGATGATGACCCGGATCCGCGGCGCCTCGAACGAGAAGGCGAAGCGCGAGCTGGGATGGCGGCCTGCGTATCCGACGTGGCGGGACGGGATCGGGCCGGAGGTGGTTGGGTAGCTCACGTCAGCGGCTCATAATCCGTCGGTCAAAGGTTCGAGGAGAAGATCCCTCCTGAGTCCCAATGAATCGTTAGCGTCGGGTGGGACTGGTGCTCCATGGTCAGGGGAGCGTTTCCGTGTGGTCGGAGGTCGATCGATCGAATGGAGTAGCGTCGTGGCTCGTGCCAATCGCAACGAGAGGAACGAACGATGGCAACAGGAGAGAACGCAGCGGTCGTCCGCCGCGCCTACGAGGCCTTCAACACGGCCGACATGGACACGCTGATTGAGACTTTTGACGAGAGCGCCTCATGGCACACGCCGGGGCACGGCTCCTTTTCCGGGGACCGCGAGGACCGCGACGCGACCCTGGCCTTTTTCGGCCGGCTGGGACAGGAGACGGACGGGACCTTCCGGGCCACGCTGCGCCATTTGGCCGAAGACGACGATGGCCTCGTCGTCGGCATACAGACCAGCACCGGGGAGCGAAACGGCAAGCAGCTGGAGGCTGGCAACTGCATCGTCTTTGAGCTCAAGGACGGCCGGATCACTGACGGTCGGGAGCACTTTGAGGACCTCTACGCTTGGGACGAGTTCTGGTCGTAGCCCGCTGGGCGTCAGCCCGGCAATGTCCGCTTCCCGAGGCTGGCCGCTCGTCGCTGTCTCTACTGTTTTAGACGTGCCTGATCCTCCTGACCTCGACGAGTTCGAGACGCTGGTCGTCGATGCGATCGATCGGCTGCCGGATGAATTCCAGGAGGTGCTGGCGAAGATCGCCGTCGTGGTTTCCGATCGCGGCGAGGAGGTGCATGCCTACGGCCAATACTTCGGAGACGGGATTGCGCGAGAACGCTACGAGGACCGGATCGTCATCTATCGCGACACGCTTGAGCGGGACTTCGGCCACGATCGGGATCTTCTGGCCCGCCAGGTCGAGCGGACGCTTCGCCACGAGCTGGCCCACCATCTCGGTTGGAATGAGAAAGGCGTGGGCGGCCTGGGTCTCTGACCAGCCGAGGGGCTTGGGGAAAACCATCGGTTAGGCTGGCGTCAGAGGCGCCGAATCGTCAAACGGGAGGAACGCGATGAGCACCGACGGCCAGGATCAGACCCCGCTCGATCAGGTGCTCGTCGCGGACCGCGCCAACTTCGAGGACGGCCCGCCGCACGAGTTGTTCAAGCGGCTGCGCGGTGAGTGTCCCGTCCACTGGACCCCCCGGATCACGGAGTTCCCGGACGAGGATGGGTTCTGGTCGCTGACGACGGCCGACGACGTTCACGAGGTCAGCAAAGACTGGCAGACCTACTCCTCCGAACTCGGCGGGTTCACGGCGTTGAAGAACTCGATCCTGCCGCTCGAGCTCCAGCAGGCGATGTTCATCGGCATGGACCCGCCCAAGCACGATCGCATCAAGGCGCTCTTCCAGCAGGGCTTCACGCCGAAGCGGATCGCCGAGCACGAGGGGGCGATTCGCGAGATCGCGATCGACGTGCTGGGCCGGCTGGACGGGCAGGAGACCTGCGACCTGGTCAGCGACGTCGCCCAGCCGGTGGTGGCGCGGGTGATCGGGAGCTTCATGGGCCTCGACCCCGAGGACGATGCCGTCTGGGCGAGTCTGATGAACACGATCCTCGGCGCCGGGGATCCGGACACGACACCTGAGGGTTCGCAGGTCGTGATGGAACGCGACGTGCCCGAGGTCTTCGAGCGTTGTGGTCGGTTGATCGCCGAACGCCGCGAGACCCCGACCGACGATCTGACCAGCGTGCTCGTCCACGCCGAGATCGACGGCGAGCGCCTCGAGGACCACGAGATCGTCATGGGGTTCTTTCTGCTGATGGCGGCCGGCAACGACAGCACCAAGGCGACCTATTGCAGCGGGATGCGGGCGCTGATGGAGAGTCCCGACCAGCGCGACATGGTCCTGGCGGACCCATCTCTGGTCCCGTCGGTGGTCGAGGAGTCGCTGCGCATGTTCCCCGCCTTCGGCCACTTCGCCCGCACCGCGACCCGCGACACGGAACTGAACGGGCAGAAGATCCGCGAGGGCGAGAAGCTGGTCATGTGGTACCCGTCCTCGAATCGGGACGAGACCCGCTACGAGGATGCCGATCGCTTCGACGTCAAGCGCAATCCTGAGCACCAGGCCTTCGGCGCGGGTGGTCGGCACTTCTGCCTGGGCACCGCTCTGGCCCGTCTCGAGCTGCGGGTCATGCTCGAGGAGACCCTGGCTCAGTTCCCGGCGATGGAGATAGTGGACACGCCGAGGTACGTCGCGTCACCCTTCGCCAACCAGCTCAAAACACTGGTTGTGCGGCTGCGGTCGTAGCCTTAGCTCAAGGTCGCGAGATGAGGTGGCCGGCTCGGTAGGCAAAGTTGTCTATTTCGCTTGAAGGCGCTATTGTCGAAGAGGCAGGGGTCTCGGGGCTTGCGGGACTCTTTCGGGAGCTTCACCAGGGGTGTGCTTTGGGAGTGAGGGAATCGATTTCGGACACGGGCTATAGGCATCGTTGCCAGAGCGCGCCGACCGCTGCGCCTGGTCTGCGAGGGAAGAGCCAAGGGCCCGCCTACGTGCGGGCTTTTTTGTGCCTTGGAGCGCTCGGGCTTGTTGCAACTTCGCTCTTGGTTCTCGGTGTCCCACCTGCATCGGCGGAACTCGCGCACACGACCGTCACCGCCGAATTCGGGAAGGAAGGACCGAAGGCCTCGGGGTTGGGCGAAGGCTGCTTCATCGCCTACCAGACCGCCGAACACAAGCTCTACCTCTTCTCAGATGAATTGATCTACGGGCTCAACAGGACGGCGCCCGGAACGGTCTCGCCGCTGCCCGGGCCCTTCCCGCTGACCGCGGAAAGAAGCTCCTGCAGCGATCCGCACATGACGGTCGACAACAGCAGCGGGCCGACGGCGGGGAGGATCTACGCGGTCCCCTCCACCCATGCGATCCTCGGCTGGAACCCGTCCGGCGCCGAGCTGACCTCGCCCTGGCCGGTCGATGTCGGGGGCGAAACCTGCGGCGTCGCCACGACCAACACAGGTGAAGTGTGGGGCGGGAACTTCAACGGCCCGTCGGTGGTCAAATTCAGCCCCGCAGGCGACAACATCGGCTCGATGGCGATCGGCTTCTCGCTCTGCAAGATCGCCATCGACCAATCGAACAACGACCTCTACGTCACCGACTACGGCGGGAGCGGAATAACCAAGTACTCGGCCGCCGGCGGATACAGCCCCGGCCTGGTCTTCCCGCCCGGCGGCAATGACGCTGGCCTCGCCATCAACGGGGTCACCCACCGCCTCTATGTACCAGCCGGCGAAAAGGTCAAGGCCTACGACACTACGACCGGGGACCTCGTCGAGACGATCGACTTCGGCGGGGGCTACACCAACTCGGTCGCAGTCGACGAAAGCACGGACACCCTCTTCGTCGCGGACTCGAGCAACAGCGTGATCAAAGAAATGCCGGCCGCCCTGGTCCCCAAGGCGACGACCGGGGAACCGACCGGAAACAGCTCTGTGAGCGGCACCGCCGATCCCGACGGTGGCGGGCACGTGACCGAATGCTTCTTCGAATTCGGGACCGAAGCGGAAAATTACAGCGATCAGCAGGCGTGCGATCAGCCGCTCCCGTACGCGGGTCCGCAACCGGTGACCGCCACTCTCCCCGGCCTGCTCGGGGAGACCGAATACCACTACCGCCTGGTCGTCGGCAACGCCTCTCTCGGGGGCAGGAACTTCGGCGTCGACAAGACGATCACCCCCCACAACGTCAAAGGCCTGATCACCGAGGCAGCGACCAAAGTGACGCGAACTTCGGCGGAATTACATGCTTCCTTTGAAGGCAACGGCGAAGCGACCACCTACTACTTCGAGTGGGGGACCTCGGGCTATGAATCGAAAAGCGCCGTGCCTCCCGGCGACAGCGCCGGCTCTCCGACCTCCCCGCCGAAGACCCCGCTCGCCTTCTCGCCCAGCGGCCTTCAGCCCGAGACCGTCTACCACTTCCGGGTCGTCGCCCAGAACGGCATCGGGGTGAGCCCCGCGGGGGATCGTACATTCGAAACGCTTCCCGCGGTGCAGAGCCTGACGACCGAAGCCGCCACCGCTGTCGCCCCCAGGAGCGCGACGCTCCACGGGTCCTACCTCGGCGACGGGGACGGGACCACCTATAAATTCGAATGGGGCACGTCCCTGCCCTACGAACATGCGACGCCGATAGAAGACGCGGGCGGCCCGACCGGGCCGACTCCGCTGTCAGCCGGGCTCAGCGGGCTCGAGCTCGAGACGACCTACCACTACAGGGTGGTCGCGACCAACAGCCTCGACACGACGGCCGGCAACGACCAGACCTTCACAACGCTTCCGGCCGTTCAGTCTCTCACCACCGAGATGGCCTCCGACGTCGCCCGGAGGACGGCGACCCTCGAGGGGTCGCTGGTCGGCAACGGTGACGCTACGAGCTATGAATTCGAATGGGGCAAATCCACGTTCTATGGCAACTCGACGCCGCTGACCAGCATCGGAAGCCCGACGGGTCTCACGCCTCTGTCGGCAGATCTGACCGGATTGGACCTGGAGACGACCTACCACTTCCGGGTGGTCGCGACCAACAGCCTCGGGAAGACCTTCGGGAGCGACGAAACCTTCACCACCGCACCGGCGGTTGCAGGGGTCACGACCCTGGCGGTGACGGACCTGTCGGAGGAAGGCGTGACCCTCAACGGCTCCTTCATGGGCAACGGGGAAGACACCAATTTCTACTTCGAACTGGGGCCGACGACCGAATACGGGGCGAAAACCGCCGAATCGGCCGCCGGCTCGACGACCGGGCCGACCGCGGTCGCGACCGAGACGGCGCAGTTCGAAGGCTTCACGAACTACCACTACCGCCTGGTCGCGAGCAACGCCGTCGGGACGACGTATGGGCCCGACCAAACGTTCACAACCCTTCCGGCGCTGCTCCCCGAGGTCGAGGAAGCGACGGCGGGCAACATCGGACCGACCAGCGCGACGCTCAGCGCGCAGGTCAATCCGAACCGATGGAGCACCGTGTATTCGTTCGAGTATGGGCCGTCGATCTCCTACGGTTCGTCGACCATCCTCCGCACGGTGATCGACGGCACCGGCGACAGCAGCGTCCCGATCAGCGTCGATCTGAACGGCCTTTCGCCAGGAAGCGTCTACCACTTCCGGGTTGTGGCGATTAACCTGGTCGGCACGACCCACGGGCCGGATCGGACGTTCGTAACCCCGGGGCCCCCCTTGATCGACTCCAGCTCCTCCTCCGCGGTGACCCGGGGGAGCGCACACCTCTCGGCGGTCGTCGCGCCGAACTCGAGCCCGACCTCGGTGCACTTCGAGTACGGCAGGTCGAGCGCCTACGGTCTGAGGACGCCGGAGAGTGGCCCGGTGGCCGGAGACACAGCAAGGCACGAGGTCGGGGCCGACCTTTCCGGGCTCTCACCGGGGACTACCTACCACTTCCGTGTGGTTGCGGGCAACGGGGTCGGCAACATCGCCGGCCCGGAGGGCCTATTCACCACTCCCTCGGCCGAGCCGACGACCGTCGTTCCGATGACCAGGCCGTGCAAGAGGGGCTTCGTCAGGCGCGGCGGCAGGTGCGTGAAGCGCCGGCCGCACAGGCGCCACCGCCATTCCTCCCGGCGGGGGGCTGAGCGATGAGCGCCGGCCACAATCGCATCGCCCGGGCATCGCTGGCTTTGGCCGTGGCGGCGCTGGCCACGGTGGCGATCGCCGGCGGGAGCGCTTCCGCCGCCCTCACCCACGCGCCGATCGAGAAAGAATTCCCGATCGGCACTCCCGGGGAATGCGCCGGCGGCGCCCAGGAGGTGGCCGTCGACGAAACGAGGAAATTGATCTACGTGATCTGCAGTCGGCCATATCCCGAAGGCGCGACGATCAAGCGTTTCCACCTCAACGGGGCGGTGGCCCCCTTTGAATTCAGCGCCCCTTACATCGTCGGCAACGAAATCGTCGGCAATCCGAACTCGCCGGAAAACGAATGGGCCTCCTTCGGCTTCTCGGACTCGGTAGTTCCGATTGCCGTCGACAACACCTCGGTGAACAACGGCTACCTCTATGTCTCCGGCGGCTGCCCGGGGTGTGGGCTCGAAAACATCGACGCGGAGAAAGTCGAGATCTTCAAACCGAACGGCGAATGGTTCCACGAGTTCCCGGTCAAAGCCAACGAAGGAAGGGCGATCGACGTCAGCGTCGGCACCGACGGGGACGTCTACGTCGCCAACGAGGCGAACCAGGGCGGCAAGATCCGGGAATACGACGGCGCCACCTTCGACGAAGTCCGACGGCTCTTCCCTGGGAAAGTCTCGAACTTCGTCCGGCCTGACTCGACCGGCGATGTGTGGGCGGGCTGGACGACCCCGACTCCGTTCGGAGGGGGGCCCACCGAACTGGTCAAATGGGAAGACGACCAGTTCAGCACCAACCTGCGGACCACAACAGGGGAAGCGTTCAGCAACAGCATTCCCGAAGTGCCGTTGTCTCCCTATGTGTCTGCCAACGGCCGCCTCCCGAATGTCCTGAACCCACGGGGGATCGACGTCGACACCACTAACGACGATCTCTATGTGGACACCGGAGAAGAGATCGACCCGTACTCGTCCGGAAGCGCCGAAGAGCTCGTCCATCGCAACGGACCGGCGGTGGGCGTCGGGACGCTCTCGGGCTCGAACGGGCTCGATGTGACGAGTGACGGCCGGATCTTCGCCACCGACGGGGAAAAGGTCATCATCTTCGGCCCGGGCGACATCGTCCCCGACCTTCGAACCCCGGCCCCTGAAGTCGACCTGATC
Organism: uncultured Solirubrobacterales bacterium; assembly: GCA_963795295.1. Taxonomy (GTDB): domain Bacteria; phylum Actinomycetota; class Thermoleophilia; order Solirubrobacterales; family 70-9; genus VRUE01. Next base: position 338,543 of record CAWCHE010000005.1, read on the forward strand.
GGGCACACGTCGGCCACCTTGCAGGCCCACGTCGAACGGGCGGGCGGGTCGCCGATCTTCGGCTGCACGATCCAGTATGGGATCACCACCTCATACGGGGGCGAAGCGCCGTGCTCGCCCGATGCGGGCGCCACCAGCTTCGAGGCGCCCATCACCGACGTCAGCGCCTCGCCGAGTGGCCTGGTCACAGGGGCGATCTACCACTATCGGTTCAAGGCGACCAACGAAAAAGGCTCGAATTTCGGTGGGGACCGGACCTTCGTCCCCGCCTTCGTGATCAAGGTCCAGACAGAACAGGCGACCGGGACCGACGCGCATTCGACGACGCTGAACGGGTCCCTCGATCCCGATGGGAAAGAAACCCACTACTACTTCGAGTACGGAGGGGACACCGACTACGGGCAGAACACCACGCCCGCGGTCGCCGGAACCGCCCCCGGCAGCGTCGACCTGAGCGCCTCGATCTCCTCGCTGCCCTCCGGTAGGACCTTCCACTACCGCCTGGTCGCCGCCAACGAAGACGGTACGACGAGAGGCGAAGACAGGACGTTCAGGACGGCCTCCACGCCCGAAGTGGCGGGGGTGAGGGCCTCAGACGTGCGGGCGGACTCGGCCACGCTCAACGCGCGGATCGACCCGGTGGGGTACGAGACGAAATACCGGTTCGAATACGGCAGCACGCTCTCCTACGGCTCTTCGATCCCGGTCCCCGATGCGTCCGTCGGCTCGGGGAACTCGCCGGTCACCGTCTCTCAACAGATCGAAGGGCTGCAGCAGGCCGCCACCTACCACTTCCGGGTGGTCGCGGAAAACGTCTGGGGTGTCTCGGTGAGCGACGACACGACGTTCGACTTCTCGCCGCCGACCTGCCCGAACGAACACGCGCGCCAGCAGACCGGTTCGAGCTACCTGCCCGATTGCCGTGCCTACGAGCTGGTCTCGCCGCCGAACGCCGGCTCCGTCTTCTACTTCCCCAGCGGCATGCTCCCGATCCAGGCATTCACTTCGATCCCCGGCTTTCATCTCTGGCCCGCCAACCGCGGCACCGCCAGCGGCCCGCCTCGCTTCAGCTACTACGGCGCTCTCGGGTCACCCTCCGAAGTGTCTGCCCCCAACAGCCTCTTCGACATGTACATGGCGACGCGCACCCCCACCTGGTGGAAGACGAGCACGCCGGAGCTGCAGGGGAGTGAAGTCCTCTTCGGCGGTGAAAAGCAATGCTCAGACTCGTTGGATATGTGCTTCGACCACGTCGGCTCGGACGGTGTCTACGGCGAATTCGAAGGCGAATCGGCGCCGTATCTGTTCTCGGCCGGGGCGAACCGCTCGGCCAGCTGCCGACGAACGTCAATGTCGTCAAAGGCGGCAAGCACTTCGTCGGCGACCAGCGACCCTCGTATGACTTCAGCCATTTCGCCTTCTCCTCGAACAACGCGATCTTCACTACCGACGGGGTGGCGGGCTCGGGGGCCGTTCCGGGCTCGGCCTACGACAACGACATCGAAGACAAGTCCGTGTCGCTGATCTCCAGGAAAAAAACGGGCGAACCGATCCCGACGGATGTGGGAGGGACCGAATTCATCGAATTCCCGGCGATCTCGACCGACGGCTCTCACATCCTGATGTCGGTCAAAGGGACGGGCGGCCCGTCCCACCTGTACATGCGGGTAAACGACGCAGCAACATATGACGTGTCGGCGGGGGCCGGGGTGACCTTCGTGGGGATGACGCGGTCCGGCTCGACCGTGTTCTTCATCGCAAACCAGGCGCTGACCGCCGACGACACGGACACCAGCGCCGACCTCTATATGTGGAGCGAGGCGACGGAATCCCTCACTCGTGTCTCGTCGGGGAACGGCAACGGAGACACCGACGCCTGCAGTGCGAGCTGGGTCTCCCAATGCGGCGTCGCCCCGCTCAGCACGGAAAAGGGAAACCCGTTCGGGATCGTCAGCGTCCAGGGGCTTGACGACACGATCGCGAAACAGAGCGGCGACATCTACTTCTACTCGCCGGAGCTGCTCGACCCCGACTCGCCCGGTGTCGCGAACCAGCGCAACCTCTACGTCTACCGCCAGGGGTCGGTGAGGTTGGTGGCGAGCTTCGATCCGGATACCCAGGTCAATCGCATGCAGATCTCTCCTGACGGCGCCAACGCCGGGTTCTTGACGGCTTCGCGGCTCACCGGCTATGACAACAAGGGCTTCAAGGAGATGTACTCCTACAGCGCCGACACGGGGACGATCCGGTGTGCCTCTTGCCGACCGGACGGGTTGCCGCCGACGGACAGTGTCGAAACGAGTCAGGGCGGTCCGTTCATGACCGATGACGGGCGTGTCTTCTTCACGACCAAGGACTCGTTGGTCCCGCAGGACACCAACGGCAACGTCATCGATGTCTACGAGTTCGTCGGCGGTCGTCCGCAGCTGATCAGCTCCGGGACCGGCCTGCGGGACTTGACTGCCGGCGGCGCCTTCTTCCCGGCGGTCCGGATCGGGCTAGAGGCGGTGAGCGGGGACGGGACGGACGTCTACTTCTCGACCTACGACACCCTGGTCCCGGATGACCAGAACGGGCCCTTCGTGAAGTTCTACGACGCCCGCACCGGGGGCGGTTTCGACTTCCAGTACCAGATCGCACCGTGCGAGGCAGCGGATGAGTGCCATGGCGACGACAGCTCCGCGCCCGCTCCGCCGGCAATCGGGACGAGGGGAGACCTGGGCCGGAGCGGCAACGTCACCACGGTGTCTCCCACGAAGAAGAAGAAGGGAAAACGGCGCCGCAATCGACACAAGAAACGCAGCCATCACCAGGCGAGGCACAGCCATGATTAGGCGGCGTCCCCTGCTCAGCCCCCTTGTCCTGGCAACGTGCCTGGCGGCGCTCGCCCTTGTGGCTGCGTTCGGTTATTGGTCGGGCTCGGCCGATGCAGCGGAAGGTCTGATCAAGGCCGAAGTCACGCCGACTAATACGCAGGCGGGCGGCCACCCCGATGTGAAGTTTCTCTACGAATGGAGGATGCGGAAAGAAAATCCGAAGCTGCCGTGTCACTGCGACGACGCCCGCACGATCGTCACCGATACGCCGACCGGGTTCATCGGGAATCCGCACGCGCTTCCGACCTGCACCCTGGACGAGTTCTCCCTGGGTGAATGCCCGGAGGAGGCGCAGGTCGGGTTTTTCGGGATTTTCGAAGGAGACCCGTACCTGAGCGCTCCTGCCTACAACGTGGTCAGCCATCCTGACCAGGCCGGACTGATCGCCTTCAAGGTCCCGATTCTCGATGTCCCGGTCTTTCTTGACATCTCGGCGAGGACCGAGAGCGACTATGGCCTGGTCACCACCGCCGGGCCGATCTATCACCCGCTTCCGATCCCGACCATCGTGCTCACGCTCTGGGGTGTGCCCGCCGACCCTAGTCACGACGGGGCCCGCTTCAAAACCCCGCTCACACAGGGTTGCCTGCTCTGCGCGGAATTGGGAGCCCACTCGAACGCCCCGCTGCGCCCCTACCTCCAGAACCCGACAACCTGCGGGGTGCCGCTCAGCTCCGGGGTGACGGTCGAGTACTACACCGGCAACTCGGTCCACGCCGACCTTCCATTCCCGACCACGACCGGCTGCGACAGCCTGAGCTTCAACCCGAGCCTGACTGCGCAGCCGACCACAACGCAGGCGGACACGGCCTCCGGGATCGACATCAATCTCAAAGTCCCCCAGACGCAGAGCCCGTCGACTCCGGCGCCGTCGGAGATCCGTTCCAGCACCGTGACCCTGCCAGTCGGTTTCTCGGTGAACCCGAGCGCCGCGGACGGCAAGGTGGCCTGCAACGCCTTCGAAAGTGCGATCGGGCTGACGCGGGGGCCGGCGACCTGCCTCGAGTTCTCCAAGATCGGGACCCTCAACATCGACAGCTCGGCTCTGCCGGGGCCGATACCCGGGGCCGTGTACCTGGGCGAACCCAGGCCGGGGGACCGCTATCGGATCATCCTCGCCGCCGACGGCTTCGGGACGCATGTGAAGCTTGCCGGCTCGGTCCGCCCCGATCCCCAGACCGGGCAGCTGATCGTGAGCTTCCCGGAACTACCGCAGTCCCCGCTCTCCGAATTCGACCTGCACATCTTCGGGTCCGAGCGCGGGCTGCTGGCAACTCCGACTCACTGCGGCAGCTATCCGGTGGTGAGCGAATTCGTGCCATGGGACGCAAACCTTCCGAACCAGTCTTCGACCAGCTTCTTCTCGATCACATCGGGCCCGAACGGAGGGCCCTGCCCGGACATGAATCGTCCCTTCGACCCCGCCCTCGACGCCGGCACCGCCAACGCGACGGCGGGCATGCACAGCCCGTTCAGCCTCAAAGTGACGCGCAACGACGGCGATCAGAATCTGGTCGGCCTCAACGTCTCTGCACCGCCGGGATTCGCCGCGACCCTGAGGGGGATCCCGTACTGCCCGCAGGCGGCGCTGGAGAGGCTGGTCGGCGCCGACTACTCGGGAATCGCGGAGATCGGCTCGCCTGCATGCCCGGCGGCGAGCCAGATCGGGACGGCGGTCGCCGGCGCAGGCGCCGGAACACACCCCCTCTACGTCGACGGCAGGGTGTACCTCGCCGGCCCTTACAAAGGGGCGCCGCTGAGCCTCGAGGCCGTGGTGCCGGCGGTCTCCGGGCCCTATGACCTCGGGGTGGTCGCGGTGCGGGCGGCGATCTTCGTCGACCCGGCTACGGCAGAGGTAACGACTGTCTCCGATCCCCTGCCTCAGATCGTCGCGGGAATCCCGCTGCGGACGAGGTCGATCGACGTCAAGCTCGATCGGCCCGACTTCACCCTCAACCCGACCAACTGCGACCCGTTCTCGGTCGACGCTGCGATCTTCGGGAACCAGGGCGCGGTCGCAGGCCGGAGCAACCACTTCCAGGTCGCTAACTGCGGCGACCTGTCATACGCCCCGAAGCTCACCATCTCCTTGACCGGCGGTGTCAAACGCCGCGGACACCCCGCGATCCACGCCGTGCTGAAGACCAGGCCAGGAGAAGCGAACACCCGTAGCATCTCCGTCGCCCTGCCCAAGGGCGAGCTGCTCGACAACGCCCACCTCGGCACGATCTGCACCCGGCCGGCCTTCGCCGGGGGATCCTGCCCGGCGGGCTCGCTGCTCGGCACCGCCACGGCGGTCACGCCACTTCTGGACAAGCCGCTCGAGGGGAACGTCTACCTGCGCTCCAACCCCGCCCATGAACTTCCCGACCTTGTCGTGGACCTCAAGGGCCAGATCGACGTCGAGGTCGCGGGCACGATCGACACCGTCAAAGGCGGATCGCTGCGCACCACCTTTGCCGCTGTTCCCGACGCGCCGGTGAGCGAATTCACACTTGACCTGGCGGGTGGCGGCAAGGGCCTTCTGCAGAACAGCACAAGCCTCTGCGGCAAAGCAAGGAGGGCGGAGGTGAGGATGGTCGGGCAAAGCGGTGCGGCCTTCAACACGGCGGCCAGACTGCAGACCTCCTGCGGCACCAGGGCACGACACAGAAGCCATCGGGACCGTCGTCACCACCGGGCTGGGGAGGTGGGCTGAGCGATGGGGCGGATGGCTCGGCATCTCGCCATCGCTGGGCTCCTGGCCCTGATCGGAACCCTGCTCTTTGTCGGGCCCGCGCAGGCAAAGGTCGTCTACAAATGGGTCTATGCTGGGACTTACCCCGCAGGCTCCTTCGAAGGAAGCGATGCGATCCCCCACGAGTCGACGCCGCCGAATCTCCACGACTTGAGGATCGACCAGCAGAACGACGTGATCTACGGCGCCTACACCGTTCCCGGCCTGTTCGGCGCGCCGCCCAATGACCGTCTCTACAAGTTCAACTTCCAGGGAAAATCGGCGCCGTTCAGCGCCCTGGACCCGAACACGTACATCGAGCACTCGCGCGCCAACAACAAGTTCGCGGTGGACAATTCGGGGGGTCCTGCCCAGGGGAGGATCTACGTGCTCAACACCGAATTCGGCGAAGAAGAAGTCCTCGCCTACTCACCCTCCGGGGAACCGTTCACTGGTGGCAAATTTCCCTTCCAGCCATCCGACTTCGGCCCCTGCGGAATCGCGGTGGCTCCGACCGGGAATATCTGGCTCTCGTACTTCAACTTCGACCAGGGCGGCTTCGAACCGAACGGCTACTTCCAGGAGTTCAACCCAGCGGGGGAAGCCACCGGGAAAAAAATATACGCCGAGGCTGAGGATCGCGGGTCCAGCACAAGCATGTGCGACATCGAATTCGATTCGCAGGGCAACCTGTTCAACAACGCCCTCGCCTCGAACTTCGAACGCGGTGGCGGCGATGGAGGCATCGCAAAATTCGACCCGTCTGGTGTCAAGCACCGCGGCTCGATCGACCCGGGAGAACGCCCGGCCTCAGCTACCTTCGCGGTTGACCGCTCAACGGACGACCTCTTCGTGGCGGAAAACTCCGAAGTCCGCCAGTACGACTCTGAAAGCGGCTTCGTCGCCAGCTTCGGACAGAGCGAAGGGAGCTATCCGGGCCTCACGGAGACAAGCGGCGTCGACGTCGACCAGACCACCCACGCCGTCTACGTCTCCCAGGTCAGTTGCTGCCCCGTTCACCGGGTCGACAAGTTCATCCGCACAGATCCGCAGACCGTCCCAACCGCGAAGACGGTGACCGCCGAACCGACGCCGACGACGGCGATTCTGCGTGGCGTCGTCAACGCTGACGGAATCGATACAACCGATTGTCATTTCGAATGGAGCGAAGGCGTCTCATACGACAAATCGGCGCCGTGCCTCGAGGGGAACGTGTTCGCCGGGGCGAGTGGAGATCAACAGGTCCACGCCGAAATCGGCGGACTAACAAAAGGCGACGAATACCACTTCCGGCTTGCCGCGGCCAACCCGAACGGCATCCTGTCCAGGGGGATCTCCTCGGCATTCAGGGCGTCGACCAAGCCGACGGCCACAGGCGTCACCGCAAGCAACATCGACACCGGCGGCGCGGTTCTGAGCGCCGATGTCGTCCCCAATGGGTCAATCACCCATTACCAGTTCGAATGGGGCACCGAAGCGGGCAACTACACCCACACGGTGCCCGCGGAGCCACACCCGCCGGGGAACGCCCAGTACCTGTTCAACGAAACGAAACCAAAACACGTCAGTGAGCTGCTGGCGGGTTTCGGCCTCAGAAGAGACCTACCATTTCCGGTTCGTCGCCACCAACGATGCAGGCACCACCGCCAGCGGCGACCAGATCTTTACGACGTTCGCCAAAGACCCCACGGGAGACGAGTGCCCGAACGCCCACGTGCGCCAGCAGACCGGCACGAGGCTGCTCTTCGACTGTCGTGCCTACGAGCTCGTGTCGGCGGCGAATGCCGGTGGCTACAACGTCGAGTCGGACCTCGGCCCGGGGGAGTTCCCTCTGGTGTCATCGCCGTGGGCGACTGACCGGTTGATCTACTCGCTCCACTTCGGCTCGGTGCCTGGCATCGCGGGCGACCCGACCGACTTCGGACACGACCCTTACCTGGCGACCAGGGGAAGCGACGGATGGTCGACCGAGTACGTCGGCCTTCCCGCAAACGGGATGGCCGACAAAGAGCCATACGGCTCGCCGCTGCTCGGCACCGACGCCTCACTGACCCAGTTCGCTTTCGGTGGCGCCAATATCTGCGACCCGTGCTTCGCCGACGGCTCGATCAACATCCCGCTACGGCGCTCCGACGGCCCGATCGAAAAGGGGATGCAGGGCTCGCTCGACCCCGTCGCCCACCCGAGCGGCCGGGTGGCGAAGCCCTTTTCCGATGACGGCTCGCATTTCGTCTTCGGCTCTGGCGCGAAATTCGAGCAGCTCGGCGACGCCTCCGGCTCGATCTACGACCGCGATCTGAATAGCGGGACCACCCAGGTCGTCTCGACCCTGCCGGACGGCACGACGATGACCGGCGGGGGGCTCGGGGAGCTCGACATCTCCGCGGACGGCTCTCGGATAGTCGTCGGCCGGGAGCTCGGCAGCGATGGAAACGGCAACAACTACTGGCATCCGTACCTACACCTCGGCAACTCGACAGAGAGCGTCGATCTCGCCCCCGGAGCGGTGACAGGGGTGCTCTATGCCGGGATGGCATCAGACGGCAGCAGGATCTTCTATTCCACGAAGGACCGACTGCTCGCCGCCGACACGGACGACAGCGCGGATATCTACGAGGCTGACGTCGCCGCCGGCGGCCCGGCGAGCCTGAGCCTGGTCTCCGTCACCGGGTCGGGGCCGAGCAACGGCGACGCCTGTGAACCGCCGGATGAATGGAATACCGCCTCGGGTGGGCCGGACTGCAGCGCGGTGGCCCTTGCAGGCGGCGCCGGGGCGGGGGCGGACGGGACCTTCTATTTCCTCAGCCCTGAGCAGCTCGATGGACCGGCAGCGGGTGAAGCGGACCAGCCCAACCTCTACCTCCACCTGCCGGGCGAGGCCCCGCGCTTCGTGGCGACAATCGATACCGGCGTCGGAAAGCCGCCGCCGCCCCCGCCGGGGCGCCCCCTGAAAAACGCCGTCTTCGGCGGTCTGCTCAACGGTCCCGAGGCGATGACCGTCGACCAATCGAGCGAAGACCTCTACGTCGTCGAAACCGGCAGCGGCAGCGTCGCCCGATTCGACTCATCCGGCGCACCGCACGACTTCGCCGCCGGCCCAGGTGCGGGCACAAACAAGATCGCCGGCCTCGGGGTCGCCGCCGGATCGGTCAGCCAGGTGGCCGTGGATAACTCCGGCAGCCCCTTCGCCGGTGCCTTCTACGTTACTGACGGCACAAAGATCGGCGTCTTTGCCCAAAGCGGCGAAAAGCTCGGTGAACTTGACGGCTCGGCGACCCCGTTCGGCGCCTTCTTCGAACCATGTGGAGTCGCAGTCGACAAGAGCAGCGGCGTCGTCTACATCGGAGACCGCGCCGGAGCCGTCTGGCGATACGCGCCGACCGGTAGCGCCCCGGTCACGGATGCGGACTATTCGGTGAGCGCCATCGTCACCGGTGCGCAGCACCCCTGCGCGGTGGCGGTCGACTCGATCGGCAACGTCTACGCCACACAACCACCGACCGAAGCTTCGCCGAACGGAGGACCGGTGATGCTTTACGCGGCGAGCAGCTTCGAAGTTCCTTATGGGGTCCCGGTCGGCACTCAGATCTCGGCCGCCGGGACGGCGATCTCGACCGACCCGACGTCGAACGAGCTCTTCGTCGACGACGGCAGCCAGATCAATGCTTTCGCCCCCGGCGGCACCGTGCTGATCGGGTCCTACGGACTGCACAAAATCGCCAACTCGCACGGCATCGCGGTCAACTCCCAGAGCCGACACACCTACGCCGCCAACGGCGGCAGCGTCGTCGAGTTCGGCTACCAGGCACCCGAACACGTGCTGATCGACAATCCGGCCGTCGTACACGCACTGGAGCAGCCGGAAACCCACAGCTTCGGGGACTTCCAGATCATGTCGAATGGCCGTTTCGCCGCCTTCAGCTCGACCCGGTCGCTGACCGGGTACGCCACCGACGGCCACTCTGCGCTCTACCGATACGACGCGCAGGACGACACCCTCGAGTGCGTCTCGTGCCCTGGGACCGGGATAAACATGACCGCGGACGTGTCGCTCCCGCCATACGGGCTCGGGCTGACCGAGGACGGCCGGGTCTTCTTCACCACGGCCGAGCAGCTCGTCCTCAGGGATACGAACTCGAAGAGAGACGCCTACGAGTGGAAGGAAGGGAAGCAGCAGCTGATCTCCGGGGGCATCAGCCCGCTGGATTCCAGCATGTTCACGGTCAGCGCCGACGGCACCGACGCGTTCTTCTTCACCAACGACGTGCTCACCACAGAAGACCTGAACGGCAATGCGGTCAAGCTCTACGACGCCCGCGCCGGCGGCGGCTTCCCGTACCTACCGGTCCGCGTCCCCTGTTCGGCCTCCGACGAGTGCCACGGACCGGGGACCCGGCAGCCAACTCCGCCGATCATCAACACGGTGACCGGGGCGGGTGCGCGTTCGCCGGGGACGAAGCCCGGGACCTCGTGCCGCAAGGGCCTCGTCAAGCGCCATCGAAGGTGCGTGAAGAGACACAAGAAGCGTCACGGCAAGCGTCATCACCAGGGGAGGCGCAATGGTTAGGCGACTCGCAGTCGTCGCAGTGGCCTTGGTGGCATCTGTGTCAGCGGTCGCGGTGTTCGCGAGCGCTGCCGCCGCAGAAGAGCCGATCAGCGCCTTCTCGGTGGTCACCACGGACACGCAGGCCGGGGGCCACCCGGACCTCACGGCCTCATTCACCCTCAAAGACCCGGGTCAGCCCGAATCGGCGAAAAACATCAGCGCCAACCTCCCCGAGGGCGTGTTCGGCAACGCCGGCGGAATCCTCAAATGCAGGCCCTCTGAGTTCGTGCTCAGCGAATGCTCGCCAGATTCGCAGGCGGGCATCATCACGATCTATGCAAACCACGACGGCGACTCGAATTTCCTCCTCGGTACCGCCCCTCTCTACAACATGGAGCGCGTCAGCGAAGACGAAACCGCTCGTCTCGCGTTCGTGGCGCCGACCGTGAACGTGCCTGTCGCGATCCCGGTGACGGTGCGCTCCGCCTCGGACTATGGGCTCCGCATCAGCGGTCGCCGGAATCCCTCAGCTGATACCGGTGAGCCACGTCGACATCACGGTCTGGGGCCTGCCCGCCCTGCCGGAACACGAAGGCGAGCGCTTCGAGAAGGGAGCCCCCGGCGAACCGCCGGGATGCGCCGGCCTTGCCGACGCAAGCTGCAACCTCGGCGGCGTCGCAGCCGGGCAGCTGGTGCGTCCCTACACCGACAACCCGAGCGTCTGCACTGGCGACGAACTGCCGGTCAGCCTCGAAGTGCAGACCTATCAGGACCCGGATCACCTGAGCTCGGCAACCGCCTCCTATCCACCGACGACCGGCTGTGAGAAACAGAACTTCAAACCGGTATTCAACGCCGGCCTGACGACCCGGGAGACCGACTCGCCGGCGGGGATGGATCTGCAGCTCAAAGCGGACCAGTTCCTGGGATTCGCCCCATCGCCCTCGGAGCTGCGCTCGGCGACGATGACGCTGCCGGTCGGCCTCTCCATCAACCCCGACGCTGCCGACGGCCAGACCGCCTGCACGGATGCCGAGGCGAGCTTCGGCAAGGACCGGCCGGGCAGCTGCCCGGACAACTCGAAGATCGGCACGGTCGAAGTCCGCACCCCGGCCCTGGACGGCCCTCTCAAGGGCTCTCTCTACTTCGGAGAGCCGAAGCCGGGCGACCAGTATCGGGTCTTCATGATCTTCGACGGCTTCGGCATCCACGCGAAGCTCTTCGCATCGGTCCACCCGGATCCGCAGACAGGGCAGCTGTCGATCAGCCTCCTCGACCTGCCGCAGGTGCCGTTCGAAGAGTTCGACCTGCACCTGTTCGCCTCCGATCGAGGCCTGATGGCGACCCCGACCTACTGTCGGCTCTATGAGGTTGAGGCCAATTTCATCGGCTGGAACGACCAGCTCTCCCCACAGCGCTCGCGGCCGGTCCTGAGCCTCACCTCGGGGCCGGGCCAATCCAACTGTCCCGGGCAGGTGCGGTCCTTCCGCCCCGGGCTGGTGGCGGGCACCTCGAATGCGGTCGCCGGCGACTTCAGCGCCTTTACGTTGAGGCTCGACCGCGAGGACGGCGATCAATTCCTCGGCGATCTCGCGTTCAAGATGCCCCCCGGATTCACCGGCGACCTGCGCGGGATCAGCTATTGCCCGGAGGGGGTGATCGCCGCCGTCGCGCAGAGCCCGGGTCGCGCGGAGCTCGCTGACCCGAGCTGTCCGGCCACATCCCAGATCGGCACGACCAATGTCGCCGCCGGCCCCGGAGACCACCCCTTCCACGCGACCGGGAGGATTTATCTGAGCGGCCCCTTTAAGGGCGCGCCCCTCAGTCTGGCGGCGGTGACTCCCGCCCTGGCCGGGCCTTACGACTACGGAGTCGTGGTCGTCCGGGTGGCGCTGCACGTGGACCCGCGCACCGCACAGGTTACGGCCGCCTCGGACACCGTCCCTTCGATCATCGGCGGCATCCCGATCCGGATGCGCTCGATTCAGGTCAATATCGACAAACCCGACTTCACTATAAATCCCACCAACTGCTCGCCTTTCACAGTCGACTCGCAGGGGATCGGAGACCAGGGGACGGTGACGGACTTCTCCTCCTACTTCCAAGTCGTCAACTGCGCGAGCCTGCGGTTCAAGCCCAAGATGACGATCAGGCAGATCGGCGGCAAGGCCGCGACCAAACGGGCCAAGGATCCGCGCCTACAGTTCGCGCTGACCACCCGGAAAGGGGACGCGAACATCAAATCGATCGCGGTCACCCTTCCATCAGCCTTCGAGATCGACCAGCGTCACCTCGGCAACATCTGCTCCAAAGCCCAGCTCGAAAAAGAACACTGTGCCGGACGTCAGTCGATCGGAGTGGCGACGACGGAAAGCCCGCTACTGGACGACCCTCTGAGCGGCCCGGTCTATGCGGTCTCGGGCTACGGCAAGCTTCCCCATGTGGTCTTCATCCTCGGTGGCCAGGTGACGATCATCCCGGAAGCGGAAACGGTCTCGATCAAAGGCGGCCACCTGCAGACGACCGTCCCGGTCGTTCCCGACGTCCCGATCGGGCGCTTCAGGTTCACGCTGTCCGGGGGCAAACGCGGCTACCTGATCAACACCCGCGATATCTGCCGCACCACCCCGATCATCCAGCTTGTCTTCACCGGCCAGAACGGCAAAATCCTCAAAGCCAGCACCCCGGTCAGGACCCCTTGCTCGAAGGGGGCCGCCCGGAAGAGCCACAAGGAGCACTGATCCCCCGGCCCGGTTCCCGGCGATGGAGATAGTGGACACGCCGAGTTACGTCGCGTCGCCCTTCGCCAACCAGCTCAGAACGCTGGTTGTGTGACTGCAGCCGTAGGTCAGCCCCCCTTGGCAGCGGCGCTCGAACCTGAGAGGGTTGACCGGTCCAGATCTTCTGTTCGATCCTCCCGGAGGTGGCCATGCACGTCGATCAGCTGAAAAAGCGCGCGGCGTCCTCGGTGGTCGTGTTCGCGATGGTGCTCCTCCTCGGCCTGCCGGCGGCGGCGCAGGGGGCGATGGCGCCGGTCGGCTCGGGGGTCGTGGCCCTCTGGCAGGCAGAAGGCAACGCGAACGATTCCTTCAATGGGCACGACGGGACGGCGATTGGCGGGGCGGGGTTCGCGCCCTTCACCTCCGGCCAGGCGTTCTCGTTCACCGGTGCGCAGCAGGCCATCGACGTCCCCGACGACCCGGCGCTGTATCCAAGTGGCTCGTTCACGATCGGCGCCTGGGTGCGCACGTCCGGCTCCAGCGGCTATCAGGCGCTGATGGCGCACTACGAGTGCGGCCTCTTCTGTCCCACGAACCTCGCCAACTCGGCGTTCGTTCTGTACGTCAACCCCGAAGGGAAGGCCGAAGGATGGATTCGCGACGCCGACGCGGGAGGCCCGACCGAAGAAAGCGGCCAATTTCTGCCGGGGACGACGGTGATCACCAACAATGCCGACCACTACATCGCCTACCAGCGTGACACTGTCGCGGACCAGCTCCGTCTCTACGTCGATGGCGCCCTGCAGGCGTCCGTCGCCCCTGAGGAAGTCGCGACCGGTCCTCTGGAGAATCTCGATGGCGAGGCCGATGACCTTTACCTCGGCGCCCTTCGGCGGTGCTCCGGAGGCGGAGAATGCGACGGCGCCCTCGAGCACCAGGTGAGCGGCCTTCTCGACGACGCCATCTACTGGGAACGCGCGGTCTCGGGAGGAGAAATCGCGGCGATCTACGCGGCCGGGCCGAACGGCCTGACCACCGATTCGACAGCGCCGTCCTCGACCGCCGGCGCCCCCGCCTCCGCCAAACCGGGACAGATCCCGGTGACCTTCACCGCCTCCGACTCCCCGGGCGCGGCGCCGGGCGTCCACGACCCATCGGGCCTCGCGGCGTGTCGACCTCTATGTCAAGGGCCCTGGCCAGTCCGCCTTCTCGAAGGCGATGAGCGCCCCAGGGACTGCCGGCGGCAGCTTCAGCTTCACGGCCTCGGCTCCCGGCACCTATGCGTTCGCGACGGTCGCGAGCGACGCCGCCGGCAACGTCGAGGCGCTGCCGGCGAGCCCCGACGCGACCACGGTCGTGAGCGCGCCGGTCCTGAGCAAGCGGATCACCATTCCCGTCACGGCCAAGGTCAACGACTTCGTCACCGCCGTCTTCCAGCCCCCGTACCTCTACCTGCGGCTCAAATGCCCGGCCCGCTTCAAGCCCGGCTGCATCGGCAGCGCGCTGGCGGTCACCGCCAAGGACCAGTGCACGACCCACGGCGGCAAGCCCAGCTGCAAACACGGCAGCCCGATGAGCAGCTCGACCTCGGCGAATCAGGGGCCGAACAAGTGGAAGGTGGTCAAACTCCAGGTCAAGCCCCAGTTCACGTCCCGGGTCCTGGAAATGTCGAAGAAGCCGGACCAGAAGCTCCTCACGGTGCGCCAGTCGATCCACGCCAAGGCGTTCGAAGACGGCCGGCCCCAGACCGTGTTCCACACCTACCGGGTGCGGGCGGCGTCCTCGTCCTGACCGCGGCCTAGGGGCAGCCGGCCACGCCCGAGGGCGCGCAGCGGAAGCTGATGCCGCTGAGGCTCACATCTCCGCCGGAGGTGGGGCCGGAGACGTAGACCAGATGTTGCTGGGAATCGACGCCAATCTGAACGACTGATTGGGCGGAGCCAAACCAGTACGACGTGAAGAGGAGGATTCCTTGCCCCGGCGCCGTCCGGTAGCCCGGCGGCAATTCGAAGACTGCGGCGCTGGAGGTGGGGGTCGTCCCGCAGTGGACCGAGCCCTGGAGGTGGACGACGCCCAGCTGGTCGCGGTAGAAGCCCAAATAGGAGGCACCGGTGCCTGGTGGTTCCCATTTGTAGGGGGTGTTGCAGGGTTTGTATTCCGGATTCCCCGCCGTCCCGACGAGGCGCATCGGTTCGCTCGCCTTCAGGGTCGGGCTCGCGTAGGTGCCGCCGATGTCGCTCCCCCCGACCGCATCGGACCCCTTCAGATAGGCGGAGGAAGGGGCGCCGGCCAACTTGTCGGCATTGTCGGCCAGGGTCGCCTTGGCCGCTAGGGCGGCCTGGTCGGCTTTGTCAGCCTGGGTCGCTTTCGGGACGACCCCGAGGCTCGAAGAGTTGATCTGGGTCCCGGTCAGCGAGCCCTTCTTGATCCGGTTTCCGGGGACCGAGTTGGGCTTGATCTTCTGGCCGTTGATCTTGTTGCTCGTCGCCGCGTAGACGCTGCCGCCGAGGGCGACGAAGAGGGCGAGGTAGGCGACGATCGTCGCGTGCGAGGGGCGAAACTTCCTTGGGATCCGGTCGGAATTCACGCGACGAGCCTACCCAGCGCTACGGCGAATCCAGGGCGATATAGACGCATAGGCCGGCGACGACCAGGAGAAACGCGAAGGCAACCGCGGTGAGGATCCGTGAAGACCGCGGCCCGACGCCTCTGACGCGGAATTCCTCGTACTGAAGCTCCCCGGTCAGGAGCCAGTTGTCGAGGACCGCCATCGCGCGTTCGAAGACGAGGAACATGGGGGAGTATCGGATGACAGGGCTCAACTATTGAGCGATCCCGACAAAAGGAGAGCCATGCTCGCCGAGTCAAAGGCATTCAGCGGTTTCGCCGTCGACGACCTAGATCGCGCCAAGGAGTTCTACGGCGACACCCTCGGCCTCGACGTCGAGCTCCTCGACGAGGGCCCCGGCCTGCTCACCCTCCATCTCAAGGACGGCTGCGACACCCTGATCTACCGCAAAGACGACAACCGGCCCGCCAACCACACGATCCTCAACTTCCCCGTCGACGACATCGACACGGCCGTCGACGACCTCACTTCCCGCGGCGTCGCCTTCGAGCGCTACGAGGGCATGCCCCAGGACGAGAAGGGCGTGATGCGCGGCATCGGCCCCAACATCGCCTGGTTCAAGGACCCGGCCGGGAACGTGCTGAGCGTGCTGGAGGAGGTTGCTCCATGAGTTGGCCGACTCGGTTGCTTCTCGCCCTTACCGCGATCTTTGTAGCGCTTGGCGTCCCGGCAATGGCATCGGCGGAAACGGTCACCGTCGGCGCCAATCTGCAGACCGCGGTCTACGCGAACGCTTTTGGCTGCGCCGTTGAAGGCGGCTGCACCGACGCGCAGACGGAAGCCGCCTTCGTCTCGCCGATCTCCGGCACGATCGTTCGCTGGCGAGTCCGCGACAGCAGCGGCGCGCTGACGCTGCGAACCTTCGGCAAAACCGGCGGCCCCCTTGGGCCGACCATTCACCCCGAATCGCCGGCAATCGAAGCCTTTCCCGTGACCCTGCCGATCAAGGCTGGTGAAGCGATCGGCGTGGACATCGCCAAATTCTCCGGCGACATCGGCGTCGCCAAACCGGGTGGCACGACGCTGTTGAGCTGGGTGCCGGCGCTCGCTCCGGGTGACGGTAGGGGACCGGATAACACATACACGGAATTCGAATTGCTGATGAACGTCGACGTCCAGCCGCCGCCAGGCATCGCCACGCTGGCGCCAACCGCCGGGCCGACTGCTGGCGGGACCACGGTCACGATCAGCGGCCACGACTTCACTGAAGCCACCGCAGTCCGTTTCGGGTCGGTGCCGGCGGCCGCGTTCAAGGTCGAATCTGATACCCGGATGACCGCGACGGCTCCAGCGGGGCAGCCCGGAGTGGTCGCCGTCGCGGTGACGACTCATGCCGGCACGGCGACGGCGCCATTCACCTACACCGCGCCGCCGTCTGCTCCTCTGCCGCAACCGTCCATGTGCAGAGTCCCGAAGCTCAAGGGCAAGAAGCTGAAGGCGGCGAAGAAGCGAGCGCGGGCCACCGCTTGCAAGATCGGCAAGGTCACCAAGAAGCGAGGTTCCACCGCCCGCACGGGCAGGGTGGTCAAGCAGCGCCCGCCGGCGGGGTCAGTACGTCCGGCAGGGACCGCGGTCCGAATCACGCTCCGCTGACCACTGCCGTTGTCCCGCTATTGCGCCGCCTCACCCACAACCAACTGCGCGTGCATTCCCGCCGCATCGTGGAAATACAGGCTGCAGTACAGCCGGTAGGTGCCGGGGGGGAGGTCGAAGTGGGCGGTAGTGCGTTGGAGGGAGGCGGTGCTGGGGATTTCGACGGCGGGTTCGTCGGAGTCTTCGCGTTCGATCTTCAGGTTGTGGGGGTCTTCGCCCAGGTTGTTGAGCTCGATGGTCACTTCGCCGCTGGAGACTTCGGGGCGGGAGAGGGTGTAGGCGTACTCGACCGATTTGACTCCGAGGCGGGTCGGGACGGCCGGCGCTTCTTCGACCGGGGGCGGCGGTGGGACCACGAGGGCGGGCGCCGGGGGCGTCGCGGTGGGCGCCGCCTGGGTCGGCACGCACGTCCACCAGTGCTTCGCCGTCTTCTCCCGCCTCAGCTTGTCGTGTCGCTTCACCTGCTTCACCACGTGCTTCGTTCGCTGCTGCCACTCGCAGCCTTCGCGCGGCGCAGGCGCCGCTGCGGCGGCAGTTGCAACCAGGGCCAGAGAAAGGCAAAGGGCAGCCGCCGCAACGGCGATCACGCCCCTCATGCCTTCACCAGCGTCGGCCGCGCGAAGCCCGCCGCACCCGGGATGACCGACGCAGCGTCGTGCCCCAGCCACTGCTCGAGCAGTGAGCAATACATCCCCCTGAAATCACTCGTCACCCGCACGTTGTCGTCCTCATCCAGGCTCGCCAGCCCGGGGAACTCGCCGACCATTTCGCCCTTCGCTTTCGAGCCGATCACGAAGGCGCAGCCGGCCGCTCCGTGGTCGGTCCCCGCCGAGCCGTTCTCCTCGGGCCGCCTTCCGAACTCGCTCCAGAGCTCGACCAGGACGCGGTCGGCCAGGCCCCTCTGCTCCAGGTCGCGCTGGAATGCCAGCAGGCCGTCGCAGGTTTCTTTCAGGTTCCGCTCGAGGTCTTCCGCCTGCCCCGCGTGGGTGTCGTAGCCGCCAGCGGCGCGGATCGTCACCACGCGCATCGGCAGGCCGACGTTGATGAAGGCCGCCAGGCCGGCCAGCTTGTGGGCGAAGTAGTTGTCAGGGTATTCGACCGGGCTGGTGAAGTCGCCGACGCCGCTCAGGTCCTGGCGCAGCTTGTCGGTCTGCGCGGTCGCCCGCCGCACCTGCGCCATCCCCGGCGAGTCCGACGGCAGGGAGCCAAAGCGGGAGAAGGTCTTGAACATCTCGCTCTCGACCGGGTCGCTGACCGGCGACCAGAGGTCGTAGCCGTCGACGCTGTCGATTGCCGCCACCGGCTTTTCCGCGGTCGCGATCATCGGCGAGAGCGATCCGTCCATCGAGAGGCCCTGCAGCGGGTTGTCCGAGTCCCCCACCTGGTCGATGTAGCGGCCCATCCAGCCAGTCCGGAAGCCGACCGAGAGCTCGCCGATCTCGTAGAAGTGCCGCGAGGTGAAGTGGGACTGGTCGGGGTGGTCGTAGCCGATCGCCGGGAAGGCGCTGACTTTGCCCTCGCCGTGCAGGGTTGAGAGGCCGGAGGCGGCCGGGTGCCAGCGCAGGCGCGAGTCCTCCGTGAACGCCGTCCCGTCGCCTTCGTGCAGGGCCAGGGTCGGCCGCAGTTCCGAGTAGCGGGGGTCGCCGGTCGGCGCCAGCACGCTGAGCGCGTCGATCCCGCCGTCGAAGAAGACCGAGACGAGGATCTTGTCGCTCGCCGCAGCCTGCGCGATCCCGTCGTCGAAGACCGAGAGCGGCAGCTTCGAGGCCCCGTAGACCGCCAGCGCCAGCCCGGCGCTGCGGGAGAGGAAGGTCCGCCGCGAGAGCCCCGTCCCGGCCGGCTCCGGCATCCCCGCCTCGATCGCCGGCAGGCCCTTGCCGGCTTCGGCGGCCGCCGAGCGCAGGAGCTGCGAGCGGGTGTAGTTCGAGCAGCAGTTGTGGTTGGGGTTGACGGTCATTGCAGGATCTGGTCGGGGCTGACGCCGATCAGCTGGAGGAGGGCGTTCTGGCGCATCGCCCGGAACGGGCCCTGCTGCCAGTCGGCGACCACGAGCCCCTCGGTGCGGCGGGCGAGGTCGAGGAGCTCGGCCCGGTGTTCGTCGCGCAGCGGCGGCGAGCCCCATGACCCGAGCGCCCGCGCCAGCGCTTCGTCGGCGGTCTCGGTCTCGCTGTAGTCGTCGCTCCAGGCATCGACGGAGATCCCGTCGAGGGCGTAGTCGACGATCGTCCAGCGCGCCTTCATCCGCGAGGTGTCGAGCCAGCGGGTGTCGTCCCAGCCGGAGACGTTCGGCGGCCAGAAGAGCATCTGGCCGGCCTCGTCGCAGAGCCAGGCCCAGGCGGTGGTGTCGATCGTCCGCCCCAGGTTGCGGAGCATCCCGGCGAGCTGGACGACGGGCGGTTTCACCATCGGCGGGCCGGTGTAGAGGTCGGGGCTCATCAGGATTGTCTCGAGCACCGGCCGGATCCCCCATCCCGACCCCTGGTAGGTCGCGATCAGGCTGTCGCGGACGGCCTGGGAGGGAGGCTGGGGGACGAAGTAGCTCCAGAGCTTTTCGACGAAGAACGAGGAGTGGAGGGGGTTCTCGACGCAGAGGCGGCAGGCGTCTTCCCAGGTCCAGTTGCCGACCCGGCCGAAGACGGTCTTGGCGCCGCTGTCGTGGCGTTTGGGCTCGAAGCGGAAGTTGTAGGCGCCGAGCTCGTCCGACCAGTCGTTGCGCCAGCCGGTCAGCGAGCGGGCCTGTTCGCGGATGTCGTCCTCGGTGTAGGCGCCGCGGTCGGCCCCCAGCGAGAACAGCTCCATCATCTCCCGGCCGTAGTTCTCGTTCGGCGCGCTCTTCGTGCTTTCGTTGCCGTTCAGCCACTGGAGCATCGCCGGGTCGACCGTCACCGCCTTGAAGAGGTCGAGGAAGGAGCCGAAGCAGGCCGCCCGGAAGAGGTTCGACTGGTCCATCAACTGCTGCTGGTGGGAGACGTTGGCGTTGGAGGTCGCGAACCAGTCGTGGAAGACGAGGGCCATCCGCTCGACCATCGGCTGGCTGCTCCTGATCATGCGGTCGAGGAACCAGAGGTGGTCGTGGCCCCAGGCGTCGGCCGGGGCGATCGGGGCGCCGTCGTCGTCGACGGGGGGCGCTCCGCTCAGCACGGCGGCGCCGCTGGGACGGGTCAGCGATTGGACCGCCCGGACCAGTCCCAGCGTCGAGAGCTGCTCGGCCTGGCCGGGGACGGCGCCGAAGCCCGCCCGGTCGAGGAGGCGCCTGGCCTGGGCGGGGCCGAACGGGCCCTGGTAGGCGCCCGCCGGACGGGGGTCGGGATTGAAAGCCGCCGCCACGGGCCGGCGCGCCGGCTTTTTGCCCGGCCCGCGGTAGTGATGGGGGCGGGGCTTGTGCTTGTGGCGGAACATGTACGCCTGCACGCGCCAGTCGCCGTCGTCGGTGGGCACCCAGCGGTAGTGCTTGTCCTTCCAGACGTGCTTGTGCTTCCGGCGGTGCCGGTTCGGTTTTCTCGCGCCTGCTGTCGCCTGGGGAATCGCCATGCCCTGTACGCGGATCGGCTTCGGATCCGTATTCGTGATCCTCGGGTGCGCCCCTGGTCGGCTTGAGCAGTCGGTTTGCGACTGGACAGAAGGTTTATTGCGATCCCCGGTCCGGGTAGCCGCCAGGCATGGCCGAGATCGAGGCGAAACCGATCCCGAAGCGCGACGAGCTCTGGCTCAGCCGCCCCCCGTTTTCGCTGATTGCCCGCGTCGTCGACGTCGACCGGGCCCGCCTCCCGCTCGCGGTCAGCTACGAGCTCTGCGACGACGACGGGTCGGTCCTCGCCCGGATCAGCGACATCCCCCTCGACGAGACCTGGTGGCGCGCCTTCCAGCCGCTCACCCCTCGCTTCGGCTGAGCCCGCACAGCTTTCCGGCAGAGAGCGCCCATCGCTGATGTAAGGTCGCTGCAGGGTGCCAGGGTCGATGTCCAATGCAGCTCGTCTCGCCTGGGTCGGCGCGGCGGCAACAGGTGTGTTCGCGATCTGGGTCGCGACCAGCGGCGGCTCGAACACGGGCGTCGGCTTCTTCTACGCGATCCCGATCGGCCTCGCGGCCTGGTGGTGGGGGGCGCGGGCGGCGGCGATCGCCGTCGCCGGCTCCGTCGTCCTCTATGTGATCGGCTCGCTGATCGAGCCGATTCCCCAGTTCGGCCTGGCCCTCGCGGTCAGGCTGGTCGCCTTCTGCGCTGTCGCCGCGATCGTCTCCTTTCTCCGCGAGCGCTTCCTGGTCCTCGAGCACTCCGCCGAGGAACTCGAGGCGATCCGCGCCGCGCTCGCGCCGGCGAATCTCCCGGAGCTACCCGACGTCGATGCCGCCGCCGCCTTCGTCCCCTCCGAGTTCGGCGTCTCCGGCGACTTCTATCTGCTGACCAATGGCCCCGACGGCTCCACCGTGGCGATCGTCGGCGACGTCGCCGGCCACGGCCCGGCGGCGGCCCAGCTCGCGACCTTCATCCGCGCCCGCTTCGCCGCCTTCGCCGCCAACACGAGTGATCCGGCCGAGCTGCTGATGCTCGCCAACGGCGCCCTCGTCGAGCGCTCGACGAGGAAGAAGGAGCTGGTCAGCGCGGTCTGCCTGCGGTACAGCTCCAAGGACGAGAGCCTGGCCTGGGCGGTGGCCGGCCACCCGCCGCCGCTGCGGATCCCGCACCTCGACGAGCTCGAGGTGACGAGCGAGACCTTCCTGCTCGGCGCCGCCGACGGCCTCGATCTCACCAACCACGAGGCCCGGCTGCAGGGTGACGACGGCGTCGTCGTCTACACCGACGGCGCCACCGACGTCCGCCGGCGCGGGGACACCCTCGGCCTCGAGGGGCTCGCGCGCCTCCTCGACCCTCACTGCAGGCTGCCCGCGCGGTCGGTCGTCAGCCGGGTCGAGAAGGCGATCCTCGAGTGGACCGACGGCCCGATCCGCGACGACCTCTGCCTGCTGGTGCTGAGGCCGAGGCAGGATTCCGCCTAGGCCATGGAGCGCGTGCTCGGCATCGGCGGTTACTTCATGCGGGCTTCCGACCCGGCGGCCCTGGGTGCGTGGTATCGCGACTGCCTCGGCTTGGACGCCGATGAGAACGGCCTCTGGAGCCAGGAGGCCGGGCCGACGGTGTTCGCGACGTTCGAGCCCGAGACCGAGTACTTCGGCTCCCGTTCCCAGCAGGCGATGATCAACTTCCGGGTCGGCGACCTCGACGCGATGCTGGCGCAGCTGCGCGCCAAGGGGGCGGACGTGGCCGAGGAGACCCAGGACATGGACGGTGTCGGCCGGTTCGGCTGGGTCACCGACCCCGAGGGCAATCGGATCGAGCTGTGGCAGCCTGAGGAGTAGGACGCCGTGTCCTACTGGCCGTTGCACCGATCGACGTATTGGCACAAATTTGTTGACCATTGGCCAGATCGGGTAGCGGAGCGGGAACTTCTTGCCAGAATCAGGCACAGAGGTCTCGCAAAATGGGGAATTCAGGCTTTCGCCACGAGGCGCTGATTTACAAGGACTCCGATGAGCTCTTGACCGCCGCCGTGCCCTTTCTGCGCGCCGGGCTCGAGGCGGGGGAACCGGCGATGGTCGCCGTCAGCAGGACCAACACGGCGCTGCTCGAGGGCGAGCTCGGGGTCGACTCGGACGAGGTCGGCTTCCTCGACATGGAGGACCTCGGCCGCAACCCCGCCCGGATCATCCCCTTCTGGCAGGGCTTCATCGACGAGAACGGCGGCCGCCCGGTCCGCGGGATCGGCGAACCGGTCTGGCCGGGACGCGAGGTGGCCGAGATCGACGAGTGCCGCCGTCACGAGTCGCTCCTCAACGTCGCCTTCGCCGAATCGCCGCCATGGTCGCTGCTCTGCCCCTACGACGCGAGCGGCCTCGACGACGAGGTGCTCGAGGGGGTGGGCTGCTCCCACCGCGTCCTCGCCCATGACGCCGTCGTCGCGCCCAGCGATCACTACGTCGAGGGCGCGGACCCGTTCGCCGGCGAGCTGCCCGCCCGGCCGCCGCGGGCAGAGCGCTTCGAGTTCGAGCGTCCCGAGCTCGTCGAGGTCAGGCGCCGGGTAAAGCAAGCTGCCGACGACGCCGGAGGCAGCCGGCAGGCGGTCGCGGACCTCGTCCTCGCCGCAAGCGAGCTGGCCTCCAACAGCTGTCTCCACGGGGGCGGACACGGTGTCGTCCACCTCTGGGGTGAGCCCGGCCGGCTGACCGTCGAAGTCGAGGACTCGGGGTCGATCGAGGAGCCGCTGGTCGGGCGTCTGCGGCCGGTTCCGACCCAGGAGCGCGGCCGCGGCCTGTGGATCGCCAACCAGCTCTGCGATCTGGTCCGGATCCGCTCCGGTGCGAGCGGGACAACGGTCAGGATTCAGTCCGCCCTGACATGACTCCGGAGCGTTTCGATCGGCTACCGTTTGGAGTTGTGAACGCAGGGCAGAACGAGGTGCGGGACGGGCCCCTGGTCATCCGCCAGGCTCATGACGAGCGCGGCCGGGTGATCGCGCTGGCCGGTGAGCTCGACCTCTCCAACTCCGAGACGCTCGCCGCCGAGCTCTTCGCCGCGGAAGGGGCCGGGGCACCGGTCACGCTCGACCTCGGCGAGCTCGAGTTCATCGACTCGACCGGGATCGCCCTGCTGGTCTCGACCCACCGTCGCCTCAACGGCGACGGCGATGATCGCTTCAGGCTGATCGAGAGCCGGGCCGCCTCGGTCCGTCAGGTCCTCGAGCTGACCGGCGTCGACTCGGCGCTGCCGTTCGTCGGCGCCGCCTGACTCAGGCCGCGGCGCTCAAAGAACCGGGATCGTGCTGATCTCCGGAGCCGGCGGCATGGGGTCCGGAGGATCGATCGGCGGGTGAGGCTCGGGCGGCCCCGGGTCAGGGCGCGGCGGGTCGGGAGAGGGGTCTGGGCTCGGCGGCTGCGGCGGCCCCGGCTGGGGGTCGGGAACGGGCGGGCCAGGAGTCTCGGCCAGCATCCCCAGCGGCAGCTCGATCGTCGTCATGGGGACCCGGTACCCGGCGGTGGGGAGACTCAATCGCGGGGACGCTAGGATCGCGAGGACCGGTGCGGGTTTTCAAACTTACTGAGAACGAGCCGCAGCCCGGCTGCCGAGCCATCGAGGTCGAGGGCGAGCTGGATCTTGCAGTCGCGGCGGAGATGGAGGCGGCCCTGGGCCGCGCGGTCGCCGAGTGCGAGCGGCTCCTGATCGGCCTCGAGAACTGCGAATTCATCGACTCGACCGGGATCGCGGCGATCGTCCGCGCCCACAACCAGATGCTCGAGCGGGGCGGCAGGTGCGCGGTCTATGGAGCCACGGGAGCGGTGCACCGGACCCTCGCGATCACCGGGCTGACCGAGAACGGGCTCGTCTTCGAGACAGCCGAGCAGGCGCTCGCCGGGCCCTCCGACGTCGGCTGACCGGGGGTTTCCGACAACGGCAAAGGGGGCAGCAGCAGTACATGACCACCGCAGCGACTCCCGTCGGTCCCACCCTCCTGATCGGGCTTCCGGCCAAGGCTGAAGGCGTGCCGCTCGTCCGCCACGTCGTGACCAGCTTCGCCGAGCGGCTGGGGATGGTCGAGCCGACCGTCGGCGACCTGAAGACGGTCGTGACCGAGGCCTGCGCCAACGCGGTGATCCACGCCTACTCGGCGGAGCCGGGGACGATCGACGTCAGGGCTTCGCAAGAGGGCGCCGAGCTCACGATCGTCGTTCGCGACCGGGGCGGCGGCCTGGGTCGGAGCGTTCCGGGTCGAGACGAGGATGCCGCCGAGGGCCTTGGCCTCGGGCTCGACCTGATCGCCGCCCTCTGCTCCGCATTCGAGATCACCCTGCCCAGGGACGGCGGAACCGAAGTGATGATGCGCCTGCCGCTCCCGGCTGCCGCCGTCTGAGTCGACTTCGGGGGCGGGGGCCTCGCCGAGCCCACGGCGTCACCCCTCGCTGTTAGGTTGGGCGTGATGAGCGCGAGGAGAAACCTGATCGGTCGGCGTGGCGTGGCGCGGATCGCCCTCGGCCTCTCGATCCTGCTGGTCTCGGCGCTCGGCAGCGGCGCCTCGGCCTCGGCCGCCTCCTGCCCCGCCTTCCGGGTCATCCACAACGACCGGATCGGGACCGCGAGTTTTCCGGCCAGCAGCTACTCGGTGACGACCGGCGCATCGGGCGGGGTCACCTGTGCCGCGGCGTCGAAACTATTCGCCCGCTTCCTCGAGGACTACGACGGAGTGCTTCCGCGCCCCTGGCGGGTCGTCGGCGAAGGGAGCGGCAAAGCGAGCTTCAATAAAGGCGCGGTCCTCGGCTTCAGCGTCCAGCTCGGCGGCAAAGGCGGCGGCGGAGGCAACTCGCCGCTCGGGGCGCTCTGCTCGGGCACCTACACCGTCAACAACAGCCAGCGGGTCGGGCCCCTCGTCTTCCCCAAGGGCTCCTACCTCCTCTACATACCGCCGCGCTCGGGGATCAGCTGCAGGCGGGCCTCGGTCCTCTTCACCCGCTTCCTCGCGACGCCCAATGGCGCGCTGCCGCCGCCCTGGCGAGTGAAAAACCAGACGGCCACCTTCTTCAAGCCGCAGAACCCGACGCGCTCAGCCTTCCGCGTCGAGCCCCTCGCCGGCTAGGCGAGCGCCGCCGAAGCACGGCCCGCGGCCCCGATCTGTCAGCCTGACGGCGTGGCCGTCGCGACGGCAATCGCCCCCGCGGAGAGATCCGCGGCCCAGGTCCCCGAGGACCAGATCATCGTCCTGCTCGGGGCCACCGGAGACCTGGCGAGGCGCAAGCTGCTGCCGGGCATGTTCCACCTCGCCCGGGTCGGGCTGATGCCTAGGCGCTTCCGGATCATCGGCGCCGCCCGGAACGACATCGGCGTCGAGGAGTTCCGCGGGCTGGCGAGGGAGTCGGTCGACAGCTCCGGCCGCAGGTCGCTGGACAGCGAGGCCTGGGAGCGCTTCTCCGAGTCGCTCCGATTCGTCGGCGTCGGCGAGGGCTTCGGCGATCTGGCGCAGGCGGTCGCCAGCGCCCGCGAGGAAATCGGCGCCGAGGCCGGGGTGCTGCTCTACCTCTCGCTGCCGCCGCGGGCGACTGCGGAGACGATCGAAGGGCTGCAGGAGGCCGGGCTGGGGAAGGGCGCGCGGGTGATCACCGAGAAGCCCTTCGGCACCGACCTCGAGTCGGCCCGGGCGCTGAACGCGACCCTGCGCACGGTCTTCGACGAGCGCTGCATCTACCGCATCGACCACTACCTCGGCCGCGAGGCGGTCCAGAACCTGCTGGCGATGCGGTTCGCGAACGGGATGTTCGAGCCGGTCTGGAATCGCAACCACATCGACCACGTCCAGATCGACGTCCCCGAGACGCTCTCGATCGAGATGCGGGCGAGCTTCTACGAGGAAACCGGTGCCTTCCGCGACATGATCGTCACCCACCTCTTCCAGGTCCTCGGCTTCGTCGCCCTCGAGCCGCCGACCTCGCTGGAGCCGAAGGCGCTGGGGCTCGAGCGCGAGAAGGTCTTCGACTCGATGCCGCCGGTGCGGCCGGAGAACGTCGTCCGCGGCCAGTACGCCGGGTACCGCGACGAGGAGGGCGTCGACCCGGACTCGGACACCGAGACCTTCGTCGCGCTCAAGGCCTTCATCGACAACTGGCGCTGGGAGGGGGTCCCGTTCTACCTGCGCTCGGGCAAGCGGATGAGGGAGGACCGCCACCTGCTCACCGTCGCCTTCGCCGAGCCGCCGCGGCGGATGTTCCCGCTCGACTGCGCCCGCATCGAGGAGTCATTCGGTCACGACCACCTCACCTTCGAGCTAGGCGACCCCGGCAGCATCTCGGCCTCGTTCCTGGCCAAGGTCCCGGGGCCGACGATGGAACTGGGGGAGGCGCACATGCGCTTCAGCTTCGCCGACACATTCGACACCTCCGAGCAGGCGCTCGACGCCTACGAGCGGCTGATCCACGACGTCCTCGTCGGCGACCGCACCCTCTTCACCAGCTCCGACGCGATCGAGCGCCTCTGGGAGATCTCAGAGCCGCTGCTCGAGGCGCCGCCCGCGACGGTCCCTTACGAGCAGGGCTCGTGGGGCCCGGCCGAGATCGACGAGCTGATCGCGCCGCGCCGCTGGCACCTGCCCAGCAACCACGTCTAGCTGAGGCGCTGGGCGACCGAGCCGTCGGAGAGCGCTTCCTCGCCGGCGGGGGTCAATGAGTAGCTGTCGACGCCGGTGCCGATCCCCGAGCCGGTCGATTTCAGCAGGCCCGCGGCGGTGAGCCGCTGCAGGGCCGCCGGCACCGCGTCGGCGAGCGGCCGCAGGCTCGGGTGGCGCGGGTGGTCCCTGACCAGCCACTGGATCACCGCCATCGCGTTGGAGCCGGAGCGGCCCTTGGCCTTGGCGCCGTCCGGGCCGAAGGCGGGCATCAGCTCGACGGCGAGCTCGTCGGTCGAGAGCGCGTCGAGGTGCTCGACCGCGGCGGCGCCGGCTGCCTCCTCCGCCGCCTTCTCCTCCTTGTTCCCGAAGAGGCCCATTGGGCACAACCTATTGGAAAGGAACATTCGTCTGGAGCGCCGGCGATCCAGCCTGGAGAGGGCAAAACAGGCTCTACGCTGCGAAGTCTTGGCCGTCACGCCGATCCTGATCCTCTCCCTCCCCCGCAGCGGCTCCACCTTGGTCCAGCGGGTGCTGGCCGCCCACGACGGGGTGGCAACCGCCTCCGAGCCCTGGCTGCTGCTACCCCTGCTCCTGCCGCTGCGCGACGACGTCCCTGCCGCGGGCAGCTGGCAGCCGCGCATCCACGAAGCGCTCGCCGACTTCTCCCGCGAGCTTCCGGAAGGCAGCGCCTCCTACGAGCGCGCCGTCGGCGACGCGGCCCGCGCCGTCTACGAGCAGGCGGCGGACGGCGCCTCCCACTACCTCGACAAGACGCCGCCGTACTTCCTCATCGTCGACGAGATCGCCCGCGCTCTCCCCGAGGCGCGGATCGTCGTCCTCTGGCGCAACCCGCTGGCGGTCCTCTCCTCGGTGGTCGAGACGTTCTGCGATGGGCGCTGGCGGCCGCAGGACTACCCGACCAGCCTCTTCGGGGGGCTGGCGCGGCTGGTCGAAGGGTCGAGGCGCCACGCCGACCGCATCTGCTCAGTCCACTTCGAGGACCTGGTCGCGGGGGACGACGCCGAGTGGCGGCGGCTGACCCGGTTCCTCGGGCTGGAGTTCGACCCGACGTCGCTGGATCGATTCGCCACCGTGCCGCTCAACGGCGCGATGGGCGACCCCGTCGGGACCAAGACTTACTCGAGCCTGGCGCAGGAGCCGAAGGACAAGTGGCGGGCGACGATCGGCAACCCGGTGCGGCGGGCCTGGGCGGGCCGCTACCTCGATTGGATCGGTGACGAGCGCCTGACGACGATGGGCTACGACGGTGATCGCCTGCGCGAGGAGCTCGCCACGGCCGGGACGAAGCCGGCCGGGAGCGCCCGCGACGCCGCCGGCGCCCTGACCTCGATGGCCCGCGACGTCGTCAAGGTGAGGGTCGCGGGCGGCCGCGCGGCGCCGAGCGCCTGGCGGGCGATCCTGGCCGAGTCCCCCGGCCGCTTCGGCTCCTAGGCGGCGGGCGTGGAACGGCGTCTGCAGCTCGAGGATCGCTGGCCCCTCCTCCTCGCCCCGCTGGTCCCGATCTTCGTCTTCGCGCTGGCGCTGAGCGGAGCCGGGGGGCGGGCCACGGCGCTGGCCGGGGTCGTCGGGGTGATCGGGATCGGGGCGTTGTACCTGACGGCCTACGTCGACATCGCCTGGCTCTTCAGCGGCGCGATCGCGCTCTCGATGTTCTCCGGGAGCTGGCGCCAGCTCGGCTTTCCGAGCCTCGCCTCGCCCGACCGGCTGCTTCTGATCGTCGCCTTCGTCGTCTTCCTGATCCGGGATCCAACGATCGGCCGGCGGCCCTTCGTCCGCCTCACCCCGGCGCACCTGGCCCTGCTCGTCGCCGTCGCCTACACGGTCTGCTCGGCGATCGCGGCCGGGACGATCGGCGACCGCGCCGCGCTCTACCCGCTGATCGACCGCTTCGGGGTGATGCCGTTCCTGCTCTTCCTCTGCGGGCCGGTCGCCTTCGCGACCGCGCACCAGCGCCGCATCCTGCTCGGGACCTTCCTCGCGATCGGCGCCTACCTCGGCCTCACCGCGGTCTTCGAGGGGGTCGGCCCGCACGCCTTCGTCTTCCCGAAGTACATCCTCGACCCCCACTACGGCTACCAGCCGGGCCGCGCGCGCGGGCCGTTCGCCGAGTCGGCCGTCAACGGCGTCGCCCTCTACTACGCGACCGTCGCCGCGGCGGTCGCCTTCGTCGAGCTGCGGCGGCGCTGGCTGCGGGTGATGGCGGTCGGGGTCGCGATCGTCTGTCTGTTCGGCCTGATCCTGACCCTGCAGCGATCGGTCTGGATCGGCGCCGTCGTCGCCTCGCTGATCGCCTGCGCAGCGGTGCCGAAGATCCGGCGCTACCTGATCGTCATCGTCCCGGCGACGGCGACCGTCGTCGTCGCGCTGGTCTTCCTCGTGCCGGGGCTGCACGCGCGGATCGACCAGCGGGTCAACGACCAGCGCACGACCTGGGACCGGGCGAACCTCAACAAAGCGGCCGAGAACATGGTCAAGGCGCGGCCCCTGTTCGGCTTCGGCTGGGGGACCTTCCAGGAACGCAGCGGCCCCTACTTCCAGCAGGCCGCCGATTACCCCCTGACCAACACGACGGGGGAAGTCCACAACGTCTTCCTCTCCAACGCCGCCGAGCTGGGGCTGGTCGGGATCGCGCTCTGGCTATTCGCCATGGCCCTCGCGATCGGCGGGGCGATCTTCGTCCGCGGCCCGCCGCAGCTCTACTCGTGGCGGATCGGGCTGCTGGCGATCACGGTGATGTGGCTGATCGTCGCCAACCTGATCCCGATGGTGCAGGCGTTCCCGAACCAGGTGCTGTGGCTCTGGGCCGGCGTGGTCTACCCCTGGCGCTACCGCTGGAAGGGCGCCGGGGGCTCGGCTCAGTCGGCCAGCGCCGCCGAGGGCTGACCGAGGTCGAAGTGCTCGCGGTCGGCGGCCAGCAGGTGCACCAGCGCCAGGTACATGCAGGTCTCGGTCCAGCGCATGTGGGGGGTCCGGTTGATCCAGTGCCGGCGGCGCTGGAAGTAGAAGAGGCCGTCGCGGCGCCGCATGTTCGCCATCGTCCACTCGAACACCTTCCATGCCTGCCCGAGGCATGAGGGGTCGTGCTTGGAGGCGATCGCCAGGGTCTGGATCGCCTGGGCGGCGCACTGGGTGTCGATCGGGTAGGGCTCCTTGTCGTAGTACTTCGGGAGCCCGTCGGCGGCGATCAGGTTGGCCCGCCAGTACTCGAGCCCCTCGCGCCAGGCGGGCTCGGCCCGATCGTCGACATCGGCGTCGGCGCAGACCCGGAGCGAGTCGAGGACGTAGCCGGTGTGGAAGTTGTCGACCCAGTCGAGGTCCTCGCGCTCCCCGTAGGGCCAGGAGCCGTCCGCGCGCTGGCGCTCGAGCGTCCAGGTCAGCCCCTCCCGCACAGCGTCGCGGTACTCGTCGGCACCGTGGGTGATCAGCCGCGCGAGGAGGGCGCAGACGTGGGTGTTGGCGTTGTGGATCGGGCTGCGGTCGCCGACCAGGTAGCCGAAGCGGGCGCCGGGAGCGTCCTCGGTCTGGGGGACGTTGGCGACGAGGAAGCGGGCGACGCTGCCGGCCAGCTCCAGCAGCCGCTCCTCGCCGGTCACCTCGAAGGCGTCGAGCAGCGCCATCCCGGCGAAGGAGGTGGCGATCGTGTTGGGGTCGGTCTTTGCGTAGAAGAAGACCCGGGACTGGGTGTCGAACGGGTAGCTCCAGCAGGCCTCCTCCCAGTCGGGGAGGCGCATCGAGATCAGCAGCCGGGTCGCCTGCTCGAGGCGGTCGCGCTGGAGCTCGGCGGGGAGGAAGCCGCCCTGCGCGTAGGCGGAGACTGCCCAGGCCACGGTGGCGGCGTTGCGGGTCGGGGTGATGCCGAGCAGCGGCCGCAGGTCGAGCGGCGAGCGCTTCACCACCTGCATGACCAGGCGGCGCCCGAGCACCGAGCGGCGCGGAAGGTCGATGAAGCGGGTCGCGTTCAGCCCCTCGTAGGGGTCGGGCCCGATCCAGTCCTGGCGGTTCCCGTGGTCCTCGAGCAGCCGGATCGTCTCCAGCAGGCGTTCGCTTCTCTCCATCCCGATCTCCTTCTCCTTGGTGGTTCTCATCAGCTCCGCACCCGCAGCACCCGTGCCGTCGCCCGCCGCATCCGTGCCCGCTGCTGGGCGCGCATGAACTCGCGGAACTCGGGGTCCTCGACCCGCGGGACGCCCCGCATCGCCGCCCGCAGGTAGCCGCCGAGGAACCAGGCGCCGGAGAGGCCGCGGGGGTGGAAGCGCAGGGCGACCATCACCGCCCGCAGGGCGATCCAGGCCGCCGAGTAGTGGACGATGTACTGGTATTCGCCGTGGCGGGCGCGGCCCCGAAGGGCGCCCTGGGCGGTGCCGATGTGGCGCAGGTGGCGGACCCGGAGGTCGTCGAAGGTGGCGGTGCGAAAGCCGCGCAGCTTGGCGTAGGTGGTCGTGATCACGTCGGCTCCGAGCCGTTCGGGCATGCCGCCGATCGCCTCGAAGCAGCTGCGGCTGTAGAGGCGCGCGGGGGCGGTCACCTGATCGGAGGCGGTCCGCAGCAGGCGCCACTCGTCGCCCGCTTCCTCGAGGATCGCCCCGCCGGCCATCCCCAGCCGCGGGTCGGCCCGGAAGCGGGCGAGCATCTCGTCGAGGTACTCGGCCGGGAGGACGATGTCGCCGTCGAGCTTGCCGAGGTGGGTGAAGCCGTTCTCACCGGCGCTGCGCAGGCCGAAGTTCCAGGCGCGGTCGGGGCCGGCGGCGGCGAGGCGGTCGCCGTCGTCGTCGGTGTGATCGGCCGGGGTCGAGACGACGCGCATGTAGGGGAGGCGCTCGGCGTGGGCTTCGAAGCGGGCCCGGGTCTCATCTCCCGAGCCGTCGTCGACGACGACCCAGAGGTCGGGGGCGCGAGTCTGCGACTCGACCGCCGCGACGACGGCGTCGACGTGACGGGCCTCGTCGCGGACCGGTGAGATCAACAGCAGGCGCTCGGGCGAGGTGTCGGGCCGCGGTCCGCTCATGGCCCCTCGGACCGGGAGAGGTGCATCTTCAGGAGCTGGAGCCGGCCCCACGGGAACAGCGCCGCGAGCTTGTAGGGGGGGATGCCGGAGAAGATCGCCGGATAGGGGTCGGGCGGGCCCAGCTGGGTGGGGTCTTCCGCGTAGAGCGCGACGCTGCCGGCGCCGTCGCGGACGATCAGGCCGTAGCGCTGGGCGGCTTCGGCGATCTTCCGTAGCGCCGGCGGCAGCCCGAGCGAGGCGACCCGGAGCTCGGGGTCGAGGCGGAAGCGGGCGCCCTCGGGAATAGAGGTGGGCACTGTCGATTTGCCGTCGCTGCGCTGGGCGGGAAAGGCGTGGAGACCGCTCTCGACCTCGGGCAGCCCGATCGCGAGGGCGTGGTCGATCCGGCTCCCTCGCAGGTCCCTGAGGGTGATCAGGCCGCCGACCAGGGGCAGGCCGGTCGCCGTCGCGCCCCACCAGGGCTGTTCGGTCAACCCGTCGGGGCTGACGGCGTGGTGGTAGTAGCCGGGGCTGCGCTGGACGCCGGTCATCCTGCCGCCGTGGTCGGCGTGCCAGCCGTCGGCTTCCTGCCGCAGCTTCCAGAATTCCCACATCGTGTCGGTCGAGGGCTGCCAGACGACGAGGTGGGCGTCGGTACCCGCCGCGGGGACGGCGCCGGGCGGTATCGGCACGGCCTCCATCGCCTTGTTGAGAGCGCCGTCGCGTTCCGGGAGGAGGACCGGGACGGTCGCCTGTTCGGGGCCGACGCTGTAGATCGGGGTCGAATACTTGGAGGTGTTGATCGTGGTGCCGAAGGCGCGGACCTGCTTTGCGATCGCGGCCGCCCGTTCGTCCGATGTCGGGTCGAGCGGCGCGTCCGCGCGCACCGGTGTGTTCCAGACGGAGTCGGGCGCGAAGAACCGCGCCGGGGTGCGGCTGGTCGAGGCCTGGGCCGGGGGGGCCTCCGAGAGGCTGCCCGAGGCGCCGCAGCCGGTCACCGCAAGCGCCCAGGCCAGGGCCACGTATGTCGCCCACTTCCTCATCGCAGGTCGGCCCGGGAGCCGGTCGGCAGGGTTTGCATCAGGCTCCGCCAGCTCGCCGAGAGGAGCACCTCCCGCTCCTCCTCGTCGGCGGGGTGGACCATCACCTCGACGTCTTCCCAGCGCGATGCCTCGAGCTGCCGGCCGAGGCCCTCGCCGCCGAGCGCGGGGTGGAGGTCGCGGAGGGAGACGAAGCGGGCCGACCTGAAGCGCCGGCGCAGCGCCCAGTTGAGCGAGGCCCGGTGGGCCCGCTTCGCGGAGGAGCGCCGGCCCGGCTCGAAGCTGTGGGCCTCGCGCAGGGTCTCGACCCGGCCCAGCGACCGGGTCGAGAGGACGGTGGGGCAGACCTGGATGTGCTCGTGGCCGTCGGCGTCGGCGGGCACGCCCCCGCAGATCTCCGCGTAGGCCTCGAGCTGGTCGGCGACGCAGGAGTCGAGCAGGTCGCGGCGCCGGGGGTCGAAGAGGAAGCGGCGTCGGTAGGGCCCGGCGAAGTAGGCGATCGCCTGCTGGTGGCGCCGGCGCCGGCCCGAAGGCACCGCGGCGGCGGTGAACGGCGTCGTCAGGTTGAGGTGGAGGCTCAGCGGCAGCCCGCTCTCGGCGGCGATCTCGGCGGCGCGCTCGCTGTCGCCCATGTGGGCCATCGCCGAGGCGGCGGTGATCGATTCCGCCTCCCAGCAGGCGAGGATCGAGTCGGTCACCTCGGGCCGCAGCCCCCAGTCGTCGGCGTTGACGATCAGCATCGTCAATCCCAGCCCAGGTCGCGGCCGAGGAGTCCTTCGAGGTGAAGGTTGTGGGGCTCGAACTCGGCCCGCAGGCGGGCCCGGGTCTCGGCGGAGATCGGCGCGTACTCGCGGGCGTTCCGGGCCGAGAGGTCCAGCGGGCTCTCCAGCGGGAGGCCGAGGAACTGCTGGGACCGGCCGACCACCTCGACCGGGTCGGCGAAGAGCTCCTCGGCGCTGAGGACGAGGATCTGGTCGCGATCGAAGTGGCCGAGCCAGCGCTCGAGCTGCTCGGCGTAGCGGCCGCGGGCCAGGTAGGAGTGGTGCTGGTGGGCGAACGACCGGTAGCCGGGGTCGGTGAACATCCGCTCCTCCTCGCCCTCGAGCCGCTCGGCTTCGCGCTCGAGCGCCTGCTCGAACTCGAGGTCCTCGAAGCCGAGCGCCCGCTCGTGATTGTGTTGGGAGAAGGCGCGGTCGATCGGGTTGCGGAGGACGATGAGGAGCCGGGCTTCGGGCAGCAGCTCGGAGACGCGTTCGGGCACGAGCGGGTGGAACAGGTAGTAGGGGGTCGACTCGAAGCTGAGCCGGGCCGACCCGTAGGCGCGCTGAAAATGAGCCCGATACCAGCCCTGCCCCCGGCCGTGGTTGTGGTCGAAGTAGTGGACCTCCTTCGTGGAGGGAGCGGAAACCATCGAATTTTCGGCCAGATAGGCGTGGAGGGAGGTGGTACCGCCCTTCTGCGTGCCGATGATCAGAAAATCAGGAAGGGGCCTTTGAGACGAGCTTGCACGGTGCAGCACATGCACGGCCGAACGCCGGGCTCTACCAAGCACGCTAGCCATCCTTTTGAACGCTGAGTCGAACGATCGAGGGCTGTCTGCGGATCCGCCGCCGGCAGTGAGTGTCTCCCGCGCGATGCTCCGGAACTGGTGGCTGGTTCTGATCGTGGTGATGGGGTTCGTCGCGGCCGCGGCGGCGACCGCCGTCGTCCGCTCTCCCACCTACACCGCCGTCACACGGCTCGCGGTGGGGAGGATCGACATCACCTCGCCGGGCGCGCTCTCCGGCTACGCGGTCGCCACCCAGGCCCTTGCCAACGGGTACAGCAGAACCGTCACCGCACAGGCGGTCGCGAAGCCCGTCGCGGCGAAGACCGGGCTGCCGGTGGCTGAGGTCCAGGGCAGTGTCACCGCGACGCCGATCGCCGAAAGCCCGGTGTTCCGGGTCGAAGCGACGGCCTCGACCGAAAAGCTGGCGATCACCCTCGCCAACGAGAGCAGTCACTCCCTGATCCGGTACGCGGCGCGGCTCAACCAGAACAACCCCGACAGCACCCGGCTGCTTGATCAGTTCAAGACCGCGAGCGTCGTCACCAAACTCGCCAAGCAGGAACTCCACAGTGCGGTCGAAGACGCCGGGGAAGAACCGACCACCTCGGCCGAGGTCGGCGTCGCCAGGGCACAGAGCGGGTACGACGCCGCGAAACTGCGCGTCGGTGCGCTCGAGAAAGCGTATACGGCGAGCGTTCAAGGTCAGGTGGCTACCCAGCTGGTCCAGGTCATCTCGCCGGCGACGACCGCGGCGAGCGATCGCAGCTCGGTCCTATTGATCCGCGTCTTCGTCGGCATCGTCATCGGGCTGCTCCTTGGAGGCGCCCTGGCGTACCTGCGGGAGTCGCGGCGGGTGCGGCGGGTGCGGCGGGCGCCGGCTTGACTTCCGTCGCCGGCGGGTAGGGCTGGGTGGCCATGCTCAGCACCTGCAGGTGCGACCAGGGGAACTGCGGCATGAACTGCCACGGCTTCAAGCCGCCGAGCAGCTGAGGCCAGGGGTTTTCGCCGGTCGGCGCCGGGTCCTCGCCGTAGAGCGCGACGCTGCCGGCGCCGTCGCGGACGATCAGCCCGTAGCGCTGCGCGGCCCTGGCCAGCATCGCGGTGATCGGGGGCAGCTTCAGCTTGGCGATGTTGAGGCTCGGATCGAGGCGGAGCCGGGCACCCTCGGGGATCGCGGTCGGCGCCGGGTCGGTGCCGTCGCCGCGCTGCGCGGGCCAGACG
The DNA here is from genome assembly GCA_963795295.1 of uncultured Solirubrobacterales bacterium. Taxonomy (GTDB): domain Bacteria; phylum Actinomycetota; class Thermoleophilia; order Solirubrobacterales; family 70-9; genus VRUE01. The sequence goes on from CAWCHE010000005.1 coordinate 374,580, forward strand.
ATCACACCCTGGCGCGTCTGCGGGAGGGCGAGCGCGAGGGCGTGGTTGATCGTCCCGCAGCGGACCTCTTCGAGCGTGACCAGCCCCGCCGCCAGCGGCAGGCCGGTCGCCGTCGCACCCCACCAGGAACGCTCCCTGACGTTACCCAGCCTGTCGAAGAGGTCGACGTAGTAGCCGGGGTTCCGGCTCGCTTCGACGATGCGGCCGCCGTACTGCGCGTGCCACCCGTCGGCCCCGACCTTCATCCGCCAGAATTCCCACATCGTGTCCGTCGTCGGCTGCCAGACGACGAGGTGGCCGTCGCCGCCCAGCACGGGTGGGGCCGGCTGGGCGCCGGCTGGAATCGGCACCGCTTCCCAGGCGCTCTGGAGATCGCGGTTGGGGCCGTCGAGTGTGACTTTCACGGTCGGCTGGTTCGCCGGAACCGTGTAGATCGGAACGCTCCAGGTGGTGGTGTTGAAAGCCGCGCCGTGTTCCTTCACCTGCTGGGCCAGCCGGAGCGTCATCGCCGCGGAGGCGGGGTCCAGAGGGGCGGAGGGGAGAGGCGCCGCGTTCCATGGCGAGGTGGCTGAGAAGCGCAGCCCGTGCCCGCAGGGCTGGGAGCCCGCGGCCGCGGCTCCGGCCGGCGGTGCGAGCGCGACGAGGGCGACGAGGAGTGTCGTGATGTTGCGGGCGCGCACGGCCGGTTGTCGGTGGCGGCTAGGGACCGGTCTCGCAGTTGAGGAAGGTGTTGATCCCTTTTCCGCCGTCGCAGAAGTCGGCGGCGCCGAAGCCGAGCGTGGGTTCGGCGTTGTCGCCGTCGACCGTGTCGTTGCCCTGGCCTCCGAAGAGCTGATCGTCGCCGGAGCCGCCGAGGATGTTGTCGTCCCCGCCGCCGCCTTCGAGCTGGTCGTTGCCCTGGCCGCCGACGACGTGGTCGTTCTGGCTGACGCCGAGGATCAGGTCGTTGCCCGCCGCGCCCCAGAGGTTGTCGACGCCGTTGCCGCCGCCGATCGAGTCATCCCCTGTGCCGCCGATGACATGGTCGTTTTCTTTGAGCGCACAGACCTTGTCGTTGCCGCCTCTGGCGAAGATCAGGTCGGGACCGTTGGTGCCGACGATCACATCGTCACCTGCCGTGCCGATGAAGGTCGTCACACCCGTTTCAGAGTCGAACGAGGAGGTGGCTGTCCCGCTTTCGGCCGAGCCGAAGCAGGTGCCCGCCCCCTGGGCGCTGGGTGCCACCAGTACTGCCAGACAGGCCGCCGCCGTAAGTGCTGCTGCAAAACGCGAAAGAGCCTTACTCATCGAGCCTCCCCGATCGTCGTGGCCTCCGATAGCGACCCCGAATTGGGCCTGAAGCTATGGGTGTGGTCGAACATGGTCAAGGTTTCTCGCGCGGAACTAGCCGACTATTCGATGGCAGTGAAGATCTCGCCAAGTTCTCGGCCGGATTGGCGCACGTCGAACTCCCTTTTCACCTTCTCGCGCCCGCGCTCGCCGAGGGCCGCGCGCAGCTCCGGGTCGCGGGCCATCCGGGTCAGGGCGGCGACCAGCTCGTCGCTGCGGCCGGGTGCGATCAGCAGCCCGTCGCTGCCGTCGTCGATCAGCTCCGGGATCCCCATGATCCGCGTGCTGATGACCGGGACCCGCATCGCCATCGCCTCCATCAGGACGACGGGGACCCCCTCGGCGAAGGAGGGCAGGCAGAAGACGTCGGCCGCGGCATAGTGGCGGCGGATCTCGTCCTGACCGACGGCGCCTGTGAATGAGACCGCCTCGGCCAGGCCGAGCGCGGCGGCGCGCGCTTCGAGCTCGGCCCGGGACGGCCCTTCGCCGACCAGCGTCAGCTCCGCCTCGATTCCGTCCTCGCGCATCACCGCCACCGCCTCCAGCAGCACCCCCTGCCCCTTGAACGGGACGAGGCGGCCGATGTAGAGGATCCGGAAGGCGTCGTCGTCGCTCGTCACCCGCTCGCGGTCGGGGTCGTACTCGGTCGGGTCGACTCCGCAGTGGACGACACGCAGCCGCGGCCACGCGTCCTCGGGGAGGAAGCACATCACCTGGCTGCGGGCGAAGTCGCTGATGCAGACCACGGTCGCCGCCGACGCCGCCTTCTCGGCGAGCCGGAAGCGGGTGACGTCGAAGAGCTCGTTGGGGCCGTGCATGGTGAAGCTCCAGGTCCAGCGCGGGCTCGCCCCGGCGGCGTTTGCGTACTGGGCCGCGAGCATCGCCGCGTCGCTCGCCTGGTTCAGGTGGTGGGCGTGGAGGTGACGGACGCCGCGCCGCATGCAGTGGTGCCAGACGAGTATCGCCTCGGCGAAATAGAACGCACCCCAGACGCGGCCCCTGATTCCGGCCGGGGCTCCCCGCAGCGCCGAGGCGAGCGTCGCGAAGTAGGCGCCGGGGGAGGTCAACGCGCGCAGGTGGGCCCGGAGGACGGTGAGGATGCGCGGCGGCAGCAGTGTGTGTGTCGCCTCGCGCTCGGCGCGATCGTCACCTGAGAGGGCGTCCTCCTCGGCCGAGCGGTGAATCGAGATCGTCTCCACCCGTGCCCCGGCCGCGCGCAGCGCCAGCACCTCACGGGTCACGAAGGCGTGTGAGACCGCCGGGTAGTGACCCACCACATAGGCAACGTTTGTTCGATGTTCACTCGAGCCGCTCACTGGGCCCTCGGTGTGACCCATAGGGTGGCGCGATGGCCCGGGTGCTGATGCTTCTCGAGAACAACCCCTACCCGCAGGACGTGCGGGTCAGGGCCGAGGCCGAGAGCCTTGCCCGCGGCGGGTACCGGGTCACGGTCATCGCTCCCCGGGGCGAGGGCCAGCCGCGTCGCGAGGTGGTCGGCGGTGTCCAGGTGCGGCGCGTCCGCCTCCCCGAGACGCCGGCCAGCCCGCTCGGCTTCGTCGTCGAGTACGCGGTCGCCAACGCGCAGCTCTACAGGCTCGGGATCTGGGAGCTGCTCAAGGGCGCCGATGTCGTCCACATGCACAACCCGCCGGACACACTGTTCGGCGTCGGCTTCGTCGCCCGCCTGCTCGGGCGGCAGGTGACCTTCGACCACCATGACCTCGGCCCGGAGCTGTTCGAAGCGAAGTTCGGCAAGTCCCCGGTCGCCGGCGTCCTCCGTTACTTCGAGCGCCTCACCTTCCGCAGCTCGACGCTTGTGATCGCCGCCAACGAATCCCACCGCGAGATCGCGATGGGGCGAGGGGGGATCCCCTCCGAGCGGATCGTCGTCGTCCGCAACGGGCCGCCGCGGGCTGCCTTCGAGGCGGCGACCAAGCCCCGCGGCGGCAGGCTCGAGGACCCTCACCTCCTCTTCCTCGGAAGCATGGAGAGCCAGGACGGGGTCGACAGCCTGGTGCCGCTGCTCGAGGCGCTCGATCGCGATCACGGGCTCTCGGGGGCGCGGCTGACGGTGGTGGGGGAGGGCTCGCGGCGCGGCCCGCTGACGGAGATGGTCTCGGCCGCGGGGTTCACCGACCGGGTCCGCTTCACCGGTCAGGTCCCACACGCGGAGGTCCCCGCCTTCCTCGCCGAAGCCGATATCTGCATCGACCCGGCGCCCTGCACCGAGCTGAACGAGCGTTCGACGATGATCAAGATCGCCGAGTACATGGCGGCGCGGCGCCCGGTTGCATCGTTCCCGCTGCTCGAGACACGGCGCACCGCCGGCGACGCGGTCGTCTACGCCGAGGGCGGCGACGACGCCTCGCTGGCCGAGGCGATCGCGACCCTCGCCGAGGACCCTGCGCAGCGGCTGGAGCTGGCCGAGCGGGGGCACGAGCGCGCCAAATCCCTCGGCTGGGACGCCTCCGAGCAGCGACTGCTCGCGGCGTACGCCGGGCTCGCCGGGTAGGCGCGGAGACTCCGCTTCTCCCCTCACGACTGAGCCGGCTCCGTCGCCAGCGCGGCGGTCTTGACGCCGCGGCCGGCTTTTTTGCGGGCTCCCGCCCACAGCGAGGCGAACCGGTCCACATCCCTGCGGTGGACTCCGCCGAGGACGGCGAAGACCGCCACGTAGGCGAGCGACCCCGCGGCCAGCGCCACGAGCAGGCCGGGGATCGATTCGAACAGGTTGTAGACCAGGCGGGCCGAGACGAACCCGGCCGCATAGGCGCAGACCAGGGCGATCATCCCGCGCAGCGGCCAGAGCTGGAAGAAGGGCGTGACGAGGTGACGGTGGGTGACGCGGAACATGTACGCCGAGTCGACCGCAAAGCCGGCGACCACCGCGGCTGCCGTCCCGGTCGTCCCCACCGTCAGCGAGAGCGGGATGCAGAGGCCGATCGTGACGACGAGGCGGACGGTGGCGCTGGCGGTCGCGGTCACCGGCCTGTCGACCGCGTAGAGGGCGTGACGCTGGAGGCTGGAGATCGTCGAGGTCGCCGGCATCAGCATGATCAGGGTCAGGGCGCCGGCGGCGCTGTCGAATCCCGGCCCGAATAGCGACATCACCCCATACGCCGCGCCGCCGGCGGCGGCGGCGGGAAGCAGCATCCCCACCGCCGAGTAGCGCAGGGAGTCGATCAGCGCCCGGTCGAATCCATGCGAGTCGCCGTTGGAGCGGCGCTCGACCAGGGTCGGGAAGAGCATCTCCGAGATCCGCCAGTTGAGCTCCATGAAGCGCCTGCCGAGGCTCCAGGCGCGGCTGTAGGCGCCGACCGCGTCGACGCTCGAGAAGATCCCCAGCACCCAGGTCCCGGCTTCGTTGGAGATGCCGTCGAAGATCCCCCCCGGCGTGATCTTGAGGCCGAAGGAGATGATCTCCCGCAGCGTTTTCATCCCCTCGCGGACCTCCTCCCGCGAGACCCAGGTGTGCATGAACCGGCGGACGACGAACAGCCGGTGGATCAGGGGCGTCAGCCAGGAGACGATCGTCGCGATCACCAGCCCCCAGACCGTGCCGTCCTCGAGGCCGAGGACGATCGCGACGACGAGGAACATCACCGCCTGGTGGAGGCGGAGCCAGAACAGCTCGCGCCCCGCTCGGAACCCGGTGAGGACGGTGTCGTAGTTGAAGCAGGTGTTGGTGATCAGCACGTATCCCGCGAGGCTGACCGCGGTCGGCACGATCAGCTCCGGATGGCCGACCGGCCCGTTGAAGATGAAGTAGGTGGCGACCATCGCCAGCAGGCCGACGATCACCGTGAGCACGAAGGAGAAGGCGAAGACGGCGAGGAAGAGGCCGGTCACCCGCGGGTGACGCGGGTGCAGCGCGGCGAGCTCGGCGACGAAGCCCGGCCGCTCCTTGGCGGAGGAGAGGAACCAGGCGGCGTTGACCGGCGCCATCACCAGCGCGAACTGGCCGAGGACGTTGACCCCGTAGACGCGGGCGATGACGATGCTCGAGCCGATGCCGAGGACGCCCATCGCCGCGAACGAGAGGGCGCCGAAGCCGACGCCCTCGCGGTATGAAGCTCGCCTGCTCAACCGATGACCTCCTCGACGATCCTCCGACCGCCTACCGGCTCGAGCTCTGCTCGCGGGTGAAGGAGCGGCGCTCGCCGAGCCGCTCGTTGTCGGCGGCGCTGTAGTAGGTCGCGCCGCGCTCGTCCTGGGGCGTCGCCTCGATCCGCTCGAGCATCGGCATCGTCTGCTCGAAGAGGACGCGGGCGTACTCGAGGGCGCGCCCGTAGACGTCGGTCACCTCGTCGAGCTCCGGGTAGATCGAGTACTCGACCTGGGCGACGATCGGGCCGTCGTCGATGCCCGGGGTGATCTCGTGGATCGTGACGCCGTGGCGGTCCTCCTCGTTCTTCAGCGCCCAGTTGATCGGCGAGACCCCGCGGTAGCGCGGCAGCGGCCCGTTGTGGATGTTGAGGATGCGCCCGCAGCGGTCGATGAACTCGGCCGGCAGGATCCGGTCGTAGAAGACGGAGACGGCGAGGTCGAAGGTCGGGGCCGTGCCGTTGGCCGGCAGGTCCGCCCAGTGGCCCGAGCCCACGTACGGCACCTCGTTCTCGACCGCCCACTCGACCAGCGAGTCGGTCCAGGCCGGCTCGGGCACGACCGGGACGAGCTGCGCAAGCCGGTGGCCATCGCTCTCGCGAAACCACTCGGCCACGTTGACCGCGAGCGTGCCCTTGCCGAGGACGACGACGCTCAGCTCGCCCACCTAGTTCACCCCCCGCTTGAGCAGCACCGCGGGCAGCGTCCGCAGCATCAGGCTGACGTCGGTCCACAGCGACCAGTTGGTGACGTATAGGTAGTCGAGCTTGATCATTTCCTCGAACGGGATGCTGGTCCGGCCGAGCACCTGCCAGAGGCCGGTGATGCCGGGCGTCAGGTCGATCCGCGTCCGCCGCCAGCCTTCGAGCTGGCGGTCCTCGTCCTCGACGATCGGGCGCGGCCCGACCAGGCTCATCTCGCCCTTCAGCACGTTCCAGAGCTGCGGCAGCTCATCGAGGCTCGAGTGCCGCAGGAAGCCGCCGACCCGGGTCACCCGCGGGTCGTGGTCGAGGAGCAGCCAGCCCGGGTCCTTGCTCTGCCCGAGCAGGTCGTCGCGGCGCTGCTCGGCGTCGACGCTCATCGTCCGGCACTTGGCGAGCTTGAAGCGGCGTCCGTCACGCCCGATCCGCGTCTGGCGGAAGAAGACGGGGCCGCGTGAGTCGAGCTTGATCGCGACCGCGATCACGGCCAGGACCGGCGCCGTGAGCACGAGCAGCAGGCCGGCTCCGAGGATGTCCATCGAGCGCTTGAGGAAGCGCGAGGAGCGCGAGAGCACCGGCGGCGTAACCCCGAGCACCGTGACGCCCTCGACGTCGTCGAGCTCGACCGAGGTCCCGAGCGCGTCGAAGAGCTGGGGGAGGACGCTGAGCTTGACCCCGAGCTCGCGGGAGCGCCTCAGGAGGTCGAGCATCCGGTCCTCGTCGAAGGCCTCGTGGGCGACGACGAGCCGCTCGACGCCGTGGCGGTCGACGACGCCCTCGAGGTCGAGGCTGTCGAGGTGCCCTAGGACCGCGAGCTCGAGGTCGCTCTCGAGCTCGGTCGCGCCCGAGATCAGGCCGACGACGTCGACCGCGTACTCGGGATGGCCGCGCAGCTTGCGCGCGAGGGTCTCGATCTGCGGTCCCTCGCCGACGAGGAGCAGCCGCTCGGGGCCGAGCAGGGTGGCCGCGAACCTTCGGGCGAGCGCCCGCAGGCAGGCGATCGACACCGTTCCGACGACTGCGAAGACCGCCAGGTCCTGGAGGTTGATGCTGCCGAGCGGCGTCAACCGGAAGAAGCCGAGCAGGAGCAGCGAGCCGAGCAGCATCGCGTGGAAGATCCAGGGCAGGTCGTCGACGGTCCCGTGGCTGATCCGCTTGGTGTCGCGGTCATAGAAGCCGTAGGCCTTGAAGACGACGACCCACGCGGGCAGCGAGAGCAGGGCCCAGAGCAGCTCGTCGGAGTGGCGGGAGAGCACCTCGGTCGCCGCCACCAGGCCGACGCAGATGCCGCCGAGGTCGGCCACGGCCAGCAGCCGGCGGACCCTCGCATCGCGCACGCTGTGGTGTTCGGCGACCACCCGCTGGGGGACGCAGGGCTCGCGGCGCGGGGGGGTTTCGAGCCCGGCTTCAGGCCGGCCATCGGCCCGGAAACCGAGGACGAGCCGGCTCACGTCGCCGCGAGCGGGCGCCGGGAGCGGGCGAAGATCGTCTCGGCCGGGCTGGGCTCGATGACGATCTCGGCGCCGCCCTTCTGCAGCGATTCGTCCGCCGCCTCGATCAGGCGGACGACCTCGCGCGCCATCTGCGCGCTGGCGATCGTTTCGCCGCCGTTGCGGATCACCTCGGCGAAGTCGGTGAGCTCGGCCATCAGCGGCTCGTAGCTGTCGATCTTGGGGGAGAGGATGTCGCCCGTCCGGTAGGAGAGGTGGTACTCGCCGAAGGTCTCGGGGTCCTGGTAGATGACACCGTGGTCGAAGATCCGCACCGGCTCGGCGCCGCCGTCCTCGTAGACGACCATCTTCTCGCTGCCGACGAGTACGGTCCGGCGGAGCTTGCTCGGCGCCAGCCAGCTGAGCTCGACGTTGGCGACGATCCCCGACTCGTAGCCGAGGTTGACGAAGGCGATGTCGGGGATGCCGGGCACGATCGAGTCGCGGCCGACCGCGCGCACGGTGCGGGGCATCTCGCCGAGCCAGTGGAGCAGGATCGAGAAGTCGTGCGGGCCGAGGTCCCAGATGACGCTGACGTCGGGCTGGTGGAGGCCGAGGTTGACCCGGCTCGAGGAGATGAAGTAGATCTCGCCGAGGCTCTTGGCGTCGAGCAGGTCCTTGACCGCCCGCACCGGCGGGCTGTAGACGAAGGTGTGCCCGCACATCAGGGTCAGGGCCTCGGACTCGGCGAGCCGGAGCAGCTGGCCGGCCTCCGAGCCGGAGGAGGCGAGCGGCTTCTCGACGAAGGCGTGCTTGCCGGCCCGCAGCGCCTTCGAGGCGAGGTCGAAATGCGTGAACACGGGCGTGGCGATGACCATCGCGTCGAGGCCCTGGTCCTCGAGCAGGTCATCGATCTCGGTGGTCTTGGCGGCCCCTGGGTAGCGCCGTCCGAACCGCTCGAGGCGGACAGGGTCGAGGTCGCAGATCCATTTGATCTCGACGTCGGGCATCTCGGCCAGCACCCGCAGCAGGTTCGGCCCCCAGTAGCCGAGGCCGATAAGGCCGAAGGTCAGCGGCGCCTCGGAATTGCTCCCTTCGCTCATGGGCTTGTCTCCTCGATCGCTTCCAAAAGGGCATCGGCGGCGGCAAGCGCCTCCGCCTCGGTCAGCTCCGCGAACATCGGCAGCGATAGCTCCTCCTCGCTCCATCGCGTCGCGTTCCCGTGCTCCCGCGAGGAGCCCTCGGAGCCGAGGAAGGGCCCCTGGCGGTGAACCGCGGGCCAGTAGTGGACGCCGGTGCCGATTCCGCGCTCGGCCATGATCTCCCGGACCCGCTCCCGCTCCTGGACCCGCACCGGAAAGAGGTGGTAGACGCACTCTCCCGCCGGGTCCTCGGCGAGGACCTGACAGCCGGCGAGGGCCTCGCGGTAGGTCGCGGCCCGGGCCCGCCGCGCCTCGTTCCACCCGTCCAGCCGCCGCAGCTTGACCCGCAGCATCGCCGCGTGGACACCGTCCAGGCGCTCGTTGCATGCCGGCGTCGACGTGGTTCCCCTTCTCGCGCTGGCCGAGGTTCCTCAGCCGCCGGGCGCGGGCGGCGATCTCGTCGTCGTCGGTGCAGATCGCGCCGCCGTCTCCGAGCGCGCCGAGGTTCTTGCTCGGGTAGAAGCTGAAGGCGGCCGCGGCGCCGAAGGAGCCGGCGCGATCGCCGTGCCGGGTGGCCCCGTGCGCCTGCGCCGCGTCCTCGATCAGGAGCAGGCCGCGGCTCCTGGCCAGAGCGCCGAGGGCGTCGGTGTCGCAGACCTGGCCGTAGAGGTGGACGGCGAGGATCGCGGCGGTGCGCTCGCCGAGCGCGGCCGCGGCGGAGTCGACGTCGATCAGGCCGGTGCCCTCGTCGACGTCGCAGAAGACCGGGGTCGCGCCGGCGTGCTGGACGGCGAGGGCGCTGGCGATGAAGGTGTGCGCGGGGACGACGACCTCGTCGCCGGGGCCGACGCCGGCGGCCAGCAGCGAGAGGGTGAGGGCGGCGGTGCCGGAGGCGACGCCGACGCAGTGGTCGACCCCGCAGTAGGCCGCGAACTCGCGCTCGAATTCGTCCAGTTCCCGGCCGAGGACGAAGCCGCCTTCGGCGAGCACGCTGTCGAAGGCGGCGCGCAGCTCGTCGGCGATCGGAGCGTGCTGACGATCGAGGCTCATGAACGGGACAGCGTCGATCGCAGGCCTGCTCGGGAGGCTGCTCTCGACCCCCGTCATCGGCCTCGACGACCCGAGTCGAGTGGTGTACTCCCCGTTGTTCCCCCTGCCGTGATGGCCGCGAGTCTATGGACTGAATTTCCTTATGCAAAAACTCTGGACGTTCGTTTGAAAGCGGCGATTTTCCCTGCAAATTACGGAAGAAATCATCCACTCAGGGGGTTTTGAGCGAGTCGGAAGAGCACTCCTCAGTCCGCGAAGAGTCGTTCGACGAAGCGCTCGTGCGACTCCAGAAAGCTGCGTGTCAGGCGGACCGGCTCCGCCTCCTCGTACTCGATCCGATGGAGCCCATCCTCGTCGCATTGAAGGATCGTCGCCCCCGGATACGCGAGCAGGATCGGGGAGTGGGTGGCGACCACGAACTGGGATCCCTGACCGACCAGCTCGTGCATCCGCCGCAGGCAGGTGAGGCAGTTCTGGGCGGAGAGCGCGGCCTCGGGCTCGTCGAGGAAATAGAGGCCCTCGGGGCCGAAGCGATGGACCAGGAGGGCGAGGAACGATTCGCCGTGGGACTTCTCGTGGAGGGAGTCTCCGCCATAGGAGGCGAACGGGTTTCCGTCGTCATTCAGCGACTCGAGGTAGTTGATGGAGGTGAAGAAGCTCTCCGCCCGGAGGAAGAAGTCGGTCTTCGGGCGGCGGGCGCCGCGGACGACCCGCAGCGCCTTCCAGAGATCGGAGTGCGAGTCCCGCGTCGAGTAGCCGAAGTTCCGCGAGCCGCCCTCGGGGTTGAGCCCCGCCGTCACCGCCAGGGCCTCGATCAGCGTCGACTTGCCGCTGCCGTTCTCGCCGACCAGGTAGGTGACGTGAGGGTCGAGGTCGAGCCCGCCCTCCAGCGCCGCGACCGCCGGCAGGTTCCAGGGATACGCGCGCGGGTCGACGCCATCGTCGTCCGTCGCGACCTCGATCGATCGGATGAACCCTTCGTCGGCTGGCATGCGGTCAATCATGCCCGGAAGGGCGACCGGCGGCCAGCCCTAGCTGAAGCGCGACTCGTAGATCCGGCAGTAGTGAAAGTGGAATCCGGTGACGGCACGGTTCGCCGATGTTCCGGCGTCCCGCAGCTGGCCGACGCGATTCAGGGCTTCCAGGCGGTCGCGCTGCTTCAGCGCCGTCCCGATCCGACGCAGGCCCTCCTTCACGTTGTGAAGCCGGTCGAGCCATTTCCCGAGCCGCACCGACTCCGAGGCGGGCCTTCGCACCCTCGCCACCTTCCGTACCGTCGCGGCGAAGAGGTTCGAGGCGCGGATGAAGCGCCGGCCCGCGGCAACGGCCTGGCCGTGGTTCGCCATCTGCCGCGTGCCGTGGAGGAGGTGTTCGATGGGGGCGGTGTTGGCCTGGCAGATCGGCTCGACCTGCGCTGAATACGCCTCCTTCGCATCTCCCGCCGCCGCGGCGGCTCCCGTCGCGGCGAGCACGGCCAGCAGGATCGCAATCGGCCAAGACCTGATCAGCATCGAGCGCCCCATGCGTCAGCCCGAGCGGGCGGCGAGCTGATCGAGCAGCCCGTCCATCCCCACGCGTTGGTGAAGCGCTCGTTGGTCGTCGGCACCGTTGCCCTCGGCGAGGATTCGCTCGATGCCCCCCAGAGCCGCCTCGCCGCCAAGGTCGCGGGCGTATGGGCGGGCCAGCTCGAGCACCTCGCGACCGACCTCGATCGCGCCGCGAGGCGTCTCCTCGAGGAAGAGAATGTCCGCCCGCAGGCCGTGACTCGCGGCCTGGAAATAGGACTCCTCGAGCGCCTCGCGATGTGGGCCCTGTCCGCTGGGTCGGTCGAGCTCCTTCGCCGCGATCGCCTGGATCAGGCTTGCGATCGCCGCCGAGCTCGCGGCGTCGACCTGGACGTCGAGCGCGCGCACCTCGACGGTGCCGATCTTCGGATGGGGACGGACGTCCCACCAGATGTAGGTGTAGTCCTCGACGCCGGCGGCGGCGATCAGCTGGTCGGCGACCTCGCAGAAGTGCTCGTAGTCGCGGAACTGGCGGGGCAGCTGAAAGCGCGGGTAGCTGCGAACGACCTGGGTGCGGGCGCTGTCATGGCCCGAATCCCTGCCCTCCTGGAACGGCGAGTTGGCGCTCAACGCCTGCAGAACCGGCAGGTAGAGGCGGAACGCGTTGGCGATCCGCACCGCGGTCTCGGGGTCGGGCATTCCGACATGGACGTGCAACCCGCAGGGCGGCGTCCTCAGCAGGCTCCCGAGGTCGTCGCGCACCGGCTCGTAGCGCGGCTTTGAGATGAGCGTCGGTTCGCCCTCCTTGGCTGAGGGGTGGAGGCCGGACCCGATCAACCCAAAGCCGGCGTCCTTGATCGCGCGCCTCGTCTCGCCCAGCTGGCGCATCACGTCATCGACCCCGTGGCATACGCCGGTCTTCAGCTCGATCTGTTCGCTGAAGATCTCTGAGGAGACACGCTCTGCCAGGGAAGCCGGAACGGAGTCGAGCACGCACCTGCGCCTTCGGGGCGAGCTGGTTTCGATCGTCGACGAGCAGCAGCTCCTCCTCGACCCCGAGGGATAGGGGCGGCGAAACACCGAAGGCATGATCATCGCGGTGAATCGCCGGATTGGTTTTTTCATCCGGCACAGGGGACTGCTACCCCCAAAGGCGAACTTCACGCCCGACAGATGCTTTGGCCGTCAGCGGCTGACGAGTCGGTCCCGGCCTCCGGCCTTGGCCTCGTAGAGGGCAGCGTCGGCACGGCCGATGAGGGTGTCGGCCGCCTCCTCGGCATCCCAGAGGGCGAGCCCAGCCGAGACGGTCTGCCCGTCGGGTGTGGCACCCCGCAGGCGCTCGACGATGCCCGAGGCCTGCTCCAGCGAGCAGTCGGGCAGGACGACGACGAACTCCTCTCCGCCGAAGCGGGAAATCGTGTCTTCGCCTCGCAGCTGGGAGTCCCAAAGGCGAGCGCAGTCCCGCAGCAGGTCGTCCCCGGCGAGGTGGCCGTTGGCGTCGTTGTAGGCCTTGAAGAGATCGATGTCGATCATCGCCAGGCAGAGCGGCGTCTGATTGCGGCGGGCGCGGTTCAACTCACTGCCCAGCTGTTCCGTCAGCGCCCGTCGGTTCGGCAGCCCGGTCAGGGCGTCGCTGCGCGCCAGCCGCTCGACCTCGTGCAGCAGCTCCTCGCGGTGAGCCTCGACCCGCTTCAGCTCGGTGATGTCGGTCGAGCGGGCGTAGACGAGTTGCTCGTCGGGAGCGTAGGTCGCGGTCGAGCGCAGCCAGTGCCAGCTGCCGTCCTTGGCACGGACCCTGGTCTCGAGGGCGGCGGCGGCATTCCCGCTGAAGACAATCCGCGCCTGCTCGCTCGCCCGCTCGAGGTCACCGGGGTGGGTGATCTCGAGCAGGAGCCTGCCCTGGATGTCGTCCGGCGCGTACCCGAGGCAGGTCATCCAGGCCGGGTTGATCTCGACGCAGCGCCCCTCCAGGTCCATGGTGGAGAGCATGTCCTGAGAGAGCTCGAAGAAGCGGCGGGCGCGCTGGTCGGCTCGGGCGCTCCGACGGACGACGGCGGTGGTGAGGAGCATCACGACCGATAGGGAGATCGCGGTGAAGACCCAGCGAGTGACCGGCGAGTACCCGGCCGTGCTTTCGACCGTTGCCAGGCTGCCGGCGTAGACGAGGAGGATCCAGCCGAGGTGGGCGGCCGCGACGCGACGGGGAAAGAAGTAGCCGCAGATCAGGACTGACCAGACGAAAATCGCCCCATACTGGCCGGCGGCGACGCCGCTGGCGTCGATCAGAATGCCGGTCGCCAGCGCAGTCAGGCCGAGGACCAGATGGGTGACCCGAGCCGGGATCCGAGCAGCGAAGAGCCAGTAGACGACTCCGGTGACGAACATTCCCGCGGCGATCCCGAGCAGCGCCCCCGAATTGCCGCCGCTCGGATGCGGCAGCGCAATCGAGAGAAGGACAACCGCGGCAGCAGCCATCATCAGGGCACCCGTGGCCCGCCCCAGCGAGCGCTCCGGAATGCCGATCGCCTGCTGCCTTTGGTGCCCCTGCCGCCTCATCGTAAGTGAGTAATCGGCAGCGGCGCGGTTGCCTTTAGCCGCGTACGATCCGCCGGTGGATGTTCGGCGCATGCGTCCCGGTGAGCTTGATGCAGCGGTCAGCGTGTGGTGCGAGGCGAACATCGCCCGCGATGCCCCGCACGGGCCGGAGCGCGCGGCCCGCGTCCGCGAAAAGCTCTCAGCCTCCGATGCCCTGGCATTCGTGGCACTGCGACCGGGCATCGTGGGCATGGCGCTGGCCGAGCCGGGACGGTTCGATGACGGCGCGGGCGAACCTGACGCGTCGCTCCTGCACATCTCAATGGTGTTTGTGCATCCCACCGCACAGCGCTCCGGGGTCGGCCTCCCCCTGGTCCTTCATCTCCTCGACGTCGCCGGTTCGCACGGATATCAGCGTGCGGCCGTTTGGACCGCCAAGGACAACACGCCCGCCCGCAGGCTCTACGAGCGTGCCGGGATGACCCCCACCGGCAAGAGCGCTCCTTTTCGTGCGGGAACGCAGCTCCAATACGGACGCTCCCTCAGCGCCGGTTGGTCAGACCCCTGAGCAAAACCTCGATCGGGGAGTTATGACGTCCGTTGCCGTTGGCGAGTCCCTCGCGAGCCTTCCTTAGCTCGGTCGTCAGATCCCCGACGTTCTCCCCGAAGCGGCCTATCTCCTTCGCCGCCGTTGCAAGATCCTTCGACCGGATACTGACTCGCTTGGGCGCCGGAAGCTTGACTCCAAGAACCTTCCCCCCCGAGCGAGTGGCGCCGAGGGCGACACCACCGACGGTGCCGGCTATCGCGACCCCTCCGGCGAGCAATGGGATCCGGGCCTTGCGCACCGCATCTCCGGTCGCCTGGCCGGCGTCCTTACCGACGTTTCCGACCGCTTTGCCCATCGCCTTGGCGGGGCTCTTCGCTCGGGACGCTTTTGCTCGGGACGCGACGGCTTTCGGTTTGCGCGTTTTCGACTTGGCCGTTTTCGCTTTGACCGTTTTCGCTTTGCTCGAGCTGGCTCGCTTCGCTTTTTTGGCTTTTTTGGTTTTCGTCTCAGCCATGTCATCTCTCCTTGTAGACCTGCATAAAGCGTCAAGTCGGGCCGGCACCTGGGCCGGAGGCTTGCGCCTGAGCGTCGGAGTGCTGCGGCAGCCCTGAGTCCGAAACCCGTTCGTTCCTACTACCTGTTGCTGACTTCGCAAAACACAATTTTCGTAAAAGATCCAGCGGCGCTCAGTACCTCGGGGGGTCTCGGTATTCGCCGGCTTGAGGCCGAGGGACATCGGCGCCACGCCGGTCGTCCACCAGGACCTCGGCCTGTCGAGATCGACGGGACCACACGGCCCATTGCCAGATGGCGATGATCAGGCCGACGACGCCGGCGATCATCAAGATCAGGCCGACGGTCCTCAAATCGAGCCCCTTGACGTGGAGGTGGGTTGCGAATCTGAGGATCGCGCCCACCGCGATCAGGAAGATGCTGCCGGCGAAGGTCATCTCGCCGCCGCCCTACGCGACCCGGCGGAAGAGGTAGATGGCGAGCAGAATCAGAATGACGACAATGAGGATTCCTACGATGGTCATGCGGATCTCCTTGGTTTGGATTTGGTCAGGAAGAAAGTGGGGGCGTGCGTCGGTGGAGCGGACCAGACCTCATAGGTCCTCCTCTATCTCGTCCGCTTTCTGGCCGTGGACGCGCGCCTGTTCGCGCTCGCGCTGCACGCGCTCGCTCGCGTCCTCGGACTCGACGGCCAACTTGTCGGCGCGATTCCTCTGCTCCTCGGCCAAGCGCTCGTGACGCTCAGCCTCCTGCGCGGCCGTGTCGGCCTCGGCTCGTTTCTCCCGCTCCTGCTCGGAGTGCTGACTGGCCTTTGCGGCGCGGGACTGGGCCTCGTCGCGGTGAGCGTCGGCCCTCTCGGCGAGACGCTGCCTCTCGAGCCGGCGGCGGGCCGCCGCCCGACGGCCGAGCGTAACCGCGGCCACGGCGAGGGCCAAGACGACGATCACGATGACGACAATAAGCACGGCTGACATTCGATCTCCTCTCACTAGGGCAACCGGCCACTCGCCGGTCTGCGTAGCCCTGGAGCTCAGAGAGCCGTGCGACGCAGTAGCAACACCTCACCAACCGATCGGGCTTTTCTTACCCGTCACCCCTGCAACGAAAACCGTTCACGTTTGTCAGGCGCGACTTCGAATGACCGAGCGTCGACTCGCCAACCTCAGCCCTGGCCCTCTGTCTTCTTGGCCCGGGCGGCGGCCACGACGCAGCGGGAGAACGGCGTCCCCTGCTGACCGGCGGTGTGCTTCCTGGAGAAGCCTCGACATGCCTCGCGAGCTGTGGTGTCTTCATCGCTGACGGCTTTCGCCATCGCCGTGACGCACTGGCTGAATGGGGTGCCTTTTTCGCCCGGGACCTGCTTCTTCGAGAAGCCGCGACAGTAGACGCCGTAGGCCTTCGCCTTTTCCGGCTGCGACGACTTTGGGCCCGGCGTGGGATGAGGCGGATGGGCGGGGTGCTGGGGGTGTGCAGGCGCGTATTCGACCCCTTGGGCGAACGCTGCGGTCGGCGTCAGCACCAGGGCCAGCGCGCCCGCCAGCACCGCGAATTTGTCCTTGAGGTCCATTGATCCTCCTCTGCTCTCGGCCCGGCTCGGGGCCGAATCGTTTGTGCGGAGCAGGAACGGGCCGGCGCCCTCCTTGTCAGCCCCTATTCGGAGTTCTTGCCTTCAGACCGGCCGGGCGGCTCAGGGGCCGCGGGGCCTTCCGGCGCGACCGGATGGGCGGGGTGGCTCGGGTGCGTCGGCTGAGGCGGTTCGGAGGAGCCTGCGGGCTTGGAGCCGTCGGATGAGGGAGGCGAGGGCGCACTCGACCCATGTGACTTCTTCGGCTTGTGGCTCGCCGCCTCTTCCTGTCCATGGGCCGCGGACGGCGGTGTCTGCTTGACGTGGCCGCGTCCGTGCGGATGCTCGGCGCCGGAACGGCTCGTAGACGGGGGTCCTGCCTGCCCTTCGGCGACGGGAGGTTGGCCGGCTGCTGGTGCGGCTCCGTTGGCCGCGGGCTCGCCACGGAGCGGGGGCTCCGCTCTGCCGGGCCCGATCGATTCCGGCGATCCGGATTGGGCGGACTGACTGCTCGGCGGACGCACCGCTGAAGGCGCCCGCCCCGGAAGAGCCGTCTTCTCCGACGGAGTTCGGCCGCCATCTCCGGAGCGCGAATGCTTCGCCGGCGCCGAATCGCTCGTGCCGACATGGATCAGACCGCCCCTGTCGGCGGCGCCGACTCCGATTGCGGCGACGAGCGCTGTCGCGGCCGCTCCCTTCAACAGGGTTGCCAGTCCGGCTGATTTGACCGCGGTGCCCGCGACCGCCCCGCCGCCGGCGCTCGCCGCGCCGGCCCCCACCGCTCCTGCGGCCGCCGTGCCGGCCCGGCGCCGCCGCCGAGGATGCCATGCAGAAGCGCCGTCACCGCGGCTGCGGGAAGCGGTGAAATCGCGGCCAGGTCGTTCCGGCGTGAGTCGATTTCCTCCGCGAATCGGTGACAGTCCGCGCAATTCCGTAGATGGGCGTGGATATCGCGACGACGCCGCACCCGCCCGTCACCATCCGAAAGCGCCCGGGTCACGGCGGCGCAGTCCATGTCACGCCCTGAGTTCATCTCACGCAGCCCCAGACGGGCCTCGTAGAGGGTCTGACGAGCGACCCCCGGCGAGGTCTCCAGCGCTGCCGCGATCTCCTCGAAGCCAAGCCCGCCGGCCTCCCGCATCAGCAGCACCCCGCGCTGGCGCTCCGGCAGGGCCCCGACGTCGACGATGAGCTGGCGAAGCCTTTGACGGGTCTCGACCTGCTCGGCGAGTCCCTCGCTCGCAGGCAGCTCGCCTTCCTCGAGCGAGACGCTCGCGCGACGTCTCCGCAGCAGTTCGATCGACTCGTTGTGAGCAATTCGATACAGTCAGGGCTTCAGCGCGATCTCCCGCTGCTCTCCCGGAAGCGCCCGCAGGACCTTGACCATCGTCTCCTGCAGAGCGTCCTCGGCGTCCTGACGATCGCCCAGAATCGCCAGGCAGGAGCGGAAGAGAGGCTGGTGAAACTCGCGGAATATCTCGCTCAGGGCCCGCTCGTCGCCCTCGCTGGCTCTGCGGGCAACGGCGTCGTCGATCGCGGTGCGGCTCACTCCTGGCTCGTCTCATCGACCTGCATCTCATTCAATGTAGGGCCTGTTCCTTCTCAGTCAGGAACGGCGGCAGCCCAGGCCCGTCAGCCTCCACTTTGAGGTGTGATATACAAAAAATCTTGACCAATACTGATTCTTCCTCCGAATCCCGACCGTACGACGTAGCCGTTGTCGGGGCGGGCGTGGCGGGGCTCAACGCACTGGCCGTGGCCAGCCAGTATCTGAACAAGGACGACCGAGTCCTGCTAATCGACCGGCGGGACCGGGCCGGGGGGATGTGGGTCGACACCTACTCCTACGTGCGGCTGCATCAGCCGCACCAGTTCTTCACCGCGGCTGACATCAAGTGGACGCTCGATGCCGACCGCGCCTACCTCGCGACGAAGAACGAGGTGCTCGACCACTTTTCGCACTGCGTCGACGTGGTCAGGGGCCAGGTGGGATTGGATGAGTGGCTAGGCACAGAGCTGATCTCACACGAGCCCGGCAAGGAGACGATCCAGCTGACCTGCCGGTCCGCTGACGGCACGCCTCGGCTCGCCGAGACCAAGCGGCTGATCAAGGCACCGGGGCTTGCCGTCGAGCCAAACGAGCCGCTTGCGCTGTCGAGCGAAAGGGTCCAATCGGTTTCCCCCGACTTCTGCGACGTCCGCACCGGCGAGATCGCCGAGAGCAGCGCTCCTGTGTGGGTGATAGGCGGCGGTAAGACCGCGATGGACACTGCTCACGCGCTGATCAAGGCGTGTCCTGGCCGCGAGGTCAACATCCTCGCCGGGTCGGGCACGTTCTTCGCGTGTCGCGACAAGCTGTTTCCCACCGGGGCAAGACGGTGGTGGGGCGGGGTCCGGGGCATTCCGACGTTCCTCGAGTGGTCGCGACGCTTTGACGGCACCAACGAGCAAGGGGCAATGGACTGGTATCGGGCCACCGTCGGCATCACACCTACCGACGGCGCGAGGAATTATCTCTTCGGGCTGCTCTCCGAGGCAGAGGCCAAAACCATTCGCTCGGGAGTGACCGAGTTGGTGAGCGATCACCTGGTTGACGCCGTGGACCGGGACGACGGCGTTGAGCTCCTGCTCCGCAGCGGCGCAACCCGCCAGATCAAACCCGGATCCTGGCTCGTCAACTGCACTGGCTACGTCTTCGGCGAGCAGCCGCGGCACCATACGTATGAGCCCTACGTGTCGGCGGATGGCAATGTCGGGGTCGTCTCGACGCGCACAGCCATTGCATTGCTCCCCTCTTTTGGCGGCTACTTCCTGGGCCACCTGATGATGCTGGGCCAGCTCGGTGAGCTGCCGCTCTATGAGCTGGACGGGGACGAGCTGGCACGGAAATCGCGGGAAGCATGGGCGTGCGCGATGGTGACGATGAATCTCTACAACCTCAGCGTGATGGTGGACAACGCTCCCCGAGAAGTATTCACTCGGAACGGACTGAATCTTGACCTCTGGTACCCAATGCACCGGAACCTTCTCGGCGCCATGCAGTTCTCACGCGCACACCGGCGTGAGCGTGAGAACTGGCGGATGGCGCTCGACCGGGTGCAGGAGCGCTTCGACGTGCGCTGCGGCCCGATCGTCTAGACGCCCAAATCAGGCTGGCGCGCCCCGAAATCTGGTCCCGCAGTATTCGCCGTCCCGAAAGCGGATCTGCAGGAAGCCGGTGAACTTCTGGACTCCGTGGAGATTGATGAAGTCGAGTGCCATGTTGCCCTGCGCCACCTGGTCACCGAGCCGGATGTGAACGTTGCCCGGCCCACCCCTGTGGAAGCTGCCGTGCTGGAAGAATTTCCAGGTGTTGAGGGTTTCAGTTTCTTCAACGCCGACGATTTGAGAGTTCCCGTTTCGTCTGAGTGGGTGCGATCCCAGGACTTCGACCGACCCTTGCGAAGTCAGATTGCAGGTGCCCCTGAACCTCAGGGTGAAATCGGAGAATCGGAAGCCGGCCTTCGTCTTGGACACCCGCAAGCTTCCGTCCACGCTTTCGGAATTCGGCGAAGCTCCGTCGCGCGTCAGCCGGTAGGCGCCCACTTCCGGGGGCAACCCGAATGCGACACAGACTTTCTGATGCGGAGGACAATTGTCCTTCGCATCAGCCGTCCCTGCCGAGCAGGTCAGCCAGCAGCAGCAAGCCAGGAGCCACAGTGTTCCTGGCCTCAATGATCTCCCTCCGCCTGACTCGTCAAGCTCGCGACCTCGCATCGACACATCTTGAACAGCCCTCGCCGAAATTTGTTTGCAACGGCACGGCTGGTTTCGAACCAGCGGCATCTCGCGTGTGAATCGAGCATGGCTTTGTTCGCCGGGAGTTTGGATCGGCCCAATTCAGGCCCAGCGCACCGAGGCCATTGAGCCAGCTTCCATGAGCCGATCGGCGAGGATGCGCGCCCGTTGCCAAAGCGCGACTGGGCCGGCTGATCTCAGCGAAATACACTGCTAAACGTGCTCGGCGCTTGGGCCAGGGTTGCGGTAGAGGCTCAGCAGGCCGCGGCGATGGCGCCCCTGGCTTTCTTGACCTTGCGCTTCGCCTTCTCGATCGCTGCCTTGGAGGCGTGGTGATGCTTCAACTTCTTGAGCTTGGCCTTGGCCTTCTTGAGCTTGGCCTGGGCCGCCTCACAGGCAGCGTTGGAGTTGTCGGAACTCGCGAGGGGACAGCCGTCATTTGACGCCGGACCGACCTTGTCGGGACAGTGGTCGGCGGAGCCGCTCACCCCGTCGCGGTCCAGGTCCGGGTTGACAGGCAGCCCAGGCACCCCCGGGCAGCCGTTGTTCGGACCCGCGACTGCCGGGCACCCGTCCGCGGCATTGGTCATACCGTCGCCATCGCTGTCGAGGGCGATGGGCGAGTTGGCCAGGGCGATGTTGTCGAAACCCGTGACCTGGCCCTGGGAGTCCCTCACCAGATCGCCGATGAGTTGGATTTCCCTCACGTCCTGGAGCACGGCGAACATGTCGGCCACGGTGGCGACTGAAGTGTCGGAGTTGGCGTCGACGTACACCCAATTGCCGGCCGTCAGCGAGGCCGTCTCGTGCGTCCAGACATCAGCCGGGTGAACGACGTCCCCAGCACCGAAGAGCCATCCGTTGCCAACCTGGCCTGCGATCACGAATTCATTACCCGCGAGGTTCGGCGCCGTTGTGAACGGCTTCACGTCATAGGACAGCGTGCCGCCGTAGTTGGCGCGCATGTCGCCGGTGAAGGCCGCCGGGCCGATCAGCCACCAAAAGCAGGTCTCGCCTGACCCGCCGGTCACGTCGGTATCCGAGATGTAGCCGTCCGGATTGCCGCCGGCGCTGTTCCAAGTCGGCGCAAGCAGCGAGCTGTAAGGGCAGGTGCGTTGCGCGACCCGCCAGCCTTCGTCGTTGGTCCCAAACGCGCTGCTCACGTTCAACGCGGCCGCCGCCGACGGCAAAGCGACGATTGCGATCACGGCACCCGCAAGGGCCGCGAGAGTCCTCCAACCCCTGGCATCCATGCCACCCTCCCCAAGTAGTCGCCGCTCCGACTGCTGCGCGGAGGACACCTTATCTCAGCCACGCGCGCCGCCGACGCGAGGGTGAAGGCTCACCAAACCGCCCAATGTCGATGGATCCGCAGTCTGATCCGTGCTTTCCAGGGGTTCAGATGATGGGCACGGCTGGTTTCGAACCAGCGACCTCTCGCGTGTGAAGCGAGCGCTCTCCCACTGAGCTACGCGCCCGGAAGAGGGCTGATCATACGACCCCTCGGCGCGCTCTCTGGGGGGCGCCAGGCGTGCGCCGAGGCGGGGGAGCCGACCATCCGTCCAGCATCATCATTTTTCGGTATGGACTGGGTACTTTTTTCGTTAGCCCGCCGATCTGGTGCGGGCTCGGCAAACGAAAGGACCAAGCATCATGAGGCATCCCGTCTGGCACAAGATCGGGCTCATCGTGATCAGCGCGCTGAGCCTCTGCATGGCGCTCACGGCGACGGCAGGGGCCGATCAGGCCCAGTACCCGAGCGACGCGGCCGCGCGCACTTTCACCGGTGGCACCGGCGGCTGGACCGCCTCCACGGAATCGGAAGGCGTCTGCGTGGCGCCCGTTCTCTGCGCCCGCGTGGAAAACAAATACGTCGCCAGCGGCGACGCCGAGGGCAACGGCTACATCAGCTCCGATTACCTCGGGGTGGCCGGAGTCGACACGGTGGGTGGAACCACCAGCGGAATCTGGCAGAGCCCCGCCTTCACCTACACCGGCGGACAGCTCGCCCTCAACCTCAGCCGCCGCGCCGACGTCGGCCAGCTGCTCGCCGTCGCCGGCAACTCGGCCGACTATGCGATCCGCCTGGTCGACCTCAGCGAAGGCAACCAGGTCCAGACGATCGTCGCCCCGAGCACGCTCGCCGGCGCCGATCAGTGGACCCCGATCCCGGCGGCCTCGGTCGGTCCCGGCAAGCTGACCACGGGCCACCGCTACCAGCTCCGGATCGTCACCCGGTACACGACCGGCACCAGCGTCCTCGTCACCGGCTCGGCCGACTACGACAACGTCGTCCTCGGCCCCGATCCCTTGGCGCCCGGCGGTGCAGGTGGCGGCAGCGGCGGCGGTAAAGGCAAAGGCAACGGAACCGGAGGCGGCGGGAATGGCAGCAGCCTCGATTCCGGCGAGCTTCTGAGCCTGTTCAGCAGCGGTC
Organism: uncultured Solirubrobacterales bacterium; assembly: GCA_963795295.1. Classification (GTDB taxonomy): domain Bacteria; phylum Actinomycetota; class Thermoleophilia; order Solirubrobacterales; family 70-9; genus VRUE01. The sequence goes on from CAWCHE010000005.1 coordinate 397,214, forward strand.
AGTCAAACAGCGCCGCCGTCTCCGGCAACGGCAAACGCCTGATGGTCTGGGTCGCCTGCCCGAAGCGGATCGGCCACGCCTGCCGGATCACGGCCCAGGGCCTGCTTCGCAAGGGCCGGCCCGGCGACCGGCAGGCACGCCGTCAAGGTCCCGAAGGGCAAGAAGCGCCGCGTCGTCCTGCGGGTCAAGCCGAAGCTCCGCTCGACGGTCGCCAAGCGCAAGCGCCTCCTGGTCAAGGAGCGAGTGCGCGCCGGCAGCGCCACCGCGACCGCCTACAAGGTCCGCAAGCTGATCCGCCGTTAGGCGGGAGCCGGCTCGGCGGCCCCTTCCTCCGCATCCGGGGGGGAGGGGTCGCCTTCCTTTGCGCCGCCCCGCAGGGCGAGGCCGACGAAGGGGTAGATCAGGGTCGAGAGCATCGCCGCGCCGACCAGCCCCGCTGCGGTCGAGGGGTGCATCTTGCCGGCGTCGATGGCGATCGTCGTGATCGCCACCACCAGGGGAAGCTCGGTCGCGGAGTAAAAGGCGAGCGCGGCGCGGTCGCGGGGGCTCAGCTGCCCCCGGTAGAGGAGGATCGCCGGCGCCCCGCGGACGATCAGGAAGAGGGCGAGGAACATCAGCAGCTTCGCGATCGCTTCGGCCGAGCCGAGCGCGGCGAGGTCGAATTCGAGGCCGCTGGTGATGAAGAAGAAGGGGACGAAGAAGCCGAAGCCGACGGCGGTCAGCTTCGACTCGAAGATCTGCAGCTCGTGCCCGCGCAGCGCGGCGCGGGTAATCATCCCGGCGACGAAGCCGCCAAGCAGGACGTCGAGGCCTAGCTGGCTCGCCAACAGGACCAGCCCGAAGACGAGGACGACGGTGATCCGCACCGCCAGCTGGCTGCTCGCCTCGAAGGTTTTTTCGAAGGCCGACCAGCCGCGCCAGGCGAGCCGCACCGAGGCCAGCGCCACACCGAGCGCGAGGAAGACGAAGGCGACGAGGATCGCCGCCTCGTGCAGGGGGCTGGCGGTGGTCAGGACCAGGGTCACGAGCAGGATCGGCCCGAACTCGCCGACCCCGCCGGCCGCCAGCAGGTAGGTGCCGAACTTGGTCTTCAGCTCGCCGTTGTCACGGAGGATCGGGATCAGGGTCCCGATCGCCGTCGTCGCCATCGCCGACCCCGTGTAGAGGAAGGAGACGACGATGCCCATCGCGGAGAGGATCCCGCCGAGCCCGTAGGCGAGCCCGACCGAGAGCAGCCAGCCCATGGCGCCCAGTTTCAGCGGCGCCCCTTTGATCCGTTCGAAGTCGATCTCGTAGCCGGCGAAGTAGAAGAGCATCCCCAGCCCGAGGCTGGCGAAGAAGCCGATGAAGTCGTCGGAATGGGCGAAGTCGAGGACTTCGGGGCCGATCACGATCCCCAGCATCAGCTCCAGCACGACGACGGGCGGAGCGAAGCGCCGCGGCACGATCGCGACGGTGGTCGCGGCGATCGCGGCGACGAGGACGATCGCGAAGAACGAGGATGTGTCGACGTCGATCACGCTGGCCGGGCCGATCCTAAGGGCGCCGGGCGATAGGATCGCGCACGGACCGTGCTAGGCGGGGAATCAGCGGTGCCCTATAACCCGCAATCCGCTCTAGCGGGGCCGACTACCGTTCTGAGGGGCTGGCCATCGGGGTCAGTGCGCCGCGGGCGGCGTTGACGGCCGGGTCCTGCGCGACGTGGGCACGCGAATCAGGTCAGATCCGGAAGGAAGCAGCCTTAAGCGGATGCCGCGGGTGCCGCAGGCGAGCCCGGCCCGAGCCAAATGCGACGGACACGCCCGGTGACCTCGCTTCGAAGGCGGGTGCACGGTCCATTTTCAATCGATCAGCCGCTTGTGCATGCGGCTGATCGCTATGCGCCAGGTCGCGGTCGCGAAGACGACCAGGAAGGCGAAGCGCGCCAGATCCACCGCCTCGAAGCCGAAGGCGCCGCCGCGGACCAGTTCGACCAGCTGCAGGAGGGGATTGAGCTGGGCGACCACCTGGACTCCGTGCGGCAGGCCGTCGATCGGGAAGAAGGTGCCGGCGACCAGGAAGAGCGGCGTGATGCAGAGCGCGGTGACGTAGTTGAACTGGTCGATCTTGGCGACGGTGGCCGCCATCGCGACGCCGAAGCCGGCGAAGCCGAGCGCGGTGACGAAGCAGAAGAGCGGCACCAGGAGCATTCCCGGCGCCGGGTCGAGGCCGAAGCCGATCGTGACGAGGAGCGGGATGCAGCCGTAGATCCCCGAGCGCAGCCCGATCCAGAGGACCTCGGCGGTGACCAGCTCTTCGACGTCGACCGGCGCCGCGAGGATCGCTTCGTAGGTGTTCTGGAAGCGGTGCTTGACGAAGGTGCCGAACATCGCCGGCAGGGCGCTGGAGAAGATCACCGCGGTGGCGACCATCCCGGTGCCGACGAACTGGACGTAGGGGACGCCGTTGACTTCGTCGACCAGGGTCGCGCTCAGCCCGAGGCCGAAGGCGAGCAGGTAGACGATCGGTTCCAGCACGCTGGAGAAGGTCGTCCCCTTCCAGTAGGTGCGGAAGTTGGCGAGCTCGCGGCTCATCACCCCCCGGATCGCCGCCGGTTCGAGCCGCCGCATCGTCCCCTCTCTGGCGCTCATGCCGCGTCCTCGCCGGTCAGCATCACGAAGACGTCCTCGAGCGAGGCCGCTCGGGTCACTGCCTCAGAGGGGATCTGGCCGCTGTCGGCCTGCTCGGAGCCGACGATCGCGATCGCCGGCCCGGCCGCCCGCACCGTCAGGCCGAGCTGCTCGGCGTGGGCGCGCACCTCGGCGAGCCGGTCCGGCGGCCCGTAGACCTCGGCCGTGCTGACGCCTGCGTACTGCGCGATCAGAGCGGACGGCTTGCCCAGGGCGATTACCCGGCCCTCGGTCATCAGCGCCACCGTGTCGGCCAGGCGCTCGGCCTCCTCTATGTAGTGGGTCGACATCAGGATCGTCTTGCCGCGGGATTTGAGCTCGCCGATCAGCGTCCAGAGCTCGGTCCGGATCTGCGGGTCGAGGCCGACGGTCGGCTCGTCGAGGAGGACCAGCTCGGGATCGTGGATGAGGCCGCGGGCGAGCAGCAGCCGCCGCCGCATCCCGCCCGAGAGCTCGTCGACGGCGTCGCGGCGGCGGTCGCGGAGGCGGGCGAGGTCGAGGGCGCGATCGACCGCGGCCCCGACGTCAGCGACCCGGTAGAGGCGGGCGTAGACGGCGAGGTTGTCCTCGACCGTGACGTCGACGTCGAGGTTGTCGAGCTGGGGGACTACGCCCATCCGCGCGCGGGCCGCCTTCGAGTCCCCCGGCAGCTCGTGCCCGAGGACGCGCAGCTCGCCGGCGTCAGGGATCGCCTGCCCGGTGAGCAGCCGCATCGTCGTCGACTTACCGGCGCCGTTGGGGCCGAGCAGGCCGAGACAGATCCCCTCCGGGACCTCGAGGTCGAGGCCGTCGACCGCCTTGATCGGGCCGAAGCGCTTGACGACTCCTCGCAGTTCGATTGCAGCCATCGGCCGATTCTCAACGATCGGTCGCCTCGGCGGAGAAGCTCTGCTCGAGCTTGGCGGCTCCGCCGGGGTCGAAGATGCTGATCGCGACGGCCGCGGCGATCGCCCGCAGGCCTGCGATCGCCAGCAGCCGTGGGTCCTTCGGCAGGCGGGCTGCTGTCTCGGGCAGGAACAGCTCGGAGACGACCGGGACCTCCGGCCCGACCAGCCGCAGGACGTGGAGGACGGCGAGCGTCGCCCCCGCGTCGGAGGTGCGCAGGTCCCAGCTCGCGGGGCTGGGGGTGACGAGGACGATCTCCGGCCGCGCCGCGGACAGCTTGCCGGCGAGCTCATCGGGGTCCGACGGGCTCGACTCGACGAAGCTCAGCGGCAGTCCCGACGGGGTTTCGGAGCCGAGGTAGGAGTCGAAAGCCGTGCGGGCGGCGATCATCGTCAGCTCGAGCCGGTCGCCGCCGATCTCCGCCAGGTCTTCCATCAGCGCCGGGGCGTTGATCCCGCAGCCGACTATCGCGACCCGCAGGCGCCGATCCTCCGCCTTGGCGGCGGCCCAGGCGCCGTCGACCAGCCGCGAGAACCCGGCGAGCGGGGCGTCGTCCTCGGTCAACCCGCCGGGCAGCTTCTCCAGCGCCGTCGGGCTGGTGATCGCCACCCGCAGCGCGGCCCCGACGGTGCGGTCGCCGACCACCGCGTCCCACTCCGAGGGGAACAGCTCCCAGGAGGCGTCGACGTTGCGCCCGCGCCGGAAGAGCAGCCGCACCAGCGGCGTCGCCTCGCGTTCCTTCAGGTAGTCGAGCAGCGCGAAGCCGCCCTGGGTCACCTCGACGTCGGCGGCCTCGGCGACGACCGGGCCGCTGCTGGAGGGCATCAAGAGGATCGCCCGCGCCCGGTCGGCCGCGGCGAGGTCGAAGCCCGACTCCCCGGCGGTGTCGCCGAAGACGAGGTCGACCTTGAGGTCGCCGGCGGCCTCGTCGAGGGAGGCGCGCAGCTGCGCGCGCGATTCCCGCGCCGACTCGGGCGCCAGGACGACGAGGTGCTCGAGGCGGGCGCCGAGCTTGGTCGCGTCGGCTACCGCCCGCGTCGCGACCGGCCCGAGGTCGACGCCGCCGACGACGAGCAGGTGGCCGCTGCCGCGGACCGGGCGGTCGGACTGGCCGAGCTGCTCGATCGAGCTGCCGACGACCTCGGCGATGAAGGTGAAGAGGAGGCCGACGATCAGGACCAGCCCGGTGATCACCTGGAAGATCGCCGATCGCCCGCTCGGCGGCGCCCTCGTCTTCGTGCAGGCTCGAGGGGTCGAGCAGGTGCAGTGTCGCCCCCCAGAGCGCGTCGCCGTAGCTCGTGTACTCGTCGAAGGCGAAGTGGGCGAGGGCGGAGGTGCCGAGCAGGATCACGGCGACGGCGGAGAGCAGCAGCCCGAGCCTGCCCCAGGTCGTCTGCGTCGCTCGGCTCAGCACGGTGGAAGACTCTCACGATGCTCGACGAGCGCTGGATCAGATCGCTGCACGTGGAGGCGCTGCGTGAGGAGGAACTGCACGACGGCCGCGAGCCCCACGTCCTCTTCCAGGCCTCGACGATCGCGGCGCTGCTGGACGGCGCCTACGAGGGCGACCTCAGCTTCGCCGAGCTGGCCGAGCACGGCGACCTCGGCCTCGGCACCCTGAACGGGCTCGACGGCGAGATGATCGCGATCGACGGCGACTTCTACCGCGCCGACGTCGACGGGGGGATCCACGCCGTCGACCCGACGGAGCGGACGCCGTTCGCGGTGGTGACCGGCTTCGAGCCGACCGTCGATGAGCCGATCGAGGGCCCGCTCGAGCACGGGGAGCTGCTCGCCCGCCTCGACGAGCTGACCCCGGCCGCCGCCTCCTCCTGCGCGATCCGGCTCGACGGCGAGTTCGAGTCGGTCCGGGCCCGCTCGGTCCCGCGCCAAGAGCCGCCCTACCGGCCCCTGACCGAGGTCGTCGCCGAGCAGCACGTCTTCGAGCTCACCGACGTCGCCGGCACGATGCTCGGCTTCCGGTTCCCCGCCTACGTCGAGGGGATCGAGGTCAGCGGCCACCACCTCCACTTCATCAGCGACGACCGCACCCGCGGCGGCCACGTCCTCGACTCCCGCGCCCTCCGGCTGCGGGCCCGCATCGACCCCTCCGACGACCTTCATATAGAGCTGCCGCCGGCTGTCAGCCTCGTCGACCCCGACCTCTCGGCCTCGACCCACGCGGCGGTGGCGCGGGTCGAGGGCGGCTAGGCCGGGTCGCGGCGGCCGCTCGTCAGCAGTCGCGGTAGACGATCCAGGAGCGGTTGCGCGCGATCGGGCGAAAGCGCCGCGGAACGGTGAGGTGGAACGCGGTTCGGTCGTTGGGGTCGAGGATGAAGTGGTGGATCACGAACGGGCTCGCCGGTTTGACGAAGTAGCCGCGGGCGGGCGCCCCCTGCTGGGTGGCGCTGACGACCTGGGTCGGCCTGATGTCGAGGTTGAAGGCGAGGCGGGGAACGGCGCGGTGGTTGGGGACGGCGATCGGGCCGCAGAGCGGCTCGAAGGCCCCTTCGTCGGCGAGCGAGCTGAGGTCCCGCTCGATCCTGCCCTGGTCCCGGAGGTCGCTGGCGACGGTCGAGTCGAGGTCCCACTGATTCGGCAGCCAGATCACGTAGAGGAGCGCGACCAGCGCCGAGAAGGCCTGCCAGAGCCGGCGCCGCGGGTGGTCGTCGGGCAGCAGCCGCCAGCCGAGCAGCGCCAGGGCGATGAAGATCGCCAGGACCGCGGCGGCCGGCTGCGTGTAGCGGGCGAGGATCGCGAGCCCGGCGGAGGCGAGGATCGCGAAGCCGCCGAGCGCCAGGACGGCGGCGCCGAGGCCGACCGCCGATCGCCGCCGCAGGTAGAGGAAGCCGAGCACGACCCCCCCCGCGGCGCCGATCATCCCCGGCCACTGCAGGACTTCGCCGAGGCGGCGCGGGCCGTAGAGGACGAGGTCGACCGGGCCGGTCTTGCGGGCCAGCGCCTCGACCGATTCGCGGGTGCCGGTGAACGAGTAGGTCGGGCTGCCGGTCGTGATCCAGTCGAACAGCACCCAGAGCAGCGGGGCGGCGAGGGCCAGAGCGAGAAGCGCCAGGCCACGGGGTGAGACGAGGAATCCTCTCGCCCGTCCAAGAGCCGGTCTAATGAGACCGGCTCTTTGAGTATCCGCCCGTTCGAGAGGATTCCTCGTCTCACCTGCGGTGCCTCGCGGTGGGTGCTCAGGCCAGACCGCCAGATATGCGAGATACGCGATGGAGAAGAGCCACGCCTCGGGGCGCAGGAGCCCCGCTGGGACGAGCAATGCCAGCACCGGCCAGCCTGCTCTTGGCTTCTTCGTCTCGATGAGCAGGGCGCCGAGGCAGATCGCGATGTAGGGGAGGTCGACGTAGGCGCGCAGGCCGTTGGAGAGGTAGGTGGCGCTGGTGATCACGATCACCGCGGCGACGGCGCCGATCGGCCGGTCGAACCAGGTCGCCCCGAGCCGGTAGACGAGATAGGTGACGAGGCCGAGCGAGAGGTAGGCGATCGCCATCGTCACCGTGATCGCTCCGTCTCCGAGCGGGGTCGTGACCAGGCCGAGGAGGTCGGCGAGCGGGTGCGGGGTGGGAGGGAGCGCTGCGCCGTAGTCGGGGCCGATCCCGTGGGCGAGTTCGCGGCCCCAGACCAGCGCGTAGATGGTGTCGTAGTTGGGGAAGCCGAGCGGGAAGACGAGCAGCAGCAGCCCGACCACCGCGGTGACCCAGGCAAGCGGTACGAGCAAGCGTCGGGCCCGCGGACTCATCGGGGCAAGGTATCGGCGCGGATACACTGGCCGCAGTGCCCTCGGCCAGCGATTCGACCTCCCTCTACCGCCGCCATCGGCCCGGCTCCTTTGACGAGGTGGTCGGCCAGCAGCACGTTGTCCGCACCCTGCGAAACGCGGTCGAGCAGGACAAGGTCCACCACGCCTACCTCTTCGTCGGCTCGCGCGGGACCGGCAAGACCTCGATGGCGAAGATCCTCGCCCGCTCGCTGAACTGCGAGCGCGGCGGGCCGACGATCACGCCCTGCGGCGAATGCGACTCCTGCCTGACGATCGCCGCCGGGACCTCGATCGACGTGATCGAGATGGACGCCGCCTCCAACCGCTCGGTCGACGACGTCCGCGACCTGCGCGAGCGGGTCGCCTACGCCCCCGCCGGCGGCCGCTGGAAGGTCTACATCCTCGACGAGGCGCACATGCTGACCAAGGAGGCGTGGAACGCCTTCCTCAAGACCCTCGAGGAGCCGCCGCCGAACACGGTCTTCGTGCTCGCGACGACCGAGTCGCACAAGGTGATGGCGACGATCGCCGACCGCTGCCAGCGCTTCGACTTCCAGCGCCCCTCGATCGAGCAGATCTCGGAGGTCGTCGACCGGGTCGCCGTCGCCGAGGGGATCGAGACCGAGACGGGGGCGACGGCGATGATCGCCCGCTCCGCCTCGGGCAGCTTCCGCGACGCGCTCGGGACCCTCGACCAGATCGTCGCCTACGGAGGCGAGAAGGTCAGCCTCGCCGACGTCATGGAGATGCTCGGGGCCGCCGACGCAGAGCTGCTCTTCGAGACGGTCGACGCTGTGATCGCCGAGGACCCGAAGGGCGTGATGCTCGGGGTCGAGCGGATGGCCCGCTCCGGCCGCGATCCGGCCCAGTTCGCCCGCGACCTGCTCGCCCACCTGCGTCACCTCCTCGTCACCCAGACGGTCGGCCAGGTGCCTGAGACCTTTGTCGTCACCGCCAGCGACGAGGGCCGCCTCCGCGCCCAGTCGGCTGCGATCGGGGCGGCGGCCCTGGTCCGCACGATCGACGAGCTGGCGGCGGCGCTGACCGCGGTGCGCGAGGGGGACGAGGCGCGGATGGCGCTCGAGATCGCGCTCCTGAAGGCGGCGCGACCTGACATCGATCCGTCGGTCGAGGGGCTGCTGGCGCGGATCGAGCGGTTGGAAAAAAACGTCTCCAATTCCGGCGGGGGAGGGCCGCGGGTCCTGTCGCCGGAGTCGGGGGGCGCTGCGGGCGAGGGCGTCCTCGACCCCCCGACTCCGACACCACCGGCAGAGGCGGAGATTGGAGACAAAGTCTCCGACGCGGTCGCCCCGGCAGAGACCCCGCCGACGGAGGAGGCAGAGGTCGCCGAGCCTGGGAGCGCGGAAGCTGAGGGGAGGGACGATCTGAATCTCGAGGAGGTTGTGCGGGAATGGCCGGCGGTGATCGATGATTTGCGGCAGGCGGCGCCGGCGTTGGCGGCGAGCTACGAGGGGGCGAGGCCGGTGGGGCTCGAGGGGGAGATCCTGACGATCGGGTTCCCCGCCGACTCGACCTTCAACAAGCGCAAGGCGGAGGCGCCGGACAAGCGGGAGCAGATGGCGGCGTCGCTCCACTCTGTCCTCGGAACCAAGCTGCGCCCCGCCTACGTCCTCACCGAGGAGGAGCCTGCAGCCCAGGAAGATCCCGAGGAGGGGGTCGATCACGACGCCCTGGTCGAGAAGCTGAAGAGCGAGTTCAACGCAGAGGAGGTCGGTTAGGTGGCCAGAGGCGGCGGAATGCCCGGAGGCTTTGACGTAAACGCGCTGATGAAACAGGCGCAGCAGATGCAGGCCGAGATGGCCAAAGCGCAGGATCAGCTGAAAGACGAGGTCGTCGAGGCGAGCGCCGGCGGCGGCATGGTCAAGGTGAAGATGGGCGGCGACCTGAGCCTGAAGGAGATCGTGATCGACCCCGACGCGATCGACCCCGAGGAGGCCGAGCTGCTCTCCGAGATGGTCCAGGCAGCGGTCAACGAGGCCCTGCGCGCAGCCCAGGAGCTGGCGAGCTCGAAGATGGGCGGCATCACCGGAGGCCTCGGCGGCCTGCCGGGAATGTGAGCGCCGAAGGGCCCGCACCGCTCGCCCGGCTGGTCGCCGAGCTCTCCCGCCTCCCCGGCATCGGCCAGCGCACCGCCCAGCGGCTCGCCTTCCACATCCTCCGCGCCCCGGACGAGGAGGCCCTCGCCCTCTCGACATCGATCCGCGAGGTGAAGGAGAAGGTCGGCCTCTGCGAACGCTGCTTCAATCTCGCCGAGGGGCCGCTCTGCCGGATCTGCACCGACCCGGGGCGCGACGAGTCGATGATCTGCGTCGTCGAGGAACCGGCGGACGTGATCCCGATCGAGCGCACCCACGAGTACCGCGGCCTCTACCACGTGCTCGGCGGCGCCCTCTCGCCGATCGACGGCATCGACGCCGAGGACCTGAAGATCGCCGAGCTGGTGCGGCGGGTCGAGGGCGGCGACGTCGCCGAGGTCGTGGTCGCGACCAATCCGACGACCACCGGCGAGGCGACCGCCCTCCACATCGCCGAGCTGCTCCGAGGCAGCGCCAAGGTCACCCGGCTGGCCAGCGGCCTCCCGGTCGGCGCCGACCTCGAGCATGCCGACGAGGTCACCCTCGGCAAGGCGCTCGCCGGTCGCCTGCAGATGACCGACTAAATTCCTCCTGGACGACAATGGACCCGCAAATTGCGGGAATTCTTTCGGCAGGCGTCCGCCGGGTCCGAGATGGTCTGATCCGTGGCTCGCAATGGAGGAAACGGACCTTCCGATCAGGAGCCGCGCGAGGGCACGGCGGCGGGTGAGCTCGCCCGCCAGGTATCGACCCTGCAGGCGACCCTGCTCGGCAAGCTGCGAGAGGAGATGCCCGACGCCGACGTCGAGGCCTTCGCCGGTGCCGCGCAGCGACTCGCCGAGGCCTTCGGTGACGTCACCGCGGCCGCCGTCGACCCCCTGGCCTCGCCGCCGGCCCGTCCGCAGATGCCCGAGTTCGAGCCGCACCCGAGCCTCTACCGGCCCGGCCACATGCGCCGCCGGCTCGAACAGCTGATCGAGTACAGGACCCGCTACGACCATCCCTTCTGCCTGATCGTCTTCGACGTCTTCGGGCCGGTGACGCGAAACGGCAACAGCGGCGGCGCCGAGGACGCGCTGGCCCTGGTCGACGCCGCCCTCCGCGACGGCGTCCGGCTCGTCGACGAGACCTTCCGCCTCGAGGAGGACGCCCTCTGCGTCCTCGCTCCCAACCAGACCACCGTCGGCGGCGTGCAGATGTGCGAGCGGCTGCTCAAGGTCCTGCGCGAGCTCGAGGCCGCGGGGGGGCTTCCGATCGGAATCTCGGCCGGGATCGCCGCCTGCCCCGAGCACGGCGAGGAGGCCGACGGCCTGCTTCGCAAGGCCGACGAAGCGATGTGGCGAGCGCGCGCGGTGGGCCAGCCGGTAGGCGTGGGGGCCTTGCAAGATCGCTGACAGATTCACGAAATCCGTCCATAACCTGCGTAAACCTGGAAAACCCGTGGGAGAATCCAGACCGTCGTCGAAGCCACCCCCTGCGCCGACTGACGCGAGAACGGACCCAGACCAGATGCCCGGAATAAGAACCAACGCGGCCGCCGAAGTGCTCGGCGTGAGCCCCAATACCCTGCGCAGCTGGGAGCGGCGCTATGGCTTCCCGACGCCGAAACGGACCCAGGGCAACCACCGCAACTACGAGCTGATCGAGCTCCAGACCCTGCGCGACGCGCTCTCCCAGACCGGCAACATCTCCTCGGCGATCGAGCTTGCGCGCCAGCGCCAGGCCGCGCCGGCCAGCAGCTCCAACCTTCTTGCCGCGCTGGAGAGCTTCGACGAGGACGCCGCCAACCGCGCCGTCGAGGAGAGCCTGGCGCTGCGGCCGCTCGAGCGCACGGTCGAGGAGCTGCTGCTGCCCGCGATCGACGGCCTCGCCGCCAACCCCGAGATGGGGGCCGAGCTCGAATTCTCCACGCGATGGGCGATGGGCTGGCTGCACGGCGCCCGCCGCCTCGCCTCGACCGCCTCGCGCCCGGCCGGGATCCTCCTGCTCGACTCGAGCGACGGCGACGAAGCCGAGGCCGTGCATGCCCAGGCGCTCGACCTCGTCCTGCGCCGCGCCGGCTTCCGGGTCCTGATGCTTTCCAGCCGGCTCGGCGACGAGCGCCTGCAGCGGGCGCTGCGCGCTCTCGACCCGACCGCCCTCGTTCTCTGCGGGCCCGGCACCGACACACCCGCCGCCGTCAATCTGGTCCGCCAGATTCGCGAGGCCGGGTTCGACGCACCGCTCTTCGGCTTCCGCGCCGGCGGCCTGATCGGGGACGCCGTCCCCTCCGCCGGCGAGCTCCCCAGCCAGGTCACAGGCATGCTCAATGCCGACCTGCGCCGGCGCGCCAGCCAGGCATTCGCCTAGCTCCCGGCGCCCTCCAGTAAAGATCCCTGGGACCAACCGGAGACGATCTGGTGAACGTCCTGAGGCCAGGATGTAACGACCTCGTAGAAGTTCCGTGAACCGGCTTGACAGAGGCATATGCGTCCCCCAAAAGTGGCCTCACATGTTCAGTCCACTGAAAGGAAATCACTCGAATGAGCAGATACGACAGTGCGCCGATGGCGGTCTCGTGCCGCCTCGGTGTGGCTAGCGCTCGTCCTATGGCGATTGCGGCGGTGGGCCTCGCCACCAAGCGCGAACGCTGACTTCACAACGGGCAAATGCGCCGGCCCCAACATCATCGGCCGAAGGAGGATCCTTCGCCACCGCTGCCCAGTAGACCTTCAACACCAATTTCAAGAACGTCTACTGCGTCGGCACGCCGGGTTCAAGGCTCGATCAATGACGAATACCGTCCAACGGCAGCGGCGCGGGCGTCACGTCGATGAAAGTCCGCACGCCGACAGGTCCGCGATTCGGTCGGTCAGACGATCCGCCGACCCCAACTGAAGTCCAGTTGATGGAATCGGGCGGCGTCGAAGAAGCGGGCAAAGTCGTCAACGAAAAAACCCGGCCAACGACGGGAAACTGCACGTCTTCCCGGTCGCCGTCGGCTCGGTCGTGGCGCTCGTCAATTTCCCGACACCTGCGATCCGACCAAACTCTCGGACGCGACCGAAGGTAAGCCAAAGCGGAAGTCAAGGAAGAAGAAGACAAATCGCAAACTCTGAAGGCGAAGGCAAAACCCCGACTGAAGCGAAAACGCTGGCCAAAAACAAGAAGGCCCTGCTGCGAGAAGGTCCGCTTCCGAAGAAGAAGTTCGAGGAAGTCTGGTCCGGCGTCAACAACGCGCACTGGAGCGACGTCTTCCCGTTCTCGCCAACTCGGCCCCTGCGACGGCCCCGATCACCAGGGTCGTCCGCTTCGACCAGTCGGGCACCTCTTCGCGTTCAAGGACTACCTGAACTCGATCGACCGGGCGAGGCTGGAAGACCACCTACGCCACGTCCGGGGCGAACCTGACCCGGCAATGGCCGGTGCCAAATTCGGCGTCCGCGCCGGCGGCGCCGTGAAGCTCCCGGACCGGGCCCGGTTCGAAGACGACGCGATCGACCACCTGACCAGCGCCTGCGCCAACGGCAACGGTGAATGTCACAAAGCTGAGCGCCGTCGACGGCTCGTCGGCTACGCCGACCTCGCAACGGCCCGCAGCGAAAGGCGAGTTCGCGATCGACCCGACCAAACAGACGTACCGGTCGCTCCCTACTGGATGCAGGTCAGAACGGGACGATCGCGGTCGAACTCCGCCAGGAAACCGAAGGCAAAGGCTTCACCGAGCCGACCGCCGATCCGAACGGGTTCCGACCGATGGCCAGAAAGGCTCGAACTGCCTAAAAGCCAAATTCGCCAACGTGCCGGCCGGCGTTCGGTGACTGGTCGAAATGAGCGGGGTCAACGCCGTCGAAGGCTGGGGTATCTGCACCCTGACCTACGGCCTGGCGTTCGACGACAACGCCGCCGTCTGGGGCACAAACCGAAGAGGAAGGCAAGGCCCGGACGGTCAAGGATTACAGGAAAGCATCGTCTCTGACGCCGGGGCAGGGCGCATTGTTCGGCGCCGATTACGCCCGGCTGCCGGAAGACATCCTCGTGATCTCCCGCAAAGACGTCTCCGAAATCGGTTGGGACAAGGCCCACTCGGTCAGGCCGCCCGAAGAGAAACCCACTCCCCCGCCGGCGGCGGTAACACCACACCGCAGCCGAGGCCGAGGCCGTCATCAGCAACGAGTTCTCGCTGCTGAAGAAAACGGTCTCGCCGAAAAGCCTGTCGGCGCGCCTCTCGTTCAAGCTCGCCCGGCGGCGGCCAGCTCGACGTGCTCGCCACGGCGAAGGTCAACGGCAAAAGAAGGTGACGGTCGGCACACGGTCCTGACCGCCCGGCGCCGGGACTTACAGCCTGACCCTGAAGCCGAAGGGAGCGGCGAAGACGGCCCTCCTGAGCAAGACCGGCAGCTCGCGGTTCAGCTCAAGGAGACGTTCACGCCGGGCGGGAGGCGACGACAAGACCACCGGTGACGCGAAGCGTCACCCTGAAGCCGGGAGCACCAACTAGGGCCAGCCCGCCCTCAGAGCCGGCATCCACGGACGGCGCCCGGGCGCAGCACAGGCTCGGGCGCCGGTTCCGGTCTTGGCCGTTTCACGATTTCTATTACGCCGGTGGGCGAGCGGGGTTGACGATGGCCCTCCGCAATCGAAGAGGAGAACGATGAGCAAAAGTTGAGCGGACGGCGAAGGGTGTCTGCGCGGCCGCCTGCCCTCGCGGCCGCCCAAGGTCGAGTTCCGCCAGGGCGGGCCCGTCGGCGAGCGCTTCGCGGCGGTCGGGAGGTGGTTGCGAAGGACCCGATCAACACGCAGCCTGATCGTCGCCTCGCTCTTCCTCACCATCCTCTTCTTCAACCTGCTCGGTCGACATCCAGCCGACTCCAGCGGCACGTCGGTGCCGCTCAGCCAGATCTACAAGCTCGCCAGAAAACAAGCAGATCGAGGAGGCGACGCTGCTCGACCAGGACTCGCGCGTCGTGGTCGTCACCAAGGAACGGCCAGGAACTGTATTCCGCCTACCCGCAGCTCCGAGCGCGCAGACCGCAAGCTGCTCGAGACGCGTCCGCAAGGCGGCGCGATGGTCGACCGTCGACCAGCAGCCGGGCAAGGCGCACCAGCAGATCGTCGTCCAGTTCCTGATCCCGATCCTGCTGCTCGTCTGCCTGTTCGCGCTCTTCATGCGGATCGGCCAGGACGGCGGCGCCGGCGGCATCGCCGGCTTCTCCAAGTTCACCGGCAAGGGCACGCAAGAAGGGCAAGGGCACGCGCGCACCGGACGACCTTCGCCGACGTCGCCGGCGCCGGCGAGGCGGTGGCCGAGCTGCGCGAGATCCGCGACTACCTCGCCGACCCGTCCAAGTACCTCGACGCTCGGCGCGCGCGGCGCCGAAGGGCGTGCTGCTGGTCGGGCCTCCCGGCACCGGCAAGACGCTGCTGGCCAAGGCGGTCGCCGGCGAGGCCGACGCGGCCTTCTTCTCGCTCTCGGGCTCGGACTTCGTCGAGTCGCTGGTCGGCGTCGGCGCGGCGCGCGTGCGCGACCTGTTCGCGCAAGGCGCGCAAGATGGCGCCGGCGATCATCTTCATCGACGAGTTCGACGCCGCCGGGCGCAAGCGCGGCGCCGGCATCGGCCAGGGCAACGACGAGCGCGAGCAGACGCTCAACCAGCTGCTCGTCGAGATGGACGGCTTCGGCGGCGACGGCGGCCTCGTCGTGATGGGCGCGACCAACCGCCCGGACATCCTCGACCCGGCGCTGCTGCGCCCGGGCCGCTTCGACCGCCAGGTCACGGTCGACGTGCCCGACGTGCACGGCCGCGGCTGGAGATCCTGCGCCTGCACGGCGGCAAGCGGCCGCTGGCGCCGCGACGCCTCGACTCGAGGAGATCGCCCGCCTCACCCCGGGCTTCTCCGGCGCCGAGCTGGCCAACGTGATCAACGAGGCGGCGCTGCTGACCGTGCGCGACGGCAGCGCGAGATCGACCAGACGACGCTCGAGGAGGCGATCGACCGCGTCGTCGCCGGCCCCGCGCAAGAAGCACATCCTGACCGAGCGACGAGCGCTGGGTGATCGCCGATCCACGAGTCCTCGCACGCCGTCGTCGACCGAGGCGCTCGGGCAGGCGTCGTCCGCGCAGAAGGTCTCGATCGTCGCGCGCGGGCGCACGCTCGGCACCGCCGCGCACATGCTCACCGACCGCGACCAGATGATCATGCAGGAGCCCGACCTGCAGCGCCAGCTGATCGCGATCGTCGCCGGCGCCGCCGGCGAGCGGATCGAGTTCGGCTGTCCTCTCGACCGGCGTCCACGACGACCTCCACGCGGCGACCGGCGCTGGCGCGCTCGATGGTCACCTCGTTCGGCATGTCCGACGAGCTCGGCCCGGTCACGATCGGCGAGAAGGCCGGCGAGGTGTTCCTCGGCGCCTCGCTGCAGGACCTCGGCTCGGTCGGCCCGGCGACGCTCGACCTGATCGACCGCGAGGTCGAGCGGCTCGTCGGCGACGCCGAGCGCGCGGCGCGGTCGATCCTGCGCGACAACTGGAGCGCCGTCCACGAGACCGCGCACGCGCTGCTCGAGCACGAGACGCTCTCCGGGCGTCGCGCTCGACGCGGTCCTCTCGACGGTGGAGCGCGCGATCGACCTCGGCGAGCGCCCGCGGCTGCTCGACGCGAGCACGGCGAGGCCGCAGGCGATGCGGGCGCGACGCGTGCTGGCGGCGTCGCCGGCGCTCGCCGGCCGCTGGCCGTCGCCGGTGCGCTCAGCGCCGGCGCCGGCGCAGCGCGGCCGGCATCGTGGCGGCTCGAGCAGCCGGCGCCGCCGGCCGGCGTCGCCGTTCAAGGTGCCGCTCGGCGCGACCCGGCGACCTCGAGTTCTGGTCGCGCGAACCGCGGCCTGCTCGCGGTCGAGGGCAACGCGACGATCGCCGCGCGGCCTCTCGCCTACGAACGGCGTCGCGCTGGCACCAGCTCGCGACCGTCTGCGGCGGCCCGGCCGACACCGACGCGGATCGCCTGGGCCGGGCCCGACGAGTTCTGGGTCGATCAGCGAGCCGAGCCTGCCGCGGATCGGCGGCGGCCTCGGCCTCTGCCACTTCAAGGACGGCCAGTCGTGGTCGGCTCCTACTCGACCGCCGCCGAAGCCGCCGGACCCCTTCCGCGCGATGGACGCCGCCGCCTGCAACGGCCCCGAACGACTGCTGGTTCGGCGGCGTCGGCTCGCAGGACCCGAGCGGCAGCGGGTCGGCGCCTTCCACCTGCACTGGGACGGGACGAAGCTGACGCGGTCTACGCGCCGCAGGGCCGCGGCGTCAGCGACATGATCGCCACGGCGGCCGCTTCTACGAGACGACCTTCGTCGGCGCGCAGCGCGAGGACCGGGCGACGCCGGTCGACGCTCGCCGAAGCCGAGGCCGACGCCGACGCTGATCCACGACGGATCGCCGGCGGGACGCTTCACCAACGACGCCCTTCGCGCCGCTGCCCGCGACCGGCGTGCCGGGCGACGGGACCGAGCTGCTGGCGGCCGACAGCGACGGCGCGCAACGTCGTGGTTCGTCGGCGGCGGCGCCGCCTCCGGGCCCGAGCGCGCCGGCCGACGACGGCCGTCGCGCGCCCGCCGATCGCGGTCCGCTTCGCGGACGGCTTCTACCAGGAGCTGCCGCTCGACGACGGCGCCGTTCGGCGCGCGACGACCGCTTCGTCGACGTCGCCGCGGTGCCGGGCGGCGAGCGACGCGTGGGCGACCGTCGCAGCCCTACGCCGAGCGCGGCTCAGCGACGGCGCAGGCGCGCGTCGCGCGGATCTGCAGCCGGACGGCATCGGCGAGCGTCGAGCGGCTGCCGGCCGGCGGCGCCGGGCCGCGGCGCCGCGGCGCGGATCGCGTTCAGCGCGCCCGAACGAGGGCTGGATGGTCACGAACGCCGGCTGGCTGTTCCACTACACCGACGGCCGCGCCGCGCGCCGCGTCGACGAGCGACCCGGCCTTCGCGCGGCTGATCACGTACCGGCCCAACGAGGCGGCCGCGCAGTTCGATCCCCGACGCGCCGCCGGCCGACGACTCGCAGCTGTTCGCGCCGCCGCCGCCGAGTCGACCCGAGGCCAAGCCCGCCGCGAGAACGCAGCGCCGAGCGCGTCAAGGCGCTGATGGCGAAGATCCGCTCAAAGCCGCAGCGTCGACAGGCGCCTGCGGCTGCACCTCGCCGTCACGCTGCGTCGGCGCGCGAAGGTCGCAGCTGCATCGCGAAGCGGCACGGGCAAGGTCGTCGCGCAGACGCCGTTCACACTGCTCGCGCCCGGCCGCCACGCGCTCGTGCTGCAGCTCGAAGCGCAGACCGCTGGCCCGACGCGCTGCGACTTCAGAACGGACCGAGTGACGCTGAAGGGATGCGGCGACGGCTCGGGCGGCGGCAGCGCCGAGACCTCGACGCCTCTCGCGCGCCGATGATCGCGCCGGCTCGCGATCACGGCGCTGCTCGCGCTCGCGACGGCCGCTGCTCGCGCCGGCCGCTGCGCCGGGCCGACGTCCCGCCAGCCGGTGCTCGGCCTCGCCGACCGGCAGACGACGATCTATGGGCGCGGCGACCGCCGGCGGCGCCGGGCGGAGACGTGGGCCTACCGGCAGCTGCCGCTCGACGTCGCCGCCGCTGTCGGCTCGACGGCCGCGCTCGGCTTCGGGCCCGGTCGCCGCATCCGGCGCGCCGCGCCGCAGCTCGTGTTCGTGCGCACGACCGACGCCAACGGCGTCTGGCCGGCCGCGCAGACGCCCGTCGACGAGCAGGGCAACCCGTACCGCGGGCCGCAGCCGAACGCGGCCTCGGCGCGCGATCACCGCGCACGGCGGCGGCGTGCTCGTCGGCCGCGACGGCGACCGCGCCGGCAGGCTCGCAGCACGGTCGTGCTGGTGCGCGACCCGGCTGCCGGCGGCGCCGCTTCGCGCCGCTGCCGGCGCCGCCGCGCGGCTCGTCGCTGCCGCGCGGCGAGGGCGAGCGCCGGCCGAGGCGCTGGCCCGCGACGAGGGCGCCGGCGCCGTCGCGATCGCCGCCTACGACGACGGCGACGCACACGCAGGGCTGCTCTTCGGCCGTCGGCGCGCCGGTCGCCGGACGCGGTCGCGCACTGGGACGGCAGCGACCTGGACCCGCGAGCCGATCGAGGTGCCGCCGGCCTCGGACGCCCGTTCCACGTCGTCGCGCTCGGCGGCGACCGCCGGCGGCAACGCCTACCTGCTCGCCGAGAGCCGACCCGACGACTCGGCCGACGGGCTCGTCCTGTTCGCGCGCGACGCGTCGACGCCGCGGCGGCCCGCGCTGGGTGCAGCGCTCGCTCGGCAGCGCGCTGTTCGCCGCTGCCGAGCACGCCCGCCAAGGCGTCGCAGTCGCGGCGCCGCTCGACGGCGGGGCCAGCAGCCGCTGACCGCCTCGGCACGACGGGGTGTGGATCGACGGCACGCGGCAGCTCGACGGCGGCGAGCGAGCGACTTCACGCTCTTCTGCGACGTCGAAGCGCGCAGCGGGAGACTCGTCGGCTCCTGGTGCGACGCCGCCGCGCTCTGCGACCGCCCGCTCGGCTTCACGCTTCGGCGCGCCGCGCCGGCTACCGCTAGTTCGCGTTCGACGGCGCCGGCTTCGGCCGCCGCGTCATCACGAACCCGCTCGACGCCGGGCGGCGACGACAGCACGAACACGCGGCACGTGGATGAGCGCTTCGACGGCGCCGCCTTCCAGCGCCAGCCCGGCGGCGGCGGCAACTTCCGCCCGAGCGGCGGCTTCTCGACGCCCGACGCGGCTGGCTGGAGGGGCCCGTGCAGGTGACCGGCGCCCGCGCCCAGCACGCTCGCGAACTGGCCGGTCGCGCTGCGCGCGCCGCTGCTGGCGATCGCGACCGCGCCCGGCGACACGCCCGGCGCGCTCGTCGGCGCAGGCGCTCGCGGTCGGCGCCGACGGCGGCGTGCGCGCTACATGCCCGGCAGCGGCTGGAAGCGCGAGTTCCTGCTGACCTCGACCGGCGCCGTCTCCAGCTCCACTGCTGCGCGGGGTCGCATGGCCCGAGGCCGGCCGCGCCTACGCGGTCGGCGACCTCGGCGCGATGTGGCTGTGGCGCAGCGAGACGGGGCTGTGGGAGAAGGACGCGGCGGCGCCGATCGCCTTCGACGGCAACCTGATGGGCGTCGCGTTCGATCCGGCGGATCCCAGCGCGGCTACGCGGTCGGGCGCGACGGCGTGCTGCTCGCCTACGGCAAGACGTGGACGCAGGAGCCGCTGCCGGCCGGCTTCGAGAACGCCGACCTGACGGCCGTCGCGTTCGCCGGCAGCGCAGGCGCTCGTCGCCGCCGGCAGCGACCTGCTCGTCAACGACGGCGGCGGCTGGCACGTCGACGCCGGGCTGCACGCGCTGCTCGCGAAGGCGCCCGGCAGCCCGCGGATCGTACCGTCGCCGGCGCTGCCCGACGGCGGCGCGATCGCCGCCGGCGACGCGACGTCGTGCTCGAGCGCGACGGCGCCGGCCGCGCCTGGCGCCCGCCGACGACGCCGCTCCCCGGCTCCTCCGTCGATCGCCGCCGCGCCGGTGCGCGACGGCGCGGGTCACGTGCGCGCGGTCGTCGCGGTCGCGCCCGACGTCGGCTGGCCGCTCGCCGACGCCGCTGCCGCCGCCGGACCCCGACCTGCCGCCGCCGATCCTGCCGCCGTTCGCGCTCGCCGGGCGACGGCTACCTGCTGCGCGAGACCGACGGCGGCTGGGCGCGACGAGCAGCGCACCGCCTTCGCCGGCGTCCGGCGACGACAAGCCGGCGAAGGCCGACCCGGTCGCGGCGCTTCGCGCTCGACCCGGTCAGCGGCGCCGGCTGGGCGGTCGGCGGCTGGAGGGGCGAGGCCGACAACGCCGGCCGCGGCACTCGGGCCGCGGCGGCGGCGCCGAGCCGTGCGCGCGCGCGTGCAGACGGCCGCGATCTCGCGCTACGGCGCCGGGCGCCCCGGCGGGCCGCCGCGGCGCCACGCGGCAGCGCCGTGCCGCTCCCGGCCGGGCCGATGCGACTTCGCCGTCGCCGGCCACGCCGACGTGCGACGGGCCGTGCGCGCATGCTGGCGCCGCGGCAGCGATCGGGCCCGACCGCGACGCTCGGCGCGCGCTCGGCGCGGTCGCCGCGATCGCACGGCGAGCCGGCGGGCCGCGCGCGCTGCTCTACACCGGCGGGCGCCTGCCGACCGGCGACTCGACGCCGCGCGACGGCGAGCGCTTCGCGCGCTGCTGCTCGGCCGCCAGCCGCTGCCGGTGTTCCCGGCGCTCGGCTCGGCGACGTACCGACGGCCAGGGTCGGCGCTTCCGAGCGGCCTTCGCGGCGTTCGCCGGCGCCGTTCGGCACCGGCGCCGGCCGCCGCCCGGGATCTCGACCGCCGCGTCCCGCGGCGCCGCGCCGGCGTCGGCGCCCGCACCCACTACGCCTTCGACTCCAGCGGCGCCGGCGGGCACGGTGCGCGTGATCGTGATCGACAACTCGCGCGGCTCGCTCGCCGCCAGCGACCCCTACCAGACCCCGCCGAGCCCCAGCGAGCCGTGGCTTGAGCGGACGCTGCGCCGACGCCAGGGCGCAGGGGATCCCGGCGATCGTCATGGGCAGCCGCGACCTCAACACGAGCTTCGCGCCGCGCTGAACGTCGCCAGCCGACGGCGACGAAGTCGCGAAGGTGCTCGTCGACAGGGGCGCCTCGCGCCTACCTCTACGAGCGCCCGGAGGAGAACCGGGTGCTCGCGGATCCCGGCCGGCGCGGCGACGACGATCCCCGAGTTCGGCACCGGCACGCTCGGCTACCGCTCGCCGATCGTCGGACGCGTCGGTGCCAGGACAGGCCGACGCGCTGTTCGGCGACACGCGGCTACCTGCTGCTCGAGCGTCGACGTCGCCAAGCGCGACCCGGCGACGAACCGCGCGCCGGTCAGCGTGCGGCTGATCCCCGTGCTCGAAGACCTGTCGCTGGAGGCGATCGACGGGACGCTGCTGCGCCGCGCGGCCCGGCGCTGTTCCAGGGCCTCGGCCGCCGGCCGCTCGGCGGCGACCGCTGGGGGCCGGTCGCGGCCTCCGACGGCAGCCCGAACCCGCCGGCGCCGACCCCTACACGCCGTTCCCGCCCGAACTCTGCCTGCAGTGCCGACTGCGGCACGCGGATCACGCCCGAGTACACCTTCACCTCGCTCGGACCCCGACATCGCCGACTTCGTCGCCAGTGACCCGCCACGACGCAACCTGCGCAAGCCGCTGCCTCGGCACGACGGCAAGGTCGTGACCGACGCGCGCTCGGGCCTGCTGTGCGCCTTCAACGCCGGCACAACGACGGTGACGGTCAGCGCCGGCGGGCTTCTCCTACTCCAGAAGCGTCACAGTGCAGACCGGCAGCGTCCAGCAGCCGTGCGGCACGCGCCCGCTGCAGTACCCGACCGCTTCAGCGCGCTTCGGCGAGCCGGGAGCGCCGGCGCCGCCGCCGACCTCCGGCCGGGCGGCGGCAGCCCGCCGGTCAACTTCCCGCCGCCGGCACCGCCGATCGACCCCGGCGCCGGCCGGTGCCGGCGGCCCAGGTCCACGCCCTGATCACCGGCCGCGCCGCTGGCGCCGGCGAGCTTCCTGCCGCTGGCGTGGGCCCGGCCGCCGCCGTCCCCGCGGCGGTGCCTGCTCGCCGCCGCCGCCGCCGGCGGTGCGGCCGCTGCCGCCGGGCGGCGCCACCGGCGCGGACCTACCAGGTCGAGGAGAAGAGGAGGAGGAGGTCGCGACCGAGGAGTCGCAGGCGTTCTCCCGCCACAACTCCTCAGATGAAGGCGGCTCGACGTGCCGCCATACCTGCTCGGCTTGATCCTGATCGCGGCGATCGGGGCGCCTCCGTGAGGGGCGGGCCGAGATCCAAACGCCGCGTCAAGCCGGCTGCCGCCAACACCGGCCGCCGCCGCCTGAGCCGGCGCTGACCCTCGACCCGTTCGGGGGTGAATCGGTAGCCGATCCCGAAGTGGGTGTGGATGAGCTCCAGCCCGGCGCGGCGGCCTCCAGCTTGGAGCGGACCTTGCGCACTAGTACGTCGACGGAGCGGTCCCGGCGCGGCATCTCCCCGCCCCACATCAGCTCGTAGACCTCGGGCCGCTGGACGACGCTGTCGAGGCGTTCGGCAAGGACCAGGAAGAGCTCGAACTCGCGCACCGTGAACCCCACCCGCTGGCCGCCGGCAATGACCTGCAGCTCGGCCGGACGAACCTCGAGGTTCGCGATCTCGAACATCGCCCCCGACGGCTTCGAGCCGGGCGCGCTCTGGGTGACCATATTTCGAGCCTGTCCCGAATCCGGCCCGCGCCTGTTTAGAAGTTGTGTCGAACTGGAGAAGATTTGGATAACAGCGGTCGGAAATCCGGCTCTGCAGTGCGCTCAGTAGGAGATCTTCGCCGAGTCCCTGAGGTGCTTCCCCGGGGTCAGCGGCGCGCAAGGCGACAAGACCGCCCGCGCGACAAGCTTGCCGCCGCCGCGGCGACAGCTTGCGGGAGCGATGCTCCCGAAGGGCTCAGAGGGCGTCATCTTCACCTTGGCGCGGCCGGAGGCCGTCGTCTTGCCCGTCGCCACGACCTGCTTGGCGTGGTCGACCTGTGCGGGTCGCGACCGCCCTCAGGCGTCCGGCCGGGCACCGAGACGAGCAGCACGGCGACTCCGCCCTTGACCGATTTGACCTGGGCGGAGATGTGCGGCCCGTTGCCGAATTCCTCGATCGTGCTGGTGCCGCCGTTCCTTCCGGCTTCTTCGCCGCGCGCCACCGGTTCGGTCTCCCGGGTGACGACGAAGGCGTCGGTCCGCTGGTTGGCGTCGCCGAAGAAGAGGTTGCCGGCGAAGGAGGTGAAGGCGATCCGGCCTGCGTCGGCGTCGAGGGTAGGGCCGTCCTGGACTTCGCCGTTGATGTCGCCGCCGCTGGTCGAGCGCACCGCCCGTTCAATCGTGTGTTCGGCGAGGTCGATCAGGTAGAGTCATGCGGGCCGGCCACCGAGCGCGGTTCGCCGACCATGTGGAGGACCGGCAGCGAGAACTGGGTCCGGCTGGTGGTGATCGCGATGTAGCGCCCGTCGGGTGAGATGGTGACGCCGCCGATCGGGGCGCTGACCGCGGGTTCGAAGCTGGAGGTGTCGCGGGTCAGCTCGGTCGTCGCCGCCCTGCGGGTCAGGCCCGGAGACATCCTGGTGAGGAAGAAGGTCGAGCCGGGCGCGGTCGAGTTGACCGGGCGCGGCCCGGAGCCGGTGAGGAAGGCGACGGTCTCGCCGTCGGCGCTGAGCGCTGGAAGCTGGCCGCTGATGTCGGAGCGGGCAAGCCCTCCTGGTCGGTGAGCGGCCCGTAGCAGGGCCCGCTCGAGACCGAGTCGAAGTTGAGCGTCAAATCCGGGGTGTTCCTGAAGCAGGCTGCGGCAGGCGGGGTCTTCGGGTCGGAGACGCCGGTGATCCGGCGGGTCGGGTCGGAGGCGCCGAACGGTGCATGGCGCCAGAGGTAGTAGTAGAAGCTCGGGTCGGAGTTCTCGCCGGCGAGGAAGGGAGCCTGCGCGGCGGCGTTGCCGCCGGTCCAGGCGACGACGTCGCCGTCGCCGCTGATCGCCGCCCCGAGCGCGCCGCCGGCGGCCTGCGAGGTCATCGACCCGGTGCCAGGTTCGCGATTCGCGGTGACCAGCGTCGTCGTCTCGGCGTCGAGGTCGCGGACGAAGATCTGGCCGGGCGGGGCTTCGACCGCCGCCAGCGACGGCAGGTCGGATGCGGCTTCGGTGCGGAAGGCGACCCGGCGGCCGTCGGCGCTGATCGCGACGCCGCGCGAGACGCTGGACCCGGGCGCGCCGCCGGCCCCCGGCGGCGGCGACGCTCCGTAGCTCGCAGCCGGCCGCCGCCGTCGCGAGCCGAGACCAGCTCGAACGGGCAGGGGTCGCCTGTGCAAACCCCGCCGAGGGGGAGCGGCTTCATGTCGCGGACGTAGACGTCGACGTTGCCGTTGGTGTCGGCGGCGACGAGCCGTCTGCGCCGTGGAGAAGGCGACGTAGCGCCCGTCGGCGCTGATCGACGGGTTGCGGGCGCCGCGGCGCACGAGCTCGCCGCGTCCTCCGTGACGGGTCGCCGTCGGCGACGAGTCTCGAGCTCGCCGGTCTACAGGTCGCGGCGGAAGATGCCGCCGGGGCGGTAGGTGCCGGGCGGGTCGGGGTCGTCGTCGGCGAAGAAGTTGCGTCGCCGAGGTCTGGAAGGCGACGTAGCGGCCGTCGGCGGAGACGTCGGCGAGCGTGCCGTGCGTCGCCCTGCTCGAGCCGCGCCAGTCGACGGAGACACGAGCGACGGCGCCGGGCGCGCAGTCGGCGTACGCGCCGAAGCCGGCAAGGGCCGCCGAGCGCAAGCCGGCGAGGGCAGCAGCGCGCGCCGCACCGACGCTCACCCGCCTGCGCACCACGCGCTTGTTGCCGACGAGGTCGCCGGTCTTGACGGTGATGCGTAGCGCCCGGCGCGCGCGTAGCGGTGCGGTCGCCTGAGCTCCGGCGGCCACTTGCCGTCGCCCCAGCGGATCGTCGTGGCCGCAGCGCGTCGGCGCCCGGCCGATCGGCGAACTTGGGTCCGTCGCTGACACGTCACGCGTCGACGCCGGCGCTCGTGCGCGCGCTCTCCGCAGCCCGCGGCGGCGTGCGGTCGACTTCAGGTCTGCCGGGCTCGCTGCCGCGTCCTGCCCGGTGCGGTCGGTCGCGATCGACGTCACGCGTGACGCCGTCTCGAGCGTCGCCGGGCTCGACCCGCGACGTGCCCGCTTGATCCTCTCGCCGACCGACTCGTCGTCGACGTGACGCGTAGCGTGACGCCGCCGATCGCGTCTCGGCGCCAGCTCCCAGGTGAGCTGAGTCGCCGTGGTGCACGCAGCCTCGGGGGTTGGACCCGGAAGCGGTCGGGCGGGGCGTCGACGACCGCGGCGCCGATCTGCGCGCCGGCGCCGGTGCCCTGCAGGAAGCCGATAGCGGCGTCGCCGAGCCCGGAGCCGCCAGCCGCAGGCTCGGTGATGCCGCCGCCGCTCGGCGCCGACCGGTCCGGTCCAGCTTGACGCCGTCGCCGCGCCGCTCCGTGGATGCCGATCGTCCCGGCCCGCCGCGGGCCGCCCTTCCAGGCACGACCGCGGCCGCCGCGGGACGGCCGATCGCGACGAGGTCGACGACCGGGTCGGCGGCGCTGTCGCTCGAGCCGTCGTCGACCGCGCTCGGGCGGCGTCGTCGCTCGGTGTCGTCGCCGCCGATCAGGCCGCCTCGGCCGGCGCAGAAGCGCGGTCAGGAACGAAGCCCGCCGTCGGCGGTCGACCGAGACGCTCGGCGGGCCGGGCGTCGCCGCGGCGCCGCCGTCGATCGGCGTCGCGCCCGTGAAGGCGCTTGCCCGCGTCTCGGCGAAGGCTCGGGCATCAGCGTTGACCATGACCCGCGTGGCGCCGAGCTTGCCGCCTGACCGGGCTGCTGGCGGAAGGCGACCGCGCCCTCGCCGAAGCCGGCGTCGTCGAGCGAGAACGCGTCGGCCGGCCCGCGCAGCGGCTTGTCCTTCCAGCGTCTGGGGCTGACCTGCAGCGGGATGCCGGCCGTGCCGCCGAAGACCCGGCGCGCCCAGATCCGATCGATGAATTCGTCGTCGGGCTCCTGCCAGGCGACGACTGCCGCCGCCGGTGACGTCGATCCCGACCTCGGGCCCGTGTCGCGTCCGTCGGGGCCGGCACCGGCGTCGCCGGCGTTGCGATCGGCGGAGCTGCCCGAGCGACCGACCAGAACCGGCCGTTGTAGCGGGCCACCCGCACGTCGGCGTCGACGTAGCCCGGCGGCAGGTGGCGGGTGCTCGTGCCGGTGACGACCGGTAGGCGAGGTAGGCCTGGCCGCCGGCGTTCATCGCCAGGACGGATAGGTGGCGGTCGCCTCGCCGACGTTGAGGTCGACCGGGACCGGCGCCTGGAAGCCGCCGGCGCCGGGGTCGAGCGACGCCGAGAACATGCGGTCGGTGCCGACGCCGAACTCCTGCACCCAGGTGACCAGCAGGCGCGCCGCCGTCGCCGGCGCCGATCCGCGGCCAGCACGAGTCGAATTTCTGGCCGTTGTCGACCCGCTGCGGCGGCTGCCAGGCGCCGCCTGTGAAGCTGCGCCGCGAAGACGTGGTGCGGCCGCCGACCTGCTTGCGGTAGACGACCCGCCGGTCCCGTCGTCGGCCATCGCGACGCACCGACGCGGTCGACCGTCGGCGCTGGGCCCGTCGAGCACGTGGGTCGCTGAGATCGGCGCCTCGCCGCCGGCAGGCAGAAGCCCGATCGCACAGGCGCAGCGCCGGCGATCGAGAGAGGAGGACGCACGAGGCGACCAGTCGCGGCGCACGGAGAACGACGCTGACTCCGCTGCGCTGCCGCCAGTTGTGACAAAGGCGTTAAACGCGGCTGCGTAACCACTTCTTATCCAGACAGTCACGCTGCCGTTCACTTCAGCCGCGGCAGCCCGGCGGAACACTTGGCCGGCCGGATTCAACTCGACCGCGGACAGTTCCCGCATCCCAAAACGCGATCGACCAGGAGCGATCTACCCGAAATGACTCAGAAGCTGCCACTCGCCTCCTCGCGGCCGCCGCGCTGGCCGCCTCGTGCTGGCCCCGGTCGCCGCCTCGCGCCAAGACGACCATCACGATGAGCGGCTCGACCTCGGTCGCCCCGCTGGCGGCGCTGCTCGCCAAGAAGTACGTCAAGACGTCTGCGGCACTGCGTCAGCTTCAAGCTCGCTCCAGGGCGGCTCCGACGTCGGCATCGCCGACGTCGCCGCCGGCCGCGTGACGATCGGCAACTCCTCGCGCGACCCGAAGCCGAGCGACCCGGGCGGCCTCGTCTTCAACAAGATCGCCCGCGACGCGGTCTGCATCGTCACGAACCCGGCAACCCGCTCGCCCGACTCGACCAGGCCGGGTCCAGGCGATCTTCGCCGGCGGCGTCCGCAACTGGAGCGAGGTCCCGGGCGCCACGTCGCCGGCACGATCGACGTCGATCGTCCGCACCGCCGCCTCCGGTACCCAGGACGCGTTCCAGAAGATCTTCATGGGCTCGACGCAAGCGTCTTCGTCGGCGCCAGCCAGAAGGCCTCGAACGGCCTCGTCCAGCAGACGGTCACGGCCGACCCGAACGCGATCGGCTACGTCTCGCTCGACTTCACCAGCGGGACGCACGCCGATCCCCTACAAGGGCGTCGCCTGCACCCTGCGCAACGCCAAGTCCGGCCAGTACGGCGGCGTGCGCAACTTCTACATGGTCACCCGCGGCGCCGCCACGGGCGCAGCGCAAGGAGTGCATCAACTGGGTCACGCACGAGCAGCGCCGGCCGCGAAGATCATCGGCACCGAGTGGGTCCCGCTCAGCTAGTGCGCCGTCCGACGCTGCGCCCCGAGAGCGGCGCGCGAGGCCGGCGGCAGCGTGGACCAGCGCGCCGAGCTGCTGCTCGGCGCGCTGGCGTCCGCGTCCTGCTGTCTGATCGGCGGCATGATCATCTTCGTCTTCGCGAAGGCGTGGCCGTCGTTCTCCCACAACGGCCTGGCCTGGTTCGGCGCGCGGCGGCAACGTCGACGACCAGCTCGACCGACATCTTCAACTCGCCGGCCGACCCGAGCCACTACGACTACACGCTCCACGCCTGGCCGCTGCTCTACGCGACCGCGCTGATCACCGGCGGTCGCGGTGCTGCTCGGCGCCGTCTTCTCGCTGCTCTCGGCGATCTTCATCGTCGAGTTCGCGCCCGGCCGCGGCTCCGCCGCGTCCTCGAGCCGGTCGTCCGCCTGCTCGCCGCGGTGCCGTCGGTCGTCTACGGGCTGATCGGGATCCTCGTGCTCGTCCCGTTCGTCGGCAACCACCTCATCTCCGAGCGGCCAGAAGGAATCGGTCGCAGTACGTGATCCAGCTCGACGGCACCAGCATCCTCGTCGGCATCCTGATCCTGACGGTGATGATCACGCCGATCATGATCGCGATCATCGTCGACGCCCTGCGCGCGGTGCCGCGCAACTGGACCGAGGGCGCGGCCGCGCTCGGCGTCAACCGCTGGCGGGCGATGTGGACGGTCTCGCGTGCGCGCCGCCCGCCCGGCGATCGTCGCCGCCGCCGTGCTCGCGACCGCCCGCGCGCTCGGCGAGGCGATCATGCTCTCGATGGTCTCGGGCTCGGTCGGCTTCGCGCCGAACCCGCTCGACGGCCTCACCTTCTTCTTCGAGCCGGCCCGGCCGCTGGCGGCGACGATCGTCGACAACGCCGAGGGCCTCTCGGTCAAGCCGTTCGGCCAGACGATCTACGCCTTCGCCGCGATCCTGCTCGTCTCCAGCGCCTTCCTCTCCTTCGCCGGCTGGTGCGCCCGGCAGCCGCTGCGCAAGTACACGGTGCAGGCGCGATGAGCGCCACGCACGAGCCGCGCCCGCTCCGCACGGCCGCGCCGCACCCGCCTGCACCGACGATCGCGGCGACGAGTCGCTGGAGCGTCGCGACCGGATCGGCCTCGTCGCTGTGCCTGGGCCGCCGGCATCGCTGCTCTGCGTCGATCGCCGCGGCGATCGTCCTCTACATGGCCTACGCGGGCATCCAGTACCTGCAACCTCGAGCTGCTCATCACCCACCCGCAGCCCGGGCTCGACCAGAGCCAAGACGCGGCGGCTTCCTCGACCCGATCGATCGGGACCTTCATGCTGACGTGCATCGGCATCGTCGATCGCCGCCCCGGTCGGCGTCGCGGTCGCGGTCTGGCTCACCGAGTACGGCCGGCCGGCCGGGCTGGCGCGGGCGGTCGAGTCGGGCGTCGAGATCGTCGCCGGCACGCCGAGCATCGTGCTCGCGATCTTCGGCCTGCTGGTCTTCCAGCAGGCGCATCTTCGGCTTCCTCTCCTTCACCGCCGAGGGCGGCGCGGTGTTCGGGCGCTCGTTCTTCACCGCCGGCGCGATGATGTCGCTGATCGCGCTGCCGCTGGTCGTCGGCGCGACCCGCGAGGCGCTGCAGTCGATCCCCCGCCACGTGCGCGAGGCCTCCTACGCGCTCGGCAAGGACCGCGCCTCGACGATCCGCCGGGTCCTGCTGCCGGCCTCGCGGCCGCGGCATCGCCACCGGCATCGCCCTCGGGATGGGCCGGATCGTCGGCGACACCGCGATCGTCGTCATCCTGCTCGGCGCCACGCTGCAGCTCAAGCCGCGAGGGCGGCATGCCCGGCTGTCGGCACTGCTGCGCGGCACCGGCAGCACGCTCACGAGCTACGTCTACAACAACTCGCCGGCCGGCGAGGGCAACGCGCCCGAGAAGGCCTACGCGGCGGCCTTCGTGCTGCTGCTGATCGTGATCGCTCCTCAACTTCGCGGTCGACCTGATCGCCCGCAGCGGAGGACGCAAGGCCATGGATCCGACGTGACTCGACCCCGACCGACCGAGGAATCCGCGAGCACCGCGATGCCGACCGACCCGTCGCCGCCAACGCCGCCGCCGGTGCGGCGGATCGGCGTCGACGACGCGCCGACGCGTCGCGCGCCGGCCGCCGGCGGACCGGTCGCGTCGCGCCGGCGCGCGCAGCCGAAGCGCGCGCCGCGTGCCGACGCCGTCGCACCGAGCGGATGCGGACCGAGGAGCTGAGCGATCGCCTACGGCGAGCAAGGTCGCGGTGAACGAGCGTCTACGCTCGCCGGTCCGCCAGGGCGAGGTGCTCGCGCTGATCGGCCCCTCGGGCTGCGGCAAGACGACGCTGCTGCGCTCGCTCAACCGGCTGGTCGAGCTGACGCCGACGGCGACCCGCGACCGGCCGCATCCTGCTCGACGGCGAGGACGTCGACGGCTCGAGGTGACCGAGCTGCGGCGCCGGGTCGGCATGCTCTTCCAGCAGCCCAACCCGTTCCCGATGAGCATCTTCGACAACGTCGCCTACGGCGCTGCGCGAGCAGCGGGTCGAAGCGCCCGCGCGCAAGCCGAGCTCGAGCCGCCGGTGATCGAGGCGCTCGCAGCGCGCCGGCCTCTGGGACGAGGTCACGGACAACCTCGACCACCCGGCGCTGCGCGCTCTCCGGCGGCCAGCAGCAGCGGCTCTGCATCGCCCGCTCGCTCGCCGTCGCAGCCCGAGGTGCTGCTGCTCGACGAGCCCTGCTCGGCGCTCGACCCGCATCTCGACGCCGGTCATCGAGGAGACTGATCGTCGGGCTGCGCTCGGAGGTCGCGATCGTGATCGTCACCCACAACCTCCAGCAGGCCCAGCGGGTCGGCCGACCACGTCGCGTTCATGTACCTCGGCGACCTCGTCGAGTACGGGC
The DNA here is from genome assembly GCA_963795295.1 of uncultured Solirubrobacterales bacterium. Classification (GTDB taxonomy): domain Bacteria; phylum Actinomycetota; class Thermoleophilia; order Solirubrobacterales; family 70-9; genus VRUE01. Next base: position 427,912 of record CAWCHE010000005.1, read on the forward strand.
CGAGCCGACCAGGTCTTCGGCGCGCCGCGCGCAGCAGCGCACGCGCGAGTACGTCGGCGGGGGCTTCGGATGAGCGCGCCGCGTCGCTCGCCGCCGCCGGCTGCTGCGCTGCTCGCCGCTGGTCGGCTGTCGGCGCTGCCAGTCGACGCAGGAGCAAGAGCGCCGAGCTCGAAGAAGAGCGGGACGCTGCTCAACCAGAAGGGCCTCACGGTCGGCAAGCGAGAGCCACGACGTGAAGGTCGTCGCGCACGCAGCTCGTGAACGACGCCGAACGGCACCGCCGTCGTCGTCGAGCTCCACAACGACTCGGCAAGCGGAAGCTGGCCGACGTCCCGATCCCGATCGACGTCCTCGACGCCAAGGGCAAGGCGTCTACACGAACAACGCTGCCGGGCATCGAGCAGGCACTCGCTCGGTCCCATGTCGCTGCCGGCCAGGGGCGACGCCGACTGGGTCAACGACCAGGTCCTCGCGACCGGCAAGCCGGCCTCGGTCAAGGTCAAGGTCGGGGCCAGCGACGGGCAGTCGCTTCCGGGCGCAGATGCCCGACATCAGCGTCTCGCCGCCCGAGCTCAAGGGGGACCCGGTCTCGGGGGTCGAGGCCGACGGGCAGGTCGTCAACAACGACCGGCGTCGACCAGGAGCGCGCTGCCTGCTCTACGCCGTCGCGCGCAAGGGCGGCAAGGTGGTCGCCGCCGGCCGCGGCGCGATCGAGCACCTCAAGGCCGAGCACCAAGCCGGTCCACTACACGATCTACTTCATCGGCAACCCGAAGGGGGCGGAACTGACGCTCTCCGAATTCCTGCCGCTCCCCGACGCGGGGGCGGAGGGATGACGATGGCCGAGATCGGCACGCAGCCGAATCCGCAGGCCCAGGCTGCGCCGGCGCCCCGGTTGACCTCGGATCGCAGGGCGAAGTCTGCGAGGCCTGCGCCGCCCCGCTCGCGACCGACCAGCGTTACTGCCTCAACTGCGGCACGCGGCGGGCAGGGCCACGGGTCGACTACCGCTCCTACATGGCCGGCTCTGGCGCCGACTCGCCGCCTCCGCCTACGCCGTCGGGGGGCGCCGCGCGACTCCGCCCTCCGGCGATGGTGAGGCCGGCAGGAAGGAGCGCGACTTCGCGCCGCTCGCCGCGGTCGGCGGGATCGCCGTGCTGGGCGCGATGCTCCTGATCGGGGTCCTGATCGGCAAGGGGAACAGCGACCCGGCACCGGCGCCGGCCCCGGTGGTTCGCAGCAACGGCGCCGAGAGCGGCGACGACCGGGTCAGAAGCGGAAGGCGCGACCGCGCCGGAAGGCGCAGAAAGCGGCCGCCGGAGCAGCCGCCGGCGGCAAGTCCGCGGCGCCGACGGCGTCCGCCGGCACCGGCAAGGCCGCTGTGCCGACTCGGAAGACCTCGAAGCCCGCACGAAAAGTCCGGCGGCGAACTACGAGCAGGAAAGCAAGAGCCTCCCGAACGAAATCGCGACTCCGGGAGCGCCGCCGCCGATCGACAAATCGGAACCCGCGGGCGGCGGCGAAGGCGGGGCGGTGTCGATCAAGTGAGCGACCTCGAGCGGCGCCGGGACCGCGCTGGCCAAGCGAACTGGTCGACCTGCAGTGGGACCTCGGCGGCCTCGCCTACGAGATGGCGATCCGCGACCACTTCCGCCTCGACGTGCTGAACCAGCAGGCGGCGCAGCTGCAGCAGGTCGACGCCGAGCTCGGCGAGGTCGAGCGGATGCTGAGGCTCGACCAGGCCGGCGCCGCCGGCGCCTGCGCGCAGTGCGGCGCGCTCTACGCCCGCGGCGCCGTCTTCTGCTGGCAGTGCGGCAATGACCTGATGGCAGCCCAGGCGCCGGCGGCGGCCGAGGCGAGCACCCAAACGGCACCGCTGCCGCAGGCCCCCGCGCAATGAGCCACGACCTCTACCGCAAGCTGATGGGCTGGGCGGCGCTGCCGGTCACCGATCGCCGCTGGGCCGCGCCGCTCTCGGCGCTGGCGCTCGGCTTCGGCCTCTTCGTCGGCGTCGCGCTCAGCCCCAGCACCAGCGGGACGCTCGCGACCGGAGCCCCCCAGGTGATCGAAATGCCGGCGCCGGCCGCGGGCGGAGGCGGATCGGACCAGGCTGCCGAAGCGGGAGGGGAACCCGGATTCCGCCGGCTCCGGCGGAATCACCCTCGCCGGTCGCGGCGGTCCCCTTCGAACCGGTGGGGCCGGCGGAATCGGGCAGTGCGGTCCCCAGCAGCGGTGGCGGTGCCCCGAAGCCTGCGGCGGCTGCGCCCCCCGCCGAAGAAGAGAGCGAAGCGCCCGAAGCCGAAAAGGCGCCGAAGGAGGAAAGCCCGGAGCTGGCGGGCGTCGTCGTCCACGTCAATCCGGCCGCGGCCAGCTACACCGTCGCCGAAACGGGTGGCCTGATGACCGCGGTCCACAGCTCCAAGCCCCCGGCGCCCGGGGCCAAGATCGAAGTCCCGATCCGGACCCTCGTCAACGGGACTCTGGCCGAGGCCGGCGAGCGGCAGGCGAAGGGCACGGTTGAGAGCGCCGACCTACCGGGATCGTCACCTTCGTCGAACCATCGGCGGCGGCGCCCGCCTACGCGGTCTCCAACCGCGGCGTCTCGGCCCTCGTCCACGTGCGTCCCGACCCCGGCGGAGCCACCCCCGAACTGCCCGTGCTCGGCGCCTACGCGAGCGTCGCGGTTCAAATCGAAGCCCCCGCGACACCTGCGTCGCCGCCGGCCGCACCGGCCGGCGCGGCGTCGGGCACGGGCTGCGCTCCCGACCCGGCCGGCGTCAGCGCCACCGTGATCGCCGCCAAGGGAGTCCTCTGGCAGAGCACCATCAGCGCCGGCGGGGCGCCGTTCCCCTCCAGCGCGCTGGAGGGGATCGTCACCGCTGTCTGCCCGGACGCCGGCGAGGTGCTGATCTCCGCCGACGACATCGGAGAGAGCGGGGGGGACCTGACGATCAGGGTCCCGTCCGGCATTCAGGCGGGCAAGCTCGAGGTCGGCGAATCCGTGCTCGCCAACGCGAAATTCGAAGCCGACGGGACGCTCGGCCTGACCGGCCTCGCCAGCGACGAGCAGATCAAGGGCGCAAACGACGCGGGCCTGACCCAGGGGGACCTGGTCGCCGCAAAGGGAGGGAAATGAACCCGAGTGACACCGCACCCAAGGGAGAGGCGCACCGTGTTCCCAGGCTGCTCTCCGGGGCGGCGCTGCTGGTCTCCCTGATCGCGCTGGTCTTCTCGATGGGGGGGCTGGCCCCGGCCAAGCCCGACGCGCATCGCGGCAACGCGATCGTCGTCCGCCTCGACGGCAACGGCAAGATCCCGACCCGGCTGCTGCCGATCGTCAAGCTCGCCAAGGCGGCCCGGAAGCTGAGCGGGGCGACCCGCAAGGACCTCACGGTCAACTGCCCGATCCCGGACGCGGTCGACCTCGGCACCTGGTGCATGGAAGCGGGCCTCAACTCGATCCCGCCCAAGGACACCGGTAAGAACAACTACGCCTACGCGGCGCAGAAATGCGTCAGCGAGGGCGGTTGGCTGCCGAGCGCCGCCCAGCTGATCGGGGCCGCCCCGAAGGTGAAGCTGGCGAGCAAGATCGACGACAGCAAGCTGACCGCCGCGATCGAAGAAATCCAGGACCCGAAAAACGGGATCAAGGACGCGAGGGAGATGAGCGGTGACCTGACGACGACGACCGCGGGCGGGCGCGCCGCCGGCTCGGAGGGTGTCACCGAAGGCTCACGCGGAAACGGCAACCTGGGCAGCCCGACCCGGTGCCGCAGCCGGCCGACCCCTTCCCCGACACGCTCAATTTCGTGACCGTCTACGACAACTACAACAAGGGCGGCTTCGCGGGTGGGGAGCCGGTTTCGACGCCCGAGAAGTTCCGCTGCGCCTACGCCAAGGGCTCCCAGGGCACCAAGTTCGGCGATTGACCCGGCGCCGCTGCGTCGATTTTCCTCGCTGGAGCCAGGTCAATCCGCGTAGCGACGCCTGGCGGCGATCGCGGCGAGGACCTCGCGAACGTGTGGATGCTCGTAGCGGACCTGGCGGTGGGTGAAACGGGCGGGCACCAGCCCTGCGGCGAGGTGAGCTTGATCGCGGACGCGATCCCTTGCCTGCTGGGCCGGTGTTCGGTGGGGGAGCCCGTCGGTCTCGACGACGATTCCGAGCTCGGGCCAGAGGAAGTCGACATCGAAGCCGTTCACCCGTTGTTTCGACAGCGGTGGGGGCAGCCCCGCCGCTTCCGCGATCGGCCGAAAGTAGATCTCCAGGTCGGAGTCGGAGAGCCGGAAGGTGTGCCTGTCGAGGAGCGCTCGCAAGCGGCGGACGCCCGGTTCGCCGCGGTAGGCCTCGATCTTCTCGCGCAGCGCCTCCGGGTCGATCAGGTCGAGCTTGTCGGCGTCGTTCACCGCGCGCTCGAGCGCCAGCGGGCCGATTTCGGTAGCCCGGTCGAGCAAGGTTCGTGCCGGGGTCGTGACCGGGATGCCGTCGCGCTGGACGATGTCTGCAGGAGAAAGGGACGGTCGGCAGCGCACGCGGATCCCCGGCCGCCGTCTGCGCCCGCGGCTGCGCACGCTGACGTCGATCCGCCCGGGCCTCTCCTTGCCGATCCCCCAGAGCGCCGCCGCGCTTCCGTGGCTGAGCGCCGCGCCCTCCCCGCAGGCCAGGACCGCCGCGATCCAGCCTCGCTCGCGGGTCAATCGAGGCCAGCCGACCGCGTAAACGCCATGTGCAATCGGGTGCAGGCGCCCCAGACGCGACCCTGTGTTCGATCGCAGCCTTGGTGAACCCGAGCGCCAGCAGGTCGCGGCGGCTCAGCACCCCGTGCTGCCGTCCGGCGAAGGGCCCACGAGCGTGCCGCACGAGCTGCGTCGTTTTTCCTCGCCACAGCAAGGAAAAAGTCAGCAGCGCGGAAGATTCGGCCCCGACTCGGGGTGGCTATTCTCATGCGGATGGCCGACTCCGACATAGTCGTGATGAAGTTCGGCGGCACCTCCGTCGCCGGTCCCGAGCGATCTCAAGCGCGCCGCGGCACGCATCGTCGCCGAGCGCGAGCGCGGCTCGAAGGTCGTCGCGGTGCTCTCGGCCCGCGGCAAGACGACCGACGAATTGGTCGGGATGGCCCGGGAGATCTCCGACCGGCCCAGCCCCCGCGAGATGGACATGCTGCTCTCGACCGGCGAGCGGATCTCGTGCGCCCTCTGCGCGATGGCGATCTGGGACCTGGGCCACCAGGCGATCTCCCTGACCGGCTCGCAGGCGGGCATCGTCACCGACTCCTCGCACACGAAGGCGAGGATCATCGACGTCCGCGCCGACCGCATCCAGCGCCGCACTCGACGAGGACAGCATCGTCCTCGTCGCCGGATTCCAGGGCGTCTCGACCGACTCCAAGGACGTGACCACGCTCGGCCGCGGCGGCTCCGACACGACGGCGGTCGCGCTCGCCGCCGCCCTGAAGGCCGACGTCTGCGAGATCTACACCGACGTCGCCGGCGTCTTCAGCGCCGACCCGCGGATCGTCCCGGACGCGCGCAAGCTGCCGATCGTCTCCTTCGAGGAGATGCTCGAGATGTCGGCTTCGGGCGCGAAGGTGCTGCAGCTGCGCAGCGTCGAGTACGCGCGCAACCACGGCATCCCCATCCACTGCCGCTCGTCCTTCGACGAGGGCACCGGTACCCTCGTCGTTGCCGAGGACGAGACCATGGAGCGCCCGCTCGTAACAGCAGTCACCCATTCCGACGAGGAGGCCCGAGTCACGCTCGCGGGCGTCGAGAACGAGCCCGGGATGGCCGGTCGCATCTTCACCGCCCTCGCCGAGGCCAACGTCAACGTCGACGTGATCATCCAGAACGAGCCGGTCTCGACCGAGCATGGCGCCGACCTCTCCTTCACCGTCGCCCGCGACGACCTGCCGAGCGCGATCGAGACGCTCGAGGGCGTCGGATTGCGCTCGGGCGAGATCCTCACCGACGAGCAGATCGGCAAGGTCTCGATCGTCGGCGCCGGCATGCGCAGCCACCCGGGCGTCGCGGCACAGGTCTTCACGGTCCTCGGCGACGAGGGGATCAACATCGAGATGATCTCCACCTCGCCGATCAAGATCTCCTGCGTGATCTCGTCAGAGCGCATCTCCGATGCCGTCCGCGCGCTGCATGAGAGCTTCGGTCTCGGCACCGACTCGGTTCATCGCGAGGAGCCGACCGGCGTGCACCACCGTCCTCGCATAAGCCAGTGAGCGGCTACCGCGTCGGGGTCCTCGGCGCGACCGGGGCGGTCGGCTCGACCGTGCTCGAGGTCCTCGCCGAGCGCGTCCTTCCCCAGTCTCCGAGCTCGTCCCGCTCGCCAGCGAGCGCTCCGCCGGACGCCGCCTGCCCTTCGCCGGCGGCGAGGTCGAGTGCCTGGCCCTCTCGGAGGAGTCGATCCAGGGCCTCGACATCGTCATCTCCTCCGCCGGCGGCGCGGTCAGCGCCGAGTGGGCGCCGCGGCTGATCGCCGCCGGCGCCGTCGTCGTCGACAACACGAGCTACTGGCGCATGCACGAGGACGTCCCGCTCGTCGTCAGCGAGGTCAACCCCGACGCGGCGGAGGGCCATCGCGGCCTGATCGCCAACCCGAACTGCTCGACCATGCAGATGGTCGTGGCGCTGAAGCCGATCCTCGACGCCGTCGGCATCGAGCGGCTCGTGATCTCGACCTACCAGTCGGTCTCGGGCACCGGACAGCGGGCGATCGAGGAGCTGCGCGCGCAGACCTCGGCGATCCTCGCGCGGCGAGGAGCCGGTCGCCGACGTCTACCCGAACGTGATCGCCTTCGACGTGCTGCCCCAGGTCGAGACCTTCAAGGACGGCGACGACTACACGACCGAGGAGCGCAAGATGATGGCCGAGACGCGCAAGATCCTCGGCGCGTCCGAGTCCGAGATGGGGATCTCCGCGACCTGCGCCCGCGTGCCCGTGTTCAGCGCGCCACTCGGAGTCGGTCAACGTCCAGACCCGCGAGCCGCTCGATCCGGACGACTGCCGCGAGCTGCTCGCGGCGGCGCCGGGCGTCGTCGTCCTCGACGATCCGGCCGATGGCGTCTACCCGATGGCGAGCCGCGCCGCCGGGCGCGACGAGGTGCTCGTCGGGCGCATCCGCCGCGATCCCTCGCACGAGCGCTGCCTGAACCTCTGGGTCGTCGGCGACAACCTGCGCAAGGGCGCGGCGACGAACGCCGTGCAGGTCGCCGAGCTGCTCGCCGAGCGCGGCCTCCTCAACGGGCGGGAGTAGCCCGTGGACATCGGCTTCGGGGAGGCCACGCTGCTCTTCGGCGGCCTGCTCGCGGTCGTCGCCGGGCTCTCCGGCGTCTTCAAGGGGACGGTGCTCTCGGCCTCGGTCCTCTCCGTCGCCCTCGGCGTCCTGCTGGCGGAGACCGGCGTCGTCGACGTCGATCCGGGCGACCCCTCGATCGTCGAGCTGATCGAGCTCGCCCTGATCGTCACCCTCTTCTCCGACGGCATGTTCGTCGAGCGCGAGCTGCTCCAGCGCCACTGGAGCCCGGTCGCCCGGGCCCTGGTGATCGCGATGCCGATCACGATCGTGCTGCTCGGCCTGGCGGCGAAGGCGCTCTTCCCCGACCTCAACTGGGCCGAGGCGTTCCTGCTCGCCGCCGTGCTCTCGCCGACCGACCCCGTCGTCACCTCGGCGGTCGTCACCTCGCGCCTGGTCCCGGCCTCTGTACGCCACACGCTCAACCTCGAGTCCGGTCTCAATGACGGCCTCGCGCTCCCCTTCGTCCTCTTCTTCCTCGTGCTCGCCGGCCAGGGCGGCGACCCGGGCGGCGAAGCGGCAAAGCTCGCCGGCGAGGCGGTGGTCGGAGGCCTGATCGGCGTCGCCCTCGGCGTGCTCGGCGGCAGGGCTCACCGCCACCTGCCGGCCGGCGGCCTGACCGCCCGCTACGAGGGGGTCTTCGCCCTCGGCATTGCCCTCTTCGCATTCGGGCTGGCCGAAGTCACGATCGGCAACGGCCTGATCGCCGCGTTCGTCTGCGGGATCGCGATGGCGGCGTCGGAGCGCGAGGTGCCGGAGGGCTACGTCGAGTTCGCCGAGGGGGTCGGAACGATCCTCCAGGTGATCACCTTCTTCGTCTTCGGGGCGCTGATCGTCGCCACCGGCTTCGACCACAGCATCCCGCCCCTGATCGCCTTCGTCCTCTTCGCTCTGCTCTTGGCGCGACCGGCGGCGGTGATGCTCTCCTTCGCCCGCACCGGCATCGCCCGCCCGCAGAAGCTTTTCATGGCCTGGTTCGGCCCGAAGGGAGTCGCCTCGATGCTCTTCGCGCTATTCGTCCTCAAGTCGGACGTGGGGGAGAGCCACCTGATCTTCGACGTCGCCGCGATCGCGATCATCTGCTCGATCGTCGCCCACGGCTTGACCGACACCGTCGGCGCCCGCTGGATGGCCCGCCGCATGGGCCTGCCAAATAGCTCCCGCGCCGAGGGTCCGGTCTGATCGCCCTTCGAAGCAGATAGGCCGCGTGACCTGGGTCTGCGGACACTCAAGCGCGAAGCGCGTCCGCAGACCCCAGGTCACGCGGCCCCCACCGTTTCAAGGTCGGTCGATCAGGCGGGGACCGAAGCGAGCCGCTGCTCGACCCACCCGGTCGAGGCGATGTGGCGCTCATGCCGAGCTCCTTCGGCTCGGCGCCGAGCGCCAGGCCGACGAGCTGCGGCAGGTGCAGGACCGCGAGGCCGAGGTCGCGGTTGACGACCTTGGCCGCCTCGGGCTGCTGCATGTCAAGGTTCAGGTGGCAGAGGGGGCAGGGGGTGACGAGGCAGTCGGCGCCGGCGTCGAGCGCGTCGCCGACGTGGGTGCCGGCCTGGCGCAGCGAGGTCTCGCGGTTCATCGTGATCACCGGGAAGCCGCAGCATTTGCGGGCGCCGTCGTACTCGACGACCTGGCCGCCGAGCGCCTCGATCACCTTCTCCAGGTAGAGGTCGCGTTCGGGGTGCTCGTCGTAGCCGAGCCGGTCCTTGGGGCGGACGACGTAGCAGCCGTAGAAGGGGCCGACCCGGAGGCCCGAGAGCGGCCGCACGACCTGCTCCGCGAGCCGGTCGAGCCCGTAGTCCTCGACCAGCAGCCAGAGGAAGTTCTTGTTGGTGAAGCCGTCCTTGTCCTTCTCGTAGGAGAGGCCCTGGCCGCTGAGCACCTCGTTGATGTGGGCCCGGTAGGAGGTGTCGGCGTCGAGCCGCTGCTGGCACTCCGACTGGGCGCCCTGGCAGGTCGAGCAGATGTTCATCATCGCCAGCCCGGTCTGCTGGGCGAGGGCGAAGGTGCGGGCGTTCAGGGTGTCGGCGAGCTCCTGGTTGTGCTCGGCGATGATCCCGGCGCCGCAGCAGCTGGCGCGGTCGAGTTCGACCAGCTCGATCCCGAGCTTGCCGGCGACGTAGGCCATCGAGCCGTGCAGCTCGGTGGTGAAGCCCCGCGACACGCAGCCGGGCCAGTAGGCGACCTTGATCTGGCCGTCGCTCATGCCTCCTCCTCGCTCTCCGCGGCCGATGCCGCCTCGGCGGTCAGGGCTGCGTCGGTCATCTCGTCGGGCTCCGGTTCGACGAAGTCCTCGTCCTCCCCGGAGATGTAGATGTTGAATTCCTGGCGGTGCTCCTCGGCGTGCTTGTAGATCGCCTTGACCTCGTCCTGGGCGCCGTCGGGAAGCTTTGGGTGGACGCCCGGGATCAGCTTCGGGATCGAGCGCATCTTGCCGGTCTTGATCCCGCGGATCGCAATCGGGAGTGAGCCGAGCAGGCCCTTGATCGCGCCTTTGGTCGGTTTCAGCTTGCCCTTGATCCCCGGCGCGTAGGACTCCTGGAGGAGGAGGGCCTCGTCGTTGGTGCCCTTCTTCTCGATCATCTTGACGAAGGCGTTGACGTGGTTCTCGCCGTTGTTGGGGTCCTCGATCCCCTCCTCGCCCGCGCGGCGGCGCAGGCGCATGATCTGGTCCATCGGCGCCACGCCCTTGGGGCAGGCGTCGATGCAGCTGAAGCAGTGGGTGCAGTCGTAGATTCCGTGCGGGTCCTCGGCGAGGTCGTGGAGGCGCTCCACGGTCTCGGCGTCGCGGGGGTCGCCGACGAAGCGGTAGGCCTTGGCGAGCGCCGCCGGCCCGATGAAGTCGGGGTCGGCTTCCATCGAGAGGCAGGAGGAGACGCAGGCGCCGCACTGGATGCACGCCATCGACTGGGTGATGTCGATCATCGACTCGGGCTCGACCACGTACTCGCGCTCGGGCGGGTCGCCGTGCGGCAGCAGCCACGGGGTGACGCGGCGGATCTTGGCCCAGTGGGTCGACTCCATGTCCGTGATCAGGTCCTTGATCACCGGCATGTTTCCCATCGGCTCGACGACGATCGGGTTGCCGCCTCCGTTGCGGCGGTTCGCCGCCTCGTGCGCCTCGCCGATCTGCGTCTTGCAGCCGAGGCCGGACTGGCCGTTGATCTTCATCCCGCAGGAGCCGCAGATCGCGGCGCGGCAGGAGCAGCGCACGGAGAGCGAGCCGTCATCGCGGTCTTTGGCCTGGAGGATCCCGTCGAGGACGGAGAGCGTCGGGTCGAGCTCGACACCGAATTCCTCCCAGTAGGGACCCTCACCACTCTCGGGCTGGTACCTACGGACTTTCAGCTGGTACTCGGCCATCTAGTACGTCCTCTCCTGAGGCTCCCACTGGGTAATCGTCACCTCTGAGTATGAGATCTCCGGCCCGTCGTCGCCCTGCTGGATATCGATGTGTTTGAGCCACTCCTCGTCGTTTCGCTCCGGGAAGTCGGTCCTGTACTGGGCGCCGCGGCTCTCCTTGCGCTCGAGCGCGGCGAGGCAGGTCGCCTCCGCGTTGTCGAGCATGTAGCCGAGCTCGATCGCGCCGAGCACGTCCTGGTTGAAGACCGTGCCGCGGTCGTCGATGTAGGCGCTGGCGGCCTCCTCCTTGAGGCGCTTGATCGATCTCCAGCGCTTCCTGGATCCCGGCCTCCTCGCGGAAGACCGCGACCTTGCCGTCCATCGTCGCGCCCATCTCCTTCTTGATCTCGGAGACGCGGCGGCCCGACCCCTTCTCGCGCGCCGAGATCGCCTCGATCGTCCCCTGCTCTTCCTCGAGGACCTTCTTCGAGGGGCGGCCGATCTCGACGTGCTTGGCGCGGGCGGCGGCGTCGGCGCCGGAGCGGCGCCCGAAGATCAGCGTGTCGAGCAGCGAGTTGGCGCCGAGCCGGTTGCCGCCGTGGACGGAGACGCAGGCGGTCTCGCCGGCCGAGTAGAGCCCGTCGATGTCGGTGCGCCCGTCGACGTCGGTCTTGACGCCGCCCATCGTGTAGTGGTTGCCGGGCTTGATGTGGATCGGTTCGCGGGTGATGTCGACGCCGGCAAAGTCCTGGCCGACGAGGACGATCTCCCGCAGCGCCTCGTGGACGCGCTTTTTCGGCACCACGGTGATGTCGAGGGCGACGGTGCCGTCAGGGAAGCCGCGGCCCTCGTTGATCTCGGTCTGCTCGGCGCGGGAGACGACGTCGCGCGAGGCGAGCTCCATCTTGTTCGGCGCGTACTTCTCCATGAAGCGCTCGCCGTCCTTGTTGAGGAGGTGGGCACCCTCGCCGCGGGCCCCCTCGGTGATCAGGAAGCCCTTGCCCGCCAGCGTCGTCGGGTGGTACTGGATCATCTCCATGTCCATCAGCTTGGCGCCGGCCCGGTAGGCCATCGCGATCCCGTCGCCGGTGCAGATCAGGGCGTTGGTGGTCGGCTGCCAGACCTGGCCGTTGCCGCCGCAGGCGAGGATCACGGCCTTGGCCCGGAACAGCTCCATCGAGCCGTCGGCGATGTTGCGGGTGACGACGCCGCAGCACTTGCCCTCCTCGTCGAGCGCGAGCGCGGTGCAGAACCACTCCTCATAGCGGGCGACCTGCTCGGAGTGCTTCATCAGTTGCTCGTAGAGGACGTGCATGATCGCCTGGCCGGTGATGTCGGCGACGTAGTAGGTGCGGGCGGCCGAGGCGCCGCCGAAGGCGCGGGTGCCGAGCTTGCCCTCCTCGTTGCGGTGAAAGGTGACGCCGAGGTGCTCGAGGTGGAGGATCTCCTCAGGCGCCTCGCGGCACATGATCTCGACCGCGTCCTGGTCGCTGAGATAGTCGGAGCCCTTGATCGTGTCGAAGGCGTGCGACTCCCAGGAGTCGCCGGGGTTGAGGGCGGCGTTGATTCCGCCCTGGGCGGCGTTCGAGTGCGACCTGACCGGGTGGACCTTGCTCACGATCCCGACCGAGACGCCCTCCTCCGCGGCAGCGAGGGCGGCTCTCTGTCCGGCCAGGCCGGCGCCGATCACCAATACGTCATGCGTGGGCACGAGCGCGGACTCTATAGAGGCGAAATCCGAGGCCGCGGTCGGAATTTAGCCGGGATCCGACAGACCCCCCTTACCATTGGGCCCATGCTCGGTGGAGGGGGTTCGATCACGCTGTTCCACGTCCGCGGAATCCGGATCGCGGTCGACTGGTCCTGGTTCCTCGTCCTCTTCCTCTTCATCTTCTGGCTCTCGAGCTTCTACGGCGACGTGCTGGGGCAGCCGAGCAGCGCCACCGAACCGTTCGTACTGGCGGTCGTCAGCACCCTCGCCTTCTTCGCGGCGATCGTCCTGCACGAGCTCGGCCACGCGATCGTCGCGATGCGGAACGGGATCGGCATCACCAGCATCCAGCTTTGGATCTTCGGCGGCGTCGCCCGCATGGATCGCGAATCCGACAGCCCGTCGACCGAGTTCAAGGTCGCGATCGGGGGGCCGGTGGTCACCCTCGCGATCGGCGTCCTGATGGTCGTGATCGGCACCGCGGCGGCGGGCTGGAGCGAGTTCAGCGAAGCGCTCGGGCAGGCGCTGCGCTTCCAGACCGACAACGACGTCTCCGGCGTCGTCGCGATGCTCGCCTGGCTAGCCTCGATCAACTTCTTCGTCCTCGTCTTCAACCTCCTGCCTGCGTATCCGATGGACGGCGGCCGCGTGGTCCGCGCGATCGCCTGGTGGCGGACCGGGGACCGCACCGCGGCGACCCGCTTCGCGGCGAACCTGGGGCGCGTCTTCGCCTACCTCTTCATCGGCGGCGGCCTGCTTCTGGTCGCCTCCGGCGATCTCTTCGGAGGCGTCTGGCTGGCTTTGATCGGGATGGTGATCAACGGCTCCGCCCGGGCGGCCTCGGCGCAGACGGCGATCTCGAGCCGGGTCGAGGGCGTCCGGGTCTCCGACGTGATGGACCGCGAGCCGGTCGCGATCCCCGGCGAGCTCAGCGTCGAGCAGGCGCTCGACGAGTACTTCCTCCGCTACCGCTGGCCCTGGTTCCCTGTCGTCGACGCCGCCCACGGCTTCCTCGGCCTCGTCGTCCGCGACCGCGCCGACGAGGTGCCCGAGGTCTCGCGCTCGACCGCCCTTATCGCGGACGTCACCGACCGCGAGGGCGGCGCCTTTGAAATTCGCGACGACGCCCCGCTCGACTCGCTGCTCGGAAACCAGAACCTGCGCCGCTTCGGGGCCCTGATGGCCGTCGACGCCGACGGTCGCCTCTCAGGAGTCATCACTGCCGAGCAAGTCGGCAGAGCGCTTCGCCCCTGATCGGAGAGTGGCGCCTCAGGCGAGCGGCGAGTGCCGCTCGATGATGCGGGCGAAGTCGGTGCCGTCCGGCAGGGTGCCGAAGGCGTGGCCCCAGTCGCCGGAGAGGCGCGAGGCGCAGAAGGCGTCGGCGACCGCCGGGTCTCCGTAGCGGACCAGGAGCGAGGCTTGGAGGGCGACCGCCATCCGCTCGACGATGCGGCGGGCGCGGGACTGGACCGTCTCGATGTCGCCGGGGATCTCGTCTCGCAGCGAAGATACGAACGCGTCCAGCCGCGGCTCGGCGCCGGCGCCCTCGAGGACCTCGGCGAAGAAGGCCTCGACCGAGGCCGGGCTCTTGACCATCGCCCTCAGGACGTCGAGGCACTGGACGTTGCCGGAGCCCTCCCAGATCGAGGCGAGCGGCGCCTCCCGGTAGAGGCGCGGCATCCCCGACTCCTCGACGTACCCGTTGCCGCCGAGGCACTCCAGGCACTCGACCGCGTGGAAGGGGGCGCGCTTGCACATCCAGTACTTGAGGGTGGCGTTGGCGATGCGGCGGAAATCGGCCGCTTCTTCGTCGCCGTCAGCGACCTCGTCGTAAGCGCGGGCGAGGCGCAGGGCGGCGACCGTCGCCGCCTCCGACTCGACGCAGAGGTCGGCGAGGACGTTCTGCATCAAAGGCTGGTCGATCAGGTCGGCGCCGAAGGCCGAGCGCTGCGCCGTGTGGTTGAGCGCCTGGACGACGCCGGCGCGGTAGCCGGTGGCGGCGCCGATCACGCAGTCGAGGCGGGTGTGGTTGACCATCTCGATGATCGTCGGCACGCCGCGGCCCTCCTCGCCGACCATCCGCGCCCAGGCGCCGCGGAACTCGACCTCGCTGGAGGCGTTGGAGCGGTTGCCGAGCTTGTCCTTGAGCCGCTGGATGTGGAAGGCGTTGCGCTCGCCGTCGGGGGTCCAGCGCGGCATCAGGAAGCAGGAGATGCCGGAGTCGGTCTGGGCGAGGACGAGGAAGGCGTCGCACATCGGCGCCGAGCAGAACCACTTGTGGCCGACGAGCTCGTACTCGGCTCCCGGCCCGCCGCCGTTGAGCGGGGCGGCGGTGGTGGTGTTGGCGCGGACGTCGGAGCCGCCCTGCTTCTCGGTCATCGCCATCCCGCAGAGCGCCCCGCGCTTGCCGTCGGCTGGCATCGAGCGCTCGTCGTAGTCGAGCGAGAGGAAGCGCGACTCCCACTCCTCGGCCAGCTCGGGCTGCTTGCGCAGCGCCGGGAGCGCCGAGTAGGTCATAGAGATTGGGCAGCCGACGCCGCTCTCGGCCTGCATCAGCAGCATGAACTTGACGGCGCGGGCGACGTGGGCGCCGGGGCCCGGCTCGCGCCAGGGCGAGGCGTGCAGACCGTGGTCGATCCCGATCCGCATCAATTCGTGCCAGGAGCTGTCGAACTCGACCTCGTCGATCCTGTTTCCGTAGCGATCGTGGGTATGGAGCTCCGGCTTCTTCTCGTTCGCCTCGAAGCCCCAGCGGATCGTCTGCCGCGAGCCGGCGATCGCTCCCAGCTCGCGGGCCTGGCCCTCGGCCCAGGCGCCGCCCTCGCGCCGCAGTCCCTCCGTCAGCGCCCGGTCAGCGTCGAACGGGTTGTAGTCCTCCAGGGGCCGAGGCTGGTTGAAGACCTCGTGGGTGCTCGAAGACTGGCGCTCGACCGTGGCCACGAGCCCATTCTGGCAGCCGCGTGGCCCCTTTGTCAGCCCCCGGCGGGCTCGGGCGCCGGATCGGGCCGGATCACGACGGTGTCGGCGACCTCGAGGATTTCGTCGGCGGGCATGTCGACCCGGCCGGCGTGCTTGCGAACCGCCTCCACGCTGGTCGCCTGGTAGATGCAGACCGTGCCAAGGGTCCCGCCCGGCTCGGCGATCACGTAGCTGCGGATCCAGGCGATGTCGTCCGGGAAGTCGCTCTCGGCGACGTCTTTGGAGCGACCGGCTGTCGCCTCTAGCTCGGCGGCGTTCTGCCACGCTTTCTCCCTGCGGATCACGTAGGTGTTCATTCGGGCCTCCAGTCTGGGAAATCGTTACCGGTTGTCGGTCGGTAACTATTACAGACTGTGAGTCGGTAAGTATTGTCTTCGACATGGAGGCAAAGGCCCAGAGATCGCCGGGGCGCCCGAGCGAGGGTGCGAAGGAGGCGCTGGTGGACGCCGCGCTCGAGCTCTTCATGGAGCGCGACTACGACCAAGTCTCGACCGAGGAGATCCTCGAGCGCTCCGGGGTGAGCCGGGGGGCGCTCTACCACCACTTCCCGACCAAGCTCGCCCTGTTCAGGGCCGTCTTCGTCGTCAGCGAGAGGCGGGTGATCGACAGGATGGCGGCCACGGCGCCGGAGTTCGAGAGCCCCTTCGAGACCCTCGTCTTCCTGGCGCGCGCTTACCTGCGGGCGGCCGAAAACGACGAGGAACTGCGGCGCATCGGGCTCGGCCAGAGCCGCGCCGTGCTCGGCTGGGAGGGATGGCGCGAGAGCTGCGCGGAGCTCGGCATCGGCGTCACCCTCGCCGGGGTGACGGCCGCAATCGAGGCCGGGGAGCTGCCGCCTCGCGATCCCGAGACGACGGCCATGATCCTGCTCGGCACGATGATCGAGGCGGCCATGCTGATACTTGTCGCGGAGGACCGGCCGGCGGCACGGGAACGCTCCGAAGCGGTCGTCTTGGACCTGCTCGAGGGCCTGCGTCGATAGCATCGCCGCCGCTGATGCCGGAGAAGATCAAAGTCGCGAACCCGATCGTCGAGCTCGACGGGGACGAGATGACCCGGATCATCTGGGACTTCATAAAGCAGCAGCTGATCCTGCCCTACCTCGACGTCGACCTCGTCTATTTCGACCTCGGGATCGAGAGCCGTGACGCGACCGAGGACCAGATCACGGTCGACGCCGCCAACGCGATCAAGCAGCACGGCGTCGGCGTCAAGTGCGCGACGATCACCCCGGACGAGGCCCGGGTCGAGGAGTTCGGCCTGAAGGAGATGTACCGCTCGCCGAACGGGACGATCCGCAACATCCTCGGCGGGGTCATCTTCCGCGAGCCGATCGTGATCTCCAACGTGCCGCGCCTGGTGCCCGGCTGGACCAAGCCGATCGTGATCGGCCGTCACGCCTTCGGCGACCAGTACCGCGCCACCGACATGGTCGTCCCCGGCGAGGGCACGCTGACCCTCACCTACACGCCGAAGGACGGGTCCGAGCCGGTCGAGCTCGACGTCTACGACTTCCCCGGCGGCGGCATTGCGATGGCGATGTACAACCTCGACGACTCGATCCGCGACTTCGCCCGCGCCTCGATGCGCTACGGGCTGAACCGCGGCTACCCGGTCTACCTCTCGACCAAGAACACGATCCTGAAGAAGTACGACGGCCGCTTCAAGGACCTCTTCGCCGAGGTCTACGAGGCGGAGTTCAAATCCGAGTTCGAGGCCAAGGGGATCACCTACGAACACCGGCTGATCGACGACATGGTCGCGGCCGCGATGAAGTGGGAGGGCGGCTACGTCTGGGCCTGCAAGAACTACGACGGCGACGTCCAGTCCGACACGGTCGCCCAGGGGTTCGGGTCGCTTGGGCTGATGACCAGCGTGCTGATGAGCCCCGACGGCAAGACCGTCGAGGCGGAGGCCGCGCACGGCACCGTCACCCGCCACTACCGCCAGCACCAGGAGGGGAAGCCGACCTCCACCAACCCGATCGCGTCGATATTCGCCTGGACGCGCGGGCTCGCCGCACGCGGACGGCTCGACGAGACTCCCGAGGTGACCCGCTTTGCCGAGACCCTCGAGCGTGTGTGTGTCGAGACCGTCGAAAGCGGCAAGATGACGAAAGACCTGGCGCTGCTGGTCGGCGCCGAGCAGGAGTTTCAGACCACACAGGAGTTCCTCGCTTCGATTGACGAGAACCTGCGCCTGGCGATGGCGTAATCCACCCACGACTCCAGGAGATGACTCAGTGAGCACCCCCGTGAAAGTCACAGTCACCGGCGCTGCCGGGCAGATCGGTTACGCACTGCTGTTCAGGATCGCGAGCGGGCAGATGCTCGGCCCCGACACCCCGGTCGAGCTCAGCCTCTTGGAGATCCCGGACGCCGTCAAGGCGGCGGAGGGCACCGCGATGGAGCTCGACGACTGCGCCTTCCCGCTGCTCTCACGGATCGACATCTTCGACCAGCCCAAGGAGGCCTTCGACGGCTGCAACGTCGGCCTGCTGGTCGGCGCCCGCCCCCGCGGCCCCGGCATGGAGCGCGCCGACCTGCTCGAGGCGAACGGTGGGATCTTCAAGCCGCAGGGTGAGGCGATCGCGGCCGGTGCCGCCGATGACGTGCGGATCCTCGTTGTCGGCAACCCCGCCAACACTAACTGCCTGATCGCGATGTCGAACGCCGACGGCGTCCCCCGCGAGCGCTTCACGGCGATGATGCGCCTGGATCACAACCGTGCGATCGCGCAGGTCGCGTCCAAGCTCGGCAAGCGCGTCTCCGACGTCACCAACATGACCGTCTGGGGCAACCACTCGACCACTCAGTACCCCGACCTGGTCAACGCCAGGGTCGATGGGTCGAGCGCCTGGGACGCGGTCGACGACGAGGCCTGGATCGCCGACGAGTTCATTCCGCGCGTCGCCAAACGCGGGGCGGCGATCATCGAGGCTCGCGGGGCCTCGAGCGCCGCGTCTGCCGCCAACGCCGCCATCGACCACGTCCACGACTGGGTGCGCGGCACTCCGGACGGGGACTGGGTGTCGATGGGAGTGCCGACCGACGGTTCCTACGGAGTTGCGGAGGGAATCGTCGCCGGCCTCCCGTGCAGCTGCACGGGAGGCCAGTGGTCGGTGGTCGAGGGACTCGATATCCCTGACTTCTCGCGCGGCCGGATCGACGCCAGTGCCGAGGAGCTGCGCGGTGAGCGCGACGCGGTGGCCGAGCTCGGGCTGGTCTAGACCGCGCGGTACTTGCGGCCTTTCTTTTTGACCTTTTTCTGCTTCTCGAGGTCGCTCAGAACCCGGTACATGTAGTTCGGCTTGATTTTCATCGTTTTCGCGATATCCGAAGCCGAGATGTCAGGGTTCTGTTTGATCAGCTCGACGGCCTGGTCGGCGCGGGTGCCGCCGCCGCCGCGACGTCGACGCCTGCGACGCGGTTTGGTTTTTTTGCCGGCCGCGGCTGTGGTTTTTTTGGCTGCTTTTTTGGAGGTGCCTTTCGGTCTACCCGGGCGGCGGGTGACTTTGCCGCCGAGCTCGGCGAGAGCACGCTCGAGGCGCCTGCGCTCGTCATCGAGCTCCGCGAGGCGCTTCTGAACCAGGTCACGCGCCTCGTCAAGTGCATTGGTGCTGGGCATTCTGGATTCCTTTCGTTCCTATCGCGTTCGGCCTCCCATATGCCGTCAGCGTTCAGCGCTGAGTGTGGCACAGTCACTGTGACACTGACCGTGTCGATCTGACGGATCAGTGTGGGAGCCTGGCCGTTTGGATGAGACCAGGAGAACAGGGGTGAAGCGTCACACAGCTAGCTGAGCCTGACGCTCCATCGGGATTCGTATCACTTTGCGGGCGATTCCCAGTTTTCCCATCATGCGTGATGGTTCACGTTCGTCCAGGTTCGAAGAGTTGACTTCGGTGTGAGGTGTCGGACGCCGGCGCTCAGCGGCGCCGCAGGCGCGGCAGGGTTTTGAAGACCGCGTCCCAGAGCGGCGAGGAAACTCCGAACCCGTAGCGGTGGTCCTGGAAGTGGTGGCGCATGTGCTGCTCCCGCAGCCGTTTGCCGATCTCCGACTTGGGCACGAAGTGGTGCACGTAGTAGTGCGTGTAGTCGTAGACGAGGTAGCCGAGGATGAAGCCGCCGAACAGCGGATAGGCGGTCGGGGCGCCGAAGATGAGGACGAAGGCACCGAAGAAGAGCGCCGCAAGGGGGATCGCCACCGCCGGGGGCATGACCAGGCGCAGCTTGTCGTTGGGGTGGTCGTGGTGGATCCCGTGGATGATGAAGTGCATCCGGTGGCCGAATGCGTTGTCGGGCTCCCAGTGGAAGATGAGGCGGTGCAGCCAGTACTCGGTCAGGGTCCAGATCCCGAGGCCGCCGAGGCTGAGCAGGATCAGCTCCCAGACGGCTTGGCCGCCGGTCGCGCCGAGCCACTCCATGACGACGATCACCGGCACGAAGACGATCGCCGGGATCGACGGGTGAACCCGGGAGAAGAAGTTGAGGAAGTCGCTCTCGAACAGCTGGGGGGAGGCCGAGAGCTCCTCGCTGCGCTTCTGGGTGTGAGCCTCCATCCATCCAGATGGTATCGACGTGGCCCCCGACCTTCGCAAGACGCGGGGAAGATGTGACGAAGCTGTGTCAAAGACGTTGCGCTTTGCGGGAAAGAGGGTCACGAGACGGTCACCGGAGTGGCACGATGCTGCGCGATGCCACGCAAGCCGAAGCCGCCCACCTGCGACGACTGCTTCTTCCGCAGGAACATGCTCTGCGCCCTCGAGCTCGACGAGCCCTGCACGACCTTCCGGCCCAACCGCCCCGAGGGTCTCGTGCCGCCGCGCCAGCCGGTCCTCCTGATGCGCCCGCCCCGCTGGGCGACCTCTCAGGCTGCGTAGCTAGGGCGGGTCGAGGGCCGAGAACGGACCCTGTTTGGCCCGCCCGCAGGCCCCCCTCGGGCGCGCGTCAGGACCCGCGCGCCGAGACTGCACACGGCATCCCCTCCGTCTGGCTATGTTTTCCGAGTGCCACGCCGCGACCTATTCGCCCTTACGCTCGGTGACAGCTGGAGCCGGACGACCTATGTCAGCCGGCGAACCACCGGGTTCACGCCGAACGTCGACGTCTACTACTGCGGTCAGCCGCAGCGGGCGGTCGTCAAGGTGGACCTGGCGGGGGTCGATCTCGACGAGGTCTCGATCGAGGTCAGCGGCCGTCACCTGGCGATCGTCGGGGAACGCCACGTTCAGGAGACTGAGGGCCGGGTCTACCAGCAGGTCGAGATTCCGTCCGGGCAATTCCGCCGGATCGTCGAGCTGCAGGTCGACGTCGATCCGGATCAGGCGAAGGCGAGCTACGACGATGGTGTCCTGCGCGTCGAGCTGCCCCTGCGCGACCCGGCCGACACGACCCGGCGGGTGCCGATAGGGCGCGAGTGATGGAGGGCGGTCCGGTACTGGAAGTGGTCGAGGCGCCGGTCGACTCCGACGACGCGATCCTGGCCAACGCGCCGCTGCCCGACGCGCTCCCGGTCCTGCCGCTGCGCGAGACGGTCACCTTCCCGGACACGATGACCCCGCTCGCGGTCGGGCAGGAGCGTTCGATCAAGCTCGTCAACGACGTCCTCGGCGCCAACCGGATGCTGGTCATGGTCGCCTCCCGCGATCCCGAGAACGAGGAGCCGGGACCCGAGGACCTGCACGACGTGGGAGTCGTCGGCGTCGTCGCGCGGATGATGAAGATCCCGGACGGGACGCTTCGCATCCTTGTCCAGGGAACCCAGCGGGTCGAGCTCGGCTCCTACGTGGCCGAGCAGCCCTATCTCGTCGCGCGAATCTCAGAGATGCCCGACGACGATGTCGAGGAGAGCCCC
The DNA here is from genome assembly GCA_963795295.1 of uncultured Solirubrobacterales bacterium. Classification (GTDB taxonomy): domain Bacteria; phylum Actinomycetota; class Thermoleophilia; order Solirubrobacterales; family 70-9; genus VRUE01. Next base: position 449,106 of record CAWCHE010000005.1, read on the forward strand.
GAACTCGAGGCCCTGACCCGCAACGTGCAGCGCACCTTCTCGGAGATCATCGAGCAGATCCCCTATCTGCCGGAGGAGCTGCAGCTCGCCGTCGCCAACATCGACGAGCCGGCGGCGCTCGGTTACCTGATCGCCGGCGCCCTGCGGATCTCGACCGAGGAGAAGCAGGAGCTGCTCGAGGAGACCGACGTCGTCGTCCGGCTCCGGCGCCTGGCCCAGATCCTCAACCGCGAGCTCGAGGTCGTCCAGCTGGGCACCCAGATCCAGTCCCAGGTCCAGTCCGAAGTCGACAAGGGCCAGCGCGAGTTCCTCCTGCGCCAGCAGATGAAAGCGATCCAGGACGAGCTCGGCGAGGGCGACGAGGAACAGGCGGAAATCAACGAGCTGCGCGAGCAGATCGAGGCCGCGGAACTGCCCGAGCACGCCCGCAAAGCCGCCGACCGTGAGCTCTCGCGGCTGGAGAAACTGCCCCCCGCGGCCGCTGAGCACGGTGTGATCCGCACCTATCTCGAGTGGCTCGTCGAGCTGCCCTGGTCGAAGCAGACCGAGGACAACCTCGACATAGCCCACGCCCGCGAGGTCCTCGACGCCGACCACTACGACCTCGAGAAGGTCAAGGACCGGATCCTCGAGTACCTCGCGGTCCGCAAACTGAACCCCGACTCACCGGGCCCGATCCTCTGCTTCGTCGGCCCGCCCGGGGTCGGCAAGACCAGCCTCGGCCGCTCTATTGCGAAGGCGCTCGGCCGCGAGTTCGAGCGCATCTCCGTCGGCGGCGTTCGCGACGAGGCCGAGATCCGCGGTCACCGCCGCACCTACATCGGCGCCCTCCCAGGGACGATCGTCCGGGCGCTGCGCGACGCCGGCTCCCGCAACCCCGTCTTCATGATCGACGAGCTCGACAAGATGGGCGCGGACTTCCGCGGCGACCCCGCCTCGGCGATGCTCGAGGTCTTCGACCCGGCGCAGAACGACTCGTTCCGCGACCACTACCTCGACCTCGAGTTCGACCTCTCCGACGTCCTCTTCATCGCCACGGCGAACGTCCTCGACACGATCCCCGGCCCGCTCCAGGACCGGATGGAAACGATCGAACTCGCCGGCTACACGCTCGACGAGAAGACCCACATCGCCCGCCGTTACCTGGTCCCTCGACAGGTCAAGGCCAATGGGCTGAAGCCCTCGCAGATCGAGTTCGCCGACCCGGCGCTGGCGGCTATCGTCGAGGAGTACACCCGCGAGGCGGGGGTGCGCGGCCTCGAGCGCCAGATCGGCACCGTCTGCCGCAAAATCGCCCGCGAGGTCGCCGAGGGCAAAGTCAAGAGCAAGGTCAAGATCTCCGCCAAACGGGCGAGGGAGCTGCTGGGGCGGCGGCGCGTGTTCGCCGAGCAGCGGCGCCGGACCAAGGACCCCGGGTGTCGCGACGGGGCTGGCCTGGACGCCGACCGGCGGCGACGTCCTCTTTATCGAGGCGACGGCGATGCCCGGCTCGGGCGGGCTGACGATCACCGGCCAGCTCGGCGACGTGATGAAAGAGTCGGCGCAGGCGGCGCTCTCCTACGTCCGCGGCCACTGGGGGGAGATCGCCCCCGAGCTCGACGAGAAGTGGTTCGCCGAGCACGACATCCACATCCACGTCCCGGCCGGGGCGGTCCCCAAGGACGGCCCCTCGGCGGGGGTGGCGATGACGGTCGCCCTCAGCTCCCTGATCAGCGGCCGGCCGGTCAGCAACCAGGTGGCGATGACCGGGGAGGTGACTCTGACGGGGCAGGTGCTGCCGATCGGCGGCCTCAAGGAGAAGTCCCTTGCCGCGCAGCGGGCCGGGATCAAGCGGGTGATCGTCCCGGAGCGAAACGAGGGCGACGTCGACGAGATCCCCGAGCACGAGCGCAGCGAGCTCGAGTTCGTCTACGTCGACGAGGTCTCCAAGGCGATCGAGGCGGCGCTGGCCTGACCTCGCTCCGCGAGTGGGCCGGCGCCCGCTCGAAGACGTTCTGGGTCGTCGCCGGGATCACGCTGGGCGCGGCGGTCCTGAGGTTCGCGACGCTCGGCGTCCAGTCCTACCACCACGACGAGATCGTCACCGCCGGCCGCGTCCTGGGGGGGACCTTCAGCCAGGCGATGGACCAGGTCGGCAACGGCGAGTCGGCGCCCCCTCTCTACTACGTGCTGGCCTGGGGCTGGAGCCAGCTGGCCGGGACCGGCGAGTTCGGCCTGCGCTCGCTCTCGGCGCTTGCCGGGGTGGCGACCGTCCCCGTCGCCTACCTGCTCGGAGAGGAGCTGCGCGGGCGCCGGGCCGGCGTCGCCGCAGCGGCGCTGGTCGCCGTCAACCCGATGCTGCTCTGGTACTCCCAGGAGGCCCGCGCCTACTCGCTCTTCGCGCTTCTCTGTGCCGTCTCCGCGCTCTACTTCGTCCGCGCCCTGAACCGGGGCAGGCGCTCGGACATGGTGCTTTGGGGCATCGCCTCGGCGCTGGCACTCGGGACCCACTACTTCGCCTTCTTCCCGGTCGCCGCCGAGGCGCTGTGGCTGCTGCGCCGCCGCGGCCGCGAGATGGTCTGGGGTCTCGGGATAGTCATCCTCACCGGCCTGGCGCTGGCGCCGCTCGCCCATCAGCAGTCGGCGGCCGGGCACGCCGAGTGGATCTCGACCCACGCCTTCGGCCACCGCCTCTGGGAGACCGGCGCGACCTTCCTCGTCGGCGAGACGGGCGACGTCATCGCCAGGCCGGAGCGGCTGCTGCCGGCGCTGGTCCCCTTCCTGCTGGTCCTCGCGGCGCTCGTCCTGATCGTCTGGCGGGGGAGGAGGGAGGACCGCCGTGCCGCCTCGATCCCGCTGGCCATCGCCCTCGCCGCGGTCGGAGTCCCGGCGCTGCTCGCGGTCCTCGTCCCCAGCAAGGACTACGTCCTCGCCCGCAACCTGATGGCCGCGCTGGTGCCGCTGCTGGCCGCGGTGGCGATCGGCGTCATCCATGCCCTCGGCGCGCCGGTCCGGCGCCGTCGTCGGCGCCGCGCTATTCGCCTACTCGCTCGGGTTCTGCATCCTCGCCTCACCTCGCCGGCGCTGCAGCGGCCCGACTGGGATGCGGTTGCGGCCAAACTCGGCGACCCGGTCGAGCCGAGGGCGATCGTCACCTGGACGCTCGGCCAGGCCTCGGTCCGCCACTACCTCGAACGGCGCTCCTTCCAGACCTTCCCGAGGGAAGAATTCCGCTGGCTCGTGCACGAGATCGACTTCGTCTCCGACGGCCCGGCGCCGCCCCCGTCGCGGGATGCGCTCGGCCCGCGCTTCCGCCAGGTCGAATACGGGCCGGTCGGCCGGCTCTATCTGAGGCGCTACGAGCTCCCCGGGCCCGATCTCGCGCCGCTGCGGCTGCGGCAGGTTCGGAGCGCCGACCTCGGCTTCGGCAGCAACGGCGTCCTCATCGACGGGGTCGGTCCGGGCTAGAAACCCCTGCTCGCTGACCATCACTTGGCGGTGACGGCTATCCTCAGCGGACATCCGCAGATCCAGCGAGGAGAGGGTATGGCCAAGACAACCAAGGCGACCGCAACCGCCGACCGCGCCGCAGACCTGTATTCCACCGCGCGCGAGAACCCCTACGTGCAGCGTCTGGTGGAGGACGACGAGCTCCGCGACAGCCTGCGCAAGGCCTTTGAAGCGGCGAAGGGCGCCTACGGCCGTGCGACCGGAAACGGCAAGGGCCCGGTGAAGGCCGTGACCAGCGATCGCAAGGTCCAGCGTGACCTGCGCGAGGCCGCGGAGAACCTCCGCAGCGCCTCCGAGCAGCTGCGTGCGCCGCGCAAGCGCAAGAAGAGCCGGCTCGGTCGCCTGATCCTGTTCAGCATCGTCGCCGGAGGGATCGCGCTGGTGCTCAGCGAGGGCGCCCGCAAGACCGTGCTCGACAGCCTCTTCGGCGCCGAAGAGGAGTTCGAGTACACCAGCAGCTCGAGCATCAACGGGGCCTAGTTGGAGGCAGCCGCCAAAGAGCGTGAGCTGAGCGGCGAGAAGGCCCAGCGCATCGTCGACGCGATGCGTGAGAGCGTCGCGAGGCGCGGCGCCGCCGGCTCGACCTTCGAGCACGTCGCCGGTGAAGCGGGCGTCAGCCGCGGCCTGCTCCACTATTACTTCGGGACCAAGGAGCGGCTCCTGATCGAGGTCGTCCGCAGCGAAACCGAGCTGCGGGTCGAGCGCCTCGACGAGGCGCTGGCCCGGGCGAAAACCGTCGACGACGTCCTCGACGTCCTCGTCTCCAGCCTCACCGACCTGATCGAGAACGAGCCCGGCTTCTTCCTCATCCTCTACGAGCTGTTCAGCGCCGGCCGGCAGAACCCCGACATCCAGCGCGAGGTCGGCCAGCTCTTCGACCGCACCCGCTCCCACGTCGCCGAGGTGCTCGAGGCGAAGGAGGGCGAGGGCGTCCTCAGCCTCCGCCACGACGCCGAGGCAATCGTCTCCTTCCTCTTCGCGCTCGGCGACGGCTTCGCCCTGCAGTCGCTCTCCGATCCCGAGCGAAGCATCGACGCAGCCCTCCTCGCGGGAACGGCCGCGGCCCGTCACCTGATCGTCGACGAGTAGCCAGGTCCCTCGATCGTGATTCGGCGGGCCGGCTCACGATTTCTGACTCTCATCGAGTGGACGCGTGAGCGCCTCGAAGACCTCTGGGTGATCGACAAACCCCAGGACTGGAAGCCGCCGCCCAAGGACCCGCGCAACGGCATCTAGTCCTTCTCGCGTCTACCTACGAATGGAGTGCAAATGGCAATTGACCAGACGAATTTGGGCCAGCAAATCGCGGCGCTGATGGAGGAGATTGAAAATGATCCGGATCTGCCCGACGAGGGCGCCATCGGTCGCTGTGTCTTGGTCGTCGAGGTAGTGGGCCAGGACGGTGAGGAAGGGTCCATCAATCTTCGTGTCAATTCCAGCGCCAGCCCTCACGTAGCGGTCGGCTTTCTTGATGTCGCAAAGCAGATTCAGTACAAAATGATGGGTATCTAGCCGCGTCCTCGCCGCTCAATCGCGGCCTGCGCTTCTACAGAGAGGGGATAGGCGTGGGGTTAGTCAGCGCGGTAGCCGACGAACTACAACCCCTGACAGGGCGGGCTACGGCCTATTGCGGGTGAATGTGACCCGCAGCGATCAGCAGGACGAGGACGATCACGCCGACAACGAGCGCGATGGCAAGAACCACGAAGAACACAGCCATCAGCGCATTGACCAAGCGCTCCTTCTTGCGAGTCATCAACTCCAGATAACCCGAGCCAGCAATCGATTACGACTGGATCAACCAATGGACTTCTACAGAGAAGGGATAGGCGTGACCCTCCTCACAGACATCGCCGGCCCCGGAGGCGAAGCTGGTCAACCAGCCAATGCGCGAGTCGATGATCCATCTCTCAGGGTTTCTAGGACGGCATCGGCGCCTGGTCTTGGCGGCGTGGGTCGTGGTCCTCATCCTCGCCCTTCCGTTTGCGATGAAACAGACGGAACACCTCACCGGGGGCGGATTTGACGTTCCGGGCAGCCAGTCGAAGGCGGTAAGCGACTCGCTCGAAGACGGCTTCGCGGACTCGCAGTCGAACGGGATCGCGGCGCTCTTCCAGGCCGAGCCGGGCGCGACGCTGGCGGCGCGGGCCGCGGCAGTCGGCAGGCTGCGCAAGGCGGTCGCCGAAAACCCGGAACTGACTCTTACTCCGGCCGCCGCGCGCCGCGCCGAGGCGCAGCTGCAGGACCGCGGCCTGGCGATGGTCGCACTGGTCAGCCAGCAGTCCCCCGACGAGCAGATCGACTCCGCAACCGACCTCCGCGCCGACCTCGATCCGGGCACTCCCGAAGGCGGGGTGACGACCTACCTCGCCGGCCAGCCGACGATCTGGGCCGGGATGCAGGAGCTCTCCAAGGAAGACCTGGCGAAGGCCGAGTCGGGCGGCTTCCCGATCGTCGCCCTGATCCTGCTCGTCGTCTTCGGCTCGCTTGCCGCCGCCGCCCTGCCGCTGGCGCTCGGCTTCTTCAGCGTGATGCTGACCGGAGCCTTGATCTACTTCATCTCGCTGCACATGGCGAGCTCGGTCTTCGTCACCAACATGGCGTCGATGATCGGGATCGGGGTGGCGGTCGACTACTCGCTCTTCATCCTCTCCCGCTACCGGGAAGAGCGCCAGGCCGGCCACGACGCAGACGAGGCCCGCGCCCTGGCCCTCTCCACCTCGGGCCTCGCCGTCACCTTCTCGGGCCTCGCCGTGATCGTCTCGCTGGCCGGGCTGTGGATGGTCGACAACCAGGCGCTGCGCTCGATGGCGCTCGGGGCGATGACCGTCGTCGCCGTCTCGATCCTCACCGCGACCCTGCTGCTCCCGGCGCTGATCGCCCTGCTCGGCGACCGCGTCATGCCCGGCGGGATCGTCGCCAGGGTCCTGCGGTTCGTCAAGAGGCCCTTCAGCAGGAAGGACGCCGGCGCCGAACCGGAGAGCCAGGCGGACGGGGCGGCCGGCTCCGCCTTCTGGGAAAGGTGGACCGCTCGGATCATGGCCCACCCATGGCGGGCGGTGATCGGCTCGGCGGCGGTCCTCCTGACCCTCGCTATCCCGCTGCTCTCGATCCAGACAGGGACCGAAGCCCTTGCCCAGTTCCCCAAGGGCAGCGACGTCCGCGTCGGCAACGAGCTCGCCTCCGAGCAGCTCGGGGGCGGCGCCGACCCGGTCCAGATCGTCGCCTCCTTCGAAGGCAAGCCCGACCGCGCCGTCGTCGCCTCCTTCGACCGGCGGCTGGAATCCACTCCCGGCATCGCCTCGGTCGCTCCGCCCTCATACGCCTCCGACCAGGCCCTGATCCAGGCGACGCCGAGTGCCTCCACCGAGTCCGACCAGGCCAGGGAACTGGTCGAGCGCCTGCGCGACACGGTCGTCCCCGCAACGGCGATCAGCCGGGTCGCGACCGTCGACGTCGGCGGCGAGACCGCTCGCGGCAGCGACGTCCGGGTCCAGGTCAGCGGCTCGATGTGGAAGATCGTCCTCTTCGTCCTCTCGCTCAGCTTCCTCGTCCTGATGGTGATGCTGCGCTCGATCCTGCTGCCGCTGAAGGCGGTGTTGATGAACCTGCTCTCGATCGGGGCCGCCTTCGGCGTCCTCGTCGCGATCTTCCAGTGGGGCTGGTTCGACAGCCTGCTCGGGTTCGAAAGCCAGGGGGCGCTGGACACGATCAACGTGCCGCTGATCTTCGCCATCGTCTTCGGCCTCTCGATGGACTACGAGGTCTTCCTGATGTCGCGGATCCGCGAGCGCTACATGGTCCACGGCGACAACGAAAGGGCGGTCGCCGAGGGGCTCTCATCGAGCGCCCGCACGATTTCCTCGGCGGCGCTGATCATGACCTGCGTCTTCTCGGTCTTCGTCCTCACCGGGGTCCCCCAGATCAAGGAGCTGGGCCTCGGCTGCGCGGTCGCGATCGCCCTCGACGCGACCCTGGTCCGCCTGATCCTGGTGCCGGCGGCGATGAAGCTGCTCGGCGACTGGAACTGGTGGATGCCGTCCTGGCTCGATCGGGTCCTGCCGCGCCTCAACTTCGAGGACGCCAGCCCCGAGCCCGAGCCGGTCGAGGCCTGAGCCTCACCGCGTTTTCCACGTATGACGTGGAAAACGCGGCGGGGATGGGCGGAGGGAATAGGATCGCGGGAATGGCGGGGCAGACAGAGGTCCGGTCCGACGCCGATCAGGCGATCGCCTTCGCGGGTGCCGCGAAGCAGGCCGAGATGGTGCGCGCGGGCGAGGTCTCCCCGACCGAGCTGGTGCGGCTCTCGCTGGGGCGGATCGAGCGGTTCGACCCGGAGCTGAACGCGTTCCGCAAGGTCTTCGCCGAGAAAGCGCTGCTCGAGGCCGAGCAGGCCGAGGCGCGGCTCAGGGCGGGCGAGGAGCGGCCGCTGCTCGGGGTGCCGATCGCGATCAAGGACGAAAGCGACGTCGTCGGCGAGGTCAACATGCACGGCACCGACGCCTTCACCGAGCCGGCCACGGCCGATGCCGAGATGGTCCGGCGGCTGCGTGAGGCGGGAGCGATCTTCGTCGGCCTCACCCACCTGCCGGAGATGGCGATCTGCGGCTTCACCGAGTCGATCACCTTCGGCACCACCCGCAACCCATGGAACCTCCAGCGCAGTCCGGCCGGGTCGAGCGGCGGTTCCGCCGCCGCCGTCGCGGCGGGACTGGTCCCGATCGCCTCGGCCGGCGACGGCGCCGGCTCGATCCGCCTTCCGGCCGCCTCCTGCGGCCTCTTCGGCCTCAAGCCCTCCCGCGGGCGCGTCTCGCTGGCCCCCGCCGTCGAACCGTGGACAGGGCTCGCCGTCAACGGCTGCGTCAGCCGCACCGTTCTCGACACCGCGCTCTGGCTCGACATCACCGCGGGGGGAACCGGCGAAGCCGAGGAGCCGCCTCCCCCCGAGCGCCCCTTCGTCGAGTCGGCGAAGACCCCGCCCGGCAAGCTCCGCGTCGCCTACTCGACCAAGGCGCCGCGGGCCGCGCTGCCGCCGGAAGTCTCCGACATCGTCAAGGGGGCCGTAGCCGACGCCGTCGAGCTGCTCGGCGGCCTCGGCCACGAGGTCACCCAGCGGGACCCTGACTGGGGTGCGATCGGGAACAACATCACCCCGCGCTTCCTCCGCGGCATCTCGGAGAGCATCGACGAAGTCCCGCACCCCGAGCGGCTGGAAAGGCGCACCCGCGGCTTCGGAAAGCTCGGGCGCCGGCTCCCGGACGGCGCCATCGAGCGGGCGATGCGGGGCCGCCAGGCGGACATCCGGCGCGTCAACGCGATCTTCGACTCCTTCGACGTGCTCGTCACGCCGGTGATGGGCGGCACCGCGATACCGATCCGCCGCTGGGAGGGACAGGGGGCGATCCGTACGGTCCTCGGGATGAGCCGCTTCTATCCCTTCTGCGTGCCCTGGAACCATCTCGGCAACCCGGCGATGGCGGTGCCGATGGGCTTCGCGACCGACGGGATGCCGCTCTCGGTCCAGGTCATCGGCCGCCCCGGAGCCGAGTCGACGCTGCTCTCGCTCGCCGCGCAGATCGAGGCCGAGCGCCCGTGGGCTGACCGCACCCCGCCGACCTCCTGAGGGCCGCTCAGCTCGAGGTTCGCTTGGGCCGGACGAAGTGGATCGTCTCGCAGCCTCGGCCCGTGTCCCACGGGTTGATGACGGCGACGTCGCTCCCCGGCCCACAGCCGGCGAGGTCGGGCCCATCGTCCTTGGACGGGTCGAGGAGGTAGGAGTCGGGCCCACTTCGGGGCGTCCGCCCTCCGAAGAGCGTGTCGCGGCCGACCCCGCCCCACATCCGGTCGTGATCTGCGCCGCCGACAAGGGAGTCGCGTCCCGCGTTGCCGAAGAGGTCATCGCTCCCCGCCCCACCGTTGATCCGGTCGTTGCCCTGGCCGCCCTGCGCGTGGTCGTCTCCCTCGTAGAGTTCGATCGTGTCGGGGCCGCTGCCCCCGAGCGCGACGTCTTCGCCGCTCGTTCCCGGCGGCACGGGGAACGGCTCCGTTGTGAAGCCTCCGTCCTGCTGGATCGCCAGGTCGACGATCCGATCGCCCTGCGCTCCACCTTCCGAGACGTCGTTCCCGGGTCCGCCGACCAAGGTGTCGCCGCCCGCGCCTCCGACGAGATGGTCGTCTCCGGCTCCCCCGACGAGTTCGTCGTTTCCGCCTTCGCCGCTGAGCGTGTCCTCGCCTCCGTTGCCTTCGAACCGATCGAAGTCCGGGCCGCCGACGAAGTTGTCGTCGCCGCTGCCCCCATCGACCCAGGGGATCTGGGCGAGGAGCTGGTCGCCCTCACCGACGGCCCCGAGCTCGGTGCCGTTGACGACCACCGGTTCGGTGCGGCCCTCGTAGCTGACCCTGCCCTCGCCGCGGCCCAGGTCGTAGAGGTCGGGGCCGTCTGCGGATGGTGTCGTGGTGACGCGGTCGTACCCGCCGGCAGTGTGGATCTCGTCTGATCCGTAGCCGGGGTCGATCGTGTCTTCGCCGTTGCCGGTGAAGATCGTGTCGGAGCCCGAGCCCCCGGTGACGGTCATATCGACCCGGTCCGAGTATTCGCCCACGAACCCTCTTGCGTCGAAGAAGTTCTTCCCCTGGCCGAGGTCGATCGAGAAGTCCGTGACCCATGCGGTCGCGGGAACCGCAACCAGCATTTTGCCTTCACTCACGGTTTTCGCCGCCAGCGGCCTGTGCAGCATGCAGGTCACGGCGGCGCCGATCGCACCTCCGCCCGTGCATTTGGGACCGGGTGAGATCGATGCCCCGGTATCGACGACTTCGAGCCGAAAGTAGGCGCTGTCTTCACCGGTGACGGTGAAGGTCACGTGGTTCTGCTCGTCGGGGCCTGCCACGAAGAAGAGGTGGGCGTAGTTCGAGGAGACGTCACTCGCCGGCACCTCGTCGACTTTGACGCTCGCCCCGAGCGCGGCCGATGGCGCGATCAGCGCGGCGATAGCCACCGCGGCCAGAAAAGCCAGGACGAGTGCGCGGTCGAGCGAGATTTCGCGGGCGCGAAGGATCCCCATGCCATACCAGTCAACCCCCGGCGTCACCCGGGGTTGCGGCTCAGGCGGGGAAGACTTTCCGCATCTTCATGATCTCGCGGACCTTGCCGCGGGGTCGGATCTCGCCGCGGAGCACCGCTCGCACCGGGCTGCGGCCGGGGCTGGTCGCGTTGACCCAACCGCCCCATGTCGTCTCGAAGGTGACGTTGGGGTTGGGGGCTTCGCCCTGCTCGGCCCGGGTCGAGCCGTTGTCGATCACCACGTGCCAGGGGTCGGCATCGCTGAAGCGCCACTGGTAGACCAGCGGCGTGCCGTTGCCGGCGGACGGGTCGGCCGAGCGGGAGACGACCTCGAAGAAGAGGCGCTGCAGCTCGGGCGAGGATTTGGGCTCGACCAGGCCGGGCTCGCCGACGATCCCCGCTTCGAGCAGTTTGACCTGGTTCCTGGCGATCTCGTCCTCGGAGAGGTCGTGGTCGAACGGGAAGACGCCGGGGGGCATCTCCTCGGTCGGAAAGCCGATCGTCCGCCAGCGCTGGCGGATCAGCTTCAGCCCGAAGGCGAAGATGTCCTCGAGCTCGAAGCCCCAGCAGCGGGTGTACTCGCGATCCCAGTTCGGCGGGGTGAAGACGGCGACCCCGTAGGGGAGCGTTTCCCGCAGCAGCTCGATCACCGCCGCTTTGCACTCCTCCGACTCGGCCAGCAGCTCGGAGAGGACTTTGACGCCGAAGCCGATGTGGCGCTGCTCGTCCTTGGAGACGTTCTCCATCCCCGAGCTGAAGCCCGGCAGAGTCCCTTCCTCGGCGAGGAAGTCCTCGATGAAGTGCTGGCCGGGCTGGGCGAGGCTGCCCTCGACGATCAGGTGGTAGAGGGTGATCGCCTGCGCGTACTTGGGCAGCGAGCGGTCCTTGCGGAGTTCGTCGGCCATCACGTCGAGCCGGTCGAAGATCCCGTGGTAGCCCCAGTTGAGCTGGGGGAGGGTGGAGGCGAGGGTCTGCTTCAGCGAGTCGCCGTCGACCCCGATGACCTCTTTGAAGAAGCGGTGGAAGAAGATCGCGTGGCGGGCCTCGTCGACCTGCTGGGTGGCGAGGAAGTAGGCCTGCTCCTCGGTCGGGGCGGCGCTGATGTAGGGGGCGAGGGTGTCGGTGACCCGGTCCTCGCCGTAGAAGAACATCGAGTAGATCCACATCGCCGAGGCGCGCTGGAGGTCGCTGAGCGAGTCCCAGCCCGCCTGGTCCTGGGAGAAGTCGATGTCGTAGGCGCTCCAGTTGCCCTGCTCCCAGCGGCGGTAGAGGTCCTCGTAGGTGACGTTGTCCATAAGGCTCTGGGCAGCGACGCTCATCTCTTCTCCTTTTGGTGTTCCGATCCCGGCCGGACCCGCAGCCTAGCGCGAACCTGGCTGGGCAGCCAGGGCTTCGATTGTGACTTCGTCACACGTCGAGGGTTTGCCCGGCCGGGCATCGGGAACCTTAAAAGTGATGACCCCCACTACCGAAATCCCGATCAAGGTGAACTGCTGGGTCGACGAGCGGGTGGCGCCCCTCGTGAGGGCGCTGAACGAGCTCGAGGGGGTACGGACGCTGATCTCCTCCGCCGAGGACAGCGGCGAGTTCGGCCAAGGCGCCTACGTGACCTTCTGCTACGCCGGGGAGGGCGACGCCGCGAGGTTCGTCGCCGACCTGACCCGCAGGGTCCGCGCAGGGGCGGGCCCGCGGGCTCGGCTGGGAATCGAGTGGCGGCCCGGCGAAGGCGACCTCGAGCCGCTGCTCACCATCTCCTGCCCGCTGGCGTTGGTCGACGAGGTCGCCGGCTCGGTGCTGCGGCCGGCGCGGCCCCGGGCGCTCGCCGCCTGAGGCGGCTCAGGCTGGGGCCGGGGGCTCGATTTCGCGCTTGAGGATCTTGCCGGTCGGGCCCTTCGGCAGGTCGTCGATGAACCAGACGACCCGCGGGTACTTGTAGGCGGCGATCCGCTCCTTGACGTAGGCGCTGACGTCCGCGGGCGGCAGCTCCTCGCCGTCGTGGAGGACCACCGCGGCGCCGATCTCCTCGCCCCACTCGTCGTGGGGGATGCCGACGACCGCCGCTTCGCGGATCTGCGGGTGCTCGTAGAGCACCTCCTCGACCTCGCGCGGGTAGACGTTATAGCCGCCGCGGATGATCAGGTCCTTCTTGCGGTCGACGATGTAGAAGTAGCCGTCCTCGTCGATCCTGGCCATGTCGCCGCTGTGGAACCAGCCGCCGCGCATCGCCTCCTCGCTGGCCTCCGGTTTGTTCCAGTAGCCCTTCATGATGTTGTGGCCGCGGATCACGATCTCGCCGACCTCGCCCTGCTCGACCTCGTTGTCGTCCTCGTCGACGACCCGCATCTCGACCCCCTCGATCGGCGTCCCGATCGAGCCCGGCCTTGCGCTCCATGTCGGGATGGCCCGAGCAGGCGACCGGGGAGGTCTCCGAGAGGCCGTAGCCCTCGAGGACGACCGCGCCGAAGGCGTCTTCGAAGCCGTGCAGGACCTCGACCGGCATCGAGGCGCCGCCGGTGATGCACTTGGACAGGGCCGAGGTGTCGAAGCCCTCGCGCCCGGGGTGGTGGAGCAGGGCGCCGAACATCGTCGGGACCCCGTAGAAATGGGTGACCCCGTCGCGTTCCATGGTCGCCAGGGTCTCGCCCGGGTCGAATTTGGGGATCAGGGTGAGGCAGGCGCCGACGAGCAGCGTGCCGTTCATACCGACCGACTGACCGAAGGAGTGGAAGAGCGGCAGGGCGCCGAGGACGACGTCGCCCGGTCCGACCTCGCCCGTGGTCCGCGAGGAGATCTCGGCGTTGCGGTGGAGGTTGTCGTGGGTCAGCTCGGCGCCCTTCGGCTTGCCGGTCGTCCCCGAGGTGTAGAGGATCACGGCGGTGTCGTCCGCCGCCGTGTCGGCCAGCTCCATGACGGGCTCGAACCCGCTCAGCGCCTCGGCGAAGGCGCCCGGCTCGACTTCGATCAACTCGACTCCGGCATCCTCCGCTCCGTCGCATGCCTCGGCGCAGAAGCCGTGCCAGGCGAGAAGCATCCCGGCCCCCGAGTCTTCGAGATAGAAGGCGATCTCGCGCCGCTTGAGGAGGACGTTCATAGGCACGACGACTCCGCCGGCCCGCAGGACGCCGTAATAGGCGATCGGGAACTCGGGGACGTTGGGCAGCATCACCCCGACGCGGTCGCCCGGCTGCATGCCCTTCGCACGCAGCAGAGCGGCCAGTGCGAGCCGAGGACTCGTCGAGGGCTGCGTAGGTGAGCTCGACGTCGCCCAGGCGGATCGCCGGTGCGTCGGCGTGCTCGACGACGCTCTCGGTCAGGAGCGAGGCGAGGTTGAGGCCCATCCCGCGGCTACGCCTTGATCATGTTGTGGACCGGGAATTCCTTGATCTCGGGCGGGGCGGGCGGCGCGCCCTCGCCGAGGGCGGAGATCGCGGGCATGATCCGGCTCCCGAGGAAGGTGTCGAACTGGGCGCGGGACTCCCAGAAGTCGAGGATTCCCCAGCCGTCCTTGATCGCGCCGGCGGCGTGGAAGATCAGCCCGTCGGGGCGGTCCTCCTCGACCCTCATCTCGGCGTTCATCGCGTCGTACTGCTGGGCTGTCCCCCCGGCGAACCTGATGCTGAGTCCAATGGCCATGTCCATCCTCCTCGCTCGAAACCCGGTCCAGGCGAGCATAGACCAGCGGATATGCTCAGCGCCATGGACGACCTCGGCTCACCCAGCTCGTATCTGGTGCTCTCTGAGGGCATCGACGTCTACTCGTCCGACGGCGAGAGCCTCGGCAAGGTCGAGCACGTTCTCGCGGTCCCCGAGGACGACATCTTCGACGGCTTCGTGATCGACACCAGCGTGCTGCCCGGGGGCCACCGTTTCGTCGATGCCCCCGAGGTCGAGGAGATCTTCGAGCGCGGAGTCGTCCTCAAGATCGATGCAGCCGCGGCGCGGGAGCTGCCGGAGCCGAGCCAGAACCCGGGGGCGCTGGAGGTCGGCGCCGACGACATGGTCCCGAGCGGCAAGCACGAAAAACTCCGCCGCGCCTGGGACCTGATCTCCGGCAAGGGCTGAGGCGCTTAGGGCGCGCCTTAGGAATCTGTCGTACGATTCCCCGCCTGTGAGAGGCCCTCGCGCTCGCGCTCATCGCCAGTCTCGCCATCGCCGTCGCCGGTTGCGGCAGCAGCGACGACTCCTCCACCGGCTCGACCGAAGCGGCGAGCGGCGCCGCTGCCGAAGGCGGCACGGCGAAGAAGAAGACGAAGCCGAAGGTGACGGTGCCGAAGGGCCCCGCCCCGAAGAAGCTCGTCGTCGAAGAAATCGAACCCGGCAGCGGGCCGGAAGCCAAGGCCGGCGACGAAGTCACGGTCCAGTACGTCGGCGTCAACTTCAAAGGCGGCGACGAATTCGACTCCTCCTGGGACCGCGAACGAACCTTTCACCTTCAAACTCGGCGCCGGAATGGTGATCCCCGGGTGGGACCAGGGCGTCGAAGGGATGAAGGTCGGCGGCCGCCGCGAGCTGGTGATCCCGCCCAACCTCGCCTACGGCCCGCAGGGCGCGCCGCCGGCGATCGGGCCGAACGAAACGCTCGTCTTCGTCATCGATCTGCTCCGAATCGATCGGCTGAGCCTCCCCGAGCGGTTCGACGGCGCAGGGCCTCGCCGGCCCGCCGCTGCCTGATCCGCTCGCGGTCGCCAGCGCCTGCTGGCCGTGCAGGGGCAGGACCCGCGCGGGGCGCGGCTGGCGATCCGCGCCCGCACCGAGGGGCTGTCCGCCGCCGACGTCGACCGGGCGCTGAGCGAGGACGCTCGCTGCTGATCACCTGGCTCAACCGCGGCACCCTGCACCTCGTCCGCAGCGAGGACTACCCGTGGCTGCAGGCGCTGACGACGCCGCCGCTGCGCACCGGCAACGCCCGCCGCCTGGCGCAGGAGGGCGTCTCGGCCGACGCCGCCGAGCGCGGGGTGGAGACGATCGAGCGGGCGCTCGCCGACGAGGGCCCGCTGACCCGCGTCGAGCTGCGCGAGCGGCTCGACGCGGCCGGGGTGCCGACCGAGGGCCAGGCGCTCGTCCACCTGCTGATGCTCGCCTGCCTGCGCGGGATCGCGCGTGCGCGGGCCGATGGTCGGGCAAGCAGCACGCCTACGTCGCTGGCCGCGCGACTGGCTCGGCCGCCAGAAGCCGGTCGAGCGCGAGGCCGCCCTGGCCGAGCTGGCCCGCCGGTACCTGGTCGGCCACGGCCCGGCCGACGACCGCGACCTCGCCCGCTGGGCGGGCCTGCCGCTGCGCGACGCCCGCGCCGGGCTCGAGGCGATCGCCGCCGAGCTCGAGCGAGCGCGACGACGGCCTCGTCGACCTCGCCAAGGCGCCGCCGGCCGCCGAGCTGCCGCCGCCGCGCCTGCTCGGCGCGTTCGACCCGGTGCTGCTCGGCTGGACCTCGCGCGAGGAGATCGTCGGGCGCCACAACCAGCTGGTCACGACGAACGGCATCTTCCGGCCGTTCGCGATGGTCGAGGGCCGCGCCGTCGCGACCTGGAGGCTGGTCAAGGGCAGGGTCAAGATCGAGCCGCTGGGCAGGATCGCGCGGGAGGTGCGGGCGCAGCTCGACGAGGACGCCGCCGATGTCGAGCGGTTTATTTCCGGGTGAAGGGGCTCTCGAGGTCGGCCGTCGAGAAGCCGCGGGTCGGGGCGTCGATCGCGAAGCGGTAGAGGGCGACCGCGAAGACCTGCCGGGTAGCGGAGGCGACGGTGGAGACGCCGACGAGGACGATCACCCCGACCCCGATCAACGCGTAGCCGGCTCCTGGCTGCCGGCCGGCCATCATCGCGCCGAAGGTGATCAGGATCACGATCGGGACGGTGGCGACGACGACCCAGGCGCCGATCGCGACGTTTCCGGTCAGGCCCTCGCCCCAGCGGCTCTTGACCATCCCGGCCGAGCGCTTGACGGCGTCGAGCGCGCTGATTCCCTCGATCGCAAGGATCGGGATCACGAAGATCGTCGCCAGGCCCCAGGCGGCGCCGGCGAGCCAGCCGACCAGCCTGGCTCCGCCGGGAAGGCGGCTCGCGACCTCGGAGATGATCGCCCCGATCGAGGCGGCGACCAGCGACCAGGCGGCGATCCTGCCGCGTTTCCCGTAGGCGATCCGCATCGCCTCGCCGACGCTCATCTCCTCGCCGTCGAAGGCGGCGCTGGCGGCGCTGGCGAGGGCGACGTTGAAGAAGACGCTGACCAGCACCGTCGGGTACATCGCGATCAGCCCGATCAGGCCGAGGTGGGCGTCGCCGCGGCTGTGGGGGTGGGAGAAGTAGCCGCCGAAATAGAGGATCAGGGCAGCGAAGGCGGTCGCGCTGGCGATCCCGAAGAAGGCCAGGACCAGCATCGTCGGGTGGCGGAGGATCATCTTCCAGGCGATCCTGGTCAGCCGCCAGCCGCGCTCGATCTTGCCCTCCTTGGCTCGGCCGTCCGTCTCCATCAGGGCTGAATCGACAGGCCGCCACGCGCACTTGAGAACGGGTGCGCGGATGTCCGGGGCGCGACTAGCCCAGCTTCGGGCTGCGCCAGGGCTGCGAGAGGCGGGCGGCGAGGTCGTCGCCGACCGCGTCGATCGGCATCCGTGACTGCTCGAGCGAATCGCGGTCGCGGAGGGTGACGGTGTCGTCTTCCATCGTCTGGTGGTCGACGGTGATGCCCCACGGAGTGCCGATCTCGTCCTGGCGGCGGTAGCGCTTGCCGATCGAGCCGCCCTCGTCGAACTCGGCGGCGATGCCGCGGCGCCGCAGCTCATCGAAGAGCGAACGCGCCTTCTCCGGCATCCCCTCCTTGGAGACGAGCGGCAGGACCGCGACCTTGACCGGGGCGAGGCGGGGGTGGAGGCGGAGGACGGTGCGCTGGCGCTCCTCGACCTCCTCGACCTCGTAGGAGTCGACGAGGAAGGCGAGGGTGGCGCGGTCGGCGCCGGCCGCCGGCTCGATCACGTGGGGGACGTAGCGCTCTTTCGTCTGCTGGTCGAAGTACTCGAGCTTCTCGCCGCTGAACTTGGCGTGCTGGGTGAGGTCGAAGTCGCCGCGGTTGGCGATCCCCTCGAGCTCGGACCAGCCGATCGGGAAGAGGTACTCGACGTCGCTCGTCCCCGACGAGTAGTGGGAGAGCTCGTCGGCGTCGTGGGGGCGCACCCGCAGGTATTCGGGTCGGATCCCGAGCTCCGTGTACCAGCGCTCGCGCTCCTCGATCCAGGTCCGGTACCAATGGTCGGCCTGGTCGGGCGGGACGAAGAACTCCATCTCCATCTGCTCGAACTCGCGGGTCCGGAAGATGAAGTTGCCGGGGGTGATCTCGTTGCGGAAGGACTTGCCGATCTGGGCGATCCCGAACGGCGGCTTCTTGCGGGCGAAGCTGAGCACGTTCTTGAAGTTGATGAAGATTCCCTGCGCCGTCTCGGGACGCAGGTAGACCTCCGAGCCCTCGCCGGCGACCGGGCCGACGTGGGTCTCGAACATCAGGTTGAACTGGCGCGGCTCGGAGAGCTCGCCGCCGCACTGGGGGCAGCGCAGCTCGGCCTCCGGGTCGCCGCCCTCGGCCTCGACCGCCTCGCGCAGGTGGTCCTCGCGCCAGCGCTTCTTGCACTTGCCGAGGCACTGGACGAGCGGGTCCGTGAAGCCCTCGAGGTGCCCGGATGCCTCCCAGACCCGCGGGTGCTGGAGGATCGCCGAGTCGAGGGCGACGATGTCGTCGCGGTCCTGGAGCATCGCCCGCCACCACTCGGCTTTGACGTTGCCCTTGAGCAGGACCCCGTAGTGGCCGTAGTCGTAGGTCGAGCCGAGCCCGCCGTAGATCTCCGAGGAGGGGAAGACGAAGCCGCGCCGCTTGCAGAGCGCGACGATTTCGTCCATCGAGACGTCGACCTGCGGGTTCCCCTGCTCGGCGGTGCTCATCGCCGGAACCGTACCGGCTGCGATAATCCGGCCCGCGCATGCCCATCTACGAGTACAAATGCGAGAACGGCCACGTCTTCGACGTGATCCAGCGGATGACCGACGAGGCGCTGACCGAGTGCCAGGAGTGCGGGGCTCCGGCGGTGCGCGTCCTCCATTCGCCCGCGGTCCACTTCAAGGGCTCGGGCTTCTACAACACCGACTACGGCAAGCAGAAGACCGCCGCCAACAGCAACTCCTCCGAAGGGGAGTCGAAGGGCTCCGACTCGGGCGGCTCGGACTCGGGCTCCTCGGAGTCGAAGTCGAGCGAGTCGAAGTCCTCCGACTCGAAGAAGTCGGACTCGACGGCCAAGGCCGCCTCCGACTAGCCGTTGATCAGCCGGTCCACCGCGTGGCGGCGGACCGAGTCGGGGACCTCGACGCTGCCGCCCGGGCCGGGCGGGCATTCGCCGTGGGAGCAGAGGACGTCGGCGGGGCTGCTGCCGCCGATCGCCGCCGCCATGACCAGCTGGGGCATCGTGAAGAACCCCATGTCGCTGACGAAGGCTTTCGGCGCGTCCCAGCCGATGATCGGGCCCTTGATGAAGTTGTAGGGGAGGCGGAGGGGATCGGTGAGGCGGTCCTTGATGCCGTTGATCACCTGCTGCTGGGCCTTCTCACGGTCGTAGTCGCTGTAGCCGAGAGTGAAGGCGCTCGGGCCTGTCCCCGGGCATTCGCTCGGCTCGCGGGTGCGGGAGTAGACCAGCGCGTCCTGCCCGTCGAGGGTGTGCTCGCCCTTGCTGAGGTGCAGGGTGAACCCGCCCTGGCCGCCTCCGGCGCCGCCGGATATGTCGGTGCAGAGCTTGACCGGGACGTCGACCGTGACCCCGCCGACGGCGTCGATCAGGTCTTCGAAGCCTGTGAAGTCGACGATCGCGACGTGGTCGATCTGGATCCCGAGGAAGCCTTCGATGGTTTCGATCTGGAGCTTGGCGCCGCCGTAGGCGAAGGCGCCATTGATCTTCTGCGGGCTCTGGCCGGGAATTTCGGCGTAGCTGTCGCGCGGGATCGAGAGTTTGCGGAAGGCGCCGCCCCCGGCCCGGATCAGCATCAGCGTGTCGGCGCGGAATTCGCCTTCGGAGCACTTGCCGTGAGGGGCGTCGCCGTGGGCCTGCTGGTCGAAGCATTCCTGCGTCGGCGCCGCTCCCGGCTCCTTGGTGTCAGGAGGGCGGGCGTCGGTGCCGAGGACGAGGATCGTCTGCGCGCTCGGCAGCAGGAGAGGGTTGCCGTGCAGCGCTTCCTTCGCTTCGCCGGAGAGCTTGAAGGCCTGCAGCTGCGCCGAGACGGCGAAGGCGAGGAAGCTCAGCGCGACCCAGCCGAGCGCCGCCAGGCCTACCCATTTGAGCGCCCGCCGGGAGGGGGTGCCGGGGCGGGGGAAGCGACGGCGCTCGCGCGGCTCGCGCTCGCCGGAGGGCTTCTGACCCCCCTCGCGGAGGTCCCTGAGGCTCGGCACATCGGGCTTGCGAAACCGCGAAAAGATGCCCCTCCGAGATCGGAAGACCTTGTAGTCGGGCGGCCCTGAGGGCTGCTGCTCGCCGTTGTCAGCCATGAAAGGGGTAGAAATCATGGCGATGGCCGCGGTCGTGTGCACCCACCCCTGCTCAGACTCCCGATGACGGGCGAGCCCGAGACGATCGGGGTCGATCTCGGCGGCACCAAGATGTTGGTCGGTGTCCTGGGCGGGACCGAGGTGCTCTGGGAGAGCCGCGAGGCCTCGACCGGGCAGACCGAGGACGAGCTCGTCGAGCTGCTCGTCCGCGAGGTCAGCGAGGCGCACGAGGCTCGCCCCGACGCGAAGGCGGTCGGCCTAGGCATCCCGGCGACGATCGACCACGAGCGCGGCGTCGCGGTCTCGGCGGTCAACCTGCCGCTCGACGACCTTCCGATCCGCGACCTGGTCAGCGAGCGCGTCGGGCTGCCGGTCTTCGTCGACAACGACGCCAACGTCGCCGCCCTGGCCGAGTTCCTCTTCGGCGCCGCGAAGGGGAAGCCGAACACGGTGATGCTGACCGTCGGCACCGGCATCGGCGGCGGCCTGATCCTCAACGGAGAGGTCTTCCGCGGCGCCACCGGAGCGGGCGCCGAGCTCGGCCACACGGTGATCCAGGCGGACGGCCCCCCCTGCCAGGGGAACTGCCCCAACCACGGCTGCGTCGAGGCCCTGGCGTCGGGGACCGCCCTCGGCCGCGAGGGGCTGGCGGCGGCCGAAAGCACCCCCGACTCTGCTCTCGGAAAGATGCTGGCGGCCGGCGAAGAGGTGGACGGGACGGCGGTGACCAGGTGCGCGATCGACGGCGACGAGACGGCGGTGGCGGTCTTCGACCTGATCGGCGGCCGCCTCGGTGTCGCCTGTGCGAGCTTCGCGAACATCTTCCAGCCCGATGCGATCGTCGTCGGCGGCGGCGTGATCGCGGCTGGTGACCTGCTGCTCGACCCCGCCCGGCGCGAAGTCCGCGAGCGGGCGCTGAGGCCGATGAATGAGACGCCGATCGTCGAGGCGACGCTCGGCAACGACGCCGGCATGATCGGCGCCGCCGCGATGGCCCGGATCGAGCACGAGCAGCGCCGCGGGGCGGGCTGATGCCGGGCGAGTTGATCGTCTGCCCGACCCCGATCGGCAATCTCGACGACATCTCCGGCAGGGTGCGCGACGCGCTCGTCGGCGCCGACTACATCGCCTGCGAGGACACGCGCCGGACCGGCGGCCTGCTCGACAAGCTCGGCATCCGCCCGGCGCCGACGATGGTCTCCAACCACGAGGGCAACGAAGCGGCGCGGGCGACCGAGCTGGCCCAGAAAATCGAGCGGGGCGCCCGGGTCGCGCTCGTCTCCGACGCCGGCATGCCGGGGATCTCAGACCCCGGGTACCGGCTGATCCGCCGCTGCATCGACCGGGCGCTCGACGTCACCGTCCTGCCCGGACCGTCGGTCGTGCCGGTGGCGCTGGTCGTCTCCGGGCTGCCGACCGACCGCTGGCGCTTCGAGGGGTTTCTGCCGAAGCGCTCGGAGGCGATGGAGCAGGTGCTGCGCTCCGACGTGACCGTGGTCGCCTTCGAGAGCCCGCGGCGGGTCGGCGCCTCCCTCGCCGCCCTTGCCGCGATCGCCCCCGACCGCCCGGCGGCCGTCTGCCGCGAGCTGACGAAGATGCACGAGGAGATCTCGCGCGGCTCGCTGGCTGAACTCGCGCGCCGCTTTCGCGGCGACGTCAAGGGGGAGATCGTCCTGGTGATCGGCCCGGCGTCCTCCGAGGAGCACGATCAGGACGTCGGCTTCGCCGTCGACGCCCTGCGCCACCTGGTCCAGTCGGGGGCGCGGCCGCGGGCCGCCGCCAGCGTCGTCGCCGCCCTCACCGGGACGAGGGCCAACGACCTCTACAGGGCGCTGACCGGGCGCGAGCCGCGACAATGAGCCGGCCGCGATGACCTACTTCATCACCACCCCGATCTACTACGTCAACGCCGAGCCGCACCTCGGCCACGCCTACTCGACGATGGCCGCCGACGTGCTCGCCCGCCACATGCGCCAGCGCGGCGAGGACGTCTTCTTCCTGACCGGCACCGACGAGCACGGCGAGCCGGTCGAGAACGCCGCCGAGAAGGAGGGGATCACCCCGCAGGAGCTCGCCGATCGCAACGCCGAGAAGTTCCGGGCCCTGATGCCGATCATCGACGCGACCAACGACTTCTTCATCCGCACCTCAGATCCGCGCCACGCCGAGCGCGTCGCCGAGGTCATGCAGCGCGTCTACGACAACGGCTGGGTTACCAAGGGGACATACGAAGGCTGGTACTGCCCGCGCTGCGCCGACTTCAAAACCGAGCGCGAGCTCGGCCCGAACCAGACCTGCCCGATCCACGAGATCGTCCTCGAGAAGGTCAAGGAGGAGAACTGGTTCTTCAAGCTCTCCGCCTTCCAGGAGCGGCTCGAAGCGCTGTATGAGGAGCAGCCGGACTTCGTCGTCCCCGACTTCCGCCGCAACGAGGCGGTCGCCTTCATCAAGCAGGGCCTCGAAGACGTCTCGCTCTCGCGGCCGACATTGAAATGGGGGATGCCGCTTCCCTGGGACCCCGACCAGCGCATGTACGTCTGGTTCGACGCGCTGCTCAACTACTACACGGCGCTCGGCTTCGCTCGCGAGGGGGAGGACCTGACCGACCGCTACTGGCCGCCCAGCCTGCACCTGATGGCGAAGGACATCCTCAAGTTCCACGCGGTGATCTGGCCCGGGCTGCTGATGGCGGCGGAGCTAGAGCTGCCGCGGCGGATGACGATCCACGGCTTCCTCCTGATGGGCGAGAAAAAGATGTCGAAGAGCCTCGGCAACGTGCTCGACCCGTTCGAGGTGATCGACCGCTTCGGCGCCGACGCGCTGCGCTTCTACCTCTTCCGCGAGGTCAGCTTCGGCCAGGACGGGGCGATCTCCACGGCCGGCTTCGAGTCCCGCTACGAGACCGAGCTTGCGAACGACTTCGGAAACCTCGCCAGCCGGGTGCTGGCGATGGTCGACCGCTACCGCTCCGGCGTCGTCCCCGCCGAGGTCCCCGTCGACGCGGTCCTCGCCGAGGACTTCGGGGGCGCGCTCGACCGCTTCCGCGACCTGCTCGACCGGGCCGAGCTGACCCAGGCGCTCGAGGTGGCCTGGGTCCTGGTCAGGCGCCTCAACCGCTTCGTCGAGGAGACAGCGCCCTGGGTGCTGGCCAAGGACGAGGCCGACCCCGAGCGCCTCGACGAGGTCCTCTACAGCCTGGTCGAGGGGCTGCGGGTGGTCACCCTGATGCTGGTTCCCTACCTGCCGCAGGCCAGTGCCACTCTGCTCGCCGCGCTCGCCGAGGACTCGCTCGAGCTCGCCGAGCTCGGCTCGCGCGGCGGCGGCCAGAAGGTCGAGAGGGTTCCGCCGCTTTTCCCGAAGATCGAGGACTAGCTGCCGAAAAGGGCGTTGAGGTTGGGGGCCGCCGGCCCGCTGCTCATCGCGGCGAAGCTGCCCCTCTCGGCGATCTCCCCGGCGGCCTGCATGAAGGCTCCCCAGGCGACCCGTGAGAGGGCTGAGCCGACGCTGATGCGGCGGACCCCGAGCTCGGCGAGGCCGGAGACCCCAAGTCCGGCGTCGGTGGCGACCAGCACGTTGACGGGCTTCGGCGCAGCTGCCTCGACGATCGCTGCGATCGGCCCCGGCTCGTGCGGGCCCGGCGCGTAGAGGACGTCGGCGCCCGCCTCGGCGTAGGCGCGGAGGCGGCGGAGCGCCTCCTCGAGCGGGTCGGGGTGGCCGGTGAGGAAGCACTCGGCGCGGGCGGTGAGCATCACGTCGGCGCCGCTGGCGTCGATCGCCTCGCGCGCGGCGCGGACCCGCTCGACCGCCTCGGGGAGCTCGTAGAGCGGCGGTCCCGTCGGCGCTGCCGGTCGCGTCCTCGATCGAGAGGCCAGCGGCGCCCGCCTCGACGCAGCGGGTGACGTTGGCGGCGACGCCCTCGGCGTCCGCCGCGTACCCGGCCTGGAAATCGACGTTGACCGGCAGCTCGGTGGCCGCCGCGATCTCGGCGACGTGGGCAAGCACGTCCTCGACGTCGAGGGCTGCGGCCGAGTCGGGAAGTCCGCGCGAGTGGGCGAAGCCGGCGCTGGTCGTCGCGAGTGCCTGGAAGCCGAGCGAGGCGAGGGCACGGGCCGTTCCCACGTCCCAGGGGTTGGGGATGACGAAGCAGCCGCTCTCGTGGAGCGAGCGGAAGGCGGCGCGGCGGTCGGCGAGATCGGGCATGGTCGGACCCTATTGCGGGCTCAGCGCCTCCGGCCCGATCTGGTCGGGGCTGGTGTAGCCGCAGAGCGCCATCGTCAGGTCGAGCTCGCCGAGGATCAGCTTGATCACGGTCTCGACGCCGGTCTGCCCGTCAAGCGCCAGCCCCCAGAGGTAGGGGCGGCCAAGGAGGACGGCGTCGGCGCCGAGCGCGAGCGCCTTGAGGACGTCGGTGCCGGAGCGGACGCCGCTGTCGAAGAGGACCGCCAGGTCGCCGCCGGCCGCCTCGACGATCGGGCCCAGGGCGTCGAGCGAGCCGATCGCGCCGCCGACCTGGCGGCCGCCGTGGTTGGAGACGACGATCCCGTCGACCCCCTCGCGCCGAGCCGCCTCGCGGGCGTCGTCGGGGTGCTGGATCCCCTTGACCAGGATCGGCAGCGAGGTCAGGTCGCGCAGCTCGGTGATCTGGTCCCAGCCCAGCGAGGGTTCGGAGAGGACGCTGAGGTAGCGGCCGGTGGCGGCGCCGAGGTCCTCCTCCGGGGTGCGCTCGAGGCCGGCGCGGAAGACGGGGTCCTGCATGTAGTTGGCGTTTCCCTTGCCTTCGAGGAACGGAAGCCGGGCCTGCTGCAGGTCGCGCGGCTTCCAGCCGGGGATGAAGGCGTCGACGGTGACGACGATCGCCCCGTACCCGGCCGCCTCGGCGCGGCCGACGAAGCTCTCGAGCAGGGCTCGGTCGTTGGGCCAGTAGAGCTGGAACCAGCGCGGCGCCTCCTCGCCGCCCGCCGCGGCGATCTCCTCCATCGTGAAGTGCGAGGCGGTGCTGGCGATGATCGGCACGCCGAGCGCCGCCGCCGCGCGGGCGCTCGCCAGCTCGCCCTCCTCGTGGGCGACGCTCTGGACGCCGATCGGCGCCAGCATCAGCGGCGCCGGCATCGCCGTGCCGAGCACGGTGGTCGATAGGTCGCGCTCGGCGACGTCGCGGGTCAGCATCCGCGGCACGATCCGGCGCCGCTCGAAGGCCTCGCGGTTGGCGCCCATCGTCGCCTCGCCGCCGGCGCCGGCGAAGACGTAGTTCACCGCCCAGTCCTCCATCGCCGCCTCGGCCCGCCGCTCCAGCTCCTCGATCGAGACCGGGACCGAGAGCTCTTCCCCGGCCAGCCCCTTGGCGTAGATCTCCTGGTAGTAGGCGGCGAATTCGGCCACGGTCGGAGGCTAAACGAACCAGGGCCGCCCGGAGGCGGCCCTGGTGTGGTGCGGGAACGAACGGGGAAAACCGCGGCCGGGTGGGACAACGTCCGACCCTCCACGTTCGCCGGTGCCCGGGTTGGATTCCACCGGGCGCCCCAGACTGCGTGCGGCGCCTAGCGGCCCTGCACCTCCAGTGTCCCATCGAGCATGTGACTCAAAATTGGACCACCTCCTTTCTCTGGTGATCCCGATTCAAGCAAATGGCCCGGTCCGGGCGGCGGGCATTCGGGCGAGCCTAGACTTCCCTCCGTGATCGACTCCCACACCCACCTCTTCCTCTGCGACCGCCCCGAGGACGAGCTCGTCGCCGCCGCCGAGGAGGCCGGGGTCGAGCGGATGCTCAACGTCGGCCTCGGGATCGACTCCAACCCGGTTGCGATCGCCGCCGCCGAGCGCCACCCAGGGGTCTTCGCGACCGTCGGCTGCCACCCGACGACGGCCGGCGAGTTCGACCGGACGCTGCGCGACCAGATCGCCGAGCTCGCCTCCCACGACCGGGTCAGGGCGATCGGCGAGACCGGGATCGACCACTACCACGAGACGGCGCCGCCGGAGGTCCAGCGGCGCGCCTTCGAGGCGCAGATCGAGATCGCCCGCGAGAGCGGGCTGCCGGTCGTGATCCACGCCCGCGACCGCGAGGGCGGACCGCGCCGCCACCGACGAAGTCTTCGAGGTCCTCGACGCCCACGCCGACGGGGTGCGGGTGATCCTCCACTGCTTCCTCGCCCCGTGGCGGGTCGACGACGCGATCGAGCGAGGCTGGTTCTGCTCGTTCTCGGGGATCGTCACCTACCCGAAGTCCGACGAGCTCCGGGCCGCCGCCGCCGCGCTCCCCGATGAGCTCGTCCTGGTCGAGACCGACGCCCCGTACCTGGCCCCGCAGCCGGTGCGCGGCAAGCCCAACGAACCGGCCCACGTGGTCGCCACGGCCGCCGTGGTCGCCGAGGCCCGCGGCGTCTCCTACGAGGAGCTGGAGCGGACGGTCGAGGCCAACGCCCGGGCGCTCTTCGACTGGTGAGGCCGCGGCGATGGTGAGGCTGGGGCAGAACTTCCTCGCCGATCCCAACCTGCTCGACGCGATCGTCCGCGACGCCGAGCTCGACCCGGGCGACGTCGTCCTCGAGGTCGGGGCGGGGGAGGGGGTGCTGACCGAGCGGCTGGCGAGCGGCGGCGGCGTTCGTCCACACGGTCGAGATCGACCGCGGCCTCGAGCCGGGGCTGGCGGCGATCGCCGCGCGTCCCGCAGGTCGAGCTCCACCTCGAGGACGCGATGAAGCTCGACCTCGGCGCGCTCGACCCCGTCCCGACTGCGGTCGTCGCCAACCTGCCCTACTCGGTCGCGACGCCGCTGCTGATCCGGACGATCGACGAGCTGCCGGCGGTCGGGCGCTGGACGGTGATGGTCCAGCGCGAGATCGCCGACCGGCTGCGGGCCGCGCCGGGCAGCCGGACCTACGGCTCGCCGAGCGTCCTCGTCCAGCTCGCCTGCGAGGTGAGGATGCTGCGCCGCGTCGACCCCGCGGTCTTCCGGCCGCGCCCGCGGGTCGACTCGGCGATCCTCTCGCTGCGGCGCACGGGGCCGGCCGCCGACCCCGCCACCCGGGAGCTGGTCCGCGGCGCCTTCGCCCACCGCCGCAAGGCGCTGGCCCGGTCGCTCGAGCACGTCCGCCCGGGCTCGCTCGCCGCGCGCGGGAGGCGCTCGCCGAGATCGGCCTGCCCGAGGACGCGCGCGCCGAGGCGCTCTCTCCTGAGGATTTCGCCGCGCTGTCGGCGAAGCTGTCGGCTCCGACCTGAGCCTTCCGATGCAGATCCACGCCCCCGCCAAGCTCAACCTCTGCCTCTTCCTCGGCCCGCGCCGAGAGGACGGCCTGCACGAGCTCTGCTCGCTGTTCGAGCCGCTCGCCCTCGCCGATGCGATCGACGTCGAGGAGGCGGAGGCCGACGAGGTCATCTGCGACGGGGTCGAGGGGGTCAACCTCGCCGGCCTCGCCCTCGCCGGCCTGCGCGACCGCGGTTGGGAGCGGGGGCCGCTGCGGATCGAGATCGAGAAGCGGATCCCGATCGCGGCCGGCCTCGGCGGCGGCTCGGCCGATGCCGCCGCGGTTCTGCGCCTGGCCCGCGGGGAGGTCGCCGACCTCGAGCTGCTCGCCGCCGAGATCGGCGCCGACGTCCCCTCGCAGCTCGTCCCGGCCCTCTCGCTGGTCCGCGGCGCCGGTGAGCGCGTCGACCGTCTCCCCGACCCCGAGACCCATGCCGTCGTCCTCCTGCCCGGAGGCGGCGGCCTCGCCACCGCAGAGGTCTTCGCCGAGGCGGACCGGATCGGCCTCGGGCGCGGCGCCGAGGAGCTCGAGGCGCTGGCGGCGCGGCTGCTCGCCGCCGCGGGCACCGGCGCCTCTCCGCTCGCCTACGCGGAGCTGCTCGCCAACGACCTCGAGCCGGCGGCGCGGGCGCTGAGGCCGGAGATCGCCGACGCGCTCGACGCCCTGCGCGAGGCGGGGGCGCCGCTGGCGCTGATCAGCGGCTCGGGCCCGACCGCCTTCGGGCTCTTCGAGGACCTCGCCTCGGCGCGGGCCGCGGCCGAGCGGCTCGACCGCGAGGACGCAATCGTCTGCGAGGCCGGCCGGGCGGAGGTCGGGCCATGAAGATGCCGGGGGAGGAGGGCGGCAGCCGCAAACTCCTGATCGGCGCGGCCGTCGTCGCCGTCGTCGCGACCGGCTACTACCTGCTCAGCCGCGAGCTCGGCAGCATCGACCTGCAGAAGCTGCTCGAAGACGTCTCCAACACCCTCGGCGCGTGGACCTACCTCCTGGTCGGGGTCTTCGCCTTCGCCGAGACCGGCGCCTTCGTCGGCCTCGTCGTCCCCGGCGAGACCGTGATGCTGCTCGGCGGCGCCGTCGCCGGCCAGGGCGCGATCGACATCTACGTCCTGATCGCGATCGCCTGGTTCGCGGCCTGGGCGGGCGACACGACCAGCTTCTTCATCGGCCGCAGGCTGGGCCGCGAGTTCGTCATCAGGAACGGGCCGCGGGTCGGGATCAGCCACGAGCGCTTCGAACGGGTCGAGGCCTACTTCGACCGCCACGGCGGCAAGACGATCTTCATCGGCCGCTTCATCGGCCTCGTGCGCGCGTTCGCGCCCTTCATCGCCGGCAGCTCGGGGATGCGCTACCGCGCCTTCGTCCCGTACAGCGTCCTCGGCACCGGGCTCTGGGCCAGCGCCCACATCCTGGTCGGCTACTTCTTCTCGCGCAGCATCGAGACGGCCGCCAAGTACGCGGGGAAAGGGGCGTTTCTGCTCGCGACCCTGATCGTCGTCGTCGTCGGGGTCGTCGTCACGGTGCGGTTCCTCCGGGTCGAGGCGAACCGCCGCGCCGCCGTGCGCTGGATGGACGAGCACGTCGCGACCCGCTGGATCGTGCGGCTGGCGCGCCGCTTCAGCCCGCAGCTCAGCTTTCTCTGGGACCGGGTGACGCCCGGAGGCACATTCGGGCTCGAGTTCACCTCTCTGATGGCGGTGCTCGCGGTCGGCCTCTTCGTCGTCGTCGGCTACACGGTGATCGTCGGCGGCGACCCCGGGCCGACCCCGGGTGACAACACCGCGATCGAACATCGTCAACGACCTGCGGGCGGACTGGCTCGTCCATCTCGCGAAGGTGGTGACCACGCTGGGGGCGTCCTTCGTCGTCCTGCCGCTGGCGTTGATCTGCGCGGTCCTGCTCGCGGTCGCGGCCGCTGGGCCGAGCTCGGGGTCCTGCGTCGGCGGGATGGCTCTGATCATCGTCGGCGCCCACGAGCTGAAGGAGATCGTCGACCGGCCGCGGCCGCCGGAAAGCCTCGTCGACACGACGGGCTCCTCCTTCCCGAGCATCCACGCCGCCTACTCGACCTTCTACGTCTGGCTGTCGCTGACGATCGTCCTGCGGCTGCGGCCGGGGATGGCGCGGGGTGCCGCGGTGATCGTCGCCGGCATCGCGGTCTCGGCGCTGGTCGGGCTCTCGCGCGTCTACCTGGGCGCCCACTACCTCAGCGACGTCAACGCCGGCTGGGCGCTGGGCGTCGCCGCCTTCTCGCTCTGCGCGGCCGTGGCGCTGGTCGTCACCCACATGCGGCACAATGCGGCGCGATGATGCCGCTGGCGCTCGCAAAAGATCGGTAACGAGTACCTGCTGTTCGGCGGCGCCGGGCTGATCAGCCTGGTCGCCTTCGTCGGCGCTGATCCTGGTGCCGGCGCTGGGCGCCTTCGGCCGGATCTGGGAGAAGGCGGCGGCCGGGGTCCTCTCGCTGTTCGTGCTCGTCGCGGCGCTGGTCCTGGTCGGCGTCGTCGATCGGGCTGCTCGTCGTCTACTACTGCCACGACATCGCCGCTTGTTCAACGGCTAGCGCGCTTCCGCCGGCGCCGCCGCCGGCGGCGCCCGGCCTGGATAATGGGCCGGATGCCAGCCGCCGTCCAAAGGGGAGAAAACCGCCTGTCAAAACAGCGGCGGAGTCCGGAGCATGCTCGACGCGCTCGCCGAGGCGATCGAGTCCGGTGCCGGGCTGCCCGCGATCGCGCGCGCCGCGGCGCAAGGTGCTGGGCGCCAGCGTCGCCCTGATCGACCGCTCCAGCGCCGTGCTCGCCGTCGCCGGCGCCTCGTCCGACCAGGAGAGCAAGCTGCTCGCCGGGCGGAGAGGACGTGACACGGTCGAGCTGCGGGTCGCGGACGCCGTCGTCGGCGAGCTGCGCTACCGCGCCGCCGGCCGAGCCCGATCCGGCGATCGCTGCGGATGGTCTCGACGCTGCTGGCGCTCGAGCTCGAGCGCTCGCGCTCGCCGGAGTGGGCGAGCGAGGAGGTCGCCGGCGCCTTCGTCGAGCGCCGTCCTCGCGCGCAAGGTGACCGATCGCGGCGACATCCTCGCCCG
Source organism: uncultured Solirubrobacterales bacterium (assembly GCA_963795295.1). Classification (GTDB taxonomy): domain Bacteria; phylum Actinomycetota; class Thermoleophilia; order Solirubrobacterales; family 70-9; genus VRUE01. The sequence continues at coordinate 479,495 of CAWCHE010000005.1, forward strand.
CGCGGCCGAGGTCGGCGCCGACCTCGAGGCGCGGCGCCGGGGTGATCATCGTGCGCGCGCGCGCCCGCGCGCGGCGCAGGCGGGCGAGTGGCGGGCGCGGGTGCTGGCCCTGGCGCTGCGCGCGCTGCGCTCGCTGGCCGCGCGGCGCGCTGGCGAGCGCCGAAGACGGCGGGAGGCCGGCCGAGGTCGCGGTCGATCGTCCCCGCCGAGGACGACGACGCGGCTCGCCCGCGCCGCGGCCGGGCTCGGGCGCGAGCTCGACGACGGCCTGGCCGGCTTCCACCTGACGATCGGGCACAGCCGCCGGGCCGGCGACCCGGTCGACCTCTACCGGGCCGGCAACGAGGCGCGGCTCGCGGTCAACGTCGGCGAGGCCGAGGGCCGCGCACGTGCTCGCCTTCGAGGACACCGGCGCCTACCGGCTGCTGCTGCCGGCGATGAGCGAGGACCCGGGCGAGCTCGAGCGCTTCTACGAGGAGACGGTCGCGCCGCTCTCGGCCTACGACGACCAGTACGAGACCGAGCTGGTGACGACGGTCGAGGCCTACCTCGACAACGACGGCAACGTCGACGCCGACCGCCAAGCAGCTCTTCACCCACCGCCACACGATCCGCTACCGGCTCGAGCGGGTGCGGGAGCTCTGCGGCCACGACGTCTCCTCGACCGAGGGCCGCGAGAAGCTCGGCCTCGGGCTGAAGGCGATGCGCGTGCTCGGGATCGCCTCGCCGCGGGGCCCGGCGATCGAGCCCGGCGCCGAAGCGGCGGCAAGGTCCCGCGCGCCAAGGAGGAGTAGCCGCGGGCGGCGATTCCGGGGGGAGGACTCGAACCCCCGCTTCCTGGACCAAAACCAGGCGTGCTAGCCACTACACCACCCCGGATCGCCCCCGAGCCTAGCGCCGGCGGGGCGGGTTCGACGGCATCCGGGACGCCGCTTAGGGTCCGACCATGGAGATGGGTGGAGCGTCGATGGACCCGGCGGTCCGCGACGGCCTGGCGCGCAGCTGGAAGGCGCTGATGGCGGTCGGCGTGATCGCGATCCTGGTCGGCTGCGTCGCGATCGTCGTCCCCGCCGTCGCCTCGGTCGGGACCGCGATCTTATCGGCTGGATCCTGATCTTCGCCGGCGCCTTCCTCATGGCCGGCGCCTTCACGGCCCACTCGGTCGGCACCGTCGTCCTGCGGCTGCTGTGGGCGTTCCTCACCGCTGCGCGTCGGCTTCTGGCTCGTCCTCGAGCCCCACAACGGGACCCTGACCCTGACCCTCGTGCTCGGCATCTACTTCCTGATCATGGGCGTGACCCGGATCACCGCCGCCTTCCTCGGGCGCGGCCAGCCCAACGCCGGCCTGGTCGGCCTCAGCGGCATCGCCGGCCTGCCTGATCGGAATCCTCGTCCTAGCCAAGTTCCCCAGCTCCGCAGACTGGGCCATCGGCCTTCTCGTCGGAATCGACCTGATCTTCGCCGGCTGGACGCTCACTTCGGTGGCCATGGTGGGCAAAGACCTGTCCCGCACCTCCGGACGCGCCTAGAGCGGCGCATCCCGGCGTCCTCAGTCGCTCGCGTGCAGAGCACGCCGCGCTCCCTGCGTCCTTGGCCTGCTTGCTCCAGACGCGTCCCAAAAGGCAAGTAGCTAATGCAAGTGAACCTCTCCGGCAAACCTTTCCCTTCCGGGCGTCCTGTCTCGGTTTTTCGCGATTCGGGCGGGTGGCAGGGAATGAGGGGGGTCGAGGACGCCCCCGCCCGCAGCGCCCCCCTCATTCCCTGACAGGACCCGCCCGCCTTGCGCTCCGACTGACAGGACTCCCGCGGCGCTCTAGGATCTGCCGGTGAGTTCGCCCCTGGTCCTGGTCATGGCGGCCGGTGCGGGTACGCGCATGCGCTCGTCGATGCCGAAGATGCTGCATCCCGTCTGCGGCCGGGCGATGGTCGCCTGGCCGATCCTCGCCGCCCGCGAGGCGGGAGCCGACCGGGTCGTGGCGATCGTCTCTCCCGGCCACGACATCTCCGCCGGCCTGCCCGACGGGGTCGAGACCGTCGTCCAGCCCGAGCCCGACGGCACCGGCGGGGCGATCCGCGCGGCGCTCGGGCCGATCGAGGAGAGCGAGACCGTGCTCGTCCTCTCCGGCGACGTGCCGCTGATCTCGGCGGAGACGATCGGCGGCCTGCTCGACGCCCACGCCGCGGCCTCGGCGGCGGCGACGATGATGACGATCGAGCTCGAGGACCCGGGCGCCTACGGCCGCGTCGTCCGCGACGCCGACGGCGAGGTCGAGCGGGTCGTCGAGGCCAAAGCCGCCGGCGACGCCGACCCGGCGGAGCTGGAGATCCGCGAGATCAACGCCGGCACCTACGTCTTCGACGCCGGGCCGCTCGCCGACGCCCTCGCCGGCCTCGCCAACGACAACGCCCAGGGCGAGTACTACCTGCCCGACGTCCTCCCGGCGCTGCGCGGCGCCGGCCACACGGTCGCCGCCCACCTCGCCGACGACCTCGCGGTGACGATCGGCGTCAACAACCGCGTCGACCTCGCCGCGGTCGAGGCCGAGGCGCGGCGCCGCATCCTCGAGCGCCACATGCTCGCCGGCGTGACGGTCGTCGACCCGGCCTCGACCTGGATCGACGCCGACGTCGAGATCGCCGCCGACGCCAGGATCGAGCCGGGCTGCACGCTGCGCGGCGCGCACCGAGGTCGGCTCGGGCTCGGTCGTCGGGCCGCTCACGACCCTCGATCGACACCAGCCTCGGAGAGGGCGTCGCCGTCCCGCACTCCTATCTGGTCGAGTGCGAGGTCCTCGACGGCGCCACCGTCGGGCCCTTCGCCTACCTGCGCCCCGGCGCGCTGCTCGAGCGCGACTCCAAGGCCGGCACCTTCGTCGAGATCAAGAACTCGAGCGTCGGCGAGGGGGCCAAGGTGCCCCACCTCTCCTACGTCGGCGACGCCGACGTCGGCGCGGGCGCCAACCTCGGCGCCGGCACGATCACCGCCAACTACGACGGATTCCGCAAGCACCGGACGGTGATCGGTGCCAATGCGCGGATTGGTGTTGACACCATGCTGGTCGCACCGGTACAAGTCGGCGACTCCGCCTACACTGGCGCCGGTGCGGTGGATCCGAAGACGTTCCCGACGGGGCGCTTGCGGTGAGCCAGAACGAGCAGCGCAACATCGAGGGCTACGCGGAGCGGAAAGCCGCGGAGACGAAAGAGGACGACAACTCGTGAGCACGATCGAGCAGCGCCCAGATGCGGCCCCGACCGCGATCCCGCACGACTACTCGAAGCGGCTGATGGTCTTCGGCGGCCGCAGCTCGGGCGAGCTGGCCGCGAAGGTCGCCGACAAGCTCGACCTCGACCTCGGCCAGGTGACGCTGAAGACCTTCGCCAACGGCGAGGTCTACTGCCGCTACGAGGAGTCGATCCGCGGCGCCGACGTCTTCCTCGTCCAGTCGACCTGCGCCAACGAGCAGACCGAGATGACGCCGAACGACGCCCTGGTCGAGCTGCTGGCCATGGCCGACGCCGCCCAGGGCGCCTCGGCCCACCGGATCATCGCCGTCATGCCCTGGTACGGCTACGCCCGCCAGGACAAGAAGTCGGCTCCGCGCGAGCCGATCACGGCGCGGATCGTCGCCAAGTGCCTCGAGGCCGTCGGGGTCGACCGGGTCCTGACGATGGACCTCCACGCCGGCCAGGTCCAGGGCTTCTTCCACGTCCCGGTCGACCACATGACGGCGATGCCGATGCTGACCCAGTGGTTCGCCGACCAGCACCTGACCGAGGAGCTGGTGATCGTCTCCCCGGACGCCGGCCGGGTCAAGACCGCGCGCAACTTCGCCCGCAGCGTCGGCACCCACTGGGCCGTGATGGAGAAGGAGCGGCCGGCCCAGCAGGTCGCGGAGATCGGCTACGTCGTCGGCGACGTGAAGGGGAGGACGGCGGTGCTCGTCGACGACATGATCGACACGGCCGGGACGCTCTGCGCCGCCGCCCAGACCGTGATGGACGAGGGCGCCGCCCGGGTCATCGCCTGCGCGACCCACGGCGTCTTCTCCGGCCCCGCCTACGAGCGCCTCGCCTACGAGAACTCCGGCATCGAGCAGATCGTCGTCACCGACACGCTTCCCCTGCGCCCCGGCGCGCCCGACAACATCAAGGTCCTCTCGACCGCCGGCACCTTCGCCGACTCGATCCGCCGCATCTTCACCGACGACTCGGTCTCCGAGATCTTCGCCGGCGAGAACCAACTCTTCTAGCGAACGCCGGCCTGGGTGCTTGGGTCGGGTTCCCGTTCCTCGCCTTCGTCCTGCTCCTGGTCGCGATCACGATGCTTCCCGGCTCCGACTGCGACGGCTCCGGCGAGGGCACCTCGGCGGCCGAAATCCTTGTCGGCGCGGTCGCCTGCGTTGCCTCGGTCTGCGCGGTCGCGGCCGGCGGCTACCGGCTCGGCCGCTCCGTCTTCGGCGAGGAGGGGGTCTCGGCCGTCCAGATCGCCCTCGCCGTCCTCGTGATCGGCGCCGGCCTCCTCGCCGCCTCCCCTCTGGTCACCGGAGACAACCTCACGGACTTCGGAAAAGTCCTGACCGGCGGGACGCTGGCCACCGGCATCCTGCTGGGGATCCTCTGCGTCGCGGTGCTCGCGCGCGCCAGGATCGAGGCTTTCGGCCTCCTGGCCGGGCTCTACGCGCTCGGCGCAGGGCTCTTCGTCTATCCGCTCTTTGCCCTCTTCGCGCTCGGCGCCAACCGGGGGGCGTTCTGTTGAGGCTGGTCGGCCACAAGGGGGCGGACCTGATCGTCCCCGGCAACACGCTGGAGAGCTTCCGGGCGGCGGTCGATGCCGGCGTCGACACGATCGAGTTCGACGTGCTCTGGCTGCCCGACGCCCACCTGCCGCTCGCGGAGCGGGCGCCGCTGGTCATCGCCCACGACTGGCACGACGCCGAAGGGCGGACGCCGCTGACCCTGACCGAGGCGCTCGACGCCTTTCTCGAGCCGCCACTGGATCGGGTCGAGATCGACCTCGACATCAAGCTCCCGGGCCGCGAGGACGAGATCGTCGAGGCGCTGCGCGAGCGCGACCTGGTCGGCCGGGCGATGGTCTCGACGATGGAGCTCTACAGCCTCGGCCGCATCCTCATCCTCGAGCCGGATCTGAGACGCGGCTGGACCTATCCCAAAGTGACCAAGGACTGGGCCTCGAAGCGCTGGGCCAAGGGGCCGATGCTGGCCGCGCTGACGGTGATGCGCCAGCGCCTCCCGGGCCTGGCCGCGGAGAAGCTGCCGGCGATGGGGGTGGAGGCGATGTGGGTCTACCACCCGCTGATCACCGCCCGCCTGGCCCGGATCGCGAAGCTGGCCCAGGTCGAGCTGATCGCCTGGACTGTCGACGACGCGGCTCAGATGCGCCGTCTGGTCGAGCGCGGGGTGGACGGGATCTGCTCCAACGACCCCCGCCTCTTCGCCGAGCTCTGAGCTCGGAGTCAGATCGTGCCGGGGGTGGCGGTCGGCGGGGCGCTGCGGCCCTTCTTGGTCTTCACGGCCGAGTCCAGCTCGCCGGCGGTGAAGCCGCCCAGCGCCTCGCCGTCGAGGGCGTAGCGGTAGAGCGCGACGCCGAAGATCCCGCTCAGCGCCTTCGAGATCAGCAGCGCGATCGCGAGAGCGATGGCGCCGATGATGACGAGCAGGGCGCCGAGGAAGGGCGCCGAGGACCAGACCGCGACGCCGATCGCGATCACGATCGCCGAGGGCAGGACGCCGAGCAGGGAGATCGCAGCGCCGATCGCGATGTTGCCGGTCACCTGCTGGCCCCAGCGCGATTTGAAGAGGGTGGCCGAGCGTTTGAGGGTGGTGACGGGCCCGGTGCCCTCGATCGCGATCACGGGCACGGCGAGGAAGGTGACCAGGGACCAGGCCATGCCGACCAGCCGGGCCGCGATCTGGCCGCCGATCCCACCCTGGTTCTCGAGCAGGCCCATGAGGACGCTGATCGCGGTCGAGAGCGCCGCCCAGCCGCAGATCTGGCTGAAGCGGCTGCGCGAGACGGCGAGGCCGTCGGCGACGGTCGCCTGCTCACCGCGGAAAATCATGTCGGCGCAGGCGGCGAGGCCGACGCTGAAGTAGAAGCCGACGACGGAGAGGACGTAGACCCCGATCACCAAGAGCGGGATCGCGCCGGCGATCGCGTCCTTGTCGATCAGCAGCAGCCCGGGGCCGATGAAGACGATCGCGAGCGGGATCGTCGCCAGCGCCCCATAGAGGGGGAAGCGGACCAGTTCGCGATGTTCGGTCAGCAGCCCCCAGCTCTTCTTGGTCAGCTGCCAGCCCCGTTTGATCCTCGTCATCTCCGCGCTCCTCTCAGGTATTGCTCGCCAGACCCGGTACCCGCACCACGCCTCTTCCCTCGAAGTACTCCCACTCCTGCTCGCCGAGCTCGGTCGCCGGCTCGTCGGCGTAGATCCACTCGCGCATGATCCGGTGCCAGTTGCGTTTCGCGCGCAGCTGGCCGAGGACGGCGACGACGCCGACTTCCATCCGCCTTCCCATCAGCTCGTCGGCCGGGACCGACTCGCGCCGCATCAGGTCGTAGTACTCGGAGCGTGGGTCCTGGGTCGACTCGATGATCTTCATCACCCGGCGCGGCGTGATCTCGATCTCGCGGTCCTCCAGGTACCAGGATGAGATCGACATCAGGTGCTCCATCAGCCGCTCGGCGTCGAGCTTCGACGGGTCCTTGATGAAGCCGAGGTCGTGCAGGGCCGTGCGCAGCGCCTCGGGCTCCTCCCGCACCGCGGCGTCGATCACCCGCTGCTCGAGCACGATCTGCTCACGGTCGAGCTTCTTCGTCATCCCGAAGTCGAGGAAGGCGACCCGCTCGTCCGCCATCAGCAGGTAGTTGCCGGGGTGGGGGTCGGCGTTGAAGTGCTGCAGGTGGTAGATCGAGCCGAAGCTGCCGCGCACGACGATCTCGCCGAAGCGGCTGCGCTCCTCGTGCGGCAGCTCCTTGATCTGCTCGAACCCGAGCCCCTCGACCAGCTCGGTCACGAGCACCCGCCGCCGCGAGAGCCTGGTGATGACTTCGGGGACGTAGATGAACGGGTGGTCGCGGTAGGCGCGGGCGAAGCTGCGCTGGTTCTGGGCCTCGTACTCGTAGTCGAGCTCCTCCATGATCCGCTCGCGCAGCTCCTTGGCGATCGCCTTGGCGTCGAGGCCCGGGGCGAGGGCGCGGGCCAGCCGCACGATCGTCCCCATGTTGCGGAGGTCGGCGTCGAGCGCCTCGGCGATCCCCGGGTACTGGATCTTGATCGCGACCCGGCGGCCGTCGAGCATCTCGGCCCGGTGCACCTGGCCGATCGAGGCGGCCGCGAAGGCCTCCTCCTCGACGTCGGCGAAGAGCTCCGAGAGCGGTTCCCCCTCGTACTCCTCGTCGAGCACCTTCTCGACCTTCGACCACGGCATCGCCGGGGCCTCGGTGCGCAGCTTGGCGAGCTGCTCCTGGTAGATCTCGCGGTACTCCTCGGGGATGAACTCGGTGTCGATGAAGGAGGCGAACTGGCCGAGCTTCATCGCCGCGCCCTTCATCTGCCCCAGCGCGCCGACCATCTTCATCGCCGTTTCCAGGTGGCGCTGCTCGAGGCGCTCCTTGCTGCCCTCCTCGGAGCGGGCGACGTTCGCCGCCTTGGTCCCGGCGTAGCGCGCCGCCTGGCCGCCGACGACCGAGCCCAGCTTCGCCGAGCGGCGAACCCTGCCCTTGGGGATCTTCGATTCGTCGGCCATCTGGCCCAGAAGGTTGCCACAGGTTCCGAGCGGCGCCGTTTCTCTATCCTCTCCGGTTCGAATGGCAGCCACACGCGAAACCCTGAAGGCCGCTCCGCGCACGGAGTTCGGCTCCCGCACCTCCCGACGGCTCCGCCGCGACGGCCTCGTGCCCGGCGTCGTCTACGCCGGCGGCTCGGAGGCGCGCGCGTTCCAGGTGGCCGAGCGCGAGGCCCGCAACGTCCTCAGCGCAGGCCACGCCCTCTTCGACCTCGAGCTCGAGGGATCGAAAAGAGTCCCGGTCGTCGTCAAGGAGCAGCAGCTGCACCCGGTGCGCGGCAGCCTCGAGCACATCGACCTCCAGGAGGTCAAGCTCGACGAGGCGATCCAGGCCGAGGTGGCCGTCGACCTCGAGGGGGTCGAGGACGCGCCCGGGACCAAGGCCGGCGGCGTCCTCGAGCACGTCACCCGCGAGATCACCGTCGAAGCGCTGCCGACCGAGATTCCGGAGCGGCTCGTCCTCGACGTCTCGGCGATGGAGATCAACGACACCCTTCAGCTCTCCTCCGTCGCCATCCCCGACGGCGTCAAACTGATGGCCGACGATCCCGAGGAAGTCACGATCGCCACCCTCTCGCCGCCGCGCGTCGAGGAAGAGCCGGAGCCCTCCGTCGAGGAGGAGACCGAGCTGGTCGGCGAGGACGGCGAGCCTGTCGCCCCCGAGGCCGGCGGCGAGGCCTCCGAGGGCGGCGACGGCGACTCGGGCGACTCCGGCGGGGAGTAGCCGCAATCGGGCTCTTTCGCCGCCGGGACGATCGCGGCGAGGGCGAGGGGGGCGACCGGTTTTTGATCGTCGGGCTCGGGAATCCCGGCAAGGAGTACGCGGGGACCAGGCACAACCTCGGCTTCGAGGTCGCCGATGAGCTCTGCCGCCGCTGGCAGCTGCCCCGCGCCCGGACGAAGTTCGGCGGCCTGATCTCCGAAGGCCGGACCGGACCGGGCGGGCCCCGGGTGGCGGTCCTCCTGCCCCAGACCTTCATGAACGAATCGGGCGACTCGGCAGGCCCGGCGCGGGGCTCGCTCAAGGTGCCGCTCGACCGAGTCGTCGTCCTCCACGACGAGATCGACCTGCCGTTCGGCGAGGTCCAGACCCGGCTCGGCGGCGGCCTCGCCGGCCACAACGGGCTCAAGAGCCTCAAGCGCGGGCTCGGCGACGCCGAGTTCTGGCGGGTCAGGGCCGGCGTCGGCAGGCCGGCCTCAAGCGACCCGGAGGTCGTCTCCTCATACGTCCTCTCGCGCTTCCGCGAGCCCCGCGAGGATGTCGCGGGGCTGATCAGTCTGGCCGCCGAGGGGGCCGAGCGCCTCGTCGAGAGGCTAGGTTCCGAGGCACCGGCATGAGGAGGCGGAATGGCTGACGCGAGAACCACATACGAGGTCGACGAGCAGGGGGTGGCCGTGCTGCGCCTCGAGCGGCCCGACTCCCGCAACGCGATCGACACCCAGATGCTGGCCGAGCTCCTCGAGCACCTCGCGGTCGCCCGCGGCGACGAGGCGGTCAGGGTCCTCGTCCTCAGCTCCTCCGACCACATGGGCTTCTCGGCCGGCGCCGACATCAAGGAGGTCCTCGAGGGCGAGGAGAAGGTCCACCGGATGCAGCTCTTCGCCGACGTCTACGACCAGATCGTCGCCTTCCCGAAGCCGACGATCGCCGCCTGCCATGGCGACGTCGTCGGCGGCGGCGCCGAGATCGCGGTCGCCTGCGACATGCGGATCGGCGGCTCCAACCTGCGCATGCGCTTTCCGGGGGCCGCGCTCGGCGTCCCCGTAGGCCCGGCCCGCCTGGTCACCCTCTGCGGCCTGGGGGCGGCCAAGTACCTGCTCCTCTCCTCACGCACGATCGGCGCCGACGAGGCGCTGCGGATCGGGCTCGTCAACCGGGTCGCCCCGGCGGCCGGGACCGAGGACGCGGCCCGCAGGCTTGCCACCGAGGTCTCCGCCCTGCCGACCGAGGGCGTCGCCCGCCTGAAGCGGATGCTGCACGAGTGGGACGACGTCGAGGGCCGCTCGCAGGCCGAGGGCGTGGGCCAGGTCGAGTGGCAGCGCAGCGGCCCGGGGCTGCCGGGGGGATAGGCCGGTGGCCGACCTCGACGCAGGCCTGACCGTCGCCGTCACCGGGCCCACCGGTGAGATCGGCAAGCCCTTCCTCTCGGCGCTGGAGCGGGTGCCCGAGGTCGAGCGGGTGATCGGAATGGCCCGGCGCCCCTTCGACATCGCCGCCCACGGCTGGGAGAAGGTCGAATACCGCCGCGGCGACGTCCTCGACCGTGACGCCGTCGACGACCTCGTCGCCGAGGCCGACGTCGTCGTCCACCTCGCCTTCGTGATCGTCGCCGGCCGCGAGGACAGCCGCGAGATCAACCTCGAAGGCTCGCGCAACGTCTTCGAGGCGACGGCCGCCTCGGCGGCGACCCGGCTCGTCTACACCTCCTCGGTCGCCGCCTATGGCTTTCACCGCGACCTGCCCGAACGGCTGACCGAGGAGACGCCGACCCGCGGCAGCTCCCGCCATCCCTACTCCGCGCACAAGGCCGAGGTCGAGGTCGAGCTCGAGCGGGCGCTCGAGGGGTCGGGCACCGACGCCTACGTCTTCCGCCCCTGCATCGTCGCCGGGCCGAAGGCGACCCTGCTGCTCGACCTGATTCCCCTGATCGCCCTCGGCCAGCGGGTCCCAGGCCCGCTGCGCTGGGCGCTCGGCCGGGTGCCCGAGCTGCGGCCGGTGCTGCCCGACCCAGGCGTGCCGTTCCAGCTCGTCCACCACGACGACGTCGCGGCGGCGATGAGCGCGGCCGTGATCGGCGCCGGAGAGCCCGGCATCTACAACCTCGCCGGGCCCGGCGAGCTGACGGTCACAGACCTCGCCCACGAGCTGGGCTGGCACGCGGTGCCGGCCCCGCGGCTGGCGGTCGGAGCCACCGCCGAGCTGCTCGCCCACGTGCCCTACCTGCCCGACGAGGCGGCCTGGATCGAAGCCGTCCGCCGGCCGGTCCTGATGGACACCTCCCGCGCGCGCCGAGGGCTGCACTGGATGCCCCACCACGACGCCCGCGAAACCCTGCGCGAGACCGTCGCCGCCGTCCGGGCGCGCTGAGGCAGACCTACCGCGGCGCCGTTCCTCATCACGTTTTCCATGTGTGACGTGGAAAACGTGATCAGATGCGCTCGGCGACGTCGCCGCAGCGTGCGACCCAGACGTCGCCGCCGTCTTGGGCCGCGGCCAGCCGCTCGAGCAGGCGATCGAGGCGCTCCTCGCCGAGCCACTCGAGCATGAACGGGTGCAGGACGAACGTCGCGAAGCCGCCCTCGCGGCCGAGGCGCCCCAGCTCGCCCTCGAGGTGCTCGATGAAGGTGTCGGCGGGGAACGTGCTCCGCGGATCCGGAGATCGCTTCGCGGACGGCCTCCATGCCGGGCAGGACGCAGGCCGCGTCGACCTCCTGCCAGCGGAATGGGAGCTGGGCGACGCCGTCGGCGACCGAGACTCCGTCGCCGGCGGGGGAGGCGTAGCGCAGGCCGGACTCGCCGAGCAGCGCGGAGCCGCCCGCGCCCAGCTCGCCCCCCGGCGGCCGCATCCCCCGAGGTTTCAGCCCGATCGAGTTGAAGGCGGCGATCCCACGGGCCAGGTTCTCGGCCTGCTCCGCCGCGCTCAGCGTCCCCCACTGCTCGTGCGTCCAGGCGTGGAAGCCGATCTCGTGGCCGCGGCGGTCGATCTCGGTGAGCAGGTCGGGGTAGAGCTCGGCGTTCAGGCCCTCGAGGAAGAAGGTTGCCGCCAGCCCGCGTGCGTCGAGATGGTCGAGGATCCGCGGCAGGGTGTCCTTCGCGGTGACGTGGGTGCCGATCTGCGGGGCGTCCGGATCGAGGACGCCGGCGCCGATTTCGGCGGCCTCGCCGAGGTTGTCGAATGTCAGGCAAAGCGTCGCAGTCATACCGGGCCGATTTGGACGCTCACGGGCGCAGAGCCGGGCTCCAGCGCTCGGGCTCGAGCCGAGCCTGCTCACGGGCCCAGCGAAAGTGATGGCGCGCCGAGAACAGCAGGATCGGGAAGTTGACCAGGCCGGCGATCAGGCCGATCCGCCGCGACCGCGGCCCGGCCTCGGTGGCGAGGCTGGCGACGCTGGTCAGGAGCCAGAACCAGAGGACCGCGTTGTAGGCGGGGAGCTGGCGCTCGGTCAGCCCCTCGGCTTCGTCGAGCATCGGGATGCCGCGGTGCAGCGACCACGGCCAGGCGGCGAAATGGACGGCGACCCCGGCCGCCCCGATGCCCGCGTTGACCGCCGAGAGCCGCTCGTTCAGCTCCCCCTCGCGGGCGGCGCTCGCCAGCATCAGCGGGAACAGCGTGCCCCAGAGCGCGTAGGCGCCGCGGCGCCCCAGCTCCGGCTCGAAGACGAGGCCGACGCCGGCCCGGGTCTCGTACCCGTGGTGGGCGATGGTGCCGAGCACCGAGCCCGCGGCGAATGGGCGTCGTAGTCGCATCGCCCAGAGCCTAACCTTCCAGCCGTGAGCCTTCGCCCGCTGATCGACGTCGCCGCCGAGAACGAGCGCCTGCACGCGCTCTCGGGCCGGGTGCGCGAGGCCGCCGCGGGCGGAGAGCCGGTCACGGTCCGGGCCTCGGCGATGCTGCGCCCGCTTTTGCTCGCGGCGCTGGTCGAGGACGACCGCGGCCTCGCAGGACACCCGGCGCTCCTGGTCAGCCCCGACGACCGCTCGGCCCGCGACCTCGCCGCCGACCTGCGCGCCTACCTGTCCCCGCGCCGCGTCCGCCTCTATCCCTCGCGCGGCACCGGCTACGCCTCGCACGTGACGCCGCCGCCTCACCTCGTCGGCCTCCGGATCGACGCGCTGGATGCCCTGCGGCGCGAGGATGACGCCGTCGTCGTCGCCAGCGCCACGGCGCTGGCCGAGGCCGTCCCCGACGCCTCCTTGCGCCCTGCCGGGTTCAGCCTCGAGGTCGGCGGCGAGCTCGACCTCGGTGGGGTCACCCGCGACCTCGTCGCGGCCGGCTACGAGCGGGTCGAGCAGGTCGAGGAGCGCGGCCAGTTCGCCCTCCGCGGCGGCATCCTCGACGTCTTCCCGGCGACCGAGGAGAGGGCGGTGCGGATCGAGCTCTTCGGCGACGAGGTCGAGTCGATGCGCTGGTTCTCAACCTTCACCCAGCGTTCGCTCGGCGAGGCCGAGCGGGTCGAGCTCGCCCCCGCGGCCGAGCTCGACGTCGAGCACCGCGAGCTCGCCGAGCTGGCGGCGATGGAGGCGGCCGAGGAGGATCGCGAGGCGCCGAGCCTCGCCGAGGTCCTGCCGCTCGACCGCTTCGGGCCGCCGCTCGACCTCGTCCCCGATGGGGCCGCGGTCGTCCTCGTCGCCGCCGAGGAGATCGAGCCGGCGCTGCGCGACCACTGGGAGGACGCGACGACGGCGATGCACGCCGACGACGCCCGCCACCTCTACGTCGACGTCGCCGAGCCGCTCGCCGCCCGTGCCGGCCTCTCGCTGACCGGCGCCGGCGAGGACGACGAGGACGCTTTCCGCGCCTCCCGCGCCGAGTCCCCCGCGCGCAGCATCAAGGAGGCCGAGGGCGAGCTCGAGAAACTGGTCCGCTCCGGCTACCGCACCGTGGTCGCCTTCGACAGCATGGGCGAGGCGGAGCGCTCCCGCTACGGGCTCGACCGCATCGACGTCTCGATCCTCGACGGCGGCAGGCTCTCGCCCGAGCCGGGGCTGGCCTTCGCCGAGGCGCGGCTGCGCGAGGGCTTCGTCAGCCCCGAGCTGAAACTTGCCGTCTACCCCTTCCGCCGCCTCGTCCATCGCCGCCGCCGGGCCGAGGAGAGGGTGCCCGGCGCCGGCCGCGGCCGCCTCGCCTTCAGCGACCTGCGGGTCGGCGATCACGTCGTCCACGAGGACCACGGCGTCGCCCGCTTCGCCGGCTTCGACACCCGCGAGGTCGGCGGCGTCACCCGCGACTACCTCTACCTCGAATACAAGGGAGAGGACCGGGTCTACGTCCCCACCGACCAGCTCGCGAAGCTGAGCCGCTACGTCGGGGCGGGCGGCTCGCCGACGCTCTCGGCGCTGGGCGGCAAACGCTGGCAGAACATGAAGGCGCGGGCGCGGCGTGCGGCCGGGGCGCTCGCCGGCGAGCTCCTCAACCTCTACGCCGAGCGGCGCACCCGCCGCGGCCACGCCTTCGCCCCCGACGGCGAATGGCAGCTGGCGATGGAGACGGCCTTCCCATACCGCGAGACCGCCGACCAGATCGAAGCGATCGAGTCGGTCAAGGGAGACATGGAGTCCGAGCAGCCGATGGACCGTCTGGTCTGCGGCGACGTCGGCTTCGGCAAGACCGAGGTCGCCCTCCGCGCCGCAGTCAAGGCGGCCTCCGACGGCCGCCAGGTGATGATGCTGGTGCCGACGACGATCCTCGCCCAGCAGCACCTCGGCACCTTCCGCGAGCGGCTCGCCGACCTGCCCTTCGTCGTCGAGGGCGTCTCGCGGCTGCGCAAGCCGGCCGAGGTGAAGGCGATCCTGGCCGGCTTCGAGGAAGGCAAGGTCGACGTCCTGATCGGCACCCATCGCCTGCTCTCCCGCGACGTTCGCGCCAAGGACCTCGGGCTCGTCATCGTCGACGAGGAGCAGCGCTTCGGCGTCAAGCAGAAGGAGCTGCTGCGGCAGCTGAAGCTCAAGGTCGACGTGCTCTCGCTCTCGGCAACCCCGATCCCGCGCACCCTGCAGATGAGCCTCGCCGGGCTCCGCGACATCTCGGTCATCGAGACCCCGCCGGAGGGTCGGCGTCCGGTCCGCACCTACGTGGGCCCCTACGACGAGGACCTCGTCCGCCACTCGATCGAGCGCGAGCTCGAGCGCGGCGGCCAGGCCTTCTTCCTCCACAACCGGATCGACTCGCTGCCGGAGACGACCGAGCGCCTGCGCGCCCTCGTCCCCAAGGCCCGCTTCGCAGAAGCCCACGGCCAGATGGACGAGACCCAGCTCGAGGAGACGATGCTCGACTTCCTCCGCGGCGGCGCCGACTGCCTGGTGACGACGACGATCATCGAGTCGGGCCTCGACATCCCCGCCGCCAACACCCTGATCGTCGAGCGCTCCGACCAGCTCGGCCTCTCCCAGGCCTACCAGATCCGCGGCCGGGTCGGGCGCTCTCGCGAGCGCGCCTTCGCCTACATGCTCTACCCCTCGGCCGAGGCGCTGACCGAGGAGGCGGCCGCCCGGCTCTCGACCCTCGCCGATCACACCGAGCTCGGCTCAGGCTTCAAGATTGCGATGCGCGACCTCGACATCCGCGGCGCCGGCGACCTCCTCGGCGAGGAGCAGTCGGGCCACGTCGCCGCGGTCGGCTTCGAGCTCTACTGCCAGATGATCGACGAGGCGGTGGGGGAGGCCGCCAGCGCCGATGGCGGGGGCGAGGAGGCGCCGGAGCCGGTCCGCCTCGACGTCCCGGTGGATGCCTACCTGCCGGCCTCCTTCATCCCCTTCGAGGCGGCGAAGATCGACGTCCACCGGCGGATCGTCGCCGCCCGCGCGCCGGGCGACCTGCGCGCGATCCGCGACGAGCTCGGCGACCGCTTCGGGCCGCCTCCGGTCGAGGTCGAGAACCTGCTCTCGCTGCAGCGGGCGCGGATCGAGTTCGGCCTCGCCGGCGCCACCGGCGTCGAGCTGCGCGGGGGGAGGCTCAGCGTCACCGGGATCGAGCTCGACTCCGAAGCTGTGGGGGTGCTCGCGGACCATGTCGAGGGGGCCCGGTACGAGTGGCGGGAGAGGACCGCGTCGGTGCGGGTACCGGACGAGCCGGAGGCGCGGCTGGCGGCAGTCTTAACGATGTCTAAAGGCCTTCGCGAGGCGAGCGGCTCCCAGAGTGCGGAAGCGGATATGCTGCCCGCCTCGTGAGTCCGAGCAAGAAGGGACAGAGGCCCACGACCGCCAAAGCCAAGGGTGGGGCCAAAGGCAAAGGCGGTCCGAGTCGTGAGCAGATACGCCGGCTCGGCCTGCTGGTCTTCGGCGCGATCTTCCTCGTCCTCTTCGTCGGCCTCGCGATCGCCGAGGGTGTCGGCGACCCGAGCATCCCCGACGGCTCGATCGCCGTCGTCCAGGGAATCCCCGCCGGAGCCGAGAAGCCGTTCGACAAGCCCGCCGAGAACTGCAAGGGCGAAAAAGTCGCGCAGGACCTGAGCAAGGTCACCGAAGCCGAGTTCGAATGCGCCTTCAAACAGGTCGTCGCCGCCTCGGGCGCCAAAAAAGCCCCGAAACCGGGCGACAAACAGTACGGCGAACTGAAAGAAACGACGACCAACAGCCTGCTGGAAACGATCTGGATCCAGGGGCTGGCGGCCGAAGAAGGCTTCACCGTCACCGAAAAAGAAGTCGAAGAAGAACTCGAAAAACTGAAAAAACAGAACTTCAAAACCGAAGCGGAATTCACGAAATTCCTGAAGACTTCGCACTACACCACCCAGGACGTCAACGAACGGGTGAAGATCCAGATCCTCAGCACCGAAATTCAGAAAAAGCTCGGAGAAAACCCGCCGAAGCCGAGCAAAGACGAAATCAAGGAGTTCTACGAAGAAGCGAAGTCGACCCAGTTCACGACTCCGCCGACGCGTGACATCCGGGTCCTGATCGCCAAAGACGAGAAAAAAGCCGCGGCGGCGAAGGCGGCGCTCGACAAAGACGACTCGGCCAAAGCCTGGACCGCGGCGATCAACAAATACGCCGACTCGAAAACGGCCGCGAAAACCGGCGGCCTGCAGGAAAAAGTCAGCGAAGAACAGTTCACCGGCGAAGTCGGGGAAAAGATGTTCGAGGCTCCGGTCGGCAAGGTCGAAGGCCCGGTCAAATACTCGACCGTCGGCAACGTCGTCTTCGAGGTCGAGAAACTGAACCCCGAAAAAGTCCAGCCCCTGGGCGAAGCCGAATCGCAGATCGAAGCGCAGCTCAAACAGCAGTCCCAGGAAGCGATCTTCAGCAAGTTCGTCAGCGGCTTCCAGGGCCTCTGGCGCTCGCGGACCTTCTGCGCCGACGACTACGCGGTCGAAAAATGCGCCAACTTCAAGAGCGACGGGCGCTCGGCCGAAGCCGACCCCGCCTGCTTCGAAGCGAATCCCAAAAAAGCGCCCGAAGCCTGCCCGGCGGCCGTGAACCAGCTCAAACCGGCGCGGCCCGGCTCCGTCAGCGTGATCACCCCCAAAGGCGAAGCCCTGGCCCAGCGGCCGCGACCCGCCGGCCTCGAAGAAGCGGCCGAAGGGGTTCCGAGCTTCTCCGGCGGGCTGCCGCCCGGCGTGACCACCGGCGCTCCGCCGACCTCGCCCTGAGCCGCCCCCCGCGCCAGTGAGCGTCATCGACACCATCCATGCCCGGCAGGTCCTCGACTCGCGGGGGAATCCGACGATCGAGGTCGAGGTCGGCCTCGAGTCGGGCGCCCGCGGGCTCGCGGCCGTCCCCTCGGGCGCCTCGACCGGGGAGTTCGAGGCGGTCGAGCTCCGCGACGGCGGCGAGGCCTGGGCCGGCAAGGGCGTCTCCGGCGCGGTCGCGAACGTCAACGGCGAGATCGCCGCGGCGCTGAAGGGCGCCCGCGGGGCCGAGCAGGGCGCGCTCGACCAGACCATGATCGAGCTCGACGGAACCCCGAACAAGGGCAGGCTCGGAGCCAACGCGATCCTCGGCGTCTCGCTCGCCGCCGCCAAGGCCGCCGCGGCGGACTCCCAGCAGCCCCTCTACCGCTACCTGGCCGAGCTCTACGGCGGCGGCGAGCCGACCCTGCTGCCGGTGCCGATGATGAACGTGCTCAACGGCGGCGCCCACGCCGACAACTCGGTCGACTTCCAGGAGTTCATGGTCGTCCCGGCCGGCTCTCCGAGCTTTTCCGAGTGCCTGCGGGTCGGGGTCGAGGTCTTCCACGCTCTGAAGAAGAGCCTCGCCTCGAAGGGCCTCTCGACCGCGGTCGGCGACGAGGGCGGCTTCGCGCCGAGCCTCGAGTCCAACGAGGCCGCTCTGGAGGCGGTCCTGGCCGGGGTCTCGGCCGCCGGCTATGAGCCCGGCTCCGACGTCTTCATCGCCCTCGACCCCGCCACCAGCGAGCTCTTCGAGGGCGGCGCCTACGCGCTCGAGCACGAGGGGCGCTCGCTCTCGCCCGCGGAGATGGCCGGCTACTGGGCGGACATCTGCGCCCGCTACCCGGTGGTCTCGATCGAGGACGGGATGGACGAGGAGGACTGGGACGGCTGGAAGCTCCTCACCGAGAAGCTCGGCGACAGCGTCCAGCTCGTCGGCGACGACCTCTTCGTCACCAATCCCGAGCGCCTTCGCCGCGGCATCGATCTCGGGGTCGGCAACTCGATCCTGGTCAAGGTCAACCAGATCGGCACCCTGACCGAGACCCTGGAGGCGATCCGGATCGCCCGCGACGCCGGCTACACGGCGGTCATCTCCCATCGCTCGGGCGAGACCGAGGACACGACGATCGCCGACCTCGCGGTCGCGACCGGCGCCGGGCAGATCAAGACCGGCGCTCCCTCGCGCTCGGATCGCACGGCCAAGTACAACCGGCTGCTGCGGATCGAGGAGGAGCTCGGCGACGCCGCCCAGTTCCCTGGCCTGCAGGCATTCGCCCAAGCGTCCGGGTAGTGGAGGAATGCCGCGCCCGACCGCGTAGGTCCGGGCATGGCAGCACGCGCCCAGGCGGTCCGGTCACGCAGCGCTGCGCGTCGCCGCCCGGCAGCGCGACGCCGGCCCGGAGCGCGTCGCGGCGCCAGCAGGGTCAACTGGGACAGGGTGGGGCGGATCGCGCTGACCCTGGTCCTCGCCGCGGTCCTCTACTCCTATCTGCACCCGGCGATCGACTTCGTCAAGACCTACACGGCGACCAGCGCCGCCAAAGCCCAGCTGCACGAAGTCCAGCACGAAAACACGCGTCTCCATTTCCGCGTGAAGCATTCGGACGACCCGCTGGTCCTCGATGCCAAGGCCCGGACCCAGGGGATGGTCGCGCCGGAAGAGACTCCGTACATCCTCAAGGACCCCGGGCACTGACGCTCGGCCGGCGACGGTCTCGGCAGTGATCGGCGCCGGCTCCTACATCCTCAGCGCCGCCGCCCTCGCCGCCCTCGCCCTGTCGCTCAGCTTCACCGCCGTCCGGCTCAGGCGCCGGCTCCTCTCGGACTGGGAAGGAGCCCCGGCGCATCTCGTCGAGATCGTGATCGCGGTCGCGCTCCTGATCTGGCTCAGCGAGCTCCTCGGAGCGGTCGGGGCTTTGTACGCCTGGACCCTTGTCGCGTCCAGCGTGCTCCTCGCGGCCTTGTCCCTCTGGCTGTTAGACGCCCCTCCCGCGGGTGGCGCGGGGAGAGGGGGGTCGAGGACGCCCCCGCCCGCAGCGCCCCCCTCTCCCCGTGACAGGCCCCGCGGGCCGGGCGCCTGGGAGCTGCTGGTCATGACGGGCGTGATCGCTCTGGTGGTCGCCCACTGGGCCCTGACGACAAAGGGCGCCCTCGACCGCGGCATCTTCAACTTCGACTCGCTCTGGTACCACATGCCCTTCGCGGCGGACATCGCCCAGAGCCACTCGGTGATCGGCCTCCACCACACCGAGACGGTCTTCACCAACTGGTTCTACCCGCAGAACTCCGAGCTCCTCCACGCCGACGGCATCCTCCTCGTCCATCGCGACACGCTCTCGCTCTTCCTCAACTTCGGCTGGCTCGGGGTCGCCTTCCTCTCGGCCTGGGTGATCGGCCGCCCCTACGGCCGCGGCCACCTCGGCGTCGCCGCCGTCGCGATCCTGCTCGAGTGCCACACCCTCGTCGTCCGTGAGCCGGGCGCGGCGAAGAACGACCTCGCCGCCGCAGCGCTGCTGCTTGCCGCAGTGGCGATCCTCGTCAGCGCCTGGTCGATGCGCGAGGGCGCGGGGGAGAGGCGGTCGCTGCCGGTCGGCTGGCCGCTCGCCGCCGCCGGCCTCGCGGTCGGCCTCGCCGCCGGGACCAAACTCACGGTGCTGGCGATGGCCGCGGCGCTGACCGCGGCGGTCGTCTTCCTCGCTCCCCGCGGCCGCCGCACGGCCGCGGCGGCCTGGTGGTTCGTCCCCGCCTTCCTCGCCGGCGGCTTCTGGTACCTGCGGAATCTGATCGCGGCCGGCAACCCGATCCCGCAGGTCGCCCACCTCGGCCCGATCGCGCTGCCCCACCCGGAGCGCCTGCAGACCGCCCGGCCGGACTTCAACATCGCCCACTACGCGACCGACACCGGCGTCTGGAGCCACTACTTCGCGCCCGGCCTGCACGAGCAGTTCGGCTCTCTCTGGCCGTTGGTCCTCGTCGGGGCCGCGGTCGCCGCCCTCGCGGCCCTGATCCGCGGCCGCAACGTCCTGCTCCGCTGGCTCGGCGGGATCGCCCTGTTCGGGATGGTCGCCTACCTCTTCACCCCGCTCGGCGCAGCCGGCGCCGACGGCGCTCCGGTCGCCTTCGAGATCAACGTCCGCTACCTCGTCCCGGCGCTGCTGCTGGCAATGGCCCTGCTGCCTCTCGCGCGCGCCTTCGACGGTCGTCGTCCCCAGCTTGCGCTGCTTGCAGGCTTGGTCGTGGTCCTGGTCGTCACCGACGGCTCCGAAGCCGTCGCCCGCGACCCCGATCGCGTCTTCGCCGTCCTCTTCGCCGTCCTCGTCGTCCTGGTCCCGGCGGGCCTCTTGCTGCTGCGGCAACGAGGCGCCCCGGCGGCCGCGATCGGCGCCGGCTTCGCGGCGCTGGCGCTGGCGCTGGTCGCGATCGGCTACCCGGTCCAGCGCGACTACCTGACGGCGCGCTTCGCCAACACCGGCACCTCCGAAGAACGCATCCCGGGTGAAAACCTTGACTCTGCCTATCGCTGGGCGCGCGACGTCGGCGACTCGCGGATCGGGCTGGCCGGCACCACCGCCGGCTTCCTCGGCTACGGCTTCTACGGCACCGACCTCTCCAACCGCGTCGTCTACCTGGGCGAAGACGGCCCCAACGGGGCATTCGACCCGATCCCGACCTGCGAGAAGTTCAGGGCGGCGCTGAACGACGCCGACCTCGACTACCTGGTCACCTCTCCGTTCCTCAACTTCATCCACACCGAGGACCCGATCAGCTCGCCCGAGGCCGGCTGGCTGCGAAACGCGAAGCCGAGCTCCGCGATCAGGCCGATCCTGCACAGCGGGCCCGTGACCGTCTGGCGGATCCAGGGGCCGATCAATACCGAATGCGGGCCGGGAGCCGTGTCTCGGATCCCGAACACACCCGACTCCTAGCGGCGGGCGCTCAGTCCTCGTCGGAGGGGGCGGGCTCGGACTCGCCGCCGCCGGCCCCGGGGCGCCTGATCACGATCTGATCGGCGTCGATGCGGACCGTGACCTCGCGCTGCCCGGCCCAGTGCTCGGTGTAGACCGGGTTGTCTTTGACCGCGGGGTCGAGCCAGAGGCCGTAGCCGTCGGTTTCGCCGTGATCGAAGGTCGCCTCGAGCTCTTTGCGTCGCCCGCGGCCGCCGCGCCTGCCTCGGCGCCGTCGCCGTCGGGGGCGGTCCTCGCCGTCGGAGTCGCCGTCGCCCTCGTCGCCGTCACCGTCTGCGTCGGAATCGGAGTCGCCCTCGTCGGCATCGCCGTCGGCGTCCTCCTCGTCCTCCTCGGCGGCGTCCTCCTCGGCGGTCGCGGCCTCGATCTCGGCCTCGATCTCATCGCGGAGGTCGATTTCGCCGGTGCCGGTGTCCTCGTCGTCGGGCGTGAAGCCGTGCTGTTTGCGGAACTCCCGCAGCTCGGAGGTGCTGACCTCGAGCTGGTGGGCGATCCATGCATCGGTCCTTCCCTGGCGCACCCAGGCGCGGATCTGATTCAGCTGCGGCTTTAGGGACCTTCTGGCCATCGGCGGGCGAGTCTATTCAACCGGCGAGCTGACCGTCCGCTACGCCATCAGGAAGGCGAGCGCCTCGAACATCGCGACGACCACGACGATCACCGTCACGGTCAGGCAGACGGCGAGAACGCTGAAGCGGACTTTGCTCTCCTGCTCGGTGCGGACTATGCGCCGAGCCCGCGAACGGTTGGCCGCGCGCCGCCGCAGCTGCTCGCGCCGACGGCGCTCCAACGATGTCTCCTGTTCGAAGGCCGACTCGAACTGAGAGATGCTCTGACGCATTCGCATAGAAAAGTGGCCCCGAGGGCCGGGGCGGACCGTACCAGAGCTGCAAGGCGCGTTGCAGGGCCCGAATGTGGCGTCGATCACACGCCGGCTACGGCCGGCAGGCGCTCCAGAGGCCGCGCCCGGCCCGCGCGGCGTCGAGCTCGAGGCGGTGGAACAGCGGCGCATAGCGGTCGTTGGGAGGGATCGTCAACGAGCGCGCCAGCCCTTTGCGCACCAGCGCCGCGTTGAAGAGGCGGCCGCCGACGCGGACGTAGCCGAGCAGCCGCCCGTACACGTCTCGCCGCTCGGCCCCGAGGACGACCCGCACCGTGCGCCCGTCGAGGCGATCGTGGGTGAAGGTCGACGCCCGTGGGCCGAAGCATTGGACGGGCGTGTCGGGCTTCACCGTCTCCGGCGTGTCGATGCCGATCAGGCGCAGGTCCTCACGTCCACCGGCGACGGCGATTTCGAGCGTGTCGCCGTCGACCGCGCGCACGACCCGTGCCGTCATCGCGCCGGGAAGATCGGCGCCCTCGCCACCCGTCTCCCATGGCCGCAGGATCAGGGTCGCAGCCAGGACCAGGAGGATGGCGCTGCCGAGTTGACCTCTTCGCATGGCCCCCTAAGGGGCCGGCACCGCCGCTTCTCGCCCCTAGGGGATCCTCGTCACGTTGGAGAGCAGCGTCTCCTTGATCTGGCTGATGATCTCCAGCGCCTCGCCGCGCTCGCGCTGCCAGACGTTGCGCCCGAAGATGACGCCCGAGCCGCCGGCGCCCATGATCTCGCGGGTGTGGCCGAGGACGGTCTCGTCGTCGACCTTTGAGCCGCCCGAAAGCACGACCAGCGAGCGCCCGGCCGAGGCCACGCAGTGCTGGATCGCCTCCTCCTGGGTCACCTGCAGCTCGTTGTAGGGAGCCGGGGCGTCCTTGTCCTTGTCGGGGTCGATCTTCGGCATGTTGAGCTTGACGACGTCGGCGCCCATCTCCATCGCCATCCGGGCCGCGTAATCGATCGCGTAGAAGGAGTTGGCCCCGCCCTTCGAGTCGACGGCTTCGCCGCGCGGGTAGGACCAGACGATCAGCGGCATCCCGAAGCGGTCACAGTCCTGGCGGACCTGGCGCAGCTGGGCGAGGTCCTCGTCCTGTCGGGGGAGCCGACGTAGAGCGTGTAGCCGACCGCGTCGGCGCCGAGGCGGACCGCGTCCTCGACGCTCGCATTGCAGCTCGAGAAGGCCTGGGCGGAGGAGGGAAGGTCGGTCTTGCCGTTGACCTTGAGAATCAGCGGCACCTGGCCGGCGTAGTCCGGGTAGTACTTGCT
Source organism: uncultured Solirubrobacterales bacterium (assembly GCA_963795295.1). Taxonomy (GTDB): domain Bacteria; phylum Actinomycetota; class Thermoleophilia; order Solirubrobacterales; family 70-9; genus VRUE01. The sequence goes on from CAWCHE010000005.1 coordinate 502,742, forward strand.
CGCCATCCCGATCTGGCAGGCGAGGGCCGAGTAGCCGGCCTCCGCCGCGAGCGCGAACTGGTAGTCGGGGTCCTTGGAGCCGGGGTTCGGGAAGAAGTCCCTCGGGCCGTGCTCGATTCCCTGGTCGATCGGCAGCAGCATCAGAGTCCCGTTGCCCGGGCCGAACTCGAACAGCAGCCGCCGCAGGCGGGTCCTTTTGCCGGGCGCGAGCTCGGCGAGAAGCGATTTCTGCTCGGTCAGGGTCTCAACTGCCACGCGCTTTCCTCCTCGTAATGGGTGTTCCGGCAGTATGCCACCGGCGAGGCGCTGCGAGCGGCCCGTGGACGGAGGAATTATTGGGGGAGTTATCCTCGATTCATCATGAGCGAGACTGAGCTCAGCGTCATCTGCAAGAACTGCGGCTCCGAGGTCAGTCCGTATGTGACCGAGTGCCCCTACTGCGGCGCCCGGCTGCGCAAGCGGGCACCGAAGCTGGAGCGTCGCGGAGACGGCCTCGAGGCGACCCCGCGCAGGCGCCCCGGCGGCCGCCTCAGGGCGCGCTTCCGCCGCGAGGGGGAGGCCGGCTCCGATCGCCCCTACGCGACGATCGCGGTGATCCTCGGCTCGGCGATCCTGCTCCTGGTGCAGAAGGCGAGCGGCGACTCGCTCTCGACCTTCGGCGGCATCCTCGTCCCCGGCTACGAGCAGTGGTGGCGAATCCTGGCGGCGCCGTTCGCCTACGTCGACGTCGGCTATCTGTTCGTCATCGCAGTCGCCCTGGCGATCTTCGCGGTCGGCGTCGAGCGGCGCCTCGGGACCACGGCGACCGCGATCCTGCTCGTCTCCTGCGGGTCGCTCGGGATGCTCGCCGCGAGCGGCATCGTCAGCGCCAGCGGCGATATCCAGGTCATGGCCGGCGGCAACGGCATGGCGCTCGGCGCGGTCGCCGCCTGGTTCACGATCAGGCGCGCCGAGGCCGAGGGCGCGATCGACCAGGAGTACGACCGGATCGGGGTCGCGGTCTCGGCCGCGGTGCTCCTGGCGCTGCCGATCTTCGAGTCGACGGCGAACGTCTTCGCGGGGATCATCGGCGGCGCCGTCGGCGGCCTGGCCGGGCTCCTCGCCGCCGCCCTGCGGAATCCCTGATGGAGTTTCCCGGCGACGAGCGGCTCGAGGCCGCGATCGAGCGGCTCACCGACTCCGAGCGCTTCGCCGAGGCCGAGCGGGTCGTCTCCCGCGCCGCTCCCCAGCTGCAGCGAGTGCTCGGCTCGGCCCTCTCAGAGGGCGGCTGGTTCGGCGAGTCCCACCAGGCCGAGACCCTGAGGGCCGCGACGGCTCCCGATCCCGACGAGCGGATCGCGGCGGTCAAATCGCTGCTCGCCGAAGAGGCGAGAATGGCGATGATGGTCGGCGTCGCGGTCGGCTGGGCGCTGCATGACGAGTTGACCGAAAACCGAGATCCCGAAGGAGAGGAGCTGAAGATGGAGATCAAGTTCCACGGACAATCGTGCTTCGAGCTCAGCGAGGGCGACGCAACGGTCCTGATCGACCCCTTCCTCAAGCCCAACAACCCCGCCGCCGTTGCCAGCGCCGAGGACGTCGAGCCGACCCACATCGCGGTCAGCCACGGCCACATCGACCACATCGCCGACCTCGTCCCGGTCGCGACCCGCACCGGTGCCCACTGCGTCGCGATCGTCGAGATCGCCAAGTGGCTGGAAGGCCAGGGCGTGTCCGAGGTCAGCGATCCGAACCTCGGCGGCACCGTCGAGTTCGACTGGGGCTGGATCAAGCTGGTGCCGGCCTGGCACACGAGCACGATCGCCGGCTCCGAAGAGTCGCCCTACAGCGCCGAGGACGGGATCGTCACCGGAACCCCCGCCGGCCTGCTGATCAACATCGGCGGCAAGACCGTCTACCACGCCGGTGACACCTGCCTCTTCGGCGACATGAAGCTGATCGCCGAGCGCAACCCGGTCGACGTCGCGCTGCTGCCGATCGGCGGCCACTACACGATGGATCGCCACGACGCCGCGGTCGCGGCCGATTTCATCGGCGCCGGCACCGTGATCCCGATGCACTTCGACACCTTCCCGGTGATCGAGACGGACGCCGACGCCTTCAAGGCTGAGGTCGAGTCGAAGGGGACCTCGAAGGTCGTCGTCCTCGCCCCCGGCGAGACCCACTCGGTCGAGAGTTAGCCCATGGAGGCAAGGGAGGTGACGGGAACGCAGTCGAGGACCGAGCGCCCCGACTTCCAGGCGACGTCGGACCCGGCCCTGAACGAGGCCGCCGACCGCACCGCCGAGATCAAGCTCCTTACCTACGAGGAGCTCTACCTGCTCTGGGAGCGCCAGCAGTGGCAGACGCAGGAGCTCGACTTCAGCCGCGACCGCGAGGACTGGAACGAGCGGATCAGCAAGGAGGAGCGCTTCCAGCGCATGTACGGCCTCTCCGCCTTCTTCATCGGCGAGCAGAAAGTGGCGGAGGAGCTGGGGCCGATCATGCGGGCGGCGCCGACCGAGGACCAGAAGATCTTCCTCTGCACCCAGATCGCCGACGAGGCCCGCCACGTCCGCTTCTTCGAGCGCTTCTATCGCGAGGTGGGTGTGCTCGAATCCGACGGGCTGACCGAGATGCTGGCCGAGACCTCCGAGCACCTCAACGAGAACTTCGGGCGCCTCTTCGACGGGATGCTGAAGGAGCGCACCGATCGCCTCTCGGTCGAACCGGAGGACACCGAGGCGTTGGTCGAGGCCGTGACCATCTACCACATGGTCATCGAGGGGATGCTGGCCCTCACCGGGCAGCACTTCATCATGGATTACAACGAAAGCGAGGGCACGCTGCCGGCCTTCGTCGAGGGCTTCGGCAACGTCGCCCGCGACGAGCATCGCCACGTCGCCTTCGGCTCGGTCTTCCTGCGCGAGAAGGCGAACGAGGACGATCGCTACAAGAAGGCGATCCAGCGGACCCTCGAGGAGGTCCTGCCGGTCGCCGACAAGGTCCTGCAGCCGCCCTGGGCTCCCCAGGATGACGAGGACTGGGAGCTGTTCGGATACTCGCTGGCCGACACCCGAAAGTTCGCCGGCACCAGCCTGATGCGGCGCCTCAAAGTAATCGGCCTCTCCTAGGAGAGGCCGATTGAGAAGCGGTTCCGCCGGAGATCAGGGTTCCGGCGGGGGTGGTGCTTCGCCGCTCGGTTCGGCCGTCGGGTCGACCGGCGCAGTCGCTTCCGCCGGGGGCGCCGGCGGGGCTGTTTCGGCGGGCGGCGCTTCCGGTTGCGACCCGCCGACGGTGACGACCACGGTGCCGCCGGTGCTGGCCGGGGCGCTCGTCTGCGGTGTGGCGACGTCGACGGCGGTCGTCGGTGTTTTGCTGGGGTCGATCGCGGGCTCTTCGGCATCGACGACGGTCGACTGGCCGGCGGCTTCCTCAGTTGTCGCGCTGGAGACTTCGGGCGCGACGGGAGCGGGTTCGGCGACAGGCGGATCGGCCGGCGGTTGCGCCGCCGGCGCTGTGGCGACCGGAGGCGGCGTGGTCGCCGCCTGGGCCTGGGCCGGGCGGCCGCTCGAGATCCGCGGCGTCGTGGCGAGCTGCCTGGGCGCCTGGCGGGTGAGCGGGGTCGCCTGGTTGTGCGAGGTGGTGTCGACCTGCTGCCTGACCTCGACCGCGCCGGCGGTGAGGACCGCGGCGGTGACGACTCCGACGGCCGCCTTGGTGCCGATCGCACCACCGACGGCTCCGAGGCCTCCGGCGGCGCCGCTGCTCGAGATCGCGGCTCCGACGCCGCCGACCGCGCCGGTGGCGGCGGTGCCTGCTCCGGCGCCGGCAGCTCCGGCCCCGGCGGTGCCCGAGGCGCCTCCGATGCCGAGCTTGCCGGCGAGGAAGCCTTTCAGGGCCAGCAGTGGGCCGACCGGGAAGAGGGCGGCCAGAACCTTGTCGTTGGCACGAACCTGGCTGCGGAAGTCGGAGCACTCATCGCAATCGCGGACGTGACGGCGGACCGGGCCGGAGACCTTGCGAAGGCCCTCGGCGGCCTCGGCCAGCTCGAGCCGGACCTCGCCGCAGGTGAGCTGGCGGGCCTGGCTGGCCTCCGCGAGGGAGATCCGGGCCCGGACCAGCAGCGACTTGACCGAGGGGACGCTGGTGTCCATCGCCTGGGCGATTTCCTCATAGGACATCGCGTCCATCTCGCGCAGAAGAAGGGCCGAGCGCTGGGTCTCGGGAAGCTTGCCGACATCGGTGAGGAGCTGGCGGAACTCCTCGCGGTTGTGGACCTTCTCGGCGGTCGAGGCGGCCTCGACCATCGGGACCATGTCCATCGATTCCTGCGCATCGGCGGTCGGTTTGCGCAGGTGGTTGAGGCAGCGGTTGCGGGCGATCCTGTAGAGCCACGGCCGCAGGTTGATCTCGCGCTCATCGGCGAGCATCGCCCTGTAGGCGTTGACGAAGACCTCCTGAAGCACGTCCTCGGCGTCCTCGGTGGAGCCGAGCATCTGGCGGCAGAAGCCGAGCAGCCGGCCCTGGTAACGATCGACGATGATCTCGAAGGCGCCCGCGTTGCCGCTGCGCACCATCGCGATCAGGCGTGGGTCGCCCTGAAGTTTCAACAGGGGGGACCGCCGGGCGAGCAGTCCGCGTTGACTGGCGTGTGTTAGTGCTGAAGCCTCCAAGATCCACTCTCCAGGGAAGGCGTTGACTGGGTTCTTGTGACTATTGACACCGTAGCAGCGGGTTAGTTGCGCTCAAAGCCAGTATTTAGGGCGGATTTAGGAAAGTAGTCGGGCTACCATCCGCCTGCCCGGGTGGCGAAACTGGCAAAAGCGGCGCCCTTAAAAGGCGCTGCCCCCTCGGGGGCTTGCGGGTTCGAGTCCCGCCCCGGGCATTCCAGCGTTATAGGCTCGATCCATGGCGGAGCATGGGGGGCGCATCGTTGCCAAGGCCTTGAAGTCACGGGGCGTGAGCCATCTCTTCACGCTCTCAGGCGGGCACCTGTTCTCGATCTACGACGGGTGCAAGGAGGAGGGGATCGAGATCGTGGACGTCCGCCACGAGCAGACCGCCGCCTTCGCCGCCGAGGGCTTCGCGAAGGCGACCCGGGGCATCGGGGTCGCGGCGCTGACCGCCGGGCCCGGCGTGACCAACGGCATGAGCGCGATCGCCGGCGCACAGGCCAACTCCTCTCCCGTCTGCATCCTCGGCGGGCGCGCTCCCGAGATGCGCTGGGGCTCGGGCTCGCTCCAGGAGATCGACCACCTGCCGTTCGTCACGCCGCTGGTCAAGTCTGCAGAGACAGTCAAGACGGGGGACCGGATCGCGGGGGCGACCACCGAGGCGCTCGACCTTGCGGCGACGGCCCCGTTCGGGCCGACCTTCGTCGACTACCCGCTCGACGTCGTCTTCTCGGAGGCGGCCGACGACATCTCCCCGGCGCCCGCCGACGGCGCGGCGCAGCCCGCCGAGGGCCTCGAGGAGGCGGCGGCCCTGCTCGCGGCCGCCGAGCGTCCCGTGGTGATGGCGGGGACGGGCCTCTACTGGGGCCGAGGTGAGGTCCGGCTGCGCGAGCTGGCCGAGGCGCTCGGCATCCCGGTCTTCCTCAACGGCCTCGGGCGGGGCTGTCTCCCGGCCGACCATCCACTCTGCTTCAGCCGCGCTCGCGGCACTGGCCTCAAGGGGTCTGACGTGGCGCTGGTGGTCGGGGTGCCGCTCGACTTCCGGCTCGGGTTCGGCGAGAGCTTCGGTGAGGAGACCAAGATCATCCGCCTCGACCCGGCGCCCAACGCGCTGACCGCCAACAGGCTGCCGCAGGTCGACCTGGTCGGCGACGTCGCGGCGACCCTTGCGGCGATTTGCGATTCGGTCGGCGCCGAGAGCCGGACGCGAGGCTGGGTCGAGAAGCTGCGCCGGGTGGAGACCGAGAAGCGCGAGGGGGAGCGGGCCGAGCTCGCGGACCCGCGTTCGCCGCTGCACCCGGTGCGGGTCTACGGCGAGTTGGGCCAGGTCCTCGACCGCGATGCGATCGTCGTCGGCGACGGCGGCGACTTCGTTTCCTACGCCGGCCGCTTCATCGACACCTACGAGCCCGGCTGCTGGATGGACCCTGGTCCCTTCGGCTGCCTCGGGGCCGGTCCCGGGCAGGCGATCGCCGCCAAGCTCGCCCATCCGGAGCGCCAGGTCTGCCTGCTGCTCGGCGACGGTGCCTTCGGGTTTGCCGGAATGGAGTTCGACACAATGGCGCGTCACGGGATCGGGGTCGTCGGGGTGATGGGCAACAACGGGATCTGGGCCCTCGAGCACCACCCGATGAAGTTCCTCTACGGCTACTCGGTGGCCGCCGAGCTCCGGCCCGAGACTCCATACGAGCAGATGGTCGAGGCGCTGGGATGCGACGGCGTCCTCGTCCGCGATCCGGATCAGCTGCGTCCCGCCCTGGAGCAGGCGTTCGCCTCCGGGCGGCCGACCCTCGTCAACGTCCTCACGGACCCCGAGGTCGTCTACCCGCGGAAATCGAACCTGGCCTGAGGGTCTGGCGGACCGCCGCCGATCCTGAAAAAGAATCGACCGCCCGAGTTACTGGGCGGTCGATTCAAGTTGGCCCCTCAGGACGGGCAGGGGTACGCCTTCAGGGGCCAGTTATTCGTCGGGCCCAGACGGCGGGAGGCGCCATGATGCGGCAATCGCCTGAACCCTCCACCGGGGCGGCAGCGGGTTGTGTCCCGCCGCTTTCCCGATAGATGGATTATCTGCCCGACTATCCGTTACGTCTAGTCGGTCAACGTATGACTACCTAAAAACCTGTTGCCTTGCGTACGGGATTTTGGGGCTTCGAATCGGCACTCTTACGTTATGTACGGTCTCTCTTGGAGGTTCTGTCCAATGGGTCCCGCCGATTCGCGCAGAGACCGCGTTTCAGGTGGTCACACCGGCAGAGGAGACAGCGGCGCCGTAGAGGATGTCGTGCTCGGAGACCCGGATCCGATCGAGGCCGAAGGCGCGCATCGTCTCGATCAGGATCACGACCCCGGCGACGATCGTCGGCGCGCGATCGGGGTGCATGCCGGCGATCTCCTTGCGCTCGGCGAGCGGGACCGAGGCGAGCCGGGAGAGCGAGCGCTGGATGCCCGGCAGAGTCAGGATGTGGCCGTGGACCACCTCGGAGTCGTAGGGCTCGAGGCCCATCTCGACCGCCGCCAGCGAGGTCGGGGTGCCGGCGACGGCGATGCCATCGGTCGGCATCGTGTCTCCGCAGGCAAGCGCCGCCGCCTCGATCGTTCCGCGGACGTCGGCCGCCATCCCCTCGAGGTCGGCCGTCGCCGGCGGGTCGGATGAGAGGTGGCGCTCGGTATGGCGGACGACGCCGGCCTGGAGCGAGGAGTGAAAGCTGATCTCGGACCCGGTGCCGACGATCAGCTCGGTCGAGCCGCCGCCGATGTCGATCACCAAGGTCGGCTCGACCGGCGGATCCTCCAGCGTCGCTCCCAGATAGGTGAGGCGGGCCTCCTCCTCGCCGTCGATGACCCGCGCTGAGATCGCAAAGCGCTCCCGCAGCTCGGCGACGAAGGCGGCCCCGTTCTCGGCATCCCGGACCGCGCTCGTCGCGATCGCGGTCAGCACCTCTGCCTCCGCCTTCTTGTAGATGCCGCGGTAGTCGGCGATCGCCTCACAGGTCGCATCGATCGCCTCGGCGGCCAGCTGCCCCGAGAGGTCGACGCCGCGGCCCAGCCGGGTCACCCGGCTCTGCCGCTCGACCTCGGCCACGGTCCCGTCGCCGACGTCGGCGACCAGCAGCCGGGTCGAGTTGGTGCCGATGTCGATCACCGCGACTCGTTTGGAATCCCCTTGCATGGACGCGGCACTCTAGCCGTCGTCCGGCCCCGCGTTGCTAGCATGAGCGGACCGTCGCGGGGTGGAGCAGCCAGGTAGCTCGTCGGGCTCATAACCCGAAGGTCGCGGGTTCGAATCCCGCCCCCGCTATAGAGAAAGGCCCCGGAAACGGGGTCTTTTTCGTGGAGGGGCCGCTCGGGGAGCCGGCGCCGTGGTACCGCGGTGGTACCAAAACTCCGTCTGAAATCGACCGAATCGGTACGTGGGACGGGGCATTACGAGCCCGGGAAGCAGGGCGCATCCCCCTTCACTTGTGGCCGACAACGAAACTCTGGCGCCGGCGTCGGGGACCAGGAGATAGGACGCTTGCCCACCCGAGCGTTGGCGAATATCCCTCGAGGCGAAGGTCTAGTCGGCCCCGACGGCCTGCGCTCACACGTCCCTGAGACTCGGCGCGTAGACGAGCATCCAACTGGACTCTGCGCCGTGAACATGCGAAACGTTCTCCGGTCGTGAATCGTCAGCAGCCCGAGGCATCCTGACGCTGCCGCGTAGGAGCTCGAGGCGACACCCCGCGTCGTCTGCCATGGCGATCTGTTTCGGGGTCGTCTCCGCTAGGACCACCCCGCGGGGGTCCTGGCACCAGCCCTTGAAGCTGGGTTGGTCCAGCCAGCAATCGCCCGAGCCCCTGCGCATCAACCAGTCCTGCCGACCAAGCAGCTCATTGGCCCTGCGGTCGGCGGCGACGAGCCAGTTCGGGAACCGGTTTGGGATGTCCGCAAGACGCATACCAGCCAAGTCCTGCATCTTCCTACTCCCTTCCGCTGCAAGCGACCCGATGACCGCGAGGGGACCGGATACATACGTGGCGTCACCGGGATCGCCTGGTAGGCGTGGCGTCGGGCCGGATAGTACTCGCGGGCCGAAAGGCCCGTCTTTTCTTGTGGCCGACAACGAAACTCTGGCGCCGGCATCAGGGACCAGGAGACAGGACACTTGCCCACCCCGATCGTCCCCTCGCCCGATCTTCTAACCCGAAGGTCGCGGGTTCGAATCCCGCCCCCGCTATAGAGAAGGGCCCCGGAAACGGGGTCTTTTTCGTGGAGGGGCCGCTCGGGGAGCCGGCGCCGTGGTACCAAACGCGCCAGCCGTGATACCCCCGCCGCCTTATGATTGGCGGGTGCGACAAAGCCTCGCTATTCGAAATGCGGTTGTTCTTGCCTTGGTCTCTCCAGATGACTTTGGGGTCGACGAGTTCGTCGCAGCGAACAAGCTCGGCGGTGCCGAGACGATGGTCAAAAACCCGGAAGTCCTGCTCGCGGAGTTTGCAGAGGTCCGATTGCAGGTCGTTCCCGATCGGGTGCAGCTTGGATTCCGTGAGACCGCCTCGTCAACGACCGTCAGCTCTGTGCTCAGCAGTTTTTTGGAGAAGATGGACGGCGGTTTTAAGCTGGCTGGTGTTGGCTTCAACGGAATGCTGCGGATGGAGCTCGACGATGGCGATTCAGATCCAACAGAGCAGGTCTTGCATCCCGAGGTTCTCGCCGAGAAATTCGATGGGTCTCAGGCCAAAGGTGGGTTGTCTTTGTCCTATCGAGCCGATTCGGCCGGATGGACAATGGAGCTTGTGCCCGAGCCAGGCGCTGATCAGAGTTGGGCGTATTCAGTAAATCGCCACTACGACGTGTTGCCGACTGGCCAGGACAGGGAGGCTGTCATTCGGTGGTTCGTAGATATCAAGGAGTGGCTTGAAAAGCAGGCCAGCGTTTTGTTGACGCCAGCCCAATGACGACGACTGCTGTCGAAGTCGGGATGCTTTCGAGATCTGACGATTCGATTCGGGGGGAAGACTCGATGGCCTTGGAGATGCTCACCCTAAGCATCGATGATGTCCTCAAGAAGATTCTTAATGATGACGAAACTGGGAAGCGCAGCGACGCCGCAGAGAACGAAGATTCGGTGCCAGTCCGGATCTTGCCGATAAACGAAGCACTCAGACCGAAGAGGGCAAGCGAAGTCACTCAGCGGTTCATGTCGGACGATGCTGAAACGGAGCGATTTTCCAGCCTGAGCTCCCAACTTCGACCCAACCAGCCAGCCTCCTATGCATGGAAGGCGTCTGGTCTTGACAATTGGGCGCTGACTCATTTTCAGTCTCGTCCCTCGAATCCCGCATTGACCTCACCGATGAAGGCGTTCGGCCAGGTCACCGAACCAGCGTGGATGGCCAACCTCGCGACCCCTCCTGTCCTGCCTCCCGCATTGACCTCACCGATGAAGGCGTTCGGCCAGGTCACCGAACCAGCGTGGATGAAGGCGCACCACGCGAGAGCAATTTCTCGCCCTCCAACTCACCTGATTTCAACGGTCGACGTCCTCAGCCGAATTGTGGCCCCGCCTCGCGTGTCACCGATCTTCGGCACGCCGCTGGATGGCAAACATGCTGGCGTCCGAGGGCGCTCGGCCCGATCGAAGAACTCATCAGGCACTCAGCCCAAGGCCACCCTTCAAGAGCTGGCTCATTCGTCGTCGGATTTGGCTGATCTCGTCGAGGCCGAACGAACTGCCCAAAAAGCGATTGAGCGCCTGGGCGGTAAGGCCGCCGCTTATCTCGCTGAGTCCAGATCCGTCTCCGACGTCGAGGCGATAGCTCGCGGCGATCGAACCGTCTCCAAGGAGGTGATCCAGCGGCTCAAGATCGCCAATCGAGCAATAGAAATCATCACGGCTTTTGACGGGGTGCCTGCGGCTCGGGCATGGATTCAAGGAAAAAATAGACATCTCGACGATGTCTCTCCCAGTCGCTATCTTCGAGACGTTGGTTCGGAAGGGGCGGCCGCGGATGTCCTGGGTGCAGCTCGAGCGTTCATCGCCGGAGGCTGAGCGGCGTGATTCCGGCGGGTCGAGCGCCGCGGCGGCTATATCGACTAGGCCACGGCGACGATGCGTGGAAGCTTCCCCCGTACCAATTTGTCGGCAACGGTCGCTGGGATGACCCTAAGGGCGAGTACCGAGTGCTGTATGCCGCCTCGGATCCAGTTGGGACATTCGTCGAGACGTTAGGGGATTTTCGAGCCGATCCCGAGTACGAGGCAGAGTGGCTCCTCATCGAGGGCGGAGAGGATGACAGCGTGCCTCCTGGTCAGGCACCATCGGACTGGCTGGCGCGTCGGACGATGGGGTCCGCGTCCGTCAGTGGACCATTTGCCGCCGTTGGTCATCTGGAGGCTTTGCGCCTTTTCCAAGAGAAACTAGGGGCGCTGGCGTCAAGGTGTGGCGTTGAAAGGATTGACGCGGCCATTGTTCGAGACAAGGAGAAGCGGCCCGTAACGCAGGCTATTTCTCGATTAGTTCACGAAATTTCGGTGAAATGGCGTTGGCGAGTAACGAGTTTCCGAGGGATCAGATACTCGTCCCGTCATGGCGATGATTACGAGAACTGGGCCATCTTCGAGAGGTCCAAGCTCCGACACCGGTCCAGTGGGAGGGTTGATGTCGATGATGCTGATTTCGAGAAGGCTCTGCGAATTCTTGGTCTGATGCCGCCGGCGTAGAAATGCGACGGGGCCAGAACTGGGGGCCGGCCGCCGCGATCTGGCGATATTCGCGAACTCCATATTCTTGAAAGATTGTGGACGCGTCCGTGAGGACGTTCTGGCTCGAAGTTCAATTCCGACTGCCTGGGTGCCGAAGTAGGAAATCCTTCATTCTGGCTGGTGCCTCGGTTGACGAGTTCGTTCGTCGAATCAAGTTGGCGTCTTAAAGAGCATGCTTCTCACCTCGGGCTTGGTCCGCGATCCTGCCCCAGGGGCCGCGGCGTGGGGGTGAATTCCGATTCGTATCTTTGGTTCATGAGAAATGGACAACAGGCAGCCAGATGTTCCGCGATGACCGCGGCTGGGCGCCCTTGCTCTGCCGCCCCGATTCACAGCTCGAATAAGTGCCTAGCCCACTCCGACGAGAAAACACGAGATTCGATGGGTTTTGGGGGTTCTCAAGACGGTTCCGGGCGCCCTGCGTCGCCAAGAGCGACAGACATCCTGAAAGCTCAAGTCGAGTCGGAAATAGGGCGGTGGCTCACGCCATTCGAAGATGCGCTTGACGCGACCACTTTGAAGGGCGAACCAGACCACCGAACCCGCATCACCGCGGCGGGTTTGGTCCTCGATCGGGTCTACGGAAAGCCGACGCCACAAACCGTCACCAAGAGCCCGGACTTGAACTTCTATGGCGAGCCGGTCGATGAGGCGATCGACGCCGAGATCGAACGCTTGACCAACGACTTGAACTCTCGACTCGATGCAGCGGAGGACACGATGCGACACTCGACGCCATAACGCTAGGGTCAGCAGCTCGGAGCTCCTAGTCTTGGAAACCGGACGCCAGTCGTCGTCTGGCTGCACGCTTTCTGCAGGGGGCCGAGCAGTAACGGCCATTCACTTTCTTCGACAGGAAGCGGTTTCCGCACTCGGCGCATTTGGGCAGTCGCACAGTGCGCCATCCGGTGATTTCTGAACCCTCGACGACGGGGACGCGCGTCGGGAGATGCAGGCGACTGCTCAGGGGAGAGGATGCCGCCTTACCTGTGAGATCAAACGTGCTGATCGGCTCGTAGCCGAGCACGTTCTGAGCGGGCGGACGCTTCGCGCAGAGATTGCAGAAAGCAGCCCGCTTCTTACGCCCGAGGGGCCGAAACACCTGCGTACATCCCTGGCATACGCAGGGAGCGCCAGGGATCGGGTCGCCCGGGGTGGGGTGGACTTTCTCTCGTATGAACCTGAGCCAATCGTGGACAACGCCGTCAAGGCACATGTCCGGTGTCAGGACGGGCGCTTGGACGAGAAGGCGACCCTCTCTGAGCTTGAGACCTTCGGCGATGATCCGATCTAGATCTGAGCCAGCCTTCGACCGGAGGCGATCCGCTTTCGCCAGGTGACCGGCATCAAGCAGCTCGGCGACGGCCAGAGGGGCGTCCAGGTGCGCGTCCGTCTTATCGACACTCCATCCGGTCCAGGCGCTTACGGCCGCGGTCGAAAACCCATGTCGCCACTCGGCTGGCGTCCCTGTCACATGACTCAGGATCGACTCGATCGCCTCGGCGATCAGGTTTCGGGACGCCATCTGCGGAGATTGCCCCCCACGGTCCTCTCTTCCAGCCTCCTGGCCCGATGATCGGCTCATGGTCGATAACGCTAATGAATTATCTGCTGCCGGCTCGAAGGTAAAGGCCAGGCGGTTGGAGCTCGACCTTTCCCAGGAGGCATTGGCGCGTCTCGCCGATTGCTCGACCTCGACCGTCCGGCTGGTCGAGGGTGGTTGGAAGCCGAGCGACGTCATGCTCGCCCGGTTGACCGATGCCCTCGATCTCGTCTTGAGGGTTGCGGACGAGTAGCCGCGAGGCCCGGTAGCCCGGGAGGACCGCGGACAGACAGCCGCGAGCCACAGGACCACCGCTCGAAAGAGCGCACCACGGCGGTCCCCCCTGCGATGGGGACCGGGGGGCTAGTAGCCCGCGTGAAGGCCGGAGGTTGTACCCGGAGCGATGTAAGGACGGGGACGGACGTGGCGGCCGGACGGGCGACAGGCCGAGAACCTGCAGGGACCATCCCGAGGCAAGTTCTTCAGCCATACCTCGCAAGGGGGCATGGCCCCCCCTGCTGGAAACCAAGCCCAAAGCAATCAAGGAAGAGGAGTGATTCGATGGCTGATGGAGAGAATCTCGAGAAGTATCGAGGGGAGATTCGAGAGGCCGCGCGAAGGATGGACCCCCGGACTGCGGTCCTCACCTGGGATTTCGGCCAGGTCCTGGACCCGTACGGGATCAGGGAGGTGGAACCTGAGGAGTACTGCGTCGGTCGCAACTATTTCCTCTTCGACCCGGATGACGGGCCCTGGGTCTGGGAGCCGGATGTGAGAGAGCTTCATCCGGGGTTTTCCCCGGATGAGTGGAGTCGCCTCATGGTGAAGGCGGCCACCAGGGACGACGTCGTCGATCCACTTTCGATGTTCCATGCCTTTCGTGGGGCCGGCTCGCCTGGAGGAGAGCCGTCGGTGGCGGCTGATCATGGCTAGTCGTGCGGGGAGGCGACATACGGCTGTTCGGGCTGAGGATCGCACCTCTCCGGAGCGGCGAAGCGGCCACCCAGAAAAGGGCGCGACTGAATACGGGCGCATCGACGTCGGGCCGGTGGGCGCCCCACGGGCCCCCGAAGGTCATCCCGACCGACTGCTGAGGGCCGGCGAGCTTGCCGAGCGCCTCGGGGTTCCTCCGAGCTGGATCTACGCCGAGGCCAGGGCGGGAAGGCTTCCCCACGTGCGCCTCGGGCGATATCGACGCTTCCGGTGGACCGAGATCGAGAAATGGCTCGGCGAAGGAGGAAGGGGACCGGGTCCGATAGGCGAGAGAAGGGGAATTCAATGAGTTCAGATCAGACCTTCATTTTTGAGCTGGGCGAAAGCAGGGATGACATGCGACGGATTGAAGTCGGTTCCAGGTCTTTGATCGCGGCGCTGGTCGACCTCGCAGCGATCCTGGAGGTCGCAGGAGGTGGCGCCTTCTCGCCGGGGCATCTCTTTATGGAGGTCACTTCGCCCGAAGCCGACACGGTCCAAAAGCAGGCGGAAACCGAGATCCCCCACCACCTCGCCCGGATGGCGGCCAGGGCCGAACCGGACGACGTTCCGTTCTAGGGTGCCAAGGGTGTCGGAAAGAGTTGGCACCCTCGGGTGAATGACCCGGAGGTCCGGTGGCGATTTGCAGGGATTTCGTCGCCGTGGTACCCCGAGGGGTACCTGCCGCACCGCGGTTCCGCCGGTAGAATGGAGCCACAAAGAAATGCCCCGGCGGCGCTGGAACGCCCCGGGGCCGGCACAGGAGGGATTAGCTCCCATGCATCAGAAGCGTAATCCGCGTCGTCCCGCCGGAACCGGCTCGCTGACGGAGCGATCCGATCGGGCGGGAAGGCGCACCTGGTACGCCAAGTTCCGCTCCGGCGATCGGCAGGTCAAACGTCGGCTCGGCCGAGTCCGCGAGCCGGGCTCCACCCTGGGCATGACCAGACGCCAGGCGGAGGCCGAGCTGAGGAAACTGATCGAGCGCGAAAGCGCTCTGCCGTCCGGACCCGAGCGCATCGACCTCGAGACGGCCGCCGAGCGCTACATCCACCATGTCGAGCACGTGCGTGGACGCAAGGCGACCACGGTGGCCGACTACCGCGCCAACTCCCGCCGGCACCTGGTCCCCTTCTTCAGGGGCCGCTCGCTGGACGCGATCGATCCGCAGATGGTCGAGGCCTACCTCTCGGCAAAGCTGCGCGAGGGCCTCTCGCGAAAGACGATCCAGAACCACCTCACCCTGCTGCACGGGATCTTCTCCCACGCGGTGAGAAGGGGCTGGTCGATGCGAAACCCGGTGGCGGCGGCCGACCTGCCTTCCCAGGCGGGCACCGATCCCGACATCCGGTATCTGGGCGTCGAGGAGCTGGAGGCACTGCTGCGGGCGGTCCCGGACGACACCCTGGGGAGGCTGGAGCGGGTTCTCTACCTCTGCGCCGCGATGACCGGGCTGCGCCAGGGCGAGCTGGTCGCGCTGCGCTGGCGCGACGTGGACTGGGGGGCGGGGGTGATCCGCGTTCGGCGCAGCTACACCCGCGGTGAGTTCGGGGCGCCGAAGAGCAGGCGCTCGGTTCGCGCCGTGCCGATGGCCGATCGGATCGCCGCCGAGATGGAGCGCCACTTCGGGCGCAGCCGCCACACCGGGGATGAGGACCTGGTCTTCGCCCACCCCGACACCGGCGGTCCCTACGACGCCTCGCGGATGCGCAAGCGCTTCGGGGATGCGGTCCGGGGCGCCGGGCTGCGCCACGTCCGCTTCCACGATCTCCGTCACACCTTCGGCACCCGGATGGCGGCCGCGGGAGCGCCGCTGCGGGCGATCCAGGAGTGGATGGGACACCGTGACTACAAGACCACCAGCATCTACGCCGATCACGCGCCGGACCCCTCGAACGGGCGCAGGTGGGCCGAGGCCGCGTTCGGAGAGAGCGGGATGAAGGCCGAAACCCCCGACTTTCCGGCGAATCCGGTTGGTAGGTTCGGGCGCGTGCAGTGGACGCCGAACAGCGGGGGCTGAGGTGGGCGGAGCCGCCGCTTCGAGGCGCACCCAGGTGCCGCACTATCGCGGCCAGATCCTCAGGCTCCCGCCCCCCGATGGCGCGCCGGACCCCGCGGATCTCAGGGGCGTACGTCGATGGGTGAGGGGGGCGGCGCGACCGACGGCGATCGACCTCTTCTGCGGTGCGGGTGGATGAGCCTCGGGCTTCGCGATGCCGGGTTCTCGGTTCTCGTCGGAGCCGACAGCGATCCCTTCGCGGTGGAAACGCACACGGCCAACCTCGGCGGACTCGGCTGGACAGGGGATCTCAGCGAACCGGAGGAGTTTCTCGAGCACCTGGATCGTGGGGGATCCGCTCGGTCGATCTGATCGCGGGTGGGCCGCCGTGTCAGCCGTTCTCACGGGCGGGAAGCGCTCGAAGATCCGCGGCCTCGTCCGCGCCGGGGAGCGTGCGCAGGAGGACCCCCGGGCGTCAGCTTTGGCGAGAGCTTCATGGCGGTGGTGGAGACGCTGCGGCCGCGCGCGGTCCTGATCGAGAACGTTCCCGAGCTTCCCGCCTGGGACGAGCGGGGCTGTGCTGATCGGCTTCTACGAGTCGCTCCGCGAGCTGGGGTACGAGGTCGACGCCCGAATCCTCGACGCCTACAGGCACGGCGTTCCCCAGCATCGCGCGCGGCTGTTCATCGTCGCGACCCAGGGCGTCAGGAAGGTCGAGTGGCCCGAGTTGAGGGAGCCGGCGCCGACCCTCCGGGATGCGATCGGTGATCTGCCCCCGGTCCCGCCGGCCCAGCGCGAGGACGCTCGATCTACTTCGGGGAGCCCGAGACGCGCGCTGGCGAGCGCGGATGCGCCGCGGCGATGAGGAACGGCAACGGGCGGGTGCATCCACGACCACATCACCCGCGATGTCCGGCCCGATGACGCGGAGGCCTTCAACCTGATGCCCGGAGGAGGGACAGACCTACGAGGACCTTCCGAAGCAGCTGCAGCGCTATCGCAGCGACATCTTCACCGACAAGTACAAGCGGCTCTCCTGGGATGAGGTCAGCCGCACGATCACGGCCCACATCGCCAAGGACGGCTACTGGTACATCCACCCCGAGCAGCCCGGACCCTCTCGATCCGCGAGGCGGCCCGGGTGCAGACCTTCCCCGACTGGTTCCGATTCGCCGGCCAGCCGACCCACCGGCTGAAGCAGATCGGCAACGCCGTTCCGCCGCTGCTGGCCGAGGCGATGGGCGGCGCGGTGATGGCGGCGCTGAGGTCCCGTCCCGGCGAGGACGGCGCGAGGACGGTTTCGACTCCTTCCGATCGGACCTGCTCGCCTGGCACGCCGAGCACGCGCGGAGCTATCCCTGGCGGAGCAGCGGGCATGAGCCCATGGGAGGTGCTGATGGCCGAGATGTGCCTGCACCGGACCAGGGCCGATCAGGTGGGCCGGTCTTCGAGAGCTGCGCCGAGCTCGCGCCGACGCCGCGGGCGATGGTCAGGCGCGCGGAGGAGGCCCTCGAGGCGATGCGGTCGCTCGGGCTCGGCTGGCGGGCCGAGGACATGGTCGCGAGTCGCCCACGCGCTGGTGGACGACTTCGCGGGTCGGGTCCCCGACGACGAGCTCGAGCTGCGATCACTCCCCGGCGTCGGCGACTACGTCGCGCAGGCGGTGCTCTGCTTCGGCTTCGGGCGACGGGCCGTCCTCGTCGACACCAACACCTCGCGGATCACCGGCGCGGGTGAACGGGCGGGACGACGCGCGGCGCTGGCAGCTGCGGCTCGATCTCTACCGCCTTGCGGGCGCCGACGGGCCCGATGCCGAGTTCAACTACGCCCTGCTCGATCTCGGTGCGCTGATGTGTCGGCCGGGCGAACCGCGATGCGAGGAGTGCCCGGTGCGATCGCACTGCGCTCACCGGCACCGGCACGGAACCCTCGCCCCAGCTGCGTCTGGAGGAGTTGTGAGTCGGCGGACTGGCGGCCCCCTGATGATTCCCTCGGCGAGGCGTCTGATGGATTCGCTGCGTGACATCGGCTACGACGCGCCGTCGCGCCGTCGCCGATCTCGTCGACAACAGCATCGACGCGGAAGCCCGGAACATCGACGTGAGTTTCCACGCCGCCGGAGCCGACTCGTGGATCACGGGTCGTCGACGACGGCATCGGGATGACGCGGGGGCACCTGGAGGAGGCGATGCGGTACGGCAGCGCCCGCGACTACGGCGACACCGATCTCGGTGCGTTCGGACTGGGCCTAAAGACGGCCTCGCTTGAGCCAGTGCCGGTCGTTGACGGTGGCGACCAGGACGGGCCCCCGGAGCAGAATCGAGATGCGCCGTTGGGATCTGGACCGGGTGGCGCGAACGGACGCCTGGGAGCTCGAGCGTCTCACGCCGCGGGATGTGTCCCGATCATCTGATCGACCCCTCCGTTCGGGGGCCGGGACCGTGGTCCTGTGGGAGCGCCTCGACCGGATCCTCGACTACGCGCGTCCCGACGGGGCGGCGGCGATGAATCGTCTCGACGGCCTGCGTGAGGAGGTGTCCGAGCATCTCGCGATGGTCTTCCACCGCTTCATCGACGGCCAGCTCAGGCGTGGTCGCTGGCGGATCGCGATCACCATCGACGGGGTGTGGCTCGATCCCTGGGACCCCTACGCAAGAGGGGAGAAGCGGACCCGGGAGCTGCCGAGGCAGTGGTTGGCCCTCCGCCACGCCGGTCGCACGCACCGCGTCACGATCCGGCCCTACATCCTCCCCAACCAGATCCAGTTCTCCTCGCCCGACGCCCACGCGCCGCGGCTGGCCCGAAGCGCTGGAACCGCCAGCAGGGCCTCTACATCTACCGCCGCGACCGGATGATCCAGAGTGGGGGCTGGAACCGCCTCCGGACCACCGACGAGCACAGCAAGCTCGCGCGGGTCGCGCTGGACGTGCCGCCGGGTGCCGACGACGCGTTCCGGACGAACGTCTCGAAGATGAGCGTCGCCCTGCCGGTCGAGCTGCGCCCGGCGCTGCGTGCAGTGCTGTCGGGGGTGGTGTCCCGGGCGCAGGACGCCTACCGCCAGCGGGTCGCCCTCGTCCCGGACGCGAACGGCGGGTCGGAATCGGAGGCCGCGCCGGCCGACTCGCCCGAATGGCGCCTCGGTGACGACTGGACCCGGGTGGTCGAGATTCTGGAGCGCGAGCTGCGCGATGACCCCGACACCCTCCGCCGTGTACTCCTCGCCCTAGCGGGGGCGGGCTCCTCGAGTCTCGAGGCCCTCGGCTGAATCCGCGTCGGTGAACCCCCGACCGGTGGAGATCAAACCGGTGGGGAAAAGTCAGGAAAACCACACCGTTCACGTGTCCGTTTACGTACCTTCGATTACCGAAGCACTGCAGGGAATCCGAATACACTCGGCGCGCGGAGATAACGAAGGAGGCGGGTGAGTTCGATCGACACAGGAGATGAGGGGTCCGGCGAGGAGACGGGCGAGCCCATACCGAAGGGCGACCGTCTGGAAGCGATCATCAGGCAGATGGAGCTCCTCGTTCGTTCCAACCGGACGCTTGAGGAAGCGAGCAGGGAAGTTGCCCTGCTCGGGCTCCCGGAGGACCAGATCAAGGAAGCGGTGGCCCTGGTCAAGCAGAAGATGACGGTCGTCAGAAACCGCGACATCCCGCGGACGATGACCGCCGAGGGCCGGGAGTCGTGGTACCTGGGACCCGATCCCGACCAGGACGTCTACTGGCCGGCGCTGCTCGACCTTCTGCGGGAGGAGGACTGGGAGGAGGGCAGCCTCGGCGATCTCGATCAGGCTTCGACGAAGGTCGTCTCGATGCTCGATCATCCCCGAACCGGGGAGTTCGAGACCAAGGGGATGGTTCTCGGCTATGTGCAAAGTGGAAAGACGACGAACTTCACGTCCGTCATCGCCAAGGCCGCCGATGCCGGGTACCGCCTCTTCATCGTCCTCTCGGGCATCCACGACGGCCTCAGGCAGCAGACCCAGGAACGTCTCGAAACGCAGTTGATCGCGCCCAACCCGCAGAACTGGATCGCACAGACCACCATCGAACACGACTTCCGGCCCGACGTGAACGTCAACGCCTTCCTCACGGGGGAGAACAAGGTGCTTTGTGTCGTGAAGAAGAACAGCAGCCGGATGCGGCACCTCCGCAAGTGGTTGTCGGGGGCCCAGGACTCGGTGCTTCGCAACTGCCCGACCCTGATCATCGACGACGAGGCCGACCAGGCAAGCATCAACACGGCGCGCGATCAGAACAGTCCTTCGACGATCAACCGTCGCATCAGGGAAATCCTCGAGGTGCTGCCCAAGGTCGGCTACATCGGCTACACCGCGACACCTTTCGCCAACATCCTCATCGACCCGACGGTTTCACAGGATCTCTACCCGCGGGATTTCATCGTCGACCTCCCGAGGCCGGCGGACTACGTTGGCCCGGAGACCGTGTTCGGTCGTGAGCCTCTCCAGCACGACGACGAGGACGATGGGGAGTCGGAGGGTCTCGACATGATCAGGCTCGTCCCCGAGGACGAGCTCGACGAACTGCGCCCGAAGAAACGTGATCTCACCGACTTCACGCCCGGTGCCACTGGGAGCCTCAGGGACGCGATCCGCTACTTCCTGATGTCAACGGCGGCACGGCGTTGCCGAGGTCTCGGAAATCCCCACTCGACGATGCTCGTCCACACCACGATGAGGGTCCTGATCCACGACGAATTCCGGGAGATCATCCGGACCCAGGTGGGCTCGATCCGCCGGGCCCTCGAGGGGGAGGATGAAAGGCTCCTGTCCGCGCTCGAGGAGCAGTGGGTCGACGAGACCGGTCGGGTCCCCGCCGAAGATCTGCCTGCAATCGGTTTCGATCGCCTCAGGCCCCACCTCGAGGAGGTCACCTCCGACGTCCGGGTGCTGGTGGACAACTCGAGGAGCGAAGACCGGCTCCAGTACGGGGAGGATCCGGTCACCGCGATAGCGGTCGGGGGTAACACCCTCTCCAGGGGGCTTACCCTGGAGGGACTCTGCGTGTCGTATTTCGTGAGGACCACCAACGCCTACGACACCCTGCTGCAGATGGGCCGGTGGTTCGGGTACCGCCGCGGGTACAGCGATTTGCCGCGGATCTGGATGACGGCGGAGATGAAGGACTGGTTCAGGCATCTCGCGAGTGTCGAGCGGGAGGTGAGGAACGACATCGAACGCTACGAGCTCGAGCACAAGACCCCGATCGACTTCGGCCCCAGGGTTGCCACACACCCCCAGTTGGCGATCACGGCCGCATCCAAGATGAGGGCCGCCGTCTCGGCGGAGGTCTCCTACAGCGGCCGGCGTGTGCAGACGATCCGGTTCCGACACCGCGACCGTGACTGGTTGATCAACAACCAACAGGTCGCCATCGATCTCCTCGGTTCCGCTCGCGGGACGGACGACGTGGGTCTCGAGGAGCTGGCGCCCGGTGGGGGGGTCTCCATCCTGCGGAACGTGCCCGCCCGCCTCATCCAGGAGTTCGTGCGCTCCTACCGCTTCTCGGAGCGCTCCTACGATCTCAAGGGTGACAAGCTCGCGGCCTACATCGGCGCCCAGAACGACGTAGGGGAGCTGCAGCGATTCTCGGTTGCGGTCATGGGACGCGGCAGCGGGGAGGCACCCAACGGATCGATCGATCTCGGCCTCGGAAAGGCGATTCCCCTGATCGTCCGCTCCCGCCTGCAGAACGTGCCCCACGACGAGGCGGACATCAAGGGTCTGATGAGCAAACAGGACCGCGCCATCGACCTAGAGGTAAGCAAGGCGGAGCTAGCCGACATGAAGTACGGGCAGTTGGGCCGACTCAGAAACTCCGAGGAGCACGGCGGACGGGGCGACGGAAGCGGACTCCTGCTGATCTACCCGGTGGCAAAGGACTCCGCGCCGTCCAACGACCGGAGCAGGCGCGTCCGAGAGCCCCTGGCGGCGCTGGAGCACGTCATCGGCGTCGGACTCGTGTTCCCCGAGGCCCAGACGACGGAGGGCAAGCAGACCTACATGACGGCCGATCTACGTGGCCTGGTCATCGAGGATCCGATCGCGGAGGACGAACTCGACGAGGAGGAGGAGGGTCTGGTCGAGCCCGCGAGCCCGGCCCGATGACCGACCTCAAGGAGCTTCGTGTCTGCTGGACCGCCCTCGCATCCGATTCGGCCGCCGACGGGCGGCGCATCTCGACGGTTCCCCTCGAGGAGCGGATAGCGGGGGCTCCGATCCTGCTGGGGCGCGACCTGGACGGCGGGCGACACATGCTCATCCCGACTCCGGAGGGCGCCGTGTCGGAGGACCGCTCGAGCGATGCGGTTCAGATCCGGGAGCTCGAACTCGGTTTGGAGGAGAGAGCCAGGTACACCGACGTGGTCTGCGGCGAGCCGGGTCTCGTCGACGTCTTCGACGATCTGATCCTGGCGATGCTCCGGGGGATCGGGGCGGACGATGCCTTGGCGTCGAGTGCCGCCGCCGAGATCCTCGGACGATGGAGATCGCTGTTACGGCCCCCCTCACCGGAGCCCCTGAACGTGAACCAGATGGCGGGGCTCGTCGCCGAGCTGCACACGGCGATCGATATTCTCGGTCGCGACCCCGCACGACGGGTCGATGTATGGCTCGGGAGTACCGGTGCGCGACAGGATTTCCGCCGTGGGGACCGCGCGCTCGAGGTGAAGGCGAGCCTGGGTCATGGCGGAGGGGTGGAGATCCACGGTCTCGACCAACTCGAGGAGCCGCCGGGTGGATCGCTTCACCTTCTCTTCATGAGGCTCGAGCGGGTGCCTGACGGACAGCTCAGCGTGATGGGACTTCTGGAGGAACTGAGGGGGTTGATCGGTGGGTTTCCGGCGCTCTACGAGCGTCTGACCGAGGCCGGATGGCGGCCGGACGCCACCGCAGAGAGGGTCACTTTCGAACTGCGGGAGAGGCTCCTGTACGCCGTCGAGGGCGGGTTTCCGAGGTTGACCCAGTCGATGCTTCCGGCGGCGAAGGCGCCGACCGGGGTCAGAAACGTGAGGTACGAGGCAAACCTCGAAGGGGTGACGCCCGTCTCGGGGGAGGACGTCGAGGTTCTCCTCGATGCGATGGCGACGGGATCATGAGGGCGCTGGAGCGGTTCTCGGAGAAGTACGCGCCGACAGGCGGAATGGCCTCCGAGGGCGTTCGGAACCTCCTGGGCAGGCCTTCCATCGAGCCTCTCGAGCTACTGGTGCGCGAGTCGATCCAGAACAGCTGGGATGCGAAGCTCGAGGACTCCGATCAGGTCCGGATCGGGATCGCCTTGGGTACCCTCGACGGGGCCCAGCTGGAGACCCTCCGGTCGGGCGTCCTGGGCGACCCTCCTCCCAGGCTGCCGCTCGGGGAGGTACTCCGGGAACCGGGACTTCGGCTTCTGACGGTCGCCGACAGGGGGACCCTGGGTCTTGCCGGCGGGATCCGATCCGATTCGACCCGTGACGGGGAGCCGTCGGATTTCGTCGACTTCGTCCGCAACGTCGGCCAACCCCCGGACCGGCATTTCGGTGCCGGGTCCTTCGGCTACGGAAAGGGTGCCTTCTACCTCCTGAGTCGCGCGTCGACGATAGTCGTGCACACGCGATGTGAAACCGCGGCCGGACTAGAGTCGCGATTCATCGCCTGCGCCTTGGGCGAGCACTACAGCGACGAGGACGGCGTGCGTCGAACCGGACGCCATTGGTGGGGGGCGCTGGACGACGACGTCGTCGATCCCGTCGTGGGTCCGGAGGCCGACGTGCTCGCCGCCGCGATCGGATTTCCCGACTTCGGGGACCGGGAGACCGGAACGACAGTCGGAATCGTCGCTCCCAGGCTGGAGCTGACCCAGGATCTCGTCGAGCACGACGATCCGGACGAACTGGTCGGGGGCGACGGGCGGTCGATGGATTTCATCGGTACGGCCATCGCATGGAACTTCTGGCCGAAGATGATCCCCCTCGCGGGCCGCGAGCCCGGAATGACCTTCACCGTGGAGCACGACGGCTCGGCCGTGGAGGTTCCGGACCCCGATACCCATCCCCGTCTGCAGCTCTTCACCTCCGCGTTGCGGGTCATGCGCGGCGAGGAGGCCGCCGAGGCAGGACTGGGCGGGGAGAGAAAGGAGGCCTGGTGCCTTCGTCCTCGCCGGCTGGTGGGCAGGATCGGGATCCGAATGGGAACGGTAAGCACGACGGTGCCCTCGGAGACCGTGATCCCGTCGGTCGAGAGCATGCGCGAGCGGCTTCATCACACGGCCCTCATGCGCAAGGCGAACCTCGTGGTCCGGTACGAGGTCGGGCCACCCCTGGCCAGCGATCAGGTCGGTTACGCCGGGGTGTTCGAATGCGACGAGGAGGTGGATCAGGCCTTCCGCGGGGCAGAGCCCCCGACCCACGATCAGTGGGAGTCGAAGTACCTGCAACGCCCCGAGAGGACGTTCGTGAACGTGGCGCTGAAGCGCATCCGCGAGGCGATGGAGCACTTCGCGACACCGGACGTGGCGGGGTCCGCGGAGGCCGGGGACCTCGCCGTCGGTCAGTTCAGCTCGGAGCTGGCATCGCTCATCCCGACACTCGCCGGCCCCGGCGCCTCGATCACGAAAGGCAAGGCTCCCACCGCCCGCGATGGTGGCCGGGGAGCGTCCGGGGGCGGGGCAGACGGATCAGGCGGATCGGGGTCGGGGGCCGACGGTTCGGGAGGGTCCGGCGCATCAGGTGGGGGAGGAGGAGGATCTCCGGCCATCGAGGTGATCGAGGCCGCACGGCCCGTGATGGGCGATGACGGGCCCCTGCTGGAGATGAAATTCCGAGTGGAGCATCGCGGCTCGAGCACCACCCGCCTCTCGGTCAGGCCCGAGGTGATGGCACTAGATGGCGGGGCGGTCGAGAGGGATCCGCCCGAGGGAGCGGCGGTGCCGCGGCTCGTCGGTTGGGTGGCCCCCGACGGTCGCACGCACCGGGAGGACACCGTGGAGCTCTCCGGGGACGACGCCGGGGTCTGGACCGTTCGCGTGACCCACATAACCGATGCAGTCGTGCAGGTGGGACTACGAGCGGAGGCCGCATGAGGCACGGGCAGGTCTCGATGCCCTACGCCCTCCCTCCGGAGGACGTCGTCGATCCCGGGCCCTGGATGACAGTCGACGGACTCACCCTTCCCGCGAGGTTGCCGGACTGGGATCCGGCGACCGACCTGCACCTGTTTCGCGAGATCGAGATCCGGCACGAGGAGCTGACGGAGTCGTGTGACCTTTCGCCCCGCTGCGAGCTCGCTCTCGTTCCCACCGTACGGTCCAACCTGACGGGCCTGCGGATCGTGGGGGACGCCGGAACGCTCGGTCCCGGATCGGAGGGGGGGACGGTCCGCGTGGCCATTTCGCTCCATGTCCGCGGGGAGTCCCTCGGCGGAGCCATCGCGCTCACCACCGACCTCGTGTGGGTCGCGGGGCAAGCGGGACCGTTGGGCCCACGCAGGCCGGGTTCACGGCTGTGGACCGATGAGATCCAGTGTGTGATCGAGGGGGCTGCCGCCCGTTTTCCGATCTCCGCCGTTGCCTTCTCGGCCCTGCCGACACTGGATCCGAACGCGGCCTGGACCCTCGACTGGGACCCGACGCGAATGGACGATCCGGTGCTCGGCGCAGTCCGTCTCCTGGTAAACACGGAGCACGAGCGCCTCCGGGAGTCGATCATCTCGGGTTCCGAGGATCCCGGCGCCGACGTCGTTCGTGCGGTGGTCCAGTTCGACATCGCGCGAACCCTGATCGGCACCGCGTTGGAGGACGAGGAGTTCGTCGCCGGTGTGGATTCGTATCCGGAGGGATCGGTCGGGAGAACGATCCGGGACCTTCTTGAGATGCACTGGGACGAGTCGGCGGCGGTTCTCGCGGCGCGGATGCGGAACTACCCCAGGCGGTTCGAGATGGAACTCCAGAGCCGGTTCCGGCCCATCCCGGAGTCCCCGTGAGCACCCATCTGTATCCCCGCTTGGCCAGGGAGCTTGCCCGACCCCTGATACAGGAGCTCCGCGATCGGGAACCCACGGAGCTGCTCGACTCCCCGGAATTGCTCCTCGAGGGCCATACATTTGCCCCGATCGGAGGCCGCCAGGTCTCCGAGCAGGACCTCGAGGAACTGCGCGAGGAGCTCACGGCGGCCGCGACGGAGTGCGGATTTCCGGACCGGCGGGGAGACGCGGAACGCCTCGAATTCGACCGTCGGATCGCGCAGCTGATCCACACCCGCATGATGATCACCCCCCATCAGGCCGCCGATGAGGAGATCTGGACACATCTCAGCCTCGGTCCCCTGATCGCTCTGGTCGCCTGGCGTTTCAAAGGCCTCCCCGATGAGCGTGTGCTCGGTCGGGCGCGGAATACATTCCGCAAACTCTGGTGGCGGGCCGAGACCCTCGGTCCGCCGACGTGGGACAGGGAAGGTCTCAGGGAGGACGAGACGGTCCAGATCATGGAGCGGACCGGAATCTCGGCCAGTCCCCCGGTCGCCCGTGCCCTCGCCGCCGCCTTCCGCAGGAGGATCGCCGTCGACGAGGGAATCCGGCGTCAGGACCTGATGCGCGACGCGATGAAACGGGTGAATCGTCTGACGCCCTTCGTCCGCCTGGAGTCGCTGTCCGCCACGGCGGTCACCGAACTTTTCGACGAACTGTTCGCCGAGGCGGCAAACGGGGTGGGGGGCGGAACCGGGGCGTCGGTCGAGCCGGCCCCCACGGGGACCCCTGACGAACCGAGCCCCTATCTGGCAGAGGCGATACCGATGTCCCCGGCTCCGCTTCCGGAAGCCGATACCGACGAGGGGGAGGCGGGCACCGACACCATGACCGTTCCGGGTTCACCCGTCGACACCGTTTCGGCGAACGGGGGGTCCGCGACGGGAGCGGACCGGGAGGCAGGGGCGGACGAGGGTGCACGCCGGGACGGGGAGGGCCGCAATTTGCCCGAACCGTCCGCGGCGCGGGTTCCGGAGGCCAAGACCAGATCCCAGGGTGTGCTTCGAGCCGTGTGTCTGGCCTGGTTGGACGGCGACCACGACGAGACCCACAGGGAGATCTTCCGAAGCGGCATCCAGACGATCGAGCGGACCGATCCGGAACACGCGGCCCGGTGGCGCTCGGCGATGGCGGGTTCGGGGATCGAACCCACGACCGAGGGGACCGATTTCAGGGATGTGAAGCTCGGATCGCTGATGCAGGCGCTCGTAAGAGCGGTCTCGGGAAGGGGAACGGTCAGGAACGACGAGCTGAGCGACGTCCTCGAGAGGGAGGAGGGCATCGCGGTTCCCCCGAAACGACGGCGTCTTCTCAACAAACTGGCCTGGTCGGCCCGTGCCCGCGGTCTGCT
Organism: uncultured Solirubrobacterales bacterium; assembly: GCA_963795295.1. Classification (GTDB taxonomy): domain Bacteria; phylum Actinomycetota; class Thermoleophilia; order Solirubrobacterales; family 70-9; genus VRUE01. The sequence goes on from CAWCHE010000005.1 coordinate 530,030, forward strand.
CGAGTTCGACGAGGGCACCGAGATCTGGAGTGCGGGGGCGAAGACACCCGAATTCGACGACCGGTTCGGGAACTGGACCTACGCGGCGATCGTCGCGCGTGCGACCGAGCTGCTCGCGGAGGATCAGGATCCGTTCGAGGAGCTCCTGGGTGAGATCTCCGGCGGGGCCCGGGCCCCGCGCATCGTGGCAAGCGTCGTGGGAAGTGCCCTGAACGAGGCCAGGCGTTCGGCAAAGGTGGTCGGGCGTTGACCCGCCGGTCCCCACAACCCTCCGGTTTTCCGAAGCAGGTCCTCAGGGAGTGGATCGTCGACGCGTTACGGGCCAACGGCGGCAGCGCGGACCTGATCCAGGTCTGCAGGTACATCTGGAGAAACCACGAGGACGACCTCTGGGATTCGGGGGACCTCTTCTACACCTGGCAGTACGACGTGCGGTGGGCGGCGAGCGACCTGCGCGGAAGCGGCGTGATGCGGCACCACGTTGACTCGCCACGGGGGGTCTGGGAGTTGGTCGGTGCGGGTTCCGTGGAGGACACCTCCGATGGGGGCCGGGTCGCCGGTGATCGGCCCAGCAGATTCAGTCCCGCGGACGCCGACGAGATCCGTGAGCTTCTCGACCGTCGAATCGGCGCGCCGCGGTCAGAGCAACGAGCCCGCCGCAGACGGCTGAGGGCGCTCGGATTCCACATATCCGACTGGAGGGACGTCGCGGATGGATCGTTCGGGAGCGCGGATTTCGATCGTCTACTCGACCGGGGGCTGATCACGGTGACCGAGGCGCGCCCGCGAAAGGCCACGATCGACGAAGGCGTCTGGAAACCGTGGCTGCACGCGGATTACCGTGAGCCCTCGTCCGACCTCCAGGGGTGGTGGAGAAAGGGCGATACCGGGGAGGTCCTCGCCGTCCTGTCGGTCGAGGAACCGAAGGCCGGTCGACCTTTGGCGACCGTCGCCAAGTACGAATTCAACGACGGTGCCCGGGGAAGCGGATTCCGGCTGCTCGTCTCCACTCTCGAGCGTGACTACGAGCGTCTTCCCGACGATTTCTTCACGGCGACGCAGGCGGGCGGCTGAGGGAACTGAAAGACCTCCATTAGGGGATCCTCACCGAGATGAGTTCGAACTCATGAAGTCGGAGTGGCTCAAGGATCTGGAGGCGGGCCCCGATCGGCATCGGTCCCCGGAGGATCGCGCCGGCGCAACCCGGTCGGGTGCGCCTCCGTCCGATCGAGCGGACATTCCGCCGGACCCGCTTGTAGCTTCGATCGGGTGGGGGCATACACGCTCATCGACCTTTTCGCCGGATGCGGAGGAATGACCCTCGGCTTCGAGCAGACGAACCGGTTCCGATCCATCCTCGCAGTCGAGTCCGACCCGCATGCCGCCGATACCTGGAGGAGGAACTTCGGCGACCGGATCGTGCGTGCCGAGGATGGAACCCCCGCCCGCATCGAGGATGTGGACGAGTTTCCCGCGGCGGACGTGGTCATCGGGGGGCCGCCCTGTCAGGGCTTCTCGGCATTGAACATGACGGGAGTCGGAATGGAGCGCCGGACTCTCTGGCGGGAATATGTCAGGGCTCTGCAGGAGTCGGGAGCCGTCGCGTTCGTGATGGAGAACGTCCCGCAACTGCTCCGCTCGGCGGAGTACGAATCATTCCTGCGGGAGGCAGGGGAGCTCGGATATGAGGTCGAGGGACGGGTGCTGAACGCCGCCGATTACGGCGTGCCCCAGACCCGGAAGCGCGCGATCGTGATCGGATTGCTCGATGGCCCCCCCGCGTGGCCCGAACCCTCCCATCACGCACCCGGGAACGTTCCCCCGGGTGGTGAGCCATGGCGCACCTTCCGAAACGCGATGGAGGGACTACCGCTCGAGCCGAGCGGGAAAACTGGCACAACCCGCGCAATCCACGGGCGATCAGCGTGGAGAGATATCGCACGATCCCGAACCAGGGCGAGGGTCGTTTCGAGCTGGCGGCCCGGAGGCCCGACATCACGCCGGCCTGTTGGCTGCGCAAGAAGTCCGGGTCCACCGATGTTTTCGGCCGTCTGTGGTGGGATCGGCCCGCCTTCACGATCCGCACCGAGTTCTACAAGCCCGAGAAGGGCCGGTATCTGCATCCGAGTGAGCACAGACCCATCACGGTGAGGGAGGCCGCCCGGTGCATGAGCTTCCCCGACTCCTTCGAATTCCCCGACCTTGACGAGCAGAGCATGACCTCGGTGGCACGACAGATCGGGAATGCGGTCCCGCCCGCTCTCGCTGGCTCCATCGCGAGCACTCTCGCCGCCTGCCTCGACCGGCGGGGGGCCTCGGTGGCGCCGATCGCGGCGGTGGCCGCCTAGCGTTTTCGGCGCTTGCCCCGCAGGCGCTTCTGCAGGAGGCGGGTCTCCTCGGCGTGATCGCGGTGACAGTAGGTGATCAGATTGGCCGGGTCGTTCAGTTCCTCGACCGAGAGCGAATCGAGTTCCTCGGCGACGGCCTTGATGTGATGCACCTCCAGGTAGAAGCGTGAATCACCGGCCTGCTCGGACCTCTCACGATTCCGGCCACACTTCTGACAGGTGTAGTCATCCCGGCGGAAGATCCGCTCACGCAGGTCTTCGGGGTACAGCCGCTGCCGTTTGTCCCGTAGATCATCCGGATCGGAGGAGGCGAGGCGATACTGACCGGGATTCAGGTCGGGGTCATCGATATGTGTTTCGATCGGCCACCCGTCCTCGTCGCGAAGCTCCCGGGTTCGCCGTGGTGCCGAGGGAATCCGCGCCACGTAACGCAACTTCTCGCTGTCGACGATTTCGCCCTCGTAGGCCTTCAGGAGCGCGAGGATCCGGGACTCGCCGCTGCCGGTTCTGCGCCTGATCTCGTTCGGGATCCGCCACTCCCGTGCCAGATCCTCGTCGGGGTCGAAACTGTTCAGCCGATAGCTGCCGTCGAGCTCGTCTATGTCGTACCCCTCCTGGGTGCTCCATTCACGTTTTCTCCGTGCCCATTCTTCGATGCCACTGATGGCGGCAAGCTCCTCCCGATGGATCCACTCGCCCCTGTGATCCATCAGATAAGCGAGGATCTTTCCCTTGCCACCCTCCCCACGACGGGCGGGAGCCCGGGGACCGAAGTGGCGAACCGCCGTGATCCGAAGATCCGCTATCACCGCATCAAGATCCTGACGGCTGGCGTTCCCGGCCTTCAGGTCGCGGACGATTTCGAGCAGCCGATCACTCGCATCCTCCAGGCTTCGGATTGCGTCGGAGATCGGTTTCGGCATTCGTCTGACTCCCGTCTCGGTTCGGGGATCGAGGGTCCTCTTCTCGCCGCCGTCGGACGAGATCGGCGATCCGATCTGCGGCCTCCGAGGGGTCCTCGTGCTCCCAGACCCTCACCACCAGCCAGCCTTTCGCCGCAAGCATGCGATTCACCTCCCGATCGCGCTCCTGTGTGCGGGAGAGCTTTTCGGCCCACCATGCGCGGTTCGCCTTGGGGAGGGTCGAGTGAACGGGGCACGAATGCCAAAAGCATCCGTCGACGTAGACGGCCACCTTCGCCGGGCCGAATACGACATCCGCACGGCTCCTTACTCCGCTTCCGGAGGGCGTCCGGTCGACCCTGAACCTCAGCCCTCGTCTGAAGAGCTCCCGTCGCAGGCGCATCTCCGGTCCGGTGTGGCGGGTACGGACCTTTGCCATACGCTCGCTGACCCCCGGGGAGGAGGGGCTCATCGCCGGAGCCTTCCGGTTCGACACCAAGCATCAACAGTATCCGTTGATCGAGAAACGCCGGCCACACTTCAGAGGAGCGACATCATGTCGATCGAGATCAGTCACGAGACCATCGATGCCATCGCCGAGCGGGTGGTCGAGCTTCTGGGCGGCCCGACGTCCGGTCGAGCCACCCTTGTCGATGCCGGGGAACTTGCCCGCCGCCTGAAGGTCGAGCGATCCTGGGTCTACGAACACGCGGTCGAGCTGGGCGCCATCAGGCTCGGTGGGGGCCCTCGGCCCCGCCTGCGCTTCGACGTCGAAGCGATCGAAGATAGGTTGCGGGCAGAGGTCATGGGCAGCCAGTCCGTCGGAAATGCGGCCGGGGAGAAGGAGTCAGCACGCGCCCCTGGACGGATTCCCGGATCTAGGGTCCCGTTGTTGGCAATGCAGGGCACCCGCCCCGATTAGTTCGAGGAAAGGCGGGAACGGGCCTAGGGTCGCTGCGACACGATTGACCAGCCGTCGCTGGACTTATGCCTCGAACCCCGCAGGTGTCGCGGTTACTGGATGACGTGAAGCTCCAGACGAGGCGACCGAACCCCGGGGTCAAGACGGAAGGAGTTGCATGCAACTTCCGGGGACCGGGGTCGGGCCACAATATGCTTGCCTCGATGCGACGCAACGACTGGACCATGGCGCTCCTGGTGTTTTTCGCGTCCTATCTTGGGCCGAGCATCAGTTCGGCCGCAGGTGCTGTCGTGGAGGTGCCAGCGACGGCTCTGAGCGGACAGAAGGTTGAAGTTCGAGTGAACCCCCAACCTCCAACACCCTCCGAAACCGTCTGGGCGTTCGCGTTCGGGGACGGGCGAAGTTGCCCCCCGCCGGAAGGTGCCTACGTGCAGCATGGCGGAGGAGAAGTAATCTTTGAAGCAGCGCCAGCCGGTGTAGCGGTCACAACGTCCTACGAGGTCGTTGCTGACCCTGGGACGTCCATCACAATTTGCGCATACCAAGAAGACCCGTATTCGCCCGCGTGGCGCTACATCGGAAGCGCAGCACTAACAGTTTCCAAACCGGCCGGACCGCCGCCGAAAACGAAGGGCGAGTCGAACATATTCTTCAAGCCGAGTCCGTATACGGCCGTAGTAAAGCGACCTCGCGAGATCGTTCCCCCCCTGAACGGGGACCCGCCCGTAGCCAGGAACCTCCGGCACTGGCGAAAGTGGGGGAAGCCGATGACGACAGCCCGCGGCGTCCTCCTCTACAACACGTGTCGCCCTGCTTGCGTCGTCGGCTACCACAGGGCCCAAGGGGAAACGGTTCTTTCGAGAATTCGGCGATGCAGCGGCGACCTCCGGTACACGGCGGTGAGATTCCTATATTTCCGTCATCCTCGGTACAACATCGAATTCGTCTACGACTGCTCCGGCCGGCTCCGGAGATACGGCTGAGAACCCGTCAGGGCCCTCACGCAGTTCTCATCGGCTGCTAAGAGTGAGGCTCCCAGTATCTACACTCCGAAAGGAGCCCGCGAGGAGGGCCGCCTTTGGTCGTATCAGCCCCATCAGTACGAAATGAATTGGAGGACTTTCTCGCCGTCCTCACAGTGCATGTAGGTCCCCGACATTCCTGTTGTCGTCGGGGTTCCTTCGCCACACGTGAAGTCGCCGGGATCACCTTCGTAGCCTCCGGCAGCCCACGATCTGAGGTCTTCTTCAACTTCTTCGCAGGTTGCGCCGCCTCCAACCATGACTTCGGCTGCTGCCGCATCAGAATTCGGGGCGAACGAGACCGTCGTGCATTCTTCCAGCTCAACTTGGGCAATTTCTCCATCCTCGGGCACTTCTTCAGCCGATTCCGGAGCCTTCGACGTGTCCGACAGAGCGAGCTTGCCGTCGGGCTGGAGCCGAGCATTCGGCGAGAATTCAACAAGTTCCTGGAGTTCGTGCATCACGACCGAACGCCGGTCAGCCGCATCTTGCTGAGCTTCTGCCTCCGCAGGGTCCAAAGGCGCTTCAGCATGGTTGATTTCGAGATAGAGACCCCAGGTGCCCTTCTCATATGAGAAGGCAAACGCGGCCCCACCGAGTGACGAGCCCCCCGCCACTTCCGGGAACGCAACGACACAAATGCCCGTGGCATCTTCAACAACGGCTGCTTGGCCGTCGGTAGTCGAAAGCACCTGCTGTGCGACAAAGTCCCGTCCTCCAACATCCATTGGAATCGGCTTTTCGTTCCATTCCGCGACGCACCTTGTCGCCGAGGCGGTACTTGCAACCTCGTTGGCGTGCTCGGTGGGCACCGTTGTTGTGACGGTCGACGTCTCGGCTCCACCCCCGCAGCCGCTGATGACGACGACCACTGTCAGCATGATGGTCTGAGCGAGACGATGGACGAAACGCGTCATGAAGTGGACTCGTCAGGAGCGATGGCTGCAACCGTAAACGAGGGTCCGAGGCCCCCGCAACCCAACTATGGATTGTGACGGGAGAAACGCCGGCCGGTGGGAGCTCGAATTCATCAAGGCGTCGGGCGCGAATCGTCCGCCTTTAGATCCTCAAAGGTGGGGTCAGGCACTAGGGCGACCGCGGCTCGAGCGGAAGGGATCAGTCGGTTCGCCCGACCCAGGATCGCCTCGGATAGGAGCTCAACAAGGCGGAAGCCCTGTGGGTCACTGGAAACCTGGAGCCGATCGAGTGTTGCGGAGTCCTCGGAGCAGGAATACGGCCCGCCAGCACTGGAGAGGAGGATGAAGAACATGTCCCTATCCCCGTGGAAGGTTCCCGAAAGCCCAAGCAGCGAGTGGGCGGGGAAATCGTCCGGCCGGGCAACGTGCGGGGAAATCCCAAGCAGATAGGTGAGCTGGGCAAGCACGACGGTCAAGTTTGCCGACAGAAAGCGTTCTTCATCCGACCAGACGGCAATCGCAGCTTGGACCGGAAGCTGGGGAGCGTCTTCCAAACCCAGGCTTTCGAGATAGGTACGCAGGCCCCGCATATCCAATTCGAAGGAGTCCGTCATCTGCGATCAGATCCTAGACCCGGGGACGCGGACCCTTCGATCATCTCGGGGCCGCGATCTCCGCCATTTAAGTCGGATTTCTTGGACTCCGAATTCATCTCGATGAATATCCCGGCACCGATGCATCAAAGCGATCCAAATCGATGAGAGGCAGGATCCACCGCGGAGCGAGGGAGATTGGCGGCAGCTGTCTCGAACTGCAGGCGGCAGGTGGCGATCGCCTCATCCTCGATCTGGGATTCCCACTTTCGGAGCTGCCGGGGGACGCTCGATCCCTGCCCGGGACCCTCGATTTGAGCGCAGGACCTACCCCGCTTGTGGGCGTGATTCTCACCCACGGTCACCCTGACCACTTCGGATTGATTCCTGCGTTGCCTTCCGAGATCCCCATTTTCATGGGAGCTGCGACGGAGCGGATACTTAAAGAGGCAGCCTTCTTCACGCCAGTCGGTCTGCGGCGCTCCCCAGCAGAGGTGCTCACCGACCGAAAGCCGCTTCGGATCGGCGCCTTCGAGGTCACGCCCTTCTTGGTCGACCACAGCGCCTACGACTCCTATGCGCTCCTCGTGAGGGCGGATGGTCGATCACTGCTCTATAGCGGCGATATCCGTGCGCATGGACGTAAGTCGTCGACCTTCGGTCGCCTCCTCGCTCGACCGCCGGCGCCGGTCGACGTACTGGTCCTGGAGGGTACGACCGTCGGGCGTGGACCGGGCGACGTCGGTCTCCCGAAAACCGAGCAGGAGGTCGAGGAGCGTTGCGTCGGGCTGTTCCGGGAGACGCCGGGTATAGCTCTGGCCTGCTATTCGCCCCAGAACGTCGATCGGATGGTCAGCGTCTACAGGGCCGCTCTTCGCTCGGGTCGGAATCTTGTGCTCGATCTGTATGGCGCCTCGGTGGCGGCCGCCACCCACCGGCGGTCGATTCCGCAGGCAGATTGGGAGCGGGTCCGGGTGTATGTGCCGCAGGCCCAGCGGATCCGGGTGAAGAGAGCCGGCGAGTTCAAGCGCGTCGATGACCTTGGACGATCCCGCATCCACGCCGATGAGCTCTCGGAGCACCCGGAGGGGTGGGTGATGAGCTTCAGGACATCGATGGCAGGTGAGCTCGAGCGGGCGGGATGCCTGCGTGGAGCCAGGGCGACCTGGATGATGTGGCCCGGCTACCTCGGTGGCCTGTCCGGAGAGAAGACCCGAAGGACCTTCGCGGAGGCGGGAATCGAGCTCTCCGTGGTGCACGCCTCAGGACATGCGAGGGTCGAGGATCTGCAGCGTTTCGCCAGAGCGATCGACGCCGACAGGGTGGTGCCCATCCACACCGAGGGCCCGGCCCGCTTCGCCTCGCTTTTCGAACGCGTCACACGACATGCCGACGGTGAGTGGTGGCAGGTGTGATCGGAAGGGAGGGCCCCGAAGACGGCTATCTGGAACAGATCGGAAATGCGTCTCGGGCGCACGCGTTCGCAGGGGCCTGGCTGTCCAGATCCAGCGAGACGTTGCTGATGCTCGTCGCCACCCGGGACCTAACCGATCACGAGGATCGGGACTTCCTCTTGGATCGGGCGAGGACGCATCACCTCAAGGCTCGGGAGGCCTGGGACAACTCCGACACCCTACTCGGGCACCTTCTCGGTCTTGTCGAGGACCCCGGAGACGAGGCCGCCTTCAGGGGCTTCCCGAAGGATCGCACGGTGATTCTTGACTATGTGGAGGCACTCGGCGGCGCGGCCGAGGAGTTTCTCGAGATCGTTTCCAGTCTGGATACGCTGGGCGTCAGTGATGACCCCGCGTGGAGGTCGGTGTCGGCTTCGAGCCGGGCGGCGCTGAGGTTTCTCAATTCTGAGAGCGCCGCGTTCAACGAGATTCTGGAAGACGACGATGAGTGACGGGAGGGCCGAAATCCATGTCTGAGAGTCAGAGGTCGATTTCCGAGATCTACAAAGGGCTGGGTGACCTGGGCCAGAAGCAGCAGATCGAGAAGGCCGCCCAGCTTCTTCGGGAATCCGGCGTGGTCGACGAGGCGTTCGCGGCAGAGCGGGTTCGGTTCGACGAGTTCCTGGCGAACGAAGCATTCTATCCGTCGGGGACACGCAAACCCCTTCCGCGGCGGACGAAACCGGAGGTTCAGTCAACGGCGGAATTCGCGAGGTTGCTCTGGGAGCCACCGAGGTGGAGGGTGGAGGGCCACCCGGGGCTCGACTTTCACTACGTCGACCGGGAGATAGTCACGAGCAGGACCACGGGTGGGGGGGAGTATGCGCCCCTGAGCATGGATCTGCTTCTGGCGAACGCGGAGGATCGGACCCCGATCGCGGCCGAGCTAAAGCTGGGCGGAGACCAGAACGCCTTCTATGCCCTCATTCAATGCTTGGTTCACGCCGCTCGACTCTCCACGCCGAATCAGATCGGCCGGCTGCGGCGCTTCTACCAAGACCACTTCGATGTCGAGGACGGTCCGGAATCGCTCGACCTCTACGTGGTCCTTCGTGATCATCCGCGTGCCGGGACGCGGCCCGAGCTCCTGCGTCAGGCCGAGGAGCTGGCCGCCGCGGTGATGGTCGACAGGACGGCCATCTCGCGGGCGGTGAGGCAGATCGCCTGCATCTCGGCGATCGTCGACGCCGATCCGGTCTCCTTCGAGGTCGAGTTCGCCGCCGGCGGGTGAGTGGGTTTTTATAAGGCGGGGTTATCGGGCGTTGGTCTAAGTCAGAAGGGAGTGGGAGGGGCCAGGCTCCGCGCCACCATAATCGAGCCGAGCCGGGGTAGGAGACGGGGAACTAGTCCACGTGGTCGAAGGGTTCCAGCATGATCTGCGTACCCTGGTCGGGACCGTCTTGCGAGGCCAAGTGCGCCACGGCGAAGCGTCCCCGGTCGGCTGCGGGATGCTTCGTCTGCACGCGGATCTTTCCCTCGGGATAGCGGAAGATGGCGATGCACGTTCCGTCCTCGAACTCGATCTCACCCGCCTGCTCGTAGCGGGCGTTACTGCGTGGGGTCAGCTCCTTCAGTTCCATCTTGACTCTCCTCTGCCTTGTGTCTTAGGTGCTCAAGTCGAGCTCTAGCTTCACGGCCTCAACTAGATTCCCGACGATCTCCTCCATCAGTCTCTCGCCGATGGCCGCGCTTGCCCGGCTCGCCTTGTAGACGACGCCGCTCGATGTCTTCAGCGAGTCCGGTAGCGGGCGAATGAGATAGCGGGCCCGCCGGCTGATGGCGGCGTCGGCGACGAGGTCACGGCGAACCAATTCCGGTGCGATGTGCATGACGAGACTCGTCTCCACCATCGCCGCGTGGTGATCGTCCTGCCGACCGACGCCCGTCTCGGAGGCAACTGCGTTCCGGGACTCCTCGGAGACCAGATCCCACCACGCGGCCGCCATGACCCGGGTTCCGGGTGCGCCGTCAATAAACAGGTCAGCCGACTCTCTTATCGCGCCGGCGTTCGCCATGTGCGAGTCGAGGATGAGAAACCGCCGGGCGCCGTGGTCGCAAGAGGCCTGCAGCACGTCGAGCACCACGTTGGTTAGCGTCGACGCGCGGAGGTGGGTCACGCCAGGAAACTCGCCACCGCTGGCCTTCGGGTCGGTCTTCCGACTGTAGGGGAGCGCCGGCAGTATCAGCACCTCCATGTGTTTCTCCAACGCGTGCGCCAGGTAGTTCGAGACAAGAGTGTCGGTCGACAGCGGCAGGTGCGGGCCATGGCCATCGATCGCGCCGATCGGGAGCACGACGATTTGCTCGAGAACGAGGTCACGGTACTCCATCCAAGTCATGTCCTCGACGTGCATCGCTCCCTCAGCTGGTCGGAGGCGGTGGCGACAGCGGTTGGCTGGGCTTGCCCCCGACCCAGCCGAGACTGGGTGCTGACGATGCGGGGGGCCCGCTCCAGCGTCGCAGGTTCAGAAAGTCCTCCTTGTTTCCGCAGCCAAACCCGGCCGCGCAAGGCACCCAGCGCGTCTCGTTCAGCTTCAGCTCGAAGTCGTCGTCGAGGACGTTTCCGAGGCAATCTTTCCCGAGTGCTTGGTATCTCGAGCACCGGTACACATCACCGTGCATGCCGATGTAGAAGTAGTCGTGGCCAGCAGCACACGGTTGGTTGCGCAGATCCCGCAACGCCAGCAGGTTGAGCTCTAGCAGCTCGGGATCAGCGCCCAGTTGGACGGCGCGGCTGATCCCGTCGCGGCCGGCTTGGAGCACCGGAACCATTTGATCGAGCTCCGAATGCGCCGCATGAGGGGTCAGCGGGTCGTAGCCAAGGTCCAAGTTGAAGGGCAGGCCTGCCTCCTCGGCCGCGCGCTGCAATTGGCCGACTGATGCGGCATTATCCGGGAAGAGCAAGCCGTTCACTACGACAAAGCAGCCGTACTTGTCCTGTGCGAGGAGCGCGTTCTCTATCAGCCGCGCGACGCTGATCTCGGAGTGATGGTGGGTGATCCAGAGCGAAATCTTGCTGGGGTCACCGTCACTGCTGAGTTGGTCGAGCCGTCGCTTGAGCAGGGAGCCGTTGGTCAGCAACTCAACGAAGTCGATATTCGGGCGCCTGCTCAACCATGCCGCTTGGGCGAGGAACGAGCGAGAGGCAAATGGCTCACCGACGGTCGCCAGCCTGATGCCGATGCGGCTGGGAAGGTCGCCGATCCAACGGACGATTCGCTCCATGCGCGCGCAGTCGTCCTGATGGGACCACTCCTCGGTGTTGCTCTTCGCGTAGTCGTTGACCGAGACGCAGTATGAGCAGCGGAAGTTGCACAACCGTTGGGCCGCGACGTACCAGATTCGGAGGGTGTCAGACACGGTCCGCCGGATGGCTCGTGGCAACCCGCACATTGGAAAGCTCGCTAGGGGCCGGAATTGTCGACGCGGAAAGTCCACAAGCTGATCGTGGCAGCTGCGGCAAACGTAGTCGTCTGGGGCCTCCGCGACGCCGAAGATTCGCCTACGCGCGAGCAGAGCCGGCGGACTCGTCATGATCTCGTGCACCGAGCCGGAGCGAATGTTGCCGAAGGTCTCGCGCTGGTAGTAGTCGTTGCAGCAAATAAACATCTCGCCTTTGACCGAGAAATGTGCGTGGTTGACGGGCCATCCGCAGCCGCGGAGCCGACCGTCAACGCGGATCGCCTGGTTGTAGCGCCCTTCAACCAGCCCGGCTCGGTCCGAGACGACGGTAGGGTTGACCGAGACGCCGCGCGCCTCGTACTCCTCGCGCAGTTGACTGACGCGGCGTCCAACGTCGGCTCCCGACCCATTGACCGCGATGGCGACGGGGAGACCAGCTTCGATGGCAGTCTCGAGATTGCGCAGCTCATCGCATGGGTCTTCGACTGCGTGAGAGCTTGGAACTCTTCCTCGTTAACGGACGGAAGGTTAACCACCAGCCTATCGAGCACACCTGACCGGCTCAGCGAGTTGATCTTGTCGCTCGTCAGGTGACTGGCATTTGTGAACAGTCGAAGCACGAGCCCGTGCTCCTGCAATATGGAGAGCCGCTTTTCAAAGAGACGGTCGAGCGTCGGCTCGTTATAGAAGTGGAAGGTGACGTAGCGGATCGTGTCGTACACCGAGATTTTCCTGATGATCTCCTCGAAGAGCGGTATAGACATGGTCGCGGCCGGTTTCCGGTCGATCGACACTGGACAGAAGCGGCAGCCCCAATTGCAGTGGGCAGTGACCTCGATTTGCGCTGTGGTCAGCAGGTACTCGCGGCAGAGCTCCTCAGGGGGCTGAAGCCAATTCCGGCCGACTAGGTCCGCCACCACGGCGTCGCCATAACACTTGGTCAGTACATGCTGCTCTACGGCCCTGGCGCGGCGTGATGCAGCGCATCGAGCGCCACAGGATCGCGGTGCCATGATACGGAGCGATCTAGCCCGATGACACCAAAAGCCGCATTCCGAGGAGGAGTGAGGTCCGGCGGCTCCGACTCGTCGATCGCATATACAACCGGGCTGGCTTCGCCAGAGCCTATGCAGGTCAGGTACGGGGAGGTCTGCAGCATGTCTAGCACTTTACGAATTTCAATTCTCTCGCCTGCGAGTTGGGCGGCTCCTCAACTGCGCCAAGGCCCAGCGTACATGCGCATGCCGAATGTGGCCGAGGAAATTCATGCGGTGGCTGTCAAAGCGATGGTCCATTAGAACGAGTGTGCAATTCAGCCGCCGATCTCGTCGGGGGAAAAACTGGACGCGACGAGATTTCCGAGGGGGCTCCAGCGTCGAGTTCCAGAGCCGAAGTGCCGATCTCAGGCGACCGTCTGCCTACGACCACCGCGCGTCGTTGGGGGCGTGGGGGGTGGACGCGGAAGCTCATGCGGCCCCCAATTTCAGGTGATCGTCTGGGAACGAGATCGACAGATTGGGCGAGATCAACAGATCTGCCGGCTATGCCCGGGAAGATGGCCGCCCATTTGACGTAGTCTCCAGGCAAGTGGGCGAATTGTGGAGATCGGTAGAAGCCGGATTCCTTTTTTCCCCGGCATCCCAATATCCGATTCCTGCGGCTTATGTCGTGGATGACTCCGGCATCGTTTTGCACAAGTGGAGCCACCCCGCCCATCAGCTGCCGCCCGAGGACGACCCTCCGAGTTACCTGCGCGGCTGGAATCACGTAGCCGTGGACACCGACGGAAGCCTGTTCGCGATCGTCCCGCTGCGAGCGCTGCTCAAGCTAGGACCTGGCTCAGAGCTGGAGTGGTCGGCTGACGTCGCAGCCCACCACGACCTCGCGATCGATGTTTCGGGAGCGGTGCTCGTCCTTACTGAGGCGCCACGTCTCGTCGATATTGGAGTGGAGCGGCGCGTCATTTTGGACAACCTGGTGACGTTTCTCGATCAGGGCGGCGCAGTCGTCAATGAGGTCTCCTTTTCGACGTCCTGGCGACCGATCCAGACCTGAAACACCTCATCGGCGAGTCGACCCTACGCCGAAGTGAAAAGTTCGAGCGCCGTGGCTGGCCGGCCCTAGGAGAAAACGTTCTTCCCGAAGAGGTCGACGACACCCGAACGATCCTGCGAACCGGTGCCTATGAGGGCGAACGGCGGCAGGCACTCAGGCGCCTACGCGCACTCCCCGGCTCACCGTGCGACGTCATGCACACCAACACGCTGGGGCTCTTGGCTGCACATCCGGCGGGGTTGTGGGAGCGTGGTGCGCTTATGCTGTGCATGCGCGAGCTCCACACGGTCGCAGTTGTCGACATCGAATCCGCCTCGGTCAAATGGTGGTGGGGTGGAGACGAGCTGTCCGGTCCCCATCAACCGTCGATGCTGCCCGATGGGCGGGTCCTTGTCTTCGACAACGGGACAGCCATGGGACGCACGCGGCTCGTGGTGGTCGAGCCGACCACGCGTGAGGTTGTGTGGAGTTGGGCGGCGGAACCTCCGGAGTCGTTTTTCTGCCCGTTGGCCGGTGGTTGCGAACGGCTGCCGAACGGCAACCTCCTCGTCACGAACTCCACGGAGGGCATAGCGTTCGAATTGGCCATGGATGGGCGGGTTGAACGGCGCCTAAGCCTCCCGGCTGAGGTGTACGGGGCGGAGCGGGGCGGCACATCAATTTACCGCATGTCAGCCGTGCGCCCCGACGTCGTGGCGCGACTCCGGAGCCATGACTGGCTGAAGGAGCTGGCAGCAGCCCATCCACCCGTTGACGATTCGACCCCGACTACACCGATCGCCCGCGGCCCCGGTTGCGCCGGGAATGATGATGGTCGGACGGATCAATCTCGCCGTGGCATCGCGAGGCAAATCGATACACATGAGCCGCGTGCAATCTGAAGATCTGACTACGAGCGATGGCGCCCCGAAGTTGCGAGATGGGCTACGACGAGTTTACTGGCTTGGGGGCGGCAGCGGCGGCGGGAAGTCGACCATTGCCCAGCGCATCGCCGCGCAGCACGGACTGCGCGTGTATGACACCGACGTCATGATGGCGGATCATGCACGAAGAAGCACACCCGCGGACGCCCCATACCTCAGCAAATTCACCTCGATGGACATGGACGAGCGCTGGGTCAATCGGTCGCCGCGGACCATGCTGGAGACCTTCCATTGGTTCCGGGGCGAGGCTGGACTAATCGTCGAGGATCTATTGCGGCTATCGAAAGATGCGAGGGTCATTGCGGAGGGCTTCCGACTCCTGCCACACCTCGTCAAGCCGTTGCTCTCGAGTCCGGACCATGCGGCCTGGCTCCTACCGACCCCGGAGTTTCGCCGAGCGGCATTCCAGAGTCGGGGCACTGCCTGGGATATACCGCGTAAGACAAAAAACCCCGAGAGGGCGTTGCAGAACCTGCTCGATCGCGACGGTATGTTCACCGATCGCCTGCTTCTTGAGACGAACCGCCTCGAGTTACCTGCCATCGCAGTCGACCTTGGGACCAGCGAGGACGAGCTGGCACGGCTGGTCTCGCATTCATTCGGACTCTGAGCGTGTGGGGGCGTCGGGAGTCAGTGGATTGCGAGGCGGGTCCAGTGCGCCGTGCTGCGGTGGAGATACGTCCTGCGGTCAGCGTGATCATCCCGACGCTTGACCGCCCCCAACTGCTCGACGCAGCCCTCGCAAGCGTTGCAGCGCAGGAAATGACCGCCCCCGTCGAGGCGATAGTCGTAAACGACGGTGGCGAGTCCATTGTCGCCGTCGCTCGTCGCTGGTCTGACCGTATGTCGATTCAGCTCATCGAGTTGGAAAGGTGTTTGGGTCCTGCAGCGGCCAGAAATGCCGGTATCGAGCGCGCCTCCGGAAAGTACATCGCATTCCTCGACGATGACGACCTGTTTCTGCCGGGGCACCTTGCGGCGGGCTGTGAGTCGCTCGAGCGTGGCGACGCCGATCTCGTCTACCTAGGCGCCGTCGTCGCCAACAAGCGTTTGAAAGGCTCTCCGTCGAACCTCGCGGAATTCCCGCTTAAGGCGTATCCCTACGACCACCGGATCCTGACTGTCGTGAACTTTCTCCACACGGGTTCGGTCGTCGTCCAAACTTTTCGGAAAGCCCGGTGCGATTTGATGAGGCGCTAGACGTATGCGAGGACTGGGATCTCTGGCTCGCGCTCACTATTTCGCTGGGCTATCGCGTGCTCTTCATCGATCAGGTGACGTGCGTTTATCATCAAGTGCCCGGCGAGACTGGCTTGGTCTCGAGTGCGCAGCTCGTGTCGCCTTCTCGATTCTCGGTGGCGCGTGACTACGTACAGGCAAAGTGGTCTGCGCGCGACCCGCTCGCCCGCGAGTACCGCGAGTGGATGACCGCCATGGAGGCGCTGCGATCCGACCTTATCGCGCGAAATGCGCGCATGCCGAATCTGCTTTTCGATGAGATCCTCGCGTACGTACATGACCGGATGTCACGCGACCAGTCGCCGGACTACGGAGACATTGGGCAGTTCTTCTCCAAATAATTCTCGCCACACAGGAAGATGCGACCACTCAGCCGGCTGAGGCAAGCCAGGGATCTGCGCCGTGAGTTAGAGATGACTTTCGTGGCCGAACTCCGTCAAAGCCTGGTCGGTATCCGCCCTCCGGAGGTACCTGCCGTGGTACCAAACGGAGCGATTCTGAAGAAACCCGAGGAGGTCTGCCGTGCCTGAGCGGCCCCCACGGGACCCTCCAGAAGACCTTCGATGCTCCTCATAACCCGAAGGTCGCGGGTTCGAATCCCGCCCCCGCTATATACGAAAGCCCCGCGATCGCGGGGCTTTCGTCGTTTCGAGCGGGACTGGGCCCAGGTGCTTTTTTGCGCGCGCTCTTGTCACGCCCTCGCGGCGGCGAGGAGGGGGTCGACCTGGTTGAGCGTTTCTGTCATGCCTTGTTCAAATCCCATCTCGATGGTCTGTTCCATCGACTCGCGGTCAAAGAAGTGGGTGTGGATCGACATCGTCGCGGCGCCGCCGGCCTCGACGATCGTCACCGTCATCGCCGTCGGGCCACCGTCGTTCGGCCTGCCCTCGTCGTCAACGGCGTCGTCTTTCATGTGCAGCCGGTGGGGCGGCTCGACCTCCTCGATCCGCCACCAGCCGTGGTGCTTCTCACCGTCGGGGCCGGTCATGAAGTAAGTGGTGCGTGCGCCGACGGTGAGCTCGTGCTCGACAAAGGTCGACGAATGGTCCGGTGGGCTCCACCAGCGCTCCAGCTGGCGAGGATCCGACCACAGCTCCCAGAGGCGCTCGGCATCGGCGTCAAACTCGGCCGTGATTGTCATGGTCAAGGCGTCGAGGTCCTTGTCTACGTCGGTGACGGGCATCAGCTGTCTCCTTTGTCGGTTTCGAGGATCTGCTCCATCCGCTCGATCCGGCCACGCCAGTCCGCCTCGAGACGATCGAGTGCGGCGTGGGCGCGTATGAGGCCATCGGTCTCGGTATGGACGATCGACTCGCGGCCGACCCGGTGCTTGCTGACCAGTTCGGCACGCTCCAGCACGGCGACGTGCTTTTGCATCGCCGTCACGCTGATCGGGTGTTCGCGAGCGAGGGCCGAGACCGAGAGCCGGCCCTCGTGGGCACGGCGGAGGATGTCGCGGCGGATCGGATCGGCCAGCGCCCCGAACAGCAGGTCGGTGGCCTCCTCCTCGCCGTGGATCGGTTTCTTATCTACAACCATCTGGTTGTAAGTTAGCAGCTCAACGCCCTTCAGCCAATGGCCATCTCTCCGGCGAGAAGCTCGACCGAGCGCAGGCGGTTGGGCACCGAGTCGGAGTAGTGAACCGTGATCAGCTCGTCGGCTCCGGTGTCGGCTGCGAAGTTCTCGAGATAGGCGGCCACTTCGCCCGCGAGACCGACGGCGGTGTAGGCGAGCATTTCGTCGACGGCGGCCGCCTGTCCGGACTCGAGCAGGGAGGTGACGTCGTCGTCGCTCAGCTTGCGGCCGCGGCCGAAGAGGGCACGGGCGCGGACGCGGCGGGCGGCCTCGAGTTGAGCTTCGGCACTCTCGGTGTTCTCGGCTGCGATTACGCCCAGCCCGGCGATTGCATACGGCTCCGGCAGCTGCCGTGAGGATTTGAACCCGTCGCGGTAGACCTCGAGCGCCTCGTGCAGGAAGCGCGGTGCGAAGTGGGAGGCGAAGGCGTAGGGGAGGCCGAGCTCGGCGGCCAGTTCGGCACCGTAGAGGGAGGAGCCGAGGATGTAGAGAGGCACATGGGTGCCGCCCCCGGGGATCGCCCTGATTCCGGGTGGCGGGTCCTCGTCGCCGAGGAGCTTCTGCAGCTCGACCACGTCCTGGGGAAAACGGTCGCTCGCATGCGGGTCGCGCCGCAAGGCCATCCAGGTGCGCTGGTCGGTCCCCGGCGCCCTCCCGAGCCCCAGGTCGATGCGGCCCGGGTGCAGCGTCTCCAGGGTGCCGAATTGCTCGGCGATCACCAGCGGCGAGTGGTTCGGCAGCATCACCCCGCCGGCGCCGAGGCGGATCGTCTCGGTGTGGGCGGCGAGGTGGGCGATCAGGACGGCGGTCGCCGAGGAGGCTATGGACGAGATGTTGTGGTGCTCGGCGTACCAGATCCGCCGGTAGCCGGAACGCTCCGCCAGTCGCGCCAGCTCGAGGCTGCCGGCGAAGCTCTCTGCCACCGTCTCCTCGCGCCCGACCGCGGCGAGGTCGAGGATCGAGAGGGGAGTTGAGATCTTCGGCATTGCTGGAAAGCTAGCTGTAGGTCGAGGCGCCGGTCATGGGCCGCTGGCACCGAGCGCTGTCACGCCTACCCCGGGATACGCCATTTCGTCCGCGCCATCCTCGGCTTCCCAGCGCAGCAGGTCGCCCGGCTGGCACTCGAGCGCCTTGCAGAGCGCGGCGAGGGTTGCGAAGCGCACCGCCCTGGCGCGGCCGTTCTTGAGGACCGCCAGGTTCGCGGGCGTGATCCCCACGCGGTCCGCGAGCTCGCCGACGGACATCTTGCGGCGGGCCAGCATCACGTCGATGTCGACGGCGATCGGCATCAGATCACCTCGTTCAGCTCGGCCTTCAGCCGCGATGCCTCGACGTCGCGGGTGACAGCCTGGGCGAGCAGCATTCGCAGCACGAGCACGATGAGTGCGACACCGAGGATGGCGAGGCCGATGCCGCCCATGATGAAGGTGACGCCGGGGTCGTCGCGCTGGTCGGGCGCGTTGATGGCGGTGACCGTGAACCAAACGAGGGCGGCCGCAACGATCGCGCCGATCACGATGTCCACGTAGCGGAAGGCGGCGTCGGAGAACACGGTTCCGCGGCGGACCATCGTCACCAGCCGCCACACGCAGACGAGGGCGACCTGGATCGTCACCACGCCCAGGATCGTGATGAGTCGCAGCGAAGTCAGCGGGAGCGAGCCGTCCTCCGGGTCGTTGCCGCTGATCAGCGTCCACACCATCAGCACCTGGATCAGCACGGTTCCTGTGAGCACCACCGCGAGCACGGTGCGCAGGGCACGCACGGTCAGTTTTCCCATCAGCCCTCCTATCGAGTTACGATGGGAATCTATCGAACATCGATAGGTGAAACAAGACCAAGCTCGCTGGTCGGAGGCCGGCTGCGGAGCGGGATCGTCCTTATCTAGCGGGGGACCGTGTTCCCTAAGGGAGCCCGTCGGGGAATCCGAAGCAGCGCGTGCCCGGGTTCTTGGCCGCGATCGTGGCCGCGTCGCCGGTGATCGTGCACTCCGGGTCCTTCGGCGGCGTCCCGGATAGCGTGGCGCCCGCCGCCACCTGCGGCGCCGCGGGAGCCAACGGCCTCAGCATCGCTATCCACAGTTCCTGCATGTCGCCGACGCCCCCCTTTGATTCCTTGAAATTGACGTGCCTGTGACCCGGCAGCGGCCCGGCGTCGCTGGCCGAGGAGACCACCACCGAGTTGGGAACTGTGGCGATCGGCAGCGCCCTGGAGCCCCCGCCCTTGCCGCTGCGCAGCTCGGTCAACTGGTAGTCGGGGAACTCCTGGGTGGTGACGTCCTGTGCCAGCGAGGTGATCGTGCAACCGTCGACGCTCGTTCTGCCGAGCTTTGCGCACGGTGTCTTAACCAGCTTGCCGCGGATCGCCATCGTCGCCGGGTGGTAATCCTGTTTGCTGCGCGCCTGGGAGGCGGCGACGTTGTAGAGGAGGATGGGGATGTTGGTGGCTTTCTCGACCGCCACGCTCGAGGCGATCAACTGGGTGAGGTCGGCCTTCGACGGGTAGTGCTTGAGCCCGTGCATGCCGAGGTGCTCGACGGTCTCGGCGGCGGCGTAGATGACCGCTTGCTTCGCCGGCTCCGGCAGCTTCTTGAAGGCAGGGACCTCCTCGGCCGCCTCGTCGAGCAGTGCGTGGAGCCTGTTCGCCACGCCCGGCAGTTTCTTGAAGTCCGGTGGCGGCTCGTATCCCCGCGGCAGGAACGGAATCGGCCAGGAGATCACGATCTGGAACTCGCCGCCGTGCTTGGTCGAGATGGCCGTCAACGGTGTCACCTCTCTGGTGATCCTGCACTCGCCCTTGCCGGCCGAGCCGGCGTATTTGTAGATCCGGGTCATGGATCCGGGCACGATCTTCAGCTGCTCATCGGTCAGGTCCTCGGTCGTGCGGTAGTAGTTGAGCGAAATGGTCGCGGTGCCGAGTTTGGCGTGGCCCTGGTAGTAGCTAAGCCATTTCAACGGCTTCGGATGATCGCGTTCCTTGTTGAACTTCTCGCACTCCGGGAGCTGCTCCTGCCAGGGTCCCGAGTCCTGATTGTCGGCCTGGAAGCCGGTGCCGTCTTGCCGGACTGCGAAGGGCGCCAGCGGCGAGGGGTCGGCGAAGGTCGGGATCGGGATCGCCGCCTTTGCCTGGAAGGTGTAGGTCGCTTCGCAGAGGTACTGATAGGGGGAGGCGATCGAGGCCTGCGCACCGGAGCGCCCGGTGGCCCCGGCCCTCGAGGAGCGGGCGGCGCTCGCCGAGGCGCCGGCGTTGGCGGCGCAGGTCCTGAAGTCCAGCCCCGGGACGTCGGCGCTGGCGACCGTGATCGGGTCGGTCTTCTCGGGATCCCACCCGGGCCCTTCGATCGTCTTGCCGTCGACGGTCGGGCCCGCGACGTAGGAGCCCGACGGGACGTTCACCGACCAGGAGCCATCGGGGCCGGTCACGGCGGATGTATCGACCGCGGTCCCGTCCCCGGCCTTGCCTTGGACGAGGATCGTCTGGCCCGGGTAGGGCGACTGCTTGCAGAGTTTGGCGCCGCACTCGTTGGTGTAGACGTGCCCGGAGAGCTTGGGGTTGGGCTGGATCGTCCCGGTGGCTTCGGCGCTTGCAAGGCTCGCTCCCGAGGGCGCCGACAGCGTGACCTTGAACTTCAGCTTCGATTTGACCTTGTTGGCTTTGACTGTGACCGGGATCGACTTCGTCGTCTCGCCAGGGTTAAAGGTGAGATTGCCACTCGTCGCTTCGTAGTCGCCGTTGGAGGCGACCGCGCCTTCGGCCCCGGTGCCGTCGTGGGTGGCGAACGCGACGGTCACCGGGCTCGAGGAGGCTTTCGAGAGGGTGACCGGGAAGTTCGCGGTGTGGGTCCCCGAGAAGGGCTCTCCGACCGTCGTGTCGGCGACGGAGAGCGAGCTTGCGGCCGCACCGCGGTAGGCGTTCCAGACGCCGCTCTTTTCCTGGGTGTTAACCCCGGACGCGCAGTTCGCAGGGTCCGAGTAGCTGATCGTTCCCCCGGTGAAGGTGCCGTGCATCGAATTTTCGTCATCGATGCTCCCTTCCAGCACGTACCAGCGGTATGGGCAGAACCCGGGGACTTCGGTGTCTTCGACGGTCCCGAGCGTGATCGAGTTCCCGGAAAAGCTGCTGGAAGGGATGCCGGCAAATTCGCTGTGTTCAAGGATGAAGTAGACAAAGTGGAGGCCGGCTCCGTTGTGGATCTCGGCGGAGTCGACATGACCCTGCAGCCCGTTGCCAGGGTCGATTGGTTCCATCAGGTTGAAACTCTGGGAGACCGGCGTGTCTTTGCAACAGACGATTTCGGGCATATCGAGACTCCAGTAACCGTAGATCGAGGCACTCGCCGACGCGGTCCCTATCCCAGCCAGAGCAGAGAAGGCCACCGCCGCCACGGCGCAAAGCAGTCCGACCGGGCGCCACCGCCCGATCACGAGGCGAGCCTCATCGAGGCGGAAGAAGCGATGGGCAAGACGTCGAGACGCTCATGCGTCGCAAACTAACCGATTGGTGAATGGGGATAGCGTCAACCGATGCGAGAAAGGTGTCAAAAGCGCGAAGCCATACTCAAACCCGTTGCCAAGGTGATCGCCGAGCCGCCCGTGGGACGGTCGCCGAGGTGTCCCGTCCTCGATTGCGGCGGCCGAGCTACCGGATCACGCCGCGGCCGCCTCGCTCGGCGGCGCCCGCAGCGGAGCCGAGGGCAGCCGGCGGGTGACGCCGAGGCCGAGCAGCGCGATCAGGGCGACGCCTCCGACGGCGATCTTCAGGGCGTCGACCTGGGAGCGGGAGTAGTTCGCTTCCAGCTGCTTGACGATCGGCGGCGGCACGCCTTTCTGCTTCAGCGCTCCGCCCGCGACCTCGGCGGGGAGGAAGGCGAGCCCGTGGCTCGTTTTCGCCGCGACTTCGTGTCGCGGGCCGTAGGGGAGGGCCTTGTCGCCTTCCACCCGGTGGTCGAAGGTGGTGACGAGGACGCTGAGCAGGAGCGAGCCGATCACCGCCGTGCCGAGGGCGCTGCCGAGGTTCTGCGCCGTACCCTGCAGGGCGCCGGTCTCACTGGTCTTCTCCGGCCCGGCGGAGGCGAGGTTGACGTTAGTCACCTGCGAGGCGATCAGGCCGAGGCCGATGCCGATGACCAGCACCGAGCCGGCAAACGGGAGCGAGTCGTAGGCGGGATCGATGGTCACTACCAGGAGCCCGGCGCCGGCGGCGACGAAGAGCAGGCCGAGCTGGATCAGGATCCGCGGCGCGACCCGGGTCGAGAGCCGCGAGGCGCCCATCGCGACGAAGAACACCGCGAGCGACATCGGCAGCAGGTCGACGCCGGTCTCGAGCGGGTCCTTGCCGAGGACGATCTGCAGGTAGAGCGGCATCAGGAAGAAGATGCCGCCGAGGCAGAGGAACATCACCGCCATCGTCCCGAGGCCGGCCCGGAGCTGCGGCAGCCGCAGCATCGAGAGGTCGACCAGCGTGTCGCCCCCGGCCGCCGCCACCCGACGCTCCCAGCGGGCAAAGGCCGCGATCAGGATCAGGCCGGCGAGGATCAGGAGGGGGACGACTGAGAAGCCGAAGGGTTCGATCGCGGTGCCGCCGACGGTCGGCGCTTCCTTCGAGTCGATCCAGCCCCAGGTCGAGCTCTGGACGATCCCGAGGACGGCGAGGGCCAAGCCGGACGCCGAGAGCAGGCCGCCGACGACGTCCAGCTTCGGCCGGGCGCGGCCGAGAGGGGCGTCGCGGATGACCTTTGATACCCCGAGCAGGAGGACCATGATCACGGCCTCCGCGGCGAAGACGTCGCGCCAGCTGCCGACCGTCGCCACCCAGCCGCCGATGATCGGGCCCGCCGCTCCGGCCGCGCCGGCGATTCCCCCGATCGCGCCGTAGGCGATGACCCTGTCGCGCCCCTCGTAGTTGGCGGCGAGCAGCGAGATGATCGCCGGGATCATCAGCGCCGCCCCCATCGCCTCGAGGATCGACCAGCCGAGGATCAGGATCCCCATGCTCGGCGCCAGCGCCGTGATCAGAGCCCCGGCGCCGAAGGTCACCAGCCCGATCCGGAAGGCCAGGCGACGGCCGATGATGTCGCCGATCTTGCCGCCGACCAGCATCAGCGCCGCCGTCGTCAGCGTGTAGGTGGCGATCGCCAGCTGCATCGTCGCCACCTTGGTGTCGAGGTCTTCGATCACCCGCTCGATCGAGACGTTCATCACGGTGGAGTCGAGGACCATGATGAATTGGCCCGAGCAGAGCGCGATCAGCACCGCCCACTTGAATCTCCCCATCGACCGCGCCAAGTGGCCGATCATTACAACGTCCCCGGTGGAATCTCTTGGCGGCGCCCGGTGCGACGTGAGAGGATCACGGCGATGACGGACTTCCTGGTCAAGCGAGACGATTTCCGCGAGTGCCGCGTCGCCGAGTCCGACCCGCCTGAGGTCGCTGCCGGGCAGGCTCTGCTCAGGGTTCGCAGCTTCGGGATGACGGCGAACAACGTCACCTACGCGGTCTTCGGCGAGGCGATGTCCTACTGGGACTTCTTCCCGGCCCTCGACGGCTGGGGCCGGGTCCCGGTTTGGGGCTTCGCCGAGGTCGAGCGCAGCGAGGCCGAGGGCGTGGAGGCCGGAACCCGCGTCTATGGGTACCTGCCGCCGTCCTCGCATCTCCTCGTCACTCCCGCGGCCGCCGCCGAGAGCGGCTTCGTCGACGCCTCACCGCACCGGGCGGCGCTGCCCTCCGCCTACGGCCGCTACCTGGCGACAGGAGCTGACCCCTTCTACAGCGCCGACAGCGAGGCGATGCAGATGCTGCTGCGCCCGCTGTTCTTCACCTCTTTCCTGATCGACGACCAGATCGCCGACGACGGGCTCGCCGACCGCGGGCCGATCGTCATCTCCAGCGCCTCGAGCAAGACCGCGATCGCGGCGGCGTTCATGCTCAGGCAGCGCCCGGAGGTCGAGCTCATCGGCCTCACCTCGCCCGGCAACGCCGAGTTCGTCGAGGGCCTGGGGATCTACGACAGCACCGTCGCCTACGACGCGATCGAGTCGCTCGAGCAGGGCCCGGCGACCTTCGTCGACATCGCCGGCGACGCCGCCGTGCGCCTCGCCGTCCACCAGCGCTACGGCGACCGGCTCGTCCACAGCATGGCGGTCGGCATGACCCACTGGGAGGAGCCGCAGCCGGAGGGCGGCGAGCTGCCCGGCCCCCAGCCCGCCTTCTTCTTCGCCCCCGACCGCGTCACCAAGCGCTCGGAGGACTGGGGCAGCGCCGGCCTCGAGAGCAGGGTGGCCGAGGCCTGGCATCCCTTCTGCGAGTGGGTCGCCGGCTGGCTCGAGACGGTCCCCGGCGAGGGCTTCGACGCCGTCCGCGACGCCTTCCTCGACGTCCTCGAGGGCCGCGCCGACCCGGCCCGGGCCCACGTGCTGACTCTGCCCGGCTCCTGAGCCGGGCTCGCCTCGCCTAGCTACCCGCGCCGTACTCCCGGTAGGGGTACCACCATTCCTTGCGCTCGATCCGGGTCTCCATGTGGACGTGCTTGGTCTCCTGGAACGCCTCCAGACCCTCGCGCCCGAGCTCGCGCCCGAGCCCCGACTGCTTGAAGCCGCCGAAGGGGCCGGCGTCGTTGTCGGTGAGCGGGTCGTTGATCCAGACGGTTCCGGCGCGGAGCTCGCGCATGCAGCGGACGGCGCTCTCGAGGTCGCCGGTGTAGACGTTGGCGCCGAGCCCGAACTCGGTCCCGTTGGCGAGCTCGATCGCCTCCTCGAGGGAGCCGACGCTGACGATCGGTGCGACCGGGCCGAAGGTCTCCTCGCGCAGGAGCGCGGAGTCGGGGGCGGCCCCGGTGACGACCGCGGGGGAGAGGAAGTGGCCGCGGTCCTGGCCGCCGCGATCGCCGCCGATCAGGATCTCGGCACCGGCCGCGTTCGCGGCCTCCAGCTGGGCGACCACCTTGGCGCGCTGCGGCTCGGAGACCATCGGGCCGATGTCGGTCGCGACCTCGAAGGGGTCGCCGAGGGTGAGCGTCGCGGTGTGCTCGACGAAGGCGCTGACGTAATCGTCGTATAGCTCCTCGGCGACGTAGAAGCGCTCGGCCGAGGTGCAGACCTGGCCCGCGTTGAGGAACGCCGCCCAGGCGCCGCCGCGGGCCGCGACCTCGAGCTCGGCGCCGACGTCGGCGCAGACGATGAAGGCGTCCTTGCCGCCCATCTCCAGGTTCATCCGCGCCATCCGCCCGGTGCAGGCCTCGGCGACCCTCTTGCCGGTCGCGACCGAGCCGGTGAAGGCGATGCAATCGACGTCGGGGTGCGAGGCGAGGGCGGCGCCGACGTCGCCGGCGCCCGCGATCAGGTTGACGACGCCGGGCGGCAGCCCCTCGAAGGGGCCGGCCAGCATCAGGGTCGAGAGCGGGGTCAGCTCCGAGGGCTTGCAGACGACGCAGTTGCCGGCCGCGAGGGCCGGGGCGACCTTCCAGGCCAGCAGCAGCAGCGGGTAGTTCCAGGGGACGATGCAGCCGACGACGCCGAGCGGGTCCTTGACGACCATCGCCAGCTGGGTGGACTCGATCGGGGGAATGACCCGGCCGGCGTGGTCGCGGCCGATCTCCGCGTAGTAGTCGAAGGCGGCCGCCGTCCACTCGAGCTCGTCACGGTTCTCGATCAGCGGCTTGCCGCCCTCGGTGGTCATCGTGCGGGCGATCTCGCCGGCGTCCTCGCGCAGCCGCCGCGCCACCTCGTGGAGCAGCTCGCAGCGATCGCCGGCGCTGGTCCGCGCCCACCCCGGCCACGCCTCCCGCGCGGCGGCGACCGCGGCATCGAGCTGCTCGAGCGAGGCGGCCGGGAGCTCGACCTCGGTCTCGGTCGTGTACGGGTTCTCGACCGGGATCGGGACGCCGGCTCCGCCGACCAGCTCGCCGCCGATCAGGAGCCGGGTCGAGTGGTCTTTCTCGCTGCCCATCGGTCCGCCCAGGCTATTGCCCGGACGGGCGCCGGTCCAGCGGCGACTAGCCGGCGCTGACCGCGTCCCGCGACTCGATCTCCTCGCGGGCCTTGGCGACGGCGACCGATGAGGAGCGGCAGGCGCGGGCGATCGTGTTGTTTGGGAGATCCGGGGTCCGGCGCACCTCGAATTCGATCAGGCTGGCGCGGCGGATCTTCGCCAGTTCCTCCCGGCTCGTGTCCTCGGGGGCGGACTCGACCGCGAGCTCCGCGGCGCGCTCCCGGCGGCATTTCAGGCAGAAGCTGCCTTCGCCGGTGCTGATCCAGCTCTCCGGGAGCGGCGCCTGCTGTCCGTCGACCCAGCTGACGCAGACTCCGCAGCTCTGACAGGTCCAACTGCTTGCGGTGGCGGTGGGGGTGGGGCTCATCGTGCGCTCCTTGCTCGGCGCCGGTTGCGCCGTGGTCGGGACTGGCTCGTGGTGTTGGGGCTCGTGTTCGTGCCGGTGCGGCCGTGGTCGAACTCGCGGGTCAGCCCGAGGTCGCCGGCCATGCGGCGCACCTCGTCGGCCTGGTCGGCGAGGACAAGGCTGATGCCGGTTCCGGTGGCGCCGGCCCGGCCGGTGCGGCCGACCCGGTGGACGTAGGATTCGCGGTCCCCGGGGACGTCGTAGTTGATGACGTGGGTGACGTCGGCGACGTCGATCCCCCGCGCTGCGACGTCAGTTGCGATCAGGGCGTCGATCTTGCCCGCCTCGAAGCGGGCGAGCGCCTTCTCACGCTGGCTCTGGGTCTTGTCGCCGTGCATCGCGGCGGTCGATATCCCCTGCGCCTTGAGGCGCTTGGCGAGCCGGTCGGCGCCGCGCTTGGTGCGGACGAAGACCAGGGTGCGACCGCTCTCCTGGTCACGGAGCTGCTTGACCAGCGGCTCGAGCTTCTCGCTCGGCGAGTCGATATGGAGGAAGCGGTGGACGATCTCGGCATCGCCGCGCTCACCGGCCGCCTGGGTGTGGCGGCGGGCGTCCCTCGTGTAGGCCTTGGCGACCTTGCCGGTCGCCCCCTCGAGGGTCGCGGAGAAGAAGAGCGTCTGGCGCATGTCGGGCGTGCCGGAGACGATCCGGTCGACGGCCGGCTTGAAGCCCATGTCGAGCATCCGGTCGGCCTCGTCGAGGACGAGGATGCTGACCTGCTTGAGCGAGACGGCGCCGCGGCCGATCAGGTCCTCGAGCCGGCCCGGGGTGGCGACGAGGATGTCGGCACGGCGAGCGGCGGCGATCTGGGGACCGAAGCCGACGCCGCCGTAGACGGCGGCGATCCGAAGCTCGCGGGCCTCGGCGATCGAGCGCAGCTCCTCGACGATCTGGCCGGCCAACTCGCGGGTCGGCGCCAGGACGAGGGCGGAGGGGTGGCCGGCGCCGGGCTCGAGCGCGTCGACCATCGGGATTCCGAAGGCGAGGGTCTTGCCCGAGCCGGTCGGGGATTGGACGAGCAGGTCCTGTCCGGCGAGCGCGTCGCGGAGAACCAGCTCCTGAACCGGGAAGGGGTTGTCGATGCCACGCCGCGCGAGTGCGCGCACGACCGTGTTTGAGATGCCGAGGTCGGCAAACGAGGTGATTGTGTGCTCCTTTTTGAGCGAATAGGGGAGATCCAGCGACCCCTAAACGCAAAACACGGCGCACGGAGGAAACGGAACCTCTCGGATGGCGATGGTGCCGATCCGACCTACTAACCGTAGCAGCAGCGGTTTTTCACTCAGGGATGTGAGCGCCCGAACGCTCCGCCGATCATCGCGAGGACGATGAAGGCGACGAGGAGTCCGGTGATGACTTCATAGCCTTGGGGCATCCGAAACCTCCTTTGTGTCAATAGCCACTTTAGCGCCTTTCTATGCTGCCGGGGATGATCGGGAGGAGAGGGCTCATCGCGTCTCTGGCTGCGTGCGCGGCGATCGCGGCGACGACCGGCTCGGCGTCGGCCGCGGGGGAGCCGTTCCGGTTCGAATGCGCTCACGGCTCGGCCGGGGTCGAGCGGACCAGCACCACCTGCGGGGCCACGATCGTCGACGGTCGCGCCGTCGCGCCCTCCAGCGCTCCGGCGCCCGTCCGCGAGGCGATCGAAGCGGCCAACCGGCTGCGGGGCAGGCCCTACGTCTGGGGCGGAGGGCACCTCGGCTGGGCGGCGCAGGGGTATGACTGCTCGGGAGCCGTCGGCTACGCGCTGCACGCGGCCGGCCTGCTCGAACGGACGATGGTCTCGGGCGAGCTCGAACGCTGGGGCGAAGGGGGCGTCGGGCGGTGGGTCACCGTCTACGCCAACTGGCACCACGTCTACATGGTGATCGCCGGGCTGCGGTTCGACACCCGCGACGACCTGCCCGGCGTCACCGGGCCCCGCTGGCATCGGGACATGCCCGACCCGAAGCAGTTCACGGCGCGCCACCCGACCGGGCTCTGAGCCGCTCGAGAAGCCGCCGCTCGGCGTTGTCGTCGGCGAGCGCGATCGCCCGGTCATACGCGTCCCGCGCCTCTCCCTCCCGGCCGAGACGGTGGAGCAGCTCGCCGCGGGTCGAGTGGAGGTAGCGATACCCGGGGAGGCCGAGCCGATCGGCGATCTCCAGGCCGGCCTCGGGGCCCTCGGCTTCGGCGACCGCGACCGCCCGGTTGAGCTCGACCACCGGCGAGCCGCTGAGGCGCGTGAGCTCGCCATAGAGCGCGGCGATCTGCGGCCAGTCCCGCGGCGTCTCCGTGTGCAGCGAGGCGATCGCCGCCTGCAGGACGTAGGGCCCGCGGCCTCGCAGGGCAATGGCGCGGTCGAGGGCCGCCCGTCCCTCGGCAACCTGTCCCACGTCCCAGAGCGAGGGGTCCTGCTCATCGAGGAGGATCGGGTCCTCGCCCTGGAAGCGAGCCTCGTGGCGGGCGTCGTGGAGGAGCATCAGGGCGAGCAGGCCGTGCGCCTCGGGCTCGTCGGGCATCAGCTCGGTCAGCGCCCGCCCCAGCCGCAGCGCCTCCAGGGCCAGCTCGCGGCGGCCTCCGTATCCCTCGTTGAAGATCAGGTAGGCGACCGCCAGCACCGCGTCGATCCGATCCGGCAGGAGGTGGTCCGGCGGCACCCGGAAGGGGATTCCGGCGTCCCTGATCTTGCGCTTGGCGCGGACCAGGCGCTGGGCCATCGTCGCCTCGCCGACGAGGAAGGCGCGGGCGATCTCCTCGGTGGTGAGGCCGCCGAGGGTGCGCAGCGTCAGCGCCACCTGGGCCTCGGTCGAGAGCGCCGGGTGGCAGCAGGTGAAGATCAGCTCCAGCCGTTCGTCGGGGAAGTCCTGCGCGTCGATCGGGCCCTCCTCGGGCGCGGGTGGGTCGAGCATCCGCGTCTTCGCGGCCAGGGTGCGATCGCGGCGGATCCGGTCGATCGCCCGGTTGCGGGCCGTGGCGATGAGCCAGGCGGTGGGGTTGCCGGGCGTCCCGTCGCGCGGCCAGCGCTCGGCGGCGATCGCGAAGGCCTCCTGGGCGGCCTCCTCGGCGAGGTCGAAGTCGCCGAGGAAGCCGACCAGCGACGCGAGCACGCGTCCCCAGTCCTCGCGGAAGGCCTGTTCGAGGCTGGTTACCACTCCACGATCGGCCGCACCTCGACGGCGCCGCCGAGCCGTGCCGCCGGGATCCGCGCTGCGATCTCGATCGCCGCGTCGAGGTCGTCGGCCTCGAAGATCAGGTAGCCGCCGAGCGCCTCCTTGGTCTCCGCGAAGGGGCCGTCGGTGGTCAGCGTCTCGCCGTCCTCGACCCGGACGGTGGTCGCCGTGTCGGGCGGCTGCAGCTGCATTCCGGGCTGAACCCCGGCGGTGCCGCCGATCTCTTTGTAGGCATCGGCGATCGCGGTTTTCTCCTCCTCGGGGAGGGTCTTCCAATCGTCGGTGTACGGAGTGGGCGCGGTGCCCTGGTGGATGAGAAGCATGTACTTCATCGGGTTCCTCCTTTTGTCAATGGTCGCCTATGAGACGAACGGCCGTGGGCGAAATCGACAGCGGCTGCTATAGTGAACCAAATGGTTCAGTATCAAGAGATCGATCGAACCTTCGGGGCACTTGCCGATCCGACCCGGCGGGAGATCCTCGAGCGGGTGGGGCGCGAGGGCTCGGTCACGGTCAGCGGCCTGGCGGAGCCCGCCGGGATCTCGCTGACCGGGAT
This sequence comes from uncultured Solirubrobacterales bacterium, assembly GCA_963795295.1. Taxonomy (GTDB): domain Bacteria; phylum Actinomycetota; class Thermoleophilia; order Solirubrobacterales; family 70-9; genus VRUE01. Next base: position 560,481 of record CAWCHE010000005.1, read on the forward strand.
GAGGAAGCACCTGCGGGTGCTCGAGGGCGCGGGGCTGATCGCCACCGAGAAGGTGGGGAGGACGCGGCACTGCCGCCTCGGCCCGCGCCGCCTCGAGGACCTGGAGACGTGGATGCAGGAGTACCGACGAACACTGGAGGAGCGGCTCGACCGTTTCGGCGAGCTGCTCGAGCGACAGAAAGGAACACCATGAGCGAGCAGGAGACAGCGGAGAAACTGATGGTCACTACGCCGGTCGAGCGCGAGATCCGGATCGAGCGGATCTTCGAGGCGCCGCGCGACGCGGTCTTCGCGGCATACACCGACCCGGCCCTGATCCCGGAGTGGTGGGGGCCGCGGGGGATGACGACGATCGTCGAGGAGATGGAGCCGAAGGCCGGCGGCAAGTGGCGCTTCAAGATGAGGGACCCGGAGGGCGGCGAGACCGAGTTCCGCGGCGTCTACCGCGAGGTGACGGCGCCGGAGCGGATCGTCCAGACATTCGAATGGGACGGGATGCCGGGCCACGTCTCGCTGGAGACGGCGGACTTCGAGGACCTCGGCGAGCGGACGCGGCTTGTCGGCGTCTCGGTCTTTCATCTGCCCGCGGAACGCGACGGGATGCTCGAGTCGGGCATGGAGGGCGGTCTTGGCGAAACCTACTCGCGGTTCGACGAGGTGCTCGCGCGCCTGGGCTGAGAGTGGTAGAAGAGATTTGTGCAATCTCGTTTGCGAAGCGCATTGTTTCTGGCTTTCGGATGCGCCTTCGCCCTGATCGTGCCGGCGACCGCGGGAGCGGTCGTCCGGCTCGGTCCCGACCTCTCGACCGTCCAGACCGGCCTCGGCTACGGCTGCCAGGGCGGCAGCTACAGCCCGTGTAGCTGGATCAACTACGCATCGAGCAACCCCGACGCGCCGGCGGTCGCGACCCAGAACGGCGTGATCACCGAGTGGCGGTTCCGGGCGGGTTGCTGCGACCCGGCGCAGACGAGCCCGGTGACGATGACACTGAAGACGTTCCGCCCCGCGGCGGGCAGCACCTACATCTACATGGACCCCGTCACCACGGGCCCCTCATTCGTGATCCCTGCCGGCAACCAGGTCATCTCCGACCCGGCGGTTGAACTGCCCGCCCGGGTTCCGATCGCGGCCGGCGAACGGATCGGGATCGTCGCCGACTACCCGATCGAATTCGCCTCCTATGCGGTGCCCAACACGGACTTCACGATCCTCTTCAACGGCTTCGCCTACGGCAGCCCGTACGGAGCCGCCATGGCGATCAACGCCGACATGGAGCCTGACGCCGACGGCGACGGCTACGGGGACGAAACCCAGGACTGCCAGACCGGGGACCCGAACCTGCACGGGACCGAATGCGTGCCCGTGAGCCCCCCGTTCGTTCCGCCGCCTCCGCTGATCGTCGGCAAGCAGGGCCCGTGCGAAGGGTCCTGCGGCGGCGGTGGGGTCACCTTCAACCACGCACCGCAACCGATTCCCACGCCTCGTGGGGACGGCGGCATCGAAGTCGTCCTCCAGTGCCCGCTCGGCTCGACCGCTGCCTGCGGGGGGATCCTCTACGCCGAACTCCCGCCCCCCAAGAGCCCACGGCCGAGCGCCTCGAAATCCGCCGGCACGGTCCTCGCCAAGGCGAAGTACTCAGTCCAGCCCGGGACGAAGAAGACGGTCAAGCTCGGCTTCTCGAAGAAGACGCTGAAGTTCCTGGCGCTGAAGCGGAGCCGCCGGGTCATCGTCACGATCGCCCCGAACGGCGGCCAGCCGGTCTCGACGACGGAGACGCTCAGGTTCCCGAAGCCGAAGCCCCGGAACTGATCATGCTCTCGGCGGTCTCGACGACCGTCTCCTCGAGCGGGCGCGGGGCCCATCCGAGGCGCGTTTTCGCCCGCTCGCTGGAGTAGGTGAGGCTGCGGTTCAGCTGGCCGACGATCGAGCGGACGCCGGGGTCGAAGATCGCCATCGCCCTGACCAGGATGTCGGGGATCTTCCGGCTCGGGACCTTCTCCGCGCCCGCGTCGAGCCGGTCGCGGAGGATCTCCGCCACCTCCGCCATCCAGGCGAACTCGGTCACGGCGATGAAGCGCTCGCCGCCGGCCTCGGGGGCGCTCATCGCCCGGATCTGGAGGTCGGCGACGTCGCGGACGTCGACGAAGCTGAAGCCGATCCGCGGTATCCCGGGCATGCCGCCGAGGAGGCGTTCGATCGCCTGCAGCGAGAAGGAGCGGTCGTCGCTGAGGACCGGGCCGAGAATCGCGCCGGGATTGACGACCGCGAGGCGGTCGCTGTCGCCGCTCTCGCGCACGTGATCCCAGGCGGCCCGCTCGGCGGCCGTCTTCGAGCGTACGTAGGGGGAGAGTCCGGGTTGTCGAGGTCGGTCCAGACCTCCTCGTCGACCGCCGGGCGAGGAGGGGTCGGCGCCGCCGCCGATGGCGGCGACCGAGGAGGTGACGACGACCCGTTTGGCGCCGGCGGCGAGCCCGGCGCGCAGGACGCGCAGGGTCCCGTCGCGGGCGGGGACGACGAGCTCGTCGGGATCCTTCGGCTGGGCGGGAGGGAAGGGTGAGGCGACGTGCAGCACGTACTCGCAGCCGTCGGCGGCGCTGTCCCAGCCGTCGTCGCTGAGCAGGTCGGCGGGGAAGACCTCGAGCCGGTCGCCGATCTCGACCTCGGACCCGATCGCGGCGCGGACCTCGGGCTCGCGGGCGAGGTCGCGGACCGTGGTCCTGACCCGGTGGCCGCGCCGGAGCAGCTCGATCGCGCACCAGCCGCCGAGGAACCCCGAGCCGCCGGTGACGAGGACCGTATTGGTCTGATCCGCCACGAGGCGAGCCTAACCGGTGTACGGTTCTGACCGTGTCAGGGGTGAGAAAGTTCGCACTGGTGGTCTTCTGCATGCTCGCCGCGCCCGCCGCGGCAAATGCCGCGGCCACGGTCGGCCCCGCGAATCCGAATCCCGAACCGAAAGCCACCCAGGCGGTCAAATACGGAAGCGGAGTGCTGCTCTTCACCGCCGAGGCGCCCGGAGTGCAACTGACGGCTCCCTTCGACGGCGTGATAACCAGCTGGCAGTTCTACACCGACGACGTCGGCCAAGGAGGAGCCACTGCGCAGCTCCGCACGCTGCTGCCGACGGGAGGGAAAGGCTACGAGGTCACGGGCGCCGGCCCGATCAATCCGCTGCCGCCGGTCAAAGGCGAAGGGCCTACCGACCACAACGTCCCCCACGTCTTCCCGACCCGCGTCCCGATCGCCGCCGGCGAAACGGTCGGTGTCAGCCTCGCCTATGAAGCGGGGAGCTTCGTCCTGCCGGTGCTGCCGGCCGTCCTGGGCTGGAAACTCGGATGCTTCGGTGGCGGCTGCCCCACGGAGGTCCCCGCCGCCGGGAAATCGGCGGACGCCGGGATCTACAGCGACATATCGCTGGCGATGAACGCCACGCTCGAGCCCGACGCCGACCACGATGGGTATGGCGATGAGACGCAGGACGGCGCGAAACCTCCGGTCGCCACTGTCGTCCCCCCGACGGTTGTGATCCCGCCGAATCAGGTCGTCAAGAAGAAGTGCAAGAAGGGCAAGAAGCTCAAGCACGGCAAGTGCAAGAAGAAGAAACACAAGAAGCACAAGAAGCCGAAGAGGTAGGCGGGGCGGCGCCGAGGCGATGAGCCGCGTCGAGCCTCAGATCAGCTACGCGAAGAGCAGGGGGCTGAGCATCGCGTACTCGGTCGCGGGAGAGGGACCGCTCGACCTCGCGGTCGTCCCCGGATTCGTCTCCCACCTCGAAGCGGCGCTCGGCCAGCCGGCGATCGCCGGCTTCTACGGCCGGCTCGCCTCGTTCTCCCGGGTGATCTCCTTCGACAAGGCGGGGACCGGGCTCTCCGACCCCTCCGACGAGGTGACGACCCTCGAGCAGCGGATGGAGGACCTGACCGCGGTCCTCGACGCGGTCGGCTCCGAGCGGGTCGCGCTGCTCGGCGTCTCCGAGGGTGCGCTGATGTGCGCGCTCTTCGCCGCCACCCACCCCGACCGGACCGAGGCGCTGATCATGTACGGCTCCTACGCGAAGGGGATCGCCGACGACGAGTATCCGTGGGCGCCGCGGCAGTCCCAGGTCGATCTCGGGGCGCGAAATGATCGAGGAGGAATGGGGGACCGGCGTCCTGCTCGAGCTCTACGCGCCGAGCGTCGCCGGCGACCCCGAGGTCGCCGCCTGGTGGGCCGGGTACCAGCGGATCTCCGCCAGCCCGAAGATGGCGAAGGCGGCGGCGCGGATGGCCGCCGAAGTCGACATCAGGGAGGTGCTGCCGGCGATCAGGGTTCCGACGATGGTCCTCCACCGCGACCAGGACTCACTCTGGCCGGTCGAGGGCGCGCGCTACATAAGCGAGCAGATCGAGGGGGCGCAACTGGTCGTCTGCGAGGGCATCGACCACTTCCCCTTCACCGGTGACACCGAGTCGCTGCTCGGCGAGATCGAAGCCTTCCTGACCGGTTCCCGGCACGTCCCCGAGCCCGAGCGCCAGCTGCTGACCGTGCTCTTCACCGACATCGTCGACTCGACCGAACGCGCGATCCGAGATGGGCGACCGCCGCTGGCGCGAGCTGCTCGAGGGGCACGACGAGATCGTCCGCGCCCGCCTCGAGCGCTTCCGCGGCACCGAGGTGAAGGCGACCGGCGACGGCTTCCTGGCGACCTTCGACGGGCCGGCGCGAGGGATCGAGTGCGCCCGCGAGATCGCCGCCGCGGTCCGCCCGCTCGGGATCGAGGTGAGGGCCGGCCTCCACACCGGCGAGTGCGAGATCCGCGGCGACGACATCGGCGGCATGAGCGTCAACATCGGCGCTCGGGTCAGCGCTCTCGCCGGGCCCGGCGAGGTGCTGGTCTCGAGCACGGTCAAGGACCTGGTCGTCGGCGTCCGACATCGAGTTCGAACCGCGCGGCGCGCACTCGCTCAAGGGCGTGCCGGGCGAGTGGAGCGTCTTCGCGGTGACCGGCTGACCGCGGGGTCAGCCCGGCGTCAGGTTCCAGCTCGTCGTGTAGTCCCAGTCGTAGGGGATCGACGGCGTGATGTGGGCCTCGGAGTCATTGAGCACGGTCGAGGGCGATGTGTGAGTTTTTTCCGCCTGCGCCCAGGGTTCGATGATCGGCCACTGGAGCTGTCCGTTGCATTCTTTGTCGGTCCCATGCTTCTGGATCGTCATCGACCGGGTTTCGGAGATCGCCAGGGTGTAGGCGGGGGTCGGGGTGTCGAGCTGGACGTAGAGCGTCCCGCTGAACCCGGGCGCCATCGTCAGTTTTTCCTCGCCGGTCCAGCCGCATTCGGCGTCACCGCCCGTGCTCTTGACGTCGATCGTCCCCTGGCTGAGGGTGAAGATCCGGTAGTCGCCCGGAGGGGAGCCGAGCGGGCCGTTGGGGGTGTCCTGGGCCGCGTCCATGTGGACGGTGCCGGACCACTCGAAGTGCTGCATGACCGCGTCGGCCGTGCCCGAGAAGGTGCCCGAGTAGGTATTGGCGACCGGTTTCGGCGGCGCCGGAGGCCCGAGCGGCTCGGCGGCGGTGGTCGGCGCCACCCGATCGGTGCGGGGGCAGATCAGTTCACGGAGGAGCAGCTTCACCAGCCGCTGCTCGGCGCTGAAGAACTCATCGCTCAGTTCGACGACGCTGACGTCGCCGGAGACCTTAGCCCCCGTCTTCGGGTCTTCGAGCCAGGCGACGAGGGCGACCCGGCGCGGCGTGCCGGGACGTTCTTCGAGGCGCCCGCGGACCAGGAGCTCGGGATCGATGAAGTGCCCGGGCTCGATTCGGGTCGAGGGGTCGAAGTACTCCGACTGCTGGAGGGCGATCTCCCTTTCGAGGTCGGCTCGGCGTTCGAGCTCGACGACGGTGAGGTCGCATTCGGTGGCGGCGACGAGGTCGGTGATGATCATCTGGGCGATGCCCGTGCGGAGGACCTGGATGTCGGAGGCGCCGGAGACGTCGAAGGGCAGCACCCCGATCGCAATGCCCTTGTAGGGGACCCCGTCCTTGGGATTGATGTTGGACGCCTGCGCCCGCCTCTTCGGCGGGTGACGGTGCCTGCGCTTCTTCTTCCTGCGCGGCTTCTTGAACTGCCGCAGGGTCAACGGCAGGGTGCGGTGTTCGCCGGCGTGGGTGACGATCGCCGCCGAGAGGAAGAGGCTGCTGGGCTTGCCGAGCGGGACGATCGAAGAGAGAAGGGCCCACTTTCCGGCGGGGACCTGGAGCGCGTAGCGCCCGCTCCGGCCGACGGGCGCGGCGTCCCCGTACGCGCCGGTGTCGATGTTCATCGCCAGCACCTGGGCGCGCCCGGCTTTGGCGGATTTCGGCAGCGTCGCGGACCCGGATTCGAGCTCGCCGCCGATCGTCGACGGCGCGGCCGCGCCGGCCGGGGCCGGACCCGAGGCGATTCCCAGAAGGGCGACGGAGATGGAGGCCACGGCGAGCGCCGGGCCGCGCATCAGGTGAACTCGATCACGCTGCGGATGCCGTCCTGGGCCTCCATCAGCTCAAAGCCGCGGTTGACGTCGTCGAGGCCGATCCGGTGGGAGATGAACGGCTCGACGTCGATTTCGCCGGCCATGGCGCGGGCGATCAGCTCCGGCACCTGGTCGCGGCCCTTGACCCCTCCGAAGGAGGAGCCGGCGATGCGGCGGCCGGTGATCAGGAAGCGGGGCACGACGTCGAGTGTCTCACCCTTGCCCGCGACTCCGGCGACGGTGCATAGGCCCCAGGCCATGCGTGCAGCTTCGACCGCCTGGCGCATGACCGCGACGCTGCCGGTCGCCTCGAAGGTGTAGTCGGCGCCGAAGCCGCCCGTCATCTCGAGGATCCGCTCGACGACCTCGTCGCCGCCTTCGAGCAGGTCGGTCGCGCCCTGGCCGCGGGCGAGCTCGAGCCGCTCGGGGGAGAGGTCGACGCAGACGATCCGCTCGGCCCCCTGGAGGCGGCAGCCGGCGACGGCGCCGAGGCCGACCATCCCGGCGCCGAAGACGACGCAGGTGCTGCCGGGCTGCACGGCGGCGGTGTTGATCGCCGCGCCGAGCCCGGTCGAGAGACCGCAGGCGAAGAGGCAGGCATGCTCGAACGGCGCCTCCGGGTCGATCTTGGCGAGCGCGATCTCCGGCATCACCGTGTACTCGGCGAAGGTCGAGCAGCCCATGAAATGACGGATCGCGTCTCCATCGCGGGAGATCCGGGCTGTGCCGTCAGGGAGGAAGCCCTTGTTCTGCTCCTCGCGGATCGCCATGCAGAGGTTCGTCCGCGAGTCGACGCAGTGGACGCACTCCCGGCACTGCGGTGAGAAGAGGGTGACGACGTGGTCGCCCGGCGAGAGGGAGGAGACGCCGGGGCCGACACTCTCGACGACGCCGGCCCCCTCGTGGCCGAGGACCGTCGGCGCGTAGCCGGACGGGTCGGCGCCGGATGCCGTGTAGAGGTCTGTGTGGCAGACGCCGCAGGCGACGAGGCGGACCAGCACCTCGCCGTCGCGCGGCTCGGCGAGCTCGACCTCCTGGACGGCGAGCGGCGCCCCGAACTCCTCGAGCACCGCGGCGCGCATCCTCATTTGAAGCGGGCCGCCTCCTCGTGGCCGCCGGTCGAGTCTCCCTCGCTGTAGGAATGCGCCCCGGCCCCCGCGAGCGAACCGCCGTCGACGATCAGGTACTCCTCGCGGATCGGCCGGCCCGGCGAACCAGCACTCGAGGATCTCGCGGGTGCCGGCCGCGTAGCGGGCCTGGGCCGACAGGCTCGTCCCCGAGATGTGGGGGGTCATGCCGTGGTGGGGCATCGTCCGCCAGGGGTGGTCCCGGGGGGCGGGCTGGGGGAACCAGACGTCGCCCGCATAGCCGGCCAGCTGCCCGCTCTCGCAGGCGCGCGACGACCGCGTCGCGGTCGCAGATCTTGCCGCGGGCGGTGTTGATCAGGTAGGCGCCGCGCTTCATCCGCGCCAGCATCTCGGCGTCGAAGAGGTGCTCGGTCTCGGGGTGCAGCGGCGCGTTGATCGTCACCACGTCGCAGACCCCGACCATCTACTCGGCGCTGGGATGGAAGCGTGAGGCCGAGCTCCTCCTCCACCTCGGTCGGGCAGCCGGTGGCGGTCGGTGTAGTGGAGGCCGACGTCGAAGGGCTTGAGCCGCCGCAGGACCGCGGAGCCGATACGCCCGGCGGCGACGGTGCCGACCTGCATGCCCTCGAGGTCGTAGGAGCGCGCGGCGCAGTCGGCGATGTTCCAGCCGCCCTCGATCACCTGCATGTGGGAGGGGATGTAGTTGCGGACCAGCCCGAGGATCATCATCACCACGTGCTCGGCGACGCTGATGCTGTTCGAGTAGGTGACCTCGGCGACGGTGATGCCGTGCTCGATCGCCGCCTGCAGGTCGACGTGGTCGGAGCCGATGCCGGCGGTGAGCGCCAGCTTCAGGTTCGGCGCCTTGGCGATCCGCTCGGCGGTCAGGTAGGCGGGCCAGAAGGGCTGGGAGATGACGACCTCGGCCTCGGGCAGCTCGCGCTCGAAAACCGAGTCGGGCCCGTCCTTGTCGGAGGTGACGATGAGCCGGTGGCCCGCCTCCCTCGAGGAACTCGCGCAGGCCGAGCTCGCCGGAGACGCTGCCGACGAGCTCGCCGGGGGTGAAGTCGAGCCCCTCCGGGGTGGGCGCGGTCTGGCCGTCGGGGTAGCGCTCGATCTTCGGGATCTCGTCGCGCGCGTAGGCGGGCGGGAAGCCGTCGACCGGGTCGTCATAGAGGACGCAGAGCACGTTCGCCATCGGGGCGATCCTCCCGCATCGCGAGTGGGATGGTCAAGGCGACCGATCGAGGGACGATTTACGCACTCTCGTCCCGTGGGTGCGTGATAGCTTCGGAAACGTGGTCGTACAGGGATCTGCGAGAGGTTTTCATCAGCGATTCTTGATCGTTTTCCTCGTGGTCGGAGCGGCCCTCCTGCTGACGGCCTCGACGGCCGGCGCGGCGATCACCATCACCGAGGGCGAAAACACGGTGACGACGCCGAACTTCGAATGGAACTTCGGCGACGGTGCCGGAAACGTCGAGCGGGTCGACGGCCTGAAGTGGCGGCCGAGCCAGGCCGAAGAATTCTCCGCTCGGCCGCAGATGGCCGCCCAGGGGAGCGGGGGGTGCCCGCAGGAGTTCTGGGGTCAGTCCTTCAGCAATGGAGGCGGCGTCGGGCTTGGTCCGGTCGTCGGGGACAACACCGGCCAGTGGGTCGTGCGAGGCGGGCGGACGATCGAACTGAACGACGTCTCGGCGAGCTGCGGCGGGACGCCGCAGGTCCCGGTCCGGACCAGGTACACCTTCTTCGAAGGGTCCAGGTCGAACATCGTGCGGATGGAACGGCGTTTCGCGTTCGACTCCAAATCCGGCGACTACACGGTTCAGGGCCTGCGCGCCTACGTGCCCCGCCTGCCTCTCGGTGGCTCCGAATACTCCGAGGTGATCCACCCTGCTGCGGACGGGAAAACGCTTGTGACCGACTCGGCCTACTCCTGTCCGTCCGGCTGTGACATCACGAACTGGGACCAGAAGTGGATGGCGATCAACGGCGCAAAAGACGACTCCGGTGTTCTTTTTCTCCGCGATCCCACGCATCTCACGGCGGCCACCCTGGCCGAGGACTACGACTCGGCGTCGAACTCGAACCTGACGAACATCAGTCTCGACCGTCCCGCGGGCAGTTGGAAGGAACCGCTCGTCGAGACCGAGTACATGTGCTTCTACGACGTGACCACCTGGCCGGTTGACGAGCGGAAATCGTCGAGCACGGTCCCTCAGGGCTGCTCCGCGCCCCTGGTGCCGATCAACGTCGCTCTCCCCACGGTCTCAGCCGGGGCGGGAGATCCTCAGCCCGGCGATCAGTTCAGCTCGACCTCGGGCACCTGGGAAAACTCCACCGGGTCCTTCGCCTACCAGTGGTCGCGCTGCGTCGGTGATTCCTGCGAAGCGATCGGCGGCGCGATTGGGGTCGACCTACACCGCGACCGGCGCCGACGTCGGCCGCTCGCTGAAGGTGACGGTTACCGCGGAAGCCACGGGTGGCGAAACCGACTTCTCCTCGAGCAACAACGCCGGGACGATCAGCGGCAGCGTCTACGCCGGCAAAAAAGGCCCCGGAAATCCGGGACTGGCCGGAGCCCCCGTCCAGGCCTGCAACGTCAGCGGTGGGGCCTGCCGGTCGACGACCACCGGGGCCGGCGGCGCGTATCTGATCCAGGTGCCGGTCTCCGGCGAATACCAGGTGAGCGCCTTCCCGCCGGCCGGCTCGAGCGCGCTTCCGAGGCAGCACGAAGGCATCTCCACGGTCAAAGACGAAGCCGACACGCCCGGGCAGGACGTCGAGCTCGGCGTCGTCGGCCCGCCGCCGCCGCAGGTCGGATTCGGCGGGCCCGGCTACCGCGGCAACACCGGCGCCGGCGGGGTCCCGGTCGTGCATTGGCAGGAACCCTTCGTGATCGAATACGAAGCGCCGCACGGCTCCGAAGTCGAAGTGATCATCGAATTCCCGGAAAGCCCGCCGGAACCGTTCTCGCCGGAACCCTCGCCGGCGCCGAGCCCGAAAGACCCCGAAGAAGACATCTTCAGGTTCCCCGTTCCTCCGCGCTACCCCGACCACGGACCGGCGGACGTGACGGTGAAAGTCAAACCGCCGCCGCCGGAATCGCCCAGCGAAGACACCTTCCCGATCTACATCGACCCGAGCGGGCTCGTGCAGACGACCGACGGCGCGCCGCTCGCCGGCGCGACGGTCACCCTCTACCGGTCCGACAGCAAAGCCGGCCCGTTCACGGTCGTGCCCAACGGGGATGCTGCGATGTCGCCGATGAACCGCCGCAACCCCGACGTCTCCGAAGCCGACGGGCATTTCGGATGGGACGTGATCGCCGGCTTCTACAAGGTGCGGGCCGAAAAGAGCGGCTGTCACGGCCCCGGCGGCGCCGCCTTCGTCGAGTCCGAAGTGCTGACCGTGCCGCCGCCGAAACTCGACCTCGACCTGCGGTTGGACTGCACGCCGCCGCTGTCGGACATTCCGATCGTCCAGCCCCTGAAGCCGCTGCTCAGGGTTCTGCTCTCGGTGCCCGGCAGCGCCGGCACGGTCCGGGTCAGCAAGCAGGGCACGTTCAGCGTCAAGTCGGCGACGATCTCCTGTCCGGCCGGGAGCGTCTCTCCCTGCACGGCGGATATCGGAGTGACCGGGACGGCGCCGCCAGTGAAGCGGAAGGCGGGCACGAGCGCGAAAGCCAAGACCCTCAGTCTCGGCAGCTCGACACTCAACATCGCCGCCGGCAAGTCGGCGACGCTCGAAGGAAAGCTCTCCGCCTCGGGCCTGAAAAAACTGCAGGCGCTGAAGACGATCAAGGCGAAGATCTCGATCTCGGCGTCGGTCGCCGGCGGCAGCCCCGAACAGCGCACCCTCGGGGCGACGCTCGTCGCGCCTAAGAAAAAGCCGAAGCGCTAGGCGCTCAGCCGCCTTCCTCGATCAGCGCGAGCATCCGGCCGACGGCCTCCTCGCGTCCCTCGATCGTCTCCAGCTCCCAGCCGCGCGCCTCCTCGACCCGGGTCGCGAAATCGGCGCGGTCGGCCTCGATCCGGGCCAGGGCGGCGGTGAAGTCCTCGGGGGCGACGGCGCCTCGCGCCTCCTCGACCAGCGGCACCGCGAGGCCGAGCTCGGCGCAGCGGGCGGCGAGCAGCGGCTGGTCGGCGAAGAAGGGGTAGGAGATCATCGGCGTCCGCTGGTAGATCGACTCGTGGGTCGAGTTGAGGCCATGGTGGGTGACGAAGAGGTCGGCTTCGCCGAGCGCCGCCCACTGGTCGAAGTAGTCGAGCACGGCGACGTTTTCCCGTTCCAGGGAGCGGCGGACGCCGGGGTCGATCGAGTGGCCGCCGAGCCCGATCGCGAGCTCGACGTCCTCGCGTCCCGCGCAGGCGCGGCTGATCGCGTCGAGCGCGGCCAGAGCTTCGGCCCGGTAGTAGATCCAGACGATCGTCCCGAACGAGACGAGGACCCGGCGGCGGTTGCCATCCCCTGAGAAGACCCGGGCCTCTGTGGCTCTTTTTTCGCCTATATGAGGAGAAAGGGGCCAGCCGTCGCCCTCGTAGAGCGCCGGGGCCAGCGAGCCGAAGTGGGCGATCGGCTCGAAGGCGGCGCGCTCCGCGGCGCTGAGGAACTGGGGCGGCTCCGGGTACAGATTCAAATAGGGGCTGAGCGCCTCGAAGTAATAGAAGGGATGGGCGTCGGCGATGCCGTGGACGCTGCGCAGCCGCTCGACCGCGGCCAGGCAGGAGGCCGAGGTCGAGACCCGCGGGTCGACCCGGACATCGGCGACGGACCGCTCGGGGACCGGGGCGTGGTTGGGGACGACGTTGACGTAAGGGATGCCGAGCTCGCGGGCGATCACCATCCCGACCACGGAGAAGGTCTCGTAGACGATCAGGTCCGGGGAGAGCTTCGCGACGTCGGCGGCGAGGCGCTCGCCGTAGGCGCCGGCGAAGGTGACGTAGCGGCTGGGGATCGGGTGCGAGGAGTCGTCGACCGCCTCCACCGGGTAGCCGTCGTAGAGGTCGATGAAGCCGGCGCCGGTGCGTTCGACCTCCGGACGCAGGTCCAGACGGGTCATCACGTCGACCGCGACGCCCCCTTCTTCGAGCGCGGCGACGACGGGGAGCAGGGTCCTCGTGTGGCTTAGGCCCTGGACGCAGATCGCGAGGGCGGAGGGCGTCATTCGGACTCGTAGGGCGCCTGCCCGGCGGCGAGCGCGCCCAGCAGTTCGAGGAGCGGATCGACGCGGGGGTCCGAGAGCCGCTGGTAGACGCCGGCGCCGAAGAGCGCTGTCGAGACCATCCAGAACCGCAGCGCCTCGACCTCGCCCGCCGCCTCTCGATGGGCGCGCCGGAACCGTTCCCACGCTGGGGCCGGCATCGGCCAGCGGTGGTAGGTGCGGGCGAGGTCGAAGCCCGGCGCGCCGATTTCGAACCACTCGTTATCGATCACGACCAGCCGGCCGCCGTCGTCGATCACGAAGTTCTCGGCGCAAAAATCACGGTGGATGAGAGCGGGACGGAACGCGCCCGGGTCGAGGGTCTCGACCTCGGCGAGGAGGGCCTCGGCGGTATCGGGCGTGAGGCGCTCGTCACTGGCCAGACGCTCGAGCTCGGCGTGGGCGCGCTCCGTGTATCGGGTCGTCCTCTGCTCCTCCGGCTCGTCCTCGCCGAGCGGCCTCGCGTGCAGCTTGCCCAGCACGCTCCCGGCCTCGGCGGCCCGGCCCGCCGCCTCCTCCGGGCCGGCCGTCGCGCCCTCGATCCATTCCTCGATCAGGACCGCGCCCCGCCGGTGGAGGACGGGGGCGAAGGCGGGGCCCAGCTCGTGGCGCAGCTCGCAGAGGCTCTCGGCCTCCGCCGCGTCGTCGAGGCTGCGGGCCTTGATCCTGGCGCCGTCACCTGTCTCGACCAGCAGGGTGTAGCGGTCGTGCTTGAGGCCGTGGATCGGCGATATCGGCACCAACGTTCGCGGCCCGACGCCGTACTCGTCGAGCGCCGCCGCGATCGCCTCCTCGACAGCCGCCGGGAGGTCGGCGCCGCTCATTCGCCGGAGCCGACCGCGTCGAGGAAACCGGCGGCGAAGTCCGGGTCGTCGTAGGCGCCGCGGCCGAGGCGGATCCGGTAGCCGGGGACCTCCCCGGCGATCCGGTCGGCGAGCTTTCGATCGGGGGCGCTGCGGCCGCCGTCGAGCTCCTCGAAGACGGTCGGCTCCCGACCCCGGGCCGCATCGCCGAAGAGGTTTGCCCAGATCCCGGCGCTCGCCTCCTCGGCGGAGATCGGCTCGACCGCCCAGCCCTCTAGGCCGGGGTCGATCTCGGGGAGGATGATCGAGCCGATCGGAGCCTCGTCGGTCCTCTCGACGCCGAGGAGCCGGGCGATCTGCTCGGGGTTGAGGACCAGTTCCGGCGGCTCGGTCGGCCAGGCCGGGTCGGGGTCGGCGAGCTCGGCGGAGTTGTAGAGGTAGAGGCGGCCGAAGGGCGGGAGCCCGGCTCGGAGCTCGGGGAATTCCGCCTCGGTCCCGGCCCGGATCCTGGTTGCAGACGGGACCCCGCGAGCCCGCGCTCCGCTCTCCCCGGCGGCGAGGAAGGCGCGGTCGTTGGCGAGCCAGCGCACCAGTCCCGAGCGCATCAGGTGGAAGCTGAGCGTCGTCTTGCCGGCTCGTTTGGGCCCGGCGAGCACGATCGCGCGGCCGCCGGCCTCGACGGTCGCAGCGTGGAGCTCGAGCTGGCTGCGTCGCAGACGGGTCGCGATCTGCTCCTGGATCGTCCAGACCAGTGTGTGCCGCCAGCGCCGGATGCCGGTCTCACCGATCAGCTCCGTGCCGGCCGCACCGACCCTGAGCACGCAGCCGCGCTCGTCGTCCCCGCCAAGGACGCTGCCGCGCGGCTCGTGGTCCGCCTCGAGCCCCCGCCCGTCGGCGCGCCAGGAGGGCAGCGAGAGCATGAACTGGTCGAAGGCGAAGTAGGCCCGCTCAGGGGTGTCTTCCGGCCGCGAGGCGGAGGCCTCGACGTAGGCCTCGGGAGCGCTGTTCGCACTCACCGTCGGCAGCTCGGCCCCGTTGCTGGTCGCGCCGAGCGCCGGCCCGAAGAACTCGCGGACCCAGGCGAGCGCGGCGCCGTCGTCGATCGTGAGGCAGACGCCCGCTTCCCCCCCGAACGCCAACGCCTCCCGCATGCGCCCACGCTATCCGAAGGGAATCGGGCAGCCGGGGCGCGGCCGCCCTCGGGCGGCGGCCGGATAGCGTTGGCGGCGTGAGCGACCGAACGACGCCGCGGATCGCCCCCGGCGGGACCCGGGAGATCGGGTACCTTAACGCCGCGATCGTCAAGGTCGCCGGCCTCGCCTCCGGCGGGCGGCCTCCGAATTTGTTCACGACCCTCGCCCGCCATCCCCGCCTCTTCCGCCGCTGGCTCCGTTTCGCCGGGGCCCTGATGCCGGGCGGCAGGCTGCCGCGTGAGGACACCGAGCTGCTGATCCTGCGGGTCGCCCACAACACGGCGAGCGAGTACGAGTGGTCCCATCACGAGGTGATCGGCCGCAAGGCCGGGCTCAGCGGCGAGGAGATCGCGCGGGTGCGCGAGGGCCCGGCGGCGGCGGGCTGGTCGCCGCGCCGCGCCGCGCTGCTCGGCGCCGCCGACGAGCTCCACGCCGAGCGCCGGATCGGCGACGAGCTCTGGGGCCGCCTGCGGAACGAGCTCGACGAGCCGCAGCTGATCGAGCTCTGCATGCTGGTCGGCCACTACGAGATGGTCGCGATGACCCTCAACTCGCTCGAGGTCCAGCTCGACGAGGTCAGCGACGAGGGCCAGTCCCTGGCGATGCGCCTGCTCGGCGCGCGGCGGGGAAGCTAGGAGGGGAAGGGGTGGCGGTCCGCGATCTGAGCGGCAAGAAATGCCTGGTGACAGGCGCCGCCAGCGGCATCGGCCGCGCGACCGCGCTCGCCGCCGCCGCGAAGGGGGCCGAGCTCTTCCTCACCGACATCGACGCCGAGGGCCTCGAGAGCGTCGCCGCCGAGGTCACCGCCGCCGGAGGGACCGTCGGCCACCTGCGCGCCGCCGACATCGCCGACCACGGCGCGGTCGTCGCGCTGGCCGAGGAGATCCACGCCGGGCACGGCAGCATGGACGTGGTCATGAACGTCGCCGGGATCGCGATCTGGGGGACGATCGACCGGCTCGAGCACGACGACTGGCAGCGGGTCGTCGACGTCAACCTGATGGGCCCGATCGCCGTCCTCGAACAGTTCGTGCCGGCGATGATCGAGGCCCGCCGCGGCGGCCACATCGTCAACGTCTCCTCGGCCGCCGGCCTCTTCGGGCTGCCCTGGCACGCGGCCTACAGCGCCAGCAAGTTCGGGCTCCGGGGCGTCTCGGAAGTTCTCCGCTTCGACCTCCGCCGCCACCGGATCGGGGTCAGCCTGGTCTGCCCGGGAGCGGTGAAGACGCCGCTCGTCGACAGCGTCAAGATCCACGGGGTCGATCGCGAGAGCCCCGAGCTCCGCGAGTACATCGAGGAGTTCGAGGGCCGGGCGGTGAGCCCGGAGCGGGTCGCCTCGCGGATCATCACCGGAATCGAGAAGAACCGCTACATGGTCTACACCTCGGCCGACATCAGGTTCGGGCACTGGATGCAGCGCAAGTTCGCCTGGCCCTACGAGCTGGCGATGCGCCACCTCAACAAGCGGTTCTACGGGCTCCTAGACCGCTCCTGACGACTGCGGGGCTGCCGCCAGCCAGGCGTGCTCCTTTTTGCGCATCACCGGCGTCGCCAGGATGCTGCCGAGCCGCCGCTGGACGCCGCGCAGCCGCGAGGCGTGGTCGGACGGCAGCAGCTTCGCGAGCTGGCGGTACTCGCGCGAGACCTGGCCCTCGCGGAAGGTGGTGGCGATCGCCGGCAGCAGCGCCGATGCCTCCGGGACCGTGGTCCTGGTCAGCTCCTCGCCCTCGGCCCTGATCGTCAGCTCGGCCGGGTAGCTGCGGAGCGGCGGCGGCTCGGGCGGCGCCGCCAGCGCCTCGGTGACGGCGGCGGCGATCGCGGAGCGGGTCTCCTCCAGCGGGTAGGCGTCGGCCCATCCCCGGCCCCGGCCCTCCTTGGTCGGGACCAGGCGGGCGCCGCCGAGCTCGCCCTCGTCGAGCTCGTCGAGCAGACGCCTATCGCCGGCGGCGGCGAGGATCGGGACGCCTTCGGCGGCTAGCCCCTGCGCGTAGACCTGGGTCTCGCTCAGCGGCTCACCGTCGAGCAGGACCTCCATCTCCCAGATGAAGGTGTGCGAGCAGAAGCCGCGGGGGCTGGTGGTGCGGGCGTGGTGGCCGATCATCACGACCGCGTCGAGCGGGCCGCCGTTGGCCTTCTCGAAGGAGGGGTCGGACTCGGCCAGCGCGAGGTCGGCGATCGGCCGCACCTCGACGCCCTCGGGCATGCGGGCGCGTTCGACGTTGGTGCCGACCATGTGCCAGTCGCCGACCGAGATCCGCCCGGCGCCGCCCTCGCGGAGCGCGGCGACGACGGCCAGCGCCTCGTCGGTCATCAGCCGCCGCCCGCGCGCGTATGCGGCGGCGTGGGAGGGGAGGCACTCGCCGTAGTCCTCGATCCCGGCGATCCCCTCCATGTCGGCGGCGATCATCACGTTCACGAGCTCGCCTCCTGGGCCGCGAGCTCGGTGTCGATCGCGGTGCGGAGGGCGTCGAGCGCGGTCTCGCGCACCCGCAGCTTCGTCGCGGCGTGCGCCTCCATGTTGAGCCCGGCCAGCTCCTCGGCCGCCTCGAGGCTCGCCTCGCGGAGATTCTCCGGGGCGACCACCCGATCGAGGAAGCCGGCGGCGACCGCCTCCTCGGGCGAGTGCATCGCCGCCGTCACCAGCGAGCGGTTGTAGGCGGCCGGGGTCAGGCGCTGGCGCGCCAGCTCGACCACGTAGAGCGGTACCGTGAGCCCGATCTTGACCTCGTTGAGGCCGAGCTTGTAGGGGCCCTCGACGCCGATCCGCAGGTCGGCGGAGAGCGCCAGGAAGGTGCCGGCGGCGATCGCGTGGCCGCTGCAGGCGACGAGCACCGGTGTCGGGAAGGTGAGGATCCGCTCGGAGAGGCGCGCCCCCAGGGTCAGCATCTCGACGATCTCCTCCGGCCGCTCGGAGAAGACCTTGAGGTCGAAGCCCGCCGAGAGGAACTTCTCGCGGCCGGTGAGGATGACGACCGCGCCGTCCTCCTCGGCCCGGTCGAATCCGGCCATCACCTCGCGCAGCATCTCGATCGAGAGCGCGTTGGCCTTGCCGTCGTCCATCGCGATCGTCGCCACCTGCCCATCGAGCTCGTAGCTCACCAGCTCACCCATGTCTCCTCCTCGCCTGTCGCCGTCTTGTGGGAAACATATGGGCGAACGGTCGAGATGCCGGCAGAACGGGTAGAAGACGGGCGTGAAAACCGCCTCACGCCGAGTCCCCGCCGCGCTTGCGGCCGCCTCGCTGGCGCTGGCCCTCGCGATCGGGACGGCCGGGACGGCCTCGGCGGAACCGATCCAGGCCCCCGGGCCGGGGCAGCTGCGCAGCTTCAGCATCCTGCAGACGACCCCCGAGGGGCTGCCCGAGGAGATGGCCCGGATCTTCGACGAAGCCGAACTCGAAGCGGGCCATGGCTCCGGCGCTCCTCATCGCTGCCGGCAGGCGAACCCGGCGCTGGCCCAACGGGTTCCGACCCACCTGGGACGGATCTGGGTGGTCCCGGGCCGGGGCTGCCTCGCGATCGCGCAGGCGATGGGGCGGACCGGGATCTTCCCCGTGGTGACCAGCGCCGCGACGACCGAGGGGGCGGTCAAACGCGGGCTCGCCGCGAGCACGCTGGGGGTCGTCCCTGACGGGGTGATCGCGGCGCGCTTCAGCCCCGAGCTGACGGTCCCTGTCACCCACAACGTCTATTTCTTCCCGGTCGCCGAGAACGGGAGCACCGTCTGGCGCTACCCGAAGCTGATCCACGGCGCCGTCGCCTCCGGCGGCTGAGCATCTGGGAACATCCCGCCCCGTGTCCGACGGGGAACGCAGCGGGGAGGAGCGCGAGGACCTGGCGGAGGTGCTCGCCCGCAGGGCGCTGACCGAGGACGCCGCGCGCTCGGAGGCGGTCGAGCGCCGCCACGCCGCGGGCGGGCGCACCGCGCGGGAGAACATCGAGGACCTCGTCGATCCCGGCTCCTTCGTCGAGTACGGGCGCTTCGCCCACGCCGCACAGCGCGGCAAACGCGAGGTCCAGGACCTGATCGAGCGCACGCCGGCCGATGGGCTGGTCGCCGGCACGGCGACGGTCAACGGCGAGCTCTTCGGCGACGCCGCCGCCTGCGCGGTCCTCTCCTACGACTACACCGTCCTGGCCGGGACCCAGGGTGCGCTCGGCCACCGCAAGAAGGACCGCCTCTTCGAGCTGATCGAGCGGATGCGCCTGCCGACCGTCTTCTACGCGGAGGGCGGCGGCGGCCGCCCCGGCGACACCGACTACCCGGTCGTCTCCGCCCTCGACGTCCGCGCCTTCGCGCTTTGGGCGGGCCTCTCCGGGCTGGTGCCCCGGATCGCGGTCGTCGCCGGCCGCTGCTTCGCCGGCAACGCCGTGATCGCCGGCTGCTCGGACCTGATCGTCGCCACCGAGAACGTCTCGCTGGGCATGGGCGGCCCGGCGATGATCGAGGGCGGCGGCCTCGGCAAGGTCGATCCCGACGAGGTCGGCCCGGCCGGGATGCAGACCGCCAACGGGGTGATCGACCTCCTGGTCGCCGACGAGGAGGAGGCGACGGCCGCGACCCGCAGGCTGCTCGCCTACTTCCAGGGCGCGACGCCGCCGGGGGTCGAGCCCGACCAGGCGGCGCTCCGCGACCTCGTCCCCGAACGCCAGCGCCGCGCCTACGCGGTCGCGCCGATCGTCGAGACCCTCGCCGACGAGGGGTCGGTGACGATCCTGCGCGAGCGCTTCGCGCCGGAGATGCTGACCGCCCTCTGCCGGATCGAGGGGATGCCGGTGGGCGTGATCGCCAACGACACGCGCCACATGGCGGGGGCGATCACCAGTGATGCCGGCGACAAGGCGGGGCGCTTCCTGCAGCTCTGCGACGCCTTCGGCCTGCCGGTCGTCTCGCTGGTCGACACGCCGGGGATGATGGTCGGGCCGGAGGCCGAGGCGACCGGGCTCGTCCGTCACACCTCCAGGGTCCTGCTCGCCGGCGCCGCCCTGCGGGTGCCGTTGATCGGCGTCATCCTCCGCCGCGGCTACGGGCTCGGGGCGCAGGCGATGGTGGGAGGCGGGCTGCACGAGCCGCTGCTGACCGTCGCCTGGCCGACAGCCCACCTCGGCCCGATGGGCCTCGAGGGAGCGGTGAGGCTGCGCTGCGCAGGGAGCTCGAGGCGATCGCCGACGAGGAGGAGCGCGAGCAGCGCGTCCGCGACCTCACCGCCGCCGCCGAGCGCAACGCCGAGGCCCTCAACGCAGCCTCGCTGTTCGAGCTCGACGACGTCATCGACCCGGCCGAGACCCGCGGCCTGATCGCCTCGACCCTGCGCGCCGCCGCCCCGGCCGAGCGGCCCGCGGGGCGCCCCCGCTTCATCGACGCCTGGTGAGCCTTCCCGTCACCTGAGGCCTGGTTGGGGGACGACCTCAGTCCGGAGGCGGGAGGGACCTGTGCTCGCGTTCGAGCTGGGCGTTGAGCGCGTGGCCGAAGAGGATCGCGAGGTTGGTGATCCAGAGCCAGACGAGCAGGGCGACGAGGCCGCCGAGGGTCCCGTATGTCTTGTCGTAGGAGCCGAAGTTGGCGACGTAGAGGGCGAAGGCGGCGGAGGCGATCGCCCAGACCGCGATCGCGACCAGGCTGCCCGGGGTCACGTAGCGCCAGCCGCGCAGCTCGGCGTCGGGGGACGTGTAGTAGAGGACGCTGACCATGCCGACGAAGACCATCGCCATCGCCGGCCACTTGAGGACCTCCCAGAGGGTGACCGCGGTCGAGCCGATCCCGACCGTGTTGGCGATCGAGTCGACGATCGGCCCGGTGAGGACGAGGCCGACGGCGAGCAGCGCCGCGAGCAGGACCATCGCCAGAGTGATCGCGATCTGCAGCGGCCGCAGTTTCCAGAAGGGCCGGCTCTCCTCGGCGCCGTAGATCACGTTCGAGGCGCGGATGAAGGCGCCGACGTATCCCGAGGCTGACCAGAGGGCTACTGCGAGGCCGAGGACGAAGGCGAGCCCCGCGGCGCCGCGGCTGGAGGCGATCGATTCGACCGGCCCGGCGAAGGTTTCCGCCGCCGATTCCGGGCCGATTTCGGAGATCACCTCGGTCACCTTCTTGGTCGTCGTCTCGGGGTCGCCGACCAGCCCGAGGATCGAGACCAGCGCGATCAGGGCGGGGAACAGCGAGAGCAGGCCGTAGTAGGTGAGCGCCGCCGCCCAGTCGCTGAGGTTCTCGTCTTTGAACTGCGCGAGGGTGCGCTTCAGGGTCGCGATCACTTCTCGGGCCCGGGGGCGTACTCGCCGCCGGGGAGGCGCCTCGCCCGGCCCTCGAGCACTGCCTCGCGCAGCGCCGCCCGGAACCGTCCCGGGCCCCAGCGGCGGGCGCCGACCCGTCTACCCAGCTCACGGCGGTCTGGCGTTGCCGTGCTCGCGGAGCTCGCGGCCGATGATCTCGACCTCGCGGTCGAAGGCAATCGCGTCCTGGGGCGAGGAGACCGGCATCCCGGGGGAGCCGCGGTAGCGCGCCGGCCCCGGCCGGTAGCGGCCCCGGACCCGGCCTTCGGGGTGCCGCGCGCCCCCCGCTCGGCCCGCCGAATCCCTCTCCGCCTCTCCCGTCTCCTTCTCTCCCGCTTCCTCTCCTTCGGTCGCGTCCCCGTCCTCTCCTTCGGTCGCGGTCAGCGGTTCGGCGATGTCCTCGAGCTGCTTCTGCTCGGCCTTGACCCCGAAGAGGAGCTCGGCGATCCCGCCGATCGCCATCACCACGGCGCCGATGAAGAACCCAATCGCGACCTTGCTCTGGCTGCCGGTGTTGATCAGGTGGCCGAACAGCAGCGGCCCGGCGATGCCGCCCGCCGCGGTTCCGACCGCGTAGAAGAAGGCGATCGAGAGCGCCCGCGTCTCCATCGGGAAGATCTCGCTGACGGTCAGGTAGGCGGAGCTGGCGCCGGCGGAGGCGAGGAAGAAGATCGCCAGGACGAAGGCCATGAACGACCAGGTCGTGAGGTTTCCGTCGACCAGAAAGAAGCCCAGCGCCGCGGTGATCGCCGCCGACGCCCAGGTAGGTAGCGGTGACCATCGGTTTGCGGCCGACGGTGTCGAAGAAGCGGCCGAGGATGAGCGGGCCGAGGAAGTTGGAGAAGGCGAAGAGCGCGATGTAGAGGGGGATCGCCCCGGAGCAGACGTCGAAGAATTCGCCCAGCAGCGTCCCGAGGTCGAAGGTGACCGCGTTGTAGAGGAAGGCCTGGCCGACGAACAGGGAGAGGCCGAGGGCCGTGCGCCGCGGGTATTTGGAGAAGGCGGTGCGGGCGATCTCGCCGAAGCGGATCCGCTTGCGCGGGCGCACGGCGATGCTGTCCTCGGGTTCGGAGAGCGTCTTCGCCGGTCTCCTCCTCGACCTGCTCCTCGATTTCGCCGACGATCTCCTCCGCCTCGTCCTCGTGGCCGTGGATGAAGAGCCAGCGCGGGCTCTCGGGGACATTGCGGCGGACGAGGAGGATGCCGACGCCGAGGGTGGCGCCGAGGACGAAGGCGAGGCGCCAGCCGACGTCGGCGGCGAACAGGGCGGTGTCGAGCAGGGCGACGGCGGCGAGGGCGCCGGCGGCCGAGCCGACCCAGTAGCTGCCGTTGATGATCAGGTCGACGCGTCCCCGCACCCGGGCCGGGATCAGCTCGTCGATCGCCGAGTTGATCGCCGCGTACTCGCCGCCGATCCCCATCCCGGTGAAGAAGCGGGCGGCGAAGAAGTACCAGGGGGAGAAGGAGAAGGCGGTGGCGACCGTGGCGACGATGTAGACGCCGAGGGTGAGCAGGAAGAGCTTCTTGCGGCCGAAGCGGTCGGTGAGCTGGCCGAAGAAGAGCGCGCCGACGCAGGCCCCGGCGACGTAGAAGGCGGCGGCGGTCCCGATCTGGCTGGCGTCGAGGAGGAGGCCGCTGCCCTTTTCGGTGAGGCGGACCGCCGATGCTGCCGACGATCGTCACCTCGAGCCCGTCGAGGATCCAGACGGTCCCCAGCCCGATCACGATCATCCAGTGGAAGCTGGGACCAGGGCAGGCGATCGAGCCGTGCCGGGATCCGGGTCTCGATCGTGGCCTGCGACTCGTTCTCGCTCATGGCCGTCCGCTACTGGTACCGGTTTCGTCTCGTTCCTCGCCCGGCCAGCTGCCGGTCAGACGTGCGAATCCCGAGCGGACCCCGTGGTCGACGACGCCTTTCGTCACTCGGAAGACGGCGCCCTCGATCAGGAGCGCCGCGATCAGCTTCGGGTAGGCCGCCTCGCGCTGGTCGGGCTCCGGCGGCTCCTCCTCGTCGATGACGGCCCAGAGCCGCTCGAAGCCCTTCCGCGCGACGAGCCCGGCGATCAGCCCGGCGACGATTCCGATCGGGGCGAAGAGCAGCTTCATGCAGACCGGACTACCCCGGTGGGCCCCGGCTTCAACCCTGCCCCGGTTGGGTAGCGGGTACCGAATCGTGATGATCGAGCGCAGGCCATTGGGCATATATCTGAACGACCACCTCGCCGGCGCAACCGCCGGCGTAGAGCTCGTCCGGCGCATCAGCGCCAGCAACCGGGGCACCCGGTGGAGCACCGACCTGGAGCGCCTCCGGGCCGAAATCGAAGCCGACCGCGCCACCCTCGGAGAGGTGATGGAGGAGCTCGACGTCGACCGCAGCCCGATCAAGGTGGCCGGGGGGTGGAGCGTCGAGAAGCTCGGGCGCCTGAAGCCCAACGGCCAGCTGCGCGGCTACTCGCCGCTGAGCCGCGTGATCGAGCTGGAGATGCTCCAGGTCGGGATCGCCGGCAAGGTCGGGCTCTGGGGGACGCTGCGGCGGACGACCGGCCCGCGGCTGCCCCGATTTGACCTTCGCGACCTGATCTCCCGCGCCCATCTGCAGCGCGATCTTGTGCAGCAGATCCAGCTCGAGGCGGCCGAGCTGGCGTTTACCGAGCGGTGAAGGCGGGGTAGCCGGACGTTATGTCCAAGATCAAGACAAGTTTGGCTCGAAAAGCGGTCAAGTCGACCGCCAGGCACACCGCTCACGGCACAGCCTCGAAGCTGAGGCGAAACCCCCTTCGCTCGGGCGCGCTGCTCGCAGTAGGGTGCGTCCTGGGTTTCCTGACGGCGTACCTCGTCCGGCCCACCGCCCTACCGAGATCGCCCGCCTGATGAAGACTCTCTTTCTATCCGGCCTCATCGCCCTCGCGCTGGGCCTCGCTTCCTGCGGGAGCGGCAGTGATGACACCAGTTCCGAACCGGAAGCGACCACGGGTGCGCCGGCGCAGTCCGGGGAAGCGCCCACGGCCGGCGGCGAAAAGCTCGAACGCTCGGTCAAGGTCGACATCGCCGACTTCGCCTACGACCCCGATCCGGTCCGGGTGCAGACCGGCGGCAAGGTGATCTGGCAGAACGAGGACGCAGCCCCCCACACCGCCACCGCCGACGACGGCAGCTTCGACACCGACATCATCAAAGAAGGCAAGATCAAGTCGGAGACCTTCAAGCAGGCCGGGACCTACGCGTATCACTGCGAGGTCCACCCGACGATGCACGGCATCGTCGAAGTCGTCGACAAGGAATAGCTCAGCCGGGGCCGGCCCAGCGGTCGTCGACGACCGTGAGGGCCATCTGCTGACTGCGCTGGTGGCCGGTGACGGCGCTGATGAACTGGTCGCGCTCGAGCGCCAGCAGCTCCGTCTTGGACGTCGTCCGCACGGTCGCGGTGCGGGGGACGTCCCGCAGCAATGCGATCTCGCCGAACGACTCGCCCGGGCCCTCGGTGCGGCAGTGCTCGCCGTCTTCGAAGACGTCGACGCTGCCGGCCTCGATCAGGTAGAAGCGATCGCCGGCGTCGCCCTGGGTGATGACCTCCTGGCCGGCTGGGGCGGCGAGCGGCTGCAGGTCGTTGCTGAGGCGCTCGAGGGTCGCCACCGGTAGCGGGGCGAAGATCGAGTTGCCGCGCAGCAGCCGGAAGCGGTCCTCGGAGACCGGGGCGCCGACCTCGAAGGCACGCAGCCGGGTCCAGAAGAGGAGGAGGAAGAGCGGCAGCAGCGCCGCCATGGCGAGCAGCGCCCCGCGGATGCCGAGCAGCTCGAAGATCACCGAGGCGCTGATCGAGCCGATCGCCATCGCCGCCAGCCGCGCCGACTCGAGCGAGCCGATCACCCGGCTCAGGGTCTCGTCGGAGCCGAGCCTCTGCATCAGGGTCTTGGCGGCGACCTCGGCGATGGTGTAGCCGAGGCCGATCACCAGCCAGCCGGCGTAGGCGGCGACCGCCGACCGTCCAGGCGGCGGGCAGGGCGGTCGCCAGCCCGACGATGACGCTGCCGGCGGCGAGGGCGAGGACCATCCGCCCGCGGCCGAACAGCAGCGAGAGCGCCGCCCCGCCGAGCAGGGCGCCGATGCCCCAGGCGGCGTTGAGGTAGCCGACGCTGCCGTGCCCGAGGTGGAGCAGGTCGAGGGCGAGGATCACGACCAGGACCTCGAGCGTGCCCTCGAAGAAGACGATGACGACGAGCAGGGCACCGAGCAGGCGCAGGCCGGGATCGGCGAGCAGGGTGCGGAAGCCGAGCGCCGACTGCGCAGCAGGCCGGCCGCGTCGGCGCCGTCGGCGACGTAGGCGGGGCGCTCGTCGCGCTCGATCCAGGTCAGCCCGACGGTGGTGATCAGCGCCACCGCGGCGGCGACGCCGAAGACGGCGGCCGGGGTCGAGACCGCGAGCAGGACGCCGGTCGTCAGCGCCGCGGCGAGGAAGCCGGCGTTGTCCATCGCGCTGTGGGTGACGTTGGCGGCCGAGAGCTCCTGCGGGCTGCGGGCGAGCGCCGGCAGCAGCGCCGCCTCGGCCGGGACGTAGCCGCTGATCGCGACGGTGAAGACCCCGGCGAGGGCGGCGACGACCCCGGCCGAGCTGTCCATCGCCGCGGCGGCGCAGGCGACGGCGAGGACGACGGTGATCGCGACGCCGCTCCAGAGCAGGACCGAGCGGCGCGGGAAGCGGTCGCCGAGCAATCCGGCAAAGGGGGAGGCGAGGGCCCCCGGCATCAGCCGCACGAGGGCGACGACGCCGACGGCGACCGCGCCGCCGAACTCGAAGCCGTAGACGCCGAGCGCGATCGCGAAGCACCAGCTGGCGAACGAGGTGCCGACCCGGGCGATCCCGA
Organism: uncultured Solirubrobacterales bacterium; assembly: GCA_963795295.1. GTDB lineage: Bacteria > Actinomycetota > Thermoleophilia > Solirubrobacterales > 70-9 > VRUE01. The sequence goes on from CAWCHE010000005.1 coordinate 586,385, forward strand.
GCAGGCCGAGGTCGCGATTGCCGAAGTCGACTGCCAGCGCCCGCAGGACAGGCACGATCCTCCCCGTAAACCTGTCCATCAGGGCGCGACGATATCGCTCGGCAGCGTCCAGACCCGGATCGCCGCGGTCCGGCCCCTGACCGGGAACTCGTCGACGAATTCGAGCGAGTCCCCGTCCGCCATCGCCGCCCGCGTCGAGTCGGCGATGAAGAGCTGGTGCGGGGTCCCTTTGGTCATGCCCTCGAGCCGGGCGGCGGTGTTCGTCGTGTCGCCGACCGCCGTGTACTCGATCCGCCGCTCGGAGCCGACGTTGCCCGACATGACGCTGCCGCTGTTGAGCCCGATCGCCCATCCGGAAGCCGTCGCCGAAGCCCTGCGTCGCGCGAGCCACTCGTTGAAGCGCGCGCGAGCCGCGACCGCGAGCATCTCGCGCGCCGCGGCGACGCGCGGTCGGCGTGGTCGGGCTGCTCGATCGGCGCGCCGAACACGGCCATGATCCCGTCGCCCATGTAGGAGACGAGCGTGCCGCCGTGGTCCATGATCGCGTCGCTCATCCCGAGAGGTAGTGGTTGAGGACCTCGATCACCTGGTCGGGCTCGAGCGTCTCGGCGAAGGTCGTGAAGCCGCGCAGGTCGGTGAACATCACCGTGCCCTCGCGCCGGCACGCCGACCAGCCGCAGGTCCTCGTCGGCGCGCTCGAGGACGTCGTCGACGACGGTCTCGGGGACGAAGCGGGCGAAGATGTCGCGCACCCGCTGCGCGCTCGTAGGCGCTGATCAGGCGTCGCGACGGCGAGCGCGCCGACGGCCGAGAGCAGCGAGCGTCAGCAGCGGGTAGGCGACGCGAGAGCAGCAGCCGCCGTCGAAGGCGAGCTGGGCGATCGACGAGGAAGACGAGGCCGGCGCGCGAGCGCTAGCAGCGAAGGCCGCACAGCGGCCGCAGCCGCAGCTGGGCAGCCGGGGCAAGCAGGCCGAGCGAGGACGATCAGGGCGATGTTGAGCCAGCCGGGGACGGACTGCAAGCGGGAAGCCGTGCGCGACGGTCCAGATCGCGTTGGCCTGGACCTCCGCGCCGGGCATTTCGCCTGCCGCCGGCCGAGGTGGGGTGGATGTCCTGCAGCGAGGGCGCCGAGGCGCCGACGACGACGATCTTGCCGCGGAAGCTCGCTCTTCGGGACCTTGCCGCGGAGGACGTCCGAGAAGGAGAAGGACTGTGATCGTCCCCGGCGGGCCGCGATAGTCGATCCAGCGGGTACTGGCCGCCGGCGTCGGCGAGGTCGACGGGCTCGCCCGCCGCTTCGACGCGCCGCGACCGGGAACCCGACGAGGCCGTCGTAGGAGATGCGAAGCGGCGCAGGACGCCGCTCGGGTCGCTCGTGGATCGATCGTGCTGGCGGCGCGGGCGCCGATCTGCTGCGGACGACTTCTTCGCCGCCGAAGACGTTGCGTTTCGCCCTTCGCGTCGACTTCGGTGGTCGACGAGGACGACTCCGTGGGCGCGGTCGACGGCGCGGACCAGCGCGTTGTCGTCGCTTCGGGTCGGTCGGCTCGGTGAACTGGACGTCGTAGGCGATCGCCTTCGGGCGCCGGCTTCGCGCAGGCGGTCGATCACGCCGCGCGTGGACGCGACGGGGGAACGGCCACTGCAGGTTGAGGTCGCTGAAGGTCTTGTCGTCGATCTCGACGACGACGATGTCCTCGGGAGTCGGTTCGGTGCCGCGGAGTTCGAAGCGCGTGTCGATCGTGTTCAGGTCGAGGGCTTCGAGAGTGTTTGCCTCGTAGGCGACCGTCCCGAGGGCGATCGAGATCAGGGCGACGGCGCTGAGGCCGAGCAGCCGCGCCCGCTTCACCCGCGGGGACCGCATCAGCCCGTCGGCGCCAGGTAGGTCTCGCCGGCGCGGATCGTCACCGTCTGATGCCGGGTGAAGTCGCGGATCGTGACGACCCCGCGTTTGACCCTGAACCTGGTCCCGTCGCAGCGGTCCTGGGCCCACCAGATCGTGCCGCGCACGGTTGCCGAGCCGTTGTTCCCGACGGTGCGGAAGTTGCCCTTGCCGCTGCCCCAGAGGCCGTGGCCGCCGCGCGGCGCCGAGCTGGTCGCTCCGCCGGAGCAGACGGTCGGGTTTTCGAGCTTCAGCACTGTGATCGGCGTGCCGCCCTGGGGCTGCAGGACCCGGAAGCGGCCGGAGAAGAAGTCGGCCTGCTGGGTTCCCCCGGCGCCGGTCCTGGCCGAGGTCAGGCGAACCCGCCCGGCGCTGGTGTCGACCACCGTCCCGACCGGGACCTGCAGTTCGGAGCTGAGCAGGAAGTCGGTGGCGGAACCGGCAAGGCGGACCAGGACCGAGCCGCTGACCGGGGCGATGTTGAAGTCGCGGCCGTATTCGGGAGGGGAGAGGCCGCCGAAGGCCTCGATGCGGTCGGCGCCGGGGTCGGCGACGAAGACCGTTCCGTTCGTCCCGGCGGCGATCCCGGCCGGGCCTTCGAAAAGGCCCGGGCCGCCGCCGGTCGAGCCCCATTCGGTGACGAATTTCCCGGTCGGGCTGAACTCGGCGACGCGGTCGTTGCCGGTGTCGGCGACGTAGGCATTGCCGGCGTCGTCGGTGGCGACGGCGCTCGGGAGGTCGAACTCACCGCGCTCCGCGCCGGCCGTGCCCCAGCGTCGGATGAATTCGCCGCCGCTGCTGAACTTCTGGATCCGGTCGTTGCCGGAGTCGGCGACGAAGACGTTCCCGTTCAGGTTCGTCGCGACTCCGCTCGGCGCCGCGAACTGCCCGGGGGCCGCACCCGCCGCGCCCCAGGTGGAAAGGAAGGCACCGTCCGAGCTGTATTTCTCGATCCGGTCATTGCCGGTGTCGGCGACGAAGACGTTGTCGTGGAGGCCGATCGCGATGCCGAGCGGATTTTCGAGCCGGCCCGGCGCCGATCCGCGGCCGCCCCACTGGGCGACGAAGCCGCCGCCGGGTGCGAATTTCTGGATCCGCGAGTTTTCCCTGTCGACGACGTAGACGTCTCCGGCCGAGTCGGTGGCGATTCCCTGAGGCGAGGCGAACTGGCCGGGGCCCGATCCCGGCGCGCCCCACTGGCCGACGAAGGCGCCGGTCTCGCTGAACTTTTGGATCCGGTCGCCTTCGGAGTCGGCGACGTAGACGCTCCCGGCGCCGTCGGCCGCGACCGAGGCGGGGTGGGCGAACTCGCCCTCGCCGCCGCCGGATTCACCCCAGTCGTAGAGGAACCCGATCGCCCCGGCCTGCGGAGCCAGCGCCGCTCCGAGCATCGCGGTGACACAGAGCGCCGATAGGAAGACTCCCCGTCTCATCCCCTCGGCAAGCCTAGCCCAGAGACCCTGCCAGGAGCGCGATCCCGAAGAGGAAGAGCACGTGGGCCGATTGGTCGACCGCGATCAAGAGGCCTCCCGGCTTCGGCTCGACGCCCTTGACCCTGCGCATCCAGACGTCGAGCAGGCGCCCGTCGTCCTGGATCATGTGGGGGATCGCGATCAGGGCCGCGATCAGGATCACCCAGGCGCCGATATCGGTGGCCAGCCAGATCAGGGCGGGGACGAAGGCGAGGGTGTAGGAGATCGTGTGCGAGAGCAGCCCACGCATCGACTCGCCGTCGTTGCTGAGCCCGCCGCGCTTGTGCATCGCCTGCACGTCGGTCTGGATCAGGAAGTCCCCGACCAGGTGCGAGACGATGAATACGGCAAATATCTCTACCCATGGCATGCGCGGGGAGAGTACGGCCTAATCCAGGCGTAACGCCGGTCGGGCAGTACGTGTGCCCGGAGTGCTACCGTCGTCTATTGGCCGGCTGAGGCGCCGGATCGATAAGTGGCGACCACAGGGAAGAAGCAAGAGCGGGTAATCGTCCGGTTCGCCGGTGACTCAGGCGATGGCATGCAGCTGGTCGGCGGCCGATTCACCGCAGCGACCGCGGCGCTCGGCAACGACCTCTCGACGCTCCCCGATTTCCCGGCGGAGATTCGCGCCCCCGCCGGCACCCCGCACGGCGTCTCCGCCTTCCAGATCCACTTCGCCTCGCGCGACATCCTCACCCCGGGCGACCACCCGAACACGCTGGTCGCGATGAACCCGGCGGCGCTGAAGGCGAACCTCGGGTCGCTCGAGGCCGGGGCGACGGTGATCGTCAACGAGGACGCCTTCACCGACAACAACCTGCGCAAGGCCGGCTACGGCGAGGACAACCCGCTCGACGACGGCACGCTCGACAGCTACCAGGTCTTCCGGGTGCCGATGACCTCGATCGCGACCCGGGCGACCGAAGACATCGAGGGGCTGAAGGCGGCCGAGGGCCAGCGGACGAAGAACATCTTCGCCCTCGGCCTCGTCTCCTGGCTCTACGGGCGCCCGGTCGAGGCCTCGATCTCCTGGCTGGAAACCAAGTTCGCGAAAATGCCGGCGATCCGCGAGGCCAACGTCGCCTCCTTCAAAGCCGGCTACAACTTCGGCGAGACGGCCGAGCTGGCGACGACCCCGATCGAAATCGAGCCGGCTCCGCTCGACGCGGGCGAGTACCGCAACGTCGACGGGACCCAGGCGCTCTCCCTCGGCCTGATCGCGGCCAGCGTCAAGAGCGGGCTGCAGCCGTTCTTCGCCACCTATCCGATCACCCCCGCCTCCGAGCTCCTGCACCACCTTGCCCGCCACGACAAATTCGGCGTCCGCACGGTCCAGGCCGAGGACGAGATCGCCGCCGTCAACATGGCGCTCGGGGCGGCCTTCGCCGGGCATCTGGGGATCACCGCGACCAGCGGCCCCGGGATGGACCTGAAGGCGGAGACGATCGGCCTCGCCGCGATGCTGGAGCTGCCGCTGGTCGTCGTCAACGTCCAGCGCGCCGGCCCCTCGACGGGGATGCCGACCAAAACCGAGCAGACCGACCTGCTGATGGCGATCCACGGCCGCCACGGCGAGTCGCCGATCCCGGTGATCGCCGCCTCGACGCCGGCCGACTGCTTCCACGCGGCGGTCGAGGCGGTGCGGATCGCGGTCCGCTACCGGACCCCGGTGATCCTGCTCAGCGACACCTTCCTCGCCAACTCCTCGGAGCCGTGGAAGCTGCCCGACGCGGCCGACCTGCCCGAGATCGATCCCGACTTCGCCGAGAAGCCCAACGCGGGCGACGAGTTCCTGCCCTACCTGCGCGACGAGCACGGGGCCCGGCCCTGGGCGATCCCCGGCACCCCCGGCCTCCAGCACCGGATCGGCGGGCTCGAGAAGGAAGCCGGCAGCGGCAACATCAGCTACGACCCGGCCAACCACGCGCTGATGACGCGACAGCGGGCGGAAAAGCTCGAGAAGCTCGCCGAGGAGATGCCGGAGCTCGAGGTCGAAGCCGACGAGGGCGCCGAGCTGCTGCTGCTCGGCTGGGGCTCGACCTACGGAGTCGTCCAGGCGGCCGCGAGGCGCGTGCGCGAACGCGACATCCCGATCGCCACCGCCCACCTCCGCCACCTCGATCCGCTGCCGCGCAACACCGGCGAGGTCGTGCGCTCCTTCTCGAAGGTCCTGATCCCCGAGGTCAACACCGGCCAGCTGCTGGGGATCATCCGCGGCAACTACCTGGTCGACGCGATCGGGTACAACAAAATGGAGGGCCTGCCGATCTTCGCCGAGGAGCTCGAGGGCGCGATCCTGGAGGCACTGTCATGAGCGAGAACGGAAGCGGAAACGGCAACGGAAGCGCTGCGACCCTGACCAAGGCGGACTTCCAGTCCGACCAGGAGACACGCTGGTGTCCCGGGTGCGGCGACTACGCGATCCTCGCCAGCGTCCAGGCGCTGATGCCCGAACTCGGCGTGCCGCCCGAGAAAACGGTCTTCATCTCCGGGATCGGCTGCGCCGGCCGGTTCGTCTATTACATGGACACCTACGGGATGCACGGCATCCACGGCCGCGCCCTGGCGCTGGCGACAGGGATCGCGACCGCCCGCGACGACCTCTCGGTCTGGGTCGTCAGCGGTGACGGCGACGCGCTCTCGATCGGCGGCAACCACCTGATCCACGCCCTGCGGCGCAACGTCCCGATCAAGCTCCTCCTCTTCAACAACCAGATCTACGGCCTGACCAAGGGCCAGTACTCGCCGACAAGCGAGAAGGGCAAGATCACGAAGTCGACGCCGTTCGGCTCCGAGGACCACCCCTTCAACCCGGCGGCGCTGGCGATCGGCGCCGAGGCCTCCTTCGTCGCCCGCACGATCGACGTCGAGAAGAAGCACGTCGCCGCGACCCTGCGCGCCGCCGCCGAGCACAAGGGCTCGGCCTTCGTCGAGATCTACCAGAACTGCAACGTCTTCAACGACGGCGCCTTCGACGCGGTGCGCGGCAAGGCCGGCCGGCCGAACCAGATCCAGCTCGAGCACGGCGAGCCGATCCGCTTCGGCGAGGAGCGGGAGCGCGGGGTGATCCGCGCCGCCGACGGCAGCCTCGAGGTCGCCGAGGTGGCCGAGGTCGGGGAGGACGCGCTCGTCGTCCACGACGCCCACCGCGACGACCCCAGCTACGCGACCGCCCTCGCCCGTCTCGCCGAAGCCCCGACCGGGCCGACCCCGATCGGGGTCCTGCGGGACATCGATCGGCCCGTCTACGGCGCCGGCCGCCAGGAGGACCTGCACGCCGCCCACGCGGGGGCGACGCTCGATGACGTCGACGCGCTGCTGCGCTCCGGCGACACCTGGACCGTCGACTGACCTCCATTTCCCCCTAGGATCGTCGCGGTGAAGCCGGTGACCGTATCGACGACCGTCGCGAAGCCTCCGCGGGAGGTCTTCGAGTACCTCGACCAGCTCTCCAACCACGAGGCGTTCAACGATCACTTCCTGGTCGATTGGAGCTTCTCGGGGCCGGCCCGCGGCGTCGGCGCCAAGGCCCGGGCCCGCACCGACGCCCCCGGGGGGCAGGACTGGACCGATTTCGAGGTCGTCTCGGTCGAGGAGGGCAGTGAGATCGTCGAGCAAGGCGTCGGCTCCGGCGGCAAGCGCCACACTCGCGGCACCTACCGGCTCAGCGAGCTACCCGACGGCGGCACCGAGGTCGAGTTCGAGCTCGAGTGGCTTGAGGCCTCGAAAGCCGAACGGCTGATCCCGCCGCTGACCCACGCCTTCGTCAAGCGCCCGACCACGAAGGCGCTGCGCCGCCTCGCCAAGATCCTCGAGGGCTAGGCTGCGGGCGTGCCGACCCTTCGCTGCCAGATCTCGATCTCCCTCGACGGCTACATCGCCGGCCCCAACCAGAGCGAGGAGAACCCTCTCGGCGAAGGCGGGATGGACCTCCACGAGTGGGTCTTCAAGCTCGAGTCCTGGCAGGTTTCCCATGGGCGGCAGGGGGGCGAGACAAATGCCAGCAGCGCCGTGATCGAGTCGGCGGTCGCCGACGTCGGCGCCGTGATCATGGGCCGCGGGATGTTCGGCGGCGGCCCCGGCCCGTGGCCCGAGGACCCGGCCTGGGAGGGCTGGTGGGGGGACGACCCTCCATTTCACGCTCCCGTCTTCGTCCTCACCCACCACGAGCGCGAGCCGCTCGTGCTCGGGGACACCACCTTCGAGTTCGTCACCGACGGGATCGAGCCGGCCTACGAGCGCGCCGCCGAGGCGGCCGGCGAGAAGGGGATCTCGCTCGGGGGCGGCGCCGAGGCGATCCGCCAGTACCTGGCGGCGGGCAGGGTCGACGAGCTGACGCTGAACGTCGTCCCGATCCTGCTCGGCAGTGGCGAGGGCCTCTTCGACGGCCTCGGCGGCACCGACCTCGGGCTCGAGCCGGCCGACTCGTTCGCCGGGCCCGAAGCGACCCACCTCGTCTACCGGCGCGCCTCCTAGCCGGCCTCGGCGCCCATCTCGATCAGCCGCTCGGCGAGTTTCCTCATCCCGCGTTCGAGCGCCGCCTTGGCGGCCCCTTCCCAATCGGTCTGACGATCGGCGGGCGGCTCGACGCCGGCGTCGCGCAGGGTCGCGATGTCCTTGAATGCGAGCAGCTCGTCGCGCTGGTTGATCAGCGCCTCGCGCAATTTCGGGCGGCGCTCGCGGATCGCGTTGTCGAGCAGCTCCTCGAGGGTCCCGTGGCTGCGCAGCAGCTCCGCCGCGGTCTTCTCGCCGACCCCCTTGGCGCCCGGCAGCCCATCGGAGGGGTCGCCGCGGAGGGCGATGAAGTCGGGCACCTGACCGGGGTCGATTCCGTAGCGCTCGCGGACGCCGTCGGGGGTGACCTCTTCGGCGCCTTTGCCGCCGGTGCGGACATAGAGGACCGTGACCGAGTCGGTTGCGCACTGGTACATGTCGCGATCGCCGGTCAGGATCAGCGCCCGCCCGCCGTCCTCGGCCTCGCGGCGCCCATAGGTGCCGAGCAGGTCGTCGGCCTCGAGGTCCTCGCTGGCGGCGACGGTCCAGCCGAAGGCCTCGAAGAAGTCGCGGCAGTCCGCCCACTGCGGCGAGAGCTGATCGGGCACCTCGGGGCGGTCGGCGTGGTAGGCGGGGTAGAGCTCGGTCCGGTAGGAGGCGGCGTCGGGGCCGAAGCAGAGGACGACGGCGCGCGGGCCGTGCAGCTCGACCTCGCGGAGGATCAGGTTGGCGGCGCCGAGAAGGGCGTTGACCGGGTTTCCGTCCGGCCCGACGATCGATTTCGGCAGCGCATAGAAGGCGCGGAAGAGCATCGACGGGGTGTCGACTGCGAGCAGCGGCGGCTTGGCGGCGGCGGCGATTCCCTAGATTCCACCGCAATGGACAACGCACTGCAAATCGAGGACCTGATCAAGCGCTACCCAACCGGGGTCGAGGCGCTGCGCGGCGTCTCGCTGGAGATCAAGCCGGGGGAGCTGTTCGGCCTGCTCGGCCCCAACGGCGCCGGCAAGTCGACCCTGATCCACTGCACGACCGGCCTCGCGCAGGTCAGCTCGGGCTCGATCCGGGTCTTCGGGCACGACGCGATCAGCGATTACGGCGAGGCCCGCCAGGCGGTCGGGCTGGCGCCGCAGGAGGTCAACCTCGACTGGTTCCTGACCGCCGAGGAGACCCTCGACTACCACGCCGGGTACTTCGGGATGCCCAAGCGCGAGCGCCGTGAGCGGACCAAGGAGCTGCTCGAGACCTTCTCGCTGACCTCGAAGCGCGACGAACGGACCCGGACCCTCTCGGGCGGGATGAAACGCCGCCTCGTCCTGGCCCGGGCGATGATGCACCGGCCGCGGCTGCTGATCCTCGATGAGCCGACCGCCGGCGTCGACGTCGAGCTGCGGCTCGAGCTCTGGCACTACGTCCAGCGGATCAACGACGAGGGCACCTCGATCCTGCTCACGACCCACTACATCGAGGAGGCCGAGCAGCTCTGCGACCGGATCGCTTTCATCAACGACGGGCAGATCGTCGGCGAGGGGACCAGCGGCGTGCTGGCCGAGATGTACGGGGTCGACAACCTCGAGGACGCCTACCTGGCGCTGGTCGGCCGCAAGGAGCTCTCGCGCTCCCGGATCGAGGTCGAGCCGGAGGTGATCTCGTGAGCGCCGCCCAGATCCGCTTCGCGACCCTCTGGCGGCGCGAGGTCAACCGCTTCATGAAGATCAAGAAACAGACGCTCGGGGCGCCGCTGCTGGAAACCTTCCTCTACATCACCGTCTTCGGCGCCGCGCTGGGGTCGCGGATCAAGCACCTGCACGGGATCGACTACATCCTCTTCGTCATCCCCGGCCTGATCATGATGGCCTTCTCGACCAACGCCTTCGCCAACAACTCCTCCTCGATTCTCCAGCAGAAATTCCAGGGAGCGATCCAGGACCAGCTCTCCTCGCCCGCCTCGCCGCTGGAGCTGCTGCTCGCATTCAGCCTCGGCGGCTTCGTCCGCGGGCTGCTGGTCGCGACCCTCGCCTTCATCGTCTCGGTCGTCCTCGTCGGGCTGCCGGTCGACCACGTGCTGGTCCTGATCCCGGGGCTCTTCCTGGTCGGCTTCTTCTTCTCGCAGCTCGGGGTCCTGATCGGCGTCCGCGCCGAACAGTTCGACGACGTCGCCTTCGCCCAGACCTTCATCCTGCAGCCGCTGATCTTCCTCGGCGGCGTCTTCTACTCGGCGGCGCTGCTGCCGCAGCCGTTCGAGACGCTTACCCGCTTCAACCCGATCTTCTACATGATCAATCTGGTCCGCTACGGCTTCGTCGGCTTCACCGAAGTCAGCATTCCCCTCTCGCTGCTGGCGCTGACCGCGGCGACCGCGGCGATCTTCGTCGTCAACCTGAGGCTGTTCCGGACCGGGTACCGGCTGCGGGCGTAGGCGGGCCGTCAGCCGGGCGGCAGCCGGTCGAGGTGGACCCTCGCCCAGTCGATGCACTGAGGCCGCGGCGCGACCGGGTACGGGGGCGGCGGAGAGGTGGCGGCTTCGTATTCCAGCCTGCCGTCGAAGTGGGTCGCGGTGGTGAATTTCCCGTTCAGGGTCCAATCGGCGACCTGGCTCGTCCCCGGCCCGGATGCGGGTAGGCCCGAGTATTCGCCGTAGACGAAGACCTTGGCGCCGCGGCGGTTGCCGCTCATCCCGCCCTTCCCCGGATCGGGCCCGCTCGTCACGTACTGGGGGGCGAAGGGGTCCCAGCAGTAGAGCTTGAAGTGGAAAACGACCCTCCGGGCTTTGACGTCGACGTCGAGGTAGACGTCGCCTTCGCTGCCGGCTTCTTCGAAGCGGCCGTCTTTGATTCGTGGCCCGCTCTTGCCCGCGCCCTTGCCCGCTGCGCCTCGCGGGGTGCCGTGGGCGAGGGCCGCCGGGAGAGCCAGGGAGACGAGCGCGACGAGCACCGGAAGCCAGCGAGCTTTCACGCGACCATCGTTGCACCCCCTGGACGAATTCGTGACGAATGTTCGTCGGTCCGGCCTGGGCCATCCCTATCCTTGCGACCGGTGTCACGGTGTCTCGTCCGGGTCCTGGGGATGGCTGCGATTGCGCTCGCGGCCCCCTTCGCGTGCACGGGCAGCGCCGGGGCGACGACGTTCTGCGTGCCCGGCTTCAGCGCCTCCTGTCCAAACTCGGGCGGCAACGTTGCGGAGGCCGACGTCGAGAAAGCGATGTTCGTCGATTCCGAAGACGGCGCCGCCGACACGGTCCGCATCGCCCCGGGCACCTTTACCGAGACCGGGTCCTTCGAGCCCAATCCCGGGACAAGCAGCCCGGACACCTTCGAGCCGTGGGGAAGCGACCCACTGACGGTGATCGGCGCCGGCGCGGCGGCGACGATCCTAACCACCGCCGGTAGTGGCAACACCTTCGTCGCCAACCTCGACTTCAACAACAACCGCGACATCCTGATCCGGGATCTGACGATCGAGATACCAGCTTCGTTCCCAGACGGCCTCGGCGCCGCCGTCCAGATGCGGGGCGACACCCTCGAAGACGTCGACCTGGTCAGTCTCAACAAAGAATCCGATGGGATCGCGTCGGCCGTCGAAGGGGGAAACGTCTTCCGCGGTGGCGAGGTTCGAGGCGAAGCCGGCGGCTCGATCGGCGACGCGTTGAAGGCCGCGTATCCCGAAGACTCGCTGCTCGTCGAGGACGCGACGATCAGGGATGCGGCCTGGGCGCTTGTCGCGTCCGAACCGAAGGCCCACCTGATCGCACACCGGGTCAGGGTGATCGGGGCCCGAAACTACGGGGCGATCGCTCTCAAGGGCTCGATCTCGATTGAGAACTCGACGATGACGATCGACGACGGCATCGGTCTCTACGCGGAATCGAGCTCAAGTCCCGTGTCGGTCGACGCCGACCACGTCTCGATCTCCAACGTCGGGACCACGCACCCGGCGATCGAAGTCTTGAAGAAAGGCGGGTCGGCCGGCGTCGACATGTTCGTCTCCAACTCGGTGCTGCGCGGCTTCGTCGCCGGCTACTTGGTCGACGCGACGTTCGGTCCCGGTATCGGCGGCGCGAGCCTGGGCGTCGAATACTCGAACCTGCCGGCCGGCACCAACAACAACGGAACCCTCGTTGCGACCGCCAACATCGACGCCGACTCCAAATTCGCCGCCGACCTCTCGCTGCCGCCGGGCTCCCCCTCGATCGACACCGGCGACCCGGCCGATGGCGGGCAGGCGACGGACCTGCTCGGCGCGCCGCGGCCGGTCGACGGCGACGGCGACGGGGTGGCGCGGCGCGATCAGGGCGCCTTCGAGTACCAGCCGCCGGCGAAGCCAGGCGGTGGCGGCGGCGGTGGTGGTGGTGCGAAAGGGCAGACGCCGCCCGCTGACACGACGCCGCCGGAGACGAGGATCGGCAAGGAGCTCGGCAAGAAGCTCGCCGACGGCAAGGCGAGGCTCAGCATCAGCTCGAGCGAGGCCGGCTCCGGCTTCGAATGCAAGCTCGACAAGCGCAAGCCGGCTCCCTGCGCTTCGCCGAAGCGCTACTCGCACCTGAAGCCCGGCCGCCACAGCTTCAGGGCCTGGGCGATCGATCTGGCCGGCAACAAAGACCCGACGCCGGCGAAACGCCGCTTCAGCGTGCCCGGAGCGTGAGGGCGAGGACCGCCTGGGCGCTCCTGCTCGCGACCGTCGCGCTGATGGTCGCGGCGCCGAGCGCCGGAGCCTTCATCTACTGGGCCGATTCGCAGGGCCAATGGCTCGGGCGGGCCGCCAACGACGGCTCCGGTGTCGAACCGAACTTCGTCAAGACCGAAACCCTCCCGGTCATGATCGCGATCGACTCGGCCCACATCTACTGGGCCAACGAGGGGAGCAAATCGATCGGGCGGGCCAACATCGACGGCAGCGGCGCCGACAATTCCTTCTTCACCGGCGTCGTCGAACCGGACGGCGTGGCCGTCACCGGCTCGTATCTCTACTGGTCCACGGTAGGGGGCCAGATCGGCCGCGCGAACCTGGACGGTTCGAGCCCGAACCCGAGCTTTGTCACCGGAGCCGGCGAGCCCTGCGGACTCGCAGTCGACAGCGGCCACCTCTACTGGGTCGATGAGAGCAACGGCCAGCCCGCGTACATCGGCCGCGCCGGCCTCGACGGGAGCATCAAGGAACTCAAATACGTGACGATCCCGGGCGTCTCATTTCCGTGTGGAGTCGGCGTCAACTCCTCCAACATCTTCTGGGCAGACTCCGGGCTCTTCGGCGGCGGCACGAAGATCGGCAGGGCGAACACCAACACGGGCATGGGGGCTGACGGGAGCATCATCGGTGACGCCAGCACGCCCTGCGGGATCGGCCTCGACGCAACCCATCTCTACTGGGCGAACACCGATACCAACACGATCGGCCGCGCCAACACCGACGCCACGGGCGTCAATCAGAGCTTCATCGCCACCGGCGGCAACCAGGTCTGCGATGTCAAGGTCGACTCGCTCAGCCTGCCGCCGCACCCGTCCGCGCCGCCGGTCCAGCCCGCCGGCCCGCCGGTTCCCGCCGCGCTTGACACCACACCGCCGGCGGCGACGATCTCCAAGGGCCCTGGGAAGGAGCTTGCCGACGGGGTCGCCCAGTTCTCCTTCAAATCGAGCGAGGCCGGGTCGCGCTTCGAGTGCAAGCTCGACTCGAAGAAGCCGGCGGCGTGCAGGTCGCCCAAGAAGTACACCGGCCTGAAGGCCGCCAAGCACACCTTCAAGGTCTGGGCGATCGACGCGGCCGGCAACAAATCAGCGAAGCCGGCCAAGCGCGGCTTCAAGGTTCCCCAGGCTTAGGCCGCCGCTCAGTCGGGGTCGCCGACCAGCTCGCGCTCGCCGTCGGTCTCGGGCATGACGAGGATCGCGCCCTCGCCGGTCACGTAGGCCTCCTCACCGTGCTGGATCACGTCCATGCCGAGGGCCTCCTCGCGCTCGCTCGCCCGCAGCGAGGTGAAGAGGCCGAGCACCCGCAGCAGGGCGTAGGTCATCCCGAAGGCGTAGAGCGGGGTGACCAGCGCCGCCAGCGCCTGGTGGCCGAGCTGGGAGGGGTTGCCGAAAACGAGGCCGTCGGCGACCCCGTTCCAGGCTGCCGAGGCGAAGAAGCCGATGAAGAGGATGCCGGTGAAGCCGGCGATGCCGTGGGCGGCGAGCACGTCGAGGGTCTCGTCGACCCGGGTCCGCGGCCGCCAGACGATCATCGCGTAGCAGGGCAGGGCGCCGACGGCGCCGAGCACCATCGCCCAGCCCGGGCTGATGTAGCCGGCGGCGGGTGTGATCAGGACGCAGCCGACGATGATCGCCGTCGCGGCGCCGATCGCGGTCGCTTTGCGGCCCCGTATGAGGTCGAGGATGAACCAAACGACGAGCGTGCAGGCCGGCGTCAGCAGCGTGTTGACGAAGGCGAGGACGCTGGGGTTGCCGGTCGAGAAGCCGCTGCCCCCGTTGAACCCGAACCACCCGAACCAGAGCAGGCCGGCGCCGAGCAGGACGTAGACCGCGTTGTGAGGGAGGAGGGCCTGGCGCCCGTAGTCCTTGCGGGCCCCGACGACGAGCGCCGCGGCCAGCGCCGAGAAGCCGGAGGCCATCTCGACCGGGATGCCGCCCGCGAAGTCGAGCGTGCCGCCGGCCGATAGCCAGCCGCCGCCGAAGGACCAGTGGGCGAGCACCGAGTAGACGAGGATCGACCAGAGGCCGATGAAGATCAGGAACGGCCCGAAGCGCATGCGCTCGACGACGGCGCCGGAGACCAGGGCCGCGGTGACCATGCAGAAGGTCGCCTGGAAGGCCATGAAGAGCAGGTGGGGGATCGTCGTCCCTTCGCGTGGGAGAAAGGTGACGTCGTGGAGCCCGACGTAGTCGAGGCCGCCGATGATCGAGCCGTCGCCGTCGAAGGCCAGCGAGTACCCGAGCAGGGCCCAGAGGACGCCGGCGACGGCGAGCGCGCCGATGCACATCATGAAGGTGTTGAGGGTGTTCTTCGAGCGCACCAGGCCGGCGTAGAAGAGGCCCAGGGCTGGGGTCATCATCAGCACCAGCGCCGTCGCCGCGAACATCCAGGCGGTGTCGCCGCTGTCGACTCCTGCGAGCGCCGCGAACGGCGCCATCACTTGTCGACCGGCGTCACGGCGCCGTGGTCGGTCTCGCCGGTCCGGATCCGGACCGCACGATCGAGCGGCACGACGAAGATCTTGCCGTCGCCGACGTCGCCGGTCCGGGCCCCCGCGCAGAGCGCCTCGACGGTCGGGTCGACGAACTCGTCGGAGACCGCGATCTCGAAGCGGACCTTCTCGGAGAGGCCCATCTGCACGGTGGTGCCGCGGTAGGTCTCCACCCGGTCGAGCTCACCTCCGTGACCCTGCACGCGGCTCATCGAGACGCCCCGCACCTCCGCCTTGTAGAGCGCTTCCAGAACGTCATTGGCCTTCTCAGGCCGCACGATTCCGACGACGAGCTTCACCGGGCCTCCTCCTCGACTCCCCTTGGTTGGCCGCGAGCCTAGCGGCGGCCGGGATTTCGGGTCAACCGGCCTCGGCGGAGGAGCGGTGGACCTCAGTCGCCGTCGCCTGGGCGCGGGGGCGGACGACGATCTCGTCGACGTTGACGTTCGGCGGCCTCGAGACGGCCCAGCGGACGCACTCGGCGACGTCCTCCGCCCGCAGCGGCTCCATCCCCTCGTAGACGCGGCTCGCCGCCTCCTCGTCGCCGCCGAATCGGACCAGCGAGAACTCGGTCTCGACCATCCCGGGGGCGACCTCGGTGACCCGCACCGACTCGCCGAGCAGCTCCAGACGCAGGGCCCGCAGCATCGCCCGCTGCCCGTGCTTCGCCGCCATGTATCCGGCGCCGCCCCGGTATGCCTCGAAGGCGGTGGTGCTGGTCACGGTGACGATGTGACCGGCGCCCGACTCGATCAGCGCCGGGAGCAGGGCCCGCGTCATCCGCATCGTCCCCATCACGTTCGCCTCGAACATCGTCTGCCAGCGTTCTTCGTCGGCTTCGGCAAGCGGCTCCAGCCCGTGGGCGCCGCCCGCGTTGTTGACCAGCACGTCGCAGCCGCCGACCCCGGCCGCCAGCTCCGCCACAGAGCCCGGGTCGGCGACGTCGAGGGCGACGGCCTCGCCGCCGATCTCCGCCGCGAGCTGCTGAAGCCGATCGAGGCGCCGGGCGCCGAGGATGACCCGGTAGCCGTCCGCCGCCAGCAGGCGGGCGCTCGCGGCTCCGATGCCGCTCGACGCACCCGTGATGACCGCCACCTTCGCCATCGCCGACAACCTACCGCCAGCCGGCCCGACGGCCGCTCAGCCGCCGGCGGCGAGGTGATGGACCTTCGGCAGGTGGACCTCCTGGAGGTAGTGGTCCCAATCGATCGCCGCGGTGTCGAAGGGGAGATCGGCGCGATCGTCCTCGTGCAGGAGGGCGGCCAGCGCCTGCGCGTTGGAGTCGTCGAAGACGCAGTCGAGCTCGGTGTAGGCGCCGTAGATCCCGACCATCCGCGTCACCCGTTCGGCCATCGTCCGGGTCCCGCGCAGCGCCCGCTCCTGGGGGAGGTGGATCGGCGATGCCATCGCCAGCCTGGCGAGGGCGGCGGCGAGGTGCTCGCGGCGGACCGTCTTGCGCAGGGCGATCCGGCGGTCGACGAACTTGAGCTCGCCGATCGCGATCGGCGAGCCGTTGCGGTGGCGCAGCGGCTCGCGCTCGAAGTATTTGCGGATCTGGTCGGCGAGCTCGCCGATCGCGAGCGGGTTGCGGGCGCTGCTGGCGATCGCGATATTTCGCAGCGGCCCCTCGGGCGGGTGCGCCGCGGCGGCCACGCAGGCGTTGGCGACGTGGTCGACCGGGACGATGTCGATCCGGTTGGCGCGCCGTCCCGGCAGGTGGGTCAGGCCGCGCGCCGCGTAGGCGAGGATCAGCGGGTCGGCGACCTTGATCCCCTCCAGCCAGCCCGGGAACGGCTGCGTTAGGGCCGACTCGATGATCGTCGGGCGGACCACGGTGGTGTGCCGCGAGTTCTCTCCCAGGACCCGTTCTCCGAGCGCCTTGGAGAGGGCGTAGGTGTCGGGCCAGCCGAGGGCGACGGCACGATCGCGTCCGAGGATCGCGAGGCGCTGGGTCAGCCAGCGGGCACGGAGCTCCTCCGCCCGGGCCTCCGCCGTCACCCCGGAGCGCTGCGCGGCGTCCCTGCGGGCCGCTTTCTCAAAGCTCGCACGCCGCGAGGGCTCTCGCGACTCCCGCTCGACCTGCTCACGCATTTGCGCGGCCTCGGCGAGCAGGGCGTCGAGGTCGACCGACTCGATTGCGGGGTGGGGGAGGCCGTCCTCGCGGACGACGCCGCTGCCGCGGTCGGCGACGTAGGCGGTGGAGACGTGGACGAAGTGCGGGTCCGAGCCGCTCGTCCGCAGCCAGCCGAGCAGGCGCGCCGGGCCGAGGGCATTGAGGGCGAGGGCGTCGTCGAGCGGCTCCTCGAAGGAGACCGTCGCGGCGCAGTGGATCACGGTGTCGATTCCCCGCAGCGCCTCGGCGAGCCCGGCGCCGGGCCTGTCCTGCTCGAGGCTGCCCGCCACCGCCTGGATCCGGCCGGCGTCGAGATCGGCGGCGATGTCGGAGGCGGAGAGGCCGGCGAACGCCTCGCTGGGCACGACCTCGTCGAGCAGCCGCCGGCGCGCACCCTCGTCGTCGGCGGCTCGCAGCAGCACGACCAGGCGGCCGAGATCGGCGCCGGCGCTGCGCAGCAGGGTCGCCAGGACCGCCTTGCCGAGGAACCCCGAGCCGCCGGTGACGAGCACTCCCGTGCCCGCGAGCCGGCCCCTCACTCGCTCTCCCTGACCCCTGTCGGCGCTCACCGGCGCGATTCTAGGTGCCGCCTGGCTCCCGCTTGATTGCACGGCCCTCGCCACGCACGCGAAATTGCGCCCGCGGGCGGCCGCGATGGCCGCTAGCACCGGCTCAATACAATTTTCACGAATGGCGCGTCGAACGCGACGGAGGCGGCGAAGGTCGCATACGTCGATACGTAAGAAGATCCTTGTCCCCATCGGGGTCCTCTTTGCCGTGGGCGCCGTCGCCGGCGGCGTCGCCGCGAGCTGGGCGGTCGACGCCTACAACGACGGCCCGCGCCTGGCCAGCCTGCAGCCCGTCGAGAAGGGCCGATCCTCGGCGATCTACGCCGCCGACGGCTCGCTGATCGGCTTCATCCGCTCCACGAATATCCGCCAGCCGGTCCCCTCGAAGGCGCTGCCCCAGACCCTCAAGGACGCGACCGTCGCGATCGAGGACAGGAACTTCTTCGAGCACGGCGCGATCGACCCTGAAGGCATCGCCCGCGCCGCGATCAAGGACATCGAGGCCGGCGAAGCGCGGCAGGGCGGCTCGACCATCACCCAGCAGCTCGTCCGCAACCTCTACATCCAGAACCCCGAGGAGACGCTGGAACGAAAGCTGCACGAAGCCCGCCTCGCCTACGAAGAGGAGGACCGCTACTCGAAGGAGTCGATCCTCACCCAGTACCTGAACACCGCCCCTTACGGCACCGTCGAAGGCCAGACGGCGGTCGGCGCCGAGGCGGCGGCGCAGACCTACTTCGGGAAGCCCGCCAAGGACCTCACCCTGAACGAGTCGGCGCTGATCGCCGGCCTGCCGCAGGCGCCCTCCGAATACAACCCCTTCCTCGACCCCAGCGCCGCCCGCGAACGACGCAACGAGGTGCTCGGGGCGCTGCACGACCAGGGCTACATCGACCACGCCGAATACCGGCAGGCGGTCACCAGCGGCCTCGGCCTCAACCCGGGTCACAAGTACAGCGTCATCCGCGACCCCTTCCTCTTCGACCTCGTCCAGCAGGAGCTGATCGACAAATACGGGATCAACACGGTCCGCACCGGCGGCCTCAAGGCGTACACGACGATCGATCCCGAACTCCAGGAACGGGCGCAGGAAGCGGTCGAATCGTGCAGCGTCTGCTACTCCGAAGGCGGCCCCGCGGCGGGCCTCGCTTCGGTCGACCCCTCGACCGGTGAGATCGTCGCCCTCGCCTCGACCGAAGGCTACGCGACCGAAAGCCAGTTCAACTACGCCTGGCAGGCCCATCGCCAGCCGGGCTCCTCGTTCAAGACCTTCGTCTTGACGACGGCGATCAAGCAGGGAATCGACCCCTACACGACCTACTACGACGGCACCTCGCCGAAGACCCTCGACCTGCCGTACGGCGGAACCTGGACCGTCAACAACGCCGAGGAGGGCGGCGGCGTGATGCCGCTCTCGGAGGCGACCTGGGATTCGGTCAACGTCGTTTTCGCCCAGCTCGACCTCGACGTCGGCCCCGAGAACGTGACCCAGACCGCGCACGAAATGGGGATCGAAGCTCCGCTCGAATCGGTCCCCGCCGAGGCGATCGGCGGTCTCAGCGTCGGCGTCACGCCGCTGGAAATGGCTGACGCCTACGCGACGCTCGCGAGCGGCGGCGTCCATCACGACCCGACGGCTGTGAGCCGGGTCGAGTTCCCCAACGGCAAGGTCGACGAACCCGACCCCGACGGCGGCGACCGGGTCCTGACCGAGGGCCAGGCCTACGAAGTGACGAAACTGCTCGAGGGCGTGATCACCCAGGGCACCGGCGCCGGCTACACCTACATGGGCTGCACCGGCGAGGCGGGCAAGACCGGGACCTCGGAGGACCTCTCCGACGCCTGGTTCGTCGGCTTCACGCCGCTCTACTCGACCGCCGTCTGGGTCGGGCACCCGCAGTCGCGTGAATCGACCGGCTTCGGCGGGCCGACCTCGGGGCCGATCTGGCGCTCGTTCATGGAATCGGCTGCCGCCGGCAACTGCCCGGAATTCGAAGAACCGTCGAACCTGCCCGAACTCGAAGGCCTCGACAGCGATCACACCCGCTCCTCGGGTGAATCTTCGGCTCCGTCGACGGAATACGTGCCGGTGCCCGAAGAAGAAGAAAGCGACAAGGGAAAGGGCAAGGGAGGCGAAGGCGAAGCCGGCGGTCCGGCCGCCACCGAAGCGCCGACTCCCGAAGCCGCCCCGGAAGCGGCTCCGACTCCCGAAGCCGCCGCCCCGCCGCCCCCGGCGGCCGTCGGCGGCGGCGTCTCGGCTCCGAATTAGCCCCGCGGCGGACGGCTAGACTGCGGCCATGCCGACCGCACGGAGATCCGCGACCGTCGTCCTTCTCGCCCTCGCTTCGCTGGCGGCCTTCAGCTCGCAGGCGCTCGCCGTCCCGGCCGTGACCGGGCACTTCCCCTTCGTCGAAGCCGAAACCGACACGAACAGCAAGATCGCCGCGGGACCCGACGGCAACATGTGGCTCGCCGTCCACGGCGGCAAATTGGACGTCGCCTCGGTCACCCCGGCCGGAGTCATCAGCGAATTCGAACTCGAAAACATCGAAGGCGTCTCGGGGATCGCGGTCGGGCCGGAAAAAAAGATGTGGGTGACGGCGACGAACAAAGTCGCCTCGTTCTCGACCTCCGACCCGACGGGCACGGTCAAAGTCTTCACGATCAACGACGTCACCTCGAACAACCCGATCGTCGCCGGCCCCGACGGCCAGATGTGGGTCGCGGCGAGCGAAGCCATCGTCCACTTCAAACCTTCGGAACCGGAAAAAGCGGAAGCGATCCCGGTCGAAAAACTGAGCCCCCGCGACATCGACGTCGCCGGCTCGCAGCTGGTCGTCTCCGACGCCGGCAAAGCGCGGATCGTGACGATGACGACCGCCGGCGTCGAGGGCGAATTCCCGATCGGGCACAAAGACAACGAAGGCAACCAGCAGGGCGCTTCCCAGGGGCTGGCGGGCACCCCGAGCGGCCTGATCGGCTTCTCG
This sequence comes from uncultured Solirubrobacterales bacterium, assembly GCA_963795295.1. GTDB lineage: Bacteria > Actinomycetota > Thermoleophilia > Solirubrobacterales > 70-9 > VRUE01. The sequence continues at coordinate 607,079 of CAWCHE010000005.1, forward strand.
CAGGCCGGCGACGCTCCGGAGGAGATCGGCCTCTTCTCGCCGCCCGGCCCTGCCCAGGCCTTCCTTCGAGACGGTGACCCCTTCGGCGTCACCTACGGCTCCGACGACGCCTTCTGGATTGCCCTCTCCGGCCCCCCGGCCGGGGTCCAGCGCCTGACGCCGACGGGGGTGTCGACCTTCCTCGGCGGCTTCCCCGAAGGATTCACGCCGCGCCAGATCGCGGCCGGCCCGGGCAACACGGTCTGGGTGACGATCGAAAAACCGGGCTCCGCCTGGGAAGTGGTGCGGATCAGCGGCCTCGAACCGCCCACCGTGATCCCGATCAGCGGACCCGCGAAACCGCTCGCCGCGCCCGAGACCAAGATCGGCAAAGGCCCGAAGGGCAGGGTGACGACGAAAGGCAAAACGGCCTCGGTCAAGTTCACCTTCAGCTCGAGCGCCACCGGCGCCAACTTCGAATGCGCCCTGGTCAAGCTGGCGAAGAAGGGCAAAAAAACCCCGAAGCCCAGGTTCACAGGCTGCAAGTCGCCGAAGAAGCTGAAGCTGAAGCCGGCCAGGTACCGCTTCAGCGTCCGCGCCCTCAACGCCGGCCTGGTCGACCCGAGCCCGGCGACCAGCAGCTTCCGCGTCGTCCACGTCGGCTGAGGCCGATCGGGCCGGCCGACCGCCGGGCGTTGACCGGGCCGACCCCCCGCCGGCCTAGCGCCGGCCGGGCCCGCGCAGGAGCGTCGCGACCGCGAACACGGTGACGACACAGACGAGGATGTGGACCACCCGCGCCAGCGTGCTCGTCGCTCCGATCGCAAACAGCGCCGAAGCGACGAACAGCAGCAGCCCGAAGAGGACGACCAGTCGGCGCTGTGTGGTGGACAGAGGAGTGACCGCTTTAGGAAATCACACCGGCACGAGCGGACATTTCATTTGCCCCAGGTCCAGTCGTCGCGCGGGTCGACCGGCGGCCTCGGGTCAAACCCCCTCCAGTCGAATCCAGATCGGATTCCGACTCCAAGGAGCAGAAGCGCCCCTGAGTAGAAGACTCCGAACAGGGTCGGTATGCCTATGGGCGGAACGCCGTCATTCCACGGGCTGACGTAGCCGCTTGCCTGCAGATATCCGAGCGAGGCGAGTGGGCCGATCAGGGCCCCGAGCACCCACCAGCGGCCGACGAGCCAGCCGACAAGGATGGGGAGCGCGAGAGCGAACGCGACCCCGAATGCGGTGCTGTGGAGGAAGTCGTAGACACCCTGCGAGTAGAGGTCGATCTGCTTCTGGCCCGCGTAGAACCAGGCCCCCAGCATCACCCCGTAGACCGCCGTCAGTGCCAAGCGAGCTCGCATCGCCCCAAGCTACTCCCGGGCGACGAAGGCGTTACGCGCGGCGGGCGGCTCCGAGACCCTTCTCGAGAAAAACACAGTCGGTACTGGACGGCCGGACCGCACTGGAGGACGACGACGGCCGGCCCGAAGCGGGTGAAGTCCGCCGGGTCGCCTCTGACGGATTGGTAGCGGGCACCCCGACCGTGCCTCCACCGCGAGATGCGTCGATTTTCCTCGCCACAGCGAGGAAAATGTCACACACGTCCGGTTCAGGCCTCAGCGCGGTCTGCCGATATCGAGCACACCGTGATCTCGTCCCGGCTGAAGGATCGCTCAGGTTTTGTCGTCGTCGTAGTAGTGACGGCGATGACGGTGGCGTTGATCAGAGGACACTCCCTTGCGGTCGCCGGTTTCGGGCTGCTGATCGGACTGGCTCTCGTGGCCGTGTGGCGCCTTCCCGGAGGAAGGCGTGAGCAAGGGGCCGAGGTCATCCCTGCGGCCGAGGAGGGGTCACTGGCGCAGGCGTACTCCTGGCAGTTCGAGGTCGCCGCGAATCGCTCTCGCTCGGACGCGATCGCTGCACTTCAGAGGGGCGGTCTCCACCTCGAGACGGACGATGAGGATGAAGCTTGTTTCGAGGGCGGGAGCCAGGTCCGGACCAGGCTGCTGGGCGGATACTTCGTCGTTCCGGCCCACCTGCCGATCACCGTCATTCTCACCCGGTCGAGTTCAGCCGAGGGCGCTTTCGCCGTCGAGGTCCGCGACCGCCTGGGTCGGGTCGCATTGCGTGACAGGGCTTTCGAATCTCGTTATGAGCTGCGTGTCCGGGAAATCCAGGACATGCTGGGCGACTCCGGCGGGGGGCCGAGCTAGTCGCCGATCAGCTCGATCCGGTAACCGTCCGGGTCGCGGACGAAGGCGATTCGGTGGCCCTCGGTGCGTCCTCCCGGCCTGTAGGGCGGCTTCTCGGGCTCGACGCCTTCGGTCGCGAGCTTCTCCAGGGTGCCGTCGAGGTCGTCGACCGAGATCGCGATGTGGTTGTAGCCGGTGCCGAGGTCGTACGACTCGACGCCGTGGTTGTAGGTCAGCTCGAGCCGCGGAAAGTCTTCGCCGGGCAGACCCATGAAGACGTTGATCGCCTCGTCGCCGATCGGCATCCGGGCGGCCTCCTCGAAGCCGAGCTTCCCATAGAAGGCGACCGAGCGATCGATGTCCCCGATCCGGTAACAGGTGTGGAGGTGGGCCGGCATCCGGCTCGTAGCCTAGCGTCGCCGGCCTTGACCGGTCCAGCTCTTGTGAATAAATTGGCTGGCCGAAAATACGAGTCTGAGCGCCGCCCGGATGGCGCCGGAAGGAGATCGAGTTGAACGAGGGTCACACCCGCCGCACGTGGATTCGTGTCGCCACAGCGGCCACAGCCGCGATGGCGATCGCCATCGGTGTCTTCGCCCCCGGCCTGGCGGCCGGCAGCTCCGGCGCCTCGGCGTCGGCCGGCACCCAGAGAGTGCTGATCGAAGGGAGCAGGACCAAGCCGCTCAAATTCGTCTACCCGAAGACGGTCGTCGAGGGCGAAACGCTCGAAATCGTCAACAAGACGAACCCGAAACAGGTTGGCCCTCACACCTTCTCGCTGGTCGACTCGTCGCTGGTCCCGAAGACCAAGCCGGCGCGGAAATCGTGTTTCACACCGAAGCACATCTGCTTCACGATCGCCGAAGCCCTCGGCGTCAAAGGCGAGCACGATCCTCCTGACAGGACCCTGGTCAAGGCCGGCGCCGCCGGTTGGGACACCGAGGGCAGCCTCAGCAAGGACGGCGACACCTGGCTCGCCAACAAATCCGGCGACACCTTCAAGCAGACGGTGACCGCCGACACCTCGAGTGGCCCGACCACGATCCACTTCATCTGCGCGGTGCACTCGTGGATGCACGGGTCGATCAAGGTCCTGCCGGCCGGGGAATAGCGGCACGGCAAACGCAGACTCATCTCAGCCCCGCCTGGGGCGCCGGGGGTTCCTCGGCGCCCTCGGCGGCGGCGCCCTCGCTCTCGCCCTGCCGCAGGGCGGAGCGCGGCTCCTCGGGCTCGACGCCCGGGCCGACCAGCCGCACCCGCCGCGCCCATTCCAGGCGCGGCTGCCGATCCCGAGGGTCCTCGACCAGGACCGGATCGAGATCGCGATGCGGCCGGCCGAGGTCCAGTTGCTCCCCGGCCGCAAGACGCGGATGTGGACCTACGACGGCACCTTCCCGGGGCCGACGATCCGCCGGCGCGCGGGCCAGCGCACCGAGGTCACCTTCAAGCACCAGCTTCCCAAGGACGCGGGGGAGCTCTCGGTCCACCTCCACGGCGGCCACAACCGCAGCGAGTACGACGGCCAGCCCGGCGGCCTGACCGCCTCGCACCCCTTCTCCCTCTACTGCCGGATCCCCACCGACCTGACGCCGCGCGAGTCGGGGAACGACCTGCTGATCTCGCCCGGCGGGCGCAAGAAGTACGTGTTCGACCTGGTCGAGGACGGCAGGCCCGAACGCGCGGCCTTCCAGTGGTACCACGACCATCGCCTCGACCACACCTCCCGCAACGTCTGGCGGGGGCTGGCGGGAATGTGGATCGTCGACGACGAGCTCGACGACTCCCTGCCGCTTCCTCGCGGGCACTGCGACCTGCCGCTGATGATCGCCGACCGCTCTTTCGACCGCCACAACCAGCTCACCGACCCCTTCAGCGGCCGCCCGCCGGCCGACGGGGTGACCGGCGACCACATCCTCGTCAACGGCGCCCACATGCCCTACCACCAGGTCGCTCCGCGCCGCTACCGGCTGCGGATCCTCAACGTCTCCCACTTCAGGGCCTACAACGTCTTCCTCTCCGACCGCGCCCAGATGACCCAGATCGCGACCGACAGCGGCCTGATGCCGCGCCCCGTCCCGCGCCCCGAAATCCTCCTCGGCCCGGCCGAGCGGGCCGAGGTCGTCGTCGACTTCTCCCACCTCGCGGGACGGTCGGTCGAGCTCCGCAGCGGTCCGCGTCACGGTGCCGAGCACGCCCCGGGGCCTCGCACCTACACCGGGGCCTTGATGCAGTTCCGGGTCGGGACCGAGCGGGTCGCCGACCGGACCAGGGTGCCGCGCACGCTGCGGCCGCTCCCCGAGTGGACCCGGCACGCCCCCGGGAAGCCAGACCGCACCTGGAAGATCGCGATCGCCGGCTCCTTCTCGCCGGTCTGGACGATCAACGGCAAGACCTTCAACCCGGCCCGCTCGGAAGCCTTTCCGGCGCTCGGCACGACCGAGACCTGGGAGATCGTCAACGGCACGACCGTCCCCCACATGATGCACCTGCACCACACCGACTGGTACCTGCTCTCGAGGAACGGCCGGCCGCCGCCGCCTTGGGAAGACTGCCTCAAGGAGACGTTCCTGGTCCAGCCCGGCGAACGGATCCGCGTCGCCGGGCATTTCGCCGACCACACGGGCAAGTTCGTGATCCACTGTCACATGCTCGACCACGAGGACCACGGCCTGATGTCGCAGTTCGAGGTCGTCCGCGCTCACCGGAATGGGCGCTGAGGTGGAGGCCGAGGCGGCGGCCCTCGTCCGCCGCTACCGAGAGGCGCGCCGCGATCGCGAGCTGGCGGTGCTCGAGGGCTTCCACGCGCTCAAGCACGCGCTGCGCTTCGGCGCCGACGTGGTCGAAGCCGTCGCCTCCGACCCGGCCGAGCTCGAGCGGCTCGCCGCGGCGCTGGCGCCGGACCTGGCCGGGACCCTTCTCGAGCGCGTCTCCGAGGTCGGCGAAGAGACGATCGCGGAGCTCGTGCCGCAGGCTCCCCGCACCGGGGTCGTCGCCCTCGCCCGCCGTCCCGCGGTCGACGTCGCCGTCGTGCTCGCCGACCCGCGCCCGGCGCCGGTCGTCCTGCTCGAGGATCCCCGCACGATGGGCAACATGGGGGCCTGCGTGCGGGTCGCCGCCGCCGCCGACGCGGCCGCCGTCCTCACGACCGGCGAGAACGACCCCTGGCACCCCGACGCCCTGCGCGGCGCCGCGGGGCTCCACTACGCGCTCCCGGTCGCCCGGGTCGAGTCGGTGCCCGCCGGCGAGCGGCCCCTGATCGCGATCGACCCCAATGGGGAGGACCTGGGCAGTGCCGAACTGCCGCCGCGGGCGATCCTCGCCTTCGGCACCGAGCGGCTGGGGCTCAGCGACGCCCTTCTGGAGCGCGCCGACGCCCGGCTCGGGATCCCGATGCGCGAGGGCGTCTCGAGCCTCAACCTCGCCACCTCGGTCGCCGCGGTCCTTTTCTCGAGAAAGCTTTGAACCCTGGCGGTAAATTCTTCGTAAACCGGGACAATGCAGACCATCCAGGCTCATCTCACACGGAATATCCGCCTCGCCCTCGCGGGCACGCTCCTCGTCGCTGCGGCGCTCTTGCTGCTGGCGGCCACCGCCGGGTCTCAGGCGTCGGCCTCGGACGCCAGCGCGAGCGGCTCCTCAACGGTCACGATCAAGAACTTCAAGTTCGGGCCCGGGACGCTCAGGGTCGCTCCGGGCACCCGCGTCGTCTTCTCCAACGCCGAATCGGGGAAGACCAAGCACACGGCGACCCGGAAGGGCAGCTTCGACACCGGCAAAATCAAACCGGGGCAGGCGGTGGCGATCCGCTTCACGGCCCCGGGCACCTACGCCTACCACTGCACGATCCACCCGGAAATGCACGGCAAGATCATCGTCGGCTGAGCCCGGCGCCCGGTCCTGACTGAGGTAGGTTTGGTCAAGGCGATCCGTGTGGTCGCCCCGTTCCGGCTCACAAACCTCTGAAAGGACCCCCTTTGTTTTTTGCCGACATCGACATAGGCGAAGCTCTTCTCGTCGCCTTCGAGGTCTTCTTCTTCGTGATCTGGATCTGGATCCTGATCACGATCCTCAGCGACCTCTTCCGCGATCACGAGACCTCTGGCTGGGCGAAGGCGGCGTGGGTGCTGTTCCTCGTCTTCATCCCGTTCGTTACCGCTCTGATCTACCTCATCGCGCGCGGCGGCGGCATGCGTGAACGGGCTATCAAGGCCCAGAACGAGGCCAGGCATCACATGGACGCCTACATCCGCGAACAGGCCGGCTCCGGCTCCGCCGCGGATGAACTCCACAAGCTCAACGACCTGAAAGAAAAGGGCGCGCTCTCGGCTGAGGAGTTCGACAAGGCGAAGGCGAAACTGCTCGCCTAGCGCCTGGTACCGCCGCCGCGGCGCTCTCGCCGCGGCGGCGCTTTTTCCTGCATAGGGGCTGATTCTGCAAGGGAAGTTGCAGGTTATTAGCAACCACTAACACTTTTTAGGCGACTTCGTTAGCCTCCGCCGCCGATGTACGAGTCCCTCTTGGGCAATCCCCGGCGGCTGCTCCTGTTCGCGGCGCTGCTGCTCACGACCCTCTGCGTTCTGTGCGCGGGGGGGTCGAGCGCACCCGCCAGCGAACTGCAGGAAAAGTTCGAAGCGACCCAGGGGAAGCTCGCCCACGTCCGCAAGCACGAAAGCTCGCTGAGCGCGACGATCGCCGAACAGAACAAGGCGATCGACTCGATGATCGGCGAAGTCTCGGCGCTGCGCCAGCAGCAGGCGGCGGTCGAGGCGGAACTGTCCGAAAAGCAGGGCGAACTCGAAACCGCGACGAGGGAGCTGCAGAAGGACAGGCACCGGCTGGCGCTGGTCCGGGAACGCCTGCAGCGCGCCCTCGGGGTTCTGCGCGGGAGGCTGGTCGCGATGTACGAGGCGGGCAGCCCGGACATGCTCAACGTCGTCCTCGACTCGGCCAACTGGTCGGAGCTCAACGCCCGCGCCGACTACCTGAGCCAGGTCCAGCACTACGACAACTCGGTCGCCGGCCGGGTCAAGGGGCTGCGCGACGAAGCGCGCTCGGCGGTCAAGCGGATGACCGCGGTGCGGCTCCAGATCAAGGATGCGCGCGACGCGATCGCGGTCAAGGAGCGCGAAGTCGCCGATGCCCGAGACGAAGCAGAGGCCCGCTTCTCCGAACTGAAGGACGCCCAGGCCTCGCGCCGCGCGGCGATGGAAGAACTCGAGTCGCAATCGCAGGCGCTCGGCGACAACCTCGCGGCGATCTCCGAACAGATTTCCAGCACCGGGGCGGCCGCGCCGGCCACGGCCCCGGCGCCGCTGAGCCCGGGGGAGAGCGCCGAATTCATCTCCGAAAGCCAGGCGAGCGTGCCGACCGGCGCCCCGCCGGCGGTCCAGGGGGCGATCGAAGCAGCCAACTCGATCGCGACCACGCCCTACATCTGGGGCGGCGGCCACGGCTCCTTCGAATCGTCGGGCTACGACTGCTCAGGCGCCGTCAGCTTCGCCCTCAACGGCGGCGGCTTCCTTTCCAGCCCGCTCGACTCGACCGGCCTCGAGACCTGGGGCGAAGCGGGCGCCGGGCAGTGGATCACCGTCTACGCCAACTCGGGCCACGCCTGGATGATCATCGCCGGCCTTGCCTTCGACACCGTCGGCGGCCCGGGCCCGCGCTGGCACTCCTCGCCGGTCGACTCGCCCGAAGGCTTCATCGCGCGCCACCCCGCCGGCTACTGAGCGCGGCCCGCGGCGCCGACTGAGGCCCGAACCGATTCCTCGGGGGTGGTTTGTGATCGGCGTCACGCCGGGTAATAGCTCCCCGGGTGAGGGCATCCATATCCCCGCTTGCGAGACGCCTCGCGGACGGGTCTGGAAAGGAGTCCCCATGGAGTCTGTTTCGATCCCCCGCAGCGGCCAGGCGAACGGCGAGAGAGTGCCCGAGACGGTCGGCCGCGCCGAGGTTCGCGAGGGGTGGAGCCCGGCCGACCCCGGTCCGCTCGGCCTCGCCGCGTTCGCCCTCACGACCTTTGTCCTCAGCATGTTCAACGCCGGCCTGGTCTCCAAAGCCGGGGAGCCGGTCGTCCTCGGCCTGGCGCTCGCCTATGGCGGAATCGCCCAGATTCTCGCCGGCATGTGGGAGTTCCGCACCGGCAACACCTTCGGGGCGGTGGCGTTCACCTCGTTCGGGGCCTTCTGGCTCTCGTTCTGGGCGTTCATCACCTTCTTCGAGGGCGATGTTCCGGCCGCTCACGCGGCCTCTGCCGTGGGCCTCTACCTGATCGCCTGGGGCATCTTCACCCTCTACATGTTCGTCGCCTCGCTGCGGACCACGAGCGCGATCGCGGTCGTTTTCTTCCTGCTGACGATCACGTTCTTCCTGCTCGGCATCGGCAACTCGAACGAAACGACGGGGCTCGTCGAAGCAGGCGGCTGGTTCGGCCTGGCGACGGCGGCAGCCGCCTGGTATGCATCGTTTGCGGCGGTCACCAACTCGACCTTCGGACGGACCGTTCTCCCGGTCCACCCGCTCGGTCGCTGAAAGGAGGAGCGGCATGGCTACCAGGGAAAAGCTCTCGAGCCTCGAGGAGGAGCTCGGCGCGCTGCTGGAGGTTGAGAAGTTCGAGCCCCCGGCCGAGTTCAGCTCGCAGGCCCTGCTCAGCGACCCCGAGATCTACGAGCGGGCGGCGGCCGATCCCCAGGCTTGGTGGATGAGCCAGGCGACCGAGCTCCTCGATTGGGTCGAGGAGCCGAGCCAGGCCCTGGACGCCTCCGATCCGCCCTTCTACACCTGGTTCGCCGACGGCAAGTTGAATGCGTCGGCGAACTGCCTCGACCGCCACGTCGAGGCGGGGCTGGGCGAGCGGGTCGCCTTCCACTGGCGCGGGGAGGAGGGCGAGGAGCGGGACATCACCTACGAGCAGCTGCTCGCCGACGTCCAGCGCTTCGCCAACGGCCTGCGCGACTGCGGGATCGAAAAGGGCGACGTGGTCGGCATCTACCTGCCGATGATCCCCGAGGTCGTCGTCGCGATGTTGGCCTGCGCGCGGATCGGTGCCCCGCACAACGTCGTCTTCGGCGGTTTCTCGGCGGAATCGGTCCGCGAGCGGATGGAGTTCTCCGAGGCGAAGGCGCTGGTCACCGTCGACGGCGCCCGCCGCAAGGGGAAGACGGCCCCGATCAAGACGGCGGTCGACGATCACATGGAGGGGCTCGACTCGCTGGAGACGATCATCGTCGTCCGCCACACCGGGATCGATTGTCCGATGACGGAGGGCCGGGACCGCTTCTACGACGAGCTGGTCGAGGCGGCCGACCCCGAGTGCCCGCCCGAGCCGCTCGATGCCGAGCACCCGCTCTTCATCCTCTACACCTCGGGCTCGACCGCGAAGCCGAAGGGCATCCTGCACACGACCGGCGGCTACATGACCGGCGTCACCGCGACCCACCGCTACGTCTTCGACATCAAGCCGGAGTCGGACGTCTACTGGTGCGCGGCCGACGTCGGCTGGGTCACCGGGCACTCCTACATCGTCTACGGGCCGCTCAGCAACGGCGTCACCAGCGTCATGTGGGAGGGAGCGCCGGACTATCCCGACAAGGGTGTCTGGTGGGAGACGATCGAACGCTACGGCGCGACCATCCTCTACGCCGCCCCGACGGCGATCCGCACCTTCATCAAGTGGGGAGCGGAGATCCCGGCGGAATACGATCTCTCCTCGCTGCGGCTGCTCGGCTCGGTCGGGGAGCCGATCAACCCCAAGGCGTGGCTCTGGTACCACAAGGTGATCGGGGGCGAACGCTGCCCGATCGTCGACACCTGGTGGCAGACCGAGACCGGGGCGATCATGATCACGCCGCTGCCGGGGATCACCGCGACCAAGCCGGGCTCGGCGACGACGCCCTTCCCCGGAGTCGCGGCCGAGGTGGTCTCCGAGGGCGACGGCGAGCCGGTCGAGGAGGGGCAGGGCCTGCTCGTCCTGACCAGCCCCTGGCCATCGATGCTGCGCACGATCTATAAGGAAAAAAACCGATTTGTCGAGACCTACTTCTCGAAATTCGGCAAGGAGAACTACTTCGTCGGCGACGCCGCGCGCAAGGACGACGACGGCTACATCTGGGTGATCGGCCGCGCCGACGACGCCGTCAACGTCTCCGGCCACCTCCTCTCCACCGCCGAGGTCGAGTCGGCGATCGTCGCCCACCAGAAGGTCGCGGAGGCGGCCGTCATCGGCCAGTCCGACGAGGACACCGGCCAGGCGATCTGCGCCTTCGTCACCCTCAGCGGCAGCACCGAGCCGAGCGACGAGCTGGTCGAGGAGATCCGCGCCGTGGTCGCCGACCGGATCGGCAAATTCGCCCGCCCGAAGCGGATCGTCTGGGCCGACGACCTGCCGAAGACCCGCTCCGGGAAGATCATGCGCCGCCTCCTGCGCGACATCGCCGAGGGGCGTGCCCTGGGTGACGTCACCACCCTGCGCGACCCCGACGTGATGGGCGAACTGGAGGCGAAGATCGCCGAAGAACAGGACGGCGAGGACTAGGTCCTAACGGGCCGCTCTGCCGACGAGGAAGCCGATCAGGCCGATCAGCACCGTCGCGGGGTCCGCTCCGACGGCCGCGGCGAGGCTCGCCACCCCGAGTATGAGACTGAGACTTGTCCGGTCCATTTGACGACAAGACGGATGCGGGGGCGCCGCCGATACCCAGTCGGTAAAAAAGATCTCCGGGGCCCGTCGGAACCACCTTGGCGCCGGCGTTTTCAGGTCAGGGGTCTCCGTCGAGCAATCCCCTCACGATCGTCGCGACCCGATCGGGCTCGTCACTCAGGTGGGCTTCGGAGAAGCGAACGACCTCGAATCCGTGGCGTCGCAGCTCGAGATCGCGATTTCGGTCTCGCTCGAAGGCGGGTCGGCTGCGGTGGTAGAGAAAGCTGTCCGTTTCGACGATGAGCCGCCGCTCGCGCCAGAGGAAGTCGACCTCGATGCCGGCGATATCGACGTTCACCTCCGGGACGGGGACGGCGTGGCGCCTGCAGATCCGGAGGAAGAGGCGCTCGAGGTTGCTTTTGGTCCCGTCGGTTTGGAGGTCGCCGAGGGGTAGGCCCTGGATGTCCGCCTGGCGGATCGCTCGCTGAACCTGCCCCGGTGTGGCGCCACCGTGACTTGGCGGGAAACGCTGGAGATCCAGGATCGTCCGCATGGGAGTCGTCACTGGAATGCCAAAACGGCGGGTCACTTTTGCTCGAGAAATCGTCTCGGAGCGATGGAGGCGGACCCCTGCCCGTCGCCTGCGCCCGGTGCCGGCTGGAATCGTCACATCGACGGGACCGCGCGGCAGAGCCAATAGCTCCCAGAGCGCCGCGGCGCTGCGGTGGCTGAGGAAAGCGCGGCTGCCGCTCGATGGCAGCGGATCGTGGGCAAGGACCGCCGCCATCCAGAGCCCGTGTCGAGAGATTCCCGCGTGTCCCACCGCGTAGACCGCCTGATGCAGGCGGTGGAGGCTGCCGCGACGAGCCCGGACGGCGATCGAGCGCTCGGTCAGGCCGGCCCCCAGCAGCTGCCGAGTGCTGACGACACCGTGCTGTCGAGCCGCAAGGGCAGCAATCTCGACGTCGGGGTTGACGCCTTTCATACCCATGAGGTGGGAAAGGCGTCAACGGCGGCCGAATCGCCCCGGCTCGCGGGTTCCTTGTGGCGGAGCTACGCGCCGCGCTGGTCGATCATGCGCTCGACGGCGATCTCGAGCGCCTGGAGCTGCTCGCGGACGCTGCGCAGTTCGCGCATCGCGACCTCCTCGGGCGAGATCTTCTCGGCTTCGAGCTCCTTCTCGACTTCGGCCAGCTCGGGGCCGAGGAAGCGCTGGGCGAAGGCGCCGGTGAGGAGGGCGACGAAGCCGATCCCGACGATCAGGATCACGGTCGAGACGATCTCGCCGCCGGTGGTCGTCGGGTAGATGTTGGAGCCGAGGGTGGTCATCGTCGTCACCGCCCAGTAGATCCCGTCCCAGGTGTCGAGGTGCTGCGAGCCCTTCTCGAAGGCGACGAAGAGCGCGCCGCCGCCGATCACGGTCAGGACCGAGAGCAGCAGGGCGTAGCGCAGCCCCTGCAGCGAGAAGACCTCGCGGGAGAGCTGGGCGAGCCGCAGCAGCCGCAGGAGGCGCAGCAGGCGCAGGACGCGGAGGCTCTGGAGCCCGGGCGGCAGCACGGGCGGGGTGAGGATGACGATGAAGGGGCTGAGCGGGTTCGCCTTCAGCCAGGCGCGCCGGTCCGGCACCACCGCGAGCATCACGACGAGCTCGATGGCGAAGGCGAGCCAGGTCACCCAGTTGAGCGTCCTGGCGATGTCCTCGAGCGCGCCGCCGGGATGGGACTCGGTGATCGCGACCATCGGCAGCGTCAGCGCCGCCGCGATCAGCATCGGCGTGTTGAGGCGCGCCGCGACCCGCATGCTGCGCTCGTCCATCCCCGGCGGGTAGCCGTAGGGCTCGAGTTCTGCGTCTGAGCTCACCGCGACTGATTCGACGGCCTCCCGCAGACCCCCTTCGCGTACCATGGCCCAGGCAAGCAACCGACCAGGAGACGCACACTCGATGACCGTCAGCACCGCCACGCAGGACTACAAGGTCGCCGACATCGGCCTCGCCGAGTTCGGACGCAAGGAGATCGCCCTCGCCGAGGTCGAGATGCCCGGCCTGATGCAGACGCGCGAGGAGTTCGGCTCCAAACAGCCGCTCAAGGGCGCCCGGATCACCGGTTCGCTCCACATGACCGTGCAGACCGCGGTTTTGATCGAGACCCTGGTGGCGCTCGGCGCCGAGGTGCGCTGGGCGAGCTGCAACATCTTCTCCACCCAGGACCACGCCGCGGCCGCGATCGCCGCCACCGGCGTGCCCGTCTACGCCTGGGAAGGCGAGACGCTCGAGGAGTACTGGTGGTGCACCGAGCAGGCGCTGCTCTGGCCCGACGGAGAGGGCCCGAACATGATCCTCGACGACGGCGGCGACGCGACCCTGCTCGTCCACAAAGGGGTCGAGTTCGAGAAGGCCGGCGCCGTCCCCGACCCCGCGACGGCCGACTCGGAGGAGTTCCGGATCGTGCTCGAGACCCTGCAGCGCGGCATCTCAGAGGACCCGCAGCGCTGGACCAAGATCGCCGCTGCGATTCAGGGCGTCACCGAGGAGACGACGACCGGCGTCCACCGGCTCTACCAGCTGGCCGAGAGCGGCGAACTGCTCTTCCCGGCGATCAACGTCAATGACTCGGTCACCAAGTCGAAGTTCGACAACCTCTACGGCTGCCGCCACTCGCTGGTCGACGGCATCAACCGCGGCACCGACGTGATGATCGGCGGCAAGGTCGCCGTGATCTGCGGCTACGGCGACGTCGGCAAGGGCTGCGCCTCCTCGCTCCGCGGCCAGGGCGCCCGGGTAATCGTCACCGAGATCGACCCGATCTGCGCTCTGCAGGCGGCGATGGAGGGGTACGAGGTGCGGACGCTCGACGAAGTGGTCGGCACGGCCGACATCTTCGTCACCGCCACCGGCAACAAGGACATCATCACCCTCGACCACATGGCGCAGATGAAGCACAACGCGATCGTCGGCAACATCGGCCACTTCGACAACGAGATCGAAATCGCCGCGCTCGAAGAGAGCGACGCCGAGCGGGTCAACATCAAGCCCCAGGTCGACGAGTGGCGATTCCCCGACGGCCACTCGATCGTGATGCTCTCGGAGGGCCGCCTGCTCAACCTCGGCAACGCGACCGGCCATCCCAGTTTCGTGATGTCGAACTCCTTCACCAACCAGGTGATCGCGCAGATCGAGCTGTTCGGCGAGGGCGTCCAGTACGAGGCCAAGCAGGTCTACGTCCTGCCCAAGCACCTCGATGAGAAGGTCGCGCGCCTGCACCTCGAGGCGCTCGGGGTGAAGCTGACCGAACTGTCGCCCGAGCAGGCGTCCTACCTCGGCATCCCCGCCGAGGGCCCGTACAAGCCCGACCACTACCGCTACTAGGCCCGGCCGCCTCACACCGAGCGCCAGCGCGCCGTTACCGGCCCTAGCCGGCCGCCGCGGCGGCCCGGTGGCGCCGGTAGTGGCGCGCGGCGCGGGCGCGATTGCCGCAGGCTGAGCAGCACCAGCGCTTCCTGCCCAGGTAGAGCATCCCGCAGCTGGGTGCGCGGCAGACCTGGAGCTCGCCCTCGGGGACGGTGCTGAGCAGCTCGATCGCCGAGCGGGCCAGGGACCCGAGCAGCCCCGTGAGGGGATCGCGCGCCTCGGTCAGGTCGCTCCTCACCGGCCGTCGATCACCGCGGCCGGGGGAGGGGTCCAGCTGAGGTGAGATCGGCGCTGCGGCGCTTGCCGCGTTGACGAGCGCCAGCGACCTCTCTGGGAGGGACACCCCTTCGGCGACGGCGATCAAGAGACCGCGGACCGCGTCGCGCAGCTCGCGGATCGCCTCGATGTCTCGCTCGCCGTCGACCTCGAAGCCGTCCAGCCGGTCGCTCTCGCCGTCCAGCCAGCGGCGCAGATCGGCTGGTGCGGCGAGGAGGTCGACCTCCTCGCCGGGGTCAACTCCAGGGCCATCGTCCTCGGCCCCGCGGACGACCATCACCGTGTTCGCGAGATCGATCGCAAGCGGCTCTCCCAGCCAGCGGAAGACTGGGCCGCCGCGGCGGGTGGGGCCGAAACGCTCGATCGTCGCCATCCGGTTATTCTAACGTTTCTAATCACAAAGAGCATTAGAACCGAGACACGAACGTGAGGAGCGCGTGATGGAGTCGAAGGTTGGAGGAGTCGTCCTCGAGCGCCGGGGGAGCGGCGAGCCGCTATTGCTGATCCACGGGACGGGCGGCTCGCGACAGCACTGGAAGCCTGTGCTCAACCGGCTCGCTGCCGAGCGCGACGTGATCGTCGTCGACCTCCCCGGCCACGGGGCGTCCGATCCGCCCCCGGACGGCGTCCCGCACACCCCGATCGGTTACGCCGAGATCCTCGGCGGAACCCTCGACGAGCTCGGCCTCGATTCGGCCCACGTCGCCGGAAACTCGGTCGGCGGCTGGACCGCGCTCGAGCTCGCCAAGAACGGCCGCGCCCGCTCGGTCGTCGCCTTTGGCTCGGCTGGCCTGTGGGCGAACCGCGATCCCTGGCGCTGCGTCTTCGCGCTCTGGAGCCAGAACAAGATGGGCCGGGCCTTCGGCTGGATCACCCCGACGCTGCTGCGCAACGGGACCGCGCGGACGCTGATCATGGGCGGCACGATCGGCCGGCCCCGGCAGATGCCCGCCGAGGACGCGATCGAGATGGCCGCGACCTACGCGAGCACTCCCTGCTTCGACGCCCATCTGGCCGAGACGACGCGGACCCGCTTCGCCGGCGGCCAGGGGATCGAGGCCCCGATCACGCTGGCCTGGGGTGAGAAGGACCGGATGCTCCCCGCCAAGGCGAGGCTGACCGGCGAGCTGCCGCCGAGCGCCCACAAGCTGACCCTCGCCGGCTGCGGACACGTGCCGATGTGGGACGACCCCGAGCTGGTGACGAGGACGATCCTCGAGGGCGAGGGCTCGGCCTAGGAGACGCTGGAGAGGCCGGCGGCGACGGCGAAGCCGAGGACGGTGACGAGCCCCGCCACCCGGCCTCCGTCCTTCCTCGCGTCGGGGATCATCGAGTCGATCAGCATCACCAGCAGGGCGCCCGCGGCGAAGCCGTCGATCACCGCGCTGAGCTCACCCGAGGCCGAGTCCGCGATCGCGTAGCCGACCACGGTGGCGATCGCGCAGATCGTCGCCACCGCGAACCAGAGCCGTAGAACCGTGCCGCGGTCGGCGCCGGCGCGGCTCATGTCTGAAGCCGAGCCGATCGCCTCCGGCAGGTTGGAGACGAAGATCGCGACCAGGAGGCCGACCCCGACCCCCTCGCCGGAGGCGATCCCGATCCCGAGCACGAGCTGCTCGGGGATGCCGTCGAGGAACGCGCCCAGCGCCAGCGCCGTTCCGGCGTCGGAGCCTTCGGCGCGTCCCCGGCGCCCACGTCCGGTCGACTTTCGGTTGGCGATCGCCCCGTCGAGCCCGTAGTAGGTCAACGCCCCGGCGGCCAGTCCGGCGGCGGTCGAGGCGGCGCTGCCTACGGCAACGCCCTCCGCGGCGAGCTCGAAGCTGACGGCGCTGATCAACGCCCCGGCGCCGAAGGCGAGCACCAGGCCGACCTGCATGTCGCGCCAGGGCCGGGCGAACGCGAGCAGGGCGCCGATCACGAGAGAGGAGGCGGCGAGGGCGCCCCAGCCGATCGCGGCGAGCATACGCCGAGCCTATTCGCTCGGCGCCGGCCTAGCCGGGGTTGACCTGCGGCTCCCAGCGGAACCGCTTGCTGGCGATCCGGGCGCCGGCGAGTGCCCAGACCGCGAGGATCAAGACGTTTTCGAGGTCGAGGCCGCTGCCCTTCGCGTCGGGGGACAGCGTCGTCTGCAGCCCCAGCGCCAGGTGGTAGAGCGGGAAGAGCTTGCCGAACGTCTCGAGCCCGTTGGGGAGGGTTTCCACCGGGATCCAGACGCCGGAGAAGAAGGCGAGGATGACGACCGCGAAGGGCCCGATCGTCGAGGCCGCGTCGGGGGTCGGGCAGAAGGCGGAGAGGGCGATGCCGAGCGAGCAGAACGTCGCCGTCCCCAGCACGACGTAGAGCACGAACGCCGGCAGCGTCTGGGTCGGGACCTGGATCCCGTAGGCGATGGCGCCGACGCCGAGCAGCAGCACCGTCATCAGCAGCGCCTGGGCCGTCGAGCGGCAGATCTGGCCCGCGATGAAGGTCCATGGGGGCATCGGGGTGCCGCGGTAGCGCTTCAGCTGGCCCCTCTCCCGCTGGGTGGTGAGCGAGACGGCGAGCGTGGTGAAGGTGGAGAGCGCCACCGCGTAGGCGACGATCCCGGCCGTGAAGTAGGCCTCCGCCCTGAGCTTGAAGTCGTTGGGGAGGGTCACCACGTCGTTGCCGCCCTTGATGAAGATCGAGTTGAAGAGGACGAGCATCAGCAGCGGGAAGACGATCGTGAAGATGATCGCCCGCGGCGTCCGCAGCGCGACCGTGATCGCCATCCGCGCTTGGGCGAGGACTATCGCCCCGTCGCTCACCGCTCCTCCTCCCGGGTCAGCTCGAGGAAGACGTCCTCCAGGCTCGGACGCCGCACGACCAAATCCTCGAGCTGGGCGCTCCGCTCCTCGGCGAGCTTCAGCAGGCTGTAGAGGTCGGCCTGCGGGCGCTCGGTCTCGATCTCGACCTGGTTGCCGGCCACCTGCACCGGAGCCGAGAGCCGGGAGCGAATCTCATCCGCCGCCAGCCCGTTGGTCAGCGCGAACCCGATCACGGTGCGCCGGCCGAGGCTCGCGCCGAGCTCGCCCGGCGGCCCTTCGGCGACGATCCGGCCTTCGCGCAGGATCGCGACACGGTCGGCGAGGTGCTGGGCCTCATCCATGTAGTGGGTGGTGAGGAAGACGGTCTTGCCCAATGCCTTCAGGCCCTCGATCATCGTCCACGCTTCGCGGCGCGCGGTGGGGTCGAAGCCGGTCGTCGGCTCGTCGAGGAAGATCAGGTCGGGGTCGCCGATGATCCCGAGAGCGACGTCCACCCGCCGTTTCTGGCCCCCCGAAAGCGAGCCGACCCGCGCCTCGCGCTTCTCCGCCAGCCCGACCAGGTCGATCGTCTCGTCGACCGGGCGCGGGGCGGAGTAGAAGGTCGCGAAGAGGTCGACCGCCTCGCGCACGGTGAGCAGCGGGTCCAGTTCGCACTCCTGGAGGACCAGCCCGACCCGCTCGCGCCAGGCACGGGTCGCATCGCCGGGGTCGATGCCGAGCACCGAGACGCTGCCGCCGCTGCGCTCCCGGTACCCCTCGAGGATCTCGATCGTGGTCGTCTTGCCGGCGCCGTTGGGCCCGAGGAAGCCGAACACCTCGCCTGCCGCGACCTCGAAATCGATCCCGGCCACCGCCTCGTGGTCTCCGTAGGCCTTGCGCAGCCCGATGACGCTGATCGCCGCCTCGCTCATCGCCATCAAGTTACCCGTGCCCCGAGGCGGCAAAACTAGTTTGCTAAACTAATTATCAATGCTAAGCAACGAGCAAAGACCCCCAGATGACAACTGACACTCCCAACACCGAGATTCCCGCGACAGAGGCGACGCTGACCGAATCGGCAGCCAGGCTGAGGATGGCGATCGTGCGGACCGCGCGGCGCCTGCGCCAGGAGGCCGCCGGGACCGGGGCGGAGCTGACCCCTACCGCCGGCTCGGCGCTCGCCGCGATCGAGCGCCACGGGCCGCTGACTCCCAGTGAGCTGGCCGAGATCGAGCGCGTCAAGCGGCCGACCGCGACGAGGACGCTGCGGGTCCTCGAGGAGGCCGGCTTCGTCGATCGGGCGGCCGATCCCAGCGACGGCCGCAGCTGCGTCGTCAGCGTCAACGCCGCCGGCCGCGAGCGCCTGCGCCGCCTGCGCGGGCGCAAGAACGCCTACCTGGCGCGCCGCATGCGCGATCTTCCCGATGAGGACGTCGAGACCCTGGAGCGCGCCGCCTGGATTCTCGAGGCGCTGCTCGAGGGCAAGCCTTGAGCGCCGCCGTCCGCCGCAGCTTCGGCTCACTCACCGTTCCCAACTACCGCCGCTACTTCACCGGGCAGCTGATCTCGCTCTCGGGCACCTGGATGCAGACGGTGGCCGCGATCTGGCTGATCCTCAGCCTCACCGACTCGGGGATCGCCGTCGGGCTGACCACGGCCCTCCAGTTCCTGCCGATGCTGCTCTTCGGCGCCTGGGGCGGGCTGCTGGCCGACCGGATGTCGAAGCGGCGGCTGCTGATCGTCACCCAGGCGCTGATGGCGATCCCCGCCATCGGGCTCTTCCTCGTCACCGCGACCGGCGTCGCCGCCCCCTGGATGGTCTACCTCGCCGTCTTCGCGATGGGGCTGGTCAATGCGGTGGACAACCCGACCCGGCAGAGCTTCGTGATCGAGATGGTCGGCCCCGACCGGGTCGTCAACGCGGTCAGCCTCAACAGCGTCATCGTCCAGGCGGCGAGGATCGTCGGCCCGGCGATCGCCGGGCTCCTGATCGCCGGCTTCGGGGTGGTCCCCTGCTTCGCCCTCAACGCGCTGACCTTCGTCGCGATGATCGTCGCCCTCTGGAGCATGGACCCGGGCAGGCTGCACGCGGCGCCGATCGCCGGGCGGGAACGCGGGGCGATCCGGGCCGGCCTGCGCTACGTCCGCGCGACCCCGGAGCTGGCCGTGCCGCTGGCGCTGATGGCCCTCGTCGGGACGCTCGGCTTCAACTTCCAGGTCGTCCTGCCGCTGCTGGCGAAATTCAGCTTCGAAGGCGGCGCGATGACCTACGGCGTGCTGGTCTCGGCGATGGCCGTCGGGTCGATCGCCGGCGCCCTCGTCAACGGCGCAAAGGGCCACACCGGCCCCGGCCTGATCGCCGCCGGCGCGCTCGCCTTCGGCATCCTCGCCCTGCTCTGCGGGGCGATGCCGACCCTGGCGCTCGAGGTCCCGGTCCTGGCCGGGCTGGGCGCCGCCGCGGTCACCTTCGCGGCGACGATCAACTCGACGCTGCAGCTGGCGGTCTCGCCGGAGATGCGGGGCAGGGTGATGGCCCTCTACTCGGTCGTCTTCCTCGGCTCGACGCCGATCGGCGGGCCGCTGGTCGGGTGGCTCTCCCAGGCCTACGACCCTCGCTTCGCGCTCCTCCTGGCCGGGGTCACCGGCATCACCGCCGCCTGGGCCGCCCGCATCTGCTTCGCCCGGATCCACGAGCAAAACCAAGCATCGCCAGCACCGGAGTTCGCGTAAGAAAACCGGGCTTCGCGATCACCGAACTTCGCATGAGGGGAGGTGTGGGGAGGGACTCGACGGACACTCCACGCTTTTGTCCGACGAGTCCCTCCCCGCGACTCCCCCCACCGCCTAGCTCGTGTAGCCCGCTTCCTTCAGGTACTCGGCGGCGGCCTGCTTGGCCGTCTCCTTTTCGAGTTCCACCCGGGCGTTGAGCTCCTGCATGACCGGGAGCGTCAGGCCCGTCTGGACCGAGACGATCGTTTTCTCGAAATCGGCTCCGGCTTCCTTCGCGACCTTCTGGCTGGTCACGAAGATGACGTTGCCGGCCGGGAAGACCTTCTTGTCGTCTTCGAGGATCACGAACTTGTCCGCCTCCGCCGAGAGCTGCGGGTCGGTGGTGAACAGGATCGAGAGGTCGGCCTGGCCCTTTTCGAGGACCGTGTAACGGAGGCCGATGTCGACCGGCTTGAACGCCTTGAACTTGAGGCCGTAGAACTGTTCCAGCCCGGCCAAACAGTCACTGCGCTGGCGGCACTCGGGCGAGCCGTAGAGGGTCAGTTCTTCGGACTGCCCTTCGAGGTCCGAGATCGTCTTCAGGCCGAGTTCGTCGGCGGTCTTCTTCAGGGTGCCGACGGCGTTGGCGCTGGAGAAGGGAGTCGGCGGGAAGGCGGTCAGGCCTTCCTTTTCGAATTCGGCCTTCGCCTTTTCGTACGCCGGCTGAGGAGCGGCCGGGACATCTTCGGGTTCGAGGCCGAAGAGCGACTCGAGCGCGGTGCTCGTGTATTCGGGATAGCCCGAAACCTCGCCCGCCTTCAGCGTTTTCCGCGCGATCGTTTCCGAGCCGAGGCTGAGGTCGCTCTTGACCTTGTAGCCGGCGGCCGCCAGGGCCTGGGCGTAGATTTCACCCGTGATTTCCGATTCGGCGAAGTTCTTCGAGCCGATCGTCAGGTTGACCTTGCCGTTGGCGGGATTGGAGACGATTGCACCTCCTTCTCCGCTGCTGGTTTCTTCGGTACCTCCACCGGTGGTGTCGTCGCTGCTGCTTCCGCAGGCGGCGACGCCGAGGCTCAGGACGAGCGCCAGCAGCATCGCTGCCACCGCGTTCAACCGGGCGGTCTTGCTCCTCATTGGTTCCCCTCTCTTGGATTGTCGTTTGGTGAGTGCACGATCAGGCGGGGCTCGTCTCGAGCCCCTTCGAAGTCAGGCGGCGTTGCAGCAGTGCGAGCAGCAGCTCGAGCGCCAGCGCCATCAGCGCGACCACGATCGCCCCCGCCACGACGCCGTTCTCGCCGTACACGTTTTCGTTGATGATGTAGTCGCCCAGGGTCAGGACTCCTGCAAGCGGCGCGATCGTTGCGGTGGCGACGATCGCGATCGTCGCCAGCCGGACCCCCGCCATCACGGTCGGGATCGCCAGCGGCAGCTCGACCTTGAGCAGGACCTCGAGCTCGGTCATCCCGATCCCCCGCGCCGCTTCGACCGGGGCGCGGTCGACGTGGCGGATGCCGACGAAGGCGTTGGTGAGGATCGGCGGAATGCCGAGAACTGCGAGGGCGATCGTCAGGTTCAGCGTCCCGACGCCGATCGCCGCCGCCATGAAGGCGATCAGGGCCAGCTCGGGGATCGCCCGGCCGGCGTTGCCGAGGCCGATCGCCAGAAGTTCCCCGACTCCCTTGTGCCCGAGGTAGAGGCCGAGCGGGAGCGCCAAGACCAGCGAGAGGGCGAGGGCGAGGACCGTCACTTCGAGCTGGGTCAGGGCGAGTTCGACGGTCTGGTGGAGGCCGCCGACCAGCTTGCCGCCGGTGACGTTGGAGGGCTGGGGCTCGAAGATGAATTCGACTGCGCCCTGGATCGAGGCCGATGGGAGGGCGGTCACTGCGCCGCCACCCGTTCCCAGGGAGTGACGAGGCGCTGGATCACCAGAAGGATCACGTCGAAGGTCAGCGCCATCATGATCGCGATCCCGCCGGCGATGATGATGTTGGTCTTGAAGTCGATCCCTTCCCTGAAGATCGGCACCCCGAGCCCGCCGCCGCCGGCGAATTTGGCCAGGGTCGCGATCGCGACCGTGCTGACCGTCGCGATCCGCAGGCCGGCGATGATCTCCGGCGTCGCCAGCGGCAGCTCGACCCGCCAGAGCACCTGCCGGTCGGTCTGGCCCATGCCGCGGGCGGCGTCCTTGACCGCGCTGGGGACGTTGGCGAGCCCGACGATCGTGTTGCGGTAGATCACCTGCAGGTTGAAGGCCGTCAGCGCGATCACGGCGGTGTCAACGCCGCGGCCCGTGAGCGGCAGCAGGAGGAAGAAGAAGGCGACGCTGGGGATCGTGTAGAGGACCCCGGTCGCGGCCAGCAGCGGCGGCTGCAGCCAGCGTCGGCGGTGGGCGACGATCGCCAGGGTGAAGGCGATCACGAAGCCGAAGAGGACCGCGAGGATGACGAGCTTCAGGTGCTGGACGGTGGGCGTCCCGTAGCGGCCGATGTGTTCACGCGCCCAGTCGAAGCAGAAGAGCTTGCCGGTCGCCTGGCAGGGCAGCGTCTGGCTGGTCCGTTCGTGGAAGAAGCCCGAGCCGACTTCCCCGACCCTGGCGATTGGCAGCGCCCAGCTACTCATCGCCCTCCTTCGCCGAATCGCCGCTCAGGGGCCGCTCGGTGGCGCCGTGCTCGTCGGTCTTCGCCTCGGGAGAGATCAGGAACTCGGAGATGATCTCGACCGAGAGGACGCCGACGATGCGCCCGTCGCGATCGGTGACCGCCGCGTATTGGGCCCCGCCCTGGAGGATGTCGGCGAGGGCGTCGCGCATGACGTCGTCGAGGTCGAGCACCGGGCCGAGCGGCGAGTCCGGCTCCGAGGGGACGATGTCGGCGAGGAGGTCCCGCTCCGACAGCCACCCGAGCGGGCGGCGATCGGCGTCGACGAGCAGGGGGTAGGGGACCTCGACCTCGGAAGCCGCGAGCTTGGCGCGGATCTCCGCGGTTCCCTGGCCGACATGTGCGAGCGGCGCCTCCCAGAGGTCGATGTCGGAGACCCGCATAAGCGCCAGTCTCTTCAGCGCCCGGTCGGCGCCGACGAAGTCCTCGACGAACTCGTCGGCCGGCGACATCAGCAGCTCGGCCGGCGTCGCGTACTGGGCGACCTTGCCGCCGACCCGCATGATCGCGATCCGGTCGCCCATCTTGATCGCCTCGTCGATGTCGTGGGTGACGAAGAGGACGGTCTTGTGGATCTCGGCCTGGAGGCGGAGGAACTCGTTCTGGAGGCGCTCGCGGTTGATCGGGTCGATCGCCCCGAAGGGCTCGTCCATCAGCATCACCAGCGGGTCCGCGGCGAGCGCGCGGGCGACGCCGACCCGCTGCTGCTGGCCGCCGGAGAGCTGCACCGGGTAGCGCGTCGCCGAGGTCGGGGTCGAGGCCGACCAGCTCCAATAGCTCGGCAGAGCGGGCCCGAGCGCGCGCCTTGTCCCAGCCGAGCAGCTGGGGGACGGTCGCGATGTTCTGGGCGATCGTGCGGTGGGGGAAGAGGCCAACCTGCTGGATCACGTAGCCGATCTCCCGCCGCAGCTCGGCCGGCTCGCGATCGCGCACCGAGCGGTCGCCGATCAGGATGTCGCCCTCGGTCATCTCGATCGTGCGGTTGACCATCCGCATCGCCGTCGTCTTGCCGCAGCCCGAGGGGCCGACGAGGACGCAGATGTCCCCGGCGGGGACGTCGAGGGTGAGGTGATCGACGGCGATCGTGTCCGAGTGGCCGTAGCGTTTCGTCGCGCCCTCGTAGCGGACCGAAGAGGCCCCCTTCTCCGTCGCCGGTTCGTCAGTGGCCTTCCGCGTGGGCACTGCATTCGAGCCTATACCCGGAAGTGCGGGCGATCCACATCAGGACAGCGAATACGACCGTCGCGATCACGTTCAGGGCGAGCTTGTAGTCGAGCTCGACCGAGCCGAAGACGTCGGCGCGGCTGGGCCGGGTCGTCGGGATCAGGTTCGCGGCGTCGAACAGCGCGTCGATCGCGAGGGCCGCGACGATCATCGTCACCAGCATCAGGGCGACGATCCGGGCCGTGAACGGCCAGCCGTAGTACTTGCGGTAGATCGCGATGATCGGCAGCACGATCAGGTCGGCGAAGATGAACGCCATCACCCCGGCGAAGCTGATCCCGCCCGACCAGAGGACGGCGGCGAGGGGGATGTTGCCGACCGAGCAGACGAAGCTGAGGACGGCGATCAGCGGCCCGACGATCACGTTCTCGAGGGCGTTGAGCCAGCCCGGGGCGCCGGTGATGAAGAGGGTGTTGAAGAAATCGTCGCCGAGCAGGCCGATGAAGCCGGCGAGCAGGAACCCGACCGCGATCTCCTTGTAGAGCATCGTCCAGTCGCCGCGGAAGTTGTGGGCGACCGCGGTCCAGCCCGGCGTCGTCTCGTGGACGTGGCCGGCGTCGGCCTTCTGGGCGTTGAGCCGCGCCTCCTCCTCCAGCTTCGGCGAGACGAAGACCCGCAGCAGGACCGTCATCAGGAGGATCATCAGGATCCCGCCGAGGTACTCGGCGAGGGTGAACTGCCAGCCGAGCAGGATCCAGAGGACGAGCCCGAGCTCCCAGACGAGGTTCGTCGAGGCGAACTGGAAGGCGAGCGCCGAGGCCGCCGACGCCCCCTTCTGGAAGAGGCTCTTGGCGATCGCGATCGCCGCGTAGGAGCAGGAGGACGACGCCGCGCCGAGGCCGGTCGCCCAGGCGACCGGGCGGGCGCCGCCGCCGGAGAGGGTCGCCTCGATCCGCTCCTTCGGGACCCAGGCCTGGACGATCGCCGAGATCGCGAAGCCGAGGACCAGCGCCCACCAGACCTCATACGCCATCAGAAAGCGCCTGTTCGAGCCCCTGGAGGAACTTGTCGAGCGCGTCGTTCACCTGCCGACGAAGCGACCGAGCGCGGCCATCAGCTCGTCGACCTTCTCGCCGCGCTCCTCGCCCTCGGCGCCGGTCACGCAGTGGCGGGTGTGGTCGTCGATCAGCCCGAGGGCGACCTTGTCGAGCGCCGCCTCGACCGCGCCGATCTGGGTGAGGACGTCGATGCAGTAGCGCTCCTCCTCGACCATCCGGGTGACCCCCCGGACCTGCCCTTCGATCCGCGCCAGACGCTTGAGGAGCCCGGGCTTGCCTGCTTGATATCCCACGGTTTTAGCCATGCAGCAACCGTAACAGATACCCCCAGGGGGTATAAAATGGGCGAGTTGGTCGCGGTATGTGCGACCAACTCGCCCAATCGCGCCGGCTCAGGCGCCGATGCCGAGCCGCCGGGCGCGCCCGGCGGCCTTCGCAACCACCTCGTCGGCGCCCTCGATCTCGCCGTCGCGCATCAGGACCCGGCCGCCGACGACCGTCGTCTCGACGATCGATCCGCTCGCCGCGTAGACCAGGTTCGATGCGAGATCGCCGAGGCCGAGCTCGTGGGAGTCACGCCGCAGGAGGAGGAAATCGGCCCGCGCCCCGACCCGCAGCGGCTCCCCGCCGGCGAGCAGAGGGGCCCGGGCGCCGGTCGCGATCCGCCAGGCCTCGGAGGAGGCGAGTACGGTCGGGTCGCCGCTGGCGTGGCGCTGGATCAGGGCAAAGGCCTTGAGGTCGGCGAGGAGGTCGAGCGAGTCGTTGGAGCCCGCTCCGTCGGTGCCGAGGCCGATCGCGGCGCCTGCCTCGCGGGCGCCGGGATAGGGGAAGACGCCGCCGACCGCGAGCTTCATGTTGGCGACCGGGTTGCTGACGATCGTGCAGCCGCGGGAGGCGATCAGGGCGAGCTCCTCCCGGTCGAGCCAGACCCCGTGGGCGAGGACGGTGCGCTCGCCGAGCAGGCCGATGCGGTCGAGGTAGGCGGCCGGCCGCACCCCGTGCTCGGCGAGGCAGTCGCTCACCTCGCGCTCGGTCTCCGAGAGGTGGATCTGGACCGGCAGCTCGTGCTCTGCGGCGGTCTCGACGGTCCAGCGCAGCAGCTTCTCGCCGGTGACGTAGATCGAGTGGGGGGCCAGGGCCGGGCGGATCGCCGGCTCGAACTCCCGCTGTGCCGCGAGGTTCTCGAGCGCGATCCGCTCCATCTCCCCGGTGTCGTCGCCGAGGCCGAAGAGCGGGCCGCCTATGGTCGCCTGCAGGCCGGCGTCGCGGACCGCCCGCGCGGTCGCCGTCGGGTGCCAGTACATGTCCCAGAAGTGGGAGGTGCCGGTGCGGATCATCTCCAGGCAGGCCAGCCGCGTTCCCCAGTAGACGTCCTCGGCGTCGAGCTTCGCCTCGACCGGCCAGATCTTCTCCTCGAGCCAGCGCATCAGCGGCAGGTCGCCGCCGTAGCCGCGGAAGAGGGTCATCGCCGCGTGGGTGTGGCCGTTGACGAGCGGCGCGACCAGCGGCGCGCCGGCGGCGTCGATCGCCTCGTCGCCGGGCTCGGCGGTGACCTCGGGGCCGAGGGCGGCGATCCGCCCCTCCTCGCAGCGCAGGCCGATCCGCTCCCCGTCGAGGTCGGCGTTCGCGATCGCCAGGCTCATAGCCGCGGAAGGATCGTCTCGAGGGCCTTCCGCAGCCGCGCGGCGTTCTCCTCCCGCCGGCGCTCGAGCTCGCCGAGGTCGAGCGGCTCGGTGTCGATTCCGTTGGCCATGTTGTCGACCGCGCAGAGCGCCGCGTAGGGGAGGCCGAGCTCGCCGGCGACGATGCACTCGGAGGCGATCGTCATCCCGACGACGTCGGCGTGCGCGGCGAGCAGGCGGATCTCGGCCGGGGTCTCGAAGCGGGGCCCGATCGCCTGCCAGTAGACGCCGCCGCGGCCCACGGCGGACTCGCCTCCGAGCGCCTCCGCGGCACCGAGGACCCGCTCGCGCCAGGCCCGGTCGAAGCCCGGCGTTCGGTGGCCCCGGGCGTCCTCGAAGATGCTGATGCCCAGCTGCAGCGCGATGAAGTCGTCGGGGCAGAGCAGCGAGCCGACCGGGATCTCCGGCTTCAATGAGCCGACCGAGCCGATCGCGAGGACCCGGTCGCAGCCTTCGTCGAGCAGAACCTGCAGGTTGGCCTCGTGGTCGATCCGGTGCGGCAGCCGGTACTCGTCGGCGCCGTGGCGCTGGAGGACGAGAGCGCCGTGGGAGGCCGCGGTCTCGGCGAGCGTCCCGGCGGCGGTCCCGGCGTCGCTGCTTCCCACCATCACACCGATTCGTCCCATCACCGCGATCCTATGCCGGGAGGGCGGCCCGTCGCCTATCGTGGTGGCGTGGTGGAGAGGCCGTCGGGACGGGACGAGACCGAAGACGAGCGCCTGGATCGCAATCTCAGCGAGCTGCTCCAGGAGCTCCGCATCGCCCTGCCCGGCGTCCAGGTCCTCTTCGCCTTCCTGCTCGCGGTCCCGTTCTCGCAGAACTTCTCGACGATCTCCGCCTTCGACAAGAAGGTCTTCTTCGGGACCCTGCTCTGCACGGCGATCTCGGCTGCGCTGCTGATCTCACCGACGGCCTATCACCGCCTCACCTTCCACCTCCAGCAGAAGGGGCAGCTGGTCTTCATCGCCAACCGGCTCGCGATCGCCGGCCTCGCCTTCCTGGCGCTGGCGATGACCGGCGCCCTGATGCTGGTGACCGACGTCCTCTACGGCCCGGCCGCGACCGCCGTCGTCACCGTCGGCGCGGTGGCGATGTTCACCGGCCTCTGGTACCTGCTGCCGAGGCGGCGGCGGGTCAGCCTCGAGGAAGGCGAGCTCGCTCGGAACGCTCCCGAGCCAGGGAGTCGAGCTGATCGCCGAGCCGCTCCGCCAGGCTCCTGATCGCCGGGTCGCCGTCGGCGAGGCGGGTCGCGAGCGCCAGGTCCTCTTCCCAGACCGCGACCTTGACGTCGAGCCCGACCGTGAGCTCGTCGCCGACGGCCTCACCCTGGCGCTCGTAGGCGCTGCGGAGCATTTCGACGTTGGTCAGCTTGTCGGCTGCGTAGATCGCGAGCGCCTCTGTGCCGGCGGCCTCGATGCGGCCGCGGTGCTCGCGCTTGCGCTCCTCGTAGGACTCGACCGATTCGTCGTCGGTCAGCGCCGCGACCAGCTCCGCTACCCGATCGCCGGAACTCTCGCGGATGTCCTCGACCTCTAGCTCGCTGTCCTCGACGACGTCATGAAGGAGCGCCGCCGCGGTCACCTCGGCCGGGTAGTCGAAGGGGGCAAGCTGCTCGGCGACAGCGATCGGGTGGTCGATGTAGGGACGGCCGCCGCTCGCGTTGCGGATCTGACCGGAGTGCGCGCTGCGCGCTGTCTCGAGTGCCGAATGGATCAGAGCCGACCGACCGGCCGCTTCCTCGATCTGCAGTGAGACGGGCACTTGGCCCAGATTAGCGGGCCTTTTGCATCGGCCGTCAGGCCGAGGCGACAGCTGCCGGGACTTTTGCGGGCAGCTCGTACTCGCCCTCCTCGAGGCCGAGCTCGATCGCGCCCTCGCGTCCGCCCAGCTCCCGCCAGCGCTCCCGGCCTTCGGCGGCGTGGCGGTCGAGCCGCTCGTCGGAATGCAGGGGGTCGTGATGGAAGAGGACGGTCCTCTCGGCCTCGGTGCGGCGGGCGAACCTCAGCGCGTCGGTCAGCGCCGAGTGCCCCCAGCCGACGTGCTCGGGGTACTCCTCGTCGGAGTACTGCCCGTCGTGGATCAGCATCGAGGCGCCGCGGGCGAGGTCGAAGCCCGAGATCCAGTCCTCCTCGAGGGTGCCGATGTCGGCGCCCAGCGCCGGCTCGTGGTCGGGGATGTAGGCGAGGGAGCTGTCGCCGTCGTCGATCCGGTAGCCGAGGGTCGGCCCGCGGTGGGTGACCGAGGCCGCGCGGATCCGCGCCGGCCCGATCTCCCACTCGGTCTCGGGGCAGTGGCGGAAGGAGACGTCGCAGGGGAGCTCGCGGACCTCGACGGGGGAGAGGGGGGCCGAGATGTAGCGGGCGATGCGGTCGCGCAGCGAGGCCTCGGGCGAGGCCGGCCCCCAGATCACGATCTCGGTCTGGGGGCGGAAGGCGGGGGCGAAGAAGACGAGGCCCTGGATGTGGTCGAGGTGGAGGTGGGTGAGGAGGATGTGGAGGCGGGCCGGCTCGTTGGCGAGGGTCAGGCCGAGGTTGCGGATCCCGGTGCCGGCGTCGAGGGCGAGGAGCGAGCCGTCCGAGAGGGTGACGCCGACGCACGAGGTGTTGCCGCCGTAGCGGATCGTTTCGGGCCCGGGCGAGGGAATCGAGCCGCGGGTGCCCCAGAGCTTGACCTTCATCCCGGCGCCACCGACCCGTTGCCGGAGCCGCTGGGCCAGAAGAAGGCGATCGCGCCCTGCGAGCCGTGGGGGGTGAGGATCGGGAAGGCGGAGGCCTCGATCGTGCGGCTGACGCCGTCCGCGGAGCGGATCTCGAAGTCGCCGTGGGCGGGGCGGCCGTTGCGGACGGCGACGACCAGGGGCAGTTCGTCATAGGGGATCGGAGAGCCGTCGTCGCCGAAGGGGCCGAACAACGCGCCCCACTCCTCGGGCCCGACGGTGCCGAGCTCCTCGTAGCGTTTGCCCAGCAGCGCGCCGGCGGCCTCGTTGTAGAAGACCAGCACGCCGCCCTCATCGACCAAAAATGCCGGCGTCGATAGCGCCGACATCAGGTTGCGAGCGAGGATCAGCTCGAGGGGTCTCTGCGTCACAGATGACACTTTAGATCGTCGGTTTCTCCACAGCTGGTCGTCAGGTTGCGCTGCCCCCCAGCAACGCGCAGTACCCAACCCTCCTTCTCCGGCAAACGCGGCTGGGTGATCTTCATCACTTTGGGCGCACGCTAGGGTCGGCGCCGCACGCGCTCGACGATTCGCTCAAGAAAGGGATTGCCGGATGGGACTCGACCAGACCAAGATGGGCAACGTGGTGGCAAAACAGATGGAGGCTCTCGAAGCCGACT
This sequence comes from uncultured Solirubrobacterales bacterium, assembly GCA_963795295.1. GTDB lineage: Bacteria > Actinomycetota > Thermoleophilia > Solirubrobacterales > 70-9 > VRUE01. Next base: position 636,943 of record CAWCHE010000005.1, read on the forward strand.
ACGGGGACGACTGTGAAATCGGCGACGTCTGCACGATCGTCGAGGTCCTCGGCCCGCACGGCTCGCACCTGCGGGTGAGGAGCAGCGACATGCGTCCCCACATCACCATCGGCCTGCTTCGGGCATCCGAAGGGATGTTCCTGGGCGGCCTTCGGCCCGGCGCCGCCGGCGAGGACTAGGCCCGCCGGCGGCCGGCGAGACGAGGGACAGCGCTAGTCCCCGGCCTCCTCGCCGCTCGGCTTGAGCGCGTACCACTGAGCCCCGAACTGGGAGAAGTCGTTGCCCTTCGCGTCTCCCGGCTTGGTGTCGGCGACGTAGAGGTAGAGGGGATGCCCGGCGTAGGTGACCTGGATCGTGCCGTCGCTGCGCTTGGTCGTGCCGAGCTTCGAGGGCATCGCGCCTTCGCCGGTCTGCGGCTTGCCTTCGGTCGTCAGCGGCGGCCAGACCTTCGCGCAGGCTCCGTAACAGGCCGATGTCGTGCCCTTGTCCTTGTGGAAGTCGTAGAGGGTCATGCCTTCGGAGTCGACGATGATCTTGCCCAGCTTCGGCGCCGACGCGGCCGAGACCACCGCGGCGTTGGTCGCTTCGGGGCTCGGCGCGGTCGTCGCCGCGGTTGAGCTGCCCCCTCCGTAGGCGCCGCCTCCGCCGGTTTCGGTGCTGTCGCTGCTGCTGCCGCAGCCTGCGACGGCGAGCGCCAGCACAACTGCCGCAAGGGCGATCGCGGGAAGGGTCCGGGTCATTGTCGTTCCTCCTGAATCGGGTTGGACTGGGGTTCTGAGGCCTCGCCTCCGACCGCCGCGACGAAGCTGTGGGTTCCGACCCGCACCTCCATCGCATCGGTCTTGGAGAGGTCGAGGGCAGAGCTGAGGATCGGGTAGCTGCCGTTCCCCCAGCGGTAACGGAAGGTGCCGGCGGAGAGCAGGGCGCCGTCGTGGCTGCGCAGGTAGACCCGGCACAGCGTCCCCGACTTGACGCCTTTGACGTACATGTGGATTTCGGTGCCGAAGGCGTTCGGGATCAATTTCGCCGAGATCTTGACCCCCTTGGGGAGCGAGGCGAAGGTGACGTGCTGCTCGGGCCCCGGGGCGGAGCCGCCCGGGAGGACGACGAGGACGAGGATCGCCGCAAGCGCCGCCGCGGCGCCGCTGAGGGCGAGGCCGAAGCGCACCCGGCGGCGGCGCTTGACGATGCGCTCCTTGCCGATCGCGGCCGCGACGCGGGCGGCGAGCGCCGGCGGTGGGCTCGGCGTCGCTTCGAAGCGAGCAGGGTCGGCGAGCGACATCGGGTGGACCAGGGCCTGGAGCTGGTCGAGCTCGGACCGGCACTCGGCGCAGCCGTCGAGGTGCGCCTCGAGACCCGCCTCTTCCTCCAGGTCCAGCTGCCCGAGCGCGTAGGCCCCGAGCGACTCGCGCCACTCGCGGCAGTTGTCAGTCTTCATAGCCGATCTCCTCCAGCGCGATCCGCAGGGCCCGCAGGGCGTAGTAGACGCGGCTCTTGACCGTGCCGACCGGGATCCCGAGGTCGGTCGAGACCTCGGCGTAGGGGCGCCCCCGGTAATAGGTCTCCACGAGGATCCGGCGATGCTGGTCGCCGATCCGCCGCATCGCCTCCTCCACCTGCCAGGCGAGCAGGCTCTCCTCGATCGGTTCGACCGTCGGCTCGACCTTGCCCTCGGCGACGACCGGCCGCGCCGAGCGGGCGCGGCCGAGGTCGATCACGACGTTGCGGATGATCGCGAACAGCCAGGTGCGAAGCGACGCCGATCTCGGGGTCGAAGCGCTTCCCCGCCCGCCAGGCCCGCAGGAAGGTCTCCTGGACGGCCTCTTCGGCCAGCCCGGCATCGCCGAGCGACCGCTTCGCGAATCCGTAGAGTTCGCCCGCGTGGGCGGAGTACGCCTCGCGGACGTCGCGCTCTCTGGTCAGTGCTCCAGCCGGCATACGCCTCGATGTACGGGACGCACGCCGGCTGGGTTCAAGCCTGGGCCCCTAGAGTTTTCCGATCTTGAAGATTTTGGTGCCGCAGTCCGGACATACTCCTTGTATCGCCGGGCGGCCATTTTTCATGGTCACCTGTTTGGCGTCCTGGATCTCGACCTTCTTGCGCTCTTTGACGCAGTAGCCCTCGGGCATCGGTGGCTCTCCTTTCGCCGCCTGGGGCGGCACAGATCGCGATCGCTCGCGATGTGGATTGCGGCGAATGTAACGGAGGTTGGGGACGGCGTGCGTGAACTACGTGCGTATTCGCACGAGGAACACGCTTTTTCAGGGTCCCTGTGCCTGTTTTTCTGGGACTTCCGCGGGCGTCGGCGGTTTGGCCGTCGCTTCGGCTTCGCTCTTCAGTTCCTGGATTTCCAGCTGCAGCTGGCCGAGCTCTGCCTGCAGCGAGGCGGTCGAGCTTTCCCCGCTGCCCAGCGCCTGGACCTGTTCTTCGAGGGCCTGGACGCGATCGGCGCTGACGCTGTCGTCTTCGGCCTGGAGGGCGAGATATATCCCCGCCCCGGCGCCGCCGATGGCGATCGCGACGAGGACGAGGAAGACACGCGTGCGTTTGCCGAGCTTGCGCTCGACCTCGCCGATCCATGCCCGCAGCCCGTCGAGCGACATCGCCGTTACGTTAATCAACTACCCTGCTGCCCGCACTTTCCCCTCAAGTCTGCAAGGAGATGCTCCGAATGCCCGATGCCGTGATCGTCGATACCGTCCGCACGCCGATCGGCCGTGCCTTCAAGGGCTCTCTGGCCCAGCTGCGCCCCGATGAGATGGGCGCCTTCGTGGTCGACCAGCTGATGGAGCGCAACCCCGAGGTCGACCCGGCCACGGTCGAGGACCTGATCTGCGGCTGCGGCATGCCGCAGGGCCTGCAGGCGTTCAACATCGGCCGCATCATCTCGCTGCTCTCGGAGAAGCTCCCGCAGACGGTCAACGGCGTCACCGTCGCCCGTTACTGCTCATCGAGCCTCGACGCGATCCGCCAGGCCGGCAACGCGGTCCAGGCCGGGCAGGGCGACGTCTACATCGCCGCCGGGGTCGAGTGGGTGAGCCGCTACAACGAGCGCACCGAGCCGGCCGGCGCCGCCGACCAGAACGAGAACCTGCAGGGAAACAACGGCCAGCCCAACGCCTACATCGAAATGGGCCTGACCGCGGTCAACGTCGCCAACCACTACGAGGTCAGCCGCGCCGACATGGACAAGTTCGCGCAGCGCTCCCAGGAACTCGCCGTCCAGTCCCAGGAGGACGGCTTCTTCGATCGCGAGATCGTCCCGGTGACGCTGCCCGACGGGACGGAGGTCGCCAAGGACGACGGCCCGCGCGCCTCTTCGACGCTGGAGAAGCTGAGCGAACTGCCGGAGGCGTTCGGCGGCGGCGGGGTCACCGCCGGCAACTCCTGCCCGCTCAACGACGGCGCCGCCGCGGTGCTGGTGATGAGCGACACCAAGGCCAAGGAGCTGGGGCTGACCCCGCGCGCCAAGATCGTCACCGCCGCAACCTGGGGCAACGAGCCCGAGTACATGGGCGTCGCCCCGATCGGGGCGATCAAGAAGGCCCTCGACCGGGCCGGGATGACGATCGAGGACGTCGGCGCGGTCGAGCTCAACGAGGCCTTCGCCGCCCAGGTGATCCCGATCATGGACGAATGCGGGATCACGATCGACAAGCTCAACACCCACGGCGGCGCGATCGCCCTCGGCCACCCGTTCGGGATGACCGGCGCCCGGATCATGGGCACCCTGCTCAACGTGATGGAGACCGACGACCACCAGGTCGGCCTCGAGACGATGTGCGTGGCAGGCGGCCAGGGCAACGCCATGATCGTCGAGCGTCTGAACTGAGGCTGAGGCGATTTGGCCGGCGCATTTCGGCGTCCTCGGTCGCTCGCGTGCGTTCGCACGCCACGCTCCCTGCGTCCTTGAACTGCTTGGCCAAATCGCCTCATCCGAAATAGGGTCTTCATCGTGGAGACGCTGACGTACGAGACCGGCGATCGGGTCGCCCGCATCACCCTGAACCGGCCGGAGCGGGGGAACGGGATCACGCCGCGGATGCCGGCCGAGATCGCCGCCTGCGTCGAGCGCGCCAACCTCGACCCGGAGGTCCATGCGATCGCCCTCGCAGGGAACGGCACCGGCTTCTGCGGCGGCTATGACCTGGTCGCCTCGGCCGAGGGCGACATGAGCGGGCTGGACGGCTCCGAGGCGCCGGCCGGGTCGCCGCTCGACCCTGCCGTGATCGGCGGTAACCACATGCCCGACTCGAACTGGGACCCGGTCACCGACTTCCAGTTCATGTGGCGCAACGTGCGCGGCTTCATGAGCCTCTTCCATTCCGAAAAGCCGGTGATCTGCAAGGTCCACGGCTACTGCGTCGCCGGCGGCACCGACATGGCGCTCTGCTCCGACCTCCTGGTCGTCGCCGACGAGGCGAAGATCGGCTACCCGCCGGCCCGCGTCTGGGGCTCGCCGACGACCGCGCTCTGGACCGCCCGGGTGGGGCCGATGCGGGCCAAGCGGCTGCTGCTCACCGGCGACTCGCTGACCGGAGAGCAGGCCGTCGAGTGGGGGCTGGCGACCGAGTCGGCGCCTGCCGCCGAGCTCGACGCGCGCTTCGAGCGCCTGCTCGGGCGCGTCGCCCGGATGCCGATCAACCAGCTGGTGATGATGAAGATGCTCGTCAATCAGTCGCTCTACGCCCAGGGCCTGCACCAGACGCAGGTGCTCGGCACCTTCTTCGACGGCGTCGCCCGCCACACCGAGGAGGGCCACGGCTTCGTCCGCAGGGCCGCCGGCGAGGGCTTCAAGGAGGCGGTCCGGGATCGCGACGAGCCGTTCGGCGATTTCGGCATGGAGGGCTTCGGGGTATGAGCGACGACCCGCGCCATCCGAGCTCGATGATCACGCCGGACTCGGTCCGCAACTTCCTCCCCGGCAGCTTCCCCGGCGACCTCGGGATCGAGCCGCTGGAGATCGAGGACACGCACTCGCGCGGGCGGATCGTCGTCGATCAGCGCCACCTGCACCCGGGGGGTTTCGTCCACGGCGGGGTCTGGACCGCGCTCGGCGACACCGTCGCCGCCTGGGCCACCTTCCGCAGCATCCCGGCCGGCCACAACTTCACGACGATTGAGCTGAAGCTGAACGTCTTCGCCGCCGGCCTGCTCGGCGACGAGATCGTCGCCGTCGCCGAGCCACTCCACACCGGCAAGAGCACCGTCGTGATCGAGGTCAGGATGGATCGCCTCCGCCAGGGGGCCGAGCCGCGCCTCGCCGCCAACCTCATCGTCAGCCAGTTCGTCCTGCCCCCTAGGGAGTAGAGCCGCCCACTTTCGCGGTGGCGTCTTCGAAGGCCGTCAGGGCCGGGTCGTCCAACGTTTCGAGGCGTTCGATCACCGGCACCCGCCAGAGGACGCTGGCGAACGTGAGGCCGGCCGCGGCCGAGATCAGCGCGAGGAACCACTGGCTCGCGCTGAGCAGCTCCATTTCGAAGAAGTCGCGAGCCGGCGGGATCGCGAGGATGCCCGCGAACAATCCGCCCAGCGCCAGGATCATCACCAGGATGTATCCCTGGACCGCGATGTGTTCGCGCCCCGGGCCGCGCTCGAGCAGCAGCACGAAGGCGAGGCCGAGGACGACCAGGGTCGTCGTCGCCGCGGTCCTGCCCGCCTCCAGGGAGGCGCCGAAGACGGTGTCGACGAGGAAGAAGGAGAGGATCGAGCCGATCGCCGTCGCCAGGCCCGCCGGGACCGCGAAGGCCGCCAGCGCCCGCAGCAGCCGCCCTCGATAGAGCGGGCCGTCGGAGGGGAGGAGGGCGAGGACGAAGGAGGGGACGCCGATCGTGATGAACCCCGCCAGGGTCAGGTGCCGGGGCAGGAACGGGAAGGCAAAGCCTGGGATCGCGACGAGCAGGATCAGCGCCGCCGCATAGACGGTCTTGGTCAGGTACAGCCGGCCGAGGCGGTGGATGTTGCGGGCGATGCGGCGGCCTTCGCCGACCGCCTCGGGCAGCCGCGCGAACTCGTCCTCGAGCAGGACGACGTCGGCGACGCCTTTGGTGACCTGGGCCCCGGACCCCATCGCCACCGCGAGCCGGGCCTGCTTCAGCGCCGGCACGTCGTTGACCCCGTCGCCGATCATCGCCGTGTAGCGGCCGGCCTCGCGCAGCGCCCCCACCAGCGCTTTCTTCTGGTCGGGGGCGATCCGGCAGAACACCGTGTTCTCGAGGGCGGCGCGGGTGAGCCCCTCGGCGTCCTCGGGCAGGTCGGGGCCGTCGATCGTCCCGGCGTCGGCCGGCACCCCGACCGCCCGGGCAACCGCCGAGACGGTCGAGCGGGCGTCGCCTGAGATCAGCTTCAGGTCGACTTCCTGTTCGCGCATCGTCGCGATCGTTTCCGAGGCGTCGGGGCGGAGCGTCTCCTCGAGAACGATCAGCGCCACCGGCGCGAGCCGCGGCGGCGGCTCCTCACCCGGCGACGCGGTCAGCGAGCCCGCCGATTCGCCGAAGGCGACGACCCGGCGGCCGGCCGAGGTCTCCTTCTCCAGGACCCGCTCGAGTCCGGGAGGAAGGGTGAGGGCCCCGGCCCTCGCGAGGACGTCCGGGGCCCCGAGCACGTAGGCCTTCCCGTTCAGCCGCAGGCCGCTCCACTTCCACTCCGAGGAAAAGGGAACTTCGCCGCCGACGCGCTGCTCTTCGCCCGGGAAGCGCTCGGCGATCGCCTCCAGGGTCCGGTTGCGGTCGCCGGCGCTGGCCGCGAAGCCTCCGAGGGCCGCGTGGGCGGCGGCCTCGTCGATCCCCTCGGCGACCTCGACCCCGAGCAGCCGCAGCTCCCCGTCGGTCAGGGTGCCGGTCTTGTCGACGCAGATCGTGTCGACCGAGGCGAGGCTCTCGGTCGCGTTCATCTGCTGGACCAGCGTCCTGCGGTGCGCGAGCCGCCTGGCTGCGGCGAAGAAGGTGATCGTCATCAGAAGCACCAGGCCCTCGGGGATCAGCGTCACCAGGCCCGCCGTCGCCGTCTGCGCCGCCTCCTGGATATCGGTGTTGCGCAGCTTCAGGGTCAGCAGCAGCAGAACGGCGAGCGGGATCATCACGTAGACGCAGGCGACGATCACCTGGTTGACCTCGCTCTGCAGCGGCGAGGGCGGATGGCGGAAGGCGCGGGCCTCGCCGGAGAGCTTGCCGGCGTAGCTGTCGTCGCGGACCGCGTCGACCACGTACCGGCCAGAGCCCGAGATGCAGAACGACCCCGAGAGGGCGCGGGCGCCCTCGTCCTTGCGGATGCCGTCGGCCTCGCCGGTCAGAAGCGACTCGTCGAGGGTCAGCCCGCGGCTTGCCACGACCTCGCCGTCGGCGACGAGCTGGTCTCCGGGCCCGATCGCGATCAGGTCCCCCGGCACGACCTCGTCGGCGCGCAGGGCGAGCTCCTCGCCGTCGCGCAGGACCTTGGCCTGGGGGGCGACGACGATCGCGAGCTCGTCGAGGACGCGTTTCGCCTTCAGCTCCTGTCGGATCCCGATGTAGGAGTTGATCACCGCGACCAGGCCGAAGACCGAGTCCGCGTAGAGGCCGAGCCCGAGGTCGAGGACCAGGAAGGCGGCGATGATCGCGTTGAAGAGCGTGAAGACGTTGCCGGCGACGATGCTCGAGGTCGAGCGCGACGAGTTCTCGGGCGGCGGCCCCGAGCTTTCTCAGCCTCGACGCGGCCTCGTCGGCGGAGAGCCCCTGGTCGTTGTTGGCATCGCTCACGGCCCCATGTTTACCTACTGACCCGGCAGCGATAGTCTGCTGCCGTGGATTTGACCGGGACAGGCGCGTGAACTCGGGGCGCCGGTCGTTCGCTCCGCGCCTCCTCGCCGCGCTGGCGCTGGCAGGCCTTCTCTCTGCTCTGGTCGCCGCCTCAGTCCTAGCCCTTGAAATAAAAGAACCGACGCCCGAAGCCGGCGGCCCGAAATGCCTCGGCCAGACCCCCACGATGGTCGGCTCCGAGCAGGCGGACACGATCGTCGGCACCGCCCAGGCCGACGTCATCGACGGCCTCGGCGGCGGCGACACGATCCAGGGCCGCAAGGGCGATGACGTGATCTGCGGCGGCGACGGCGACGACCGGATGGCCGGCGGCAAGGGCGACGACTCGATCTTCGGCGGCGCCGGCCGCGACGGCCTCAAGGGCGGCCCCGGCACGGACAAGCTGATGGGCGGCCTCGATGCCGACAAAGTCACCCAATAGGAGGCTGAGCGGATGGCCGATGGCGATTTGAAACTGGGGCTGAACCTCGGCTACTGGGGCATCGGCCCCGCCGGCGAGGACGCCGTCGAGGTGGTCAAGGCCGCCGAGAGCTACGGATTCGAGTCGGTCTGGGCGGCGGAGTCCTACGGCTCCGACGTCGTCAGCGTCCTCGCCTGGCTCGCCCCGCAGACGACCACGATCAAGCTCGGCGCCGCGATCATGCAGGTGCCGGCGCGACCGCCCGCGGCGGCGGCGATGGCCGGCGCGACGATCGACAAACTCTCCGGCGGCCGCTTCCTCTTCGGCTTCGGCCCGTCGGGCCCCCAGGTCTCCGAGGGCTGGTACTCGGTCCCCTACGCGAAGCCATGGGGCCGGACCCGCGAGTACATCGAAGTCGTGCGCGAGATCATCGCCCGCGAGGGCCCGGTCGAGCACGACGGCGAGCACTACACGCTGCCGCTGCCCGGGGGCGAGGGCAAGCCACTGAAGCTCAACTTCCACCCCGAGCGCAACGAGATCCCGGTCTTCGTCGGCGCGATCGGCCGCAAATCGGTCGAGATGGCGGCCGAGATCGCCGACGGCTGGATCCCGATCTTCTTCAGCGTCGACGCCTTCCAGGAGACCTGGGGCGAGCATCTCGAGGCGGGCTTCGCGAAAGGCGGGCGCACGCGCGCCGACCTCGAGGTCTCGCCGTCGCTGTCGGTCGCGATCGACGGCGACCTCGAGGCGGCGAAGAGCGTCGTCAAGGCCGGGCTCGTCCTCTACTTCGGCGGCATGGGCAGCAAGAAAACCAACTTCTATGTCGACCTCGCCCACCGTTTCGGGATCGGCGATGTCGCGGACGAGGTCCAGCGCCGCTTCCAGGACGGCGACCGCAGGGCGCCTTCGAGGCGCTGTCCGACGAGGTCGTCGAGGCGACCTCGCTGGTCGGGACCGAGGAGGAAGTCGCGGGCCGGGTCGAGCGGTTCCGCGCCGCGGGGATCGATCGGCTGATCGTCTCCCCGGTCCACCTCGATCGCGCCCAGCAGCTCCACACGCTCGAGCGGCTCGCCTCGATGGCGGGTGTCGGCGCGCCCGCCTGACCTGTTGTCGTAGTCTCTCGCGCCCGAATGAAGATCGGAGTTCCTAAAGAGACAGTCGATGGGGAGCGGCGAGTCGCTCTCGTCCCCGATGTCGTCAAATCGCTGAAGGCCAAGGTCAGCGAGAAGATCGACCCCCTGCTCGAGACCGGCGCCGGCGTCGGCGCCGGCCATCCCGACTCCTCCTACGAGGAGGCCGGCGCTTCGGTCGGTGACGCCTCAGGCGCATGGGGCGCGGAGGTCGTGCTCCACGTGCTGCCGCCGTCGGCCGAGGAGATCGCCAAGCTGAGCCGCGGCCAGGTGCTGATCAGCCACCTCTCGCCGCTGACCGCGGCCGAGTCCAACCGGGCTCTGGCCGAGGCCGGGGTGACCGCCTTCGCGATGGAGGCGATCCCGAGGACGACCCGCGCCCAGGCTATGGACGCGCTCTCCTCACAGGCCAATCTCGCCGGGTACGCGGCGGCCCTGCTCGCGGCGCGCGAGGCGGGCCAGCTCTTCCCGATGATGACCACCGCCGCCGGCACCGTCGCTCCGGCCAAGGTGATGGTTCTCGGCGCCGGAGTCGCCGGCCTGCAGGCGATCGCGACCGCGAAGCGCCTCGGCGCGATCGTCACCGGCTTCGACATCCGCCGCGCCGCCTGGGAGCAGATCGCCTCGCTCGGCGGCCGTCCCCTGGAACTCGACTTCATCCCCGACGCCGAGGGGGAGGGGGGCTACGCACGCCCTCTGACCGACGAGGAGAACGCCCAGGTCCGCGACGCGCTTACCGCGGCCGCCGCCAAACAGGACGTGATCATCACCACCGCTCAGATCCCCGGCCGCAACGCCCCGGTGCTGATCACCGAGGAGGCCGTGCGCGGCATGGCGCCGGGCTCGGTGATCATCGACCTCGCGGCCGATTCGGGCGGCAACGCCGAGCCCTCCCGGCCTGGCGAGACGGTCGACGTCGAGGCGGCGTCAAGGTGATCGGGCCGGCGAACCTGGTCAGCGACATGGCCGCCGACGCCTCCCAGCTCTACGCGAAGAACCTCGAGAACCTGCTCGGCCTGCTGGTCGGCGAGGAGGGTGAGCTGAAGATCGACTTCGAGGACGACATCGTCGACGCGGCCTGCATCGCCCACGAGGGCGAGATCCGCGGAGAGAGGACGGCGAAATAGCGATGACCCTGTTCACCGAGATCACGATCTTCGTGCTCGCGATCTTCGTCGGCTTCGAGGTGATCTCGAAGGTCCCGACGACCCTGCACACGCCGCTGATGTCGCAGACCAACGCGATCCACGGGATCGTCATGCTCGGCGGCCTGATCGTCGCTCGGCTACGCCGATGACCCGCTCGAGTACGTGATCGGGACGATCGCCGTCGCCTTCGGCGCGATCAACATCGTCGGCGGCTTCATGGTCACCGACCGGATGCTCGGCATGTTCTCCAAAAAGCCGAAGCCGAAGGCCGACGCGGACAAGGACGGCTCGTGATCGAGGCAGTCCTCAAGCCCGGCGGAGACGCGGCGACCGCGCTCTACATCGTCTCCTTCTCGCTGTTCATCATCGGGATCAAACGCGGGACGCACCCGACCACGGCCAAGCAGGGCAACCTGGTCGCGGCGGCCGGCATGGCGGTCGCCGTGGTGACGACGCTGCTGCTCGATGGGATCGGCAACTGGGGGCTGATCGCGCTCGGCCTCGGGATCGGGACCGCCGATCGGCGTCACCGCCTCGGTCCGCGTCCAGATGACCGAGATGCCGCAGATGGTCGCCCTCTACAACGGCGTCGGCGGCGGCGCCGTGGCGCTGATCGCCTGGTCGGAGCTCCGCCACGGGATCAGCGAGATCGACAGCGGCGCGATCAGCTCGATCCCGCTCGAAGTCCTGATCCCGACCCTGCTCGCCGCGGTGATCGGCTCGGTCTCCTTCTGGGGCTCGAACATCGCCTTCGCCAAGCTCCAGGACCTGATCCCGACCCGGCCGCTGGCGATCCCCGGCCAGCAGGTGATCAACGGCGTCCTCCTGATCGGGATCGTCGCCGCCTGCGTCGACATCGCGGTCAACAACGGCGATCCCTCCCAGGGGCTCTTCATCGCGGTCCTGCTCGCCGCGGCGCTGCTCGGAAACCTGGTCGTGCTGCCGATCGGCGGCGCCGACATGCCGGTCGTGATCTCGCTGCTCAACGCCTTCACCGGGCTCTCCGCCGCGGCGGCGGGCTTCGCCCTGGACAACGTCGCGCTGATCGTCGCCGGCACCCTGGTCGGCTCCTCGGGAACGATCCTGACGATGGAAATGGCGACCGCGATGAACCGCTCCGTCGCCAACGTCCTCTTCGCCGGCTTCGGCGGCGCCCCCACCGGAGGGGGCGGCGGCACGACCGAGGAGCGCCCGCACGTCTCGATCGGCGCCCAGGACGCGGCGATCAAGCTCGCCTACGCCGACTCGGTGGTGATCGTTCCCGGCTACGGGCTCGCGGTGGCACAGGCGCAGCACGCGATCAAGGAGGTCGCCGACGAGCTCGAGAAGCGCGGGGTCACCGTCAACTACGCGATCCATCCCGTCGCCGGGCGGATGCCGGGCCACATGAACGTGCTGCTGGCCGAGGCCGACGTCCCCTATGAGCAGTTGAAGGAGATGGAGGAGATCAACCCGGAGATGTCGCGCACCGACGTCGCCGTCGTGGTCGGGGCCAACGACGTCACCAACCCGGCGGCGAAAAACGACCCCGACAGCCCGATCGCCGGGATGCCGATCATCGAGGTCAACCAGGCCCAGCAGGTGATCGTGATCAAGCGCTCGCTCAGCCCCGGCTTCGCAGGCATCGACAACGACCTCTTCTACGAACCGAACACCTCGATGCTCTTCGCCGACGCCAAGCAGGCGGCGGCCGACGTCGCGGCGCAGATCCAGGACCTCTAGGCGCCCGTTTTGCCGCTGTAAGGTGGCCTGGTGAGCAAGCACGGGCGCGCCTCCACATACGCGCGGTCCCTCGACGAGGCCCACGCCGTCCTCGCCGCCCGTCTGCGCGAGCGGCTGCCGGAGCTGGAAGCTGCGATCGCGACCCGCGTCTACGCGATCTCCGACCCTCGCGACGTCGCCGACCCGGCCTATCTCGAGGGCCTGAACGCAGCGGTCACCGCCGCCGTCGGCCACCGGCTCGCGGTGCTGGAGGCGGGCGAGCGCCAGGCCCCGCCGGTGCCGCCGGTGCTGCTCGCGCAGGCCCGGCTCGACGCGCGCGACGGCGTGCCCCTCGACACCGTCCTGCGCCGCTACGTTGCCGGCAATGCGCTTTTCGGGGACTTCCTGGTCGAAGAGGCCGAGCGGGCCGAGGTCCCGAGCTCAGCTCTCCGCAGCCTGCTCGCCGCGCAGGCGACGCTCTTCGACCGGCTGCTCGACGCGGTCAGCGCCGAGCACGCGAGCGAGGCCAAGATCAGGCCCGTCAGCGCCGCCGAGCGACGCCGCGAGTGCGTGAAGAGGCTGCTCGCCGGAGAGCTCGTCGATCACTCCGACCTCGGCTATGACCTCGACGGCCACCACCTCGCCCTGATGGCGAAGGGCGATGGGGCGCAGGAGCTGATGCGTGAGCTGGCGAGCGGCGTCGACCGCCGGCTGCTCGCGGTCCGCCGCGAGGAGGGGTCGCTCTGGGCCTGCTGGCTCGGCGGCACCCGGCCTCTTCCGACCGATCGGGCGCTCGCAGCCCTCGAGGAGCTCTCATCGTCGGACCGGGCCTTCGTGACAGTCGGCGAGCCCGGCGAGGGGCTCTCTGGCTGGCGCTTCAGCCACCGCCAGGCGAAGGCGGCGATGCCGATCGCCGAAAGCAGGGGCCAGGCGATCCTGCGCTACGCCGACGTCGCCGTGCTGGCGTCGATCGTCCGCGACGACCTGATCTCGACCTCGCTGCGCCAGCTCTACCTGGAGCCGCTCGAGAAGGCCAGGGATGGCGGCGAGATCGCGCGAGGGACGCTCCGGGCCTATTTCGCCGCCGAGCGAAACGTCTCCTCGACCGCCGCCGCGCTCGGCGTCGACCGCCGCACCGTCAGCAATCGCATCCGCGCGATCGAGGAGCTCCTCGGCCGTCCCCTCCGCTCCTGCGCGACCGATCTCGAGACGGCCCTGCGCCTCGACGGCTGACTTTCCCAGGTTGCTGAATACGGGCTGCTCAAAGCCCCAGATAGGGGAGGCGCGAAGCAGCTGATCGGAGCGAAGGTGGGGCATGAGAATGCACCTGATCCGCGCTCTGGCCGTCGGCGTCGGGCTGACGCTGGTCCTCGCCGCCGCCGCCCTCGCCAAGCCGCACGTGATCCGCGCCGGCAACCTCTTCCTCCGCGACGATGGCGGCATCTCCCCATCCCACCTTCCCCGCCACACCCAGACGCCGATCTCGGCCCGGATCGACGCCGAAATCGGGACCACCGACGGCAGCCGGCCGCCCGCGGTCGAAACCCTGAACATCGATTTCGACAAGACCCTCCGGCTCAACGCCAAGGGCCTGCCCGCCTGCAGGAAGGGGAACCTCGAAGCGCGGACGACAGTGGAGGCGAAGAAGGCTTGTCCCGACTCGATCGTCGGCTCCGGAGAAGGCGCGGTGGAGGTCGTCTTCCCCGAACAGGCCCCGCTCTACGCCAAGGGCCCGGTCTTCCTCTACAGCGGCGGCGTCAAGGGCGGCACCACGATCCTCTACGTCCATGCCTACGTTGCGATCCCGGCTCCGACCGCGGTCGTCGCGACCGTCAAAGTCAGCAAGATCAACCGCGGCCACTACGGCCTGCACACGGTCTCGGAAGTGCCGAAGATCGCCAACGGCGCCGGCTCGGTGACCAAGTTCAGGATCTCGATCGACCGCAAATTCACCTTCCGCGGGCGTCGAGCAGAGCTTCCTGACCGCCAGCTGTCCGACCGGGCGCTATTACACCGAAGGGGAAATCTTCTTCGCCGGCGGCTCGGTCCTCAAGGGCACCCACATCCTGCCCTGTACCCCCGAGGGCTGACCCTTCGGGGAGTTGTTCCACCGCCGCGCGACTTCGGGCGCACGGTTCACACACATGCGAGGCGCCCCTTTTTAGCCTCGCCGTATGGAGCGGGAGCGCGGGCAATCGACCGTCGAGTGGGTTGCGCTGCTCCTGCTCCTTGCTCTCCTTTTCCTGGGCCTGCTGGCGGCGGGCGGCAGGATTCCCGGCACCGGCCTCGCCGCCTCTATCGCCTCGCGGATCCTCTGCGCCGCCGCGCTGACGGACTCCTGCGGCGGCGATGAGCCGGCCCTGATTGCCGCCTACGGAACCGAGGTCGGCGGCCTTGTGGCCCGTCACATGCCCACCCTCGCGTTCGAGGACGGCTCGCACGCGGTGCCGGTCGATTGGAGGCGCTGCCGCCGGACCGATTGCGGCGACGGGCCGAACGCAGGGGCGGTGCGTCGGACCGACGCCGACCTCCCGGTCACCGCCTTCGTCCACGTCGTCGACTGCCGCGGCGAGGGGGACGGGAGCGAGTGCTCGGGAGGCCAGGCCGGCCGCCTCTACATCCAGTATTGGCTCTATTACGCGGATTCGGCGACGTTCCGCGGGATTCCCGTGCTCGAGGACAAGGGCTACCACGCCGACGACTGGGAGTCGGTCCAGGTCCGCATCGACGAAGACGGCGACGTCGATGAGAGGGCCTCCTCGCACAACGGCTACAACTACTCCCCGAGCGTCGTCAACTGGACATCCGACGCGGGGTTCGACGGGCTCAAGAAGGCCGAGGAATTCGTCCGCCTGCGCGACGACAACGGCTGGGGCCCGGAGACCCATCTCCTGCTCGTCTCCGGCGGCAGCCACGCCGGCAACATCGGCGATGACCACGGGGCTCGCTTCACTCCGGGGAGCAGCGTCCACCTCGTCCCGCTGGAGCCGATCGCCGCCGGCAGCTCGGCCCACTTCGCGATCTCCCCGCCCTGGCTGAAGCAGGTCTGGCGCGACCCCGAGGCCGAGGGGACGGGCTGAGGGCTACTTCGGCGGCATCCTCAGGGCGCCGTCGAGGCGGATCGTCTCGCCGTTCAGCATCGGGTTGGCGACGATCGCCGCGACCATCTGCGCGTACTCCTCGGGTCGTCCGAGCCGGGAGGGGAAGGGGATGCCGGCGCCGAGCGCCTGCCGGGCCTCATCGGGCAGCGCGGCCAGCAGCGGGGTGTCGAACAGGCCCGGGGCGATCGTCACGACCCGGATCCCCCGCCCGGCCATGTCGCGAGCGGCCGGCAGGGTCATGCCGACGATCCCGCCCTTCGAGGCGGAGTAGGCGATCTGGCCGATCTGCCCGTCGTAGGCGGCGATCGAGGCCGTGTTGACGCAGAGCCCGCGCTCGCCCTCGCCGTCGGGCTCGTTGGCGCTCATCGCCGCGGCGGCCTGGCTGAGGACGTTGAAGGTCCCGATCAGGTTGATCGAGATCACCTTCGAGAACATCTCGGCGTTGTGGGGGCCGCCCTTGTGGGCGACGCGCTCAGCCCAGCCGACCCCGGCGCAGCAGACCGAGACCCGCAGGTCCCCATCGCCGTCGGAGGCCCGGGCGATCGCCGCAGCGACGGCCTCGCCGTCGGTGACATCGGCCTCGACGAAGGTCGCGGGCTCGCCGAGCTCGCTCGCCAGCGCCTCGCCCCTCTCGGCGTTGAGGTCGGCGATCGTCACCGTCGCGCCCGCCTCGACCAGCCTCCTCGCCGTCGCCTCGCCGAGCCCGGAGGCCCCGCCTGCCACGAATGTCCTGGTGCCCTGAAGATCCATGCCGCCACCCTAACCGCAGGGCCGGTGATCCGACCCCTATAGGGTTTTCGCATCGCCACCGAGGTGACGGCAATCTCCAAGGACGCGATCGCGGACCGGCTGGCGGAGGCGCGCCGCTGCACCTTCGAGCTGATCGAGCCGCTCGACGACGAGCAGCTGAACCGCGTCTACTCGCCGATTCTCAGCCCATTGGCCTGGGACCTCGGCCATATCGCCAACTTCGAGGAGCTCTGGCTGGTGCAGACGATCGGCGGCCTGGAGCCTCTGCACGGCGACCTCGGCCGCTTCTACGACGCGATCGAGAACCCCCGCAGGAGCCGCGGCGAGCTGCCGATCCTTCGCGACGCCGAGCTGCGCGCATACCTCGCCGACGTGCGCGAGCGCACGCTCGAGGTCCTGGCCGGGGTCGAGCTGACGGAGGACGCCGAGGACCCCCTTCTCCGCAACGGCTTCGTCTACGAGATGCTGCTCGCCCACGAGCACCAGCACAACGAGACGATGCTGCAGCTTCTGCAGATGGTCGACGACTACGAGCCGGTCCGCGAGGGCCTCGGCCCCGCGGCGGTGGAACCGGACGAGGGGCCCGAGATGGTCGCGTTCGACGCCGATGAGCACGAGGTCGGCGCCCTAGGCCACGGCTTCGCCTACGACAACGAGCGCCCCCGCCACGCGGTCGAGCTCGCCGCCTTCGAGATCGATCGCGCCCCGGTCCGGAACGGCGCCTATCTGAGGTTCATGGAGGAGGCCGGGGGGGAGCCGCCGATGTACTGGCGCGAGGGTCCGGGGGGCTGGGTGCGGACGGCGATGGGCAGGTCCGAGCCCGTCGACCCGGGCCAGCCGGTCTGCCATGTCTCCTGGGAGGACGCCGACGCCTTCGCCCGCTGGGCGGGGAAGCGGCTGACGAGCGAGTACGAGTGGGAGGCCGCCCGGGATCGGCTCGAGGGCGTGGGGGAGGTCTGGGAGTGGACCTCATCGGCGTTCCTCCCGTACCCGGGCTTCAGCGCCTTCCCGTATCCCGAGTACTCCGAGGTCTTCTTCGGCGACGACCACCGGGTCCTGCGCGGCGCCTCCTGGGCGACCCATCCGAGCGTGGTCAGGCCCAGCTTCCGCAACTGGGACCTGCCGGTCCGCCGCCAGATCTTCTCCGGCTTCCGCTGCGCCAGGGGCCTGACGTGATCGCGATCGAGGTCCATCTCGACGCGAAGGCCTCGGCGACGATGGCGCGCGACGTCCGCCGCGGCCTGATGACGATTCCGAAGGAGCTCTCGCCGAAGTACTTCTACGACGAGCGCGGCTCGCTGCTGTTCGAGCAGATCACCGAGCTCGACGAGTACTACCCGACCCGCGCCGAGCGGGAGATCCTCGGCGACCGCTCGGCCGAGATAGTCGCGGCGGCCGGCGGCCCGTCGACCCTGGTCGAGCTCGGCTCGGGCTCGGCGGCGAAGACCCGTCACCTGCTGAGCGCGATGCGCGACGCCGAATGCCTCGAGACCTACGTCCCGGTCGACATCTCCGAGGAGATAACCCACCAGACCGCCGAGCTGCTGGTCGACGAGTATCCGGGCCTCGACGTGCGCGGCCTGGTCTGCGACTTCGAGCACCACCTCGAGCGCATCCCGGACACCGGCGACGAACGGCTCCTGGCCTTCCTCGGCGGCACGATCGGCAACCTCTACCCCTACCAGCGCCGCTCCTTCATGTGCCGGATCGCGGCGCTGATGTTCCCCGGCGACCATTTCCTGCTCGGCACCGACCTGATCAAGGACCGGGCCAGGCTCGAGGCCGCCTACGACGACGCCGAAGGGGTCACGGCCGAGTTCAACAAGAACGTGCTGACGGTTCTCAACCGCGAGCTCGGCGCCAACTTCGAGCTCGACGCCTTCGAGCACGTCGCGCGCTTCGACGCCGGCGAGGAGAGGATGGACATCCGCCTGCGCTCTCTCACCGACCAGGAGGTGCGGATCGAGGAGATCGACCTCGACGTCACCTTCGCCGCCGGCGAGGAGCTGAGGACGGAGATCTCGACCAAGTTCACCCGTGCCCGGCTCGAAGACGTATACGCCCACGCCGGCCTCGAGCTCTGCGGCTGGTTCACGGACGCCGCCGGCGACTACGCGCTCAGCCTCGCGCGCCGGCCCGCCCGCGAGGCGCCGCCGGCCGAGCCGCTTCCTCCCGCCTAGGGCGCCAGCGCCTCGATCAGCTCGCCGAGGGCGTCGGGCGTCGCGATCGGAGTCAGGATCGGGAGCGTGATCCCCCCCTCGACGAACTCGGCGATCCGGGCCTTCATCTCCTCCGGCGAGCCGAAGATGAACATCTCCTCGATCAGGTCCCAGGGCGCGGCCGCCGCGGCGCCCTGGCGGTCGCCTGACTCCCAGGCGGAGATCATCGCGTCGATCTGGTCCCCATAGCCGAGCCAGCGGTAGAAGGCCGCGTAGACCGGCACTGTGATGTACGAGGAGAACATGAAGCGGGCCAGGGGCTCGACCGCCTCGCGCTCGCCCGGGATGCAGAAGAAGCGGCAGAGCAGCTCAAAGCCCTCGGGCGCGCCGTCGAGCTGGCCGGCGACCTTCGGCAGGCCGCCGAGGGGGAGGAAGTTGGTGAAGGCGCCGTCGCCCTGCTCGACCGCGAGGTCGAGCATCTTGCCGCGCAGCGCCGCCAGCACGATCGGGACCCGCTGTGCAGGCGCGGTCTCGAGCTTGAAGCCGCTCGAGGTCCGCTCTCCGTCGAGAGCGGCGCGCAGGAACTCCAGCGTCTCCCGCACCCGGCTCAAAGGCTTCTCGAAGGGGATCCCGTTCCAGCCTTCGACGATCCGGTCCGAGGAGGAGCCGATGCCGAGCACGAAGCGCCCGCCCGAGGCGTCGGCGAGGGCCGCCGCCTCCTGCGCCAGCAGCGCCGGCCCGCGCTGGAAGACGCCGACGATGCCGGTGCCGAGCCGCGCCCGCTGTGTCCAGGCCGCGCTCAGCGTCAGGGGCGTGAAGCCATCCGGGCCGTTGGTCTCGCCGCTCCAGAGATCGGTGTAGCCCGCCGCCTCTGCTCGCTTGACCAGATCCTCATGGTCTGCCAGCGAGGTCCCCGGCAGCGGCAAGGTCAATCCCCAGCGGTCCATCAGCAGACCCTACCTCGGGGGCGTCCGGGCCGCGGGGCCTGGCGGCGCCGTGGGGGCACCCTCCTGGCCCTGCGCGCTTCTCCGGGTGCCGGGACACCGCGCACCTAAAACTGAAGACCTGCCCTCCGAAACCTCCGGGCTGCGGAGTCCACCCCCACGCCACCGCCACCCGCGGACGGGCGTTCCAGAACAGGTGGAGATCTCAGGGTCACCCGTCCGCGAGTTCCAACCCGAGCCTTGTCCCCGCCCCTGTCGACATTTTTCTAGCCATAGCGAGGAAAATCGACGCACCGCCGATATGGACCGCCGGAGGTCGAGCGGCGAGTCAAGGTTCACCGCACAGCGGGGGTCGATTAGGGTCCCCCCGATGGAGGCATCTCCGCAGACCAAGCCCGATCGCAACATCGCGCTGGAGCTCGTCCGGGTCACCGAGGCGGCGGCGCTGGCCGCGGCCCGATGGGTCGGCCGCGGCGACAAGATCGCCGCCGACGGGGCGGCCGTCGACGCGATGCGCTTCGTCCTCGACTCGGTCTCGATGGACGGAATCGTCGTCATCGGCGAGGGAGAGAAGGACGAAGCGCCGATGCTCTTCAACGGCGAGCAGATCGGCGACGGCAGCCTGCCGCAGGTCGACATCGCCGTCGACCCGCTCGAGGGGACGACCCTCTGTGCCCGCGGCATGCCCAGCGCCCTGGCCGTGATCGCGCTGGCCGAGCGCGGCACGATGTTCGACCCCGGCCCCTGCGTCTACATGGAAAAGATGGCCGGCGGCGAGGAAATCGCCGACCTCCTCGACCTCGACCGGCCGCTGTCCGAGACGCTGAAGCTGATCGCCGATCGCAAGGGCGGCAACGTCGGCGACGTCACGGTCGTGATGCTCGACCGCGAGCGCCACGAGGAGGCGATGGCCGAGGTCCGCGATGCCGGGGCCCGCATCCGTCTGATCTCCGACGGCGACGTCTCGGCGGCGATGCTGGCGGTCAGCGACCGCTCTCCGGTCGACCTGCTCTGGGGGATCGGCGGCACCCCCGAGGGCGTTCTTTCGGCCGCCGCCCTGAAGTCGATGGGCGGCCAGCTCCTGGGCCGGCTCTGGCCGCGCGACGACGGCGAGCGCAAGGCGGCCGTCGACGCCGGCTATGACCTCGACCGCGTGCTCACGGCCAATGACCTCTGCTCAGGAGACGACGTCTTCTTCTCGGCCACCGGCGTCACCGACGGCGACGTCCTCCAGGGCGTCCGCTACCGCGGCCCCGGGGCGACGACCGAGTCGCTGGTGATGCGCTCCCGCTCGGGAACCGTGCGGCGCGTCCACGCCCGCCATGATCGCTCGAAGCTCCGAGCCATCATCGGCGAGAAATACGGCTGAGGCTGAGACCGGGGGCCGCGGCGCCTGGCTGCGTCCTCGGTCGCTTGCGTGCGGTGCACGCGGCGCTCCCTGCGTCCTTGCCAGGCTTGGGCCCTCGGCCTCAGCTCTCTTCGCAGCCGCAAGGCTTTTTCTCCGGTTTCACGGCCTTGTCCGCGTAGGGCATCTCGCCGGTGTCGTATAGCTCGTGGCGGAGGCTGTTGATCACGGCTCCGGCCAGGAGGGCCAGGCTGAGGGCGTAGAACCAGACCAGCGCGATCAGGACGAAGCCCACCACAGAGCCGAATTTGGAGAGGCTCGAGACGTTCGCGAGGTAGAAGGGGAAGGCCCAGTTGGCGATTCCGACGACGACCGTGACGAAGGCCGCCCCCGGCCAGACCGCCTGCCACGGCATGTGGCCTTTGGGCACGGCCCAGAAAATCACCGAGCTGATCGAGAGGATGATCGCCAGGGCGGCGCCGAGCAGGAGGACGGTGTCGATCGCCTTGATGCTGTCGAGCCCGAACGGGAGCCTGTCGGTGCTCGAGACGAGGCCGCTCTCGACCGTCGGCAGGAAGATGCTGGCGGCGATCAGGAGGACGACCACGGCGAGCATCGCGAAGGAGAAGCGCTTCTGCTCGACCCAGCCCCGGCACTCGACGTGGTAGATCCGGCAGAAGGCGGTGTCCATCGCGCCCCAGAACGAGGCCCCGATCCAGAGTGAGCCGAAGAAGGCGGCGATCCCGATCGTCGTCGAGTTGTCCTCGATCCGGTTGAGGATGTCGGTCAGCTGGGTCTGCTCGGAGTTGGGGAAGAGGCGCTGGAGGTCGTTGAGGACGCTGGCCTCGACCCCGCCGATCTTCAACACCTGTCCAAAGATGAAGAGGACGATCAAGGCAAACGGGAATACGGCGAGCATGAGGTTGTAGGCGACCATCGCCGAGAGCCCGGTGACGTTCTCCTCGTACGCCCGATGCCAAAAGGCACGCAGCCACGGGCGGGGATGTCGCAGTGAATTCGGCATTGACTTCAGAAAGTGAAGCGACTAAGATGCGAACAGGCGTTTGAGTGGAGCCGCGACGCCGGAAAGGCCTTTCGCAGCGCAGACTAGTTTGCTTCGCGGACCGGATTCCGGTCCGTTTTTTCGCGACTTTCAGCCTGCGACAGCCTTACATGGTCACGAATAGTTAGAAATAAACCGCGCAAGGGAACGAGTAGACACAGAATGCTAGTAGCTGAGCTTCAGGAGCTTGAGGAGGTAAAAGGCCTGATCACCCGCGGGCAGCAGCTCGGGGTGCTCACCTTCGGAGACATCGCCACGGCGGTGTCCGAGGTCGATTTGGACGAGTCCGACGTCGAGGACCTTTACGGGCACCTCGAGAAGTCGGGGATAGAGCTCGTCGAGGACATGGACCCGGCGCAGAAAGCCGCCGCCGAAGCCATGCCCGAACCGACCGGCAAAAAAGGCCGGCGTCGCCAGAAACAGGCGCTCGACCTAAAACCGGACATGACCACGGATTCCCTGCAGTTGTTCCTCAAGGACATCGGCAAGGTCCGGCTGCTCACCGCGCAGGAGGAGGTCGAACTCGCCAAACGGATCGAGCGCGGCGACCTCGACGCGAAGCAGAAAATGGTCGAGTCGAACCTGCGTCTGGTCGTCTCGATCGCCAAGAACTACCGCAACCAGGGACTGCCGTTCCTCGACCTGATCCAGGAGGGGACGCTGGGCCTCGTCCGCGCGGCGGAGAAGTTCGACTACCGCAAGGGGTTCAAGTTCTCCACCTACGCGACCTGGTGGATCAGGCAGGCCATAGCGCGCGCCCTGGCCGACAAGGCCCGGACGATCCGGATCCCGGTCCACGTGGTCGAGAAGCTGAACAAGATCGGCCGTGCCGAGCGCAAGCTCGTCACCGAGCTCGGCCGCGAGCCGACGCCGGAGGAGATCGCCGAGGTAACCGGGATCGATCCCGAGGAGGTCGACTCGATCAAGCGCTCCGCGCAGGCGCCGGTTTCGCTCGAGAAGCCGGTTGGCGACGAGGAGGAGTCCGAGTTCGGCCAGTTCATCGCCGACGAGAAGGCCGAGTCGCCGTTCGACCGTGCCGCGGACCTGCTGACCAAAGAGGCGCTCAAGGAAGCTCTGGAGAACCTCTCCTACCGTGAGCGGCGGGTCCTGGAGCTGCGCTACGGGCTGGGCGGAGAGCATCCGCGCACCCTCGACGAGGTCGGGCGCACCTTCAACGTCACCCGTGAGCGGATCAGGCAGATCGAGAATCAGAGCCTGAAGAAGCTCCAGCAGCTGGGCGAAGCCCAAAAACTCAGAGAAGTCACCTGAGTTCACGCCTGGGGATCTGAACCCAGGCTTGCAGCGAACCCTTTAGGCGTCGGGCATCTCGGCCGATAGTGGTCGGGATGTTCGACATCGATAAAGCTCTGCGAACCCTGATCGAGCGCGAGGGGTCCGACCTTCACATCAAGGTCGACTCGCCGCCGATCGCCCGCCTGCACGGGGAACTCGTCCATCTCGAGGGCTTCGGCGTGCTCAGCGCCGAAGACACCGAGGCGGCCTTCAAGGCGATCGCCGAAGCCCGCTCGGTGGCCGAATTCGGGGAGGACGGCGAGGCCGACTTCTCCTACGCGATCGAGGGCGTCTCCCGCTTCAGGGTCAACGCCTTCAAACAGCGCGGCACGACCTCGATCGTCTGCCGCGCGATCCCCTTCGAAATCCGCTCGGTCGACGACCTCGGCCTTCCCGACGTCGTCCGCACCCTGGCCGAAGAGCAGCGCGGCCTGGTCCTCGTCACCGGCACCACCGGCTCGGGGAAGAGCACGACGCTGGCGGCGATGATCGACCACATCAACCAGACCCGGGCGCGGCACATCATCACGCTCGAGGACCCGATCGAGTACCTGCACTCCGACAAGAACTCGATCGTCAACCAGCGCGAAGTCGGCTCCGACACGGTCGGCTTCGGGCGGGCGATGCGCAGGGTCCTGCGCCAGGACCCCGACGTGATCCTGATCGGCGAGATGCGCGACGAGGAGACCGTGCGAACGGCGCTCTCGGCCGCCGAGACAGGCCACCTCGTCCTCTCCACCGTCCACACCCTCGACGCGACCGAGACGGTCAACCGCATCATCGACTTCTTCCCGCCGCACCTCCAGCATCAGGCGCGGGTGATGCTCTCCTCGACGCTGAAAGGGGCGATCGCTCAGCGGCTCGTGCCCGACCTGAGCGGCGAGGGACGCGTGCCGGCCTCCGAGATCCTGGTCGTCACCGGCCGGGTCCAGGACCTGATCCTCAACCCGGAGGAGACCGGCAAGATCACCGAGGTGATCGCCGAGGGCGAGTTCTACGGGATGCGCACCTTCGACCAGTCCCTGCTCGGCTACGTGATGGAGGGCAAGGTCTCCGAAGAGGTGGCGCTCGACGCCGCGTCCAGCCCGCACGACTTCAAACTGATGCTCGCCTCGCGCGGCCAGCGTGCCAGCGGCATCGAGCAGCTCAGCGAGCCGGTGAGCTCATGAGGGAGAAAATCAACAGCGATCCGAGGTATCAGATCGGCGCGATCGCGATTCTGCTCCTGATCGGCGTCTTCTTCTTCATCAGTAAATCCGGTGGTGGCGAAGCGGCCGAAGAACCGACGACGGAAGCGACCGTCGCCGTCGCGGGCACCGAAGCGAGCGCGACCGCCACCGGCGCGACCACAGGGGAAGCCGTCGAAAGCGCCGTCGAAGGCGCCGTCGAAAACGCTGCTGCCGAAGCAAGCACCGGCGCCGCCTCCGTCGTTCCGAGCTCGATCGAGGCGCCGCCGCCGCCGGCCCCGGTGACCGCGGCCTACAAGGCCGACAAGACCGTCGTGCTGCTGGTCGTCCACGACGGAGGCATCGACGACGAGCTCGTCAAGAAGTCGGTGGAAACCCTCTCCTCGCTCAGCAACGTTGCCACCTTCATCGTGCCCGCCTCGCAGATCTACCGTTATGCCTCGATCACCCTCGGGGTCGAAGTCTCCCGCGTCCCGGCGCTGGTCGTGATGCGCCCGCGCAACCTCAGCGATGGCACCCCGCAGGCGACCGTGTCCTTCGGCTTCCGCAGACACGGCCAGCGTGATCCAGGCCGTCAAGGACGCCAACTACGACGGCCCCACCGAGGCCTACCACCCGAACTGATGAGCGCCGTCGACCCACACCCGAACCACCTGCGTCCGGTCTCCGCATACGAAGACCAGAGCCAGGTTGCCGTGGCCGAGCCGCCGCCCCTGGACGCGATCCCTGGGCTGACGCCGCCGCTGCACCGCGGTCACTCGCGCGGGCTGATCACCGACGTCCTGGTCGAGCTCGGGTTCGTCGGCCAGGAGGCGATCGATGCTGCGATCGAGCAGGCGCGCCTCTCGGGCACCACCCCCGAGGCGCTGCTCCTCGAGCAGAACCAGATCAACGACGAGCAGCTGACCCGCGCGGTTGCCGAGCGCTACGGCCTCGACCACGTCGACCTCGGCGCCTACCAGGTGGATTTCGGCGCCGCGGCCCTCTTCCCGGTGTCGATGGCGCGCCGCTACAAAGCCGTCCCGGTCGGCTACCTGGACCAGCACACGCTGCTGGTCGCAACTGCCGACCCCGCCAACGTGCTCGCCATCGACGACGTCCAGATTGCGACCGGGCTCGACTGCCAGATCGCCGTCGCGACGATGGAAGACGTGCAGTCGCTGCTGGCGCGCCTGGGGACGCTGCAGAGCGCCGCCGCCGACTCGATCATCGAAGAACACGATGCCGAAGGGCAGGAGGATGACGAGGCTGGGACCGGCGCCGATATGCAGGTCGGCGCTGCCGACGCGCCGGTGGTCAAGCTCGTCTACAGCATCCTCGCCCAGGGTGTGGGGGAGGGCGCTTCGGACATCCACCTCGAGCCCGAAGAGGGCCAGCTGCGGGTCCGTTTCCGCGTCGACGGCGTCCTCAAGGAGTCCGCGCACGTCCCGCGCCGGATGATCAACGCCGTCGTCTCCCGCCTCAAGATCATGAGCGAGCTCGACATCGCCGAGAAACGGGTGCCTCAAGACGGACGTGTCAGCGTCAACGTCGAGGACCGGCGCATCGACCTGCGCGTCACGACCCTGCCGACCCAGCGCGGCGAGGGCGCGACGATCCGGATCCTCGACGAATCCAATGCCGAACGCTCGCTCGACGACCTCGGCATGGAGGGCGACTCCCGCGGGCGCTTCGAAAACGCCTTCACGAAAGCCTACGGCGCAGTCCTCGTCACCGGCCCGACCGGCTCCGGCAAGTCGACGACCCTCTACGCGGCCCTCGGCGAGCTGAACAGCATCGAGAAGAAGATCATCACGATCGAGGACCCGGTCGAGTACCGGATCCCGGGGATCAACCAGATCAACGTCAACCGCAAGGCCGGGCTCGATTTCGCCCGCGGCCTGCGCTCGGTGCTGCGTGCCGACCCCGACATCGTCATGGTCGGCGAGATCCGTGACGCCGAGACGGCGCGGATCGCGATCGAGGCGGCGCTCACCGGCCACATGATGCTGACCACGCTTCACACCAACGATGCCCCTGGCGCGATCGCGCGCCTCAACGAGATGGGGATCGAGACCTTCCTGACCGCGTCAGCCGTCGATTGCGTGGTCGCCCAGCGCCTCGCCCGCCGTCTCTGCCCGCACTGCAAGACGCCGATGACCCTCTCGGCCGCCCTCACGGATGCCGGCATCGAAATCGCGTCCGACATCGAGGCCTTCGAGCCGGTCGGCTGCTCCCGCTGCAATCAGAGTGGCTACCGCGGCCGGGTCGGGCTCTACTCGGTGATGGCCTCAGCCCGAGGCTGAAAGAGATGACCGTCAACAGCTCCCCCGAGCCCGAGATCGCCGCAGTGGCCCGCGAAGAGGGGATGCTCACCCTTCGCGAGGCCGGCGTCGCCAAGGTCCAGGACGGCGAGACCAGCCTCGAGGAGGTTCTCCGTGTCACAGCTTGACTTCGATTTCGCCGGCGTGCTCAGTCGCATGGTCGAACTGAATGCCTCCGATGTCCACCTGACCTCGGGATTTGCCGCCCGCGATCCGCGACAAGGGCAGCATCCTGCCGATGGAGGGCTTCCCGGTGCTGACCGGGCAGCAGACTCGCGACGTCGTCTACAGCATCCTCAACGACGACCAGCGCAAACGCTTCGAGAACCAGAAACAGCTCGATTTCGCCTACGCGATCCCGAACGTCGCCCGCTTCCGTGTCAACTGCTTCATCCAGCGCGGATCCGTCAGCGCCGCTTTCCGCCTCGTTCCTCACGCGATCCCGGCGCTCGACGACCTCAAGGTTCCGCAGGTGCTGCGCGACCTGACCAGGAAACCGCGCGGCTTCGTCCTCGTCACCGGCCCGACCGGCTCGGGGAAGAGCACGACGCTGGCGGCGATGATCGACGTGATCAACATCGAACATCACCACCACATCCTCACGATCGAGGACCCGATCGAGTTCCTGCACCAGCACAAAAGCTCGATCATCAACCAGCGTGAGGTCGGCGCCGACGCGGTTGACTTCGCGCTGGCGCTGCGCGCCGCCCTGCGAGAGGACCCCGACGTGATCCTGGTCGGCGAGATGCGCGACCGGGAGACGATCGCGACCGCCCTGACGGCGGCCGAGACCGGCCACCTCGTGTTCGCCACCCTGCACACCCAGTCCACCGCCCAGACGGTGGACCGGATCATCGACGTCTTCCCGCCCGAGCAGCAGGCTCAGGTCGGACGCAGCTCTCGATCGCCCTCAGGGGATCGTCACCCAGCAGCTGCTGCCGACGGCGGACGGCGTCGGGCGCGTGGTCGCGTCCGAGGTGCTGATCCCGACCCCGGCGATCCGCAACCTGATCCGCGAGGGCAAGACCCACCAGATCTACGCCGCCGTCCAGACCTCCGGCGCGGTGGGCATGCAGACGATGGACGCCGACCTGGCCCGGCTCGCGCGCGAAGGCCAGATCACTCGGCCGATCGCCGAACAGCGTGCCTCGGTCCCCGAGGAGCTCAACCGCCTGCTCGGGCCGGCGGGGGCGCGATGGAAATCGACCCCGTCTACGCCCAGGAGGACCCCGGCGCGCGACACCGTGCCTGCGCTACACCCGGGGGCGTAGGCGATGGCCGGGCGACCACATTCGCCTTCCGGGCGATGGACCTCGCCGGGGCTCGCCTCGGCAGGCGAACTCGAGGCGGAGTCCAAGGCCCAGGTCGCGCGAGAAGCTGCGCCAGCGCGGCCTGATCGTCCTCGACGTCGCCGAGAAGCGCGAAGCCGCTCAAAATCGAGGACCTGTTCACGAGATGGCAGGGCGTCGACATGCGCGAGCTCGCCGTCTTCTCGCGCCAGTTCGCGACCCTGGTCGCCTCGGGGATGCCGATGCTGCGCACCCTCCACACGCTCGAGGAGCAGACCCAGGACGACAAGATCAAGGAGGCGGTCGCCGGCGTCCGCGCCGACGTCGAGGCGGGCTCGAGCCTCGAGCAGGCGATGGAGCGCCACCCCAAGGTCTTCGACCGCCTCTTCCGGGCCATGGTCCGCTCCGGCGAGCAGTCGGGGCGCCTCGAGGACGCGCTCGACCGGATCGCCTTCCAGGTCGAGAAAGCCGACGCGCTGCGGCGCCAGGTCAAATCGGCGATGATGTACCCGGCCTTGGTCTTCGGCTTCGCGGCGGTGGTCCTGATCGCGATCGTCGCCTTCGTGATCCCGGTCTTCGCCAAGATCTTCGAAGAACTCGCCGAAGAACACCCCGAAGAAGCCGCTCGGGCTGCCGCTGCCGACCCAGATCTGCGTCAGCGCCTCGAACGTCGCTCACCGGCTACTGGTACATCCTGATCCCGGGCGCTGATCGCGCTCGTCTACGGCTTCGTCAAATGGAAGAAGACCGACACGGGCCACGAGCTCTGGGACCGGTTCAAACTGCGGCTGCCGGCCAAAATCGGCGACGTGATCCAGAAGGTCGCGCTGGCCCGCTGGTCGCGCACCTTCTCCGGCTCGGTCTCCTCCGGCGTGCCGATGCTGCAGGCGATCAAACTGACCGGCGAGACCTCCGGCAACATCGTCGTCGAGCAGGCGATGGACGACGTCTACGCCTCGGTCAAGCGCGGCGGCTCGCTGGCCGGGCCGATCGAGGAGAACGCCGATCTTCCCGCCGATGGTCGGCCACATGGTCGCGGTCGGTGAGGAAACCGGACAGCTCGAGCACATGCTGTCCAAAATCGCCGACTTCTACGAGGCCGAGGTCGACGCCAAGGTCAAGGCGCTGACCGCGCTGATCGAGCCGCTGATGATCGTCTTCGTCGGCGGCATCGTCGGCTTCATCGTGATCGCGATGTACCTGCCGATGTTCAGCATCTACGAACACATCCGCTGAGCATCTCTCCGGTCAGCCGGTTCCCTCGTTTCGGACGTTCGCTCGACCACCATCGGTGCGGAATCGATCGGCGGCGATGGACATTCATACGTTCGGCGCCACCTATCTGGTGTGAAAGGGCTGCAAAGTCAGCAGTTTTCGGTGCAGTGTCGATTTTCCGCCTACCGGGAAATAGGACGCTCTGAGAAATTCGACTGTGCAGAGCTAAAGGGGGCGCCTCAGCCGCCGATGAAGGAGGCGTAACTGCCAGTGTCTCGGAGCCCCAAGCCCAAGGCAATGGCGCAAACGATAGGACCAATAGGAGGTACCTATGTTGCTCCAGAACCTCCGGGCTCGAGTTGGGGCCCGGATCAACGGTGACAGTGAGTCTGGTTTCACGCTGATCGAGCTTCTCGTCGTGATGCTGATCCTCGGAATCCTCGCTGCCATCGCCCTGCCCGCCTTCTTCAACCAGAAGGAAAAGGCAGGCGACGCGAAGGCCAAGGAGTACGTCCACAGCGCCCAGGTGGCGATGGAGACCTACTCGACCGACAACAACGGCTCGTACGAAAAAGCCGACGTTGCGGCGCTGAAAAAAATCGAGCCGACGCTCAGTAGCGCGACCGGCCTCGAAGTCAACGAAGCAACTCCGACCAAATACAAAATTACGGTTCAGGGGTCCAGCACGACGCAGAAGTTCTGGGTCGAAAACAACGCCGGAACTCTGGCATTCAAATGCACCACCGAAAAAGTCGGTGGCTGCCCGTCCGGAGGCAACTGGGGAACTTGATCCCAGCTGAGTGCATAGCGTGAAAACGCAACTCAGATGCACCACTGAGGGGCGGGCCTTCGCGGCCCGCCCTTCGGTGTGTGTGTTTCTCGCTCTCGCCGCCCTCGTCATCTCGGCGCTGCTCGCGCCGGCCGCGATGGCCAAACTTGACGCGCCGACCCTGACCGGGACCAGCCCCGCTTCTCCGGGCACCGCCCTGCGGCCTTCAATCAAGGGCGACGAAAACGTAATCAGCACCGTCGTGGGCCCGCGGTCCATCGGGCGCACCCCTGCTTTCGGCGGCCCGATCGCTCATGTAGCTGGAGCTGAAGACAATCTGATCACGATCTACGCCGACGACTCCACCTGCGGCAGCTCAGCTTCGATTGTCGCGACGGGCACCGTCGCCGAACTCGAAGATGCGGGGATCCAGGTCGAAGTCGACGTCGCCTCCGATGCGGTGACCAGGTTCTACGCGACCCTCACCGACCTCGATCAACCGACGGAACCTTCCGAGTGCTCGAATGGGATCGAATACCAGCAGGTCTCGACACCGCCAGGTAAGCCGAGCTTCACGGCGACCGTGCCGGCGTCTCCCGCCGACGAGAACCAGCCGCGGCTCATCGGAACCGCGGCCGAAGGGTCGACGGTGGAGATCTACGCATCCCCTGACTGTTCCGGCTCGCCGCTCGCGAGTGCGCCCGCGGAACTGTTCGAAGGAGCGGGGATCACGGTCGGAGTCGCCGACAACACCACCACGACCTTCCACGCGAGCGCCACGCTGGCCGGGTTCCTCTCCGGCTGCTCGAGCTCGACGATCGTCTACCAGGAGGTCAGCACGACCGGAGGGCCAGGGGGAGAAGAACCCCCGGGCGGCGGCGGACAGCCGGGGGGCGGCGGCGAATCCCCCGGAGGCGGTACCGGGAAACCCCCGATCGTGACTCCGCCGGTCGATGGGAAGCCCCTGCCCGATCCGGTGGGCAAGCCCCCTTCACCCACGCTTCGCACCGTCCCTGCGGGGTTTGCGAACGACAACACCCCGGTGGTCAGCGGCAAGGCGCCAGGGGCGGCGAAGGTACAGGTCTTCGGCAGCGCAGGCTGCAAAGGTCCCGTCCTCGCCGAAGGCCCGGCGACGGAGTTCGTCGCCGGCGGCTTCGAGATCGAAGTCTCCGACAACACCGTCCTGACCTTTTACGGCGTCTCGATCGATGGCGGCGGCGACCATTCGCCCTGCTCCGAGGAGCCGGCGGTCTACGTCGAGGACTCGACCGCCCCGCACACCAGGATCACCGCCGGGCCGAGCGTCAAGACCCGCAAACGCACGGTCCTCTTCCGCTTTGCCGATGTTACGGGTGACCCCAGCACGTCCTTCCTCTGCCGACTCGACAAACGCAAGTGGAAGAGCTGCCAGGCGCCGCTCAAGCTCAAGCATCTGGGCCACAAGCGGCACCTGCTCCGCGTCAAGGCGACCGACGCCGCCGGCAACGTCGAGCAGGGCGCTGCCAAGCGCAGCTTCAAGGTCGTCGGCGCCGCCAAGTAAGCACGTCGCGCAGCGGCCCGGGTTCGCCGGCCATCACGTTTTCCACGCACGACGTGGAAAACGTGATGAGGGACGCCGCGGAGCCGACCACCCGCTTGAGTAGAACTCCCGCCCAATGGTCGGCACGGCGGTTATCGCGTTTCTGGGGGGGCTGCTCGTCGGCAGCTTCGTGACCGCGGTCGCCCACAGGGTGCCGAGGGGGATGCCGATCGCGATGGCGCGCTCGGAGTGCCCCGGCTGCGGGACTCAGATCGCGGCCTACGACAACGTTCCGGTCTTCTCCTGGCTGGTCCTGCGCGGCCGGGCGCGCTGCTGCGGCGCACGCATCTCACCCCGTTACCCGCTGACCGAGCTCACCGTGGGTCTGTTGTTTGCCGCCACGGCCCTCGTCTACCACGACGAACTCGCGGAGATGGCGATCGGCTTCGTCTTCGTCGGCATGCTCGCCGCGATCACCCTCACAGACCTCGAGCAGAGGCTGATCCCGAACAAGATCCTCCTCACAGGCTCGATCCTCTGCCTGGCGATTGCTGTTCCGACCGACCCGGGCGGCGTCCCCGAGCGCGCAATCGCCGCGGCAGCCGCGGGCGGCCTCTTCTTCGCGGTGGTCCTCGCCTACCCGGCCGGGATGGGCCTCGGCGATGTCAAGCTGGCTGCCGCCATGGGCCTGTTCCTGGGTCGCGCGGTGGCGCCGGCGATCCTGATCGCGCTCCTCGCCGGCTCGGTCGTCGGCCTGACATTGATCGCACGCCAGGGCAGCGGGGCGCGAAAGATGGCGATCCCCTTCGGCCCGTTCCTCGCCTTCGGCGGCGTCGTCGCGCTGCTGGCCGGCGACCAGCTGGTCGATCTGTACCTGGGGTGAGGCGTGGCGTGAGGGGTCAGCTTGAGAAGATGCAAATCACCTCCAAGGGACTAGGCTCGGCCGGGTGCCTCACGCTGGAGGCTGCGCTCGTCATTCCCGATATGTGTTCTGGACTCGAGGCGGAGGACGGCCGCACTAACGGTGTGCGCTACCAAGCCTGGTTTGATCAGCACGTGGCCCATAAGATTGTTTCTCGAGCCGCACGGCGGTATGACCATGCACAACAACGTCATCACCGATGCGCTCAATCTCGATGTCACGCTATTTGCCCTGGGCATGATCGAGAGTGCAGAGGACTGGCTCGTCTCGGCCGAGAAGACCCCTCAATACGAAGCAAACCTTCCGCGCTGCATGCAGCGATACCCAACTGGCTTGCGACCCTATGTGGGCGGAATGGCCATCATCGCCTAGCGGGCCGCCACAGCGCGAGCGGCCAAGTGCGGCGCAATTGCAAATTCGACTGTTTGCGCCGCCAACCGGTTCCAACCCATCGGCTATCGCTGTGGCGAGGTGACTGGAGAGACTTCCCCGGGCGGGGGAGGGAGGAGCTATTCGGTCGTGTGGAGCTCGGCCTGCGCCTCGGCGGGCCGGACGGCCGGCCGGGTGCTGTTGTCGCCGGGCTTGGGGGTGCCGAGGGGGGCCTCGTGGCGCTTCTCGGTGGCGACGAGCCGGATGTCCTGGAGTTCGATTCGGAAGACGCGTTCGTTGCCACCGTAGACGAGGGTCTCGGGCACTCCTTTTTCGAGCGCGAGCATCTGGCACGTTTCGCCGCCGAGAACACAGGTGTTGTCGCCGAAGATCGAGTTGACGTTCGATGAGACCAGCATCAGGGCCTTCTCGCCGTCCTTGCTGGGCTGGATGAAGACGAGCGCAGGTGTATCCCGCCCCGGCAGCATGGTCAGCTCGGGAAGGTTGTTGCGGACCGACGGTTCGGCCTTGCTGGGCTTGCCGTTGGCCGAGACCGGGACCACCCGGACGTCGATCTCCCAGGAGTAGAAGGTGAAGGTGTGCGTGACGGTGCCCGGCACTACTTCCGGCGTGCCGCCGGTTTCGGCCGGTTCCGCGGATTCCGGGGATTCGCCGTTCAGGGCGCTTTCGATCTGGCCTTCGAATTCGCCGATCGCCTTTTCGACTTCAGCGACTTCACCGGGTTTTTCGAACGGGTTCTTCGGGGTCTGATGAGCAAGTCGCCGGCGGTAATCGCGCAGGCCGGGGATGCTCTTGGCGACGACGACCCGCGCATTCTTCGAGGCGGGGGTGGCGCTGGCGCTTGCGGCGGTTTCGGCTTCCGCTTCGGCTTCCGCGGAGGGGCCTTCGCTGAGTGCGATAGGGACAGCGACGATCGCGACCAGGAGAAAGACGACCAGCGGCAGCAGGTGCCGATCCTGGAGCTCGTAATAGATGTCCGAGATCGCGGTCGGGACCTTGATGTCAGGCTTCGAGAACGTCGAAATCGAGCTCGGTTTCTTGGGCTTCGAGCCACGGCTCGGCAGCTTCAGCTTCGGAAGCTTGATCTGGGGGCCTTTTTTTAGGAAGTTCATTTGACTTCTTCCGATTCTTCGGAAGGTTCGGGCGTGGTCGCGACTTCGGTCGGACCGCCGGCCGAGGCCCCCGCGGTCAGGCCCTCGCCGGGCGGGACGAGGTAAGTCGTCACCGAGAAGTTTGATTCCAGGTGTTCGATTCCCCCCACGTCGTCAGGGGTCAGGGAGAAGCCGTCGATCGTGACCAGGCGGCCGTCGACCTTGAGGCCCGGGTCTTCGGTGTGGACGAGGCCGTCGAGCCCCTGGATGAAGTCGGCGACGTCGAAGAAGCTTCCGTCGAAGAGCAGGTCATACGGCATCACGGGGAGGCCGGCCGGGCCGACGGCGGCTCCTATGGGCAGGGCCGCGGCGGCTGACTCGGTCGGGGCCACTGCAGCGACGGGTGTGCCGGTTTCGCCTTCTTCAGTGGACGCTTCCGGTTCGGCTTCGACGGGTTCTTCGGTCGCGGAGCCCGCCGCGACTCCGAGCTCGATCGATTCGAAATCGATTTCCGACTTGTTGGAGATCCGGTCCAGCTGGACCAGCAGGGAGGAGGTTTCATCGGCGGCCGGAACGGCCTTGCCGAGGACAACCAGCTGCCCATAGTTCTTCGGGAATTCGCGACGCGCCGCTTCGGCTTCTGTGACGGCGCTTTGAGACTGCGCAAGAGTCGCCTGCAGGCTTTCGACCTTCGTCGAGAGTTCGTCGGCTTCCTTGCGCTTCGGGCTGAGCAAGATCATCCAGAAGGCGACGGCCAGGCCGACGACGACGAAGATCGCGATGATCACGCGGGTGGAGTCGGTCGCCTTCATCTCATTCGCCTTCCGATCCGGTCAGTGGAATCGGGGCCGCATCGAAGGCGACGACGATTTCGAACTGGGCGATGAAGTCGTTTTTCGGGCACTCGGTCGTCGAGCCGGCCGAGTCTGATTCGCCTTCGCCCCCGCCTTCGCCCTCCTCCGAGGACTGCATCGCCACCCGCGTCACGCCATCGATGTCCTTGAGGGCGGAGATCAGGTGGGCGACCGAGGCCTGGCCGGGTGCGCAGCCGAGGATCTGCAGCGCGGGGCCGGGGACGGAGGCCCGAATCGCGATGTTGGCGGCGCCGTTGACCGTGACCGCAGGCTTGACGGTGCCGGTCAGGTTCGTCAGCCAGACGTCCTTCGGCAGGACCAGCGCCAGTTCCCGCAAAACACGTTCCCAGTCGAAGCGACTGTCAGCGAGGCTGGTCACCGTCGCGACTCGCTGGGTGCTGACTTCACGCAGCTGGGTGTAGGCGGCGAGTTCCGCGACCTTTGCTTCCGCTGCCGTGTTTTCGGCTTCGAGAGTGGCGACTTCGGTCTTGTCGCTGGAGATCTGGTTGTTGGTGAGGACCATCACGGCGAGGCCGGCGAGCAGGACGAAGAGAGCGCCGACGACCACGTAGGCGAGCGGTCCACCGCGCCGCTTCGCGCTCGGGCCGCGCCGCTGGTCCTCGGGGATCAGATTTACAGGACGCATCGCAGATCAGTCCTCGAGGGCGAGGCCGTAGGAGAGAGTGAGACGGGCGGCGGAGGCGGCATCCAGGTTGGAGAGGGCTTCCGGCCGTGCGGCGGCGCAGGGAAGGCCCACGAGCTGCTCGAGCCGCTCGGGCAGGCCCGTGACCGCGCTGCCGGGTCCGCTGAGGACGACCCGGTCGATCGGGACCGAGCTCTCCTGGGCGCCGTAGTAGTCGAGGGTGAGGCGGAGCTCGTCCTGGAGAGCCGAGACGCCGCCCTCCAACGCTCGGCGGACGGCGAAGACGATCGCCTGGTCGCCGCCGATGCCCTCGACCGGAGCCTCGAGGCCGACGTGTTCGATCCACATCCGGGCGTGCTCGGAGCTGAGGTCGGCGGAGGAGGTGAGGCCGGCGACGATCGAGTCGAGGCCGGCCGGGGCGACGCGGGTGAAGAGGCAGGAGCGGCCCTTGGCGACGGCCAGGTTGGTGGTGTCGCCGATGTTGCAGTAGAGGGCTGCGGAGGGGGCGGGCGCGACGCCCTCGCCGTTCGGCTTGCCGGCGGCGGCGCCTCCGAGGGCGCGGATCATGCCGAAGGCGGAGAGGTCGACGCCGACGGGCTTCAGCCCGGCGCTGCGAAGCGGGGCGAGAGAGGCCTCGATCATGTCGCGGCGGGCGGCGACGACGACGACGTCGATTTTCGGCGGGCCATCCTCTCCCTCTCCGCCGACTCCACCGACGACGCGATGGTCGAGGACGGCGTGGTCGAGGGGCATCGGGATGTGCTCCTGGGCCTGGAAGCGGACGGCGGCGTCGAGCTCATCCGGATCCTCGATCAGCGGCAGGCGCAGGGTGCGGACGACGACGCGCTGGTTGGCGATGCCGAGCCGGACGCTCTTGGAGAGGTTGTTCTCGGCGAAGAGCGACCTGAGGCTCTCGGCGAGGGCGTCGGCGTCGGCGACCTCACCGTCGCGGAACGCCTCGGGAGGGATCGGGGCAATCGCCGTCTCGGAAACGCGTGCGGAGCCGTTGATCCGGACTTCGGTCGCGGCGATGCTCTCGGCCTCGATCTCGAGGCCGACGAGGGACTTCTCCTTCTTGCGGGTCAGTTGCATTTTCATAGCAGGGCGTTTCATGGCTGGACGTTTGTTCCGTATCGGCACGAAGGGCGGGGAACCCAACGTTTTGCAAGGCCAGATTCATGAGCGCCCTCGCATCTCCTGCGCAGACCGCTGCGGATGCCCGCAGGATCGGGTCGAGGAGCGCGAGGGGCGGGGCCGAGGGGGGAGGAGGATCGGGCTCGGAGAGCGCAGCCGTCGGGAGCCTCCAGAAGCCGGGGTCTAGCCTTCGGTCTCGCGGCCGATCACCCAGGAGGTGCCGGTCGGCTCGATGAAGTAGGGGGGCTCGAGGTAGCGCAGGCGGTCGTCGTAGACGTAGTTCTTGATGTAGCCGTGCGTGCCCCTGCCCACGGTACCGCGGAACTTCTGCGCGATCGTGCCTTCGATGTTGATTTTGCCGAGGCCGGCGCCGCAGTCGTAGTGGTCGACGATCACGGAGTGGCTGATGGCGAGCATCGCGGCGTCGATGTTGAGGTTTTCGAGCCGTTCCTCACCGGCTTCCGATCCGCATTCGTAGTCGCCGGCTTTGTTCTTTTTCTCAGTCGGATAGTTGTGGAAAACGCGGATGAAGTTGTTGGCGATCAGCCCGAGCATGCCGTTGCTCGAGGGGGTGCCGCAGCTGCCGCGGCAGATGTCGCCCCTGACGACGATGTTGTTTTCGGCCGCGATCGTCAGCTGCCCCGTGTAGGTGCCGCGCACGTAGGCATCGCCGCAGGTGGAGGTTTCCGGATAGGTTGCGGAGAAGGGCGAGTAGGTGGTTGAGCAGCCGGTCCCGTTGGCGACGTAGATGATGCCGTTCGAGGGCGCGGGTTTCGTCACCGTGTTGCTGCTGCAGTTTGGAGACGTGGTGCTGACCTTGATATCGGTGCCTTCGAGACAGAGGTAGACCTGGCCCGTGAACTTGTAGCCTTTTTCTTCTGCGAGGGGTTTCAACTTCGAGTTCGTCGCCGGTGGCACGAGGATCGACGCCGAGGTGACCTTGGTGCCGATGAAGTTCGGTTTGGCCGAGCCGCAGCCGTCGAAATACCCCGGCGCTTTGCCGCCG
Source organism: uncultured Solirubrobacterales bacterium (assembly GCA_963795295.1). Taxonomy (GTDB): domain Bacteria; phylum Actinomycetota; class Thermoleophilia; order Solirubrobacterales; family 70-9; genus VRUE01. The sequence continues at coordinate 674,096 of CAWCHE010000005.1, forward strand.
AGCTCGATCTGGTCGCTGACTTCGCGGCCGAAGTCGGGAGTGCCGCATATGGCGATCGAGTCGTTGGTGTGCATCGGGCCGTTGATCTGGTCGTCGGTCTGGAACACGATCGTCAGGCATTCGTCGTTCGTGCCCGGAATGTCCTGGTTGTAGCGGCCCTGGTCGTAGGTGAGTTCGCACTGGTCGTAGGCGTTTTCAAGGATTTTCGACCCCGGTTCGTAGCCGAACGTGACCGGGTCCTGGGTCTCGAGCTGCGTGAAGTAGACGTAGTCGAGGAAGCTCGGGCGCTTGAAGGTGGCGACGATCTTCGCTGTCGACGTGCCGGCGTAGCCGGTCGAGCGGATTCGGAACGACCCGGTGCCGACTCCGCTCGTCTCGATCATGCTTTCGGCCACGTTCGGAACGCAGGCGGCTTTGTTTTTCGCCGGTAGGAGTTCGATCGCGTATTCGGCGGTGTCGCCGGGGACTTTGCGCCGCTTTTCGGTTTTGCCGATCTGGTTGATCGCGTTGACGGGAGCGGTTTTCGGTTCCGTGCATTCGGTCCAGAAGGCCGGGTTCGAGTAGAGGTGGAAGGCGTAGTCTTCGACCCCCGCCCGCGCAGCCTCATAGGCCCGCTTGCTCGCAGGTCCTTGGACACCAGCGGGAAGTCGCCGCGGACGGCCGTCACCGCGACCAGCGCCATGGCGGCCATCACCGTGGTGCCGATCAGGGTGGCGACCATCGTGAATCCGGCCTCTCCGCCGGTTCTGGCTCTGAGTCTCATTCGCATGGCAGGTTCGTCCCCGTGGTTGAGTAGGCAGGAGGGGTGAAGCGCAGGTATGCCGAGTCCTGGACCTGGGCGGCGCTCTTCGAGTCCGTCACCGGTGCTCCCGGCGTGTTGACTTTCAAAGCGATATCGACTTTGACCACGGTTTCCGATAGGGCTTCGGTGAGGCCGCCGGTGGGGACCGTGATCGGAGTCGTCGAGAGCGTGCCGTTGACGTAGGCGTAGTACTCGAACATCGGTTCCGTGGCCGAGATCGGCGCGACGTTGGGCATGATCGCCTGCGTCTTGAACGAGGTCGTCTTGAACTGCCAATCGGGAGACGATCCCGAGAGGACTTCGTAGTCGCTCTGGGTGAGCGTCGTCCCGTTCAGGTAGACCCGGCTTTCGACCGGGCTGGGCGAGACTTCGGAGCTGTAGGAGCGCACGAAGCGGAGTTCGGAGCCGGTGCTTCCTTTTTCGATCGGCGTCAGATACCGGGCGACGCACGAAGAGTGGAGCTCGCTGGTGACGCGGTGGAGGGCGATGCGCGCCTTGGCCGTCGAGTGGACCCGGTTGCTGACCCTCGTCTGCGAGTGCATCGCGGCGATCACTCCCACGGTGAGCATCATGAAGACGATCATTCCCATCGAAAGCGCGACGAGCAGCTCGACCAGGGTCGTGCCCTCCTCGTTCTCGCGCAGGCGAGGCATCAGCACGCTTCCGCGGTGGAGGTCTTGATTACTTTCAGGGTCAGGTCCGTCGTTTCGTTCTTGACTTCAACTCCGGTGGCGGTGACCTTCCTGACCGTCGTATTTTTTTTGCCCGCACCGGTGGAACCGAGGCCGGTGGTGACCGATCCGGAGACGCAGATGTCATAGATACCCCAGGGAAGGCCCGGGTTGGTCAGATGCCCGAGACTGTCGGTGGGGCCGAGGCTGCGGGTGACATTGGTGCTGCCGACTTTGCATTGGGTGTCGGTGACCTTGACGGTCGCCCCGCTGAACACCTTTTCTTCTTCAAATTCGGTCGCGCCCGGTTTCACGGTTTCCATCTTTTTGACCGTCAGTCGAAGGGCCGGCTGGATCAGGGTCGGGGTGGGCGTGTAGGTGGCATTCGCGGGGACCAGCAGGCTGAGGAACGCGCTGCCGGAGCCGGGGTTGTTCGTCGTGCAGGCTCCCGTGTAGAAGGAGTCCTGCGAGCTGAACGGGAACAGCGATTGGACGTTGTAGACGGCCGCCGTTTCCGGAGGGGTCACGAGCGGCGCGGTCGAGACCAGAGTCATCGGAGACAATGCGGTCCCGACGGTGCCGATCGATTTGCCTCCCGAGGTCATGCCCGTGTTGACCACCTGGAGGGTGTCCGGGTAGGAGGCCTGAAGGGCGCCCGCGTAGTTCCTGGTTTTGAACGCGATCGGCACCGTGCCTTTCTGCGCGTACTGGAGTTCCAGCGATGTGGTCGCTTCCGAGTTGACCGTGATCGTGGTCGCGCTGGGGGCGTTGCCGTCCTTTTCGACGAGATTCGTGCCGGAGGGCGTGATGTCGTAGTTGCCTTCGGGGACTTCGGTGAAGAGGGCGCAGCCTGTCGCGTCGGTCGAGCCGCTGATTATCGAGGGCCCGCTTCCGGAGATCCCGATCCCGAAGAGCCCTGTGTTGAAGCCGTCTTTGACGAAGACTGAGAGGTTGCCGCTTTTCGGTTTCAGCGACTCGGTCGGCGGTGAGACGATGCTGCGCAGCGTCGTCGCCGGTGTCGCAGTGCGTTTGCCCGGCCAGGTGACTTCGGAGGCGATCCTGATGTAGTCCGCGTTCGTGGCGCAGGAGGCGGCACTGGTCGTGTCGGAGACAAAGACCGCGGTCGAGGTCACGGTGAAGTTGGTGCCGCCGACCGTCACCGTGCGGACTCCTGGGTTTTGTGCGGTGAGAAGCTTCAGCGAGGAGATCCGCATCCCGCGCATCCGCGCCTGGTCTTCCTGGGCGATCGCGTAGCTCTGGCTGCGCACCCGCTGGTCGGCAGCCGTCTTGGTCGTCGTCTGCATCAGGGCCATGACTCCCGCCGCCGCGGTGAGCGCAATCACTCCGCTGACCAGCACCTCGATGATCGCGAAGCCATCCTGAGCACGGAGCCTGGGTCGTCCTCGGCGGGGCGTCATGGTCCCCCATCGGTTTTGGCGCCTCACGCCTTTAGCTCTGGACCATCGCTCAATCCCTTTCGGGTAGGCGAATCGTCCACACTTCAGTAAGTAAAGCTATGGCGCTACACTTCCTGAAGCGAGGTTTGAGGACTCGCACCAGACCATGAGCGCGCTGAGCAACTCCCGCTGTCCCGTCTGTCGCACCGCCGACATCGTCTGCGGCAAGTGGACCCTTTTGGTGATCCGCGACCTCGCCGAGGGCTCGAGCCGCTTCTGTGAGCTGGAACGCTCTCTGGAGGGAATCAGCCCCCGGACGCTCTCTCTCCGCCTGCGGGCGCTGGAAGAGGAGGGGGTCGTGGCCAGGCACACCTTCCCCGAGGTGCCGCCCCGGGTCGAGTACGCGCTGACCGAGAAGGGCCGCGCCCTGGCGCCGCTTATCGAGGATATGCGGCGTTACGGATTGCGCTGGCTGAGCGAGGACGCCGAGCGCGTCCCCGCCGGCGTCTAGAACACTCGTCCGCGACGGCCTTCTGCAAGGCGCCGTGCAGGCGCAGGAGCCCTTCCGGGGGAGCGGAAGGCAGAGCCCGTGCGTGACTTCCTCCTCAACGAGGCGCTGAAGCGGCTGGCCGCAGATGCCGCCGTCCGCCTCAGCGGGCTCGTCGCCGGCGGCGAGCAGATCCCCTTCGACGTCGGTGAGCGCGAGGGCCCGGACTCCCTCTTCCACAGCTACGAGCCGCTGACCTCGCGCTTCGTCCTCGAGCGCGAAGAGGAGCTGCGTTCGCTGCCCTCCTTCGTCCCCGCCCGCGACGCGGTCGACGCCGCCGGGGTCGCCGCGGCCTACCTCGAGTCATGCGGCGAGCAGGTGCCGGCGGACCCCCGTGAGCGCGCTGCGAAGATGCTGACCGCCTTCCTCTCCTCCCTCTGGGAGGGGTGCACCGAGTTCTCCCTCGATCGCGACCGCCTCGATGCCGCGCTCGCCGTCCTCGACGCCGAAGCGCGGGACGCAGACGAGGCCGACGTGCTGGTCGCGCCGCTGGTCGGCCTGCGCATGGCCCAGCCGAGCCTCCTGCTTCCCCATGGCGTCCGCGTGATCCGCGCCGACGCGATCGAGGCGCCGGTCGAGGCAATGCGGAGCGAAGGCATGGGCCGCGCGGCCTGGGAGCCGCAGTACCTCGCCGTCGCCGAACAGGACGACGGCCCCGAAAGCGCCGAGTCCGCGATGCGTCAGCTGCGCGAGCTCGTCAGCGTCATGCGCCTCTTCAAGGCCGGTGGAGTCGGCCTCGGGCCCTACGCCTTCGCGCCGAGCGGGTCGGGCCACTGGGCTCGGATCCCGACCGGCGCCCCCGCCACCCGCCTCGGCGGCTACCGGCTGAGCGCCGATGAGGCCGAGCGGCTGACCGAGTTCGCGGTGACGCTCGAGGCTCTCCCCGATCCCGACGGTGCCCTCTCGTGGGCGGTCGACCGCTTCGAGATGGGCTGCGCGCGCGAGAGCTCGCTGGCCGGCCTCAGCGACCATCTTTTGGCTCTGCGAGCGGTTCTCGACGGCCACGGCCCGGTTGGCGCCAGCCTTCCGATGCGGGCCTCGGCGTTGATCTCCGACGAGTCCTGCGACCGGATCGAAGCCCGCGGCAGGGTGGAGAGCGCACTCGAGCTCGAGCGCGGCCTGATGAACGGCGCCCCGACCCAGGGCGGCCTCGAGCTCGCCGGCTGGGTCGAGGAAGGCGCCCGCAGGCTGCTGCGCGAAGCCGCGCTCGGAGAGCTCGGCTCCGACCTCAACGCGGTCGCCGACGAGTCCCTGATCACCAGCGGCCTCGAAGGCGGAGACATCGAGATCGCCGTCACGGCCGTCCCAGATCTAACCCCCTCGCTCCCGGTTGCCGAAGACCCCGTCGAAGACCTTCATCCGCCCGCCATCAACGTCGAGTTGCAAACGGAAGAGGAGAGCCGCATGGATGACGACACCCGGATCATGGAGCCGGTTCCGGCCGAAGACGAGATCCGGATCACCGCTACCAACTGGCTGGACGAGGTCGACCCGGCCGAGGAAGGCACTCTGGACTTCCCGACGATCGAGAAGGACATCGCCGATCGCGAGCGGATCGACACTCCGCGCGTCCGGCATCTCTTTCCGGTGCCCGAGGACGCGGACTGGGAGGTCCGCGAGCTCAAGTACGACCACTACGGTCACCGCACCGCCTAGTCGCCCAGGCCGGCGGCCAGCGCCTCTCGCTCCTCGTTGCTCGCGAATAGGTAGCGGTTGATCTCGGCCAGTCCCGAAAGGTCGTGCACGTCCTCATCGAGGTAGGGGACCCGGATCACGATCCGGCTCCGCATCTCCTTTGCCAGGCGCTCGATGTTGGCGGCGTCCCGCTCGGCCAGCGCCTGGTAATCGGCGAAGTTGCCGGCGACCCGGCCGGCCAGCGCCTCGTCGCCGAGCAGCCGCGCCAGGTCCTCGGGAAGGTCATCGCCATCGGCATCCAGCTGCTCGGCCGGGTAGTGGACCTTGTTGACGATGACGCCGCCGAAGGGCAGCTTCGCCTCGACCAGTTTGCGGTGGAAGTAGACGGCCTCGTTGATCGGGTCGCCCTGCGGCCCGCAGACGACGAGGAAGCAGGTCCTGCGGTCGCCCAGCAGGGTGTTGACCCGTTTGGCACGTGCCTGGAAGCCGTCGATCATGCCGCTGAAGGCGTTGAAGAACTCGGCCAGGTCTGCGATCAGGTCGAAGCCGACGATCCGCTTCAGCACGCCGAGCGCGACCGAGGCGCCGCGACCCGCGACCCGCGCGGCGAGGCCGGTCGGCCTCATGAAGACCCGCAGCGAGCGGCCTTCGATGAACTGCATCAGACGCTTCGGGGCGTCGAGGAAATCGAGCGCGTTCCGGGTCGGCGGGGTGTCGAGGACGAGGAGGTCGTAATCCCCTTCGGTGTGCAGCTCGAAGAGCTTCTCCATCGCCATGTACTCCTGGGAGCCGGCGAGGGCGCTCGAGATCTGCTGGTAGATCCGGTTTTCCAGGACCCGGTCGCGGGACTCCTCGTCCGGCGCCTGACGCGCGACCAGCTCGTCGAAGGTGGCTTTGGCGTCGAGCATCATCGCCCAGAGCTCACCCTCGACCTCGACGCCCTGGGCGGCGAACAGCTTCGGGTCGACCCGCCGTGCCTCGTTGCCGAGCTCCTCGAGGCCGAGCGAGTCGGCCAGGCGCTTGGCGGGGTCGATCGTCAGCACGCAGACCTTCAGCCCCCGCGCCGCCATACCGGTCGCGATCGCCGCCGACGTCGTCGTCTTCCCGACCCCGCCGGAGCCGGCGCAGATGCAGATGTCCTTGCCCTCGAGGATCTCGCTGACAGATGCCATCAGGCGAGCTTCCGGGCCAGCGTCCGGGCGGCGTCGACGTCGAGCTCGGGCTCGAAGAGGAAGGGGAGTGTCTTGACCGGGGTCTCGACCCGCCGGCGCAGCCGGGCCAGCTGTGCGCGCTGCGAGCGAGCTCGCCCGTGCTCGGAGACCGCCGCCCGGGCGGCAGCCCTTACCGCCCCGTCCTCCTCCTGGGCGAGCTCGCCGATCCGGGCGGCCTCGTCCTTGGAGAAGCGCTCGGGGTAGAGCCCGTTCATGTAGATCCGGTCGACGGCGACCCCGACCTCGGAGAGGAGGTCGTGCTCAAGCGCAGCGGTCTCGTTGACCGGCATCTCCTCGGGCAGGGCGACGATCGCGGTGCCGGTGTGGTCGTGGTCGGTGATCAGGCGATCGAGCTGTTTGGCCTGCGAGTGGATCGGCCCGACCCGGGCGATCGCGGCGAAGGAGCGCGGGGTCTGGAGGAAGCCGATGCCGTGGCCGGTCGCGGGCGCGTCGACGATCACGATGTCGTAGCTGTGCCCCGACTTCACCTTGCGGTCGGGCTGGGCCAGCTCCCAGATCTTGCCGATCGTCACCAGCTCCTTGAGCCCGGGGGTCGCGGCGGCGAGGTAGTTGAAGATGCGGCTGCGGAACAGCATGTCGCGCATCGCCCGGACCTTGAGCTGGAGCAGGACGTACTCGCGCATCGACTCGTCGGGGTCGATCGAGATCGACCAGAGGTTCTCGGCGACCTCGACCTCGTGGAAGCCGATCTCGGTGTGATCGAAGATCCGCGAGGCGTTCTCCTGGGAGGCCACCTCACAGACGATCGCCCGCTTGCCGGCTTCCGCCGCGCGCAGGCCGAGGGCCACGGCGACCGTGGTCTTGCCGACGCCCCCCTTGCCGGTGACGAAGACCAAGCGCTTGTCGAGCAACTCTTGGATCGGTTGATTCCTAGCAATTTCCCGGCACGGCAGGAAAAGCGGTGACTCATGCGAATACCGGCGCAATGGGATTCCTCAGCCGAAAGACCAAGCCCGCGCCGGCGCCCGCCGACGAGAACTACCCGATCTCGGAAGAGCTGGAGCTGATGGAAGAGGCCGTACCTCATCAGAGTTCAGAGCGCAAGGCTGCGGGTCCTGTCGCCGGGGATGACCCGTCGTCCTCGCAGGCTCGGGACGACGTCCCATCCCCGACACCACCCGCAGAGATGGTGATTGAGAACGGTGAGGGTTCGTCTTCTGATGCCGAGATCGATGAGGGACCGGACGCTGAGGCAGCTGAGGCTGAGATGCCGGAGGGTGTGGTCAGCGTTCGAGTTGCCGAGCGGGAGGTTGAGTCCGAGAAGCCGGAGCGGTTCATGCCGAGCGATCTGATCGCGCCCTCCAGGCACGAGGCTGCGGTCGAGGAGCCTGAGGCCGAGGCACCCACCAAGCACGCCGACGTGATCGCCTTCGCCAACCAGAAGGGCGGGGTCGCGAAGACGACCACGACCCTCAATCTCGCCGTCGCCTTCGCCGAGTTGGGCTATCGGGTCCTCTGCATCGACCTCGATCCGCAGGGCAACCTGACCATGAGCCAGGGCATCGACCCCGACAAGGTCGAGAAAAGCCTTTACGACGTCCTCGTCAACGACATGCCGATCCGCGAGATCATCCAGAAGCGCGAGATCGACATCGCCGTCGCCTCGATCGACCTGGCCGGCGCCGAGATCGCGATGAGCACGAAGATCGGGCGCGAGCGCTCGCTCGAGAAGGCCCTCAAGGAGGTCTCCGGGGACTACGACTTCGTTTGCATCGACACCCCGCCGAGCTTGGGGCTGTTGACGATCAACGCCCTCACCGCGGCGACCAAAGTGATCGTCCCGGTCCAATGCGAGTACCTCTCGATGCGCGGCCTGGTCCAGCTCCAGAACACGCTGAAGATGATCCAGGAGAACCTCAATCCCGCCGTCCGGATCGAGGGCATCCTGCCGACGATGCTGGACTCGAGGACCGTGCACGCCAAGGAGGCGGTCGAAATCCTCGAAGAGAACTTCGGCGACCTCGTATTCAGGTCGCGGATCAAAAAGGCGATCAAATTTGCCGAGGCCCCCGTCAAGGGTGCCAGCGTCCTCAAGTACGATTCCGGCAGCAGCGCCGCGAACTACTACCGAGAGCTGGCGAAGGAGGTCTTGGAAAATGAGTCGGCGTAAGCGGGCGAGCATGCGCGAGGGTCCCCTCGCCGACCTCTTTCGAGCCACGTCCGACGACGCCCCGGACGATCCGCCCGAGGCGCCGCTGCCGCCGGAGAAGCCCGTCGTCCGCGAAGAGACCCGCTACGGCCGCGAGGACCCCGCCGAGGCCAAAGAGGCCGAGAAGGCCCGCGGCGAAGAACCGCCCCCGATCCGCGAGTCCACCGAGGAGCCGAAGGAGAGGCTGAAGCGCGTCTTCTCCGAGGAACCGCAGCCGCAGCCCCCGCATCAGCGCCGCGAGCTCGAGCCGATCGTCGAAGCGCCGCGCTACGGGCGCGAGGAGCCCGCCTACGAGCCGCAGGGAAGCGGCGAGCCGCACCAGCCCGTGATCCGCGTGGTCGGAGTCGGCGGCGCCGGCGTCAACGCCGTCAACCGCATGGTCGAGGCCCGCATCCCCGGCGTCGAGTTCCTCGCCGTCAACACCGATCTTCAGTCACTCCAGGTCTGCGTCGCCGACGTCACCGTCCACATCGGCGAGGAGCAGACGCGTGGGCTGGGGGCGGGCGCCGACCCCGAGGTCGGCCATCGCTCCGCCTTCGAGGAGCAGGACAAGATCAAGCGCCTGCTGAAGGGCTCCGACATGGTCTTCGTCGCCGCCGGCGCCGGCGGCGGCACCGGCAGCGGCGCCGCTCCGGTCGTCGCCCGCCTCGCCCGCGAGGTCGGCGCGCTCACGGTCGGCATCGTCACCAAGCCGTTCAGCTTCGAGGGCAGCCGCCGCGGCGATCAGGCCGGCAGGGGCATCGAGGCGCTCGCCGCCGAGGTCGACACCCTGATCGTCGTCCCCAACGATCGCCTTCTCCAGGTCCTCGACCAGCAGACCTCGATGGTCGAGGCCTTCCAGGTCGCCGATGACGTCCTGCGCCAGGGGGTGCAGGGGATCTCCGACCTCGTCACCCTCCCCGCGGTCATCAACCTCGACTTCGCAGACGTCCGCTCGATCATGTCCGAAGCCGGGCGCGCCCTGCTCGGAATCGGCATGGGAACTGGCGAGGGGCGGGCGATCATGGCCGCCGAAAAAGCGATTTCCTCGCCCCTGCTCGAGACCTCGATGGAGGGCGCGCGAGCAATCCTGCTCTCGATCACCGGCGGCGCCGACCTCTCGCTGGTCGAGGTCAGCGAGGCGGCGAAGCTGGTCGGCGAGGCCGCCCACCCCGACGCCAACATCATCTTCGGCGCCAACGTCGACGAGGAGCTCAGCGACCAGGTCTGGGTCACGGTCGTCGCAACCCGCTTCGACGGCCGCACGCCGCCGCGCCGGGCCGCCGAGCCGACCATCACCCGCACCGCCGAGAGCGGCCGCGGCCGGCCGCCGGTACGCCCGGAGAGCATCGGCGGCATCGATGTCCCGGAGTTCCTCCCCGGCTAGCTCCCTGGGTCTCGGCGCATGAGAGGGGTCGTCGCCGCCGGCCATCCACTGACCGCCGAGGCCGGCGTCAGCGCCCTGCGGGAAGGTGGCAACGCGGTCGATGCCGCGGTCTGCGCGGCGCTCGCGTCGTTCGCCGTCGAGAGCCCGCTGACCGGCTTCGGAGCCGGCGGCTTCATGATGGTCCACGACGGGTCCGCCGATGACGTGGCTCTGATCGACTTCTTCGTCTCGGCTCCGGGTAGGGACGGGGTCGAGAGGCGGGCCGAGCTGGTCCCGGTGCCGGTCCATTTCGATCGGGAGACGACGCAGACCTTTTACGTCGGCCCGGCGTCCTGCGGGGTCCCGGGGACCGCGGTGGGGCTGGAGGAGGCCCTGCGCCGGTACGGCTCGGCGTCGCTCGGCGACCTGGTCGGGCCGGCGGTGAGGCTGGCGCGCGAGGGGGCACCGGTGAATGCCGAGCAGGCCTACATCCTCGACATACTCGAGCCGATCCACGGGCGCCTCGAGGGCACCCGCGAGCTCTACGCGCCGGAGGGCCGGACCCTGCGCGAGGGCGAGTGTTTCCGCTTCCCCGAACTGGCCGAGGCGCTGGAGCGCTTCGGCGCCGAAGGCTCGGCGCCCTTCCGCGACGGCGATGTGGCGGCCGCGTTGAGCAGCTTCGTCCTCGACCACGGCGGCGCCCTCGGCCCATCGGACCTGGCCCGGTACGAGGCGATCACGCGGGCGCCGGTGCGGGCTCGGTTCCGGGGGACCGAGGTCCTGACCAACCCGCCGCCCTCCTCGGGCGGGATCCTGATCGCCTTCTGCCTCGGGCTGCTCGAGCGGCTGGGGGAGACGAGCGGACCCGGACGGCTGGTGGCGGCGATGGGGGCCGCCAACGACGCCCGCGGCGAGGAGTTCGCCGAAGCCCTCTACATGGAGGGGCTGGAGACGAGCATGCTCGATCCGGCCGGCCTCGACCTCGCCGCCGGCGACCTGCTCGGCTCGACCACCCACATCTCGGTGCTCGATGCGGACGGAATGTGCGCCAACGTCACCTGCTCCAACGGGTCGGGCTCGGGGGTCCTGGTCCCCGGCACCGGGGTGATCCTCAACAACATGCTCGGCGAGGAGGACCTCAACCCGCTCGGCTTCCACCGGACCGAGCCGGGACGCCGGGTCACCTCGATGATGTCGCCGACGGTGGTCCTCCGCGACGGCGAGATCGCGCTCGGTCTCGGCAGCGCCGGGTCCAACCGGATCCGCTCGGCGATCCTGCAGACGATCGTCCGGGTCGTCGAGCAGGGAATGGGCGCCGAGGAGGCTGTGCGGGCGCCGCGGCTGCATTTCGAGGGCGGCCTGGTCCAGGCGGAGCCCGGCATCGACGAGGCGGCGCTCGCCCGCCTCGAAGCGGCCGGCGTGCCGGTCGCCAGGCGGCCTCAGATCAACCTATTCTTCGGCGGCGTGCAGGCCGTCGCGCGCGATCCGAGCTCAGGCGCCCTCAGCGGCGGCGGCGATCCACGCCGCGGCGGAGCGGTGGCCTCGGCGTGATCGACTTCGAGGCAGAGGGTCTGCTCGAGGGGACCGACGGCGAGGCGCGGGCGGCGCGGCTCGAACTGCTCGAGCGGCTCGCCGCTGAAGGTGTCCCTCTGGAGGAGCTGCGTGAGGCGGTCGAGGCCGCCCGCCTCACCCTGCTGCCGGCCGAGCGGGCGCTCGCTGGGGACGGCCCTCGCTACACCTTCAAGGAGGTGGTCGAGATGTCGGGGATCGAGTACGACACCCTGGAGCGCGCGACCGCGGCGCTGGGCATCCCGGTCACCGATCCCGACGAGCGCAGCCTGACGACCGCCGACCTCGAGGCGGCCGAGCGGATGAAGGCCTTCCGCGACGCCGGCCTGCCCGAAGACGGGCTGCTCCAGGTGGCGCGGACGATCGGCATGGGCACGGCGCGGATCGCCGAGGCCAATCGCGAGCTGATCGTCAAAGCGCTGATGCAGCCGGGTGACACCGAGCAGGAGCTGGCGCTGCGCTTCGCCGCGGCCGCCGAGCACATGATGCCCCTCTTCGAGCCCACCCTGACCTACGCGCTCCGTGCCCATATGCTCGAGCAGGTGCGTCGTGACGTGATCGGCGCCGCCGACCTCGAGTCGGGGGAGATCCAGGGGACCGCGGACCTCAACGTCTGCTTCGCCGACCTGGTCGAGTTCACCCGGCTCGGCGAGGAGGTCGCGCCGGAGGAACTGGGGTCGGTCGCCGGCCGCTTCGAGGAGATGGCGGCGGCGGTGGTCGAGCCTCCCGTCCGGCTCGTGAAGATGATCGGCGACGCGGCGATGCTCGTCTCCGCCGAGCCGGAGCCGATCCTGCGCGCGGCGCTGCGGCTGATCGACGCCGCCGAGGAGGAAGGAGAGGAGTTCCCCTTCCTGCGCGCCGGGGTCGCCTGCGGGCCGACCGTGACCCAGGGCGGCGACTACTACGGGCGCGCGGTCAACCTCGCCAGCCGGATCACCGGCGTCGCCCGCCCCGGCAGCGTCGTCGTCGACGCGGCGACCAAGGACGCGCTCGAGGAAGGCTTCAAGTACACCTTCATCGGCGACCGGCGGCTGAAGGGGATCGACTCGCGGGTGAAGCTGTACCGCGCCCGCTTCGACGCGGCCTAGAGGGGCCTGCGGCCGGAGACGAGCAGGTTGTAGAAGAGCTCGGCCGGCAGTCGGGGCTCGAGCAGGCGGGTGTCGACCTTCTGCAGCGCGATGTAGCTGCGGAAGGCGAAGTTCCGCCACTTCCAGTCGACCGATTCTGGCTCGGCGCTCGCCTCGACCGTTCGCAGCCCCCAGCCCCAGGCATTGGCGAGCAGCTCCTCGCCGCCGACGTGGCGGCTGTCGAAGCCCGCCGCGCCCAGGAGCCGCCGCAGGTCGGCGGGGGCGAAGGCATGGACGTCGACCTCGCTCTCGAGCGCGTGGCCGTGGGACTGCTCGGCCTCCGGAACGAGCCGCTCGCGGGCGCCTACCGCGCGCCGCCAGGCGGGGGCGAGGAACAGTCCGGCGCGCTTCGGCACCGCCGCCAGCCGGTCGCCGTAGCGCGAAGGCTCCCCGCAGAAGGCGATCGCGCCCCCCGGCCGCAGGACGCGGCGGAATTCGGCGAAGGCCCGGTCGAGGTCGGGGATGTGGTGGAGGACGGCGTGGCCGAAGACGATGTCGAAGCTCTCGTCCTCGAAGGGCAGCGACTCGGCCTCTGTGACGACGGTCTCGGCATCGAGCCCGAGCGAGGCGGCCGTCGTCGAGAGGCGGTCGAGCATCCCGGGGGAGATGTCGGTCGCCGTCAGCCGCTCGATCGTCCCCAGCTGCAGCAGGTTGAGTGAGAAGTAACCGGTCCCGGAGCCGATCTCGAGGCCGTCGCCGAAGCCGGCCGGATCGATGCTGCCGCCGAGGGCCTTGGCGAGCTTCTGTCGAACCTGCTCCTGTCCGGTCTCGCCGAAGTCGATTCCCCACTTGGAGTCGTATTCGTGGGCCGCCGCGTCGTGGTAGCGGGTGTTGACGTCCTTGATGTGCTCCGGGGTGGCTGTCGGCGAGGCGGGCATGGCGCGGCACTCTAGATCAAGATTCGAGTAGTACGGTCCGTCGCGTGAGAACGGAGGGAAACGCCATCCGCCGCCGTGCTGCGCTCTCGATCGCGGCCCTGGCGCTCGTCCTGACGGCCGCGTTCGCCACCGCGCCCGCTCAGGGAGCCGATCGCGTCTACTGGGCCAATTTCGACGGTCCCGAGCCGATCACCTTCGCCGACCTCGACGGCACCGCGGTCAACCCGCTCAACATCAGCGGAGCGACCCCTCCCGAAGTCCCCTTCGGCGTCGCCGTCGACCCGGTCGGCGGCCGGCTCTACTGGGCGAGCAGCAACGGCGGCAAGATCTCCTACGCGAACCTCGACGGCAGCGGCGGCGGCGACCTCAACACGGGGGCCGCGACGGTCAAACTCCCGGCCGGCGTCGCGGTCGACGTCGCCGCCAGGAAGGTCTACTGGGCCAACCAGTCCGGCGACAAGATCTCCTGGGCCAACCTCGACGGCAGCGGCGGGGGGGACCTCAATACCGGGACGGCCACCGTGAAAGAGCCGACCGGAATCGCCGTCGACCCGCCGAGCGGCAGGGTCTACTGGACGGCCTTCACGATGGCCGGCTCGCTCTCCTACGCGAACCTCGACGGCAGCGGCGGCGCCGACCTGCCGATCACCGGCGCCGCGACCCTCGAATATCCCTTCGGGATCGCGATCGATCACGCCAGCGGCAGGCTGTTCTGGAGCAACGACACCGCGACCCCGAAGATCTCCTCCGCGAAACTCGACGGAAGCGGCTCGGTGGACCTGAACACGGGTGGGGCGTCCGTGGCCAACCCCTACGGCGTGGCGCTCGACCCCGAAGCCGGGCGCGTCTACTGGGGCAACTCGACGGCGGAAAGCATCGCCTTCGCGCGGTTGGACGGGACCGGGGGCGCGAACCTGCCCTTCGCGATTCCGAAAGGGAGCGCGCCGAACTTCCCGGTCCTGATGAAGACGCCGCGGAGCGTCTCGCCGCCGACGATCCGGGCCGGCGCGCTGATGCGCCTGGCGGACGGGCGGAGGGGCAAGAAAAAAGTTGCAATCAGCCAACAGGTCGGCGTCACCCTCTCCTGTGCGCCGGGCTCCTGGGCCGGCGATCTGGTCGAGGCCTTCCTCTACAGGGCCCCGCTCTCGACCTCGATCCAGTGGACCCGCGACGGGGTCGACATCCCGTCGGCAAATGAGCCGCTCCTCTCGGCGAGGGACGTCGGCAACTATCGCTGCCGGGAAACCGCGGCAAACCGCGTCGGGACGGCCTCCCAGTCGACCGATGTCGCCGCCTTCTTCCTGATCGGCAATACGAAGCTGAACAGGAAGAAGGGAACCGCGTCCCTCGAAGTCGACACTCCCCCGGGCGGCCGGCTGGCCCTGAGCAGCAAGGGCCTCGTTCCCCAGACGCTCGAAGGGTCCGGCACTCAGAAGCTGCCGATCCTGCCGAACACCCGCAAGCGGAAGATCCTCAGGAGGAAGGGGCGCTCGAACGCATCGGCGGTCCTCACCTTCACCCCGAGCGGCGGGCCGCCTGTCAGTCAGAACGTCTCGATCGCGCTGCGAAAGCGGCTGCGGCGCTAGTCGTCGACCGCCTCTCTCGGATGGAGCATTACGTCCAAAGCGACCAGCCCGACGGCGTGCCTCCGCTGGAGCTGACCGGCGAGCGGACGCTGCCCGATGTCCCCGAGGAGAACTACTGGTACCGCCGGCATCTGGTCGTCTACGAGTGGATCGCCGCCCAGGTGAAGGGGAAGCGGGTCGTCGACATGGCCTGCGGCGAGGGCTACGGCTCGAATGTGCTCGCCGGCGCCGCGGCGAGCGTGGTCGGCGTCGACGCCAACCCCGAGGCCCACGAGCACGCGCGGCTGCGCTACGTGCGCCCCAACCTGCGCTTCGAGCGCGACCTCGTCGAGGGCTTCTCGGAGCCCTGCGACGCCGTCGTCTTCCTGCAGACGATCGAGCACGTCGAGGACCCGGGCGCGATCCTCGAGCACTTCAAGTCGATGCTGGAGCCGGGCGGCCGCGTCTTCGTCTCGACCCCGAATCTCCTCACCCTCGCCCCGCCGGGGGCGGAGAAGTCCGACAACCCCTGGCACGTCAAGGAGTACAGGGAGGCCGAGTTCAGGGCCCTGTGCGAGGCGCATTTCGACCGGGTCGAGATGCGCGGCCTGTTTCACGCGCGGAAGCTCCGCGTCCACGAGCTGGCGATCAAGCTCGGCTGGGACGCCGTCCACAAGCGCCTCGGGCTGACCAAGCCCTTCTACGACCGCTTCACTCCGGCGATCTCGGCCGCCGACTTCCGGCTCGGCGGCGATGGCCTCGAGCGGGCCCTGGACTTCGTCGCCGTTTGTCATCAGCAATGACCGAGAGCGGGGACGCGAGCCGACACGACAGCGTCGGCGACCTGGCCTTGGTCCTCCATTCCCACATGCCCTACGTCGAGGGCTTCGGGACCTACCCGTTCGGCGAGGAGTGGCTCTTCGACGCGGTGATTCGCTCCTACCTGCCGGTGATCGCGGCGGCGCGCGACGTCACCCTCACCGTGACGCCGGTTCTCGCCGACCAGCTCGAGGACGAGGGCGTGCGGGATCGGCTGCGGCGCTTCCTGGTCGATTGGCGGATCGGCGCCGCCGAGGCCGACGCGCCGGAGGTGCCGCCTGAGTGCCGCCCTGCCTGCGAAGCCGAGCTGGCGCGCTACCGCCTCGCCCTCGAGCAGCTCGACGGCGCCGGGGGTGACCCCCTGCGGCTGCTGCGCGAGGCGGAGTCCTCCGGAAAAGTGGCGCTGGCAGCTTCGGCGGCGAGCCACGCGGTGCTGCCGATGGTCGCGACCCGTCCCGGCCTGAATCTGCAGGTCGACGCCGGGGTCCGCTCGCACCGCCGGCGTTTCGGCTGGGACGGCGGCTTCTGGCTTCCCGAGTGCGCCTACTCTCCCGGCCTCGAGTGGCGGCTCGCCGATCACGGGGTCCGCTGGTTCTGCGTCGACCAGAGCGCCCACCTCGATGACCAGATCCGGGCCCTAGCCCCGGTGGCGACTGAGGCCGGCCCGGTCGCCCTGCCGATCGATTGGGAGGCGATCGAGTGGCTCTGGTCGCTGGACGGCTATCCCTCGGACCCCGCCCACGCCCAGTTCGAAGGCAAATCGCTGCGCGGGATCCGGATCTGGAAGGTCGGGGGAGGGGCGTATGACCCCGACGCGGCGCTCGCCGCCGCCCGCCGCCAGGCCGGCGAGTTCCTCGAGGCCGTCGCCACGCGGCTGCGCAGCTTCGCAGCGGCCGGTTCGCGCCGCGGCCTGCTCGTCTTCGCGATCGACACCGAGCTGCTCGGCCACTGGTGGTCGGAGGGGGCGGCCTGGCTGGAGGCGGTGGTCGCCGGTGCCGCCGAGGCTGGGGTGCGGATGGTGACGGTGCCGCAGGCGCTCGATGAGCACGAGGCGGTGGAGCGTCCCCTGCATGCATCGACATGGGGCGAGGGCAAGGACCTCCGCACCTGGGACTCGCCCCCCGTGGCCGACATGGCCTGGGCGGCCAGGCGCCTGGAGCTGCGGCTGCTGCGGGCGATCTCGGACGGGCTGCCGGAGGCGGCGACGGCGCGCGCCGCCCGAGAGCTGCTCGCGGTCCAGGCCAGCGACTGGGCCTTCCTCGACGGACGCGGCCAGGCCGGCGATTACGCCTTCCAGCGGGCGAGCGCCCACGCCCAGGCGGCCCTCGAGGCCATAGACTCCCCTGCCAGCACCGACCCGCGTATGCGCTCGCTCGCCCCGGACCTCAGCCTCGCTCCCCTGCTGGAGCCCTAGCCCGCCTCGATGACACGCACCCTGATTCTCTCCTGGGAGTATCCGCCGCTGATCGAGGGCGGCCTCGCCCGCCACGTCCGCAAGCTCTCCGAGGCGCTGATCGAGCAGGGCGTCGATGTCCACGTCCTGACCAGGGGCGGCGAGGAGTCGCCTGCCGAGGAGCTCTTCAACGGAGTCCACGTCTACCGGATCAGGGAGCCGAAGCGGCCGACAGACCTTGGCGAGTTCGTCGCCTGGGTCGAGCGCATGAACTCGGACATGCTCGCCGCCGGGGTCGAGCTCGGCGACCGCTTCGACTTCGACATCGTCCACGGCCACGATTGGCTCGTCGCCAACGCCTGCGACCACCTCGCCAAACGCTTCGAAGCGCCGCTGGTGACGACCATCCACGCCACCGAGCACGGCCGCCACCAGGGCTGGGTCGACAAGCACCCCCAGACATACATCCACGGCGTCGAGCGCTGGATCTCGAACCGCTCCGAGCGGGTGATCGCCTGCTCGCACTACATGCGCGAGCAGATCGTCGACATCTTCGGCGTCGAGGAGGACCGGGTCGAGGTGATCCCGAACGGGATCGACCCCGATGACCTGCAGCCGCAGGACCCGGCGGAGCTGACCCGGCTGCGGTCCGAGTTCGCCGGCCCCGACGAGAAGCTGGTGCTCCTGATCGGGCGGCTGGTCTACGAGAAGGGCTTCCAGCTCGCCCTCGAGGCGATGCCGAGGCTGATCGAGGAGGCGCCGGGGACGCGCTTCCTGGTCGCGGGCTCGGGGACCCACGAGGCCGAGCTCCACAAACAGGCCGAGGAGCTGGGGCTGATGGAGCACGGGACCTTCCTCGGCTGGATCGGCGACGACGTCCTCCACTCGCTCTACCGGATCGCCGACCTGACGGTGGTTCCCTCGATCTACGAGCCCTTCGGCCTGGTCGCCCTCGAGGCGATGGCCTCCGGCTGCCCCTGCATCGTCGCCGACACCGGCGGCCTGCGCGAGGTCGTCCCCCACGAGGAAGCAGGGCTCCGCTTCCGCGCCGACGACCCGGATGCGCTCGCCGACGTCGCCGTCCGCGTCCTCTGCGACGACAAACTCGGCCGCCGCCTGGTCACCGAAGCCTACGATCACCTGCGCCGCTTCGACTGGGACGACGTCGCCGAGCGGACGGCAGCGGTCTACGTCGAGCTCGCCGCCGTAGTCGACCGCAAGGCCTAGCGGTCCCAGCTCATCACGTTGTCCACGTGTGGCGTGGACAACGTGATGAGGAATCGAGGCCGCTAGTCCGGCCGCGGGAGGGTCGTCGGCTCCGCCGGGTCGGGCTCGACCGGGTCGGGCCAGCGCATCTCCGTCGGCGCCTCGCGCATCCTGATCACCCGCGCCGGGATCCCGGCCACGACCGCGTTGGCGGGGACGTCCCTGGTCACCACCGAGTTGGTGCCGACGATCGAGTTGTCGCCGACCCGGACCCCGCGCAGGATGCAGGCCCCGTACCCGATCCAGACGTTCGAGCCGACCTCGACGTCGCGCTTGTAGATCCCCTGCTTGCGGATCGAGCGGTCGACTTCGACGACGCCGTGGTCGAAGTCGATGAACATCGCCCGATCGGCGATCACGCACTGCTCGCCGATCCGCACCCGCTGGTAGGCGGAGATCGTGCACTCCTGGCCCATCACCGTCTTCTGCCCGATCTGGACGACGCCCTCGTGGCAGCGGATCTTGGTCCCGTCGCCGATCCAGACGAAGCGGCCGAACTCGATCAGCCCCTTGCGGGCGATCTGCAATTCGAGGCCGCGGCCGAGGAAGAGGAGGCCGTCGGTGCGCCAGCGGCGCCCGGCCTGCGTGAACAGCCGCCGTCTCGCATACCGCACCAGCAGGCGCGCGTATTGCGAGTTGAGCATCCCGTTGCGGGCGCAGAAGCGGATCAGGCGGATCACGGCGGGGCGCACTCTAGACTGGCGCCCGTGAGCGACGTCGCCAAGACAGCGCCTCTCGCGGAGCGCCTGGTCGCCGGCGACAAACGCGCGCTCGCGCGGGCGATCACCCTGATCGAGTCCGACGACCCGGCCGGCTGGGAGCTCGTGCGCGAGGTCTACCCGCGGACGGGAGACGCGCGGATCGTCGGCTTCACCGGCCCCCCGGGCGTCGGCAAGAGCACCTTGATCGGGGCCCTGACCGCGGAGCTTCGCAAGGCCGACCGCGAGGTCGCGGTTCTCTCCATCGACCCCTCGAGCCCGTTCACGAAAGGCGCGCTGCTCGGCGACCGCATCCGCCTCTCCGACCACTTCCTCGACCCCGGCGTCTTCATCCGCTCGATGGCCTCGCGAGGCGCCCTCGGCGGCCTCTCCGAGGCGGCGCTCCAGGTCGCGCTGGCGATGGACGCGGCGGGTAAGGACGACGTTCTGATCGAGACCGTCGGCGTCGGCCAGGCGGAGATCGACATCGTCGACCACGCCGACACGATCGTGCTGGCGCTGATGCCCGGCTCCGGCGACTCGATCCAGGCCCTGAAGGCCGGGGTGATGGAGATTCCCGACGTGATCGTCGTCAACAAGGCCGACCACCCGATGACCGACACGATGATCCGCGAGGTCCGCGGTGTGCTGGCGCTCTCCCGCGACCCCGAAGGCTGGAAGGTGCCGATTCTCCGCACCGAGGCGGCGCGGGGGGAGGGGGTGGCCGAGCTTGCAGAGAAGATCGACGAGCATCGTGCCTTCATCGAGGCGGCCGGGACCCTCGAGGAGCGGCGGGCCCGCAACCTGCGCAATGAGGTGCTCGGCATCGCCGCCTCGCGGATGCGGCGCCGCCTCGAGTCGGCCGCGGCCGCCGACGAGGAGACCCAGGACCTTCTCGATCGCGTCGTCAGGCGGGAGCTTGACCCCGCGACCGCCGCCTCAGAGCTGATGGAGAAGAACGATGGCCTCCGCTGAGACCTGGATCGGCTTCGAGGTCGACGACCTCAACGGCGATCGCGTCGGCTCGGTCAGCGGCGTCTTCCTCGACGCCGAGAGCGGCGAGCCGGCCTGGCTGATCGCCGGGCTCGGGCGCCGCCGCGTGAAGCCGGTTGCGATCCCGCTCGCCAATTGCGCCGCGGGCACCGGCCGGGTCTGGGTCGCGCATGACCGCGGGGCCCTGAACGCGGCGCCGACAGTCGACCCGAGCCGGCCGCTGCTGCGCGAGCACGAGCTGGCGATCTGCTCTCAGTACGGGATCTCCGAGCGTGTCGGGCGGGCGGCCGAGGTCGTCTCCAGGCCCGAGGGCTCGACCACCTCGAAGCCGCGCTAGCGGCGAGTGAACCGACAGCCGAGCCTGCCCGTAGTAGTTGCGTGGAAAGGTTAGGGCGATGGTCCTCCTGATCCTGTTCGGATTCGTGGCGGGCGCGGCGACCGCGGTTTCGCCCTGCGTCCTGCCGGTGCTGCCGATCGCGCTCTCGGCGGGGGCGACGGGTGGGCGCCGCCGCCCGCTCGGGATCGTCGCCGGCCTCGCTGTCTCCTTCACCTTCGCGACCGTGGCCCTCGTCTACGTGATCGACGCCCTCGGCCTGCCCGGGGACCTGCTGCGGACGATCGCGATCGTCATCCTGATCGGCTTCGGCGTCACCCTGATGGTGCCGCCGCTCGCCGATCGGGTCGAGGCCTGGATCAGCCGCTTCGCCGGACGCGCCGGCGTCTTCAAGGGCGGCGACGGCTTTTGGTCGGGCACCGCCGTCGGCGCCAGCCTCGGCCTCGTCTACGCGCCGTGCGCGGGGCCGATCCTCGCCGGGGTCATCACCGTCTCCGCCTCGCAGCCGTTCACCGCCGGCAGGCTCGCTGTGGCACTCAGCTACGGGATCGGCTCGGCGGCCGTGCTCTACGTCCTGATGCTCGGCGGGCGGCGGCTGGCGGCGCCGCTCTCTCGTCGCGGCCCCGCCCTCCAGATGGCGATGGGTGCGGTGATGGTCGTCGTCGCCCTGGCGATGCTCGGCGAATACGACATCAAGTTCCAGAACCGGATCGCCAGCGACCTGCCGAGCTTCCTCGTCAACCCGTCGAAGGGGCTCGAGGACACCGCTGTGGCCAAGGAAGCGCATTACCGACGTCCGCGGCGAAAGCGCCCACGGGGTCGGCGGCCGGGTGGCGTCCGGGGAATCGCACGCGGCCACGCCGGAATCCTCGTCATCCGGCCCCGCCAGCGGGCTCAAGGACTACGGCCCGGCGCCGGAATTCGTCGACAACCAGCGCTGGTTCAACACCCCCGGCGACCGGCCGCTGACGCTGAAGTCGCTGCGCGGACGGGTCGTCCTGGTCGATTTCTGGACCTACAGCTGCATCAACTGCCTGCGGACCCTGCCCTACCTGAAGGCCTGGAACAAACGCTATCGCGGTGACGGGCTGACGATCGTCGGCGTCCACTCGCCCGAGTTCCCGTTCGAGAAAGACCCCGGCAACGTCGAAGAAGCGATCCAGCGCAACGGGATCGAATACCCCGTGGCCCAGGACAACGACCTCGCCACCTGGTCGGCCTGGGGCAACCAGTACTGGCCGGCCGAGTACTTCGTCGACGCCAAGGGGCACGTCCGCTTCGCCCACTTCGGCGAGGGCGAATACGGGGAGAAAGAAAAGGTGATCCGCGAGCTGCTGGCCGAAGCCGGGCATCCGACCGGGAACGCGAGGCCTGCGGTGCGGGCGATCGCGCCTTCGAAGACGGTCACGACCCCGGAGACCTACCTCGGCGCCGCCAGGGCGGAACGCTTCTCCAACCCGCAGCTCTCGCCCGGCTCCCACGACTTCGGCGACCCGGGGCCGCCCCCCGACGACAACTTCGCCTACCACGGTCGCTGGCGGGTGACGCTTGACTCGGCGACGGCCGAGCAGGGCGCCGCTCTGGACCTCGAGTTCGGTGCCCGGCGCGTCTACATCGTCGCCGGCCCGACCGGCGGCCGGAGCCGGCGCATGAAGGTCCTGCTCGACGGCCGGCCGATCCCCGCCTCGCTCGCCGGCGCCGACGTCCACGATGGCGTCGTCGAAATCTCCTCGCAGCGGCTCTACGACCTCGTCGACCTGCCCAGGGTCGAACGCCATCTGCTGCGGCTCGTCCCCGAAGCCGGGGTCGAGGGCTACTCCTTCACGTTCGGGTAGGGCGACTCAGCAGCCGAGCTGGCGGGCGATGACCATCTGCTGTACCTCGTCGGTGCCCTCGCCGATCGTGAGGATCTTGGCGTCGCGGTAGAAGCGGCAGACCGGGTACTCCTCGATGAAGCCGTAGCCGCCGTGGATCTGCACCGCCTCCTCGGTCGCCCTCACCGCGAGGCGGCCGGTGATCAGCTTCGCCTGGGCGGCGGTCAACGTGAACGATTCCCCGGCGTCCTTCTCCAGCGCCGCGCGCCAGACCAGCAGCCGCGCGGCCTCGATCTGGGCCGAGATGTCGGCGATCTTGGCCTGGATCGACTGGAATTTCGAGATCGCCTGCCCGAATGCCTGCCGCTCCTTCGCGTAGGAGATCGCCTCGTCCAGGGCGCCCTGGGCGAGGCCTACGCCCATCGCCGCGACCCCGATCCTGCCGCCGTCGAGGATGTGGAGGAAGTTCTTGAAGCCGTCGCCGCGGCGGCCGAGCAGGCTGGACTCGGGGACGCGGCACTCGGCGAAGGAGAGGGGGCGGGTGTCGGAGGCGTTCCAGCCCATCTTGCGGTACGCCTCGCCGACCTCGTAGCCCGGCGTTCCGTTGGGGACGATCAGGTTCGAGATCTCCTTGCGGCCGTCGGCCTCGCCGGTGACGGCGGTGATCGAGACGCAGCCCGAGATCTCGGTGCCCGAGTTGGTGATGAACTGCTTGGCGCCGTCGATCGTCCATTCGCCCTCCTCGAGCTTCGCCCGGGTGCGGACATTGCCGGCGTCGGAGCCCGCCTCGGGCTCGGTCAGGCCGAAGGACGCGAGCCGCTCGCCGCTGCAGAGCCGCGGCAGCCACTCGCTCTTCTGCTCGTCGCTGCCCCAGAGGTGGATCGGCATCGTCCCCAGCGAGGTGTGGGCGGCCATCGTGATGCAGACCGAGGAGTCGATCCGCGCCAGCTCTTCGACCGCGAGGACATAGGAGAGCGTGTCGGCGCCCCCGCCCCCGTACTCCTCCGGGAACGGGATCCCCATCAATCCCAACCCGCCCATCTTCGCGACGAGCTCGTACGGGAACGCCTTGGTCCGGTCAAGCTCCTCCGCCACCGGCCTGACCTCATTCCGGGCAAATTCTCGGACGGTGTCCCGCAGCAGCCTCTGCTCGTCAGAGAGATCAAAGTTCATGCGCGGCACCCTAGTCACAAACCGCCATCTCCTCAGCTTCGCCATAAACCACCGCCTCCTCCGCTTCGCGTCCGGGGGCGGTGGCGATCGCCACATCCGCGCCGCTCACGGAGAATCAGATCGTGACGTTCGCTAATCGGTGCTTCTGAATAAACCACCGCCTCCTCCGCTTCGCGTCCGGGGGCGGTGGCGATCGCTTCGCATCAGCGCCGCTCACGGAGAATCAGATCGTGACGTTCGCTGATCGGTGCTTCGGGCGCTCGACCTTGGTGCGCTTCTCGACCTCTGGGCGGCCATCCTTATCGCGCTGCGTCGATTTTCCTCGCCATAGGGAGGAAAAGTCGACCTGGGACGGCACCTGGTCATGGGTCGAGGTCCTCCTCGAACGCACGGACCCTGGGATCTCTGTCTGACCTGGGACGCCTGACCGCGGGTGGCGGTGTCGTGGGGGTGGACTCTGCAGCCCGGAGGCTTCGGAGGGCAAGTCTTCGAATCTAGGTGAGCGTTGTCCCGGCGCCCGGAGAAGCGCGCAGGGCAAAGAGGGCACCCCCACGGCGACGACAGGACCCGCGGCCTGGCGCTACAGCTGCAAACTCTTCACCTGCAGCAGCTCCTCGATCGCGTACCGCCCGTTCTCGCGACCGTGGCCGGACTGCTTGTAGCCGCCGAACGGAGCCAGCGGGTTGAAGGCGCCGCCGTTGATCTCGATCTGGCCCGTGCGGATGCGGCGGGCGACGCCGATCGCGCGGTCCTGGTCGGCCGACCAGACTCCGCCCGCGAGACCGTAGACGCTGTCGTTGGCGATCCGGATCGCGTCCTCCTCGTCCTCGTAGGACTGGATCGAGAGGACCGGGCCGAAGATCTCCTCCTGGGCGATCGTCATCTCGGGGGTGACCCCGGAGAAGACCGTCGGCCGCACGAAGTAGCCGCGCTCGAGGCCCTCCGGCGCCGCCGCGCCGCCGGTGACGAGCTTCGCGCCTTCGGCCTGGCCCTTCTCGATGTAGCCGCGGACGCGTTCGCGCTGCGTCTCGGAAACGAGCGGCCCGAGCCGGGTCGACTCCTCGAACGGGTCTCCGGGCGTGAATGCCTGGGCCGCCTGGGCGGCGATCTCCTCGGCTTCGGCGACCTTTGCCGCCGGGACCAGCATCCGGGTCAGGGCGCTGCAGGTCTGGCCGGAGTTGAGGTAGCACTTGCCGACGCCGTCGGGGATCGCCCGGGTCAGGTCGGCGTCGTCGAGGATCACGTTCGGCGACTTGCCGCCCAGCTCCATCGCGACCGGCTTGACCGTCGCCGAGGCGAGCTCGGAGACGCGGCGGCCGGCGCGGGTCGAGCCGGTGAAGGAGACCATGTCGACCCCGGGGTGGCCGGCGATCGCCTCGCCGACGACGGGGCCCGTGCCGGTGACGAGGTTGAAGACGCCCGCAGGCAGGCCGGCGGCCTCGATCACCTCGGCGAGGATGAAGGCGTTGAGGGGGACGATCTCACTCGGCTTGAGGACCACCGTGCAGCCCGCCGCCAGCGCCGGCGCGACCTTGCAGGCGATCTGGTTCAGGGGGTAGTTCCAGGGCGTGATCGCGCCCAGCACGCCGGCCGGCTCGCGCAGCACCCGCGAGTTGCCGATCTCCTCTTCCCAGGCGACTTCCTCCATCAGGCCCGGCATCGCCCCGAACTGCCCGATCGGGAGCCCCGCCTGGATCATTTTGCTCAGCGTCAGCGGCATCCCGAGCTCCTGCGAGATCGTCGCCGCGATCTCGTCGATGCGCTCGCCGAGGCCCGCCGAGATCGCCGAGAGGTAGCCAGCGCGCTCCTCGCGGCTGGTCTGCGACCAGGAGTCGAAGGCGTCGCGCGCTGCGCGGACCGCCTGGTCGGCGTCGGACGCGGTGCAGGCCGGGATCCGCCCCATCGCCTCCTCGGTCGTGGAGTTGGTCACCTCGAGGGTCTCGGTCCCCTCGGGCTCGACCCACTCGCCGCCGATGAAGATCGTCTCGCGCACCTGAAGCTCCGCCGCTGTCGCCATCGCACTTCCTCCTTGTAGTCCGCCGCCTGGCTGTGCGGCCAACGTTAGACGATCGGCGTCAGGCCGCCGCGGAGGAGGCGAGCCCGGCGCCGGCGACACCGGGGCCGGGCAGGGCAAGGGCGTCGCGCGCCTCGAGCACCTCGCCGCAGCGCTCGCACATGCCGCGATCGTTGACGCCACCGCCGCACTCCTTGTGGACGATCACCATCGGCGGGCCGTCCGGGGTGGGGGAGTGGCGGTCACCCCAACCGAGCAGCGCGATCAAGACTGGCCAGAGATCGAGGCCCTTCTCGGTGAGGAAGTACTCGAAGCGCTCCGGGCTCTGCTGGTAGGCCCGCCGTTCGAGGATGTCCTCCTCGACCAGCCGGTCGAGGCGCGCGGCGAGGACGTTGCGGGCGATGCCGAGGCCCTTCTGCAGCTCGTCGAAGCGACGGTGCCGGTTCATCACCTCGCGGACGATCAGCAGCGACCAGCGCTCGCCGACGACTTCGAGCGCCTTGGCGATCGAGCAGACCTGTCCCGGATAGTCGCGGCGGAGCATGAATGTGATCTTGGCACAATGAGTTGCTTGAAGCAACCCACTGCGGTAGGCTCCCGGTCAATCAAGAGTTGCGTGAAGCAACCCGGCCCACCAAGAGCCGATCGGAGGACCAGATGAGGATCAAGCCAGGACAACGACAGCGACGCAGGGGAGTGCCCCGGATCTCGATCAGCGAGGCCGAGATCAGCGCCGACCTGCACTATCCGGCGACCCGTCAGCCGGCGGCCGCGCCCGCCCTCCGCCCCGCTGACAAGAGGCGATGAGCCCCGAGCCGAGCGACCTGAAGCTCGACCCGAACGCCACCGCCGCCGAGGCGGCTGAGGCCTGGGCCGAGCGCAGCCCGGAGACGACCCGCAGCCGCACCATCGTCTGGCAGGACCCGCTCCCGACCGCGGCGGCCGGTGCGACGATGACCGGGATCGAGTACATGCGGGCGGTCGTCGAGTCGGAGGTTCCGCCGCCGCCGATCGCCGTCCTGATGCGCTTCCGCCCGGTTGAGATCGAGGAGGGCAGGGCCGTCTTCGAGGGCGAGCCGGGGGAGGAGCACTACAACCCGATCGGCGTCGTCCACGGCGGCTACGCCGCGACCCTGCTCGACTCGGCTCTCGGCTGCGCGGTCCACACCACGCTCCCCGCCGGCGTCGGCTACACCTCGCTCGGCCTCGAGGCCAAGTACGTGCGGCCGGTCACCCGGGACACGGGCCGGGTGATCTGCGAGGCCAACGTCCTCTACCGCGGCCGCAAACAGGCCACCGCGGAGGCGCGGATGACCGCGGCCGAGAGCGGCAAGCTGCTCGCCCACGGCATCACGACCTGCATGATCCTCGGCGCCGCCTAGCTCTCGGAGAGGGAGGCCGCGGCCGGCTGCGATGCCGCCGGGTCAGTCGCCGCGATCGCCTCGGCGGTGCGGTGCGCGAGGGCCATGATCGAGATCATCGGGTTGGTCCCGGTCGAGGTCGGGAAGGCGCTGCCGTCGCCGATCCAGACGCCGGGGGTGTCGTGCAGCTCGCCCCAGGGGCCGGCGACGCTGGTCTCGGGGTCGGTCCCCATCCGGCAGCTGCCCATCTGGTGAGCCGAGAAAAGCCTGATGCCGCCGAAGCCGAGCGGGTAGTTGCGGGCCTGCTCGAGGAACTCCTCGTGGCCGTCGCCCGCCTTCCACGGCTTCGCGAAGGGAGCCAGCAGCCGCACCTCGCGGGCGCCGGCGGCCTCGTGCAGCCGCAGCTGAGCGGCGAAGGCCCGGTGGGTGTTCTCGACGTCGACCTCGTCGGTCAGCTCATAGCTGTGGACAGCCTCGCCGTCACCATCGATCGTCACCCGGCCGTGGCCGCGGTCGCGCAGGAGGCCGACCGAGACCGAGTTGAAGCGGAAGCCGGCCATCGCCTCCTTGTGCGCCTCGGCGCCCTCGAACGGCGTGATCGAGGCGCCGATCCCGGTCGTGTACTGGGCCGTCTCGACCAGGAACCCGTAGCCGTCGCCGGTGTCGGCGAACTCGTCGACCATCCCCGACTGGGGCGCGCCCCACCAGGCTTTCTGGTCCTCCTCGTAGACGCCGAGCAGCCCGCTGGTCGGGTGCAGTCGCAGGTAATCGCCGACCGCCGGGCCGCCGATCCCGGAGCGCAGCAGCAGCGCCGGCGACTCGAGCGCCCCGCAGGCGACGACGACGCGCGGCGCCCGCACTGTGACGTCGGCGGTCCGGCCCGTCTCGGGGTCTTCGAAACGGGCCTCGACGCCCGCCGCCCTGCCTCCCTCTGTCAGGACGCGGCGGGCGCTGGTCCGCACGAGGATCTCGGCGCCGTTCTCGACGGCGTCGCGCAGGTAGGTGCGGGCGGTCGTCTGCTTTGACCCGGTGCGGTCGCCGAAGCCGATGTAGGCGGCGGTCTCGGGGTCGTAGCTGGCCTGGTCCGTGTTGCGGACGAGGCGGCGGAACGAGAGGCCGAGCTTCTCCGCGCCCTCCTGGAGGCGCCGGGTCGGGCCGTTGTAGTCACTGCACCCGTCGTTGGCGCTGATCCGGCCGAGCACCGCGTCGAGGTGGCGGTCGTACTCGGGCCCGTCGACGCCCTCGAGGCCAAACTCGTTCGCCCACTGGTCACGCACCCACTCAGTGGTGCGCAGGCAGTTGGTCCAGTTGATCGTCGTGCCGCCGCCGAGGCCGGCGCCGGCCTGCAACATGATGTTGTTGTCGGCGGTCGGGAAGGCGCCGCCGCGCAGGTAGAGGTTCTGGTAGGCCCAGAGCTCGAGCATCGGCAGCTCGGACTCGTCGTAGTAGGCGCCCGCCTCGAGGACGACGACCTTCATCCCGCTCTGCGCGAGCTCACCGGCGATCACGCCGCCGCCGGCCCCGGATCCGATCACGACGACGTCGGCTTCGAGCTCCAGCTTCCCGCCCTCGGGGACCAGGGGCTCGATCGGCCTCGGCTCGGGGGAGGGGGCCTGGATCGGGCCCGGGTATCCGAAGGTCGGCCAGGACGGGTTCTGCCCCGTCTCCGGGTCGGGCAGCGAGTAGGTGAGGAAGATCGTGCCGCCGATCAGCGCCCCGACGCCGGCGGCCTGCTCGGGGCCGCTCAGCGCGACTTCGATCATCAGCGCTTCGCGCTCATCGCGTGGGAGATCGTCGAAGCCCTGCGCGGCGAGGCCCTCCAACAGCTCGATCGTCCCCGCGAGCTGTTCCTCCGGCGCTTCGGCGAGGAGGTCGGCGAGGGCGACGTCGGCGCCGACGCTCGCGGCGCTGATCGCCCAGAAGCCATCCGGGTCGGGATCGCGCTCGATGCTCGGCACGACGGTGTCGCAGACTGCGCTCAGCGTGCGCCGGTGGGCAGCGGTCAACTCCGGTGGCATCGTCTCCTCCTCGATCGTGGGCCTCCCCTGCGGCAAAAACCTACCGCCGGCCCAGCCGCGGTGGGTTAAGGACTGGTCAGCCGGCCAGTCTGCGAGCGAGCCCGACCAGGAGCCGCACTCCGAAGCCGCTGGCGTCGTTGCCGGTGTACTCGCGGCCGACGTCCCAGGCGGTGCCGGCGATGTCGACGTGGGCCCAGGGCGTCTCGCCGACGAACTCCTCTAGGAAGGAGCCGGCGTAGATCGTCCCGGCCTTGCGCTTTGCCGAGGCGTTGGTGAGGTCGGCGACGGTCCCCTTGGTCAGCTCCTTGTACTCGGCGTGCAGGGGCAGGCGCCAGACGAGCTCGCCGCTCTCCTCGCCGGCCCGCTCGACCTCGGCCGCCAGCTCATCGTCGTTGGAGATCACCGCGGCGTAGGTGGAGCCGAGCGCGATCAGGACCGCGCCGGTCAGCGTCGCCAGGTCGACGATCCGCTCGGCGCCGAGCTCGACCGCGTAGGCGAGGGCGTCGGCCAGGATCAGCCGGCCCTCGGCGTCGGTGTTGTTGACCTCGACCGTCTTGCCGTTGTACTGGGTGATGATGTCTCCCGGCTTGATCGCGGTCCCGGACGGCATGTTCTCGGTCGAAGGGACGACGGCGAGCAGGTTGAGGTCGAGCCCCAGCTCCGCGATCGCGCCGACCGCCTCGATCACGGCCGCGGCCCCCGACATGTCCATCTTCATCTCGTGCATCCCCGCCGAGGGCTTGATCGAGATCCCGCCGGTGTCGAAGGTGACGCCCTTGCCGACGATTCCCAGGGTCGGGCCGTCGCCGCCGCCGGCGTATCGCATCACGATCAGCTGCGGCTCCTCCGCGGAGCCCTGGCTGACGGCGACCAGGCCGCCCATCTCCTTGGCGGCGATCTCCTCGCGGCCGAGGACGTCGGTGCTGACCTTCTCGTGGAAGGAGGCGACGCTCCGCGCCCGCCGGCCGAGGAAGGACGGCGTCGCGACGTTGGAGGGAAGGCTCTGCAGGTCCCGGGCCCGGTTCTGCGCCTCTGCGCAGATGCGGGCGCGCTCGGCGTCGTCGGCATGGGCCTTGGCGTCAAGCAGGACGATCGAGTCGAGCCCCGGCGGGCGCGGAGACTCGGGGTCCTCTGAGAGGAAGCGGTCGAAGCGGTGGGAGCCGAGGATCGTGCCGGTGACGAGCCCTTCGACGACTCCCGCCGGGTCATTGGACCCGGGCGCCAGCAGGGCGATCGAGGTCGCCTCGACATCCGCCGCCAGCTTCGCCGCGATCGCGCCCACGACCCTCGCCCGCTCGGCGTCCATCTGCTCGCGGCTGCCGAGGCCGATCGCCAGCGCCCGCCGCGGGCCCTCCAGGTGCAGGGGGGAGACCTTCTTGAAGGCGCCGCGGGCGTCGGCCGCACCTGGCACGTCGGCCAGGTCGGCGGGGAGATGGTCGTCCTCGTAGAGCCCGACCACGAGGAGATCGGCCTCGACCGAGGCGATGTCTCCGTTGCCGACCGTGACCTTCACGGCCGGCGAGTCTATTGAGGCGTCGTCTCGCAATTCTTGAGGCTGTCGACCGGGTCCGCCACGACGCTGTCGTCGCCGGGGCCGCAATCGACCTTGTCGCGTTTGTGGTCCTTGCTCGAGATGCGATCGCCGCCGGCGCCGCCGGCGAGACGGTCCTTGCCCTTGCCGCCTTCGAGGAAGTCGTTCCCCTTGCCGCCGAACAGGCAGTCGCTCCCGTCGCCGCCGCGAAGCGAGTCGCGCCCGCCCAATCCGCTCAGCGAGTCTCCGGCCGAGGTCCCCTTGAAGACGTCGCGTTTGCCGCCCCCCGAGAGCTTGTTCGCGCATTTGCCCGGCAGCGCCTTGACCTGGAACGTCGTCGACCCGGTCGCCGCCGCGCCCGTCGGGTCGGTCCCGAGTACCAGCGCGGTGTGGCTCCCGAGCGTCGTGAAGACGTGGGAGCCCGCGGTGCCTCCCGCCTGTCCGTCGAAGCTGAATTGCAGGGAGACCGTGTCGAAGGGGTCGGGATCGGACGCCTGAACCGGAATCTCCACGGGTTGGTAGAGGAGCGCCTGGGGTGGGGATCCGACCGTTACCGAAGGGGAGCGGCGGGCGTACTCGTAGGCGCCGATGTCGCGTCGGGCCGCAGGGCTGCCCCCGGCCCTGCCGTCGACGATCCGCTCGAGCCCGCCGAAGTCGACGAGGGGCTCACCGGAGTAGAAGGAGTTGGAGCCGAGCGCGACCGGGTCGCCGGCGTCGATCAGCGGCGAGTCGGGGCGGAGGCGGTAGTCGCCCGCCGCTGGGTTGCCGAAGCGCGGGTCGCCGAGGTCGACGTTGCCGGGGCCGAGGGTGAGCGAACCGGGGCCGCCGAGGTCTTTGACGCCCTCGGGAAAGTCGAAGGCCGAGTAGGCGATGTCGAAGTTCTGCGTAATCGAGCATTGGGTCCCGCACGACCCCGAGGGTTTGCCGGCGAAGCCTTGACGGGTGACGGACGTGGCGAAGCCCGAGACGACCGTGTTGCGGACCGTGAACCCGGTGGTCAGGTCGACGAATGCCCCGCTCCCTGACTCCGCCTTGAGGCCGATGCTGCCGGGAGACCCGTCGCCGGCCACCGTAACCTGTGAGAGTTCCGTTTCCCCGCCCGCGAATCGGGGGCCGATCAGGCCGATGGCTTCCGGGCCGTGGGAGCGGAGGACGCTGTCTTCCACCCGCGAGCCGCCGCCGCCGGATTCCATCGCCGCGTTCCCGATCGCGACGATGCGACGGGCGACGCCGCCGTTGAGAAAGAGCCCGGTTTCGCCTTCGAAGCTCGAGTCTTCGATCGTTCCGCCTATCGAGCCTCCCGTCGATGACTCCTGCGGCAGTTCAACGTGAACGTCGCGGACCGTCACGCCATGTGCGTCCAGGCCGACCTCCGGGTCAGCGCCGGGAGCGGCGACGACCCGCACCCGTTCGACGACCGCGTTCCCTCCCATCTGGATGCCGCGTACGGCTTCTCCCGGGCCGATCCTGACCGTCAGGTCGGTGACCGTCTCCCCTTCGTAATTCGCAAGGAGGATGGCGGTCTCCGGGTTGCTCGTCGGCGTCGCGTTGGTGATCACCGTTTTGTCGATGCCGGACCCGATGAGTTCGGTCCGGCTGTTGACGTAGTAACGGCCGCCGTTGTAGATCCCGGGGCCGAGCTCGATCCGGTCGAGCGAGTTCTGGTCCGCATCCGCTTTTGCGATCGCCGCGTCGAGTTCTCCGGCGGTGAATGTCTGATTGCACTGGAAGCCGCTCTTGTTGACGCAGTAGGTGGCGCCGCTCGCCGCAACCGGAAACGCCAGGACCGCCGCAACGGCCGGGAGCAGCAGGAATAGGCCTCGTCGCGCCATCGCCCCGAAACCGTACAGGTCGATTCTCGGCCCACCAGCTCGGTGGAGGTCTATGCGGATGCTCACGCAATCCCGGGGTCAGTCCCGCTATCGTCCCTGGTCAGGGCCATGCGGCCCTTCCCGAGCCGAGATCCGGCACAAAAACGAAGACGCAGAAAGGCCCCAAATGTCCAGCACAGTCATCCTCGGAACCGCGCGCACGCCCTTCGGCAAGATGGGCGGCACCCTCTCCTCACTCGACGCCACCGACCTCGGCGGCCACGTGATCTCGGCGGCGCTGGAGCGCTCCGGCGTCGACCCCGGGCAGGTTGACCAGGTCATCTTCGGCCAGGTCCTGCAGGCCGGCCAGGGGCAGATCCCCTCGCGCCAGGCCCAGATCAAGGGCGGCATCCCCAAGGAGGTGCCCTCGGAGACGATCAACAAGGTCTGCGCCTCGGGCATGCGCACGATCGGCCTCGCCGATCAGGCGATCCGCGCCGGCGACACCGAGGTTGCGGTGACCGGCGGCATGGAGTCGATGAGCGGCGCTCCGCACCTGCTCCCCGGCGCCCGCTTCGGCTACCGGATGGGCGACGCCGCGGTGGTCGACGCGATGACCCACGACGGGCTCACCAACCCCTTCACCGAGAAGCAGATGATCAACGAGGCGAGCGAGGTCTCGAACGAGCTCGAGATCACCCGCGCCGACATGGACAAATTCGCCGAGCGCTCGCACCGGCTCGCCGCCGAGGCGACCGACGCCGGCCGCCTCGCCGACGAGATCGCCGGCATCACGGTCAAGTCCCGCAAGGGCGAGAACACCGTCGAGTCCGACGAGGCGATCCGCGCCGACACCACGGTCGAGACCCTCGCCAAGCTCCGCGCGATCGGCGGCGAGGACGCGACCCACACCGCCGGCAACGCCCCCGGCGTCAACGACGGGGCGGGGGCGATCGTCGTCGCCTCCGAGGAGTGGGCCGAGAAGCAGGGCCGCACCCCGCTCGCCCGCGTTCTCGCCTACGGGACCGTCGCCGACGATTTCCCCTATCTGGCGAAAACGCCGGCCAACGCTGCCAAGCAGGCGCTGGAGAAGATCGGCAAGAGCCCTGAGGAAGTCGACCTCTGGGAGATCAACGAGGCCTTCGCCTCGGTCGCCCTCAACTCGATGCGGATGCTCGGCATCGAGGACGGGAACGTCAACGTCAACGGCGGCGCGATCGCCCTCGGGCACCCGATCGGCGCCTCCGGCTCGCGCATCGTTGGCTCGCTCGTCCACGAGCTCGGCCGCCGGGGCGGCGGCCTCGGCGTCGCCGCGATCTGCTCGGGCGGCGGCCAGGGCGACGCGATCGTGATCGAAGTCCCCAGCTCCTAGGCGAGACCGAAAGGGGGCCATGCCCCGCTCAGCTGCTTTCTTTGACCTCGACAAGACCCTGATGGCGGGGTCGAGCGGGATGCCGTTCGCGCGGGTTGCGATGCGCCACGGCATCGTCAGCCGCCGCCTGCTCGCCAGCTGGGGCTTCGAGCACCTGCGCTACCGGCTGCGCGGGACGACCGACGAGCGCACAACCGAGGTCCTCAAGCAGGCCCGCGAGCTGATCTCGGGGGTCCCCGCGCGTGATCTCGAGCGGATGAACCCCGAGGTGCTGGCGGCCGTGCTGCCGCGCATCTACCCGCAGATGCTCGACGAGGTCCACGGCCACCAGGACGCCGGCCGGGCGACCTTCATCGTCAGCGCCGCCGGCAACGGCGTCGTCGAGCCGCTCGCCAACGTCCTCGGCATGGACGGCGGGATAGGGACCCGCTACGAGGTCGATGCCGACGGCGCCTTCACCGGCCGCTTCGACGGCCCGTTCGTCTACGGGCCCGGCAAGGTCGAGGCGATGCGGGAATTCGCCGCCTCTCACGAGATCGACCTGGCCGCCTCCTACGCCTACTCCGACTCGATCTCGGACCTGCCGATGCTGGAGGCCGTCGGCCACCCGGTGGTCGTCAATCCGGACCCGGCGCTGGCCGCGATCGCAAGGCGCGAGGGCTGGCAGACGATGCGCTTCGAGCGCCTCGGGCGCCGGCTCGTCGCGATCACGATCACCGTGCTGGCGACGGTCGCCGGGTTCGGCGGCTCCCGCCTCGCCGCTCGCCGCAAGGCGCCGCCCCGGCGCTTCCCTGCGCGGCGCTAGCCCGGGCCGCATCTACACTCTGGGCGCATGGCTACGGAACCGCGGCAGAGGCCGGAGTACGGGGAGCGCGACGCCGAGAGGACCTCGATGTCGGGCCACCCGATCGAGCCGCTCTACACGGCCGAGGACGCCCCCGCCGACACTGACGCTGCGATCGGCCGCCCCGGCGAGTACCCGTTCACGCGCGGCCCCTATCCCTCCATGTACCGGGGCAAGCTCTGGACGATGCGCCAGTTCGCCGGCTTCGGCACCGTCGAGGAGACGAACGAGCGCTTCCACTACCTGCTCGACCACGGGCAGACGGGGCTCTCCACCGCCTTCGACATGCCGACCCTGATGGGGTACGACTCTGACCACGAGCGCAGCCTCGGCGAGGTCGGCCGCGAGGGGGTCGCCGTCGACAGCCTCGACGACATGGAGCAGCTCTTCGCCGGCATCCCGCTCGACGGGGTGACCACCTCGATGACGATCAACGCCCCGGCGGCGATCCTGCTCGCCTTCTACGTCCTCGTCGGCGAGGAGCAGGGGATCCCCGCCGAGAAGCTCGGCGGCACGATCCAGACCGACATCCTCAAGGAGTACATCGCCCAGAAGGAGTGGTGCTTCCCGATCGAGCCGGCGATGCGCCTGGTCACCGACATGATCGAGTGGTGCTCCCGGAACATGCCCCGCTGGCACCCGGTCTCGATCTCCGGCTACCACATCCGCGAGGCCGGCTCGACCGCCCAGCAGGAGCTCGCCTTCACCCTCAAGGACGGCTTCACCTACGTCGAGCGGGCGCTCGAGCGCGGCCTCGATGTCGACGATTTCGCCCCCCGCCTCTCCTTCTTCTTCAACGCCCACATCGACTTCTTCGAGGAGATCGCCAAGTACCGGGCCGCGCGCCGGATCTGGGCGCGCGAGATGCGCGACACCTATGGCGCCAAGAAGGAGGAGTCGATGCGGCTCCGCTTCCACGCCCAGACCGCGGGCGTCTCTCTGACCGCCCAGCAGCCGCTCAACAACGTCGTCCGCACCTCGCTCGAGGCGCTGGCGGCGGTGCTCGGCGGAACCCAGTCGCTCCACACCAACTCCTACGACGAGGCGCTGGCGCTGCCGACCGAGGAGGCGGTGCGGGTCGCGCTCCGGACCCAGCAGATCATCGCCTTCGAGTCCGGCGCCCCGAACACGCCCGACCCGCTGGGCGGCTCCTGGTTCGTCGAGAAGCTGACCGACGAGATGGAGGCCGCCGCCTACGACTACTTCGCCCGGATCGACGAGCTGGGGGGGATGGTCGAGGCGATCCGCCGCAACTTCCCGCAGCGCGAGATCGCCGACGCCGCCTTCACCTACCAGCGCGAGCTCGACGAGCGCAAGCGGATCGTCGTCGGGGTCAACGACTTCACTCAGGAGGACGAAGCCGCGACGCCGATCCTCCGCATCGACCCGGCCCTGGAACGCAAGCAGACCGACCGCCTCGCCGCGACCCGGGCGCGCCGCGACTCCGGCGCCGTCGAGGCGAGCCTGGCCGAGCTCAAACGGGCGGCCGCGACCGACGAGAACCTGATGCCGGCGATCATCGAGGCCGCCCGCGCCCGCACCACAGAGGGGGAGATGATCGCGGCGATGCAGGAGGTTTTCGGCACCTACACCGAGTCGCCGGTTTTCTAGCCTCAGCCGATCACGTTTTCCATGCACGACCTGGAAAACGTGATGGGATTTGACGCCGCCGGGTAATCTCCCCGCCCCCATGGAGGCCGCAACCGCCCGCAAGATCCGCGTCGTCGTCGCCAAGCCTGGCTTGGATGGGCACGACCGCGGCGCCAAGATCATCGCCCGCGCCCTCCGCGACGCGGGCATGGAGGTCATCTACACCGGCCTCCACCAGACCCCTGAGCAGATCGCCGAGACGGTGATCCAGGAGGACGCCGACGCGGTCGGCCTCTCGATCCTCTCGGGCGCCCACATGACCCTCGTCCCGAAGGTCGTCGCCCTGCTTGCCGCCCAGGGGGTCGACGACGTCCTCGTCACGGTCGGCGGCACGATCCCGGCCGAGGACATCCCCGAGCTGAAGAAGCTCGGGGTCGCCGCGGTATTCACGCCCGGAGCGGGTACAGACGAGATCGTCGAGTTCATCCGTGCCGGCGCCGCAGAGCGCCACGCCGGCTGAGCAACAGCAGTCACTAGGGTGACCAACCGCACACTTCTCAATGCATCATCGCCGTGTCTATAGATAGACTGATTGACTGGTCAGTCAACCAGAGGAAACCAAGCCCAAGGAGGCTTCAAGTTGAAGATCTGCGTCCTCGTCAAGGAGGTTCCGGACGCCGCCGTTCAGAAGCGCATCGACCCCAGCACGATGCGACTGGACCGTGGCGGCGAGAAGAATCTCAACCCCTTCGATACACACGCCATCGAGGCTGCAATGCAGATCAAGGAGGGTGGCGCGATCCCGGTCGAGGAGGTCGTCGCGGTGACGATGGGCCCCGATTCCGCGGTCCGCGCGCTGCATAAGGCGGTCGCGCTCGGCGCCGACCGTTCTGTGCACCTCTCCGACGCCGCCCTCTCGGGCTCGGACGTCTGCGCCACCGGCTACTCGCTGGCCAAGGTGCTCGAGTCCGAGAGCCCGGACCTGGTCCTGCTCGGCCAGCAGTCCGATGACGGCGAGTGCTACACGATCGGCGCCGTCGTCGCCGACCACCTGCAGATGCCCTCGCTGACGCAGGTGATCAAGATCGACGTCTCCGACGGCAAGCTGCGCTGCGAGCGCCAGGCCGAGTACGGCTACGACACGGTCGAGATCGAGCTGCCCGCTGTGATCAGCGTCGGCGACGCGATCAACGAGCCGCGCTACCCGAGTCTGAAGGCGATCATGGGGGCGAAGAAAAAACCCCTCGACGCGAAGGCGACCGGCGACGTCGGCATCGACGGCGGCATGGTCGGCGAGGGCGGCTCGAAGACATCGGTTCTCGGGCTCAATCCGCCGCCTGCCAAAGAGGCCGGCGAGATCATCGAGGACGAGGACACAAACGAGACGGTCGAAAAGATCGTCGCCTGGCTCGACGAGAGGAAGCTGATCTAGATGGCGGGCATCCTGACCTACGCCCTGCATGACGACGAGGGCAACTTCAACAAGAACTCGCTCGGGGCTATCTCCGAGGCGGCCCGGCTGGCCGGCGAGATCGGCGGCGACGCCGGCGTCATGGTCGTCGGCGACATCGCCGACGATGCCTGCGCGGCGCTCGGCAACTACGGCGCCACCAAGGTCTACCGCGCCAAGACCGTGCCCGAGGGGCTCGCCCAGCCGATCGTCGACGCGATGGCGAAGGTGATCCAGGACGAGGGCTTCGGCTACGCGCTGTTCGGCGGCGGCCTGCTCGGCTTCGAGATCGGCGCCGGACTGACGGCCCGCCTCAACGCCGGGGTGACGATGGAGGTGACCAAGGTCAAGGTCCAGGACGGCAAGCTCGTCGCCGAGCGGCCGATCCTCCAGGACTCCCAGATCGCCGACGTCGGCTACGTCAGCGAGCCGGGGATCATCATCGGCCGCCTCAACGCATTCGACTCCAACGAGACCGGCGGAACCGCCGAGGTCGTCGACGTCGACGTCGAGCTCTCGGCCTGGTCGACGAAGGCGAAGATGGTCCAGCGCGGCGAGCAGCGCGGCGCCGACGTCAACATCGAGGACGCCGACATCCTCGTCGGCGGCGGTCGAGGCCTCGGCGCAGCCGAGGGCTTCAAACAGTGCGAGGAACTCGCCGAGGCGATGGGCGGGGCGGTTGCCGCGACCCGTGCCGTCGTCGACGCCGGCTGGTACCCGTACGCCGCCCAGATCGGCCAGACCGGAAAGACGGTCGCGCCGAAGCTCTACCTGGCCGCCGGCATCTCCGGCGCGATCCAGCACAAGGTCGGGATGCAGAGCTCGGAGAACATCCTTGCGATCAACAAGGACCAGAACGCGCCGATCTTCGAGTTCTCGGATCTCGGCGTCGTGGGGGACCTGCACAAGATCCTCCCGAAGCTGACCGAGGCGATCAAAGCAAAGAAGGGCGGCTGAGCTCCGGCTCGGTCGTCATTTCCTCAAGGAGCGATAGATGCCGGACGTAAGGCCAATCGAGTTCCCGCCGCCGTTCGACAGCGCCGACGTGATCGGTCCGCCGACCGATGCCGAGGACGAGCGCATCGAGGTCGGCGTGGCGATCGTCGGCGGCGGCCCCGCCGGGCTCGCCTGCGCCAACAAATTGATGCAGCTGCTCGAGGACGAGCCGGAGCTGACCGAGAAGCTCGGCGAAGTCCCGGTCGCGGTCATCGAGAAGGGCAAAGTCCCCGGCGCCCATCTGCTCTCCGGGGCCAACGTCGACCCCTCGGCGCTGACCAGGCTGTTCCCGGACCTCGACCCGGCCGATTGGCCGCCGGTCTACCAGGAGGTGACCAAGGACGCGACCTACTTCCTGACCTCGAAGAAAGCGTTCCCGTTGAAGCCGCCGCCGCCCAACTTCCGCAAAGAGGGCACCTACACGCTCTCGGTCGCGAAACTGGGCCGCTTCCTGTCGGAGAAAGCCGAGGAGGCCGGCGTCTACATCCTCTCCGAGACCGCGGCCACGAAACTGCTGGTCGAGGACCGGATCGTCAAGGGCGTGCGCTCGGGCGACCGCGGCCGCGGCAAGGACGGCGAGGAGCTCGGCAACTTCGAGCCCGGCTCCGACGTCGTCGCCAAGGCGACCGTCCTCGCCGAGGGCACGATCGGCCACCTCACCTACTCCGCCTACGACTACTTCGACATCGGCGGCTCCGACCCGCAGGCCTGGGAGCTCGGTGTGAAGGAGGTCTGGGAGGTCCCGAAGCCGCTCGACCGGGTCATCCACACCCTCGGCTGGCCGCTGCGCTGGGGCCCGAAATACAAAGAGGCGGGCGGCAGCTTCATCTACCCGATGGGCGAGGACAAGGTCTGCTTCGGCCTCGTCGTCGGCCTCGACTACACCGACGCCACCTTCTCCGTCCACGACGAGCTGCAGAAATTCAAGCAGCACCCGTTCATCGCCAAGATCATCGAGGGCGGCAAACGGGTCGGCTGGGGAGCGAAGACGATCCCCTCGGGCGGCTACTGGGCATTGCCGAAGCGCTTCTCGGTGCCGGGCATGCTCGTCGCCGGCGATGCGGCCGGGATGGTCAACATCGCCGAACTGGCGGGTGTCCACTACGCGATGCACGCCGGCATGTACGCGGCGGAAGCGATCGTCGAGTCGCTGAAGGCCGACATCGACTCTGTCAACTTCGAAAACTACGACGCGATGATCCGAAAGTCGGTGATCGAGAAGGACCTCTACCGCTCGCGCAACATGAAGCAGCCGCTGACCCGCGGCCTGATCTTCGGCGGCGCGATGGGCTCGATGATGGTCGCCACCAAAGGCGCCTTCCCGGGCGGCCACTGGAAGGTCGAGGACGACGCCGAGCCGGCGATGCACCTCGGCAGTGCCGGTGACAAGTACCCGAAGCCCGACAACGAGGTCACCTTCAACAAGCTCGACTCGGTCTTCCTCTCCGGCAACGCGACCCGTGACGATGCCCCCAATCACGTCCGCATCCAGACCAAGGTCCCGCTCGAGATCGCCCAGACCTGGGTTTCGATGTGCCCGGCCCAGGTCTACGAGATCCCCGAGGACCAGCTCGAGAACGGCCACGGAGACGTCGACGTCCACGTCACCGCCTCCAACTGCGTCCAGTGCGGCGCGATCACGGCCAAGGGCGGGCGACTGACGCTGCCTGAGGGTGGCGACGGGCCGCTGTACCAAGAGACTTAGGGACGGGGCGCCCGGGCCGCGGGGCCTGTCGGCGCCGTGGGGGTGCCCTCCTTGCCCTGCGCGCTTCTTCGGGCGCCGGGACAACGCGCCCCTAGATACGAAGACTTGCCCTACGAAGCCTCCGGGCTGCAGAGCCCACCCCCACGACACCGCCACCCGCGGGCAGGCGTCCCAGGTCAGACAGAGATCCCAGGGTCCGTCCGTTCGAGGATTCTCCCGAGACCTGGCGTCGTCCCTGGTCGAGTTTTCCTCCCTATAGCGAGGAAAATCGACGCAGCGGCGTAAGGGATGGCCGCCCAGAGGTCGAGAAGCGCACCAAGGTCGAGCGCCCGAAGCACCAATCAGCGAACGTCACGATCTGATTCTTCGTGAGCGGCGCAGATATGGCGCGTAGCGGCCATCCCCGGAAGCGCAGCTGAGGAGATGGCCGTTTGTTCCCGCCCCCGGACGCGAAGCGGAGGAGGCGGTGGTTTGTGACGCAGCTGAGGAGGCGGTGGTTTATGGCGAAGCGAAGCAGGCGGTGGTCTATGTCCGAGATCGTCTTGCCGCGGGCTATTCTCGGCCGGTGTCCGTCGGCGATGCGACACCTGTTGGCGTCATCGGGGGTGGTGGCTCCGGGATCCTTGCCGCACGGGCGCTGAAGCGGGCCGGGCTGCCCTTCGAGATTCTCGAGGCGCGCGACGGGCTGGGGGGGACCTGGCGCTATGACCCCGACGGCGATGGGTCGGCCTGTTACGAGTCGCTGGTCGCGAACACGAGCAAGCTGAGGATGTCGGTGGGCTCGCGGCGGATTCCGGGACGCCCATGGGAGTACGCGACCCACACCGAGATGCTTGCCTATCTCGGCCGCCTCGCCGCCGACGAAGGGCTCCTGCCGCACCTGAGGCCCAACTGGCGGGTCGCCGAGGCGCGCCCCGTGGACGGGGGCTGGGCGCTCGTCAGCTCCGAGGGGGAGCGCCGGTCCTACTCGGCGCTCGTCTGCGCGCTCGGGGTCAGCGGCCGCCCGCGGATGGCCGAGCTACCGGGCGATTTCGAGGGTGAGCAGCTGCACAGTGCCGAGCACCGGACTCCCGAGCGGTTTGCGGGCAGGAGGGTCCTCGTGATCGGAGCCGGCACGTCGGGGTCGGAGATCTGCGGCGACGTCGCCGGGTCGGCCGCCTCCGTCGTGCTCTCGGTCCGCACCCCGGTCTGGACGATGCCGCGCCGGGTCGGCGGGGTCCCGCTCGACTGGCTCAACCCCCACATCGTCGCCCGCACCGTTCCCTGGAGCCTCCGTCGCCGCGTCCTCGCCGGCACCTCGATGATGACCAGCCGCGGGATGCGGCGCCGCGGCCTGCCCCCTCCGGCGAGGCGGTGCGGCGATGAGATCATCGCGATCTCGGACACCGTCAGGGTCGCGATGGAGCGCGGCTTGGTCGACGTCCGGCCCGAGATCGTCGCGGTCGAGGGGCGCCGGGTCAGCTTCGCCGACGGGACCAGCACCGAGCCCGACGTGATCGTCCACGCCACCGGCTTCGGCCTGCCGACCGGATTCCTCGCCGAGGAGGACCGGCCCGACTCCGGCGACCTCTTCCGCGCGATCGCCCACCCCGACCGGCCCGGCCTCCACTTCGTCGGGCTGATCGAGGCTCACCGGGCGCTGCTGCCGATCGCCGATGAGCAGGCCGAGTGGAGCGCCGACGTGCTCGCCGGCAGGGTGCTGCTGCCCGCCGGGGAGGAACTGCGGGAGGCCGTATCCGCGGAGGTCCGCCGCAGGCGGCGGGACTTCAGCGAGCGGGGGCGGTTCATGGTCGACTTCGGGCCCTACCTCGAGACCCTGCGCCGCGACCGCCGGGCCGGCCGCGCCGTCGCGGTCTGATCCAACCCGACCACTAGGCTCGCGACCGTGCTGGCGCTCGGGATAGCCGCTGCGGTGGGGGCGTCGCTCCTTTACAACACCTCGATCGCCCTGCAGGCGCTGGAGGCGCGGGAGGTGCCGGGCGAGCACTCGCTGCGACCGTCGCTGATCGGCAGGCTGCTGCGCAACAGGCGCTGGCTCGGGGCGACCGCGCTCGGCTTCCTCGGGTGGCCGCTGGAGATAGCCGCCCTGCTCCTGGCGCCGCTGACGGTCGTCCAGCCCTGCCTCGCCAGCGGGTTGATCCTGCTGCTCTGGCTCGGGGCGACCAGGCTGGGGGAGGCCCCCGGCCGTCGCGAGGCGGTGGCGGTGGCGGCGATCGTGCTCGGGGTCATCGGCGTCGCCTGGGCAGCGCCCGACCGCACGACCGACCACGCCGGGACGGCGGCGATCGCCGCCGCGCTGGCCCTGGTCGCGATCCCGATCGCGCTTCCCTACCTGCTCGGCCGCAGGGCCTCGGCGCTCGGGCTGCTGGCGGTGATCAGCGCCGGCTGCGGGTACGCCTGGACGGCGATCGCGAGCAAGCTGCTGACCGACGAGCTGGCTGCAGGCGCGGTGCTGGTCGCCGCCGCCTGGCTGGCGACGGCCGCCGCCTCGGAGGGGCTGGCGCTGCTCAGCGAGATGAGCGCCCTGCAGAGGCGCCCGGCCACGCACGTCGCGCCGGTCATGTTCGCGGTCCAGGTTTTGGTCCCGGTCGCCTTGGCGCCGCTGATCTTCGGCGAGTCGTGGGGGAGCACGCCGCTGGGCGGCGTCGCCTTGGTCGGATTCATGGCCGTGTCCGTCGCCGGAACCATGCTGCTCGCCGGCTCGCGTGCGGTCGGAGCGGTAATCGAAGCCAAAGAGGGCACCTGACCGGCACCTCTGGGTCTGCACTCGGTGTTAGCCTTGCCGCGCTTTGCGCGCAGCCGAGACAACCCGGTCCGACGCGGCGCGGTTCGCGATCGGGTTCGATCATCGCGACCGCGGCCGGCTCTTCGAGCTCTGGGCCGAGGTGCTCGATTCCGAGCAGTGGTCGGAGGGGGCCAAGCTGGAGGCCTTCGAGCAGCGCTGGGGTGAGTGGAACGGCCTGCCGAGCGTCGGCCTCTCGAGCTGGGCGGGCGGCGCCCTGGCGGCGCTCGAGTTCGCGGGGGTCAGGGGGGAGATCGTCCTCTGCCCGTCCAACACCTTCATGGCGACCCCGCTGGCCGCGATCAAGGCCGGCGCCGAGGTCGAGTTCGTCGACTGCAATCGCGAGGACCTCTGCATGTCCTTCACGGACTTCGAGGCGAAGGCCGAGAAGCACAGGCCGAGGGCGGCGATACTCGTCCACATCGGCGGCCACATCGCCTTCGACTCAGAGCGGATCGCGGCTTACTGCCGCGAGAACGGGATCTTCCTGCTCGAGGACTGCGCCCACGCTCACGGCGCCGAGTGGAGCGGCTCCAAGCCCGGCGGCTTCGGCGATGCCGGGGTCTACTCGCTCTACGCGACGAAGACCGTCTCGACCGGCGAGGGCGGGGTCCTGGTCTCCGCCGACGAGGGCCTGATCGAGTTCGCCCGCAAGTACCGCAACTACGGCAAGTTCGAGCACGAGGTCGACGGCCTCAACTTCCGCATGAGCGAGTTCACCGCGGCGCTGGCGCTGGTCCAGGCCGAGCGCATGGAGGAGATTGTCGCCTGGAAGAACGAGCACGCCCGCGAGCACCTCGACCCCCTTCACTCCGCCCGGCTGGAGCTGCCGGAGGGGATGACCTCGGGCCTCTACAAGTACATCGTCTTCGAGGAGATCGAGAAGAGCACCGGTCGCGTCTACGAGGAGCCCTGCCACCGGATCATGGGGCGCTCCGACGACCTTCCGAACACGGACTGGGTCGGCCAGAACCACTGGTGCGTGCCGCTCTACTACCGACCCGAGAGCCGTGCCGCGGCTCTCGGCGAGGAGGCATCCGGATGAGGGTCCTCGTCACCGGCGGCGGCGGCTTCATCGGCTCGCACGTGGTCGATCGCCTCCGCGATCGCGGCATCACCCCGCGGATCTTCGACCTCAGCGCCTCCCCCTACCACTCGCCGCTGGAGGTCGAGACCTTCACCGGCAGCATCACCGACCAGGCGAACCTCGACCTCGCGATGCGCGACTGCGACGCGGTCATCCACCTCGCCGCGGTCGCCGACGTCGGCCACGTCCTCGCCGACCCGGTGCTCGCCGAGGAGGTCAACACCCGCGGCACCCTCAACGTGCTCGAGGCGGCCTGCCGGGCCAAGGTGGGGCGCGTCGTCTACGGCTCGACGACCTGGGCCTACAGCGACTGCGAGCAGCAGGAGGTCGACGAGGAAACGCCGATCCCGGCCCCGCGCCATCTCTACACCGCGACCAAGCTGGCCGGCGAGACCTATTGCGCCGGCTACGCCGAGCTCTACGACCTCGAGTCGACCGTGCTGCGCTTCGGCATCCCCTACGGCCCGCGCGCCCGCGCCGCCGGTGTCGTCGCCAAGTTCACCGACCTCGCCTTCGAAGGCAAGGCCCTGACGATCGCCGGCGACGGCAGCACGACCCGCAGCTTCATCTACGTCGAGG
This sequence comes from uncultured Solirubrobacterales bacterium, assembly GCA_963795295.1. GTDB lineage: Bacteria > Actinomycetota > Thermoleophilia > Solirubrobacterales > 70-9 > VRUE01. The sequence continues at coordinate 718,643 of CAWCHE010000005.1, forward strand.
ACCTCGCCGACGGGATCGTCGCGGCGCTCGCGCCCGAGGCCGCGGGGCGCACCTACAACCTCTCCGGCGACGAGATCGTGACGATCCTCGAAATCGCCGAGCGGGTGCAGGAAAACACCGACAACTGCGAGATCGTCCACACGCCGCCGCGCCCCGGTGACTTCCCGGGCAAGGTGATCTCAAACGAGCGCGCTCTCGAGGAGCTCGGCTGGAAGGCAGAGACGAGCTTCCGCGAGGGGGTCCGCAAGTACGTCGAGTGGGTCCGGGTGACCACCCGCCCGCCCGACCCGGTGCCCGGCAAACGCCCGTCGCTCAACGGCAACGACCACGCCGCGGGGGCCCTGCTCGCCGGCGTCAGCCGCGAGGAGGAGCGGCCGCCGCGGGTCCTGGTCCTGACCGCCGACATCGGCGAGGGACACGACCTGCCCGCCCGCATCATCAAAGCCGACCTCGAAGAGGAAGTCCCGGGAGCCGAGGTCGTGATCGAGAACGGGCTCGAGGCGATGGGGAAGGTCTCCGCCGCCGTCCTCCGCAACGGCTCCAAACTCGTCTTCCGCTGGATGCCCTGGATCTTCGACATCCAGTACTGGCTGATCACCAAGTTCGCGCCGACCCGCTGGCTCTTCCACCACCTCGGCTACTGGCTCTCCGGACGGGGGCTGCTGCGGGTGGTCGAGGCCAACGACCCCGACGTCGTGATCTCGACCTACCCCGGGGTGACCGCGGTGCTCGGAATGCTGCGCGAGAACCGGCGGCTCGGGGTCCCGGTCCAATCGGCGATCACGGACCTCGCCGGCTTGCGCTACTGGGCGCATCCCGGGGTCGACCTCCACTACGTGACCCATCCCGAGTCGATCGAGGAAGTCGAGGAGCTGGTCGGGCCCGGGTCGGTCGAGTGGGTGCGCCCGCCGATCGCCCGTGAGTTCCTGATGCCTCGCACCCGCCGCGATGCGCGCGAAGCGCTCGACGTCCCGGCCCACGCGCGGATGGTGCTGGTCTCGGGCGGCGGCTGGGGGATAGGCGACCTCGAGGGCGCCATCAACATCGCGCTCGACGGCGACACGCTCGTGGTCTGCATCACCGGCCGCAACGAGCCGGCCCGCGAGAAGCTCGAGCAGCGCTTCGCCGGTAACGAGCAGGTCCGGATCCTCGGCTTCACCGAAGAGATGAGCGACTGGATGGCGGCCGCCGACGCGATGATCCACGCGACCGCCGGCCTCACCGTCCTCGAGGCTCACATCCGCGGCTGCCCGGTCATCTCCTATGGCTTCTCCGCCGGCCACCTGCGCGCCAACAACGCCGCCTTCGAGCGCTACGGGCTGGCCGAGGTGGCCCGCTCCGAGCACGAGCTCGAGTCGGTCCTCCGCCACATCACGAACGAACGCCGCTCGCCTGACTCCTCCTTCGCCTCGCTGCCGTCGATCGCCTCGCGGGTGCTGACCGCGCGCGCCCGGGTCCGGCCGCAGGCGGTCTGGCGCCTGCGCTTCGAGCGGGTCGCGGCCGCCGTCAGCGTCGCCGCCGTGCTCGTCGTGATGCTGCTCGCCGCGATCCACCGCGAGACGCCCTACCGGGTGATCGCGAACCCCCTCAAGAGCCGGATTCACATCGGCAAGGAAGAAGACAACGACGACGGCCAGGCGGCGACCGCACGCCCGACGACGGCGTCGGCGGCGAGCGAGCGCCAGCCGGCGGCGTCCGCCTCAGAAGGGCCTTGAGCGCGGCCCGCTCCGGTGCGGCGGCGATCGTCGCGGCGGCCGCTGTCGCCCACGCGGTCCCGTCTCTCGCCCCCGTCGTGCCGCAGATCGGCGCGGCCCTGGGGATCAAGCTCCGCCAGGAGGGGGAGGACGGTGTCGCCCTCACCTTCGACGACGGCCCTCATCCGCAGGGGACCCCGCTCATCCTGGAGATGCTGCGCGAGGCCGGGGCGCCCGCCACCTTCTTCCTGGCCGGTGAGCAGGTCCTGCAAAGGCCGGCGCTGGCGGCCGAGATCGTCGCCGCCGGCCACCGGGTGGAGCTGCACTGCTTCCGCCACCGCAATCAGCTGCGGCTGACCCCGCGCCAGCTGCTCGACGATGCCGAACGGGCCCGGGCCGCGATCGAGGAGGCCACGGGCCAGGCGGTGCACGACTACCGCCCGCCCTATGGGATCTTCAGCGCCCTCGGCCTGCGCGCGATCCGCGGTCGGGGCTGGAGGCCGGTGCTGTGGTCGCTCTGGGGAGAGGACTGGAAGCGGCGCGCGACCGCGGCCTCAATCGCCCGGCACGCCACGGACGGAGCCCGAGCGGGCGACATCCTGCTGCTTCATGACGCCGACTACTACAGCGCCGGCGGCTCCTGGGCTCGCACCGCGGCGGCGCTGCCGGTCATCCTCGAGGAGCTCGACGACCAGGGGCTGAAGGTCGTCTCACTGCTTCGTTGAGGTGGTGGCGGCGCCGTCGTCCACTGATCACAGCCTGCAAACGCTTCGTCGAGCAGTCTCGCCTTTTCGCTGCGTGGCCGATCCTGGTCGAAGATCTCGTTAGGCATCTCTTCGTCCCTCCGGTGGGTGGGCGTCACGTAACTGACGTAACAATGGCCCTTGGGTCAGACGAAAACATGCACATAGCGGAAAAAGGACCCCAAAGTGGGGTTTTTTCTGCTCCTCAGGCGGTGCCGACGAACCCGGCGATCTCCTCGGCGACGCGCTCGGGCTGGTCCAGCGGCACGAAGGTGCCGGCGTCGGGGATCTCGACGATCCGCGAGTTGGGCATCGCGGCGGCGAGCCTCTTGGCGCCGTCGATTGGGAAGACGCGGTCGCCGGGCGCCCAGGTGAGCAGCAGCGGCAGCTCCGAGCCGCGCAGCTTCTCGGCCGCCTCGAGGGTGTAGCGCTTGTTCATGCCGACCGTGACCTTTTTCAGATCGTGCTTGACGCCGGGGTCCTCGAAGCCGGGCTGCATCCATGAAGCGACCAGGTCTGCGGGGATGGGACGCTTGGCGAAAGGACGGAAGCCGGCCCGGGCCACCGAGGGGATCCTGAAGGGAGCCAGAAGCACCGGCATCGCCCCGGGGAGCTTCGCGACCTGGACGAGGGCCTTGAACGGGCCGGGGGGGAAGTTCGAGAAGGTGTCGCAGTTGGTGAGGACGAGCCGGCCGATCCGCTCGGGGTGGCGGCTGACGAGCACCTGGGACATGGCGCCGCCGCTGTCGTTGCCGACGATCGTGACGTCCTCGAGGTCGAGCGCCTCGAGGAAGCTCGCGATCGTCGCCGCGACTCCGTAGGGAGTCAGGTCCGCGTCGGGCTTCATCGCGATCTGCTGGGAGCCCATCGGCCAGTCCGGCGCGAGGCAGCGGCAGCGGTCCGAGAGGCTGTCGACGACCCCGCCCCAGAGGCGGCCGTCGACGAGGTAGCCGTGGACGAAGACGATCGGCTTGCCCTCGCCCTCCTCCCGATAGCGGATCCGGCCGGCCGGAAGGTCGATCTCCTTGCGTGTCGCCGATTGGTCGTTCATGGTCTGCCTCCTCTGGGGCGTTGGTTCATGCGAAGGGCGCCGCTAAGATAGATACATACAGTATGAATGTCAATTCCGAAGACGATACCCCGATCGCCGCTCCGGCGTCGCGCCGCAGCCAGGCCGAGCGCTCCGAGGCGACCCGCGCGGCGCTGATCGACGCCGGTCGCCGTCTGTTCGCCGAGCGCGGGTACGCGGAGGTCGGCACCGAGGAGATCGTGCGGGCGGCGGGGGTCACCCGGGGCGCCCTCTACCACCACTTCGACGGCAAGCGCGACCTCTTCGAGGCGGTCTACGAGCGGGTCGAGGCCGAGCTCGCCCAGCGGATCGCCGCCGGCGCCTTGAGCTCCGGCGTGGAGTCGCCGATGGCCGCGATGCGGGCCGGCGCCGAGATGCTGCTGCAGGCCTGCACCGAGCCCGAGGTGCAGCGGATCGCCCTGCTCGACGGTCCTTCGGTCCTGGGCTGGGACCGCTGGCGAGAGATCGGCACCGAGCACGGCCTCGGGCTGATCGAGGCCACCTTCGCCGCCGCGATCGAGGCCGGCGCGATCCGCGAGCAGCCGGTGCGGCCCCTGGCCCACATCCTGATGGGGGCGCTCGACGAGGCGATGATGCTGGTCGGGCGGGCCGAGGACCCGGAGGCGGCGCGGGCCGAGGTCGCTGTCACCCTCGACACCCTGCTGCGGGCGCTAAGCCTCGACTCGGCTCCCTAGCGGAGCCTCGGCGGCGGTCGGCGGCCGTTCCGCCTTGTCGCGGGCGAGGCGCCTCGACTCCTTCTGGGCGTACATGCGCAGGTCCGCGAGCTGCAGCGCATCGTGGGCAGTGGTCTCCTCGTCGGGCACGGTGACCGCGCCCCAGGAGGAGGCGACGGTGACGCTTCCCTGGCTGCCGGTGAGCGCCATCGCGGCCCTCCTCGCGACCGCGTCGAAGTCCGCGCGCTCGCACTCGAGAAGCAGGCAGAACTCGTCGCCGCCGATCCGGTAGGCGGTGCCGTCGGCGCCGACGGCCTCACGCAGGCCGCGGCCCAGGGTGGCGAGCAGCTCGTCGCCCGCGGGGTGCCCGAAGGTGTCGTTGTAGCGCTTGAATTTGTCGAGGTCGAAGAGGACGACGTAGACCGGGTCCTCGGCCGTCGCCTCCTCGATCCGCGGCAGGTCCATCTGCAGCGCTCCGCGGCTGGCGAGGCCGGTGAGCGGGTCGGTCCTCACCTGCTGGATCAGGAGCTTGTTCTCCCTGACGCTGATCCCGAGGCGGACGATGACGGCGATCATCGTCGTCGCCCAGAGGATCGTCGAGAGGCCGCTCGTGGCGCTGAAGTACTGCATCGCGAAGAGCCCGATCATCACTCCGAAGAAGAGCGCCGGCACCATCAGCTCGCGCCAGCCGTCGAAGCGGGCCGAGGGCTTGATCGCGATCGCGTCCGACTGCCAGGCCCCGGCGGCGAGGCAGCCGGCGGCGATCATGTAGAGCGGGTCGACCCAGGGCCCTTCGGGGATGGAGAGGTCGGTCGACTGCAGCGTGTAGAGGATGTCGGCCGCCGCCAGCACGGCGAGGCCCGCCAGCAGCAGCGACCAGGCGCGCCCGGGTCGCCAGCGGGTCAGGGCGATGACGCCGACGATCAGCGAGAGCATCGCGATGTCGCCCAACGGGTAGGCGAGGGTCGTCGCGATCTGCAGCGGCGTGCCTTCGGTCTGGCCGGCGACGAAGTCGAAGATGAACGAGGCGCCTAGGGCCGCCGTCCCCAGGCCGGCGATGACGCCGTCCATCCACAGCCGCCAGTCGAGGTCCTGCGCCCGGGCCCGGACCAGCATCGCGATCCCGAGGCCGGCCAGCGGATAGAAGGCAAGGTAGCCGACGTCGGCCAGCGAGGGATAGGGGGGCGAGGGGTCGTTGAGGATGGTCGCGGTCCAGTAGACCTCCGATGCTCCCCAGCAGAGGATGCCGACGCCGATCGCGATCCAGGCGCCGCGCTCGCGGGTGGCGCTGAGGGCGCGCAGGAGGCAGCTGAGGCCGGCTGCGACCACGACCGAGTCGTAGATTGGTCCTTCCGCGGCGAAATCGAGGGCGCTGCCGCCCAGCCCTAGCCAGTCGTGGAGCGCGACGACGGCCGTACCGGCCACGATCGCGAACGCCAGAGTCAGCCGCCCAGCGCGGATTCCGGCGTCAAGCTCGACGTCTCTCGTATGTCTCACCTGCCCTATATCGGCACGGGTTGACCACTTCTCTAGACTTTGGGAACGATGAAGGCCGAGATCCACCCCCACTACGCCCTTGCAAACGTCCACTGCTCGTGCGGGAACCAGTTCTACACCCGCTCGACCCAGGACGATCTGCACGTCGAGCTCTGCTCGGAGTGCCATCCGTTCTACACGGGCAAGCAGAAGCTCGTCGACACCGGCGGCCGCGTCGAGCGGTTCCAGCGCCGGGCCGCGAAGCACGCCAAGGCCTCGCGCCGCTAGAGCCCGTGAGCGCGGAGGGGACCGCCGCGTCCAGATCTGATTCCTCGCCGACGAGCGCTCCGGCTGAGGCCGTGAGCCGCAACGGCGGCGCCGACCCGCTGCGGATGCCCGACGGCGCCCTGGTCGCCAAACGCGATGCGCCGGTCGGCGGCCAGGCCGTGCTCGAGGGCGTGATGATGCGGGGTGTCTCCGTCTGGTCGGTGGCGGTGCGGAACCCCGAGGGCCAGATCGAGATCAGCTCCGAGCCGCTTGTTCCGTGGGCTCAGCGCCACAGGCTCCTCCGGATCCCGGTGGTCCGCGGCGTCGTCGCCCTCGGCGAGTCGATGAAGATCGGCTTCCGGGCTCTTGCGATCTCCGCCAACGCCCAGCTCGAGGAGGACGAGCAGGGGGAGGAGGAAGAGATCGGCGGCTGGGTCTGGGGGTTGACGATCGCCTTCTCTCTGCTTCTCGCGATCGGGCTCTTCTTCGTGATCCCGGTCGGGCTGACCAGCCTGATCAAGGATCAGCTCGGCTCCCCGTTCCTCTTCTGGCTCGTCGAGGGGGTCCTGCGGACGGGGATCTTCATCGGCTACATCTTCGCGATCAGCCGCCTCCGGGACCTGCGGCGCGTCTTCGAGTACCACGGCGCCGAGCACAAGACGATCTCCTGTTACGAGGCCGAAGACGAGCTGATCCCCTCGCGGGCGAAGCTCTACTCGCGGCTCCACCCCCGCTGCGGGACCAGCTTCCTCCTGATCGTGATGGTGCTGGCGATCTTCGTCTTCGCGCCGCTCGGCCTCCCGGCCTGGTACTGGCTGGTCGCCTCGCGGATCCTCGGCATCCCGCTGATCGCCGGCCTCTCCTACGAGGTGATCAAGTGGGCCGGGAAGAACCGCCGCAAACGCTGGGTGCGGGCGGTGATGTGGCCGGGCCTGATGCTGCAGAACCTGACCACCCGCGAGCCCGACGAAGAGCAGCTCGCGGTCGCGATCGCGGCGCTCGAGAAGGTCCTCGCCGAGGAGTCGCCGGAGGCGGTCGCCGCCAACGAGCAGATCGAGATCGTCGCCTAGGAGGCGAGCTCGTTCTCGAGGGCGTCGGCAGCGGCCGACGCTCCTCCCGCCGCGGCGAAGGCCGCCCCGATCGGCCCCGCGGAGTTCTTCAGAAGCGGCTCAACCCGTCCCCAGCAGGGGGTCGAGCAGCTCCCGCATCGCCAGCTTCGCCTGCCGCGAGCTGAGCCCGCGGTCGCGTCGCATCAGCTTCCAGACGTAGACGTCGGTGACCGCGACGAACTGGGCGACGCGACGGTCGCGGGCGGCGCCGCGCCGGGTCGGGATCGCGCCGGCGAAGGCCTTTTCGCACCACTCGCGGTGATAGGCGCGGCCGAAGTCGGTGATCGCGTGCAGCGCGGGGATGCGCTGTTCCTCGGCGAGCAGGCGCAGGAGCCGGTCGCCGTAGCGGTCGTAGTGGTCGACGAGGCGGTCGATCGCCGCCTCCGGGTCGCCCGCCACGGCGGAGCCGCGGTCGAGGCCCATCTTGACCCCGGCGTGGACCAGTGTCGCCGCGATCAGCTCGTGCCTGCTGCGGAACCGCCGCAGGATCGTCTGCACCGTGACTCCGGCCCGCTCGGCGACGAGGTTGAGGGTGAAGTCGTCGGTCGGGCACTGGTCGAAGACCGCTTCGGCGGCGTCGAGGATCTTCTCCCCGGTGGCGGCCGCCGTCTTTGCCCGTGCCCCCATCCTGTAGGGCCTCCTGTCGGCGGCGTCCCGGTCTGTCACGGGGACAAGATAGGTCACTGCCAGGGGGCCGCGATCGCGACCTTCCAGCAGTCCTCGACCCGGCGCAGCAGCATCGTTGCGATCGTGGACTGCTCGTACTCGCTGCCGTCGGGGCCCCGCGAGCGGATCGTCCAGCGCTCCCGCGCCCACCCGACCTCGCCGGCGGCGAGGACCGTGCTCTCGCCGACCTCGATCCGAGTTCCGCGTGAGACCAGCTGCCCGAGGGCGGGCCGGATGTGATCGCGCCCGTGGATCGCTGTCGCGTCCTGGGTGACGAGGCAGGCGTCACGGCAGAAGCAGGCCGCCGCCCCGGCGAGGTCTCCGTCGCTCAGCAGCCGGGGCAGGGCGAGGCAGGGCCAACGCGTGCGGGGTGACCTTTGCACTTGCTCGACCTCCATCCCGATTTGATGTTAGTACGTTTAACGCGAAATCACTCGAACCGCGGGGTGGCCGGGGCGACGGCCCCCGGTCGGGCCGGCGACTATGTTGTCGTGCTGTGTTCGAGTCGCTGGTCGAGCAGATCGAGGCCCGCTTCGCCGAGCTCGAGCGGCAGATGTCCGATCCCGGAGATGATCGGCGACCGTGAGCGCTACGCCGAGGTAGGGCGCGAGTACCGCGAGCTTCAGCCTGCAAGGGAGCTGGCCGCCGAGTGGCGGACGCTGACCGACGACCTCGAAGGGGCCCGCGAGCTGCTCGCCGAGGGCGGGGACGAGGAGCTGCGCAAGGTCGCCGACGAGGCTCCCGAGCGCCTGGCGGAGCTCGAGGAGGAGATCCGCCTGGCGATGGTCGAACGCGATCCGAACGACGACAAGAACGTGATCGTCGAGATCCGGGCGGGGACCGGCGGCGACGAGGCGGCGCTGTTCGCAGGCGACCTCTTCAAGATGCTGACCCGCTACGCGGAGGACCCGCGGCTTCTCGGTCGAGACCCTCTCGCAGTCGGCGGCCGAGGTCGGCGGCTTCAAGGAGGTGACTTTCGCCGTCAAGGGCGAGGGCGCCTACTCGATCTTCAAGTTCGAGGGCGGGACCCACCGCGTCCAGCGCGTCCCCGAAGACCGAGTCGCAGGGCCGGATCCACACCTCGACCGCGACCGTCGCCGTGCTCCCCGAGGCGGAGGAGGTCGAGATCCAGATCGACCAGAACGACCTCCAGATCGACGTCTACCGCTCCTCGGGGCCCGGGCGGGCAGTCGGTCAACACGACCGACTCGGCGGTGCGGATCACCCACGAGCCGACCGGGATCGTCGTCTCGATGCAGGACGAGAAGTCCCAGCTCCAGAACAAGGAGAGAGCGATGCGGGTGCTGCGCGCGCGGCTCTACGAGCGCGAGCTGGCCGAGCAGCAGGCGAAGATCGCCTCCGAGCGCAAGGCGCAGGTCGGCAGCGGCGAGCGCTCCGAGAAGGTCCGCACCTACAACTTCCCCCAGGGCCGGGTCACCGACCACCGGATCAAGCACACCTCCCACAACCTCGACGGCGTTCTCGCCGGGGAGCTGAGCGAGTTCACCGAGGCGCTCGCGGCGGAGGAGAAACGCCGCCGGCTCGAGGCGGCGACCGCAGACGACACGAGCGGCAACGTCGCCGCCTGACCACAGGTGTCGGCGACGCGCTGAGCGCGGCGACGGACGCCCTCGCCGCCGCGGGGGTCGAGAGCCCGCGGCTCGACGCGGAGTGCTGCTGGCCGAGGCGGCGGGACGCGAGCGGGCGGCGCTCGTCGCCGACCCCGGGCGAGAGCTGAGCCCGGCCGCGAGCCGGCTCTTCGGCGAGATGGTCCGGCGGCGGCTGCGGCGAGAGCCGGTCGCCTACATTCTCGGCCGCCGGGGTTTTCGCCGGATCGAGCTCGCGGTCGACGGGCGGGTGCTGGTGCCGCGGCCGGAGACCGAGCTGCTGGTCGAGCTGGCGCTCGAGCTCGAGCCGAGGACCGTGCTCGACGTCGGCACCGGCTCGGGGGCGATCGCGCTCGCGCTCGCCGATGAGCTGCCCGGGGTCGAGCTGACCGCGACCGACACCTCGGCCGCGGCGCTCGAGGTCGCCCGCGCCAATGCGGACCGGCTCGGCCTCACCGACCGGGTCGAGTTCCTGGTCGGGTCGCTGCCCGAGGGGGGCGGGTTCGACCTGATCCTCGCCAACCTTCCTTACGTGGCCGAGAGCGAGTGGAGCTCCCTGCAGCCCGAGGTGACCAAATGGGAGCCGCGCGAGGCTCTCCTCGCCGGCCCCGACGGCCTCGACGCCTACCGAGAGCGTCGTTCGCGCGCTGGCGGCGCCCGGTCCCGCGGGTCGGGCTCGAGGTGGGGGAGGGGCAGGCGGCGGCCGTCTCCGCACTCCTCCAGGCCGCGCGGCTACGACGGGGTCGAGACCCGCGCCGACCTGGCCGGGATCGAGCGCCTGGTGGTCGGGGCGCCGATGAGCGAGCTCGTCTCCATTCAGCGTGATGGCGCCGCGGCGGCGCGGACCGCGCTCGAGCACTGCATCGCCGCCGGCGGCGTCGCCGTCTTTCCCGCCGACGGCCTCTACGGGCTCGCCTGCGACCCGCTCGACGAGGCGGCAATCGAGCGCATCCACCGGATCAAGGGCCGCGACGACGGCAAGCCCTCGGCGGTCCTCTACTTCTCGCCGCTGGCGATCCGCGAGCTGCTCGGCTGGCTCGGCCCGGCCACGGTCCATGCCGCCGGGGCGCTCCTGCCGGGGCCTGTGACGCTGGTGGTCGCCAACCCCGAGCGCCGCTACCCGCTGGCCTGCCGTGAGGACCCGCGAGAGGCTCGGGATCCGACTGATCGCGGGGCCCCTTGCGGGGGCGATGTGCCCGCTCTTCCAGACCTCGGCGAACCGCAGCGGCGAGCCGGCGCCTTCGGTCTTCGACGGAGTGCCCGGGGAGATCGTCGCCGGGGCCGACCTGGCGATCGACGGCGGCGCGCTGACCGGACTGCCCTCGACCGTCGTCGACATCACCGGGATCGAGGACGGGGAGGGCTGGGAGATCCTCCGCGAGGGCGGGGTGTCCGCGGGCGACCTCGCCGCCACGCTCGCTGATCTGTCTCAGTCGTAGAGGGACGACCCGGCGCGGGCGCTCTCAGCAGTGCTGAGGGCCGTCGCGATAGGGGAGGCGGACGCGCCGCACGGAGCGATTGTCGTTCTCGTTCGACTCGAAGAAGAGGTTCCCAGGGTCGACCGTCATCACGAAGGCGAAGCAGCCCCGCAGCCCGCCGACCCGGATCCACTGCTTGTCGTAGTCGGCTGGATAGACGTCGGACCAGCCGACGGAGGTGCCGAGGGTGACCCCGTCCCGGAACGGGTCCTGGTTGCAGCCGGGGTAATGCCGGTTGCGCGGAGAGCGCTTCCCCGGGCGGGTGCGGAAGAGGTCGCGGAGGCAGTAGTTGAGCTTCGGCCCTGTCCGCACCCGCCGCTTCAGCCGCCGCTGCGGGGGGCCGCCGAGCGACCACAGTTCGAAGCGGGCGAGCTGGTGGACCTTCCAGTAGCTGCCGCCGAAGTAGGCGCCGACGTCTGTGAAGTGGAGGCTGGCGGCGGTCGGCACGTCGATGTGGCCGCCGCCGGCCCGGTAGATCCGCTGGCTGACCCGCATCCGCTTAGGCCCGTTGCGGGTGCCGTGCAGCTCCATCGGGCCGCGGCCGCGGCTCTTGACGTCGCTCGTCGCCCGCAGCAGCACCCGGCCCTCGTAGCGCTCGACATAGAGGTCGGCCGGCTTGCCGATCCTCAGGTTCGGGCAGAGCAGGTGTCCGGCGCCCGGGCCGGCGCATGGATCGTCGGGTGCGGCGGCCGCCGTGGCGGCCCCCAGCGACAGCGCCGTGAGGGCCATCGCCGTTGCTATCGTCGCTCTGACCGTGGCAGACATACCCGACAACGTACAAACAGCGCCCCTCGCCGAGGTCGACCCGGACATCGCGGCGGTGCTCGAGGCCGAGCTGCGACGCCAGCAGGGGACGCTGGAGATGATCGCCTCGGAGAACTTCGTGCCGCAGGCGGTGCTCGAGGCGGTCGGCTCGGTGCTGACCAACAAGTACGCCGAGGGGTACCCCGGCCGTCGCTACTACGGCGGCTGCGAGGAGGTCGACGTCGCCGAGCAGCTCGCGATCGACCGCGCCAAGGATCTTTTCGGCGCCGAGCACGCCAACGTCCAGGCCCACTCCGGCGCCCAGGCCAACAACGCCGCCTACATGGCGCTGATCGAACCCGGCGACAAGTTCCTCGGCATGGCCCTCGACCACGGCGGCCACCTCAGCCACGGGATGAAGATCAACGTCTCCGGCAAGCTCTACGAGCCGATCGCCTACCACGTCCGCCGCGACGACCTGCTGGTCGACATGGACGAGGTCGCGAGCCTCGCCGAGGAGCACCGTCCGGCGCTGATCGTCGCCGGCTGGTCGGCCTACCCGCGGCAGCTCGACTTCGCCGCCTTCCGCGAGATCGCCGACTCGGTCGGAGCCAAGCTGATGGTCGACATGGCCCACTTCGCGGGGCTGGTCGCCGCCGGCGAGCACCCCAACCCGGTTCCCTACGCCGACGTCGTCACGACGACGATCCACAAGACGCTCTGCGGCCCCCGCAGCGGCATGATCCTCTGCCGCGAGGAACACGCGAAGGCGATCGACAAAGCGGTCTTTCCCGGCCAGCAGGGCGGCCCGCTGATGCACACGATCGCCGCCAAGGCCGTCGCGATGCGGATCGCCGCAAGCGAGCCGTTCGCGGCCCGTCAGCGCCAGACGATCGCCAACGCGAAGGCGTTCGCGGCGGGCCTCGAGGAGGGCGGAGTCCCGGTCCTGACCGGCGGCACCGACGTCCACCTCGTCCTCGTCGACCTGACCCCGTCGGGCCTCGGCGGCCAGGAGGCCGAGGATCGGCTGGACGAGGTGGGGATCACCGTCAACCGCAACGCGATCCCGTTCGACACCCGCAAGCCGATGGACCCCTCCGGCCTCCGGATCGGCACCCCGGCGCTGACGACCAGGGGCCTGGTCGAGGACGACATGCGCGAGATCGCCGCCGTGATCGTCACGGCGCTCGGCGATGACTTCGAGTCGCAGAAGGACGCACTGGCCGATCGCAGCCGGGCGCTGATGGACCGGTATCCGCTGTATCCGCAGTTGTCAGCCGCAGCCGTCTGAGCGCCCGGCCGCGGGTCCTGTCGTCGGGGTGGGGTGGCCTTCTGGCCCTGCGCGCTTCTTCGGGCGCCGGGATACAACGCACCTAGATTCGAAGCCTTGCCCTACGAAGCCTCCGGACAGGCGAAGACCACCCCACCCCGACGCCACCCGCGGTCAGACGTCCCAGGTCAGACAGGAGATCCCAGGGTCCGTGCGTTCGAGGACCTCGATCCAAGACCTGGCGCCGTCGCTGGTCGACTTTTTCTCCCTATGGCGAGGAAAATCGACGCAGCGCGATAGGGATGTCGCCCAGAGGTCGAGAAGCGCAAGGAGGTCAACCGCATGAAGCACCGATCAGCGAACGTCACGATCTGATTCTTCGTGAGCGGCGCTGATATGGCGATTGCCGCCGCCCGCGGACGCGAAGCGGAGCAGGCGGTGGTTTGTTCAGAAGCACCGATCAGCGAGCATGACGATCTGATTCCTTGCGAGCGGCGCTGATGCGAAGCGATCGCCACCGCCCCCGGACGCGAAGCGGAGGAGGCGGTGGTTTATTCAGAAGCACCGATTAGCAACGTCACGATCTGATTCTCCGTGAGCGGCGCAGATATGGCGCGTAGCGGCCATCCCCGGAAGCGAAGCTGGAGGAGATGGCCGTTTATGGCGAAGCGGGGAGACGGCCGTTTGTGAGGGCTGGCGGATTGTCTGCACGCGGGTGGAACACTGTGCGCCGCCTCCATGCCTCCGATTAGCGAGCATCACGATCTGACTCCTTGCGAGCGGCGCCCGGCCGCCGGCAGGCGGCACCCCCGGACGCGAAGCGGAGGAGGTGCCGATTTATGAACGTATGGGTCGACTGCACCGCTGCTGCGCACCCGCTGGTCCTGCGGCCGATCATCGAGAAGCTGGAAGAGCGGGGCGACGAGGTCTTCGTCACGGCACGGAAGTACGGGCAGACCGAGGGGATCCTGGAGCGGCTGGGGATCCCGTACACCTCGGTCGGCTCCCACGGCGGCGCCTCGAGGCTCGGCAAGGGACTGGCTCTCGCGGGCCGCTCGGCGCGGCTGGCGAAGCTCGTCTGGGGGCGGCAGCCGGATCTGGCGATCGCCCATGGCTCGGTCGACCTCGCCGTCGTCTCGGCGTTCTTCCGGATCCCCTCGGCGCAGATGCAGGACTACGAGTACGCCGGGCTGCAGCGCAAGATCAGCTTCCGGGTCGCGCGCCGGGTCCTGATGCCCGAGGCGATTCCGCTCGAGCGGCTCGAGCGGATCGGGGCCAAGGAGCGCAAGCTGGTCCGCTACCCGGGGCTGAAGGAGGAGTACTACCTGGCCGGCTTCGAGCCCGACCCGGGGGTCCTCGATGAGCTCGGCGTCGACCGTGAGCGGGTCCTGGTCGTCGTCCGCCCGCCGCCCGAGACCTCCGAGTACCACGCCCGCAACGACCTCTACGGCGAGACGATCCGCCGCCTCGCCGGGGAGGCCGGCGCCCAGGCGGTGGTCATCCCCCGCACCGAGCGCCAGGGCGCCGAGGCCCGGGCGATGGGCGGCCTGATCGTGCCGGAGCGGGCGATCGACGCCCAGAGCCTGATCGCCCTCGCCGACCTCGTCGTCAGCGCGGGTGGGACGATGAACCGCGAGGCCGTCGCCCTCGGAACCCCGGTCTACACGACCTTCACCGGCCGCATGGGCGGCGTCGACGAGGCGCTGATCGCCGAGGGGCGGCTGCAGGTGCTGGAGGATCCCGCCTCGCTGCAGCTGCGCAGGCGGGAAACGCCGGTCGGCGTCCTCCATCCGCGCGAGCCGGACGTCCTCGTCGACGGAGTGCTGGGGGCTGTCGAGGGCGTCGGGTAGCCTGGGCTGCGCCCACAGCCCGTCCGGGCACGCCCATGGCCCCGACGACACTCGACGCCGTCCTCGCCTTCATCGCAGCAGCCGCGGTCGCCTGGCTGCTGGTTCCCTACGCCGAGCGGCTCGCCCACCGGATCGGCGCGATCGACCCGCCCAAGGAGCGCGGCCTCCACGACCGGCCGATGCCGCGCCTGTCGGGGCTCGCGATCTTCGCCGGGATCGAGGTGGCGGGCTGGATCTTCCTTCCCTCCGACGGCGAGACCCGCTCGATCCTGCTCGGCGCCGCGGCGATCGCCGTCGTCGGCGTCATCGACGACGTCCGCGGGCTGCCGGCGCTGCCGAAGCTGCTCGGCCAGATCGCGGCGGCCTCGATCCCGGTGATCGGCGGCGTCAGGGTCGACAGCCTGACCCTGCCCTTCGTCGGCGGCTTCGAGCTCGGCTGGCTCGCCTACCCGCTGACGGTGATCGGGATCGTCGCCGTCGTCAACGTGATCAACTTCATCGACGGGATCGACGGCCTCGCGGCCGGCGTCTGCACGATCGCCGCGATCGCCCTGGCGGTGATCGCGCTCTCCCTCGACCGCAATGCCGCCGGCGTGCTGGCGGCGCTGACGGCGGGCGGGGCGCTCGGCTTCCTCCGCCACGGCTTCCCACCCGCCTCGAGCTTCATGGGGGACACCGGCTCCAACCTCCTCGGCTACCTGCTCGCGATCGCCTCGGTGCAGGGGGCGCTGAAGACGAACGCCGTCGTCGCCCTCGTCTTCCCGCTGGTCGTGCTCGCCGTTCCGATCCTCGATTCCGGCTTCGTGATCGCCAAGAGGCTCAAATACCGCCAGCCGATCTACCAGGCCGACAGCTGGCACTTCCACCACCGGATGGCGAACATCGGCTTTTCGCAGCGCCGCACGCTCGCTTACCTCTACAGCTGGACCCTGGTCCTCGCCGGCCTCGCCCTGGCGCTGCGATTCGTCCCTTACAGCGACGATCACGGCCACTTCAACGCGCTCTGGACCGCTGTGATGGTCGCCTGCGGGCTGATTGCGGTCGCCTCCAGCGTCTATTTGATCTACGTCTTGGAGATCCTCAAGCTGCGCCGCGGGCGCCTCAATCCGGAGACCGGAGAATTCGAGGCACTCGAGCTGGACGACGCTAGTAACAGGTAGTAACAAACCTCACGAATCGGCTTCAGAAAGCCAAAATGCGGCCCTTCGGATATAGTCGCTTATCCGTCCGATCCACGTGAGCCGGGCGGATTTTATGTCTCCTCCCAAGTATGTCGACCTCCTGGTCCTAACCGCCGCGCTCGCGGTTTTCGTGCTTGCCGGATTGCCGATGGTCGGCTACGCGGCCGCCGCGGCTGCCTGGTTGGCGCAGCGGGGGATTCAGGTCCTCGCCGGCCGCCGCGCCAACAGCGAGCTGGCGGCCGGAAACAGGCAGAAGGCGATGGGGATCGTCGCCGCCACCACCCTCGGCCGGGTCTGGCTGATGGCGACCGTCGTGCTGCTGACCGGCCTCCTGGCGGAGCGCGAAGACGGCCTCGCCGCCGCGATCCTGGTCGTCGTCCTCTTCACGATCTCGATGGCCGCCGCCGGGATCGCCCACCTCTTCGAGCCTGAGGGCGAGGTCTCGTGAAGACCAAAACCAAAGTCCTGATCGGGCTCGGCGTCTACTTCGCCGTCGCGATCCTGATGTTCCTGATCTTCGGCAGCTCGGGCAAAAACGAAGACTTCCAGCCGCAGAACGAGTTCAAGCTCGAACCGTGGGTCTCGATCCACCTCGGCAGCCTCGACCTCAGCATCAACAAGGCGGTCCTCTACCTCGTCCTCGCCAGCGCCCTGACGATCATCGTCATGGTCTGGATCTCGCGCCGGATGATGCAGAAGCCGAACCGGGTGCAGACCGCGATCGAGGTCGCCTACGACATGACCAAAAACACGATCACCGGCGGCAACCTCGACGGCAAGATGGCCAGCCGCTGGTTCCCGTTCCTGGCCGCGCTCTTCTTCTGGATCTGGTTCTCGAACATGATCGGCTTCCTGCCGCTGCCGACCAACACCGAGCACACGGTCGACATCTTCGGCCTCGCCGTCCCGTCCTTCGCCATCTACGCGGCGACCGCGAACCTCTCGATCCCGCTGGTCCTGACCCTCGTCGTCTGGATCTCCTACCACGTCGAAGGAATCCGCGAGAAGGGCTTCATCAAATACTTCAAGAGCTGGCTGCCGCCCGGCATCGAGGACATGAACCCCGCCTTCAAGGCCTTCATCTTCGTGATCGAGGCGATCTCCCACTTCGCCCGCCTGATCTCGCTCTCGGTGCGGCTCTTCGCCAACATCCTCGCCGGCCACCTGCTGCTGCTCTTCATGGGCGGCGGGCTGGCCGTTCTGCTCGGCATCGCCGCACTCGGCGCGCTGACATTCCCGCTCGCCTTCTTCTTCTTCATCCTGGAGGTCGGGCTTATTGCAACGTTGCAGGCATTTATTTTCTCGACCCTCACTGCGATCTACCTCGGCGGAGCCACCTCCGCAAGTCACTAGAAAAGGAGAGCTGTTTCATGGACCTGTCCCCAGTTGCCGCCGCGATCTCAGACGAAGGGATCGAAGCTGCCGGCAAGGCGATCGCGCTCGGCGTAGGCGCCGGCCTCGGCTCGATCGGTGCCGGAATCGGCATCGGCTTCATCTTCGGTAAGGAGATCGAGTCAGTTGCCCGTCAGCCCGAGATGAAAGACGAGCTCCAGAGCATCCGCTGGCTCGGCTTCGCGCTCACCGAGGCCGTGGCCTTCTACACCTTCATCTTCGGCCTGATCGCCTTCTTCCTCTAGGCCGAACGTGGAGCCGATCAGCGCAATAGCGGGATTGATCCCACTCGCGGCCGAGGCTGCGAAGGAAGAAGGCGGCAGCTTCCTGGTCTCACCGGGCCTCGGCCTGATGATCTGGACGCTCGTCCTCTTCCTCTTCACGATGTGGGTGCTGAGCAAGGTCGCCTTCCCGAAAATCCAGGAGGCGATCGACAAACGGGCGAAGACGATCGCCGAGTCGATCGACGCCGCCGAAAGGCAGCGCAAGGAGTCCGACGAGCTGCTCGAGGAGTACCGCAAGCGGCTCTCCGAGGCACGCGAGCAGGCCGACGACATCATGGCCCGGGCCCGCAAAGCCGCCGAGACGGCCGAGGCTGAGGCGACCACCGCCGGCAAGGAGAAACGCGAGGAGCTCGTTTCCCAGGCCAAGCGCGACATCGAGGCCGAGACCAGGCGCTCGCTGCAGCAGATCCGCAAGGAGGTCGCCGACCTCACCGTCCTCGCCACCGAGAAGGTGACCCGCAAATCGCTGACCGCCGACGACCAGCGCCGCCTGGTCGAGGAGGCGCTCAGCGAGGTCGACTTCACCAGCCTCTCGGGATCGGAGAGCAACTGACGATGGAGGTCGCCCGCGTATATGCAGAGGCGCTCTTCGACGTCGCCAAGGAGAAGGGGAAGCTCGACGCGATCGGCGAGGAGCTCGACCAGTTCGCCGCCGCCGTCGACGGCGAGCGGGAAATGCAGGTCTTCTTCTTCAGCCCGTACTTCTCCTCGACGGAGAAGGTCGAGGGCCTGGGTCGGATGCTCAGCGGCGCCGACCCCGAGCTGGTCAACTTCCTCGAGCTGCTGATCGAGAAGCAGCGCATGACCGAGGTCTTCCGCATCCGCGCTCGCTTCGAGCAGCTCTGGAAGCTGGAGAACAAACGGCTCGACGTCACGGTCACCAGCGCCGTTGACCTCGACCCCGCCGTGGTCGAGAAGCTCGGCTCGGAGGTCGAGCGGCAGACCGGGCAGAAGGTCGAGCTCGCCAGCCGCGTCGACGGCGAGATTCTCGGCGGAATCGTCCTGCAGGTGGGCAACATGGTCCTCGACGCGAGCATCCGCAGTCGCTTGGAGAAACTTCGAAAGAGCGTCGCGCAAGCGGCGTAAGGAGGAATAGAGCCGCATGGAGATCAAGCCCGACGAGATTGCATCGATCCTCAGAGAGAGGATCGAGGGGATGGACACCGCCAGCGCCGACCTCACCGAGGTCGGCACCGTCCTGTCCGTCGCCGACGGAATCGCCCGTATCCACGGGCTCGACAACTGCATGGCGCTGGAGATGCTCGACCTGCCGCACGGGGTTACGGGCCTGGCGCTGAACCTCGAGTCCGACAACGTCGGCGCCGTCCTCTTCGGCGAGTGGGACAAGATCGTCGAGGGCGACACCGTCAAGCGCACCGGGCACCTGCTGCGGATCCCCGTCGGCGACGAGCTGCTCGGTCGCATGGTCGACCCGCTCGGCCGCCCGCTCGACGGCAAGGGCGACATCGGAACCACCCAGACCCGCCCGGCCGAGTTCAAAGCCCCGGGCGTGGTCGAACGCCAGCCGGTCACCGAGCCGGTCCAGACCGGCCTGATGTCGATCGACGGGATGATCCCGATCGGCCGCGGCCAGCGAGAGCTGATCATCGGCGACCGCCAGACCGGCAAGACCGCGATCGCGATCGACACGATCATCAACAACCGCGACAAGGGCATGGTCTGCATCTACATCGCGATCGGCCAGCGGATGTCGACCGTCGTCCAGCTCAAGGAGGTGCTCGAGGAGAACGGCGCGATGGAGAACACGATCATCGTCGCCGCGCCCGCCGATGAGGCGGCGCCGATCAAGTTCATCGCCCCCTACGCGGGCTGCGCGATGGGCGAGCACTTCCTCTACAACGGCAAAGCCGCGCTCTGCGTCTACGACGACCTCACCAAGCACGCCTACGCGTACCGCCAGATGTCGCTCTTGCTGCGGCGCCCGCCGGGTCGCGAGGCGTACCCGGGCGACGTCTTCTACCTGCACTCCCGCCTGCTCGAGCGGGCGGTCAAACTGAACGACGAGCTCGGCGGCGGCTCGCTGACGGCGCTGCCGATCATCGAGACCCAGGCCTCCGACGTCTCGGCCTACATCCCGACCAACGTGATCTCGATCACCGACGGTCAGATATTCCTCGAGTCCGACCTCTTCAACTCGGGCGTGCGGCCGGCGATCAACGTCGGCATCTCGGTCTCCCGGGTGGGCGGCAACGCGCAGACCAAGGCGATGAAGAAGGTGGCCGGAAAACTGCGCCTCGACCTCTCCCAGTACCGCGACCTCGAGGCCTTCGCCCAGTTCGGCTCGGAGCTCGACGCCGAGACCCAGAAAACGCTGAACCGCGGTGAACGGCTGGTCGAGCTGCTCAAGCAGAAAGAGCGTGAACCGCTGGAGATGGCCGACCAGGTCGCCGCGATCTACTCCGGCACCGGCGGCTTCCTCGACCGGGTCAAGACCGAGCGCGTCGGCGAGTTCCTGCGCGACCTGCGGATCCGCCTGCGCTCGGAGAAGGCCGAGCTGCTCGACCGGATCGCCGATACCGGCAAGCTCGAGGAGGCCGACGAGGAGGAGCTCGGGACCGCGATCCGCGATTTCGTCGACGACTTCGGCGCCGACTTCGACGAGCACGGCGACCCGATCGAGGCCGGCGAGTCCGACCGGATCAAGTCCGAGGAGGAGCGCAGCCGCCCGAGCCGCGTCGAGGAGTCCGGGGACGCCGAGAAGGAGGCGACGCCCGCCTAGTCGGCGCGCCGCTCTAGCCCATGGCTTCCCAGAAGGACGTCAAGAACCGCATCGCGTCGATCAAGAACATCAACAAGATCACGCGGGCGATGGAGATGGTCGCGGCGGCGCGGCTGCGCCGCGCCGAGCAGCGGATCGCCGCTCTGCGGCCCTATGCCGAGGGGATGCGCAAGCTGACCCGCCGCGCGGCCGAGCAGGCCGGCGGCATGCCGCGGGTCCCGGTCATGGTCGAGCGCGAGGAGGAGAAGCGGGTCGGGATCGTCCTGATCACCGGCGACCGCGGCCTCGCCGGCGCCTTCAACACCAACATCATCCGCGACGGTATGCGGCTCGGCAGCGAGCTGCGCGAGGGCGGAATCGAGCCGGTCTTCTCCGCCGTCGGGCGCAAGGGGGTCGGGGCGCTGAACTTCCGCAAACAGGAGCTGAGCAGCTCCTACGTCGGCTTCACAGATCGTCCCGCCTTCGCCAACGCCCGCGAGATCGGCGAGGAGCTGACCGCCCGTTACGTCGACGAGGAAGTCGACCGGGTCGAGCTGATCTACAACCGCTACGTCTCACCGCTGACCCAGCACGTCTGGCGCCAGACCCTGCTTGCCGATGCAGCAGGCAGAGGTGACCGGCGAGGGCGCCGAGGCCGAAGAGGTCGAGGCCGAGGAGACCGAGATCGAGAAGGCCCACTCGGCGGCCCTCTGGGAATACGAGCCCGAGGCCGAGGACCTTCTTGCACAGCTGATTCCCGAGTACGTGAACATCTCCGTGTACCGGGCGCTGCTCGAGTCCGCCGCCTCCGAGTTGGGGGCGCGGATGACGGCGATGCGCAACGCGGCGGAGAACGCCAAGACGATGATGGACGACCTGACCCTCGAGATGAACCGGGCCAGGCAGGCTGAGATCACCCAGGAGATTCTCGAGGTTGTCGCCGGCGCCGAGGCGCTGGGCTAACAGAGCTTTCGATTTCGATTCGAAGAAAAGGAACCAATGTCTGAGAGCAACGGAACGAACGTAGGGCGAGTGGAGCAGGTCACGGGCGTCGTCGTCGACGCCGTCTTCCCCGACCAGCTGCCGGGGATCTATTCGGCGCTGAAGATCGAGATGTCGGGCGACGACGACCGCGAATCGACCGAGCTGGTCTGCGAGGTGCAGCAGCACCTCGGCGATCACCGCGTGCGGGCGGTGGCGATGGACGCCACCGACGGGCTGCAGCGCGGCGACAAGGTGATCGACACCGGCGACCCGATCACGGTTCCGGTCGGCGACTCGACCCTCGGCCGGATCTTCAACCTGCTCGGCGAGCCGATCGACAACGGCCCCGAGGTCAAGGCGGAGGAGCGCTGGCCGATCCACCGCCCGGCCCCGCAGGCTTCAGACCTCGCTCCCACTCAGGAGATCCTCGAGACCGGGATCAAGGTCATCGACCTCCTTGCCCCCTACGCCAAGGGCGGCAAGGTCGGCCTCTTCGGAGGAGCCGGCGTCGGCAAGACCGTCCTGATCCAGGAGCTGATCCGCTCGATCGCCGAGGAGCACGAAGGGCTCTCCGCCTTCTGCGGCGTCGGCGAGCGCTCGCGAGAGGGGAATGACCTCTGGCTCGAGATGAAAGAGTCGGGCGTGATCGACAAAACCATGCTCGTCTTCGGCCAGATGAACGAGCCCCCGGGCGCCCGCCTGCGGGTGGCGCTCTCCGGGCTGACGATGGCCGAGTACTACCGCGAGCAGGGCGGCCAGGACGTGCTGCTCTTCATCGACAACATCTTCCGCTTCGTCCAGGCGGGGTCGGAGGTCTCGGCCCTGCTCGGGCGGATGCCCTCCGCGGTCGGCTACCAGCCGACCCTGGAGACGGAGATGGGCGGCCTGCAGGAGCGGATCACCTCGACCGAGCGCGGCTCGGTCACCTCGATCCAGGCGGTCTACGTGCCGGCCGACGACTTCACCGACCCGGCGCCAGCATCGGTGTTCGCCCACCTCAACGCGACGACGGCGCTCTCGCGGGCGATCTCCGAGAAAGGGATCTACCCTGCGGTCGACCCCCTCGACTCGAGCTCGACAATCCTCAAGCCCGACGTCGTAGGCGAGGAGCACTACCGGACCGCGACCGACGTCCAGGAGGTGCTCCAGCGTTACAAGGAGCTCCAGGACATCATCGCCATCCTCGGCATCGACGAGCTCTCCGACGAGGACAAGCAGACGGTCTCGCGGGCGCGCAAGATCGAGCGCTTCCTCTCGCAGCCGTTCTTCGTCGCCGAGCAGTTCACCGGCCGCACCGGCGAGTACGTGCCGGTCGCCGAGACGGTCCGCGGCTTCCGCGAGATCCTCGACGGCGAGCACGACGACCTCTCCGAGGGCGCGTTCTACATGCAGGGCTCGATCGACCAGGTCACCGAGAACGCGAGCTCCGCGGCCTAGGGGCGGGTTTGGCCGGCGAGACCAAATTCGAGGTCGAGGTCCTCACCCCGGAGGGGGAGGTCTTCAACGGCGAGGTGAGCCAGGTGTCCACCCGGACCGCGGTCGGGGAGATCGGCATCCTCGCCAACCACGCGCCGCTGCTGGCGGCGCTTCGCCCTGCTGAGCTGCGTCTGCACCTCGACGGCTCGGAGACGAAACGCTACGCCCAGGCTCACGGCTGGCTCCAGGTGTTCGGCAACCACGCCCGGCTCCTGGTCGAGGAGGCGATCGCCCCCGAGGACCTCGACGCCGCCGCGCTCAAAGAGCAGCTGGCAGACGCCGAACAGCGCTTCAAGGAGGCGGAGGACGGCAGCGGCGCCCAGGGTCGAGCGGCCAAAGACCGCGACCGGGCTGAAGCGTTCCTGGCTATAAGTCAGGGATGAGCGAAGCCACGAGCGCGAGGGGTGCCGATGCCCCTCCGCGAGAATTGACCCACCTCGCCTCGCTCGGAGCGTTGGCCGAGTGCGACGTTTACGGGTCCATGGACCCCATAAAGCAGCACTCGGCTGAACCTTTCGCCTCGCGAGGGACGCCTGGCGCATGAGCGATGAGCTGGTGGCGCTCGCCACCAGGCTGATCTCCTACGACTCGTCACATTCGGACGGGGTGCTGGAGGCTGCCGGGTTCGTCAAGGGGTGGCTCGAGGCGCGCGGGATCGAGGCGGCGGAGGAGGAGGTTCGCGGCCTGCCGGTGCTGATGGCGGAGGTCGGCCCGGCCGACGCTCCTACCGTAGTCCTGCACGGGCATCTCGACGTTGTTCCGGCTCACTCGGGTCAGTTCGAGCCGAGGATCGAGGGGGATCGGCTCTACGGTCGAGGGGCCTACGACATGAAGGGTGCGCTGGCGGCGATGCTGGTGACGACGGCCGCGATGCGCGACCAGGAGCGGGTCAGGGTGCGGCTCGGGATCGTCGGCGATGAGGAGTCCGAGGAGGCGGCGGAGCGCGGCAGCGACCACATGGTCGACGGCGGCTTCGTCGGAGACTTCGCGATCACCGGCGAGCCCACCGACCTGCAGATTGGCGTCGAGGCAAAGGGGGTGCTGGCGCTGCGGCTCGAGGTCGGCGGGGTCGCCGCCCACGGAGCGACTCCGTGGCTGGGGGACAACGCGGTCCTCAAGGCGCACGACGTTTTCCGCAGTATCGAGTCGCTACCGTTTGCCAGGCAGAGCTCGGAGCTTTTCGACCGCCCCTCGATCAACCTCGGCCGGATCCTGGGTGGCGACGCGCTCAACAAGGTCCCCGACCGATGCGTGATCGACGTTGACATCCGCTATCTCCCAGAACAGGAGACCGCCACCGTGCTCGAGCAGGTGCGGGAAATTCCCGACGTCGAGGTGCAGCAGCTCCTCAGCCGGCCTCCGGCGGTCGTCGACCGCAACTCGCCGTTCGTGCGCGCCCTCGGCGACGCCGCGGCCGAGCACCATGAGGGCGAGCCGATGAGCGTCGGGCGCGACGGGGCCTCCGACGCGGTCTCCTTCCTACGGGTGGGCGTTCCGGCGGTCGAGTTCGGCCCCGCCGGCGCCGGTCACCACGGCCCCGAGGAGTGGGTCTCGGTCCCCTCGCTGAACGCCTATGGGCAGACCCTCGAAACCTTCCTGCGCTCGCTGCCGGATCGGCTCGGCGATGGTTGAGCCGGTCTTCAAGAAGCCCCCGCCCGACGGCGACTTCGAGCCGCCGCCGAAGCCGAAGCGGTTCTGGCTGAAGTTCACGATCGGCGCCGTGGTCATCGTCCTGGTCTCGGCCGCCGCGACCTCGACGAGCGTCCTGGTCTTCATCGACAGCGTCGCCAAGGCGCTCTCCCACAACAACGTCTACAAGAACAAACTCGACCGCGTGCTCTCGAAGGTGACGGGTGGCGCTCCCGAGAACATCCTCATCCTCGGCTCCGACCAGCGCGCGAACCTGAAAGAAGATCCGGGCCGCTCTGACACGACGATGCTTCTGCGCCTCGACCCCGACAGGAATGCGATCGCGGTGATGTCGATCCCGCGCGACCTGAAGACGGAAATACCCGGATACGGGACCGGCAAGTTCAACGAAGCGTATTCCTACGGAGGCCCGAAGCTGACGCTGGAGACGGTCAAGGAACTGACCGGTCTGCAGATAAACCACGTCGTCAATGTCGACTTCCTCGGATTCGTCCGGGCGGTGGACGCGATCGACTGCGTCTACATCGACGTCGACCGCCGCTACTACCACAACAACGCGGAATCGTCGGAAGAATATGCCGAAATCAACATCCTTCCCGGCTACCAGCTGCTGTGCGGGAAAAAAGCCCTCCAGTACGTCCGCTACCGCCACACCGACACCGATCTGGTCCGGGCCGCGCGCCAGCAGGACTTCATCAGCGCCGCGCGTCAGCGGGTCCCGACCGACAAGCTCGCCGAAGCGGTCTTCGGCGGCAACGAACTGATCGACATCTTCACCCACTACACGACGTCGGACATCAGCGACACGGAAACGATGATCGACGTCATCAAACTCTTCATCGCCTCCCGCGAAGCCGAGATCAAGGAGGTGCACTTCCCGGCCGAACTCGGCCCCAGCTACGTCTACTCGACGCCGGAAGCGATCGAAGGGGCGGTCGAAGAATTCCTCGGCATCGAAGCTAGCCCGGGGCCTCGCGGCCAGATCGAACGGGCCAAGAAGAAGGGCAAGAAAAAGAAGAAGAAGAAGCACCGCCTCGGGGCCCCGAAACCGCCCGGCAGCGACGAACTCGTGTCCGCCCACGAAGCGGGCGAAGCGGAGGCAAAGGCGGTCGCACGCAAGGTTGGGCGCGGTTTCCCCGTTTTCTACCCGACCCGACTGCCGTCAGGCGCCTCCTACGTGGAAAGCTCGATCCCTACCTTCACATCCAGGACCCCCGGGTCTACCACTTCCGCAACACCGACCACGAACGGGTCGGTGCTTACCGGATGGTGCTGAACCTCGAGCTCGCGGACGGCCTCCACTATTTCGGCGTGCAGGGGATCAAGGGGTGGACCGATCCGCCGATCCTCAACAACCCGAGTGAAACACGGGAAATCCACGGTCGCGACTACGAAATCTTCATCGACGGCGACCGCGTCAAGCTGATCGCCTGGCATCGCGGCGACAACAGCTACTGGATCTCCAACGACCTTCTGAACTCGCTCACCAACGACCAGATGGTGGGCATGGCACGCTCGGCGAACGTGGTCATCCCCAACCCGAAGCCGAAACGCGGAAAGGCGCAGAATGAACCCTGAGAAGGAGTCGATAGGAGTCATCGGCGTCGGCTGGGTGGGTCTGGTCACCGCCACCTGCTTCGCGGAGCTCGGCCACCCGGTCGTCGCCCGCGACATCGTTCCCGAGAAGGTCGAGAGCCTCTCGAGGGGGGAGGTCACGATCCACGAGCCGGGGCTCGGGGAGCTCCTTGCTCGCAACCGGGAGCGAATCACCTTCACGACCGAGATGGAGGAGCTGCTCGACTCAGCGCGGCTCCTGTTCGTCTGCGTCGACACCCCGCCGACCCAGTCCGGCGACGCCGACCTCTCGCGGGTCCGCTCGGTCCTCGAGGAGCTGCGCCCCGACGGCGACCACGTGCTGGTCATGAAGAGCACGGTCCCGGCCGGCACCGGGGCTGCGATCAAGCGCGAACTGACCGGCGCCTCCTACGTCTCCTGCCCCGAGTTCCTCAAGGAGGGCTCGGCGGTCGACGACTTCATGAATCCCGACCGGGTCGTGATCGGGGCCGATGAGGGCGACGAGGAGGCCGGCGACGGGGTCGCGGCGCTCTACTCGCCGCTGGGCGGGGAGATGGTCCGCACCGACGTCGCCAGCGCCGAGATGATCAAGCTCGCCTCCAACGCCTTCCTGGCGACGAAGATCTCATTCGTCAACGAGATCGCCAACGTCTGCGAGGAGGTCGGGGCGGACGTCGCCGAGGTCGCACGCGGCATGGGCCTCGACAGCCGCATCGGCAGCGCGTTCCTGCGCCCCGGCATCGGCTACGGCGGCAGCTGTTTCCCGAAGGACGTCAGCGCCCTGAAGATGCTGGCCGGCAATACCGGCTACCACTTCCAGCTCCTGAACGCGGTGATCGAGGTCAACGAGCTGCAGAAGCGGCGCGTCGTCGGCAAGCTCCAGAAGCACCTCGGCTCGCTGATCGGGAAACGGATCGCCCTGCTCGGGCTCGCCTTCAAGCCCGACACCGACGACATGCGCGAGGCCTCGAGCCTGGTGCTCGCGGCGCGGCTTCAGGGCGAGGGGGCTGAGGTCGTCGCCTACGACCCCGTCGCGTCCGGACGGGCCCGGGACCTGCTCGGCTCGGTCGACCTCTGCGACTCGGCGATGGACGCGCTCGAGAACGCCGATGCCGCGGTCCTGGTCACCGAGTGGTCCGAGTTCGCCGAGCTCGATTGGAGCGCGGTCGCGGAGCGGATGGAGCGGCCGCTGCTGATCGACGGGCGCAACTTCCTCGACCCGGAGGCGCTTCGGGCTGCCGGCTTCTCCTACGAGGGGATCGGCCGCGCGGTCGAGGCCTCTCCCTCACCCACAGCCGCGGACTGATCCGATGCAGGCAATCGTCCTCGTAGGCGGGGAAGGCACCAGGCTCCGCCCATTGACCGCAGTCGGTGCCGAAGCCCGCGCTCACCCTGGTCGACCGGCCATTCCTCGCCTACATGGTGGAGTGGCTGGCGGGCCACGGCGTCGACGAGGTCGTGCTCGCCTGCGGCTTCCTGCCCGACGTCCTCCGCGAGGCCCTCGGCGAGGGCGAGCGGGCCGGGGCGCGGATTCGCTACGTCGCCGAGCCCGAGCCGCTCGGCACCGCCGGGGCGATCCGCTTTGCCGCCGACCAGCTCGGGGATGACCTTGGCGACCGCTTCCTCGCCCTCAACGGCGACGTCCTCACCGACCTCGACCTGACCGCCCTGCAGACCGCCCACGAGCGCCGCGGCGCCCGCGCGACCCTCGGGCTCTACCCGGTCGAGGACTCCGCCGCATACGGGCTGGTCGATCGCGGCCCGGAGGGCGAGGTCGGCTCCTTTCTCGAGAAGACGGGCGAGTCGGCGCCGGGCGAGGTCAATGCCGGGATGTACGTCCTCGAGCGCTCGGTCCTCGATCTGATCGCGCCCCGTGAGAACGTCTCGATCGAGCGCGACGTCTTCCCCGGCTGGTCGGCGAGGGCCTCTATGGCCTTCCGCTCGAGGGCTACTGGATGGACATCGGGACCCCCGAGCGCTACCTGCAGGCGAGCTGGGACATACTCGACGGCGTCGTCGAGACCCGGGTCACCCCGACCGGGCCCGGGATGCTGGTCGACGAGAGCGCCGAGGTCTCCGCCGAGGCGGCGCTCGGCCCGCACGCGGTGGTCGGCCCGGGGTGCCGGGTCGGGACGGGGGCCGAGATCCGCGACTCGGTTCTGCTCGAGGGATGCGTCGTCGGGGCGGGCGCCAGCGTCGGCGACTCGATCCTCGCGCCGGGGGTCGAGGTCGAGGCCGGGGCCGAGATCGGGGTCGCTCGGTCGTCGGCAATGGGGAAAGGGTCGCCTCGAGCCGATGCTCGACGACGTCCTCGCGATTCCCGATCACCTTCGCGACGCGCTCTGGCGGGTCGATTCGGCCCGGCCCGAGACCGAGGCCTCCGCGGGCCTTCTGGTCTGCGGCATGGGCGGCTCGGCGATCGGAGCCGACCTCGCCGCCGCTGCGCTCGCCGACCGCCTGGAGCTGCCGATGCAGACCGTCCGCGGCTACGAGCTGCCGAGCTGGGCCACCGCCGAGTGGACCGTGCTCTGCTCGAGCTACTCGGGCGGAACCGAGGAGACGCTCGCCTGCTTCGAGGCGGCGACCGCGCTCGGCGCCCGCCGGATCGTCGTCAGCACCGGCGGCACCCTGGTCGAGCGGGCGCGCGAGGAGGGGGTGCCGGTGATCGGCCTGCCGGGCATCCTGCAGCCGCGCGCCGCCGTCGCCTACATGTTCACCGTCGCCGCCCAGGCCGCGGCGCTCGCCGGGCGCGGCCCGTCGCTCGCGAAGGAGATCGAGGCCGCCGCCGAGGTGCGTCGAGCGGCGGGCCCCGGATCTGCAGGCCCGAGCCGCCGAGGTCGCGGCCGCGATCGAGGGCACGATCCCGGTCGTCTACGGGGGCGGGCTCATGGCGCCGGTCGCCCGGCGCTGGAAGACCCAGGTCAACGAGAACACCAAGCTGCAGGCCTTCTATTCCGAGCTCCCCGAGGCGGACCACAACGAGATCTGCGGCTGGGGGGCGCCGGAGGGCGCGAGGCTCTCGGCCGTCCTGCTCGAGGACGCCGACCAGGGGCCGCGCCTGCGGCGCCGCTTCGAGCTGACCGCCGAGGCGATCGCCTCCGCCGGGAGCCGAGGCCGTGCGGCTCGAGGCCGAGGGAGGCTCGCGGACCGCCCGCCTGCTCTCGGCGGTGATGCTCGGCGACCTCGTCTCGCTCGAGCTCGCCTCAGCTCGCGGGGTCGACCCGCTCCCGGTCGAGGCGATCGAGACTCCTCAAGGCGGCGCTGGCCGGCCCTGAGCCGCGCCGCCGTTCCCACCAGCCCCAGCCGGCCATCACCGCCGCCGGCGTAGACCCAGCCGAGGAGGACGTCGAAGAAGTAGTGCTCGCCGGTCGCCATCAGGGTGATCGCCATCGCCAGCGGATAGAGCGCCAGCAGCGGCCGCCAGGCCGGGCGCACCCGGGGCCAGAGGAATATGCGCGACCAGGGCGACGGCGCCCGCGTGCAGCGAGGGGACGGCGGCGACCATGGTTGACCGCCTCCTGGCCGTGGGAGAAGAGCGAGGCGGTGCCGACGTCGAGGACCTCCCAGCCGTTCGCGGTCGTCCGGTGGACGCCGTGCAGGAGGCCCTCTTCGCCCGCCATCCACGGCGGCGCCGCGGGGAAGGCGATGTAGGTCGCCAGCCCGGCGAGGGTCGAGCGTCACGAGGCGCTTGGTGAAGCGCAGGAAGTCGTCGCGGTTGCGCGCCCAGAGGACGCCGGCAGTGGCGAAGGGGACGATGAAGTAGGAGGTGTAGACGAGGGTGAAGCCGACGTCCCACCAGTGGACGACGCCGGGGTCGTAGATGTGCGCCTGCAGCCATTCGGTCGGGGTCTGCGCCGAAGAAGACGAAGCGGTCGAAGTCGATCATCGGATGGGCGTGGACGCCGATCCCGAGCGAGTCGGCGGCGCCGCGGGTGAAGTCGTAGACGGCGAGGATCGACGACGATCGGCAGCCAGTCGAGGACGAGCTGGAGGATCTCCCGCGGGGGCCGGCCGATCGAGGCGCAGGCGAGAGCTCCGCAGGTCCAGGCGATCACCAGCTCGCGCTGGACCGGGATCCCGTAGGCGGCCGTGTAGGCGACGAGGGCCGCGCGCGTAGAGGACGCCGACGCAGACCCGAACGGCCCCCCAATGCGGAAAACGCAACGCGGGAACGGGCTGGGCGCCTACCTCGGCGAACTCAGCGGTTTCCATCGGATCCTGTTACCGGCCTGTTAACGCCGTCAGCGTGCCAGATCGAGTCGACGCAAGGCAGCCCCCTGCTCGTATCCTGTCGCCGATGCGCGCGATGGTCCTGGCGGCAGGTCTGGGGACTCGGCTTCGGCCGATCACCCACGCACAGCCGAAGCCGATGGTGCCGGTCCTCAACCGGCCGGTGATGGAGCACACCGCACGCCTGCTCGCCCGCCACGGTTTCAGCGAGACGATCGCCAACCTGCACTGGTTCCCGGAGACGATCGAAGGCCATTTCGGCGACGGCTCCGAGTTCGGGATCGAGCTCTCCTACAGCCACGAGGAGCAGCTGCTCGGAACCGCCGGCGGCGTCCGCGGCGTCGCCGACTTCCTCGGCGGCTCCTTCCTCGTCGTCGCCGGTGACGCGCTCACCGACATCGACCTGACCGCGATGCGCGAGTTCCACGAATCCCACGACGGCCTCGTCACCCTCGCCACCAAACGGGTCGCGGAGACCGACCAGTACGGCGTCGTGATCGCCGGAGAGGACGGTCGCATCCAGGGCTTCCAGGAGAAGCCCGATCCGGCCGAGGCCCTTTCTGACCTCGCCAACACCTGCATCTACATGTTCCGGGCCGAGGTCTTCGACCACTTTCCGGCGCCGGGCACGAGCAAGGCGGCGAAGCCCGATGACGCCCCCGAGTTCGCCGACTGGGCGATGGACGTCTTCCCGGCCCTGCTCGAGGGCGACATCCCCTTCTACTCGCACGAGATCGGCGAGTACTGGAACGACATCGGCAACGTCGACGAGCTGCGGCAGGGCAACCTCGACGCCCTCGAACGGGCTGGTCGAGGTCGAGGTCACCGCGCCCGAGGTCGCCGCCGGCGTGCGGTCCGGCAAGCCCGCTCGGAGGGGCGGAGGTCGAGCGGCCCGGCACTGATCGGCGAGGGCGTCGAGATCGGCGCCGAGGTCCGGATCGAGGGCCCGGCGATCATCGGCGATGGCTGCACGCTCGGCGAAGGCGCCTTCGTCCGCGACGCGATCCTGCTCGACAGGGACCGACCTTCCCGCCCGGCAGATGGCGATCGGCGGCATCGCCGGTCTCGTCACCAAGCCCTGACGGATTCCTGACGGGCGGGGCGCCACGCGCGGCGCCGCGGCGGCGCAGGCTTCGCGGATGGGACTGCGCCATCTGCTCGCCTCGACCCTGGCGCCGCCGCTCTGCGCCGCCTGCGGCCGCCACTGCCGCCCGGAGTCGGTGCTCTGCGCCCGCTGCGCCCGGCGCCTCTGCCGCCGCGGTTCCGCTGCGCGGCCGTGGCCCCGGCGGCGTCGACAGCGCCTGGTCCTCCGCCGCGCACGAAGGGGTCGCCCGCGACCTCGTCGCCTCGCTCAAGTTCCGCCGCCTGCTGCCAGTCGCCGGGTTGATGGCGGACCGGATCGCCGCGCTGGCGCCGGCGGCGGCTGCTCGGAGGCGAGATCGTGCCGGTGCCGACCTCGCCGGCGCGCTCGGCGGTGCGCGGCTTCGACCCCGCTGCGCGAGATCGCGAGCGCCCTTGCGGCGAGGACCGGCGCCCCGCTGCGGCCCTGCCTCGCGCGCAGCGGGCGCGGCCGCCAGGTCGGCCGCCGGCGGGCGGAGCGGCTCGGGCGGCCTGCCGCGGATCCGGGCCGACGGGCCGGTCCCCCGCAGCGTTCTGCTGGTCGACGACGTGCTCACCACCGGCGCCACGATCTCGGCCGCGGCGCGGGCCCTGCGCGCCGCCGGCGCCGTGCGGATCGTCGCCGTCACCTTCGCGCGAAGACTGTGAGGCACTTGCCTCGGGTAGCGGTCAGGCGTAGCATCGAGTCAGACCCAAGGAGGAATAGATGCGGATCGAGATACGCGGGCGCAACGTCGAGGTGGATGACGAGCTTCGGGATCACGTACTGAAGCGATTTCGCCGGGTCGGCCAGCAGGTATCGCGCACTCGCCACCCTCGACGTCGAGATCTTCGAGGAGCGCAATCCGTCGATCGCCGACAGCCAGGTCGCCGAGGCGACCCTGCGCCTCAAAGGCGTGACGCTGCGGGCCCATGAGGCCTCGCCGCAGATGGCTCACACGATCCACGAGCTCGCCGAGGACGTCCGCCGGCAGGTCAAGAAGCACCGCGAGATGAGGCGCAAGCGGACGCGGACGCGGCGCGCCGTCAACAGGATGCGGGGCAGGACGGCGTAGCCCGAGCCCGAGCCGGGGCACCTGCCATCGATACCCTTGACCGATGGCCACGGCGAGGGACATGGTCACCCGCGCGCTGCGCGTCGGTGAGGGCCGCAAATTCAAAAGCTACGAGAAGCGGGCTGACGCGATCAACCGCTTCGAGCCCGAGATGGAACTTCTCGACGACGAGGCCCTGCGCAAGGAGGCCGATTCGCCTGCGCGAGCGGGTCCGCGGCGGCGAGTCCCTCGAAGACGTCCTGCCCGAGGCTTTCGCGCTGACCCGCGAGGCCGCGCGGCGGGCGATCGGCCAGCGCCACTACGACGTCCAGCTGATCGGCGGGATGGTCCTGCACGACGGCTCGATCGCCGAGATGAAGACGGGGGAGGGCAAGACCCTGACCGCGACCCTGGCGGTCTTCCTCAACACCCTCGGCGGCGACGGCGTCCACGTCGTCACCGTCAACGACTACCTGGCCAGGCGCGACGCCGAATGGATGACGCCGGTCTACGAGGCGCTCGGGGTCACCGTCGCCTCGATCCAGGAGGACGACGACCACGACGCCAGGCAGCGCAAATACGCCTGCGACGTCACCTACGGGACCAACTCGGAGTTCGGCTTCGACTACCTGCGCGACAACATGGCCGCCGCCAAAGAGCACTGCGTCCAGCGCGGCCACGGCTTCGCGATCGTCGACGAGGTCGACAACATCCTGATCGACGAGGCGAGGACGCCGCTGATCATCTCCGGCGCCCCCGAGGAGGCGGCGCAGACCTATTACACGTTCGCCCGCCTCGCCAAACAGATGGACGGCGTCGAAGCGACCGACAAGCTGCAGCTCGCTCGGCGAATCGAAGGACACCTCCGAGGCCGAACTACGACTACGAGTACGACGAGAAGCACAAGACCGTCGCCCCGACCGAGAAAGGGGTGAAGCGGGCCGAGGAGTTCATCGGCGTCGACAACCTCTACCTCGGCGAGCACGGGACGCTCGTCAACCACCTCGTGCAGTCGCTGAAGGCCGAGTCGCTCTACAAGAAGGACAAGGACTACGCCGTGGTCGACGGCCAGGTGATGATCATCGACGAGTTCACCGGCCGCATCCTCGAGGGCCGGCGCTGGTCGGAGGGCCTGCACCAGGCCGTCGAGGCGAAGGAGGGCGTCGCGATCGGCGAGGAGAACCAGACGCTGGCGACGATCACCCTGCAGAACTACTTCCGCCTCTACGACAAGCTCGCCGGAATGACCGGAACCGCGCTGACCGAGGCGACCGAGTTCATGAAGATCTACAAAGTCCCCGTGGTCGAGATCCCGACCAACCGCGACATGGTCCGGGCCGACCGCAACGACCAGATCTTCAAAACCAAGGACGGCAAGTGGAAGGCCGTGCTCGAGGAAATCACGGCCCGCCACGAAAGCGGCCAGCCGATCCTGGTCGGGACCGTCTCGGTCGAGGTCTCGGAGATGATCTCGGGCGAGCTGAAGCGCAACGGGATCGAGCACGCGGTGCTGAACGCCAAGCCCGAGCACGCCGAGCGAGAGGGCGAGCGGATCGCGCAGGCCGGGCGCAAGGGCGCGGTGATGATCGCGACCAACATGGCCGGCCGCGGTGTCGACATCAAGCTCGGCGGGGACCCCGAGCAGTCGGCGATCCACGAACTGAAGAAGCACGGGCGTCGCCCCCGACTCCGAGGGCTACGAGGAGGCGCTGGAGGCCAAGGTCGCCGAGCTGGAACCGCTCTGCAAGGCCGAGGCCGACGAAGTCCGCGAGCTCGGCGGGCTCTTCATCTGCGGCACCGAGCGCCACGAGTCGCGCCGCATCGACAACCAGCTCCGCGGCCGCTCAGGCCGCCAGGGCGATCCCGGCGAGACCCGCTTCTTCCTCTCCGCCGAAGACGACGTGATCCGCCTCTTCGCCGGCGACCGGATCTACAAAATCCTCGACAAACTCGGCCCCGTCGACGAGGACGGGGTGGAGATGCCGCTCGAGGCGAAAATGCTCACCAAAACCGTCGAGAACGCCCAGAAGAAGGTCGAGGAGCAGAACTTCCTGATCCGCAAACGCGTGCTCGAGTACGACGACGTGATGAACGAGCAGCGCCGCGTCGTCTACAAATACCGCGGCGAGATCCTCGAAGGGCGCGACATGTCCGACGTCGCCCGCGACGAGCTCGAGGGCGTGATCGAGCGTCTCGTCGACGAGTACACCCCGGGCGACGAACTCGAGGAGTGGGACCTGCCCGAGCTCGAGGTGCAGCTGCGCCAGATCTGGCCGGTGGGGATCGAGGTCGGCTCGATCGCCCCCGAGCAGGTCGACCGCGATGAAGCTCAAGGACGAGCTCGACGAAGACGCGATGAACGCCTACGACGAGCGCGAGGAGAAACTCGGCGCCGAGCTGATGCGCTACCTCGAGCGCTCGATCCTGCTGCAGGTGATCGACAACCGCTGGCGCGAGCACCTCTACGACATGGACTACCTGCGCGAGGGGATCCACCTCCGCGGCTTCGCCCAGATCGATCCTCTCGTCGCCTACAAAAACGAGGGCTTCGGGATGTTCGAGGAGCTGATGCACTCGATCTGGGAGGAGTTCTCCAAGCTCGTCTTCCACGCCGAGATCGAAGTCCAGCCGGAGGAAGCCGAAGGGGTCTTCACCGGCAACGGCGCCGGCGACGGGGCCCAGTACGACTACTCGGGCGGCAGCCTCGAGGGCCAGCCGTCGGCGCTGCAGCAGGTCGCGGCGGCCGGAGGCCTGCCCGCCGGCGAGTCCGGCGCCGAACTCGCCGAGGACGCGGTCGGCAGCGGCGCTCCGGAGCCGGTGGAGACCGTCGTCAAGGACGAGCACGACAAAATCGGGCGCAATGATCCCTGCTGGTGTGGGAGCGGTAAGAAGTACAAGAAGTGCCACGGCGCCTGAGCGCGCTATGCCTCATTCGCACGATCCAGTCCGCGAGTTCATCCGCGCCTTCAATGAGAGGGATCTCGACGGGTTCGTCGCGGTTCTCGATCCGGATGTCGAGCTGCACTCGATGCGGGGGCTGCGGAAGGGGCGCGAGGCGGCGCGGTTGTGGGCGACGCGGAAGCCGGGCGGGGTGCAGCAGACGATCGAGCTCGAGCAGCTGATCGAGGACGGGGGGCCGGACCGCAGCTTCGCCGTCGCCCTGGTCGTCCGCCGCTGGCACTGGGAGGAGGATCGCTCCGAGGCGGGCGCCGACGAGATGGCGTGGCTGTTCGAGCTGCGCGGCCACCTGATCCGCAGCTGGCGCCCGTTCGACAGCCGCGAGGAGGCCCTTCGCGCCGGTGAATTTCGCTCCTGAGGGCGTAGGATCGACTCGATGGAGTCGGCCGCATCGAATCAGGAGGCCACCGAGGCCTGGAGCGGGCCGCTATTCGACCGCTTCGTCAAATACCGCGATCTCGTCGTCGACGGCCTCGGCGCCCACGGCGAGGCGGCGATCGCCGCCCACCCGCCAAGCCCTGGGGCGCGGGTCCTCGATCTGGGCTGCGGCTTCGGCGACACCACCCTGCGCCTCGCCGAGCTGGTCGGCGACCAGGGCACCGCGCTCGGAGTCGACGTCTCCGAGCCGTTCATCGAGCTGGCCCGGCGGGAGGCAGCCGACTCGGGTCGCGAGAACATCAGCTTCGAGGTCGCCGACGTCCAGGCCACCGAGTTCGAGCAGGGCGGGTTCGACTACGCCTTCTCGCGGATGGGGATCATGTTCTTCGCGAGCCCGGTGCAGGCGTTCCGCAACGTGCGGGCCGCGCTGGCCCCGGGAGGGCAGCTCTGCGCCGTGGTCTGGCGCCGCAAGCTCGACAACCCCTGGGTCAGCCGTGCGGAAGCGGTCGTCGCCGAGTACCTCGAGCACCCGGAGGAGACCGACCAGCCGACCTGCGGGCCGGGCCCCTTTTCGATGGCCGACGCCGACACGGTCAGCGAGCAGCTGACGATCGCCGGCTTCGAGGACGTCAGCCTGCAGCGCTGCGACATCCCGATCAAGATCGGGCACGACCTCGATCACGCCGTCGAGTTCAACATGGCGCTCGGCCCGGCCGGGGAGGTGCTGCGGCTCTGGGAAGACAGGATCGACGAGATCCGACCGAAGATCGCGGCCGACCTCCGCGCGGCCCTGGGCGAGCTCGACGGGCCCGACGGCGTCTACGCGCCTGCCTCGACCTGGATCATCAGCGCCACCGCGTAACCTGCCCCCATGGCCGACGCCGCACCGACAGAGTCCGTTGCCCCGCGCCTGGCCGCCGTCCGCGAGCAGCTGAACCTGCTCTCGGACTACCTTTGACCCAGCCTCGCTGGAATCGGAGGTCGAGCGGCTCGAGGTCGAGATGCAGAAGCCGGGTTTCTGGGATGACCAGGAGGCCGCAGCCCGCGTTTCCGCCCGCCACGCCGGCGCCCAGCGCAAGCTGAAGACCTTCGCCGATCTCCAGTCCGAGGTCGCCGACCTCGGCGAGCTGGCCGAGATGGCGTCCGAGGATGAGGCGATGGCGGCGGAGCTCTCGACCCAGCTGGGCTCGATCGAGCGGCGACTCGGAGAGCTGGAAGAGGCGAGGCTCTTCAGCGGCGAGTACGACGCCGGCGACGCCGTCGTCACCGTCCATGCCGGGGCGGGGGGGACCGACTCCCAGGACTGGGCCGAAATCCTCCTTCGCATGTATCTGCGCTGGGCCGAGCGGCGCGGCTTCGAGGTCGAGATGAAGGAGGCCTCGGCGGGGGAGGAGGCCGGCCTCAAGTCGGCGACCTTCATCGCCCGCGGCGAAAACGCCTACGGGCTGTTCGCCGCCGAGCGGGGGGTCCACAGGCTGGTCCGGATCTCGCCCTTCGACTCCTCCGCCCGCCGCCACACCAGCTTCGCCCAGGTCGACGTCGGGCCGCTGGTCGACGAGGGGGTCGAGGTGGAGATCGACGACGCCGACCTGCGGATCGACACCTACCGCGCCTCCGGGGCCGGCGGCCAGCACGTCAACAAGACCGACTCCGCGGTGCGGATAACCCACATCCCGACCGGGGTCGTCGTCCAGTGCCAGAACGAGCGCTCCCAGACGCAGAACAAGGCGGTCGCGATGCAGTTCCTGCGCTCGAAGCTGATCGAGCTCGAGGAGCGCAAAAGGGCCGAGCAGATGGCGAAGGTCCGCGGCGAGGTCAAGGAAGTCGCCTGGGGCTCGCAGATCCGCAGCTACTTCCTGCACCCCGACCAGCGCGTCAAGGACCACCGCACCGGCCACGAGTCGGGCGACACCCAGGGGGTCCTCGACGGCGACATCGACGACTTCGTGCGGGATTACCTCAACAAGACTGCGGCGGCGTCGGCGTCATAGCGCCGGCCGCGGGTCCTGTCGGCGCCGTGGGGGTGCCCTCTTTGCCCTGCGCGCTTCTCCGGGCGCCGGGACAGCGCTCACCTAGATTCGAAGCCTCGCCCTACGAAGCCTCCGGGCTGCAGAGTCCACCCCCACGACACCGCCACCCGCGGGCGGATCGCTCGGTCCGCAACTCGCCGCCGGAGAAGAACGAGCTCGAGAGACACCGGCGCTCGGAGTCGACGTTTTGATCTCTCAGCATCTCGGAGCCGAGATGCTGCGTCCTTCCGCGGGTGGCGCCGCGTCGGGGGTGGACGGCGCAGCCCGGAGGCTTCGGAGCCGAGGCCTCGCGGATGCCGGAGCGATTCGTCCCGGCCGGCGGAGAAGCGCGCAGGGCAAGGCGGGTACCCCCGACACGGTGTCAGGACCCGCGGCCGGGCGTACTCGTCCCGCGCCGATTGAGCGCTCGGTTAGGCTCGACCCGTGGACGAGCTGGTGTATCGAGAGCGACCTGCGGATGGTGAGGCCGAGGGGTTGTTGGTGCTCCACCATGGGCGGGGGACCGACGAGGGGGACCTGCTGGGGCTGGCCGACGTGCTCGACCCGCGGCGGCGGCTGCACGTGGTCTCTCCGCGGGGGCCGCTGGTGCTGCCGGGGTCGCCGGGCTATCACTGGTACCTGGTCCCACGGGTGGGCTATCCGGATCACGACACCTTTCAGGCGGCGCGTTCCGGGCTCGCCGCTCTCCACGACCGGCTCTGGGCGGAGACCGGGATCGAGCCGGCGCGGACCGTGCTCGGCGGCTTCTCGATGGGCACGGTGATGAGCTACGCGATGGCACTGGGAGGGGATCGCCCCGCGGTCGCCGGGATCCTCGCCTTCAGCGGCTTCGTCCCGGTCGTCGAGGACTGGAAGCCGGCGCTCGAGGACCGGCGCTCGACCCGGGCCTTCATCGCCCACGGGCGCGCCGACCCGATCATGGAGATCGGGTTCGCCCGGGGCGCGCGCGAGCTGCTCGAAGGCGGCGGCCTCGAGGTCGAGTACCGCGAGTCGGACGTCGGCCACCAGATCGACCCGGCGAGCCTGCCGCCGGCGGTCGCCTGGCTCGACGAGACCCTCGCCTAGTCGCCGAAGATCGAGCTCGACTGGAACCAGGCCGGCTGGTGGTGGACCGAGCGCCTGATCGTCAGCTGGCGGCCGAAGTAGCGAGCGCAGGAATCGGGGGCCGAGGGGATCGCGAACTCGACCTCGATGCTCTTGGCCGTCCGCAGCCTCTCCATCGCGCCCGGCGTCAGGCGCTCGGTGAGTTGGAGGACTCCCCTCTCGGAGAGGCGCTGGTGGGCCG
The DNA here is from genome assembly GCA_963795295.1 of uncultured Solirubrobacterales bacterium. Lineage (GTDB taxonomy): Bacteria > Actinomycetota > Thermoleophilia > Solirubrobacterales > 70-9 > VRUE01. The sequence goes on from CAWCHE010000005.1 coordinate 757,585, forward strand.
TGCCCAGCTTCAGCGATCCGGCCTCGCTCCGGGCGCGGAACTCGACCCAGGCGTCGGCGGGCGACGCAGCCGTATAGCTCACCACCAGCTTCACCCTGTCCTGCGCGGCCGAGGTCAGAACCCGCCCCCGGGCGGTCTCGAGGACGCACTCTTCCGGCGGCATCGGCCCGTCCGTGTCGAGCATTTCCCGTTCTTCTTCTTCGCATTCTTCGGCTTCGTCGCCGAATTCCGCTTCTTCGCATTCGCCTTCCAGCTCTTCGCCTTCGTTGGCCGCGCCTGCCGGAGGCGGGGTTGTCCCCGGCAGCAGGGGCGGGTCGACGCTGAGCGCCTGGGCGCTGCCCGCAAGGACGAAAAGAGCCAGGAGACAGAGTGGGACCGGGAGGAAGCGAAGGCGCCTCATGCCTCGGCCAGATCGACTCGTCCGAGCGCCTGCTTGAGCGTTTTGGACGCTAAGGCAGGGCGCCCTCGAGCTCGAGCAGGGCCTCCTTCATCGGCAGCCCGCCGCCGTAGCCGCCCAGCCCGCCACCCGGTCGCAGGACCCGGTGGCAGGGGACGACGATCGGGATCGGGTTGGCGCCGCAGGCCGTTCCCGCCGCCCGCACCGCCCGCTCGTTCCCCGCCCGGGCGGCGATCTGCGTGTAGCTGCGCGTCTTCCCATAGGGGATGCGGGCGACCGCGCGCAGGGCGCGGCGGCGGAAGGCCCTGCTCAGCTGCCAGTCGAGCGGTAGCTCGAAATCCCGCAGCCGCCCCTCGAAGTAGAGGTCGAGCTCGCGGCGGGCCTCGTCGAGCCGGGCGGGCGCCTCGAGCAGCCGCGGCGATACCCGGTCGGCGAGCTCCTGCAGCAGCTCGTCGTGCTCCTGGATCGGGAGGCCGATCCGCACCAGCTCCGCGGGGCGTGGCGGCGAGCAGCAGCGGCCCGAAGGGGGAGTCGGCAGTCGTGTAGGCGACGTCGAGCAGGCCGTCGCTCTCGGCGCGTTCGGCGAAGCGGTCCCTCACTCGATCGGTGCTTCATGCCATCTCCTTTCTCAATCGCTTGATTCCCTCGTGGAGGCTGCGGCGGGCCGCCTCCGGCGAGCAGCCGAGGGCGGCTGCGATCTCCGCGTGGGGAAGGTCGGCCACGTAGCGCAGCGTCACCGCCGCGCGCTGCTTGGGAGGCAGCGCCCCGACCGCCGCCCAGACGCCGGACTCGAGCCCGGGCTCCTCGGCCGCGGCCTCGGCCGGGACCTCCTCGACCGGGATCGGCCGCCGCCCGTTGGCGCGGTGGTGGTCCACCGCCTTGCGATGGGCGATCGTCAGCAGCCAGCCGCGCAGGTTGTCGCCGTGCCGGAGCCGGGGATAGGCGCGCAGCGCCGCGAGGAACGTCTCCTGGAAGCAGTCGTCGGCATCTCCGCGTCCGACCGCGCCGCGCAGCACCGCCAGCACGTCGTCGGCGTGCCGGTCGAGGAGGACCTGGAATGGCGGCAGCGAGGCCATGCCCTGATTAAACGCCCGCAAGCCGCTGCGGGCGTGAGATCGCACTTGACTAGGCTGGTCGGGGCGATGGCCGCCGAGACCCTGAGCGAGACCGTCGGCGCGTTCGCTGGCCGAGGACATCGGCGACGGCGACGTCACCTCGGAGGCGACCGTGCCCGAGGACGCGCGCGGCCGCGCCCGCATCGTCCAGAAGGAGCCGGGCGTCGTCTTCGGACTCGCCGCCGTCGCCGAGACGATGCGGCAGTGCGGGGTCACCGACCTCGACAACCTCGTCGTCGAGGGTCAGTGGCGGGAGGGGGTCCCGGCCGAGGTGTTGCTCGCCGCCGGGCCCGCCCGGGCGCTGCTCGCCGCCGAGCGCACGGCCCTCAACTTCCTCGCCCATCTCTCCGGGATCGCGACCACCGCCGCCCGCTACGTCGAGGCCGTGGCCGGCACCGGCGCCCGCATCATCGACACCAGGAAGACGACCCCCGGCCTGCGCGGGCTGGAGAAGGCGGCGGTCCTCGCCGGCGGCGGCCGCAACCACCGGATCGGCCTCTACGACGCGATCCTGATCAAGGAGAACCACATCGCTCTCGCCGGCAGCCTCGCCAAGGCCGTGCACGGGGCCCGCAGCGCACATCCCGACCTCGCGGTCGAGGTCGAGTGCCGCAATCTCGATGAGGTCTCCTACGCGCTCGGCACGGGCGCCGACATGCTGCTGCTCGACAACATGGACACCGAGACCCTGCGCGAAGCGGTGCGGCTGCGGGACGAGAACACGGCCCCCGGCACCGGGCCCTCGCTCGAGGCCTCCGGTGGCGTGCGGCTCGAGACCGTGCGGCCGATGGCCGAGGCAGGCGTCGACTTCATCTCGGTCGGCGCGATCACCCACTCGGCGGCGGCGCTCGACTTCAGCCTCCTGATCGAGCCAGCATGAGCGTCACCGAGGTCGTCCACGAGGAGGAGGCCGGCGTCTTCGAGCAGGCCAGGGGATTGCCCGGCGCCGCCCTTGAGGGGATCGTCCTCGAGTACACCGGCTACTCGCACCGGGGCTCGTCCTCCTATCGCCGGCGCGAGCCCGCCCAGGACCGGGTCACGCTGATCCTCAACTTCGGCCCGAGGCTGATGGTCGCCGGGCCCGGCTTCGAGGAGGTCGCGGCCGACAGCTTCGTCGCCCCGGTCAGCGACACCTACGCGGTCACCTCGGAGGGGGAGTCGCTCCACGGTCTCCAGGTGGACCTGACGCCGCTCGGAGCGCACATGCTTTTCGGGATGGCGATGACCGACCTCTCTCGAGCTGATCGTCGACCTCGAGGCGGCTCTCGGCGACGACGCGCGGCGGTTGGTCGAGAGCCTCTACCTGGCGCCCGGCTGGCGCGAGCGCTTCTCGATCCTCGACGCCTTCATCCTCTCCCGTGTCGCCTCGGCCAGGCCCCCGTCGCCGGAGGTCACCTGGGCCTGGAGCCGCCTCTCTCGCTCCCGGGGGCGGATAAGGGTCGGCGCTTTGGCCGCCGAGCTCGGCTGCAGCCGCCGCCATCTCAACGCCAGGTTTCGCGAGCAGGTCGGGCTCGGGCCCAAAATGGTGGCACGGATCATGCGCTTCCGCCACGCCTCGGGGCTGCTCGCCGGCGATGACGGCGGCCGCTTCGCCGAGATCGCCCAGGCCTGCGGCTACTACGACCAGGCCCATCTCAACCGCGATTTTCGGGACCTGGCCGGAACCACGCCCGGCGACTACGTCGCCAAGTCCCTGCCGCCGGGCTTCGGCGTCGCCGCCTAGGTCAATTTCGTCCAAGACGGAGGTGAGCGCGCGGCCTAGGCTGGGACTGTGCCAATCACCGACCGAAGGAGAGACAGATGAGCGGCGAGCCCTCGCACGTCGAGATCGGCGTCCCGGACGCCGAGCGTGCCCAGCGCTTCTACGGCGCCTTTCTGGGCTGGAAGTTCGAGCCGACGCCAAACGGCGCCAAGGTCGAGACCGGCGGCCTGCCCGCCGGGATCCACCGCTACGACGGACCGGTCTCGGTCCAGGTCTTCTACTCAGTCCCCGACCTGGAGGAGGCAACCGCGCGGATCAAGGAGCTCGGCGGGGAAGTGGACGAGATGGGGGAGGAGGGCGAGGGTGCGCGCTGGCTCTACTCGTGCCGGGACGATCAGGGGGTTCCGTTTGGGTTGCATCAGCCGTTGAGCTGACCTGGGCGCCCGGGCCGGGGGGCCTGTCGGCGCCGTGGGGGTGCCCTCTTTGCCCTGCGCGCTTCTTCGGGCGCCGGGACATCGCGCCCCTAGATGCGAAGACTTGCCCTACGAAGCCTCCGGGCTGCAGAGTCCACCCCCACGACACCGCCACCCGCTGTCAGGCGTCACCGGATCTCGAAAAATAGATACCGCCCGAGGTCGTGGACTGAGCTTCCAAGGTCCAGTGCAGTGACGAGTGCTGCATTGGGGGGTCCCTAGACCCTCAAACGCAGCACTCGCCGGTTGGGCTCGCGGCGCCTGTGGAGAATCGTGATGAAGTCGTCGCCCATGAAGCACCGATTAGCGAACGTCACGATCTGATTCTCCGTGAGCGGCGCAGATATGGCGCGTAGCGGCCATCCCCGGAAGCGCAGCTGAGGAGATGGCCGTTTGTTCCCGCCCGCGGACGCGAAGCGGAGCAGGCGGCGGTTTATGGCGAAGCGGAGGAGGCGGTGGTTATTTCAAAAGTTTGGACAAACGCCGGTCTTTCAGGACCCGGCCGCCGGTTTGGTCCTGGGGGCAGTAGGTGGTCTGGTGCTCGGAGAAGTAGACGGCCTCGAGGGTGGTTCCGCAGCGGGGGCAGGGCTCGCCCTCGTGCTTGTGGATCCGCAATGGCTTCGGGGCTTTGTCGGGCAGCTGCTCGCCGGCTGGGATCGTCTCCTCGTAGTGCTCGATCGCGTCGCCGAGGACGTGCAGCGCCGAGCGCAGGGCACCGACCTCCTCATCGCCGAGCTCTGAGCCTTTGCGGAACGGGGAGAGGCTTGCTTCCCAGAGGATCTCGTCGACCCAGGAGCGGCCGATCCCGGCGATGTCGGCCTGGTGGCGCAGCAGCGGGTGCAGGTGGCGCGGCTGGCGGATCAGCTCGGCGAACTCCTCCGCGGGCGGCGCCGGCCAGGCTTCCGGTCCCAGCCTGGCGACCGCCTCGTCCTCGCCGACCTGGTCGGCGGTCAGCAGCTTCGCCCAGGCCCGCTGCTTTGTCCCGAACTCGCGCAGACGCAGCTCGCGCCCGTCCTCGAGCCGGATCAGGACCCTCGAGGCGCGGTCTTTGGGCGAGGCACGTTTGTCGTAGGCGCGCAGGCGGCCGGCGGACATCAGGTGGATCAGCAGCGCCAGCTCGCCGAACTCGACGATCGGCATCTTGCCGACCCGCCTCACCGCGGTCAGCTCCCGCCCGGCGAGCGCTTCGAGCGGCGGGTCGAAGGTCTTCATCACGTTCATCCCCGGCGCCAGCGCTGACTCGACCGTCGCCCCGGCCAGCAGCGAGTCGAGGCGCCGCACCGTGATCTCGACCTCGGGCAGCTCGGGCATGCCGGGATTTTGGCGGTTCGCCGGCGGGGGCGGGCCGATAGACTGCGATCAGTTCATTCGACTGGTTCGAGGCAGGGTTCCTGCCGGTCCAGCGAACATCGGAAACGGAAGGCTCCATATGCAGGAGTTGCCGACTATCCAACCCACGGCCACGCCGGGCCTCTCAGCAGAGGAGATCGGCGCGATCTCCGACGAGATCAGGTCGCTTGCGGCCGAGCGCAACGCCGTGATCCTCGCCCACAACTACCAGGTGCCGGAGATCCAGGACGTCGCCAACTACCTCGGCGACTCGCTCGGGCTCTCGCGCCAGGCTGCCGCTGCCGACGCCGACGTGATCGCCTTCTGCGGGGTCCACTTCATGGCGGAGACGGCCTCGATCCTCTCGCCCGAGAAGACGGTGCTGATCCCCGACCTCGACGCCGGCTGCTCGCTCGCCGACTCGATCGACGCCGACCAGCTGCGCGCCTGGAAGGGGGAACACCCCGGCGCCCAGGTCGTGATGTACGTCAACACCTCGGCCGAGGTGAAGGCGGAGACCGACTACTGCTGCACCTCCTCCAACGCGGTCCAGGTGGTCGAGCACATCTGGGCCGAGCACGGGCCCGAGACCGAGATCCTCTTCGGCCCCGACATGTGGCTCGGCGCCTTCGTCGAGCGCGAGACCGGGCTCCGTGACGACCCCGAGCGCCGCGCCCGCTTCCACGTCTGGGACGGCGAGTGCCACGTCCACGCCGGGATCCGCCCCGAGGACATCGAGCGGACCCGGGCCGAGCACCCCGAGGCGGAGTTCCTGATTCATCCGGAGTGCGGCTGCTCGACCCAGGCGATGGAGTACGTCGCCTCCGGCGACATCGACCCCGACGGCGTCCACATGCTCTCGACCTCGGGAATGCTCCGCCACGTCGAAGAGAACCCCGAGGGCAGCTTCGTCGTCGCCACCGAGAACGGGATGCTCTACCCCCTCCAGCAGGCCGCGCCGCAGGCGACCCTGACCGAGGCGAACCGGATGGCCTTCTGCAAATACATGAAGATGATCACCCTCCCGAAGCTGCGCGACTCGCTGCGCGAGAACAAGTTCGAGGTCAGCGTCCCCGATGAGATCGCCGAACTAGCGCGAATTCCGATCGAGCGAATGGTCGCGATCGGGTAGCCTCGCGCCTGCCGATGCACCTCACGCCCGTCCCCGACCCCGAGCCCTCGGCCGGCCCCTCGAAGGAGCCGTCGATCGCCGACCTGGAGCGCTACGCGACGATCCTGCGGATCAACTGCGTGCGGATGCTCGCCGTCGCCAAGTCGGGGCACCTCGACTCCTCGCTCTCGGCGGCCGACATCGTCGCGGCGCTCTACTACCGCGTGCTCCGCCACGACCCCTCGCAATCCCGGAGTGGCCCGAGCGCGACCGCTTCGTCCTCTGCAAGGGGCACGCGGCGCCGATCCAGTACGCGGCGCTCGCCCAGCACGGCTATTTCCCCCGGAGGACCTGATGGGCCTGCGCAAGATCGGCTCCCACCTTCAGGGGCACCCCGACATGAACCGCACGCCCGGCGTCGAGGTCTCGACCGGCTCGCTCGGCCAGGGCCTCTCGATGTGCGTCGGGATCGCCCTGGCGCTGCGCCTCGACGGGCTCGAGGAGACGGCTCACGTCTTCGGCGTCCTCTCCGACGGCGACTGCCAGGAGGGCGCAGACCTGGGAGGGCGGCGACCGCCGCCGCCCACTTCGGCGTCCCGAACATGACCGCGATCGTCGACTACAACCACCTGCAGACCGACGGCACCACCGAGGAGGTCATGGACACCGGCGACGTGCGCGCCAAGTTCGAGGCCTTCGGCTGGGACGCGGTCGAGATCGACGGCCACGACATGGGCGCGATCGTCGACGCGCTCGAGCGCAGCCGCACGCTCGGACCGGCCGGCGGCGATCGTCTGCCAGACCAAGAAGGGCCGCGGCGTCTCCTTCATGGAGGGCCGCTTCGGCTTCCACGGCAAGCCGCCGAGTCCGGAGCAGGCCGAGGAGGCGCTCGCCGAGCTCGAGGCGCGCCTCGAGGAGCAGGACGAGCGCCGCGCCGGCGAGCGGGGCCTCCGGCTGATGGACGCGAGCGAGCGCAGCGCGAAGTCCTCGACGGAGCCGCAGGCGACGCGCCAGGCCTACGGCGACGCCCTGGTCGCGCTCGGCACCGAGCACGAGGACGTCGTCGCGCTCGACGCCGACCTCGCCGTGCTCGACCCAGTCGACGAAATTCGGCAAGGAGTTCCCAGACCGCTTCTTCAACTGCGGCGCCGCCGAGGCCAACATGATGTCGATGGCCTGCGGGCTGGCCGCGACCGGCAAGGTGCCCTACGCCTCGACCTTCGCGATCTTCGCCACCGGCCGCGCCTACGACCAGATCCGCCTCGGCATCGCCCACAACGAGCTCAAGGTCCGGATCGGCGCCTCGCACGGCGGCGTCTCGCTCGGCGAGGACGGCGCCTCGCACCAGATGATCGAGGACATCGCCCTGATGCGGGCGATGCCGAAGATGCAGGTGGTCGTCCCGGCCGACTACAACCAGGCCTACGCGCGCAGTGATCGACTCCTACGAGCAGATCGAGGGCCCCATCTACATGCGCTTCGGCCGCCCCTCGACCCCGATCGTCTACGAGCAGATCCCCGAGCGCGCTCGGCAACGGCGTCGACGTCCTGCGCCAGGGCAAGGACATCTCGCTGATCGCGACGCGGCCACATGGTCTGCCGGGCGCTGGAGGCCGCCGACGTCCTCGCCGCCGAGGACGGGATCGAGGCCGAGGTCGTCAACGTCGCGATGATCAAGCCGCTCGCCACCGAGGCGGTGATCGAGTCGCTGGCGAAGACCGGCGTCGGCGTCACCGCCGAGGAGCATCGCGTCTCCGGCGGCCTGGCCGACGCCGTACGCGAGGCTGCCGCCGAGCAGCACCCGGTGCCGATCTTCGCCCTCGGGATGGGCGACGAGTTCGGCGTCTCCGGAACCGGTGAGGCCTGCATGGAGCACTTCGGCCTGACCGCGGCCGGGATCGCCGATCGCGCCCGCGAGGCGCTCCTGCTGAAGCCGATCGTCTCCCGCCCGCCGATTCACGGCGGCGGGGAGTGGGGCCGGCCCTCGGCCTGAGCGATTACTAGCGCCCGCTAACAATTCGCTAAGATTTCGCTCATCCTGATTTGGGCGGGGACTTGCGCGCTCGGAGGCGCGAAGGAGTCAATGTGTGTCCGGAGAAGGACGACCACCCGCACGCATGGCCAGATCTCGAAAGAAGAAACAGGACGGAAGCGGCGAGCAGCCGCGGAGGCAGCGCCGTGGCGGCGCGCCGATCATCGAGCTGCGCGACGTGACCAAGGTCTACCCGGGCGGCCACATGGCCCTCGACCGGGTCTCGCTGGCGATCAACCGCGGCGAGTTCGCCTTCCTCGTCGGCCCGACCGGGTGCGGCAAGTCGACCCTGATCAAGTCGCTGATCCGCGAGGTCGAGATCACCGAGGGCAGCGTCAACATCGCCGGCCGCGACATCGCCGCCCTGGCGGAGAAGAAGATCCCGCACCTGCGGCGCAACATCGGCACCGTCTTCCAGGACTTCAAGCTGCTGCCCGACCGCACCGTCTACGACAACGTCGCCTACGCGCTGCAGGTGATCGGCGCCAGCCGCGCCGAAATCCGCCGCCCAGGTCCCCGGAGACGCTGCGGCTGGTCGGCCTCTCGACGAAGCTCCACAACTACCCCGACCAGCTCTCCGGCGGCGAGCAGCAGCGCGTCTCGATCGCCCGCGCCTTCGTCAACCACCCGCCGCTCCTTCTCGCCGACGAGCCGAGCGGCAACCTCGACCCGGACACCTCGATCGGGGTCATGCAGCTGCTCTACCGGATCAACCGGACCGGCACGACCGTCCTCGTCGTCACCCATGACCGCGAGATGGTCGACAACATGCGCCGCCGCGTGATCGAGCTCTACGAGGGCCGCGTCGTCCGCGACGAGGTCAGCGGCGGCTACACCGAGGAGTCGACCACCGAGTTCGGCGTGCGGATGCGGGCCGAGATGGGGGTCGGGCCGGAGGGCCAGCGCAACGGCCACGACACCCACGACACGCTCTTCTGATGTCGAGGCTGATCTTCTTCATCCAGGAGGCGTTCCGCGCCATGCGCCGCAACGCGGCGCCGAGCACGGCCGCGATCGTGACCACGGTCGTCACCGTGGTCCTGCTCGGGGTCCTGATCCCCGTCTTCCAGACCACCCAGGCCAAGAGCGACGAAGTCCGCGAAAGCCTCGAGTTCCGGGTCGCGGTCTTCGACGACGCGACGCCGGCCGAAAAGGACGCGCTCGAACAGAAGCTGAGGGCGATCCCGCACGTGGCCTCGGTCGAGCTGGTCACCAAGAAGGAGGCGCTGAGGGAACTCTCCAAGGACCTCGGCAAGGACAAGAGCGGGGAACTGCTCACCCAGCTCCACTCCAACCCGCTGCCTGCGAACTTCAAGATCAAGGCCGACGACGCCGGCAACCTCGGGTCGGTGCGGGCGGCGGTCACGCCTCCCGGCCCGAACGGCAAGCCGAAGCCGATCTCGCCGATCATCCAGGAAGTCTTCGATCGTCAGCAGCAGAGCCAGCAGATCGAGCAGGTGACCGGGGCCCTGAAGATCGTCCTGACGATAATCACGCTGCTCCTGATCGCCGCCTCGCTGATGCTCGTCGGCAACACGATCCGGCTCTCGATCTTCACCCGCCGCCGCGAGGTCGAGGTGATGCGCCTCGTCGGCGCGACCCGCTGGTTCATCCGCTGGCCGTTCATGATCGAGGGGGTCGTGGTCGGCACCGTGGGCGGCCTGGTAGCAATACTGATCCTGTGGCTGGGCAAGATCACCATCGCCGATCCTCTGAGCGACAAGTTCGAATTCTTCGCGGCGCAGGACAACCTCGCCTTCCCGGCGCTGGTCGCGATCCTCTTCCTCTGCGCGGTGCTGGTCTCGGCGGTCGGCTCCGGAGTGACCCTGCGCCGCTTCCTGAAGGTCTGAGCGCCCGGTGACAGGCGCCGGCAGGTTCGTGGCCCTGGTGGTCGCGATGGTCGCCATCCTCTGCGCCGGCCTCTGGCTCGGCGGGCATCCCGAGCACCTGCCTTCGTTCGCTCGCGACACCTTCGTCGGCGGCAACGCCGGGCTCAACGTCGAAGCGACGGAGGCGATCGAAGACAACTACTTCCGCAAGGTCTCCGGCCACGAACTGACCAACTCCTCGCTCCAGGGGATGGTTCGCGGCCTGCGCAAGAAATTCAAGGACCGCTTCAGCGAATACTTCTCACCGGAAACGCTGGCCAAGTTCAATGAAGAGATCGCCGGCCGCTTCTCCGGCATCGGCCTCTCGGTCATCACCGTCAAGAAGGGGCTGAAGGTCGCTCATGTCTTCAAACGATCACCGGCCGACCGGGCCGGGATCGAGGCGGGGGACACGATCGTCTCCGTCAACGGCGAATCGATCGCCGGCCTCGACGACACCGCCGCGACGGCGAAGATCAAGGGCCCGGAAGGAAGCGAGGTCACGGTCGGCGTCCTCGACGGCAAGAGCGGCGACGTCGCCCAGCTGAAGCTGACCCGTGAGGAGATCGCGCTGCCGGTCGCCTTCGGCGAGGTCAAGGAAGTCGGCAGCCGCAAGCTCGGCTACGTCCGCCTCACGACCTTCAGCGAAAACGCGAGCGGGCTGCTCCGCAAGGCGGTCGAAAAGGTCGACGGGGAAGGCGCCGAAGGGCTCGTGATCGACCTCCGCGGCAACGGCGGCGGCCTGCTCGAGGAGGCGGTGCTGAGCGCCAGCATCTTCCTGCCCAAGGACGAAGTCGTCGTCACCACCGACTCGCGGACCCAGGGCCACGCGGTCTACAAGACCGTCGGCGACGAGCTGCCGAGACTCCCGATCGTCGTCCTCATCGACGGCAACACCGCCTCGGCGGCGGAGATCCTCACCGCCGCGCTCGCCGAGGACGGCGGCGCCGTGGTGGTCGGGACCCACTCCTACGGCAAGGGCGTCTTCCAGCAGGAGGTCGACCTCTCCAATGGCGGCGCGATGAAGCTGACGATCGGCGAGTACTTCACGCCCGAAGGGGAGAACCTGGCCAAGGTCCACGGCATCAAGCCGGACGTGAAGGTGGAAGACGACCCGCAGACCAAGCGTGACGACGCCCTCGATCGGGCCCTGGAGGTGCTCGCCGCCCAGCGAGACCAGGGGTGAGCGGGCGGGGCCGCGGAGGCCGTCGCCGCACGACGCCGAGGACCGCCCGCCAGGCGGTCGATGGGCTGCTCGTCGACGGGCTCGGCAAGCGCGGCTTCCGCGCCGTCTTCGAGCGCGAGGCGCGCGAGGCCCCCGCGGTCGCCGAGAAACGCTCGCCCGAGCGCCGCGACCTGACCGCGCTGGCGACCTTCACGGTCGACCCCGCGACCGCGAGGGACTTCGATGACGCGGTCTCGGCATCACGAGACGGCGACGGCGTCCGCCTCTGGATCCACATCGCCGACGTCGCCGCCCACGTCCCGCCCGGCTCGGCGCTCGACCGCGAGGCGCTGCGCCGCGGCAACAGCACCTACGTGCCGGGGACTGTCGAGCCGATGCTGCCGCACGAGCTGAGCGAGGGGGCCTGCAGCCTGGCGCCCGGTGTCGAGCGCCTGGCGGTGACGGCGGAGGTCGAGCTGAGCGGCTCCGGTGAGCCCCGCGGGGCGAGCTTCTATCGCAGCCGGATCCGCTCGGACGCGAGGCTCGACTACGACCAGCTCGACGGCATCTTCGCCGGGCGCGCCGCGGCGCCCGAGCCGGTTCGCGAGCCGCTCGCCCTGGCCAGGGACGCGGCCGCCGCCCTCGCCGACCAGCGCGGCGCGACCAGCCTCGCGGTCGAGTCCTCCGAGCCCGAGTTCAGCTTCGACGGCGGCGGTCGGGTCGTCGGCTCACGCGCCGTCGCCCAGACCGAGTCGCATCGCCTGATCGAGCGCCTGATGATCCTCGCCAACGAGCAGGTGGCCGAGCTTCTCGCGCGCAAGCGGGCGCCGACGATCTACCGGGTCCACGGCCAGCCCGATCCGCCGCGGGTCGAACGGCTGGTCGCACAGCTGCACGACCTCGGGGTCCCGACCCCGCCGCTGCGGCCCGGGATCTCGCCGCGGGAGGCGGGCGAGCTGGCGGCCGAGGCGAGCCGGCTCGTCCTCGCCGAGGCCAGGCGCCGCGGACACGGCCGCGACGCGTATACATCGCTCGTGCTCCGTTCCCTGCAACAGGCCCGCTACAGCGAGCAAAACAGCGGCCACGCCGGCCTCGGCAGCTCCGCCTACTGCCACTTCACGTCGCCGATCCGGCGCTATCCCGACCTCGTCGTCCACCGCGCCCTGCTCGCGGCGCTGGGGGAGGGAGAGGACGCACCGGGCGCCGGCGAGGCCCGCGACGTCGCCGAGCACTGCAGCACCACCGAGCGCGAGTCGATGAAGATCGAGCGCGGCGCCGACGACGTCTGCGCCGCCTTCCTGCTCGAGCGCGAGTTGACTCAGCGCGGCCGCGAGGCGACCTTCGAGGGTGAGGTCTCCGGCCTGATCCGCTCCGGCGCCTTCGTCGAGTTCGGCGGCGAACTGGGGGAGGCCTACGAGGGCTTCCTGCCCGCGCGGCGCCTGCGTGACGAGGACTTCCTCGAGCTCAACGAGACCGAGACCGCACTGGTCGGCCGCAACTCGGGGCGCCGGGTGCGCCTCGGCGACCCGGTCTCGGTCCGGGTGACCGGGGTCGAGGCGCCCCGCGGCCGCGTCGACCTGGAGCCCGCCGATGGCTAAAAAGGTGAAGAAGAAAAGGGCGCCGGCCTCGGGCGACGTCGCGACCAACCGCCGCGCCCACCACAAATTCGAGCTGGTCGAGAAAATGGAGGCGGGGATCGAGCTGCGCGGCTCGGAGGTGAAGTCGCTGCGCAACGGCAAAGCGCAGATGTCCGACGCCTACGCCGCGGTGGAGAAGGGCGAGGTCTGGCTGCGCAAGCTCCACATCCCTCCCTACGAGCCGGCAAGCCGCGAGAACCACGACCCGGAGCGGCCGCGGAAACTGCTCATGCATCGATCCGAAATCGAGCGGATGGTCGGCAAGACCGCGCAGAAAGGGCTGACCCTGATTCCGACCCGGATCTACTTCAAAGGGCGGCGTGCGAAGGTCGAGCTGGCCCTCGCCAGGGGCAAGGAGGGACGCGACAGAAGGCGCGAGATCGCCGAGCGCGACGTCCGCCGGCAGGTCGAGCGCGAATTCCGTGGACGGATGAGGTAGCTTCGGGTTTATGAGCCCCGCATTGGCCGCATTGCTGCCCGTCGCCAGTCTCAACCTCAAGATCGTCGCCATCGTTCTCGCGGTGGCGCTCCTCGTCCTTCTGGTCGCCGTCAGCGTCAGCCAGCGGCGCAACAAGGACAAAGCCAAGGCTCCGAAAAAGGCGCCGAAGCAGAGCTCGAAGCGCAGCCTGCTGAAGGGCCGCTCTTCGAAGAAGAGCGCCGCCCCGAGCTCTCCGCAAGCGGGCCAGTCCGTCCCCGGCGGAGTGCAGGCCGCCGCCGCTTCTCCTCCGGGAGCGCCGCCGTCCGCCGCCGCTGCCCCGGCCTCGTCGGCTCCGGGCGGGGCTCAGGCGCCCGCGGCGGCACCGACCCCCGGCGCTTCGCCGACGCCGGCCGGGCAGCCGCTGGACCCGAAAGACAAACGCAAACTGGCACGTGAGCAGCAGCGCGCGGCCAAGGTGGAACATCGCAAACGCCGCCAGGAAGAGGCTAACCGGCGCAAAGAAGAACGCCTTCGCAAACGGGCCGAGCGACGGCAGACGCCCGGTGGTGCCGTCGGCCGCTCGTCAAAGAAGGCGCGTAAAGAGTCGGCCAAGGCCGAGCGCCAGCTGAACGCCGCCCGCGCCGCCCACGAGCGTGAGGTCCTCGAGCGCGGCGGGCTGCCGCCGGAGGTCGGAGGGGTCACTCCTCCGGTGGGAGGGCTCGCTCCCCCGGTCGGAGGCTCCCCGCTGCCGCCCCCGCCGCCACCGCCCAGCGCCTATCCCGCGCCCGCCGCGGCATCGGCGATGCCGGGGCCGCCGCCTCCGCCCGCCGGCTACGACCCCGCCGAGGCCGAACAACGGGTCCGCTCCAAGATCGACGAGATCCAGCGCGAGGAGGAGCGGATCCGGATCGAGGCCGACCGCCGCATCGAGGAGGCCGCCCGCCTCCAGCAGGAAGCCGAGGCCCGCGTGACCCAGGCCCAGTCCGGGCAGACGACCCAGCCGATTCCTCCCGTCCCGCCTGCCGGCGCGGTCCCACCTTCGCCTCAGACGCCTCCCGCCGACCTGCAGACGGCGGAGCACCTGATCCAGCAGGAGCGCGCCCAGCAGGAGCGCTCGATCGAGGAGGCCGAGGTTCGCCTCAAGGAGATCGAGGAGCGGACCAAGGCGGCGGAGCGCCGCGCCACCGAGGCCGCGCGCCTCGCCCAGCTCAAAGCCGAGGAGGACGAGCGCGAGCGCCGCCTGCGTGAGATTCGCGACTCCGTCGCCGAAGCCGAGGCTCGGGCCCGTGAGGCTGAGCGCCGCGCGATCGAAGCCGAGCAGGCGATCGTCCGCGCCGTGCAGTCGCCGCCCCCCTCGAGCCAGCCCTCCCCGCCGGTTCCTCCGCTGCCGCCGCAGGGCGCTCCCGCGCCGCCGCCCCCAGCCGCGGCTGCGCCTCCCCCGCCGCCGCCTCTCCCGCCGAAACCTGCTGCCGCACCGCCGCCGCCCGCACCGCCGAAACCGGCTGCTGCTCCGCCGCCGCCGCCTCCTCCGCCTCCTCCCCCGCCGCCGCCTGCGGCCGCACCGCCGGTCTCACAGCCGCCGCCGCCCCCGGCCGCACCGGGGCCGCCGCCGGCTGGACCGCCGCAGCCGTCCGCGCCACCACCGCCTCCCGGCCCACCTCCGGCGCAGCAGGCGCCGCCACCACCGCCTGGCCCCTCGGCACCGCCGCCCATGCAGGCAGCTCCGCCACCGCCGCCGCCCGCCCAGGCGCCCCCTTCGCCGCCGCCGCCGCCCGCGCAGGCGCCTCCGCCGCCTCCACCCCCGCCTGCTCAGGCAGCCCCTCCGCCGCCACCGCCGCCTCCCCAGGCCGCGCCGCCGCCGCCGCCTCAGCCCGCCGCGGCGCCGCCCGCAGGAAGCGCGATCAACCTCAACACAGTCACCTTCGAGCAGCTTCGCTCCGAGAACCTCTCGGTCACCCAGGCGACCCGACTACTCGCCCACCGCGAGCGCCTCGGCAGCTTCGGCTCGGTCGCCGACTTGGACCAGGTTCCGGGGTTCCCCCAAGACGTCCTCGATGAACTGAAGTCTCGAGCAACCGTCTGAGTCAGTCGCCTAGGGGGCTTCCCAGGCCTCCAGGAGCTTCAGCCAGATCTCGCTGCGGGTCGGGTAGGCGGCGACGGCGTGGCGGAGGCGGGATAGCGGGACCTCGCCGACGATTGCCACGGTCGCAGCGTGGAGGAAGTCGGCGGTCTCGAAGCCGGTGATCGTCGCTCCGACGATCGTCCCCGCGTTTTCGTCGACGACGATCCGGGCGGTGCCGCCGGTTTCCTTGCCGTAGAAGCTCGCTCCGGCGGTGCCGTCGGTGGGGACGTCGATCGCCTTCGCCGAGATCCCGGCCTCTTCGGCCTGCCCCAGGGTCTTGCCCGCGGCGGCGACCTGCGGGTCGGTGAAGGTCACCCGCGGGCTGCCGATGCCTTCGGCGATCGCCTCGACCTCGCGCCCGAGGACGTTCTCGGCGACGACCCAGGCCTGGTACTTGCCCATGTGGGTGAAGAGGGCGCGTCCGGTGACGTCGCCGAGCGCGTAGAGCCAGTCGCGGCCGCTGACCCGGAGCCGGTCATCGGTGACGAGGAAGCCGCCGTCGCCTGTCTCCACCGAGATCGACTCGAGGCCGATCTCGGTGGTTCGCGGCCTGCGTCCGACCGCGACCAGGATCTCCGCGCCCGAGGCCGTGCCGCCGTCGTCGAGCTCGACCGTGACTCCGGAATCGTCGCGGCTGACCCGCTCGGCTTTGACCCCCGTCCGCACGTCGACGCCGTGCTTCTCGCGCAGAGCGGTGGCGACTTCCTCCCCGGCGAACGGCTCCTCGCGGGAGAGCAGCCGCTCCCCGCCCTCGATCAGGGTCACCTTGGTCCCCAGAGTGGCCCAGGCCTGGGACGAGCTCCGGAGCCGACCGGCCCGCCGCCGAGAACGACCATGCTCTCCGGGATCTGCTTTGAGGTCGTGCCATCGCGGTTGTTCCAGGGGCTCACGGTGTCGAGGCCCTCGATCGGCGGCATCGCGGCGATGCTGCCGGTAGCGATCACGACGACCTTGCCGGCGATCAGGGTCGAGTCGCCGACCTGGACCCGGCGCTCGCCGTCCAGCCTGGCCGTCGCCGCGGAAGAGCTCGATATCGCGTTCTTCGAGCCAGGGCAGCTGGATCGAGTCGTCGAGGTCGTGGATGACCTCGTCGCGGCGGTCGAGAACGGCCTGCGGGTCGAGCTCGCCGGTCACCGCCTCGGCCGAGCCGGGCACCCGCCGCGCCTCGTCGAGCAGCTCGCCCGGCCGCAGCAGCGCCTTCGACGGCATGCAGGCGTAGTAGGAGCACTCGCCGCCGACCAGGTGCGGCTCGACGATCGCCACCGAGAGGCCGCCTTCGGCGAGCCTGCCGGCGCAGACCTCCCCCGGCGCGCCGGCGCCGAGCACGATCGCATCGAATTCCCTCTCGCTCATCGAGTCACCCTTCTCTCGCTGGTCGGCGCACTTCCTCGACACCGTACAATCGATGGTGAACAAGACATAGCACGGGGGCGACAGGCTTCGACGTGGTCGGTTCGTGCGAACGGTTGCAGGTCGAGGTTGCCGGAGGCCTCGTAAAACCCCGGCACCAACCAATACGTGCGGACCATGAGTTCGCCCTCGCTGCTTAGTTAGATCTAAGTGAGTGAGAGTCGGCCCTCTCCCGCCCGCGGAGGGGGGTTCCGGCTTCAAATTGTGGGCTAACCCGGGCGGAGTGCCCTGATCGCCGGGGGACATCAAAGGGGCTTTATCTCCCGCAGTGCCCGCCGGCGCGGACCCCGGGAGACGAGACTAAAGCGCCGGCTATGCCTGTAGAGACCCTTGCACCGCGGCCGCGGACCCGAGTTCAATTCTCGGCGCCTCCATCATCTCGCCCGCAACCAGCCGAGCACCTCGGCTGCGTTGCGGTCGGGCGGGAAGACGGGATAAAAGGCCCTCACCACCCGGCCCGCCTCGGCGACCAGGGTCAGCCGCCGGTAGAGCGTCATGCCGCCGGCCTCGAAGGTCGGCAGGCCGAGGGCGCGCGCCAGCCGCAGCTCCGGATCGGCGAGCAGGGGGAACGGGATGTGCTCGCGAGCGGCGAACTCGGCCTGCTCCGCCGGCCCCTGGGCGCTGATCCCGATCACATCGGCTCCGAGCCCGGTGAACTCGGCGAGGGCGTCGCGGTAGGCGCAGCTCTGCGGCGTGCAGCCGCGGGCGCCGGGGATCTCGTCCCACCCCTCCGGCAGGGGCTGTCCGGGCACCCCGGTCCGCGGGTAGATGTAGGCGACGAGGCGCCCGGCCGCCGCGGCCTCCAGGTCGAGCTCGCCGCCGCCCGTCGATGGCAGCGTCAGCCCGGTGGGGAGCTCCATTCCCGGGAGGTGATCGGCGGCTCCGTCGTCCTCGGGGACGGGGAGGTCGGGCGGCAGCTCGGCGAACTCGCTCATCGCTTCCCTTCGATCAATCTCCGGCGCAGGCCCGGGCCAGCCCCTGCCAGGGCTCGATGTCCCAGAACCTCCGCGCCGCCCCGGAGGTGGAGGGCAGCACCCAGAGCTCGGCGCCGCCGATCCGCTCCTCCTGGAGGCCGTAGTCGACCCCGCGCTCGAGCGCCCCGCGGGCCGCGTTCTTGCCGTTGAACGCGAGCCGCGACGGTTCGGCCGCGCCGATCTCGGCCTCGAGGCGGGCGAGGTCGAACTCCGCCGTCCCGACCTCCTCGTCGGAGCCGAAGCTCAGCTTGCAGATGTCGGTCAGGCCGATGCCGAACTCGGGCAGCCGTCCGAACTCCTCTGCGGCCAGCAGCCCCGGAGTGAGGCCGGTCGCGTGCAGCGTCTTCCAGAACGAGTTGCCCGGTCCCGCGTAGTAGGCCCCTGCCCGGGCGGAGGCCGTTCCGGGGGCGGTCCCGCAGAAGACCACCGTCAGGCCGGGCGGCAGGATGTCGGGTAGGACCTCGGCCATGGGCTCGGGAAAATAGCGGGCGCGACCGCGACGATTCGCCCGCTTCGTGCCGGGTAGCCTGCGGGTATGTCACGTCACGTCGCCTTCCTGCGCGGGATGAACCTCGGTGGGCGCCGGATCACGAACGAGGACCTCGGGAAGGCGTTCGAAGGGATCGGGTTGACCGACGTCGCGACCTTCCGGGCCAGCGGCAACGTGATCTTCGACGGGCCGGAGGGGGTCGGGGAGGAGGATCTCGCGACCAAGATCGAAGCCGGGCTTGCCGAGGCCCTCGAGTACGAGGTCCCGGTCTTCCTGCGCTCCTGCGAGGCGGTCGCGGCGATCGCCGCCCAGGAGCCGTTTCCGGCGGCTGATGTCGAGGCCTCGGCCGGCAAGCTCCAGGTCGCGATGCTGCCGGCGAAGCCAGGGAAGCCGGCGCGGAAGGAGGCGCTGGCGCTGGCGAGCGACGAGGACCGCCTCGCGGTCGAGGGCGCCGAGCTCTACTGGCTGCCGAGCGGCGGCGTCTCCGACACCGACCTGGACCTGAAGACGCTCGAGGCCGAGCTCGGCCCTTGGACGATGCGCACTATGGGGACGATCGAGCAGATAGCCGCCAAGCACTGCTAGCGGTCATTGCAGGTCGGCGCGGGGGAGGGCGGCGATCTCGATGTCGGAGCTGACCGCGCCGATCTCATCCGGAAGCTGCGAGATCTGGACGTTGGCGACGAACTCCATCCGCTGGCCGAGCGGCCGGAAGAAGTTGTCGTAGTGGGTGGGGATGACGGTGCGCGGGTTGAGGAGGGGGAGGATGCGCTTCCAGTAGTCGTCGGTGAAGGCGCGCCCGGCGACGCCGGCGAGGAAGACGTCGACGTCCTTCTCCCGGACCGCGTCGTCGATCAGGTTCGCCGAGCCCTGGTGGTAGAGGAGCGCGCCGCCGACCCGGATCGAGATGCCCCAGACCTGCCCACAGCGATAGGCGCTGGGGGTCAGGCTGTCGAGGTGCTCGCAGGTGAGGGCGCCGTCGTAGGGGACCGCCATCCCCAGCAGCAGCTTCGAGTGGACGCTCGGCGTGAAGCTGACCTCGAAGGGGCCGAGCTCATAGGTCCGGTACGGCTCCACCTCCACCGCCCGCTCGGCGAGCCCGTGCAGCCCCATCAGCGTCACCAGGGAATCGGAGCCGTAGGCGTCGCAGCCGAAGCGCGCCGCGATCGCCGGCGCGTCGACGGCGTGGTCGAAGTGGGTGTGGCCGACCAGCACGCCGACGACCTCGCCGGAGGCCTTGACGAAGCGGTCGAGCGCGGCGGGGTCCGGCAGCGTCAGCCGGCGCAGTAGGACGCTGCGCAGCGGCACCCGCGAGAGGTAGGGGTCGATGAACAGCGTCCTCTCCTCGTAGGTCAGCCGGTAGCCGGAGACTCCCAGCCATTCGACCTCGAGCCCGGCCGGCAACCCGGCAGGCCTCGGCGCCTCGAGCTCGCCCAGCGCCTGGCCATCGTGGCGCTCGCTGGAGCGTTTGGTCGCCCGCGCCTTGGCGAGCTCGCCGATGTGGTGAAGCGGACCGGGCATGGGCGAAGGGGCGGGCCCGGCTCTCAGCCGGTCGAGATCTCCGCCGAGAGCTCGGGCGGAGTGGCCAGGGTCTGGAAGACGACGCAGTAGCGCTCGGTCAGCTTCAGCAGCGTCGCCAGCTCCTCCTCGGCGGCGTCGCTCTCGAGCTCGAAGGCGATCCGGATCGCGCGGAAGCCGACCTGGGCCTCGCGCCCGACCGCGAGCGTTCCGCGGAAGTCGAGGTCGCCCTCGGCCAGGACCTTCCCGGCCCGCACCTCGATCCCGAGCGAGGTCGCCACCGCGCGAAGGGTGACGCCGGCGCAGGCGACCAGCGCCTCGAGCAGCATGTCGCCGGAGCAGAGCAGGCTCCCGTCGCCGCCGCTCGCCGGATGCAGGCCTGCCTCGGCGATCGCGCGGCCGGTGTCGACAGAGCAGGTGACTCCTTCACCGAGCTCCCCGTCGGCCTTCAGCGTCACCAGCGCCGCCTCGGGCTCCTCCTCGTAGCGCTGCTTGAGCGGTGCCTGGATCGCCTTGAGCGCGGTCTTGTCCATGGACGGAGGTTACGCCGCCTCGGCGCTCCACTAAGTTGGCTGCCCGATGGCGATCGCGACGGCGACATCCCTGGACATGCACATGGGCGGCAGGCTGCTGTTCGCCGACGTCTCCTTCAAGCTCGAGCCGCGCGAGCGGATGACGCTCTCGGGCCGCAACGGGGCGGGCAAGTCGACGCTGCTGAGGATGCTCGCGGGCGAGCTGGCGCCCGACTCCGGCAGCCTCGTCCTCCAGAAAGGCGCCCGGGTCGCCCTCCACGACCAGCGGCCGCCGCGCGACTCCACCGCCTCGCTCGGGGAGTACGTCTTCTCCGGCCGCGCCGAGATGATCGAGACCGAGGCGGAGCTGGCCCGGCTCGAGGCGGCGATGTCGGCCGGGGCCGACGAGGAGACGATGAGCGCCTACTCGGCTGCGCAGCAGCGCTTCGACCACGGCGGCGGCTACCGCTGGCGAGACGCCGTCCTCGCCGTCCTCAACGGGCTCGGATTCGACGGCGAGGACGCCGAGCGCCGGCTCTCGACCTTCTCCGGCGGCGAGCTGACCCGCGCCTCCCTGGCGCGCGCCCTCGCCTCGCGCCCCGACCTCCTGCTGCTCGACGAGCCGACAAACCACCTCGACATCCCCTCGCTGGAGTGGCTCGAGCGCTACCTCGTCGACCTCGACGCCGCCGTCGTCCTCGTCGCCCACGACCGCTGGTTCCTCGAGGCGGTCGGCACCTCGGTCCTCGAGCTGGAGGCGAAGCGGGCCCGCTTCTTCGCCGGCCCCTGGCACGCCTGGCGCAAGGAGCAGGCCGCGCGCGAGATCGCCCTCGGCAAGGCGATCGACCGCCAGCAGGCCGAGATCGAGCGGATGGAGCGCTTCGTCGAGCGCTTCCGCTACAAGGCGACGAAGGCAAAGCAGGCGCAGTCGCGGCTCAAACAGATCGACAAGATCAAGCGCGACGGGGCGAAGGCCGAACAGAAGGACCGGCGCAACCTGCGCTTCTCCTTCGCCACCCCGGAGCGGCCCGGACGGGTCGTGCTCAAACTGGTCGGGGCGACGATCGAGGTCCCCGGGCGCACCCTGCTCTCGGGGGCCGAGCTCGAAATCGAACGCGACGAACACGTCGTCCTGGTCGGCCCCAACGGCGCCGGCAAGACGACCCTGATCCAGGCGCTCGCCGGCCGCACCGAGCCCGCAGCCGGGTCGGTGCGGCTCGGCCACAACGTCAAGATCGGCTACCTCTCCCAGCACGCCGACACCGCGGCCGGCGAGGGGACGGTGCTGATGGCCGCCCAGCGCGAGACCGGCCTCAACGCCAAGAAGGCGCGCGACCTGCTCGGCCTCTTCCTCTTCTCCGGCGCCGACGCCGAGAAGTCGCTCGACGACATCTCCGGCGGCGAGCAGCGCCGCCTCTCGCTGGCGATCCTCGTCTCCTCGGGCGCCAACGTCCTGATCCTCGACGAGCCCACCAACCACCTCGACGTCGAGAGCCGCGAGGCGCTCGAGGACGCGCTGCAGGCCTTCGAGGGCGCCGTCGTCCTCGTCTCGCACGATCGCGCCCTGCTGGAGGCGATCGGGAGCCGGACGATCGTCTGCGAGAACGGCGAGCTGCAGAGCCACCCGACCGGCTGGGCGGCCTACCAACGGGATCGCGACGAACGCGACTCGGCGGCCGCCGCAGCCAAGAAGAAGCCGAAGAATGGCGGCGGCGGGCGTGGCGGCTCGACGACGCCGTCGCAGAAGGCGGCGCGCCGGGCGGGCCGGCTCGCGGAGCGGGTCGAGAAGGCCGAAGCGCAGCTGCGCGAGGTCGAGGAGGAGCTGGCCGACCCCGGCGCCTGGTCGACTCCGGAGCGGGCCGAGGACGCGACCGAGAGACACGAGGAGGCGAAACGGGCGGTCGCGGAGCTGACCGCGCGCTGGGAGGAGGCCGAGGCCTAGCTTCTCGGCGAGCCGCTCAGGCCGCCGCGAGCGGGCGCTCGAGCCGCACCCTCGTGCCCCTGGCCGGGGCCAGCGTGATGTTGCGGACCGTGACCCGTTCGGGCCGCGGATCGGCGGCGCTGAGCTCGGCCCGCTCGAGGAAGGCCTGAAGGACGATCCGCATCTCGTATTCGGCGAAGGCGGCGCCGATGCAGCGCCGGACGCCGCCGCCGAACGGGATCCAGGCGTAGTTGTCGGCCTTGCTCTCGAGGAAGCGCTCGGGCCGGAACTCCTGCGGCTCCGGAAATAGGTCCTCGCGGTAGTGGAGCGCGGCGATCGCCGGCAGCACGAAGGTGCCGGTGGGCAGCTCGTAGCCGTCGATCGAGAGCGGCGCGGTCAGCTTGCGGGCGACGTCGACGATCACCGGGCGCGCCCGCAGCGTCTCCCTGACCGTCGCCTCGAGGTACTCGTCCTCGCCGGCGGCGACCGACTCGCGCAGCCGCGCCAGCACCCGGGGGGTGCGCAGCAGCCGCTCCATCGCCCAGGCGAGCCCGGTCGCGGTCGTCTCGTGGCCGGCGCCGAGGACGGTGATCAGCTCGTCGCGCAGCTCCTCGTCGCTCATCGGGCTGCCGTCGTCGTGGCGGGCGCCGAGCAGCAGCGAGAGGACGTCGTCGTGCCCCTCCTCGCCGGCCTCGACCTCGCGGCGCCGGATGGCGATCTCCTCGTAGATGAACTCGTCGAGCTCGGCCCGGGCGCGGAGGAATTTCCCCCAAGGGCTGAGCGGGCCGAGGTTGCGGCGCAGGAAGGGGAAGGCGATCACCGCGTTGACGCGGCGGCTGAAGGCCTCGATCAGCGCCCCGAAGCGGCGGAGCCGCTCCTCGTCGTCGACCCCGAAGACCGCCCGCATGATCACGGCCAGGGTGATCCGCTGCGTGTGCGGGCGCAGCGCGAAGTCCTCGCCGACCGGCCAGCTCTCCATCTCCTGCATCGTCACCTCGCGGATCAGCTCGCCGTAGCCGGCGATCCTCTCGCCGTGGAACGGCGGCAGCAGCAGCTTGCGCTGGCGCATGTGCGGCTCGTCGTCGAGGGTCAGCACCGAGTTCGGCCCGAGCGCCGGCTCGAGCACCGTCGCGTTCGCCTCGCCGGCGTGCATCTGGGCTGGTGAGCCGGTGAAGACCTGTTTGACGAGATCCGGGCGGGTGACGTAGACGAGGCGGCCGAAGTAGGGGAAGCGGACCGTGAAGATGTCGCCGTGGCTGCGCTGCAGCTCGGTCAGGAAGCCGAGCGGGTTGCGCGCGTAGCGAACGGCCTGGATCGCGGCGGGCATTCGCGGCCCGGGCGGCAGGGTGGAGGACCCTGTCAACGGTGGGTGGGGGATCGCCGCCTGCTCCATGCAGGAGGCACCATACGACAAGAACTGGCTGGACAGCCAGGACGGGCGCCGGGCCCGGAATCGGGGACGGGACGGCCTAGAAGACGATCGTGCGGTCGCCGTCGAGCAGGACCCGGTCGTCGACGTGGGCCATCACCGCGTGGGCAAGGACGAGCCGCTCGATGTCGCGGCCGATCCGCTTCAGGTCGCCGACCTCGTCGCGGTGGGTGACGCGGGTCACGTCCTGGTCGATGATCGGCCCCGCGTCGAGCTCCTCGGTGACGTAGTGGGCGGTGGCGCCGATCAGCTTGACGCCGCGTTCATGGGCGCGTAGGTAGGGGTCGGCGCCGACGAAGGCGGGCAGGAAGCTGTGGTGGATGTTGATCGCCGGGGCCCCGAGCTCGCCCAGGAACTCCCCCGAGAGGACCTGCATGTAGCGGGCGAGGACGAGCAGGTCGATCTCCCCGAGCAGCTCGAGGACCCGCGCCTCGGCTTCGTCTCGCCCCCCCGCCTCGACCGGGACGTGATGGAAGGGCAGGCCGAGCGATTCGACCTGGGCGGCGTGATCGGGGTGGTTGGAGACGACCGCGACGACATCGGCGCCGAGCTCGCCGCTGCGCCAGCGCCAGAGCAGGTCCGAGAGGCAGTGGTCCTCACGGGAGACCATGATCGCGAGGCGCTTGCGCTGGCTCGACTCCTCGAAGCGGTGGTCCATCTCCAGCGGTTTCGCGACCACCTCGTCGAAGCTGCCGTAGAGGGCCTCGCGCTCGGCATCGGGGACCGAGTCGAAGACCATCCGCATGAAGAGGCGGCCCTCTCCGCTCGAGTGCTGGTCGGCGTCGACGATGTTGAGCCCGGCCTCGGCGAGGAAGCCGCTGACGGCGGCGATCAGCCCCGGCCGGTCGGGGCAGGCGAGCAGCAATCGCGATGTCGGTTGCTCGGCGATCGGACAATGATGGCGGTTGCAGGGCTTTTCGTTTTTAAGCGCAAGATCCGATTCAGAGCAGGAATCCGTTTCGGCGCGTCGTGCCTGGAGCTGTGTCGATCGGCACCAGGTCCGGCCCGCGTGTGACCTGGCTCACTTAAGCGCCGCGCGAGGACCGTCACGGTCCCGCGCTTGCTCACGAAACGCACATACATTGCCCCTGTCCTCCTCGCCGCCCTGGCTCTGCCCGGCGCCGCCATCGCCGACTCCGGCGCTCCGCCGACGATCGGCGTCTCCCCGGCGAAGGCATTGACGGTCTCGGCGATCTCGCCGCCGGTGGCGCGCTTCCACCGCACGATCCGCGTCGTCAAGCGCCAGCTCGTCGCCGAACACCGCGCCGTCGTCCGGCGCCATCGCCGCGAAGCCTTCGCCAGCCTGCCCGCCGGCGTCTCGCAATCGACCCTCGACTCGATCGCGGCCTGCGAGTCCGGCGGCGACCCGACCGCGGTCTCCTCAGACGGCAGCTACCGCGGCAAATACCAGTTCGACTACGGCACCTGGGAATCGGTCGGCGGCAGCGGCGACCCCGCCGCGGCCTCGGAGTCCGAGCAGGACTACCGCGCGGCGCTGCTCTACTCGTCCTCGGGCTCCAGCCCCTGGCCGATCTGCGGCTAGGGCTACAGTCCCGGGCGTGAACGACGAGCGCGTCCCGACCCCCGACCCGGAGGGACCGCAGCGCAAACCCCCGCGCGAGGCGATCGCCGAGGCGGGGGTGCGGGCTCCGACCCGCGGCAACCGCAAGCTCGAGTCATTCCTCGAGGCGGTCAACGAGGACGAGCAGGTGCGCGCCTGGTGGTACATGGCGCAGGTCCACGCCGAACGCCTCGGCATGTCGGACCACTCCTGGGTCCACATGCAGATCGTCCTCAACATCAGCCTGCGGCTGCTGCGGCTGCTGGTCAAGGCCGGGGTCGAGCCGTCGGTCGTCAGCCGACCACGGGATGAGCGCCCGCGACGCCGAGGTCGTCGTCGCCGGCGGCGCCCTGCTTCACGACGTCGGCATGTCGATCCACCGCGCCGACCACGAGGCGTACAGCCTCTTCCTCGCCAACGGGGCGCTCGAACGGCTGCTCGCGGGCTCCTACAAAGAGCCGGAGCGGACGATCGTCGCCGCCGAGATCCTCCACGCGATCATCGGGCACCGCCGCCGCGGCGAGCCGTACACGGTCGAGGCCGGCGTCGTCCGGGTCGCCGACGCGCTCGACATGGCGCAGGGGAGGACCAGGATCCCGATCGAGGCCGGCCAGGAGGGAATCCACTCGATCTCCGCCGCGGCCGTCGACGAGGTGCGGATCGAGGCCGGGGAGGAGCGGCCGGTGCGGATCGAGATCGAGCTCAACAACTCGGCCGGGATCTTCCAGGTCGACGACCTGCTGGCGACGAAGATCCGCGGCACGCCGCTCGAGGGAAAGGTCGAAGTCGTCGCCGAGATCGAGGGCGAGAGCGAGAAGCGCCTGCTCAGCGGCTTCCGGCTGGACTAAGCGCCGTCAGCTCAGGCGTTCGAGGTCGCTTTTGCGCTGATCCTTGCGCTTCTCGAGCCGGCCCTGGATCAGGGAGAGGACGATCGGCGAGGAGCGCGAAGAAGCCGATAACGCCGAAGCAGAAGAAGGTCACCGTTTTGTCGTCGGTCGGCCCGGCGAGGCCGACGCCGTTGTCGGCGACGCCGGCGGGGCCAGAGCGAGGAGCAGGACAACGAGCGGCGGAGAGCGCGCTGAAGACGATCAGGCGGCTTACGCGGCCGGGCTGAACTCATGCCGTGGAATCTACCGCACCTCGTAGGATGCGCCCGGTCATGGCGACCCCCACGGCAGACCGGCGCCGATGACGAGCCTGGAAGCGATCCTCCTCGGCGTCGTCCAGGGCCTGACCGAGTTCCTGCCGATCTCCTCCAGCGGCCACCTCCGCATCGTCCCGGCGCTGCTCGGCTGGGAAGACCCGGGGGCCGGGTTCACGGCGGTGATCCAGCTGGGGACGATGGCGGCGGTGCTGATCTACTTCCGCGCCGATCTCCTGCCGATCGCCACCGCCTTCCTGCGCGAGCTGCGGGTCCCTTCGCCAGCGCAGCCACGAGGCGAACCTGGGCTGGTTCATCATCCTCGGCACGATCCCGATCGCGATCTTCGGCTTCATCTTCAAAGACCCGATCGAGTCGGGCGCCCGCAGCCTCTACCTGATCGGCTCGGCGCTGATCCTCTTCTCGTTCGTGATGCTGCTCGCCGAGCGGCTGGCGACAAAAGGCGCTCGATCGATGACCTCGACGGCCGCGACGGCCTCTGGATCGGCCTCGCCCAGTGCCTGGCGCTGGTCCCCGGCGTCTCCCGCTCCGGGTCGACGATCTCGGCCGGCCTCTTCCGCGGCTTCGACCGCGTCTCCGCCGCCCGTTACTCGTTCCTGCTCTCGGTCCCCGCCGTCGTCCTCAGCGGCCTCTTCGAGCTGCGCAAGGTCGGCGAAGCCGGCGAACCGCCGGTCGGGGCGACGGTGATCGCGACCGTGGTCGCCTTCGTCGTCGGCTACGCCTCGATCGCCTGGCTGATCGGCTACCTCGGCGGCCACACACTGCGGATCTTCGTCGTCTACCGCCTCGCCCTCGGGGTCCTCGTCCTGGTGCTGACGGCGACCGGCGCGATCAGCTGAAGTTATCCGGATATTTACCCAGCGCTGAGGGCTGCCCGGCAGACTCCAGGGCCTTGCGAGACGATCTCTCGTGCGCGAATGGCCCGCCTGCTCCGGGCAGTTCGCTATTTCTCCAGCTTTCCCGCTATTTGCACCTGGCAGCTGTGAAAATCCTGTGAACGCAGGGGTTTTGGTGGCACTCCGACTCCCCGGCCGCATACAATCGCGACGTCGTGAATCCCTCGCAGACCATCAGGCTCGCCGTGATCGACGACGACAGTGGTTTCGTCACGGTCTTTGGCCAAGCGCACCGAGGCTGCCGGCTGGCAGCAGCGGCAGATCGCCAGCGCGATCCCGCCCGAGGAGCTCGTCGCGATGAAGCTGAACGCGATCCTGCTCGACCCGGCGGTGCTCGGCGACGACGGCTGGGCCTACATCGAGCGGGTCTGCGGGATGCTTCCCGACCTCGGCGTGATCGTCTGCACCGGCCGCTCGACCGTCGCCCAGCGGGTGCGCGGCCTGCGTCTCGGCGTCGACGACTGGATCTCCAAGCCCTGCCACCCGGAGGAGGTGATCGCCCGGATCGAAGCGGTCGCCCGCCGCCGCCGCCGCGGCCGCAACGAGCGTCGAGGCGGGCCCGCTGGTCGCCGGCGAGCTCGAGATTCGCGCCGACCAGTTCCAGGCTTTCGTCAGCGGCGGCAGCCTCGACCTCACCCGCCGCGAGTTCGAGCTGCTCCACCTTCTCGCCGAGGCCAAGGGACAGGTGCTCGAGCGCGAGGCGATCTACCAGCGGGTCTGGGGCTACGCGATGGCCCACGGCGACCGCTCGGTCGACGTCTTCATCCGCAAGCTCCGCCAGAAGCTCGAGAAGCGGTCCCCGGGCTGGGGCTACATCCACACCCACTTCGGGGTCGGCTACCGGTTCGACCCGGAGTCCGTCGGCGGCACCGACGCGTCGAGGCGCCGGCGCGATCGTCACGCCGTCGCGGTCCCCCGAAGCCCGCGCCGGCGTTCACCTGAGCCGACGGTTCACAAGCCGTTCACAACAGCTTCACGGCCGCGTAACCGGGCCCGTCCGTCGCCATCTTCGGCGGGCATGGCGGCGAGACGGATCACGCTCCGCCACGGCGAGGTCGCCTCGAGATCCGGCCCGGAGGAGCACGCGGCACTGGTTGACGGCCGGCCGCTCAGCCTGACCGTGCGCGAGCTGCAGCTCCTGACGACGCTGGCCGCCCACCCGCAGCGGATCATGACCCGCGAGGAGCTCTACGCGGAGGTCTGGGGAGGGACGCCGCGCCACGCCGATCGCTCGGTCGACGTCTACGTCAGCCGGCTGCGCTCGAAGCTCGGCGAGGCGCTGCCGGACAGCGCTCTGATCCACACCCACAACGGGATCGGCTACCGCTTCTCCCCCGACGGCTGAGCGCCTTTTACATCTTTTTTACATCCTCGCTACAGCCAGGTAACAAGCTGCGTCGTTGCCGACTGACGAGTCGTGGCCTGCGATTACGCGCAGCTGGCAGTTCTGAGCGAAAACGAAAATAAGGAGATCGAGTGAGTCCCTCAAGATGGTTGGCAGTCTTCGCCGCCTTCGCGCTGCTGGCGCTCGGTGTCGCCGCGTGCGGCAGCAGCGACAGCGACACCGGCAGCACCAGCGGCGGCGGCGGCGGCGGCAGCGCTTCGGGTGAGATCGCGGGCGCGGGGGCGACCTCGCAGCAGGCCGCGCAGGAAGCCTGGATCGCCGAATTCGAGAACGCGAACTCCGACGCGACGATCTCCTACGAAGCCGTCGGCTCCGGCGGCGGTCGCGAACAGTTCATCGCCGGCGGCGTTGCCTACGCGGGCAGTGACGCGGCCCTGACCGACGAAGAAGGCGAACTGACCAAGGCGGTCGAAGCGATGCAAGCCCGGCCAGCTGGTCGAGGTCCCGGCCTACATCTCGCCGATCGCGATCATCTTCAACCTCGAAGGCGTCGAAGAACTGCAGCTCTCGGCCGAAACGCTGGCGGGGATCTTCAGCCAGAAGATCACGACCTGGAACGACCCGGCGATCGCCAAGGAAAACCCCGGACGTCGAACTGCCCGACACGCGGATCACCCCGGTCAACCGCTCCGACGAGTCCGGCACCACGCAGAACTTCACCGAATACCTCTCCGAGGTCGACCCGAAGGGTTGGACCGTACGAAGTCAGCGGTGACTGGCCCGTCAAGGGCGGCGAGGCCGCCTCAGGGCACGTCCGGCGTGGTCGAAGCGGTCGCCGCCGGCGACGGCGCGATCGGCTACGCCGACGCCAGCCAGGCCGGCGAACTCGGCGTCGCCACGATCAAAGTCGGCAGCAAGTACGAGGAACCGACCCCGGAGGCCGCGGCGGAGATCCTCGAGGAGTCGCCGGAAGCCAAGGAATGGCCAAAACGCCGTACATGTTCCCGTTCGAACTCGACCGGAAAACAGATACGGCGGGCACGTACCCGATCGTCCTGGTCTCGTACCTGATCGGCTGCACCGAATACGACTCGGCTGACGAAGCCGCGCTGGTGAAGAGCTACCTCGAATACGTGATCAGCCCGGAAGGCCAGGAAGTCGCGGCCACCAACGCGGGCTCGGCGCCGCTCTCGAGCGCTCTGACCAAGAAGATCGAACCGGCTATTGCCGCGATCAAGGGCTAGGCGAAAGGCGCCCTGACCTTGGAGGCGCGAACCGACACGACCACCAACGCGGGCCAGCTCCTGGCTTCCGCGTCTGGTGGTCGTCGTCGCGCCGGGGACAGGGTCTTCTCCAACCTGGCGACGGCCGCCGGGGTGACGATCCTCGCCCTGCTGGCCGGCGTCGCGCTGTTCCTGGTCATCGAAGGGCTCCCGGCCGTCGAAGCCAGCGCCTCGGAACTGCCCGAGGGCAAGAGCCTCGTCGATTACATCGCGCCGCTCGCCTTCGGGACGGTCCTGGCGGCGACGATCGCTGTCGTCCTCGCGGTCCCCCTGGCGGTGGCGGTGGCGCTCTTCATCAGTCACATCGCGCCGCGCAGGCTGGTCCTCTTCCTCGGCTACCTGGTCGACCTCCTCGCCGCCGTGCCGAGCATCGTCTACGGCCTCTGGGGGATCTTCGTCCTCGGCCCGGCCGCGGTCGGCCCGATGCACTGGCTGGAAGAAAAGCTCGGGTTCATCCCCTTCTTCAAGGGCCCGGCCTCGGCGACCGGGCGGACGATGCTGGTCGCCGGGCTGGTGCTGACGGTGATGATCCTGCCGATCGTCTCCGCGGTCGCCCGCGAGGTCTTCTCGCAGACCCCGAAGAAACTCCAGGAAGGCGCCCTGGCGCTGGGGGCGACACGCTGGGAGATGCTGCGGATGACGGTCCTCCCGTTCGGCAAATCGTCGATCATCAGCGGCGCCATGCTCGGCCTCGGCCGCGCCCTCGGTGAGACGATGGCGGTGACGATCATCCTCTCGGTCTCCGGCATCGTCAGCTTCAACCTGATCAGCCAGGCGAACCCCTCGACGATCGCCGCCAACATCGCCCTCAACTTCCCCGAGTCCTCCGGCCTCGCGGTCAACACGCTGATCGCCTCCGGCCTCGTGCTCTTCGCGATCACCCTCGTAACCAACCTCGGCGCCAGGGCGATCATCTCGCGCCAGAACATCCAGTGATGGAGGCCGGGAGCGTCGAGATCGGGCGCCCGCGGCGGAGCCTCGCCAGCGGCCTCCTGCCGAGCTGGGCGACCTACGCGGTCATCGGCGGCTCAGCCCTGCTCTCCGCCGCCGTCCTGCTCGCCTTCGACGACTTCACGATCGCCCTGACCCTGGTCTTCACGGTCCTCGTCTCGCTGATCGTGATGTACGCCTGGGCCCGCTCGGTCGAGGGCAGCCGGCGGGCGCTGGACCGGACCATGACCCTGCTGATCGTCTCCGCCTTCGGCCTGGCGCTGATCCCGCTCCTCTCGCTGATCTTCGAAGTCACCAAGCGCGGCGTCGCCGGGCTCGACCTCGACTTCCTCACCACCTCGGCCCGCGGCGCGATCGGCGGCGGCGGCGCGGCGCACGCGCTGGTCGGGACCCTGGTGATCACCGCGGTCGCCGCCGTGATCTCGGTCCCGATCGGGATCATGGCCGCGATCTACCTGGCCGAGTACGGCGGCAAGAGCCGTCTGCGCCGCGCTACTGACCTTCTTCGTCGACGTGATGACCGGCATCCCCTCGATCGTCGCCGGCCTCTTCGCCTACGCGCTCTTCGCGCTCTTCTTCGGGCCCGGCGTGCGGATGGGGGTGATGGGCTCGGTCGCGCTCTCGGTGCTGATGATCCCGATCGTGATCAGGACCTCCGAGGAGGTCCTGAAGATCGTCCCCAACCACCTGCGGGAAGCCGCCTACGCGCTCGGCACGCCGAAGTGGCGGACGATCGTCAAGGTCGTCCTGCCGACCGCCTTCGCCGGGCTGATCACCGGCGTCATGATCGCGACCGCGCGGATCATCGGCGAGACGGCGCCGCTGCTGGTGACGACCGGCGTGATCGACTCGATCAACACCAATCCCTTCCAGGGCCGCATGCAGAACCTCGCGGTCTACGCTTACAGCGAGTACCGAAACCCGGGTGTGATGAAACAGGCGTCCTACGATCGGGCATGGGCCGCGGCTCTGCTCCTGATCATCATCGTCATGGTCCTCAACCTGGTGGCCCGGCTCGTGTACAACCACTACAAAACCGAGACGCGATAGACGGTGGAGAAAAGGAGACGGGACCCAATGTCAGGACCGACCGAAGCCGCACGAGCCGAAGCCGAGGCTGAGGTGGAACCGGCCCGGGGGCAGTCCTCCGGCTCCGGCGGCCTCGCCCGCCGGCCGGCTATCCGGCGGCCCCGCTCGTCGACGGGAAAGCCGCGAAGACGATCGAGGCGAAGAACCTGAACCTCTTCTACGGCGACTTCCACGCCGTCGAGAACGTCTCGGTGACGATCGCCCCGAACAAGGTGACGGCGCTGATCGGCTCCTCCGGCTGCGGCAAGACGACCTTCCTGCGCTCGCTGAACCGGATGCACGAGCTCACGGTCGGCGCCCGGGTCGAGGGTGAGATCACCCTCGACGGCGAGGACATCTACGCCAGGGGCGTCGACCCGGTCGAGGTGCAGGCGGCTGGTCGGGATGGTCTTCCAGTCGCCGAACCCGTTCCCGACGATGTCGATCTACGAGAACGTCGCCGCCGGCCTCAACCTCAACGCGAGCCGCGTCAAGAAGGCCGACAAGGACCAGGTCGTCGAGCGGGCGCTGCGCGGCGCCCACCTCTGGGACGAGGTCAAGGACCGCCTCGACAAGCCCGGCTCCGGGCTCTCGGGCGGCCAGCAGCAGCGGCTCTGCATCGCCCGCGCCACCGCGGTCGAGCCCGAGGTGCTGCTGATGGACGAGCCCTGCTCGGCGCTCGACCCGGTCGCGACGCTGGCGATCGAGGAGCTGATCCAGGACCTGAAGAGCAGCTACACGATCGCGATCGTCACCCACAACATGCAGCAGGCCGCCCGCGCCAGCGACGTCACCGCCTTCTTCAACCTCGAAGAAACCGGCAAGCCGGGGCGGCTGGTCGAGGTCGGCGCGACCGAAGACGATCTTCACCAGCCCGACGGAGAAAGCGACCGAGGACTACGTCAGCGGGCGGTTCGGCTGATGCCCAACGGGATCCGGGTCGAATACCAGGAAGAACTCGAGAACCTCGAGGCGAGCGCGCTCGGTGGGCTCGACCTCGTCACGCGTGGCGCTGGACCGGACCGTCGAGGCGGTCGAGCACCAGGACGTCGAGCTGGCCCAGATCGTGATCGCCGACGACGACCGCATCGACGGCCGCTACCTCGAGGTCCATCAGGCGCTGATCACCCTGCTCGCGACCCAGTCACCGGTGGCGACCGACCTGCGCCTGATCTCGGCCCTGCTCCACGTCCTCAAGAACGTCGAGCGGATGGGGGACCAGTGCGTGAACATCTGCAAGGTGATCCCGCTCACCGGCAACGAGCCGCCCGCCGACCAGGAGATGGTGAAGCTGATCATCTCGATGGGGAGGCAGTCGCGGACGCTGATCAGCCAGGCGAAGCGCGCCTTCGAGGAACGCGACGTCGAGATGGCGCAGGGACCTGGTCCGCCAGGACGACGTCGTCGACAACCTCAACCGGGACTGCTTCAGGCTCGCGCTCGAGATCGGCGACGACGCCGACAAGCGCGAGTGGGCGATGACGATGCTGCTGGCCGCGAGGGCGATCGAGCGGATCGGCGACAACGCCGTCGACATCGGCGAGCAGGTCGCATTCGTCGTCACCGGCCTGTTCCGCGAGTTCGAGGACGCCTCACATCCCGCTTAGTCCCCGTACGTTGCGGCTTCCCCGGCGATTGAGATCCGAGTCGTTTGGGAACATGGAGGCCGTCCCCGCGATGCTCTGCGCCGCCATAGACATCGGCTCCAACACCACCCGCGTGCTCGTCGCCGAGCCGGTGGACGGGCAGTTGAAGAAGGTGATGGAGCAGCGCGCCTACACGCGGATCAACAAGGCGCTCGACGCCGACGGCGCGATCGAGCCCGAGAAGATCGAGGAAGTCGGCGAGATCGTCTCGACCCAGGTGCGCCTCGCCCGCGAGCTCGGCGGCGGAGACGATCAGGGCCGTGGCGACCGCGGCGGTCCGCGAGGCGTCCAACGGCGCCGAGGCGGCGGAGCAGATCGCGGCCGCGGCCGGGGTCGAGGTCGAGATCCTCAGCGAGGAGGAGGAGGGCCGGCTCTCCTTCATCGGCGCGACGAAGACCCTCGGGCACCCGGTCACCGGCAGCATCGGCGTCGTCGACGTCGGCGGCGGCTCGACCGAGGTGATCCTCGGCACCGTTCGCGGCGGCGCCGAGGACATCCGCTCCTGGAAGGTCGGCTCCGGCATGCTCGCCGACGAGCTGATCGCCTCCGACCCGCCCTCGGCCGCCGAGATCCGCAAGGTCCGCGACCGCATCGACGACCTCTTCGACGGAGTCGAGATCGAGCACCCCGCGCAGGCCGTCGCGGTCGGGGGCAGCGCCACCTCCCTGCGGCGCCTGGTCGGCGCCGTCCTCGAGTACGAGACCCTGGAGCGGGGGGTCCGGGTCCTCTGCGGCGACCCGGCCGCCGACGTCGCCCGCAAGTTCGAGCTCGACCCCGAGCGGGTCCGGATCCTCGCCACCGGCGTGCTGCTGCTGGAGAAGCTCTCGGAGCTGCTCGGGCAGCCGCTGCAGATCGGCAAGGGCGGCCTGCGCGAGGGCGTCATCCTCGACCTCCTCAACGGCAACGCCAACGGCTCCTCGCCGGAGCGCCTCGCCGCCTAGCGGCGGCGATCCCCCTGGCATAGCCTGCGCGCGTGGCGCGCGCCCGCGAAGTTCCCGGCTTCGACTGCGACGAGAGGTTCGAGCGCGCCGCGGTCCGCGTGGTCGAGGTCCGCGCCGCCGAGGTCTTCGAGTACTCGCACGGGGCGCTGGACGTCGACGACATCGAGCCGGTCCACGACATGCGGGTCGCGACCCGTCGCCTGCGGGCGGCGATGGAGGTGTTCGAGCCCTGTTTCTCGCCCAAGCGCCACCGGCGGGCCCTGAAGCGGCTCAAGGCGCTCGCCGACGCCCTCGGCGAGCGGCGTGATCGCGACGTCGCGATCGAGTTCCTCGAGGGGTTTGCCCGCCGAGGCGCCCGACGCCGACCTCGATCAGGTCGAGGCCCTGATCGCGGGGCTGCGCGCGGAGCAGGCCGAGGCGAATGAGGATCTGGCTCCGCACCTGAGCGAGAAGCGTCTGAGCAAGCTGCGCCAGGCGCTCGATGAGATGCTCGAGGCGGTGCCGGAGTGAAGGCAGGCAGGATCAAGGGCCTGCGGCCGGGGGAGCCGCTGAGGCCGAACGCGTCGCTGATCGTCGCCGCCCGGCTCGAGGAGCTGCACGGCCTCGCCGAGGTCGCCCTCGAGCCGGCCGCCGAAGCGGCCCAGCACGACATGCGGATCGCCGCCAAACGCCTGCGCTACGTGCTCGACGTCACCGGCGGCTGCTTCGGCGCCGCCGGCTCCGCCGCTCGCGACCTCGCCAAGGAGCTGCAGACCGTCCTCGGCGAGATGCGCGACTGCGACGCGATGCTGCCCCGCGCGGCGGGCATCGAGTCGCTCGAGTCGCTGCTGCGCACCCGCCGCGAGCTGCTCTACGCCCGCTTCCGCAAGCTCTGGCTCTCCGAGGGCGCGATGAGCGTCTGGGCGGCCCTCGAGAGCTCCCTCTAGCCGCGCCTCGGTCACCGAATCTTCACCGGCGCTTCTCCGCGGGTTCACAAGTTTTCCCTGCATACGGCGAACATTCGGGTGACTGGAAAGACGAGACAGGGAGACGCCGATGACTTCCCGAGTAGACATGCACTGCCACTCCACCGCCTCGCAGGTCTCGCGCCTGGGGGTGCAGCGCTCGTTGGGGCTGCCGGAGTGCGCGACGCCTCCCGAGGAGGTCTATGAGCTGGCCAGGCGCCGGGGCATGGACTTCGTGACGATCACCGACCACGACACGATCGACGGCTGCCTCGAGCTGGCCGACCGTCCCGACTGCTTCGTCTCCGAGGAGCTGACCGCCCGTTTCGCCGGCGAGCCCCAGGCGGTTCATGTCCTCTGTTACGGCATCACTCCCGGAGACCACGAGTGGCTGCAGGCGCACGCCGGCGACGTCGAGGCCTGCGCCGCATATCTCGAGGAGAACGAGATCGCCTCGGCGCTGGCGCACCCGTTCTACAACGTCGACGCGCCGCTGACCCGCCGCCACCGCCGCCGCCTCGCGGAGCTGTTCCCGATCTGGGAGGTGCGCAACGGCTCGCGCGCGGCGGAGCTCAACATGCCGGCGGTCATCTACATCGAGACCCACGGGGGCGCCGGGATCGGCGGCTCCGACGATCACGCCGGCGTGGACATCGGCCGCACCTTCACCGAGGCGCCGGCCGCATCCACGCCGGAAGAGTTTCTGCGCCATCTGCGACGCGGCGAGGCCGAGCCCGGCGGCGAGCAGGGCAGCGCCGCGAAGTGGGCGCACGCGGCGATGGCGCTCGCGACCCGCGCCCTCGCCCTCGACGGCGAGACCGGGGGCGGCGGCGCGCCGGACCCCGCCGCGGTGATGAAGATGGCCCAGCGGGTGATCGGCGAGGGCGCCGCCCGCGAGGGGAAGGTCGCCGTCGACATCGGGCCCGACGACGCCCGCACCCTGCTCGAGGCGTGGCTGGCCTCGGTCGGGATCGAGGTCCGCGGGCGCGAGCTGATCGAGCACCTCCAGGCCGACGGCTTCGCCCACTCCGACCTCTATCGCCGGGCCCGCCGGATCCACGAGCGCAGGCTGCGCGCCGCGGTCGAGAGGGGGGCGGGGGCGACCTCGGCCGCCGACGTCGCGGCGGCGCTCGGCACCCTCTTCGACGCGGTCCTGCCGGCGATCCCCTACGCGCCCTCCGCCGCCTTCCTCGGAGCCGAGAAGGCGAAGCTCGCCGGTCCGCCCGAGCGCCCCCGGGTGGCGCTGATCGCCGACGGGATCGAGGCGATGCACGGGGTGACGCGGACGATCGAGCAGATCCGCGAGCGCGGCGTCCCCGGCTTCGAGGTCGAGGTCGTCGGAACCGACCCGGGGGTCGACCGCCGCCTGCCCGGCCGCGGCTTCACTCGACGTCCCCTTCTACGAGGGGATGAGCCTCGGGGTGCCCGGCCTCCCGGACCTGGTCGAGACCCTCGCCGAGGGCCGCTACGACCTGATTCACGTCTCCGCCCCGGGGCCCGCCGGGGCGAGCGCGACGCTGCTCAGCGGGGTCACCGGGATGCCGCTGGTCGGCAGCTACCACACCGAGCTGGGCGCCTACGCCGGCCTTCGCAGCGGCGACGCCGGGATCGAGGCGATGGCGCGGATGGCCCTCGGCGCCTTCTACCGCGCGCCCTCGCTCGTCCTCTCGCCGAGCCCCGCCGCCGACCGCTCGCTGATCGAGCTCGGCGCCGACCCGGCGCGGATCGGCCGCTGGGAGCGGGGAGTCGACATCTCCAGCTTCGACCCGGAGAAGGCCGACCGCGAGGCGTTTCCCGGCGAGATCAAGGTCCTCTACGCCGGCCGCCTGACCCGCGAGAAGGGGGTGGACCTGCTCGCCGAGAGCTTCCTCCGCGCCCACGCATGCGACCCGCGGCTGCACCTCCTGCTCGCCGGCGGCGGCCCCGAGGAGGGCGAGCTCCGCTCCCGACTCGGCGAGCGGGCGACGTTCCTCGGCTGGCTCGAGGGCGACGAGCTGTCCCGCGCCTACGCCAGCGCCGACCTCTTCCTCTTCTGCTCATGCACCGACACCTACGGCCAGGTCGTCGTCGAGGCCGGCGCCAGCGGCCTGCCGGTGGTCGCGGTCGCCGAGGGCGGCCCGGCCTCGCTGATCGAGAACCGACACACCGGGATGCTCTGCCGTCCCGACCCCGACCACATCGCCGGCACCGTCCTCCAGCTCGCCTCCTCGCCGCTGCTGCGCAGGCACCTGGGGGCATCGGCGGTCCGCGCCGCCCGCGAGCGCACCTGGGAGCGAGCCCTGGCCCAGCTCGCGGACGGGTACCGGCGGACCCTCGGCACCGGCGCCCGGCAAGCGGTCGCCCGCGCCGCCTGAGGGGCACTGGAGGCCGAACTTGCCGCAGTACGATGGATCGATCGACGA
Source organism: uncultured Solirubrobacterales bacterium (assembly GCA_963795295.1). Classification (GTDB taxonomy): domain Bacteria; phylum Actinomycetota; class Thermoleophilia; order Solirubrobacterales; family 70-9; genus VRUE01. The sequence continues at coordinate 795,407 of CAWCHE010000005.1, forward strand.
TCCCGGCCTCTATTTCAACCGAGAGCTCTCCTGGCTCGACTTCAACCAGCGCGTGCTCGAGCTGGCCGAGGACGAGAACGTGCCGCTGCTGGAGCGGCTGCGCTTCTGCGCGATCTACGCCTCCAACCTCGACGAGTTCTTCATGGTCCGGGTCGCCGGCCTGTTCGACCAGGTCGACGCCGGGATCGACGCGCGCGGGCCCGACGGCCTCGCCCCGGGCGAGCAGATCGACGCGATCCAGGCGCGCGTGCTCGAGCTCGACCGGCGCCTGCACGCCTGCTTCGACGGCGAGCTGCGCCCCGAGCTCGAGGCCAACGGGATCCGGATCGTCTCCTGCGCCACCGCCAGCGAGTCCGAGCGCCGTGAAATCGACACCCGCTTCCACGAGCAGATCTTCCCGGCCCTGACGCCGCTGGTGATCGGACTGGGCAGGCCCTTCCCCTACATCTCGAACCTCTCGCTCAGCCTCGGGGTCCTGCTCCGCGACCCCGAGAGCGGGACCGAGATAATCGCCCGCGTCAAGGTCCCGAAGGAGCTGCTCGGGCGCTTCCTGCCGCTCGGCGACGAGGGCACCGCCTTCGTCCCTCTCGAGGAGGCGATTGCCGCCAACCTCGATGCCCTCTTCCCCGGCACCGAGGTCGTCGACCACGGCTACTTCCGGGTCACCCGCGACGCCGACTTCAACATCTCCGACGAGGCCGACGACCTCCTCCAGGCGGTCCAGGACGAGATCCGCCGCCGCCGCTTCGGCGAGGTCGTCCGGCTCGAGATCGCCGCCGGGATGAACCCGAAGCTGCGCGAGCAGCTGATCAATGCTCTGCGCCTCGAGGATCGCGAGGTCTACGACGTCGACGGCCTCGTCGACCTCGGCGACGTCGGCAAGGTCGCCGACGTCCCGGGCCACTCCGAGCTGCGCTTCGAGCCCTGGACGCCGGTCACCCAGGCCCGCCTCCAGGGTGAGGACGATGAGCCGGTCGACATGTTCGCGGCGATCCGCCACGGCGACGTCCTCGTCCACCATCCCTACGACTCCTTCACGACCTCGGTCGAGCGCTTCGTCGAGCAGGCCGTCGCCGACCCCGACGTGCTGGCGATCAAGCAGACGGTGTACCGGACGAGCGACGACTCGCCCCTGGTCCCGTCGCTGATCCGCGCCTCCGAACGCGGCAAGCAGGCGGTCTGCATGGTCGAGCTGAAAGCGCGCTTCGACGAGGAGGCGAACATCCACTGGGCGAAGTCGCTCGAGGAGGCCGGCGTCCACGTCGTCTACGGCATTCCCGGGCTCAAGACCCACGTCAAGGCGATCCTCGTCGCCCGCCGCGAGGGGGACCGGGTCCGCGAGTACGTCCACATCGGGACCGGCAACTACAACCCGACCACGGCTCGCCTCTACACCGACGTCGGCCTCTTCACCGCCGACCCCGAGATCGGCGCCGACGTCGCCGAGATGTTCAACTTCCTCACCGGCTACGGCCGGCCCGCCGCGTACCGCAAGATGCTGGTCTCGCCGACGACGATGCGCAATCGCATCCTCGAGGAGATCGAGTCGACGGTCGCCGCGCACGAGGCCGAAGGCGGGGCGCGGATCGTGCTGAAGATGAACTCACTGGTCGACGCCCGCTGCATCCAGGCGCTGTACGAGGCATCCCAGGCGGGGGTCCAGGTCGACCTCAACGTGCGCGGGATCTGCTGCCTGCGCCCCGGCGTGCCGGGGGTCTCCGACAACATCCGGGTCGTCTCGGTCGTCGGCAGGTTCCTCGAGCACTCGCGGATATACGCCTTCCAGCGCGGTGAGGAGGCGCGGGTCCTGATGGGCTCCGCCGACCTGATGCCGCGCAACCTCGACAGCCGCGTCGAGCTGGTCGCGCCGGTCGAAGACCCGGTCCTGCGGGTCGAACTGCTCGACGTCCTCGAGCGCTGCTTCGCCGACGACGTCAATGCCTGGGACCTCGACGCGGACGGCCTCTGGACCCGTCGAGTCCCGGACCCGGTGGCGCCCCGCAGCGTCCAGGCGGAGCTGCGCGAGAGGCACCTGGCGCGCGCCGCCGAGCACCTCGCCGCCGCCGCCGGCTGAGCGCAGCGCCCACCGCCCCTACCAATAGGATGAGCCGGTGCCGCGGCTCTCGCTACTGCCCCGCGATCGGACCTTCTTCGACCTCTTCATCGAGGCCGGGCAGAACGCTCTGAGGGCGGCCCAGCTGCTTGACCGGATGATGGCCGTCTGGCCCGACGACGAGGGCATCGGGCGCGAGGTGCTGAAGGCCGAGCAGGAGGGCGACCGGATCACCCACGACATCATCAAACGCCTCAACTCGACCTTCGTGACGCCGATCGATCGCGAGGACATCTACAGCCTCGCGACCCAGATGGACGACGTCGTCGATTACGCCGAGGAGGCCGCCGACTTCCTCGCCCTCTACAAGATCGAGGCGCCGATGGCCCAGGCGGGGGACCTGACCAGGGTCCTCGTCGCGGCCTGCGAGCAGCTCTCCGCGGGGCTCGAACACCTGCCGGACTTCAAGGGCCTCGACAAGTACTGGATCGAGATCCACCGGCTCGAGAACGAGGGCGACAGAATTTCCCGCGACGCCGTGGCCTCGCTCTTCTCCAATGGGATCGACCCGATGGTCGTGATCCGCTGGAAGGACATCTTCGCGGTGCTCGAGAACGCGATCGACGCGACCGAGACCGCGGCCCAGATCATCGAGGGCATCGTCATCAAGAACTCGTGACGGCGGGGACGCCGCCAGGCTGCGTCCTCGGTCGCTCGCGTGCGGAGCACGCCACGCTTCCTGCGTCCTTGCCTGGCGGCGCTCCCCGCTCGTCACGGTGCAGCAGGAGGCAGCATGAGCTCGGACGTCATCCTCGTAATCGTCGTCGTGACGGCGCTGGCGTTCGATTTCACGAACGGGTTCCATGACACCGCCAACGTGGTCGCGACCTCGATCTCGACCGGGGCGGCGCGGCCGGGGGTGGCGATCGGGTTCGCCTCGCTGCTCAACTTCGTCGGCGCCTTCATCTCGATCTCGGTCGCCGCGACGGTCGCCAACGACGTCGTCGACGCGGCCGTGATCACGCCGACGATCGTCTTCGCGGGGCTGATCGGGGCGATCGCCTGGAACCTGATCACCTGGTACTTCGGCCTGCCGTCGAGCTCCTCGCACGCGTTGATCGGCGGGGTCGTCGGCTCGGCGGTGGCCGCCGCCGGTGTCAGCGCCGTGCTCACCGACGGCCTGGTCGGCAAAGTCCTGATCCCGGCGGTCATCGCCCCGCTCCTCGCCTTCCTCGTCGCCGGCATCTCGATCGGCCTCGTCTACAGAATCGTCGGCAAACAGAAACCGGGCACGGTGACGCGCGGGTTCCGTTACGGGCAGATCGTCTCCGGGGGGCTGCTGGCGCTGGCGCACGGCACGAATGACGCGCAGAAGACGATGGGGATCATCACCCTGGCGCTGATCGCCAACGGCACCCTCGCCGCCGACTCGGACCCGCCGACCTGGGTGATCGTCGCCTCGGCGACGGCGATCGCCCTCGGCACCTACAGCGGCGGCTGGCGGATCATCAAAACCACCGGGACCAGGATCATCAAGATGGACGCCGCCCAGGGGTTCGCCTCGCAGGGCGCGGGGGCGACGGTGATCCTCGCCTCGACCCACTTCGGCTTTCCGCTCTCGACAACGCATGTGATCAACGGCGGCGTGATGGGGGCCGGGGCCGGCAAGCGCGTCTCCGCCGTCCGCTGGGGGGTCGCAGGCAACATCGTCTTCGCCTGGCTCCTGACCCTGCCGGCAGCAGCCGCGATTGGCGCTGCCGCCTACGGCCTCTCGCGCATCTTCGGGACCGGCGCGCTGGGGCCCGTGGTCGTCTCGCTGCTGGTCGTCTCGCTGATCGCCGCCGCCTTCGCGCGGCGCTCCCGCCAGGGCGCGCCGGTCCCGGCAGGCTGATGCTCGCGGTCGTCGTCGAGACCCAGGAGCTGCTGGAGACGATCCTCGCCTCGATCGTCGGCGGGGTCGGGGTGACAGTGATCTTCTCGATCGCGATCTGGGGCGTGGCGCGGTTCGCCGACCTCAGCCGCGGCGACCGGCCGCTGGCCGCCGGAGGGGCGGTGGTGGTCACGATCCTCGCCCTGTTGGCGACCGCGGCGAGCGTCGTCCTCGGCATCGTCGTGATGACCAGCAAGTAGCCGCGTAGGATCTCCCCATGCGGAATCGCAATCTGCGCAACGTCGCGATCGTCCTGCTGTTGGCGCTCGGCGTAGCCTTTGCGCCGAACGGCGGCAACGCGGCGGAAGTCGTCCTCACCGCGATCACGATGGGCTTCCTGGCCGGGATCGCCTGGACCCTGTACATGCTCAGCCGCCAGAACCAGCTGACCCTGGCGACGCTGACCGATCGCCGGCGAGCCATCTTCTACGGCGCCTTCGGGATGATCGCGCTCCTGATCGCCGGCAGCGACGAGCTCTTCTCCAGCGGCGGCGGCACCCTCGCCTGGATCCTCCTGCTCGGCGCCTCGGTGGCGGCGATCTGGAAAATCTGGATGGAAGCCAACACCTACAGCTGATCGGGCCGGGACCCGCCCGGCTATCGCTCGCTTGAGCGCGTAACGCGTGCGGGCCTGGGTGGGACGGTGGCCCGGTGCAGTCGGCGGCGACGAGAGCGGGGGGAGGCCGGGAGCGGGGAAGCGCCTCGCTGGAGCTCGTCGGCGTGCTCCCGTTTCTGCTGCTCGCGATCCTCGTCGCGGTCCAGCTGCTGCTCGCCGGCCAGGCCCTCTGGTCGGCCGGTGTGGCCGCACGGAGGCAGGCGCGTTCCGAGCTGGTCCACGGCGGCGGCGGCGAGGCCGCGGCCGAGGTGCCGGTGCTGCGCCTGGTTCCCGGCATGCCGGCGCTGAGGATGGAGGCGAGGACGAGCCTCGGGCCCGGTCGTGGCTAACGAGAGAGGACAGGCGACGGTCGAGCTGATCGCCTCGCTCCCGGCCCTGCTCCTCGCCGGCTTCGTCGCCTTCCAGCTGCTCGCCACCGGCTATGCCCTGACCCTCGCCGACGGCGCCGCCGAGGCCGGGGCCCTGGCGCTCGCCTCCGGGCGCTCGGCGGTGCGGGCGACCCGGGAAGCGCTGCCGGGCTGGGCGGCCGACGACGCGCAGGTGACCGTCCAGGGCGGCCGGGTCACCGTTCGCGTCAGGCCGCCGTCGCTCTATCCGGGCCTGGGGGAGCGGCTCGCGGTGACCAGCTCGGCGGCGGCGAGATCGAGGTGAGCGGATCGACGACCACCGCTCTGGTCAGCTGGGCCGGCGCCGCCGAGGGATCGCGCGCGGCGGCCGCTGCCCTCGCCTGCGCGGGGTCCGACGTCGACCGGGCCGGGCTCCTGATCGAGCTCTCCGACGAGCGGGCGCCGAGGCCGGGCCCGCTGGCGACCGAGGCCGCCCGCCGGCTCGAGGCTCGCCTTGCAGCCCACCTGCCCGAGTACGCGGTTGCGGCGCGGGGGAGGCTCTGCCACATCGTCCTGCCCGCCGGCCCTTCGGGGCTGGAGCTGCTTCCCAGCGCCCTGCCTCTCGCCCGCGACTCGATCGGCGTCGTTCATCTCCCGCCGGAGCTGGTTCAGACCGCGCTCGACCTCGACCGGGTGGCGGCGGGCTCGATCCTCCTGCGCGCCGATCTCGTGCGGGACCGGGCGCTGACCGCGCTCGCCGTCCGGGCGCTGATCGGCGACGGCCTCCGCGTCGCCGTCCTCAAGCGCAGTCTTTCCTGGCTGGCCTCGCGTGCGGCGCTGCTCGGCGTCCTCCCTCCCGATGCCGCCTCGGGCCTGCCGTCCGGGCTCCTGCGCAGGCTGCTCAGTAGGGGTACGGGTTATAGGGAGGAGTTTCTTCTTTCGGAGGAGTCGGCTGGGGCGAGACCGGCTGGGGGATCGGATAGGGCTGAGGTTCGGTGGGAGCCGGAGTCGGGCTCGGAGTCGGTTCCGCTCCCGAGCCTGCTTCCCCGGCTGCGTGCCAGGTCCCGACGTCCTTGATGCCCTCGCCATTTTCTTCACCCCGGCTGCTGTCACCGCTGAACGTGTAGAGCGGGCGGCCGTGGAAGGTGACCTGGGTCTTCCCCTCGGGCCGTTTGACGGTGCCGAGAGCGACGGGGCCGCTCGGCTTGACGCCGGCCGCGACCACGAGCGGATGCCACGCCGAGAGGCAGCCGCCGGTGCAGACGAACCTGCCGTGTTTCTCGACGCTGAGGCTGTAGAGGGTCCGGCCCTGGAGGTTGGTCAGGATCGTGCCGCCGTCGGTCGACTCGATCTGCTTGACGACCCGTTTGGTGGGCGTCGAGCCGGCGTCGGCGATGGCCGGCGTGATCGCGGTAATCGCCAGCGCCGCGATCGCGGCGAGTGCGGACAGTTTTCCTGGGATGAGACACGCGGCTCTTGCGCGCATGGGGGCCTCCTTGCGTCGGTGTCTACAGCGGTCTACGGGTGTCGGCGGAGAAAGGTTCGGTCAGGCCGGCGAATCGACTCGGTCTGCGCGTAACCCGCGTACGGACGCCGGCCAGGCTCGGCCGATGCGAAACGACTCCGAGTCCGGACAGGCACTGCCGCTGGCCCTCGGCGGCTGCCTCGTCGTGATCGCCGGCGCCATCGCCCTGGTCGCGATCGCGGGGGCGGTCACCGGCAAGGGACGCGTGCAGCGGGCGGCCGATCTGGTCGCGATCTCCGCCGCCCGCTCGATGCGCGACGACCTGCCGCGCCTGCTGGCGCCGCCGGTCCTCCCCGACGGAATGCCCAACCCAGCCCACATGGAGAAAGCCGTCTACCTGTTGCGGGCGCGGGAGGCGGGACTCGCCGCCGGCCTCGCCAACGGGGTCGGCATCGGCCGCCTGCGGATCTCTTTCCCCGACATGCTCTCCTTCGCCCCGGTCCGGGCCAGGGCCTCGGTCCTCGCGGTCCTCGTCGCCGGCGGCCGCGGCTCGCCCGTCGAGGCGTCGGCGGTCGCCGAAGCCGCCGCTCCCGCCCTCTCGCTCGGCTCGATGCCGACGATCGCCAGCGGCGGCGGCTACTCGGGCTCGCTCGTCTACCGGCAGGGCGAGGGCATGCGCCCCGACGTCGCCGCCGCCTTCGACCGGATGGCCGCCGCCGCCTCGCGAGCAGGCCTCGAGCTCCTCGTCAACTCGGGCTTCCGCTCCGACGCCGAACAGGCCGCCCTGTTCGCGGCGAACCCCGACCCCCAGTGGGTCGCGCCGCCCGGCCAGTCGCTTCACCGCTGCGCCACCGAGCTCGACCTCGGCCCCGAAACCGCCTACGGCTGGCTGGCGGAGCACGCGCCCGAGTTCGGCTTCCTCCAGCGCTACGCCTGGGAGGCCTGGCACTTCGGCTTCACGGCAGGGCCGGCGCCCTGCTCTGATGCCGGCGACGCGGTCGGCGGCGGTGGGGGAGACGGATCCCTCTCAGGCGGGAGCGGCCTGCCCGGGTTCGTCCCCGCCGCCTTCCGCGCACCGCTGCTGCAGGCGGCCGCGCACTGGAACGTCTCGGCGGCGCTGCTGGCCGCGCAATTGATGGCAGAGTCGAACTTCAACCCCTTCGCCACCTCCTCCGCCGGAGCGGAGGGCATCGCGCAGTTCATCCCGAGCACCGCCGCGGCCTACGGCCTCGACGACCCCTTCGACCCCGTCGAGGCGATCGAAGCCCAGGCCCACCTGATGTCGGACCTGATCGGCCAGCTCGGCTCTCCCAGCTGGCCCTGGCCGCCTACAACGCCGGCCCCGCCCCGGTCGAAGCCTGCGACTGCGTCCCCTCGATCCCCGAAACCGCGGCCTACGTCAGCCGGATCCTCGGCCTCCTCGGCGGCGCCGGGGCACTGGCGCTGCCGGTCTTCGAAGTGAGGCTGGTGGCTTAGCCCTGCCCTCCCAACTTGCGCACGGTGCCTCCTGGGGGCCCCGGGTCGGGGAAAAGTGCCGATGGGCCTAAAAAAGGTCGAGATTCTCAATGGGCAGGTCTACGCTGACTGAGATGACTTCCGCCCTTCGAAAGCTGATCGTGCCCATGGCCTGCCTGCTCCTCGTGGCCGGCGGCACGGCACTCGCGGTCGCCGCGAAAGGCGGAAGCGACACAAAAGGCGCCAATGCGGCTGTCACGCAGTACTCGGGCGGCACCGGATGCTCCCACGGCTACTGGAAGACCCACCCGACATCCTGGACCGGGACCGGTTACTCGCTCACTGACAACTTCGATGCCGTCTTCGGCATCACGCACTACGGGACGATGACGCTCGACCAGGCCCTCGATCTCAAAGGCGGCGGCTTCAACGCCCTCGCTCGCGAGGCGACCGCGGCACTGCTCAACTCGAAAACGTCGACCATCGGCTTCAAATACTCAAACGCGCAGGTCGTCAAACTCGTCCAGGACGCGGTGGGGGCGAATGACCCCGAGACGACGAAGAACCTCCTCGAGTCGGGTAACACCTCCGGCTGCAAACTCAGCTGACTCTCTCCGTCGCCTCGGTTGAACCGCGCGCTTCGTGGGTAGCGGGTCAGGGATCGTTCACGAGCTGAGGAGGTCAGGATGGCGGCGGATTTCACGCAGACGAAGCTCACCGAGGTCGAGGACTCGGCAATCGAGTTCGGGGTCGGGGAGATTCAGGAAGCGCGCTTTGCGAGGAAGGACCTCGAGGCCGAGGAGACCGGGGTCAGCCACCAGCGGTTGAAGGCGGGGAAACGCTCGCCCTTCGCGCACCGGCATAAGAAGGCCGAGGAGGTCTACGTCGTCCTCAGCGGCTCCGGGCGGATGAAACTCGATGACGATGTGATCGAGCTCGAGGCGCTCGACGCCGTCCGCGTCGGCCCCACGGTCACCCGGGCCTTCGAGGCGGGCCCTGACGGGCTCGAGGTTCTCGCGGTCGGCGCCCACCACGACGGCGACGGCGAGATCGTCAAAGACTGGTGGGTGGACTGAGGCTCCCGCGGTCGCTTAGACTGCGGCCCGATGGCAACGGTCGAGGTCCAGGGGGTCGAGGGGATGCAGGCTCTGCTCGGTGAGCAGATCGGCCCCAGCGAGTGGCGGACCGTGACCCAGGAGGACATCGACACCTTTGCCGGGCTCTCCGGCGACGACCAGTGGATCCACGTCGACGTCGAGCGGGCCAAGGCCGAGAGCCCGTTCGGGACGACGATCGCCCACGGCAACCTCACCCTCTCCCTCGTCGACGGCTTCCGCAAGGACCTGATCTCCTCGACCGGGTTCGCCCTCGGCGTCAACTACGGCTGGAACAAGATCCGCTTCCCGGCCCCGGTCCCCGCCGGCGGCAGGGTGCGCGGCAGCGCCGAGGTCGTCTCGATCGACGAGAAGGGCGGCGGCTGGTACGAGGTCGTCACCCGCTTCACCCTCGAGGTCGAGGGCAACGAGAAGCCCTGCTTCGTCGGTGACTCGGTCACCCGCGTGATGGCCCCGCCCGAGTAGCGGCGAGCCGATCCAGCAGCCGGGCGAGGGCCGCGAGGTCCAGCCGCCGTGCGCTCGAATCCGCGGGCAGCTCCTCCTCGCCGACGTAGACGCAGGCGATGTCGAGCGCCGATGCCGGGACGATGTCGCGCTCGATCGAGTCGCCTGCGAAGAGCAGCTCGTCCGGCCGGCAGCCCGCGCGCTCGAGCGCGCGCTCGAAAAGCCCGTCGCCCTTCGAGAGGCCCTCGCCGGCCGAGGTGACGAGGAGGTCGACGCTTGCCGCGATCCCGAGCCGCTCGATCGTCCTCTCCTGGGCGTCGTGCGGGCCCTCGCTGACGACCATCACCGAGAGGCCCGCCCGCCGCGCCGCCGCCAGCGCCTCGCCGGCGCCGGGGCGCAGCTCGAGCGCGGCGGCGAGCTCGCTGTCGTAGATGTCCAGCAACGAGTCCAGCTGCGGGCCCGGGTCGAGCTCGAAGGCCTTCAGAAGCGCCGTGAAGCGCTCGCCGCGGTATTCGCGCGCGGTCCTCGGCGCCGCGAAGTGCCCGCTCCGGGCGTCCTGCAGGATCTCGGCGTACGCCTGGTCGAGGCGGTCGGCGCCGATCTTGTCGCGGCGCTCGACCTCGGCAAAGACCGCCTCCGTCGCCCGCCGCGACGCGCGTCGAAAGAAATGCAGAGTGTCGTCGAGGTCGAAGCCGATCCAGCGCAGGCCGGGGGGCGGCCCCGCTGTCATCGATCGAGCGGCTGCCGGCGGAAGCCGCCCTCGGCGTCGATCACCTGACCGGTCAGCCAGGCGCTCTCGGGAGAGACGAGCCAGGCGACGACCGAAGCGGTGTCCTCCGGGCGACCCCAGCGTCCCGCCGGGAAGGCGGGGCGGAGGCGCTCGCGCAGCTCCTCCGAGGCCCAGCCGGTGTCGACCGGCCCCGGGTTGATCGCGTTGACCGTGATCCCGCGGTCGGCGAGTTCGTCGGCGAGGGTGCGGGTGACCTGGTGCAGCGCGCCCTTGCTGAGCACGTATGGAAGCTCCCCCGGCATCGGGCCGAGGTGCTGGCCGGAGGTGAAGAGGACGATCCGCCCGTCCTCCCGGCCCTGCTCATGGCTCGCGGCGAATGCCTGCGAGAGCAGGATCGCGGCGCGGGCGTTGACCGCCCAGGCCCGGTCGAGCTCCTCGACGTCGACCTCCTCCAATGAGTGCTCGGAGCCGTGGGCGTGGTTGACGACGAGGGCGTCGACCGCCCCGAATGTCTCGACCGCCCGCTCGATCACCCGGGCCGGCGCATCGGGGTCGCCGAGGTCGGCCTCGACGTGCTGGAGGCGCTCCGAGGCCCCTCCGAGCTCGTCGATCAGCGCCTCCATGCCTCCCGGGTCGGCGCCCCAAGGCCGCTCGGCGTCATGCGGGCTGTACGAATGGATGAGGACGCACGCGCCGTCGGCGAGAAGCCGCTGGGCGATCGCGAAGCCGATCCCGGCCCGGCGGCTGACGCCCGTCACCACGGCGACCCGCGCTTGTGGCGCCGCGGGCGTCAGGCGGAGGCGGGCAGCCGTTCGAGGGCGTCGATCGTGTGGGCGCAGGCGCGGGCGGCCTCGGCTCCCTTGCCCCGCAGGTGCTCGAAGAAGAAGGCGCGGTGGGTCTCGTGCTCGTGGAAGTGGTGGGGGGTGAGGACGGCGGAGATGACCGGCACCCCGGTGTCGAGCTGGACCCGCATCAGGCCGCCGATGACCGCGTCGGCGACGAACTCATGCCGGTAGATGCCGCCGTCGACGACGAGCCCCGCCGCGACTATCGCGTCGTAGCGTGCCGCTCTCCGCCAGCCGCTTCGCGTGCAGCGGGATCTCGAAGGCCCCGGTGACCTCGAAGAGGTCGATCTGGGACTCGGGGATCCCGAGCTGCCCGGCCTCCGCGACGAAGGCCGAGCGGCTCTGGTCGACCAGGTCCTTGTGCCAGCTGGACTGGACAAACGCGATGCGCCTGGACTCGGCGCCTTTCTGGCCCGCAGCCATCTCGTTTGCTCCGGCCGTCGCTACTTGACGGTGAGGGTGCCTTCCATGCCCGCCTCCCGGTGTCCCGGGACGGTGCAGAAGTAGGTGTATGTGCCCGGCTTGAGGTCGACCGTGGTCGTCGCCGTGCCCTTGGAGACCAGTTCCGTGACGCCGACTTCCTTGCCGCTCGAGTCTTCGATCGCGACGTCGTGGTCGAGCGCCTGCGGGTTGTTGAATTCGACCGTCGTTTCGCCCGCTTTGGCGCTCACATCTTTGCTCGTGTAGGCGAGAGCCGTGCCGGGAGCGGCTTCGAACTTGAGGACCGATGCCGTGCCGCCGCCTTCATTGCCGTTTTCGCCACCGCCACCACCGCCGGAGCCGCCGGCCGATTCACTCGTCGTCGGGGCGCTGGTTTCGGTCGTGTCGTCGCTGCTGCTGCCACAGGCGACAAGCGCGACGGAGGCTAGGACGAGGACGAGGAGCGCGGCTGCCTTCTTCATGCTGGGTCCTTTCCGGGGGAGACTGGTGAGCGGGACTCTACTCCGCATACGACGATGCCTTTGTTGAGGTTCAGCGACCGCTGAACTCGGCCTTGCCGCCGCCGAAAAAGGCAGCGACGCCGGTCCGCAGGTCCTCGGTCGCCATGCTGTCGGCGATCCCGTGGCGCTCCAGCTGCAGATGCTCAGTGAGGCTGTTCTCGATGCTCACGCCGGTCAGCTTTTTCGCCATCCGCACGTAGTAGGGCGCCTTGAGGGCGAGTTTCTCGGCACGTTCGCGGGCGGTGTCCATCAGCACCTCGGGCGCCACCACCTCGCTGACCAACCGCTCCGCGAGGGCATCGTGAGGAGTCATGTTCGGATCGTCGAGGAGCAGTTCCAGCGCCCTGCTCGGGCCGACGACCCGGGGCAGGAAGTAGGTCATGCCGCCGTCCGGCGAGGCGCCGATGCGCCCGTAGGCACAGGCGAAGAAGGCGCTCTCGGAGGCGATCCGGATGTCGCAGGCGAGGGCCAGCGAGAAGCCGGCCCCGGCGGCGGGGCCGTTGACGGCGGCGATCACCGGGAAGGGGATCCGCCGCAGGTCGACGATCGCCTGGTGCAGCGCCTCGGCGCCGCGCCTCACCTCGGAGGGCAGGTCGACCTCATCCGATTCGACCCCCTGCCGGAAGGTGTTGACGTCCCCGCCCGCGCAGAAGGCCTTGCCGGTCCCGGTCAGGATCAGCCCGCGCAGCCCGGAGCGGTCCGCCAGCCAGCCGAAGATCGTCGTCATCTCGAGGATCATCTCGGGGCTCATCGCGTTGAAGGTGTCGGGCCTGTCCAGGGTCAGGGTCCCGATCCTGCCGTCGATATCGAGCCGGAGGGTGTTCAGCTCGGGTGGGCTCAGGGTCTCGGTGCTCATCGTCTTGCGCTCTCCGTCCTGCCGTAATTTGGCCGTACGGCCAGGAGCCTACTCTTTGGCCTATGAGCAGCGACGCAGGCGATCGGGAGAGCCGGGCCGACCGAGAGGAGCGGATCGCCCAACGGCGCCGCGAACTGCCGGACTCGGCCGGCGTCTACCTCTTCCACGACGCCGAGGGCGACCTCCTCTACGTCGGCAAGGCGCGCTCGATCCGCAAACGTGTCGCCTCCCACTTCTCCGGCGGCGAGCCCCGCCTCACCTCCCGCATCGACCGGATAGAGGTGCTGGTCACCTCGAACGAGGCCGAGGCCCTGCTAGCCGAGCAGAGCTTCATCAAGCGTCACCGGCCGCGCTTCAACATCCGCCTCCGCGACGACAAGTCCTACCCCTACGTCGCGGTCAGCCTCGACGAGGACTACCCGCGGGTCTACTTCACCCGCGAGAAGCACCGCTCGGGCCGGGTCTACTTCGGGCCGTTCTCGAGCGCCAAGCGCGTGCGGGAGACGCTCGACCTGCTCGGCAAGCTGTTCCAGTTCCGCACCTGCGAGGGGAAGGAGCCCGGCCGCCGCTCCGGCAGCCCCTGCCTCGACTACTACATCAAGCGCTGCGGGGCGCCCTGCGTCGGCTACGTCAGCCGCGAGGAGTACCGCCGCAACATCGACGCGATCGTCGATTTCCTCTCCGGCCGTTATCGCCAGATCGAAGCCGGCGAGCGGGCGAAGATGGACGAGGCCTCGGCCGCGCAGGAATTCGAGCGGGCGGTGGTCCATCGCGACCGCCTGACCGCGATCGAGTCGCTGTTCGAGCGCCAGCGGATCGCCGGCGGCTCGGTCGGCACCGCCGACCTGATCGGGGTCGCCGCCGAGGGGACCGACGCCAACGTCCAGGTCTTCCAGGTCCGCGACGGGATCCTCGCCGAGCGCCAGAGCTTCTACCTCGAGAACCAGGCCGAGCGCGGCCTCGCCGAGGTCGCCGAGGAGTTCATCGGCCAGTACTACTCGGCCTCCCCGGCGGTGCCGCGGACGATCGTCGTCGGCCCCTACCTGGGCGAGCGCTCCGATCTCCTCGCCGAGGCCCTCAGCGAGAGGCGGGGCGGCCCGGTCGAGGTGCGGGTCGCCGCGCGGGGCGACAAACGCCGCCTGCGCGAGCTCGCCGAGCGCAACGCCCGCCTCGCCCTCGACCAGGACCGGCTGCGCCGCGAGCACCGCCGCCAGCGCCGGGTCGAGTCGCTCGCCAGCCTCCGCGACGCCCTCGGGATCGACGAGCTGCCGGTGCGGATCGAGGGCTTCGACATCTCCAACCTCGGCGGCAGCCACACCGTCGCCTCGATGGTGGTGTTCGAGGGGGGTGCGACGAAGAAGTCCGACTACCGCCGCTTCAAAGTGCGGGGTGAGCGTCCCGGGGGGCCCGACGACTTCGCCTCGATGGAAGAGGTCCTCGGCCGCCGCATGAACCGGTACCTGGAGCAGGTCGACCTCTCGCCCCACGACGGCAAGCGCGACGAGAGCTTCGCGGCGATGCCGGCGCTGATCGTGATCGACGGCGGCAAGGGCCAGCTCGGCGCCGGAGTGCGGGCGCTGAAGCCGTTCATCGACCGCGGCGTCGCCGTCGTCGGCCTCGCCAAGCGCCTCGAGGAGGTCTACGTGCCTGGAAGGTCGGCGCCGATCGACCTGCCGGCCGACTCGGAGGCCTCGAAGCTCCTGCAGCGCGTCCGCGACGAGGCCCACCGCTTCGCGATCGAGCATCACCGGGGCCGGCGCGACCGGGCGATGACCGGCTCGGTGCTCGATGAGCTGAAGGGCGTCGGCCCGGTTCGCAAGCGCGCCCTGCTCAAGCATTTCGGCTCTCCGGAGCGGTTTGTGGCCGCCACTCGCGAGGAACTCGAGGCGGTGCCCGACCTACCAGGCAAACTGGCTCGCGAGATCCACGAGCAACTGAACAGAACCGGCTAGGCGGAGATGGCGGAGACCGACCCCAACGGCGTGCAGCTCGTCGTCATCACCGGCCACTCCGGCGCCGGCAAGTCGGAGGCGATCGCCGCCTTCGAGGACAGCGGCTACTTCTGCGTCGACAACCTGCCGCCGCGGATGATCGGCAGCCTCGGAGAGCTCTTCCGCCACCCCGGCAGCGGGGTGCAGCGCGCCGCCGTCGTCTCCGACGTGCGCGGCGGCGACTACTTCGACGAGCTGCTGCAGGTGCTCGACGAGCTCGAGGCCGACGGCCTCGAGCCCAAGGTCCTCTTCCTCGAGGCCGACGAGGAGACCCTTGTCGATCGCTACAAGGAGACCCGACGCCGCCACCCGCTGGCCCCCGACCGCAGCATCACCGAGGGGATCCGGGCCGAGCGCGAGCTGCTCGGGCCGCTGCGCGAGCGCGCCGACGTCGTCATGTCGAGCAGCGACCTGACCGCGGCGATGCTGCGGAGGCGGATCTCCGAGGAGCTGCTCGACCACGAGGGCGCCTCCAAGCTGGCGCTGACCCTGCTCACCTTCGGCTTCAAGAACGGGCCTCCGCGGGACGCCGACCTGACCCTCGACGTCCGCTTCCTGCCCAATCCCCACTACGTCGACGAGCTGCGCCCGCTGACCGGGCTCGACGCCGAGGTGCGCGAGTACGTCGAGTCCGGGACCCAGGCCGGTGAGTTCTACGGGCGCCTGCTGCCGCTGCTCGAGTTCCTCGTCCCGGAATACGTGACCGAGGGCAAGAGCCACCTGACGATCGCGATCGGGTGCACCGGCGGCAGGCACCGCTCGATCACCGTCGCCGACCGCATCCGCCGGGCGCTGGCGGGCCGGGACGACGTCGTCGTCCGCGTCAAGCACCGCGACGCCGAGCTCGACTCGTGAAGAATCCCCCTCGCTGCCAGGGGAGCCAGCGCGCTATAGAATCGCCTGCCTTGCCCGAGCCAGTCATCTCCATAAGCGGCCTGCGCAAGTCCTACGGCGAGGTCGAGGCCGTGCGCGGGATCGACCTCGAGGTCCGGGCCGGCGAGGTCTTCGCGCTGCTCGGCCCGAATGGCGCCGGCAAGACGACCACGGTCGAGGTCCTCGAGGGCTATCGCAAGCGCAGCGGCGGCGAGGTGACCGTGCTCGGCGAGGACCCCGAGCGGGCCGGGCGCGAGTGGCGCGAGCGGATCGGGATCGTCCTCCAGAGCTGCCGCCTCGACCCGTACCTGACCGTGCGCGAGTCGCTGGCGCTGTTCGCCGGCTACTTCCGTGCGCCGCGGCCGGTCGACGAGGTGGTCGAGGTCGTCGGCCTCGAGGGCAAGGCGGACACCCGCGCCCGCCATCTCTCCGGCGGCCAGCAGCGCCGGCTCGATGTCGGCATGGCGCTGGTCGGCGACCCCGAGCTGCTCTTCCTCGACGAGCCGACTACCGGCTTCGACCCCTCTGCTCGGCGCCACGCCTGGGAGGCGATCGCCGGGCTCCGCGACCTCGGCAAGACCGTCCTTCTCACCACCCACTACATGGACGAGGCGCAGCGCCTCGCCGACCGGGTCGCGGTCATCGCCGGCGGCGAGGTCGTCGCCCGCGGCACCCCGGAGGACCTCGGCGATCGTGAGAACCAGCCGGCGACGATCTCCTACCGGCTCGCCGGGGAGGAGGTCTCGGTCGAGACCTCGACCCCGGTCGAGACGCTCAACGAGCTGACGGGGCGGGCACTCGCCGAGGGCCTCGACCTCGAGGGGCTCGAGGTTCGGCGGCCGAGCCTCGAGGACGTCTACCTGGAGCTGACCGACCAGTCATGAGCCTCGTCCTGCACCAGTTCCGCTACGACCAGAAGGCCTTCTGGCGCAACCCGGCCTCGGTCGGCTTCACGGTCATGTTCCCGGTGATCATCTTCGTGATCCTCGCCGTCGTCTTCGGCGACGACACGGTCCACGTCCGCGGCGGGGTCGAGGCGACGACCTACTACGTGCCGGCGATCATGACCCTCTCGATCATCTCGGCGACGATGCAGACGCTGGCGATGACGCTCGTGATCGCGCGCGAAGACGGCCGCCTCAAGCGCGGCCGCGGCACCCCGATGCCGCCCTGGGTCTTCATCGCCGGCCGGATCGGCAACTCGATCGTCGTCGCCCTCCTGATGCTGGCCCTGCTGGCGGCGATCGGCGGCATCTTCTACGGGGTCTCGATCCCGTGGGACCGGCTGCCGGCGGTGCTGCTGACGCTGATCGTCGGCGCCGCCTCCTTCTGCTGCCTGGGAATCGCCCTGACCGCCGTGATCCCGAGCCAGGACGCGGCGGCCCCGATCGTCAACGCGCTGCTGCTGCCGCTCTACTTCCTCTCCGGCGTCTTCATCCCCGAAGACCAGCTGCCGAGCGGGGTCATCCACTTCGCCGACATCTTCCCGATCCGCCATTTCTTCGACGCGTTCTTCGACGCCTACGTGCCCGCCGGGGGCGCCGCGGTCTCCTGGGACAACCTCCTGGTCGTCGCGATCTGGGGCGTCGCCGGGCTCCTCCTGGCGATCCGCTTCTTCCGCTGGACGCCCCGCGGCGGCTGAATTTCCGCTTACCGGCCGACTTTCCGCGCGTGGCGCGTATAGCCTCTCGCCTCCGATGTTGCACCATGTCCTCTTGGAGGTCTCAGACCTCGAGCGGAGCGCCTCGTTCTACGACGCGCTGCTCGCGCCGCTTGGCTGGCGGCGTCACTTCGACGAAGACGGAACCGTCGGGTGGGGCATCGCGAAACCGGTCTTCTTCATCGCCGACCACCACGACCCGCAGCCCGGCTTCGGGCTTCTCAGCTTCTCGGGCCTTGGGATCGTCGCCGTCAAGGCCTCCTGGGAGGCCGGTGTCGGCGCCGGCGGAACCAACGTCGCCGACCCGGGCGAGCGCCGGGCTCACGGCTCCGGCACCTACTCGGCGTTCCTCAAGGACCCGGACGGGTACGAGGTCGAGGTCACGATCGGCACCGACTAGCGTTGGTCTCTAGCATCGAACTCAACACGACTCCAGGGGGTTTGACTCAATGGCTGTGAAGGTCGGCATCAACGGCTTCGGCCGGATCGGGCGAAACGTCTTCCGCGCCGCCCACGCGGCGGGGGCGGACCTCGAGTTCGTCGCTGTCAACGACCTCACCGACCCCGGCACCCTCGCCCACCTGCTCAAGTACGACTCGATCCTCGGTCGCTTCCCGGGCGAGGTCGTGGCGGGCGAGAGCTCGCTCACCGTCGACGGCAGCGAGCTCAAGGTCCTCTCCGAGCGCGATCCGGCGGCGCTCCCCTGGGGCGACCTCGGGGTCGACGTCGTGATCGAGTCGACCGGTTTCTTCACCGCCCGCGACGACGCCGCCAAGCACCTCGCCGCCGGCGCCAAGAAGGTGATCATCTCGGCCCCCGCCAAGGAGCCCGATGTGACCGTCGCCCTCGGGGTCAACTTCGACACCGCCTACGAGCCCGAGAACCACCACATCATCTCCAACGCCTCCTGCACGACCAACTGCCTGGCGCCGCTGGCGAAGGTGCTGCACGAGGCGTTCGGGATCGAGCAGGGGCTGATGACGACGATCCACGCCTACACCGCCGACCAGCGCCTGCAGGACATGCCGCACAAGGACCTGCGCCGAGCCCGCGCCGCGGCGCTCAACCTGATCCCGACCACGACCGGCGCCGCCAAGGCCGTCGGCCTGGTGCTGCCGGAGCTGAACGGGAAGTTGAACGGCTTCTCGGTGCGGGCGCCTGTCGCCACCGGCTCGGTCGTCGACCTCGTCTTCACGACGCCCGACCCGGTCACCGTCGAGGCGGTCAACGAGGCGGTGAAGACCGCGGCGGAGGGGCCGATGAAGGGAATCCTCGCCTACACCGAGGATGAGATCGTCTCCACGGACATCGTCCAGGACCCGCACTCGTCGATCTTCGACGCCGGCCAGACGATGACGATCGGCGACGGCCGCATGGTCAAGGCCGTCTCCTGGTACGACAACGAGTGGGGCTACTCGAACCGCTGCGTCGAGCTCGCCGGCAAGGTTCTCTGAGGATCAAAAATCCTCGCGCGCCAATCGCCACGGACTTGAACACCCGGAGATCACCGTGACGATTGACGCGCGAGGTCCCGGCTTCCCGAAGGCAAGCGTCCGCGAGGCCGAGGTCGCCGGGCGCCGGGTGCTGGTCCGGGTCGATTTCAACGTGCCCCTCGACGGCGGCGCGGTCGCCGACGACACCCGGATCAGGGCGGCGCTGCCGACGATCGAACTGCTGCGGGAGAGGGGCGCGGCGCTGGTGCTCGTCTCCCACCTCGGGCGGCCCGGGGGGAAGGTCGACGAGTCGCTCTCGATGCGCCCGGTCGGCGATCGCCTCGCCGAGCTGCTGGGGATCGAGGTGCGCCGGGCGCCGGCCGTCGTCGGCGGTGACGTCGAGACGATGGCGGGCGGCCTCGGCCCGGGCGAAGTCCTGCTGCTCGAGAACGTCCGCTTCGAGCCGGGGGAGACCGAGAACGACCCCGACCTCGCCGAAGCCCTGGCCGGTCTCGCCGACCTCTACGTCAACGACGCCTTCGGCGCCGCGCACCGCGCCCACGCCAGCACCGAGGGCGTCGCGCACCGGCTCCAGGGTTACGCGGGCCTGCTGCTCGAGCGCGAGGTGACCGAGCTCTCACGGGTGGTCGAGTCGCCGGCGCGGCCGCTCGTCGTCGTCCTCGGGGGCGCCAAGGTCTCCGACAAGATCGGCGTCATCGAGCGCTTCCTCGAGGTCGCCGACCAGATCCTGATCGGCGGCGCGATGTGCTTCAGCTTCTTTCGCGCCCAGGGGATCCCGACCGGCGACTCGCTGGTCGAGGAGGAGGGCGTCGCGCTCGCGGCCGAGGCGCTGCGCGAGGCGGAGAAGAGCTCCTGCGAGCTCTCGCTCCCCGTCGACCTCGTCCTTGGGAAGAGCTTCGACGCCGAGACCGAGGTCCGCGACAGCGACGGGGTCAGCGTCCCCGATGGCTGGATGGGGCTCGACGTCGGCCCCGGCACCGCGGCCGCCTACGGGGCGGCGATCGGCGCCGCCGGCACCGTCCTCTGGAACGGGCCGATGGGCGCCTTCGAGCTGGAGCCGTTCGCAGCCGGCACCCGCGCGGTCGCCGAGGCGATCGCGGCGGCGCCGGGGACGACGGTGCTCGGCGGCGGCGACTCGGTCGCCGCGATGCAGCAGTTCGGGCTCGGTGAGAAGGTGGATTGGCTGTCGACCGGAGGAGGCGCGTCGTTGGAGCTGCTCGAGGGTAAGAAGCTGCCGGGAGTGGAGGCGCTCGTCAATGCCTGAGCGCACGCCGTACCTGGCCGCGAACTGGAAGATGAACAAGACCGTCGCCGAGGCGGCTGCGTTCGTCGACGCCCTGCTGCCGCGGATCGCCGCGACCCAGCACGACGTCGTCATCTGCCCGCCGTTCACGGCGCTGAGCGCCGTGGTCGAGCGCCGCTACGGCACCGCGGTCAAGGTCGCCGCCCAGAACATGCACGAGGCGGAGTCCGGGGCCTTCACCGGCGAGGTCTCGGCCGCCATGTTGGTCGAGCTCGACGTCGAGGGGGTCGTCCTCGGGCACTCCGAGCGCCGCCAGCTCTTCGGCGAGACCGACGAGGCGCTGGCCCGCAAGGTCCCGGTCGCGCTCGCCGCCGGGCTGGAGCCGATCCTCTGCGTCGGCGAGACCGAGGAGGCGCGCGACGCGGGCCAGACCGAGGCCGTGCTCGAGGGTCAGCTCGAGGCCGACCTGGCGGCGGTCGAGGCCGCCGATTTCCCGAAGCTGGTCGTCGCCTACGAGCCGATCTGGGCGATCGGCACCGGCCGCACGGCGACTCCCGAGCAGGCCGAGGAGGCGATCGCATTCATCCGCGGCGTCCTGCGGGCCCGCGGGGCGGCGGCCGACGAGGTGCGGATCCTCTACGGCGGCTCGGTCAAGCCCGGCAACGCCGCCGAGCTGCTCGGCCGCTCCGAGATCGACGGGGCGCTGGTCGGCGGCGCCAGTCTCGACCCAGATGATTTCGCGGCCATAGTCGAGGCGGCCGGCTGAGTGCCGGGGACGGGGCGCCAGGCATGACCGACGCGCACGTCCCCTCGGTCGCCCTCGTCATCCTCGACGGCTGGGGCCTCGCCGAGCCGGGGCCCGGCAACGCGATCTCGCTCGCCGAGACTCCGGTCTTCGACCGCCTCTGGGAGCGGTTTCCGCATACCCAGCTCTCCGCTCAGGGCCGCGACGTTGGGCTACCCGAGGGGCAGATGGGCAACTCCGAGGTCGGCCACCTCAACCTCGGCGCCGGGGCGATCGTCAAGCAGGACCTGGCCCGGATCGACGACTCGATCGCCGACGGCTCCTTCTTCGAGAACGACGCCCTGCGGGCGGCCTGCGACCTGGCGCGGCGCAGTCCCCGCGGCCGCCTCCATCTGCTCGGCCTCGTCTCCGACGGCGGCGTCCACTCGGGCTGGGAGCACATCGAGGCGACGATCGAGCTCGCCTCCCAGGAGGGGGTCCCCGACGTCGTCTTCCACGCCTTCACCGACGGCCGCGACACCCTTCCGCACGGGGGCCGCGCCTATCTCAGCGAGCTCGAGCGCTGGCTGCGCCAGGCGGGGCGGATCGGGACCGTCGGCGGCCGCTACTACGCGATGGATCGCGACACCAGGTGGGAGCGCGTCAAGCTCGCCTACGACGCGATCGTCCACGCCGAGGGCCAGCGTGCCGGCTCCGCCGACGAGGCGATCGAGGCCTCCTACGGGCACGACCTGACGGACGAGTTCGTCCTGCCGACCGTGATCGGCGAGTACGACGGAGTCGCCGCGGGAGACGTTGGGATCTTCGTCAACTTCCGGCCCGACCGGGCGCGGGAGCTGACCCTGGCGCTCGCCGACCCGGAGTTCGACGGCTTCTCCCGCACCGGCGGCCCGCTGCTCGAGCTGACGACGATGACCGAGTACCGCAAGGGCTGGCCCTACCCGGTCGCCTTCCCCGAGGCGCGGCCGCAGGTCACCCTCGCAGAGGTCATCTCGGAGGCCGGCGGCCGCCAGCTGCACGTCGCCGAGACCGAGAAGTACGCCCACGTCACCTACTTCTTCAACGGCGGCCGTGAGCAGGAGTGGGAGGGGGAGGAGCGGCGCCTGGTCGAATCGCCGCGCGACGTCCCCACCTACGACCACAAGCCGCAGATGAGCGCCCGGGCGGCGGCCGACGCCTTCAGCGGCGGCTGGTCGGAGGGCGCCTACCGCTTCGGGATCATCAACTTCGCCAACCCCGACATGGTCGGCCACACCGGCGTCATTCCCGCCGCCGTCGAGGCGGTCGAAGCTGTCGACGCCTGCCTCGGCGACGTCGTCGCGGCGGTCGAGGCCTCGGGCGGCGCCTGCCTCGTCACCGCCGACCACGGCAACTGCGACCACATGCTCGAGCCCGACGGCTCGCCGAACACCGCCCATTCGCTCAACCCGGTGCCGCTGATCGTCACCGCCGAGGGCCTCGAGCTGCGCGACGGAGGCATCCTCGCCGACGTCGCCCCCACGGTCCTCGACCTCCTCGGCATCCCCCAGCCCGCCCCGATGACCGGTCACACCCTGATCGCGGGGCCGAGTGCTGCGTTGACGGGCCCATAGACCCCCCAATGCAGCACTCGACCGAATGAGGGTTGAGCCGGATCGGCTGAGGTTCGAGGTGGAGGCTCGGGACGGGACGGCTCGGGCGGGGGTCCTGCACACCGGCCACGGGCCGGTGGAGACGCCGGCGTTCATCCCGCTGGCGACCAAGGGGACGGTGCGGGGGCTGGAGGCGGCCGAGGTCGCGGGGCTCGGCTACCAGCTGATCCTCGGCAACACCTACCACCTGTTTGTCTCGCCCGGGCCGGAGCGGATCGCGGCCGCCGGGGGGCTGCACTCCTTCATGGGCTGGGAGCGGGTGCTGATCACCGACTCCGGCGGCTTCCAGGTCTTCTCGCTGGCCCACGGAGGCGTCGCCGAGGAGGTCAAGGGGAGCGGCCGCCCGGGCGGCGGCGACCACGGCTCGGTGATCTCGATCGAGGAGGAGGGAGTGCGGTTCCGTTCCTACCGCGACGGCAGCGAGCTCTTCATCTCGCCGGAGGTATCGATGCAGGTGCAGGCGGCGCTCGGCAGCGACATCGCCCTCGCCTTCGACGAGTGCACGCCCTACCACGCCGACCGCGACTACACGGCGCGCTCGACCGAGCGGACCCACCGCTGGCTCGACCGCTGCCTCGATTGGCACGAGCGCGAGGGCCCGGCCCGCCAGGCCGTCTTCGCGATCGTCCAGGGCGGCGTCCATGAGGACCTGCGCCGCGAGTCTGCCGAGTTCGTCTCGGCCGCGGCCGTCGACGGGATCGCGATCGGCGGAACCCTCGGCCGCGACAAGGAGGAGATGGCCGCGGTGCTGGCGATGACTGTGCCGATGCTGCCCGAGGAGGCGCCCAAGCACCTGCTCGGGATCGGCGAGGTCGATGACCTGCTGGGCGGCATCGGCCTCGGCCTCGACGTCTTCGACTGCGCGGTCCCGACCAGGCTCGCCCGCCACGGCACCGCCCTCGTCCCCGACCCCGGGGCCCGCTTCCGCGTCGACCTCCGCAAGGCCGGCTGGGATGGCGACCGGAACCCCCTGGTCGACGGCTGCCCCTGCCCGGCCTGCTCCCGCCACGACCGCGACTACCTCAGCTACCTCTCACGAGCCGAGGAGCTGACCGCCGTCCGCCTCCTCTGCCTCCACAACTTGACCTACATGCAAACCCTCGTCGCCAGAGCCCGAGGGGCAATCATCGCTGGCAATTTCGAGCCCTACCGCGCTTCGATCATGGCCGGCGCTTCCCCCTACGAATAAACCGCCATCTCCTCAGCTTCGCTTCCGGGGATGGCGGCAATCGCCAAATCGGCGCCGCTCACGAAGAATCAGATCGTGACGTTCGCTGATCGGTGCCTCTTGCCGTGGCTCGCGTGGGTGGCGCGGGATGAGGGGGGCCGAGAACGGACCCAGTTAGGCCCGCCCGCAGGCCCCCCTCATCCCGTGACGGGCCCCACGCGCCTACGCCCCCTATTCGGATTCTTCTTCTTCGGCTTCGCTTTCCTTCGACGTGTTCCCGTTGACCAGATCCTTGAATTCTTCGACCACCTTGTCGACCGTGTTGCCGGCCACTTCCTTCGCCTTGATCCCGGAGGCCCTGTCGGTGGTGACGATCACGGCGGCGGCGACCGCGGCGGCGATCAGGACCAGCGCGACCAGCGCCAGCATCAGCCGCATGAAGCGCGAGAAGGCGCCGCGCTTGGCCGGCCGCGCCGGGGGCGGGGCCGGGGGGGCCGCGGCGGCGGGTCGCGGCGCGCGGGGGGACGGGCGCCGGGTCTGCGACGGCGCCGGCCGGAACTCGGTCCTCTCGGTCTGGTCCAGGCGCCTGGTCGCGGTCTCGCTGCCCAGAACTCCTGTAGTAGCCCCCTCGGCGGGCGGCAGGCTGACGTCTTCGCCCTGGAGGCCGCGCTGCAGCCCCGCCGCCAGTTCCTCGGCGCTCGCGTAGCGCCGCGCCGGGTCGCCCTCGAGCGCCCTCAGCACGGCCGCTCCGAGCGGCGCCGGCACATCGGCGTTGTAGGTCGACGGCGGCAGCGGCCGCTCGTTCTGCTGGCGCACGGCGAGCTCGGCCAGTGTCGAGCCCTCATGGGGCAGGCGGCCGGTGAGGAACTGGTAGAGGACGACCCCGAGCGCGTAGACGTCGGTCGCGGGGGTCGCCTCCTCGCCCCGCACCTGCTCGGGCGCCAGGTAGGCGGCTGTCCCGACCACCGAGCCGACCTGCGTGATCCGGGTCTGCGCGACCGCCCTCGCGATCCCGAAGTCGGTCAGCTTCACGGTCATCTCGCCGCCGCCGACCGGGCCGCCGAAGAGCATCAGATTGCCGGGCTTGACGTCGCGGTGGATGATCCCCCGCCGGTGGGCGTAGTCGAGGCCGGCGCAGGCCTGCACACCCGCCTCGGCGGCGGTCTCGGGCACGATCGGGCCCTGGCGCTGGAGGATCTGCGCCCCGGAGCGGCCTTCGACGTACTCCATGACGATGTAGTGGCGGCCGTCGTCGACGCCGGTGTCGTAGACCTGGACGATGTTCGGGTGGATCAGTTTCGCCACCGCCAGCGCCTCGCGGCGGAAGCGGGCGACGAAGCGCTCGTCGTCGGAGAGGTGCTCGGCGAGCACCTTGACCGCGACCGTCCGCTCGAGGATCAGGTCGATCGCCTTGTAGACGTTGGACATGCCGCCCGAGCCGAGCCGGTCGCCGAGCTCGTAGCGATCGGACAGGGTCCCGCCGGCCATCAGCCTTCCCCTTCTTCGGCTTCGTTGACGGCGCTGCCGGGCCCGATTCCCCCGGAGTCGCCTTCTTCGGGTCCGACGGGAGTTTCTTCGTGGCCTTTCGCTTTGCCCGGCGGCGCCGGGGGAGGCGCTTTTTCGGCCGGTTCTTTCGTCGGCGGTTCGGCTTCGGTCTTTTCCGGCGGCTCCGCCTTCTTCTCGGGCTTCTCTTTCTTCGGCCCGGTCGTCGTCGTTTCGGTCGTGGTCGGGATCGATTCTTCTTCGAACGTCTCGGTCGTCGCTTCGGTGCAGCTCTCGACGACTTCGGTCAGCCGTTCGGCTCCTTCTTTCAAGTTCTGCTTCAGCTTCTCGTCGATCCCGGTCAGGCCTTCGACCTGGGTGCTGACCTGGAGCGCCTCGTCCTCGGCGTCGACGCATTCGCCTTCGTCCACCAGCTGCTGGACCGAGTCGAGGTTTTCGTTGATTTCCTGGGCCGTGTTACCCGGCAGGAGCTTGGCGTCGCTGCCGCCGCAGGAGACGAGGGCGAGGGCCGCCACGGCGCCGAGCGCCAGAGCGAGGATGGGTGCGGTCAGGCGGGCCATGGAGCGAGTCTAGACAAAGCTTTTGAAGGTGGAATTTGCCTGCATTTGACCGTCACTGTCCGATGTAGAGGCGGTCGGCGAGCCGTTGTGGGAGGCCCGCCTCGACGATCGCCGCCGCGGCCCGATCGATGTCGTAGGGGACCCGGTGGAAGTGCGCGGTGCTCGCCGCCGGATCGAGCTCGAGCCAGGCCGCGCGAGGGTCGCCGTCGCGCGGCTGGCCGACGCTGCCGGGGTTGATCAGCCAGCGGCCGTCGCCGAACTCGAGGCGGGAGTCGTCGCCGGTCTGGCCGCCGCGGGTGTCGGCCTGGCCGCCGCCGTCGGGGCGGGCGAAGTAGAGGGAGACGTGGGAGTGGCCGATCAAGGCCACCCGGTCGGGCTGGGCGTCGAGGTTGACGTCCGCCTGCTCGACCGAGAGCACGTACTCCCAGACCGGGTCACGCGGTGAGGCGTGGAAGAGGGAGATCTCCTCTCGCCGGGCGCTCGGCTCGAGATCACGGAGGAACTCGAGGGTCTGCTCGCTGACGTTGTCTCGAGTCCATCGCGCAGCGTCGGCGGCCGCCTCCGAGAAGGCCTCGATGTCGAGCGCGCCGAGCACCGCGAGGTCGTGGTTGCCGACCAGGCAGAGGTCGCAGCGCTCGCGCACGAGCTCGGTGCAGGCCTCCGGGTCGGCGCCGTAGCCGACGACGTCGCCCAGGCACCAGATCTGGTCGGCGCCGACGGCGTCGACCTGCTCCAGGACCGCCTCCAGAGCGGGGAGATTCGAGTGGATGTCGGTGATGACGGCGATCGGCAAGGCGGCCCAGCGTACCCTGGCGCCTCCGGCTTCATACGATGCGACGGTGAGCGCAAATTCGATCGCCGAGCTCCGCTCGGCCGTGACCCAGGCCGCCCGGGCCCTCCGCGAGGGGGAGCCGGCCGGGCCCGAGCCCTCGCTGGACCGGCCTCCGAAGCCGGAGCTGGGCGACTACAGCTCCAACGCGGCGATGCTGCTCGCGGCGCCGCTCGGCGAAAACCCCCGCGACGTCGCCGGGCGCCTGGGTGCCGAGCTGGAGCGCGCCCCGGGCGCCTCCGAGAGCATCGAGCGGATCGAGGTCGCCGGCCCCGGCTTCGTCAACCTCTTCCTCACCGACGCCTGGTACCGGCGGGCGATGGCGGGTCTGGCGGAGTCCGGAGACGACCTCGGCCGGGCGCCCACCGACTCGCCGGAGCGGATCCTGGTCGAGTTCGTCTCGGCCAACCCGACCGGGCCCCTCCACGTCGGCGGCGGCCGTCACGCGGCCTACGGCGACGCCCTCGTCCGCCTGCTCGAGGCCGCCGGGCACGAGGCGAGCCGCGAGTTCTACGTCAACGACGCCGGCGGCCAGGTCGAACGCTTCGCGCTTTCGATCGCCGCAAGCATCACCGGAGGAGACCCGCCCGAGGATGGCTACAGCGGCGACTACGTGGCCGACCTCGGCGAGGCGATCGCGGCCGAGGGGCTGGACCCGGCGGACACCGCCGCGATCGGCACCCGCGGCGTCGAGCTCGTGCTCGAGCAGGTGCGGGCGACCCTCGACCGTTTCGGCGTCCACTTCGACACCTGGTTCTCAGAGCGGGACCTCTACAGCCGCGGCGAGGTCGAGGTCGCGCTCGGCCGCCTCGAGCAGGGTGGGCACACCTACCGCAGCGAGGGCGCGCTCTGGCTGCGCACGACCGAGTTCGGCGACGACAAGGACCGGGTGCTGATCCGCGCCAACGGCGAACCGACATACCTCGCCGCCGACGTCGCCTACCACTGGGACAAGCTCGAGCGGGGCTACGGGCGGCTGATCGACGTGCTCGGCGCCGACCACCATGGCTACGCGGCGCGAGTCCGGGCCGCGATCGCCGGCCTGGGGGCCGACCCAGACACCTTCGAGGCGCTGATCATGCGCCTCGTCCACGTCGTCGAAGGGGGAGAGCGGGCGCAGATGTCGAAGCGGAGTGGGGACTTCGTCTCCCTGGATGGCCTTCTCGACGACATCGGCGTAGACGCGACCCGCTGGTTCATGCTCTGGCGCAGCCACGACACCACCGTTGACCTCGACCTCGAGCTGGCCCGGCGCGAGTCGAGCGACAACCCCGTCTATTACGTGCAGTACGCGCACGCGCGGATTTCCAGCATCCTCCGCAAAGCGGGGGTCGAGGAGACCGCGGCGGCGGCGATGGCCGGGGCGCCGACCCCGGGCACCCCGCTGGAGCCCTCTGAGAAGGCCCTGGTCAAGCGCCTGCTCGAGTTCCCCGACGAGGTCAGAGACGCCGCCGAGCGCCGCGCCCCGCACAGGATCTGCGCCTACTCGACCGCCGTCGCCGCCGACTTCCACGCCTTCTATCGCGACTGCCAGGTGGTCGGCGCCGAGGGCGAGAACGTCGAGGGAGCGCGCCTCGCCCTGAGTTTGCTGACGAAGCGGACGATCGCCGGCGCCCTCGGCCTGCTCGGCATCTCGGCCCCGGAGCAGATGTGAAGACGCTCGCCGAGATCGGGATCCGCTCTCCGAGCGAGATCCGGGCCGGCACCCTGCGTCGCCGCGACCTCGACGCCTTCAGGTCGGTCCTGCGGGAGGTCGGCGGCGGCACGGTGCTGTTGACCGGCGGCACCGAGTGCATCCAGGCGATCTCGACCGGGCTCGCGGCCGCCTCGGCGGCAGCCGGGACCCGCACCGCGCTGCTCGAGTGCGAGCTCTCGTCGCCGACGCTGGCGACGGCGATGGGGCTCGAGCCGGCGCCGGGGCTGAACGAGTACCTGCGCCGCGAGGCCGAGGCCCCGCAGATCCTCCAGCCCCTCGTCCTCGCCGGCCCCGCCTCGGCGGCGGCGACCGGCCCGCTCGTCTGCATAGTCGCCGGAGCCTCGTCGCGCAACGGCGCCGAGGCGCTGCAGAGCGGCGACTTCCGCCACGCGGTCGCGAAGCTGCGCAGTGCCTACCAGCTGGTCGTCCTCCACGGGCCGCCGCTCGGCGACGACTCCGGGGCGCTCGACGCCGCCGCGTCCGAGTCGGACGCGCTGGTCGCCTGCGTCTCCAGCGCGCTCTCCACCGGCCGCTTCGGACGCCGGGTGCGGAAGACGATCTCGCGCCTGCCGGGTAAGCCCGTCGGCATGGTCACCTACGGCTGAGGCGCTAGAGGTCGTAGCGGGCGATGTCTGCGTCGAGCCGCTCGGCGTCGTCGCCGCCCGGAGGCGCGGGCGCGCCCCGCGAGCCGCCGCCGCCCCGGCGGCGCCAGCGATAGACCGCGATCCCGAGGCCGATCACGGCGAGGAGGAAGGCGATCGCCGGGACCAGGTAGGCGGAGAGGTCGAAGCCGGAGCCTTCCGGTAGCGCCAGCACGTCGCGGCCGTACTGGGCGACCAGCGCGTCCTTGACCTCCTCCTTGCTCTTGCCGGCGGCGATCAGCCCTGAGATGAAGGCCTTCTCGCGCCGCGCCTGCGGGGAGTCGGCGAGCTCGAGCAGGGTGCCGCAGACCGGGCACATGACTTCGTCTTCGATGTCGGAGATGCTCACCTTCGGCGGGCCGGCCGCGAGCGCGGGCGCCGCTAGGGCGGCGAGGGCGAGAAGCACGGCGGCGAGGGCGCAGCGCCTCATCGAGGCGGGCCGACCATCGGGGCCACGTATTCCTTGAGGAAGGCGTCATCGACGGGCCCGCGCCGGATCAGCGCCAGCCGCCCGCGCGGATTGACGAGGAAGTTCTCCGGGACGCCGGTCGAGCCGAACGCTTCGCTGCGCTCGTCGCCGACCGAGCGCAGCTGCGGGTAGGTCGATTCGAACTCGCGCACGAAGGATGTTGCGTCGCCGCTGTTGTCCTGGACGTTGATGCCGAGGACCGTGGCGCCGCGGCCCCGATAGCGGCGGTAGAAGTCCTCGAGGACGGGAGCCTCCTGTCGGCATGGCCCGCACCAGGAGGCCCAGAGGTTGACGAGGACCCATTCGCCGCGATGGTCGGCGATCGAGCCGTGCCCCGGCCCGCCGAGTACCGGCAGCACCTTGTCGGGCGCCATTTCGCCGACGGAGATCTTCGCCGCGCCCTTGCTGAGCAGGCCGAAGACGAGCAGGCCGATGACCGCGCAGACGGCGAGGATTGAGAGGATCGAGCGAGCGCTCACGGGCGGGGAAGGTTAGATCCCGGGCCGACCAGCCGTAGAATCGCCGTCGCGCGGACGTAGCTCAGCTGGTAGAGCGCGAGCTTCCCAAGCTCGAGGTCGCGGGTTCGAGACCCGTCGTCCGCTTCAGCACCTGAACCATCGCCGTCGCCGCGTCGATCGCCGCCACCAGCAGGGCGAGGTTGCGGAAGAGCAGCAGCTCGGGCGAGCGCTGGACGGCCGTGGTGAGGAGAGTCGCCGCGACCACGATCCAGGCCGGCCGCGCCATCCGCGCCGTCCCAGCGCTGAGGATGACCGCCGCCAGGCCGAGCAGCCAGACCATGTACTGCGGGCTGAGGACCCGGCTCGTGACCGCCAGGAGGAGGACGATCGTGAAGACGAAGTCGCGGCTGACGGCGGCGTCGCCGAGCTCGGCCACGCCGCCCCGGATCGCCCTGCCGCGGAACCGCCACCAGGCAGCGGCGGCGACGAGCGAGGCGAGCGAGAGCCACTCGAGCACGGTCGTGACCGTGCCGGCGCCTGAGTCGACGATCTCCCATGAGCCGAAGCGGACTTCGGTGTGGGGAGCGGTGCCGCTGACGACCTGATGGACGAGCCAGGGCGCCGTCGCGACCGCTTCGCGCTGCAGGCCGCGGTCGCTCTGGCCGCCGAGGAAGCCGAAGGGGTCACCGAAGGCGATCGCCATGACGACGACGATCGCCGCGGCCACCGCCAGGGCGGCGGCGACAGCGCGCAGCAGACGCCGGCGATCCCACTCGGCGAAGAGCAGGACCACCGGCCAGACCTTGATCGCAGCGCCGACTCCGACCAAAGCGCCGAACCAGCCGGGGCGGCGGTGGACGACGATGAGCGCCGCGATCGCGATCACCGTCGGCACGAGGTCGAAGCGCAGGAGTGCGTAGACGCCGACCAGCGGCATCGCCAGCAGCCAGACCCAGACGCCGGCGTATTTCCCGGAGCGGCGCCCGAGCAGCGCCAGCAGGCCGAGCCCCGCGAGGTCGAAGAGCAGCATCAGGCCGACGAACGATTCTCCGTACGTCCCGGGGCCGAGCCTGGGGATGAGCATCAGGAGCGCCGCGCCGGACGGGTACTGCCACCCCGGACCGCCGGGGAGAGCGTGCTGGGTCGTGAGGATGTGCGACCAGATGTCGTAGTTGGCGACGTCCTCGAGTCGCAGCTGCGAAGCCGGTCCCCAGAAGCCGATGTCGGCGACGGTGAGCGCCCTGGTCGCCAGCCAGACGGCGACCCAGATCCAGGTCATCCGGCTGCTCAGAACCGATCGCGCGGTCAGCTCACTTCCTCCGCGAGCGCGCGCGCCAGCGCCTCGTCGAACGACTCGGGCGCGATGTCGAATGGCTCGGCGCCGGAGGGGTCGGTGACGACGGTCGCGGTGGTCAGGCCCTCGACGAGCGGGCGCGCCACCTTGACGTCGACCGGCGTCACCAGCCCCAGCCAGAGCGCCGAGAGCCATGGCGTGATGAAGGGGACCGGGAGCTTTCGCCGCGGACGCTTGCCCATCGCGATCGCCATTCGATCCATCATCTCCGAATAGGAGACGACGTCGGGGCCGCCGATCTGGACCTCGCGACCCTCCGACTCGGGAACCTCGGGTGCCCGCCGCAGGTACTCGATCGTCGCGTCGACCCCGATCGGCTGGGTCGCCGTCCGCAGCCAGCTGGGGGCGATCATCACTGGCAGCCTGCCCACCAGGTAGCGAAGGGTTCGGTAGGACTCGCTGCCCGCGCCGACGACCATCGCCGCGCGGAAGTAGGTGAGCGGAGGCCCCTCGGCGGCAAGGACGCTCGCGGTCCGGTGGCGACTCGCCAGATGCTTCGACTTGCTCTCGTCCCCGAGGCCTCCGAGATAGACGACCCGCTTGACGCCCTCGCGCTTTGCCATGCGGGCGAAGTTGGCGGCCCCGGCCTGCTCTCGCTCGGCGAACCCGCCGCCGCCGGCCATCGCGTGGACCAGGTAGTAGGCGACCTCGACGTCCTTGCCGGCGCCGGCAAGGCTTTCCGCGTCGGTGACGTCCCCCACGTGGAGGTCCAGGCCTGCCGCCTCGAGCGAGTTGGCCTTCGAGCGATCGCGAACCAAGCACCGGACGGATGAATCTGTGTCGGCCAGCGAGGCGGCGAGCCGGGCGCCGATGAAACCCGTGGCGCCGGCGATGAGGGTGCTCGATCCGATCCCTCCAAGGTATCCCGCTCCGCCGGGGCTGCGAGACTGGCCCCGTGTCCGCATACGTCCTCGAGCGCACCCAGCGGGTCGAGGTTCCGGTCGAGCGGGCCTTCGATTTCTACGGGGACGCGGCCAACCTCGAGCCGCTGACCCCGCCCTGGCTTAATTTCGAGGTGATGACGCCGGGCCCGTTGGCGTTTCAACCGGGAACGCTGCTCGACTACAAGCTGAGGCTGCACGGCGTGCCGATCCGCTGGCAGACACGGATCGAGATCTGGGAACCGCCGCTGCGTTTCGTCGACACCCAGGCCAGGGGCCCGTACTCCCTCTGGGAGCACACCCACATGTTCGAGAAGGGCGGAGAGCAGGCGACGCTGATCCACGACCGCGTCCGCTACGAGATCCCGCTGGGGCCGCTCGGCCGCCTCGCCCACGGGCTCTTCGTCCGTCGAGACCTCGAGCGGATCTTCGATTACCGAGCGGAGGCTGTCGACGAGCGCCTCCGTTAGGAGCCGTCGTACGCTTCGACCCTCGCCGATGCGCATCCTCGTCCCACTGCCCGACAGCGATTTCGACACGACCGAGGTCGCGGTGCCCTGGCGCCTGCTCAGCGACCGCGGCCATGAGGTCGTCTTCGCGACCGAGCGGGGAGGAGCCGTGCCGCGCTGCGACCCCAAGCTGCTCGACGGCGTCCTCTTCGGCAAGCTCGGCGCCGAGCCGGAGCCGATCGCCTTCTACCGAGAGCTGACCGAGGACGCGGCGTTTCGCGACCCGCTCCCCTGGAACGCGCTCGAGCCGGCCGAGTTCGACGGCCTGATCCTGCCGGGCGGCCACGCGCCGGGGATGCGCCAGTACCTCGGCGACACGGAGCTGCAGGAGAAGGTCGCCGCGTTCTGGGCGCTGGAGCGCCCGGTCGGCGCGATCTGCCACGGCGTCCTCGTCCTCGCGCGGAGCACCGACCCGGGCTCCGGCCGCAGCGTCATCGCCGGCCGCCGCACGACCTGCCTGCCCAAGTACATGGAGCGCAGCGCCTACCTGCTGACCGCCTGGAAGCTGGGCCGCTACTACCGCACCTATCCCGCCTACGTCGAGGACGAGGTGGTCGCGGCGCTCGGCGATCCCGCCGGCTTCGAGCGCGGGCCGCGGACGACCACGCGAGGCACCGACGACGACGATTCGGCCGCCTTCGTGGTCGAGGACGGCAACTACGTCTCCGCCCGCTGGCCCGGGGACGCCTACCTCTTCGCGAAGCGCTTCGAGCGTCTGCTCTCAGCCTGAGCGGCGCTCAGGCTCTCAGGCGGCGGCGGCGCCGAGGCCGCCCGTGCGGGCCCAGGGGGACTCTGCTGCACGCCCATTCCCCTTGCTGCGCCCGTTGGTCTCTGGGACCCCGCCCTCCGCCACGGCGGGATCGCTGACGACCTCGCGATAGAAGTGCTCGGTCGCACCCCGCACCTGACGCTCGCTGGCGAGCTCGATCAAGCCGGAGCGGAGCAGCTCCGTGACGTGGTAGTTGACGTTGCTGAGAGGAACCCTCAGTTCGTAGCTGAGGTCGCTGGGGGAGAGCGTCCTACCGCCATCCATGGCGAGAACTTCCATCACCGAGATGCGCAGAGGATGGGTATTCGCTCGTGCTAGGCGTTGCCAATCCATTGTGCCTCCGATTCTAGAAGTTGTGAAAACCGATACCTAAAAATTCTAGCGTAAATCATCAAAATCGGGTAGGGTGAGGCCGAATGGGTTTTACAAAGGAGATTGAGATGGGTTCGAAGACGGCTCTCAGGAAACCGGCCCTCAGGCCTCGTACCGTGGCTGCAATGGCGGCTCTGGCGCTGGCAATCGCCGCGCCGGCGGCGTCCGCGCAGACGACCGACATCATCGCTCCCTCGAACCCCCCGTACTCGGCCGGGAGTGGCTGGCAGGCCGGAACCTGCACGACCGACTCCGGGCCGTGCTCGGTCGACACGCCTGGTGATTTCTTCGAAGAAGCCGCTGGTCATCCTCAGGTCGGATTTACCCAGTTCATCGTCAAATCAAAAGCCGGCCTGGTCGGGCCGGAAGAACCGATCGGCGGTCTCAAGACGGTGCGGGTCGATCTCCCCGTCGGCCTCAGCGTCAATCCCCAGGCGACGCCGCAGTGCCCGCTGGCGACCTTCGAAGCCAACGCCTCGAGCTGCGCCGGGCTGGGGGCCAAAGTCGGAACCAGCTTCGTCACCGGCTCGGTGCTCGGCAAACCATCTCCGGTGCCGATCACGGCCGACGTCTACAACATCGTCCCGCCCGACGGCGAACCGGCTCGCTTCGGCCTCAACCTGCTCGGCAACAACATCTACCTGAAAGCCAATGTCGCCTGGGACAGCGACTTCCACGAGGGCTTCACGATCGACGTCCCCGAACTGCCGCTCGGGCTCGAAACGCTGATCCTCAAAAACCGGCTGGTCTTCAACGGGCGCTCCGGCGACGGCACCTTCATCACGACCCCCTCGACCTGCTTCGATCCCGAAAAAGCGCCCCACCTCCATGCCTACTCGACCTACCTGCTCGCCTCCTCGATCAAAGAAGAGGCGCAACCCGGTTACAGCTTCCCGGCCTCGGCGGCCCCCGCAATCGAGTCGCCGCTGCCGGCAGGCAAAAAGCCTCTCGACTGTCCCGGCGTCCCGTACAAACCGGCGACGGCCGTTGACCCCGGCACGGCGCAGACAGACTCGCCCTCGGGAGCGACCACCGAGGTCGATGTCCCCCACATCACCGGCGGCGCCAGCCGCGAGAGCTCGAACACGAAGGAAGCTCAGGTGGGGTTCCCCGCCGGCCTCGGCCTCAACCCCTCGGCCGCCAACGGCCTCGTCGCCTGCACCGATGCCCAGTTCGGCAAGGGCTCGAAAGCGAAAGTCGCCTGTCCGCCGGCCTCCAAGATCGGGACGGTCGCGATCGACACGCCGCCCCTTCCCGACGGCTCGCTGACGGGCAACGTCTACGTCGGCCAGCAGAAGAGCCGCGACCCCGCCTCGGGCGAGGAGTACCGGATCCTCGTCGACGCCGAGTCCGACCGCTACGGGATCTCGGTGCGGCTGATCGGCCAGGTCAGCGCCGACCCCGCCAACGGCCAGCTGACGACCCGGTTCTCCGAACTGCCCCAGGTCCCGTTCAGCAAATTCGTGCTCAAACTCGACGGCGGCCCGAAGGCGACCCTGACCAGCCCCGCGATCTGCGGCCCGCACGCGACGACGGCGACGATGACGCCCTGGACCGGCAACCCCGCCGCCAGGCCGACGGACAAATTCACCCTGACCTCGGCGCCCGGGGGAGGGGCCTGCGCCAAAACCCTGGCCGAGCGCCCCTTCGCCCCCGGCTTCGCCGCCCGCGAGACGAACGCCAAAGCGGCGGCCTACACCGGGCTCAGCATCGAGATCCTCCGCAACGACGGCAACCAGGAGCTGAAAAGCGCCGAGGTGACTCTGCCGAGGGGATTGACCGCGAAGCTCTCCGGGTTGCGCTACTGCCCGGGAGCGGCGATCGCCGCCGCGGCCGCCAAGGCCGGCGCCGCCGAGGCGGCATCCCCGAGCTGCCCGGCCGACAGCCTCGTCGGCGCCGCCGCGATCAGCTCCGGCAGCGGCCCCTCGCCGGTCCACATCGACACCGGCAAGGCCTACCTCTCCGGTCCCTACCGCGGCGCGCCGCTCTCCCTGGCCGTGATCACCCCGGCCACCGCCGGGCCGTTCGACCTCGGCACGGTGGTGGTCAGGGTGGCGCTATACCTGGACCCGAAGACCGCCCAGGTGAAGACCGTCACCGACCCGATCCCGCACGTCTATGGGGGAACCCTGCTCGACCTGCGTTCGGTCTCGGTCAAGATCAACCGGCCCCAGTTCACCCTCAACGGGACCAACTGCGCGCCCTCGTCGTTCGCGGCCGTGCTCCACGGTGGCGGCGGCAACCCGGCCGACCCGGCGGCATTCAGCTCGTTCGCGGCGAGCTCCGCCTCGCAGTTCACCGCCTGCGACGGCCTCGACTTCGCCCCGAAGCTGACCCTGCAGACTTTCGGGGCGACGAAGCGGGCGAAGAACCCGAAACTGCAGGCGACCCTCGTCGCCCGGCCCGGAGACGCCAACATCTCCCGCGCCCAGGTGACGCTGCCGAAGGCGATGATCCTCGACCAGAGCGCGATCTCCGAAATCTGCACCCGGGTCCAGTTCGCCGCGAACCAGTGCCCCGACAACTCGGTCTATGGATTCGCGGAAGCGAAGACGCCGCTCCTCGACGGGCCGCTGAAGGGCCCGGTCTACCTCCGTTCGAATCCGGAGCACACGCTGCCCGACCTGGTCGTCGACCTGCATGGCCAGGTGGACGTCGAGCTGTCCAGCGTCACCGACTCGGTCCACGGCCGGCTCCGCAACACCTTCGAGATGGTCCCCGACGTCCCCGTCTCGGAATTCACGCTGACGATCCGGGGCGGCAAGAAGCACGGGCTGCTCGTCAACTCGAAGAACCTCTGCGCCCACAAATGGTTCTCGCGGGTCGACCTCAGCGCCCAGAACGGGAAGGGCCTGACGAACAAGAAGCTGCGGCTGAAGACGCCGTGCAAGAAGAAGAAAAAGAAGAAGGCGCACGGCAAGCACGGGCACCACGGACACGGCGGCAAGGGCCGCTAGGGATTGAGAGTCGATGGCCCCGGGTAGGAAAATCAGCATGGTGAGGTGGAAGCTCTTCGCAGGGATCGCTGTCGTCTGCTCCGCATTGGCCCTGGCGCCTGCGGCGGAGGCGAACACGGGCGACACGATCGCGCCGCAGAACAGCCCGCCGACCGCGGCTGACGGCTGGCAGGCCGGTACCTGCAGCGCCGACCCCTGCTCACCGACGACTCCCAATCTCTTCTATACCCAGGCGGCGGGGCACCCGGCCACCGGTTTCACCCAGTTCATCGTCAAGCACACGACCGTCGTCGAAAACGTCTCCGAAACTCCGTCCGCAACGCTGAAAGACGTCCGGGTCGACCTCCCGGCGGGACTCAGCGTCAACCCCCAGGCGACTCCGCAGTGCGCGCTCGCCGATTTCGAAAAAGGCATCGCCAACTGCCCGCTGACGTCGGTAGTCGGCCAGAGCGCGGTGACGGTCTCCGCCCTGGGCCTCGTCTCGCCTCCGCTGGCGGGGGTGACTCTGGTCCCGGTCTACAACCTGATCCCCGCCCAGGGCGAACCGGCGCTCTTCGGCTTCAACGTCGCCGGCCAGAACGTTTACCTCAAATCAGACGTCGATTGGAGCGGCGATTACCACGAGGGCTTCACGATCGCGGTTCCCGAATCCCCGCTCGGAACGATCCTCAAGAACCGCCTTGTCTTCACCGGGACCGCCGGCAACGGGACCTTCCTGACGCAGCCGAGCACCTGCCATAACCCCGCCCAGGCGCCGTTCCAGCACATCTACTCGACCTTCCTCCGGGCCGACTCCAAAGAGAGCCCGAACCCGTCCTTCCCGAGCGGCTCGGCCTCCTTCGAGGGCGCGCTCCCGCCGGGCGTCAAACCCGACGGCTGCAACAACGTGCCCTTCAAACCGGGAGTCGCGACGGACCCCGGCACCAACGCGACGGATTCCCCCGCTCCGGCGGAAGTCAGCGTCACGGTCCCGTTCGACGCCGGCGCCGCGATCGCCAACTCGAACGTGAGGACGGCAACCGTCTCACTGCCGACCGGCATGGGGCTCAACCCGTCCTCCGCGGGCACCCTCGCCTTCTGCGAAGACGCCCAGCTCGGGAAGGGCACCCGCAAAGCGGTCACGTGCCCGGCGAAATCGAAAATCGGCACGGCGACGATCGAGACGCCGCCGCTTCCCGCCGGCTCGCTGACCGGCAGCGTCTTCCTCGGCAAACAGCTCAGCCGCGACCCGGCCTCGGGCAAGGAGTACCGGATCTTCGTCGACGTCGAGTCAGCGCGTTTCGGGGTGTCGGTGAGGCTGATCGGCGAAGTCAGCGCCAACCCGAAAACCGGGCAGCTGACAACCACCCTGGCCGAAAACCCGCAGCTGCCGTTCTCTGCCTTCAAGCTGAAATTCAACGGTGGCGCCGGTGCGGTGTTGACGAGCCCGCCGACCTGCGGGCCGAACACGACGAGCGGCCTGCTCACTCCCTACAGCGAAACCGCCGCTGCCAAACCGGCCGGGAGCTTCAACCTCGCGAAAGCGCCAGGCGGTGGTAACTGCGCCAAAACGATGGCGGCCCGGCCCTTCGCGCCGGTCTTCTCGACCGCCTCGAAAAGCATCGTCGCCGGCGCCTTCAGCCCGCTCTCGCTGCACGTCGGCCGCAACGACGGCAACCAGGAGCTGAAAGGCATCGACGTCACCCTGCCGCCGGGGATCAGCGGCAAGCTCGTCGGCATCCCCTACTGCTCGGCCAAAGCGCTCGCCCAGGCCGCGGCCCGCGCCGGGGCGACCGAGGCGAAAAGCTCGAGCTGTCCCGACAAAAGCCTGGTCGGCGCGGCGACGATCAAAGCCGGCACCGGCGCCTCGCCGCTGCAGATCAAAGGCGACGTGTTCCTCTCCGGCCCCTACCGTGGCGCGCCCCTCTCCTTGGCCGTGATCACCCCGGCCGTCGCCGGGCCCTTCGACCTCGGCACCGTCGTCGTCAGGGTCGCTCTCTTCGTCGACCCGGAAACGGCGCAGATCCACCCGGTCTCCGATCCGATCCCCGACGTCTACGGCGGCGCCAAGCTCGACATCCGCTCGATCGACGTCAACGCCAGCAGGAAAGAATTCGTCATCAACCCGACCAGCTGCGGCAAATTGGCGACCGCCGGGTCGCTGCTCGGCGGGGGCGCAAATCCGGCCGCGCCCCCGTTCAGCTCCTTCGCCGTCAGCGCCCCGTTCCAGACCACCAACTGCGGCGCCCTCAAGTTCAGGCCGAAACTCGTCACCCGCATCTTCGGCGGCAAGAAACAGACGCACCGGGCCAAGAACCCGAAATTCCGCGCGATCCTGACCGGCCGCGACGGCGACGCCAACCTCGCCAGCGCCGCGGTCACCCTGCCGAAGGCGATGATCCTCGATCAGAGCCACATCAAGACGATCTGCACCCGGCCGCAGCTCGCCGCCAACCAGTGCCCCTCGAGCTCCATCTACGGCCAGGCGACAGCGACCTCACCGCTGCTCGGCGACCCCCTCAGCGGACCCGTCTACCTGGTCCCGGGGAACAAAATCCTTCCCGACCTTCTCGTCGACCTCCAGGGCCAGGTCGACATCCGCCTGCGCGGGACGACCGACACCGTCAAAGGCCGGCTCCGCAACAGCTTCTCGGCGACCCCCGACGTCCCGGTCAGCAAGTTCGTCCTCACCCTGTACGGCGGCAAGCGCGGCCTCCTGATCAACACCAGGAGCCTCTGCAAACGCAAGCTCTCCTCCAAGGTCGTGATCAAAGGCCAGAACGGGAAGAAGCTCGGCAACAAGAAGACGAAGCTGAAGGTGCCCGCCTGCAAGAAGAAGGGCAAAGGGAAAAAGGGCGGGAAGAAGCGGGGCTAGATCGGCTGGCTGGTCGGCCGGATCAGGATCTCGTTGATGTCGACGCCGGGGGGCTGCTCGAGGGCGAACATCACCGAGCGGGCGATGTCCTCGTCCTTCAGCGCCCACTCGCCGGGCCGGTTGTCGAAGAAGGGCGTGTCGGTCATCCCGGGCTCGATCAGCGTCACCTTGATGTCGTGGTTCTCGTGCATCTGGCGCAGTTCCGAGCGCAGCGCCTCGCCGATCGCGGTCGCCGCCCACTTCGTCGCCGAGTAGAGCGATCCCGGCAGCGCCCGGCGCCCGGCGACCGAGCTGGTGACGATGAAGTGGCCGTCGCCGCGCTCGAGCAGGTGGGGGAGAGTCGCGCGGATCGTCAGCGCCACCCCGTAGACGTTGGTGAGGATCATCGAGCGCCAGTGCTCCACCGACTCCTCGAGGAAGCCGCGGGTGGCCCCGAAGCCGGCGTTGGCGAAGACCGCGTCGATCCGGCCGAAGCGCTCGATTCCGGCCGCGGCCATCGCCTCGACCTGATCCCACTCGGTGACGTCGCAGCGCACCGCCAGGGCCCGCTCCTCTCCGCCGAGCTCGGCTACCAGCTCCTCGAGCGGCTCGAGCCGCCGCGCCGCGAGCACGAGACGGCGGCTCCCCGCAGCCGCCCGCGCGGTCGCCGCGCCGATGCCGCTGCTGGCGCCGGTGATCAGGAGGACGGGGTCATCGGGAGCGCGATCGGCCATCGGCGTGATTCTCGCACGCCGGGCTTGCGATAATCCGCTATCGATGGATCCCCAGCGCAAGCGCAAGGTCCGGCTGGTCGTCGCCCTCAGCGTCGCGGTGCTGCTCGCCGTCGCCCTCGTCTACACATCCTTCAGCGCCTCGACCGAGGCGAAAGAGCCCTCGGAACTGCTCAGCGCGGCTCCCGGGTCCAACTACGAGCTGACCGGCCGTGTCGTCAAGGGCTCGGTTGAGCACAAGGGCGACGGCATCCGCTTCCGGGTCGCCGATCGCGAACAGTCGGGCGGGGAGAGCATCCCGGTCACCTACAGCGGCATCATTCCCGACCCCTTCCGCGGTGGGCGGGAGATCGTCCTCAGCGGCGAAGTCGAGCACGGCGTCTTCCTCGGCGAACGCGACACGCTGGTGACCAAGTGCCCGTCGAAGTTCACCACCGCGAATGACAGCTAGCCTCGGCAGCGCCGCGCTGGCGCTGGCTTTCCTCACCGCCGTCTTCGCCGCCGTCGCCGCCCTCACCGGCGGGCTCAGCGGCGACCGGCGCCGGGTCGTCATCTCGCGATGGGCCGTCTACGCGCTCTGCGGCCTGCTCACCCTCTGCGTCGTCATCATCGAGATCGCCTTCGGGACCGACGACTTCTCCTTCAATCTGGTCCAGCAGCACTCATCGCTGGAGACGCCGTTCTTCTACAAGATGGCGGCGATGTGGTCGAGCCAGGAGGGCTCGCTGCTGCTCTGGGCCTGGGTGCTCTCGATCGTCTCCTCGCTGGCACTGTTCTCGACCCGCAACCGCCTCCGCGAGCTCGTCCCCTACGCGACCGCGGTGATGGCCGGGATCGCCAGCTTCTTCACCGGCCTGATGCTCTTCGCCGGCGGCGTCAACCCCTTCGCCACGCTCGACCCGGCGCCGGCCGACGGGGTCGGCCTCAACCCGCTCCTCCAGCACCCGAGCATGATGATCCACCCGCCGATGCTGTACTCGGGGTACGTTGCCTTCACGGTCCCCTTCGCCTTCGCGATCGGCGCCCTCGTCACCCGCCGCATCGACGCCGAATGGATCCGCGCCACCCGCCGCTTCGCCCTGATCGCCTGGGCGCTGCTCGGCTTCGGCCTGCTGCTCGGCGCCCGCTGGTCCTACACCGAGCTCGGCTGGGGCGGTTACTGGGCCTGGGACCCGGTCGAGAACGCGGCGCTGATGCCGTGGCTGATCGGCACCGCCTTCCTGCACTCGATCATGGTCCAGGAGAAACGCGGGATGTTGAAAGTCTGGAACGCGTGCCTGATCGTCGCCACCTTCTCACTCGCCCTGCTCGGCACGTTCCTGGTCCGCTCCGGGGTCCTGCAGTCGATCCATGCCTTCGGCGACAGCACCGTCGGCCCCTACATCCTCGGCCTGATCGCCGTCGTCCTGATCGGCTCGACCGTGCTGATCGTCTCCCGGCTCGACGACCTCCGCTCCGAGAAGCGGATCGACTCGCTCGCCTCGCGAGAGGCCGTCTTCCTGGTCAACAACCTGCTGCTGGTGGCGCTCACCGCCGTGATCTTCTGGGGCACGTTCTTCCCGTTGATCTCGGAGCTGTTCACCGGCGACAAGGCGTCCCTGGCTGCGCCCTGGTTCGACCGCTACACGACGCCGCTGGCGATCCTCCTCGTGCTCTTCACCGGGATCGGGCCGCTGCTCGCCTGGCGCCGGGTGAGCTGGGCCTCGGCGCGGCGGGTCTTCCTCGTCCCGGCCGCCGTCGGGGTCGGCACGGCCCTGGTCCTCGGCTTCTTCACCGACGCGGCTGACCATCCCTGGGCGATGGTCCTGTTCGCGGTCGCCGCCTTCTCGCTGACCGGCCTCGCCCAGGAGTTCGTGCGCGGCGCCACCGCCCGCCGCAAGCTCTCGGGGGGCTCGCTGCCGACGGCCCTCGGCACCATGGTCTCCCGCAACAGGCGGCGCTACGGCGGCTACATCGTCCACGCCGGGGTGGCGGTCCTCCTGATCGGCATCGCCGCCTCCTCGAGCTTCCAGACCAACCGCGACGTCGATCTCAAGCCCGGGCAGACCGTGGAGATCGACGGCCGCAAGATCACCTACGTGCGCCCGACCGCCTCGGTCAACGATGAGGCCTTCACCTTCGGCGCCGTGCTCGCGGTCCAGAAGGGAGGGGAGAGCTTCACCCTCCATCCGACCCGCCGCTTCTTCCTCCCGACCGGGCAGCAGGGGCCTTCGAAGATCGCCGACTACTTTGCCGGCGAGGCGACCAGCGAGGTCGGGCTGCGTGCCGGCGCCGGCAGCGACCTCTGGATCTCGGTCGGCCCCGACGTATCCGGGGTGCTGACGGCAGCCCGCGACGCCGACAAAGGCTTCGGCGCCTGTGTCCGCGCCGCCACCGGCTCGCCGCCGCCCTGCCGCGCGCTCGCGGCGATGATGCAGAACGCCCTCGCGAACCCGAGCCTGAGGCCGGCGGCCCTGGCCCAGCTCGCGACGCTGCAGAAGGCGACCGCGGCGCGGGTCGCGAAGGGATACCTCGCCGACGGCGGCGCGGCGACCTTCCGGATCATCGTCGACCCCCTCGTCACCTGGATCTGGATCGGCGGTCTGATCGCCCTGGCCGGCGCGGCGATCGCCCTCTGGCCGACTCGAACCCGCGGCCTGCGGGTCGTTGCGGACCCCGAGCTCGAGGCGCTGAAGGAGGCCAAGTACCGCGAGATCCGCGACGCCGAACTGGACCACGCCGCGGGAAAGCTCTCCGACGAGGACTTCGCGATCCTCGACGCGGAGCTGCGGCGCGAGGCGGTCGAGATCCTCGACCGCGAGCCCGTCTAGAGCGGCCCGCCTAGATCTTCAGCAGGACGAGGGTGTTGACCACGAAGATGACGGCGAAGAAGACCGTCGCCCGGTCGAGGTTGCGCTCGACCATCGAGCCGCCCCCGAAGGAGCTGCCGCCGCCGCCGATCCCGAAGGCGCCCGAGAGCCCTGCGTCTTTCCCGGAGTGGAGCAGGATCAGGAAGATCAGGACGCCGGCGATTATCACCTGGAGGACTGCGAGGACCGTGTACACGCGGGGCAGTTTAGCGAGGTGGGGGTGCGGCGGACATTTCCGCGCTCGATGTTGCGGTACTTTACAAAGTGCGATAGTTTGTAAACCGTTCGCACGTCAACCATCGATTTGACAAGGAGGAGCGCGCCCATGGAGGCAGCCGCACACTCGCACGACGATCACCATCACCACGATCACGACCACGGATCGGAAGTCGAGCTCAACCCCGCCGCCTGGACCGAC
The DNA here is from genome assembly GCA_963795295.1 of uncultured Solirubrobacterales bacterium. Taxonomy (GTDB): domain Bacteria; phylum Actinomycetota; class Thermoleophilia; order Solirubrobacterales; family 70-9; genus VRUE01. The sequence continues at coordinate 838,777 of CAWCHE010000005.1, forward strand.
GCCAAGCGCTACGCCTGGCTGCTAGGCCTGATCATCCCCTTCGGCCCCTTCATCGCCTGGGCCTCGGTCGAAGCGACCGGCTGGGGCGGGTTCTGGTTCTTCGGCCCGATCCTCGTCTTCGGCGCCTTTCCGCTGCTCGACATCGCGATCGGCGTCGACCCGACCAACCCGCCCGACAGCGTCCTCAAGTGGCTCGAGCAGGATCGCTATTACCGCTGGTGCACCTACCTCTACATCCCGGTGCAGTATCTCGGCCTCGTCTTTGCTTGCTACCTCTGGTCCAGCGGCGACCTCTCGACCTTCGAATGCCTCGGCCTCGCGGTGACGATGGGGGTCGTCGGCGGGATCGCGATCAATACCGCCCACGAGCTCGGCCACAAGCGGGCCAGCTCGGAGCGCTGGCTGAGCCGCATCGCCCTCGCCCAGACCGGATACGGCCACTTCTTCATCGAGCACAACCGCGGCCACCACGTCCGCGTCGCGACGCCCGAGGACCCGGCGAGCTCGAGGCTCGGCGAGAGCTTCTGGGCCTTCCTGCCGCGCACCGTCTACGGCAGCCTCGCCTCGGCCTGGGGGATCGAGTGCGCCCGCCTCGATCGAATGGGCAAGTCGCACTGGACGCTGCGCAACGACATCCTCGGCGCCTGGGCGATGACCGTCGGCCTCTTCGCGGTCCTCGCGATCGCCTTCGGCCCGGTCGTCCTGCCCTACCTCGTGATTCAGGCGATCCTCGGCTTCTCGCTGCTCGAGGTCGTCAACTACCTCGAGCACTACGGGCTGCTGCGGCAGAAGAAGGAGGACGGCCGCTACGAGCGCTGCCTCCCCGAGCACAGCTGGAACAGCAACAACGTCGCCTCCAACGTCCTCCTCTACCACCTGCAGCGCCACTCCGATCATCACGCCAACCCGACCCGGCGCTACCAGGCCTGCGCCATTTCAAGGAGGCGCCGCAGCTGCCCACCGGGTACGCCGGGATGATCGTCCTCGCCTGGTTCCCGCCGCTCTGGAGGCGGGTGATGGACCCGCGTCTGATCGAGCACTACGACGGCCAGGTCGAGCTCGCCAACATCCAACCGCGCGCCCGCCGCCGGATCCTCGCCCGTTACGGATCGGGGCAGCCGCCCGAGGTCCAGGCATGAGCGCCTTCCGCTGCCCCAGCTGCGGCTACGTCTACGACGAGGAGGCCGGGCACGCGCGCGAGGGCTTTCCGCCCGGAACGCCGTGGAGCGAGGTCCCCGACGACTGGGCATGCCCAGACTGCGGTGTGCGCGACAAGGTCGACTTCGTGCCGGACGACGGCGGCGGCGAGTGAGCGGCCGCGGCGCGGCCGCGCCTGAGACCGGGAACGGCAACGGCAACGGCAATGGGGCGCCGACTCCATACCCGGAGGCGGCCCGCAACCTTCTTCGCGAGACCTTCTTCAGCGCCGCCCGGGACGAGCTCGAACGGCGCTCCTGGTCGGAGATCACGATGTCCGACGTCGCCCGCACGGCGGGGGTAAGCCGCCAAACCCTCTACAAGGAGTTCGGCAGCCGCGACGAGTTCGCCCAGGCCTTCGTGATCCACGTCGGCGAGCGCTTCCTCGACGAGGTCGACGCCGCGGTCCGCCAGCACCTCGACGACCCGCGGGCGGCGGTCGGCGCCGCGCTGGAGACCTTCCTGCGCACCGCGGGCGAGGACCCGCTGGTCCGGATCCTGCTCAGCGACGACGGCACGGGGGGGATGCTCCCGTTCGTGACCACCCAGGGGATGCCGGTCGTCGTCTTCGCCACGGCGCGGCTCTTCACGACGATCAGCGAGGGCTGGCCCGAGGCGCCGCCCGAGAAGGCGCAGCTCCTCGCCGAGTCGCTGGTGCGGCTGGCGATCAGCTACGTGACGGCGCCCAGCGACGAGCCCGACCGGACGGCGGCCCGGGCGGGCGAGCTGCTCGGGCCCTTCATCGATCGCGCCCTCGGCGTCCCCGGCTAGGTCGATGGCGACCTACGACCGGATCGGCGTCGGCTACGCCTCGGTCCGCCGCCCCGACCCGCGGATTGCGGCCAGGGTCGAGGCAGCCCTCGGCGACGCCCGCACCGTGGTCAACGTCGGGGCAGGGGCCGGCTCCTACGAGCCCGCGGGCCGCGAGGTGATCGCGGTCGAGCCCTCGGAGCTGATGATCGGCCAGCGCCCGCCGCGCTCGGCGCCCGTGGTCCAGGCGAGCGCCGAAGCGCTGCCCTTCGACGACGACAGCTTCGACGCCGCGATGGCGATGATCACGGTCCACCACTGGGCCGACCTCGAGGCCGGGATCGCCGAGATGTCCCGGGTCGCCCGCGAGCGGGTCGTGATCCTCACCTTCGACCCGGCGGCGGTCGCCGACCTCTGGCTGGTCCGCGAGTACTTCCCCTTCGCCGGGGAGTGCCACATCGACGCGATGCCGACGATCGAGGAGCTGGCGGCGATGCTGCCGGGCATGGCCGTCGAGCCGGTCTCGATCCCGCGCGAATGCACCGACGGGTTCTTCTGCGCGCTCTGGGACCGGCCCGAGCTCCACCTCGACCCGGAGGTCAGGCGCGGCAGCTCGATCTGGCACGACATTCCCGACGAGCTGACCGAAAGAGGGGTCGCGGCGCTGCGTGACGACCTCGAGAGCGGCGCTTGGGACGAACGCCACGGCCACCTGCGCGAGCAGGCCGAGCTCGACGTCGGGCTATGCCTGCTCGTCGCCGGCGCCGGCGGAGACTGAGCCGGCTCCGGCCTTCGAGTCGGAATCCAGCCTCGCCTCGAAGAACATGTAGAGGCCCGAGCGGCCTGAGCCGGTCAGGAGCAGCCCGGAGCGGGCGAGCCACTGGAGAAGTTCAGCTTCGGTGCACATCGGCCCGAAGCCGCCGGCGTTGGGACGGAGGAGCAGCCGCTGTCTCAGGCTCGGTCCGCGGACGAAGGAGGCGCCCACTAGCCGGCCGCCGGGCTTGAGGACGCGGGCCATCTCCTCGATCGCCGCCCGCGGGTCCGCGTAGCAGTGCAGGCCCCAGTAGGAGAGGAAGAGGTCGGCGGAGTGGTCCTCGAGCGGCAGCCCCGCGGCGTCGGACTCGATCAGCTCGATGCCGTCGAGGCCGCGCGCCGAGGCGCGTTCGCGCGCGCGCCGCAGCATCGACGGCGAGAGGTCGACGCCGACGTAGCGGATCCCGGCCTCGGGACGGAGGGCGCGCAGGGCGGGGCCGGCGCCGACCGGGCAATCGACGATCGTGCCTCCCTCGGTCACCTCGGCGACGGCCCCCATGCTCTCGTAGTAGGCGCGGGTGTCGCCGCCCCAGAGCAGCTTGCCGATCCGGCGGCTGAGCCGCGGCCGCTCCATGTAGGCGCTGTAGGCCGCGCCGAGCGGGGAGGCGTAGAAGTCGTCGCGCGACATGCCCGCGGGAGTCTAGGACCCGGCAGCGATAATTTCCCATCCGTGCCCGATCCCGAACTGGAGCCGCTGCGCCTGCTCGGGGACTGGATCGAGGAGGCCCGCGAGCAGGGGCTGGAGCAGCCGGGCTCGGCGGCCTTCGTCACCGTCGGCGAGGACGGACGGCCCTCGGCGCGGACCGTCAACCTCAAGCGCCTCGAGGACGACGCGCTGCTCTTCACCTCCGCGCTCTGGACCCGAAAGGCGCGCGAGGTCGCGGCAAACCCGGCCGTCGCCCTGCTCTTCCACTGGCCCTCGCTGGGACGGCAGGTCCACGTCATGGGCCGGGCCGAGTTGGCCGAGCGGGCGCTCGCGGAGGAGCTGTTCGCCGAGCGCGACATCTTCCACCAGCTGCAGACGGTCGTCTCCCGTCAGGGCGAGCCGATCGAGGACCTGACGCCGATCCGCGACCGTCTCTCCCACCTGGCACAGGTCCAGGAGACGGCGCCGGAGTGCCCGCCCGACTGGGGCGCGCTGCGGGTGCGGCCCGACGCCGTCGAGCTATGGAGCGAAGCCGACGACCGGATCCACGAGCGGCGCCTATTCAGGCGTGACGGCGACGGCTGGGCTCTGACCCTGCTCTCGCCCTAGGCGGTCGCGGTCGAGCCCGCACCGCGGCCCAGCGGCACCTCGCCCTTGATCAGGTCGGCGGCGCGCTCGGCCAGCGCGATCACGGGCGCGTTGGTGTTTCCCCGCGGCACCGAGGGCATCACAGAGCAGTCGACGACCCGGATCGCCTCCAGGCCTTCGACCCGCAGTTCGGAGTCGACCACCGAGCCGATCGCACAGGTGCCGACCGGGTGGTAGATCGGGAAGGTGGTGCGGGCGACGTGGTCGCGGAAGGCCGCGTCGGAGTCGCCGTCCGGAACGGTGAAGGGCTCGCTGCAGTGCGGCGCCATCGCCGGTCGGCCGCAGATCTCGTGGACCAGCCGCAACCCGGCGACGAGGCGCTCGAGGTCCGACTCGGCCGCGTAGAACCCGTTGCGGACGATCGGTTTCGCGGTCGGGTCCTTGGAGGCGAGCCGCACCGACCCCCGGCTCTCCGGCGTCAGCAGGCATGCCGATGCCCAGACCCCGTGCGCGGTCGGGTCGGAGAAGCCCTCGTCGACGATCTGCAGGGGGACGGTGTGGAACTGGATGTCCGGCGCCTCGGCGCCCGGCCCGACCCGGGCGAAGCCCCCCGCCTCGGCGAAGTTCGAGGTGAAGACGCCGGTTTTCGACGCTTCGAACTCCTCCAGCGCCGCCGGCTCCATCGCCTCGAGGAGGCTGTGCTGCTCGCGGGCGGTCCAGACGCTGTAGGCGCAGGCATGGTCGCTGAGGTTCTCGCCGACCGCAGGCTGGTCGAGGAGCGGCTCGAGTTCGCGCATCGCCAGGTGCTCGGCCGGCCCGACCCCGGAGAGCATCAGGAGCTGCGGCGAGTTGAAGGTCCCGCCGCAGAGGATCACCTCGCGCTCGGCGCGCAGCTCCTGGGTCTCGCCGAGCCGGGTCGGCCTCGACGCCGACCGCGCGAGTGCCGTCGAACAGCACCCGGTCGACCTGCATGAAGGGCATAACCGTGAGGTTCTGGCGCTGGGCCATCGCCGGGTGCAGGTAGGCGACCGCGGCGCTCGCCCTCATCCCGTCGCGCTGGGTCACCTGGAAGAGGCCGACGCCGTCCTGTCCGGCGCCGTTGAAGTCCTCGTTGCGCTCCAGCCCCGCTTCTACCCCGGCCTCGACGAACGCCTTCGGGCGCCGGCTGTCCCGAGCGCTGGTCGGAGACCGGAAGCGGCCCGCCGGAGGCGTGCCACTCCGAGGCGCCCCGCTCGTTGTCCTCGGCCTTGAGGAAGTAGGGGAAGAGGTCATCCCAGGCCCAGCCCTCGGCGCCCCAATCGTCGTAGTCGCGGTGATTGCCGCGGATGTAGACCATCGCGTTGACCGAGGAGGAGCCGCCGAGGACCTTGCCGCGGGGCAGGGCGATTCGACGGTCGTCGCAGTTGGGCTCCGGGCGGACATGTAGCCCCAGTCGACGTCGGTCCCGTGCAGCTGCAGGTAGCCGAGCGGGACGTGGATGTTCTCCTTGGTGTCGGGGCCGCCGGCCTCGAGCAGCAGCACGCTGACGTCCGGATCCTCCGAGAGCCGGGCGGCGAGCACACATCCGGCAGATCCCGCGCCGACGATCACGTAGTCGTACATCGGACCCTCCTCCTGCGCCGATCCCGGCCGGCGCGGTTGGTTGGACCCAGCCTACCCCCGCCGTATCGGCGTCGCCCTACGGCACGGTCTGGGTCTGGAGATCACCGGTCCTGATCGCGGTGATGTGCACGCCCGGGTCAGCGTAGGGGGTGAATCCGGAGGTGTCATGGGAGCATTCCAGCGTCGCGTCCGCCGTTTCCGCCAGGTCGACGGCGGCCGATGTCGTCAGGTGGCCGACGGGGAAGCTCGCCGAAGCGCCGACGCCGGCGGACACCGTCGCCCCGGGATAGGCGCTTGCTCCCACCTTGAGATGGCAGCGGAGGAAATCCGGCTGGCCGAAGTTGACTAGTGACACTTCGGCCTCGATCAGATATTTCCCGGCGGGAATTTCCGTCAGCGTCGCGATCTCGGTCCCGAAGCCCCCGCTTTCGCTGAGGTTTGTATTCGAGTCGGTGACGACCGAGAGGATGTTGGACGGCCCCGCGGCCCAGTGTCGCCCCGCGACCCCTGCTCGCCCTTTGCGCCGGAGTCGCCCTTCGGCCCGATCAGGCCCCGGGCTCCGGTCAGCGCTGCCTGGGCCGCGCTCGCGAGCTTCTGTTGAGTCACCGCCCCGTCCTTGAGCTGCTTGCTGCCGACGGAGTTCTTCGGCAACTGGACCGCCGCATAGGCAGCGCCGCCTCCGAGGAGAAGGAAGAGGCAAATCGTGGAAACGACGTTGGCGTAACTCAGCTTGGCGCGCAGCCTCTTCATGTGGCCTTCCGATAGGTGAGACGGGACGAGGGGCAGCCACCCTCTCAGGGCTAAGGCCGGGCGTGGGCGTTCCTCAACGAATCTCCGGGGGTTGGTGCCGCTCGCGGCTTAGCCACGCCTGCCGTAGTAGACGACGAATGCCTGGCGGAACCCGTGGCGCTCGTAGAAGCGGTGCGAATCGACGTTAGTGATCGCCGTGGTGATCTGGAGGTCCTCGACGCCGAGCGCCTCGAGCCGATCCCAGACCGCGTCGATCAGCGCCTCGCCGATCCCGGCGCCGCGCTCCCCGGGAGGACCGAGAGGGTCTCGAGCTCGGCGAGCCGCTCCCCGGTCGCCCAAGACGCGTACCCGGGCCCGACCGTGACGAACGCGTAGCCGACCCCGGCGCCCTCGAGCTCGGCGAGGACGTAGAAGCTGTCGGGCTCCTCGATCCAGCGCTCGTACTTGCGGCGGCGCATCCGCCAGGACTCGGCGACGGCGCGCGCCGGGGTGCCCACGGCGAGCTCCGGCTCGATCGCCGCGTGGTGGTCCTGGAGTGCGCTCCAGAGCGGCTCGAGCTGATCGAGCTCGGCGCCCGAACAGACCACCCGGAGCTCGATGCCCGATGCCTCAGCCATCGGCCCGCCCGAGGCGGCGGCGCAGGTTCGCCCGCACCTCGGGCCACTCCGAGTCGATGACGCTGTAGTAGGCGGAGTCGCGGATGCCGACGTCGGGCGTGATCTTGTGGTTGCGCAGGATGCCCTCGAACTGCGCCGGCAGCGCGGCGAGCGCGTTGCGGGAGCGCTCGTTGCGGGCGTCGGTCTTGAACTCGACCCTGACGCACCCGAGGTCCTCGAAGGCGTGCTCCATCATCAGCAGCTTCGCCTCGACGTTGGCCCCCGTTCCCCAGGCGTCGGGGTTGAGCCAGGTCCAGCCGATCTCGACGACGCGGTCCGCCGGGCGGATGTTGAGGTAGCGGCTGCTGCCGACCGCCCTGCCGCCCTCGGTGAGACGGGTCGCGAAGGGCGCCTCGCTTCCGTCCCGGGCGCAATCAAGGCTCTCCTGGAGCCAACCGTCGAAGACCTCGCGGCCGGCGTTGAGGTGGGCCAGCCAGGGCCAGATCTGATCCGGCTGCGCGGCGTCCCAGAGCTCGTCGCCATGAGCTTCGGAAAGCGGCTCGAGGATCACGATCGATCCCTCGAGGCGGGTGCTGAGCTGCTCCATCGCGGCCATTCTGCCAGCGGCCTCAGGCGTTTCGCGCGAAGCTCGGAGACGACCAGCCGCAGGCCGACGTCGAGCTCGCTCTCGGCGCGCAGGTGGCCGTTGCGCTCGTCCCAGGCGCCGGACTCGAGGTCGGCGGCGAGCCTCGCCCCGCCGTCCTCGCGAACCGCCTCTGGCAGCGACTGCCAGACCCACATCGGCCTGACCACCTCGGGGTCGAGCGCCAGCTCCGGCCGTCCCCAGAGCGCCGCGAAGAAGAGGTCGCGGCAATCGCGGGGGACCGGGATCGGGCGCACGTGCGCGGCCGGGAGCTTGGCGGCGAGGCCGTGGCTGGAGATGCGGCCCTCGTGGAGGGCGGACATCGCCGGGAAGTAGTCGCGGACGAACCAGAGGTCGCGCACGGCTTCCGGGTCGAAGTTGACGAGGACGACGCGATCGCGGGCGACGCGGAGCATCTCGGCGAGGCCTTTCTCGCGGTCGGGCCAGTGGTGGACGGTGAGGACCGCCATCGCCGCGTCGAAGCTGTCGTCGGGGAAGGGGAGGGATTCGGCGCTCGCCCGCACCGCAGGAGCGGCACCCGGCGCTCGCTGGGCGATCATCTCGGCCGCCGGCTCGACCGCGGTCACCTCGCGTCCCGGCGGCTCATACGAGCCGGCGCCGGCTCCTACGTTGACGACGGTGCGGGCGTCGCCCAGCGCCTCGTCGATCCGTGCCGCGATCGCCGGATCCTCGCGTCGGACGTTCGCGTAGTCGGGGGCCAGATCGTTGTAAATGCCCTTCGTCATCGGCCTATAGTTGACCAATGACCACCTGGAAAGGATTTTTCCGCCTGTTCGCGCTCTCCCTCACGGCCCTCGCAGCCTCTGCAGCGACGGCCTCCGCCGAGCCCGCAGTCGGCATCGTCTACAACACCAACATCCTGGCCAGCTTCGACACGGCGAAACCCGAAACGTTCACCGACGCCAGGTTGGTCACCGGACTCGGGCCAAGGGAGGTGCTCGAGGACGTCGACTACCGCTGGCATCCCAGCGGTGACCTCAAACCGCCGCCGCCGCCCCAGCTCTACGGCCTCGGGGTCACCTACGACGTCAAAATAATGGCGCGCCTCTACACCATCGACCTCGCGACCGGGGTCGCGACGCTGGTCGGGCCGCCGGTGGAAGTCCCGTATGGCAACACCTACGGAATCGACTTCAACCCGGTCGCCGACCGGGTCCGCGTGGTCACCGACGACGATGGGAATTTCCGCATCAACCCGAACAACGGCGCCCTCTCCGGTTCGGATACGGGGCTGACCCCGGCCGGCAACAAGGCGACCGACGTCGCCTACGACCGGGTCGGCATCGCCAGTCCGCAGACCCCGCCCGCGGCCACGACGGCATACGTGATCGGCACCGCCGCCAACAGGCTGTTCACGCTCGGCGGAGTCAACGGAGCCCCGTCGCCGAACGGCGGAACCTTGGAAAACTCCCTTCCCCTTGGGCAGACGCTGTCCCCCGGTGCGCCAGTGGGCTTCGACATCGACCCCGCGGGGGAAGCATTCGCGACGATGTCTCTCTTCGCCACCAACTTCCTCGTCAAGGTCGACCTCGCCACTGGGGCGACGACTCTGGTCGACAAAACCCCGGTCGCGTTGTCCGGCCTTGCGATCGTCCCGCCGACGGAACCGCCAAAGCCGCCGCCCGCGATCGTCGCGCCCGACACGAAGGCGCCGACCGTCTCGACGGCGGGGGTGCCGAAATCCCTGACCCTGGCCAAGTTCCTCAAGGGGATCTCGCTCGAGGTCACCCGCAGCGAGCCGGCGAGCCTCGACGCGGAACTGCTGGCGGCGGCCAAGGGGGCCAAGCTCGCCTCCCTCAACCTCGATCCTGGCCTCGGCCTCCTCGAACCTGGCCTCCGGGCCGCAGACGCTGACGCTGAAGCCGAACAGGCGGCTGGTCGGCGCCCCGACGAAGCCGTTCACGGTGACCCTGCGGATCACCGCCACCGACGCCGCCAAGAACGAGGGCGCTGTCACCCAGACGATAAAGATCAAGCCCGCCCCGAAAAAGAAGAAAAAGAAGAAGTCCTAGCCGGGGACCTCGAGCAGGAGCGTGACCGGGCCGTCGTTGACGAGGGCGACTCCCATGCAGGCTCCGAAGACGCCCTTCTTCGCGTCAAGGCGCTCGCAGAAGCGGTCGTAGAGGGGCTCGGCCGTCTCGCCCGGCGCCGCGTCGACATAGCTGGGCCGATTGCCGTGGCTCGCGTCTCCGTAAAGTGTGAACTGGCTGACGCAGAGAACCTCGCGGTCGCCGAGCGGCTCGTTGAGGCGGCCCTCGGAGTCGTCGAAGATCCGCAGGGCGCGGACCTTGTCGGCAAGCCGGTCGGCCTCCTCCTCGCCGTCGCCGACCGCGATCCCGAGCAGGACCAGGAGCCCGGGGCCGATCTGGGCGACCCGCTCGCCCTCGACGTCGACCGCGGCCTGGCTGACTCTCTGTACGAGCGCCCTCATCCCTGGTCCGGGGTCGGGGTGCCCTCTCCCTCGAAGTAGTCGACCGCGTCCCCGCGCTTGAAGAAGGCCCGCAGCCCGCCGCCCTCGGGCAGCCGCTCGCCGACCCCGAGCTTGTCGGAGTCGGGGTAGACGACGATGTCGGGCCGGCCGTGGCTGCTGATCGCGAGGAAGGTGACGACCTCCTCGCCGCGGTTGAGGATCTGGTGGGCGCCCTCCTCGCCGAGCCCGAAGCGCAGCGCCTCACCGGTCTCGAGCTCGCGCTCGCCCTCCGGCGTCCTCAGGGTCGGGCGGCCGGAGAGGACGATCACCAGCTCCTCGTCGGAGTAGTGGTAGTGGTACGGATAGGCCGCCTCCCCGGGCGGCACCTCCCAGAGGCTGGCCCCGATCAGCTCGGTCCCGAGCTCGTAGCCGATCCGCGCTCGGCGGGCACGAAGCCCGGCGGGCCGCTCGCCCTCCTCGAAGCTCGGGTCGTTGATGTTGGCCATAAGCGCAGCGTAGCCCGGTCGTCTCCCGCCGGCCGCGGGCTCAGGCGGCGCCCGGGTCGAACTGCGTCCAGAGCTCGGAATCGAACCGCTGCGCGGTGGGCCACACCTTCGCGGCCAGCTTCGGCACCAGCGATGCCATGTCGGCGAATATCTCCCGGACCAGGGTCTCCGCCTCCGCGCCCGAACCGAGGGCGAGCACCGCGGCGGCGTCTAGCAGCTGCTCCTGGGTGAGGGCCTCGGCGCTGCGCCCCTCGGCGGGCACCGCGGCGAGCGCGACCGGCTCGCCGTCCGGGCAGAAGGCGCCGAAGCGGGAGACGAAGACGAGGACCTCGTCAAAGCCGAAGCCGCCCTCGTCGGCTTCGAACCGAGTCCGCAGCGACCCCAGCCGGTAGCTGAGCTCCGACCAGGCGAGCTGGGTGAACTGAGTCGGCGTGACCCAGAGCGCGAAGGCGCGGACCTCGGTCCCAGGGCTGGGGAAGATCGTCGCCGGCATCGCCCCATATAGGGCGGGTTGCGGCGGCGGCGCCGATGTCGAAGTCCTGGAGCCGCCCGGCCAGTGCCAGCACCGCCCGGTCGTCCTCGTCCTCGAAGTGGGCGAACTTGCGCTCGAGAGCCTCGGGCGCCGCGTTGGAGCCGATCGCGAGGACCGGCGAACGCCCGCCCCCGTCCCCGGACATCCGCCCGACCGCATCGTCCCGATCCGCCGCCGTCATCTCGGCCAGCTCCCGGCAGGAGCCGCCCTCGAGCAGGTAGGAGCTGTCCGGGCGCTCCCACGGGTACCCCAGCGCCCGGGTCAGCGCCTCGGCCTCAAAGGGGCGCGCCGGCATCGCCGCGACGTACCGCTGCATCAGCTCCTCGAATTCGCGGTCACCCATCGCCAGGCGTTCGAGCAGCTCAGGCTCCGTGATCGGCGGCCAACCGTCCATGGGCCGACCCTAGGCGATTCTGGAGGCAGTTTGGCGGCTGGCGCACCACCAAGGGACTAGCCTCCGGGCCCGTGGCGCGGTTGACGACATCGCTGTTGGCTGGATTCGCCGCCGCAGCCCTGCTTTCGGCCTGCGGGGGAAGTTCCCCGGACCGGGCCGGCGCCAGGACGTCCTGGGCCTGGGGGCCCGCGGCTGTCGAGCATGCCGTCACGAAGCTCGACGACGCAACCAGCGTCAGCTGCGTAACTGCGAAAAGCAGCGAGCAGGTGCACCGCTACAAATGCAGCGTCACCGAAGGATCCGGTCGGTCCGGGACCAGCCTCGTCCGCATATATCGGGACGGAACGATCGCGGCAAGCTCGAGGGGCGTCCAAGCATTCTCAGTCATGGGCCGCTAGCCGGCTTGAAGGGGCTTTGGCTCCGCTCCGTGGGGTAGAGGCAACCTGAAGGGATAGGCGGTCCCAACCGATCCGAAAGGCTCGACCGCGATGTCACGCCACCTCAGTATTCCCGCGGCAGACACCCAACTCCACGCCGTCGATGACCCCGGCGGCACCCCTGCCCTGCTCTTCCTCAGCGGCGGCTTCGGCACCGTGCGGAACTGGAGCCGCGTCATCGGCCTGATCGATGGGAAGTACCGCTCCGTGCGATTCGACGCGCGGGCACGTGGGAAGTCGGGCCGATCGGCCGACTACTCGGCGCAGTCGGCCGTCGATGACATCGGGAGGATGATCGACGCGACCGACATCGAACGCCCGATCCTCGTCGGCTGGTCCTACGGCGCCACGATCGCGGTGCGATATGCGGCTCAGCACCCTGGGCGGGTCGGCGGACTGGTGCTCGTCGACGGCGCCTATCCGATCACCATGTTCGACGAGGCCGGAAAGCAGAAGGTCCGCTCCCAGTTCCGCCGGCTGGGGTGGATGATGCGCATCATGGCGGCGCTCGGCCGCTCTGCCCGGATGTCTCCCGCCGAGTCCGCGGACGTCGTGATCGAGATGGATGCCGTCAACGGTGAGCTCGGCCCCGACTTCGCGGCGCTGGATTGCCCGACCGCCTTCGTGGTCGGCACCGGAGCCCACTCGGGCGCCACCGAGGACGAGATGCGCACGGTCCGCGCCGCCGTCGCCGATGCAGTGGAGAGCAACGAGCGCGTCTCCGTATTCGCAACGACGCCCCACAAGCACACCCAGATCCTCAGTAAGGCGCCCGAGACCGTGGTCGCCACGATCGAGGACGTCGTCCACAAGTCTTCCTGACAAGTAAGAGAAAACCCCGCTAGAGCGGGGCTTTCTCGAATGCGGCTGAATGGAGTCGAACCATCACGGGTGTTTCCACCCACAAGGCCCTCAACCTTGCGCGTCTACCAGTTCCGCCACAGCCGCTCGAGGGCGGTCGATTCTAGATTGCTCCGCGGGCCGGTGCCGGCGAGGGCTTGAAAGCATCCGCACTAGCCGCTAGCCTTCCGAACGTCTGTTCGACTTGCATCGTGCAGTTCGACCCACATCTTTGACTTGAAACTCAACCCGGCGGCAGCCGGCGAGGAGGATCCGATTTGGACCTGGACCTGACCAAGAGGCAGAAGGAGATCTTCGACTTCATCGGCAAATACGCCGCGAAGACGGGCTACCCGCCGACCGTGCGCGAGATCGGCAAAGCGGTGGGCCTCCACTCCTCCTCGACCGTTCACGCCCATCTCTCCAATCTGGAGAAAATCGGCCTGCTGCGGCGCGACCCGTCGAAACCGCGGGCGATCGAGCTGCTCTTCGACCGCGCCAAGAAGACGATCCTGCCGGGCAACGGTCTGCCGCTTGTGGGCCAGGTCGCCGCCGGTGAGCCGATCCTGGCGGAGGAGAACATCGAGGAGTACATCGAGATCCCCGACGTGATCGGCGGCGAGGACGGGGACTACATCCTTCAGGTCCGCGGCGAGAGCATGAAGAACGCCGGAATCTTCGAAGGCGACTACGTGGTCGTCCGCCCGGCCGACGATGCCGCCGAAGGCGAAATCGTCGTCGCCCTGATCGGCGACGAGGCGACGGTCAAGCGCTACTTCCGCGAGTCCGACCACATCAGGCTGCAGCCCGAGAACGACGACATGGACCCGATCCTGACCAAGGACGCAAGGATCCTTGGACGCGTCGTCGGGGTTTTCCGGAAGATCTAGCCCGGAAACCGCTCTGGGAAGCGCATCGAGGGCGCCGCGCTACCATCCCTGGGCGGGCCGAGCGACCGCGGGGGGAGAGAAAACCCTTCGAGGAAAGTCCGGACACCAGAGGGCGAGGCGGTGGGTAACGCCCACCCGGGGAAACCCGCGGGAAAGTGCCACAGAAACATACGGCCGATGGCGCGGCCACACGTGAGTCGCGTACAGGCAAAGGTGAAATGGTGCGGTAAGAGCGCACCGGCGCCGCGGTGACGCGGCGGCCAGGCAAACCCCGCCCGGTGCAAGGCCAAGCAGGACCGATGACCCAGCCCGGCGAGGTCCAGGTAGGCCGCATAGATAGATGGCCGCTCAAGACAGGATCCGGCTTACAGGCCCGCTAAAGGAAAGGCCCCGCGAGGGGCCTTTCCCATGTCTGCAAGCTCTACGTCTTTTCCGTCTTAGCGTTTGCTAACGTTCCGCCCTCGCTGAATCTCCGCTCATAGAAGCGCGGAGTTCGGGGGACCCGATCAGTTGGGGCGAATCGCCGGCATCTGCCGCGTAGCGCAGCTCTTTCAGCGCGAGCCCGTCAGCTAACCCCGTAAGCGTCGTAAAGAGATGCAGACGGAGAAACACACCCCTGGACGGCTTGGCGCGCGCTTTGCGACGTTGCTCGTCGCCTGCGTGCTGGCGCTCCTCGGAGTCGCGGCCTCCGCGGCCGAGGCGGAAACCGGCGGAGCGACGACGACCGAATCGGCGGAAGCCGAGTCCGGCGCGGGCCTCGCCTTCAGCCCGATGAAGTGGGGCGGGGCGACGTGGTACGGCCCCGGCTTCTACGGCGGCCAGACCGCCTGTGGGCAGATATTGCGGCCGGGCACGATCGGCGTCGCCCATCGCAGCCTGCCCTGCGGGACGGCGGTCAGGTTCACCTACCACGGCCACCAGCTCCTGACCAGGGTGATCGATCGCGGCCCCTACGCCAAAGGCGTTTCCTGGGACCTCACGAACGGCGCCCGCGAAGCGCTCGGATTCGAAGGCTCCGGGAACATCCGCTACGCCATATCCATCGAATACGCGCAGCGCTAGGCCGATTCCTTAGGCCTTTTTGCGTGTTACGGCCGTCGGGGTGGCTAATCTGCCCCCGGCAGTGATGGAAGAACCTAGAGAGGAGCAGCGGATGTCGAGGACTTCGCATGGAGCCGTCCCGGCTGGAGTCAGCACGAGGCGCGGTCGCTGGGCGGTCCTCGCGCTTGCCGCAGCGGCGTTCCTCGCCCTCTCGGTGGCCCTCTTCGACCCCGGCGCCGGCGCGGCGTCTTCGAATTCGCACACGACCGTGGTGCTCGGCGCCACCTCGACTCAGCCCGACCCCTCCTGCCCGGCCCTGCCGTGCCAGGCCGTCGGCAGCGTCACCGGCTTCCAGGTCAGCAACAGCCAGGCCAGCCTGCCCTTCCGGGTCAAGCGCCCCGGCAAGGTCAAGTCCTGGACCCTGACCCTCGCCCAGCCGACCAACAGCCAGCGCAACTTCTTCAACGGCTTCTTCGGCACGCCGCCGGAGGCGCGGCTCGCGATCCTGACCCGCGTCGCCGGTACCAACCCGCCCCGCTACAACCTCCGCAGCCAGGGCGCTATCCACGTCCTCAGCCCATACCTCGGCCAGACGGTCAAGTTCAGCGCCTCGCTCAAGGTCCAGACCGGCGACATCATCGGGCTCACCGTCCCGACCTGGGCGCCCGCCTTCTCGCAGGGCCTGACCGCCAACAACGTCTGGCGCGCCAGCCGCGAACCCGGCAAATGCACCAACTCCACCGACGTCCGCCAGGGCGAGCCCCAGCAGGTCGTCGGCAAGCGGGCAAACTACGGCTGCAAGTACTCGACGGCGCGGCTGCTCTACACCGTGACCGTTGTAGAGGACTAGGGGGCCGGTCGGGGCACCACTCCCGGCTCAAACTTTTCGGTGGAGAGGTACTGGCTGTCGCCTCAAGCGACTGCCGAAAAGTTACAAGCCGCCGGGAGCGGCACCCCGACCGGCCCAAGCTCCGCGGTGGGTCCGCGTAGAGCCGCCGCTGGATCTCCAGCTAGCTACTCAGGTTCGAGCGCGAGCATTGACACTGCTCAGGCACAAGCGCGAGCTTCCCGAAGCGTTCGAGTGGAGGGGTCTCGTGCCCCTCCGAACGGCTTGTAACTTTTCGGCTCCCGCTCGAGGCGACAGCTACTGCGTCTCCACCGAAAAGTTTGAGAGAGGAGGGGCACGAGACCCCTCCTCCCACCGCTAAGCCGCTTCGGGAAGCACCCGCGGAGTCGCCTGGTCTTTGGGCAGAGCCGCGGCGCTCGCGATCAGGCTCTGGAACTCGTTAAGCGCCAGGTGGCCGACCGCCTCGAGGATCTCCTCTTCGGTCCAGCCGATCTCCAGCGCCTCTTCGTGGAGGTGGTGGGGGGGTCGGCTGTCGGCCTCCAGTGTCGCCTTCAGGTACGTGAGGAGGGCCTGCTCCTTCTCGTCACCCGACTCGAAGCTGCGGGCTTTGGAGACCTCATCGAGGCCGAGGCCGGCGCGCCTCGCCGATTTCGCGTGCTGGGCGATGCTGTAGGTGTCGTCGCGGTGCTCGGCCACCGCCAGGGCGATCCGCTCGCGCGTCGCCTGCGGCAGGACGCCGCCGCGCAGCTCGGAGCGCATCCGGGTGTAGGCCCGAAGGACCGCCGGAGAGCCGGCGAGGACGCCGACGAACTTGGTCACCGCGCCGCCGGTCGCCTGGATCGTCTTGATCAGGGGGGCGCTCTCGTCCGGGGCCGTCAACTCGTCGTGGATCTGGAATCTGCTCACATCTGTTTTGACTGTCACGTTCGCATCCCGCTTTCAGCTCGGCCTAGCCGTTTCTGGCTTCACAGAGCCTTTACGTGGCCTTTACTTTACTTTTGGCTATCAACTTACTTCCAGTAAGTTATACCTCGTTCCGGCGTAACCCGCAAGCACGTGTGACGGGACTCATGCAGCCGGCCCTGAGCACGTGCGATGGGGCTCATCTACCCGTAACTACGCGGTTCGGCACCCTCGCGGTTCAGTTCGCCTATCGTTGCGGCCTTCCCGAGCCCAGCCAAGGAGAACCGGAATGGCAGATCAACCCACGAGCGCGGCAGACGTCATCCAGATCGTCAAGGAACACGACGTCCGCTTCGTGCGGCTCTGGTTCACCGACGTCCTCGGCCAGCTCAAGAGCTTCTCGATCAACGCCGCCGAGCTCGAGGACGCCTTCGACGGCGGCATGGGCTTCGACGGCTCCTCGATCACCGGCTTCAACCCGATCGAGGAGTCGGACATGATCGCGATGCCGGACCCCTCGACCTTCGACCTGATCCCCTGGCGCCCCGAGGGCGAGAACGCCGTCGCCCGCATGTTCTGCGACGTCCGGGTCCCGGGCGGCGACGCCTACGAGGGCGATCCGCGCTGGATCCTGCGCCGCGCCCTCGAACGCGCCGAGGAGCTCGGCTTCGACGCCTACAACATCGGCCCCGAGCTCGAGTTCTTCTACTTCAAATCGGCCAAGCCCGAGGGCGGCGTGCCCGAGGTCCTCGACGAGGGCGGCTACTTCGACCTGACCACGCTCGATGCCGGCTCCGACGTGCGCCGCGACACGGTCCTCGCCCTGGAGAAGATGGGGATCCACGTCGAGTACACCCACCACGAGGTCGGCCCCTCCCAGCACGAGGTCGACATGCGCTACAAGAACGCGCTCGAGATGGCCGACGACTGCATGACCTACCGGATCGTCGTCAAGGAGTACGCGATGAAATACGGCTGGCACGCGACCTTCATGCCGAAGCCGCTGTTCGGCGAGAACGGCTCCGGGATGCACGTCCACCAGTCGCCTCACCAAGGACGGCAAGAACGCCTTCTTCGACGCCGACGACCAGTACTTCCTCTCGCCGACCGCAAAGGCCTTCATCGCCGGCCAGCTCAAGCACGCCCGCGAGATCTCGCCGCTCTTCGCCCAGTGGGTCAACTCCTACAAGCGCCTGGTCCCCGGCTACGAGGCGCCGGTCTACCTGGCCTGGTCGCGGCGCAACCGCTCGGCGCTGATCCGGGTGCCGCTGTACCACCCCGGCAAGGAGGGCGCGACCCGGGCCGAGCTGCGCTGCCCGGACCCCGCCTGCAACCCGTACCTCTGCTTCGCCGGCATGCTGCACGCCGGCCTCGAGGGGATCGAGAAGGGCTACGAGCTGCCCGAGCCGATGGAGCAGAACCTCTACCACCTCTCGCCCGAGGAGCTCGCCCATCAGGGGATCGAGCAGCTGCCCTCGACCCTCGGCGAGGCGATCGAGGTCGCCGCCGACTCGGAGCTGGTGCTGCGGACGCTCGGCGAGCACACCTTCCGCCGCTTCATCGAGATCAAGCGCCAGGAATGGGACGACTACCGCGTCCAGGTGACCCCGTTCGAGATCGAAAACTTCCTTCCGGTTCTCTGACGCGCGATAGCCGGCGGCTGGCGGTGTCCTCGGTCGCCCACCTGCGGGTCACGCACCAACTGTGCGCTCCCCTTGTCGGCCGCCCTGTGTCCTGGCCAGCCTTGGCTCTCACACGTCAGGAGCTGCTCGAGTCTCCCCGGCTGAGCGCCGACGGCCACCAGAATTTGTCGCCTGCGATCAGGGCCAGGGCCGGGACGAGGACGCTGCGGACCAGGAAGGTGTCGAGCAGGACGCCGAAGGCGACGACGAAGCCGAGCTCGGTGAGGAAGGTCAGGGGCAGGACCGCGAGCACCGAAAAGGTGCCGGCGAGGACGATGCCGGCGCTGGTGATGACCGCCCCGGTGACGGCCAGAGAGCGCAGGATTCCCTGCTTGGAGCCGTATTTGATCGTCTCCTCACGGGCGCGGGCGATGAGGAAGATGTTGTAGTCGACGCCGAGGGCGACGAGGAAGACGAAGGCGAAGAGCGGTAAGGACGGGTCGGAGCCGGGGAAGTCGAAGATGTAGTCGAAGGCGAAGTAGCCGACGCCGAGCGCTGCCAGGTAGCTGAGGATCACGGTCCCGATCAGGATCAGAGGGGCGGTCACGGCCCGCAGGAGGCCGATCAGGATCAGGAAGACGACGACGAGGATGATCGGCGGGATCACCTTCGAGTCCCAGCTGGCAGCGTCGCGGACGTCGAATTCGACCGCGGTCGGCCCCCCGATCAGGACCTCAGGCGAGACCGAGTGGGCGGCCTCGCGAATCGGGTTGACGAGGCTGTAGGCCTCGGTCGAGTAGGGGTTGGGTTCGAGGATCGCGTGGACGAGGACGCCGGGCTTCCCTTCTGCGACCGGGGGGAGACGGCCTCGACCCCGTCGACTTCGGCGACCGCCCGTTTCACGGCGGTGACATCGGCCTGGTCGGGGATCACGATGTCGGTCAGCGCGGTCGTGCCCGAGGGGAAGCTCTTGTCGAGCAGGTGCTGGCCTTCGGTCGAGTCGACTTCGGTCCGGTAGCTGTCTTCGGCGGTCAGGTCGGTCGAGAAGGTGGCGAGGCCGGCGCAGAGGATCAGGAGGACGACGATGCTGCCGGCGGCGATCCGCCCCGGGGAGACGTCGATCCGCTCGCCGAGCCTGGCCCAGAATCCGTGGGTGACGTCGGCGGCGTGCTCGAGGCGGTGGCGGCGGATTTCGTACGGCGTGAAGACGCGGCGATCCAGCGGACCGACGATCAGCGACGGGAATTCGACGCCGAAAAGCTTGCGCAGCGGCCAGCGCAGGACGATCCGGATCACCCAGTTGAGAAGGACCAGCGGCAGCAGGACCAGGACCAGGAGGCAGGCGAAAAAGACCTTGAGAAAGGCGGCCGCGCCGGAGCCGTCGACGATCCTCTCCCTCGCGCTGCCGGCAGTCCCGCCCGGGCCCGGCGCCGTCTCCGCTGTATGCGGGACGAAGGGCCAGAAGGCGCGCCGGCCGAAGATAGTCAGCAGGGCCGGGAGCAGGGTCAGGCCGGAGAGCGCCGCGCAGAAGATCCCGATCGCGGCGATCGGCCCCAGGCCCGAGGTGCCGTTGACCTTGGCGATCATCAGGCAGAGGAGCGCCGCGATCACCGTCGCCGCCGAGGCGAAGATCGCCGGGCCGGCGGAGGCGAGCGCGGTCCGCATCGCCTCGTGCTTGTCGACGGTGTTGTGCAGCTCCTCCCGATAGCGGGAGACGAGCAGGAGGGCGTAGTCGGTCCCCGCACCGAGCACCAGCACCGACATGATCGAGCTCGATTGGCCGTTGACGTCACTCCGATCTCGGTCAGCCCGTAGCCGAGCGAGCGCGAGAGGGTCTCGGCGAAGAGCACCGCCGCGAGCGGGATCAGGAAGAAGAACGGCGAGCGGTAGATGACGATCAGGAGGAAGATCACGAGGGCGACCGCGGCGAGAAGCAGGGTCCCGTTGATGCCTTCGAAGACTTCGATCGCGTCGGCCGAGAAGCCGGCGCCGCCGGTGATCTTGACCTCGAGGCCGCCGCCCGGTTGGAGATCTCGTCGCGCCAGAACTTGACCGGGTCGAGGATCCTTTCGCCCTCGCCGTTGGCCTTGATGTAGGCGCTGACGATCGCCGCCTTGCCGTCGGTCGAGCAGATCGGGCCGACGAACGGGGCGTAGCCGGCGGGCTGGCCGGGAACCGTCGTCGTCGGGGCGCCGCAGCCGGGGGGCAGCTTTGCAGTGCCGCCGCGAGAGCGGGGTCGGGCCTTTCACTCGCCGCCGGCGGCGGCGGTCGCGCCGTCTGCGATCACGCCCGGGAACTTCTTGCAGGTCATCTTCTCGACGTCTTCGACGATCGTCCTGCGGTCGGCGGCGGTCAGCCCCGAATCGCGCCGGTAGATGATCACGGCGGGGGCGATTTCGCCGTTCTGGAGGGACTCGGTCGCGTCGAGCGCCTGGGTCGATTCGGCGCTCCCCGGCAGGTAGGAGGTCGCCTCGTTGCTTTCCGCGTCGTCGAACTTGCCCGGCAGGTTGGCGGGCCGGGGGCGATCGAGGATCGCCAGAACCAGATCGCGAAGATGACCCACTTGGCGCGGCGTCCGGCGGCGAAGGTGAAGGCGGAGCCCTTCATCGAGTACCGATGCTTATCAGAGCAGGGCGGTCAAATCCTGCTCATCGGTGACCGGCGCCTGGCAGGTGAAGCGCTCGCAGACGTAGGCGGTCGGCGCGACCGTCGACCACGGAGCGGTCGCGGAGGAGGGGAGGGGCTGTGGCGCCCTCGGGGCCGCCGGCGAGGACCTGGTGGGGCCGGAAGCCGGAGCGGGCGACCGTCGCCAGCCCGTCGAGGTCCGAGCCGATGAGGGCGACCTCTCTGACCGGCGCGAGGTCGAAGTCGAGCGCCCGCAGGAAGTGGGCGAAGGCCTCCGGGCGGCGCGCCGCGGGGCCGGCGAAGAGACGGAAGACGCGCCTCGGCCTGTTCCTCGTGGGCGCGCTCGCCGCTCAGCGCCGCGAGCCGCAGGAGCCCGAGGGCGGCGGAGCTGTTGCCGGAGGGGATCGGGTGGTCGCCGATCTCCTTGCGGCGCGCGATCAGCTGCTCGTGGTCGGCCGCGGTCGAGAAGAAGCCGCCGCGCTCGAGGTCGCCGAAGCGCTCGACGGTCGTCTCGGCGAGCTCGGCGGCGCGCTCGAACCAGGGCTGCTCGAGGGTCGCTTCGTAGAGCGTCAGCAGCGCTTCCAGCAGGAAGGCGTGGTCCTCGAGGTAGGCGTCGATGCGGGCGTCGCCGTCCTTGTAGGTCCGCATCAGGCGTCCGTCGGCGTCTCGCATCTCCGTCAGCACGAACTCGGCGCAGCGGCGCGCGGCGTCGAGGTAGTCGGGGCGCTCCAGCGCCGCTCCGGCCTCGGCGAGCGCCGCGATCGCGAGCGCGTTCCAGGAGGCGAGCCGCTTGTCGTCGAGCCCGGGCCAGACACGCGCGTTGCGGGCGGCGAGGAGCGCCCGCCGAGCCTCGTCGAGCATGTCCGGCGCCTGCGCAGCGGCGCCGGCGGGCAGATGCAGAATGTTGCGCCCCTCGAAGTTGCCGGCCTCGGTGACGCCGTAATAGCTCATCACGTTTTCCACGTCCTGCGTGGAGAACTTGATGAGCTCGGCGCCGATCTGCTCCGGCGTCCAGACGTAGAAGCGGCCCTCCTCGCCCTCGGAGTCGGCGTCGAGCGCCGAGTAGAAGCCGCCCTCGGGCCCGCGCATCTCGCGCAGCATCCAGTCGAGCGTCCCCTCGCAGACCCGCCTGTAGCGATCGTGGCCGTACGCCTGGAAGCCGTGCAGGTAGGCGGCCGCCAGGAGCGCGTTGTCGTAGAGCATCTTCTCGAAGTGAGGGACGAGCCAGGCGGCGTCGACGGAGTAGCGGGAGAAGCCGCCGCCGATCTGGTCGTGGATGCCGCCGGCCATCATCGCGTCGAGGGTGGTCTCGACGACCGTGGCGACCGCCTCGCCGCCGTGGCCTCGCGCCCCCGTGGCCATCAGGAGCTCGAGCGCCGAGGCGGGCGGGAACTTCGGGGCCCCGCCGAAGCCGCCGCGCTCGCTGTCGGCAGCCGACAGCAGCCTGGTCACCGCCTCATCGAGCATCTTCTCCTCGGGGGCCTCCGCCGCCGGCTCGATCCGGCCGATCGCGCCGAGCCGCTCGCGGATACCGGGGGCGCGGTCGCGGATCTCGTCGCGTTTCCCGCGGAACGCCTCGAGCACCGCTTCCATCACCATCCGGAAGCTCGGCATGCCGCGGCCCTCGTCCGGCGGGAAGTAGGTGCCGCCGTAGAACGGCACCCCGTCGGGGTCGAGGAAGACGGTCATCGGCCAGCCGCCCTGGCCGCTGATCTCCTGCACCGCCTCCATGTAGAGGGCGTCGACGTCGGGCCGCTCCTCGCGGTCGACCTTGACGTTGACGAAGTGCTCGTTCATGTAGGCGGCGGTCGCCTCGTCCTCGAAGGACTCGCGCTCCATGACGTGACACCAATGGCAGGCCGAGTAGCCGACAGAGAGAAGGATCGGCATGTCCTCGTTCCGCGCTCTGGACAGGGCCTCTTCGCCCCACGGATACCACTCGACCGGGTTCTCGCTGTGCTGCAGCAGATAGGGACTTGTCTCGGCGGCGAGTCGGTTGGCCATCGCTCCAGCCTACTTTTCGTTCCTCGGGCGTCACCGATACTGGGACGGCGATGCCTTGCAACGGCACTTCGATCTCACGACCCCAAGCCAAAAGCCTTACGGTCTTCTGATGCCCGAAGATCGCCTTCCCGCCGCCAGCGAGCCGCCCGTCCAGGAGGTCCTCGGCAAGCTGGCCCCGGAGGATCGCGAAGTCATCCTCGGGGCGCTGGAGCGGGCCGAGAAGACCGAGGCGGAGCTCCGCTACCTCGCCGATCACGATTCGCTCACCGGGCTCCTCGATCGGCGCCGGTTCCGGGCCGAGCTCGACCAGTACGTCTCCTTCAGCGCCCGCTACGGCGGCCTCGGCGCGGTGATGATCATCGACATCGACGGCCTCAAGACCGTCAACGACAAGCACGGCCACCATGCCGGCGACAACCTGATCCGCCAGATCGCGCGGATCATGCGCGAACGGGTGCGCGCCACCGACATCGTCGCCCGCCTCTCCGGAGACGAGCTCGCGGTCCTGATGCCGCAGGCCGACGTCGAGGGGGCGATGCAGTTGGGCGAGGACCTGCGCTCTCAGGTTGCCGATGGCGCCAGGCCGGCTCCGGAGGCCGACCCGGTGACGATCAGCGTCGGGATCGCGATGTTCGGCAGCGAGCACCAGGGCGGCCCCGAGGCGGTCCTGATCGGCGCCGATCAGGCGATGTACGAGGCCAAGGAGAACGGCCGCGACCAGGTGGCGCTCCACCGCCGGCCCGACGAGCCCGAGCGCGCGGCCCGTCGCTCCCAGACCACGACGGCGCGGATCCGCGACGCGCTCACCCACGACCGCCTCAGCCTCCACACCCAGCCGATCCGCAGCCTGGCCTCCGGAGGCATCGAGCGCTACGAGCTGCTGCTGCGGATGGCCGGCGACGAGGGCGAGCTGCTGCCGGCGTCCTCCTTCATCGAGGCTGCGGAGCGCTCCGGGATGGTCCAGGAGCTCGACCGCTGGGTCGTCGGCAGGGCCCTGGAGCTGCTCGGACGCAGGGAGCGCGAGGGAGCGCCCATCTCCCTGCACGTCAACCTCTCGGGTGCCTCGCTGGCCGACGTCTCGGTGCTCGAGTTCATCGAACGCCGGCTCGACGAGGGCGACGCCGACCCGTCCCGGTGCACCTTCGAGATCACGGCGACCGCGAGGATCAGCGACTACGCCAAGGCCGGGGGCTTCGCGGACCGCCTCTCGGAGTTCGGCTGCCAGGTCGCGATCGACGACTACGGCGCCGGCTTCGGGCCCTTCCACTACCTCAAAGAGCTGCCCTTCGACCTGATCAAGATCGACGGCTCGTTCGTGCGCGACATGCCGAACAACGACGCCGACCAGCTCACGGTCCAGGCGATCGTGCAGATCGCCCGCGGCCTCGGCAAGGCGACGATCGCCGAGTTCGTCCAGGACGACGCGACGATCGAGCTGCTGCGCGAGTACGGGGTCGACATGGCCCAGGGCTTCCACCTGGGCAGGCCGATGGACCTCGACGAGGCGCTGGCGGCCTAGGCGCTCCGCGCCGCCGCGGGCGCTGCATTCGCCCGCCGCTTAACCCGCGAGGTCGCTCGCGAAGGCCTCGAAGGCGTCGAGGTAACGCTGGCGGTCCGTGTCGTCGTGGGCGATCGAGAGCGTCCACTCCTCCTCGGTGCCGGGGGTCATGAAGATGCCGTGGTTCATGTGGTAGAGCCAGGCCAGGGTCGAGAGCTCGTCGTCGACCTTGGTCAGGTAGTCGCGGTACTCGTACATCCGCTCCGGCGAGAAGATCACGCAGCCCTTCGCGCCCAGCCCCTCGGTGTAGGCGGGGAGCCCGTACCTGTCGATGATCTCCTGGCAGGCATCGAGCTGGGCCCTGTTCGCCGCTTCGAGGCCCTCGTAGACGTCGTCGGTCAGCACTTCGGTCAGGGTCGCCTCGGCGGCGGCCATCACCAGCGGGTTGCCGTTGAACGTCCCGTACTGCTTGACCGTCCCGTCGGCGACGATCGCCGCGAGCTCCTCGGTCATCCCGATCGCGCCGCCCGGGTAGCCGCCGCAGCTCGCCTTGGCCAGGGTGACAATGTCCGGAGTGACGCCGAAGCGGGAGGTGGCGCCGCCGGAGGCGATCGTGCAGCCGGTCTTTACCTCGTCGAAGATCAGCTTCACGCCGTGGGCGGCGGTCAGCTCCCGCACCCGCTGCAGGTAGCCGTCTTTCGGCGGAATGATGTTGATGTTCATCATCGCCGGCTCCATGATCAGGCCGGCGACCTCGTCGCCGATCTTGTCCAGCACGCTCTCGAGGGCGTCGGCGTCGTTGAAGGGGACGGCGCGGGTCAGTTCGGTCAGGGCCCGGGGGGTGCCGCCGCCGTAGGGAACGCTTATCGGGTCGTCGCGGGCGCCGAGGGCCTCGAGCGGGGGGTAGACGGAGACCATCACCGAGTCGTGATGGCCGTGGTAGGAGCCCTCGATCTTGAGCAGGGTGTCGCGGCCGGTGGCGCCGCGGGCGAGGTGGACGGCGTCCATCGTCGCCTCGGTGCCGGAGTTGTTGAAGCGCCACTGAGGGAGGCCGAAGCGGCGGATCAGCTCCTCGGAGACGTTGATCGAGCCTTCGGTCGGGGCGGCGAAGTGGGTGCCGCGATCGATCTGGGCCTTGACCGCGGCGCCGACGGTCGGATTCGCGTGGCCGATGCACATCACGCCGAAGCCGTTGTGGAAGTCGGCGTACTCGTTGCCGTCGACGTCCCAGACCCGGCTGCCCTCGCCGCGGTCGATGTAGACCGGCCAGGGGTCGTTTTCCTGGAAGGAGGAGGGGACGCCGCCCGGCATCGATTTGACGGCGCGCTCGAAGGTTTTCGCCGAGGCCGCGGTCCGGTTGCGGAACTCCTCCTGCTGGGCCTCGGTCAGCGCGGCGATGCGCTTGCGGTCGATCTCAGGCACGACATCACCCTAGCCGGATCGCACCGCCCGGACCGATGAACCCGGCCGGAGGCGTGCGACGAATCGGCGGCTCGGCCTAAGCCACGCTTTTCAGTTTGCCTTTGAAGACGACTCCGGGTTTGTCGCAGGATTCGGTGCTGGAATCCACCGTCGCGGTGTAGGAGTAGTCGGTCGCGATCACGATGGTGATCTTCATTTTCAAATCTTCGACCGGAACCTGAGCTTCGCCGCTCGCCGTGAAGGAATCCGGGGTGGCCGTGGTCGTCGCGCCTTTGACGGCGAGGATCGCGGGGACGCAGGTTCCTTTGCCACCCTCGAAGACGAGATCCACTTCCGTCGCCCCTTTGCGGATGGCGACGTCGATGCCGGCGGCGCCGTCCGCGTAGTTGCCGTCGGCGGGAGTCCAATTTTTCGCGGCCGGGACCGGAGCCGGAGCCGGAGCCGCCGGAATTGAAGGGGGCGCTTGCGTTTCGGCGCCAGGAGCCGTGTCAGCTGGCTTGGTCCGCTTCTTGCAGCCCTTCCGCTTTTTCTTGCTGGTCTGGGCAGCGTGGTGGTGCTTGCCCTTCTTGCAGCGTTTCCCTTTCTTTGCCGCCGTTGCCTTGGCGCCGCCACCAGGGGTCGCGGCTGCGCCGGCGCTGAATGCGACCGCCAGGGCGAGCATGGCCGTAAGTGCGAGTAGGAAGCAGCGTTTCACGATTCCACAGCCTAGCTGTGCGTACTAGCCGATTTTGTAGAACGTCCCTTTGACGACGACCCCCGGTTTGTCGCAGGGCGGGATCGGGCCGCCTTCGTTCTTCGAGTCGATGGTGAGCACGTAGCTGAGGTTCGATGCGACCGAGATATTCCATTTGACTGTGAAATTCGAGCCGACGCTCGTGAATTTTTCTTCTCCACCCGCGGTCAGGGTCGTTGTGGTGACCGTCGCAGGTTGCTGGCCGGACATGTAGTTGAAGATGCAGGCGGAGGCGCTGGCGCCCAGCTGAAGGCTCGCGCTAGTCGCGTTCCCGCTCAGTTTGAGTCCGGTGCCGCTTCCTGTCGTGTCGATGTAGACCCCGTCGACAGGCGGCCAGGTGGGAGCCGGTGCGGCCGGCTGCGGGGTGGCGCCCACGGGACTCGGCGTCGCCTGCGGTTTCTTGCCCTTTGGCTTGCAGCTCTTTTTCTTCTTCGAGCTGGCAGCGGTGGAGGCCCGGCTCTTCGCCTTCCCTTTCTTCTTGCAGCCCTTCTTTTTGCCCTTCTTGGCGGCCTGCGCACCGGTGGCGGGCCCCGCCCCGGCCGCGATCGTGCTGCTGGACACGACAAGCAGGGCCAGCAGAGCGAGAAGTGCGAAAAGGGCGCCGCGTTTCACCGAAGTTCTCCTTGGTCGGGGATGACCTTGCACGGTATTGCCGGTGCCGTACCCGGCACCACCCCGATTTTGGTCGTTTCAGGCCGGATCTTGGTCGTTTCCAGGCAGGTTGTTCGCGGTTCCGCGTAGCTCCGCGCGCTTGATCTTGCCGCTCCTCGTCTTCGGCAGGGCATCGGCGAACTCGACGATGCGCGGGTACTTGTAGGGGGCCGTCTGCGCTTTGACGTGCGCTTGAAGCTCGGCGGCGAGGTCCTCGGAGGGCGGGCTGTCGCCCTGGAGGACGACGATCGCGCGGACGACGGAGCCGCGCTCGGGGTCCGGCGCGGCGACCGCCGCGGCCTCGGCCACCGCCGGGTGGGAGACCAGCGCCGACTCGACCTCGAAGGGGCCGATCCGGTAGCCGGAGGAGAGGATCAGGTCATCGTGGCGGCCCTCGAACCAGAGGTAGCCGGCCTCGTCCTCACGGACCCGGTCACCGGTCGGCCACCACTCCTCGTCGAAGCGGGTGCCGTCGAGGTAGCGGTCGAAGAAGGTGGGGGAGGACTCGGCTCGCAGCTGCAGCTCGCCGTCGACGATCCTGGTCTCGAGCCCGGGCAGCGGGCGGCCCATCGAGCCGTAGCGCTCGGGGTCGTCCTCACCCGGCCGCACGCCGGCGATCGCGCCGGTCTCGGTCTGGCCGTAGCCGTCGGCGATCGTCGCCCCGAGCCGCTCGCGGAAGAGGCGGATCACGTCAGGCTCGATCGGCTCGCCCGCCGAGACCAGGCGGCGCAGGGTCGGCTGCGGCGCCGGCTCGCCGTGCTTGGCGATCATCCGGTACTCGGTCGGCGCTTGGCAGAGGACGTTGACCCCGAGCTCGCCGCAGAGCGCCAGCCGCTCGGCGGGGTCGAAGCGCCCGTCGTGTAGGACCGCGACGGCCCCGCCCAGCCAGGGGGCGATGAAGGCATTGCGTGTCGACTTCGCCCAGCCGGGGGCCGCCGTGCACCAGGCAACCTCTCCGTCCGCGGCGCCGAACCAGTGCTCGGCCTGGATCCGCTGGCCGCCGAGATAGCGCTGCGGGTAGAGGGCGCCGCGCGGCTCGCCGGTCGTCCCCGAGGTGAAGACGATCGCGGCCGGGTCATCGGGCCCGAGCGCCTCGATCGCGGCCGGCGCCTCCTGGGGGAGGTCCTCGTCGAAGGTCCGGGCCAGGTCGTCGAGGTCCATGTAGGGGATCCCGTCGGGGAGCTCACCGAGGTAGCGGGCCTCGCCGACCGCCAGCTTCGGGTCCGCGGCCCGGGCCCGCAGCTCGAGGTCCTTGCGGCGCAGCTGCGGGTTGCAGGGCATCGCCACGGCGCCCATCCGCCAGCAGGCGAGCAGCGCCAGGACCCACTCGGGGCGGCTGCCGAGCAGGGTCATGACGACGTCGCCGCGCTCGACGCCGCGCGCCGCGAATGCCCCCGAGAGCCCGGCCGAGCGCGCGAACAGCTCGCCGAAGTGGTGGAGCCGGCGGCTGCCGTCGGCGGCGACCTCGATCAGCGCTGGCTTCGCGGCCGGGAACCGTTCGACCACGTCTTCGATGAAGTTCACGCGCGCAAGTCTGTCGAAGTCACGCCGGCCGGCGCCGACACCCCGCTGGAGAAAGCGGGGTCAGGCCTCGGAGAAGCCGAAGCGGCGCTGGATGCGCTGCAGCGGGCGCGGCGCCCACCAGTTCCACTCGCCGAGCAGCCGCATCAGTGCCGGGACCAGGAGGGCGCGGACGACGGTCGCGTCGAGGAGGACCCCGACCGCGGCGCCGACCGCGATCTGCTTCATGAAGAAGACCGTGCTGACCCCGAAGGCGAGGAAGACGACGGCGATCATCAGCGCCGCGGCGGTGATCACCCGCCCGGTCCTTCCGATCCCGATCGCGACCGCCTCCTCGTTGTCCTTGCCGAGGTCATGCTGCTCTTTGATCCGGGCCAGGACCAGC
The DNA here is from genome assembly GCA_963795295.1 of uncultured Solirubrobacterales bacterium. GTDB lineage: Bacteria > Actinomycetota > Thermoleophilia > Solirubrobacterales > 70-9 > VRUE01. Next base: position 867,644 of record CAWCHE010000005.1, read on the forward strand.
ACCGCGTAGTCGGTGGCGAGGCCGAAGACGACCGCAAAGAGGAAGACGAGGCTGGTCACCTCGACCGCGCCCGGGCCCTGGTAGGCGAAGAGGCCGTCGAGCCAGCCCTCCTGGAAGGAGAGGACGACGATCCCCAGGGTCGCCCCGAGGGTCATCGCGTTCATCAAGAGGGTCTTCAGCGGCAGCAGGACCGAGCCGGTCAGGAGGAAGAGGATCAACAGCGTCGTCGCGGCGATGATCGTGACCAGCAGCGGCAGGTGGTCGGTGATGCTCTGCTTCTGGTCGATGAAGGCCGCCGTGTTGCCGGAGACGAGGACGCTCGTCGCAGCGGGGGTGGGGAGGTCGCGGATCTCCTTCACCGCTTCCTGTGAGCGGGCGGCGGTCGCCTTTTCGGCGAGCGCGAAGTTCGCGTAGGAGACGGTGCCCGTGGCGCGGAGGAACGCGGTGCCGCGGACGACGCCGTCGATCCCCATCACGCGGCGGCGCAGCTGGGCGAGCCCGGTGCTGCCGGCGCGGCCGTCGACGGTGACCGTGACCGCCTCGGTGAGGTCGCGCGGGTAGTGGCCTTCGAGGTAGTGGTTGGCTTCGTAGGCGGGCTTGTTGTGGGGGACGAAGTCGGAGTTGGGCCCGGTGAGGACGGTGGACAGCAGCGGCGCGGCGGCGGCGAGGAGGAAGGCGGAGCTGGCGAGGGCGACGCCGACCGGGTGGCGCATGACCCCGCGCGCCAGCCGGTACCAGCCGTCGGACTCCGCCGAGACCGCGGCGCCGCGCCGCACCGAGAGGGCGTCGATGCGGGTCCCGAGCAGGGCCAGCAGGGAGGGGACGACGAGGATCGCGACGAAGGCCGAGAGCAGCCCGACCGAGGCTCCGGCGACCGCCATCGAGTAGAGGAAGCGCTGCGGGAGGACGGCCAGCGCGGCCAGCGCTGCGGCGACGGTGATGCCCGAGAAGAAGGCGGTTCTGCCGGCGGTCATCACGGTCCGCCGGTGGGCCTCGCGGGTCGCGCCGCCGCGCTCGATCTCCTCCCGGTATCTGGAGACCATCAAGAGCGCGTAGTCGACCGCGAGTCCGAGGCTGAGCGCGGTCGCGATGTTGAGCGCGAAGACCGAGGTGTCGACGAAGAGCGACATCACCCGCAGGACGAACAGGGTGCCGACGATCGAGACGCCGCCGATCAGGAGCGGGATGCCGGCCGCGATGACGCCGCGGAAGACGAGCAGGAGCAGCAGGGCGAGGATCGGGAAGGCGATCAGCTCGGCCTTCGTCAGGTCCTTTTTGGTCTGGTCGGCGACCTCGTTGAAGCTCGGGGCGAAGCCGCCGACGGAGACGGTCAGCGGGCTCGCCGCGACCACGGGTTCGACGTCTTCGGCGACGATCCCGCCGCGATCTTCGAGGTCGCCGCCGGCGAGGTCGGCGAGGATCACGAGCGAGCCGCCGTCCTTCGCGATCAGCTCGGCGCCGGCGCCGGCGCCTCGGTCGCGGAGCGGGTCGATGACGCGGCCGACGCCCTCGACCGCGGCGACGTTGCGGCTGAGCCGGCCGACCTCACGCCGCAGCCTCGGGCTGTGGAGCGCCAGCCGGCCGCCGTCCGGATCGCGGACGACGAGGACGATCCCCGCGTTCGGGTCGTACCCGAGTGAGTCGCTGAGCAGGGCCTTGGCCTTCTCGCTCTCGGAGGCCGGGTCGGTGAAGCCCGCTGCCTTGAGGTGCTGCTCGACGTCGTGGCCGACGGCGACGGCGAGGACGGCGAACGCGGCGACCGCCCCGAGGACCAGCTTCGGGCGCTTCCAGGTCAGGTCGGCGACGCGGGCGAACACTCTGGCGCGGCACCGTACCAGATTTCAAAGTACTTGCTTTGATATTCAAACTCAGCTGCTACCATCGGCGCGTGGGACGCCGGGAATACGCCCAGCCGTGCAGCCTCGCCTGTGCTCTGGACCAGATCGGAGAGCGGTGGTCGCTGCTGATCGTCCGCGAGCTGATGCTCGGGCCGCTGCGCTTCTCGGAGCTGGCCAGGGCGGTGGGGGGCGCCGCCGACCGACGTCCTGACCAAACGCCTGCGGGACCTCGAGGAGGCCGGCGTCGTCGGCCGCATCGAGCTCGATCCGCCGGCCTCGGCGACCGCCTACGAGCTGACGCCGCTGGGCCGCGGACTGGAACGGCCGCTGCTCGAACTCGGGCGCTGGGGGTTGAACTTCCACGACCCGGCGACGGTCGCCGAGATGCCGCCTTCGATGCTGCCGAACGCCCTGCGGGTCACTCTGCGCCCACCGCCCGGGGTGACGCTGACGATCGGCCTCCACACCGGCGGGAGCGACTACCGCCTGCGGGTCGAGGACGGTTGGATCCTGGCCCGGCGCGGCCGCGCCGAGGACGCCGAGCTGACGCTCGCCGGCACCCCCTGGGAGGTGATGGCGACGCTGCTCGGCCACGACGGCGAGGGCGGCGCCGAGGTCGGCGGCGGCGCCGAGGCCCTCGAGCGGCTGCGGGCCATGGTCACCCTCCCGGAGGCCCACCGGGAGGGCGCCATGGCCGAGCTGGCCTCCCTGGCTACCTGAGTTCGGAGGAGTTCTTGCCGAGCAGCTGGCGGGCGACGATCAGCAGCTGGATCTGCTGGGTCCCCTCGAAGATGTCGAGGATCTTGGCGTCGCGGGCCCACTTCTCGAGCAGCTCGTTCTCGCCGTAGCCGACGCTGCCGCAGAGCTCGACGCAGCCGAGCGCGACGTCGACGCAGGTCCGCCCGGCCTTCGCCTTCGCCATCGAGGCCTGCAGCGAGTTCGGTCGTCCGTTGTCGGCCATCCAGGCAGCCTGCAGCGTCAGCAGCAGCGAGGCCTCGTAGTCGGCCTCCATCTCGAGGAAGCGCGCGGCGGCGGCGTGCTGGGAGAGGGCGGGGCGCGAGTAGTCGACCTCGACCCCGGCCTCCGCCAGGCGCTCGCGAGTCTCCTCGAGCGCGGCGCGGGTGACTCCGACGGCCATCCCGGCGACCAGCGGCCGGGTGTTGTCGAAGGTCTGCATCGCCCCGCCGAAGCCCTGCTTGTCCTTGTCCTGGATCTCTGGAGCTGCCGAGCAGGGCGTCTTTCGGCACCCGGCAGTCCTGCAGGGTGAAGTTGGCGGTGTCCGAGGCCCGGATCCCGAGCTTGTGCTCGAGCCGGTCGAGCTTCAGCCCCGGGTTGTCGCGCTCGACGATGAACGATTTGATCGCCGCCCGGCCGACCGAGCGGTCGAGCGTCGCCCAGACCACGATCAGGTCGGCGCGGTCCCCGGAGGTGACGAAGATCTTCTCCCCGTTGAGGACGTACTCGTCGCCGTCGAGCTCGGCCGTTGTCCGGATCGAGGCTGAGTCGGAGCCGGCTTCGGGCTCGGTGATCGCCATCGCCGCCCACTTGCCGCCGTAGTGCTCGAGCTGCTCCTCGGTCGCGACCGATGCGATCGCCGAGTTGCCGAGGCCCTGCCGCGGCATCGTCAGCAATAGGCCGACGTCCCCCCAGCAGAGCTCGATGATCCCGAGCACCGTCGAGAGGTTTGTCCCGTTGCGGTTCTCGCCGTCCCCGCCGGAGTCGGCGTCGCGGCGGACGCCGGTGGCGCCGGAGGCGCCGTGCTCGCTGGCCTCGTTCATGCCGTCGATCAGCGAGGCGAGCATGTCGAGCTCTTTCGGGTAGGCGTGCTCGGCCTCGTCGTACTTGCGGGAGATCGGCCGGAATACCTCGGTCGCGACCTGGTTGGCCTGGCCGACCAGCGGCTTGAACTTCTTCGGTGTCTCGAGATTGATCATCTTCTGCCTTTCGCTCAGACGAGCAGGGCGCCCTCCATGACGCCCCCTGCGCGGAGGTCGCGGTACCAGCGCTCGACCGGGTGCTCCTTGACGAAGCCGTGGCCGCCGAGCAGCTGCACGCCGTCGGACCCGATCTTCATTCCCTTGGCCGCGCAGAGGCGGCGGGCGATGGCCGCCTCGCGGGCGAAGTCCTCGCCGCGGTCGGCGCGGCTGGCGGCGCGGTAGGTCGTCAGCCTCATCCCTTCGGTCTCGATCCCGATGTCGGAGACCGCGAAGGCGACCCCCTGGCGGTTCGAGATCGGTTCGCCGAAGGCGGTGCGCTCCTTGACGTAGGGCATCACGTAGTCGAGCACGGCCTGGGCGGTGCCGGTCGCGAGCGAGCACCAGGCGAGGCGGGCGCGGTTGACGCACTCGACGTAGTCCGCCGCGGCGCCGTCACCGAGCAGCGCCGACTCGGGTAGGCGTACCCCCTCGAGGACGAGTCGGCCCGTCGCCGCCGGCCGCAGGCCCATCGCCGGCTCGGGCTCGACGGAGAGGCCCTTCGTCCCGGCCTCGACCACGAACAGCGCCGGGCCGTCGAGGCCCTCGGCATCCGCCGCGACGAGGAATAGCTCGCACTCGGCGGCGCGGGCGACGAGCGACTTGACGCCGTCGAGCACCCACTCTCCGCCCTCGCGTTTTGCCCTGGTCTCGAGGCTCAGCGGGTCGAAGAGCGGCCGCGGCTCGAGGATCGCGAGCGCCGCCGCGGGGACGTCCTCAGAGGTGAACGGCGGCAGGTAGGTCGACTGCTGCTCGGCGCTGCCCCAGTGGCCGATCGCGGTCGCGACGGCGCCGGGGGCGAGAGCCGCGTAGGCGATCCCGAGGTCGCCGTGGGCGAGCGCCTCGCCGATCAGGACGCTGGTAACGGCGGCCTGCTCCTGCATGACGCCGCCGAGCTCCTCGGGGACGCCGAGCATGTTGACGCCCAGCTCCGCGGTCGCCTCGAGCAGCTCCTTCGGCGTCGCGCAGGCATCGTCGGCCTCGAGGGCGGCGGGGCGGATCTTCTCCTCGGCGAAGGAGCGGCCCGCCTCCTGGAACATCTGCTGCTCGTCGTCGGGGCTGACGTCGAAGAGGCCCTTCGAGCGGCCCTTCGCCTGGCGCGCCGGTTTGCCGATCTGCTGCACAGACTTGAAGGTGCGCCCGGCGACCGTCGCGGTGCGGAAGCCGTTCTTGGTCGTCCGGAAGACGAGCCGCTCGACCTGCTTGCGGATCTTCATCCGGTCGAGGAGGTCGGAGCCCGCCAGGCGGTTCAGCGCCTTCAGGCTGAGGCCCATGCCGCGGTCGGCGATCCCCTGGTCGGATTTGGCGGTGGTCAAGTGATGCTCCCTTCGAGGTGTGGTGTGTGCTTCTTGGCGTCGCGGACGAAGAACTCGAGCCGGCCGGCGCCCTCGCGGCTGCCGAACTCGACGGTGGTGGGCAGCAGGATCGGGCGCCGGAAGCGGACCTCGGCGACGAAGGCGCCGGGCAGACGGCTCTCGAGCGCGGCCAGGCAGCGGGCCTTGGTCCACATCCCGTGGGCGATCGCCGCCGGGAAGCCCAGGGCCTTGGCGCTCAACGAGTGCATATGGATCGGGTTGCGATCGCCGGAGACGGCCGCGTAGCGGCGGCCGAGGTCGCCGCCGAGGCGCCAGCTCGCGGAGGCGGGGGAGTCGTCCTCGGGGGGATCGGGGGCCTCGCCCTTCGCCGTTGGCCGCTCTCCTGCGCCGCTGCCGCGGCGCAGCATCGTGCTGACGCTCTCCCAGACGACCTCGTCGCCGACCAGCGCCTCAGTCTCGAGCGTGAAGGTCTTGCCGCGGGCGTGGGGGCGCAGAGCCGTCGGCCGCACCCGCAGCGTCAGCTCCTCGCCGACCGCGACCGGGCGGTGCTGCTCGATCCGGTTCTCGATGTGGACGAGGCCGACGGCGCCGAACGGGAAGCCGCCATCCGCCATCACCGCCATGTGCAGCGGGAAGGCGAGCACGTGCGGGTAGGTCGGGGGCAGGTTGTCGCGGAGGGTGAAGCCGCAGACCTTCGCGTATGGGGCGACGGCAGCGGCATCTGCCTGGACGCCCTCGAGCCGCAGCTCGACCTGGGGGATCTCGCCGCCGCCGCCCGGGATGAAGGGGAGCAGCGAGGCGCCGGGGATCATCGGCGCCGCGGCCCGCGCGTAGAGCGGCAGGATGCTCGGTGGGCCGTCGAGGGTGCGGGTCGTCATCAGGCCCCCAGCAGGTTCTGGCCGCAGACCCGGACGACGTTGCCGTTGACACCGGTCGAGGCAGGGCAGGCGAACCAGGCGATCGTCTCGGCGACGTCGACGGGCAGCCCGCCCTGGGAGAGGCTGCTCATCCTGCGGCCGGCTTCGCGCGGCCCGATCGGCATCGCCGCGGTCATCTGGGTCTCGATGAAGCCGGGGGCGACGGCGTTGATCGTCGCACCGCGCTCGGCGAGCTCGGGGGCAAGCGCTTCGACCATCCCGATCACACCCGCCTTCGAGGTCGCGTAGTTGGTCTGGCCGGAGTTGCCGGCGATGCCGGACATCGAGGAGACGCAGACGATGCGGCCGTTCGGCTTCAGCAGGCCGCCGTCGAGGAGCGCGTCGTTGATCCGCTCCTCGCTGGAGAGGTTGATCTCCATCAGCTGGCTCCAGCGCTCCTCGGGCATCTTCGCGATCGTCCGGTCCTTGGTGACGCCGGCGTTGTGGACGACGATGTCGACGCCGTCGGCGAGGCGCTCGGCGATCCGCTCGGGGGCCTCAGGGGCGGTGATGTCGAGCTCGATCGCGTCGCCGTCGACCTCGGCGGTGACTCGGCCCAGGTCCGCGGCCGCCTGCGGCACGTCGAGGCCGATCACCCTGGCGCCGTCGCGGGCGAGGGTCGTCGCTATCGCGGCGCCGATCCCACGCGAGGCGCCGGTGACGAGGGCGACGCTGCCCGCGAGCGGGTGCTCCCAATCGATCTCCGGCCGTGGGGCCACCGGGCCGCCGATCTCGACCACCTGCCCGGAGACGTAGGCCGAGCGCGGCGAGAGCAGGAAGCGCAGGGTCGACTCGAGCTCGCCCTCGCCGCCCTCGGCGACCCGGACCAGCTGCGCGGTCGCGCCGCGGCCGCCGATCTCCTTGCCAAGTGAGCGGGTGAAGCCCTCCAGCGCCCGCTGCGCGGTCGCCGCGCGGGTCGAGCCGGCTTCAGAGGGGATGGCGCCGAGCACGATCGCGCGGCCGTTGCGGGCGAGGCGGCCGACGCCGGGGTAGAAGAAGCGCTGGAGCTCGACCAGCTCGGCCGAGTCGGTGATCCCGGTGGCGTCGAAGACGAGCGCCTTGACCTTGCCCTCGAGCCCGCCTCGTTCGAGCCCGATCCGGTCGAAGGCCGCCTTCAGCGGGCGCTCGAGCCTGCTGCCGGGAGCCGCCCCGGAGAGCATCGCCCCGGAGAGAACAGGGGTGTGGGAGCGGTGACGGTCGAGCTCGACCGGCTGCGGCAGCCCGACCTGGCGGGCCAGGGTCGAGGCGATCGGGGCGTTGACGACCTGCGCGTAGCGGTCGCTCATCACTCAGGCCCTTCCATCATCGCGACAACACCCTGGCCGCCGGCGGCGCAGACGCTGATCACGCCGCGCCCCCTGCCGTCTTCGTGGAGCTGCTTGGCGAGGCCGGCGACGATCCGCCCGCCGGTCGCGGCGAAGGGGTGCCCGGCGGCGAGCGAGCCGCCGTTGACGTTCAGCTTCGCCCGGTCGATCGAGCCGAACGGGGCGTCGCGTCCGAGCTTCTCGCGGCAGTACTCGGGGTCCTCCCAGGCCTTCAGCGTGCAGAGCACCTGGGCGGCGAAGGCCTCGTGGATCTCGTAGTAGTCGAAGTCCCCGAGGCCGAGGCCGGCGCGGTCGAGCATCCGCGGCATCGCGTAGGCGGGCGCCATCAGCAGCCCTTCGCGCTTGTGGACGTGATCGACGGCGGCGGTCTGGGCGCCCGTGAAGTAGGCGAGGATCGGCAGGCCGTGCTCCTTCGCCCAGCTCTCGCCGGCGAGCAGGACGGCGCTGGCGCCGTCGCTGAGCGGGGTCGAGTTGGCCGCGGTCATCGTCCCGTCCTCGCCGCCGAAGACCGGCTTCAGCTTCGCCAGCTTCTCGGGGTCGGAGTCGGGCCGGAGGTTCTGGTCGCGTGCGAGGCCGAGGTAGGGGGTCGTCAGGTCGTCGTGAAAGCCGCGCTCATACGCAGCCGCCAGGTTGCGGTGGCTGGCGACGGTGAGCTCGTCCTGCTCGGCCCGGCCGATCTCCCACTCGGCGGCCATGATCGCGCAGTGCTCGCCCATCGAGAGGCCGGTCCGGGGCTCCTCGTTGCGGGGGATGGCGGGGACGACGTGGCCGGGCCGGACCCCGGTCAGGGCACGCAGCTTGCCGGCGGTCGAGCGCTGCCGGTTCGCCTCCAGCAGGGTCTCGCGCAGCCCCTCGTTGAGGGCGATCGGGGCGTCGGAGGTGGTGTCGACGCCGCAGGCGATGCCGGCCTGGATCTGACCGAGGGCGATCTTGTTGGCGACCAGGATCGTCGTCTCGAGGCCGGTCCCGCAGGCCTGCTGGACGTCGTAGGCGGGAGTCTCGGGCGCGAGGCGGGTGCTGAGCAGGCTCTCGCGGGTCAGGTCGCGGTCGCGCGAGTGCTTGAGCACGGCGCCGCCGGCGACCTCTCCCAGGGTCTCGCCGTCGAGGCCGAAGCGATCGACGAGGCCGTCGAGGGCGGCGACCAGCATGTCCTGGTTCGTCGCGTGGGCGTAGGCGCTGTCGGAGCGCGCGAAGGGAATCCGGTTGCCGCCGATCACGGCGACCCGGTTAGGGGTGTCGATCAACTGCGATCACCTTTCGGTTTGGCTTTCGAGGTTCGTTTGGCTTTCGAGGTCGACTTCTCGACCGGGGCCCAGCGCAGGCGCAGGCCCGGCTCGATCGTCGCGATCAGGAGGTCGGCGGCGTCCTTGGCCGAGAGCGCTTCCGTCCGCAGCCACCAGTGGGCGAGCGCCTCGGCGGCGCCGAGCAGCGCCTCGGAGAGCGCCTCGACCTCGACCTTCGCGGCCGACTGCATCCGCGCCGGAACCTGCCCCATGATCGAGGCGGTGACGAGGTCGAGGATGCGGCCGCGGTGGGCCGCGACCCGCCTCGCGACCTCGCCGCTGCGGGGGAGGGTCTCGTCGAAGAGGACCTCCCAGGCGGCGCGGTCGGAGTCGAGGAAGGCGAAGAAGGCCTGGCCGCCGGCGCGCAGCGCCTCGCCGGGGGTGGTCGTCGCCGCGACCGAGTTGGCGATCGTCCGCGAGAGGGCGTCGCCCGCCCTCTCCATGCAGGCGATGTAGAGGCTCTCCTTGTTGCCGAAGTAGTTGTAGAGGAGCGGCTTGGTGACGCCGACCTCGGCCGCCACCTCGTCCATCGTCACCGCCGAGTAGCCGCCCTCGGCGAAGAGGGAGCGGGCGACGCTGAGCGTCTGCTCCATGCGCTCGGCGCGGGAGAGACGGGTGCGGGAGGGGGCGGAGGCCATCTCTCGTAACTTACCCAGATATAAATTTATATGCGAGTAATGTGAGGCGAACTCACACGGCGTCTCGCCTGCCCGCCGAGTGCTGAGTTGATGGCCCTATGGGGTCATGAAAATCAGCCACTCGGCCTGGGGGCTGAGCTCAGCGGGCGCTGCGATCGAGTGGACGACGACGGGGTCGCCGAGCAGCACGTCGTCGCGCAGCGGGGTGAAGCCGAGGCGCTCGGCCACCCGGGCCGAGCGGACGTTCGCGGGGCCGATCATCGCGGTCAGGTAGGGGACGTCGAGCTCGGCGAAACCCCAATCGATGCAAGCGCGTCCGGCCTCCGTCGCGTATCCCTTTCCCCACCCGTCCCGGCGCAGCGCCCAGCCGAGCTCGGTCTCGCCGAACTGGGGCCAGTGCCGGTGCCCTGCCCGGCCGAGGAAGCGGCCGCCCTCGCGGTCGAGGACCGCGAGCAGGCCGTGGCCGCGCTCTCGCCATTCCTCTTCGCTGAGCCGTATCCGCGCCTCGGCTTCGGCGCGATCGAACGGGTGGATGAAGCGGGTGACCTCGGGATCGGCATGGAGCTCCGCGAACTCGTCGAGGTCCTCGATCGAGACCGGTCGCAGCAACAGGCGCTCGGTCTCGATCTGCACGCGCGCCTGGCTAGGTGAGCTCGGTGCCGTCGTAGAGCTTGCGAACGTGGACCGCGCCGTCCGGCGCGGCCTCGATGCAGAGGCGGCAGAGGACGCACTCGTCGAGGCTGGCCTCGACGATCTCGACGCCGGAGTCGGTCGCCGAGAAGATGTCGACCGGGCAGACTTCTTCGAGCTTCTTCGCCAGCTCGGCGTCGCTCCTCGCGGGCTCGTCGACCTCGACCTCGATGAAGACCCTGCTCAGCGCGGCGCTCATGCGGTCACCCCCAGTTTTTCCTTGACCGCGTCGGGGATCTGGTCGATCCGCTCGACGACGCGGATCCCGGCCGCTTCGAGGCGGGTGATCTTCTCGGTCGCGGTGTCCTCCTTGCCCTCGACGATCGTCCCGGCGTGGCCGAAGCTCATCCCCTTCATCTCCTCGTCGTCCATGAACTTGCCGGCCATGAAGGCGACGATCGGCAGGCGGCTGTCGTTGTCCTTGACCCATTCGGAGAGCTGGGCCTCCATGCGGCCGCCGGGCTCGGTGTAGATGACGATCGCCTGGGTCTGCTCGTCGGCCTCGAAGTAGGGCATCAGCTCGGCGTAGGTGGAGCCGATGATCGCGTCGCCGCCGATCGAGACCGCGGTCGAGACGCCGAGCCCGGCCTGGGTCAGCGAGGAGGAGATCTCGGTGGTCATCCCGCCGGAGCGGCTCATGACGCCTACCGGGCCGGGGGCGTAGGCCTTGGCGGCGTCTTTCGCGGGGCCGCCGATCCCGCCCATCTTGCAGACCTCGGGGACGATCAGGCCGAGGCAGTTGGGGCCGATGATCCGCGCCCCCTCCATCTCGGCCAGCTCGACCATCTGGGCGACGTCGCGGCGCGGGATCCGCTCGGTGACGATCACGATCAGCTTGATCCCGTTGAGGATCGCCTCGAAGACCGCGTCTTTGGTGAAGGCGGGGGGGACGGTGACGACGGAGCCGTCGATCGGCCCGCCGTGGTTCTCGACCGCCTGGGCCACGGTGTCGAAGACCGGCACGCCGTGGACCTCGCGGCCCTTGCGTCCCGGGGTGACGCCGCCGACGACCTTGGAGCCGTAGTCGAGGCACTCGCGGGTCAGGTTTACCGCCTCGCGCCCGGTGATCCCCTGGACGATGAAGGTCGTCTCCTTGGAGAGAAGAATGCTCATCGAGGTACCACCCACCCGATCACTTGCGACCGCGGAAGCGAGTAAGCATGGCTTCCGGTCATTTGATTGCGAACGAGCGAGAGCAGAGCAAGTGATCGGAATTTCATGATGCCCCTGGACCTTGGCGACGGCGCGGCCGGCGGCCTCCCAGAGCGAGACCGAGCGGTCGCAGGACTCGACCCCGTATTTGTCGAGGATCTTGAAGCCCTCGTCCTCCCAGGCGCCCGGGATGCGGAAGATCGCGATCGTCTCGCCGGGGTCCTTGTCGAGCTCGAGGCAGGCCTTGATGACGCCGCGGGCGACGATGTCGACGCGGGTGTTGGAGACGATCGACATCATCACGGCGATCTTCTCGACGCCGTCCTTTTCGAGCACCTCCTTGGCCAGGCCGCAGGCCTTGGCGACCGAGGGGTTGCCGCCGATCTCGGAGTAGTTGGCGGGCTTGCCGCCCTGGCTGCGGACCGCGTCGGTGAGGGTCAGCGAGCCGCCGCCGGCGCCGATCACGAGGCCGAGGTTGCCGGTGAAGCCGTGGTCCTTGCCCTGGATCACGCCGCGGTGGTCGGCGGCGTCGATCGCCGCCGACGTTGCGCTCGAAGGCGGAGGGCTCGTAGGTCTCGCGGGTGTCGTCCTCGGCGATCTCGAGGTGCCCGCGCAGCAGCTTCTTCTGGCGGCCGACCGCCTCCGCCTCCATCTCCATGTGGGCGTCGAGGGCGACGAAGCTGCCGTCGGTCAGCTCCGCCAGCGGGTTGATCTCGGCCAGGGTCATGTCGTAGTCGCGGAAGAGGCGGGCGAGCTTGGCGAGGATCGGGGTGGCGCGGTTGAGCTGGGAGCCGGTGACGCCGGTGGCGGCGATCGCCTGCTTGGCCTCGAAGTCGGGGATCGGCATCAGGTTGGTGAGGTGGCCGCGGCCGACGTGGTCGGGGTGGGTCTCGGCGACCTCCTCGATGTCGATCCCGCCCATGTCGCTGAACAGCATCAGCGGCCGCTTCGCGGTTCCGTCCCAGACGACGCTCGCGTAGTACTCCTGCTTGACCTCGGCTTTCGGGTCGACGAGGACGCCGCGGGGCATGTGGCCGTTGATCTCCAGCTTCAGGATCGCCTCGGCGTGCTCGGCGGCCTCATCGGGCGTGTCGGCGAACTTGACGCCGCCGGCCTTCATCCGGCCGCCGCTGAGGACCTGGGACTTGATCACGACCGGGCCGCCGATCTCCTCGGCGGCCTTGCGTGCCTCATCGGCGGTTTTGCAGAAGCCGTACTTGGTGACGGGAATTCCCGCCAGCTCGACGATCTTGCGTGCCTCGTACTCGTAGAAGCGCATCAGCGGCGGGGAACCCTATCCGACGCCCTGGGATACTGCGCTCGTGACTCGAACCCGGCAGGCAAGGGGAGGAATGACGTTGTCAGGCCGAATATTGGCCGTCATCGCGCTCGCCGCAGCCGCGGGCGCCGTCGTCGTCGGCTGCGGGGAAACCGTGATCGACAGCGCCAAGACCGAGGAAGCGATCACCGCCAGCCTCGAAAAATCCCAGGGGATGAAGATCTCCTCCGTCGATTGCCCCTCGGACGTCGAGGTCAAGGCCGGAACCACCTTCGAATGCACCGTCGTCCAGAAGGGCGGGAAGGAAGAAACGGCGGAATTGAAGATCCTGAACAAGAATGCCGACGTCAGCCTCGTTCATCTGACTCCTGCCGACAGCAACCAATCCGATAAGTAGAGTGCCCCGCCATGAATAGCCAGACCACCGCGGCCACAGCGCCCACCACGCACGCAAAACTGATCGACTGGGTCCAGGAGATCGCGGACCTGACCCAGCCCGACGCCATCCACTGGTGCGACGGCTCCGCTGAGGAGTACGACGCCCTCGCCCAGACCCTGATCGACGCCGGGACCTTCGAGCGCCTCTCCGACGCGAAGCGGCCGAACTCCTACCTGGCGCTCTCCGACCCCGCCGACGTCGCCCGGGTCGAGGACCGGACCTTCATCTGCTCGGAGACCGAGGACGGCGCCGGCCCGACCAACAACTGGCGCGACCCGGCCGAGATGCGGGAGATGCTCGGTGGGCTCTTCAAGGGCTGCATGGCGGGCCGCACGATGTACGTGGTCCCCTTCTCGATGGGCCCGCTCGGCTTCGCCGATCGCCGAAATCGGCGTCCAGCTGACCGACTCCGCCTACGTCGCGGTCTCGATGCGGATCATGACCCGGATGGGCGCCGGCGCCCTCGAGGCTGCTCGGCGCCGATGGCGAGTTCGTCCCCTGCGTGCACTCGGTCGGGATGCCGCTCGCCGAGGGCCAGGAGGACGTCGCCTGGCCCTGCAACGCGGACAACAAGTACATCGTCCATTACCCGGAGACGCGCGAGATCTGGTCCTTCGGCTCGGGCTACGGCGGCAACGCCCTGCTCGGCAAGAAGTGCTTCGCGCTGCGGATCGCCTCGGCGATGGCGCGCGACGAGGGCTGGCTCGCCGAGCACATGCTGATCCTCAAACTGACCTCGCCCGAGGGCAACGTCAAGTACGTCACCGGCGCCTTCCCGTCGGCCTGCGGCAAGACGAACCTGGCGATGCTGATCCCGACCCTGCCCGACTGGAAGGTCGAGACGATCGGCGACGACATCGCCTGGATGAAGTTCGGCGAGGACGGCCGCCTCTACGCGGTCAACCCCGAGGCCGGCTTCTTCGGCGTCGCCCCCAACACGAGCTACAAGACGAACCCGAACGCGATGGACACGATCGAAAGCAACTCGATCTTCACCAACTGCGCCAAGACCGACGACGGCGACATCTGGTGGGAGGGAATGACCGGCGAACCGCCGGATCACGTGATCGACTGGCACGGCAACGACTGGACGCCCGAGTCCGAGAAGCCGGCCGCCCACCCGAACGCCCGCTTCACGACGCCGGCGTCGCAGTGCCCGTCGATCGCGCCCGAGTGGGAGGACCCGGCCGGGGTGCCGATCGACGCCTTCCTCTTCGGCGGCCGCCGGGCGACCGTGCTGCCGCTGGTCCAGGAAGCCTTCGACTGGGAGCACGCCGTCTTCATGGGGGCGACGATGTCCTCGGAGACGACCGCCGCCGCGGCCGGCGCCGTCGGCCAGCTGCGCTTCGACCCGATGGCGATGCTGCCGTTCTGCGGCTACAACATGGCCGACTACTTCGCCCACTGGCTCAAGGCCGGCAAGCGCGAGGGGGCCGAGCTGCCGCGGGTGTTCTACGTCAACTGGTTCCGCAAAGACGCCGACGGCAAGTTCCTCTGGCCCGGCTTCGGCGAGAACAGCCGCGTGCTCGAGTGGGTCTTCCGCCGCTGCGAGGGCGAGGCCGACGCGGTCGAGACCCCGATCGGGCTGCTGCCCGCCGAGGGCGCGATCGACACCGAGGGGCTCAACATCTCCGACGAGGCGATGACCGAGCTGCTCAGCGTCGACACGGAGCTGTTCAAGCAGCAGCTGCCGCAGGTCAAGGAGCACCTCGCCAAGTTCGGCGACAAGCTGCCGGCCGAGCTGACGGCCCAGCTCGAAGCGCTCGAAGAGCGCCTCGGCGACTGAGGAAGGCCTGGTGGCGATCGGCGTCGGCATCGATCTGGTCGCGGTCGAGTCTGTGTCGGAGTCCCTCTCGGGCCCGCACGCCGAGCGGTACCTGGAGCGCATCTACACCGACCGTGAGGTCGAGGAGTGCCGCCGGCCCTCGGGCGAGATCGAGGCCGAGCGACTGGCCGCGCGGTTCGCCGCCAAGGAGGCGACGATCAAGGCGCTGCCGGGCAGCGGCGAGGAAATCAGGCTGACCGGGATCGAGATCCTCAAGGGGCCGACGGGCAAGGTCCGGATCGAGCTCTCGGGTCGCGCCGCCGCGCTCGCCGGCGAGGCCGGGGTCACCGATCTGGCGGTCAGTCTCACGCACGAGGACGGCTTCGCCGCCGCCGCCGTTGTGACGAGCTGAGTTTTCGGTAGGAATTTTTGCGTAATGTGTCATTGGAGGCTCCGCCGCGTGGCTAAAGGAAACGCCGCCCGTGCCGATGTCAGCCGAGGATGAACGAGCAGGTCAGACAGGTCATTCGCGAGCACGGGAGGCTGCCCGTCGACGTCGACACGCTCGGTGACGACGCCAACCTCTTCCAGGCAGGGATGACCTCGCATGCGAGCGTCAACCTGATGATCGCGCTGGAGGACGCGTTCGACATCGAGTTCCTCGACTCGATGCTGAAGCGCAGCGTCTTCGAAAGCGTCTCCTCGATCGCCGCCGCGGTCGAGGAGGTCCGAGAGAGACTGCGGTATGAGCCTCGCCGTGACAGGGCAGGAGCAGGAGCTGCTCGTCGCGGTGCGCAGGATCGCCGCCGAGGTGGCGGCGCCCAATGCCGACTCGGTCGACCGCGAGGCGCGCTTCCCGGCCGAGGCGGTCGAGGCCCTGCGCGAGGAGGGCGCGCTGTCGGCCCTCGTTCCCGCCGAGCTCGGCGGCGGCGGCGCCCCATTCGAGGCGGTCGCCGAGGCCTGCTTCGAGCTCGGTCGCCACTGCGGGGCCACCGCGATGGTCTTCGCCATGCACCAGATCCAGGTCGCCTGCATCAGCCGCCATCTGGAGGGCTCGCCCTGGTTCGAGGATTACCTGCGGGAGATCGTCTCCGAGCAGCGGCTGATCGCATCGATCACCTCCGAGGTGGGGACCGGCGGCGACATGGGCAAGTCCGTCGCCGCCGTCTCCGAGCCCGAGGACGGGATCGCGAGCTTCGAGAAGCAGGCGCCGACCGTCTCCTACGGCGAGCACGCCGACGCCTTCCTCACGACCCTCCGCGGCAGCCCGGACGCCGAGCCCGGCGACCAGGTCCTCGTCCTTGCCCGCCGCGACCAGGTCGAGATGGCGCCGCAGGGAACCTGGGACCCGCTCGGGATGCGCGGCACCTGCTCCCCCGGCTTCGTCGTCTCCGGCCGCATCGGGGTCGAGCAGGTCATCGCGACGCCCTTTTCGACGATCTCCTGCGAGTCGATGACCCCCGTCTCCCACATCCTCTGGTCGCACGTCTGGCTCGGCATCGCGACCGACGCCTTCGACCGCGCCCGCGCCTTCGTCCGCGCCGCCGCCAAGAAAAAGCCGGGCGAGCCGCTGCCCGCGGCAATCCGCCTCTCCGAGCTGATGTGCCAGCTCTCGCTGCTGCGGGCCGAGGTCTCCCTGGCGCTGCGCGAGTACTGCGACGTCGGCGAGGCGGACCGCTCCCGTCTCTCCGAGATGGCGACGATCCTCCGCTTCAACAACCTCAAGATCGCAACCTCCGAGCAGGCGCCCCGCGTCTGCCAGGGCGCGATGGGGGTCTGCGGGATCGTCGGCTACAAGAACGACACGCCCTTCAGCGTCGGGCGTCACCTGCGCGACACGATGTCGGCCTGCCTGATGGTGGCCAACGAGAGGATCCACAAGACCGACGCCAGCCTGCTGCTGATCGCCAAGGACGTCTAGCCATGGCCGAGTTCCGCCCCGGCACGCCGGAGCAGGCGGAGTTCCTGGCCGACCTCCTCGCGGCGGGGCTCCTGATCGACAGCGGCGTGCCCGGGGTCTACGGGCGCAGCGAAGACTTCGAGCGCGTTCGGGGCGGCTTCGACGACCTGGTCACGGCAGCCGCCGCGGCCGACCAGCCCGAGCGCCTCGCCTTCCCACCGGTCCTGCCGCGTCGGCAGATCGAGGAGATCGGATACCTGAAGTCGTTCCCCCACCTGGCGGGCTCGGTCTTCGCCTTCGAGGGCGGAGAGGAGGAGGCGACCGCGCAGGAGGAGCGGGCGGCCCGGCACGAGGACTGGAGCGAGTTCCAGTCCGCGACCGATCTGGTGCTGACTCCCGCCGCCTGCTACCCGGTCTACCCGGCGGTCGCCGCCCGCGGCCCGCTCGCGGCCGGCGGCCTCACCGTCGACGCCGGAGGGTCCTACGTCTTCCGCTCCGAGCCCTCGGGCGACCCGGCCCGGCTGCAGATGTTCCACCAGCGCGAGATCGTCCGCATCGGCGAGCCGGAGACGGTCTCGGCCTGGCGCGACGAATGGCGCGACCGCTCGATCGAGCTGCTGCGCTCGGTCGGCCTGCAGGCGCGCTTCGACGTCGCCAACGACCCCTTCTTCGGCCGCAGCGGCCGGCTGCTGGCGCGCAGCCAGCGCTCGCAGGCGCTGAAGTTCGAGGTGCTCGTCCAGATCGCCGGTCCCGAGCCGACCGCCGTCGCCTCCTTCAACTACCACCAGGACCACTTCGCATCCACCTATGGCATCGCGATGGAGAACGGCGGCGGGCCCGCCCACACCGCCTGCCTCGGCTTCGGGCTGGAGCGGATCGTCCTCGCCCTGCTGCGCGAGCACGGCCTCGACCTCGACGCCTGGCCGGCCGGCGTCAGAGGGGAGATGGACCTGTGAGCAAGACCGGCACCGGCCTGGTCAGCCTCTTCGGCCTCGACCCGGGCACATACGAGCGGCACGAGCTGCACGGGGCCGACCGCGCCTACCCGGAAACCAACTGCTACACGGACATCCTGATCGAGCTCGTCCACGCTCGCGGAGACGAGCCGCTGGCGATGATGGGCTGCGCCCTGGAGATCGACTTCGAGGGCGACCAGTGGACCTTCTTCAAGCCCCGGCCCGAGGACGTCGAACGGCTGTACGGCATCGACATCCACGAGATGCAGCCCTATCGCCCCCTGCCGGACCAGATCGCCGAGCAGATCGAGGTCGGGCGGACGATCACGGTCGAGCTCGACTCCTGGTACCTGCCGGACACCGAGGGGACGAGCTACCGCGCATCGCACGTCAAGAGCTCGATCGTCCCCGAGTCGATCGACCGCGAGGCGGAGCGACTGCGTTACTTCCACGGCGCCGGCTACTTCGAGCTGGAGGGCGAGGACTACCGGGGCGTCTTCCGCCTCGGGCCAGAGCTCCCGGGAGACGTTCTTCCTCCCTACACCGAGATCGTCAGGCTCGACGCGGGCCCGCGCCTGGAGGGCGAGCGGCTCCGCGATGAGGCCCGCCGTCTGCTCGTCGAGCACCTCGACAGGCGACCCGAGACGAACCCCTTCGAGCGCTTCGGCAGCCGGCTCGAGAGCGACCTCCCCGGCCTGCTCGAGGGCGACGCGCAGGCCTACCACGACTACGCCTTCGCCACCGTCCGCATGGCCGGCTCCGCCTTCGAGGCGGGCGCTTCCCACGCCGCGTGGCTGCTGGGGGAGGGAGGAGCCGGGGCCGTGGCCGCGATGGGCCGCATCGTCGACGGCTGCAAGGTGCTCTCCTTCAAGCTGGCGCGGCGCCGCGAGTTCGACCCGGCGCCGGCGATCGGTGATCTCGCCCGAGCCTGGGAGGACTGTTTCGTGGAGTTGGGCCGTGCCGGGGGTCGTTGAGCTCTCGGTGGGCTGGGAAGCCGCGTCCTGCGCTCCCGACTCCCACCTCGACCCGGCCTCGGCGGCGGGCCTCGAGTGGATGCCCGCGACGGTTCCCGGCACGGCGGCCGCGGCGCTGCGGGACGCCGGCCGCTGGCGGCCCGGGGAGCCGAGCGACCTCGACGCCGAGGACTGGTGGTTCCGGACCGAGTTCGAGGCGGCGCCGGGACCCGATGAGGAGGAGGTAACGCTCCTCCTCGACGGGCTGGCGACGGTCGCCGAGGTGTTCCTCAACGACCGCCGGGTGCTCGAGAGCGACTCGATGTTCCACGCGCACGCGGTCGACGTCGGCGCCCTCCTCGAGGACGGCGGCAACCGGCTGGCGATTCGCTGTCGCGCGCTCGGCCCGCTGCTGGCCGAGCGCCGCAAGCCGCGGGCGCGCTGGCGGACACGGCTGGTCGACGGGAACCTGCGCTTCTTCCGGACGATGCTGCTCGGCCGGGCGCCGGGCTTCGCGCCCAGCCCAGCCGCGGTCGGTCCCTGGCGGCCGGTCAGGCTGCGTCGCCGCAGCGCCGGCCTCGCTGCCGACGACGTCGATCTGCGGCCGAGCCTGGTCGGTGAGGACGGCGTCCTGGCGGTGCGGGCGTCCCTGCGCCCGCACTCCGGCACCGGCCCGGATGCAGTCGTCGCCGTGCTCTCGGGCCCCTCCGGGGAGCACCGTGTCGAGCTCGAGGTCGCCGCCTCCGAGGAGGGGGTGCAGGCGAGCGGCACCCTGCGGGTCCCGGGCGTCGCGCGCTGGTGGCCGCACACGCACGGCGAGCCGGTCCTCCACGACGTCCGCCTCGATCTCGCGCTCGGCCCGGAGTCGGTTTCGGTGGACGCCGGCCGCGTCGGCTTCCGCACGCTCGCGCCGGGCCCCGGCGCCGATCACGACGTCGAGCGCGACGGCATCGACCTCCACGTCAACGGCGTCCGCATCTTTGCCCGGGGCGCGGTCTGGACCCCGGTCGACCCGGTCGGGCTCTCGCCCGCGCCCGGGGCGCTGCGGGAGGCGCTCGAGGCAGCCCGTGACGCCGGCATGAACATGGTCCGGATCCCCGGCACGAGCGCTTACGAGAGCCCTGCCTTCCACGACCTCTGCGACGAGCTCGGGATCCTCGTCTGGCAGGACTTCATGTTCGCCAACCTCGATTACCCGCTCGCCGTGGAGAGCTTCCGGCGCAGCGTCGAGCGCGAGGCGCGCGAGGTGGCCGGGGCGCTCGCCGGGAGGCCGAGCCTCGCCGTTCTATGCGGCAACAGCGAAGTCGAGCAGCAGGTGGCGATGCTCGGGCTCGACCCGACGATGGGCCGCGGCGAGCTGTTCGGAGCTCTGTTGCCGGAGATCGCCGCCGAGGCCTCGCTCGACGCTGTCTACGTCCCCTCGGCTCCGAGCGGCGGGAATCTCCCATTCCGCTTCGACCGCGGGGTCGCCAACTACTTCGGGGTCGGCGGCTACATGCGCCCGCTCGAGGATGCCCGCCGCGCCGGGGTGCGCTTCGCGTCGGAGTGCCTGGCGATCTCGAACATCGGGGTGGAGGACCTCGCACCGGAGGTCGGCGTGCCGAGCGATGCCGGCACTGAGTGGGATTTCGCGGACGTCCGCGACCACTACCTGGAGCTGCTGTTCGGGGTCGACCCGGAGGAGCTGCGCAGCAGCGACCTCGACCGCTACCTGGAGCTCTCCCGGGCGGTCTCCGGGGAGCTGATGGCGGCCGTGTTCGGCGAGTGGCGTCGTCCCAGCTCGCCCTGCGGCGGCGGCCTGATCCTCTGGCTGCGGGACCTCGAGCCCGGTGCGGGTTGGGGGGTCGTCGACCACGCCGGCCGCCCCAAGCCCGCCTACCACCACCTTCGCCGCGCCCTTGCGCCGGCGGCCGTCTGGATGACCGACGAGGGCCTGAGCGGGGTCGGCCTCCACGTCGCCAATGACGGTCCGGCCCCACTCGCGGCCCAGCTGCGCGTCGCCCTCTACGCGAATTTCGAGCAGCGCGTGGAGGAGGCGCGGGAGGCGGTCGAGCTCGGTCCCCACGAGGCCCGCAGCACTGAGGTCGAGGCCCTCATCGGCCGCTTCGTCGACGCCTCCTGGGCCTACCGCTTCGGGCCGCCGGCGCAGACCCTGATCGTCGCCAGCCTCGAGCGCGACGGCGAGGATGGGGTGGAGACGATCTCCCAGGCGGTCCACCTCCCGGCCGGCAGGCCGGAGGCCGAGACGGCGGAGGAGCTGGGTCTGCAGGCCGCGGTGCAGCGGCGCCCGGACGGGGACTGGGCGCTCACGGTCTCCTGCCGCCGCTTCCTCTCCGGCCTGCGCTTCCACGCGCCCGGCTTCGTGCCTGACGACGACTGCATCTCCGTCGAGCCAGGCGCCGGCAGGACGGTCGCCCTCCGCCCCAACGGGCGGGAGGAAAAAAGTCCCCAAATATCGCTGTCGGCCCTCAATATGCGCGGCCGCGTCACCATTCCGATCGAGTGAGGCACTGCCGATGGCCCTGATACGACCGACCTACCTGGACGTCTCGCCCGAGCCGGTCGACGCTCTCTACCACCCGGTCGCAGAGGCCGACCAGAAGGCCACGGCCGTTCTCATCTGCCCGCCATGGGGCTGGGATGAGGTCGCCTCCTACCGCGGCAGGCGGGACTGGGCGCAGCAGCTGGCGGCGGCCGGGCATCCGACCCTCCGCTTCGGGCCGCCGGCGACGGGCAACAGCGCCGGCTCGCCGCGGGATCCCGGGCGCGTCGATGCCTGGATCGGGGCGATCGACGGGGCGGCGAATTGGCTGCGGGCGACGAGCGGCGCTGCGCGTCGCGGTGCTCGGGCTCGGCCTCGGCGGCCTGCTGGCGCGGGAGGCAATGGCGCGCGGCTCCTACTTCGAGGAGCTGATCGTCTGGGGGGCGCCGGTCTCCGGCCGCGCCTTCGTCCGCGAAATGGAAGCCTTCTCGCGGATGCAGACCTGGAGCGGTGCCGCCGCGGGCGGCGAGTCGGTCCTGCCGGAGGGCTGGCTCGAGGCCGGCGGCTTCGTCCTCAGCCGCGAGACGATCGAGTCGCTCAAGGCGCTGAAGCCCGAGACGCGCTCGGACAACGCCCCGCGCCGGGCGCTGCTGCTCGAACGCGACGGCATGGGCGTCGACGAGGGCCTCCGCGGCAGCCTCGAAGACGCCGGCACCGCGGTCGCGGTGGCTCCCGGCGACGGCTGGAGCCTGCTGGTCTCCCACGCGGAGCGGACGAAGCTGGCGACGGCCGTCGCCGAGCGGGTCGAGACCTGGCTCGCCGAGGGCGATGACGCCGGCAGCACCGTTCCTCTTGACGGGATGACGGGCGCGGGGAACGGCGTGGCGAGCGTGGTGGCCGAGCTCGACGAGCTGGTCCTCGACATCGGCGGCAACGCTGTGCGCGAGTCGACGATCCTGATGCCTCAGCAGTTCGGCAATGCCTTCGCCATCCTCTCTGAGCCCGCCGAGGAGGCGGAGGAGGAGGAGGCCCCGTTCTGCGCCCTCTTCCTCAACGCCGGCGCGGTCCGCAGCATCGGCCCCAACAGGCTCTGGGCGGAGACGGCCCGCCGCTGGGCTGCACGCGGGGTCAGGTCACTGCGGGTAGACCTCGAGGGGATCGGCGAGTCCGACGGCACCGCCGGCCGCTTCTACCAGCCGAAGTTCGAGCAGCAGCTCGCGCTCGTGATCGACCGCCTGCAGGAGCAAGGTTTCGGCGACAGCTTCCTGCTGGTCGGCCTCTGCAGCGGCGGCTACTGGGCCTTTCGCGAGGCGCTCAGCGGTCCTCGCGTCCACACGCTTCTGCTCCTCAACTCGGGCGCCCTGGAGTGGGACACGGAGGGGATCGAGCGGCGCGAGGCGCTCAAGCTCGACCAAGCCTCCGACCCGGGCAAATGGAGGAAGCTGCTGCGCGGCGAAGTCGGCTTCAAGCAAATCGCCCTTCTCGCCCGTGCGCTGCTGGTCGAGTTGGGTCGCTCGGCCGCGCGGCTGGGTAGGCGCCCGGCGAGGCGCAAGCCGGAGGAGTCGAGCCTTGAGGCCGGCCTCGACCGCCTCAGGGACGCCGGAACGGTCATCCTCTTGGCCTTCTCGGAAGGCGAGCCGCTGTTCGAAGACCTCGACGCCGACGGCACCGTGGCGCAGATCGGGCGCTGGCCCAACATCGAGCTGACCGAGCTGCCCGGCGACGATCACACGCTGCGCCCGATCCCCGCCCAGATCGGCGCCCGCGAGCTGCTCGACCGTGAGTTCGAGCGGGCCCTGGACCGAAGCCAGGGCGGCGTTCGGGTCACGACACGCCTGAGATCAGCTGGCGCGCGCCGGGGTCGGGCGCTCGGCGTGGTCAGCGCCCAGACTCGGGACCCGCGCGAGCGGCATCGAGTCAGTGAGTGACACGCCGCTTCACTCGAGGATGGCTTGCGGGCTCCTCGCGCGGGTGGCGCAGACTGAGGGGGGCCGAGAACGCACCCTGTTTGGCGCGCCCGCAGGCCCCCCTCAGGCTGTGACAGGCCCCGCGCGCCGAGCACCTACAGCCCGTACGCCTCGGCGAGCTCCGGGTCCTTCTCGGCCAGCATCTCGGCCAGCTCGACCATCACCTTGCACTGCTTCCAGGTCGCGTCGTCCTGCATCTTGCCGTCGATCATGTGGACGCCGCGGCCGTCGGGGATCGCCTCGAGGACCTTCTTCGCGAACTTGACCTCGTCCGGGGGCGGGCTGAAGACCTTCTTGGCGATGTCGATCTGGACCGGGTGCAGCGACCAGGCGCCGACGCAGCCCATCAGGAAGGCGGCTCGGAACTGGGTCTCGCAGCCGGCCGTGTCCTTGATGTCGCCGAAGGGGCCGTAGAAGGGCAGGATCCCGGTTGCGGCGCAGGCGTCGACCATGCGGGCGATCGAGTAGTGCCAGAGGTCCTGCTGGGCGCTGACGCGGTCGGCCTCGGGGTTCTCCGGGTCCGTCGGGTCCTCCATCACGCGGTAGCCGGGGTGGCCGCCGCCGACCCGGGTCGTCTTCATCCGCCGCGAGGCGGCGAGGTCGGCGGGGCCGAAGCTCATCCCCTGCATGCGGGGGCTGGCGGCGGCGATCTCCTCGAGGTTGACGACGCCCTGGGCGGTCTCGAGGATCGCGTGGATCAGGATCGGGCGGTCGAGCTTCGCCTTCGCCTCGAGCTGGGCGAGGAGGCGGTCGACGTAGTGGATGTCCCAGGCGCCCTCGACCTTGGGCACCATCACCACCTCGAGCTGGTCGCCGATCTCGGTCACGAGCGTGGTCAGGTCGTCGAGGACCCAGGGGCTCTCCAGCGAGTTGACCCTGGTCCAGAGCGCGGTCTGGCCGAAGTCGGACTCCTTGGCGGCCTTGATCAGTCCCTGGCGCGCGTCCTCCTTGCGGTCGACCGGGATCGCGTCCTCGAGGTTGCCGAGCAGGATGTCGGTCTTCTCGGCGATGCCGGCGGCCTTTTCGACCATCTTCGGGTTCGAGAAGTCGAGGAAGTGGATCATCCGCGACGGCTTGACGGGAATCTCGCGCAGCGGCTCGGGGGCGCCGATCGCCTGCGGCTGAAGGAAGTCTCTGGGTGCTCTCAAGTTGGTTCGCGCTCCTCGGTCGGTGGGGGCGCAAATCTATAGGTCGGCTGCCGCCGCTAGCTGGAACGGCTGAGGCGCCGCAGGACCCGCTGGCAGTTCGCCTTCTGCACGTCGACCGCCGGGCGCCTGCCGGGCGGCGCCGGCGTCACCCCGAGGCGGCGCAGGCGGGCGTTGAAGGCGTGGACGCTGATTGCGCGCTTGTTCGCCGGGGTCTGGAAGGTGATCGAGAGCGAGACCGAGGCCTCGGGCCCGTTTTCGACCCAGTGCGGGGCGTGGGGCGGGACGTAGACGCCGTCGCCGGGCTGGAGGTTGAATTTCTGCGGGTTGCTGGGCTCCCACTGGATGTTGCGGTTGCCGCCGCCGCCGAAGGTCTGCTCGAGCTCCAGCTGCCGCGTGTCCCCGTCCGGGAACTCGCCGACGTTCATGTCCTTTTCGCCGCGGACCTGGAGCAGGAAGTTGTGCTCGGGATCGGTGTGGGAGGGGGTCATCGACTTCGGCGCGGAGAGGAAGATGAAGCCCTCGCGGGCGCTCATGCCGCCGTCGCGGTCGGCGACCATCGGGGCGATCCCGTCGAGCAGCTCGTTGAGGAGGCCGTCGTAGCGGGGGTCCTGCTCGATGTTCTTGAGCACCATCCAGCAGCCGTTGGTGTCGATCGTGCGGGCGATCTCTCCTGGCGGGAGCTCGCTCTGCTCGACCGCATTCGGGTCGACTACCTTGGGCAGGTCGCCGATGTTGTGCTCGATGCTCGCCTCCGGCAGCCCTTCGGCGAGGCCGGCGACGGCCTCGAGCTGGAGCAGCGGGTGGGCGGCGAGGCCGTGCGAGACGCGGGTGGGGGTCCGGTCGAACGCCGCCTCGAACTGCGGCGGGTCGACCTGAAGGGCGTTATCGGGCATGGCGGTGCCTCCGTTCTCTGGCTCTGCGGATCACGTTTCCGGCGAGGCCGAACGCGGTGCTCGAGGGCCCGCTCGGGCCGAGCACCAGGGACTCGATCGAGCGGCGATCCGGCCAGAGCCGGTTGATCATCTCGTTTCCGGGCTCGGCGCAGGAGTCGAGGAGCTGCTCGGAGCCGCGCTCGTGGAAGACCTCGACGTTCTCGACCTCGAGCAGGATCCCCGGGGAGTACCTGCTGAGCTCGTCCTTGTAGGCGATCTTGAAGCTGAAGGCCGCGTCGCCGGCGCCGAGATTGCACTTCATCGCGGCGACGCTGCCCTCGGTTTCGAGCGAGAGCATCTGCAGGCGGCCGCGAGCGGCGAACCCGGCGCACATTTCGCGGAAGAAGTCCCCGACGCCGTCGACGCATCCCATCGCGGTGCCCTCGCGGCCCTTCCAGCCGGAGGCCTCGATGCGGAGGAATTCCTCGCGCGCCTCGGTCTCCTCGGCGAGATCGACGACGACCAGTTCGCCGCCCAGCTCCTCGCCGAGCTTGCGGCGCAGGCGCCGCAGCTCGCGCCGGTGGCGGGACTTGAGGTCGGAGAGATAGTCGGGCTGGGGCCGGCGCCGCAGCACCGCGCGCTCGTGCTCCTCCTGGTAGGCGACCCGGAGCCCGTCGGACTCGGCGATCGTCGAGCGGATCGCCTTGAACACCTTGCCGTCGCCGACCGAGCCGAGGGCGAGGAAGCGGCGATGGTGGCGGCGGCGGGCGCTGGTCGCGAACGAGGTCGCGAAGCGATCGAGGTGGTCGCGGTCGACCAGCGGCGTGCCGAGGAAGCAGTAGCTGTGCATCCAGGTCCCGACCGAGGGCAGCGGCAGCCCGTGCCAGCGGGAGTAGCGCCGGACCGGCAGGCAGGCGATCCAGTCCGAGCCCTCGCGCATCCGCATGATCGCCACCTCATCCCATTCGCCCAGGCCTCTCGCCGCCGGCAGGACGAAGTCGGGGTCGAAGAAGGGGTTGGGCTCGACGGCGCGGTCGGCGAGCTCCCGCCAGGCGCCGAGGTCGCGGGAGCCCAGCTCCTCCAATGAGACGAGTGTCGCGTCCACCTTGTCCAGTTCGGCCGATACCCAGAAAACTTGAGTGGTAATCGGTGCCGCTCGGGTTTACCGCCTCCGGCGGCCCTAAATTGCCCTGGATGGAGGCTACAGAGCGCGACAACACCCAGGACTGGCTGATCCAGGGGGACGCCGCTCCACCGCTGCTGACCGAGCTGGTCGAGCGGATCGAGGAGGCCCTCGACGTCGCCTATGCCTCGGAAGCAGCCGTCGGCGCCGTCGGCGAGACAGCGATCGAAGCCGCCGAGCAGGCCCGCCACGCGGTCGAGCAGGCCAACCGGGCGGCGGAGCAGGCCTACCGCTCCGCCGAGCTGGCCGAGCGGGCGAGCTCGTCGATGCTCGACGATCGCCGCCGCCGCACCGTCGTCTCCGCCGCTGCCACCGTTCCTGAGGACGTGGACCTGCGCAGCTTCAGCGAGCGGGCCGACCGCGTGGTCGCCCGCCTGCGGGCCCTCGAGCACCTGCCGGCCTGAGCCCCCGCTTGCGTCGCGGCGATATCCTTCGCTGCCCCGCCGATCCCGACCAGAGCAGGAGAAATGGCCGTAGACACAGTCGCCTACAGCGAGCAGACCGACGAGCAGCGCGCGATCACGGAGATGGTCAGGCAGTTCGCCGACGAGCAGATCATCCCCAACGCCGAGCACTACGACCACGAGGACTCCTTCCCGGAGCCGATCGTCGAGCAGATGAAGGAGCTGGGGCTGTTCGGGGTGACGATCCCCGAGGAGTACGGCGGCATGGGCCTCGACCTGACCACCTACGCGATGATCGTCGAAGAGCTCTCGCGCGGCTGGATCTCGATCTCCGGCGTCGTCAACACCCACTTCATCGGCTCCTACCTGCTGATGAAGTTCGGTACCGAGGAGCAGAAGGAGCACTTCCTGCCGAGGATGGCGACCGGCGAGATCCGCGCCGCCTTCTCGCTCTCCGAGCCCGAGGTCGGCTCCGACGTTCAGGGCATCAAGTCGACCGCCAAGAAGGGCGAGGACGGCAAGTGGGAGCTCAACGGGCAGAAGATGTGGGTCACGAACGGGCTCGGCTCCGACCTCGTCTTCGTCCTGATGAGGACGGACACGGAGGCCGATCCGCCCTACAAGGGCATGACCTGCTTCATCACCGAGAAGGAGCCCTGGGTCGAAACCAACGAGGGCGACTTCAAGGGACTCAACGTCCCCCCGAAGATCAGGAAGATGGGATACAAGGGCGTCGAGTCGACCT
>CAWCHE010000006.1:0-425753 GCA_963795295.1 uncultured Solirubrobacterales bacterium
CCAGATTGCTGAAGAAGGAGCCCTGGGTCGAAAGTCCAACCAGGGAGGCTTCAAGGGACTCGACGTCCCCCCAAGATCAGGAAGATGGAGTACAAGGGCTCAGAAGAGAGCTCGTCTACGACGGCTATCGCTGCCCGCCAGAGCGGGTCTCGGCGGCGAGGAGGCCGGGGTCGGCGAGGGCTGATCCAGATGATGGACGCGCTCGAGGTCGGCCGCGTCGAACGTCGCCCCCGCGGCGTCGGCATCGCCCAGCCGGCCCTCGAGCTGGCGCTGCGCTAGACCAGGAACGCAAGACCTTCGGCAAGGAGATCTCCAAGCACCAGGCGATCCAGTTCAAGCTCGCCGACATGGCGACCCAGATCGAAGCGGCCCGCCTGCTCACCCGCAAAGCGGCGCAGATGAAGGACGCGGGCGCTCGCTCCGACCTCGAGGCCGGGATGGCGAAGCTGCTCGCCTCCGAGACGGGGAAGTTCTGCGTCGAGGAAAGCTTCCGGATCCACGGCGGCTACGGCTACTCGAAGGAGTACGAGATCGAGCGCCTCTACCGCGACGCGCCGCTGCTCCTGATCGGCGAGGGCACCTCGGAGATCCAGCGCATGGTGATCGGCAAAAAGCTCCTGCAGAGGAACAAGATCTGAGTGGGGGAGGGGTAGCGACATGGCGTCGACCTCCGACCTGATCAAGACCGCCGTCGAGCGTTTTCAGGCGGAAGTCCCGGCGCTGGCCAACCTGAAGCTGGTCGTCGGACTGGAGCTGAAAGCCAAACACGACATCCAGCTCTACCGGGTCGAGGTGCCGGGGCCGAAGATCACCAAGGACCTCGCACAGGACGAGCGGATCCTGGTCGAAATCGACCGCCCGGTGTTCAACGAGCTGGCCGAGAAAGGCACGCTGAAGAGCTACCGCAAAGCGTGGGAGACCGGCCACATCAAGGCGACCGGCGACTCGAACGTGAAAAAGCTGATCGGCCAGGTGGTCGAGAAGCAGGAGCAGCGCGCGCGGCTCAAAAAAGTCCACTGAGACGGCGGACCGCCTCCAGCAGGTCCTCCGCCTCGTAGTCAGCCTCGGGCTCGCGGCTCCCCGTCGGGCCGAGTCGCACCGTCGCCATTCCCAGCCTTCGTCCCGCTTCGACGTCGATCGCCGTGTCGCCGATCATCGCCGCGCCCTCGATCTCGACGCCGTCCAGCTCGCGGGCGGCGCTCTCGAACATCCCGGGTCCGGGCTTGCGGCAATCGCAGGCGTCCTTCTCGTGAGGGCAGGCGACGATCCCGTCGAGCCGGGCTCCCGCCCGGGCGAGCTCGGATTCGAGCCGCTCGTTGACGGCGGCGAGGTCATCCCGGCTCATCAGCCCCAGCGCGATCCCCTCTGATTGGTGACGACGACGACCCTCGCCGGCAGCTCATTGAGCAGGCGGATCGCCTCGGCCGCCCCCGGCAGCAGCCTGACCTGATCCGGCGCCGTGATGTAGTCCCCCTCGGCCGCCGACTCGTTGATCGTCCCGTCCCGGTCGAGGAAGGCGGTGCGGCCGGGCAGCAGCCTCGGCCCGCTCAATCCCGGTCGTCCTCCGCCGCCAGCTTCGCCTCGACCCACTCGCAGACGATGTGGGCGGCGAGCATGTGGCCCTCCTGGATCCGCGGCGTCTCGGAGCTCGGTATCGCGATCCGCAGCTCGGCCGCGGTCGCCGACCGGGCCGGGGTCGGCGCCGGTCATCGCGATCGTCGCCATGTCGAGCTGGCCGGCCGCCTCGAGCCCCCTGGCGACGTTGGGAGAGCGGCCGCTGGTGGTCAGGCCGAGGGCGACGTCGCCCGCTTTCCCGAGCGCCCGGACCTGGCGCGCGAAGACATTCTCGAAGCCGTAGTCATTGCCGATCGCGGTGACCGCGGAGGGGTTGGCGACCAGCGCGATCGCCGGCAGCGGCGCCCGCTCGATCAGGTAGCGGCCGACGAACTCGGCGGCGATGTGAAGGGCGTCGGCGGCGGAGCCGCCGTTGCCGAAGACGAGCAGCTTGCCGCCGCCCGCGAGTGCCGCCGCGCTGACCTCGGCGGCGACCGCGATCTGCTCGACGCACTCGCCGTCGCGCATCGCCTCGAGCAGCGCCGCGCCCTCGGAGAGCCTCTTGCCGGCGAGGTCTGCGGCGGTCGCGTCAGCTCATCGCGGTGGGACCAGGTCGTCAGCCCGAACGGGTCGAACTGGAAGTCGACGGCCTCGGCGCCGAGCGCCGCGAGCGCCGCCTGCGACTTCGTGTTTGGCGTCGTAGCGGCAGTAGAGCAGCATGTAGCCGCCGCCGCCGGCGCCGGTCACCTTGCCGCCGATCGCGCCGTGGCGCTTGGCCTCGGCGTAGAGCTCGTCGATGTGGTCGTTGGTGATCTTCGGCGACATCTTCTTCTTGAATTCCCAGGCCCGGTCGAGGAGCTCGCCGAACTCGTTGAGGTTGCCGCGCAGCAGGCGTCCTTCATCTCCACCGCGAGCTCCTTCTGCATGCTGAGGCCGTCCATCGTCGAGCTGTCATGCGACTGGTAGCGCCCGGTCTGGTCGTCGATGATGTGGTCGGAGACGCGGGTCCCGCCGGTGAAGCAGAGCAGCAGGTTGTACTCGAGCTCGTTGATCGTCTCGGGCGAGATCCGCAGCGGGTTCACGATCACCTCATCGGCGCGGAACTCCATGAAGTTGAAGCCGCCGAAGACCGCGGCGTACTGGTCCTGGGTGCCGCCCTTGAGCCCGAGGTCCTCGCGCTCGACCGTGTAGGCGAGGCGGGCCATCTCGTAGTCGGTCAGCGGCATCCGCATGTGGTTGGAGAGCAGCCCGACCAGGGCCACGACCACCGCCGAGGAGGAGCCCAGGCCCGAGCCCGGCGGCGCCGCCGAGTGGAGGAAGAGGTCGAAGCCGTTGGGGGAGTCGGAGGCGAGCTTCTGGATCGCCGCCTTGATCAGGTCGAGGCGGTCGCCGTCGGGGCGGGCCTCTTCCAGCGCGAAGGAGGCGACGGCGTCGAGGTCGAGCGACTGGATCCCGATCTGGCGGTCCTCGCGGGGGCGGAGGGTGCCGTAGGCGTAGCGGTTGATCGTCGCGCTGAGGACCAGGCCGCCCTGCTCGGCGGGATAGGGAGGGACGTCGGTGCCGCCGCCCGCGAAGCTGACGCGCAGCGGCGCCCGGGCGCGCAGGAGGCGTGGCGAGTCTGCTCCGGCGTCCGCCATCGGCGACCACGATACCCGCGCCCTGAGACGATGATCTAGCATCACGCGCCGTCCAACCGACAGGAGAATCCGGCAACGATGAGCGAGACGTACGAGCTGACCACCGACCAGGCCGAGCGCGAGGCGAGCGGCGCCCACAGCTATGGCCGCTACCTCGAGGAGTTCGAGGTCGGCGCCGTGTACAAGCACTGGCCCGCGAAGACCGTGACCGAGTCCGACGATCACCTCTTCTGCCTGATCACGATGAACCACCACCCGCTTCACCTCAACGACGTCTACGCCAAGCAGTCCCAGCAGGGCCGCAACGTCGTCGTCGGCCCGCTGGTCTACTCGCTGGCGCTGGGGATGTCGGTCTCCGACGTCTCCGGGAAGGCGATCGCCAACCTCGCGACCGAAGAACTCAGCCATCCGAACCCCGTCTTCCACGGCGACACGCTCTACTGCGAGACCGAGGTCCTCGACGTGAAGCCCTCCAAATCGAAGCCGGATCGCGGCATCGTCAAGGTCCACACCCGCGTTCTCAACCAGGATGGAGTCCTCGTCGCCGAGTTCAAGCGCCTGGTGCTCGTCCCTCGCCGCGAACCGGGCGAGTAGCCGCGCCGCGATGAACGACCTGCTGGTCCTCTCCTACCACGGGATCAGCGAGGACTGGCCCGCGGAGACCACGGTCCGGCCGGGCGACTTCGAGGAACAGCTGACCGCGCTCGTCCGCCGTGGCTACCGGGGCGCAACCGTGAGCGACGCCCTCGGCCTCTCCCCGGTCGAGGAGCGCACGGTCGTCGTCACCTTCGACGACGCCCACCGCTCGGTCCTCGAGCACGCGGCGCCGGTGATGGCGCGGCTCGGGATCCCGGGGACCGTCTACGTCCCGACCTCCTACGCGGGTACCGACACGCCGATGGCGTGGGGCGGCTACGACCACTGGCTCGGGAGCGAGCACGAGGACGAGCTGCTCTGCATGAGCTGGGACGAACTGCGCGGCCTCGCCGATGAGGGCTGGGAGGTCGGCTCCCACACCCGCAGCCATCCCCGGCTCTCGCAGATCGAGGACGCCCAGATCGCAGAGGAGCTGGTCGGCTCCAGGCGCGATTGCGAGGAGCAGATGGGCAGGCCGTGCACCTCTTTCGCCTACCCCTACAGCGACTACGACGCGCGCGCGGTGCGCGCCGCGGGGGAGGCCGGATACCGCTTCGCGGTCACCGTCCCGACCCGGCCGACCCCGCCGCTGCCGCTCGAGTGGCCGCGGATCGGGGTCAACCAAGGGGAGAAGGCGCGGCGCGTGCTGTACCGGGCCCGCTCCCGGCGGATGGCCCCGTCGCTGCCTGCACGGGCCGCCCTCGCCGCGCGCCGTCTGGCCCGTTGATCGAGTCCCGGGATCGTTTCGCCATCATTTCCGGCCTGAAGGCATGGCCAAACCTGCGTCGAAGGACCGTTCGTGAATAGAGACGAAGGAGCAATCGAGCAGGCGCTGCGCATCGTGCGGCGCCGAAAGATTGTCGTGCTGCAGGCGCTGATCGGCGTGCCGCTGATCGCGCTCGCCTTCTCGCTGTCCCAGGACAAGGAATACACGGCGACCGCGACCCTGCTCTTCCGCAGCAGCCCCGCCGGCATCACCGAAAGCGTCGGCGTCGTCGACCCGACCCGGGAAGCGGCGACCAACGGCGAACTCGTCGCCCTGCCGGTGGTCGCCGAAGAAGCCTCGAAATCGATCAACGGCGGTATCACCACCGAGGAAATCCTCGAAAGCATCGAAGTGACGCCGAGCGCCGACGCCGACACCGCGGCCGTCTCCTCGACGACCACCTCGGCCCAGCGCTCGGCCGACATCGCCAACGCCTACGGCGCCGCCTACATCGAATTCCGCCGCAACGCCGACCGCGCCCAGGTCCAGGACGCGATCGACGTCGCCGAAGAAAGCCTCGCCGCGATGACCCCCGAAGAACAGGCCGGGACGCAGGGCCAGGCCCTAAGCGGGCAGCTCGACAAACTCAAACTGAACCAGGCGCTGCAGACCGGCGGCGCCGAGCTGGTCCAGAAGGCCGGCCCCCCCTCGGAACCCTCGTCACCCGACGTCAAACGCAACGTCCTGCTCGGGATCGTGCTCGGGGCGCTGCTCGGCTTCGGCCTCGCGGCGCTGCTGGAGCGGGTCGACCGCCGAGTCCGCAGCAGTGAAGAGATGGAGGAGATCTACGAACTGCCTCTGGTCGGCCGCATCCCCAGCAGCCGCCGCCTCGCGGGAAGCCAGGCGGAGGCGCTCGGCACCCAGACCCAGGAGGGGGAGGCATTCCGCATCCTGCGCGCCAACCTGCGCTACTTCTCGATCGACGAGGACCTGCAGTCGATCCTCGTCGTCAGCCCGGAGGAGGGCGACGGCAAGTCGACCGTCGCCCGCGGACTGGCGACGACGATGGCCGAAATGGGCGACAACGTCGTCCTCGTCGAAGCCGACCTCCGCAAGGGCAGCGTCTACCGCCGCATCACCGGCGAGCCCGCCGACGGCCTCTCCAGCGTCCTGGCCGGGACCCCGATCGACCGGGTCGTCGTCCGGGTCTCGGTCGACGCCCCCGGAGAGGAGGACTCGCGGGCCCTTGCCGTCCTTCCCAGCGGGCCGATCCCGCCCAACCCCTCGGAGCTGCTCGAGAGCAAGCGCATGCACGAGGTGCTGACCGAACTGCGCGAGAGCTTCGACTTCGTGATCCTCGACAGCCCGGCTTTGGGGGCGGTCAGCGACGCGCTCGCCCTCGTCCCGGAGGCATCCGAGATCGTCGTCGTCGGCGGCCTCGGCAAAACGACCCGCGACGCGGCCCGTGAGCTGAAGAAACAGTTCTCCCTGGTCGAGAAACAACCGATCGGGGTGATCGTGAACTTTGCGGAGGCCGAGCGTGGAAAGTATTCGCACTATTACCGCCCTGACCAGGTCGGAAGCGACTCAGCGAGCGGCTGAGCCGCTGCGCATCGCCGCCTTCGTGGTGGCGGTCGTGGTGCTCGACGTGGTGTTGGCCCGCGGCGTCTCCCAGCCGCAGGTCTCGCGCTACGTGATCCTCTTCGTCGCGCTCTTCGCCGTCGCCCTCGTCTTCAGGTTCCCGCTGGCGACGGCGCTGGTCCTCTTCGGGCTGACCGACTTCATCTTCCACCCGACCTTCTTCGCTCAGAACGTCAGCGGGCTCAGCGTCAGGCCGCACGAGGTCGCCCTCGCCTGCCTGCTGCTGGTCGCCGTCGCCCGCCCGGCTCGGCGGACCTGGGGCGGGGTCCCCGGCGCGGCCCTCGCCCTATTCCTCGGGTTGGTCGGCATCTCGGCCCTGATCTCGGTGCAGAGCGGCGCCACCAGCCTCTCCGACGCGATCGCGTGGGGGAGGCCCCTGGGCCTGCTGGCCTTCTTCTACGTCGTCATCCGGCTCTTCCCCGAGCCGGGGCAGCGGCGGGTGCTGCTGACCGGCGCCGCCGTCCTCGCCGCGGTCACCGGGGTGATCGCGCTGGCGATCTCGGTCGGCGCCTTCTCGGGCTCCGAACTCGAACAGGCCGGGGGGCAGCTGATCCGCGCCGAAGAAGGAACCTCGATCGAGCGGGTGCGCCTCGCCGGCCTCTCCGCCGGTTACGCCCTGTTCTGGTTCTGCGCGGTCCAGATCGCCGCCCGCCAGGGGGCCAAGCGCCTCGCCTGGAGCGCGATCCTGCTCGGGATCGGGGTCGACATCGCGGTCAGCTTCAACCGCAACATGTGGCTCGGGCTGATCTTCGGGGCGATGCTGATGGCGGTCTTCGGCGGCGCCCTGGTCCGCAACCGGATGGCGGCGGGGGCCGGCGTCATCGTCGCCGGGGTCGCGATCCTGATCGTCTTCGGCGCCTCCTCGACCAGCAACAGCGTCGTCCAGCCGATCCTCAAGCGCGGCTCCACGATCCTCAACCCCGGCCAGACGGAGAAGGAAAGCTCGCTCCAGGACCGCTCGAGGGAGACCGAAGAAGCGGCCTCGACCGCGAAGGACAACCTGCTGATCGGAGTCGGGCCCGGAACCCCGTTCGGCGTCGACCTCCAGGAACCGGTCTTTGCCGGCAACTTCGTGATCGGGAAGGTCGTCGTCCCCCAGCTCTTCCTCCACAACCAGTACCTCTACCTCGTGATCATCGCCGGGATCCCCGGGCTGATCTTCTTCCTGGTCTTCCTCGGGGTGCCGGCGCTGCACTCGGTGCGGCGCTTCCCGCGCGACCCGCCGATCGCCGCCTGCGGGATCGGCATCGCCCTGATCATGATCAGCTCGTTCGTCGCGATCTACTTCTCGGTCGAGGACATGACCGCGGTCCTCGGGCTGCTCACCGGTGTCCTCGTCGCCGACGCGGAAGGGCCCGCCGCCGCCGGCGAGCCGTCCGGGCTGTTGCCGTGAGCGCCGCCGAGAGCCGGCCGCCGCGGGCGCTGCTCGCCTGCGACTTCCACCTCCAGTACTGCACCAGGCTCGCCGCCGGCCTCGACCGGGCCGGGGCCGAGGTGACGCTGCTGACCCGCGACCACGACCTCGAATTCGGAGGCGAAGCGGGTGCCGCCGCGGCCTTCATCGCCGAGACGGTCGGGCCCGGCGTCGAGGTCGTCTCCCTGGCCGGCCGGATGCGCTCGCCGTCGGGCTGGCGCAGCGCCCTGCAGTTGCGGCGATCGTTGAAGCGCTCGGCCTTCGACGTCGTCCACCTGCAGGAGTCGATCGGCAACGACCTGCGGCTGCTGCTGGCGACGGATCCGCGCCGGGGCCGCTTCGCGTTCACCGTCCACGACCCCAGCCGCCACCCGGGCGACAACGACTCGGCGCGGATCGAATGGCAGAACCGCACGCTGGCGCGGCGGGCGGGGCTGGTCTTCGTCCACGGCGAGGCGCTGAGGGAGGAGCTGATCGAGCTCAGCGCCCCGAAGGGGCCGATCGTCGTCGTCCCGCACGGGATCGAGGCGGCCGAGGCGCGGCCCCTTCCCGAGCATCCCTCGATCCTCTTCTTCGGCCGCATCTCCCACTACAAGGGGGTCGACGTGCTGCTCGACGCGATGGAGTCCGTCTGGAGCTCGCTGCCGGAGGCGACGCTGACGGTCGCCGGCAAGGGCGAGATCGATCCGCGGCCGGCGCTCTCGGACCCGCGGGTCACGGTGCTCGCCGGCCACGTCCCCGAAGAGGACGTGCCGAGGCTGATCTCTGAGGCGACCTGCGTCGCGCTGCCCTACCGCCAGGCGAGCCAGAGCGGGGTCGGGTCGCTGGTCAAGCCCTACGCAC
Organism: uncultured Solirubrobacterales bacterium; assembly: GCA_963795295.1. Classification (GTDB taxonomy): domain Bacteria; phylum Actinomycetota; class Thermoleophilia; order Solirubrobacterales; family 70-9; genus VRUE01. Next base: position 8,432 of record CAWCHE010000006.1, read on the forward strand.
GGCCGCTGGTCGTCAGCGACGTCGGCGCCCTGCCCGAGCTCGTCTCCGACGGCTCAGGCCTCGCCGTCGCCTCCGAGGACCCGCCGGCGCTCGCCGAGGCCCTGGTCAGGGTTCTCTCAGATTCCGAGCTTGCCGGGCGCCTGGGCGCGGCGGGCGCCGCGACCGCCGCCCGGGAGGGAAGCTGGGACCGGGTCGCCGAGCTCACCCTCGACGCCTACCGGGAGCACCTGGGGGTCGGATGCTGATGTCAGGCCAAGGCCTCGACCGCCGCGACCGGGGCGCCGCCGGCGATCGCGGCGGCGAACAACGCTTCGTAGCGGCGCACCATCGCGGCTGCGTCGAACTCGCCGATCCGCGCCCGCCCGGCGGCTCCGTAGCGCTCGAGCAGCTGCGGGTCGGAGAGCATCCGCGCGCACTCCGCCGCGAGCGCCTCGGCGTCCGCCGCGGGGACTATCGAGCCGGCATCGCCGACCGTGGAGCGGACGTCGCCGACGTCGGTTGCGAGGATCGGCACCCCGACCGCCATCGATTCCAGGATCGTCATCGGCATCGCGTCGGCGAGCGAGGGCAGCAGCTGCAGGTCGGCGAGCGCGAGGAGCGCGGGAACGTCGCTGCGCTGGCCGAGGAAATGGGCCCACTTGTCCGCCCCGATCCGCTCGGCCCCCGCTTCGACCTCCTCTCGCAGCGGCCCGTCGCCGACGAGCACGAGCTCGGCGTCGGGCACCCGCTCGCGCACCTTGGCGAACGCCTCGATCCCGCCGGCCTGGTTCTTCTCGGCACGGAAGACCCCGACCTGCATCGCCAGCGGGGCGCCCTCGGGAAGACCGAGGTCGGCCCGGCTCGGCCCCGCCGCCGCCTGGCGGGCCAGCGCCTCGGCCGGGACCCCGTTGGGGATGTAGACGATCTTGTCCGGGTCGACCCCTTCGCCGATCAGGATCGGCCTCTGGGAGGTGGCGCAGGCGACCGTCGCCGCGGTGAAGCGGTCGAGGGCGCGGTTGTGGAGGGCTATCCAGCGCTCACGGGGAGCGCCGCTGGCGGCGATCTGCACCGAGCGGTCCGTCGCGTGGTCGGCGACCACCACCGGCCGGCGGGCGAGGGCGGCGCCGATCCTGCCCCAGAGGCTCGAGTCCCACATCGTGCAGTGGACGAGGTCGGCGCCCCGCGCCAGGCGCGCGATCGGCGCAATCGCCCTGACCCGGCCCTCGCGGGCGCGGATGCCGAGCTCGACCAGGCGGATGCCGTCGTTCTCCAGGGTCCCCGGCGGCACCATCGAGCCGTCGACGCAGCAGACCGTGACCTCGTGTCCATTGGCGGCGAAGCCGCGGGCGAGGTGGGTGAGCTGGGTCTCGGCTCCACCGGCGGGAGTCAGCCGGTTGATGACGAGCAGGAGCTTCATGGGCGCGGGGTCCATGTCGGCACAATAGATCGGCTGCGGGACTAGCCCTCATGCTCTTCCGCAACACACTCGCGCAGTCGGCCGGCCTCCTGGCCGCCTACCTGTTCAGCTTCCTGCTGGCGCCGCTGATGCTCTCGCGCCTCGGCCTCGACCAGTTCGGGGTCTGGGCGGTGACCGGGGCCCTCGCGACCTACGCCGGCCTGCTCGACCTCGGCATCGGCCGCTCGCTGATCCGTTTCGTCGCCACCTTCGATGCCGACGGCCGCCCCGAGCGGATCCGGGAATGCATGGGCCTGGGGATGATCGCGGTCACCGTCGTCATCGTCCCCGCGCTCGCCGCGGTCATCCTGCTGGCCCCGTTCCTCGCCGACCAGATCGGCGTCCTCGGGGCCGACCGGATGCGGGTGGTGCTGATCTCCTCGGTGGCGATCTGGACCTTCAACGGTTACGGCGGGGTCTTCAACGCGATCGGGCTCGGCAAGCGCCAGATGATCCCTCCCAACATCGCGATGGCGATCGGCGCCGCGATCAACTTCTGCTTCTCGCGTCGCCGCCCTGCTCTCCAGCACCGACCTCGTCGTCTACGCCCTCGCCAACGCCGCGGCGGGCCTGCTCTCGATCGTGCCCGTCTACGTGGTGATGCGCAGGCTCTGGGACGGGCCGTTCCTGGCGCTGCCCTCACGCGGGCTGGTCCGCGAGGTGCTCGGCTTCAGCGTCAAGGACCAGCTCGGCTGGGTCGCCGAACTGGTCAACCTGCAGACCGACAAGATCGTGATCGCGCTGGCGGTGGACATCCGCGCCGCCGCCGTCTACGAGATCGCCTCGCGGGTCGTGATGGCGATGCGCGGGGCGGCGATCATGAGCGTCTCGGCGATGGTCCCGACCGCCGCCGCCGAGATCGTCGCCGAGGGGCGCGAGGTGGTCGGCGGCCTCTACAGGCGCTTCACCCAGCGCAGCTGCGCGGTCTCCTTCCCGCTCTACGTGCTCGGCGCCGTCACCGCCCCCTTCCTCCTGATCGCCTGGCTCAATCGCGCGCCCGGGGACTCCGAGCTGCTCGTCCCCTTCCTCACCCTGGCCTGGGCCTTCAACGTCAGCACCGGCGGCGGCTCGACGATCGCGCTGGGCGCCGGGCACCCCGGCCTTGTCTCCTTCAACGCCGGCCTCGTCGCGATCCTCAACGTGATCCTCACCGTCGCCCTGGCTCCGGCGTTCGGTGTCTGGGGGGTCGTCGCCGGCACCTTCCTGGCGCTGATCTTCGGCAGCATCCGCTTCACCAGCCGCTTCCTCAAGCTCTTCGACCTGCCCTGGAGCGACTTCACCGGCAGCGTCGGGCCGACTGCCGCCCTCGCGGTCGGCCTGGCTATCCCCTCGGCGCTGCTGGCGATCTTCGTCGGCACCCCCGACGACCGCCTCACCGCGGTGGCGCTGCTGGCCGTCTCGGTGCCGCTCTACGTGGTCCCGTACTGGCTGCTCGCGACCCGCTTCGACCTGCTTCCCGAGAAGCTGAGGTTCCCCGGCCGCCGCGCCGGGCCCTCGGGCGGGACGATGGGGGTGAGCTCGTGAGCTCGACGGCCACCGTCGCCGAGGGCGGGGTCGAGAGCCTCGATGCGGAGGCCGTGGCGCGCTGGCGGGAGCTGGCGGAGCTGCGCGAGAACCCGTTCCTGACCCCCGAGTGGTACTCGGCATGGCTCGCGACGAACCCCGAGGAGCGGCCCTTCATCGTGCTCTGGAGCGACGGCGGCGAGCTGCGCGGGGTGCTGCCTCTGGTCCTCGTCCGGACGCGGCCCGGCCAGGGCTCTGCGCTTCGCCGGGGCCCGCCGCGCCGATTGGACGACGCCGGCCTGCGAGCCCGGCGACGAGGGCCGCATGGGCCACGACTGCGCCGAGCTCCTGGCCCGCGAGCGCCGCTCCTGGGGGCTGCTGAGGCTCGACCGGATCGACCTCGAGAGCGCCTGGCCCGAGGCGCTCTGGGCGAGCCGGGCCCGGCTCGCCCCGTCGCGGCCGCGCCGCACCGACGTGCTGCCCTTCGTAGCCTTCGGCGAGGGCGGCTTCGAGGAGTACCTGGCGACCCGCAGCCGCAACTTCCGCAGCCAGCTCGGGCGCCGCCGCCGCAAGCTCGAGCGCGAGCACGGGCTCAGCTTCCGGCTGACCGCAGGACCCCGCCCGGCTCGACGCCGACTTCGACAACTTCCTGGCGCTGCACGAGGAACGCTGGAGCGGGCGCGGCGGCTCCTCCTCCGGCGCGCCGAGGACGTGCAGCTCTTCCAGCGCCGGTTCGCCGCGGCGGCGTTGGAGCGCGGCTGGCTGCGGCTCTGGATCGCCGAGGCCGACGGCGCCCCGCCGCCAGCTGGTACGGATGGCGGATCGGCGGCCGCTACTGCTACGCGCTCTCCGGCCTCGACGGGCGCTACGAGGACCTCTCGCTGGGCACGGTGCTGATCGCCCACACGATCGAGCAGGCCGCCGCGGAGGGGGCGACGGTCTACGACATGATGTGGGGCGACGAGCGCTACAAGCGCCGCTTCGAGACCGGGCGGCGCGACGCGGCGACCTGGGTCCTGGGCAGGCGCCGCAACCCGCTGCGGCTCGCGGCCGCGGCGCGGACGACCCTCGAGAGCGGGATGCAGGAGCGCCCGTGGACGCTGAGGGCGTCGGCATCGTCGTGCTCACCTACGGCGGCGGCGGCGAGCACGCGCCGCTGCTCGAGTCACTGCTGGCCGAGGGCGTCGCCGCCGGCTCGATCCTCGTCGTCCACAACCCGGTCGAGCCCGGCGAAGCCGCTCCGACCGTGCCGGCCGGCTGCCGCGTGCTGCAGGCCGAGCGCAACCTCGGCTACGCGGCCGGGATGAACCTCGGCATCGCCGCCCAGCTCGAGCGCGACCTCGAGCTGATCCTGCTCCTGACCCACGACGCCCGCTTCCGCGACGGGGCGCTGGAGGCGCTGCTCCGGACCGCCCGCGAGCAGGCCCGAGTACGGGGTGCTCGGCCCGGCCCTGGTCCTCTCCGGCACCGACGAGCCCTACTCCTTCGGCGGGCGGACCGACTCGAGCGGCAGGAGCTCCCATATCCGCGAGCTGCCGCCGGACCTGCGACGACGGCGTCCTGCGCTGCGACTGGGTCGACGGGGGCACGATCCTGATCCGCCGCGACGCGCTGGTCCGCGTCGGCAGCTTCGACGAGCGCTTCTGGGGCTACTGCGAGGAGTCCGACCTCTGCCTCAGGGTCCGCCGCGCAGGGGCTTCGGGTCGGCGCCGTCGTCGCCGCGATCGCCGACCAGGACCCCGGCGGCCTCGGGCGGCCGGGCGTCTGGAGCTACCTGATGACCCGCAACGGGGCCGAGTACGCGCGCCGCGTCGGCCGGGCCCCGCGGGGCCATCGCCGCCGAGGCGCGGGCCGCTCGGGATCGTCGCCTTCAACCTCCTGCGGGTGCCGCTGCGGCTGGTCCGCCTGCGGCCCGGGCGGAACCGCCGAACCGTGGGCGCTCGCGGTCGGCACCGCCCGCGGCGCGATCGACTTCATCCGCGGCCGCTGGGGCCCGCCGCCGAGCAATCTGCCGGGGATGGGGGACGTCGGCAATGTCTGAGCCGCCCGACCCCGCGTCCTGCAGCTGGGGCCCGACCCGTGGACCGGATTCGGCGGCATGCCGGCGGCGATGCGCGGCCTGCTCTCCTCCGGCTTGAGCGAGCGCTACCAGCTCGACGTCGTGCCCACCTACCGGGGGACGAGCCCGCGGGGCAGCAGCCCGCTGCTCCGCATCGGCGTCTTCACCGTGGCCCTGGCCCGGCTGACCGCCTGGAGCCTCGCGCGGCCGGGGCCGGATCGTCCACATCCACGCCACCGTGCGGGGCAGCGCCTACCGCAAGGCCGTCTGCGTCCTGCTCGCCAAGCTGCCTGCGCCGGCGGGTCGTCCTCCAGGTCCACTCCGGCGCCGGCGACATCGCCGAGATGCGCGCCCGCCTCGGCCCTCTCAGCCTGCTCCTGATCGGGAGCGCCTTCCGGCGCGCCGACGCGGTCGCGGCGGTGTCGCGCGGCGAGCGCCGAGGCCCTGCGCGAAGGCGGGCGTCGAGCGCGAGGTCGAGGTCGTGCCCAACGCCGTCCCCCTGGTCGATCCTCCCGAGAGGCGCGGGCCCGGCGGGGAGGATGTGCACGTCGTCTACCTCGGCGGCTTCGAAAACCTCGCCAAGGGGGGAGACCTGCTGCTCGAGGCCCTGGCGCTGGCGCTTCCCGAGGGGCCGCCGATGCGGGTGACGCTGGCCGGGCCGGGACCCGCCCGAGGGCGAGGCCGCTCGTACGATCGAGGCGGAGGGGGCGCTGACCTGGGCCGGCTGGCTCGACCCCGAGGCGAAGGACGAGCTGCTGCGCTCGGCCGAGGTGTTCGTGATGCCCTCGCGCTCGGAGGGCCTGCCGATGGCGCTGCTGGAGGCGATGGCCTACGGGATGGCGGTGCTGGCGACCGAGGTCGGCGGCATCCCCGAGCTGATCGAGCCCGGCGAGGACGGCCTCCTGGCTCCGGCGGAGGACCCGGAGGCCCTCGCCGACGGGCTCCGCCGCCTCGTCCCCGACGACGAGCTGCGCCGCCGACTCGGGGCGGCCGCCCGTGCCAGGGTCGAGCGCCTCGACGGCGACGAGGTCGCCGGCCGCCTCGGCCCGGATCTACGCGCAGATCGTCGCCTGAGGCGGAGCTAGCTCGACCAGCGCCGCGTGGACGGTCTCGCAGATCTGCGAGTCGGCCGATCTCTCGGCCGGCCCGCGGGGCGGGGCGGCGGCGACCTGTTCGGCGAGATCGGCGACATCCCAGACCGGGACCACCGAGCCGCGGGTCTCGAGCGCCCGCGCCAGTTCGGCCTGGTGTTCGTCGACGTGCTCGCCGAGGTCGTGGCGGCGGGGCACGACGATCGGCAGGTGGCCCTCGCGGCTGGCGCAGAGGATGCTGCCGACGCCGGCGTGGGTGATCACCTTCTCGGCCTCGCGGTAGCACTCGAGCATGCGGTCGAAGGGCAGGTAGGGCTCGGCCCGGACGACGCCCACCGGAGGCGGGGAGGGGCCGTACTGGACGATCAGCAGCTCCGGGTCCAGCGAGTCGAGCGCGCTCAGCAGCCGGTCGAAGGGCTGGTGATGGGTGCCGACGGTGACGAAGATCACAGGACCGACCCCGCGTACTCCGCGCGCCGCCGCAGCGCCGCCGTCGCCGGCCACTGGGTGAAGAAGCGGTCGGCGAGCGGGTAGACCATGCGGCCGCTGAGCGAGATCGACTCGGTCCGGGTCAGGCTCTCGACGTAGATCAGCCTGATCCCGAGCAGCTTGCCGACCGTGAAGAAGGGGACCGCCAAGCCGGCGCCGGTCGAGATGATCGCGTCGGGGCGGCGTTTGCGCGCAGCACCCGCCAGGCGAGCAGGAGGTTGCGGAAGAGCTTGCTCGAGGCTGCGGTTGGTCGGCCCGTGGCCGAGGGTCGTTTCCTCGTCGGCGAGCAGGTACTCGACGTCGGGGCCGGCGAGCGTGACCCAGGCACGGTCCATCTCGCGCCAGGCAGGCTCGAGCGCCAGCATCTGCTGCAGATGACCGCCTGGGGAGCAGACGAGGAGCACGTTCATTCGGCGGCTCACTGTATTGGCCACGCCTCTACCTAGACTGCCCGGAAGTGGGCGATCTCTTGCGCAACCGGTCGCGAAAGGCGACCTTCCTCTGCTACCACTCGGTCGCGACCGCGGGGCCCAGGTACCTGACCGTCGACCCCGAGCTGTTCGAGCGCCAGCTCGAGCGGGTGCGGAGCCACGGCCTCAGGACGGGCGGCCGCGCCGAGCTCGAGGCCGCCGCGGCCGGGGAGCTCGCCGACCCCACCGTCTTCCTCACCTTCGACGACGGCTTCCGCGACAACCACGAGACGGTTCTGCCGCTGCTGCGCGAGCGCGGCCTGCGGGCCTTCGTCTTCATCCTGCCGCCGCTGGTCGACGCCGGGGCGCCCCTCTGCTGGCCCGAGGTGGCAGAGGACCAGGTTCGCTTCGCGGAGACGATGCGCTCGCTCGACTGGCGCATGGTCGAGGAGATGAAGGAGGCGGGGATCGAGATCGGCAGCCACACGATGAGCCACCCGTTCCTCCCCGAGCTCGGCGCCGAGGAGCTGCGGCGAGCAGCTGCTCGAGTCGCGGCGGCGGATCGCCGAGCGCCTCGGCGAGTGCGACGTCCTCGCCTACCCGTTCGGCGCCTGGAGCGAGGAGGTCGAGCGGGCCGCCGCCGATTGCGGTTACCGCTTCGCCTTCACGCTGCCGACCAAGGTCGGCCAGCGGCGGGCGACGCGGCTCTCGATTCCCCGCGTCAACGTCGACTATCGCGACGACGGCGCCCGCTTCGCCGCGAAGCTCTCCGCGGCCGGCCGGCGCGTCTACCTCGCGACCTCGGTCCGCACCGCGAGGCGAGCGGTCGGCGGCAGCTAGACGAGCCAAGGGTTGCGCACCGCGAGCGAGTACTCGAGGTCCCTGTTGCGCTGTCCGATCTTTTTCGCGGGGATCCCGGCGACGATCGCGAAGTCCTCGACGTCCTTCGTCACCACCGCGTTCGCCGCGACGACCGCGCCGCGCCCGATCCGGACCCCCGGCAGGACCGTCGCCCGGAAGCTGACCCAGGCGTAGTCCTCGATCACGATCGGGGCGCCGTCCGCCTCGAAGCCCGGATCGTCGGGATCGTGCTGGAGGGTCCAGAGGGCGACCTCGCTCGAGAGGTTCACGTGCTTGCCGATGGTCACCCCGCGGCGGCCGTCGATCGTCGCCCAGAAGCCGATCACCGAGTCCTCCCCGATCTCGATCCCGCTCGGCTCGCGCAGGTCCCGCCACTGATGGAGGACGGCGCCCCGGTGGATCCGGAGGCCGAGCAGGCGTCGCGCCAGCCAGGTCCGCAGCCTCCGCCCGGGAAGGTGGCCGAGGGTCATCATCGTCACGAAGTAGACCCCTTCGCGCTGGGGCCGGGTCTCGTCGCGCAGGCGCGCGAGGGGGGGATGCAGCGGGCTGCGTTTGAGAGCGGACTTGAGTCGAGACACCTTGTTCCTCCTCGGCTCGCATCGGCGGCCGGCGGCTCGGCCTGTCAGTAGGCCCCGCGGCCGGTGAGCACGACCGGGATCGTTGCCAGCAGTATCTCGATGTCGCGGGCCAGCGACCAGCCGGCGACGTACTGGTAGTCGAACCTGACCATCTCCTGGAAGGGAAGGTCCGAGCGTCCGGAGATCTGCCACGGGCCGGTGATCCCGGGCTGCAGGTCGAGTCTGCGGGCGTGCCAGGACTGATCGGCGCGGGCGGCCTCCTCGAGGATCAGGGGGCGGGGGCCGACGAGGCTCATTTCGCCGCGGAGCACGTTCAGCAGCTGCGGCAGCTCGTCGAGCGAGTTACGGCGCAGGAAGCCGCCGACCGGAGTGATCCGCGGGTCCTCCTTGATCTTGAACATCATCCCGTCGGCGTGGTCGTTGCTCTCTTCGAACTGCCGCTTGCGCTCGTCGGCGTCCTCGTACATCGAGCGGAACTTGACCAGCGTGAACTCGGCGCCGGCGCGGCCGGCGCGGACCTGATGGAAGAGGACCGGGCCGCGCGAGGTGAGCTTGATCGCGATCGCGATCGCGATCAGCAGCGGGCTGAGCACGAGCAGGATCAGGCCCGCGGAGGCGATGTCGAGCACGCGCTTGGCGACCCGCGAGGCTCGGGTCAGCGGCGGGGCGCCGATCGAGAGCAGCGGCAGGCCGCCGATCTGGCTCAGCGAACGGGCTCCGTCGAGCAGCTCGAAGAGGCGCGGCACGACGTCGACGGCGATCCGCCGGTCGCGGCAGGCGCGGATGCAGCTGAGGAGCTCCTGGTGGCTGGCGCGGGAGAAGGCGATGATCACCCGGTCGACGTTGCACTCGTCGAGCACCTTGTCGAGCTGGGAGAGCGAGCCGAGTTTCGGCAGGCGGCCGTCACCGCTGAGGTCGTGGACCTCGTCGTCGACGAGCCCGATCGCCTCCAGCCCGAACTCGGTGTGGCGATCGAGGCGGTCGGCGAGGCGCTCGGCGACGACGCCGGAGCCGACGATCACGGTTCGCTGGCGCAGCGGCGCCTTGCGGTGGACCCAGCCGCGGCTGAGGGCACGGGCGACGGTGTCGCTGCCGGCGGTCACGGTGGTGGCGACGAGCGCGACCAGGACCGGGCTGGAGATGCCGAGGGCGGAGACGAGGGCGAGCGTAGGCCAGGAGAGGAGGAGGGCCGAGACCAGCAGCCGCGGCGCGTCGTTGAGGCCGCTCGCCCAGCTCCAGATGTCGGAGTCGCTGTAGAGGCCGAAGACGAAGGAGAGGGCGACGAAGCCGGCCATCAGGCCGCCCGTGAGGATCAGCGCCGAAGTGATCGAGAGGCCGAAGACGAGGGCGGTGAGGACGCCTCCCAGCGCGGCCGACGCGAGGTCGCTGCAGAGCAGCGAGCGCCGCAGCACGGTTCCCCGCTCGGCGGCCGCGGAGGAGTGCAACTTTGCAGGGTCGACAGACCTCCGGCGCTCGGCCTCGGTCTCGTAGTCGTAGTCGTAGGCAATGCTGTCCATGGCGGCCTGTATTCCTGTCGGCAACATCCGCTCAGAGCTTGAAATCGGCCCGGATCTCGCCGCGAGACTGAGGGGACCCGCGGTGGGGTTCCTGATCGCGATGATGACCATCTACCTCGGCTTCAACGCCGGCGGCTTCTTCCCGGGCGCGACGGCCACCGTGGTGCTCGCCGTCTGCCTGCTGATGGTGCTCGGAGTGATGCTCGTCAGCCGTCCCTTCGAGAGCTTCACCCCGGCGCTTCTGGTCCCGCTGGCGCTGGTCGCCGCCTTCGCGATCTGGACCCTGGTCTCGGCCGCCTGGTCCGGGGCGTCGGGACGCGCCCTGCTGGAGTTCGACCGCGCCCTGCTCTACCTGCTGGTCTTTGCCTTCTTCGGGATGCTCGTCCCCGGCAAGCGCCGCCTCGAGTGGGGCCTGCGCGGATTCACAGTCGCCGCCGTAACGATCGGCCTCGCCGGCTGGATCACCCGGGTCGCCGCCGACGTCTGGCCGATCTCCCTCGACGTCCAGCCCGAGCGGCTCAGCTTCCCGCTCACCTACTGGAACGCCCTCGGCCTGCTGACGTCGCTGGGCCTGATCGCCTGCATCCACCTCTCCTCCAGCCGCCGTGAGCCCCGCTGGGCGAGGGTCGCCGCCGCCACCGCGGTCCCGCTCCTGGCCTCGACCCAGCTCCTCACCTACTCGCGGGCGGCATTGCTGCTGGTGCCGCTGGCGCTGATCGCATACGCCGCGATCGCCCGTCCCCCGCGCCTGGTCTCGACGCTGCTCGCGACCGCGCTCCCGGTCGCGATCGCGATGGCCGCCAGCTACGGGGCCGACACCGTGTCCTCGGCCGAATTCGCCTCCTCGGCCGGGATCTCGCAGGGGCACCAGCTGGCCCTGCTCGTGATCGCCTGCGCGGCGCTGGCGGGCGGGCTGCGCTGGTGGCTCGGCGTCAGCCTCGACCGCCGCCTCGACGAGTGGCGCCCGCCACCGGTCGAGAAACGCAAACTGGCGATCGGCTTCGGCTCGGCCGCGGCCCTGCTCGTGGCCCTCGCCATCGCCTTCGGGGCGCCGTCCTGGGCGAACGACCAGTACCAGCACTTCGTCAGCGGCGATGTCGTCGGTCATCACGAGGATCCACGTGCCCGGCTCACCTCCGCGGGAAACAACGGCCGGGTGCCGCAATGGGAAGTGGCTTTGGAAGCATTCAGCTCCTCGCCGCTCCACGGCGAGGGGGCCGGGACCTACCAATTGGCCTGGGCGCGCGACCGCCCCTACGCCTTCACCGTGCTCGACGCCCACTCGCTGTACGTCGAGGTGCTCGGCGAGCTCGGCGTCGTCGGCTTCCTGCTGATCGCCGGGGCGCTGGTCGCGATCTTCTACGGGCTCGCGAAACGGGTCCGCGGGGAGGAACGCCAGGTCTATGCCGCGGTTCTGGTGCTCGGGCTGGTCTGGGCGGTGCACGCCGGGATCGACTGGGATTGGGAGATGCCCGCGGTGACGCTCTGGTTCTTCGCCCTCGCCGGCCTCGGGCTCTCGAAGCCGGCCGACGACCGGCTGCCGACCGGGGCCTCGCGCGAACCCCGCCGGATGGTGCGGATCGTCGCCGCGGTCTGCATCGGAGTCCTCGCGATCACCCCGGCCGCGATCTCGCTCTCACAGTCACGCCTCGACACCGCGGTCGCCGACTTCGACAGCGGCAACTGCCCGGCGGCGATCGACTCGGCGCTCAGCTCCCTCGAAGCGCTCAAGGTGCGCCCGGAGCCCTACGAGGTGATCGCCTACTGCGACATCCGCGCCGGGTCCGACCAGCTGGCGCTGCTGCAGATGCGCAACGCGGTCGACCGCGACCCCGACAACTGGGAAACCCACTACGGGCTGGCGATCGCGCTGGCGGGCGCCGGCCTCAACCCGATGCCGGAGCTCTACCGCGCCCGCGAGCTCAACCCTCTGGAGGCGACGATCGCGGAAGCGATCGAAGCGATGCGCGGCCGTACCCCCAAGGAACGCGAAAGGCGGGCCGCAGTGGCCCGCCTTCCGGTTTGACGCGTTCCTGTCGTACGTCGCCTAGGCGGAGTGGTTACCGCCGTTGTTGCGGAGACGGAGGCGCATTGCCACACCGGCACCGAGCAGGCCGAGCCCGACGATCAGGACCGGGATCGCGAGGAACCCGGTGAAGGGAAGCGAGCCGCCGCCGCTGCTCGAGACCTGGCGGACTTCCTGGGTCGCGCAGCTGCCTTCGGCGATGGCGCCGGAAGCTTCCTGCTCTTCACAGGTCGGTTCTGGTTCCGGGGTGTTGCAGTTCTCGCCGGAGCCGGAGCCGGCGGTCCCGGAGCCGCTCTCGCCACATTCGTGGCTCGCGTTTTCATGCTGAGTTTCGGGTAGTTCCGGGTACTGCGCGGAGCTGGCGCTGCCGCTGCCGGACATCCCGGAGACGGCGAGCGTGGCGCCGGTGCCGCTCATGAACACTCCCAGAGCGAGAACGAGTACCAGTGCAAAGCGTGACTTCATGAAAGTTCCCTTCTTCCTGGCGATGGGCCCCACCGTCTTCACGGGTGAGGCGTTCATCGTCCGCAGCTTGATCGCGTCGAGCTCTAGCGCCGACAGCGCCGGCTTCTCCTCGTGCAGTCGTTCCTCGATCGCACGAAACTCGCCGGTCTTGCCTTTGTCAGATTCGTTGCCGATATCCCTTATACGCATGAGCGAGCCGATTCCTGACAGACGATCCGAATAAAGAATCGCGACCATGCTCATTGACATGCGTGAAACGGACTTCGAGCGGCTCTATGCGGATCATGCGCAGGCCCTTTTCGGGTTCCTCGCCTACCGCACCGGCGACCGGGGCCTGGCCGAGGACGTGATGGGGGAAGCCTTCGAGCGCGCCCTGCGCTCCCGCAAGCGCTACGACCCCGAGAAGGCGAGCGCCAAGACCTGGATCTACACGATCGCCCTCAACTGCCTCAGGGACCGTATGCGGCGCTCCGAGGCCGAGACGCGGGCCGTGGAGAGGGTCGCGGCCGGAACCGCGGCAGCGGCCCCTGACAACGGCCTCTCGCGGATCGAGGACCGCGACTCCCTGGCCCGCGCCCTCGCCACCCTCAGCGAGGAGGAGCGGGAGACGGTCGCGCTCCGCTACGGAGGCGAGATGACGGCGCCCGAGATGGCCGAGCTGCTCGACGAGAAGCTGACGACGGTCGAGGGACGCCTCTACAGGGCGCTGCGCAAGCTCCGCGACGAGCTCGAGTAGAAGGCGGCGGGCTCGAGGTACTCGGCCAGCCCCGCGGTGTCCAGGCCGGCCGGCGCCAGCGCCCTCAGCACCCGTTCGCCGACCGCACGCCAGGTGAAGAGCCGCGAGCGGGCCAGGGCCCGTTCCCCGAGCCGGCGAGCCGTGCCCGGGTCGCTGAGGTCGAGCATCGCCTCCAGCAGCGCGTCGCCGTCGCCGGGCGCGACGACGACGCCGCCGTCCCCGATCGCGTCGGGGGCGCCGCCGACGGTGGTGCCGATGCTGGGCACCCCGGCCGCGCCGGCATCGAGGTAGGCGATCCCGAAGGCCTCGAAGCTCGAGGGGAGGACTAGGCAGGTGGCGCCGGCCAGAAGCCCTTCCAGGCGGGCCCGGTCGCTTTCCGAGGCGAGCGAGAGGCGGCCGTGGCCGCGGACGCCCGGGGCGTCCAGGGGCGGGTGCTCTCCGACCACGTCGAGGCTGGCGTTCGGCTGGCGGTCGCGGATCGCGGCGAAGGCCTCGAGCACCGCCGGCCCCTGCTTGCGCTCCCATTCGACCCCGATGAAGACGAAGCGCGGGACGCTCCAGTCGCGCTCGGCCGGCGCCGCGGGCGCGAAGTTGTGGCCGAAGCCGACGATGTGGACCTTGCCGGGCTCGATCCCGTAGTCGTCGCGGACCGAGGCGGCGGTCCACTCGCTGCCGACGCAGCAGGCCCGGCTGCGTCGGTAGATCCGCCGCTGGCGGTCGCGCCAGCGGCGCGACTGGCGATCGGTCAGCAGCGAGCACGGGGACCACGGCTGGCGCGCGCCCTGGGCGAAGGTCATGTCGTCGTAGGAGACGGTCGGCACCCTGGTCCGCAGCTCGTAGCCGCTGCCGATCGTGACGACGCCGTCGAGCCCGCCCGCGGCCTGCGCTCTGCCGCTCACCCAGAGGCTGCCGAGCGAGGCGAGCGCCGGGCTCGTCGCCTCCCTGGTCCAGTCGACGCCGAGGCGGCGGTAGACGCGCGGCGTCCCCGGGGGGCGGGCGTCGATCGGGATCGGCTCGGCGCCTGCCTCACGCAGGCCCGCGAAGAGCCCCGCCGGACTGCCCGACCAGGTCTGCGAGTCGGTGACGTCACCGGGGGCGACGACGGCTATGCGCGGAGCACTGGTTGGCCGGCTCGACGCCATCGGCGGATGATGAACGATCGCCCAGCCGCGAAAAGCCGCTCAGGCGGCCGGGCTGACCGAGGCGGCCGTGGTGCCGAGGCGGGCGGAGTCGAGGAGCAGTTCGGAGTGCCCGGGCGCCGCTTCTCCATTGCGGTAGATGCCGTTCTTGATGTACGCGGTTTCATGACCCGGGACGATCATGCTGACCCCGGAGCGGGAGTCGATCAGCTGGCCGTCGAGGTAGAGCTCGTAGAAGCCGGCGCCGACGCTCGAGGCCCGGAAGTGGATCGCGACGTCGTGCCACTGGTGTTCGCTGACCGGCGCCAGGAAGCGGTCGCCGCCCATCGCCGATTCGCTCGACCAGAGCCCGCGGCCGCCGCTGTGGCCGTCGTCGCCGGCGTAGTCCCAGAGCTGCAGGCCGAAGGCGGGGCTGCCTTCGCCTTCGCTCTTGAACTGCATGATGATGTTGTGGGAGCCGGTCAGGGGCGACCCGTAGACCATCGACTCGATGTTGAAGGAGAAGCCGTACCAGTATTCGTCGCCCTCGCGGAACTCGACCTGGCCGTCGGTCGAGTCGCCGCCGTCGCCGCCGAGGATCAGCTCGGAGCGGTCCTGGGAGCCGTTGAGGACGACGCGGGCGGCTTTGGAGCCGGTGCGGGCGTCGCCGCTCTCGACGGTGGGGACGGCCTCGCCGACCCCGGTGATGTTCCAGTTGGCGAGCCCGTTCTCGAAGCCGGCGTCGATCAGCGTCGAGCCGCGGTCGGCCGGGGCGGTGGACGCGGCCGGTGCGGCCGAGCTCACGGCGCGCGCCTGGCGCAGCAGCTGCTGGGGCCGGGGGGTGTCGGAAGCGCGGGTTCGAGCCCTGTGGCGGCGGCCGGCGCTCTTCTTCGCGGCGGACGCCGAGCTCAAGGCCATGTGGGCGCCGGAAGGGCGCGCCGAAGCCGAGGCGGCGGCAAGCAGGAGCGAGGCGCCGGCGCAGAGCAGGGAGAGCGCGAGGAGCGCGGTGAGTCGTGACTGGCGGGCACGGTGCACCCACCTTTGCTCGTCCCGCGGGCGCGCTCACCGGAGCGCGGAATTCTTTTCTGGACGTTTGTTCGATACGCCCTGAGCATGGGTGGACGGATGTCGGGTCGGCCGGGGAGCGTGCCGGCCACCGTCAATGCGCTTCGTCGGAGGCGTGGGCGGGGGGCCGGGACTCCTCCGCCAGCGATGTGATCTCGAGCAGGCCGTGGGCGGCGCCTTCGAGCACCTCGCTCGCCTCTTCGGCGGAGCGGGCGTAGAGCTCGACCAGCATGTGGACGACGATCCGCTCCTCGTCGTGCTTGTGGAAGCGGACGTGGGTGAAGAACTCGCGCACGCCGGCGTCGCCGAAGGCGCCGTAGGTGAGGAACTCGGTCGCCTCGGGGCCGGAGCAGGACTCGACCCTGTCCTGGTCAACGGTGACCGTGCAGGAGGCGACCCAGGGCGTCCCCGCGACCATCCGCTCCCAGCGATCCTCGATCGGCACGACGCGGTCCCCCTGGAAGGTCAAGTGCGGCTGGTCGTGCATGCAGTCCAGGCACTGGACCACCGATTCCTGAACCTCGTCGACCCCCTCGGCCGGGATCCCGCTGTCGGGGTCGACGCGGCGGATCGCGTCATAGTGGATCTGAATCTCGAGGTTCTGCGACCAGCAGCGGTAGCAGCGCAGCCAGGCGGAGCGATCCCCGTTCAACTCGTTCATCGGACCATTCTCGCGCACCGGCTGCGGCGGAGTCCGATCCGGGGCCGGCGCAAAGTCTCATCCGGCCCGTGGCGAAGTCGTCCCAATCGCGTCCCCACCCGTGTTGTCGCGATGCGCAGATTCAACCCGGTGCCTGGTCGTCACCCCCGAGCCTTCCCGCTTCCCGATCACGTTTTCCACGCAGGACGTGGAAAACGTGATGAGCTGGGACCGGTCGGCCAGTCGGCCACGGCCCTGATCAGGGATCTCGCCGAGCGGCAGCACGGTGCGGTCGCCAGGCGTCAGTTACTGGAGGCGGGCCTCGGAAAGGGACTGATCCAGGATCGGGTTCGCAGCGGGCTGCTGGCGCCGGTGCACCGCGGCGTATACGCGGTCGGTCATCGGAGGCAAGACCGCCACCATCTCTGGACGGCGGCGGTCCTCGCCTGTGGGTCCGGCGCGGCTCTCTCCCACCGCAGTGCGGCACATCTGTGGGGGTTGCGTGGATCGCGAGGCCCAATTCATGTGACCCGGCGGTCAGGAGGGACCCGGCGGGCGGGAATCGTGGTGATACAGGCGGCTGTTGAGCCTGAGGATCTGACGGTGGAGGAGGGGATCCGGGTGACGACGCTCGAGCGCACCATCTTCGACCTTGCCGCGGAGCTCGACCACAGGCAGCTCGAGCGCGCCGTCGTCGCCGCCGAGCGTCGCGGAGGACTGCGTTGGAGCCGATTGAGGGAGGTGCTGGAGGAGGGCCGGGGGAAGATGGGTGTCTCCCGGCTGAGATCCGTCCTCCAAGCCGCCGATCCGCGCGCCGTCGACACCCGGTCGGGGCTCGAGGTCGATTTCCTCGGCATCTGCCGTCGCGCGGGATTGCCGCAGCCGTCGATCAACGTGCTGGTGGAGGAGCTGCTGGTCGACTTCCTCTGGCCGGCCGAGCGGCTGATCGTCGAGGTAGACAGCTACCGATACCACGGCGATCGAACTGCCTTCGAGCGCGACCACCGCGCTACCGTCGTGCTCGAGGCCGCTGGCTACCGGGTCCACCGGATCACGGATCAGATGCTCAGTCTCGATCCGGGTCCGTTCATCGAGCTCCTCCGAGCCTGCCTGTCCCATGGCAGCAGCTAGTTCTGGCCCCGTATCCGCAATCTTCATCACCTTTTCCACGTCAGACGTGGAGAACTTGATGAGATTTCGCGGGAGGCGGACGGGAGGGCGCGTCAGGCCGCGGCGCGGGCGCGGGCCCGCTCGGCGACCAGCTCGACGATCTCGCCCATGATCCGGTTGAGGTCGAAGTCCTTTGGCGTGTAGACGCCGTCGACGCCCGCCTCGCGCAGGCGCTCGGCGTCGGCCGGGGGGATGATCCCGCCGGCGACGACGGGCGCCTCGACTCCCTCGTCGCGGAGCCGGCGCACGACCTCGGGGATCAGCTCGAGGTGGGAGCCGGAGAGGATCGAGAGGCCGATCACGTCGACGTCCTCCTGCAGGGCCGACTCGGAGATCTCCTCAGGGGTGAGGCGGATCCCCTGGTAGATCACCTCCATGCCGGCGTCGCGGGCGCGCAGGGCGATCTGCTCGGAGCCGTTGGAGTGGCCGTCGAGGCCGGGCTTGCCGACGAGGATCTTGACCCGGTGGCCGATCTGCTCGGAGACCTCGTCGACGCGGCGGCGGATCTCGGCAAGCTGCTCGCGGTCGGGGGCCGGGGCGGCGCCGCTGACGCCGGTCGGGCCGCGGTAGGCGCCGAAGGCCTCGCGCAGCACCTCCGCCCACTCGCCGGTCGTCGCGCCCGCCTTGGCGGCGGCGATCGTCGCCGGCATCACGTTCTTGGTCTCGTCGGCGGCGACGGCGGCGAGCTCCTCGAGCGCGGCCCTGACGGCGTCGCCGTCGCGCTCGGCCTTCCAGGCCTCGAGCGCCTCGACGCGTTCGCGCTCGACCTCGGGGTCGGGGGTGAGGATGCCGCCGTCGGCGCCCGCGGTCAGCGGCGAGTCCTCGGTCTCGGTGAAGCTGTTCTGGCCGACGACCTTCTGCTCGCCGCTCTCGATCCGGCCGACGCGCTCGCGATGGGACTCGACCATGCGGGCCTTCATGTAGGGGACGGCGGCGACGGCGCCGCCGTGCTCCTCGACGACCGCCATCTCGGCCCGGGCGCCGGCG
Source organism: uncultured Solirubrobacterales bacterium (assembly GCA_963795295.1). Taxonomy (GTDB): domain Bacteria; phylum Actinomycetota; class Thermoleophilia; order Solirubrobacterales; family 70-9; genus VRUE01. The sequence goes on from CAWCHE010000006.1 coordinate 26,582, forward strand.
GTCAGCTCCTCGACGAGGCCCTCCATGACGACCGAGCCCTCGAAGATGTCGGGGTACTCGAGCAGGTCGGTCTCGTTGGCCAGCACCTGCTGGATCCGCAGGCTCCACTGCTGGTCCCAGGGGCGGGGGAGGCCCATCGCCTCGTTCCAGGCGGGGAGCTGGATCGCGCGGGCGCGAGCGTCGCGGCTGAGGGTGACGGCGAGCGCCTCGAGGACGATCCGCTGGATGTTGTTCTCGGGCTGGGCCTCGGTCAGCCCGAGGCTGTTGACCTGGACCCCGTAGCGGAAGCGCAGCATCTTCTCGTCGGTGACCCCGTAGCGCTCGCGGCCGATCTCGTTCCAGAGCGCCCCCATCGTCCGCAGCTTCGCGATCTCCTCGACGACCCGGATGCCGGCGTTGACGAAGAAGGAGATGCGGCCGAAGACCTTGGCGAAGTCGGCCTCGGCGACCTGGCCGCGCGCCTTGACCTCGTCGAGGACAGCGATCCCGGTCGAGAGCGCGTAGGCGATCTCCTGGATCGGGGTCGCGCCGGCCTCCTGCAGGTGGTAGCTGCAGATGTTGGTCGGGTTCCAGCTCGGCACCTCGTTGACCGTGAAGGCGACCATGTCGGCGATCAGCCGCATCGAGGGCTCGGGCGGGAAGGCGTAGGTGCCGCGGGAGAGGTACTCCTTGATGATGTCGTTCTGGGTCGTGCCCTTGAGCTTGGAGCGGTCGACCCCGTTCTCCTCGGCGACGGTGACGTAGAGGCCGAGGAGCCAGGCGGCGGTGGCGTTGATCGTCATCGAGGTGTTCATCTCGTCGAGCGGGATGCCGTCGAAGAGCTGGTGCATGTCGCCCTTGTGGACGACCGAGACGCCGACCTTGCCGACCTCGCCGCGAGCGAGGACGTGATCGGGGTCGTAGCCGGTCTGGGTGGGGAGGTCGAAGGCGACGGAGAGGCCGGTCTGGCCCTTGGCGAGGTTGCCCCGATAGAGCTCATTCGAGCGGCGGGCGTCCGAGTGCCCGGCGTAGGTGCGCATCACCCAGGGACGGTCTCGTTCGGGGAGGCGGTGCTCGCTCATGCCACGAATGATATTTGCAGCCGGCGGAAAGTCCCCGTTCATCGGCCTCCAGACGCATCTTTTCCGCCACCCGGTGTTTAGGGTTGACCCGATGAGACTGCGATTCACAGGCGCGGCGCTGGTCGCCGCAGTGACCATGGCGCTGGCCTTCAGCGCCGGCGCCGGCGCTGAACTGATCGGCGTCTACCGCAACCCGATGGAGTCGACGGCCCAGCGCGCGGACGCGGTCAAGCTCTCGGGTGAGAGCTGCGCCCGCGGCGGCTCCGAACACGCATTCCGGATCGTGATCGGCAAGCGGACCGAGGAATGCTCCTACCGGACCCCGGTGATCGGGCGTGACCTCGAGATCTCGGCGACCCTGCGCCTGCTCAGCAAGACGCCCGAGGCCCTGCGCAAGAAGTCCTTCCTGGCGCTGACGCTGCGGGCGGGGGGCGGCGCCCACTACCAGCTGGCCGTGTTCCCGCTCCAGCGCAAGGCCCAGCTGCGAAAGACCTTCGAAGACGGCACCGTCACCTTCCTCCGCATCGCCAAGAACCTGCGTGCGGCCAAGGGCGTCAACAAGGCCAACAAGCTGCGCCTGCGGGCGTTCAACGTCACCTCCGGCCCGGACAAGGGCGATTGCCGGCTCCTCGGCTACGTCGGCAACCAGCTCGTCGCCGAATACACCGATCACGCCGCGGGCGACCTCCAGGGCCGCGCCTCGGGCTTCGCGGTCGGCGCGACGACGAACGCGAAGGGCGCCGTGGGCAGCGTCGACGACGTCGTCGTCCGGGTTCCCAGTCCCTTCTAGCGCGAGTCGGCGCCGTCCGCAATCGTTAGACCGGTATGTCGACGACGACGATCGAGCGACCCGGGAGCGCCGGGCCCGACTCCGGCCTCGGCGGCCGCTGGCGGGTGATCGTCCGCAATGACAACCACAACACCTTCGAGCACGTCGCCGCGACCCTGTCCCGGGTTCTGCCCGGCGTCAGCCTTCAGCAGGGCCACACGATCGCCGAGCGGATCCACAACAGCGGCCAGGCGATCGTCTGGACCGGCGAGCGCGAGACCGCCGAGCACTACTGGCAGCAGCTCGAGGGAGCGGGGCTGACGATGGCCCCGCTGGAGCGCGCATGACCGTCGCACGCCGCGTCGCGGCGACGATCGGATGCCTCGGCGCCCTATGCCTGGCCCTTTCCCTGGCGCCCGCAGCCGGGGCGGTCGGCCTGCCGGAGGGCTTCCAGGACACCGTCGCCTTCGAAGGCCTTAAGGAACCTTCGGCCTTTCGCTTCGCCCCCGACGGCCGCGTCTTCGTCGCCGAGAAGCAGGGGCTGATCGTCGTCTTCGACGACATGCAGGACACGACTCCGACCGTGTTCGCGGACCTGCGGAAACAGGTCTACGACTACGGCGACAAAGGCGTGCTCGGGCTGGCGCTCGACCCCGAATTCCCGACCCGCCCATACGTCTACGTCCTCTACACGTTCAATCACGAGCTCGGCGTCGACCCGCCGGGGGCATACCCGGCCTGGGCGCAGGAAGACGGCTCCCTGGTCGGCGACCCGTCCTGCGCGGGCCGCGCCCCCGCCGTGGACGCCTGCCCGGTGAGCGGCCGCCTGGTGCGGCTGACCGCGGTCGGCGACCACGCTGAAGAAGACGCGGACGGTCTGGTGGAACACCCGCTGATCGCCGAAGCTTGGTGCCAGCAGAGCTCCTCGCACTCGATCGGCGACCTCGAGTTCGGCCCCGAAGGCGCGCTCTTCGCCAGCGGCGGCGAGGGCGCGATCTTCACCACCGCCGACTACGGCCAGTTCGGCTGGCCCGATGTCAACGAGTGCGGCGACCCTCCCGGCTCGCGCGGGCAGGCATCGGCACCGCCCGATGCCGAAGGCGGCTCGCTGCGGTCGCAGGACCTGCTGACGGCGGGCGACCCGACCGGGCTCTCGGGAACGGTGATCAGGATCGACCCCGACACCGGCGCGCCGCTGCCCGGGAACCCGCAGTTCGGCGATGGTCCCGACGAGAACGCCGAACGGATCATCGCCTTCGGGTTCCGCAACCCCTTCCGGTTCGCGATCCAGGCGGAGACGGGCGAGGTCTACGTCGACAACGTCGGCGGCGGCCCCTACGAGGAGATCGACCGCTTCGCGACGACGCCCGACCCCGCCTACAACTCGGGATGGCCCTGCTACGAAGCCGACGAACCGAACCCGGTCTTCTCCGTGCTCGAACTGAACCTCTGCAAGCGCCTCTACGAAGACCCCGATTCCACCGCCAGGCCCTTCTTCTTCTACAACCACCACTTCGGAGTCACCCCGGGGGACCAGTGCCCGCACGAAGAAGGCTCGGCGATCTCCGGCTCGGCCTTCTACGACGGAGACGAGTTCCCCTCGGCCTACGACGACGCGCTCTTCTTCTCCGACGCGGTCCGAGGCTGCATCTACGTGATGTTCCCCGGTGCGGACGGGCGCCCCGACCCCTCGACGGTGGTGCCCTTCCTCACCGAAACGGGCAAATACGAGTTCCCGGCGGTCGACGTCCAGGTCGGGCCTGACGGGGCCCTCTACTACTCGAGCCTGTTTGGGCGCGGGGGGGACTTCGGGCTCGGGGCGATCCACAGGATCGGCTATTCCTCGGGCAACCAGCCTCCGGTCGCGCGGGTCACGGCGACCCCGCAGTGGGGCCCGGCGCCGCTCGAATCCGATTTCGACGCATCCACCTCCACCGACTCCGACGGCGAAGCCCTCGAGTACGCCTGGGACCTCGACGAGGACGGCGCCTATGACGACGGGACGGGGGCGACGAGCGAGACGACGTTCTCCGGTCACGACAACCACACGATCGCCGTCAGGGTCGAAGACGAACAGGGCGCGACCAGCGTCGCGCGGGTGACCGTCTACCCCGGCGACTCGCCTCCGGCCCCGCAGATCGATGCGCCGCTGCAGAGCCTGACCTGGGACGTCGGTCAGCCGATCGAGTTCTCGGGCTCGGCCACCGACCCGGATGAACCCGGCGGCTCGCTTCCGTCGACCAGCCTCGACTGGGCCACGCGCCTCTACCACTGCCCCGGGGGAGCCAGTTCCTGTCACGCCCACCCGCTGCAGGCATTCCCGGCGGTCGACTCAGGGACCCTGATCGCGCCCGACCACGACTACCCCTCGCACATCGAATTCCGACTCACCGCGACCGACTCGCGCGGCCTCTCGACGAGCACCGCGGTCTCGGTCGACCCGCGGGCGGTGGTGCTGAAGATCGCCTCCGACCCCGCCGGGATCGCCCTCGGCGCCGGCTTCGTCAACGGTCCAGCCCCCTTCGACTTCACCGCGATCGAAGGCTCGGCGGTGACGCTCTCGGCCCCCGAATCGGTCATGTTCAGCGGCGCGGAATACACCCTCGACGGCTGGTCAGACAGCGGTGACGCCGCCCACACGGTCACCGCCGGCGACGGCGACGGCGAATACCTCGCCACCTACACGAAGGTCGAACCGCCGGACGAAGAACCGCCGGACGAAGAAGAACCTCCGAACGAAGAACCGCCCGGGGAAGAACCGCCGAAAGAAGAACTTTCAGGCGGAGAACCGCCGGGGGCAGTGCCGCCTGCGCCGATCGTTCCGGCGCTGCCCACCCCGATCGTTCCCGTCGTGCCGATTGAACGCGAGGAAGCCCATCGGGCGAAGCCGGTTCACTGCCACGGCCGGGCGAAAAAGAAGAGGGTAGGAGGAAAGGTCCGCTGCGTGCGCAGGAAGAGGCGAGGCCCGCACAGGCCCTAAAATGGGCCGATCGTCCAGGCGAATACCCGGGCTGTTTGGGATAAAAGACCAGGGAGAGGGTGCAGCGAATGAGGATTTTTAGGGTCGTGTCTCTGTCCATCGCGGTGCTGGCGCTGTGCGCGCTGGCGGCGCCTGTCGCCTCCGCCGCGAATGGCTCGATCTCGGGGACGGTCACCGCTGAGAACGGCGGCGCCCTCCTCCCGGGGGTCGAAGTCTGCGCCACATCCAACCTCCACCGCGAATGCGTGGCGACCGGCAACGACGGGGTCTACACGGTCCCCGGCCTGATCGAAGGCGACTACGAAGTCGTGTTCTCCCCGGCGCCGAACACGAACTACCTGCTTCAGGCCTATCCGGGCAAAGCGCCCCCGGAAGATGGGGACCCGATCCACGTCTCCGAAGGCGAGAGCGTCAGCGGGAAAAACGCAAAACTCAAATCGGGAGGCCAGATCATCGGCCGCGTCACCGACTCGGGCACCGGCAACGGCATCGCCGGCATCGAAGCCTGTGGCGCCCGGGCCGGCGCCGGACACGAAACTTGCGATCTGACCGACGCCGGCGGCAACTACGCGATCGTCGGCCTCCAGACAGGCTCCTACACGGTCTTCTTCGATCCGGCCGCGACTGAATACGTCTTCCAGGTCTACAAAGGAATCACGGACCTGCAGGCGGAAGGAACCCCGGTCGCCGTCACCGCAGGTGCCGAAACCAAAAACATCAACGACACGTTGAGCGTGGGGGCCTCGATCTCCGGCCGGGTGACCGACGCCGCCACCGGCGCCGGCCTCGGTGAAATCGAAGTCTGCGTGACCGGCACCACGATCAACGAATTCTTCCCCGAATGCGTGCTGACCTTGGGGTCCGGCGCCTACTCGGTCCGCGGCCTGCTCCCCGGCACCTATCAGGTCGGCTTCTCCGAAGATCCGAACCCGGAATTCAGCGACGGCTACGACACGCAGTTCTTCGACGGCAAGCTCAGATTCGAGGAAGCCACCCCGATCCCGCTCAGCTCCGCTCAGGCGCGAACTGGGGTCGACGCCCACCTCCACAAAACCGGCTCCTCGGAAACGCCGCCGCCGGGGGCGAGCGTCCCGATCACGAAAATCGGAACCGGCCTGATCACGACCGGGAATCGGCCGACGCCGACGGCGACGAAGAAGCTCACCTGCAAGAAGGGCTTCAAGAAGAAGACCGTCAAAGGCAAGGCGCGCTGCGTCAAGTCAAAGAAGAAGAAGCACAAGCACTAGGCACAGGCACCAAGGCCGGGCCGGAGCGGCCCGGCGACGCTACTCGGCGATCAGCAGGCTGTGCCAGGTGGGGAGGATCGGCAGGTCGTGGAGGTTGAGGATCGAGGCCCGGACGGCCTCGATCTCCTCCGAGAACCACCAGCGCTCGAAGTCCGACTTGTTCTCCCACACCGAGGATTGCTGGAATGCGAGCGGGTCGTCGATCGAGCGGGTCAGGGACCAGCTCTTGGCGCCGTAGGCCGGCATCCGCGCCGCGGCGGGTTCCCAGAGGTCGAGCCAGCGGTCGGCCCGGAAGGGGGCGATGTGCCAGTCGAGGACGCAGACGTGATCGCTCATGCCCCGACCTCCGCTCGGATCGCGCCCGGGCCGTCCTCGACCTTGCCCTCGTCCGCGGACTCGGCGCCGACCAGGATCGCGATCTTGCCGAGGTGCTTGTTTTCGTGCAGGAGCTGGTGCGCCTCGGCGACCCCGTCGAAGCCCATCGTCTGCCAGATCACCGGCCGCACCTTGCCCTCGGCCATCAGCTGGTTGGCCTTCATGCACTCGTAGGCGTTGGCGAAGTGGGAGCCGATGATCTGCTTCTGGCGCATCCACAGGTAGCGGACGTCGAAGTCCAGCTGGAAGCCCGAGGTGGCGCCGCAGATCACGACTTTGCCGAACGGTTTGACGGTGTAGACAGAAGTCGGGAAGGTCGCCTGGCCGACGTGCTCGAAGACGATGTCGGGGGCGTCGCCGAGGATTTCTTTGACCCGCTTGGCGAAGCCTCGCGAGGCCTTGAAGCGCTCCTTGTCGGCCGCCGGGTCGACGAGGTTCTCGGGAGTCCGCATCATCTCCCCGAACTCGGCCCGGTTGATGTAGTCGACGGCGCCGAGCTCCTTGACGAGCTCGCCCTTCTCGTCGGAGGAGACGACGCCGACGGCGTTGGCTCCGGCGGCCTTGCAGAGCTGGACGGCGAAGACGCCGAGCCCGCCCGCCGCGCCCCAGATCAGGACGTTGTGGCCCGGCTGCAGCTTGCACTGGTCGATCAGCATCCGGTAGGCGGTGAAGTAGGTGAGGCCGTATGAGGAGGCCTCGGCCCAGCTCATGTTCTGGGGCCGGGGCAGAAGCTGCTGCGCCTGCACTTTGGTGAACTGGGCGAAGGAGCCCCAGGTCGTCTCGTAGCCCCAGATCTTCTGGCTGGGAGCCGCCAGCGGGTCAAGCCCGTGAACCTCGACGTCCTCGTAGGAGGCCTGGTTGCAGTGGACGACGACCTCGTCACCGGGCTTCCAGCGGGTGACGCCCTCGCCGACCTTCCAGACGATTCCCGACGCGTCGGAGCCGCCGATGTGGTGGCCGTACTCGGGGTGATCGCCGTAGGGGAAGACCGAGACCGGCTTTCCGAGCGCCGCCCAGACGTTGTTGAAGTTGACGCCGGCGGCCATCACCCGCACGATCACCTCGAAGGCGCCGGGCTCGGGAACCTCGATCTGCTCGATCTGGAAGGCGTCGTTGGGCTCGCCCTCGCGGTCCTGGCGGATCACCCACGCCGCCATCGTCTCGGGCAGCGTTCCGGGCTCCACGTCCAGCTTCGAGATTGCGCTTGTATCGACGGCCAACTGGTCCTCCACAGGGTCGTTTCGAGGTCGCGGCGAATCCTAGTTCAGAGCGGGGAGGGGGGCGTCAGGCGGCGTCGCGCTCGGACGCTTCGCGCAGCTCGGGCGCTGAGATCTCCCGTACGTTGATCTCGATCGGCGCCGGCGGGTCGATCTCCTTGCCGGGCGCGATGCCGAGGTCCTCGACCTTGCGCAGCTGGGGCAGAAGGCGGCCCTCCATCGAGCCGACCGCCGAGTTGTAGGACTTGGTCGCGGAGTCGAGACGCTGGCCGACGGTGTTGAAGTCCTTGATGAACTTGCCGAAGCGCGAGGTGGAGGGTGCTCGCCGCCTCGGCGATCTCGGCGGCCTCCGCGACCATCCGCTCCTGGCGCCAGCCGAGCTCCATCGTCCGCAGCAGGCCGACCAATGAAGTCGGGCTGACGACGAGGACGTTGCGCTCGAGCGCGTAGTCGAAGAGCGTCGGGTCGGCGGCGAAGGCGGCATGGAGGGCCGGCTCGTTGGGGATGAAGCAGATCACGAGGTCAGGCATCTCGCCCGCTTTGAACTGGCCCTGGTAGTCCTTGGAGCTGAGCGCACGGATGTGCTCGCGGGCTTGGCGGGCGTGGCGCTCGAGCTGGATCAGGCGCTCGCCCTCGACCTCGGCCTCCTGGGCGTCGAGGAAAGCGTCGAGCGGGACCTTGGAGTCGGCGACGAAGCTGCGGCCTTCGGGGAGGAGGAAGCGCGCGTCCGGCCGCAGCCGGCCGTCGTCGGTCTGCAGCGTCTCCTGCAGCTCGAAGTCGACGTGCTCGGTCATCCCGGCGATCTCGACGCAGCGGCGCAGCTGCAGCTCGCCCCACTGGCCGCGCGTCTGCGGCTGGCGCAGGGCCTTCTTCAGCCCCGCCGTCTCCGTGTGCAGGCTGCCGACGGTCTGACCCATCTGCTCGATCAGGGTGCGGGTCTGGAGGTCGGTCTCGCCGCGCCGCCTGACCTCGACTTCGATTTTCTCCTGGCCCTTGGCGATCCGCTCGGCCAGGGACTTGATCTCCGCCTGGCGCTTGTCGAGGGTCGCCTCGGCCGACTTCGCGTCGAGCTTGCGCCCCTCCTCGTTGAGCTGGACGAGCTCGTCGCGCATCTGGGCGCTGACCCGCGCCGCGGCCTCCTGTATCGCCGCCGCCAGGTCCGGCTGCTCGACCGCCTGCTCGGGGCGGAAGAGGAGCGCGTAGACGAGGGCGGCGGTCAGGGCGAGGACGGCGATTGCGAGTACGGCGATCATCAGGGCTTCCTTGATTCGAGTTGCGAAATGGGGTCGCTCAGCGTCTCACCCGGGTCGGCCGGAACCGGCCTCAGACGCCGCGGCCCAGGCACGATGTGGGCGCCGAAACCCGCCTATGGAACCGAATGCAAAATTCGGTTCAGAGCGGCGACGAGTCCTGCATCCACAGTGCTATTCGGGGTCGATGCAGGTTTCGCTGCGGCGGCCCCAGACGGGCCCGGCGCTAGGGGAGCAGCAGGTCGTTCTGGGAAGAGGCGCGGTAGGGCCCGACCGTCAGCGTCGCGGTCTTGGCGCCCGGGATGCCTTCGGCGCTGACCGTGTAGGAGCCGGTCGGCAGGCCGACCTGGTAGCTGCCGTTGCCGTTGGCGACGAGCGGGCCGGAGGCGGTGGTCTTCGGCCCCTGGATCCGCAGTTTGGAGTCGGTGGTGGTGAGGTTGGCGCTGACGAAGACGACGTTGAGGGGCGCTTTGGAGTGGATCGGCGGCTGCGCCTGACCCTTGTTCTGGGGGATCTGGCTCGACTGTTCGGGGCCGAGCCCGATCTTCGACGGCTGCACCGTGATCGCGTCGCCCGTGATCGCGACGCTGACCCGGACCGGTGGGCCGGGTCGCGGTTCATTCGCGTGCTCTTCGGCGCCGCATCCGAACGACGCCAGGGCAAGCGCGCCAACGCACACGCCCGCCACGATCCCTCTCCCGAGTGCCATCGCCGGGGAATTTAGCCGAACGGCAAGTCGACAACCTGAGCCGTAACGCCATCTTCACCGACGGCGAGCTCCATGCCGGGCTCGGACTCACGGCGTATGACCGCGAGGCCGATTGGCCCGTGGGCAGGTGAAACGCAGGCGCTCCCGATCCGCCCGACCTCTTTCTCGCCGAGTCGCAGCGCCAATCCCGCCTCGGCCGGGGCGCTGAGCCGGAGGCCGCGAAGGTGCCGATTCGGCCGTCCCCTGTGGTGGAGGCGGGCGACCGGCTCCTGGCCGATGTAGCAGCCCTTGGTGAAGCTGACCGCGCGATCGACGATGCCCGCCTCGGCCGGCATCGTCTCGCCGCTCATCTCGGCGCCGAAGCGCGGCCGGCCGCTCTCGATGCGGACGATCTCGGCCGCCGCCTCCTCGACCTCGACCGCGCCGGCTTCGAGCAGGGCGTCCTTGAGTCGGCCGGCGTCCTCCGCCGCCGCGATCAGGTCGACGCCGCCGGGTATGCCGACGGCGATGCACTCGATCCCGAATACGGTCGTCTCTTCGCTTTCGTCCTCGGCCAGGGCCGGGGCGGCCGCGATCGCGCCGGTGGCGGGGCCGATCAGAGCCAGGATCGAGCGCTCCTCGCCGACGTCATCGAGCTCGACCTCGCGGCCGATCTTGTAGGTCTCGAGGTGGCGCCGCGCGGTCTCGCGCGTGCCGGGCTCGGTGTCGATCCAGATCTGCTCCGCCGAGCGCCGCAGCACCCGCATGTCGGCCTGCAAGTGGCCCTTGCGGTCGAGCAGGGCCGCGTAGCACCCCTCGCCGGGGGCCAGGCCCTCGATCTCGTTGGTCAGCTGCCCCTGCAAGTACTCGGCCGCGTCGGGGCCGCTGACCAAAAGCTTTCCGCGCTCGGAGCGGTCGAGCAGCCCACACTCCTCCCGCAGCTGGCGGTACTGCGCATCGAGCTCGACCGTGACCAAATCATTCATCCCCCCAAGTCTAAGAAGCTCCGGCGGTGGGCGACGGGGATGACCCCGAACGAGCCTCCCGCTGTTGCTCGAGAGGGGTCATCCTCGTCGCCCGACCTCCCGCGTTTTAGATGTGTCAAACTTATTTCGACGTGTCTAAAACTTCTGAGGCGATAGAGGACTATGCGAAGGCGATCTACGCCCTCTCCCAGGATCGGGCGGGGCCGGTCCTCAACGGCGAGGTCGCCGAACGGCTCGGAGTCACCCCCGCGACCGCTACCTCGATGCTGAAACGCCTCGACGGCCTCGGCCTGGTCGATTACCTCCCTTACAAGGGGGTGACGCTGACCCCGGCGGGCGAGCGGGTCGCGCTCGAGGTGATCCGCCATCACCGCCTGATCGAGGCCTACCTCTCGGAGGCCCTGGGGATGCCGAGCGACCGGGTCCACGAGGAGGCCGAGGTGCTGGAGCACTACATCTCCGAGGAGCTCGAGCGGCTGATCGCCGCCAAGCTCGGCGAACCGAGCCATGACCCGCACGGAACCCCGATCCCCGGGCCGGACCTGAGGCCGCCGCTCGAGGAGGGCCGGTCCGCTTGAGCGGTCCGACCTCGACGCCGGAGAGGCCCGCCGAGGAGGCCGCACGCGAGCGGCCGACCGTCGAGAGCGTCCTCCCCGGCGAGGCTTCGGTCGCCCGTGCGGCGCGTCGCTCCCTCGACGGGGAGTCGCGCGGCCTCTCCCGGGTCTGGCCGTTCATGGGCCCCGCCTTCGTCGCCGCCGTCGCCTACATCGACCCCGGCAACTTCGCGACCAACATCGCCGGCGGCGCCAAGTTCGGCTACCTGCTGCTCTGGGTGATCCTCGCCGCGAACCTGATCGCGATGGTCGTCCAGACCCAGTCGGCGAAGCTCGGGATCGCGACCGGGAAGAACCTCGCCGAGCTCTGTCGCGAGACCTTCTCCCGACGCACCTCGGTCGGCCTCTGGATCCAGGCCGAGATCGTCGCGATGGCGACCGACATCGCCGAGGTGGTCGGCGCGGCGCTCGGCCTCAACCTGCTGTTCGGGATCCCGCTGTTCCCGGCCGGGGTTATCGCCGGCGCCGGCGCCTTCGCGATCCTCGGCCTCCAGCAGATGGGGTTCCGCCGGCTCGAGGCGGCGATCAGCGCCATGGTCGGCGTCGTCGTCGCCTCCTTCGTCTTCGAGCTGTTCAGCTCCAGCCCAGACGGGGGGGAAGTCGCACGGCACCTGGTCGTGCCGGGGTTCGAAGGGACCGAGAGCATCCTCCTCGCCACCGGGATCATCGGCGCGACGGTGATGCCGCACGTCGTCTACCTGCACTCGGCGCTGACCCAGAAGCGGATCGTCGGCCGCAACCACGACGAGCGGCGGCGGATCCTGCGCTTCGAGAAGATCGACGTCGTCATCGCGATGTCGCTTGCCGGGGTGGTCAACATCTCGATGATGGTCGTCGCCGCGGCCCTCTTCCATGGCACCGGGCTGGCCGACATCGACTCGATCGAAGGCGCCTTCGAGGGCCTCAAGTCGCTGGTCTCCCCGAGGGCGGCGACGATCTTCGGCATCGCCCTGCTCGCCTCCGGGTTCGCCTCCTCCTCGGTCGGGACGATGGCGGGCCAGGTCGTGATGCAGGGCTTCATCCAGCGGCGGATCCCGATCTTCATCCGCCGCGCGGTCACCCTCGCGCCGGCGCTGGTCGTGCTCGGCATCGGCCTCAACCCGACCGACGCTCTGGTCGGCAGCCAGGTCGTCCTCTCCTTCGGCATCCCGTTCGCGCTGGTGCCGCTCCTGATCATCGCCTCGAAGCGGTCGGTGATGGGGCCGCTGGTCAATCCCCGCTGGCTAAGCGCCTTCGCCGGCGTCCTGGCGGCGATGATCATCGGGCTCAACGTCTTCCTCATCGAGCAGCTCTTCTTCGGATAGATGGAGCGCCGCGCCGAGTTCCAGATCGCGACCGCGCTCGGCGCCGACCCCGCCGCCGTCTGGGAGCGGGCGATGGGCGCCGAGGGGATCAACGACGAGCTCGGCCCGCTGCTGCGGATGACCGTGCCGCGAGGCCTCGAGAGCCTCGACCTGGCGCGGGTCGAGCCGGGCCGGCTGGGCCGCAGCTGGATCCTCCTCTTCGGCCTCGTCCCGGTCGACTACGACGACCTTGGCCTCGAGCGGATCGAGCCCGGCCGCGGCTTCCTCGAGCGCTCGACGATGTCCTCGCAGCGGCTCTGGGAACACGAGCGGACGATCGAGGCGGCGCCCGGCGGCGGCTGCAGGATCGCCGACCGGATCGCCTGGGAGCCGCGGCCGCCGCTCCCCGGCCGCCTGCTGCGGCCGCTGTTCGGCGCCGTCTTCAGGCATCGCCACCGGCGCCTGCTGCGCCATTTCGGGAGCCCGAGGGTCTAGGCTTCGACGATGGCGCTGGCAGAGGATTTCAAGCGGGTCCTGGACTCGATGCCCCCCGACTGGACGGACCTCGAGCTCGACCTCCGGATCGACGACGAGAGCCGCTACGTCGACTCCGCCGTCGCCCTCAGCCAGGTCAACGCACAGCCCTACTCGGAGGCCGATTGGCACTGGCGCCTGCTGGTCGCCCATGACTTCGGCCACGCCGCCGCCGCGGAGACGGTCACCGGAGTCCTCGAAAAGCTCGACTCCGAAGGCGTCGCCGGCGAGATGCAGGTTCGTGAGGTGCGCGAGGGGCGGGCCGAGGTCGTGCAGATGTGGGGCCGGCCCGAGAGCGTCCGCGAAGAGTTCCGCCAGCGCCGCTCCCTGTAGTGGCGCGGGTACTGGCGCTCGGAACCGACCTCCTGCTCGGCAGCAAGGTCGAGGCGATGCTGACGGCGTCCGGCCATGAGGTGACGCCGACCTCCTCGCTCGAGGAGGCCTCGCTCGAGGGCGTCGACGTGGTCGTCGCCGACCTCGACGCGGACGAGGCGCCCGAGGCGCTGGCCGCGCTCGGCGTCCCGGTGCTCGGCTACTACTCGCACGTCGACGTCGAGACCCGGCGGCTGGCCGAGGCGGCCGGCGTCGACCTCGTCGTCCCCCGCTCGCGGATGGCGCGCGAGCTGCCGGCGCTCGTCGAGGGCCTGATCAGCTCTTAGCGTCAGGACACGGCGTGAGTCCGCGGAACGCCTTCTCGACGTCGATCGGCCTTTCGAGCAGGCCGTGTTCGAGGTCCCACTTCGCCCAGGCTTGGAGGACATCGCGGCAGAACGGCCTTGGGGTGATCTCCGGGCCGAGCGCCCGCAGCTGGGCTGCCTGGTCTTCCCGGTCGAGGCCGGGCGAGGCTGCGAGCAGGTCGTCGAGCGCCTGCCGCGGGTGTTCCACCGCGAACTGGTAGCCCTCGCTGGTCGCGGCGATCATCCCGTGCACGAGGCTGGGCTTCTGATCGAGGGTCTTGCGCGAGGTGACGAGAACCAGCTCGGGGTAGGGCGGGGCGCCGTATTCGTCGACCTTGAAGATCCGGATCGGCACTCCCTGCTGCCGCAGGGCGACGCCCTCGGCGTTCCAGAAGCCGGTCGCCGCGTCGACCTTCCCGGCGGCCAGCGAGGAGACCGCGTTGAACCCGATCGTGACCCGGTCGACGCGGTCGGGGTCGCCGCCGTCGGCGCTGACCTCCGAGTCGACGACGGCGTCGTCGGAGGGGAGGCCGGTGACGCCGGCCGTGTGCCCTTCGAGGTCGCGGGGGCGGTGCACCGGGCCGTCGGCCCTCGCGATCACCGAGGCCAGCGGCCGCGCCACGATCGGCATCAGCCCGACGATGTCGAGGCCGTGCTCGCGGGCGATGCCGAGGTCGTGGATGTCGAGAATCGCGAAGTCGGTGCGCCCGGCCTCGAGCAGCTTCGGGGCGTCGGTCGATTCGCCCGGCTCGCGGATCGTCAGGTCGACGCCCTCGTCGCGGTAGAAGCCCTGCTGCTGCGCCGCGTAGATGCCGGAGTGGACCGCGTTGGGCGTGAAATCGAGCACCAGCGTCGCGCCGATAGGCGCGCCCGGTTCTGCGCCACCACCCCCGCAGCCGGCCGCGCCGGCGGCGAGAACGGCGGCCGCCAGCAGCGCGGCAACTCGTCTCATCCGGCGCAAGACCCTAGTCCTTCGCCAATAGGGATAGACTGCCGCCGCTAATCACCCCTAGAGATTTGAGGAGGGAGGCGTGCAGGAACGAGGACTTTCGGCTTATCTCGCCGAGTTGATCGGCACTTTCCTGCTGGTGTTCTTCATCACCAGTGTCGTCGTACTGTTCGTGGCCACGGGAGACCAGGCACAGTTCGGCTCGGACTTCGCGGTCGTCGGTCTCGTCCATGCATTCCTGCTGTTCGGCCTGATCGTCATGTTCGGCGTGGTCAGCGGTGGTCATTTCAACCCCGCCGTCACCCTCGCCGCTGCGGCGATCAAACGCATTTCGCCGATGGACGCGGTGATCTACATGCTCGCCCAGTTCTCGGGCGGCGTGCTCGGAGCACTGCTCTGCAAGGGCCTGCTGCTGGATGAGGGGCGGGCCACCCACTACGGCGCAGCCGAAGTGAGCAGTCTGCTCGGAGGCGCATCTCAGGGCGCGATCATCGAGGCGATAGGCACGTTCTGCCTGGTGCTCGTGATCCTCGCGGCCGTCTACTCCAAAAAGAGCTTCAAGGAGTGGGCACCGCTGGCGATCGGCACCACGCTGGGCTTCATCGTCATGGTCGGCGGCCCGCTGACCGGTGGTTCCTTCAACCCGGCGCGTTGGTTCGGCCCGGCGCTGGTCGGCAATGACTGGGGCGATGTCTGGCCCTACCTGGTCGGCCCGATCGTCGGCTCGCTGCTCGCCGCCGCGGTGTTCAAGTTCGTGCTCGAGGCCGGGGGACCGTCTCCGACGGAGTCTCCCGAGCCGGTCAAAGCGACTCCGAAGAAGCCGGAGTCGCCGAAGCCGAAGCCCGAGCCGCCGAAGCCGAAAGCAGAGCCGGCTTCCTGATCTGAGTCTCTGGCGCCGCCGGGCCGGTTCGGCCCGGCGGTCGCTTGCAGTAGCGTCCTTCGCGTGCGGCGGGTCACCTTCTCACGCAACTACACGCTGTCCCTCTCGCGCACCTGCCAGTGCTACTGCAAGTACTGCGCATTCGCGACCCACCGGGCGCACATCCACGCTCCCGACGAGGTCGCCGAGCGCCTCGACGAGGCCGAGCGGCGCAACGCCAAGGAGCTGCTGGTCCTCACCGGCGAGCGGCCCGAGGTCAACCCGGAGGTCGCGGCGAGGCTCGCCGAGTGGGGCCACGAGGACTTCACCTCCTACGTGGTCTGGGCCTGCGAACGGGCGCTCGAGCGCGGCATCCTGCCGCACACCAATCTCGGGGTCCTGAGCAGGGAGGACCTGGCGCGACTGCGCGAGGTGACGGCCTCGCAGGGCCTGATGCTCGAGTCGACCTCCGAGCGGCTGATGGAGACCGTCCACGCCGGCTCGCCGACCAAGCACCCTGCGAAGCGGCTGGGGACGATCGAAGCAGCGGGTGAGCTGAAGATCCCGTTCACGAGCGGGATCCTGGTTGGCATCGGTGAGACCGAGGAGGAGCGGGTCGAGTCGCTCGAAGCGCTGGCCGCCTCTCACGCACGTCACGGCCATCTCCAGGAGGTGATCCTCCAGAACTTCGTCCCGCACCCGAAGTACTACGGGCGCGAGGTCGCGGACATCGCCGACGAAGCCGCGCGCGACCGCTGGGCTGAGGGCGGGGAGCCGCCGGAAGGTGAACTGCTCGAGCCGCCTAGCTGGGCGAGCGAGATTTCAATCGATGACATCAAGCGCTTGATCCAGGAGTGCAAGCGGTTGATGCCCGATGTCGGGATTCAGATTCCGCCGAACCTCTCAGACTGGTGGGGCGAGCTGGTCGAGGAGGGGGCGACGGACCTCGGGGGGCTGTCGGCTAATGGCGACCACATCTCGCCTGAGCACGCCTTTCCGAGCCCGCATCAGGTGCGGAAGGAGTTGGCGCCGAAAGGGCTGGCATTGACCGAGCGGCTCTGCGTCTATTCCCAGTACATGGATCCGGAGTGGATGGAGCAGGGCGTCCTCGACGTGATCAAGCTCAAGTACTGGAGCTTCATCCCGCGGCGCGGGTCCGGTCGCCGGGTCGAGGAGTCGATCGACCCCGGCCTCGCCGAGCGGGCGATAGCCAGGGGCCGGGACGGCCACGAGCTGAGCGAGGACGAGCTGACGGCGCTATTCGCCGAGACCCGGCCGGAGCTGATCGAGGAGATGCGATCGGCGGCCGACGAGCTGCGGGCCGAGCTGGCGGGGGAGAGGGTCACCTTCGTCGTCAACCGCAACATCAACTTCACCAACATCTGCGTGGTCGGCTGCGCCTTCTGCGGCTTCGGGCAGGGGAAGCGCTCCCCCGACGCCTACGAGGTCAGCGAGGAGGACTTCGCCGACCGCATCCGCGAGGCGGTCGAGTTCGGCGCCACCGAGCTCTGCATGCAGGGCGGGATCCATCCGGACCTGACCCTCGAGGAGTACGGCAAGTGGCTGCGGCTCGCCAAGCAGGTGGCCCCGGACCTGCACCTCCACGCCTACTCGCCGATGGAGGTCCACTACATGTGCGAGCGCTCCGGCCAGACGCCGGATCAGGTCTTCGAGTACCTGATCGAGTGCGGGCTCGGCTCGACGCCGGGGACCGCGGCGGAGGTGCTCGACGACGGGGTGCGCCAGCGGATCTCGCCCAACAAGCTCCCGGTCGATCGCTGGGTCGAGATCATCGAGGCCTCCCACCGGGCCGGCCTGCGCTCGACCTCGACGGTGATGTTCGGCCATATCGAGGAGCCCCGCGAGCTCGCCCGGCACATGCGGGTCGTGCGTGCCCTGCAGGAGCGCACCGGCGGCATCACCGAGTTCGTCCCGCTCAGCTTCATCCCCTTCAACACGATGCTCGGCCGCACCCACGGAATCGAGGAGATCTCCGGCGACGAGAACCTCAAGCACACCGCCGCCTTCCGGCTGGCGCTGGGGAAGACGATCCCCAACCTGCAGGCGAGCTGGGTGAAGATGGGCCTCGGCGCCGCCACGGAGGCGCTGCGCTGGGGCGTCAACGACCTCGGCGGCACCCTGATGGAGGAGAACATCTCGCGCATGGCCGGCTCTCAGCACGGGGTCCGGCTCGAGCCCGAGCAGCTGATCGAGGCCGCCCGCGCCGGCGGCCGCGAGCCGGCCCAGCGCACGACCCTCTACGACATCGTCGAGACCTATTAGCGCCGCCCATCCCACGTTTTGCGCTTGCCCGGGCTGCGATCGGGTAGCCGTTCCCTCGAACGAGACCGAAGGAACGACGAAGGGAAGACATGAGCGACGAGATCAAGAACAAGGACGACGCCAAGGGCCGGCTCAAGGAAGCGGCAGGCAGCCTGACCGGTGACGACGACCTCAAGCGCGAGGGCAAGGTCGACAAGGCGGCCGGCGGGGTCAAGGACGGCGTCGAGAAGGCCGGCGAGAAGGTCAAGGACGCGATCGGCCGCGACTAGCAGCACTCAGTCGCGGCGGACCCGCCGCGACTAGCGGAAGAGGTCCTCGTCGCGGGGACGGCGGATCGCCAGTGCGCCCGGCCCGTCCTCGTCGGTGACGAAGCGATCGAGGCCGCGGATGATCGCGGCCGGAACCCGGCTCGCCTTGTCGCGGGCCAGGTCCGCCGCCCCGGCGGCCTGGTCGGCGACGGCGATCAGGGTCGCTTCGAGCTCGCGGCCGGAGGCGTCGGGGCGCCCGCGCCAGTCGTCGAGAGGGACGATCCCGGCGCAGCCGATCGCGACCTCGGCCTGGCCGAGGCGCCAGGCGCGGCCGAAGCTGTCGGAGACGATCGTCGCGATCCTCCCGTCGCCGGCGTCCGCGAGCTCGGCGCGGATCCGCCGCGCCGACGCGTCGGGGTCGAGCGGCAGCAGGCAGACCGTGCCCTCCTCGGGCAGGTTGGAGGAGTCGATGCCGGCGTTGGCGCAGACCAGGCCGTGATGGGTTTCGGCGATCAGGATGCCGCGCTCGGCGCGGAGGATCTCGCGGCTCTCAGAGAGGACGAGCTCGACCAGGGCGGGGTCTTTGCCGAGTTTCTCCGCCAGGTCACGCGCCTCGGGCCCGGGCTGCACCGAGGAGAGCTCCCGAACCCGCCCCTCCGCCTTCGAGACGATCTTCTGCGAGATCGCGACGACGTCGCCCTCCTCGAGCTCCGCCCGCGCCGCGATCAGCTCGCCGACGCGGTCCCCTCGGCGATCTCGGGAGCCCGTCGACGGGGAGGACGGACAGCCCGGCGGCTCATATCCCCAGCGCGCGTGCCGTCCGCGGGGCGACGCCCCGACGCCCCTCGAGCTCCCTCGTCAGGGCGACGAGGTCGGCCGGGGTGTCGAGGTCGAGGGCCAGCGAGGGCAGCTCTTCGACCGCGAAGGGGACGCCGGCCTCGCGGGCGGCGGCGACGTGGCGGGCGCGGCTTCCCTCGCCGAAGGCGGGGCGGATCGCGTCCGGGGGCGAGAGGAAGAGGGCGTTGGTGCCCTCGCCGTGGCGGTCGGGGACGATCGCGACGTAGCGCTCGGGGACCCCGGTCAGCAGGCGGTCGAGCTCGCGCGGGTCGAGCAGGGGGCAGTCCCCGGGCAGGAGGACGACGGCTGCGGTGCCATCGACCTCGGCGTGGGCGATCCCGGCCAGCGCCGCCTCGACGTGGCCCTCGTCGGCCGGGTCCGGGATCACCTCGGCGCCGGCGCCGGCGGCGATCTCCTGCGCCGCCGGGTCGCCGCTGACGACGATCGTGCGCTCGATCGCCCGCGCCTCGCCGATCGCCTCCAGCACGTCTTCGAGCATCGCCGTCGCCAGGGCCACTCGGCGCTCATCGTCGAGGCCGGTGGCGAGGCGGCGCTTCGCCTCGGCGAAGCGCTTCACGGGGAGGATCGCCGTCGCTTTCAAGCTTCGATCAGGCTAGCGGCGAAGTCGAGCACGATGCGGGCGACGCGGGCGCGGCCGGGGGCGCCGTCCATCAGCGTCGCCGCCGCCTGGGTCGGGATCTCGGTGGGAGGCGGGTCGGGGTCGGCCTCGTCGACGACCATCGCGTCGATCAGCCCCGCGTAGAGCGAAGCGACTCCGGCCGCGGTCGATGGGCGGCCGACGGCACCCATGAAGCGCTCGGTCGGGCCCTTGACGACCTCGCCGGCGACGAAGGGGCTGACCGCGAGGACCGGGGCGTCGGCGGCGTCGAGCGCCTCGCGCATGCCCGGCAGCGCCAGGATCGGGCCGATGCTGATCACCGGGTTGGAGGGCCCGATCACGATCGCGTCGGCGCTGCCAACGGCCTCGAGCACCTCGGCGCTCGGCTTGGCCTCGGCGATCCCATCGAGCTCGACCCCGAGCACCTCGGGCAGGCCGCCGTCGAGGATCAGGTACTCCTGCAGGCCGCGGACGCCGGCCGCGGTCCTGACCCGGGTCCGGACCGGCTCCTCGCTCATCGGCAAGACCCGCGCCCGGACCCCGAGGGCGCGCGCGATCTGCGCCTGGGCGTCGGTGAGGCGGCCGCCCTCGTCGATGAACTGGCGCCGGTAGAGGCAGGCGGCGAGGTCGCGGTCGGAGAGGCTGAACCAGCTCGGGGCGCCGAGCTTGCCGAGGCGCTCGAAGACGGTGAAGGTGTCGTCGCGGATCCCCCAGCCGCGCTCGGCGTCGATTTCTCCGCTGAGCCAGTAGGTGACGAGGTCGGGGTCGGGGGAGACGTGGACGCCGAGCAGCTCGACGTCGTCGGCGCTGTTGGCGATCACCGAGAGGTCGGCGCCTATCTCCTCCTGCAGGCCCGCCCCGAGTTTCGCTCCGCCGGTGCCGCCGGCGAGCAGGGCCACCCGCACGCTAGGCCCAGTGGTCGCCGTCGGGAAGGCCGGTGATGCGGATCCCCGTGTGAGCCTTGTAGCGGCTGTTGACCGAGATCAGCATCGGCGTCAGCTGCTCGACGATCCGCGCCATCTCCAGCGGGCCGGCGTTGACCGCGCGGAGGCCCGGGATCAGCTCGATCAGGGCGGCGACGCGGGCCTTGTCCGCCTTCTTGTCGCCGCAGATGGGGACGTCCTCGTCGATCTCCGCCTCGGCGTCGGCCAGGGTCGGGGCCCCGACGGTGTGGAGGGCGGAGACGACGGTGACGCCGTCGGGGACCATCTCCTGCGCCTGCTGGGCGGCGGAACCCTGCCAGACGCCGAGCGAGCGGGTCGCTTTGCCGCTGACGGCGGCGGCGAGCGGGACGGTGCAGTCGACGAGGATCTGACCCGGGCGCAGCGCCTCGCGAAGGTTGTTCAGGTTCTCCGACTGCGCCCGGAACGGGACGGTCAGGAAGACGACCTCGCCGCGGCCGGCGGCGTCCTCGTTGAGGAGGCCCTCTACCTCGGCGCCGGGAACCGCCTCGCGCACCTTCGCAGCGGCCTCCTCGGCGCGGCCCGCGTCCCGGGAGCCGATCGCGACTGGCTGGCCGGCCTGTGCCCAGCGCAGCGCCAGGGCGGCGCCGAGAGCGCCGGTGCCGCCGATGATCGGGATCGGTTCACTCATTGGGCGCGCCAGTCTATGCTCACCGGCCTATGAGGCTGGAGGGCAGGAAGGCTTTGGTCACCGGGGGCGCCAGCGGCATCGGCGCCGCGATCGCCGCGCGGCTCGCGGCCGAGGGGGCCGAGGTCTGGGTCGGCGACGTCAACGTCGAGGGCGCCGAGCAGGTCGCCGGGGAGATCTCGGGCCACGGGCTCGAGCTCGACGTCACCAGCCTCGAGTCCGCCCAGGCGGGGGTCGAGGCGGTTGGCGTCCCCGACATTCTCATCAACAACGCCGGCACCGACGAGTTCGGCTTCTTCACCTTCACGACGCCGGAGCAGTGGCAGAAGGTGATCGCGATCAACCTCGTCGGGGTCCTCAACTGCACCTTTGCGGCGTTGCCGGCGATGCAGCAGGCCGGCTACGGGCGGATCGTCAGCATCTCCTCGGAGGCCGGTCGGGTCGGCTCCAAGGGGTCCTCCGTGTACTCGGCCGCCAAGGGCGGCGTGATCGCCTTCATGAAGACGATCGCGCGGGAGAACGGCCGCTACGGAATCACCGCCAACTCAATCGCCCCCGGGCCGATCGAGACGCCGCTGCTGATGGGCGCCAAGGAGTTCGGCGAGATCGGCGAGCGGGTGATCGAGAACATGAAAGAGCTGACCCAGCTGAAGCGCCTCGGCCAGCCCGACGAGGTCGCGGCCGCCGTCGCCTTCCTCGCCTCCGGCGACGCGACCTTCGTCACCGGCGAGACGCTCGGCGTCAGCGGCGGCCTCGGAATGGTCTGATGCTGGAGGGGCTGATCGGCAGCGAACGCGAGCAGGAGTTCCAGGTCGAGGACCGCCTGCTCACTGACGTCGGCGGCACGATCGGCTCCAGCGTCCTCTCGACCCCGGGGATGATCGGGATGATGGAGTGGTGCTCGACCGTCCTGGTCGCCGAGGGGCTGCCGGAGGGCAGCGCCACCGTCGGCTTCGAGGTCTGCGTCAAGCACGTCGGCGCCGCACTTCAGGGCTCGACCTGCGTGGTCCGCTCGACGCTTCGGGAGGTCGTCGAAGACCGCAAGCTCCACTTCGACGTCGAGGTCACAGAGGGTGGGCGCACGATCGGCGTCGGCACCCACCAGCGCCGCGTAATCCAGGTCAACCAGCTCTGCTAGCGCCGGGGGAGGCGACAGGCCGCGCGGCGACGTGGAGGGGCGAGCGACCGCCGAGTGCTGCCTTACGGGGTCTATGGACCCTAAAACGCAGCACTCGGCCGCTGGGGAGGTTTGGAGGTTGGCGGGGCGGCAGCACGGGGTCGTCGCTTGGAGCCAGTTGTCCTCGCTGGGCTTGAGTGGGGATTCGGTTCGTCATCGGATTCGAACCGGACGGCTGCATCCGGTGATGCGGGGAGTGTTTGCGCTCGGCAGGCCGGAACTCACCAGTGAGGGGCGCTGGATGGCAGCAATCCTGGCCTGCGGACCTGGCGCGGCGCTGAGTCATTGGAGTGCAGGGGCACTGCTCGGAATATCTAGTCAGAGACGAAAGATCGAAGTATCAGTGCGCACATGTACCCAGAGGGGTTCTCGGCTGGGAGGGGTTTTGGTTCATCGTCGGGAGAAGTTGGAGGCGGCGGATGTGATTTCGCGGCATCGGATTCCGGTCACCTCACCAATCCGGACCCTGGTCGACCTCGCGGCGACGAGCAGGCCGGACGCGATCGAGCGTCTCGTCAACGAGGCCGATCGACTCGATCTCGTCGATCCCGAGACCCTGCGGGACGCGCTGGGTGACCACCGTGGCCAGAGGGGGGTCGGGCGGCTCCGCAGGGTTCTCGAGCCGCAGACGTTCCGCCTCACGCGGTCCGGCCTGGAGCGCTGCTTTCTGCGGCTGGTCGAGCGCGCAGGGCTTCCGACACCGCTGACCCGGGAATGGGTGAACGGGTTCGAGGTCGACTTCTTCTGGCCCGATCTCGGGTTGGTGGTCGAGACCGACGGCCTGCGGTATCACCGCACCGCATCCCGGCAGACCCGCGACCGGCGGCGGGACCAAGCTCACACCACGGCAGGGCTGACAACTCTGCGGTTCACGGACGCCCAGATCACCTCGGACGCCCCGCATGTAGTCGACACCCTCCGCCCGGTCATCGATCGCCTGAAGGCGACGCGGGCGTAGCCGGGCGTCGCCACCCTGCGCGACGCTTAAGCTCCCGGGCGATGCCCGAGCTGCCCGACAGCGTCCGCCTCCGCGAGGTCGGTCCCCGCGACGGCTTCCAGAACGAGCCGGAGACGATCGAGACCGCCGACAAGGTGCGGCTGATCGACATGCTCTCCGCCACCGGCCTACCCCGCATCGAGGTCACGTCGTTCGTGCGCCCGGACGTGATCCCCCAGCTCGCCGATGCCGAGGAGGTGCTGGCCTCGATCCAGCGCCGTGAGGGCGTCTCCTTCTCGGTCCTGATCCCGAATGAGCGCGGGCTCGACCGCGCCCTCGCGATGCGCGACTCCTTCGACGAGATCAACGTCTTCCTCTCCGCCTCGGAGACCCACAATCGCAAGAACGTCAACCGCTCGATCGAGGAGTCGCTGGCCGGGCTCGAGCGCACCCTGGCCGCCGCCGGCGAGGCGGGGCTGCGCCGTGAGGGGGTCATCTCGACCTCCTTTGGAGACCCCTACGAGGGCGAGGTTCCGCCGGAGCGGGTCTTCGAGATCGCCGAACGCCTCGCCGCCGCCGGCTGCGATGAGGTCGGCTTCGGCGACACGACCGGGATGGCCAACCCGCGCCAGGTCCATGAGTTCTTCGCCGCCGCCCGCGAGCGCCTCACCGGGGTCGAGCTGACCGCCCACTTCCACAACACCCGCGGCCAGGGCCTGGCCAACGTCCTCGCCGCCCTCGAGGAGGGAATCGACTCCTTCGAGGCGAGCTTCGGCGAGCTCGGCGGCTGCCCCGTTCCGCCCGGCTCGACCGGCAACATCGCCAGCGAGGACCTGGCCTCGATGCTCGCCGAGATGGGGATCGAGACCGGGGTGGACCTGCCGGGCCTGGTCGAGGCCTCGCGGGCCGCGCAGGAGGCGCTCGGCCGGCCGCTCGGCTCGCACGTCCTCCGCGCCGGGCCTGTGAACTGGCACCGCAGCTAATCGCATCAAGTTCGCCAGGTATCGCATGGAGAACTTGATGCGCTGTCCGGATGGCGAGAGTGAATGGGCGCGACGGGGGTGAATAGGCTCTCGGCCATGTCGGATTTCCAGCAGGCCCTCGACGCCGCCCTCGCCGGCGGCCCGGAGCGCCACCATCAGAAGACCGCCGATCAGGGCAAGCTCCCAGTCCGGGACCGAGTCGAGCGCCTCGTCGATTCCGGCTCCTTCTCCGAGGAGGGGCTGCTCGCCAACTGGGAAGCGGAGGGGCTCGGCGCCGACGGAGTCGTCACCGGCCTCGCCAGCGTCGACGGCCGCCGGGTCGCCCTGATGGCCAACGACCCGACCGTGAAGGCCGGCTCCTGGGGGCCGAAGACGGTGGAGAAGATCCTCCGGGTCCAGGAAAGGGCCCTGGCCCACCAGGTGCCGATGATCTACCTGGTCGACTCGGCAGGGGCGCGGATCACCGACCAGGTCCAGATGTTCCCCGGGCGCCGCGGCGCCGGCCGCATCTTCCACAACGAGGTGCGCCTCTCCGGCCAGGTCCCGCAGATCTGCCTGCTGTTCGGCCCGAGCGCCGCCGGCGGCGCCTACATCCCGGCCTTCTGCGACGTCGTGATCATGCGCGAGGGCAACGCCTCGATGTACCTCGGCTCGCCGCGGATGGCGGAGATGGTGATCGGCGAGAAGGTCAGCCTCGAGGAGATGGGCGGGGCGAAGATGCACACCGGCGTCTCCGGCTGCGGCCACTTTCTCGTCAAGAGTGACGAGGAGGCGATCGACGTCGCCCGCCGTTATCTCTCCTACATGCCGGGCAACTGGCGCCAGGAGCCGCCCACCGCGCCGCCCGCGGACCCCTCCTCTGACGCGTCGATCGCCGGGATCGTCCCCGTCGACGAGAACCAGCCCTTCGACATGCGCGAGGTCCTCGACGCGCTGCTCGACGCCGACTCGCTGCTCGAAGTCCACAAGCGCTGGGCGAAGGAGCTGATCGTCGGCTACGCGCGCATCGACGGGCGCGCGGTGGGGATCGTCGCCAACCAGCCGCGCCAGAAAGGCGGCGTCCTCTTCGTCGACTCGGCCGACAAGGCGGCCCGCTTCATCCAGACCTGCAACGCATTCAACGTGCCGCTGCTCTTCCTCGCCGACGTCCCCGGCTTCATGATCGGCACCGCGGTCGAGCGCCAGGGGATCATCCGCCACGGCGCGAAGATGATCAGCGCCGTATCCGAAGCGACAGTGCCCAAGCTCAGCGTCATCGTTCGCAAGGCCTACGGCGCCGGCCTCTACGCGATGGCCGGGCCAGCCTTCGAGCCCGACGGCTGCATCGCGCTGCCGAGCGCCTCGATCGCCGTGATGGGCCCCCAGGCGGCGATCAACGCTGTCTTCTACAACCAGATCCAGGCGATCGAGGACGAGGCCGAGCGCGATGCCTTCGTCGCCGCCAAGCGCGAGGAGTACTCCGACGACATCGACATCCTCCACCTCGCCTCGGAGCTGGTGATCGACGCGATCGTCCAGCCGGAGGACCTGCGCGCCGAGGTGATCCGCCGCTTTGGGCACGCCGCCGGCAAGGATCGCTCCTTCGCCGAGCGCCGCAACCCGGTCACGCCCGCCTGAGCCGGACGGGTCCCGCCCGAGGGCCCAGCTGACGCTTCAGCCAAGGCTTAAGCGGCCCCCGCTACCGTTTGCCGGTGGACGATTACGTCAAATGGCCGGCCGCCGCCGCCCTCGCCTGCGCGACAGCGCTGGGCCTTCTCGCGCTCCTGACCTACGGCGCCGGCACCTTCCACCACCTCGACCTGCGGGTTTTCCTCGAGCTCTCCAATCACCGTCCCTCCCGCGCCGATGAATGGGCGCAATCGCTCGCCAAGCTGATGGACCTGCAGCCGATGCTCGGCTTCCTGGCGGCGGCCTGCGGGATCGCGCTGCTGAGAGGGCGGCCGATCGACGCGCTCGCCGCGGTCGCCGTGGTCGCCGGCGCCAACGTCACGACCCAGGTCCTGAAGGCCCTTCTCTCCCATCCGCGGGCGCAGACCCTGCTCGGCGGCTCCGGTGCCGCCGAGGTCGGCTTCCCCAGCGGCCACACGACCGCGGCCTTCTCGATCGCCATCGCCTACGCATTCGCCCTCCCGCGCAGCATCGCCCCGACCGTCCTCTTCGTCGGCGTCTGCTTCGGCCTCGCCGTCGGCTTCTCGGTGGTGATGATCTCCTGGCACTACCCGAGCGACGTGATCGGCGGGATCCTGGTCGCCTCCGCCTGGGGCTTCGCCGTCCTCGCCGCGGTGCGGGCTTGGGAACCGCGCGGCGCCGAGGTCAGGTCTGCAGGCCCGCTGCCATCTCGGTGAAGTAGTCGAGCGCCGCCGGGTTGGCGAGCGAGTCGCGGCTCGCGGCCTTCTCGGCGGGGGTGCCCATCAGGATCCGCTTGACCGGAACCTCGAGCACCTTGCCGCTCAGGGTGCGGGGGACCTCGTCGATCTGGAAGACCTCGTTGGGGACGTGGCGCGGCGAGCAGCGCTCGCGTACCCGCCGCGCGATCTCGCGGCTGAGCTCGTCGTCGAGCTCGACGCCCTCGCGGAGGACGACGAAGAGCGGCATCCAGCCCTCGGTGCCGGGGCGGGGGATGTCGACGACGAGGGCATCGAGGATCTCGTCGATGCTCAGCACCGCGCGGTAGATCTCGCTGGTCCCCATGCGAATCCCGGAGCGGTTGATGGTCGAGTCCGAGCGGCCGTAGATGACGGCGGTGCCGCGCGAGGTGATTTCGATCCAGTCGCCGTGGCGCCAGATGCCGGGGAAGAGCTCGAAGTAGCTGGCCCGGTAGCGGCTGCCGTCCTCGTCTCCCCAGAAGCTGACCGGCATCGAGGGCATCGGCTCGGTCACGACCAGCTCGCCGACCTCGTCGATCACCGGCTTTCCGTCCTCGTCCCAGGCCTCGACCGCCGCCCCGAGGGCGCGCGCCTGGAGCTCGCCGCGGTAGACGGGCAGCAGGCAGACGCCGCCGACGAAGGCGGTGCAGAGGTCGGTGCCGCCGCTGGTCGAGAACAGCCAGGTATCGGCGCCGAGGTGCTCGTAGATCCAGTCGAACGCCTCGGGCGCCAGCGGGCTGCCCGTCGAGCCGACGGCCTTGAGGCGGCTGAGGTCGCGCCCGGCGCCCGGCTCGACGCCGTCCTTCATGCAGGCGGCGATGTAGGAGGCGCTGGTCCCGAACATCGTCACCTCGGCCCGCTCGGCGAGGTCCCAGAGGACGCCCATGTCCGGGTGGCCGGGGCTGCCGTCGTAGAGGACGATCGCGGCCCGGGTGAGGAGGCCGGAGACGATGAAGTTCCACATCATCCAACCCGTGGTCGTGAACCAGAAGAGGCGGTCGCCGGGGTGGGCGTCGACGTGGAGGTGGAGCTTCTTCAGGTGCTCGAGGAGGATGCCGCCCTGGCCCTGGACTATCGCTTTCGGGAGGCCGGTCGTCCCCGACGAGTAGAGGACCCAGAGAGGGTGGTCGAAGGGGACCCGGTAGAACGTCGGCGCCGCTCCGTCGCCGCTCGCCAGCAATTCGTCCCAGCGGATCGCGTCGCGCAGCGAGGAGAGGTCGGGATCGGGGTCGAGGTAGGGGAGGACGACGGTCCGCTCCAGGGTCGGCATCGCCGCCTGCAGCTCGGCGAGGACGTCGCGGCGGTCGAAGCGCTTGCCGCCGTAGCTGTAGCCGTCGACGGCGAGCAGGACCTTGGGCTCGATCTGGGCGAAGCGGTCGATGACGCTGGCGGGGCCGAAGTCCGGCGAGCAGCTCGACCAGATCGCGCCGATGCTCGCGGTCGCGAGGAAGCCGACGATCGCCTCGGGGATGTTCGGCAGGTAGGCGACGACCCGGTCGCCGCGCTCGACGCCGAGCGCCCGCAGCCCCGCCGCCGCCGCCCCGACCTGGGCGCGCAGCTCGCCCCAGCTGAGCCGGTCGAGCTCGCGCAGCTCGGAGGCGTGCAGGATCGCGACCTCGTCGTCGTCCATGCCCGTAAAGACGTGCTCGGCGTAGTTGAGCCGGGTGCCGGCGAACCACTGCGCCCCCGGCATCTCCCGGCTCGAGAGGACCGCCGCCGCCTCGCCGTCAGCCTCGACCCCGAAGTAATCCCAGATCGAGGACCAGAACCCCTCGAGATCCTCGGTCGACCAGCGCCAGAGCTCGTCGTAGGAGCCGAAGGCGTGGCCGCGCTCAGCCTCCAGCCAGCGCATGTACTCGGTCAGACGGGAGTTCGCGACGAGCTCGGCGGAGGGCCGCCAGAGCTGTTCGGGCTCCCCGCTCACTCCTTTGCCGCTGCGCTGCCCGCCCGCGAGAGCTCGCGATCGAGCTCGTAGGGGTCGTGCGAGCAGACGAAGGTGATCTCGTCCCCGTGGCGGCCGACCAGCTCACGGAGTCGTTCCTGGTTTGCGATCCGCTTGCCGCGGTCGGCGTTGTTGAGGTTCTGGAAGGCGCGGAGGCCGGGCGGGCAGTGGGGGGGAGTGGAGAGCTCGCCGTGGTGGAAGTAGGCGTCGCCGCAGTGCAGGAGCCAGCCCTCGCCGTTGCGGATCGCCACGCCGGAATGCCCGCGCGCGTGGCCGGCGAGCGGGATCAGCAGCATCTCGGTGCCGGTGTCGGGAAGGATCCGCACCCCCTCGAAGCCGAACCACTGGTCGCCTTCGACCTCGTGCTTGACCCACTTCGGGTTGTGGCTCCAGTGGGAGCCGATGTAGCGCGGGCGCTCGAGCAGCTTCGGGTTGAGGGCGGCCTCGAGTTCGAGGCCGAAGAGGTGGACCTCGGCGTCCGGGAAGTCGGGGAGCCCGCCGGAGTGGTCGGGGTCGAGGTGGGTGGCGACGATCCGCTTGACGTCACCGGGGGCGAAGCCGAGCGCCTCGACCTGTTTGATCGCGGTCTCGGAGATGTCCGCCTGGGCGCGCATCAGGTACTTGAAGGCCGGGCCGAGCCGTTTGACGTTCTGGGTGTCCTCGATCCCGAAGCCGGTGTCGACCAGGATCAGGCCGTCGTCGCTCTCGATCAGGAGGCAGTGGCAGACGACGTCGGCGGTCTCGAGCCAGCCGCCCTCGCCGGCGAGCAGCCGCTTCCCGTGGGGGCACATCGACCCGCAATTGAGGTGGTGGACGCGCACGGTGCGGGGGCAGTCTATTCGCCCTGACGCCGGGTCGGCGCTCTATCGTTGGCGCCGCGCCGGAGTGGCGGAACTGGCATACGCGATCGACTCAAAATCGATTGCCCTTGCGGGCTTGTGGGTTCGAATCCCACCTCCGGCATCGAGCAGCGGCGGGCGCGGGTTAAGCGGGCTGCGGGGCGCCGTTCTCGGGCGGGGCGCCGGCGCCATAGTCTTCGCTGGAGCCGATCAGGCGCTCCTCCTCGACGTGCCACTCCTGGTTGAAGCCGTAGAGGGCGACGGCGATCAGGACGATCTGCAGGAGGGCGAGGACGACGACGAGCAGGCCGATCACGGTGACCGGGATGACTCCGTCTTCGAAGCCGGTCTTGTCGCGGGCGAACCAGCTGTTGGCGCCGACCGCGCAGAGGATCGCGAGGATCATCGAGAGGGCGGCCGCGACCGGCAGGATGCCGCGGTTCCAGCGCGCGACCAGGAAGGCGAAGAATGCGTAGAGGAGGCCGTAGATCAGGGTCATGACCGCCATCGCCGTTCCGCCGGACATCAGCGAGAAGCCCGTGATCGCGATGAGCACCGCGATCACCGAGGTCGCGAAGAGCAGGATGACGAGCACGATTTTGGTCGTGACCGACTCCGCTTTCTCCCGATTAGGGCGCCAGAGCTCGTACCCCGGCCTTACCTCTCCCACGCTCACAGCAACGATCATAGAATCTGGAAGCGACGCTGCGGCATTTTCCGCGCGTTAAGCCCCGATCACGGGGCGCCACGCGGGCGTGGCGGAATTGGAATACGCGCCAGGTTTAGGTCCTGGTGGGCTTCGGCCCGTGGGGGTTCGAGTCCCTCCGCCCGCATCGAGAGAAAGTCCCCGCAGGTCAGGGGTTCCAGGTATTCAAGGGGTGACCCTCAATACCCAAGCCAGCCGATGATCCTGACCAACAGGGCGAGTACGACGGCGACGAAGCAGAGGAAAGCGGCCGCTAAGAGGACTTCTGAGATAAGGCGTACAAAACGCTTCTCGGACCTTGCGAGGCGGCTCGAGATGATTTCGAGAATCCAGACAAAGGTCACCCGGGAATATCGGCACTGACGATCCCGCCCTTAGCTAGCGATGCGGATTTGGTGACATGTCCCTTCCTAGGACAGCCGGGGCCTTCCCCGGCAAGTGGCAGAACGGTCGCCGTCCCTCGACATCGAGACGCCGGAAAGGTAGTTTTGAGCGGTCGATGCGAGTCGCTTGTCTCCGTCCGCCGGCCGCACTCGCCGCAGCGTTCGCGGCGGCTGTCGCCCTCGCGTTCGCGGCCGCTCCGGCAGCTGCGAAGCCCGCCCCGGTCCATCCCAGCGCCGTCGTCTCCTCGGCGGTGGTCTCGGGGAAATCGCTTCACTTCGTCGTCAGCGTCAGCTTCAAGCCGCCCGCGAAAGCGGGCTCGAGCGCCTGCAAGGGCAGGGTCGACCTCGCCGAGGTGGCGCCGGGGAGCGGCAAAGCTCCGCACTGGAGCGCGCCGCTTGCGTCGCACGACGGCCTCTGCCTGGCCAAGGTCAAGGGCACCCTGCCGGGCGACTCGTTTGGAGACAAGGTCTCGTTCACCGTCGGCTTCGTGGGCAACGACGAGGTAGCGCCCTTCTCGCGCACGGTCAAGCTGAAGCTCAGCCCGCCGCCGCCGGGGCCGCACCCACCCGGCGCGGGCCCGCCGTCCCCGACGGCCGCCCCGACCCCGGCACCCGGGCCGGCTCCCTTCATGCCGCCGCTCGCGGTCGTCTACACGTTGGCGGACGGGCACTGGATCTCTCAGTCGACGGGGGGCGGGCTCTTCATGAACTTCACCGTCACAGGCGGCGCCATCCAGAAACACTTCAGCTCCACCGGGTCGATGCTGCTGATCTGCGACATGGAAGACGGCTCGGAGAAAACGCCCTTCGCTTACCTCTTCGGCCTCGTCTACGACCAGGCCCTCGGCCTCGATCCCGGCGGTCACTTCTCCGGCAGCTACGTCAGGGAGTTCGAACAGGAATATCCCGAAACCACGATCAAATACACCGCACTCCAGAGCGTCCACGGATCCCTCGGGGCCACCACGGGCGAATGGACCTTCGAAGTGACCAGCGCCAGCTTCTCCGGCGGCGGGCACACCCAGAGCGGCTGCGACGGCTCCGTCACGTTCAACGCCAACAAGGAATGAAGGACGCCTCGCGGGACCGACCCGCGAGGCTCTGGAGTCGCCCGCATCCGGCTAGCATTGCCGCCTTCGGGGGCAGTGGCCCAACTGGCTAAGGCACCGGTCTCCAAAACCGGCGATTCCAGGTTCGAGTCCTGGCTGCCCCGTTCGCTTTAGAGCACCCGTCATCGGCCAGCTGCTGGCCGTGGTG
This sequence comes from uncultured Solirubrobacterales bacterium, assembly GCA_963795295.1. Taxonomy (GTDB): domain Bacteria; phylum Actinomycetota; class Thermoleophilia; order Solirubrobacterales; family 70-9; genus VRUE01. The sequence continues at coordinate 58,238 of CAWCHE010000006.1, forward strand.
GGATGATCGAGACGATGGAGGCGGTCCAACTTCTGGAAGGCGCTCAGTGGGAAGCGGCGCGAGACGCCTTCGAAGCCGCGTTGCTCGAGGAGGAGGCCCCCGAAGCCCACGATGGGCTTGGCCTGGCGCTCTGGTTCCTCGGTCAGGTCGACGAGGGCATCGCCGCTCGCGAGCGGGCCTTCGACGGCTTCCTCCGCGAAGGCCGTTGCGACGACGCCGCACGCACCGCGGCCTGGGTCTCCCATCAGTACCTGCTCTCCGGCCGGCCATCGGCAGCGCGGGGCTGGCTGGCCCGGGCCGAGCGCGCCCTCGAGGACAGGCAATGCGAGGGACGCGGCTGGGTGGCGGTCGAGCGTGCGCGCCAGGGGCAGAGCATCGACGAGTGTGCGGCGCACGCGCGGCGAGCGCTGGAGATCGCCCGCGAGAACGGGTCGGGTGACCTCGAGGTCTTCGCGCTCAGCCTGCTCGGCCAAGCAGAGGTCCGCTCCGGTCGCGTGGTCGAGGGCATGGGGCTGCTCGAGGAGGCGATGGCCGCGGCCTCCGCGGGACGTGTGCGCAACGTCCACACGCTGGCGGAGGCCTACTGCAATCTGATCGCTTCCTGCACCGCTGCCGGCGAGTGGGAGCGCGCCGCCGAGTGGTGCGAGCTGGTCGACGAGTTCGCCCGCGAGCACGGCACCATGCCGCTGTTCGGCGCCTGCCGCACAATGCACGCCGACGTCCTGGTCGCCCGAGGGCGCTGGCCCGAGGCCGAGCGGGCGCTGGAGAGCGCGCTCGAGACGCACGCGCGTTATGTGCCGGCGATGGGAGCGTCGGCGCTCTCGACGATGGCCGAGCTGCGGGTCCGGCAGGGTCGGCCGGCGGAGGCGGAGCTGCTGCTGGCCGGGCGCGAGGAGCATCCCTCGTCGCTGAGGGCGCTCGCGTACCTGCGCATCGCCGACGGGCGGCCCGAGGTCGCTTCGGCGCTGCTCGAGCGTGGACTCACCACGACCGAGGGCGACACGATCGGCACCACGCAGCTGCTGGCGCTGCTCGTCGATGCGCGCTTGGCGTCCGGGGACGTGGTCGCCGCGGCGGAGGCGGCCGCGCGTCTTACCGAGGTCGCCGGCCGGTCGGGCATCCGCCTTGCCGAAGCGCGCTCCGAGCTCGCGACCGCCCGCGTTGACCTGGCCTCGGGTCGCGCGCCGGAGGCCGCCGGGCCCGCCCAGCGCGCCCTCGCACACTTCGGCCACCTCTCAATGCCCGTCGACGCCGGCGAAGCTCGACTCGAGCTGGCTCGCTCGCTGGTCGAGGACCAGCCCGCGCTCGCCATGGAGGAGGCGCGCGCGGCCCTCGAGGTCTTTCGGGCCCTCGGCGCGTTGCGGGCGATGGACGCCGCGAACGGTGTCCTCCGCGACCTCGGCGAGGCGACCGGGGCGGGGCGGCGCAGCCAGGGCGAGCTGACCGAGCGCGAGGGGCAGGTGCTCGAACTCCTGACGCGCGGGATGTCCAACGCGCAGATCGCCGATGCGCTCTTCATCTCCGAGAAGACCGCCGGCCATCACGTCAGTCACATCCTCGCCAAGCTCGGCGTGCGCAACCGCGCCGAGGCGGCCGCGCAGGCGGCTCGCGGCGACCTCGGGAGCAGATAGGGAGATCTCCCGATGTATGGGCGGGCGGGGGCGCGTACGGTCGCTCCATGGACAAAACCGCCGCTCCAACAGATTCCGATCTCAAGCAACGTCACCGCGCGATGTGGGCGTCGGGCGACTACCCGTCGATGGTCGAGACCTTCCTCCTGCCGCTCGGGCCGCGGCTGGTCGACGCCTGCGGGATCGGACCCGGGATGCGCGTGCTCGACGTCGCCTCGGGCACCGGCAACGCGGCGATCCCCGCCGCCGAACGCGGCGCCGAGGTCACCGCAAGCGACCTCACCCCGGAGCTCTTCGAGGCGGGCCGCGAACGCGCTGCCGAGGCCGGCGTCGAGCTCGATTGGGTCGAGGCCGACGCCGAGGGCCTGCCCTTCGATGACGGCTCCTACGACGTCGTCATCTCTTCGATCGGGGCGATGTTCGCGCCGCACCACGAGGCGGTCGCCGACGAGATTGTCCGGGTCTGCCGGCCCGGCGGCACGATCGGGATGCTGAACTGGACGCCCGAGGGGATGATCGGGGCGCTCTTCAGGCTGATGGGACCGTTCGCGCCGGCGCCGCCTCCCGGAGCGCAGCCGCCGCCGCTGTGGGGCAGCGAGGACCATGTGCGCGAGCTGTTCGGAGACCGGGTTGACCTGCAGACGCTGCTGCGCGAGGACTTGACGATCACCGCCTTCGAGCAGGCCACCGAGTACGGCGAGCATTTCAAGGCGCGTTACGGCCCGACCATCGTCGCCCGCAAAAACGCCGAGCGGGAGGGGCGTGCGGAGGAGTTCGACACCTCGCTCGACGCCTTCTGCGAGGAGTGGAACCGGGGCGGGGACGGGGCGGCTCGCTTCGAGAAGGAGTACCTGCTGGTGGTCGGCCGTAAGATCTAGCCCGTATGGACGTTGCGATTGCCGGAGGTCACGGGAAGATCGCGCGGCGTCTGGCGAGGCTCCTCGCCGCCCGCGGCGACCGTGTCCGCGGCCTGATCCGGAATCCGGACCACGCTGACGACCTCAGGGCCGATGGCACCGAGCCGGTGGTCTGCGACCTGGAGTCGGCGGCAGTCGAGGAGGTGGCGGCTGCGATCGACGGGGCGGACGCGGTCGTCTTCGCCGCCGGAGCCGGCCCCGGGAGCAGCGGCGAGCGGAAGACGTCGATGGATCGCGACGGTGCCGTCAAGCTGCTGGAAGCCGCCGAGTCGGCCGACGTCGACAGGTACCTGATCGTCAGCTCGATCGGGGCGGAGGACCCGCCTGAGGGCGACGAGGTCTTCAGCGTCTACCTGCGGGCGAAGGCGGAAGCCGACCGGGCACTGATGGCAAGCGATCGGGCCTGGACCGTGGTCCGCCCGGTTTCGCTCACCGACGATCCCGGCAACGGAGAGGTCGAGATCTCCGCCGACCCGATCCGGGGCGAGGTCAGCCGCGATGACGTCGCCGCCGTGCTGGCCGCGGTCGCCCACGAGCCGGGCGCGGTCGGCAGAGTGATGTACCTGCGGTCGGGCGATACCGCGATCGGCGCCGCCCTCGAGGCGTTCCTCCAGGGGGCCTGAGCCCGGCCTGACCGGCTTACGCGTCAGCGTTCGTCGGGCGCTACCTACGGGCGTGGCGGGTGTGACGTGCGCGCCGCTTCACCGGCTTCTGATTCTTCCGCGGCTTTGCGGACCGGGCGGTCGTGCCGAGGGATTCCGCGCTGGCTGCCGGCGCTCCCCCGGCAGATGCCGCTGTGCCGACGGCGCTCGGACCTGCGGCGCAGAGATTTTGATCGGAGGCCCTCGCTCCCTCGGCATAGAATGCTCCCGCGCCCGAGCCCGGCCGCTGTCCGTTCGTCCAGCCGAAAGAATTGGAGCCACTGACCATGCGCCTTCGCGGCCTACTCACCGGGGCGGTCCTTGCCCTTCTCGTCATCGCCTTCGCCGCCACGGCCTTCGGGTTCAGCCAGCCTCCGCCCACGGCCGGGGCATGGAAGCTGGGTACCGCCGAGGGCGGCTTCCAGGTGGTCGGGGGCAAGGGGAAGCGCGGCAAGCTGTTCGTCACCGGCATCCACACCATCACCCAGAACTACGTCCATTGCCCCGACGACCCGCAGCCGGTCAAGGTCGACGGCCGGCTGCCGCTGAAGCTAGTTCCTCTCGCCGGCTACCCCGGCTACAAGGCGTGGGGGGTGGGTAAGACCGGGAGCACGGCCGAACCCGGGATCGGCGTGATCCCGGCCAGGGTCAGCGTCGCCGGCAAGCCCGTCAAGGGAGGCTCGATAAAGGTCGAATTCTCCAGCGTCGAACCGGGCGCCATCGCCGAATTCAGGGTCGAATTCACGGGCCAGGACGGGTACGCCTGCATCGTTCCCGGAGAAGGCGGCAAGCACGCCTAGCCTTCCTCGGTGAGGTTGGGGACAGACGGCCGCCGCGCGGCGGGCGCTCAGGGTGTCAGCGCCGAGTCGGTTCGAGGCCGATCAGCTCGTAGTAGCCGATCAGGAAGAGGCGGCGGCCGTCGGAGACGACGGGCGTGTAGCCGGCCTGGTGCATCTCGAACGTCTTCCGGTGGGTGCGGGCGTCGACGCCGATCGTCTCGTCGGTCTTGAAGCTCGAGGTGTAGACGGTGTGGCCGATCACGGTCGCCGTCCCCGGCACGGCGCCGCCGACGTCATAGCGCCATCGCCGCCTGCCGGTTCGGGCGTCGAGCGCGTAGAGGTGCTCGTCGTAGGAGCCGATGTAGACGCTCGGCGGCGTGCCGGGCACCCGGGCGACGGCGGGCGACCCGTAGACGAAGTTGTGGGTCGGCACCGACCAATCGATCCTGCCGCTGTCGAGGTCGAAGGCGAAGACGGTGCCGTCGTCCCGGGCGGCGTAGACCCGCCCGAATGCGATCGCCGGCGATGAGTAGAAGCCGCCTTCGCCGAACGGTTTTTGCGTCGTCGTGTTGGTCCGCCAAAGCACCTTCCCGGTGTCGGCGTCGAGGCAGTACATCGAGCCCTGGTAGTCGGCGGCGTAGACGCGGCCGTCGTGGTAGCTCGGGCTCGCTTTGATCGCGCCCGGGGAGTTGAATTCCCAGATCGTCGAGCCGTCGTCCGCCCGCAGGGCGATCAGGTTGGTCTTGTCGTCGCCGAGGTAAAGGCTCCCACCGACCGCCATCGGTGAGGATTCGAGGTGCGAGTGCAGGTCGCGCTTCCAGACCGTGTGGCCGTCGGACGCATCCAGGGCGACGAGTTCGCCGTCGACGTAGGCGAAGTAGACGCGGCCTTCGTGGTAGACCGGTGCGGTGACGTCGGTCGGCGTCCCGGAGTCGCTCGGGTCGGTGACCCTTTCCCAGAGGACCTTGCGGTCGCGCAGCCGCACCGCTTTCGCATTGCCGTACTTGTTGACCACGTAGGCGACCCCGTCCGCGAGCGCCGGAGGGAACTCGATCAGCGCGTGGGTGTTGATCGACCACGCTTCGCGCAGCGGCGGGTCGAGGACCCGCTGTTCGGATGGCAGGTAGTGGGTGCGCTCCGGCACCCGGCCGAAGAGCGGCCAGTTGACGAGGGGCGCGGCGCTCGACTCGGAGGCGCCGCCGTCCCCGGCCCCGCCGCACGCCGTGAGCGCCCAGGCGCAGGCGAGCGCCAGGCAGGCCGTGGCGGGCTTTCTCCAGGATCGACGCCTCACCCGTTTGGCATCGGCACTCTGCCCGGCGACATTTAGACAGTCCGGAGGGCGCGAGGAAGCGGCGGACGGGAATCGAACCCGCGTCATCAGCTTGGAAGGCTGAGGCTCTACCGTTGAGCTACCGCCGCAGACGGCCGTAACGGTACTCAGTCGGCGCCCCTTCGACCGCTCAGCCAGTCGGGCCGGCCGTAGCCTGGCAGCAGCATCACAAGCCCGAGAAGGATCCCGGTCGCGCCGGCATAGATGTAGAGCTCGGCGGCGCCCGAGTTTTCGCCGGTCACGTTCTGCCCGGTCCCGAGGACCGCGAAGGTGAAGATCGCGAGGGCCAGGCTCGAGAGCAGCAGCGGCTTTCGCCGGTTCGGCATGAACTCGAGCCGCAGGAGGCTGGCGAGGGTCAGGAGGAAGATCCCGAACTCGAGGATGCCGACGATCGTCCAGGCGGCATCGACGCCGGGGATCGTGTCGAGGAAGGTGCCGCTGAACTGTTTTTCGATCGACGCCGGGGCGCCGATGCCGTCGAAGATCTTCTCCTTGCCGGCGTAGAAGAAGAGGACGCCGACGAGGAGGTAGATCCCGGCCAGGATCAGGCCGTAGACGACGCCGTCCTCCCACCTCATCTTCGGCGGAGTACGGTCGCCCGAGTGCGCTTGCTGGTCCATTCCCACTCCCTTCAGAGCGATGGAGCGGCCGGCAGAGCCGTGGCCCGGCCGCCGTGCTCCTCGAACCATAGAGTCCGCGGCGCCATGTGGAACCACGAATTCCTCGGCCGCTGAGATGGGGATCGGGGAGATCGTCGCGATCGCCGCCGCGGGCATGGCGGCGGGGGCGATCAACACCGTGGTCGGCAGCGGCACGCTGATCACCTTTCCGGTGCTGCTCGCCTTCGGCTACGCGCCGGTAACCGCCAACGTCTCCAACACGATCGGCCTCGTCCCGGGCTCTGTCTCCGGGGCGGTGGGCTATCGGGCCGAGCTCGCCGGCCAGCGCCGTCGCGCCCTCCGGCTCGGCAGCTGCTCGGTGATCGGCGGCGCGATCGGGGCGGCGCTCCTCCTGATCCTGCCGGCGGAGGCCTTCAAGACGATCGTCCCGGCCTTCATCGCCCTCGCCCTGATCCTGGTCGTCCTGCAGCCGCGGATCAGCGCGTACCTCGCCAGGCGGCAGGCCCCGGAGTCGCGCGAGCGCGGGCCCGCGCTCCCGGCGGGGATTCTCGCCACCGGCGTCTACGGCGGCTACTTCGGCGCCGCCCAGGGGATCCTCCTGCTCGCCGTCCTCGGCGTCGGCGTCCATCAGGACCTGCATCGCAACAACGCCCTGAAGAACGTCCTCGCCGGCCTCGCCAACGCCGTCGCCGGCCTCTATTTCGTCTTCGCCGCCCACGTCGCCTGGGCGCCGGCGCTGCTGATCGCCGGGGGGTCGATAGTCGGCGGCCAGATCGGCGCCCGCTACGGCCGCCGCCTCTCGCCGACGGTGCTGCGCGGCCTCATCGTCGTCGTCGGGATCAGCGCCATCGTCCAGCTGGTGACATGACTTACGGCCTTTTTACCCGACTTTCACCTCAGCCCAAGCGGCGTCGATCACACTGACTCCACCCCAGCAAGAGGAGGCAGACATGCCGCAGCTGCTCGTTATCACCGACCGCGCCGAGGACGACGGCACCGTCGTCTACAAGGAGCGGATCAACCTCAGCGACCTCGAGTCCGACCACTTCTCCGGCCAGCTCGTCGAGAGAGTGGGGTGGGCGGTCCTCGACGCCGACCTGCTCGAGAAGAGGAGCGCGCGCAAGAGCGCGATGAGCTCCCCAGGGATGAGGGCCGCCGCCTCCTGATGGGTCGGCTCTACTCGATCCGGTCGGTCAACGGGTCCGGGCTCTCGCCCAGGTACTCGACCCAGCGGGTCTTGGCGCATGGGTAGTGCTTGGAGGCCTCGACCAGGTCCATGAAGGCGATGATCGTGCTCTCGAAGCGCTCCTGCAGCCGCTCGTCGCCGAGCCGCTCGCCGTCGAGCGCCTGGTGCGCCTTGGCGAGCGAGAACATGTCGGGGTAGACCCGCACCCCGAGGTGCTCGAAGGGCACCCGCAGCGACCACAGGCCTCGGTTGCCGCCGACCATCGAGGGGGACGCCGACAGCAGCAGCCCGTGCTTCTCGTTGAACGGCTGCGGGCTGTAGCGGGAGACCCAGTCGATCGAGTTCTTCAGAGCGCCCGGCATCGAGGCGTTGTACTCGGGTGAGCTGAGGACGAAGGCGTCGTTGGTCTGGATGCACTCGCGGAGGCGGTCGGCGCCGGCGGGGAATCCCTCGTCGTCTTGGACGTCGGCGTTGTAGGTAGGTGTTTCGAAGTCCGCCATCGAGCGGGAGTCGACGATGCCGCCATTGGCCTCGATCGCCGACTCGGCGAGGCGCGCCAACCTGCGGTTCAAGGACTCCGCGCGGGTCGAGGCGGAGAAGACGAGGAAGCGGACCGGCTCGCGGTCGGCGGGCGGGTGCGTGCCGGTCTCGCTCACGGGACGGGCCTACTTGCCGTGGCCCGCTCCCGGCTCCTGCTCATCCATCGTCAGCTCGGCGGTCGGGAAGGCCTCGAGCCGCTCGTCGGGGATCGGGTCTCCGCTGCGGATCGATTTGCCGTAGGTCCCCTCGGCGAGGCGGGCCTCGGCGCGCTCGACGTCCTCCAGCCGCCGCTTCAGGTCCTCGGCGAGGCCGGCGTCGAACTCGTCCTGGTAGAGGCCCTCGGAGTCGCGGTCGTTGGGCTCGACCCTGTCGTCGGACTCCTCCGGGCCGCCGCGCTCGAGGGCGGCGATCGCCTCCTCGACGCGCTCACGCTCGCGGGCAAGTAGCTGGGCTGCTCTCTCTGAGTCCATCCGCACACCGTAGCGCCGGAGCGCGGCGGAGCGCCTGGCTCACCCGCCGCCGGGGTGGAGGTGGCGAGTGAGGAACTCGACCTCGTCGGCGACGACGGCCTCGTGCTCAGCGCCGTCGTAGATGTCGAAGTGGTCGACTCCGGGGTAGGTGCGGAGCTCGCCGAGCGGGGCCCGCCGGGCGGCGGCGATCGCCGGGCCCGGCCTCGCGACCCGGTCGGCCTCACCAATGCAGACGAGCCAGGGGCAGTGCAGGTCGCGGGCGTGGCGGGACGGGCGGAAAGGCGCGCGAAGCAGCCAGCGGCTTGAGACCCGGTTGCGCCATCGCGAGTCCTCGCCGCCGGCGACGACCCGACGCCAGCCCTCCTCGCCGCCGGGGGCATTGATGAACGCCACGTCGGAGGGCCGCCCGACCGCGGGCAGGTGGCGTCCGGCAGCGGCGGCGCCCAGCATCCGGCCGGCCACCGCTGGGCCTGAGCGGTGGGACTGGCGGACGATGTCGAGGAACGGGACCTGACTGACGACGGCTGCTATGCCCGGATCGGCTGCGGCGGCTGCCAGCGCATTGCCGCCTCCCATCGACGAGCCGAACGTTGCGATCCGATTCGGGTCGAGGCGGAGCTCGCCCCGGGCGAAGGCGATCGCGGCCGCCCAGTCGGCGAGCTGACGGTCGGGGGAGAAGAGGTCGGGCTCGCCGCCGCTGTCGCCGAAACCGCGATGGTCGAAGACGATCGCGGCGATCCCCGCGGCGGCGAAGCGCTCGGCAAACGGCCCGAGGCCGTCTCGCCGCGTCCCCGAGAGCCCGTGGGCCATGACGACGGCCGGCCAGGGCGGCGGCGCATCGGCAGGGTAGAGCCAGCAGGCGCAGGCGTCGCCGTCGGAGTCGAAGACGTGGTCCTCTCGTTCCATCCGGGAAGCAAACGCCGGCGATCGAGAAAACGTGAGATAGCCTGACCCAGAAGTCGGAACCCGGAGTGAGAGTGACGGAATGTCGAACCCGGAGATGAGCGAGGTCGAGAACCGCAACGCCGTGCTCGGCACGCCGATCAGGCCGCCGTTTCCCGAGGGGATCGAGGTCGCCTACTTCGCCCTCGGCTGCTTCTGGCCCGGCGAGCAGCTCTTCTGGGGCCTCGACGGCGTCTACACGACGGCCGTCGGCTATATGAACGGAACCACGCCGAATCCGACCGGCGAGGAGGTCGAATCGGGCGAGACCGGCCACGCCGAGGCGGTGCTCGTCGCCTTCGATCCGGCCAAGGTTTCCTACGCCGACCTGCTCAAGGTCTTCTTCGAGGAGCACGACCCGACCCAGGGGATGCGCCAGGGCTACGAAGTCGGGACCCACGTCCGTTCGGGCATCTACTTCGTCGACGACGCGCAGAGGGCGACCGCCGAGACCGTGCTGAAGGCCTACGACCAGGCGCTGCGCGAGGCCGGTCACGACCCGGTCACGACCGAGATCGAGCCGGCCGGGCCGCTTCTATTACGCCGAGGACGACGATCAGCAGTACCTCCACAAGAACCCCAAAGCCATTCACTGCGCTCTGGTCGGCACCGGCGTCTCCTGCCGGATCCCGACCGCCGCCGCCTGAGCGCCGGTACACCGGTTGCCCTCTGGGAGAAAGGGGTAGAGGTCCGTCCTGCCCGCCACCGCCCCCCAGCTGCTGATCGGACCGCTGCTGCGCTACGTCTCTGAGACGGAGGCGACGATCTGGGTCGAGACGAGCAGGCGATGCGAGGTGGAGATCCTCGGCCGCACCGAGCCGACCTTCCGGGTCGAGGACCATCACTACGCGCTCGTCCGTCTCGAGGATCTCGATCCCGACACGAGCTACGAGTACGAGGTCGCGCTCGACGGCGAGCGGGTCTGGCCGTCGCTGGAGGGACTGCCGGCGAGTCGAATCCGGACGCTGGGCGGCGACGGCCCGCTCGAGATCGCCTTCGGCTCCTGCCGCGTCTCCGTTCCCCACGAGCCGCCGTTCACCGAGAGCGCCGACCAGGAGGACGGCTTCGAGCCGGACGCGCTGTGGGTGATGGCCGAGCAGATGATCAAGGACGAGCGGTTCCGCCGGCCCGACCAGCTGTTCCTGCTCGGAGACCAGATCTACGTCGACGAGGGGGCGCCGCAGACGCGCGCCAAGATCCGCGCCCGCCGCGGGACCGACACTCCTCCGGGGGACGAGATCCTCGACTTCGAGGAGTACACCTGGCTCTACCGCGAGAGCTGGAGGGAGCCGCTGATCCGCTGGCTGTTCTCGACGGTCTCCGTCTCGATGCTCTGGGACGACCACGACATGAGCGACGACTGGAACATCTCCCGCTCCTGGCTCGACGAGATGCGCCAGCGCTCCTGGTGGCATCGCCGCGCCGTCGATTGCATCGTCAGCTACTGGATCTACCAGCACATGGGGAACCTCTCGCCGGCCGAGCTCGACGCCAGCGAGGTGTATCGAGAGGTGCGCGGGAACCAGCACGCGACGGAGGCGATCCGCGAATGGGCCGACGAGATCGACGCCGACAGCTCCGGATCGCGCTGGAGCTTCCACCGCGACTTCGGCCGGGTCCGGGCCGTCTTCGTCGACTCCCGAGCCGGCCGGGTCCTCGAGGCCGACCGGCGTGCGATCGTCGACGAAGAGGAGTGGGATTGGATCGTCGAGCACTGCACCGGCGACTTCGACCACCTGCTGGTGGCGACCACCGTCCCGTTCTTGCTCTCGCCCGGCTTCGACCGTCTCGAGGCATGGAACGAGCGCCTCTGCGACGGCGCCTGGGGGTCACTGATCGCGAGAGCGAGCGAGCGGCTCCGCCGCGCTGTCGACTTCGACCACTGGGCGGCCTTCCAGTTCTCGTTCGCGAAGATGCGCGACCTGCTTGCCGAAGTGGCGAAAGGCCAGCGGGGAAAGAAGCCGAGCTCGATCGTCGTCCTTTCCGGCGACGTTCACCACGCCTATCTCTGCGAGCTCGGGCTGGAGGGTGAGGCCGCGGGTCGCAGCCCGATCTACCAGGCCGTCTGCTCTCCGTACCGCAATCCGCTGGAAAAGAATGAGCGCAGGGTCGTGCGGGCGGGTTTCGGGCGTCCGCTCGGAGCGATCAGCTCCGGGCTCGCCAAGCTTGCCGGCGCACCGGATCCGCGATGCCGATGGCGGCTGCGCGAGGGTCCCTGCTTCGACAACCAGGTCTCGACGCTGACCCTCGACGGCACCCGCTCGACGATTCGCCTCGAGCGGACCGTTCCCGGCGAGACGGACGACGAAGGCCTGGTCGAGTCATTCAGCCACCGGCTGAGCTGATCGCAGGCGTGTCACCCGTGAGGTGGTGAAGGCGCTCGGCCGGATCGGCTGGGCGCACCGGGTCGCCGCCTTCTCGAGCGGCGACTGAGCTGCTCGATTGGCCTCTCGCCAACCCTCCATCGCAACGAGCGCATCGATGACAGGGGCCGCACCTCCGGCAAGCTCGACAGCGACGGCGTCGAGGCCGACGAATACAAAGCCCGCGGCGGGGAGGGTCGACCACGCTGACAGCAGCGCACCGATCAGCCACAGCGTGAGCGGGATGCTCGCAAATGCCGCAAGCGGGGAGACACCCCGGGGAGCAAGCGAAGCGACGAGGACCGCCATCACGGCGATCGCAAGCAGGGAGATGGCTTTCACCACTCGGATTCGGTTCTTCATTCGTGTGTTGACCAGTGAGGCACACTGCAGCGCAGCGACACCGCGGAGCACCTCGTCGCTGCTGGACTGAACCAATCCGAGCGCGGCTACCAGTGTCGGATGGGAGCCGCGGCGCAGCTCGCACGGCCCAGGCGTCTGATCCTGGACGATGACAGCCAGCTCCTGGTCGTCTCCGATCTCGTCTCCGACTTCGGCAAGGACCCCCATGAACCGCTGCAGCGCCTCCGGATCGGTCTTCGGATATCCGCGAGCGATCCTGGCTCCGAGGATGCACAGGGTGGGAAGAGTCGGAAGCGCGAGCAAAAGCCACAGCGCCGAATGGGCGATGGCCGCGATCGCCACCGCGCATCCGGCCCAGACACACCACCAGACGAACGTGGCGACGCACGGATGGAGGTGATTGCCCCCGCCATTTTCTGAGGCCGATGCCTCCGACATGTCGCCGATATCGACAGTTCGAAGGGGGACCTGAATGCCTGAAGCCTGAACTAGCCTTCGTACCCGGCGAACAGGCTCAGGACCAGGTCGCAAACGGCGGCCGGCCGGGAGAGGAAGGGGTGGTGGCCGGCGTCGAGCTCCACGATGTCGCCGGCCCTTCCGGCGAACTCGCGTTGCGAATCGACGGGCGTGCCGCGGTCCTCGGCGCAGACGAGGTAGGTCGAGGCCACGTCCTGCCAGGCCGCGGCCCGCACCGGCTGCTCGAGGACCGCCAGGCTCTGCCGGGCCGTCTTGTCCTTGGCGCCTCGCTGGGTATCCGGGTCGCAGTCCTGGAGGAAGGTCTCGGCCAGGGAGTCCGGCCGGACGGTGAAGGTGCCGCCCTCGGGATCGATGTCGAGGAACGGGACAGGCTCCTCGCCGCCGAACGAGGAAAGGCTCTGCCCGACCTCGGGCAGATAGCTCGACACGAGTAGGAGATGACGCACGGCTGCGACGCCCGCCGCTGCCTCGGCGGTGACGATGCCGCCGTAGCTATGGGCGACGACGACGGTCGGCTCATCGCCCGCCGTCAGCACCTCCCGGACCGCGGCGACGTCCTCGGCCAGCCCCGGGCCCTCGGCATCCGGCGCCGCGCCGGTCTCCCCGCAGCTCGGCAGGGCGGGCGCCGCGCTGGCGATGTCCCTCTCCGCCAGCAGCTCGGCGGTCCGGTGCCACCACCACGATCCGTCCTCGACACACGCTCCATGCACGAAAACGACCCTCAAGATGATCTCCCGTCTTGCTGCGATTGGCGAGTCGACCCACCGTAGGCCCTGAACCCAGACGCGGTCGGCCACCCGATTCAGCATCGGTCATTTTGCCAGGCGTACCTGATTTGACATTTCGAGTACCAGACTTGACATGGCGCTTCCTGCATGTCATAAATGCGTTTGGCCCTCGGGAAGTGGGGGCGAATCCACGACCGGGCAAGGGGCCTGGGTCCTCGAGCAGTTCGGGAGGGCCGGGAAAACGGCCGGTAGAACCAGGAGAGAGAACTTAGTGAGGCACCGTGGGGAGGCATCGCTCGTGGGATCCGATGGTGGCTTTCGGCGACCCCTCGCGGTCCTCGTCCTGGCAATCGCCGCGCTCTTCGCGACTGCCGCCTCCGCCGGCGCCTCCTCGATCGGGCCGATCACCAATGTCTCCTACGCCTCCGCCCACGTCAACGCGAGAGTCACCGCGACGGGCGTCGTCACCACCTGGTCGATCGAACACTCGACCGATGGCACCACCTGGTCCTCGGGCCCGGTCCATTTCATCATCGCGGGCAGCGGTGACGTACCTGAATCGGAAGACGTCGGCGGCCTCAAGGGCGGCACCCGATACTTCGTCCGCCTCGCGGTAAACGGCGTGCCGGCGGCCCCCACGTCCCCGCCCTATCCCGAATTCACCACCCTCGCTGTCGAACCGCCGACGATCCTCGCCGTCGACAACCCCGCATCGGTCTTCTCCACTTCGGTCACGGCGACGGGCAAGGTCAAACGCCCCGCCAACACCGACCCGGCCTTCGACGTCAACTGCCGCTTCGAATACGTCACCGACGCGCAGTTCACGGCCACCGGATTCCAAAGCGCCGCCCAGGCCCCCTGCGAACAGAACCCGGTCACCGCGGCGAGCGTCAACGCCGGTGGTGAAATGAGCGTCAGCGCCGAAGTAGGCCGGGGCAACTCACCGGCACTCACCCCCTCCACCACCTACCACCTGCGCCTGGTCGCCGAAAACGCCGCTCCCGATTTCGTCACCCAAGAGGCGCCAAGCACCTTTACGACTCAGCCGCCAGTCGCCAAACCGACGATCCTCAGCGTCCATCCGCCCAATCCAAGCGAACACGGGGCAACCCTGTCCGCTGAAGTAGAGCGGCCCGCGGGCGCCGATCCAGCCTTGAACACCAGCTGCCGCTTCGAATACATCAGCGATTCACAGTTCAAACAGAACGAAGAAGTCAACTCCCTTCCCGGCTTCGAAGGCGCGGTCCCCGCGCCGTGCATTGAGAACCCGATCCTCAGCCCGGGCCCAGGTCACCCTACAGTGGCGGTTCCCGTAAGCGTCAGCGTCGGTGGGTACTACGTCATCGAAGCCGGCACCACCTATCACTTCCGGTTCGCCGCGGAAAACGGCGGCGGCACCGTCACCGAAACCCCCGGCACGTTCACGACGCTCCCGCTCGCCATCCCTGACATGGTGGTCGACCCGCCGAGTGCCGGGTACACCAAGGCCGCCGTTACTGCCACCGTGAACCCCCACGGCTGCAACGACAATGGGTATGTGGGTGGACCGTTTCAATACAGCACCGAACCCTCAAACCCCGACAGCTGGATCAATTCGAATGTCGAAGTGTACCTCGCCCACGACTACGGAACCGAAACCGATACGTGCAAGACCAACACCCCCCAGCCCGTGGGCGGCACGATCGAAGGGCTCCACCCTGGGACCACCTACGCGATCCGTCTCTTCGCGTCGAATGGCGTGGACATCAACGTGCCCTCTCCGTACGTCGAATTCACCACCAAAGGCACCTCCACTCCGCCGGGCGTCACATTCGATCCGGTGAGTGCCATCGTCACCACCGGCGCCACCTTCTCCGGCATGGTCGATACCAACGCCCCGGCCGGGCCTCTCGACGAAGAAGCCGAAGCCGCCTATGAAACCGAATGGCACTTCGAATGCACCCCCGATTGCCCTGGTCTCTCCGGCACGGTCAAAGCCGATGAAGGCAGCAAGGCAATTTCCGTCGACGTCAGCCGCCTGGAAGCCAACACCTTCTACGAAGCCAAGCTCATCGCTCACAATGCCGTCAAAACCGTGGAAACCGCCCTCCAAACCTTCTCGACCCCACTTGTCGCCCCAGAAGTCAAGGCCAACCCCGGGGGCTCCGCCGGCAAAGGGTCCTACAACGTCGGCGGCCTGGTCACCCCGTTCAACACCAAAATCAGCAACTGTCATTTCGCCTACGGGCCGACGACCGAATACGTCTACAGCGCACCCTGCTCGCCAGATCCGGTCGGCCGAAACGAGGTGCAGAAGGTCTACGTCCCCGGCGCTGAAGGGGAGTTCAGACTCAGCTTCCGCGGCCAGACCACCGAAGACATCAAATGGGGGGCCTCCGCGTCCGTGGTGGAACACGAACTCGAGGCGCTCACTGCGATCGGCCCGGGAGGCGTTTCAGACGTCAAATTCGAAGAAGGATTTGTCTTGGCCATGTACACGATCCATTTCAACGGTCCACTGGCGGCGACGAACGTTGGCCCACTGCATGCCGAACAGGGGACCGAAGAACTTTATTACGGCGGCGCACCGGCGGGGTCACCTACCGTCGAAAACCTGGTCGACGGCGGAAACAACGCCCCGGTCGTCGTCGAAGCCCACCTCACGGGCCTTACACCGGGCGCCACCTACCACTACCAGCTCTTCGCGACCAACAGTCGTGGCACGTTCGGCAGCGGCGACCAGGCGTTCCTATCGCCCGTAGCGTCGGACGAGCAGGGGTGCCCGAACGAAGCCATCCGTACCGAGAACAGTTCCGCCGCGCTGCCCGAATGCCGTTCCTACGAGCTGGTGACCTCCGCTTTCAAGGCCAGCTCCGGCGTGGAACTTCAGGCCGTGGCCGGTGAAGAATCCATCGGCTACCTGTCGCGTGCGGGCAACATCAACAACTCCGGTTTCGGGGGCGTCGTCAACAAGTATGTGGCCAACCGGGGCACGACGGGCTGGGAAACGCTGGCGAATCTCAACGGTCCGCGGGGGTCACCGTACGCTCCTCCCACCAGCATCGGCTCGGGGGAACCGTTCGCCACCTCTCCGGATCTTCTGCGCTCCCTCTGGAATTTGAGCAGAGGTGGAGGACCGACCACCGTATACGTGCGTCAGCCGGATGGAGGCTTCGAACAGGTCAGCGACATATCTTTGGGCCTCGCGGAACAGTTCTTCGCCGGAGCCTCGGCCGACTTCTCGCATACGATCTGGAATGGCGTCAATGGGTCTCTTGGAGAACCTCTTGGACCGGGCGTCTACGAGTTCATCGGCGCCGGCCATACGACGCCCCCCATTCGCATCGACGTGGACAACGCCGGCCTGCCGGTCTCCGATTGCCCGACCGGATCAGGTTTCGGCAACGGCTCATCGACCGCGAGTGAAATCTCCGAAGATGGAAGCGTCATTTATTTCAGGGCAAGGGGCTGTCCAGGGGGCAGCATTCAGAACAACCAGGTATGGGCCCGCGTCGACGAGACCACCAGCTATGAGGCTTCGGCTTCGCGGTGCACCCGGATGTCCGGTGACCCGGGTGGTGCCTGCAACGCCCCCGCGGACTCTCTGTATGAAGGCTCTGCCACCGATGGCTCGCGGGTCTTCTTCACGACCACTCAGCAGCTTGTCAACGGCGACACCGACGAAGGCAAGGACCTCTACGCCTACACCCTGCCGGAAACGGCTTTGAACCCCGGTTCCGCGCCCTCCTTGATTGACGTGTCGGGCTCAGGCAGCAACGCCAAGGTCCAGGAAATCGTGCGCATCTCCAACGACGGCTCCACGGTCTACTTCCTCGCCGACGGGGTTCTCGCCGACAATCACGACGCTCTCGATGAACCCGCGGTCGCCGGCGATCACAATCTCTACGTCTGGCGGCAGACCGCGAGCCACCCGGAAGGCGAAACGAAGTTCATCGGCAGGCTCACCAGCAGCAGCGAATTTGGCGGCTATGTGCGACTTCAGTCGGAGACCACCCCAGACGGGGGCTACCTGGCTTTCAGGTCGTACACCCCGATGGTGCCGACCGACACCGACAACGCCGCCGATATCTATCGCTACGACGCCGCCGCCGGTGAGCTGACCCGCATCTCCGTCGATACCTCCGGTGTCGGGGGCAACGCCGATGGCCTCGACGCTGAATTCCCGATCAACCCCGGCCAGACTCATCCGACGATTTCAAATGACGGAAGAAAGATGGTGTTCTTCACCAGTGAGGCGCTCTCCTCCAACGACGGAAATGGAGCTTCCGACGTTTACATGTGGAGCGGGGGGCGCACCTCACTGATCACGACGGGTGCCGTCGGAGGCGGAGGCGGAACCTATTACTCACAGCCGCGCATCAACGGATCGGGTCATGACATCTATTTCACGACCACCCAGGAGCTGACGGCCGACGACGTGGACAACGTCTCCGACGTCTATGACGCCCGAATCGACGGCGGCTTCAGCTTTGCCGCGGGCCCTCCCTGCTCAGGTGAAGGCTGTCAGTCCTCGGGGTCCAGGGGTACCGGCGCCCCGCGTCCGGCCACCGAAGACGCCAGTGGCACCGCCAACCACCAGCGGGGGACCGTCTCGGTCGAGGCGCTCAGCGCGTCGGAGCGGGCGAAGCTGATCGCCGGCTCCCGGGCCGAGCTTGAGTTGAAGGTCAGCGGGCCCGGCAGGGTTTCAGTGGTGGGAACGGCTCAGATCGGCTCCGGCCAGAAGCGGGTCTTTGCCTCGAAGCGCAGCGCCGTCCAGGCCGGTGAGGTGGCGGTCCCGATCACCCTCTCCAAAGCCGCCCAGACGCGGCTGGCGCAGGGCGGGTCGCTGAAGATCCGGCTGCTCGCCAACTTCGCCGATGCGATGCCGAGCAGCTCGACGTTGACCCTGAGCGCGCCGCAGGCGAGGCGGAGCAGCTCGAAGCGGAAGGGCGGCTGAGATGGAACCGAGAGCCGGCGAGCTCCTCCGCTCGACCAAGGCGATGGCCGGCCTGCTGCTGGGGGCAGCGGCGCTCCTTCTTGGAATGACCGCGTCCGCGCAGGCCGCCGGTCCGCACTGGACGATGACGATGTCTCATGCCCAGGAACCGCTGACCAAAGGCAACCAACCGATGCTGCGTGGGGCGTACAACGCCTGGACGGTCAGCATGGTCAACACGGGGAACGAAGCGTCCACCGGAACGCTCACCTTCACCGATCACCTTCCGCCGGGGGTGATCCTCACGAGCATTGGGGGGGCAGCCACACCGAGCAATCCAACCATCGGCCAATTCTTCGAATGCTCCACCTCGATCGATGAAGTGAACGAAGGTGCGCCGTTGGTTTGCACACAGACCCCGGAACCCGGCTCATTTTACGACGAGCCCGCTGGTCCGGGTGGTGGTTACAACATCGTTCTCACGGTCACCCTGCCGGACGATTCCCCGTCCGAAGTCACCAACTCCGCGACGTTGACCGAATCCGGGCTCGAAGGCTCGCCCGAAGCGTCGGCCAGCGAAACGACCGAGATCAAGGACATCCCTCCGTTCCACGTCAGAGAATTCGAAGCGAAGACCACGGCTCCCACCGACGACGACTACACGGTGGCGGGCGGGCATCCGTACCAGACGTTGAACAGGTGGATCTTCCCCCAATATCCAGAAGAACAGATGAGGAACGCCTTCGTCACCCTTCCGCCAGGGTATTTCGGAAACCCCTCGGCCGCTCCCCGCTGCCCCATCGCCAACATCGGCATCTACTTCTCGAACTGTCCTCCGGGTTCTGAAATTGGTAGCGCCGGGGTCTCTATCCAAGGCGGATACAGCGAGGGGCATTTTCCGATTTTCAACGTGGTGCCGGACAAAGGCTTCTCGGCCCAATTCGTATTCAACGTCCTGGGAAGTCAGATCTCCCTCTACTCGATACCGCTGCCACGAACCGAGGGCTACGGCCTGGCGATCGGATCGACCAATGCGGCTCACGTCGGGATCAAAGTCTTCTCGGCGACCTTCTACGGGGTGCCGTCCGAACATGGGTCGGGGATCTCTGGGGCGCCGTTCCTGACGAACCCGGTCGACTGCGCGGAAGCCGAGCCCTCCTGGAATCTCACCGTCGACACCTGGGAGAACCCCGGCGTGTCGCTCCCCGACGGCCTCCCCAACCTCAGCGACCCGACCTGGCTGACGGCGACGGCACCGACGCCGCCGGTGACCGGCTGCGACGATCCGGCGCTCACCTCGCAGTTCGGCCCCGAGCCTCGAAGTCGAGCCGGTCCAGGAAGGCGCCGGCTTCGCAGGCCGATCAGCCGGCGGGGCTGAAGACGACCCTGCACTTCCCGCAGTCAAACGACCCGACCGACCTCGAGCACCGTCTTCGATCCCGCGCTGCCGCAGGCCCCGGAGCTGAAAGACCGCCACCGTCAAGCTGCCCGCCGGGCTGAGCCTCTCGCCGAGCTCGGCCGAAGGCCTGGAAGGCTGCTCGGACTCCGCCGCGGACCCGGCCGGCGACCAGGTCCACTACGACAACACCGTGCCGGTCACCTGTCCCAACGCGTCGATAATCGGCACCGCAGTCGCCTACACGCCGCTGCTCGCCTCGCGCGACCCGGTCGACGACAAGGTGACCGGCGCCGAACCGATCCACGGCGACGATCTACCTGCTGAAGCCCCACCCGGGCGACCTCAGCCCGAGCGGCGAACAGGACGGCACCTTCCGGGTGCTGCTCCAGCTCGAGCAGGCCCGCTACGGCGTCAACTTCAAGCTGCCCGGCGTCATCAAGCCGACAAGGCGACCGGCCAGTTGACTGCGACCTTCACCGAAAACCCGCAGCTGCCCGTCAGTCAGCTGGAACTGAACTTCAAGTCCGGCCCGCGGGCGCCGCTTGCGACCCCGACCACCTGCGGCTCCTTCGAAACGACCTCCGACCTGGTGCCCTGGAGCTCGCCGGGAACGCCCGACGCGACTCCCTCCTCGAGCTTTGCGATCGACTCCGGCCCGAACGGGACGCCCTGCGCCAACACGCCGGCGGCGCGCCCCTTCAGCCCGGCGCTCAGCGCGGGCACCGAATCCGCCGCTCCGGGCGCATCGAGCTCCTTCGTCCTGAACCTGGCCCGCAACGACGGCGAACAGGAATTCAACACGGTGGGGCTGACCACGCCCAAGGGCTTCACCGCCTCCCTGAAGGGCATCCCCTACTGCTCGGATGCCGCGATCGCCGGCGCCGCCTCCCATAGCGGCGCCGCCGAGCTCGCCAACCCCTCCTGCCCGGCCTCCAGCCAGCTCGGCACCCTGACCGCGGCCGCCGGCCCCGGCACCAAACCCTTCAACACGAACGGCAAGGCCTACCTCGCCGGCCCCTACAAGGGCGCGCCGCTCTCGATCGCCCTGATCACCCCCGCCGTGGCCGGTCCCTTCGACCTCGGCGACATCGTCGTCCGGGCGGCCCTCCACCTCGATCCCGAAACCACCCAGGTGACGATCAAATCGGACCCGATCCCGCAGATCCTCGACGGGGTGCCGCTGCGGATCCACTCGATCGCGGTCAGGATCGACCGGCCGGGCTTTGCCCTGAACCCGACCAACTGCGCGCCGGCTGCGGTCAGCGCGACCCTGGCCGGCTCCAGCGGCGCCATCTCGACTCCGACGAGCAACTTCCGGGTCGCCGGCTGCGATCAGCTCGGCTTCGCCCCGAAGCTCGCCCTCAGCCTCAAGGGCCCGACCAAGCGGACCGGCAACCCGGCGCTGAGCGCCACCGTCAGCTTCCCCCAGGGCGCCTTCGCCAACATCTCATCCGCCGCGGTCTCGCTGCCGGGATCGGAGTTCCTCGACAACACCCACATCAAAACGGTCTGCACCCGGGTCCAGTTCGCCGCCAAGGCCTGCCCGCCCGACAGCGTCTACGGCTTCGCCAAAGCGACGACGCCGCTGCTCGACGCTCCGCTGGAAGGCCCGGTCTACCTGCGCTCCTCCGACAACAAGCTCCCCGACCTGGTCGCCGACCTCAACGGCCAGATCCACGTCGCCCTGGTCGGCAGGATCGACACGACCAAAAACGGCGGCATCCGCAACACCTTCGAAGCGGTCCCCGACGTCCCGGTCACCCAGTTCACGCTCGACCTCGACAGGCGGCAAGAAGGGGCTGCTCGAAAACTCGGTCAACCTCTGCTCCAAGCCGCTGCGCGCGATCGCCAACTTCACCGGGCAGAACGGCAAGATCCACAACATCAGGCCGCGGGTGAAAACGGCGTGCAAGGGCCAGAAAAAGAACAAGCGCCACCGCGAGCGCCGTCACCGCAGGCGCCGCGCCGGCACTCGCTGAGGCCGGCAGGGACGAGCTCGGCCCCAGTTGGCCGACGCTTCTCTACGCACGCCGGCCATACAGACGGAAGCCCGCTCTTTAGGCGGGCTTCCTTGTATCGGGGCGACTGGATTTGAACCAGCGACCGCTCGGCCCCCAGCCGAGTGCGCTACCAGACTGCGCCACGCCCCGTGACACGGACATTCTAGGCTGATGGGGGCAAACGATATGAAGCAGAGTGCCGGCATCCTGCTCTTCCGCAAGGCCGGAGATGGCGTCGAGATCCTCCTCGCGCACCCCGGCGGGCCGTTCTGGGCCAAAAAAGACCTCGGGGCGTGGTCGATTCCCAAGGGCGAAATCGACGAGGGGGAGGACCTGCGGGCCTGCGCCCTGCGCGAGCTCGGCGAGGAGCTGGGGGCGGCGCCGCAGCTCGACCAGGCGCTGCTGATCGAGCTCGGGTCGGTGCGCCAGAGGGCGAAGGTCGTCCACGCCTGGGCGGCGGAGGCGGATTTCGACCCGGCGCGGCTGGACAGCAATACCTTCTCGATGCAGTGGCCTCCGCGCTCGGGCGTCGAGCGCGAGTTCCCTGAGGTCGACCGGGCCGAGTGGTTCACCCCCGAGGGGGCGCGGGAGAAGATCCTCGCCGCGCAGGCGCCTTTCATCGACCGGCTGCTGGCGAGCTTGGATTAGGCGAGCGCCTCGACTAGGCTCGCGGGCGATGCCGGACAGCGACCGCGACACGCAGACGCCACCGATCGGCGAAAGCCCGAACGGGCGGCCGCTGCCGCTCTCGGTCCGCCTGCTCGGCGCCGGCGTGCGCGGCGCCCGCAGCGTCGGCAAGGCGACGGGCATCGACCGCGCGGTCGAGTCAGCGGCCGAGGAGGCGATGGTCGCCGCGGTCGAGAGCGAGGCCGTCGAGCGGGCGCTGGTCCGGGTCCTGCAGGGCCCGGTGGTCGAGGACGCCGTGCACGGGGCGCTCCAGAGCGAGACGCTGAAGCGGGCCCTGATCGACGCGCTCGACAGTGAGATGGTCGACGAGGTCTGGAGGCGGCTGCTGGCCAGCGACGAGGCGCAGCGGTTGGTCGAGCGGATCGCCGAGGCGCCCGAGCTGCGGGCCGCGATCAGCGCTCAGAGCGTCGGCCTGATCCAGGACGTCGGCCACACGATCGGCGACGCGACCCGCGGCCTCGACGGTGTGGTCGAGCGAATCGCCCGCAAGATCCTCTTCCGCAAGCCGCGGCCGCTGCCCACCGAAAGGGCCGGGGCAGTGACCCGGGCCCTGGCCTTCGGCCTCGACGGGCTGATCGTCAACCTCGCCTTCTCCGGAGTGGCGGCGATCGCCGCCCTCGTCGCGTCCGCGTTCGGCAGCGGCGACAACGGCCTCTCGGGCCTGACCCTGGCGGTCGGCTCGCTCGCCTGGGTCTGCCTCGGCTCGTTCTACCTCGTCGCCTTCTGGTCGCTCGCCGGCCAGACGCCGGGGATGCGTTTCTTCGGGATCAGGATCGGGGCCGCGGGCGAGCGCCTCAGCCTGCGGCGCTCGATCAAACGCCTGATCGGGATGGCGCTCGCCTTCATGACCTTCGGCCTGGGCTTTCTCGGGATCCTCTTCGACGAGCGCAGGCGCGGCTGGGAGGACCGGCTCGCGGGGGAGGACGTCCTCTACGAGAGCCACGAGCGCTCTCCCGCCCCGTGGGCGACTCTCGAGCCCGAGGACGAGGTCGAGGTCGGCTCCGATACGACGAAGACCCCGGATTCCCGGGGCCTTCGTCCGCAGCATGTCTCCGGGCCGCCTGTCGGCGGCTGAGCACCTAGACGGTTGAGCCGTCAGGGCCCTCCGCGAGCTTGTAGATGACGATGATCGCGAGGGCGAACACCGCCAGCGACCAGAACGGCGTCGCGTTGAGCGAGAGCAGCGCGCCGATCGCGTTCAGCGAGGCGATGAAGATCCCGAACCAGCGGCCGAATTCGCCGCCGGAGAACAGCGAGAAGGAGGCGACAAGCTCCAGCACGCCGATGATCAGAAGGATCCAGCCCCATGTATGGAGGCCGCTGATGATGTAGGTGGCGTTCTCGGTGAAGAACTTCGAGTCGCCGATCGCGGCGATGCCGTAGATGATGTTGAGGACCCCCGCGATCAGGAGCAGCACGCCGGCAAATACCCACCAGCCGCTGATCAAACTGTCGTCGTTCATGCGCAACCCTTTCCCCAGATTGTCGAATTGAGAATTCAGTGTGGTCCTGGGAGGTGATTCGCGATCGGGCCCGATGCTCCTGCGGTATGCGACGATTACCGTGGATGTGGGGACAGGAGGGACGTCGGTCGGCGCGCCTGGCGCTTGCGTTGCTTTTTGCGGCGGTGCTGACGCCTGCCTGTGCCCAGGCCTCGGGGCTCAAGGTCGTCGAGCTGGGCGGCGCCCCGACCGCCGGAGCGAGCAGCATCAGGGTCGCCGACTTCTCTTCCGAAGGCCAGCGCACGAACGGACGCATCTTCGGCTTCGACCCGCGCGACGGCGCCTACTCGTGCTCGGGAACGGCGCTCAGCACGCCGAGCCACTCGATCGTCCTCACGGCCGGCCACTGCGTCCTCGAGGAAGGCGTGATCGGGCGCAAGCTCGTCTTCGTCCCCGCCTATGACCACGGCACGCGCCCGTTCGGAACCTTCGTCGCCGACGTCGCCTATCTGATGCCGCAGTGGCGCGACTCCGAAAACCCCGACTTCGACGTCGCGGCCCTGCATGTCGAACCGAACGAGCTCGGCCCGCTGACAGACGTGGTCGGCGGCCGCGGTTACATCACCGGCCGCTCCCGGCTCTCGGTCTTCCAGATCTTCGGCTACCCCGCGGCCGCCCTCAAAGGCGAAGAACTGCGCAGCTGCCAGGCGCACGGGCTGGGCAGCGACGGGCTCACCTTCCATTTCATCGGCCCGCCGACGATCCCCGGCTCCTGCGACATGGCCGGCGGCTCGAGCGGGGGCGCCTGGGTCGTCGACGGCGAGTACGTCGACGGCGTCACCAGCTACGGCTACACGGCGAGCCCGAACCGCCTCTACTCGCCCTACTTCGGCTCGGCGATCGGCGGGTTCCTCGCCGAACTCCCCTGACTAGTCGCCGCCGTTACCGCTCAGCAGCGGTTCGGTGAAGGAGCCGACCTTGGCGCCGTCGGCGCTGCCGAGATGGTCGAGCCCGAAGAGGTCCTCGACCGAGCGCAGCATCGAGTACGGGTCGTAGGGCTTGGCGTTCGTCGCACCCGGAGCGGAGAGAGACGACACCAGCAGGGTGCCCACCTGGCGCGAGGGGGTCGCGGGCGGAGGGGTGCCGGCCGGCGAGGGGACCGGGTCGATCTGGTTGAAGGTGACGATCAGGAGGCCGTCGGCTTTGTAGGCGGGCGAGGCGAGGATCTTCGGCGCCCATTCCGAGAGGAAGGCGTCGGCGGCGGCGGGCCCCCCGACCTGCCCTTCGGGGCATTCGGTGGTCGAGCCGGCGTTGCAGAGGGTCGGCGCGATGTAGCTGTAGTTGGGTGTCGCGTCGGTCTTGCGCAGGTCGGCGCTGAGCGCGGTCAGCGGCTGGTCGTCGGCGCTGCAGTCGCCGAGGTCGAGCAGCGAGTGGTAATAGACAAACGGGTTGCGGGTCGCCGTGTAACCGCCTTCGGCGGGCGGATACGGTTCTTCGGCGCCCGGATAGACGCAGGAGTCGGGCTTGCCGGTTTCGGCGTCGGTCATGCCCTCCATGTAGGCGCCCCAGGTGAAGCGGCCGGCGCTGAGTTCGTCGGCGAGTGTCGTGGTTTCGACCGGCTGCACGCAGGCGTCGAATTCCGGGCAGCCGGCCTTCGTCTGGGCGCTCGGGCGTTCGCCGCTGATCGCGGCGAACTGGTTCGGGATCGGGGAATCGTCGAGCAGTGAGTAGCCGGACAGGAGTTCGCCCTGCGGGCGCAGTTTTTCGTTGAGATAGGCCATCTGGGATTCGCCCCCGAAGGCGGCTTCGTAGCCGGGGCTGACGAGAGAGATGACGAAGACGTGCTTGATCGGGCCCGCTTCCGGGAGCGTTTCCTTCGGCGCCTCCGGCGTCGTCTGCTTTTCCGGTTCGTCCACCGGGCCGCTCGCTTCGGGCGAGGAGATGGGTGCCGTCGAGGCGAGCGGCCCGCCGGCCTGCGTCGGGGCTCCTCCGGCAGGGGATGCGGAGGAGCCGCCGGCGCCAGGGGAGGGAGTGGTCCCATGGGGCGCCGGGGTCGATGCGGCCGGAGTCTGATCAGCGGCGAGGCTGCGGCCGAGAAGGGCCGCAAGCGGGCTGACGCTGGAGGGATTGGAGAGGGCGGCGGCGACGATCGCCGAGGTGGCGACGACCGAGGAGGCCACGAGCAGTCCGAAGCGGCGGCCGGTGAGGCTGGCGGCGCCGGCGCCGGCGCGATGGAATGTCGTCCTCAGGTAGTTGATGGGATCACCTCCGTCGATGTGAGTGCGTGTCCGCACTGGGGGCAGAAGCGGACCGCCGGGCCGTATGGAGAGCCGCAGCTGGGGCAGTGTCCGGCGGCGTCGTCGCGCTGCAGTTCGAGCATCCGCTCGAGCGTCAGCAGCTCGGCGTCGACGCGCTGCAGCTCGGCCGCCTTGCGGGTCAGTACGTCGAGCCTGACGTGGTCGCGTATCGCCATCTCGTAGAAGGCGCCGCCGAGGTCGGCCTGCATCACCGTGAACTTCTCCAGCAGCCGGTCGCGCTGGGCGCGCAGCTCGGTGCTTTCGGCCTGCTCACCGCCCTCGGCCGGGGTGGCCGGTTTGGCGGCCGCCGGTGGCGGCTGCGCCGCTGGGAGGTGGGCGTTGCCGTTCCTTGCCTGCGGCCGCGGGTCGACGCGGCGGGCGAGGTCGCGAAGCGAGCTCATGGTTCCCCGCCCTTGCCCGATGGCGCCGGCGCCGAGTCGGCGTCGCCGCCGACGACGATCACGTCGGGGAGGTTCTGCTGAGCTTCGATGTAGGAGGAGCCGGTCTGTTCGGGGTTTTCTTCGACCAGCTGGGTGTCCGCTTCTTCCTTTTCCTTGCTCGGGGTGAAGCCCGCGACCTGGTGGACCTCGCCGTTGGAGGTCTTGGCGACGACTTTGCCGGCGCCTTTGGTCGGCTGTTTGCCGGCTTTTTTCGCTTTCGTGTTTGAGTTTCGGCCCGGTCGAGGCGGTGGTCGGCGCCGAGCTGGCCGACGCGTCCTGTTCGCGCAGCGCCTGGAGCAGGGCGCCTTCGTCGCCGCCGCCGGAGTCGGCGCGGCCGACGACGACCCCGATCGCGACCGCGATCGGGAGCAGGGCGAAGAAGCCGACGGCGGCAGCCCGGCTTCCCGAGGTCGCTTTCGCCGGCGGGCGCGCCGTGGGTCGGCGGGCCCGTTTGCTCATCGCCGCGAAGTAGCGCGAGGACGGGTTGGCGCCGTTGCCGCGCCGCGCCGCGCAGTTGATGCAGTAGCGCTGCTGCTGGTCCATCGCAGCGCCGCACTCCTCACAGGGTTCATAGCCGCTTGGGGCACCGATTCCGCTCATGATTGGTCGCCTCCCTTCTTCTTGTCGTGGGCCTTTTTCTGCTCGCGCTTTGTTCGCGGTTCTCGAGGAAGCGCTTCGATTCGGCCTGTTTCTTGGCCGCCGTCTCCTGCGTCGTCGTGCAGCCCGTCAGCGAGGTGACGAGAAGCAGCCCGCAGATCGCGAGCAGGGAGATGCCGAGGTGTCTGTGAGGCTAGCCGAAGGCACCGCTGACGTACTCCTGTGTGCGTTTCTCGCGGGGCGAGCCGAAGAGCGCGGTGGCGCTGGCGTACTCGACCAGGTCGCCGAGGTACATGAAGGCGACGTGGTCGGCGATCCGGTAGGCCTGCTGGAGGTTGTGGGTGACGATCACGACCGCGACGTCGTCGCGCAGTTTCACGATCAGGTCCTCGATCACCTGGGTCGACTGCGGGTCGAGCGCCGAGCAGGGCTCGTCGAGCAGCAGGACCTCGGGCTCGGCGGCCAGCGCCCGGGCGATGCAGAGGCGCTGCTGCTGGCCGCCGGAGAGCCTCAGGGCGGGGTGGTCGAGGTTGTCCTTGACCTCCTCGAAGAGGCCGGCCCGGTCGAGGGCGCTGTGCACCTTGGGCGCCAGGGTCTTCTTGCGCTCCCGCCTCGAGCCCTGCTCGCGCAGGACGTAGGCGATGTTGTCGAAGACGCTCATCGGGAACGGGTTCGGCTGCTGGAAGACCATCGTCACGCGGCGCCGCAGCAGGGTCGGTTCGATCAGGCTGATGTCGACGTCGTCGAGCAGGATGCGGCCCGTCAGCTTCGCCGTCCGGGTCAGCTCGGTGAGCCGGTTGAGCGAGCGCAGCAGCGTCGTCTTGCCGCAGCCGGAAGGGCCGATCAGCGAGAGCACCTCGCCCTGGCGGACCGGGAGGGAGACCCCTTTGACCGCGTCGCGGTCGGAGTAGGAGACAGAGACGTTGTCGATCTCCATGCGGCGGATCGAGTACTGGGGAGCGCCGATCGAGCGCCGGGCGCCGGTGAAGCCGCCGGGCGCGGCGGGGCCCGCCTGGGGCGCGTCGCCCTGGACGGGCGGCAGCACCTCGGTCGCGGCCGTGCCGCCGTCGAGGTCGAGCCGCCGAATCGGCGGCGGGGGCGTTGTCAGGAACTCCATGTACCTACCTTTCGGGCGCGGCGGTGGACGATGTCGACCGCCGCATTCAGTGCCAGGACCATGAGCAGCAGGACGAACGCCGCCGCGTAGGCTTTCTGAGGCTGGTTGAGGTTCCCGGTCGGGGACGCCTCATAGACGAAGTTGGTCAGGGTGGTGCCGGCTCCGCGCAGGTAGTTGAGCGGGAAGGCGACTGCCGACCGGGGCGAAGTTCTGGGTGGCGCCGAGCAGGACGACGATGATCGCGGTGTCGCCGATGATCCGGCCGAGGCCGAGCATCGCCCCGGTCGCGACCTGGGGGCGGGCGGTGGGGAGCAGGATCCGCCGCGTCGTCGCGCGCCTTGGTCTTGCCGACCGCGTAGGAGGCCTCGCGGACGTGCTGCGGGATCGAGTTGAGGCCCTCGCGGGTGCTGGCGACGATCAGCGGCAGCGCGACCAGCGAGAGCATCGCCGCCGCGGCGAAGAAGGAGCGGCCGAAGACGACGCCTTCGGAGGTGCGGCTGAGGAAGCCGAGCGCGGTGCTGGAGAAGATCACCGTGCCGAACAGGGCGAGGACGATCGAAGGGATGCCGGCGATCGCCTCGATCGTCGATTCGGTGATCCGGGCGAGCGCGGCGGGGCGCCCGTACTCGACCAGCCAGACCGCGATCCCGACGCCGGCCGGCAGCGCCAGCGAGATGCCCATCACGGCGACGATGAGGGTGCCGATGAAGGCGTCGGAGAAGCCTCCGGTTTGCGCCTCGGTGAAGCCGGCTGAGGCGGGGGTGACCAGCATCGAGGGCTTGAGGAACTTGATCCCCTGGATGAAGAGGTAGACGACGATCGCGACCGCGATCGCGCAGAAGAGGAGGCCCAGGGCCCAGCAGATCGCCAGCCCGATGCGGTCGGAGAGGTGCCAGGTGGCGCTGCCCTCGACCGGCGCCCTTGGCGGGGCGGCCGGGGTGTCGGCCGGCGGCTCCGATCGGCGCCGGCGGCGGTGGCGATCGATGACTCCATCAGGCCGTGGCCCCGTATTTGCGCATCGAGCGGCGGGCGACCCAGCCGGCGAAGGAGAAGATCGCCGCCGAGAAGAGCAGGACCGCGGCGATCGCGAAGAGGGTCGCGTTGGCCGGCTTCGAGCCGAGCGAGTCGATGTTCTTGACGATCGTCGGCGCCAGCGGCCGCGAGGGCTCGTAGAAGAAGATCGAGGCCGTCGGCCGGGTTCGGGCGCGAAGGCGACGGAGCCCGAGACCATCGCCAGCATCACCGCCTCGCCGATCGCCCGCGCCATCGCGAGGACGGTGCCGGCGACGATCGCCGGGCGGGCGGTGCGGACGGCGATTTTCCAGGTCGTGCGCCAGCGGTTGACGCCGAGGGCGAGCGAGCCCTCGAGCCAGCCGGGGCGGACCGAGCGCAGGCCGTCGGTGAAGATCGAGACCATCAGCGGCGCGATCATGACGGTCAGGATCAGGATCGCCGCCAGCAGGCTGTAGCCGGTGAGCGAGATGACGCCGGCGACCGAGGCCTTCTGGGGCTCGGTGACCAGGTGGTTGCCGATGAACGGGACGAGCACGAGGACACCGAGCAGGCCGTAGATCACGGACGGGACGCTGGCGAGGAAGCGGACGACGGGCTGGAGGATGTTCCGCATCCACTCCGGCGCGAACTCGACGATGAAGACGGAGACGAAGAGGGCGGTGAAGAGCGCGATCACGATGGCGCCGCCGACGATCAGGATCGTGCTCCAGATCAGCTGCCAGGCGTGGAAGGTGTAGACGTAATGGGCGCCGCCGAGCCCGGAGAGGTAGATCTGGTTGAGCTGGTCGTCGACGTTGCCGCCGGGCCCGAACCAGGCCAGGCCGTTATGGGCGAACGACGGCCAGGCGCGGACGAAGACGGTGACGATCAGCGCCAGGAGCAGGCCGACCACGGCACGACCAACGCGCCGAGAATTCGCTCGACGCGTTGGTCCGACCACTTCGGCCCGTACTCTTGGAGGTAGTCCTCTTCCATCTACCTCGACTACTTCGCCTTCTTGTTGAACGCGGGGACGCCGCCGGCTTTGAGGATCACTTCGCCGGCAAGCGGGCTCGCGACGCGCCCAGTCGATGAACTTGGCGAGCGCCGGGTTGGTCGTGCCGGTCGGGAGGACCAGGAACAGGTAGCGCGACAGCGGGTACTTGAGCGGTTCGACGCTGATCTTGTTCGCCTGGCACGGAATGCCGTTGACCTTCAGCGCCTTCTGGCCCTTGCCCTGCCACGCGAGGCCGTCGTAGCCGATCGCGTTCGGGTCCTGTTTGACCGCGTTGACGACGAGGCCGTCAGAGGTCAGCGCGTTGACGTTCGACGACGGCAGTTCGTTGTTGAGGACCGCCTGGAGGAAGAAGTTGTAGGTCCCTCCATTGGTGTCACGGCCGACCGGGTCGATCGTCGTGTCCAGACCGGAGCCGGGAATTGCGCTCCAGTTGGTCAGGAGGCCACGGTAGATGTCGTGGGTTTGCTGGATCGCCGATGTTGGTGAGCTTGTTCTTCGGGTTCACGTCGATGCAGAGCCCGTCGAGGAACATCTTGATGTAGGTCGTGCCCGCATCGCTGGGGAGGGGGGTTCTGGCCTGCCCGGCGAACTGGCTGGCGCCGTTCTGGACGTCTTTGACGCCGGCGTTGCCCCCGTTCGCGGTGTAGATGAAATGGACCTTCGGGTTGACCTGTTTTCTGTACTGCTTGAACAGCGCCTGAAAGAATCGGCTGTGCGGCGACCGAGCCCGACCCGATCAGGGTCTGGGCGCCGGCGGACGCCGGAACGGCGAGCCCGACAAGGGCAGTCGCCGCGATGGCGAGAGTCTTGATTCTCATCTCGTTTTGTATCCTTTCCCTGCCGGGTATAGGACAGAGTTTGTTGATCTTCTAACTCGACAAGAAGCTAGCAGTATCTGTACCTTATTGACCTCTTTAGTAAAGAAGGCTTCCCAGGCAGCCACTAATACGGAGGTTCAATTGCTGAACAGAAGACTGTCCAAGCCGAGGGCGGTGAGTGTCGTCGCACTGGCGGCGGTCCTTGCCGCCGCGGTCTCGGTGACGCCGTCGCTCGCCGGTTCGTTCCTGACGAACCAGAAGGCCTCGCAGCTGTTCCTGACCAACAAGAAGGCGTCGAAGACGTACCTGTCCAACAAGAAAGCCGCCGGCCTTTTCCTGAAGAAGAAGTCGGCCGGCAACCTCTACGTCGCGAAGAAGACGGCGCCGTTGCCGCCGGTCGGGCCGTGGCCGCGGGAACGGCGCCCGTTCGGCCCCTCGGCGGCGACCACGGCCGGATACATCCCGACCGCATTCACCTCGTTCGCGGTGAAGGGGACAGGGCCGGCCGTGATCACGTTCTCGGGCAACGTCATCTGCACCGCGGCGAAACCCGGCCCGGACTCGCCTGCCCGATCGAAATCCTGGTCGACGGCCAGAAAACCGGCAAAGTCAACTTCGCCCCCGCGACGGCCGAAACAACCGACACCGTCCCGATGGCCTACTCGGTCACGCACGACCACGGTGCTGACCAAAGGCGGCCACACGATCGCGATCCAGTACCTGGGCTCGACCAAAGCGGTGTTCACGCTGAAAGGCTGGAACCTCGCCGTCCAGGCGTTCCCCCAGCTCCCGGAACGAACCGACGACAGAGGCGCCCAGCACGAAATACGCCGATCAGAGAGGCCGGCCGGGACGCCCCGCCCCAGCTCAGCGGCTGGGGCGGGGGAGGGACTCGCCGAGGATCAGGCGGGCGCGGTAGTAGAGGGCCTCGTCGGCGCGGACTTGCCCGGGGCGCCTGGCGTGGGCACGAGCTGGCGCGGTTCTGGCCGGTGCCGGCGGGCGACTCGTCGCGGATCAGGCCACGGAGGCGGCCGCGGGAGGTGAACGTGGTGGTCTTGTTCGCGCTCATCTTCATCCTTTCTTTAGTTTGTTCACTAACTAAGTCAACAATAGCAGAAAGGGACTAGGCGCAGGTCTTGACCTGGCCGCTTAGGCTCTAATTAGGAATGTGGCGGGTCGGGGCGGGGCGCCACCCGGCAGAGATGCGCCCGCCCCGTCGCCCCTTCAAACGGCTGCAGATTGCTCTGCGTCATCGCCGTCCTCAGCACCTTGGGGAGTCGAGGCCCCATGGTCGCCGGACGGCGAATCACCGTTGAAGCTCTTTGTCTGGCCCGGCCGGAGGTAGACGATCTGCTTCTCCCTCAGCTCCAGCTTCTGGAGCTCGGCACGGGTCAGCTGTGCCCAGACCTCGGTTCCGTCGGCGAGCACGAACTCGACGCGGATCTCGAAGCCGAGCGCGACGATCCTCTGGACCATCGCCTCCTCGGTCCGCTCGTCGGCCTCGAGCACGACATCCATGTCGTGCGGCCTGACGTAGCTCTCACCAAGCTTGTTGACCTCGCCGACGAAGCTCATCACGAACTCGTTGGCCGGGTTGTCGTAGAGGTCGTCGGCGCTGCCGGACTGCTCGACGCGCCCCTTGTTCATCACCACCAGCTGCTCGGCGACGTCCATCGCCTCCTCCTGGTCATGGGTGACGAAGATCGTCGTCACGTGCATCTCCTCGTGGAGATTGCGCAGCCAGACGCGGAGGTCCTTGCGGACCTTGGCGTCGAGCGCGCCGAAGGGCTCGTCGAGCAGCAGCACCTGCGGCTGCACCGCGAGCGCCCGGGCCAGGGCCATGCGCTGGCGCTGGCCGCCGGAGAGCTGTGACGGGAAGCGGCCGGCGAGCCCGTCGAGCTGGACCAGCTGCAGCAGCTCGTGGACGCGGTCGGAGATCTCCGGCTTCTTCCACTTGCGGATCTTGAGGCCGAAGGCGACGTTCTCGAACACGGTCATGTGCTTGAAAGCGGCGTAGTGCTGGAAGACGAAGCCGACGCCGCGCTTCTGCGCCGGCTTGCCGGTCGCGTCCTCGTCGTTGATCGTGACCAGTCCGGAATCGAGGTCCTCGAGGCCGGCGATCGCCCGCAGCAGGGTCGACTTGCCGCTGCCGCTGGGGCCGAGCAGGGCCGTCAGCGAGCCGTCGGGAACATCGATCGATACGTCGTCGAGCGCCTGAAAGTCACCGAAGCGCTTGTTCGCTCCCTCGACTGAGATTCCCATCAGGCGTCCTCCTTTCTTTTCAACAGGTTCATTGCCAGGAGGGTCATCAGCGCCAGTAGCGCCAGGACCAGAGAGGCGCCGTAGGCGCCAGGGACGTTGAAGTTGACGAACTGCTTTTCGACGAAGAGCGGCAGGGTCTGGGTCTGGCCGCTGATCGAGCCGGAGACGATCGTCACCGCGCCGAACTCGCCGAGCACGCGGGCGGTGGTGAGGACGACGCCGTAGGCGACTCCCCAGCGGATCGACGGCAGCGTGATCCGCCAGAAGGTCTGCCAGGCGTTGGCGCCGAGGGTCGAGGCGGCCATCTCCTGATCGGTGCCGATCTCCTGCAGCACGGGAACCGTCTCCCGGACGACGAAGGGCACTGAGACGAAGATGCTGGCCAGAACCATTCCCGGGACCGAGAAGAGGATCTTGATTCCGGCTTCGGAGAGGGTCGGGCCAAGCCAGCCGTCGGTCCCGTAGAGGAGGAACAGCGAGAGGCCGATGACGACCGGGGAGATCGCGAAGGGGAGGTTGATGACGGCGTCGATCAGCCGCGTTGCACTTC
This sequence comes from uncultured Solirubrobacterales bacterium, assembly GCA_963795295.1. Lineage (GTDB taxonomy): Bacteria > Actinomycetota > Thermoleophilia > Solirubrobacterales > 70-9 > VRUE01. The sequence continues at coordinate 91,760 of CAWCHE010000006.1, forward strand.
GACTTGTGGCGGACGAGCAGCAGCGCGCAGCCGATCCCGAAGATCGTGTTGAGCGGCACTGCGATCACGACCATCAGCAGCGTCAGCTTCAGAGCGTGCAGGCCGTCGGGGGAGGTGATCGCTTCGATCGGGGGCGCCAGCCCGTCTTCGAAGGTTTTGTAGAAGATCAGGATCAGGGGCGCGAGCAGGAGAGCCGTGAGGTAGCCGAGCCCGGCGACCCGCAGCCCCCAGCGACTTCGCGTCGAGCCGTTCACTTTCCACCCGCTTCGCTGAGGGTCGCGGACGGGGCGACGTCGGCCGTGCTCGCGTTCGTGGCGGCTCGCCCAGCGCTGGATCAGCGAGATCACGCCGAGCAGGAGCAGTGCGGCAGCCAGCAGGACGACGGAAACGGCCGAGGCGCCGACGTCGTTGCCCGACTCGATCTGCTGGCGGATGAAGATCGAGGCGACCATCGTCTGCGGCAGGCCGCCGGCGAAGAGGAGGACCGAGCCGAACTCGCCCAGGGCGCGGGCGAAGGCGAGCGCGGCGCCCGCGGCGAGGCCGGGGAGGAGGTTGGGGAAGATGATCTTGCGGAAGATCGTGAAGTTGCTGGCCCCGAGCGACGCCGCGGCGGCCTCCATCTCACGGTCCATCTCGAGCAGCAGCGGCTGCACCGCGCGGACGACGAAGGGCAGGGTGACGAACATCAGCGCGACGACGACCGCGGTGCGGGTGAAGGCGATGTGGACGCCGATCGGGCTCTTGTTGCCGTAGAGCGAGAGCAGGGTGAGGCTGGCGACGATCGTCGGCAGCGCGAAGGGGAGGTCGATGACCGCGTTGATCGAGGCCTTGCCGCGGAATTCGTCACGGACCAGGATCCAGGCGAGGATCGTGCCGAAGATCGAGTTGATGACGACGACGATCAGTGAGCAGATCACGGTCAGCTTCAGGGCCGAGATCGCAAGCGGGGAGGTGACCTGGTCCCAGAAGGTGCTCCAGCCGCCCGCAAATGCTTCGCTGGTGACCGCCGCCAGGGGCAGCAGGACCATCAGGCTCAGATAGAGGACGACGCTGCCGGTGCCGAGAGTGACACCGAGGCCCGGGAGGCGAACTCGACTTCGCCCCCCGGGTGTCGGAACAGATGCTGTTGCCGGGTGTGCCTCCATCAGCCTGAGGTGGAGACCCCGAGTTCACCCTCGATCTTCGCGACCGAGCCGGTTTCTTCGTCGAAGAAATCGTCGTTGACCTTGCCCCAGCCGCCGAACTGGCTGATCTTGAACAGTTCCTTCGGGGTCGGGAACTGCTTCGGGTCGACCAGCTTCGGGTTGACCGGGCGGTAGCCGTTTTCGGCCCAGATTTCCTGGCCCGCGTTCGACCAGATGAACTTGAGGAAGTCCTGAGCCGCGGGCTCCGACGCTTCCTTGGTGACCGCGATCGGGGTTTCGATCAGGATCGTCGAGGGCGGGACGACGTGTTCGACGTCTTCGCCTTCGTTTTCGGCCTTGATCGCCTCGTTCTCGTAGCCCAGCAGGACGTCACCCTGGCCGCCGGTGAAGGCGGCGAGCGCGTCGCGGGCGCTGCCCGGCTGCGCGACTGCCTTTTCGAGCAGCGTCTTGACGCCTTCGAGCGCCTGGTCGGGGGACTTGCCCTCGTTGATCAGGGTGCCGTAGACGGCCATGATGTTCCAGCGCGCGGCGCCGGAGCTGAACGGGTTCGGCGTGACCACGTCGACGTCCTTGCTGAGCACGTCGTCGAGCGTGTTGATGCCCTCCGGGTTGCCCTTGCGGACGGTGATCACGACGACCGAGTCCTGGGCGATGCCGCCGTAGGGCTGTTTTTCCCAGCCCGCCGCGACCTGTCCTTCTTCGACCAGCCGTTCCATGTCGCCGGCCTGGGCGAAGTGGACGACGGACGCGGGCTGGCCTGCGGCCACCGCGCGGCTCTGGTCGCCGGAGGCGCCGAAGGAGTTGCTGAAGCTGACGCCCTCGCCCTGGGGGGTCTTGTTGAAGGCCGGCTCCAGGGATTCCTGGTAGACGGATTCCGGGGTCGAGTAGCCGACCACGTCGAGGCTGCCGCCGCCAGAGCTGGAGCCTGTGTCGGAGCCACCGGTGGTGCTGTCATCGCTGCTGCCGCATCCTGCGGCGAAAACGGCAGCCAGGAGGACGAGGATGGCAATCGGGACGACTGCCGTAACGCCTCGCCGCCGGGTTACCTTGCGAGCGTTCCGCATAAAAGGATTCCTTCCTTTTTCGACTGATTTAGTTTTTTGACCGACTTAGTGGTCTAAGAAGTCGCGGACCGTAGCACAAAGTTGATCGGGAAAGTTGGGAATCCCGATCCGAATATCGGGAATAGACTCGGCGGCGGATGAGAGGGGTCGAAAAGTGAGCGTGGATGCCGTGCGTGCGCCCGACGAGGACCTCGAGGGGCTGCCGGATTTCCCCTTCGAGTCGAACTACCGAGAGGTCGACGGGCTCCGCCTCGCCCATCTCGACGAGGGCGAGGGCAGGCCGGTCGTCTTCTTCCACGGCGAGCCGACCTGGTCGTTCCTCTGGCGCAAGGTGATCCCGCCGGTCCGCGACGCCGGCTACCGCTGCATCGCCCCCGACTACGCCGGCTTCGGCCGCTCCGACAAGCCGACCGATGTCGGCTGGTACAGCTACGACCGCCACGTCGAGCTGATGTCGACGCTGCTCGAGGAGCTCGACGTGCGCGACGCGACCGCCGTCGTCCACGACTGGGGCGGCCCGATCGGGCTGCGGCTCTTCGTCGAGCACCCGGACCGCTTCTCGCGGCTGGTGATCTCGGATACCGGCCCCTTCACCGGCCATCAGAAGATGAGCGACGTCTGGTTCAAATTCCGCGACTTCGTCCGCGACGCCGAGGATCTGCCGATCGGGTTCCTGGTCAAGGCCGGCTGCGAGCGGGAGCTCTCCGACGAGGTGATGGCCGCCTACGAAGCACCCTTCCCGACCCCCGAGTCGAAGGCCGGGGCCCGCGCCTTCCCGGCCCTGATCCCGACCGAGCCCGACGCCCCCGGGGCGGCCGAGGGCCGCCGGGTCGCCGATGCGCTGCGCGAGGACGACCGTCCCGCCCTGGTCCTCTGGGCGGACTCCGACAAGGCGCTGCCGCTCTCTGTCGGCGAAGCGGTCTCCGAGCGGCTGAACTACCCGGCGCCGCGGGTGATCGAGAACGCCTCGCACTTCCTCCACGAGGACGCCGGCGAGGAGGTCGGGCGGATCATCGCCGAGTGGCTCGGCCCCTGAGGGGAGCTAGGTCGGGCGCGGTTCGCGCCATCGCCGCCGTGCCATCGCCCGCAGCTCGTCGCCCGGGTGCTCGTGCAGCAGCCGCACCCGCCGCGGCGGCGCCTCGTCCTCGAGCCAGGTGACGGTCCCCGGCCAGTAGGGGCCCGGCGGCCTGCCGGGACGGTGGAAGGCCGAGGCGAAGATCCAGCTGCCGGTGTTGTGGAGGCGGCCGCCGCCCGGGAGCTCCCACTCGGCCTCGTCCTCGTTGGGCCCGGCGCGATGCGAGTGGCCGGTGATCACGTGGACCCCCTCGAGCCCGAGCCGTCGCGCCATCTCCGTCGCCGCGGCGACGCCGCTGCGGGTGATCGCGGCCGGGCTCAGTTCGGCCTTGAACTCGGCCCGCAGGATCCGGTTCAGGGTCCAGACCGTCGCCGGTACTCCGGCTTTGAACCCGACCCCGAGCGCGGCGCGGCGAATACGGCCCGGACGGTGGTCGCGGCCGGAGATCGCGCGCCAGGCTCGTTCTGAGGGGCGGCTCGAGCGTTCGGCGAGCTCGGCCTGGGCGAGGCCGTAGGAGAACCCGTAGATGGGGCGCAGCACGCGCTCGTAGTCGGTGACCGCGGCGGGGTCGGGGATCGGCCCGAAGGCGCGCATCACCACGGCGGCGGCGAGGCACTCGATCCGCGGCAGGCTCATGTGGCAGTCCATGTAATGGCCGTGGGTCGCGTAGACGTCGTCGCGGAGCCAGACCCCCGGATAGGCGATCGAGAGCTCGGCCGGGCCCAGCCAGTCGGCGAGCGTCTCGGTCGGGCCCGCCGCGGGCCCGCCCCGCTGCTCGAGGCCGAGCCGGGTCTCCGGGTCGATCGCCACCCGTTCCAGCAGCGGCTCGACCAGGCGGTGGTCGTGGTTGCCGGGGACGATCATCACCTCGCGGCCGGCCATCTGCGCGCCGAGCTCCTCGAAGAACGGGCGGGAGGCGGCGAGCGCAGCCCGCACCGGCAGCTCGCGCAGCTCGACCGCGTCGCCGAGAAGGACGACCCGGTCGGCCTCGCGGATCTCCTCGAGCAGGAGCTGGCGGATCTGCGGCTCGCGAAGGAGGTCCTCGCGGAACGCGGTGCCGAGGTGGAGATCGGAGACGATTGCGGTTCGCAAGCCCTCAAAACTACTTCCTGGCTGTTCAGCCAGTCCAGTTACTAGACTGCTTTGGGTGAGCGTTCTCAGCGACGAGCGGCTGGCCCGGGCCAATGGAGTCGAGCTGGCCTATCAGGAGGTCGGCGACCCCGACGCCGAGCCGCTGGTCCTGGTCATGGGCCTGGCAGCGCAGATGCTCGGCTGGGATGAGGACTTCTGCGCGCTGCTGGCCGAGCGCGGCTTCCGCGTCGTCCGCTTCGACAACCGCGACATCGGCCACTCGACCTTGCTGAAAGAGGCGGGGATGCCGTCGCGCTACGACATGTTCTCGGGACGTCGCTCCACCGCCGCCTACACGCTCGAGGACATGGCCGATGACACCTTCGGGCTGATGGACGCGCTCGAGATGGGATCGGCCCACGTGGTCGGCGCCTCGATGGGCGGGATGATCGGCCAGACGATGGCGATCCGCAACCCCGAGCGGGTGCGCTCACTGGTCTCGATGATGTCGACCACCGGCAACCGCAGGATCGGGCAGCCGAGCGTCAAGGCCTGGGGCGTGCTGCTTGGGAAATACCCGAAGTCCCGCGACGAGTACCTCGCCCGGGTGCGGCGGACGCTGAAGGTGCTCGGCTCCCCCGCCTACCCGATGGACGCGGAGCGCGTCACCAAATTGGCCGGCGAAATGTATGACCGCGGCCACAACACCGCCGGGATCGTCCGCCAGGTCCACGCGATCGCCGCCTCGGGCGACCGCACCGCCCAGCTCCGCAAGCTCACCGTCCCGACCACCGTCCTTCACGGCGCCGCCGATCCGCTGGCCCGGCCCGTCGCCGGCAGGGCGACGGCGGCTGCGATCCCCGGCGCCCGCCTCCGCATCTTCGAGGGGATGGGGCACGACCTGCCGGAAGAGCTGTGGCCCGACTTCGTCGAGGAGATCGCCGCCAACGCGGCGCGCGCCAAAGACGGCGCCTCGGCGGGCGCCCCGGCCGAGACGACCTGAGCGCGGCGCCCACCGGGCGTCGATGCGGCTGAAAGGAGTCGAACCTTCACGGAGTTGCCTCCACGGCGACCTGAACGCCGCGCGTCTACCAGTTCCGCCACAGCCGCGGGAGCAGGCAATCTACCGGTCGGCGTCGTCTTTTCGAGTTGGGACGACGAGACGATCCCGTTCCTCCAGTCGCTAGAATCCCGTGTCCCTGCCGCTATCGTCTAGGGGACTAGGACGCTGGCTTCTCATGCCAGAAACCGGGGTTCGAATCCCCGTAGCGGTATCTCACGAACCCGGCCCGCAGAGCCGGGTTCGCTCGTTCTAGAAGCCCCGTGCGCCAGTGCCGCGGGTTAAGCGACGCTCCGGACACACGCATACGCCCTGAGTGCATGGCTTCCCCGCCCGCTTATCTGGAGCCCAGGGTCCTGCGCTGGGCTCGGGAGTCCTTCGGTCTTTCCTCCACGAGGCGCGGCACACTTTCGCCTCGACCTTGATCGACGCCGGGGTCAACGCGAAGGCGGTCCGGGAGTTCATGGGGCACTCGACAGTTGCGATGACCTTCGATATCTACGGCCACCTAATGTCAGGGGCGCGCGAAGAGGTTCGTGAGCGCATGGGCGCCTATCTGAGCGCGACTGTAAACGTGTCGAAGGTAGCTGCCTAGCGGATACGATTCCACGCGCTATCGGCAACACGAACGTAAAAGCGAAGTGGAGTTTCCTCTGGGCGCTGTTCGCACTACCGATTGCTGTGGCGATCATGTGTTTCGCTCACGGCGCGATTTGGGAAGGGATTGCCGCGGTCCTCATCGCATGTTTTCTTTTCCCCGCGCCTGTCATAGAGAGCTACTTCGTTGGGCGGCGCGGGTGGTCGGCCCACCGCGCCCGAGATATTGAACTCAAGCTCATGACTATCGGGATCGTTGGCATCGCCATAGTAGGAATTGCGTTGCTAATCGGACCGTTCGGCTCCGATGCACGGCATTCCGGGGTAGGGGCGTTGCTCATTGCGGGGGGCATGTCGTACGTCGTGGGCAAGGCCAGACGACAACGACGTTCCCGAGCTGAATAGGTCCGGAGGAAGCGTCTCGGCCTGAAGACGACTCATCGCCATCCGTGCGCCAGTCGGCAGCGGGACGAGGCGGTTTTCTGTGGTTCGAGCGAAAGTGGGGGAGGGCCGGATTCGGCGGCGCAGAGGCGCAGAACGGCGCTAGGCGCCGCTTGGGCTAACCCTAGGTCCGAGTTCGAATCCCCGTAGCGGTATCTCTTCTGCTCTCGATATGTTGCACCGATGAGCAGCGATCTCATTGCTTTGATCGTCGCGATTGTGCTTGGTGTTGCCGTCATCGGCCTGGGGTGGCGACGGAAACTCGCCAGTACCACGCGGAACTGGCTGCCGTGGTTCGGAGAAGGCTCGGCGCAGATGACAGTGGCGCCGGGGCCGTTCGATGCCAAGCGAAGGCATCGTCCGCTCTCACCACGGCAAAGGCGGTGGACCGTTTGGGGCTATCTACTGCTGGGCCTTGCCAATGCGGCTCTTGCGCTCCCGTCGGCCAACGACAGGTTGATTCACGCGATCATCGGCGCCCTGTTCACGGTTCTGGCCGTGGCGGTCTGGCTGAAGAAGTGGCCGCCCTCCGTGGACGGGCCCGCCGACGCCGTGGCTCACCCCCGCGCGGACTAGGCTCTCATCGAACCTCTGGGCGCGATATTCCGGCGCTTCCTCAAGTTCGGCCTTTTGGCCTGGGGCGGGCCGGCGGCGCAGATCGCGATGATCAAGCGCGAGTGCGTCGACGAGGAGATGTGGATCTCCGAGGTGAGCTTCACGAAGCTCCTCGCCGTCTACCAGATCCTTCCCGGCCCGGAGGCGCACGAGCTCTGCGTCTACTTCGGTCGTTTGCGCGGAGGCAAGATGGGCGGCTTTCTCGCGGGCCTCGGTTTCATGCTGCCGGGGTTCATTCTCATGTTGGGCATCTCGGCCCTCTACGTCGAGGCCGATCTCGCCGGCCACCTGAACGGCCTCTTCTACGGGTTGACCGCGGCGGTCGGGGCGCTCATCGCCCGCGCGCTTGTCCGGCTCAGCAAATCCTTCATTTCCGACCTGCCGCTCGCGGTGATTGCGATCGTCGGATTTGCCCTCACCCTCTGGCTCGACATCACCTTCGTCCTGGTTCTAATCGGGGGCGGTCTCGCCTACGAGCTCTGGAAGAACGGGCGGCGCTGGAGCGACCGCGCGGGCAGCTACGCGATCGGTCCCATGGCCCTGCTCGCGGTCGCCGGCGGTGCGATCACAGTCTCGCTGACCGCGGCGATCTTCCTCGAGGGCCTGAAGGCGGGGCTGTTGACCTTCGGCGGCGCCTTCACCGTGATCCCCTTCCTGCGCGAGGCCGCCGTCGAAAACCACCACTGGCTGACCGCCTCCCAGTTCAACGACGGCCTGGCGATCGGCGGCATCCTGCCGGCGCCGCTGATCATCTTCTCGACCTTCGTCGGCTACATCGCCGGTGGCCTCGGCGGCGCCCTGGCGATGACCCTCGGGATCTTCCTGCCGGCCTTCGTCTTCCCGATCTTCCTCCACCGGCAGCTGGTCGCGGTGTCTGAAAACGAGCGCCTTCATCCGTTCCTGCTCGGGGTCGCGGCGGCGGTGATCGGGTTGATCGCGGCGGTCACCGTGACGATCCTCGAAACCAGCATCACCGACGTCTACGGCGCTCTGATCGCGCTCGGCGCCTTCGCCGCACTTCAGCGTTGGCACTCGAAACTGACCGTCGTCTACGTGATGGCGGTCGCAGGGATCGTCGGCGTGATCCTGCAGCACACGGTGGTCTAGGCGGCCGGGATAATGGCGATGTGAATTCTCTTGTGGCTGCCGGGGCGGGCTTCCTCCTTGCGGTTCTGTGGTTCGACCTCATGTTCGACGTTCAGGCGCTGAGGAGCCGTGGGGATCCGCTGCCGGAAGCGGTGCTCTCCTCGATCGCCGGCTACTACAGACGCGTGACGACGACGGCTCGGCCGATGGACCGGCTGATCGCGCTGGTCATGCTGGTCACGTTGGCCGCCATCGTCGTCGAGATCGTGCGTGGGGATGCGGCGGCCTGGGTGGGGTGGACCTCTCTCGCACTGGCCGCTGCTCCAATCACCCTTGCCGCCACGCGCACCCTGCCGAAGGCGGTCCGGCTTGGTGCTCGCGAGGACACGGTCGACCGTCAGAGCGCACTCGCAAGGTCCGTAGGCCGCGAGCATCTGCTGTGCCTGGCGTCGATCGCGTCTCTGCTGGTGCTCCAGGTCGCCGCGGGGTGAGCCGGATCGGTTACAGCGGCTGAAGCCTGGTCTTCTGGACCCTGGCCAGCTTCCGTTTCAATCGCTGCAGCTGCTTCTCCTGAGCCGGCGACCGTTCATACCCCGAGTAGGCGAGGTTGGTCTTCTCCAGCGGGTCGCTCTTGAGGTCGTACATCTCCCACTGCGGCTTCTTGCTGCCTTCGACATCGTGGTACTTGGCGATCTTCCAGCGCTGCTCGCGGATGCTGACGATGTGGTTCGGCGGTTTCGGGTAGGGACCGTTCTTCTGGCCCGACTGGAAGTCGTCGTAGGTGAAGACGACGTAGTCCTGGGTCGTCTTGCGCGAGGACGGGTGTAGGACGAGCGAGGAGTAGTCGACGCCCGCCCAATTGGCGCGGGCGCTCTTCGGCGCCGCCGCCAGGCTCGCCAGCGTCGGCAGGAAGTCGACGTGGGAGACGAGCGCGTCGGTCTGGACCGGCTGCGGGAAGAGCTTCGGGTTGGAATAGACGAGCGGGATCCGCGTCGCCTCCTCGTAGACGTTGAAGTTCTTCTGCCGCATGCCCCCGTGTGTCAGCCCCATCTCGCCGTGGTCGGCGGTGCGGACGATCAGGGTGTCGTCGAGCAGGCCGGTTTCTTCGAGCTTGTCGAGGACGTTGACCAGGTAACTGTCCGACGAGCGCATCAGGTTGCCGTAGAAGTTCAGGTAGTTGCGCTTCTGCTGGGGCGTTTTCGGCTTCCCGGTCAGGTTGAAGATGCGCAGGAATTCTTCCTGGACCGTGGGCTTGGTCGAGAGGCCTTCGCCGACGGTCTCGGGCAGGCCGATGTCGCCTTCCAGCCAGGCCTGGTCGTATTCGTCTTCTTCGAAGGATTCGTTCGGATAGAAGAGGACGTCGTGGGGGTTGACCAGCGAGATCACCATGAAGAAGGGCTGTTCGGAGGCCGCGGTCGAGCCCAGGTACTGGAGGATTCCTTCGGCCTTGCCGGTCCCGGTCGAGTTGATGAAACGGCCGTCGTTGTCGGTCTTGCCGCCGCCGGCCTCGGAGACGTCCTGGTTGGCGCCGGCATCGGGCGGGTTCCAGCGTGAGAAGCCGTACTTTTCGAGGTCGGCGGGGGAAGCTTCCTTGCCCGGTTCCGGTTTGGAGCAGTGCCACTTGCCCTTGTAGATGACGTTGTAGCCCGCCGCCTTCATCACCGTGCCGAGGTTCTTGAGGTCGGTCGGCAGTTCGACCTGCGGGTATTCGGAGGCCGGCATGTCTTCCTCGAGCGTGTACTTGACCCCGTGCTGGGCCGGGAAGTAACCGCTCATCAGCGTCGAGCGGGCGGGAGAGCACATGCAGGCGTTGGTGTAGGCGCGTTCGAAGCTGAGCCCGTGCCGCCGCAGCCGCCGCATCCCCGGCAGGTTCTTGCGCAGCCAGTTCGGCGGGAAGTGCTGGATCGCCCGCTCCTGATCGGTGAGGAAGAGGATCACGTTCATCCCCGCCAGGTTGCCCTTCTTCTTCGAGGCGGCGAGCGCCTGCTCCAATCCCGCGCCCTGGGCCAGCAGCAGCGCCGAGGCGGCGCTCGCGCCGGACCCGAGCAGCTGCTTGCGGGTCATCCCGCGCTTCTCACTGCCGTCCATCTGCATCCCCTCGGTAGGTGTCCCGACTTTCGTCCACGCTACTCAATGGGGTGGAGGAGATCCTCGAGACGGACGAAAGAACGCCGCTGAGAATCCATGCCCTTCGTCTTCTTCACCGCACTCGCCCTGATCGGCGCCGCGATCCACCTCCATCGCGACGACCAGCCGCGCAGCGCCGCCCGCACGCTCGAAATCGTCCTCGTCTGGTGGATGGTCGTCGCGGTCGGGATCGACGCGATCTTCGGCGCGATGTTCCACTTCTTCGACGGCCCGGCGACGGCCCGCGAAATCGGTTTCAGCAACGGCGACGGCGGCTTCCAGACCGAGGTCGGCTTCGGCGATCTCGCGCTCGGGGTGCTGGGCGTCCTCTGCATCTGGTTCCGCGATCGCTTCCTGCTCGCCGCCGTCATCGTTCTCTCCATCTCCTACCTCGGCGACGCCTATGGGCACCTTCACCAGGAGGCGATCCACGACAACCACGACCCCGACAACACCGGCCTGGTGCTGTGGGGGGACGTGATCCTGCCCGTCGTCGCGATCGCCCTCTACGCGCTGCGCGAGCGGGCTTCTACTTCGCGGGAGTGAGGTTGCCGATTACCCCGACGCGGAAGCCGAGCCAGGGGTAGGTGGCGTTGTAGAAGACGTTGTCCTGCGGCTGAAGCCCGACCGCGGAGAGCCAGAGCTGGTAGGCGGGGGCGTTGGCGATGCCGCCATGAAGCCGGCGCCAGACGCGGCCGTTGCTGCGCCCCGACGGGGGCGGGGTGATCGTGTCGGTCCACTCGACCGCGTTGCCGCCCTGTTCGAGCGTCCCCCACGGTGAGGGCGTGCCCGCCTGGCCGACGCTGCTGAGGCTGCCCTGGTAGGCGGTGGCGAAGGCGGTCGGGTCCAGCCCGAACGGGTTGACGCTGGAGCAGGCCGCCGGTTCCACCGCGGCGGGGCACCAGCTGGGGGCCGGAATCCCGGAGCCATGGAAGTTGGCCAGCGGCTGGGTCGCGGCGTTGGTGACGTCGCCGGTCGTCGGGTCGAGGGTCGTGGTGGCGGGGGCGGTCGCCGTTCCGTCGCCGAAGACACCGGCGTTGGTCGGGTACTTCCAGTAGGAGTAGGTGCCGCCGCCGCTCGGGTCGTAGTAGGCGGCCTTGACCCACTCGTCCTGGCTGGGGACGACGAAGCCCGACTTGCGGGCGCGGGTCGCGCCGCTGCGCTTTTCGCCGGCCAGGTCGTACATCCCGCGCTCGGTCGCCTTCGAGAGCCGGACTCGGTAGGTGACGTACTTGAAGGCACCCTCGGTGCTTGCCTCCTTGGAGAGCAGGCGCCCGTTGTAGAGCGAGTTGACGAAGCGCGCCGCTCGCAGGAAGTTGGCGAAGCCGTAGGGCTTGTCGGCCCATTCCGGGTAGGCGACCGTGTAGTGACGGCCCGCAGCGGCGGACGACTTCATGTTGATCTGGCCGTACTTGGGCCAGGCCGACGAGCTCTCCGTGGGGTCATAGAGATTGTGGGGGTCGCTGCCCGAGGGGTCGGCCGTGTTGAGGAATTTGACCCACTGCCCGACGGTTACTTCGAGCTCGCCGATTCCGTAGCGGTGATCGACGCTTCCTATTTCCTGGCAGGCCGGGCCGGATTCCGGGCGCTTCCGAGCAGCTCTTGTAGGCGGCGTCTGTGAACGGGACGATCGCGACGGCCGGGTTGCCGGGCGCGCTGACCTGGGCCGTCTTGACGACAACCACCGCGCCCTTGCCGGCGGCCGATGCGGTGGGTGCGAGGGCGACGCAGGCGAGTGCCGCGAGGGCGAGCTGCCAGCGCAGGCGCGGCCAAAGGTTGCTGCTCTTCATTGCGATCCGATCGGTTGGGGGAGCCTCGACCTACCAATCGGTCGTCGTCAGCATTTACATAAATCCACCGCCGCGTTGCTGATCGACGCGTTGCGGCGTCTTGCACGCCTTGAGGCCGTCTGGAGCGCTGCCGATACTCGTCCTCATGGATGTGCGTCCCGTCCGACTCACCATCTCCGACGACCTGCGGCGTGGTCACGGCTCGGTCTTCTTCCGCGCCTGGCTCGCGCTTCCGCTCGTGGTCTGGTTCTCGCTCTGGGGAATCGTCGCCCTAATCTTCGCGATCGCCAACTGGCTGCTGACGCTGTTCACGGGGGAGCCGTCTCCGGGCCTGCACCGGTTCCTCGTCAGGTACGTCAGGTTCACGGCCCACACCCAGGCCTACCTGACCCTCGCCGCCGAGCCGCTGCCGGCGTTCGACGGCAAGCCGGGATATCCGATCGACCTCGAGTTCGAGCCGCCCGCCAGGCAGAACCGCTGGACCGTCCTCTTCCGCCTCGTCCTCGCCTTCCCGGCGGTGCTGCTCGCATCCGCCCTGATCAACTTCGACGTCAACGGGCGCTCGATCACGCGCACCCTCAGCGTCATCGTCGCCGCCGCGGTCCTCGGATGGTTCTTCGCTCTGGCGCGTGGGCGGATGCCCCGCGGCCTGCGTGACCTGATCGCCTACGCGATCTCCTACGGCGCCCAGCTCTCGGCCTACCTGCTGGTGCTGACCGACCGCTATCCGTCGAGCGACCCGGAGACGGCGATCGGGCCGCTGCCCGTCCGCGACGACCCGGTCCAGATGACGACTGACGATGACCTCAGGCGCAGCCGCCTCACCGTCTTCTTCCGCCTGCCGCTCGCGGTTCCCCACCTCGTCTGGCTGACGCTGTGGGGAGTGGCCGCCCTGCTCGCGGCGATCGCCAACTGGTTCGCGATCATGTTCACCGGGGTCGCGCCGCAGAGTCTGCATCGCTTCCTCGCCGCCTACCTGCGCTACCAGCTCCACGTCTTCTCCTTCCTCTACGTGGTCGGCAACCCGTTCCCGGGATTCACCGGCGCCGAGGGGAGCTACCCGATCGAACTGCGGGTCGCCGACGCCGAGCCGCAGAACCGCTGGACCGTGTTCTTCCGCCTGGTTCTCGTGCTGCCGGCGCTCCTGCTCGCCAACGTCTTCACATCGCTGGCGACGATCGTCGCCATCCTCGGCTGGTTCGCCTCGATGTTCACCGGCCGGATGCCGGTCGGCCTCCGCAACACCGCCGCCCTGGCGCTGCGCTACATCGCCCAGGCCAATGGCTACCTTCTGCTGGTGACCGGGGCCTACCCATACAGCGGGCCGTGCCTGGCGCCCTCGCCCCCGGCGCCGGCGCCCGAGCTCGAGCCGGTGCCGCCTCCGCTTCCTGTCTGAGATGGCCGCCGAGGCGGGCAGTGCCCTTGCGCAGCCGGCGGCACCTCGCCTCCTCACCCGCCGCCGGGTCTTCGCCGCTCTCGCGCTGCTGGCCGGGGCCGCGCTGTGGGTGTGGGCCGCCCGTGCGCTCTGGAGCTCGACGGTCCCGGGCTCGCTGCAGACGCCCCACCTCGACCCGCATCGGTTCTTCGACGATTCGTTCCTGGCGCGCAGCAGCTCCTACGAGCGCTTCCTCGAGATCGACGGGCTGCTGGCGAGCCTGACCCTGGTCGCCGTGCTCGCCGTCTACGCCTGGCGGGGCCCAGGCCTGATGCGCGAGTCGGCCGCGGGCCGGATCGGGACCGGGATGCTGCTGGGAATGCTCGGCTTCGCCGTCGTCTGGCTTGCCGAGGTCCCGTTCGGGCTGGCCGCCGTGTGGTGGCAGCGGCGGCACCACGTTTCCCACCAGAGCTACCTCGGGTGGCTGCTCGAGAGCTTCCTCGGCCTCGGCTCGCAGTTCCTCTTCATCTGCCTGGCGCTGGCGATCGCGATGGGGATCGCCGGGGTGCTGAGGCGCTGGTGGTGGGTCGTCGCCGCGCCCGTCTTCGTCAGCCTGGCTCTGCTCTTCTCGTTCGTCTCTCCCTACCTGATCCCGAACACCGAGCCGGTCCGCTCTCCTCATCTGCTGAGCGACGCGCGCGGGCTCGAGCGCAGCGAGGGGGTGAGCCCCCCGAAACTGGTCGTCCAGGACGTCCATCGCTTCACCGACGCCCCCAACGCCGAGTCGACCGGATTCGACTCGACCAGCACGGTGGTGCTCTGGGACACGCTCCTCGACGGACGCTTCAACCGCGCCGAAATCCGCATGGTCATGGCCCACGAGCTCGGCCACCTCGCCCACGACCACACCCTCAAGCAGGTCGGTTGGCTGGCGCTCTTCCTGATCCCCGTCACCGCGCTGATCGCCTTCGCCACGCGAAAACGCGGCGGCCTCGCCCGGCCCGAGGCGATCCCGCTCGCCATCCTCGTCTTCGTCGTCGTGCAGCTGCTGGCGACGCCGCTGACGAACATGGTCTCGCGCCGGGTCGAGGCCGAGGCGGATTGGTCCGCGCTCCAGGCGACGCACGAACCGGCGACGATGAGGGCGTTGATGAAGAAGCTCTCGACCACGAGCCTCAGCTCCCCCGACCCGCCCGGTTGGTCCTACGCGCTCTACGCCACACATCCGACGGCGATGCAGCGGATCGAGATGACGTACGCCTGGGAGAAATGGTCACGCGAACGGTGACCTACTGGGTCAGGAACTCGATCCTGTTCCCCCAGGGGTCGCTGGTGTAGAAACGGCGCGTCCCCGGGAGCGAGTCATCCCAGTGGACCTCGCCACCGGCAGCGGTGAGCCGGTCGGCCAGCGCATCGAGCTCGGCGGCCTCGACCCGGATCGCCGGGTGCGCCTTCAGCGCTGGGGAGAACCCGTCCTCGACGCCGACGTGCAGCTGCTGATCGCCGAGGGTGAACCAGGCGCCGCCGCGCTCGCGCAGCGGCTCCGGCTTCTCGACCTCGGGCAGCCCGAGCAGCCCGCCGAAGAACCGGCGCGCCTCCGGCTCACAGCCGGGTGGGGCGGCGATCTGCAGGTGGTCTAGTCGGATCTCGGTCTCCAGAAAAAGGGGACTCGACCCTAGCCTCTCCGATCTCAAGTCGGGTGCGGTGGCGGCCGATTAGCTTCGGGATGGACTCGAGTTTTGCTTGGCTGAGAGACGGGCGCGTCCGGCTCATTCTGATGCTGGTGATCCTCCTTGCGCTGGCCGTGTACGGCTTCGCGAGCGGCAGGGATGTGCTCGGGTTAGGGAGCGACCCCAGCGCGGGAGCGGCCGACGACTGCCCGGCCGGGAGCGCACCCGACGTCGCCGGCATCGACCGCAGCGAGCTCGCCGCGCTCCGCAATGAACTCCTCGGCACGGTGGCCTTCGACCACGGGGCCGAACGCTACGAAGAGGGCCCCGTCACCCCGGAGGCGGCCTGGACCGACATGGAACCGGGAGTGCACACCTCGCTGCCGAGCGATGCGAGCCAGCCCGGCGCCTACGAGGTCCGCTGGTGGCTGCCGAGCCGTGACGACCTCGTCGCCGACGTGATGGTCTTCGGCGACGCCGGCGAGGCGCGTGATTACTTCACGAGCGCCGCGAGCACGGAATGCCGGTCGAAGAGTGTCAGCCCGCCGGCGCCCCTTCCAGAAGGTGGGCGCAACGTCCAGTGGCGCAATCCCGAGAGCGTCGCGCAGGAGGACGTGTTCTTTCAGCGGGGGGATCGCGTGTACCGGGTCGCGGTGGTCAGGGCCGGTGCGAAGGCGACTACGACCCCCGCCGAGCGGCGCGCCGCCTTCGGCCTGGTCAATGCCTACGCGTGTCTCCTCCCGGCTGCGGAATGCCCGGCGCCCGGGAGCCCCGGACCGAGCGTGAGCTGACCCGGAGCCCGCCTCCTACCCAACCTGGAAGGCGCCGTCGCCGAGGTGGGCGCGGAACAGCTCCAGCGCCGCCGACGACGGACCGTGCATCGGCGTCGGCAGGTCGTCGAGGGCGACGAACCGGACCGCCGTCGACTCCTCCCGGTCGGGGGCCGGCTCGCCCTACCCACTCGCGGACGAGGAAGCAGAGCGCGAAGCAGTGGGTCGTGTCCCCGTTCGGGTACTCGACGATGTGCGTCTCAGCCTCGGAGAGGCAGCCGAAGGGAATCAGGCTCCGCGCCGGCACCTCGATCCCGGCCTCCTCCGCGAGCTCGTCGATCGCGGTGCGGGCGAAGCTGCCGCCCTCCTCGGCCGCGCCCGCGGGCAGGCACCACTCACCGGTGTCGCCGCGCTTTGTCAGGAGCACGCTGCCGTCACCGCGCTCGACGACGACCATCGCCCCCGGCATCAGGACGAGGTCGGTCCCCACCTTCGATCGCAGGCGACCGAGGTATGAGTCGGCGAATGACACCTACTCGACCAGGAACCGTGACGGTACGAATCTCTGTGAGTCGGCCGGGGGGCGTTGGTAGGCCCGCCGCTGCCGTCGCGGCAGCTTCAGCTTCTCACCGGGAACCGGCTCGCAGGGGATCTGCTCGAGCAGGTGGCTGATCAGGTTGAGGCGAGCGGTGCGCTTGTCGTCGGCCTCGACCACCCACCAAGGCGACTCGTCGGTGTCGGTGTGGGCGAACATCTCGTCCTTGGCCTCGGCGTAGTCGACCCAGCGCGCCCGCGCCTCGAGGTCCATCCTGCTCAGCTTCCACTGCTTGGTCGGGTTCTCGATCCTCGCCTTGAAGCGCCGCTCCTGCTCCTCGTCGCTGACCGACAGCCAGTACTTGATCACGATCAGGCCCGAGCCCTGCAGCATCTGCTCGAAAAGCGGGGCGGTGCGGATGAACTCCCGGTACTCCTCGTCGGTGCAGAAGCCCATCACCCGCTCGACCCCGGCCCGGTTGTACCAGCTGCGGTCGAAGAGGACCATCTCTCCCGCGGCCGGGAGGTGTGAAACGTACCGTTGGAAATACCACTGCGTACGCTCCCGCTCGGTGGGGACGCCGAGGGCGACGGTGCGGACGACCCGCGGGTTGGTCTTCTCCGTGATCCGCTTGATCACGCCGCCCTTGCCGGCGGTGTCTCGGCCCTCGAAGAGGACGACCACGCGCAGGCCTGAATGGACTATCCATTCCTGCAGCTCGACCAGCTCGACCTGAAGGCGCTCGAGCTCCTTCTGGTAGCGCTTCTTGGAGATCAGCTTCGGCGAACCGGCGTCCTTTGCCATCGGAGCAGGGTACGGGGCCGGGCGCCGCTTCGCCGCCGCCTCGGATAGGGTCGCCCGACATTCAAACCACGGATCGGTGGACAGGGAAGTCCGGTGAGAAGCCGGCGCGGTCCCGCCACTGTGATCGAGATAACACCCGCCGCACGCCCACGCGGCAGCCACTGGCCGAGAGGCCGGGAAGGCGCGACGGGAACGCTCGAGAGCCAGGAGACCTCCCTCCGATCCTCAAATTCCAGCCCTCGAGGAAAGGGGTATCGGATGCAAGCGGTATCGGTACGACGTGTCTTTGCACTCAGCGCGGCGCTTCTCGCCTACGCGTTCCTCCCAGCGACAGCGGAGGCCGCCACCCAGGACGAAATCGCCGCCTCGCTGACGGCCGGCAACAAATGGGTCGCCTCCCAGCAGAGCGCGACCGGGCAGATCGAAGGCTTCGGCGGCGACTGGTCGGCGACGGCGCTCGCCGCGTCCGGCATCGACAGCGCCGGTGTGCGGCTCGCACCCGGCGACCCGAGCCTGCAGGACTACCTGCTCGGCGAATACTCGTCGGGCACGTGGATCGAACCTCCCGGCACTGGGGAATTCCCACCGCCGGTGACCGAGTACGACCGCGCGACCCTGGTCAGCGAGGCGGCCGGCCTCGACCCGGCGCGGCTCTCCGCCGACTCGAACATGCCCGCCCAGATCGCGGGCCTCTGGAACTCCAGCACCGGCAGCTTCGGCGATCCGAGCACCAACGGCACCGTCTTCGCGATCCTCGCGCTGGCCGGCACGCCGCTGCCCGAATGGGCCCTGCGGCCCGCCGTCTCCTATCTGCGCCGAAACCAGCACGACGACGGCGGCTGGGAGTTCGGCCCGGCGACGACGCCGGTGGCCCAGGAAGCGCCGAGCACCGCCGACATGACCGGCGCCGCGCTCGCGGCCCTCTGCGAAGCCGGGGTGCCCGCCTACGACCCTCAGGTCGCCGCGGGCCTTGAATTCCTGCACGGCAACCTCGAAGCGAACGGAGGGTTCGCATACCCGTACGGGGGCCCTAACTCGGACACCAACGCCTGGGCCGTCAGCGGCCTCAACGCCTGCGGGATCGATCCGCAGTCGGAGGAATGGACCTCACCGGCCGACAAGACGCCGATCGACTATCTGCTCTCGCTGCAGATCAAAGCCCCGGAGGGCGAAGCGGGGTCGTTCGGGTACTCGGCGCCGGAATTCGGCGGCATCTACTCGACCCAGGATTCGCTGCGGGCGATCGCCGGTGCCGTGTTCACGGCCGACCCGCCGAGCACACGCCCGGCTCCGACAGTGGCCGCCGGGACGCCGGTCCCGCACACGATCGCCGTCTCGCTGGGCCCGGAAGACGTCCGGATCTGCCGTGCGGTCGCGCCGGTGGGGGCGACCCTGGAACAGCTCCTCGTGGCTCAGGAATCGGCGCTGCCGGCGCCCTGCGTCGGCTCCTTCTCGTTCGAGGGGGACGAACTCGTCTCGCTCGACGGCCGGGCGGCGGCCAACGCGGACGACGCCTGGCTCGTGCGCCTCGATCGCGGCCGCCAGGAGGTCGCGGCGGGGCAGACGATCGGCTTCGGCGACCTGGTCTCGCTCAGGCTCGGCCAGGCTCCGGTCGGCCCGGGCTCCGGCGGTCAGCAGGGGGACCCCGGCCCGAAGGGTGACCCGGGCTCGAAAGGCGACCCCGGTGCCCCGGGTGAGCCCGGCCCACAGGGGGCAGCCGGGTTGCAAGGGGCTGCGGGACCACAGGGCCCCGCCGGTCTCCAGGGCTCTCCGGGGCTGACCGGGCCGGCGGGAAAGCGCGGGCCGCAGGGGAAGCCGGGGCAGAACGCCCACTTCACCTGCAGCGCCGAGCGCCGGCGCCACCGACGCTTGAAGGCGCACTGCGCAGTCAAGCGCGGCCCCGCCCGATGAGGCGGGGCCGGGCCGCCCCGGCGACCGTCGCGCTGCTCTCGCTCGCCGTCCTCGCGACGGCGCCGGGGGCGGCCGCGGCGCCGGCCGAAGTCAGCGTCCGGATCGAGGGCAGGGACCGAACCCTTTTCGAGGGCCCGGTCCTGACCGAAGGGCACGACGTCAGGGGGGCCACCGACACGAATGCCCCGCCGGGGGGCCGTCGCTGCGACGGCCTCAACAACCACAAAAACCCGAGCCCCGGGCCGACGCCGACGGCGGCCTCGGTCGACGCGATGAGCATCGCCGGCCAGGACTTCGACGGCCAGTGGTACACCGAGCCCTACGAGGACTACTTCGTCACCCGCTGGGGGCCCGACCGCCAGGATCCAGTCGACGACGCCTATTGGGGGGTCGTCGTCAACAATGTCTTCACCAGCGTCGGCGGTTGTCAGTACCAGTTGGACGCCGGTGACGAGGTTCTCTGGGCCTACGACGCTTTCAAGTCGAAGCCGCTGCTGGCGCTCTTCCCCGCGTGCTACTCGGGCGGCGTCAGGCAGCTGACCGCGACGGCCGAGCTAGGCCAGCCGTTCTTGGTCGAGGTCGCCGAATACGAAGACGAAGGCGAAGACGCTCCTCCGGCGCACCCTGGAAGGGACGGGGCCGTGCCCTTCGAGGGGGCGATCGTCGCCCCGGTGAGCACCAGCTCCGAGGGCTACGAGACCGTCGAGGCCTCGAGCCCCGAGGCGGTTGGCACCGCGGCCGACGGCAGCGCGAGCATCACCTTCTCGACGCCCGGCTGGCATCGGATCAAGGCGACCGCGGTTGGAGGCGGGGGCGAAACCGCGATCCGCTCCAACCGGATCGACGTCTGCGTGCCCGAGCCGCCGGCAAGCGGGTGCGGGGAGCTGCCGCCCGACGATCTCGTCCGTCAGGCGCTTCCCACGGGACCCGAACCGCCCGGCGGCCTGCCGCCCGCTCCGCTGGTCCCGGCCAGAGTCGAGCCGCAGCCGCCCGCCGAGGTCCCTCCGCTCGACCTCGGCCGGGCCCAGCTCGGCCAGACGCATCTGGCGCAGGGGAGGGTTGGCGTCACCTGGCGGGTCCTCGATCCCGGCCCCGGCGTAGCGCGCTGGACGGTCGCCTCCAGGACCCTCGGGCGGAGGGGGAGTCGATACATCACCCGCGCCCGGGGCTCGAGCGGGTCCACCGCGACCCTGAAGCTGCCGCTGGGCGCCGCCTACCGGCTGCGGCTGACGATCACCGACATCCTCGGGCGCAGCGTCAGCGCCTCGATCGGCACGGTGCGGGTGCCGGGCCCTGGCTGATGAGGCGCCGGTCGCCGGCCGTGATCCTCGTGGTCGTCCTCCTGGCGGCCGCGACGCCGGCAGCGGCCGGCGCGGCTCCCGATGCGACCAACCAGGCGAGGCTCGATCGGACGATCCGCTACCTGCAGGAGGCGCAGTCGCCCGACGGCGGCTTCGGCGGAGCGTCGGGGGCCGAATCGGGCCAGGGCTTCAGCGCCTGGGTGGCGCTGGCGCTGGCGGCGGCCGGAGTCAATCCTCAGGACCAGGCGAAGCCGGGTGGGGTGGACGCCTACGGCTTTCTCGTCCGCCACTTCCGGCAGGGGCCTGGAGGAAGAGATCCCCTACCCATTGGTCCCGACGACCGCCTTCGAGCGTGAACTGATGGTCGTCAACGCCTCCGGGACCGATCCCCACGATTTCGCCGGCTTCGACCTCGTCGGAGAAATCATCGCCCGCGAACGCCCGGACGGCTCATTCCCCTACGTCGAAGGCGGGCGGGGGGAGATAAACGACACGGTCTTCGCGATCGTCGCCCTCGCGCCGATCGAAGAGCCGCGAGCCGAGCTCGCCGTCCAGAACGCCGGCCGAGTGGTTGATCGGGCAGCAGGACGATGGCGGCGGCTGGGCCTGGGAAGTGAAGGGCAGCCGGCCCGAAGCCGACCTGACCGGAGCGGCGATCCAGGCCCTGAACGCCGCCGGCCGCACGGACGCCGAGGCCGTGGAGGCCGAGAGAAAAGGCTTCGACTACCTGCGCGAGATGCAGAACCCCGACGGGGGGTTCCCGGAGTTCGCGGGCGAACCGGAATCGAACGTCGCCTCGACGGCCTGGGCGGTGCAGGGGATCTGGTCGGCGGGGCTGAACCCCGAAGACTGGCTCAAGGGCGGTCACGAACCGCTCGACTACATGGCCTCCCTCCAGCAGGCCGACGGCCACATCCGCTGGAAAGCCCGCCAGGACCAGTTCGGCGTCTGGATGACGGCCTACGTCGCACCCGCCTTCGCGGGGCAGGCATGGCCGATCCCGCGGGCGCCGCGATCGGCGCCCGCGCCCGCGCCGCCGGCCTCGCCCGGACAGGGCGAAGGGAGCGGCTCGCGGAGACGGAGTTATCGCCGGCGGCGGCGGGCCATGGGGCCCCGCTTGTTCAGCCAGCCCAAGCCGCAGAGCAAGGGCAGGACCCCGGGCGGAGTGCGGATCGTCCACGACCAGGACGGGGACCCGCGGGATCACGCGACGACGAGGCGCTCCTCCGACCCGGCCGCGCCGGGTGCGACCGCGGCCGCAGAACCCGAGCACGATCAGGCGAGCACGGCCTCCGCGGCGGCCGCTGGGGGAGGCGCAGGCGGCGCCGATGGCGCCGCCGCGCGTCCCGGCGGCGCCGGCAGCGCCGGAGGCTCGGGGGGCGGCTCCGCCCTGACCTCGAGCGGGGCCGGCTCGGAAGAGCCGAGCTCCGGCCGCGAGGTGACCGGGACCGTGGTCGGGACGAACGCCGGTGTCCCGGCGCGCGGTGCGCTCGCCTTCGGGGCGCCCGGCCTGCACAGCGCCGGTGTCGACCTCGGCGGGACCTCATGGCTGGCGATCGCGATCGCCGCCGCAGCACTCGCGTTCGGACTGGCCGGTGTGCGGATGGAGCGCCGGAGCGGGGCGTCCTTCTCGTGATCGCCGCGATCGACCTCGGCGACGCGCTCGCCGACATCGCGACCGCGCTCCGGGTCCCGGTCCTGATCGCCGCGGTCGTCGTCCTCCTCCTCTGCGCCGTCGAGCTCGGGCGCTTCGGGGTCGAGGTCTGGCGGCGCCGGGTGCGGGCGCGGCACGTCGACCTGGTCGAGCTGACGAGCCGGGCGATCGCCGACCCGGATCACGCGATCCAGTACGCCTACAGCGCCCCGGGGGCGATGGCCGCAGAGGCGCTGCCCGGGCTCGCCGCCGCCGCCCGGGAGCCGGACCGGGCGAAGGCGACCGAGCGCCAGCTCGCCGGCTACGAGCTCTCGGCCCAGCGACGGCTCGACCGGACCCGCCTGCTCGTCAGGGCCGGGCCGGCGATCGGGCTGATGGGGACGTTGATCCCGCTCGCCCCGGGGCTGGCGGCGCTCGGCGACGGCGACGTCACCACCCTCGCCGACAACCTCCGCGACGCTTTCGGGGCGACGGTGGTCGGGCTGCTGGTCGGCACCGTCGCCTTCGCCCTGACCCTCGCCCGGACGAGGATGTACACCGAAGACCTCGCCGCGCTCGAGCAGGCCTCCGACTGGAGCCCGGGCGCATGAGCGCCGACCGCAGGCGGGGCGCATGAGCCGGATCGGCCTCGGCCGCCATGGCAAGATCGCCGAGAACGCGGGCGATCCGCTCGACGGCCTCGTCAACCTCTTCGACATCGGGATCGTCCTCGCCGTCGCCTTCCTGATCGCCGGGCTGACCCTGACCGTCAACCCGGGCAGCGGCAAGCTCCAGCCCCGGCCCGGCAGGGACCAGGCCGCCAAGAGGACCCGTGTGCTCGCGACTCCGACCGGCGGCAGGAAAGCCAGCGGCCGGGGCACCAGGGTCGGGACCGCCTATCGGCTCCCCGACGGCCGCCTGGTGATCGTCGGCGGACGCTGAGCGCGGCGCCTCAGGCGCGCTCGAGGATGACGACCGGGATCACGCGCTCGGTCCGCTGCTGGTATCCGTCGTAGGCGGGCCACTCGGAGACCATCGTCTTCCAGATCTCCGGCTTCTCCTCGTCGTCCGCGGTGCGGGCCCGCGCCTTGAAGACGATCCCCTTTGACCTGCACCTCGACCTCGGGGTTCTCGCTGAGGTTCAGGTACCAGGCCGGCGGCTCGTCGGTGCCGCCTTTGGAGGCGACGATCGTGTAGGCGTCGCCGTGCGGAGCGAAGATCAGCGGAGTGGTGCGCGGCTCACCGGATTTGCGGCCCGTCGTCGTCAGCAGCAGGGTCTGGGTTCCCTGCCACTCGTACCCCTCCTCGCCGTCGGTGGCCCGGTAGCGGTCGACGTGCTGCTGCCCGAAGAGCATTCACCCAGATTAGCTCCCGCGGGCCCTCGGGTGTCGGTACTAGGCTGGGGCGATGCGAGACCGCCCCCGGTTGGGCCTCGGCGCCGAGCCGCCGCCGCTTTGGCTGGGGGTGCTGCTGTCGTTCGCGATGGCGGCGGCCGCGACGCTGCTGATCTTCGCCCTCAAGACCGACGCCTCGGCCGGGGCGCTCGGGGTCGTCTACATCCCCGGCGTCTTCCTCGTCTCCACCGTCTGGGGATGGCGGCTCGGCTTGCTGACGGCGGTCCTCAGCGCGGTCGCCTTCAACTGGTTCCACCTGCCGCCGCTGGGCCGGCTCGACGTCTCCTCGGACCGCGACATCGTCGCCCTGGTCGTCTTCGCGATCGTCGCCGTCGCCAGCAGCACCCTGGCCGAGGTCGCCCGCGCCCGCGCGGTCGAGGCCGAGCAGCGCCGCGAGGAGGCCGACCGGGCGCTGGCCGAGCTGGCGGCGCTCTCGGAGGAGCGCGAGCGGATGGAGGCGGAGATGATCGAGGCCGAGGCGCTGAGGCGGAGCGACGAGCTGAAGACGGCGCTGCTGCGCTCGGTCTCCCACGACCTCCGCACGCCGCTGACCTCGATCATCGCCGCCGGCACCGCGCTCGACTCGCCGAGCATCACCCCCGAGGAGCGCCGTGAGCTGAGCGAGGGCCTTGTCGGCGAAGGGCAGCGCCTCTCCCGTCTGGTCGAGAACCTCCTCGACGTCTCCCGGCTCGAGTCCGGCGACGCCGAGCCGCACCGGGCTCCCGTCGATCTGGTTGAGGTGCTCGAGGCCGCCCGCAGCTCGATCGGCGCCGACGACGAACAGGTCAGGCTCGGCCTCGACCCCGAGCTGCCGCCGCTCCGCGCCGACGCCGTCCAGCTCGAGCGCGCGTTCGCGAACCTGCTCGAGAACGCCGTCCGCCACGGCGAGGGCCGGCCGGTCCTGGTCCGCTCGCGGGTCAGCGGCCCCCACCTCGTCGTCCGGGTCGTCGACCAGGGGCCCGGCATCCCCGAGGGCGAGCGCGAGCGGATCTTCCAGCCCTTCTACCGTCGCGAGGAGGCGGCGGGGGGCGGCAGCGGCCTCGGCCTGGCGATTGCCCGCGGCTTCGTCGAGGCCAACGGCGGTGAGATCGCGGTCGAGTCCTTTCCGGGCCAGGGCAGCACCTTCGTCGTCGACTTCCCGCTGGAGGACGGGGCGTGAGCGGCCAGGCGCGGGTCCTCGTCTGCGACGACGAGCCGCAGATCGTCCGGGCGCTGCGGGTGATCCTCCGCGACGCCGGCTATGAGGCGGTCACCGCCGCGACCGGCGAGGAGGCGCTCGACCTGGCCGCGGTGCGCCCGCCCGAGGCCGCGATCGTCGACCTGATGCTGCCCGACATCGACGGCGTCGAGGTGACCCGGCGCCTGCGCGAGTGGAGCCAGATGCCGATCCTGGTGCTCTCGGCGCTCGGCGAGGAGGACCGCAAGGTCGAGGCGCTCGCCGCCGGCGCCGACGACTACGTGACCAAGCCGTTCGGCCCGCGCGAGCTGGTCGCCCGGCTCGAGGCGGCGCTGCGGCGGGCGGGCTCGGAGGCCTCGGAGCCGAAGATCGTCGCCGAGGGGCTCGAGATCGATCTCGCCGCCCGCAGCGTCAGCCGCGACGGCGACCCGATCCACCTGACCCCGATCGAGTTCGAGCTGCTTCGCGCCCTGGCCCGCAACCGCGGGCGGCTGATGACCCACCGGACGCTGCTGGTCGAGGTCTGGGGAGTCGAGTACGAAGACGACATCCAGGTCCTGCGAGCCCACATCGCCAACCTGCGCCGCAAGATCGAGCCGCCCGGGGAGCCGGTCTTCATCCGCACCGACCCCGGCGTCGGCTACCGCTTCGCCCTCTAGCGCCTTTACGAAATCTGTATGCGCAGGGCCGCTGTGTTCATGCGGTCTTGACGGGGTCCGTCGCACCATCGGTGCATGGACATAGTCTCGATCGCACTCGCCCTCATCGCCTTCGCGCTGATCTACGCGGTGATCGCGGGCCTGGACCGGGTATGAGCGCCGCCGAGCTCTTCGGGCTGATCGTCGCCGTGGCGCTCTTCGGCTACCTCGGCTACGCCCTCTTTCGCGGGGAGAAGCTCTAGTGGTGCAGGGCTGGATCCAGATCGTCGTCTTCCTGGCCATCCTCACGGCCCTCGTGCCGCTCCTCGGCGGCTACATCGCGAAGGTCTTCCAGGGTGAGCGGGTTTTCCTGACCCCGGTCTTCGGGCCGATCGAGCGCCTCTCCTACCGGGCCCTTCGCGTCCGGCCCGACGAGGGACAGGACTGGAAGGCCTACGCCCGCTCGATCGTCGCCTTCAGCGTCCTCTCCTGGCTCGTGCTCTACCTGATCCTCCGCACGCAGAGCATCCAGCCGTTCAACCCCGAAGGCTTCCACTCGGGTCCCTGGAACCTCAGCTTCAACACCGCCTCCTCCTTCGTCACCAACACCAACTGGCAGTACTACGGCGGCGAGACCACCCTCACCTACTTCGCCCAGATGGCGGGCCTGACGGTCCAGAACTTCGTCTCTGCCGCAGTCGGGATCGCCGCCCTCGCCGCCGTGATCCGAGGCTTCGTGGCGCGCTCCGGGAAGTCGCTCGGCAACTTCTGGGCCGACCTGATCAGGATCAACCTCTACATCCTGCTGCCGATCTCGATCGTCGCCGCCCTGATCCTCGTCTCGCAGGGAGTGATCCAGACCCTCGACGGCTCCCAGGCCTTCCACACGATCGCCGGCGGCTCGCAGACCCTGGCCCTCGGCCCGGTCGCCTCGCAGGAGGCGATCAAGGAGCTGGGGACCAACGGCGGCGGCTTCTTCAACGTCAACAGCGCGATGCCGTTCGAGAACCCGAACGGCCTGAGCAACTTCATCGAGCTGATGCTGATCATGGTCATTCCGGCCAGCCTCACCTACACCTTCGGCCGCATGATCGGCAACCGCCGGCAGGGGTGGGCCCTCTACGCGGCGATGATGGTGATGTTCATCGGCGCCGTCGCCGTCGTCTACGTCGCCGAGCAGCACGGCAGCCCGGCGCAGCACCACGCCGGTCTCGCCACCCACGCCTTCGACGGCTCGACCGGCGGCAACATGGAGGGCAAGGAGCAGCGCTTCGGGATCTCCGAGACAGCGCTGTGGACCGCGATCACCACGGTCACCTCCTGCGGCGCGGTCAACGGCGCCTTCGACTCGCTGACCGGGATCGGCGGCCTGGTCCCGACCGCCAACCTCTCGACCGGCGAGGTGATCTTCGGCGGGGTCGGCTCGGGCCTCTATTACATGCTGCTGTTCGTCCTCCTGACGGTCTTCATCGCCGGCCTGATGGTCGGCCGCACGCCCGAGTTCCTCGGCAAGAAGATCGAGTCGCGGGAGGTGAAGCTGGTCCTAGTCGGCGTCCTCGTGACCCCGCTGCTGGTCCTATTCGCGACCGCCTGGGCGACGGCGAGCCATGACGGCACGATGTCGATCTACAACCCCGGGCCGCAGGGCTTCTCGGAGTCGCTCTACGCCTACATGTCGCAGGCGAACAACAACGGCTCGGCCTTCGCCGGCTATACGGGCTTCATCCAGCCCAACGCGCCGGGAAATGCCGGCGCCTACGGGTATGACTTCGCCAATCTGCTCGGCGGGCTGGTGATGCTCTTCGCCCGCTTCCTGCCGATGATCGCCGCCCTCGCGGTCGCCGGATCGCTCGCCGGCAAGAAGGTGGCGCCGGTCGGCGCCGGCACCTTCCGCGCCGACTCGCCGACCTTCGTCCTGCTGTTGATCGGGGTGATCGTGATCGTCGCCGCCCTCACCTTCTTCCCCGCCTTCCTGCTCGGCCCCGTCGTGCAGGGACTGACCGACCAACTCTTCTGATGAGCGGACTGCGAAAAGACCTGACCACGGCGACGATCGCGATCGTCCTCCTGACGCTGACCCTCGGGCTGGCCTATCCGCTGTTGACGACCGGCGTATCCCAGGTGTTGTTTCCGAACGCCTCCAACGGCAGCAGGGTCGAAGTCGAAGGAAAGCTGGTCGGCTCGAAGCTGATCGGGCAGGACTTCCGCGGCCTGCCCCGCTACTTCCAGAGCCGCCCCTCGGCGACCGAATACAGCGCCGACGTCACCTTCTTCAACAACCTCGGGCCCAATAACAAGGAACTCTCAGAACAGTTCGAAGCCGAGCTGGCCGCCTACCTGAAACGCGAGCGCCCCTATGACCGCGGCCTCACCGCCGCCTCCGTTCCCGTCGACGCGGTCTCGACCTCGGCTTCGGGAGTCGACCCCCAGATCTCGGTCGCCAATGCCCGGATCCAGGCACACCGGGTCGCAGCGGTGCGGCACCTGCCGCTTCAGCGCGTCCTCGACCTCGTCTCCGAGAAGACGGAAGGCCGCTTCCTCGGCCTCTTCGGCGAGCCGGGAGTGAACGTGGTCGAGCTCAACCTCTCGATCGACAAGGAAGCGCCCCGATGACCACAGACGAGACCCTTCGCAACAAACCGCGGACGCTGGTCGACCGCGCGATCCTGCTGCGGGCGCTGCTCGACTCGCTGGCCAAGCTCGATCCCCGCCACCAGATCCGCAACCCGGTGATGTTCGTGGTCGAGGTCGGGGCCATGATCACGACCGGCGCCTGGTTGATCCAGGTCTTCGGCGGCGCCCCGCTCGGCGGCGGCGACGAGCCGGCCTGGTTCGCCTTCTCGATCACGGTCTGGCTCTGGCTGACGGTGATCTTCGCCAACTTCGCCGAGGCGCTGGCCGAGGGTCGCGGCAAGGCCCAGGCCGACGCGCTGCGGGCGATGCGGACCGAGACGGTCGCGCACCTCACCGACGGCAGCGACAAGGCGGCCTCTGAGCTGCGGCGCGGCGACGTAGTGGTGGTGACGGCGGGGGAGGCGATCCCCGGCGACGGCACCGTGATCGAAGGGATCGCCTCGGTCGACGAGTCGGCGATCACCGGCGAGTCGGCGCCGGTCGTGCGCGAGTCCGGCGGCGACCGCTCGGCCGTCACCGGCGGCACCCGGGTGCTCTCGGACCGGATCGTCGTTGAGATCACCCAGGAACCCGGCCAGAGCTTCCTCGACAAGATGATCGCCCTGGTCGAGGGGGCCGAGAGGCGCAAGACGCCGAACGAGATCGCCCTCAACATCCTCCTCGCCGGCCTCACCCTGGTCTTCCTCGCGGTGGTCGTCGCGCTGCGCCCGTTTGCGGAGTTCTCGGGGACCGGCGCCTCGGTGGTGACCCTGATCGCCCTCCTCGTCGCCCTGATCCCGACCACCATCGGGGCGCTGCTATCGGCGATCGGGATCGCCGGCATGGACCGGCTCGTCCGCCACAACGTCCTCGCCCTCTCCGGGCGCTCGGTCGAGGCCTCCGGAGACGTCGACGTCCTCCTCCTCGACAAGACCGGGACGATCACCCTCGGCAACCGCGAGGCGACCGAGTTCATCCCGATGCCCGGAATCGCAGAGGCCGAGCTTGCCGAGGCGGCGCAGCTCTCCTCGCTCGCCGACGAGACGCCCGAGGGCCGCTCGATCGTCGTCCTCGCAAAGGAGTTCGGGATCCGCGAGCGGGACCTGAGCGCTCATGAGTCGAGCTTCATCCCGTTCTCGGCGGAGACGCGGATGAGCGGGGTCGACGTCGACGGCAACCAGTACCGGAAGGGCGCAGGCGACGCGATCATCGGCTTCGTCGAGGGGCAGGGCGGGCGGCCTCCGGGTGAGCTCCAGGCCGAGCTCGACCGGATCGGGCGCGAGGGCGGCACCCCGCTGGCCGTCTGCCGCGACAACCACGTCCTCGGCGTCGTCTACCTCAAGGACATCGTCAAGGAGGGGATGAGCGCCCGCTTCGACGAGCTGCGCCAGATGGGGATCTCGACGGTGATGGTGACCGGCGACAACCGCCTCACGGCGGCCAAGATCGCTGAGGAGTCCGGGGTCGACGACTTCCTCCCCGAAGCGACCCCGGAGCAGAAGCTGGAGCTGATCCGCACCTACCAGGCGGAGGGGAGAATGGTCGCGATGGCCGGCGACGGCACCAACGATGCCCCGGCACTGGCGCAGTCCGATGTCGGCGTGGCGATGAACACCGGGACCCAGGCCGCGCGCGAGGCGGGCAACATGGTCGACCTCGACTCGAACCCGACGAAGCTGATCGAGATCGTCGAGATCGGCAAGCAGCTGCTGATCACCCGCGGCGCCCTGACCACGTTCTCGATCGCCAACGACGTCGCCAAGTACTTCGCGATCCTGCCGGCGATCTTCGCCTTCACCTACGCCGCCCACCCGGGCGAACGGGGGCCGCTCGACTCGCTCAACATCATGTCGCTGGGGACGCCGCTCTCGGCGATCCTCTCGGCGATCGTCTTCAACGCGCTCGTGATCCCGCTGCTGGTGCCGCTGGCGCTGCGCGGCGTCCGCTACCGGCCGATCGGCGCCACGGCGCTGCTGCGCCGCAACATGCTGATCTACGGCCTCGGCGGGTTGATCGTCCCCTTCGTCGGGATCAAGCTGATCGACCTCGTCATCCACAATCTGCTCGGAGCATGAGATGGCTGTCGGGCAGCTCAAGGTCTTCATCGGGATGGCCGCCGGGGTCGGCAAGACCTACCGGATGCTGCAGGACGGCCACGCCGAGCAGGAGGGAGGGCGGGATGTCGCGATCGGCTACCTCGAGCCCCACGAGCGCCCCGAGACCTCGGCCCTTGCCGAGGGCCTGGAGACGCTGCCGCGGCGCCGGGTCAGCTACCGCGGCGCCGAGCTCGAGGAGATGGACCTGCCGGGCCTGCTGACACGCGCGCCCGGGTTGGCGCTGGTCGACGAGCTCGCCCACACCAACGCCCCCGGGGTCGAGCACCGCAAGCGCTACGAGGACGTGCGCGACGTCCTCGCCGCCGGGGTCGACGTCTTCTCGACCGTCAACGTCCAGCACCTCGAGTCGCTCAACGACCAGGTCGCCGAGCTGACCGGGACCCGGGTGCGGGAGACGATCCCCGACGCGGTCCTCGGCGAGGCCGACGAGGTGGTCCTGATCGACATCACCCCGGAGGCGCTGATCGCGCGGCTGCGGGCGGGCAAGGTCTACCCGGGGGAGAGCATCGAGCCGGCCCTGAACAACTTCTTTACCGTCGAGAACCTGCTCGCCCTGCGCGAGGTGGCGCTGCGCCAGGTCGCCCAGGAGGTCGAGGCGAGGCGGCTGGTGGTCGAGGAGCCGCTCGGGACCCGCGAGGAGCGGGCCGGGGGGGAGGCCTCGCAGGCGGTCGGCGAGCGGCTGCTGGCGCTGGTCCGGCCGCAGCCCTCGGCCCAGCGGCTGGTGCGGCGGGCCTGGCGCTCGGCCCAGCGGCTCGGCGCCGGCCTCGACCTGCTCTGGGTGAAGGCGCCGAATGAGCCGATCGAGGGCGAGGTCGCGAGGCAGGTGACCGCGCTCCGGCATCTCGCCTCGGTGCTCGGGGCGAACCTGATGATCGAGGAGAGCGACAGCCTCGTCCGCGGCGCCGCCGAGGTCGTCCGCGAGCGCGGCTCGACCTACATCATGATCGGCGAGTCGGAGCCCCGGCGGGGCCTGGGGCGCCTGCGCGAGCCACTCGCCCAGCGCCTGATGGAGGCGACGCCGCCCGGGGTCGACGTGCGGATCGTCGCCCACCGCGGGGTCCGGGAGGAGGATTCGGAATGAGCGTCGAGCGGGTCCTGATCGGGGTCGCCCTGATCGTCGGGATCCTGGTCGGCTATCAGGCGGCGCGCTCGCGGCGGCACGGCCGCCGGGCCGAGCGCCCGCAGGCGATCCACCAGATCCTCCTGCCCTTCACCGGCACGGCGATCTCCCGCCGCGCAGTCGACGCGGCCCTGCGGCTCGCCAAGGCCGAGAGCGCGACGCTGATGCCGGCCTACCTGGCGGCGGTTCCGAAGCAGCTGCCGCTCGAGTGCGCGATCCCGGCCGAGGCGGCGAAGGCGATGCCGATGCTCGAGGCGATCGAACAGCGGGCGACCGCCCAGGGAGTCCCGGTCGACGCCCGCATCGAGCGCGGGCGCTCCTACCGGCACGCGCTCGAGCGGCTGCTCGAGGAGGAGGCCTTCGACCGCGTCGTCGTCCCGGCCTCGGCCCGCGCCGGCGCCGGCTTCTCGGGAGACGATCTCGTCTGGCTGCTGGAGCGGGCGCCGGCGGAGGTGTTGATCCTGCGCCCGGCCCCGCCGACACCGGCTTCGTCACCGGTCGCAACGGGAATGGAAACGGCAACGGCAATGGCATCAGGCCCGCGCCGGTTTGATCCGAAAGCGATCCTTTGCCGTATCAGGCGGGTTGTATGAGGTGGTGGATTGCCGCGCTTCTGGAGGTCCCAGCGCCGTCGGCGCGAAGCTACTGGACGGAAAGGCGATTTGAACGATTGGGTTGCGTGCCGCCTGGGTAGGGGCTACGGTGTGAAGCCGGGAGAGGGGCATAGCGCCAGCGCAGGGAGTGTGTTGGTTACAAAGCGACAGAGGAGACTCAATGGCTAGGCGCTTGGTTGCATTCTTGGTTGTATCGGTCGGCGTTCTCTTTCTGGCTCCCGTCGCACACGGCGCCTTCGGAATTCAGGAATGGCAGGCGCTGACCTGTAAAGAAAACACCGACACGCCGCCCCTCGGAGGCGCGCCGGTCGTCGGCAAACCGCCGCTGCCGCAGTCAGCCGGACAGTGCACCAAAGGGACCGAATCGAAATGGTTCACCCAGGCCGCCGGGCACCCGAACTTCGGCATCACCGACTTCACGCTGAACACCAAATCGACACTTGGTGTGATCGGCTTCCCCGAAGGATTTGTCAAAGACATCGTCGTCGACACGCCCGAAGGGTTGAGCGTCAACCCCGAGGCGCTGCCGAAGTGCACGGTCAAACAGCTCGAAACCGGCCCGCCGCCGGGATCCTGCCCGCCGGCCTCGCTGGTCGGCACCAACTACTTCACGGTCGACTTCCAGGCACCGCCGTGCGAACCGATCCCGCCGGGCGAATGCACCCAGGCACGGATCTCGGTTCCGGTCTACAACCTCGTGCCCTTCGACGGCGTCCCGTCGATGGTCGGCTTCAAGGCGGTCGAAGGCCCCCCGACGTTCATCGTCGGCTCGCTCAACCCCGTCGACCAGCACGTCACCTTCACGATCAGCGACATCGAGGCGCCGCCCGCAGGCCCGCCGGTGGTCGGCTCGCGCCTCGTCTTCAACGGTGTCGCCGGCAACGGCACCTACCTGACGATGCCGAGCAACTGCGGCCCGGGCCAGACGACGGAACTCCACGTCGACTCCCACGAAGGCGCGTCGGCTGAAAAATCGTTCACCACGGCGGTGGGCGCGGACGGCTGTGACGAAGTCCCGTTCGACCCGACGATCGCCGTCGCCCCGCAGGGTGACTCGGTCGACTCGCCCGAGGCGACCGACGTCACCGTCGGCGTCCCGTTCGACCCGACCGAGAAAATCGCCGACTCCTACCTGAAGACGGCGAAAGTCGTCCTCCCCGAAGGAATGGGACTGAACCCCGCTTCGGCCAACGGGCTCCAGGCCTGCACCGACGCCGAGTTCGCGAAGGGCACCAACAACCCGATCACCTGCCCCGAGGCCTCGAAAATCGGGACCGTGCAGGTGCAGACGCCGTCGCTGCCGGCCGACTCGCTGACCGGCACCGTCTACGTCGGAGCGCCGAAAAACAACAATCCGAGCAGCGGTGAAATGTTCCGCATCTTCATCTTTGCCGGGTCTCAGCGCTACGCGGTCAACGTCCGCCTCGAAGGCAACGTCTTCCCGGATCCGAAAACCGGTCAGCTGACGGTGGTCGTCCCCGGCAACCCGCAGGCGACCTTCAGCTCCTTCAAGCTCCGCATGAACGGCGGCGCCAGGGGGACGCTGACGAGCCCGCCGACCTGCGGGCCGAACGTCACCAACACGGTGATGACGCCGTGGACCGAAGAGGCCAACGCGACTCCGACGAGCAGCTTCACGCTGACCTCGGATCCGACCGGAGGAGCCTGTCCGGCGACCCTGGCCGGGCGCCGGTTCATCCCGACCTACACGGAGAAGTCCGACAACCCGACGGCCAACGCGTACAGCCCGTTCCGGGTCCACATCGCGCGGACCGACGGCGAACAGGAGATCAAGGGCGTCGACGTCAGCCTGCCGAAGGGCCTGGCGGGCAAAATCGCCGGAATCCCCTACTGCTCGGAGGCCGCCCTTGCTGCGGCCGCGGCCAGCACCGGCACCGCCCAGAAGGTGGCGCCGAGCTGCTCCGCCGACAGCGAGATCGGAACGACGACGACCGCCGCCGGCAGCGGCAGCGGCCCGATCAGGATCGGCGGCAAGGCCTACCTCGCCGGTCCCTACAAAGGGGCGCCGCTCTCGATGGCGATCGTCACCCCGGCCGTCGCCGGCCCGTATGACCTCGGCACCGTCGTGGTCAGGGTCGCGCTCAACGTCAACCCGGAAACCGCCCAGATCACGGCCAACTCGGATGAAATCCCGAGCGTGTTCGGCGGGGTCAAGCTCGACATCCGCACCATCGACGTCGACCTCAACCGGACCGGGTTCGGGCACAACCCGACCAGCTGCGCCGCCAACGCGGCGACGGGCACGATCAAGGGTGGAGGCGCCAACCCGGCCAACCCGGCCGCGTTCAGCTCCTACGCCTTCTCGTCTCCGTTCCTGACCAACGACTGCGAAAAGCTCGGCTTCAAGCCGAAGCTGACGACGAAGCTGCTCGGCGGCCGCAAGGCGACCAAGCGCAAGTCACACCCGCAGATCCAGGCGGTTCTGGAAACAAGGGCCGAAGACGCCAACATCGCCCGCACGGCGCTGACGCTGCCGCCCGGGCTGCTTCTCGACAACGCCCACATCGGCACTGTCTGCACCCGTCCGGAGCTCGCCGCCAACAACTGCCCGGCTGACTCCAAATACGGGGTCGCATCGGCGACGTCGCCGCTGCTCAGCGGCGGCCTCTCGGGCAACGTCTACCTGGTGTCCTCCAACAACAAGCTGCCCGACCTGCTCGTCGACCTCAAGGGTCAGATCAACGTGCAGCTGCGCGGCGTCATCAGCAGCTCCAAGAAGGCCGGGCTGAGGACCGTGTTCGAAGGGATCCCCGACGCTCCGGTCACGAAGTTCACGCTGAAGATGGACGGCGGCAAGAAGGGCCTGTTGATCAATTCGAAGGACCTCTGCAAGGTCAAGGCGAGCAAGCGCAACTCGGCGCTGAAGATGAAGGCGCAGAACGGCAAGGAACTGATCAACAACAAGCTGCCGCTGAAGATCACCGGCTGCCCGAAGAACAAGAAGAAGAAGTAACGATGCACAAGGGCCCGCGGGGATAGGCTCCGCGGGCCATGGGATTCATCGAGCCCGCCCCGCCGCCCGTCGATGTAGAGGAGTGGCGGCGCGGCTCCCACCTCGAGCGGCTGAAGCCGCTGGCCCAGGACTGGGCGATCAACGGCTTCGGCACGCCGACCTTCGTCTACCTGCTCTACGTCGTCAAGGTCGCCGCCTACGCCCTCGGCGGCCTGCTCCTGATCTCGGCGACGACCTCCGGCCTCGGGGGGCTCGGCAACCTCAGTGAGTGGTGGTACCAGCCGATCGTCTTCCAGAAGGCGGTCGTCTGGACGATGCTCTGGGAGATCCTCGGCCTCGGCGCCGGCTCGCTGCCGCTGACCCTGCGCTTCTCGCCGCTGATCGGCGGCGTCCTCTACTGGCTGCGGCCAGGTACCACGCGCCTGCCTCCCTGGCCCGGGAAAGTGCCGCTGACCAAGGGGACGATCCGCACCCCGATCGACGTCGCCCTCTACGCGGCCGTCCTCTTCTGGCTCGGCTATCTGATGCTCACCGACGGGGTCGCCGACCCGACGACGCTCGCCGGGCGCCTCGACCCGGCCGCGGTCGGCACCCTCCTCGCTCTGCTCGTCGCCCTCGGCCTCCGCGACAAGGTCCCGTTCCTCGCCGCCAGGGCGGAGATCTACGGCAACCTGATGATCATCTTCCTGTTCCCGCTGCACGACATGCTCGTCGCCGCGCAGCTGGTCTTCGTCTGCATCTGGTGGGGCGCCGCCTCATCGAAGCTCAACCACCACTTCCCCTTCGTGGTCACGGTGATGATCAGCAACACGCCCTGGAACCGGTTCAAGGCGATGAAGCGGAGGCTCTACCGCAATCACCCCGAGGACCTGCTGCCATCGGCGAACGGAGCCCTGGCCGCCCACCTCGGCACCGCGATCGAGTTCACCCTGCCGCTGATCCTGCTGGTCTCCCAGGGCGGGACGATCGGCTGGATCGCGGCCGCGGGGATGATCATCTTCCACCTCCACATCCTCTCGACCTTCCCGCTCGCGGTGCCGCTGGAGTGGAACGTGTTCATGATCTTCGGCGTCCTCTTCCTCTTCGGCCACTACGGCGACGTCCCCTGGGCGACGCTCGACAGCCCGCTCCTGATCCTGATCCTCGCCGTCACCTGCGTCGGCATCCCGATCCTCGGCAACCTGCGCCCGGACCTGATCTCGTTCCTGCCCTCGATGCGCTACTACGCCGGCAACTGGGCCACGAGCATGTGGCTGTTCGGCAAGGAGAGCGAGGCGGAGAAGAAACTCGATCGGCGGGTGGCCAAGGTGGCGCCGATCGTCGTCGACCAGCTGCTCGAGCGCTACGACC
The DNA here is from genome assembly GCA_963795295.1 of uncultured Solirubrobacterales bacterium. Taxonomy (GTDB): domain Bacteria; phylum Actinomycetota; class Thermoleophilia; order Solirubrobacterales; family 70-9; genus VRUE01. Next base: position 127,827 of record CAWCHE010000006.1, read on the forward strand.
CCGACCTCGTCGAGGTGCTGATCTACAAGGGCCTCGCCTTCCGCGCCATGCACTCGCACGGGCGGGCGCTCAACGGGCTGCTGCCGCGCGCCGTCGACCGGATCGAGGACTACGACGTTCGCGACGGCGAGATCGTCGCCGGCGTCGTCCTCGGCTACAACTTCGGCGACGGCCACTTCCACAACCGCCAGCTGCTCGACTCGATCCAGGAGCGCTGCGAGTTCGAGCCGGGTGAGCTGCGGGTCGTCGCGCTCGAGTCCCAGCCGGCGGGGGAGGACCTCCAGCGCTACCGGATCTATGACGCCGCCGAGGGGCTGGTCGAGGAGGGTCAGGTCAGGGTCGCCGACATGATCGAGCGCCAGCCCTGGCTCGACGGCGAGCCCTTCCCGGTCGTATGAGCGAGGCGATAGTCGTCGGCGCCGGCCCCAACGGGCTGGCCTGCGCGGCGACCCTCGCCAAGCAGGGGGTCTCGGTGACGGTGATCGAGGCCGCCGAGGAGATCGGCGGCGGCGCCCGGACCAGCGAACTGACCCTGCCGGGCCTGCTCCACGACGATTGCTCGGCGGTCCACTCGCTGGTCGTCGATTCGCCCGCCTTCGAGGGGCTCGAGCTCGACCGGCACGGGCTCGAGTGGGCCTGGCCCGAGGTCGACCTCTCCCATCCCCTCGACGGCGGCGGCGCCGCGACGATGGTGCGCTCGATCGAGGACACGGCCGCCGGGCTGGGCCGGGCGGGCAGGGCGTGGAAGCGGATCTTCGGTCCCTCGGCGCGAGCCTTCGACGCCCTCTCCGAGGACATCTTCGAGCAGAAAATCCGGGTCCCGCGGCACCCGCTGCTGATGGCGAGCCTCGGGGCGAGGGCGCTGCTGCCGGCGGCGACGCTGGCGCGGGCGCTGCCGACGCCCGAGGCGCGGGCGCTGTTCGGCGGCACCGCCGCGCACGCCTTCCGGCCGTTCTCCTCGCCGCTCAGCGCCTCGGTCGGCGTCGTCCTCACCTGCGCCTGCCACGATCGCGGCTGGCCGGTGGCCCGGGGCGGCTCGGGCATGATCGCTACCGCCCTCGCCGCCTCGATCGCCGAGAACGGCGGCCGGATCGAGACCGGCAGGCCGGTTCACTCGCTCGCGGAGCTGCCCGACGCCGACGCCGTCGTCTTCGACCTGGCCCCGGCCGCGGTCGCCGAGATCTGCGGCAGCCGGCTGCCTGCCCGCGTCGCCCGCGCCTACCGCCGCTACCGCCACGGCCCCGGCGCCTTCAAGGTCGACCTCGCGGTCGAGGGGGGCGTCCCCTGGGCCGACCCCTCCTCGGGCCGGGCCGGGACCGTCCACGCGATCGGCTCCTACGAGGAGATCGCCCTCTCCGAACGCGAGGTCCACGCGGGGAGGATGCCGGAGCGGCCCTTCGTCCTCGTCGGCCAGCAGCACCTCGCCGACCCCTCGCGCTCGCGCGGCGGCGTCGACCCGGTCTGGGCCTACGCCCACGTCCCCAACGGCTATCCGGGTGACGCGACCGAGGCGATCCTCGACCAGGTCGAGCGCTTCGCGCCGGGCCTGCGCGAGCGGATCCGGGCGACGGCGACGCGCTCGACCGAGCAGCTCACGGCCTACGACGCCAACTACGTCGGCGGCGACATCATGACCGGCGCCAACACGCCGCTGCAGACGCTGATCCGGCCCCGCTTCGCGCTCGATCCCTACGCGACCGGCGCCCCCGGCCTCTACATCTGCTCTGCGGCGACCCCGCCGGGCCCGGGCGCCCACGGCATCTGCGGCCACAACGCGGCCCGCTCGGCGCTGCGCCATATCGCCGCCGCCTGAGCCGTCCCGGCCCGCAGGGGCCGCCTCCTACAATTTGGTGCATGTCCGACGACCGCGACTCGACCTTCACCCTCTACAGGCGCGGTATCGAGCTGCTCGAGGACGAGGACTTCAGGGAGGCGGCGGTGCCGCTCGAGCAGGCGGCGCGGCGGGCGCCGGAGAAGTCCTCGATCCGCGAGGCGCTGGGACGCGCCTACTTTCGCTCCGGGCGCTTCGCCGCCGCCGCGGTCGAGTTCAAGGCCGTGGTCGAGGCGCACCAGGTAAACGACTACGCGCATTTCTGCCTGGGCCGGGCGCTGGCGAAGACGGGGGAGACCGAGCGCGCCCGGCACCACCTGGCGCTGGCCTCGAACCTGCGGCCCGAGCGCGGCGACTACCGCTTCTATCGCGACATGCTGAGCGTTGAGACGGCCTAGAGGCCGCTCGGGCGAGTCCGCGGCCTAGAGGCCGCTGGTCAGGGCGCCGACGTTGCGGCTGCTGAAGTAGGGCCCGAAGGTGTGGACGAGGTCGCGGTTGCGGCCGTAGCTGGTGAGGCCGTTGATTTCGGTCCCTTCGCCGATCAGCCAGCCGCCGCCCGAGGCGCCCGGCAGCCAGTGGCAGCGGATCTTCAGGGTCGGCGGGCCGGGGATCGCGTAGGTGAGGCTGTCGTCGCCGACCGCCGGCGAGTCGCATTGCTGCAGGCGGCGCACCATCCCGGGATAGCCAAAGGTCTGGAAGAGCTCGTGGCGGCTGCGGTCGACCGCGATCGTGGCGCCGCCGCCGACCGCGTCGGCGACGAAGGTGCCGGCCGAGTTGGGGCCGGTGAGGACGGCGCCGACGTCGAAGTTGGGGCTTCCCTGCTTGATCCACGCTTTCGGCGCGTAGACCTCGGGGCGCCTGGCGATGAAGGTGCCGTAGGGGGCGGTGCCGTCGGTGTAGGCGGGGACGAACTCGAGGTAGCGCGACCAGGCGGTCGAGCCGCGCGGCCCGCGCGGGCCGGTGTTGACGCAGTGGCCGGCGGTCAGGACCAGGCGCCGGGTCGGGCTGTTGATCGCCGTCCCCGAGCAGTAGCCGCGTTTGCGGCCCTGACGGACGAAGATCCGGCCGTTGACCGCAAACGGGGCGACGGTCGCGTCGGCGACCGGGGCGAAGCTGGCGACGGCGAGCGGGTCTTCGGCTCGGGCGGCGCCGAGCGGCGGCGTGCTCCGCATCCGGGCCGGCGTCCAGTAGGCGGCGATCTTCGCCGCTTCGGCCGAAGCGCTGCTGACGGTGGCGCCCGGGCCGGCGGGTGGGTGCAGGCGCGGCGAGGCGGCGGCCCCGGCGGGCCCGAGCAGCGCTCCGAGCGCAAGCAGGCACAGCGCCGCGAGCGTGCTCGCGGCGCGGGTGCGGCCCCTCTGAGAGCACCCCGCCATCCCCAGGGAGGATAGAGATGGCGTGGGCGGCGCTAGACGAGTAGCGGGATCACGCAACGGAAGTGCTTTGTGCTGGTTGCCGTGGCTGCATTAACGACTCCAGCTGAAGAAACCGTGATTACGCCGTAAGTACCTGGGCCCGAGAAAACCGGAATGTCCCCCGACCACTCTTCACCGTCGAGTTTGACCGCCGGCTCCTGGGCGAAGGCGGCGAGCTGCAGCGCCTCCGGCAGCGCCCCGCCCTGGGCGGCGCAGGCGGTGGCGGCGACCGGAGCCGTCGCTGCTGCCTCGCTCGCCGAGCTCTGCCAGCAGGCGCCGGCGAAGGCCTGGGTGCCCGGCCCGCAGCCGGCCCCGTGCCCGTTGACGGCGTCGGCGTCGACCGCGTTGACGGCGTTCAGCGCGGTCTGGGCGTCGAGCGCCGATTGGGCGAAGCCGGCCGAGTCCGCGTAGTCGGCGCTCGGGACCTGACCGAGGCTGCGCTCGTCGACCTGGGCGCCGGTCACCGGGCCGGGCGCGGCGGGGGTGAGGACGCCCGGCGCCAGGCGGTCCGCCGGCACCGAGCCGGGCTTGAGCCGGTTCCCCGGCAGCGACTTGACTCGGATCGTGCCGCCGTTGATCTTCTTCGCGGCGTACGCGGTGCCGCCCATCGCCACCACCAACGCGACCAGTGCGACGATCGTCGCCGGCCTCGGCCAGCGCCATCCCTGCCTCATGTCTGCCTCCCCAATTTGTCGGAATTTGCGTGCGAATGGCGAAGGTAGGTCCCACCGGTCAGATGGTCCAGACCGCTGGACTTGAATCCAGCGGTCCAGGTGCCAGGCGTCTTTCTCAGGAAGGCCGGTGTTCGTGGGTCCGCCTCGGCCTCGATCCCCGGGGGACCGGGTAAACTCGGCGGCGAAGAGCGGTCGGTGGTCAAGGGAAGTCCGGTGCGATGCCGGCGCGGTCCCGCCACTGTGACCGGGATAGGGAGGCCGTCGGCGGATACGCCGGCCACTGGGGCGCGACAAGGCCCCGGGAAGGTGCGGCCCGACCCCCCGGAAGCCAGGAGACCTGTCCCCGGCCGGCCAATACGAACCCTCGTGGAAGGGGCGGCCTCAATGCCAAGACTCAACTCATCCCGGCTCGCTGCAGCGTGCGTGCTGGCCCTCGTTCTCGTCCTCGGCAGCGCGGTCGCCGCGTCCGCCAAGCAGGCGAAGACGACCCTGCGCGTGGTCGGCGCCGGCAACAGGGTGCTCGCCGACGAAGCCCTGTTCAGCGGCAACGCCCGTATCCCGACCAGCCCCAAGGCGCTCTGCTTCGGCAAGGGCACCGGCGGCAGCGGCAAGTCGGTCGGCGTCACCGGCCCGACTGCGCTCGGGCTTCTCGACAAGGCCTCGCAGCGGAACAAGGCGCTGCAGCCGCTCTCGATCACCGACTCCTTCTCCTTCGGCCTCGGCATCTGCGGGGTCGGCAAGTCGACGGCGAACAGCAAGCTCTCCTGGTACCTGAAGGTCAACCACAAGAACCCCGAACGCGCCGGCGAGAAGGTGAAGCTGAAGCCCGAAGACGAAGTCCTCTGGGCGTTGGCCCCCTTCCCGTATCCGGAAGAGCTCTACCTGGAATCGCCGACGGTGACGACTCCGGGCGCGGCCTTCCCGGTCCGGGTCTGGGACTACAACGACAAGGGGAAGCGCACGCCGGTCTCGGGGGCGAAGGTCACCGGCGGGACGGCGCTGACCGCCAAGGACGGCCGCACCACGGTCGTCCTCAGCAGCGCCGCCGTCCTCCGCGCCACCCACTTCGACGACATCCCGTCGAACGGAGTGGAAGTGTGCGTCGGCGGGGACTGCCGCTGAGGGGAGCGGGCGCGCGCCGGAGCCGCCGGACGGCGGCGGTGGCCGCTCTGCTCCTGGCGATGCGGTGCGGCCTCAGGCTGCGGGCTCGGCCCCGGCGAGGACGTCGGCGAGGCGAGCCTGACGGTGACCCGCGACTACGGCGCCCGCGACGTCTCGCCGCCGGCCGAGGAAGCCGTGACCGAATCGGACACGGTGATGAGGGTGCTGGAACGCAACGCCGACGTCTCGACCCGGTACGGCGGCCGCTTCGTGCAATCGATCGAAGGGCTGGAAGCGGACGAGGCGGGGCCCAGCGACTGGTTCTTCTACGTCGACGGGGTCGAGTCCACGGTCGGGGCAGCCGACTACGACCTGCACGGCGGCGAGTCGATCTGGTGGGACTACCGCGACTGGTCGGCGGCGATGCGGGTGCCGGCGGTCGTCGGCTCCTGGCCGCAGCCGTTCAGCGGCGGCTACGAGGGCGGGAGCCATCCGACAGCGGTCGAGTGCATGGGCGCCGCGGCTCCGTGCTCGCTGGTCCGCTCGCGGCTCGAGGACGCGGGGGTAAAGCCGGCCGCAGGCTCGCCGGACGGGGCGATCCGGATCCTGGTCGGCCCCTGGGCGCGGGTCCGCAGCGATCCGGCCGCGGCCCAGATCGAGAAGGGTCCGGAATCGAGCGGCGTCTTCGCCGAGTTCCGGCGCCGCGGCCAGGGCTTCTCCCTCGAGGGCCTCGACGAACGCGGCCGGCCGGCTCGCGCCTTCGGGCCCGAAACCGGCCTGATCGCCGCGACCCGCCGCTACGAAGCGCCGCCGGTCTGGGTCGTGACCGGCGCCGGCCCGGCGGCTGTCGCGGCGGCTGCCCGCGAGCTCGACGGCGCGGCCCTCGAGGATCACTACGCGATCGCGGCCGAGAGCGGGCGGGCGACGCCGCTGCCGGTCCGATGAGATCCCCCTACGCCTACACGCCGCGCCCGGGGCCGCTGCAGTCGGCCTCTCCGGGAGCGGCCGTCGCCTACCTCGGCTCGCTCGCCGCCGTCGCCTTCCTCTACTCGAGCCCGCTGGTCCTGACGGCGACCGGTGCCGCCGCGGTCCTCGCCGGTTACTTCGCCGGCGCCGGGCGCGCGGTGCGGGCGGCGCTGCGGATGGGCGCGGCCCTGGCCGTCCTGATCGTCGTCGTCAACGGCCTCCTCGCAGAGCGGCGAGACGGTCCTCGCCCGGCTCGGGGACTGGCCGCGTGCTCGGCCGCGTCGACGTCAGCGCCGAGGCGCTCGTCGAAGGGCTGGTCGCTCGGCCTGCGCGCGGCGGTCGTGATCGTCGTCTTCGCCGTCTACTCGGCCTGCGTCGACCCCGACCGGGTGCTGCGGGTGCTGCGGCCCGTCGCCGGCCGCTCGGCGCTGACCGCGACGCCTGGTCACGCGCCTGGTCCCGGTCACCGCCGCGGACGCCGCGCGGCTGCGCGAGGCCGCCCGGCTGCGCGGCCCCGGCGCGGCGCCGGTCGGCACGGCGCCGCTGGCCCGCCGCCTCCTCGCCGGCTCGCTCGACCGCGCCGTCGACGTCGCCGCGACGCTCGAGCTGCGCGGCTACGCGCGCGGCGCGCCCGCGCCTGCGCGAGCCGCGCCAGCGCGCCGCCACGACCGCGCGCTTCCTGCCTCGCCGGCGCTCGCCATCCTGGTCGCGCGCTCGCCGGCCTGCGCGCTCGGCGCTCGGCGGCTTCGACGCCTACCCGACGGTTTCGATCGACCTCGGCGCCGGCGACCCTCGTCCTCTCGCGCGCTCCTCGTCGCCCTCGCCGGCTTCGTGCCCCTCGCCGGCCGATGCCTGAGCTCGCCGACACCGCCGCGAGGCCGCGCCGGCGCTGGCCGATCGAGGGGCTCTCCTATCGCTATCCCCGCGCGGCGGGCGCCGGCCCTGCGCGACGTCTCGCTCGAGATCGGCGACGGGCGAGTTCGTCGGTGCTCGCCGGGCGCTCGGGCTGCGGCAAGACGACCCTGCTGCGCGCCGCCTGCGGACTCGTCCCGCACTTCCACGGCGGCGAGGTCGAGGGCGCGGTCGAGGTCGGCGGGGTCGATGCGATCGCAACCGGTCCGGGCGAGCTCGGCGGCGCTCGTCGGCTACGTCGCCCAGGACCCCGAGACCCAGGTCGTCTCGACCACGGTCGCCGCCGAGCTCGGGCTGCCGCTGGAGCTGCGCGGCGACCCGCCGGCGGCGCGGGCCCGCGCCGTCGAGGAGGTGGCGCTGGCGCTCGGCGATACCGCACCTGCTCGAGCGTGCCGTCGACACCCTCTCGGGGGGCGAGCTGCAGCGGGTCGCCCTCGCCGCCGCGCTCGTCACCCGGCCCCGGCTCGTCCTGCTCGACGAGCCCACCTCCCAGCTCGACCCCGTCGCCGGCGACGAGCTGATCTGGCTGCTGCGGCGGCTGAACGAGGAGTGGGGGGTGACGGTCCTGCTCGCCGAACACCGGCTCGAGCGCTGCCTCGCCGCCGCCGATCGCGTGATCGCGATGGACTCGGGCTCGGTCGCCTTCGACGGCGCCCCGCGCGAGTTTCTCGAGTGGGCAAGTGAGAGCCGACGCGGCCCTGGAGACCCCCGCCGCCCGCATGTTCTCGCTCGCCGGACTCGAGCCGCTGCCTGTCGGGGTCAGGGACGCGCGGAAGACTCTCGAAGCGCTTCCCGCTCGGCAGCTCGGGCGGGTGGCGCGGGAGTGAGGGGGGTCGAGGACCGACCGTGGATCGACCGCGGCCCCCCTCATCCGCGCGACAGGACCCGCCCGCCGCTGTCGCGTCAAGAGCCTCTGGGTCGAGCTCGAGCGCGACGAGGAGCAAGCGGGACGTGCTGCGGGGATGGACCTCGAGATCGGGCGCGGGCGAGCGGGTCGCCCTGATGGGGCGAAACGGGGCCGGCAAGAGCACCCTGCTGCGGGCGGCCGCCGGGCTCGTCGAGCCGGTGCGGGGCAAGATCTCGATGCCCCGCGAGATGGCGCTCCTGACGCAGAACCCGGGCGACTTCCTGGTCCGCGAGCGGGTCGGCGACGAGCTTCCGGGCGAGGCGGGCCTGGCGGCGCTGCGCGATCGTCGGGCTCGAGCACGCGGTCGACGCCGACCCGCGGGACCTCTCGGGCGGCGAGCGCCAGCGCCTCGCCCTCGCGATCACGCTGGCCGGGCGGATGGAAGGCGACGAGCTGCCCGGCCTGGTCGCCCTCGACGAGCCGACGCGGGGAATGGACCGGGCGCGCAAGGACGAGCTCGTCGAGCTGATCGACGGCGCTCGCCGAGCGCGGCGCCGCGGTCCTCGTCGCCACCCACGACGTCGAGTTCGCCGCCGCCTTCGCCGAGCGGGTCGTCCTGCTCGGCGACGGCGTCGTCATCGCCGACGGGCCCGCCGCCGAGATCCTCTCCGGCGGCTGGTACTTCGCGACCGAGGTCGCCCGCGTCCTCGGCGCTGCCCGGGGTGGTCACCCCCGAGCAGGGGGCGCGGCTGCTCGCGGAGGAGCGGCGGCTGATGTCCTGGGAGCTCGCCAGCTTCCTCATCCTCGGCGCCCTGCTGCTCGCCGGCTTCGCCTGGTACGAGCGCTCGCGGCCGCCGGCTCGCAGGTGATCGCCCTCGTCGCGGCGCTGGCGGCGCTGGCGATCGCCGGCCGGGTCGCCTTCGCGGCCTTCCCCAACGTCAAGCCGACCACCGACATCGTCATCTTCGCCGGCTACGCGCTCGGCCCGGCCGCCGGGTTTCGCGGTCGGCGGCCTCACCGCGCTCGTCTCCAACATGTGGTTCGGCCAGGGGCCGTGGACGCCGTGGCAGATGGCGGGCTGGGGCCTCTGCGGGTTGTTCGGCGCCGCCCTCGCGCTCGGCGGCCGCAACGTCGGCCGGCTCGTCCTCGCCGCTGTCATGCGGTTTTGCGGGCGTCGCCTACGGCGCCCTGCTCAATTTCTCCCTGATGGCAACATATGGGGGGGAGCTGATCGTTCGAGCACTTCCTCGTCCTGGAGTCGACGGGCCGATGCCCTTCGACGCAGCCCACGCGATCGGCAACATCACATTCGCGCTGATCGCCGGGCCGGCGATGATCCGGATGCTGGTCCGCTTCCGCGAGCGCTTCGAGTGGCGCAGGACGCCCGCCGGCCGTCGACCGCCGGCCTGCTCGCTGGTCCTGGCGCTTGCCGACGACGCTGCCCGGCGTCCGCCGCCAGGGCCGCCGGCGCCGGCCAGGCGGCCTACTGGCTCGCCTCGGTCCAGAACTCCGACGGCGGCTTCGGCGACTCGCCGGGCGACGGCTCGAGCACCGACGACGACGGCCTGGGCGATGCTCGGCCTCGAGGCCGCCGGCCGCAACCCGCTCGACGTCTCCCGCGGCGGCAGCACGCCGGTCGACTATCTGCGCTCTCAGGTCGGCGCGCTCGGCAGCGCCGGCGATCTCGCCCGGACGATCCTCGCGCTCGAGGGCGCCGGCCTCGACCCCCGTTCCTTCGGCGGGCGCGAACCTCGTCTCCGCGCTGCTCAACCAGCGCCGCAGCGACGGCTCCTGGGAAGGCTGGCCGGGGACGACCGCCTACGGCGATCGTCGCGCTGCGCGCCGCGCGGGCGCCGGCGGCGCTCGAAAAGTCGACCTCGCTGGCTGGGCGGCGTCCAGAACGCCGACGGCGGCTGGGGCTACGTGCCCGGCGCGCCAGCAACGCCGACGTCACCGGCGCCGCGATGCAGGCGATCCCCAGCTCGAAGGCGGCCGCGCAAGGGCGTCGTCGTACCTGCGCACGCATCAGCGCGGCAACGGCGGCTTCGGCGCTCGGCGGCACCGGCGCGGTCAACTCGCAGTCGACCGCCTGGGCCGCGCAGGGGATGATCGCCGTCGGCGCCGACGCCGGCGCAAGGCGCTCGCGACTACCTGACGCGGCCTGCAGGACGCCGACGGCCACTACCGCTACTCGGCGTCCAGCGACCAGACCCCGGTCTGGGTCACCGGCCAGGTCCTCGTCCCCGCCTCGGGCGAGGGCTTCCCGGTCCCGGTCCCGCCGCGGGCGCCGACAGCCGGTGGCGCCGACGACCAGCGAACGCGGCGCCCGCCGCCCCGCCCGGCGCCGGTCGACGCCGGTCCCGATCCCGGGGGTCGAATCGCTCCGCCCAGCTCGCCGACGGCGGTCCCCGGGCCGACGGAATCGGCGGCGCCTCCGGGCAACACCGGCGGCTCCACCAGCGGCGGCGGCGCCGGCCCGCTGGTCCCGGAGGCCTCGCCCGGCGGCCTCGCCGGCAACTGCTGCCGCCCGGCGGAGGGGGAGTCGACCGCGGCCGTCACGGGCACCGTCCCCGCGACAGCTCGATAGCGGCGACGACGGCGGCTCGGCACCCTCGCCCTGGATCCCGATCGGGATCGGGCTCGGCTCGTCGCGCTCGCTGGCGGTCTGCCGTCGCCCTGGGCTGCTCGGGCAAGCGCTTCGCCTGGTAGCCGCCGCCCGCGCTGCGGCTATGTTCCAGCCGCATGGATGTCGAGACGGCGATCCGCACCCGCCGCACCCACAAGGCGTTCGCGCCCGAGCCGCTCCCGCGCGAGGAGATCGAGGAGCTGCTCGAGCTCGCCGCCTGGGCGCCGAACCATCACCTGACCGTGCCCTGGCGCTTCCGCGTGGTCGGTCCGGCCGCACTGGAGCGGCTGAAGGAGGCCGCCGGGCCCGAGGGCGCCGTCAAGCTCGACCGGGCCCCGACCCTGATCGTCGCCTCGGCGGCGCTCGGCGGCGACCCGGTCCAGGACGAGGAGGACCTGCACGCGACCGCGGTCGCCTCCTACATCGTCCTGCTCGCCGCGCACGCCCGCGGCCACGCCGGCTACTGGCGCACCCCGGCGCTGCTGCGCGAAGAGGCGGGACGGGCCGCGGTCGGGCTCCCCGCCGACGAGCGCTTCGTCGGCCTCCTCCACCTCGGCCGCCCGCCAGGAACAGGCCCCGCCGGAGCGCCCGCCGGCCGACCGCAGACCACCGTCTTCCTCGACTGATCGCTGCTGACCCGCGCCGACGCGATCGAGGCGATCGCCGGGCAGCGCTTCGAGGTCGTCGTGATCGGCGGCGGCATCACCGGCGCCGGCGTCGCCCTCGACGCCGCCTCGCGCGGCTACTCGGTCGCCCTGCTCGAGCGCGGCGACTACGCGGTCGGCACCTCGAGCCGCTCCTCGAAGATGGTCCACGGCGGCCTGCGCTACCTGCAGAACCTCGACCTCGGGCTGGTCCGCGAGGCGCTGCTCGAGCGCCAGCTGATGGTGCAGCTGGCGCCGCACCTCGTCTACCCGACGCCGTTCCTGGTCCCCTCGTTCGGCGACGAGCGCCGCGACCGCAAAGTCGGCGCCGGCCTCAACATGTACGACGTGATGGCGACGACCCGGGTCGGCCGCAGCCGCCGCGAGATGCGCTCCTCCAAGGAGGAGGACGAGGACTACTACTGGTCGCCCGACCGCCACCGGACGATCGACCGCGACGAGCTGCTGGAGATGGTCCCGGCGCTCGGCCGCGCGACCCCAACGACGCCTACCTCTTCTACGACTGCCAGACCGACGACGTGCGGCTCGTCCTCACGATCCTCGGCGAGGCCGAGCGCTTCGGCGCCGTGATGCTGAACGGGGCGGAGGTGACCGAGGTCCTCTCCGCGAACGGCCGCGCCTCCGGGGTCGCGGTGCGTCGAGTCCGACTCCGGCGAGCGGTTCGAGGTCGAGGCAGAGAACGTCGTCAACGCGACCGGGGTCTTCGCCGACCGCATCCGCCCCGAGGAGGTCGATCGAGGAGGAGGACGTGCCGCGGATCAAGCCGAGCCGCGGAACCCACCTGCTGATCGACCGCGAGCGGCTCTCGACCGGCACCGCGGCGTGCATCGTCCCGGCCGGCGTGGGGCGGCAGATCTTCGCCCTGCCCTGGTACGGGCGGACGCTGATCGGCACGACCGACAACGACTACGACGGCGACATCGAGCATCCCCGGCCGAGCGAGGACGACGTCGAGTACCTGCTCGACGCGGTCAACGCCTTCTTCGGGATCGAGCTCGGCCGCGGCGACCTGGTCGGCGCCTACGCCGGGGTGCGGCCGCTGATCTCGACCGGCGACCCGAAGAAGTCGGTCGACATCTCCCGGCGGGCCGAGCTCTACGAGACCTCCTCGGGAATGCTGACGATCACCGGCGGCAAGCTCACCACCTGGCGGCGGATGGCGAAGCAGACGGTCGACCGCATGGTCGAGCGCGAGGGCCGCGACGCTCCCTGCCACACCGCCGAGATCCCGCTCGGGATGACGGCACGGCCGGAGGACCTCGAGGCTCCCGACGGGCGTGGGGGAGGAGGTCCTCGACCAGCTCGCCTTCCGCTACGGCCACGCGGCCCGCAACGTCCTCAAGGTCGCTCGCGAGGACCCGAAGCTGGCGGCGCCGATCGTCGCCGGCCGCCCCGACATCCTCGCCGAGGCGGTCGTCGCCGCCCGCCTCGAGCAGGCCCGGACGGTCGCCGACGTGATCCTGCGCCGGACCCGGCTCGGGCTGCTGGCGGCGCCGCAGCTGCGCGACGCGGATTCGGTCGCGGCGGTCGCCGATGCGATGGGGGGCGAGCTGGGCTGGTCGCGGCGCGAGAAGCAGGCGGCGGCGAAGGCGTGGCCGGCCGCCGCCGCCGAGGCCGGCATCGACCCCGCAGCGGGTTGAATAACCTGCTGCATCGATGAACAAATCTGAACTGGACTCCAAGCACCTCTCCGACCTTCACGCCCTTGCCGCCGAGGCCGGCGTCGACGGCTACCGGATGCTGCCGCGCGCAGAGCTGATCGAGAAGCTCGCCGACGGCTCCTCCGGATCCGGATCCGGCTCGGGCGGCGGCGGCCGCTCCGGCCAGGGCGAGCGCAGCCGCGGCGGCCGCGAGCGCAGCGGCGGCGGAAGCCGCGGCGGCAGCGGCGGCGGACGCGGCGGACGCGGCGGCGAGCGCAGCAGCCGCGGAGGCGGCCGCGGCGGCGAGCGCAGCGGCGGCGGCGGAGAGCGAAGCGGCCGCGAGGGGCGTCCGCCCCGCGACCGCTCGCGCCGCAAACCCGCTGTGGAAAAAGCTGAGCTGGGCAATCGCGAGGCGGCACCGCCGCCGCCCGCGCCCGAGCCGCCCGCGAAGGAGGGCGAGCGGCCCAAGCGCCGCCGCCGCCGTCGCTTCGGCCGGCGCGGGGGCAAGACCGTCCGCGCCCACGAGATGTTGATGCCGGGCGCCAGCGGCCGCCAGGTGCTCGTCTACGCGGAGAGCCGCGAGGCCTGCACGTCGCTTCTGCGCGAGCTCGCCGCCGATCTCTCAGGCGGAAACGGCCCCGACCCGGTCGCGCTGCTGATCGACCCGAGCCCCGAGGAGCTCGCCGAGTGGAAGCGCGAGGCGCCGAAGGCCGAGATCGTCTCCGCCGGCCAGGAACGCCACGCCGAGGACGCCCTCGCGCAGGCGGTGCGCCGCGCCGAGAGCGGCGAAGGGGTCGTCTTCCTGGTCGACTCGCTGAGCCGCTTCGCCGAGGAGTTCGGCGGCGCCAAGGAGGCGAAGGAGCTGTTCGACGGCGGCCTCGCAGCGGGCGGCTCGGGCGGCTCGTTGACCGTGATCGCAGCTGTGGAGCGCTCGGCGGGACTAGCGCCGGTAGGCGATGCGGCGCCAGGAGGGCTCTTTGGAGAGCTCGATCAGATCCTGGCTGCGGTCCGGCTGGATGTAGCCGAAGGTCTGGGTGCGCTCGTCGAAGACGACGTCGAGCTCCCCCTCCTTGACGCGCTGGTCGAGCCAGGCGCCGCGGAAGACGAGCCTGCGCAGCCAGTGGACGAGGCTGCGGTTGGCGGGGCCGACCAGCTCCTCCCAGTTCTCGTTGATGTGCTCGCCGAGTCGGGAGCTGGGCTCGGCGATCTCGCCGCTGACGGCGAGGTCGAGGAGGTCGTCGAGCTCCTCCTGGCTGAGGCCCTGGGCGACGAAGCCGAGTTTCACTGCCGCCTGCTCGACGCGCTGCCCGAAGTCCTCCTCGTTGAAGGCAAAGCGCAGCTCGCCGTACTCCAGAACGTAGTCGGAGCCAGACTCGTAGTTACCTCTGCGGGTCGTCTTCTTATCCATGTGAGTTGAAGCCCATCACCCTGTCGCCAGCCCAGCGACAGCGCGTGAAGATCATGCCGATCATCGTAGCCGCGTGCGTGCCCGGGGCCGTGCCTGAACGAGGGTTTGCACCAATCGGCGGCCGCCGGCCTCCAGCCGGGGCGGGGCCGAAGGACGAGGCGCCCGGACATGAGCAGACCGTGCCTGACGACCCGGATCTCTCGCCACGGCTGTCGCGGCTCCCGCGGCGGCGCCTCGCAGGCCTCGAGGTCGCGGTCGCCGTCGGAGCGCGGGCGAGGCTGCTCGGGCTTAGCCGGCTCGAGCGCGAGCAGGCCGGGGCCGGCCTGCTGATTCCCCGCTGCTCGAGCGTCCACACCTTCGGCATGCGCTTCGACCTCGACCTCGTCTTCCTCGATCGGGGCGAGAGGCCGCTGGCGGTGGTGGCGGCGGTCCCGCCGCGACGGGTCCTCATCAGGCGTGGGGCGGCGGCCGTTCTCGAGCTCCCCGCCTCGTCCCTTTTTGGACCCTGAAAGCTTGCCTCACGCGGGTGGGAATGACTAAATTGGGTAGGCGACTAGCACATCTCGCGGCTCGCGACCAGAGCCGTGGACGAATGGATGGACGGGAGAATTTGTGATCGCGAGACTTTTCAAGAAAAAGAAGCGCACCTACATCCAGCATGCCCCCAAGTGGTACGAAAACGGCAACGCCCCGCGCCAGCGCGCTTCGACCTCGATGATGCCGCGGCCGGCCTCCCGCAGCTCCGTCCCCGGGTCCCCGCGCACATCGGTGGCCACGGCGAGAGAGGTCGTTCGAGCTCGTGCGGAGAGCTCCCGGGCAGAGATCGGCAAGATGGTCGAGGAAGATCGCGCCGCCGTGGCCGCCCTCGTCGCCGACTCGGTCAAGGCCAGTGAGGAGCAGCTCCGGAGCGAGGTCGACGAGAAGCTGAAGGCCCAGGTCGGCGAGTCGGTCAAGAGCGAGGTCGCGAGGACGATCGCCCAGCTGCGCTCGAAGCCGGTGGAGAAGCCGGCCAAAGCCGCGGCCAAATCGCCGGCCAAGCCCGCGGCGAAGGCGCAGGCCGCGAAAGCATCCGGCGCCAAGTCGAAATCACGCCCGTCGAGCCCGAAGGCAAAGAGCGCGTCCCCGAAAGCGAAGTCGAAACCGTCCAGCCCGAAGCTGAAGAGCGCCGCCAAGAGCACCGCTTGATGCGAGGTTCCTCCCGAAGCGGGGGGTGAGAGCGAGGCGGCCGGTTTCTAGGGAGGGGAATGCTTCCCGAGAGACGAGAGCTCGCGACGGTCGTCGTCTGTGAGGACGACGAGGAAACTCTGGAGTTGCTCTGCGGGCACCTCGCCGCCGATCGCTTCGCGGCGCTGCCCGCGCCGAGCGCGTCGGACGCGCTGCGCCTCTGCCGCTACAACCAGCCAGACCTGCTGCTGCTCGATCTGGCGCTGCCGGATGCCTCGGGGCTCGACGTCCTGCGCGAGATCCGCGAGAGCGACGGCGCGACCGCCCGCTTCGACCCGCGTCTGCCGGTGATCGTCCTCAGCGGCAGCGGCGCCGACGCTGAGCGGGTGCGGGGCCTGGAGTGCGGCGCCGACGATTACCTGGTCAAGCCCTTCCACTACCCGGAGCTGCGGGCACGGATCGGGGCCGTCCTCCGTCGTCGGGCGGGGAGGCAGGACGGGCCGAACCGCGTCGGTGACCTCGTCGTCGACCCGGCCCGGCGCCGGGTCTGGGTCGAGGGAAGGGACGTGAAGCTCTCCAACAAGGAGTTCTCGCTCCTGCGGGTCCTCGCTTCCGACCCGATCCGGGTCTTCTCCAAGAAGGAGCTCCTCGAAGACGTCTGGGGGTACCGGACCGAGGCCCAGACCCGCACGCTCGACTCGCACGCGAGCCGGCTGCGGCGCAAACTCGACCCCGAGAACAGCCGCTACGTGATCAACTGCTGGGGCGTCGGCTACCGCCTGATCGACGGGTGACGGAGACGGCTCAGGCTCTCGCGGGGTGGTCGCTGGCGGCCTCGATGGCGGTACTCCTCGCGGCGATGGCCCTGCGCGGCGGCCGCCGCCGCAGCGCGATCAACGAGGCGCTGCACGAGCTGCGCCGGCCGCTGCAGTCGATCGCCCTCTCGGTCAGCGCCGGCGGCGGCCGTGGGGGAGGCGGGCCGGAGAGCGCGATGCGGCTCGTCTCGGCCGCCCTCGAACGCCTCGACCGTGAGGTCAACGGGGACGACCTCGATCCGGTCAGGGACCGGGTCCGCTTCGAATCGATCCTGCGCTCCGCCGTCGGCCGCTGGCGGGCACGGGTCGCCCTCGACGGCGGCTCACTAGAGCTCCGCTGGCGAGGCGGCGACTCGGTGGTCGAGGGCGACCGCGCCGCGCTCGAGCAGGCGGTCGACAACCTGATCGTCAACGCGATCGAGCACGGCGGCCCGGTCGTGCTGGTCGAGGGCTGGCGGCATGGGGACCGGCTCCTGGTCTCGGTGGTCGACCGCGGCTCCGCCGCGCGCGGCGCAGCGAGGGGCTCGCGGCCAGGCGCCCTCTCTCGCCTGACCGGACGACGGCGCCACGGGTACGGCCTCGCCGTCGTGCGCGGGGTCGCCGCCGCCCACGGCGGCCGCTTCGTGCTGCGCCACTCGGCCGGGGAGACGAGCGCGGTCCTCGAGCTTCCTCTTGCGGACGCGAACATCGGGCCGGCGGCATGAGCAGGCGCGCGAGGGCGTTCGCGTTCTTCGCGACGGCGCTCTTCGCGGCGGTGGTCGGCGCCGCGATCGTCGCCGGCTACGGCTCGAGCGTCACCCGCGGCTACGGGCCGCTTCGCGCCGTCGTCGTCCTCGAGTCGGCCCTGCCCGCGGGCAAGCCGATCGGCCCGAAGGAGATCGCCGGCTCGCTCGAGGTGCGTCGGGTGCCGGCCCGGTTCGTCCCGCCCGGCGCGCTCTCGGTGCCCGGCGACGCGCTCGGCCTGGTGCCGCGCGCCCAGGCGGCAGCCGGAACGTATCTGCTCGCGTCCGACCTCCGCCCGCCGCGGCATCAGGCCCCGCAGCCGGGTCTGAGGGGTGACCGGCGCCCGGTCGAGATCGTGGTCAATGGCGCCGACGCGCTGCTGGCGACGGGCTCGCCGTCGCCGGGAGCGAGGGTCGACGTCGTCGTGACCAGTGAACCGACCGGGCCGGGGCCGGGGCGAACCTACGTCGCGGCCGGGGCGGTCCCGCTTCTCGCCCTCGGCCCCGGGCCCGAAGGCCCCGGCCCGGGAACGACCGCCTCCGCGACCCTGGGGCTGACCAGGCCCGAGGCGCTGCGGCTGATCGCCGCCGAGAGCTTCGCCCGCAGGCTGACAATCCTTCCCCACCGGTAGGGGATGGAGGCCCGCGAGCGTCACCTCGAGGAGCTGGCCTCCTCGCTCCGGGCCAGGCTCGTCGAGCGGCGCCGGGCTGAGGCAGCCTCGGGCGGAGCGGCCGAGATCGACCTACCCGTCGAGGTCGAGCTCCTGGTCGCGCGCGAGGCGGCGCTGCTCGGCTCCGCGGACCAGCAGGCCCTCGCCGCCCGAATCGAGCGGGACACGGTCGGCTTCGGCCCGCTCGAGGACCTGCTCGCCGACCCCGAGGTCGAGGAGGTGATGGTCAACGGCGCCGCCAGCGTCTACGTCGAGCGCGGCGGGCGGATCGAGGCGACCGATGTCGCCTTCGCCGACGAGGACGAGCTTCGTAACGCGATCGAGAGGATTCTCTCTCCACTCGGGCGGCGGATCGACGAGCTCAGCCCGATGGTCGATGCCCGGCTCGCCGACGGCTCCCGGGTCAACGTCGTGATTCCGCCGCTCTCGATCGACGGGCCCGCTGTCTCGATCCGCAGGTTCGGGGCGCGGCGGCCCGGGCCGCGCGAGCTGGTCGAGATGGGGACCCTCGACGATTCGCAGCACGACCTGCTCGAGGAGGCCGTGACCGAGAGGCGCAGCATCCTGATCAGCGGCGGAACCGGATCCGGGAAGACCACCCTGCTGAACGCGATCTCGGGGTTCATCGCCGACGGGGAGCGGGTGGTGACGATCGAGGATGCCGCCGAGCTGCGGCTGCGCCAGCCCCACGTCGTCCGGCTCGAGAGCCGACCGGCGAGCGTCGAGGGGCGTGGGGAGGTGACGATCCGCGACCTGCTCCGCAACGCGCTGAGGATGCGGCCCGACCGGATCGTGATCGGCGAGGTCCGCGGCGCCGAGGCGCTCGACCTCCTCACTGCCCTCAACACCGGCCACGACGGGGCGCTCTCGACCGTCCACGCCAACTCACCCCGGGACGCGATCGCGCGGATCGAGACCCTTGCCCTGATGGCGGGAGTCGGCCTGCCGCACGCGGCGATCGCCGAGCAGGCGCGCCGCGGCCTCGACTACGTGGTCCAGATCGAGCGCGCGCGGGACGGCTCGAGGCGCGTCGTCGAGGTCGCCGAGGTCGGCGGATGAGCGGCCCCGGCGTGCTGCCGCTGATGCTCGGGGCCGGGGCCGGAGGGCTCGCCGCACTGGGGGCGCGGGAGGCGGTGCTGGGCAGCCCGGCCGCCCTGGCCTGGCTCCGCGCCGCGCTCGAGCCGCTGCTGCGGGCGGGGCGCGAGGGATACGCGCCGACGACGCCGGAGCGGAGGCGGCTCGCGGGCCTAGGCGCGCTCGCCGCGGTCGCCGCCGGATGGTTCGTCGGCGGATTGTCGGCGGCACTGCCGCTGGCGGTGGCGGGCCCCGGGCTGGCGGCCTGGGCGATCTCCAGGCGCCGGGCCCGCTACCGCGCCGCGCTCGAGCGGGCGCTGCCGGAGGTCGCGACCGCGATCGCCGACTCGCTGACGGCGGGACGCTCGCTGCGCGCATCGCTGCCGGCCGCAGCCGGCTCGCTCGAGGGGCCGGCGGCGGTCGAGCTGGCCCGGCTCGGCGCCGAGTTGGACCTCGGCTCCTCGACCACCGGCGCGGTCGAGGCCTGGCGCCTGCGATTGCGCTCGCCACGGGTCGACGCCTTCGCCGCGGCCCTCCTCAGCCAGCGTCTCGCCGGCGGCGACCTCGCCGGCCTCCTGCGGCGCTTCGCCGCCGGCGCCGCGGAGCGCGACCGGGTCGCCGAGGACGCCAGGGCGGCGACCGCGCAGGCGAGGTTCACGGGGCTGCTGGTCGTCGCGATGCCGAGCGGCGGGGCGCTCTTCGCCGAGCTGCTCCAGCCCGGCTTCCTGATCGGCGTCGTCGGCTCTCCGGCCTCGGCGGCTCTGCTCGGGCTCGCCGCCGCGCTTCAGGTGGTCGGCTTCGTCGCGATCCGCAGGCTCTCGAGGATCGTCGAATGAAGGGCGCCTTCGGCCCCCGGCTCAGGATCGCCGCCCTCGGTTCGCGACTCGGCTTCGGCGCGCTCGGCGCCCTGGCTGCGCTGCTGGCCGCGCCGGCGGCGCCCGGCCGCCTCTCCTGGCTGGTCGCGCTGGCGCTGCCCGCCGCCGGCTTCGTCGTTCCCGATGCGCTCCGGGCCAGGGCGGCGCGCCGCCGCCGCCGGCGCCTGGTCGCGGCGCTCCCGGACGCTCTCGACCTCCTCGCGGTCGGCGTCGCCTCGGGTCGCAGCCCGGCCGCCGGGTTCGCCGACATCGCCGCCGCCGGCAGCGGGCCCCTGGCCGAGGAGTTGGCGATGACGGTCGCCGAGGTCGGCTGCGGGCGACCGCTCTCGGAGGCGCTGGCGGCGCTCCGCCTGCGGGTCCCGGGCGCGGAGATCGCGACGCTCTGCGCCTCGATCGAGCGCTCGCGGCGCTTCGGGTCGCCGCTCGCCGACCAGCTCCGCCGTCAGTCCAGCGCCCTGCGCCGCGACCAGCGGCGGGCGGTCGAGGAGGGCGCCGCGCGGGCGGCGCCGAAGATCCAGCTCGTCGTCGCCCTGGTCCTCGTCCCCTCGGTCCTGCTGATGATCGCCGCCGGGCTGATCGCAAATGCGGATGTTCTGCTCAGCGGCTTTGGCTGAGCGGGGCCGGTCACCGCGAGGGGGACGGCCCTATTTGAAGATCGAGGCGGCTATCCGCCCCTTCTGTTCGATTTCGGCGTACTCGACTTCGACCGCGACGAAGCATTCGTCGGGGCGGCTGATGGGAAGCGAGATTCGCTGGCTGAACGGGGCCGGGCCCGGTTCCAGGTTCCACTTGCGGGCGTGCCTCTTGCCTTCGTTCCAGCACTGGACGTTGAACTGGAGGACGATCGGCGCCCGGCCACTCGTTTCGACCTCGACCCGCGGACCCCGCGAGGGCTGACGCAGCCAGCCTTCGGCGGAGGCGATCGGGGAGGGGCCCTTCGAGGCGTCGACGTCGATCCGTTTCGCCGCCGCGGTCCCTGTCATCAGGATCAGCGCAGCAGCAGCCCCCAGAATCGCAACCCTCACCATCGATCAAGCGTAGCGGTGCGGGCGCTACTCGTTCGCCTCTTCGCGCAGGCGGACGGCGACCGCGGCGGTCGCCGCGCGCATCGCGTCGAGCTGCTCGGCCTTTTCCTCGTGGCCGTTGACGTAGCAGCAGAGGGTGCCGCCGACGAGCTCGAAGGCGAACTTCTTCGGCGCCGATTCGGTCAGCCAGACGATGAAGGTCGGGGCGAAGAGCTGGCGCAGCCAGTTCTCGTCCTGGCCCTTGCCGGCGAAGATCTCGTACTTCTCGTCGAGGACCTCGCTCTCCAGCTTGACCCGCTCTTTCGAGCGCCGGAAGACGTCCTCGAACTTCTCCAGGGCCCGCAGGCCGAACTTGCGCTGGCAGTAGAGCTCGGGGACGAATCGGGCGCACTCCGGCACCTCGACGAGGCCGACCGTGTAGCGGTAGTAGTTGGTCTCGCGGTTGCCCTCGCTGTCGGTGGTTTCGTCCTCGTAGGTGTAGAGGGAGAGGATGCCGTCGACGCCGTCGGCCAGCGGGCCCGCGAGGGCACGCTCCGCGTAGCGGTCGTCGCCGCGCTGCAGCAACGGAGTCGCGGGCGGCAGCGGGCCGCGGCCGCTGAGCGTCAGGCCGCGCTGGGCCGCGTATGAGTCGAAGAAGGCGTCGGCCGCCCTGGCGTCGGCGATCAGGAAGACGACCAGGAGGCTGAGGAGGAGGACCGCGAGCGCCGCGCCGCCGCCGATCGCGGCGCCGAGGTAGATCGCGCCGATGATTCCCGCGGCGAGGACGAGGACGAGGGTGAGGACCAGGGTCAGCGGCTTGCCGATCAGGCGCCGGAAGTGGTAGCCGCGGAGGTCGTTGGCGTCGTCGGGCGGCGTCGCGTTGTCGACTGGCGTCACGTCGTCGGACGGCGTCGCTTCGTCGGGTGGCGTCGGGGGATCGGTCATCGGAATTCTCAGCCCATCACGTTTTCCTTGCCAGGCGTTGACAACGCGATGGGGTCGGGCGCGGTCGAACCTATCCGACCAGGCGGCCGTGCAATTGATCTTGCGATTGGGGGGTTCCGTCCGGTCTGTGTTGCAAAGTGGGGGGAAGTGGGTTACTGTGGCCCGCGAGTTGAAGCCCAGGACCGGGGTGGTGAGGCTCCTCCCACCTCATCACTCCGGTCCTAACTCTTTCCAGGCCACAGAAAGGAACCCACGGGGATGGCTTTTCGGGGTCTCTACGAGCACAGTCTCGACTCCAAGGATCGCCTCACGGTTCCATCGCGGTTCCGTGCCGCCCTGGCTGACGGTGTGGTTCTTTCCAAGGGCTTCGACCCCTGCGTCTGGGTGCACACCACCGAGGAGTTCGAGCAGCTCTCCGAGCGCTTCCTCTCCCCGCACAGCCCCTTCGGCAAGGACGCCCGCAGCCTGCGCCGCCGCTTCCACGGCGGCTCCTTCGACGAGAAGCTCGACTCCGCGGGCCGGATCCGGGTCCCGAAGCCGTTGATCGAGCACGCCGCCCTCTCCGGGCCGTGCGTCGTCATCGGCGCCGGCGAGTACCTGGAGATCTGGAACGCGGCCTACTGGGCCAAGCAGGAGGAGGAGCTCGATGCGTCCGCCCCGGAGATCGCCGAGGGCCTGGCAACCGGCGGAGGCTCGGATTGAGATGCGAGCCCATGCCGACCGAGCGTCAATATCCGATACCCGCCTCTGGAGCATGGGCGTCGCCGATGCTCCGGCCGGCGCGGCCCTGTCCCTGATGACCGCCGAGCACCTACCCGTCCTCGCCGCCGAGCTCGTCGAGCTCCTGGCCCCGCAGGCCGGCCAGACCGCGGTCGACTGCACCTTCGGCGCCGGCGGCCACGCGAAGCGGGTCGCGGCCGAGCTCGGGCCGCGGGGGACGCTGATCTGCGTCGATCGCGACCCGGTCGCCGCCGAGCGTTTCGAGGCCTTCGCCGCCGAGGCCCCGTGTCAGACCCGCTTCATCGGCTCCGACTTCGCGGAAGGTCTTCGTGCCCTTCGCGGCGAAGGCCTCCACCCAGACATGATCTACATGGACCTCGGAATGTCCTCGATGCAGGTCGATGCCTGGGAACGGGGCTTCTCCTACTCATACGACGCGCCCCTCGACATGCGGATGGACACCCGCCAGGAGTTCGACGCGGCCGACCTCGTCAACGAGTGGCCCGAGTCACGGATCGCCAACGTCCTGCGCCGCTTCGGCGAGGAGCGCTTCGCCGGCGGGATCGCCCGCGAGATCGTCCGCCGACGGCCGCTGAGCACCACCGCGGAGCTGGTCGAGGCGATCAAGGCGGGGATGCCCGCGAAGGCACGATTCGGCGGCGGCCATCCGGCCAAGCGAACTTTCCAGGCGCTGCGGATCGCCGTCAACGGCGAGCTCGACTCGCTCGATGACGCGCTGCCAAACGCCTGGGCGATGCTGCCGACCGGCGGCCGACTGGCCGCGATCTCCTTCCACTCGCTCGAGGATCGCCGCGTCAAGCAGTACCTCGTCGAGCGCGCCCGCGGCTGCATCTGCCCGCCCGAGCTGCCGGTCTGCGCCTGCGGGCGTGAGCCCGAAGCTGACCTCCTGACCCGGCGCGCGGTCGCGCCCGGGGCCGAGGAAGTCGCCTCCAATCCGCGTTCCCGCTCGGCTCACCTGCGCGCTGCGGTGAAGATCGGCGAGGCAGGCTGATGGAGGCAGCGACCGTCGCCCGCCGCTCGGCCGCCGCCCCGGCGCGCGCTCCGCGCACGAGGCCAAAGCCCGCCGCCGTGCCCAGGTCGCGCCCGCGCCCTGCCCGCGCCCCGCGGTCGCTCCCGATCCCTTCGCTGCGCCCCGCCGGCCAGCTGATCCCGATCGCCGTCGGCACCGCGAGCGCCGTGCGCCGGCTCCCCGACTCGACCCTGGTCGTGCGGATGACCCAAGGCCGGGTCTGGATCGGCGTCCTCGGCGTCCTTCTCGCCGGCATCGTCGCCCTCAACGTCTTCACCCTCAGCCTCGCCGCCGACGCCGGCCACGTCGCCCAGAACATCGAGGCCCTCGAACAGGAGAACGGAATCCTCCGCGCCCGCGACGACCATCGTTCCAGCGTCGCCAGGGTGCAGAGCGACGCTGCGGAAATCGGGCTCGTCGTCCCGCAGGTGAACAGGATCGAATCGATCGAAGTCGACCACGGCGACGTGGCGACCGCGGTGGCGCGCCTCGCCGCCGCCGGATCCGGCTACTAGGGACCGGATGCGGACGATCGACCGGAGGATCGGGCTTCTCTTCGCCGGCTTCCTCCTCTGTTTCGTGGTGATCATCGCCCGCGCCTTCTGGCTGCAGGGGGTGCAGGGCGCCCAGCTCGCCTCCGAGGCGGCCTACCAGCAGACCGAGGTCGTGACCGTGCCCGGGCTGCGGGGGACGATTCTCGACCGTCACGGTGACGCCCTCGCCGCCTCCGAAGACGCCGAGACGATCTTCGCGACGCCCTACCAGGTGAAGAAACCTGGGCAGACGGCGGACAAACTGGCGTCGATCCTCAAGCTCGACAAATCCGAAGTCCTCAAGAGCCTGACCGAGGAATCGGGCTTCTCCTACGTCGCCCACCGCATCGACGTGCCGACCGCGGCCCGGATCGAACGGCTCGAGCTGCCGGGGATCGGCGAGGTGCCCGACAGCCGGCGCACCTACCCCCAGGGCGAGCTCGCGGGCCAGGTGATCGGCGCCGTCGGCTCCGACAACCAGGGCCTGACCGGCCTCGAGTCTGGCGAGGACTCGGTTCTGCGCGGCAGCGACGGCGAACGGCGGATCGTCAAAGACGCGCTCGGCGAGCCGATCCGGCTCGACACGGTCAAGGACGCCAGCGACGGCAGCGACATCCAGCTGACGCTGGACGCCGCGATCGAGGCGAAGACCGAGGAAGTCCTCGCCGAAGTCGGCGAAACCTATGCCCCGAAGGGCGCCACAGCGATCGCGGTCGACCCCCGCAGCTCGCAGATCTTGGCGATGGCGAACTGGCCGCCGGTCGATCCGGCGGATCTGTCCAGCGCCGACCCGGAAGACCTGGTCAACCGCGCCACCGCCTTCAACTACGAGCCGGGCTCGACCTTCAAGGCGTTCACGGTCTCGGCGGCGCTCGAGGAAAAACAGGTGACGCCGGACACGACCTTCACGCTGCCACCGTCGATCGAAGTCGCCGACCGCACGATCGAAGACGCCGAGGCGCGGCCGACGGAGACCCTCAGCGTCGCCCAGATCCTCGCCCAGTCCTCGAACGTCGGCGCGGTCACGATCGGCCTCGGCCTCGGCGAAGAGAAATTCAGCAAATGGATCACCCGCTTCGGCTTCGGCCGGCCGACCGGCGTCCAGTACCCGGTCGACGAACAGGGGATCGTCCCCGCCCTCGACGAATACTCGGGCTCGACGATGGGCAACCTGCCGATCGGGCAGGGGGTCTCGGTCACCCCGATGCAGATGGTCGCCGCCTACACGGCGATCGCCAACGGCGGCATCCTCAAACCCCCGCAGCTGATCGAGAAGGTCGACGGGGAACCGGTCCACGAGCCGAAGGGTCACCGGGTGATCGACCCGACGGTCGCCGAGCAGGTGCGGACGATGCTCGAAGGCGTCCTCGCGCCGGGCGGCACAGCTTCCGAGGTCAGCGTCCCCGGCTACTCGCTCGCGGGCAAGACCGGAACCGCCCAGGTCGCCGAAAACGGGACCTACTCGAAAACCAAATACGTCGCCTCGTTCATCGGCTTCGCTCCGGCCGAGCACCCGCGCTTCCTGGTCGCCGTGATCGTCGACCAGCCGCAGGGCGACATCTACGGAGGCTCTGTCGCGGCTCCCGCCTTCGGCAAGATCGCGCAGTTCGCGCTGCCCTACCTCGGCATCCCCGCCGAATAGCTAGGGCCGGCGGCCGACGGCGAAGGCGACCTCCGCCCCCGGCACGGTTTCGAGGCCGGGGCGGACCGACTGGGAGACGACGCGTCCGCGTCGTCCGGAGCGGGAGGCCTTTCGGGTCACCGGGCCGGCGGCACATCCGGCTTCGGCGAGGGCGGCGCGGGCCGCCTTCGGGGTCCTGCCCGTGATCCGGGGGACGACGCAGGCGTCGTGCCCGCCTTCGTTCGGTTCCCGTGGTTTTTTCGTAATCCCCGCGTCCCATGAGACATAGACGCGGCCGTTCAGCGCGTATCCGGTGACCCCCGCCCCGGGCGCGACCTGCTCGACCTCCCTCGCCTCGGGGACCGCGTAGTTGGGCGCGACGCCGTCGGCGCCGCCGCCGACCAGCAGCTTGACCCCGTCGCGGCCGACCGACGTGGCCCCTCCCGGCCCACCGGGGGTCAGTTCGTAGACCTGGCCCGGCACGACCGAGAGCGTCGCCCGCATGCTGCCGCCGCGGGCGCCGGGGCCGTCGCCGCCGATCGCCCAGAACCGTGCCTCGACGATCCCGGCGGGCACGGTCCACGTCTCGGTCGGCGAGGCGGCGTCGTAGTCGCAGGACAGCCCGGCCGGGCCGCCGCCGGTGTAGCCGGGGGCCGGATCGGCGATCAACGTCGCGCAGCTCGCCGAGGCCGAGCTGGAGAGCCATAGCGCGCCGAGGACGACGATCGCGAAGGTCGCGGCCACACCCATCCTTCTCTCCATTGCGCTCACCCGAAAGAAATCGTAGAGGGTTGGCCGAGAGGAGAAATATCCTCACCCGATGCGCCTTCGCGAGCTGATCGCCGCACTCGACGTGGTCAGGACCCGCGGCGACCTCGACGTAGAGGTCTCGGGGCTCGCCTATGACAACCGCAGGGTCGCGCCCGGGGGCCTCTTCTTCTGCGTCCCGGGGGAGAAAGCCGACGGCCACGACTTCGCCGCCGCGGCCCTCTCCAGGGGGGCCGCCGGGCTCGTCGTCGAGAGGGAGCTGGAGCTCGACGCCGTGCAGGTGATCGTCGCCGACGCGCGGGCTGCGATGGCTCCGCTCGCCGCCCGCTTCTGGGGCGACCCGACCACCGAGCTGCGGGTCGCAGCGGTCACCGGGACCAATGGGAAGACGACGACCGCGTATCTGCTGCGGGAGATCCTCGAGGCCGTGGCGATCCAGTGCGGTCTGCTCGGAACCGTCAAGCAGGTGGTCGGCGCCGTCGAGGAGGAGGTCGAGCGCACGACCCCGGAGGCGATCGACCTGCAGGCGACGTTCCGGCGCATGCTCGAGGGCGGCGACCGCGCCTGCGCGATGGAGGCCTCCTCGCACGCCCTCGCCCTGCACCGGGTCGACGCGATCCACTTCGAGCTGGCGCTGTTCACCAACCTGACCCAGGACCACCTCGACTTCCACTCCGACATGGAGGACTACTTCCTCGCCAAGCGCCGGCTCTTCGAGGTCGGGTCGGGGACCGCGGTCGTCAACGTCGACGATCCCTACGGGCGCCGCCTCGCCGAGGACTTCGAGTGCCTGACCTTCTCGGCCGAGGGCGCCGAGGCCGACTTCAGCGCCCGCGGCGTCAGCTTCGACGCCTCCGGGGCGCGGTTCACGGTCGGGATCTCGCCGGCGGGCCGCGAGCGCGCCTACGAAGAGGGCAACCGGCCGGTCGAGGCGGAGGTCGAGGTGCGGACCAGACTGCCCGGGCACTTCAACGTCGCCAACGCTCTCGGCGCCTTCGCCGCCGCGGTCGCGCTCGAAGTCACCCCGCGCGAGGCGGCGGCCGGCCTCGCCAGGGCGGCGAGGGTCCCGGGCAGGCTCGAGCCGCTCGAGGAGGGGCAGGACTTCGCCGTCCTCGTCGACTACGCCCACACGCCCGACTCGCTCGAAAACGTCCTGCGGGCGGCGCGGCGGCTCTCCGCCGGGCGGGTGATCACGGTCTTCGGCGCCGGCGGCGACCGCGATCGCGACAAGCGGCCGAAGATGGGCCGGGCCGCAGTCGCGGGCTCGGACCTGGCGATCGTCACCTCCGACAACCCGCGCTCGGAGGAGCCGCAGGCGATCATCGACGAGATCGTCGGCGGGCTCGGACGGGGGAGGGGCTCGAGATCGAGCTCGACCGCCGTGCCGCGATCGCGCTCGCCTTCGAGCGGGCCGAGGGCGGAGACATCGTCGTCATCGCCGGCAAGGGGCACGAGCAGGGTCAGGAGTTCGAGGAAGGCCGCACAATCCCCTTCGACGATCGCGAGGTGGCGCGCGAAGAGCTGCTGAGGATGAGGGGTCCGCGGTGACCATGAGCCCGGAGGAGATCGCGGCCGCCACCGGCGCCGAGATCCTCGCCCGGGGGGCCGAGGGCGGGCCGCGGCGGGCGACGATCGACTCGGCCGCGAGCGGAGAGGGAGACCTCTTCTTCGGGCTGCGCGGCAAGCGGGTCGACGGCGGCGAGTTCGCGGCCGCGGCGATCGAGGCCGGCGCCTGGGGCGTCGTCGTCTCCCCGGAGCGGGCCGCCGGCCTCCCCGCCGGGGCCTGGGTCTTCTCCGCCCGCGACCCGCTCGCCGCGATGCAGGCGATGGCCCTCGCCTGGCGCCGCCGGCTCGGCGCCCAGGTGCTCGGGATCACCGGCTCTGTGGGGAAGACCTCGGTCAAGGACATCGCCCGGGCGCTGCTGCCGGGAGAGGTCCACGCCAACAGCGAGAACCTCAACACCGAGATCGGGCTGCCGCTGACCGTCCTCGGGGCGCCGCCACAGACCGAGACGCTGGTCCTCGAGATGGCGATGCGGGGGGCGGGGCAGATCGCCGAGCTGGCCGCGATCGCCGAGCCCGACGTCGCCGTGATCACCAACGTCGGGCCGGTCCACGTCGAGCTGCTCGGCTCGGTCGAGGCGATCGCGGCGGCGAAGGCCGAGGTGCTCGAGGCGCTGCCGTCGACGGGGACCGCGATCGTTCCGGCCGACCCGGCCCAGCTCGAGCCGCACCTCGAGAAGGCGCCGAGCCTGCTCCATTTCGGCCCGGGGGGAGACGTCGAGGCGATCGAGAGCCGGATCGTCGAAGGCGTCACCGAGGCGTCGATCGCGACGCCCGCCGGGCAGCAGCTCTTCCACTTCCCCTTCACCGAGGCCTACAACCTGACCAACGCCCTCGCCGCGATCGCGGCCGGGGTCGCGCTCGGGGCTCCGCTCGACGCGATGGCCGACCGCGCTGCGAACATAGGTTTCTCCCGCTTCCGGGGCGAGCGCCTCGAGCTGGGCGAGGGGATCCTCCTCGTGAACGATTGCTACAACGCCAACCCGGTTTCGATGCGTGCGGCGCTCGATCACCTCGGCACCCTCGAGGGCGAGCGCCGGATCGCCGTCCTCGGCGAGATGGCCGAGCTCGGCGACGGAGCCGCCGGATTCCACCGTGAGATCGGCGCCCATGCGCGGGCGGCCGGCGTCGACCTCCTGGTCGGCGTCGGCGAGGCGGCCCGCGACTACGACCCCGACGAGCTGGTCGGGGCGCCCGAAGAGGCGGCCGAGCTGCTCGCCGCCCAGCTCGAGCGCGGCGACTCGGTCCTCGTCAAGGGCTCCCGCTCGGCGGGGCTGGAGGCGGTCGCCGCGACCCTCACAGATTTGATGGGGCCCGCTTAACCATGGGGGAGGTGCTCATCGCGGGGATGGCGGCGATGCTGATCTGCATCTTCCTCGGCCCCAAATTCATCGAGTACCTGCGGGTCAAGGAGTTCGGCCAGCACATCCGCGAGGACGGGCCCCAGGAGCACCACGCCAAGGCGGGGACGCCGACGATGGGCGGCCTCATCATCTTCGCCTCGATCTGCGTCCCGTACCTCGTCCTCTCCGACCGCGACGCGCAGAGCATGGCGGTCTTCCTGGTCGCGATGGGATGCGCCGCGATCGGCTTCGCCGACGACTTCATCAAGATCGTCAAACGGCGCTCGCTCGGCCTCTCCGCCCGCTGGAAGATCTTCTTCCAGGTCTTCCTCGCCCTCGGGCTCTGGTGGGTCGCCCGCCACGAGGTCGGCCTCGAGCCGATCCTCTACTTCCGGATCGGCGACGCCAGCATCGACCTCGGCCCGGTCCTCTACTTCGTGCTCGTCTTCCTCGTGATCGGCGGCACCTCGAACGGGGTCAACCTGACCGACGGCCTCGACGGGCTGGCGGCTGGTTCCTGCGCGATCGTCCTGCTCGCCTACACGGCGATCTCGTTCGTCACCAACGAGCAGCAGAATCTGGCCCTGCTCTCCGCCTGCCTGGTCGGCGCCTGCATCGGATTCCTCTGGTACAACGCCTTCCCGGCCTCGATCTTCATGGGGGACACCGGCTCGCTGGGGCTCGGCGGCGCAATCGGCGCCCTGGCGGTGATGACCCAGACCGAGGTCCTGCTGATCATCATCGGCGGCATCTTCGTGATCGAGGCGCTCTCGGTCGCGATCCAGGTCTTCTCATTCAAGACCTTCCGGCGCCGGGTCCTCCTGATGGCTCCGCTCCACCACCACTTCGAGATGATGGCCTGGTCGGAGACGAAGATCATGCTCCGCTTCTGGATCATCGCCGCGGTCTGCTCGGGTATCGGTTTCACCCTCTATCAGCAGTCGATCGGGAGGTAGGCATGACCCAGCGTCACGTTCTCATCGGAGCCACCGTGGTGGCGGCCCTGCTCTACCTCGGGGGTGCGATCGCGCTCGGGACGCCGCCGAAGGCGACCGACTCACCCGCCCAGGTTCTGACCTGGTTCGGCGACCACCAGGACGCGGCGCGCTGGTACGCGTGGACGGCTGCGCTCGGGGGGCTCGCCTTCTGTGTCTTCGCCGGCATCGTCCGCGGGCTGCTGCCATCGCCCGTCGGCCACGTCTTCCTGCTGGGCGCGGCGGCCTTCGTCGTCGAGACCGCGGTCCAGGCCTGGATCTGGGGGGCGCTGGCGCTGCACCCGGCCACGCTCGAGCCGGCGACGGCGCGGACCCTGCTCGATATGGCGATCTTCTGGGGGCCGATCCTGACCGGGGCGACGACGGCGATGATCGGCGCGGTCACGGTGCTCGGCTTCGGCGAGCGGCCGATGATCCCGCGCTGGCTGCTCGCGCTCGGTGTGATCGCCTTCATCGAGCAGGCGATCGAGACGATCACCGTCTTCGGGACCCACGGCTTCATCGCCCCGGGAGGCCCGATGAACGTCGTTCTCGGCGCCGGCCTGACCGTGATCTGGCTGATCGGCGTCGTCGTCTGGGCGGCGGGCCGGCTAGCCGATGGCGTCGCGGACGGCGGCGGCAGCAGCCCTGCCGGCAACCTCTAGCGGCTCGGTGCTGCGCAGGGCGCGGCAGAGGACGAAGGCGCCCTCCAGCGAGGAGAGCATCCCGATCGCGAACTCGCGCGAGCGCTCACGCGTGATCCCGGCGTGCATCCCGCGCAGAGTGGCGCCCTCGATCCAGCCTTCGAAGACGTCGGCGCAGGCCTGTCGAAGCTCCTCATTGGTGCTCGACACCTCGAGCGCCACGGTCGCGATCGGGCAGGCGTCGGCGTAGTCGGTCTCGACCAGGGTCTGGGCGGCGCCGGCGAAGAACTCGGCGATGCCGGTCTCGAGGTCGACGTCGGGCCCGACGAACTCGCCGAGCAGCAGCCCGTAGATCGCCCCCGAGCGGCGGATCGTCTCGGCCCCAAGCTCCACTTTGCCGCCGGGGAAGAAGTGGTAGAGCGAGCCGAACGGGGCCCCGGCCTCCTCGATGATCTGTTTGACGCCCGTCCCCATGTAGCCCTGGCGCCGGAACAGCTCGCCGCTGCTGTCGAGGATCCGATCCTTGGTCTCGCTTGGCATCTCGTTCCTCCTCGAAGTTCCCGGGCCGGTCGCGCCTCCGACCTCGGGCGCGGTGTTCGTCGGGCGATGATAGGTTGCCCTCAGTAGAGCGATCTATCAAATCGTAGCCGGGAGGTGGCGCGGATGCCGGAAATCGAGTTGCAGGCGGGGGTCATCGAGTACGAGGACAGCG
This sequence comes from uncultured Solirubrobacterales bacterium, assembly GCA_963795295.1. Taxonomy (GTDB): domain Bacteria; phylum Actinomycetota; class Thermoleophilia; order Solirubrobacterales; family 70-9; genus VRUE01. Next base: position 159,087 of record CAWCHE010000006.1, read on the forward strand.
GCGGCGAGGGCCCGGTATTGGTCCTGATCGGCGGCCTGGCGATGGACTCGCGGCTCTGGCAGGCCGTGATCGACGAGCTCGGCCCGAGCTTTCGCTGTGTGGCGCCGACGATGCCGTTCGGGTCCCACCGGAAGGCGATGAACCCGGACGCGGATCTCTCCCTGCGCGGGATGGGGCGGCTCATCGCCGACCTGCTCGAGCGCCTCGAGCTGCGCGACGTAACCCTTGCCTTCAACGACTGGGGCGGGGCCCAGACGATGGTCGCCAACGGGCTGCTCGAGAGGGTCGCCCGGCTGGCTCTCGTCTCCTGCGAGGCGTTCGACAACTACCCGCCCGGCCTCGCCGGCAATGCCGCGGTGCTGTCGGCGAAGATGCCCGGCGGCATCTCGTTGATGCGGCAGACGATCCTCCGCAGGCCGACGCGGCGATTGCCGATGGTCTACGGCCAGATGAGCAAGAGGCGCGTCCCCGACGAGCTCCTCCGGAGCTGGCTCGAGCCGCTGGCGCGCCGCGATATCCAGCGTGACATCCGCAAGTACATCGGCGACGTCAAACAGGGGAAACGCGACATGCGGGCCGCGACCCCGGCGCTCGAACGCTTCCAGAAGCCGGTCCTGATCGTCTGGGACAGCGAGGGGAAGATGATGCCGACCGAGCATGGCCGGCGGCTGGCGGAGACCTTCCCGAACTCGAAGCTGGTCGAGATCGACGACTGCTACACGCTGATCCCGATCGACCAGCCCGCCCGGCTCGCCGGCGCGCTCAGAGAGTTTGCAGCCGCCTGATCGTCGGCCCGGCCTCGAGCTCCTCGTAGTCGAGGTGGACGAGAAGCTCGGCGGCGAGGGCGCGCAGGCCCTCGACCAAGCGGGCCCGGTCCTCGCCGTCGCCGTCATCGAGCCCGGCCGCCGAGGCTTCGACCTCGTCGAGGAGGTCGGAGACCACGCGGTGGTCGGCTTCGAGCTTGTCGACGACCGGGGCGAGGGCGGGGTCGGTTTCGCGCAGCCTGGGGAAGAAGAGGGTGTCCTCGGCGTTGTGGTGCATGTGGACGAAGCGGCAGTAGCGCAGGCAGTTGACCTTGAGCTGCCAGAGCGGGCCGTTCGTCTTCAGCTCCTCGACCCGCTCGCGCGCCTCCTCGGCCGGAAGGCCTGAGGCGACCTCCCCGGCCAGCCTCTCGACCGTCGCCAGGTCGCGCCGGATCGCGCCGTGAACCCACAGCAGCTCCTGGAAAAGGGCCTTGCCCTGCTCTGTCTCGGGAGGTAGGTCCATCGGAGTCGGGATCGAAGGTATCCGAGTGAGCATCCCGCCCCCCAAGGAGCTGCGCCCGCCGCTGCCCCAGGGGCCGTTCCTGGTCGTCGGCCTGGCCCGGTCCGGGGTCGCCGCCGCGGCCCTGCTGGCGGGACGCGGGGAGGAGGTCCGCGGGGTCGATTCCGGGCATCCCGACGCGAGTGCAGGGTTAAGGGGCACCGGCGTCGAAGTCGTCCTGGATACGGATGGATTGGCTTTACTCGAGGGGACGCGAACCGTCGTCAAGAGCCCGGGCGTGCCCCGGGAGGCGGCGGTGATCTCGGCCGCGCTCGAGCGCGGCATCGACGTCGTCGGCGAGCTCGAGCTCGCCTGGCGCGCGATCCCGAATCGCTTCGTCGCCGTCACCGGGACCAACGGCAAGACGACGGTCGTCGAGCTGCTCGGCCACATCTACGACTCCGCCGGGGAGCCCGTCGCCCTGGCCGGCAACGTCGGCACGCCGCTCTCGACGCTGGCGGGCGAGATCGAGCCCGACGCGACCGTGATCTGTGAGGCCTCCAGCTTCCAGCTCGAGGACAGCACCGAGTTCGCCCCCGAGTGCGCTGTCTTCCTCAACCTCGCCCCCGACCACCTCGACCGCCACCACGACCTCGAGGCCTACCTGGCGGCGAAGCTGCGCGTCTTCGCCAATCAGGGCAACGACGACGTCGCCGTCTACAACGCCGACGACCCGGCGCTCGCCGGCGTCGACCTCGGCGGCTGCGGCCGCCGCCTCGTCGTTCTGCATGGGCGCCGGGCCCGATTGCGAGGTAGCGCTCGCCGAGGGCACGATCTTCGCCGACGGCGAGCCGCTGCTGCGGGTCGAGGAGCTCGGCCTCTTCGGCGACCACAACGTCGCCAACGCGATGGCGGCGGCCACGGCGGCGCTGGCGATGGGAATCGACCGCGACGCGGTCGCCGCGGGGCTGCGCAGCTTCGCCGGGGTCCCGCACCGGCTCGAGCAGGTCGTCGAGCGCGGCGGCATCCGCTTCGTCAATGACTCGAAGGCGACCAACGTCGCCTCGGCGGCGGCCGGGCTGCGCGCCTTCGGCGGCGGCGTCCACGCGATCCTCGGCGGCAGCGACAAGGGCGAGGACTTCGGCCCGCTGGTCGAGCCGGCCCGCGAGTCGTGCGTCGCCTGCTACCTGATCGGCGCCACCTCCGACCGGATGGCCGAGGCGCTGGCGCCGGTCGTCGAGGCCGGCGTCGAGCTGCACCGATGCGAGGACCTTGACGACGCCGTGCGGCGCGCCGCGGCGGCCGCCGGGCCGGGCGAGGTCGTCCTCCTCTCGCCGGCCTGCGCGAGCTTCGACGCCTTCGAGAACTTCGAGCGGCGCGGCGACCGCTTCCGGGAGATCGTCGCGGAGCTGGCCGCGTGACCCCGAAAAAACCACGATCGAGGCCGCGTCCGAAGGCGAAGCCGAAAGCGAAAGCAAAAGCCAAAGCGACGAAATCGAAGGCGAAACCGCGGTCGAAATCGAGCTCGAAGTCGAAAGCGGCGAAATCGAGGGCGAAATCGAAGTCGCGGGCGAAGCCGAGCAGGCGCTCCCGGGCCGTCGCCCTCTCCGCCGAGTACAACATGCTCCTGACCGCGACGCTCTGCCTGCTCGCGCTCGGCGCCGTGATGGTCTTCTCGGCGAGCTCGACGACCAAAGTCCTCAGCGACGGCGGCCTCTCTGACTCCGCCTTCTACCTGAAGCGCACGCTGATGTTCGGCGCCGTCGGCCTCGTCGTCATGCACCTGGTCGCCAGGCACGGCCTCGAGTCGATCCGCCGCCTGACGCCGATCTTCCTCGTCGCCTCCTTCGTCCTCCTCGTCGCGGTGCTCGGGGCCGGCACCTCGGTCAACGGCTCCAGCCGCTGGCTCGGCTCCGGCTTCATGCAGATCCAGCCGTCGGAGATCGCCAAGGTCGCGCTGATCCTCTACGCGGCGGACCTGCTCGCCCAGAAGCCGAAGCGGGTGAAATCGATCGAGGGGCTGATGCCGTTCCTGCTTGTCGTCGGCTGCGCCTCGCTCCTGATCGTGGTCGAGCCCGACCTCGGGACTGCGCTGGTCGTCGCCTTCTCCGCCGCCGCGGTCCTCGTCGCCGCCGGGGCCCGGATGCGCGACCTGGCGCTGATCGCGCTCGGCCTCGGCGTCCTCGCCCTCCTGCTGACCGTCGCCGAGCCCTACCGGATGGAACGCCTGACCGGCTTCCTCAACCCCGGGGCCGACGCATCCGGCGCCGGCTTCCAGGCCGCCCAGGCGAAGATCGCGCTCGGCTCCGGCGGCCTCTTCGGGGTCGGGATCGGCAACGGGGTCCAGAAGGCCTTCTACCTGCCCGAGGCCCACACCGACATGATCTCCGCCGTGATCGGCGAGGAGCTCGGCATGGTCGGGATCTTCGGCGTCGTCGGCCTGTTCGCGATGTTCGGCTACGCCGGCCTCCAGGTCGCAAAAAAAGCGAAGGACAACTACGGCAAGCTGCTGGTCGCCGGCCTCACATCGCTGATCCTGGTCCAGGCGACGATCAACCTCTTCGCGGTGATGGGATTGGCGCCGCTGACCGGGGTGCCGCTGCCGTTCGTCTCCTACGGCAACAGCAGCCTGCTGGCGGCGCTCTTCGCGGTGGGCCTGATCCTCAACGTGGCGCGCGGGGGGACCGCCAGCGCTGGCAAACTGCGCGTCGTCGACGGCGGGCGCGTTTCCGGCGCCCGCGGAAGGAGTCAATCGAGACGTGCAGTCAGCCGTAAGAGTGGTGGTGGCAGCGGGGGGAACCGCGGGTCACGTGGTGCCCGCCATGGCGGTCGCCGACGAGCTTCGGGCTAGCGGCGCCTTGGTCTCCTTCCTCGGCACGCGCGAGCGGATCGAGGCCGAGCTCGTTCCCGAGGCCGGATACGAGATCGACTTCATCAAGGTCAGGGGCATCGACCGGCGCAACCCCGCGAAGGCGACCGTGGCCGGATTCGAGGCGCTCGGCTCGGTCGGCGCGGCCGCCCGCGCGATCCGCGCCCGCGGCGCCGACGTAGTCATGGGCGGCGGCGGCTTCGTCGCCGGCCCGGCCGGCCTCGCGGCGCTGAGGACCGGGACGCCGCTGGTCCTCACCGAGGCCGACAGCCACCTCGGCCTCGCCAACCGCCTGCTCGCCAAGCGTGCCCGCCGCGTCTGCCTCGCCTTCCCGATCGCCGGCCGTGACGGCGATCACTATCTCGTCACCGGGCGGCCGATCCCGGCGGCGGTGCTCGCCGCCGACCGCGGCGCCGCCCGCGAGCGCTTCGGGGTGGCCGACGGGGACCGCTGCCTGCTGGTCATGGGCGGCAGCCAGGGGGCCAGATCGATCAACGATTGCGCGCTCGGGGCCTTCGCCGAGCGCGACGGCCGCGATTTCCACGTCATTCACCTGGCCGGCAGGCGCGACTTCGACGAGCTCGAGGGGCGGCTCGCGGCCGCTCCATATAAGGAGCGCTACACGCTGCTCGCCTACGAGCCGGACCTCGGCGACTGCCTGGCTGCCTGCGACCTGGTCCTCGGCCGCTCCGGGGGCTCGATCTTCGAGGTCGCCGCCCTCGGCCGCCCGGCGATCCTCGTCCCCTATCCCCACGCGACCGCCGACCACCAGAGCGCCAACGCCGCCTGGATGGCCGACGCCGGCGCCGCGATCGTGCTCGACGACGAGGGGCTCAGCGCCGAGCGCCTGGCGGAGGAAGTCGGCGCCGTCTTCGCCGACGGGGAGGCCCTGGCGAGGATGGCGGCGGCCTCCGCATCCCTGGCCCGGCCCGACGCCGCCTGGCGGGTCGCCAGAGAGGTCCTGGCGGCGGCCGGGGTCAGCGAGGCCGAGTCGAACCTACGAGACAGCTGGGCATGACGGGCGCGAGCTCGCCCTGGCCCGACCGGCGGCTTCACTTCATCGGCATCGGCGGGGCCGGGATGAGCGGGCTGGCGCTGGTCTGCGCGCGGCTCGGCGCGACCGTCAGCGGCAGCGACCGGGCGAGCTCCACTTATATGGAGCGGCTGCGGGAGGCTGGGCTCGATCCGGTCGTCGGCCACGACGCCGCCAACCTGCCTGCCGACGCCGAGGTCATCGTCTCGACCGCGATCTCGGCCGGCAACCCGGAGCTGGCCGCCGCAGAGGCTGCTGGCCTCTCGATCCTCCACCGCAGCGAGCTGCTCGCCCAGCTCTGCGCGGAGAAGCGCCTGATCGCGATCGCCGGCACCCACGGCAAGACGACGACGACGGCGATGGTCGTCTGGGCCCTGCGCGCGATCGGCGCCGACCCCGCTTTCTTCGTCGGCGGCGAGATCCCCGCGCTCGGGGATGGGGGCGCCGACGCCAACGCGGGCTGGGGCGGGGGCGAGTGGGTCGTCGCCGAGGCCGACGAGAGCGACGGCAGCTTTCTGCGGTTGAAGCCGGAGATCGCGGTCATCACCAACGTCGAGATGGACCACCACTCGCACTGGGGCTCGGTCGCCGAGCTGCGCGCCGCCTTCGCCGAGTTCGTCGAGGACGCCCGGGTCGCCGAGTTCGACGCCGACGGGCCCGGCCCAGCGGAGCTGCCGCTCGCCGTCCCCGGCCGCCACAACCTCCTCAACGCGCGGGCGGCGCTGGCCGCGATCGAGGCGAGCGGCGAGGACCTCGGCGCCGCCGCCGACGCGCTCGGCACCTTCCCGGGGGTGCGGCGCCGGCTCGAGCTCAAGGGGGAGCGCGACGGGGCGCGCGTCTACGACGACTACGCCCACCACCCGACCGAGGTGCGGGCGGCCCTGACCGCCCTCCGCGACTCCGAGCCCGAACGGCTGATCGCCGTCTTCCAGCCCCACCTCTACTCGCGGACCAAGGCCTTCGCCGACGGATTCGGCTCCGCCCTCGCCCTCGCCGACGAGGTGATCGTCCTCGACGTCTACCCGGCGCGGGAGGAGCCGGTCGGTGAGCTCGAGGGGGTCGACGGGCTGATGGTCGCCCGCGCCGCGGCCGACCGCATGGGGGGGCGGCCGGTCGTCTGGGCGCCGACGCTGGAGCGAGCCCGCGAGGCGCTCGCCGGCCGCCTCGGCCCGGGGCGGGTCGCGGTAACGATCGGCGCCGGCGACGTCTTCACCCTGGCCGATGCGCTGGTCGGGGACGGCGGCGGCTGATGGCGGCCAGGGGAGAGGCGCCGGCCGGCGTCGAGGCCGATTACCCGCTGGCTCGGCTGACCACGGTGCGGACCGGCGGCCCGGCCGACTGGTTCGCGCGGCCGGGCACCGAGGAGCGCCTGATCGAGCTGCTCGCCTGGGCCGATCGCGAGGGCCTGGCGATCGGCATCGTCGGTTCGGGCTCGAACCTGCTGGTCGCCGACGAGGGCTTCCGCGGCCTCGCGCTGAAGCTCGACGGCGCCCTGGCGGAAATCGAGCGCGAAGGCGACCGGCTGATCTGCGGCGGCGGCGCCCGGCTGCCCTCGGCGGCCGCGAAGGCCGCCTCGTGGGGGTTGTCGGGCCTCGAGTTCGGGATCAACATCCCCGGCACGGCGGGCGGGGCGGTGAGGATGAATGCCAACGCCTACGGCGGACAGCTGGCCGAGATCCTCGAGTGGGTCGACGTCTGCACCGCCGCGGGCAGCGAGCGCCGGGCCCCCGCGCAGCTCGGCTTCGCCTACCGCAGCTCCTCGATCGGCCCCGGCGAGGTCGTGGCCCGCGCCTCCTTCGCGCTCACCGCCGCCGATCCCGAGACGGTGCGGGAGACGCTGGCCGGAATGCGGCAGCGCCGCCGCGAGGCGCAGCCCTCGGGGATCAAGACCTTCGGCTCGACCTTCAAGAACCCCGAGGACGAGCGCGCCGAGGGGATGAGCGCCGGTCAGCTGCTCGAGGCCGCCGGCTGCCGCGGCCTGCGGGTCGGCGGCGCCCGCTTCTCCGAGGTCCACGCCAACTTCGTCGAGAACGAGGGGGAGGCGACGACCGCCGACGTCCTCGAGCTGATGGCCGAGGGGCGCCGCCGGGTCAGCGAGCGCTTCGGGGTCGAGCTCGAGCCCGAGGTGCAGGCCCTCGGCGAGGTGCGCTGGCCGGATGGGTGGGGCCCGTGAGGCGGCGGCTGCTGATCGGCGCCGGGGTCGCGGTGCTGGTCCTCGCCGGCGGCTACCTGCTGCTGTTCAGGGCCTCGACGGTGGCACCGCGGGTGGCGGTCGCGCTGCCGGTCGCGACGATCGGCGAAGGAGACGATGCCGTCGGCGTCTCGGCCGAAGGCGAGGTGCTCGTCTCGCAGCCCGCCCCGAAGGAAGGGGCGCTGCCGACCCTGCCGATCTCCGAGGCGCCGAAGGGCGGTCAGCTGGCCGGCCCGATGCTCCTGCAGACCCGTGTCCTCGGCGGCGCCCCGCCCGGGTTGCGACCGTGCATCGGTGACAGCCGCTACGGGGACAGCGGGGTCGACGTGGTCCTGCGGTCGGGGATAGAACTGCGCTTCGGGGACGCCACTCGGCTCGAGGAAAAGTGGAGCGCGGCGATCGCCGTGCTCGCCGATCCGTCGATCACCGCCCTCGATTATGTAGACCTGCACTCGCCGCGCCATCCGGCGATCGGAGGCTCGGGCCACACCCTGCCCGATCCGACCGAAGTCTCGGGCGGTGGCTGCGGGGGGTGAGCGCCGCCCGCTCGTATCCCGCGTGCCAGAGCGGATCAGGCCGTCCTCAGGCGGGCTTTTCGAGGCCGCGGGCAAACCCTCGACCTCAGAGTTAGGTTGGCGAAACCCTCAAGTACGGGTCGAGATATCCGCCTGCAGGATGGCTGGCGGGCGTTTGACAGAGGGCCGAGAATGCCCTACGTTGAGCGCAATTTCCGTAGTTGCAGTGCTGCCTTGAACCCTTGAGCATCGCTACAGCGTCGGACGGAACAAAGGCTCAACTCATATCCAGTCCTCGCCAGACTGGGCAATCGCCGGCTCTCACGAGCTGGCTCTGGAGAAATCGGGAGATGGAATCCACATACTTGGCCGTGATCAAGGTCGTCGGAGCGGGCGGCGGTGGCACCAACGCCGTCAGCCGCATGATCGACGCGGGCATCCGCGGCGTCGAGTTCGTCGCCGTCAACACTGACGCGCAGGCGCTTCAGGCCTGCGACGCGGACATCAAGCTCTCGATCGGGCAGGAGTTGACGCGCGGCCTCGGCGCCGGCGGCAACCCCGACGTCGGAGCGGGCGCCGCGGCGGAGAGCCGCGATGAGATCAAGGAGGCGCTGAAGGGCGCCGACATGGTCTTCGTCACCGCCGGCGAGGGTGGCGGCACCGGGACCGGCTCGGCCCCGGTGATCGCCGAGATCGCCAAGGAAGAGATCGGCGCGCTGACCGTCGGCGCGGTGACCAAGCCCTTCGAGTTCGAGGGCAAACGGCGGATGCAGCAGGCGCTCGAGGGGATCGAGAAACTGCGCAACAACGTCGACACCCTGATCATCGTCCCCAACGAGAAGCTGCTGCAGGCCGTCGAGCGGCGCACCAGCGTCCTCGAGGCCTTCCGCCAGGCCGACGACATCCTCCGCCAGGGCGTCCAGGGCATTACTGACCTGATCACGATCCCCGGGCTGATCAACCTCGACTTCGCCGACGTCCGCACGATCATGCGCGACGCCGGCTCGGCGCTGATGGGCGTCGGCACCGCCTCCGGCGAGTCGCGTGCCCTCGACGCCGCGAAGGCGGCGATCACCTCGCCCCTGATCGAGGAGTCGATCAAGGGCGCGACGGGGATGCTGCTCAACATCACCGGCCCCGAGGACCTCGGGCTGTTCGAGGTCAACGAGGCGGCCCAGCTGGTCCAGGCCGAGGCCGACGACAACGCCAACATCATCTTCGGCTCGGTCGTCGACCAGTCGATGCGCGACGAGATCCGCGTGACCGTGATCGCGACCGGCTTCGAGGGCTTCGAGCTCCTCGCCCGCTCCCCCCAACGGGTGCGGCGCCGCTACGAGAGCAAACCGCGGATCTCGGCCGAGGACACCGACATCCGCAAACTGCGCGTCTCGGATGACGACATCGACGTACCCCCGTTCCTGAAGGGCTGAACGAGGCGTAAGGCGAGGGCCGTCGGGAGTCCTCGCCCCGCCGCTTCGCGGGAGTTCGTGTCGAGGACTCCCGACGGCCCTCGTGCCGCGCGCCCAACGACTAGCCTTGCCCGCCGTGACGTCGATGCGGACTCCGCTGTACGAAAAGCACCTCGAGCTCGGGGCGAAGATCATTCCCTTTGCCGGCTGGGAGATGCCGGTTACCTATGAGGGGATCCTCGAGGAGCACATGGCGGTGCGGACCCATGCCGGGGTCTTCGACGTCTCGCACATGGGCGAGGTCGAGGTCGAGGGGCCCGGGGCCGCGGCATTCCTCCAGCGGGTGCTCTCCAACGACGTCGCCAGGATCGAGATCGGGGGCGCTCAGTACTCCTGCCTCTGCGACGAGAGCGGCGGCGTTCTCGACGACCTCTTCACCTATCGGCTCGGCGACGACCGCTACCTGATCGTCACCAACTCGGCCAACCACGAGGCCGACCTCGCCTGGCTCGGCCGCTGGAGCCGCGGCTTCGACACGATCGTCCGCGACGTCGCCGACCGCTACGCGATGCTCGCGGTCCAGGGCCCCCACGCGCGGTCGATCGTGACCGCCACGCTCGGAATCGACCTGCCCACCCGGATGCGGGTCGGCGTGGTTCGGGTCGGCGGCAGGCCGGCCCTCGCCTGCGGCACCGGCTACACCGGCGAGGACGGAGTCGAGCTTCTGATCGACCCCGAGATCGCACCCGCGATCTGGGAGGAGCTGCTCGACGCCGGCGTCGTCCCCTGCGGCCTCGGCGCCCGCGACACGCTCCGGCTCGAGGTCTGCTTCCACCTCCACGGCAACGACCTCAGCCCCGAGCGCAACCCGATCGAAGCGGGCCTCGGCTGGTGCTGTGCGGAGGCGACCGGGTTCATCGGCTCCCATGCCGTCGCCGCTGCCCGCCGCGACGACGCCGCCGAGAAGCTGGCTCCGTTCCGGATCGAGGGCCCCGGGATCCCGCGCCAGGGGAACCCGGTCATCGGCCCGGGCGACGAGGAGGTCGGCGCCGTCACCTCCGGAACCTTCTCCCCGTCGCTCGAGATCGGGATCGGGATGGCGTACGTGCGGCCCGACCTCGCAGCCCCCGGGACCGAGGTCGAGATCGACGTGCGCGGCAAGCGGCGGCCGGCCCGGATAGCTTCCAAGCCCCTCTACGAGAAAGCGAGATGACCTTGGCCGAGGCAAGCTACCCCGACGACCTGCGTTACCACGACCAGCACGACTGGGCCCGGCTGGAGGGCGACGAGCACGCCGTCTTCGGGGTCACCTGGTACGCCCAGGACAGCCTCGGCGAGGTCGTCTTCTACGACCCGCCCGAGGTCGGCACGACCGTCCACAAAGATGCCTCTTACGCCGAGGTCGAGTCGGTCAAGGCCGTCTCCGACGTGATCGCGCCGATGTCGGGCGAGGTGGTCGAGGTCAACGACGCGCTCGAGGACTCGCCGGAAAAGATCAACGAGGACCCCTACGGAGAGGGCTGGATGGTCAAGGTCCGGCTCACGGCCCCGGGAGAGGCCGAGGGGCTGCTCGACGCCGACCAATACCGCAAGCTGCTGGAAAAGGCCTAGCGGGCCCGCCCCTCGCTTCCGTAGCCTTACCGGGGTGACGCGCTACACATCCGCAACCGACGCCGACCGGGCCGAGATGCTGGCCGCGATCGGGGTCGATTCCGTCGACGAGCTGTTCGAGCAGGTCCCGGAGCCGCTGCGGCTGGGCCGTCCGCTCGAGCTGCCCCAGGGCCTCAGCGAGGCCGAGGTCTACGAGCGCCTGGCGGCGCTGGCGGCGCGCAACGCCGACGCCGAGGAGCAGGTCTGCTTCGTCGGCGCCGGGATGTACGACCACTACGTGCCGGCGATCGTCGACGCGATCACCCAGCGCTCCGAGTTCCTGACGCCGTACACGCCCTACCAGCCTGAGATCTCGCAGGGCGGCCTGCAGGCGATGTTCGAGTTCCAGACCGCGATGTCGGAGCTGACCGGCCTGCCGGTCTCCAACGCCGGCCTCTACGAGGGCCCGTCGTCGGTCGCCTCCGCGGGCTACCTGGCGATGGGCGCGACCGGTCGCAGCCGCTTCGTCGTCTCCCGCGGCGTCCATCCCCACAGCCGCGAGACCCTCGCCACCTACTCGGTCGGCTACGGCGCCGAGATCGAGGAGGTCGGCCTCGAGGACGGGGTCACCGACGCCGCCGCGCTGGCCGCCGCCGTCGACGCCGAGACCGCCGCCGTCTTCCTCCAGAGCCCGAACTTCCTCGGCGCGGTCGAGGACGTCGAGGCGCTGGGCGCCGCCGCGAAGGAGCACGGCGCCCTCCTGATCGTCGCCTGCGACCCGATGACCCTCGGCATCCTCAGGCCCCCGGGAGAGTGCGGCGCCGACATCGCCCTCGGTGAGGGCCAGCCGCTCGGCAACCGGCTCGACTTCGGCGGCCCCTCGTTCGGCTTCTTCTGCGCGACCGAGGACCTGATCCGCCGGATGCCGGGGCGGATCGCCGGTGAAACCGACGACGTCGACGGGCGCCGCGGCTTCGTCCTCGCCCTGCAGACCCGCGAGCAGCACATCCGCCGCGAGAAGGCGACCAACAACATCTGCACCGCCCAGGCCCTGAACGCGCTGGCGGCGATGGTCCACCTCGCCTGGCTCGGCCGCGAGGGCTTCCGCGAGCTCGGCGAGCTGCTCGTGCGCCGCACCGCCTACGCCCGCGAGGCGCTGGCGGGGATCGACGGGGTCGAGCTCCTGCACGAGGCGCCGGTCGCCCGTGAGTTCGCGGTCCGGCTCGCGGCGCCGGTCGACCGGGTCCTGGAGCGATGCGCCGAGCGCGGCATCGCCGCCGGCTACCCGCTCGGGCGCGAGTACCCCGAGCACGAGGACGGCCTCCTGGTCGCGATCACCGAGCGCCGCACGAAGGCTCAGATCGATGAGCTCGCCGAGGCGATCGGCGCCGCCGTCGCGGCCGAGGCGGTGGCCGTATGAACATGCAGGACGAAAAGGTGCTGACGATCTATGAGCGCTCGAAGGAGGGACGCCGCGCCGCCGTCCTGCCCGACGCCGAAGTGCCCGAGCCGCCGCTCGAGGATCTGATCCCGTCGAACCTGCTGCGATCCGAGCCGCCGCGCCTCCCCGAGGTCTCCGAGCCCGAGATCGTCCGTCACTACAACCGCCTCTCGCGGCGCAACTTCGACCTCGACAGCGGCTTCTACCCGCTCGGCTCGTGCACGATGAAGCACAACCCGCGCCTCAACGAGCGGGTCGCGGCGCTCCCCGGCCACGCCCGCCTGCACCCGGCGCAGGACCCGCGGCGCTCGCAGGGCGCGCTCGAGCTAATGTGGCTGCTGCAGGCGTCACTGGCCGAGATCTGCGGCCTCCCGCACGTCAGCCTGCAGCCCTCGGCCGGCTCCCACGGGGAGCTCGCCGGACTGCTCCTGACCCGCGCCTTCCACGCCGATCGCGGCGAAAGCCGGACCAAGGTCCTGGCCCCCGACACCTCGCACGGGACCAACCCGGCCTCGGTGACGATGGCCGGCTTCGACGTCGTCAAGGTCGCGACCAACGAGGACGGCGGCGTCGAGATGGACGACCTGCGGGAGAAGATCGCGGCCGACCCCGACGACATCGCCTGCCTGATGCTGACCAACCCCAACACGCTCGGGCTCTTCGACGAGAACATCGCCGAGATCGCCTCGCTGATCCACGAGGCCGGCGGCACTCTCTACTACGACGGCGCCAACCTCAACGCGGTGATGGGCCAATCGCGCCCCGGCGACATGGGCTTCGACATCGTCCACGTCAACCTCCACAAGTCCTTCTCCCAGCCCCACGGCGGCGGCGGTCCCGGGCGCCGGCCCGATCGCCGTCTCGGAGCGGATCGAGCCCTTCCTGCCGCGGCCGCAGGTGGTGCGGCGCGAGAGCGACAACGGCGGCGGGCCGACCTTCGACCTCGATCATCGACCGGCCCAAGTCGATCGGGCGGCTGCGCGGCTTCCAGGGCAACTTCGGCGTCTTCGTCCGCTCCTACGCCTACATCCTCAGCCTCGGCGCCGACGGCCTCGCCGAGGCGTCCGAGACCGCGGTGCTCAACGCCAACTACCTGAAGGCGCGGCTCGCGGCCGGACGCGCCGGGAAGCGGCTCCCGATCGCCTTCGACCGCCACTGCATGCACGAGTTCGTCCTCTCCGGCAAGCCGATGAAGAGGGAGCTCGGGGTCGCGACCCTCGACCTCGCCAAGCGCCTGCTCGACTTCGGCTTCCACCCGCCGACGGTCTACTTCCCGCTCCTGGTCGACGAGGCGCTGATGGTCGAGCCGACCGAGACCGAGACCAAGGAGAGCCTCGACGCCTTTGCCGAGGCGATCGAGCAGATCCTCGAGGAGGCCGAGGCCGACCCCGAGGTCGCGAAACAGGCTCCCTACACGACGCCGGTCCGCCGCCTCGACGAGGTCAAGGCGACCCGCCGGCCCGTCGTGCGCCAGCCCCTGGGCTGATGGCCGCCGGCCCGCCCGCTCCGGTCGAGGCCAGGGTCGCCGCCCACGAGGACGGAGCCGCGATCGCCGAGACCCTGGCCCTCGCATTCCACGAGGACCCGGTATGGGCCTGGGCCTTCCCGGATCCCGAGCGGCGCCTGGAGCAGCACCGTGCGCACTGGCGGATGCTGATCGAGGCCTCGCTCAGCGACGGCTGGACCTGGGTCACGGAGGGCTGCGGCGCGGCCGCAGTCTGGATCGCCCCCGGCAAACCGGAGATCAGCCCCGAGGACGAGGCGAGGCTCGAGCCGTTCTTCCGCGACCTGCTCGGCGATGGCGCGGCGCGGGTCCTCGACGTCTACGAGCGCTTCGACGCGGCCCACCCTCACGGCGAGCCGCACTTCTACCTGAGCCTGCTCGGCACCCACCCTGACCGGCGCGGCCGCGGTGAGGGCATGGGCCTGCTCGCCCGGACCCTCGAGCGCATCGACGCCGAGCGCATGCCCGCCTTCCTCGAGTCCTCCAACCCCGCGAACGACGGCCGCTACGAACGCCTCGGGTTCAGGCCCTGCGGCTCCTTCGACCTCGGCGAAGACGGGCCGAGCGTCACCCAGATGTGGCGCGACCCGAGGTAGGCGGCCCGGGCTGCCGGCGTCCGTCGACTACAGGTCCGGTAGGGACTGCTGCAGCTCCAGCACCGGGGCGAAGAGGTCGCCGCGATCCTCGATCCGTTTGAGCACGTCGGAGGACTCGAAGACGAGTGAGGCTCCGTCGTCGTGCTCGGCGGCGTGCTCGACCTCCTCCCAGCTGACCGGGGTCGAGACCGTGGGGCGTTCGCGGGCGCGCATCGAGTAGACGGCGACGGTCGTTTTGCTGCGGTGGTTCTGCGACCAGTCGACGAAGATCTTTCCCTCGCGTTCGACCTTTTTCATTTTCGAGACGACCAGCTCCGGGGTCTGCTTTTCGAGCAGTTGGGCGATCGCTTTGGCGAACGGTTTGGTCTCGTCGTAGCTCGTGCCCTTCGAGTTGAGCGGGACGTAGACCTGCATGCCCTTCGAGCCCGATGTCTTCGGGAAGCACTCGACGCTCGAAGTGGGCGAAGAGGTCGCGCAGGCGCAGCGCCACCCGGCAGCAGTCGACGACGTCCGCCGGCGGGCCCGGGTCGAGGTCGAAGGCGAGGACGGTCGGCCGGGTCGGCGCCCGCGAGAGCGAGAGCGAGGGGTGCAGCTCGATCGCCGCGAGCTGCGCCATCCAGACCAGGGTCGGCAGGCTGTCGCAGACGCAGAAGTCGATCTTGCCGGCGTTGGGCCCGGCCCGGACCGACGCGGTCTTGACCCATTTCGGGCGGTGCTTGGGGCAGCGCTTCTCGAAGAACGCGGAGTCGAGGTCGTCGACCCCTTCGGGGAAGCGGCGCAGGGTGACGGCGCGCCCGTTCAGGTGCGGGACCATCGTCGGCGCCGACCTTGGCGTAGTAGTCGACGACCTCGCCCTTGGTGAAGCCGGCGGCGGGATAGAGGACCTTGTCGAGGTTGGTGAGCTTCAGCTCACGGCCGTCGACGTCGACCTGGCGGTCCGTGCCCACCGGCTACTTGGAGGATTTGGCTTTGGAGCGTTTCTTGGCGGCGGCTTTTTTCGGCGCTTTGCGTTTTTTCGCTTTCGCCGGCGCCTTCTTCGCGCTGCCGTCCGGGCGCGCCTTTGACGGCCGCGATGCTCTCCTCGAGGGCGCTCATCAGGTCCGGCGCCTTGGTCGCCTCGGGCTCGCTCGCCTCCGGCGTCACGATCTCCTTGCCTTCGGCCTTGCGTTCGATCAGCGCCATCAGTTCCTCGCGGTACTCGTCGCGGTAGGCGCTCGGGTCGAAGTCGCTGGTCAGCGAGTCGATCAGCTTCTCGGCCATCTCGACCTCCTTCTTCGCGACCTTCGGCTTCTCGGCCGGCAGCACGTCCTCGAGCTCGTCGGGGGCGACGACCTCGTCGGCGAAGCGCATCGTGGTCAGCGTCAGGACGCCGCCGTCGGTGCGGAGCGCCGCCAGGTGCTCCTTGTTGCGGAAGACGAAGCGGGAGATCGCGACCTTGCCCGAGGCCTCCATCGCGCTGGCAAGCAGCGAGTAGGCCTTCTCGGCGCCCTCGGCGGGGCCCAGGTAGTAGGGGCTGTCGAAATAGATCGGGTCGATCTCGCCGAGGTCGACGAAGTCCTGGACCTCGATCGCGCGGGTCTTCTTCGGCGCCAGCGCCGAGATCTCGTCCTTGTCGAGCGGCACGTAGTTGCCTGAGGTGATCTCGAAGGCCTTGATGATCTTCTCGTAGGGGACCTCCTCGTCGGTCCCTTCGGCGACGCGGCGGTGGCGGATGCGGGCGCCGTCGGACTCACGGATCTCACGCAGCGCGATGTTGCGCCGCGCGACCGCGCTGTAGAGCTTCACGGGCACGTTGAGGAGCCCGAAACTGATCGATCCGCTCCATATCGCTCTAGCCATGGCCGCTCACCTACCCGGATTGTTCCAGCCCCGCACCTGGGTGTCCTGCCGAGGGCGCGCGGCGGGATTCTTCTTGCGCGGGCCGGCCCGGGGCGATGCCTAGACTGGTGCCCGTGACCCGCCAGCAGCGCCTGACGCTGATCGCGACGATCCTCGGCTCGACGGTGGTCTTCCTCGACGGCACTGTCGTCAATGTCGCCCTGCCGGCGATCAGCGACGGGCTCGACGTCGGGCTCGCCGGCCAGCAGTGGGTGGTCGAGGCGTACACGCTGGCCCTCGTCTCGCTGCTCCTGGTCGGCGGCAGCCTCGGCGACCAGTTCGGCCGCCGCCGCATCTTCGTGATGGGCCTGATCTCCTTCGGGGTCTGCTCGGCGCTCTGCGCGATCGCCCCCACCGCCGAGTTCCTGATCGGCGCCCGCGCCCTGCAGGGGATCGCCGGCGCCCTGCTCGTCCCCGGCTCGCTGGCGATCGTCGCGGCGACCTTCTCCGGCGAGGCGCGCGGCAAGGCGGTCGGAACCTGGACGGCCTGGACCGGGATAGCGACGGTGCTCGGGCCGGCCGGCGGCGGCGCCCTGATCAGCCTCGTCTCCTGGCGGGCGATCTTCTGGGTCAACATCCCGCTGATCGCCGTCACCGGCTTCCTCACCCTGCGGTCGGTCCAGGAGAGCCGCGACGAGGACGCCTTCCTCGACATCGATTTCCTCGGCATCGTGCTCTCCGCGATAGGCCTCGGCGGCCCCACCTTCGCCCTGATCGAGCAGCCGGCGAACGGCTGGAGCAGCCCGATGGTCTGGCTGCCGATGGTGGTCGGGATCGCCAGCTTCATCCTCTTCATCGTCCGCGAGGCCTACGCCCGCCACCCGCTGCTGCCGCTCGGCCTCTTCAAGATCCGCAACTTCTCGATCGCCAACCTGACCACCCTGTCCGCCTACGCCGGCCTGATCGGCGGCCTCTTCTTCGTCGGCCTCTTCCTCCAGCAGGTGGCCGGCTACTCGCCGCTGGAGGCGGGGCTGGCGACGACCCCGATCTCGGTCCTGATGTTCTTCCTCTCGCCGCGCTTCGGCAAGGTCGCCTCGGGGACCGGGCCGCGCCTGCCGATGTCCGCCGGCCCGATCGTCGGCGGCATCGGGCTGCTTCTCCTGCTCCGCGTCGGCTCCGACCCCGAACTACGTGACCGACGTCCTTCCCGGCCTGCTGATCTTCGGCGTCGGGCTCTCGGCGACGGTCGCGCCGCTGACGGCGACCGTGCTCGACTCCGTCGACGAACACCACGTGGGAATCGCCTCGGGCGTCAACAACGGTGTCTCCAGGGTCGCCGGCCTGCTCGCGATCGCGATCCTCGGCGCGGTGATCTCCGCCCACTTCGACACCGCGCTCGACAACCAGCTGGGCAGCGCGCCGCTCTCTGGCCCGGCCGCGAGCGCGGTCTCCGACGCCAAGGAAAAGCCCCTGGCGGTGCCGGAAACCGAAGAGCTGACCGCCGCCGAAGCGACCCGTGTCGGAGCGGCGGCCGACCGACGCGTCGACCTCCTCCTTCCACCTCGGGATCTGGATCGCCGGGGTGCTGATGATCCTCGGCGGCATCGTCGCCGGGATCGGCATCGAGAACCCGAAACGACGCGTCAAGGCGGTCGCCGCGCGGGGCACCGCGCAGGCCGGCGAGTGCGGCCACTCGGCCGATTGCGACTGCGTCCCGGCGGAGCCCGGCGAGACCGCGCCCGAGCTAGAGCGCGCATAGGGTTCCCCGCTCATGATCATTTTCTCCGGCATCCAGCCCACCGGCCGCAAGCACCTCGGCAACTACATCGGGGCGATCCAGCAGTACGTCGAGGGCCAGGACCGCGGCGACCCGGCGATCTTCTGCATCGTCGACCTGCACGCGATCTCGGTCCCCTACGAGCCCGACGAGCTGCGCGAGCGCGTCTACGACACCACCGCGATCCTTCTCGCCGCCGGCCTCGACCCGGCGCGCTGCATCCTCTTCCGCCAGTCCGACGTGCGCGAGCACACCGAGCTGACCTGGCTGCTCTCCGCGGTCACCGCCCACGGCGACCTCAACCGCATGACCCAGTTCAAGGAGAAGTCGGCGAAGCAGCGCGAGCTCGTCTCCGCGGCGCTCTTCTACTACCCGGTGCTGCAGGCGGCCGACGTGCTCGCCTACAAGACGCCAGCGAGGTCCCGGTCGGCGAGGACCAGCGCCAGCACATCGAGCTGATGCGTGAGATCGCCCGGCGCTTCAACGAGCGCTTCGGCGGCGAGCTCCTGGTCGAGCCCGAGCTCCGGGTCCCCGAGGTCGGGGCGCGGATCATGGACCTGCAGGAGCCGGAGCGGAAGATGTCGACGACCGCGGGCACCGAGGCCGGCACGGTCCTACGTCCTCGATGAGCCCGACGCGATCCGCAAGAAGGTCGGCAGCGCCGTCACCGACTCCGGCCGCGAGGTCGCGCCGCGGCGAGGGCAAGGCCGGGATCGCCAACCTGATCGACATCCTCGCGGTCGCCCGCGGCAGCTCGGCCGGAGCGAGGTCGAGAGCGAGTTCGAGGGCGTCGGCTACGGGGACTTCAAGAAGGCGGTGGCCGAGGGGGTGGTCGAGCTGCTGGCGCCGGTGCGGGAGCGCTACGCGGAGCTGCGTCCCGACGAGGCGGCGCTCGAGGCGACCCTCGCCGCCGGCGCCGAGCAGGCGCGGGAGATGGCCTCGGTGCCGGTCGGCGGAGGTGCGGGACCGCATGGGTATCGGCCCGCGGCGTTAAGTTGCCCGCATGACCGTCGCTGAGCTGGACCTCGAGCTCGATGTCTTCGCCGGCCCCTTCGACCTGCTGCTGGCGGTCGTCCTCCGCGAAGAGGTCGACCTGCTCGAGGTCTGCAGCTGGGCGAGGTCGTCGTCGCCTACATCGAGCACCTCGAGGGCGAGGGCGAGCTCGAGCTCGAGGTCGCGACCGAGTTCCTGGTCCTGATCGCCGTCGCTGCTCGAGCTGAAGTCCCGCCTGATGCTGCCGGGCGCCGAGGAGGGGCTCGAGGAGATGGGGCCGGAGGAGGCGATCGAGGAGCTGCTCGCGCGGCTGCTCGAGTACCGCCGCTACAGCGCCGCCTCGAAGCAGCTCGTCGAGCGCTTCGAGGCCGAGCGCGGCTACCTCTACCGCTCGGCGCCGCTGCCGGCCGAGCTGCGCCGGGTCGCGATCGACGCCGCCACGGCCGCCTATGAGCCCGAGCTGCTCGGGGTCGCGCTCGGCGACCTGCTGACGCCGCCGCCTGAGGTCGACATCAGCCACATCCGCCCGACCGTCTCGCTCGAAAACCGCCTCGAGGCGCTGCGCCGGGCGCTCGGTCGGCCAGCGGCAGCATCGACTTCGACGAGCAGTTCGGCGGCGAGGACCGCCTCACCCAGGCGGTGACGCTCTTCGCCCTGCTCGAGCTCTACCGCCGCGGCGAGGCGACCTGGAAGCAGACGCGAGCCCTTCGGCCCGATCGAGATCGTCAAGAGGTCGGCGTGAACGACCTCGGCCGCACGATCGAGGCACTGCTCTTCCTCTCGCCGCAGCCGGTCACCGCGGCCGACCTGGCCGAGGCGACCGAGGCGACGGAGGGCCAGGTCGACGGAGGCGATCGAGCTCCTGCGCGAGGACCTCGCCGAGGGCAAGCGCGGGCATCGTCCTGCGCGAGGTCGGCGGCGGCTTCGCCCTGGCCAGCGACCCGGCCAGCGAGGACGCGGCGCGGCGGCTGCTGGCGAAGCCGCGGACGCCGCCGCTGACCCAGGCCCAGGCCGAGACGCTGGCGATCGTCGCCTACCTGCAGCCGGTCTCGCGGCCGGAGGTCGCGCGGATCCGCGGCGTCTCCTCGGAGTCGGCGGTCCAGACCCTCGCCGAGCGCGGCCTGATCGAGGAGTCGGGGCGCTCGCGCTTCGGCGCCGCGATCTTCAAGACGACGGAGCTCTTCGAGCGGCTCTTCGGCCTCACCGGCCTCGACGCGCTGCCCGACCCCTCGCGCTTCGACCCGACCCCGGAGGACGAGCGCGAGCTGCGCGAGCGGCTGCTCAAGGCGGGCGAACAGCGCGCCGAGCCTTGAGGGGGGGAGTCAGGGGAGGACCCGCCGGAGCAACAGCGGGGAGGCTCCATCGAGGCCTCCCCCGATCCCACATCCGTGAGGCTCGCCAAGTTCCTCGCCCACGGGGGAGTCGCTTCGCGGCGGATGTCGGAGAAATTGATCGCGAACGGGCGGGTCACGGTCGGCGGGCGAGGTCGTTACGGACCCGGCGCGGGATGTCGGGGCGGGGGATGACGTCCGGGTCGACGGCGGCGCCGTCGGCGCCGAGGCGCACGAGGTCTGGGCTGTCAACAAGCCCGTCGGCGTGGTCTCGACCGCGAAGGAGCCCGGCGATCGGCCCGCGGTCGTCAGCCTGGTCCGGACCGACGCCCGCCTCTATCCGGTCGGCAGGCTCGACGTCGACTCGACCGGGCTGCTGCTGCTGACCAACGACGGCGAGCTCGCCAACCGGCTCACCCACCCCCGCTACGAAGTCTCGAAGGCCTACCGGGTCGAGCTGCGCCGCCCGCCGGCCGATGCGCGACCTGCGGCGGCTGCGCCGAGGGGGTCGTGCTCGAGGACGGCCCGACGGCGCCGGCCGAGGTCCGCCGCCTCGGCGAGAGCGGGTTCGAGATCGTCCTGCGCGAAGGCCGCAACCGCCAGGTGCGGCGGATGGCGGAAGCGACCGGCAACCGGGTCGTCGCCCTGCGCCGCGTCCGCTTCGGCCCGATCGAGCTCGGCAACCTGCCCGACGGCAAGGCGCGCCGCCTCTCCGACAAGGAGATCGAGGTCCTCCGCTCCGATAAGCGCTCGAGTGCTACCTCAGGGGTCCATAGACCCCAAAACGCAGCACTCGGCCGTCACGTGATCACCTGGATGACGACGGTGCGGGCGCGGGGGCGGTCGTCGAAGTCGATCAGGACGATTTGCTGCCAGGTGCCGGTCGCGAGCCGGCCGTCGAGGATCGGGATCGCCTCGGAGGGGCCGACGATCGAGGCCCGCTGGTGGGCATGGGAGTTGCAGTCGTGGTTGAGGCGGTTGTGCTCGTACTCGCCGGCGGTCGGGATCAGCCGCTCGAGCATCGCCCGCAGGTCGGCGACCCCGCCGGGCTCGAACTCCATCGTCGCGATCGCCGCGGTCGAGCCGCGGACGAAGGCGAGCGCCTGCCCGCTCGCGACCCCGGCCTCCTCGACGACGCCCTGGACCTCGCCGGTGATGTCGATGACGTCGGCGTTCCCCTCGGTGGTGAGCCGGATCTCGGATGTGTGCGTCGCCATAGCGGGACCCTACGGGATGCCGATGACGGCTTTGGGAAGATGCGCGGGTGAGCGGAGCCGATCAAAGACTCTTCGCCGTGCGCGGCGCGGTGCAGGCCGAGGCGAACGAGGCGGAGGCGATCCTCTCCGCGACCACCGAGCTGATGCGTGAGCTGGTCGACCGCAACGCGCTCGAGCCGGCGGCGATGGTCAGCTGCCTGTTCACGACCACCGAGGACCTCGACGCCGAGTTCCCGGCGGTCGCCGCGCGCAACCTCGGGCTCGACTCGGTGCCGCTGCTCTGCTGCCGCGAGATCCCGGTCCCCGGCTCGATGGAGCGGGTGATCCGGGTGATGGTCCACTTCTACGCCGGCGGCGGCCACGCCCCGGCGCACGCCTACCTCGGCGCGACCCAGAAGCTGCGCTCCGACCTCCACGCCGCGCAGTAGTTCCTGGGCACAATCGGTCCGTGACCGTCACCTTCGCCGAGAAGCTCGCCCGCATGCCGGGCTACCAGGCCGGCGTCCCGACCGGGCAGGCGCCCGAGGCGATCGCCGCGCGGCGAGATCGCCCAGCTCGCCTCCAACGAGTCGCCGCTTCGGGCCGCACCCGCAAGGTGGTCGAGGCGATCCAGGCGCGCCGCCAAGGCGATGAATCGCTACCCGGACCCCGACGCGACCCTGCTGCGGCGCCGGATCGCCGATCGCTACGAGACCGAGCCCGGCCGGGTCGCCGTCGGCAACGGCTCCTGCGAGATCCTCCTCGCCGCCGCCGAGGCGCTCTGCGAGCCGGGCGACGAGATCCTCTACGCCTGGCCCTCGTTCTCGATGTACCCGTACCTGCCGGCGCTGACCGGCGCCCGCGAGGTCCGCGTGCCGCTCGCCGAGGGCTGGGTCCACGACCTCGACGCGATGGCCGCCGAGGTCACCGCCGCGACCCAGCTGCTGATCGTCTGCAACCCCAACAACCCGACCGCGACCCACATTCCCGCCGCCGAGATCGCCGCCTTCTGCGAGCGGGTCCCGGCCGCACGTGACGATCATTCTCGACGA
Source organism: uncultured Solirubrobacterales bacterium (assembly GCA_963795295.1). Classification (GTDB taxonomy): domain Bacteria; phylum Actinomycetota; class Thermoleophilia; order Solirubrobacterales; family 70-9; genus VRUE01. The sequence continues at coordinate 181,644 of CAWCHE010000006.1, forward strand.
GGCCTACATCGAGTTCCAGACGCACGACGATCCCGACACCAGCCTCGACCTGCTCTCCGACTTCCCGAACCTGGTCGTCCTGCGGACCTTCAGCAAGTGCTACGGCCTCGCCGGCCTGCGGGTCGGGTACGCGATCGGCTCGGCCCGTTTCCGCGCCGCGATCGACGCCGTGCGCCAGCCCTTCAGCGTCAACGCTCTGGCCCAGGCGGCCGGGGCGGAGGCGATCCTGCACGCGACGACGTCGCCCGCCGGGTCGAGAGCACCCTGATCGAGCGGGTCCGGGTCGAGTCGGGCCTCGAGGAGCTCGGCCTCGAGACCTCCGAGAGCGAGGCGAACTTCTCCTGGATCGACCTCGGCGAGGCCGACGAGGCGGAGGTCGTCGCCGGGCTCGCCGAGCGCAAGATCGCGGTCCGCCCGGCACGCCGCTCGGCGAACCGGGGCACATGCGCGGTCACCTACGGGACCCCCGAGGAGAACGACCGCTTCCTGACGGCGCTCGGCGACTGCTGCGCTGATCCCCCGCGCCCCGTGACTTCTCGCCGCTCACCTGCTAAAGCTCGCTGGTGAAGCAGACGGCGACATCACGAGCAGCCCCCGCGCCTCCGGCGCCGCGCTCGACTCTGCCCGCTTCACCTATTACTGGCGATTTAGCTAGGCGTCCGGCCTGGCGCGCGCCGCATCGGGGCCCGCCGACACGCCTCTTCTGCTCCGGCCGGCCGCCGTGCCGCGTTCGCGTGTTTAGGATCTTTTGGCTTTGGAGGAAGGTGACGGAGAGATGATGATCGGGACCGAAGAGGGGACTCGAGACCGGGTTCGCGACCAGCGGATCGATCGGATCGTCGAGCTGGTGTCCCCGGCGGCGCTGCTCGGCGAGCTGCCGCTGGGTGACGAGCGCGAGCAGGCGGTGGTGCGGGGGCGCCGGGAAGTCGCGACGGTGCTCGACGGTGAGGACGACCGGCTGATGGTCGTCGTCGGGCCCTGCAGCGTCCACGACGTCGAGGCCGCGCTCGAGTACGCGGGGCGCCTGGCGGCCTTCGCCGAGGAGCGCCGCGAGGACCTCCTCGTCGTGATGCGGGTCTACTTCGAGAAGCCGCGGACTTCGATCGGCTGGAAGGGGCTGATCAACGACCCGCACCTCGACGGCTCCGGCGACGTCAACGCCGGCCTGCGGATCGCGCCGCAGCTCCTGCTCCAGATCCTCGACACCGGGCTGCCGGTCGGCTGCGAGTTCCTCGACCCGATCACCCCGCAGTACATCTCCGACGCGGTCGCCTGGGGCGCGATCGGCGCCCGCACCACCGAGAGCCAGATCCACCGCCAGCTCGGCTCCGGCCTCTCGATGCCGATCGGGTTCAAGAACCGCACCGACGGCGACGTCCAGGTCGCGGTCGACGCGGTCCGCGCCGCCGCCGCCTCCCATGCCTTCGCCGGCATCGACGACAGCGGCATCCCGGCGATCCATCACACCACCGGCAACCCCGACGGGCACGTGATCCTGCGCGGCGGCCAGGGGCGCTCCCAACTACGGCGGGCCCGAGGCGATCGAGGACGCGCTGGCGAAGCTGCGCGCCGAAGGCCTGCCGGAGCGCGTCGTCATCGACGCATCCCACGACAACAGCGGCAAGGTCCCGGCCAAGCAGATCGTCGCCTCCGGCGAGATCGGCGAGCAGATCGCCGCCGGCAACGCGGCGATCGTCGGGGTCATGCTCGAGTCCTTCCTGGTCGAGGGCAACCAGAGCCAGGACGGCGACGGCGAGCTCGTCTACGGCCAGTCGATCACCGACGCCTGCATGGCCTGGGAGGACACGGTCTCGGTCCTCGACGGCCTCGCCGCTCGCGGTGCGCGCCCGGCGCGGGCGATGAAGATCGCCGTCCTCGGCGTCGGCCTGATCGGAGGTTCGGTCGGGCGCGCCGCGCGAGGGCGATCGCAGGCCGAGGTGGTCGGCTTCGACCCCGACCCGGCGACTATCGGCCGGGCGGTCCGCGCGGGCGCGATCGACGGCTCGGCGGCGACGGTCGCCGCGGCATGCGAGGGGGCCGAGGTGGTCGTCTGCGCGGCCCCCGTCGGCCGCCTGGTCGAGCTCGCCCGCGAGGCGCTCGCGGCCAGCGGCGATGACGTCGTCGTCACCGACGTCGGCTCGACCAAGCGTGAGATCGTCGCCGCGCTCGGCGACGACGAGCGCTTCATCGGCGGCCACCCGCTCGCCGGCGCCGAGACCTCCGGGGTCGGCAACGCCAGGGCCGACCTCTTCGAGGGCGCCCGCTGGTACCTGACCCCGACCGGGAGCTCGAGCGGCGTCCTCTACGACCGCCTGCAGCGGGCCGTCTCCGACCTCGGGGCGCGGCCGCAGGCGATCGAGGCCGAGACCCACGACCGCCTGATGGCGACGGTCAGCCACCTCCCGCACGTCGTCGCAAACGTCCTCGTCGACGAGGCCGCCGCCGAGCTCGGCCGCGACGCGGAGCGGATGCCGGTCGAGGTCGGCCCCAGCTTCCGCGACACGACCAGGGTCGCCGGCTCCAACCCCGCGATCTGGGGCGACATCTTCGCCAGCAACCGCGATGCAGTCGCCGCGGCGATCGACGCGGTCGGCGCCCGCCTGCGCGACGCCGCGGAGCTGATCCGCAGCGGTGACCGCGACGCCGTCACCGCCTGGCACGCGACCGCCGCCGAGGACCGCCGCGAGCTGCTCGAGGGCGACCTCGCCGGTGGCCCGCTGCGAGAGCTGCGCGTCGTCGTCGTCAACCGCCCCGGGACGATCGCCGACCTGGCCCTGGCGCTGGGCGAGGCCGGGGTCAACATCGAGGACATGGCGCTCTACCCGGCGCCCGACATGACCTCCGGCGCCGTCTCGGTCTGGGTCTCCGGCGCCGAGCAGGCGCAGCGGGCGGTGGGCCTGATCGAGGGCCTCGGGCACTCGGTCACGGTTCTGGACGACGAGGGCTGATGGCGACCCGCTTCGAGCCGTCGGGCCCACTGAGCGGCTCGCTGAGACCGCCTGCCGACAAGTCGATCTCCCACCGGGCGGCGCTGATCGCGGCGATGGGAGAGGGCGAGACGACGATCGAGGGCTACCTCGACGCGGCCGACACCCGCTCGACGCTGACCGCGGTGGGGCGGCTCGGCGTCGAGGTGACCGGGGTCGGCGCGGCGATCGCGCCGACGATCTCGGTCGCCGGGATCGGCCTCCAGGGCGCGGTCTCGGCGGCGATCGACGTCGGCAATGCCGGCACCTTGCTGCGCCTCCTGCCGGGCTGGCTCGCGGGGCAGCCGGGCGGAACCTGGGAGCTCGACGGTGACGACTCGATCCGCCGTCGCCCTATCGACCGGGTGGCCGAGCCTCTGAGCGCGATGGGCGCGCAGCTGCGCTGTCGAGAGAATCGCTTCACCCCGCTCACGATCGAGGGGGAGCCGCTGACCGGGATCTCCTACGAGATGCCGGTTGCCAGCGCCCAGGTCAAGTCCTGTCTGCTCTTCGCCGGGCTCCTCGCCGAGGGGGAGACCCGCGTCCTCGAGCCGCTCCCGAGCCGCGACCACACCGAGCGCATGCTCGCCGCCGCCGGCGCCGCGGTCGAGAAAGGCGACGGGTTCGTCGCGGTGACGCGGGCCGAGCGCCTGGCGCCGGGCCGCATCGTCGTCCCCGGCGACATCTCCTCCGCCGCCTTCTTCATCGTCGCTGCGCTGCTCATCCGAGGGCAGCGAGGTGCGGTCTGGACGGCGTCGGCCTCAACCCGACCCGGACCGGCCTGCTCGCGATCCTCGAGCGGATGGGCGCCGGGATCGAGAGGCTCGAAGAGTCAGAGGAGGGCGGCGAGCCGATCGGCTCGCTGCTCGTCCGCTCCTCGCCGCTGCAGGGCACCGAGGTCGGCGGCTCCGAGGTCCCGCTGGCGATCGACGAGCTGCCCCTGGTCGCGCTCGCCGCCAGCTTCGCCGAGGGCGCGACGACGATCCGCGACGCCGCCGAGCTGCGGCGCAAGGAGTCGGACCGGATCGAGACGGTCGCGGCGGCGCTGACCGCGCTCGGCGCGACGGTCGAGACGACCGAGGACGGGATGCGGATCGAGGGCGGCGGCGGCCTGCGCGGCGGCGGCGTCGACTCCCACGGCGACCACCGGATCGCGATGCTCGGCGCGATCGCCGGCCTCGCCTCCCGCGAGGGGTCGAGGTCGCCGGGATGGACGCCGCCGCGATCAGCTACCCCGGTTTCGAGGCCGATCTCGCCTCTCTCGCCGGATGAGCGGCCTCCGCGCCGCCGACCTCGACGTCAGCCGGACCGGCTCCGGGCCGCCGATCGTCTTCATCCACGGCACGATCGTCGGCGCCGAGAGGACCTGGCGCCGGCAGCTGCCCCTGGCCGAGCGCTGGACCCTGGTCTGCGCCAACCGGCCCGGGTTCGGGTCCAGCCCCCCGCTCGAGCGCGGAGACTTCGAGCTCGAGGCGCCGCTCTTCGCCGAGTTGCTCGGCGACGGCGCCCACCTCGTCGGCCACTCCTACGGCGCCGTGATCGCGCTCCTCACCGCCTCGCTGAGGCCGGAGGCCGTGCTCTCCCTGACCGTCTCCGAGCCCGGCGGCGCTGAAACTGGCCGGCACCCCCGAGGCGGAGGAGATGATCGCCAACGGCAACCGCCTCTTCGCGGCCCGCGACTCGATCCCGCCCGCCGACTTCCTGCGCTTCTTCCGCTCCGGCGCCGGCTCCAGCCGCGAGACGCCCGAGGATCCCTCCGAGGAGCTTCTGCGCGGCGCCCGGCTTGCGATGGCCGAGCGCCCGTCCTGGGAGGCCGATGTCCCGCTCGACGCCCTCGCCGCGGCCGGCTTCCCGGTCCTGGCGATCTCCGGCGGCCACTCGCCGGTCTTCGAGGCCGTCTGCGACACCGTCGCCGAACGGCTCGGCGGCGAGCGCGCCGTGATCGAAGGCAGGGCCACAACGTCACCGAGACCGGGGCCGCCTACAACGAGCGCCTCGAGCGGTTTCCTCGGGAAGTCGTAAGACTGCCGCCCATGGTGATCGCGATCGACGGCCCCGCCGGGGCCGGCAAGTCCTCCGTCGCCCGCGGCCTCGCCGCGGAGCTCGGCTTCACCTACCTCGATTCCGGGGCGATGTACCGCTGCGTCGCCCTGGCCGGGATCGAGCGCGGCGCCGACCTCGACGACGGCGAGGCGATGGGTGAGATCGCCGGCGGCCTCGAGATCGGCCTCGAGGGCGAGGTCGTCCGCCTCGGCGGCCGCGACGTCAGCGCCGCGATCCGCACCCTCGAGGTCAGCGACGGCGCCGCCCGGATCGCGATCCACCCCGAGGTGCGCGAGGTGATGGTGGACGCCCAGCGCGCCCTGATCGCCGCCGGCAGCTTCGTCGCCGAGGGCCGCGACATCGGCACTGTCGTCAGCCCCGACTCGCCGCTGAAGGTCTTTCTCACCGCCTCCGAGGAGGAGCGCGCGCGCCGCCGTGCGGCCCAGACCGGCGAGCCGGAGGCCGAGGTTCTTGCCGCCCAGCGCCGCCGCGACCGCCTCGACGAGACCCGCGAGCACAGCGCCCTGCGGCCTGCGCCCGACGCGGTCGAGGTCGACACGACGGGCCTGACCGAGGATGAGGTCGTCGAGCGGATCGCCGGCCTGGCACGCGAGAGGGGCCTGCTGTGAGCGCCGAGCAGCCTGACGCGCCGCTGGGCCGCCTGCCCACGGTCGCCGTCGTCGGCTTCCCCAACGTCGGCAAGAGCACCCTGGTCAACCGGCTCGCCGGCGGGCGCGAGGCCGTCACCGACGCGCAGCCGGGCGTGACCAGGGATCGCAAGCGGGTCCGCTGCGAATGGAACGGGACCGCCTTCGACCTGCTCGACACCGGCGGCATCGACCTCGCCGACGAGGACGAGATGGCCCAGGACATCCAGCGCCAGGCGCGGGTCGGGATGGCCGAGGCCGACGTCGTGATGATGGTCGCCGACGCGCGTTCGGGGGTGCGCGCCGGAGACGCCGAGCTGGCGGCCTCGCTGCGGGGGTCGGAGGTGCCGGTCCTCCTCGTCGCCAACAAGGTCGACCGCAACGAGGACAACCACCTGACCGCGGAGCTCCACAAGCTCGGCCTCGGCGAGCCGATGCCGGTCTCGGCCAGCCACGGTCTCGGCAGCGGCGACCTGCTCGACCGCCTCGTCGAGCTGCTCGGCGATCGCGCCCCGGCTGCGAGCGGCGAGCCGGAGCCGGTCCGGATCGCCGTCGTCGGCCGCCCCAACGCCGGCAAGTCCTCGCTCGTCAACGCCTTCCTCGGCTCCGAGCGGGTGATCGTCTCCGAGCGGGCCGGCACCACCCGCGACTCGATCGACACCGACCTCGAGGTCGACGGGCGCGCCGTGATCCTCGTCGACACCGCCGGCCTCCGCCGCCGCTCGAAGGTCGCCGGCAGCATCGACTACTACGCGCAGCTGCGCTCCGAACGCGCTGTCGAGCGCGCCGACGTCGCGATCGTCGTCGGCGACGCGGGCGACGGCGTCACCGCCGAGGACCTGCGGGTCGTCGAGCTGGCGATGCGCGCCGGCTGCGCGACCCTGATCGCGCTCAACAAGTGGGACGTGACCCGGACCGACATCGACGACGCCCGCGCCAGGATCGGGCGCAAGTCGCGCCTGCGCCCGGCGGTCATCACCTGCTCGGCGCTGCGCGGCCGCAACGTCGCCACCCTGCTCCCGAAGGCGATCGCGCTGGCGGACAGGGCCGCCGAGCGGATCCCGACCCCGGAGCTCAACCGCTTCGTCTCCGAGGTCGTCGCCAAGACCCCGCCGCCCTCGCGGCGCGGCCGTCGCCTGCGGCTCTACTACTCGGCCCAGGTCGGGGGTGCGCCCGCCCCGGATCGCGATCCAGGTCAACGATCGCAAGCTGATCATCCGCGACTGGGCCTACCACCTCGAGAATCGGATGCGGGAGAACTACGGGCTCGAGGGGGTGCCCCTCGTGATCGATTTCGTCCCCCATTCCGGAAGGCGCGGCCGGCCCGAGTAGGGTCGATCGGCCCGGCGATTCGTCTAGGCTTCGCCAATGCCTAACTCAAAGCCGCTCGCCGAGGGCGAGTACCTCTTCACGTCCGAGTCCGTAACCGAGGGCCATCCCGACAAGGTCGCCGACGCGATCTCCGACGGCGTCCTCGACGCTGTCATGGCCGGGGGCGAGGGCGAGGACGCCCGGGTCGCCTGCGAGACGCTCGTCAACACCAACCTCGTCGTGATCTCCGGTGAGATCCGCACCGAGGTCGGGCTCGACCTGACCAAGATCGCCCGCGAGACGATCCGCGAGATCGGCTACGACGGATTCGACCCGAACTTCGGCGCCGACACCGTCGAGGTGCTCGAGCGCATGGACCAGCAGTCGCCCGACATCGCCCAGGGTGTCGACGCCGCCCAGGAGACGCGCGAGGAGGGCTCCGACGACGACGCCGACCAGGCCGGCGCGGGCGACCAGGGCATGATGTTCGGCTACGCGACCTCCGAGACAGAGGAGCTGATGCCGCTGCCGATCGCCCTCGCCCACCGTCTGGCCCACCGCCTCTCGGTCGTGCGCAAGGACGGCTCGCTTCCCTACCTGCGCCCCGACGCCAAGACCCAGGTCACGGTCCGCTATCGCGACGACGTGCCGGTCGAGATCGAGCGGGTCCTGATCTCCACCCAGCACGACGACGGGGTCGACCGCGACTCGACGATCCGGCCCGACCTGATCGAGAAGGTGATCGATCCCGTCCTTCCCGCCGAGCTCTGCGACAGCGAGCGGATCGCCGAGACGATGCTGGTCAACCCGACCGGGCGTTTCGTGGTCGGCGGCCCGGTCGGCGACGCCGGCCTTACCGGTCGCAAGATCATCGTCGACACCTACGGCGGCATGGCCCGCCACGGCGGCGGCGCCTTCTCCGGCAAGGACCCGTCAAAGGTTGACCGCTCGGCCGCATACGCCGCCCGCCACGTCGCCAAGAACGTCGTCGCCGCCGGCCTCGCCGAGCGCTGCGAGGTCCAGGTCGCCTACGCGATCGGCGTCGCCCACCCGGTCTCGCTGATGGTCGAGTCCTTCGGCACCGGAGTTCTCCCCGACGCGGAGATCTCGCGCCTGGTCGAAGCCGAGTTCGACCTCCGTCCCGGCGCCTTCCGCCGCTACCTCGATCTGCACCGGCCGATCTACCAGAAGACCGCCGCCTACGGCCACTTCGGCCGCGAGGACCCGGACTTCACCTGGGAGCGGACCGACAGGGTCGACGCCCTGCGCGCCGCCGCCAACCTCGGCGCCGCCGAGGCGGCGCCCGCCTAGCGGGCCGGCTCTAAGAGGAAACCTGGATCCGGACCCCGGCGTGGCGGAGGCGGTCCAGCTGGCCGGTGCCGAGAGCGGCGGCCGGGGTGAGGAAGCCGCTGCGCTTCGGGGTCGCATCGTCCTCTGAAAGCAGCATCCCGGCCTCGCCGAGCATCTTCGCCGTGGTCAGGTACCCGGGCTGGCCGTCGGCGTCGAGGTCGACCCTGACGTAGTGGCCGCCGACCGTTTTGGCGTTGACGGCCATGCTCCAGGACCAGTCCGCCATCCGCTCGCCGGTCGGGCCGAAGCCGGAGGAGGGCAGCCGCTTGCGCATGATCCCCGAGACGCGCCCGCGGACCGAGGGCCGGGCCCGCAGCAGCGAGCGGATCGCCGCCTGGGTCCCGCCGAGCGCGGCGCCGGCGGCGTATCGCAGGGGGGCGGTCGCGTCGCTGCCGGCGACGGCGAGGCCCTCGCGGTAGACGAAGGGGGTGAAGACGCGGCCTTCCTCGGCGGCGAGCAGGGCCGCGGTGCGGTGGATCACGGCCGGGTTGATGAAGGGCGAGGGCGTCATCGGCGTGATCACGTCGCCCTGGGCGTTGAAGCGCGGGGAGATCGCGATCGGGCTGACGTTGCGGACCCGCAGCGCCTGCTCCTCCTCGGCGATCAGGGCGCCGGGGTCGGTGGAGAGCGCGGCGTCCTCGACCGCGAGGATCTCGGCCAGGCTCTGGAGGGTCCCGCCGGAGATGATGTCGGAGGCCTTGACGCCGCCGCCCGGGATCGGCAGGTCAGCGTCGAGGTCGACGGTCGCCAGCTCCTCGCTCCAGCGCTCGCGGGCGGTCTCCGCGGCGAGCAGGACGATCAGGTCGGGGGGCAGGGCCTCGAAGCCGCTGACGTTGACGATCTTCACCCCGGCGGACTCGGCCCGGCCATGGGCGCGGTCGATCATCCTGCGGACGAAGGGGATCTCGCCGGTCAGGTCCATGTAGTGGGAGCCGGCGGCGATGCAGGCCTCGATCACCGGTTCGCCGTGCAGCGTGTAGGGGCCGACCATGTCGAGCACGACCCGGGTCCGCTTCGCCATCGCGTTCAGCGAGGGCTGGTCGTCGACGTCGGCGGCGATCGTCTCCGGGGCCTCGACGCCGATCTCCCCGAGGGTGCGGGCGATCTTCTCCGGGTCGCGCCCGGCCGCCGCCCAGGTGATGCCGTTCTGGCCGGCGCGCTCGGCGAGGTGGGCGCAGACCTGGCGCCCGGTGATTCCGGTCGCGCCGAAGACGACTACGGAGAGGTCGGCCTCGCTCATCGCGGCGGCTGCGCCTCGCCGAGGCCGTGCTCGCCGGCGGCGGTGTGGCCGGTCGCCTGGTCGACCCGGTGGACGACTTCGCCCGGGTCGGCGACGCCGACGAAGACGAAGTTGTAGTCGTCGGTCGCCGCGGTGTCGAAGTCGACGTCGCCGATCTGCATCAGCCGCTGGTAGACCGACTGGCGGTAGTTGACGTTCTGGACGCGCTCGAGCCGCGTCTCCTGGATCTCGCGGGAGATGATCCCGCGCTTGATGTTGAGGCGGCGGTCGGTGATCGTGTAGGTCGTCGCGACCCGCTTGACGAAGCCGATCAGGACGGTCAGGGCGAGGATCACGAGGACGATCAGGAAGACCGTCGCCGAGCCCGAGCCGAAGAGCTTGGCGATGACGCCGATGATGACCGCGACGAGGAGGCCTTTCAGGTAGAAGCCGAGGATCGCGCGCCAGGAGGGATGCCCCTCGAAAATGACCCGCTCGCCGGGGCTGAGGTTGAGGCTGGGCATCGGCGGGCAGCATACATCGGTGTCCGCGACGCTCCTTACCGTGGCCAGGTGACTATCGCGAAGGTCGAGCCCCTCACCACCGCCCGTGCGCTTCGGGGGCCGTTCGACTACCGCCTGCCCGCCGCGATGGAGGCTCTGGAGGTCGGCAGTGTCGTCCGCGTCCCGTTCGGCCGGCGCCGCATCCTCGGCGTCGTCGTCGAGCGCGCCCAGCACTCCGAGCTGCCCGCGGAGCGCCTCGCCGAGCCGATCGAAGCGCTCGAGGCGGGCGCGACCCCGGAGCTGGTCAGGCTCGGCCTCTGGGTGGCTCGCGAGTACTGCTCGACCCCATCGCGCGGCCTCGAGCTGGTGCTGCCGCCGGGGACCGGCTCGGGCGGGCAGCGGATCCGCTCCAGGGTCGAGTCGCGGGCGGAGATAACCCCCGCCGGCGAGACGGCGCTGAGCGGCGGCGAGCGGCTCGGCGTCAAGCAGCGCGCCGTCCTCGAGGCTCTGAGGACGGGGGAGATGTCGGCGCCGGAGCTCGCCTCCGCGGTCGGCTCCGACAGCCAGGTCCTGCGCCGCCTCGAGTCGCGGGGCCTGATCGCGACCCGCAGCTCGCGGCTGCTCCGGGCGCCCTCTCATCCCAGCGTCGGTGCCGAGGGCGCCCGCCCGGAGCTGCTGCCCGAGCAGGAGCGGGCGGTGGAGCGGATCGTCGCCGCCCTCGACGGGGTCGAGGGGGCGCCGCGCGAACCGCTCCTGCACGGGGTCACCGGCTCCGGCAAGACCGAGGTCTACCTGGCCGCCGTCGAGGCGGCGCTGGAGCGAGGCGGGACCGCGATCGTGCTGGTCCCGGAGATCGGCCTCGCCCCGCAGGCGGTGGCGCGGTTTCGGGCCCGCCTCGGCGACCGCGTCGCGGTTCTCCACTCGGCTCTCTCCGACGGCGAGCGCTACGACGAGTGGAGCCGGCTGCGCAGCGGCGAGGCCAACGTCTGCGTCGGGCCCCGCTCGGCGATCTTCGCGCCGCTCGAGGGCCTCGCCCTGATCGTGATCGACGAGGAGCACGACCCCTCCTACAAGCAGGAGGGCGACCCCTGCTACGACGCCCGCGCCGTCGCCCGCCACCGGGCCCGCGAGTGCGGCGCCGTGCTCGTCTGCGGGACGGCGACACCGCGGCCGGAGTCGTGGCTCGAGCTGCCGCGCCTGGAGCTGCCGCGCCGGGTCGACGCCCGGCCGATGCCGCCGGTCAGGGTCCTTGACATGCGCGCGACCGACCCCCGCACGAGCCCGCTGCATCCGAGCACGCTCGAGGCCCTGGCGGATGTGCGGCGCGCCGGGGCGAAGGCGATCGTGATGATCAACCGCCGCGGCTTCGCGCCCTGGCTCACCTGCCGCTCCTGCGGGACGCACTGGGACTGTCCCAACTGCGACGTCTCGCTGATCGTCCACCGCCACTCCCACCGCCTCGTCTGCCACCACTGCGCCCACTCCGAGCCGCTGCCCCGCGAGTGCGGCGAGTGCGGCTCGACCACCCTCTCGCAGACGGGAGCCGGGACCGAGCAGATCGAGGCGCTGCTGGCCGAGAGCCTGGCGCCGATGCCGGTCTTCCGGCTCGATTCGGACACGACCGCGGCGAAGGGCTCCCACGCGAGGATCCTGGCCGCCTTCGGCGAGGCCGAGAGCGGCGTCCTGGTCGGCACGCAGATGGTCGCCAAGGGGCACGACTTCCCCGAGGTGACGCTGAGCGCGATCCTCGATGCCGACGCGACCCTGCGCTTCCCCGACTTCCGCGCCGCCGAGCGGACCTTCGCGATGGTCGCTCAGCTGGCCGGGCGAAGCGGCCGCGGAGCCGCCGGAGGAGAGGTGATCGTCCAGACCCTGGCCCCGCGCGCTCCCAGCATCGTCCACGCAGCCGCCCACGACTCGGCCGGGTTCCTCGGCGGTGAGGTCGAGCGCCGCCGGGCGCTCCGCTACCCGCCCTTCTCCCACCTCTCCAGGCTCGTCCTGCGCTCGGAGTCCGAGCCGGCGGTCGAGCGGGCGTCCGCCGCCGCCGCGGCGGCGCTCACCGAGCGGCTTCCGGAGGACGCCGACCTGCTCGGCCCGGCGCCGATGTTCAGGGTCCGCGGCCGTTACCGGCGCCGTCTCCTGGTCAAGGCCGAGGAGCGCGAGGCGATGGTCGTCGCGATGCGCGGCACGGTCGAGGGCCTCGCCGCCGAGCGCTCGCTGCGGGGCGTCGCCGTCGCCGTCGACATCGACCCCCAGTAGCGCCGCGATTTCGCCGCGCCGCCGGCCGCATACAATCGCTCTGGTGAGCGAGGAAGCGACGATGGGCGCCGGCGAAGACGAGCGCGCCGAGTTCGAGAACGAGGTGATCGAACGCCGCGAAGCGGCGCTCGCACAGGTGGTCAAGTTCGGCGACCCGGTGCTGAAGAGCCGGGCCTCGCCCGTCTCCGAGTTCGGCCCGGGGCTGCGGTCCGACGTCGAGCGGATGGTGAGGATCATGCGCGACGGGCTCGGGGTCGGCCTGGCCGCGACCCAGCTCGGGATGCTGCGCCGGGTCCTGGTGATCCAGTCGGGCACCGACTCCGACCCGATCGCCCTCGTCAACCCCGAGATCGAGTGGTACTCGGACGAGCTCGTCCTCGCCGAGGAGGGCTGCCTCAGCCTGCCGCGGGTCTCGATGGACGTCGAGCGTCCCCTGCACGTCCTCGTCACCGGGCTCGACCTCGACGGCGACCCGGTCCGGGTCGAGGCCTCCGGCCTCGAGGCGCGGGTCTTCCAGCACGAGCTCGACCACCTCGACGGCATCCTCATCCTCGACCGGGCCCCCCGAGACCAGCGCAAGGGGGCGCTGCGCGCGCTGCGCTCCGGCGAGAGCTACAGCCCGCCGTTCGAGGACGACGAGGAGGACGAGTTCGCCGCGGAGGAGCATCGCGAGCCGCGCTCCGACCCGTGAGGACCGTCTACCTCGGCACCTCGAGCTTCGCCGCGGCGATCCTCCGCGGGCTGGCCGAGACCGACCACCGGCCGCAGCTCGTCGTCACCCCGCCCGACCGGCCCAAGGGCCGCGGACGCCGCACCTCGCCGCCGCCCGCCGCCGAGGCGGCCCGCGAGCTCGAGATCGACCTGCTGCAGGTGAAGAGCGTCAACGAGGACGCCGCGATCGAGCGGATCCAGGCGGCGCGACCGCAGGTGGCGCTGGTCTGCGCCTTCGGGCAGTTGATCCGCGAGCCGCTCCTCTCCGGCCTGCCCGACTTCCTCAACGTCCATCCCTCGCTGCTGCCGCGCTGGCGCGGGGCGGCGCCGATCGAGCGGGCGATCATGGCCGGCGACGAGCGCACCGGGGTCTGCGTCATGCGCTTGACCGAGGGGCTCGACTCGGGCCCGGTGGCGCTGCGCGAGGAGGTCCCGATCGGGCCCGAGGATGACTTCGAAATCCTCTCCGGACGGCTGGCGGCGCTCGGCGGCGAGCTGCTCGAGCAGGCCCTCGACCGCCTCGCGGCCGGCTCGCTCCCTTTCGTCGAGCAGGACGACGGCGCCGCGACCTACGCCGAGAAGATCGACCCGGCCGAGCGCCGCCTCGACCCCGCCCGCACGGCGCCCGAGCTGGCCCGAATAGTGCGGGCGTTGACCCCGCACGTCGGCGCCTATCTGGAGGTCGAGGAGGGACACCGGCTGGGTGTTCGCCGGGCGGTAGCCGTCGACGCCGCGCTCGCCCCCGCCGAGCTCCGGGTCGAGGAGGGCGAGCTGCTGCTCGGCTGCGCCGCCGGGGCGCTGCGGCTCGAGGTCGTGCAGCCGCAGGGCGGCAAGCCGATGGCGGCCGACGCCTACCTGCGCGGCCACGCCGTGCCGGGAGCATGAGCGCGGAGCGGGGAGGCGGGCCCTCGCCTGCCCGCACCCTCGCCTACGAGACGATCCGCGCGACCTTCGAGGAGGACGCCTTCACCGAGCGCGTCTTCCGGGAGCTGGCGGCGGTACGCAGGATCGGCGGCCGCGACCGCGCCCAGGCGCAGCGGCTCGCCTACGGCGCCGTCCAGCGGCGCGGCACCAGCGACGCCGCGATCGCGAAACTCGCCGACCGCGCCCCGCGGATGCTCGACCCGCCGGTGATCGCGGGACTGCGGCTGGGCCTCTACGAGCTGCTCTTCGCCGACGCGACCCCCGACCACGCCGCGGTCGACCAGGCGGTCGAGCTGGTCAAGCGCAACGGCGCCGCCCACGCCGCCGGCTTGGTCAACGCGGTCCTGCGCCGCGCGACCCGCGAGCGCGAGCGGCTGACCGAGGAGCTTCTGGGGGACGACTCGACCCCCGAGGCGGCCGCGGTCGCCCACTCGGCGCCGCTCTGGCTGACGCAGATGTGGTGGGAGGAGCTCGGCGGGGAGGGGGCGCGCTCGCTGCTCGCCGCCTGCAACCAGCCGGCCGAGGTGGCGATGAGGGTCAGCGAGACGGGTGACCGTGAGCGCATCCTGGCCGCGCTCGAGGAATCGGGGGTCGAGGCGCGGGCGCCGCAGGGAGAGTGGCCGCTGGCGCTGCCGGAGTCGGTGGTGATCGAGGGTCGCACCGGCGAGTTCGTCCCGGAACGGGTCGAGTCCGGCGAGCTAACGCCCCAGAGCCGCGGCTCGGCCGCGGTCGTCGCGGTCCTCGACCCTCAGCCGGAGGAGCAGATCCTCGACGTCTGCGCCGGGCCCGGCACCAAGACCGGCCAGATCGCGGCGCGGATGGGCGATCGCGGCGAGATCCTCTCGCTCGAGCTCGACCCCGAGCGGGCGGCGGAAGTCGCCGCCCAGGCCGAGCGGCTGGGGTTGCGCGGGGTCACCGTCTTCGAGGCCGACGCGACCGAGCTCGACCTCGGGGCGAACTTCGATCGGGTCCTGGTCGACGCCCCCTGCTCGGACCTCGGCACCCTCGCCTCGCGGCCCGACGCCCGCTGGCGCAAGTCGCCGCGCTCGATCGAGCGGGTCGTCGACGTGCAGGACCGGATCCTGCGCCGGGCCGCCGGGGCGCTGCGCCCGGGCGGGGTGCTCGTCTACTCGACCTGCACGATCTCGCGCCGCGAGAACGAGGACAGGGTCGCCGCGCTGCTCGAGGCGGCCGCCGCGGGTGAGGTCCCGGCGCTCGAGGTCGAGGACCTCGGCGAGCTCGCGCCCCGGCCTCGTGTCGCCGCTCGACAACCGCTGTCTGCAGCTGCGCCCGGACCGCGATCGCACCACCGGGTTCTTCATCTGCCGCCTGAAACGGCAGACTGTGTGAGATGAGCGAGGCGGGGGATGCCGAGAAGGTTCTGCGCAGGGCTGCCTGTCCTGGCTGCGGCGAGCCGTGGCTGCGGCCGACCCAGCTGCCCGGCCGCTTCCGCTGCGTCTACTGTCTGAGTCGCTTCGAGCTGGTCTCGCAGTGCCCCAACTGCGGCGAACACCAGACGATCGCGCGGATGAGCAGCACCGAGGACATGACCTGCCAGCACTGTGGAGACTCGATGTTGAGGCACGTATGAGCGAGCGGATGCGGGACCTGATCGCCGATCGGCGCGTCGCCCCCTCGATCCTCTCCGCCGACTTCTGGAAGCTCGGCTCCCAGCTCGAGGAGGTGATGGACGCCGGCGCCCGGGTGATCCATTTCGACGTCATGGACGGCCACTTCGTGCCGCCGATCACGATCGGCCCGCTGGTCGCCGCCTCGATCGCCGACCAGGTCCACGAGGCCGGCGGCGCCGTCGACGTCCACATGATGATCGCGGCCCCCGAGCGCCAGATCGAGGCCTTCGCCGAGGCCGGCGCCGACTCGATCACCTTCCATGAGGAGGCGACGCCGCACGCCAACCGGACCCTGGCCGCGATCCGCGAGCTCGGCTGCCTGGCCGGGATCGCGATCAACCCCGGCACCCCGGTCGAGACCGTCACCGAGCTGCGCGGCCTCGCCGACATCGTCCTCTGCATGACCGTCAACCCCGGCTGGGGCGGGCAGTCCTTCATCCCGACCTCGCCCGGCAAGGTCTCCCGCCTCTCGGCGCTGGTCGGCGACGCCAAGATCGAGGTCGACGGCGGCGTCGACACGACCACCGCCGGCTCCGTCGCCGACGCCGGCGCCTCCCTCTTCGTCGCCGGCTCCGCCGTCTTCGGCGCCGATGACCCGGCCGCCGCCTATTCGGCGATCGCGGACGCCGCCGGCGCCGCCTGAATCAGCCTCTGGCTATCAGGGCTCCGATGACCTCCTGCCACCAGGCACGCTCCGCAGGGTCTTTTCCGCTGCGCTCGGCTCGGCGCTCGCACCAGCTCGCCAGGGCCTGGCGGCCGCCGACCGCGACCACGCCGCTGGTGACGACCGCGTAGCGCCCGTCGACGAGCGCGACGAGGGCGCTCGGGTTCTCGCGGCGGCTGCGGAGGATCGCGAGGACCGGGACGCCGCCGACGTTCTCGGGCGAGGACGGGTCGTCACCGTCGTCGTGGACCGGCCGCACCGAGAAGACCTGCGGCGAGCCGCGCGGCGGCAGCGACGGGGGCGGCGGGGTCCCGATCGGGCCGTCGTTCCAGCGCTTGGTCAGCTTCTCGACCTCCTCTCGCAGCTCGCCGCGGACGAGGACGTGGAGCTCGTCGCCCTCGCGCAGCTCGGTCGAGCCGCGAGGCGGGATCGCGGCCCCGTCGCGGACGATCACGTTGACCAGGGCCTCGCGCGGCAGACCCAGTTCGCGGACCAGGTGCCCGGCCGCCGCCGACCCCGGCCGCAGCCGGTAGGCGATCACGTCGCCTCCCATCCGGCGGATCCGCCCCGACTCGAGCAGGCGCCGCGGCAGGGCCGGCTCGTCCGTGGTCAGGCCCAGGCGGCGGGCCAATGGCTCGAAGCTCGCACCCTGGACGAGGGTCGAGGTGACGACGACGAAGAAGACGATCGCGAACTCTTCCTGGCCGCCGCGCACGCCGGCGACGACGGGGAAGGTCGCCAGCCAGATCGGCGTCGCCCCGCGCAGGCCGGCCCATCCGAGCATCGCCCGCTCCCTGAAGTTGAGCGGCGAGATCGCCGTCGCGGCGAAGGTCGCGAGCGGGCGGGCGACGACGATCAGGACCGCCGAGAGCGCCAGCCCTTTGAGGGCGACGTCGTCGAGGCTGCTGGGGAAGACGAGCAGGCCGAGGAGGATGAATAGGGCGATCTGGGCGACCCAGCCGAGGCCCTCGTGGAAGGCGACGATCGTCCTCCGCGCCGGGATCCGGGCGGACCCGAGCGCCAGCGCGGTCAGGTAGACGGCGAGCAGTCCCGAGCCGTGGGCGACCTCGGCCAGCCCGTAGGCGAGGGCGGCGAGCGCGATCGTCGCCACCGGGTAGATCCCGTCGGTGGGAAGGCGGGCGCGGTCGAGGGCGAGGACGGCGAGGCGGCCGACGAGCAGGCCGACGGCGATCCCGACCGCCAGTTTGAGGGCGAGCAGACCGGCCATGTCGGCGAGCCCGTAGCCGGGGTCCTGGATCCATTCGATGAACCCGATCACGAGCAGCAGCGCCACCGGGTCGTTCATCCCGGACTCGCCCTCGAGCGAGCGCGCAAGGCGCTTCTCGAGGGTCGAGCGGCGCAGGACGGCGAAGATCGCGGCGGAGTCGGTGGCGGCGATCGCGGCGCCGACCAGCATCCCTTCGAGCAGGCTCAGGCCGAAGATCAGCTTCGCCGCCAGGCCGGCGAGGAGCGCGGTCAGCGTCGTCCCGACTGTCGCCAGCGAGGCCGCGGTTCCGAGCACGGGTCGGATCTCGTCCCAGCCCGCGGTCAGGCCGCCCTCGAAGAGGATCAGGATCAGGGCGATCGTGCCGAGCGTCCGCGCCAGCTCGGTGTTGGTGAATTCGATCCCGCCGATGCCCTCGGAGCCGGCCAGCATGCCTAGGCCGAGGAAGAGCAGCAGGCCCGGAACGCGGACCCTGTCGGCGAGCAGGGCGCCGAGGATGCCGGCGGCGAGGAGGGCGCCGGCGATCAGGATCAGCTCGGCGTCGTGTCCACCCATCGAAGGACCCTAACGGGGGCTAGACCTGCTCGTCGAGCATCGAGAGGCGGGCCTCCAGCTCATCCGCCGAGCCCGGCTCGGGGACGTCCGCGGCGCGCTCGTGCGGGCGCCGGTAGACGACGTAGAGGAGCGCGAAGAGGACACCGGCGGCGAGCAGGAAGCCGATCTCGACCCGGCGGAACTCGTTGCTGACAAGGGGGATGAAGTTCCAGCCGATGAAGAGCGCCGCGCAGCTGATCCAGCGCGCCGCCGCGCGCCGCACCTGGCCCTGGGCGATGCAGGCTTGGTTGACCGTCACCGACGCCAGGTAGAGCCCCATCCCGACCGAGACGAATAGCAGGCCCGTGCGGTCGTAGGTGAACTTTTTGCTGAAGGCGATCTGCATCAGATTCGGCCCGTCGATGAGGACCACTACGACGACCAGCGCCGTGAAGGCGGCGATCCCGAGCAGCACCATCCGCACCGTGCGGCGGAATTCGCGTTCGCTGTCCGCGGCTTCGCTCGCGTGCAGCTTGGTGAGGTGGGGGAGGATGCTGGTCGAGACCGATTGGAAGAGCTGCAATGGCGCCCGCGCCAGCATCAGCACGTTGAAGATGAAGCCCGCCGCCGCGGCTCCCTGCAGCCCCCGGGTGATCAGCGGGCCCGCATTGAGGAAAGCTTGTTCGCTGAACATGATCACCAATACGGCGGCGGCGAAGCCGCCGCCTGCCCTGAAGGAGAACTCGTCATCCGCCTCCGAAGGAATCAGATTGCGATCGGCGTCGGATGACGAGTTCTCCTCCGACATCTCCTCCGCTGCGCGTCCGGGGATGTCGGCTGAGTTCTCGGCCTGCTTCGCGGCCCGACGAAGGAACGCGAACGGAACGACGATCAGGGATAAGGCCGGGGCCGCGGTGATTCCGATCGCCACGGCCGACTGGCCGCTGAGGACGCTGACCGCGACGAGCACGGCGAAGATCGTCCGGAAGCACGATTCGGAGAGGATCAGCGCGACGAACAGCCCGAAGCGCTGGCTGCCGGCGAGGAAGCCGCGAGCGAAGTAGCTGGCGGCGTAGAAGAGGACAGAGGAGAAAAAGACCCAGTAGAGGGTTTCGTTGCCCTCGAGCAGGTTGTTCTGGATCGGCCCGCGCAGGGCGAGGGCGGTGACCGCGAAGAAGAGCGAGAGCCCGAGCTGGATCGTCGAGGCGACCCGCATCGGCTCGCTGATCGACTGGCCTTTGACCCGCCGTTCGGAGATGTTGCGGGAGAGGAGCTGTTCGATCGGCCTGTAGAGGGTCGAGATCGTGATGAAGACGGCCGACCAGAGCACCGTGATCTGCCCGTAGTCGGGCTTCGAGAGAACGTGCGAGGCGATCAGGAAGTAGGCGTAGGTGATGACGCCGGTGAGGCCGACCCCGATTGCGAGGAAGCTCGCCGTCTTGCCGTACTCGGCGGAGGACGCCGTCGAGCCGTTCCTGCTGCCCTCCATCAGTCGCGCTTGCCGGGCTCGTAATGCGAGGGCTCGACGCCGAGCGCAAGCTCGACCCGCCGAACCCGCTCGAAGACGCGTTGGGTCATCACCCGCTGCCCGGCCAGGAGGTCGCCGAGCACGCCGAGGGCGAGCAGCTGGATCGCGGCGATGAAGAGCACGGCGCCGAGGATCAGCGACTGGATGTGGCCGCTGCCGTCGCCGTTGAAGATCCAGTCGATCAGGAACGGCATCCAGGCGGCGATCGCGAGGATCGCGACCAGCAGGCCGGCGCTGGCGAAGACCTTGAGCGGCTCGTAGCGGGCGTAGATGCGGAGGATCGAGAGCGCGTTGCGCCGCACGTAGGCCCCGGTCGAGTCGAACAGCCGCGATTCCCGCGAGACCTCGTTCGTCTCGATCTCGACCTGGTCGACGGCGACCAGCATCTTCCCGGCCTGGATCAGGCTCTCGAGCGTGTAGGTGAAGTTGTCGACGACGAGCAGCCCCAGAGCCGCCTCGCGGCTGTAGGCGCGGAAGCCCGAGGTCGTGTCGGCGATCTCGGTGCCCGAGAGGCGGCGCACGACCCAGCTGCCGAGCCCCTGCAGCGCCTTCTTCGAGCCCGAGAAGTGCTCGATCCGCGAGACCTGGCGGTCGCCGACGACGATGTCCGCCTTGCCGGCGAGGACCGGGGCGACCAGCTTCGGGACGTCGGCGCCGCTGTACTGGTTGTCGGCGTCGGTGTTGACGATCACGTCGGCGCCGAGCTTCAGGCAGGCGTCGAGGCCGGCCTGAAAGCCCGCCGCCAGGCCCTTGTGGTTGGTCAGGGTGACGATGTGCTCGACCCCGAGCTCGCGGGCCACCTCGACCGTGCGGTCGGTCGAGCCGTCGTCGATCACCAGGCGCTCGATCACGTCGACGCCGTCGATCCGGGCCGGCAGGTCGGCGATGGTCGCGGGAAGCGTCGCCTCCTCATTCAGGCAGGGAATCTGGATGATCAGCTTCATGGGCGGGTCAGGGTATCCCCGGGGGCGGCTCGACCTGTGGTGCCGCCTAGCGTCGGGGTTAGAATGGATTGACTGACCGGTCAATCAACAGCTGGGTAGAAGGCCATGGATACCTCTCTCACAGGCACGGACAAGGACCTGATGGCACGTGCGTTGGAGCTCGCCGAGGGCGGGCGCGGGAAGGTCAGCCCCAATCCGCTGGTCGGCGCCGTCGTCGCCAGGGACGGAGAGGTGATCGGCGAGGGCTACCACGCCGCCCTCGGACGGCTGCACGCCGAGCGCGCAGCGCTCGCCGACTGCGCCCGCCGCGGCGCCGACACCCAGGGGGCGACGATGTTCGTGACCCTGGAGCCATGCGCCCACTCCGGACGCCAGCCGCCCTGCGTCGAGGCGATCCTCGAGGCCGGCATCGCGCGCGTCGTGATCGGCTCCGACGATCCCTCCGAGAAGGCCTCCGGGCGCGGCCCCGGAATCCTCCGCGACGGCGGCGTCGAGGTCGAGTTCGCCGCCGGCGCCGTCGCCAGCGTCTCGCGCCTGCTCAACCAGCCCTTCCGCAAGCACTCGCGCACCGGCCTGCCGCTCGTCACCCTGAAGATGGCGATCTCCCTCGACGGCCACACCTCGCCACCGGAGGGCGAGTCGCCGTGGATCTCGAACGAGGCGAGCCGTGCGACCGTCCACCGCTGGCGCTCGGAGTCCGACGCGATAGCGGTCGGGATCGGCACCGTCCTTGCCGACGACCCGCTGCTCACCGCCCGCGACCTCTCCGGGGCCCGGCAGCCGCTCCGCGTCGTCTTCGACTCCGACGCCCGCCTGCCGCTCGACTCGCAGCTGCTCGCCACGCTCGAGGTCTCGCCGGTCCTCGTCGCCATCTCCGCCGAGGCGGATGTCGGCCAGGCGACCGCGCTGCGCGAGAAGGGGGCTGAGATCGTCGTCGTCGGCGCCGCCCGTGAGAACTGGATCGAGGCGGTCCTCGCAGACCTCGGCCGACGCGGCATCACCAGCCTCTTCCTCGAGGGCGGCCCGACCCTCGCCGCGGCCTTCACCGATGCCGACCTGATAGACGAGGCGCGGATCTTCGTCGCGCCGCTCCTGCTCGGCGGCTCCGAGCGCCGGGCCGCCGTCGACCCCAGCGTCGGCGACACCCTGATCGAGACCCGCTTCAAGGAGTGGTGATGTTCACCGGGCTGATCGAGGACGTCGGGACCGTCGAGGCCGTCGAGTCCGGCCCCGACGGAGCGCGGATCCGGATCGGGACCCGCCTCGGCGGCGAGATCGCCGGCGGCGACTCGGTTGCCGTCGACGGCGTCTGCCTGACGGCGACCGAGGCCGGCGCCGACGGGTTCGCGACCGAGGCGATGAACCAGACCCTCGAGGTCACCGCCCTGGCCGGCCTCCAGCAGGGCGACCGGGTCAACCTCGAGCTGGCGATGAAGGCCTCGGACCGCCTCGGCGGCCACATCGTCCAGGGCCACGTCGACGGGGTCGGCGAGGTCGCAGCGGTCGAGGAGGACGGCTTTGCCAGGCGGGTCAGGGTCGAGATCGGGCCCGAGCTCGGGCGCTACGCGATCGAGAAAGGCTCGATCTGCCTCAACGGGGTCAGCCTCACGGTGGCGGCCCTCGGCGAGGGCTGGGTCGAGGTCTCGCTGATCCCCGAGACGCTGGAGCGGACCAGCTTCGGCGCGCTCGAGCCCGGGCGCAGGCTGAACGTCGAGTGTGACGTGGTCGCAAAGTACGTTGAGCGTTTGCTGGCACCATTGTCCGGAAAGGAATAGGCGCGAGCCAGATGACCGAGACACAGAGGACAGACACGGATCCGAAGGCGGGGGCGAGCCCGTTCTCGACGATCGAGGAAGCGATCGAGGAGATCCGCGCGGGCCGGATGGTGATCGTCTGCGACGACGAGAGCCGCGAGAATGAGGGCGACCTGGTGATGGCGGCCCAGTTCGCCACGCCCGAGGCGATCAACTTCATGGCCAAGGAAGCGCGGGGCCTGATCTGCCTGGCGCTCTCGGCGGAACGCTGCGAACGGCTCGGCCTCAACCTGATGGCGGCCAAGAACGAGGCGCCGCTGCAGACCGCCTTCACGGTCACCATCGAGGCGGCCGGCGGGGTCAGCACCGGCATCTCCGCCCATGACCGCGCCCACACCGTGCAGGTCGCGATCGACCCCAACTCCGGCCCGCGGGACATCGTCATCCCCGGCCACATGTTCCCGCTGCGCGCCAAAGACGGCGGCGTCCTCGAGCGCACCGGCCACACCGAGGCGAGCGTCGATCTGGCCCGGCTCGCCGGGCTCACGTCCGCCGGCGTCATCTGCGAGGTCATGAACGACGACGGGACGATGGCCCGGGTCCCCGACCTCGTCCCATACGCCGAGCGCCACGGCCTGAAGATGATCACGATCGCCGACCTGATCGCCTACCGCCGCCGCACCGAGAAGCTGGTCGAGCGGGTGGTCGCGACGGCCCTGCCGACGACATTCGGCGACTTCACCGCGGTCGGCTACCGCTCGCTGATCGACGACAAACACCACGTCGCGATGGTCAAAGGCGAGATCGACGGGGCCGAGGACGTCCTCGTCCGCGTCCACAGCGAGTGCCTGACCGGCGACGTCTTCCACAGCATGCGCTGCGATTGCGGCGAGCAGCTCGCCTCGGCGCTCTCGATGATCGAGCAGGAGGGGCAGGGCGTCCTCCTCTACCTCTCCCAGGAGGGGCGGGGGATCGGGCTGCTGAACAAGCTGCGCGCCTACAAACTCCAGGAGGAGGGCGCCGACACGGTCGAGGCCAACCTCAAGCTCGGACTGCCGGCCGATCTACGCGACTACGGGATCGGGGCCCAGATCCTCGGTGACCTCGGCCTGACCAGCATCCGCATCCTCACCAACAACCCGAAAAAGATCGTCGGCCTCGAGGGGTACGGCCTCTCGGTCAGCGAGCAGGTCCCGATCGAGTCCGACCCCAACGTCCACAACCAGGACTACCTGCGGGTCAAGCGCGACAAGATGGGCCACTCGCTCCACCACCAGGGCCTCGCCCTCGACGAGGAGATGATCCACGACGAGGAGGAGCGGGACTCGAAGGGCCCCGACGGGGATGGCTGAGGGGGGCGCCTTCCTCGAGGGTTTCGACGAGGAGGAGCGGGCAGCGCTGGCGCCGCTGCGCTTCGCCGTCGTCGTCGGCCGCTTCTACGAGGATCTCGCCCAGCGCCTGCTCGCGGGCGCCGACGAGGGCTTCGCGCTCGCCGGGGTGGAGAAGTCAAACGTCAGCCAGGTCTCCGTGCCCGGCGCCTACGAGCTGCCCTTCTCCGCGAAGCTGCACGCGACAAGCGGCCGCTTCTCCGGGGTCGCCTGCCTCGGCGTCGTCATCCGCGGCGAGACTGACCACTACGACTTCGTCTGCGCCGAGGCGGCCCGCGGCATCCAGGACGTGCAGCTGGAGACCGGCGTTCCCTGCGCCTTCGGTGTGATCACCTGCGACACGATGGAGCAGGCTCTGGCCCGCGCCGGGGGCGGCAAGCGCGACCAGGGCCGCAACGCGGCGCTGACCGTCGCCCGCATGGCGCTGGTCAAAAAGGACGTCAATCCCTATCGCTGGCAGGTCGGTGGGGGCGGAAGTCTCTAGTCCCGACCTGTACCATCATCGATCCCGATGGCCAAGGTATGTCACAGCTGCGGAAAGGGACCGGCGTTCGGCCAGTCCCGGAGCCACTCGATGGTCGCCACCAAGCGGCGCTTCGACCCGAACCTGCAGAAGGTGCGGATCGTCGACAACGGCCGCAAGCTCCGCGCCTATGTCTGCACCCGCTGCCTGAAGTCCAACAAGGTAGTCAAGGCCGCCGTGCGGCGCCGACCTTCCGAGCGGGCACCTCTCGCGGTACCCCTCTTGTCATCGACGTGGGACTAGTATGTATTCAATGATGTGGTCTGTGGCGGATTCGAGCGAGACGCGGTTGGCCGGTGCCGGCGAACGGGCGCTGGTCACTGCCGCCCAGGGCGGCTCGGAGGCGGCCGTCGAGGAGCTCTTCCGACGCCACTGGCTCGAAACCCACCGCGCGGCGTATCTGATCGTGCGTGACGCCGCCGCCGCCGAGGACATCGCCCAGGAGGCCTTCCTCTCTGCGCTCGGCGCCCTCGACCGCTTCGACCGCCGCCGCCGCTTCGCGCCCTGGCTTCACCGGATCGCGGTCAACCGGGCGATCGATTGGAGCCGTGCCCGCAAGGCGCGCCGCGAGGTGGCGGCGAGCGAGAGCCCGGAGGCTCCCGCCGCCGAGGCCTCGGCGGCCGAGATGGCGGTCGACGCCGACGCCGAGGTGGTCGCGGCCCTGGCCCAGCTCTCGGCCGAGCACCGGGCGACGGTGATCCTCCGCTACCTGCTCGAGTACACGCCGGGGGAGATCGCGAAGATGCTCGACGTCCCCAGGGGTACGGTCAACTCGCGGCTGCGGCGCGGGCTCGACCGGCTCTCGGGCCTGCTGGAGGAGGGGTCATGAGGGAGCAGGAGCTGCGAGACGCGCTGCTCGACGCGCGGGTTCCCGACGCCGCGGAGGCCGAGGAGCGCGCGGGTCGCCTGGTCCGCGCCGCCTACGCCTCGGCGCCGCCGCCGCTGCGCCGGCCCCGACGGGTCCGGGCCCGCCGCGCGGCTCAGGTCGCCCTGGCCGTGGTCCTCCTCGCCGTCGTCATCAGCCCCGCCGGAGCCGCGGTCAGGCACTGGGTCCGCGACACGGTCGACAACGGCCAGAGTCCCGCGCCCCTCCCGACATTGACCTCGCTTCCGACCGAGGGCGACCTGCTGGTCGACTCGGCCCGCGGCGCCTGGGTCGTCCACGAGGACGGCTCGAAGCGGCTGCTCGGCACCTACTCGCAGTCGACCTGGTCCCCGCACGGCCTCTATGTGGCCGCGACCGCGCCGGGCCAGCTGCTGGCGATCGACCCCGAGGGCGAGGTCCGCTGGACGAGCGCCCACCTCGGCTCGGTCAGCGACCCCGCCTGGTCGCCCGACGGGTACCGGATCGCCTACCTCAACGCCGGGACCCTGCGGGTCGTCGGCGGGGACGGCGCCGGCGACCGGCCGCTCGAGCACCGGGTCGCCCCCCTAACCCCGGCCTGGCGGCCCGGGCCTGGTCACGTGATCACCTTCGCCGGGCGCGGGGGAGGCCTGTTCACGATCGACGCCGACCACGTCCGCCAGCTCTTCGAAACCCCCTCCGGCCCGCCGCCGACCCACATCGCCTGGTCCCGCGACGGCTCGCGGCTGCTGGTGGTGCGGCGCTCGGAGATCTCGGTCCTCGACCGCTTCGGCAAGCCCCTCTGGAGCCGGCGGGCGCCGGCCGGGATGCAGTTCGGCCCGGCCGCCTTCGCCGGCAACGGCGACGGCGTGGCGGCGATCCTCGAAGCGGGCGGCGGCGCGACGAGCAGGAGCGAGCTGGACCTGATCGGCCCGGGTCCGGGCACGACCCGCCTCTTCGCCGGCCCCGGCTCCTTCACCGGGGTCGAGTCCTCGCCCGACGGCGGCTGGCTGCTGCTCTCCTGGAAGAGCGCGGACCAGTGGCTGTTCCTCGATCTGGACCACCCGCAGCGGGTCGTCGCCGTCTCCGACATCTCTGCCCAGTTCGACCCCGGGACCACCTCGCCGCCGTCCTTCCCGACGGTCTCCGGCTGGTGCTGCCCGGACACGCGCTGACCTGACGCGTTTCATACCTCCTGGGTGGGAAATCGTCAGGCGGGGACCTCTCGGGCCTCGCCGTCCGTAGTAGGGGCATGAAGGCAAGAGCCATCCTCGCCGGTGTCCTGGTCCTCGGGGTGACACTCGGCGTCGCCTCGGCGTCCCAGTCGAATGAGCCGGCGTATCCCGCCGGTTGGCACGAGTCGCGAGCGCGCCTGGTGCCCGAGCTGCTGATGCCGCGCGAGGTCGTCTCGGTCGGCAACTTCGCGATGCGGCCAGGAGGCGGCGGCAACTGCGGCCGCGAGCCCTCCGCCTCGATCAGGCGCATGCGGCCCGGCGATGCGCTCGTCACCGTCCAGGAGTACGAGGTCACCGCTCGGATGCGGAGTCACTTCAGGCGCACCTACCCAGCGGGGCTTCCGAGGCTCGACGGCTCCACGCTCTCGCCGCCCGTTGGCACCGATCGCGCCGCGGTGGGCGCCGTGCGCTACGCGACGATCCCCTTCAGCATCGGCGGCCGCGCCTTCGAAGCGCTGGTCTACGCCGATGCGCCCGACGCCGGCCTGCGCGCCGAAATCCAGCAAACCCTCGGCAACCTCGAGCTCGACTCCAATGGCCCTCGCGTCTAGAGCAGGCGCCGCTACGGCGACGGCACTCGCGGCGCTCTCACTGGCCCTCGGGGGCTGCGGCTCCTCGGGCGAGGCGCCCGCCTCGGCCTCGACGCCGGGCACGGCCTCGACCGCTTCGACCGCCGCCGGCAACCCCCGACGCGGTCAGCGCCGAACGCCTGCGCGACCTGGTCCTCCGCGGCGTCGGCGAAGACTTCCGCGCCGGCACCGGCGCCGGGCCGAAGGGCTACGCCCTCTGCGTGCGGCTGGGGATGCGACGGGCTCTGACCCGGCCGCGGCTGCGGAGCCTGCTCGCGATCCACCGCGGCGAGAGCGGCGGGCCCCTCGCCGCCCAGACGCTCAACCGGATCGCGGCATCGGTCGGCGTGGCATGCGGCGGCGCCAAATATGTCCCCGAGCTGGTCACCGCATCCGCGGCGCTCTCCGGCCTCCACATCTCTGAACCCCCGACGCGGCGGCTCGGGATCGACTACGGCCCGTTCCTCGGCGTCACCTGCGCGGGGCCGGGCTCGACCCGATGTGACCGGGTCGGGATCGACCTCGTCCTTCGCCACCGGGCCGACACGGTGATCGCGACCGTCGGCGGCAGGCGCCTGCGCCTGCGCACGCCGGGCCTCCACACGGGCGTGAAGGGCCGCGACTGGCTCGGATACGTCCATCGCGCCGGCCTCGAGAGGGCCGGCAGCCCGTTCCGGCTCCCGGGGGGTGCGCACGGCTCCAGGAAATGGGAAGGAGATCCTCCGGTGTACGTCCCCGTGAGCCTCGCGATCTCCTACTCCGGCGGCCGGCAAACGCTGAGCCTCCAGCGCGTCCGCCTCGGCCCCGGCTGGGGTTGAGCGCCGCCGTGTTGGGGCGCGGCTAGGTCTGCTCGGGGAGAGGCTGTTCGCCGGTCCCCGGGGAGTGGTCGCCCTCGGCCGGCTCGACGTGAAGACGCGGCAGGATCCGGTCGAGCCAGGCCGGCAGCCACCAGGCACGCCGGCCGAGGAGCTGCATGATCGCCGGCACGAGGATCGAGCGGATGATGAGGGCGTCGATGAGGACCGCCGAGGCGAGGCCGAGGCCGAACAGTTTGATGATCCGTTCGTCACCGAGCATGAATGAGGCGAAGACGGTGACCATGATCGCCGCGGCGGCGGTGATCACTCGGCCGGTCAGGGCGAGGCCGCGGGTGACCGCTTCGGTCGGGTCCTTCGTGTGCTCCCACTCTTCGTGGATCCGGGACATCAGGAACACCTCGTAGTCCATCGAGAGCCCGAAGATGATCGCGAAGAGGAAGATCGGGAAGAAGGAGATGATCGGCCCGGTGTTGTCGACGCCGATCAGGCTCGCGCCCCAGCCCCACTGGAAGACGGCGACGATGATCCCGAAGGCGGCGCCGATGCTGAGCAGGTTCATGACGACGGCCTTCAACGGCACCAGCACCGAGCGGAAGACGATCATCAGCAGCAGCGCCGAGAGCAGGACGACGACTCCGATGAAGATCGGCAGCTTTTCGGAGATCGCGTCGCCGAAGTCCTCGAAGATCGCGTTGATTCCGCCGACGTGGAGCTGGGCGCCCGTCTTCGCCTCGATCGGCGGGATCACGTCGCCGCGGATGTGGTCGAGCAGGGCCGTCGTGTCGGCGCTCTGCGGTGAGGTTTCCGGGTAGACCTGGAAGACGCCGGTGTCTTCGGCGTCGTTCAGGGTCACGGATGTCACTCCGGCGACGCCCTTTTCGCCTTCGAGCTGTTTGCTGAGCTCGACCAGGCCGGCGTCGTCGCCCTTCTTCGGCAGCGCTCCGACCATCACGAACGGCCCGTTGAAGCCGGGGCCGAAGCCTTCAGCGAGCAGGTCGTATGACTTGCGGGCGGTTTTGTCGGGGGGTTCGGTGCCGGAGTCGTTGGTGCCGAGCCGCAGCGAGAGCGTCGGGATGCAGAGGATCAGGAGCAGGCCGCCGGAGAGCAGCGCCGCCAGGACCGGGCGCTTCTGGACCTCGCGGCTCCAGCGGAACCACTTCGTGTTTTCGTCGATCGTGGTCGAGCGGCTGCCGAGGCCGGGGATGCGGAGGCGGTCGACCCGGTGGCCGACGATCGTCAGCAGCGCCGGCAGCAGCGTCAGGGCGGCGATCATCGTGAACAGCACCGCCAGCGCCGCCGCCACCGCGACCCCGTAGAGGAAGCTGAGGCCGAGCAGGAACATCCCGAGCAGCGAGATGATCACCGTGATCCCGGCGAAGAGGACGGCGCGGCCGGCCGTGTTGACCGCCGCGATCGCCGCCTCCCGCGGCTCCAGGCCTTCGTCGAGGGCGTTGCGGAAGCGGGTGAGGATGAACAGCGCGTAGTCGATCCCGACCCCGAGGCCGATCATCGCCGCCAGCACCGGCGCGAAGTTGGCGGTGTCGAAGATATGGGTCCCGAGGGTGACCAGGCTGATGCCGACGCCGAGCGCGAACAGGGCGGTGATGATCGGCAGCCCCATCGCCACGACCGAGCCGAAGGTGAGGAGGAGGACGATGATCGCCGCCAGCAGCCCGATCCCGAAGGAGGAGTCGCCTTCTTCCTGTTCGGCTTCGATGACCGGGTTGCCGCCGAGCTGCACGTCGAGCCCGTCGCCCGAGGCGCCCTGGGCGAGGGCGATGATTTCCCGCGTCTTTTCTTTGTCGATTTCGTTCGACTGGGCGTCGAACTGGATCGTCGCGTAGGCGACCTTGCCGTCGTCGCTGACCGCCGCGGCCCCGCCTTCCACGTAGGGGCTGGCGACTTCGCTGACGTGGGGGAATTCTTCGATTTCCTCGAAGACCCCCTCCATCTTCTTCCGCACCGCCGGCTTCGCGACGCCGCCGTCGGCCTTGTAGACGATCTGCACCGTGTCACCCGACTGGGCGGGGAACCTCGTTTCCAGCAGGTCGAACGCTTCCTTGGAGTCGGAGGCGGGCAGCTTGAATTCTTCGGAGAAGTCGGCGCCGACCGTGGCCGAGATCGCGCCGATCCCGAACAGGGCCACGATCCAGCCGATGATCACCGTCTTTCGGTGGCCGGTGCACCATGTCGCGAAGGCTCGCATCGGCCGGGCACGCTAGCGAAACCGCTGGACCGGCTCGCATCCGCGCGCGGCAGCTAGATTTGGGGGCGATGCCCGATCCCAGCATCGTGCGCTTCCGCAGGGTCGTCACCTCCGCCTACGCCTACCTGGAGGAGCGCCGCCAGGAGGTGAACGACCTCAACGTGTTCCCGGTCGCCGACGGCGACACCGGCGACAACATGGCGATGACGATGCGTGCCGTGATGGAGGAGCTGGACCGCCTCGACGGGCAGGAGGTCGACGAGATCGGGCGCACCGAGCTGGTCCAGGCCCTGGCCCGGGCGGCGCTGATGGGAGCCCGCGGAAACTCCGGCGTGATCCTCTCCCAGATCGTCCGCGGCGCCGCCGAGGAGCTCGCCAGCCGCCCCGGCGAGCTGATCGACCCGGTCCTCGTCGCCTCCGCCTTCGCCAGCGCCGCCGACGCCGCCTACGCCTCGGTCCGCGAGCCGGCCGAGGGCACGATGCTGACGGTCTTCCGTGAGATGGCCCACTCGATAGCCCGCCAGCTGGCGCGGCTCGACGCCGACCGCCAGCGGCTCGACCGCGGGGTCAACGAGGAGACCCAGGACGCGATCCTCGCCGAGATCCTCGAGCGGGCGATCGCCGAGGGGCAGAAGGCGGTCGAGCGGACCCCGGAGCAGCTGGACGTCCTGCGCGAATCCGGGGTGGTCGACGCCGGCGGCTACGGGCTCGTCCTGATCCTCGCCGGCGTCGTCGCCGGGCTGCGCGGGGACGCGGGCGAGCTGCCGCAGGTCGAGCACCAGGAGGCTCCGCGCCTCAGCCGCCCGCACCACGAGGACAGCCGCTTCCGCTACTGCACGAACTTCATCGTCTCCGGCTCCGGGCTCACGGCCCGCGACTTCCTGCCCCGGCTGGAGGGACTCGGCGACTCGGTCCTCGTCGTCGGCGACGAAACGACGCTCAAGGTCCATGTCCACACGGACGAGCCCGGGGACGCGGTGGCGCTGTTCGAGGGGGCGGGAGAGGTGACGAACCTCGATGTCGCCGACATGCGCGAGCAGGTCGCCGCCCGCCGCGCCCGCCTCAACGCGGGTCGTACCGGCGCCCTCGCGGTCGCCGCCGGGGCGGGCTTCGAGAGGCTCTTCGCCGACCTCGGCGCCCACGTCGTGCCGGGCGGGGACACCCTCAACCCCTCGACCTACGAGCTGCTCGCCGGCATCCACGAGGTGCCGGCCGAGGAAGTCCTGGTCTTTCCCAGCTCCGCCAACGTGATCATGGCCGCCGAGCGGGCCTGCGAGCTCTCCGAGAAGCCGGCGCGGGTGGTTCGCTCGACCTCCCAGCAGGCAAGTCTCCTGGCCCTGGTCGAGCTCGACCAGGAGGACGAGGCGGCGGTCAACGCCGAGAGGCTCGAAGCGGCGCTGGAGAGCATCGCCAGCGGCGGGGTCGCCTCGGCCGCCCGCGACGACGCCCAGGGGCGCTTCCGCAAGGGCGACGCGGTCGGCTTCGCCGACGGCGAGATCGTCGCCTGGGGCGGCGCCGGCTCGACCCTCGCGGCGACGATCGAGCGGCTCTCGACCGGAGCCGAGATCGTCACCGTGATCGCCGGCGAGGAGGCGCCGATCCCGATCGCCGAGCTCGAGGCCCACCTTCCCGACGGCGTCGAGTTCGAGACCCACGAGGGCGGCCAGCCGAGCTGGTGGTGGCTGCTCGCGGCGCAGTAGCGGTGCGGTCCTTCGCGGGCGAGCGCGAGCTCGACCGCGGCGAGATGCTGCAGGCGCCCGTGCACTGGCGCCGGCCGAGCGTCCTCGATGCCGGGCTGGCCGCGCTGAAGGGCGTCGGCCCGAAAACCGCCGCGGCCGCCTCCGAGGCCGGCCTCCGCACGGTCGGCGACCTCCTCTACAACATCCCCCGTCGCCACCGCGACCTGCGGATCCGCGAGCTGGGGGACGTCGGGCTGGGGGAGACGGCCACCGTCCAGGTCGAAGTGATGGGAAGCCAGCCCCGCCCCTTCCGCCGCGGACGGCTCCGCATGGTCAGCGTCAAAGTCGGGGATGACAGCGGGCACGTCCGCGCGACCTGGTTCAACCAGCCGTGGGTCGCCTCCAAGCTCGTCCCGGGCGCCGGGCTGCTGGTCACCGGCAAGCGCTCCGAGAAGGGATTCGCCGTCAGCGAATGGGAGCTCGACGACGGGCCGCGGCAGGACCCGGCCTCGGAGGAGGGGCTGGTCCCGATCCACGCTTCCACCGAGAACCTTCGCCGCCGCCAGATCCGAGACTGGACGGAACAGGCGGTCGGCCTTTCATCGAACGCGATCGAGGGGCTCCCGTCGCGGCTGCGGGCGGATCGCGCCCTGGCGGGGATCGGCGACGCGCTGCGGGCCGTCCAGTTCCCCGAGTCCCATGGCGAACTCGAGGTCGCCTACCAGCGCCTCTGCTTCGAAGAGCTCTTCCTCCACCAGGCGCTGCTCGCGACTCGGCGGCGCAGCCACCGGACCGCACGCCCGGCGCCCCGTTTCGGCGATCCCGGGGAGGTCGTCGGCCGCTGGCTGGGGGCGCTGCCCTTCGAGCCGACCGGCGACCAGTTGAAGGCCTTCGACGAGATCGAGGCCGACCTCGACTCCGGCGAGCCGATGGCGAGGCTGCTGATGGGCGAGGTCGGCTCGGGGAAGACCGTGGTCGCCGTCCACACGATGCTGCGGGCGTTGGAAGCGGGATTCCAGTCGGTGTTGATGGCGCCGACCGAGACGCTCGCCGAGCAGCACGCGATCACGCTCGGCAGGCTGCTGGCGGCCGAGGCGACCCCATTCGCCCTGCTGACCGGCTCGACCCCGGCCCCGCGCCGCCGCGAAACTCTCGACCGCCTTGCCAGCGGCGAGCTCGGCCTCCTCGTCGGCACCCATGCCCTGATCGAGCCGACGGTCCGCTTCGCCCGGCTCGGGCTCTGCGTGATCGACGAGCAGCATCGCTTCGGCGTCGACCAGCGCCGGGCGCTCGACGAGAAGGGCGTCGAGGGGATGGCGCCTCACGTCCTCCACATGACCGCGACGCCGATCCCGCGGACGCTTTCCCTCACCGCCTACGGGGACCTCGACACGACGACGCTCCACGAGCTGCCCGCCGGTCGCCAGCCGGTCACCACGCGCCTGGTCGACGAGGACCGGCGCGAGGCGGCTTTCGAGTTCCTGCGGGAGCGCCTGCGCGATGGGCGTCAGGCCTTCGTCGTCTGTCCGCTCGTCGCCGAGTCGGAGAAACAGCAGGGGAAGGCGGCCGAGGTCGAGGCGGCGCGTCTGCGCGGCGGCGAGCTGCGCGAGTTTCGAGTCGGGCTCCTGCACGGGCAGATGTCCTCGGCGGCGAAGGCGGAGGCGATGCGCGCCTTCGGCGCCCACGAGACCGACGTGCTCGTCTCCACGACCGTGATCGAGGTCGGCATCGACATCGCCAACGCGACCGTGATGGTGATCGAGGGCGCCGAGCGGTTCGGCGTCTCGCAGCTGCATCAGCTGCGCGGCAGGGTCGGCCGCGGAGAGCACCCGAGTCAATGCCTTCTCTTCCCCGAAGAGGCCGGAGAGCTGGCCCGCAAGCGGCTGGCGGCGGTGGCGGGGGAGGGCGACGGCTTCAAGCTGGCCGAGATCGACCTCGAATTGCGCGGCGAGGGGGAGATCCTCGGCACGCGCCAGAGTGGCCTGCCGCGCTTCGCGGTCGCCAAGCTGCCGGAGGACGGCCGGCTGCTGATCGAGGCGCGGCAAGAGGTGCTCGAGCTGCTCCGCCGCCACGGCTCCCTCTCCGATCCCGCGCTCGGCCCTCTGCTGGAGGCGGCCCACCGTCGCTTCGGAGCCGGCGCGTCCGACCCGATTCCGCTGTGAGCAGCGCATGAGGGTCATCGCCGGAGAGCTGAAGGGGCAGCAGCTGCTCGCCCCGCGCGGCTGGAAGGTCCGGCCGACCGTCCGACCGGGTGCGCGAGGCGATCTTCTCGGCGCTCGGCGAACGGGTCCTCGGCGCCGGCGTCCTCGACCTCTTCTGCGGGACCGGCGCGCTCGGCATCGAGGCGCTCTCGCGCGGTGCCGAGGACGCCGTCCTCGTCGACCGCGACACCCGGCCCGCGCTCGGCAACGTCCAGCGCCTCGGCCTCGCCGAGCGGGTCGAGCTGGTCCGCGCCGAGGCGGTGGCCTGGATGTCGGCCCGCTCGGAGGCCGCCGGGGAGCGGCGCTTCGACCTCGTCTTCGTCGATGCCCCATATAAACTCGCCGACTCCGTGGGGCAGCAACTCGAAACCCATCTGCCTCGGCTCCTGGCCGAGGGTGGCCGTGCAGTCGTCGAGAGCGGCGCCCGCCGGCCGCTGCGCATCGACTCGCTCGAGCGGCTTCGCTCAGCGCCGCTACGGCGCCGCCGACGTCGCCTTCTACGGGCTGCCGGGAGGGCGAGGAGTGACCGGCCAGCGCGACGGGACCGTGGTCTGCCCCGGCAGCTATGACCCGGTCACCAACGGCCACATCGACATCATCACCCGCACCTCCGCCGTCTTCGAGCGGGTGGTCGTCGGGGTCGTCAACAACCCGATCCGCAAGGAGCGGACCCTGTTCACCGCCGAGGAGCGCAAGGCCTTCATCGACGAGGCCACCGCCGAGCTCGCCAACGTCGAGGTCCAGACCTTCTCCAACCTGCTGGTCGAGTTCGCCCGCGAAATCGGAGCCAAAGCGATCGTCAAGGGATTGCGGGCGATCTCCGACTTCGAGTACGAGTTCGAGATGGCGCAGCTCAACCGCAAGCTCGACCCCGGCGATCGAGAGCATCTACGTGATCGCCTCGCCGCATTACAGCTTCCTCTCGTCGACCGGTGTGAAGGAAATGGCGACCTTCAAGGGCGATGTTTCCGACCTCGTTCCGGGCCCCGTCGCGGTAGCGATGGCAGAGCGCCTGGGCGACAGGTAGGCTTTCGGACAGGAAGGCTGTTGTGGGCGAGAGTTTGCAAAAAGCCGAGGAAATCACGGCTTCTTCACCAAATGTCTCTCTGACACGTAGGCTTACGACCTGCTGATGGACGTACTGGTCTTAATAGACAAGCTGGACGATGTGGTCCACAACGCGCGCGCCGTCCCTTTGACGGACCAGGTTCGCGTGGACCGCGAGGAGATCTATGACCTCCTCGACCAGATGCGCGCGACGATCCCCGAGGAGATCAAGCAGGCGCGCTGGATCGTCAAGGAGCGCCAGGAGATGCTGGCCGAGGCCAAACGCGAGGCCGAGCGGATCGTCCGCGAGGCCCGCGAGCAGCAGGCCCGCCTGATCTCCGACGAAGAGGTCACCAAGCAGGCCGAGCGTGCCGCCGACGAGATCGTCGAGGACGCCCGCACCCGGGAGCGCGAGATCCGGCTCGGCGCCGAGGACTACGCCGACGAGATCCTCAACACCCTCGAGGTCAACCTTCAGAAGTTCCTCGCCGCCGTCCAGCGCGGCCGCGACCGCCTCGCCGGCCGCGACGAGGAGCCGGTCGCAGAGCTCGACGAGCAGCAGTCTCAGTAAAGCGCCGCCTCCTCCGCTCTCGCGGGGGCGGCTACTTCAGCTCGTCGAGCTTGGCCCAGCGGGGGTCCTGGGCGCTCTCGTGTTCGTGGTCGGCGGGGTCGGCGTCGTTGAGGGACTCGCCGCACTCGGGGCAGAGGCCGGCGCAGTCCTCGCGGCAGAGGATGCGGACCGGGACAGGCAGCGCCAGGACCGCGGC
The DNA here is from genome assembly GCA_963795295.1 of uncultured Solirubrobacterales bacterium. Taxonomy (GTDB): domain Bacteria; phylum Actinomycetota; class Thermoleophilia; order Solirubrobacterales; family 70-9; genus VRUE01. Next base: position 217,134 of record CAWCHE010000006.1, read on the forward strand.
GTCGTGGGCCCAGCGCCCGACGTCGAGCTCCTCGTCTTCGACGTAGGGGCTGCGCAGCTCCTCGTCGTCGGTGTCGCGCTGGTCGATCTCCCGCGCGTCGATCTCTGCCTCGACCCGCGCCGGCTCGAGGCAGCGCATGCAGGGCCCTTCGAGGCTGACCGGGAAGCGGAGGCGGAAGGCGTAGCCGCGGCTCGGACGCGAGATCCCCAGCTCGGCCTCGACCCGGGCCGGCGACGGCACGTAGACCTGGCCGCCGAGCTCGAGCGGGTCGATCTCGATCGGGAGGTCGAGCGCTTGCCCTCGCCGAAGGAGAGCGAGAGCCGGCCGAGGTCGATGATGGTGGAAGATGGCACCTCCTCACGAGGTTACGAAATGGGCCGATTCGACTGGACACCCGACGAGTACCTGGAGCGGATCCGCTCGCGGATCCCGCGCTACGACGAGCTCCAGGCCGAGGCCGTGGCGGCGATCCCGTTCGCGCCCGAGCGGGTGCTGGAGCTCGGGATGGGCACGGGAGAGACGACCCGGCGCCTGATCGAGGCCCACCCCGACGCCTGGGTGATCGGGCTCGACTCCAGCCCCGACATGGTCTTCCGCGCCCGCGAGACCTACGACGACGTGCAGCTGGCGCGGATGGAGGACCCGCTTCCCGACGGTCCCTGGGACCTGGTCATCTCGGTCCTCTCCGTCAGCGACCTCGACGACGAGCAGAAGCAGGCCCTCTTCCGGCGCGTCGAAGGACCACAGTCGCTCACTGGTGATCGGCGATCTCTTCGACCCCGCTCAGCTCGAGAAGGTCGTCGAGTGGTCCCAGGGAGAGGTGAGCTGGAGCGCCGAGGGGCTGGCCGTGATCCGGGCCGACTACGAGGAGAGGCCGGGTAGCCCTCCGAACGGCTTGTGCTTTTTCGGCGGGCGAACCGCGGTCAGCCGACCCCGATCCACCGAAAAAGTTGAGTGAGGAGGGCTGCTCGGCCTCTCCCCGCTACCATTCCGCGACTCATGGCCGTCCCAAAGAAGAGAACCTCGAGCGCCCGGCGCGACAAGCGGCGCGCGAACCACAAGGCCGGCAAGGCGCGCCTCAACAGCTGCCCGCGCTGCCACAGCCCCCGGCTTCCGCATCGCGTCTGCCCGACCTGCGGCACGTACGCGGGCGTGAGGTGATCTCGCACTCGATCGTCGATCCGACGACGGGCGCCCCCGACACAGGGAGTGATGCCCGGCGGGGACGGCGTCACCGTCGCCCTCGACGGCTTCGGCGCCGAGCAGGGCTTCGACGCAATCGCCGTCGCCGCCCGGGCGGCCGCCGCGGACGGGATCGGCATCCGCGTCTTCGGCCCGCCGCAGGAGCTCGGGCTCGACGGCGTCGACGGCGTCGAGGTAGTGCCGACCACCGAGTCGATCGGCAACGACGAGGACCCGGTCCCGGCCGTCCGCTCGCGCCCCGAGGCCTCGGTCGTGCGGGCCGCCCGTGACGTCGACGAGGGCGGCTCCGACGCACTGGTCAGCCACGGCTCGACCGGGGCGACGATGGCGGCGGCGACCTTCGGGATGCGGCGGCTGCGAGGCGTCCAGCGCCCGGCCCTCGCGGTGCAGCTGCCGGTTCCCGGCAAGCCCGTCCTCTTCCTCGACGTCGGCGCCAACGTCGAGGTCCGCGCCCAGCACCTCGTCCAGTTCGCCTTCCTCGGCGCCGCCTTCAGCGAGGCGGTGCTCGGGGTCGAGGAACCGCGCGTCGGCCTGCTCTCGGTCGGCGAGGAGGCCGGCAAGGGCCGTGAGGAGGTGGTCGCCGCCCACGAGATGCTCGGCGAGGCGCAGGGAATCGATTTCATCGGCAACGTCGAGGGCCGCGACCTGCCCGCCGCGGTGGCCGACGTCGTCGTCACCGACGGCTTCACCGGCAACGTCGCCCTGAAGCTGATGGAGGGGACGGCAAGAGTCGTCACCGCGGCGATCCGCGACGCCGCCCGCTCCAACCCCGTCGCCGTCGCTCGGAGGGCTGTTGATGCGCCCGGCCCTCGGCGGGCTGCGCGATGAGCTGCACCCGGACACCACCGGCGGCGCGATCCTGCTCGGCCTGCGGGGCATCGCCGTCGTCGGCCACGGCAGCGCCGGCGCCGAGGGGATCGCCAACGCCGTGCGCCTCGCCGCGCGCGCCGTCGCCGTCGACGCGGTCGACCGCACCGCGACCCTGATGCGCGGCGGCGGCGCCGGGCGCGGCGCTCTCGCCGCCGGCGAGGCCGGCGGCGACGGCGCGTGATAGGAAGTCGCCGACGATGACGAGGGACGAAGTCCTCAAGCTGGTTCGCGAGCACCTCGCCGAGGAGCTCGAGGTCGATATCGACGGGATCGGCGAGGAGACCCGCTTCAAGGAGGACCTCGACGCCGACTCGCTCGACCTCTACGAGCTGGTGATGGAGCTCGAGGACAACTACGGCGTCAGCGTCAGCGAGCAGCAGGCGGCCCAGATCAAGACCGTCGGCGACGCGGTCGGCTTCGTCCTCGAGCACGCCCCGGCCTGAGCGTGGGGGAGCCGGAGCAGAGCACACTGGCGGAATTGATCGGGGAATTGCCCGAGGAGCTGCGGGCCCGCGCGCTGACCCACGCGACCTGGACCGACGATCGCTCGGAGTCCTACGAGCGGCTCGCCTACCTCGGCGACAGCGTCCTCGCGCTCGCGGTCGCCTCCGACCTGATCGAGCGCTACCCGACCGTCGCCGCCGGCGGCCTGACCAAGATCCACAACCAGGCGGTGAGCGGCGTCTCCTGCGCCGAGGTCGGCCTCGAGCTCGGCGTGCCGGCGATGCTCGAGGCCGCCCAGCCCGAGGTCGAGCTGGCGATCCCTGCCGAGGTCCTGCTCGGCGGCGCCCGCGCGCTGCCCGAGGTGACCGAGGCGCTGATCGGCGCCTGCTTCCTCGCCTTCGGCTACGAGCGCGCGGCGGCCGCCGTCGTCGCGGCCTTCGACGGCCAGATCGAGGCCGCGACCGACTCGCCCGCCGACTCCAAGTCGGCGCTGCAGGAGCTGCTTGCTCAGCGCCATGCCGCTGTCAGCCTACGAGGTGATCGAGGAATCGGGCCCGGCCCACGAGCGCACCTTCGAAGTTGCGGCTATGGTCGGCTCCGAGCGGATCGGGACAGGTCGGGGGCGCAGCAAGAAGGTCGCGGAGCAGGATGCCGCGCAGGAGGCTCTGGGCCGCATCCGGGGTCGAAGCTAGGGTCGGAGCGACAGCCATGTATCTGAAATCGATTGAGATGAAGGGGTTCAAGTCCTTCCCCGAGCGGGCGAGGCTGGAGTTCTCCCCGGGCGTCAGCGTCATCGTCGGCCCCAACGGCTCCGGCAAGTCCAACATCACCGACGCCGTGCTCTGGGCGCTCGGCGAGCAGAGCCCCGCCTCGATCCGCGGCGCCTCGATGCAGGACGTGATCTCCGCCGGCGGCAAGGGCGTCGGGCGCCGCCGCGAGGCGCGGGTCGAGGTCGTGATCGACAACTCCGAAGGGCGCGCCGCGACCGAGTTCTCGGAGATCGCGATCGAGCGCAGCCTCGACCGCTCCGGCGACGGCGTCTACCGCCTCAACGGCGCCCGCTGCCGCCTCTCTGACGTCGTCGAAGTCCTCTCCGACACCAACCTCGGCCGCGAGATGCACTCGGTGATCAGCCAGGGCAGGGTCGAGACGATCGTCCACTCCAAGCCCCGCGAGCGGAGGATGCTGATCGAGGAGGCCGCCGGGCTCGGTAAGCACCGCAAGCGCCGCCGCCGGGCCGAGCTGAAGCTGCGCTCCGCCGGCGACAACCTCGACCGCGCCCTCGACGTCGAGCGCGAGGCCCGGGCCCGGCTGCGACCGCTCAAGCGCCAGGCCCAAGCCGCCGAGCTCGGCGCCCGGATCGAAAAGGACGAGCTCGAACTGCGCGGCCGCCTCGTCGCCGAGGAGCTGCGCTTCGGCCAGGACCGCGCCGCCGCCGCTGAGGTGACCGCCTCGACCGCCCGCGCCGAGCGAGGTCGCCTCGACGAGGAGCTGGCCGAGGTCAGCGGCCGCCGCCGCGCCGCCGAGGAGCGCTTCGCCGCCCGCGACCGGGATCGGACCGAGGCCTGGGGGCAGCTGACGAAGATGCGCGGCGACCAGCAGCGGATCGCGGTGCTCGCCGCCAGCCTTTCCGACCGCGAGGGCGAGCTCGCCCGCGGCCTCGACTCGCTGCGGACCGAGCTCGGCCCGCTGACCCTCGACCTGGGTCCCGACGGCAGCGCCCCGGGAGACCGGGCGCGTCAGCTCGAGGACGAGCTCGGCGAGATCGACGCCGGCCTCTCGGGCGCGAGCGACGGCCTCGCCCGCGCCCGCGCCGCCGACGCCTCTGAGGCCGCCCGCGAGGCGGCACTGGGCGCGGTCCGCGGCGGCGCCGAGCGCGCCGTCCGCCACGCCCGCCGGGCCGAGGGCCTGCTCGGCGAGCGCCATCGCGAGATGCTGCGCAAACGCCTCGGCGACGGCGAGGGGCTGCTCGACGACGTCCAGACCGCCGCCGCCGCGGCCGCCGGGGTCGGAGCAGGCGATCCGCTCGCGGGTCGAGCGCACCGAGGGCACCGGGTCGTGGGCGGCGAGAGCGACGGCGACGAGATCGCCGAGGAGATGCGCGCCTGCTCCCAGCGCGAGTCGGAGCTGCAGGTCGCGCTCAAAGGGGCGGTCCGACAGGCTGACCGCGGCCGAGGTCGAGGCGGCCCACCTCGGCGACCGCCGCGCCGAGGCAGCCAAGGAGCTGGCGAGCATCGCCGAGCGCCTCGGTGAGGAGATCGCCCCGGCCGAGGCGCCGCTCGGCGACGAGGAGCGGGCCGAGATCGGCCGCAAGCTCGAGCGGCTGGAGCGCCGGCGTGCCCAGATCGGGCCCGTCAACCCGCTCGCCGAGAGCGAATACGAGGAGGCACGCGAGCACGTCGAGGCCCTCCAGGTTCAGCGCGAGGACACCGAGCGCGGGATGCGCGAGCTGGAGTCGCTGATCCGCGACATCGACCGCGAGATCGAGCGCGCCTTCGAGGAGACCTTCGAGGCGACCTCGGCCAACTTCGAGGAGATGGTCGAGCACCTCTTCCCGGGCGGCCGCGGAAAGCTGCGCCGGGTGGCGCTGCGGCCGGTCCGCGACGCCGAGCGGCCCAGCGGCGAGCAGGAGGTGCCCAGCGGCGACGCCGAGCCCGACGATATCGAGGAGGAGGAAGAGGAGCGCGAGGAGCTCGGGGTCGAGATCGAGGTCACCCCGTCCGGCAAGTCAACCCGCAAGCTCTCGCTGCTCTCGGGCGGCGAGAAGTCGCTGGTCGCTCTCGCCTTCGTCTTTGCCGTCTTCCTCGCCAGGCCCTGCCCGTTCTACATCCTCGACGAGGTCGAGGCCGCCCTCGACGACGCCAACATCGACCGCTTCCTGCAGCTCATCCGCCGCTTCTCCGATCGTGCCCAGTTCGTGATCGTCACCCATCAGAAACGGACGATGGACGCGGCCGACGTCCTCTACGGGGTGACGATGGGCGGCGACGGGGTGACCAAGGTCGTCTCGCGCAAGCTGCCGAGGGAAGAGGAGCTCGTCGAGGAGCCCCTCGCCTCGGCCGAGGCCGGCCCGCCGCCGTTTGCCGGGATCGCAGCCGACGAGGAGAGCGATCCTGAGGCCGAGCCCGCCCTCGGCATCGAGCCTCCCGTGCGGGCCCCCGGCGACTCCGCCGAAGCCGCATAGCGGCGACAACGTTTCCATAACTCGGCGTTCGCCGACGGCGTTTCAGGCAGCGTTTATCCTGCGCTTTGTTGCGAATGCGACCGGGTAGGGAAGGAGTTAGACGATGGCCCAACGCCACATGGACAGGCTGACGTCGTTCGACACGTCGTTCCTCACGAACGAGAAATCGAACGGCCACATGGCGATCGGGGCGATCATGGTCTGCGAGGGCTCGGCGCCCAGCTACGAGGACTTCGTCACCCACATCCGCAGCCGCCTCCACCTGCTGCCGCGCCTGCGCCAGCGGCTCGCCGTCCCGCCGCTGCAGATGGGGACGCCGATGTGGGTCGACGACCCCGACTTCGACGTCGCCGAGCACGTCGGCCACGTGACCCTGCCGGCGCCGGGGACCGACGCCCAGTTCCACGAGGTGATCGGCGAGTACCTCTCGCCGCCGCTCGACCGCTCGAAGCCGCTCTGGGAGCTGTGGCTGACCGACGGCTTCGAGGACGACCGCTTCGGGATCATCTACAAGACCCATCACTCGATGGCCGACGGGATCTCCGCGACCGACGTCGGCATGCTGCTCTTCGACGTCGAGCCCAAGGACGAGATCGTCCGACCGAAGAGCCCTGGAATCCCCAGAAGCCGCCCTCGCGCGCCCACCTGGCGATGCTCTCGGTCCGCGGCTTCTTCAGCATGTTCGGGCGCGCCTTCCGCTGGCTGCGCGAGGCGGCCAAGGACCCCGGCAAGGCCGCGCGCCGCAGCTCCGACGGGATCGTCGGCCTCTGGGAGGTGGGCTGGAACCTGACCAAGCCGGCGCCCCAGGTCGCCTTCAATACCGACATCGGCCCCAACCGCAGCTTCGCCTGGACGACCGGGCCGCTGGGCGACTTCAAACAGATCAAGAACGCCCTCGGCGGCACCGTCAACGACGTCACCCTGGCGGTCGCCGGCGGCGCCCTGCGGCGCTGGCTCGTCGAGCGCGGCGTCGACCCCGACAGGCTCGAGCTGCAGGCGTTGGTGCCGGTCTCGGTCCGCACCGAGAACGAGCACGGCGAGCTCGGCAACCGCCTGACGGCGATGCGCGGCCCGCTCCCGGTCCACATCGCCGACCCCTACGAGCGGCTGCGCTTCGTGACCAAGGAGATGGAAGCGCTGAAGTCCTCCAAGCAGGCGCTCGGCGCCGAAGCGATCTGGGGCCTCAACGACTGGTTCCGCGAGTTCGCGCCGCCTGTCCTGCTCAACCCGACCGCGACGATCAACTTCTCGACCCGCCTCTTCAACATGCTCGTTACCAACTTCCCCGGCCCGCAGGTCCCCTTCTACGTCCTCGGGCGCGAGCTCACGGCGGTCTACCCGATCGGGTTCCTCGCCCAGCGCCACGCTCTGGCGATCGCGATGTTCAGCTACAACGGCTCGATGCACTTCGGCCTGCTCGCCGACTCCGGCACGATTGACGACCTCGACTCGATCGGCGGCCACATCGACGACTCGATCCAGGAGCTGCTCGACGTCGCCGGCGCCAGCGCCGACGCCAATCTCGGCCCGCAGCTCGTCTAGTCCCCAGTAGCCTGCCGCGTCTATGGCGACCGGCTGGCAGGAGATCCTCGACCTCGGGGCGCGCGTCCCCAGGGAGGCATCCGTCGAGACGGCCGAGGAGGAGCGGGGCCCGGGCGTCTTCCGCCGCCTGCGTGAGTCGCTCTCCAAAAGCCGCAAAGCCCTCTCCGAGGAGATCTCGGCCAGCTTCTTCGAGACCCTCGACGACGAGTCCTGGGAACGCCTCGAGGAGGCCCTGATCCTCGCCGACGCCGGCGCTCCGACCACGGCCAAGGTCGTCGAACGGCTCGAGCAGGAGGTCGAGGCCGGGACCGTGAGCGCCGACGGCGAGTCGGTGCGCGAGCGGCTGATCGAGATCCTCGCCGAGGTCGCCGCCACAGGGCGGGCGCCGATCGACCTCAGCGGCGAGCCCGCCGTCCTCCTCATGGTCGGCGTCAACGGCACCGGCAAGACGACGACCCTCGGCAAGATCGCCTGGCACCTCTCGCGCGAGTTCGGCCTCTCCGTGATCCTCGCCGCCGGCGACACCTACCGGGCCGCCGCCGCGGAGCAGCTCGCCGAGTGGGCCGAGCGCGCCGGCGCCGATCTGATCCGCTCCGAGCCCGGCGGAGACCCTGGCGCCGTCGCCTACGACGCGATCGAAGCGGCGCGGGCGCGGGGGACCGACGTCGTCATCGTCGACACCGCCGGCCGCCTTCACACGGAGGGGAACCTGATGGAGGAGCTGGCCAAGGTGAAGCGGGTGATCGCCAAGCAGATCCCGGAGGCGCCGCACGAGACGCTGATCTCGATCGACGCGACCACCGGTCAGAACGGTCTGCGCCAGGCGAAGGTCTTCTCGGAGGCGGTCGAGCTCGACGGCGTCGTCCTGACCAAGCTCGACGGCACCGCCAAGGGCGGGATCACGCTGGCGATCGCCGACGAGCTCGGGATCCCGGTGAAGCTGATCGGGACCGGTGAGTCGCTCGAGGACCTGAGCCCGTTCGACCCCGAGGACTTCGCCCGGGCGCTGCTCTCGGAGTGAACGAGTCCTGCATCCACCCCGAATAGCCACGTCGATGCAGGTTTCCTCCTAAGCTGGTCGCCATGTTCGACCAGCTCTCAGACCGCCTGCAGGCGACTCTCTCCGACGTCCGCAACCGCGGCACGCTGAACGAGGGGGACGTCGACGCCGCGATGCGGGAGATCCGCCTGGCGCTGCTCGAGGCCGACGTCAACTTCAAGGTCGTCAAAACCTTCACGACGACGCTGAAGGAGCGCTGCCTCGGCTCCGATGTCCTCCAGAGCCTCGACCCCGGCCAGCAGGTGGTCAAGATCGTCAACGAGGAGCTGACCGAGCTGATGGGCGGCACCGGCCGCGACCTCGCCTTCGCGCCGCAGCCGAACCCCACCGTGATCCTGGTCGCCGGCCTGCAGGGCTCCGGCAAGACGACCGCCTGCGCGAAGCTGGCCCGCCTCCTCAAGGAGTCGAAGAAAGACGTCGCGATCGCCGCCTGCGACGTCTACCGGCCGGCGGCGGTCGAGCAGCTGGTCACGGTCGGCAAGCGCGCCGGCGCCACCGTCTACGAGCAGGGGACCGACGCCGACCCGGTCGAGATCGCGGCCTGGGCCCTCGATCGCGCCCGTGAGGAGCACCGCGACGTCCTCATCGTCGACACCGCCGGCCGTCTCCACATCGACAGCGACCTGATGGAGGAGCTGGCCCGGATCCGCAAGCGGGTCAATCCCCACGACGTGCTCCTGGTCGTCGACGCGATGACCGGCCAGGACGCGGTCGGCGTCGCGGAATCCTTCGCCGAGGCGGCGGAGTTCGACGGCGTCCTGATGACCAAGCTCGACGGCGACGCCCGCGGCGGCGCCGCGCTCTCGGTCAAGGCGGTGACCGGGAAGCCGATCCTCTTCGCCTCGACCGGGGAGAAACTGGAGGCCTTCGAGCGCTTCCACCCGGACCGGATGGCCTCGCGGATCCTCGGCATGGGCGACGTCCTCAGCCTGATCGAGAAAGCCGAGGCGCAGGTCGACGAGAAGCAGGCCGAGGACCTGCAGCGCAAACTGCAGACCGAACAGTTCACGCTCGAGGACTTCCTCCAGCAGATGCGCCAGGTGCGGAAAATGGGCCCGCTCAGCGGCCTGATCGGGATGCTGCCCGGCATGGGGGCGATGAAACAGCTGAAGAACGCCGACGTCGACGAGGGCGAGCTGGACCGGGTCGAGGCGATCATCCTCTCGATGACGCCGGGTGAGCGCGCCGACCCGTCAATGATCAAAGGCTCGCGGCGCAAACGGATCGCCAACGGCTCCGGGACCAAAGTCCAGCACGTCAAGCAGCTGGTCAAACAGTTCGATCAGATGCGGAAAATGATGAAACACATGGCCTCCGGCAAGATGCCGGATCCGCAACAACTCGCTCAGATGCAGGGCGGCGCACCCCGCCCGAAGATCCGCCGACGCTGAGCTCCTGTACCCTGCCCGGTCCAATGGCTGTACGGATAAGACTCAGAAGGGTGGGTTCGAAGAAGAACCCGATCTGGCGGATCGTCGTCGCCGACAAACGCTCGCCGCGTGACGGGCGCACGATCGAGACGATCGGCCGCTACAACCCGCAGACCGATCCCTCGACGATCGAGTTCGACGAGGAGCGCGCCAAGCACTGGCTGGAGCACGGCGCCCAGCCCTCGGAGACCGTGGCGACCCTGCTGCGCACCAAGGGCATCGCCGCCTCCGGCAGCTGAGCGGTAGATGGCCGAGCTACTTGAATTTCTAGTCAAGGCCCTGGTCGAGGACCCTGCCGCGGTCTCCGTCGAGGAGCTCGAAGAAGACGGCGACCTCGTCTACGAGATCACCGTCGCCGACGACGACCTCGGTCGGGTGATCGGCAAAGGCGGCCGCGTCGCCAACGCGATCCGCACGATCGCCAAGGCCGCCGCGGTCCGGCTCGACCGGCGTGTCATAGTCGACATCCTGGACTGAAGGACCACCACCGCACCGCCTCCTCCGCTTCGCGTCCGGGGGCGGTGCCCGTTTAGCCATCGGCGCCGCTCGCAAGGAATCAGATCGTGATGCTCGCTAATTGGAGAATTCATGCCCCCACCTTCGGAGCGTGCCGGGTTGATGGGCGAGACCCCGGAGCGGTCTGCTTGACGACGATGATCGAATCGCGGAAATGAAGCTGGACATCTTCACCCTCTTCCCCGAGGCGTTCGATTGGTTTCAGTCGCAGCGCTCGGTGCAGAACGCGCTCCGCGAAGACAACGAGCTGCGGTTTTTCAATTACAGGGACACGACTCCGCTCGGGGCGGGGCAGGTCGATGATGCGCCATACGGGGGCGGGGCCGGGATGGTCCTCCGGGTCGACGTCGTCGACGCCGCCCTCCAGGCCGCCTATCCGCGGGGCGAGGCGCCGCGGGTCGTGCTGCTCTCGCCGACCGGCCGGCTGCTCGACGACGAGCTCGCCGACGAGCTGACCGCGGAGCCGCATGTCGCCGTTCTCTGCGGCCGCTACGAGGGCTTCGACGAGCGGGTCCACGAGCACTTCGCCGACGACGAGGTCTCGATCGGCCGCTACGTCCTCGCCGGCGGCGAGCTGGCGGCGATGGTCCTCGCCGACGTCGTCATGCGCAAGCTGCCGGGCGCCCTCGGGCACGAGAACAGCGCCGTCGAGGAGTCCTTCAGCCAGGTTCTCGAGGGCGCTCCCGAGTACCCGCATTACACCCGCCCGGCCGTCTATCGCGGTTGGCAGGTGCCCGACGTGCTGGTCTCCGGCGACCACGAGCGGGTCCGCACCTGGCGGGTCGAACAGAGCCGGGCCAGGGCCGAGCAGTTCGATCGGGGCCCGGAGTAGGTACCATTCCGCAACCGCGCGGCGCCGCGAACCGGCTCCGGCGGTTTTTTCTCGCAGGAACGCGCTGAAGCGCGGAGGAAGACAAACTTATGAGCAGCGTTATCGACAGCATCGAGCGGCGTCAGTTGAAGCAGGGGCTTCCCTCCTTCGACCCAGGCGACCGTGTCCGCGTCCACTTCCAGGTGATCGAGGGCAGCCGCCGGCGCACCCAGGTCTTCGAGGGCATCGTCCTCAAGCGCCAGGGCTCCGGCTCGCGCGAGACCTTCACGGTCCGCAAGCAGTCCTTCGGGGTCGGCGTCGAGCGGACCTTTCCCCTGCATTCGCCCAAGATCGAGAAACTCGAGATCGCGGCCCGCGGCGACGTGCGCCGGGCCAAGCTCTACTACCTGCGCGGCAGGATCGGCAAGGCCGCCCGCGTCGCCGAGCGGCGCTGGGGGATCGATGAGGAGCTGATCTCGGCTCCGACCGTGGCCGAGGAGCCGCAGGCGACGGACGCCGACGGCGTCACCCAGGCCGAGGTCGATGCCGTCGAGGCCCCTGAGGCCGAGGCCGCCGATGACGCTGAGGCCCAGGCGGACGAGACAGCAGAGACCGCAGAGGCGCCGGAGGCAGAAGCGCCCGAGGACGAGCCCGCGGCGGATGCCGGCGGGGAGCAGACCGATGAGCAAGAGCCGGAGGCTGAGGAGTCCCAGGAGGAGCCGGCTGCCGAGGAGCCCCAGGAGGAGACGCAGGATGACGGGGCCGAGGACGGCGAGTCGGATCAGGGATCCGACGACTCCGACGGGGACAAAGACTGAAACTCTCGATTCCTAAGCCCAAGAGCCGCGCCGGGGGGCTGGTCGAGCTCGTCGTCATCGTCGCCCTGGCGCTCGGGCTGGCGCTCGCGATCCAGGCGTGGCTGGTGAAGCCGTACCAGATCCCCTCCGAATCGATGGAGCCGACCCTCGACGTCGGCCAGCGCGTCCTCGTCAATCGCTTCCTCTACCACTTCACCGATCCCTCGATCGGGGACATCGTCGTCTTCCATCCCCCGGTGGGCGCCGACAACGGGACGGAATGCGGCGCGCCGCACCCGCCCGACCAGGCCTGTGCGAAGCCGACCGCCGGCGAGTCCTCCCAGAACTTCATCAAGCGGATCGTCGCCGGGCCGGGGGACACGCTCAGCGTCCGCAACGGGCATCCCGTCGTCAACGGCGTGATCAAGAGGAACGAGCCCTATACGAACCCCTGCGGCAACGGCGGCGCCTGCAATTTGCCGAAAACGATCAGGATCCCCGCCGACCACTACTTCATGATGGGCGACAACCGTGGGGCAAGTGACGACAGCCGCTACTGGGGACCCGTCCCCCGAGCCTGGCTCATCGGCAAGGCCTTCGCCACCTACTGGCCGCCGAACCGCGTCGGCCTCCTCTAAGAGCCACCGCCGCAGGCTGGCGCGCAGCCGCCGTCTCTTCTCCTTCGACCGCGGCCTCGGCAGCCGCTACGTCGCCGGCGCCGACGAGGCCGGCCGGGGCTGTCTGGCCGGGCCGTTGGTCGCCGCCGCGGTCCTGATCGACTACGAGGCGCTCTCCCACGCCGACCGCCGCGCCCTCTCCGGCCTGCACGACTCCAAGCAGATGACCCCGGAACGCCGCGAGGACCTCTACCCGGCGGTCCTGCAGGCGGCGGAGCGGGTCAGCGTCGTCGTCCGCTGCGCCCGCGGGATCGACGCGCGGGGGCTGCACGTGACCAACATCGAGGCCCTCTCGACGGCGCTCGAGCGGCTGGCGCCCGCGGAGGAGGCGACCTGCCTGGTCGACGGCTTCTCGCTGCGCCGCTGCTCGGTCGCGCACCGCGCCGTGATCGAAGGCGACGGCACCAGCGCCGCGATCGCCGCCTCCTCGGTGATCGCCAAGGTCACCCGCGACCGCTACATGCACGGCGCCGGCCGCGAGCATCCGGGCTGGGGCTTCGAGGAGCACGTCGGCTACTCGACCCCGGAGCACCGCGAGGCGATCGAGCGGATCGGGATCTCACCCCTGCACCGCCGTTCCTTTCAGTCTGTGGCTTATTCACAACTCGAGCTCGCCTGACCTTCGCATTTCGGCGTCCTCGGTCGCTCGCGTGCGGAGCACGCCACGCTCCCTGCGTCCTTGAACTGCTCGGTCAGCCGAAACTCGGCCTAAAAGGCGCCTCTCAGGTGCTCGATCTCGACCAGGACGCCGGCGTTGTCGAAGGTGACGCCGATCGCGTCGAAGCGGATGTCTGAGTAGAACGGGGAGGTGCCGCGGCGGGCCGCCATCCAGGCGGTCGCCAGGCGGCGCACCTGCTGCTGCTTGCGCCGCCCGATCGCGAGGACCGGGCGCTCCGGGCCGAACTGGGAGCCCTCGCGTCCGGCCTTGACCTCGATGAAGACGAGCGTGTCGCCGTCGAGCGAGACGATGTCGAGCTCGCCGAAGCGGGTGCGGGCGTTGCGCTCGACGATCTCCCAGCTCTGCGCCGCGAGCCTGCTGGCGACCAGGTCCTCCGCGGCGCGGCCGATTCTCTGCCGGGCGATCGTCATCGCCGCGAGGCTAGACCTGACCCTCGCGCCGGTTGCGCGCCAGGTGTCGCGATTTCCTGACACCCCATGTGCCATACGCGCCAGGGGCGCTCCTAGGTTCGATGCGTGCTCGCGACGGCGCAGACCTTCACCCTCGACGGCATCTCGGCCCGCCCGGTCCGGGTCGAGGTCGACGTGCACCGGGGCCTGCCCGCCTTCTCCGTGGTCGGCCTCCCCGACGCCGCCGTCCGCGAGGCGCGCGAGCGGGTGCGCTCGGCGCTCGCCAACTGCGGCTTCGAGTTCCCGCTGCGCCGGATCGTCGCCAATCTCGCTCCCGCCAGCCTGCGCAAGGCGGGACCGGGGCTCGACCTGGCGATCGCAACGGCGCTGCTCACCGCTTCCGGCCAGCTCGAGTGGGAGGCACTGTCGCGGACGGCGATCGTCGGCGAGCTCGCGCTCGACGGCTCCGTGCGCGCGGTCACCGGCGCCCTGGCGATCGCCGAGGCCGCCCGCCGCCTCGATGCCGAGTCGATCGTGGTCCCGGCCGAGAACGGGCCGGAGGCCGCGCTCGCCACCGGCGTCGAGGTGATCCCGATCGAGAGCCTCGGTCAGCTGCCGGCGCTGGCTGCCGGAGATTGGGCGCCCTCGCCTCCCGAGCCGCTGCCGCTGCGGCTCGATGCCGGCCACGACGGGCCCGACCTCGAGGACCTCAGGGGGCAGCGCCATCTGCGCCACGCTCTCGAGGTCGCCGCCGCCGGCGGCCACAGCCTGATGATGATCGGCCCGCCCGGGGCCGGCAAGTCGATGGCGGCCAGCCGGCTGCCCTCGATCCTGCCGCGGCTCGAGCCCGAGGAGGCGCTCGAGGTGGCCCGGATCGCCAGCGCCTGCGGCCGTCTGCGCGGCCAGACCCCGGCCGGCCGCCCGTTCCGCTCTCCACATCACACGGTCAGCCCGGCAGGCCTGGTCGGCGGCGGCAACCCGCCGAGCCCGGGGGAGGCGACCCTTGCGCACCGCGGAGTCCTCTTCCTCGACGAGCTCTGCGAGTTCCGGCGCGACGCTCTCGAGGCGCTGCGGGCGCCGCTGGAGATGGGCTCGGTCTCGATCGCCAGGGCCGGCGCCTGGCAGCAGCTTCCCTGTCGCTTCATGCTGGTGGCGGCGGCCAACCCTTGCCCCTGTGGGCGCGGTGAATCCGACTCCGAGTGCAGCTGCGCGCCGCTCGCGGTGAGCCGCTACCAGGGACGGTTGAGCGGGGCGCTCGCCGATCGGATCGACATCCTCGCGGCGATCCGCCAGCCGAGTGCCGACGAGATCGGCGCCGGCCCGGGTGAGTCATCAGCATCGGTCCGCGAGCGCGTCGCGGCCGCCCGCGAGCGGCAGGGCGCCCGGCTCGGGCCAGGGCGCTGCAACGCGGAGATGACCCCCGCCGAGGCACGCGAATGCAAGCTCGGCGACGGCGCGGCGGCGCTGCTTTCCGATTCCTACGCCCGGAGGCGGCTCAGCGGCCGTGCACACGACCGGGTGCTGCGCCTGGCGAGGACGGTCGCCGATCTGGACGGGTGCGAGGAGGTCGGGCGCGAGGCGATGGCCCAGGCCCTGCAGCTGCGGCGGCGGGACTACGCGTGAGCGGCCCCGACGCCTGTCTCGAGTGCCTGCGCCGGGCGCGCCTGGTCGGCCACCTCGCCCCCTACATCGAGAAGGTCGCGACGGGGGCGCCCGGATCGCGCTCGCCGGAGCTGCTCCGGCTCCCCAGCGAGGACCTGGTCGACGCCGTCGCCGGTAAGGCGGCAGCTCGGATCCTCGACGAGGTGGAGGCGATCCCCGAGCGGGCGCTCCGGGCCTCGGTCGAGGCGGCCGAGTGCTGGTCCTGCTGCCGCCACGACCCGCTCTACCCGGCAGGCCTGCGCGAGGCCGGCGACGCCCCCTGGGCGCTGATCGGGCGCGGCGACCCGGGAATGCTGGTCGAGGTCGGCGACCCCCAGGGCGTCGTCACCGTGGTCGGCGCGCGGCGGGCGAGCTCCTATGGGCGGGAGGTGGCCCGGGCGCTCGGCCGCGAGCTGGCCGCGGCTGGAATAGTCGTCGTCAGCGGGATGGCCTTCGGGATCGACGGCTGCGCCCACCGCGGGGCGCTGGAGGTGGGCCGGACGGTGGCGGTGCTCGGCTGCGGAGCGGACGTCGCCTATCCGGTCTCGCACCGCTCGCTGTGGCGGCGGGTCCAAGAGCGGGGCATGGTCCTCTCGGAGCTGCCGCCGGGGACGGGGGCGTGGCGCTGGGCCTTCCCGGCGCGCAACCGGATCATGGCGGCACTGGCCGGGATGACGATCGTCGTCGAGGGCGCCCGGCGCTCCGGCTCGCTGATCACGGCCGACCTCGCCGCCGACCTCGGGCGTGACCTCGGCGCGGTCCCCGGTCCGGTGACGTCGGGGGTCTCGGCCGGGCCCAACGCGCTGCTGGCCGGCGGCGCCTGCCTGGTCCGCGATGCCCAGGACGTCCTCGACGCGATGCTCGGCCCGGGAGTGCGCACCTCCTCCGCCTGCGGACCCGCGCTCGAGCCGGAGGCGCTCGAGGTCCTTGGCGCGGTCGAGCGGGGGGCCTTCACCTGCGATGCGATCGCCGCCGATCTCGACCTCGGCGGCGGCGAGGTCGGCGCCGCTCTCGCCGACCTCGAGGCTTCCGGCTACCTCACCTGCTCGCTGCTCGGCGAGTACTCGAGGACTCAGCTGCGGGTTCCGGCCGGCATCTAGGCTAGGGCCGTGAGCGACCCGTCTCGAGTGCCGACCGTCCTCTCGATCGCCGGCTCGGACTCCGGCGGCGGCGCCGGGATCCAGGCTGACCTGAAGGCATTCGCACGCTGTGGCGTCCATGGGATGACGGCGATCACGGCGCTGACCGCACAGAACACGGTCGGCGTCGACGCGATCGAGGCGGTGTCCCCGGAGATGATCGTCGCCCAGGTCCGGGCG
This sequence comes from uncultured Solirubrobacterales bacterium, assembly GCA_963795295.1. Classification (GTDB taxonomy): domain Bacteria; phylum Actinomycetota; class Thermoleophilia; order Solirubrobacterales; family 70-9; genus VRUE01. The sequence continues at coordinate 233,696 of CAWCHE010000006.1, forward strand.
GTCGCCGGGGACATCGGGGTCGACGCGGTCAAGATCGGCATGCTCGGCACGGCGGAGGCGGTCGAGGCCGTGGTCGAGGCCCTCGGCCTGGTGGGAGAGGCGCCGGTCGTGATCGACCCGGTGATGGTCGCCGAGAGCGGCGCCGTCCTCCTCGACGAGGACGCGCGGCGGGCGCTGGTCGAGCAACTGCTGCCGCTGGCGACGGTGGCGACGCCGAACATCCCCGAGGCCCGCGCCCTTGGCGGGGGGAGCGAGGGGGACTCGCAGGAGGACCTCGCCCGCGAGGTGCTGGCGCTGGGCCCGGCGGCGGTCGTGGTGACCGGCGGCCACGGCGAGAGCGGGGTCGACCTCTTCTACGACGGCCGCGAGGCGGTACCGATCACCGGAGAGCTGCATCCGGGCGGCGCCGCGCACGGCTCCGGCTGCACCCACTCCTCAGCCCTGGCGGCGTATCTCGCCCATGGTGAGACGCCCTTGGAGGCCGCCCGGCGCGCTCGGGCGCTCGCCTCCCAGGCGGTCGCCGACGGTCTCAGAGAGATCGGCGCGGGCGCCGGGCCCGTCGACGTGTTCGGCCTCGCGACCCGCTCTCCTCAGTAGATTTCGTTCGATGAGCGACAACGGCAACACCTCGACCAAGCTCCCCCGACCGCGCTCGGCCACCGTCTTCGACGGCCCTGACCGGGCCCACTCGCGCGCCTACATGAAGGGCGTCGGCTTCGACGATGACGCTTTGAGCCGGCCGACGATCGGGATCGCCAACACATGGGCCGAGGCGAACTCATGCAACTTCCACCTGCGCGGGCTCGCCGAGTTCGTCAAGGAGGGCGTCCGTGCCGCCGGCGGCACGCCTATGGAGTTCAACACGGTCGCGATCTCCGACGGGATCACGATGGGCACCCAGGGGATGAAGGCCTCGCTGGTGAGCCGCGAGGTGATCGCCGACTCGATCGAGCTGATGGCCCGCGGGTACCAGTTCGACGCGATCGTCGCCCTCTGCGCCTGCGACAAGACGATCCCCGGCTGCGCGATGGCTATGGCCAGGCTCGACATCCCCTCGGTCCTCCTCTACGGCGGCTCGATCGTCCCCGGCCGCTGGCACGACCGTGACGTCACGATCCTTGACATCTTCGAGGCGATCGGCGCCCACAACGCGGGCGACATGAGCGACGAGGAACTGAACGAGCTCGAGGGCGTCGCCAGCCCCGGCGCCGGAGCCTGCGGCGGCCAGTTCACCGCCAACACGATGGCCTGCGCCTTCGAGGCGCTGGGGATCATCCCCGGCGGCTCGGCGATGGTGCCCGCCGAAGACGCCGAGAAGGGCCCCGTCGCCGAACGGATCGGCGAGCTGGTTCTGCGGGTTCTCGCCGACGACATCAAGCCGAGCCAGGTCATCACCCGCGACTCGCTCGAGAACGCGATCGCCTGCGTCTGCGCATCGGGCGGCTCGACCAACGCCGTGCTGCACCTGATCGCCCTCGCCCGCGAGCTCGATATCGACCTCGAGATGGGCGACTTCGAGCGGATCTCGAGGGCGACGCCGCTCTTCGCCGACCTCAAGCCGGGCGGGCGCTTCGTCGCCACCGACCTCTATAGGGCGGGCGGGGTGCCGCTGATCCTCAAGCGCTTGGCCGAGCACGGCAGCCTCCACGAGGACGCGATCACGGTCACCGGCGCGACGATCGGCGAGGTCGCCGGCGAGGCGGCCGAGGAGGAGGGTCAGGAGGTCGTCCGCCCGCTCGAGGACCCGGTCAAGCCCGAAGGGGGCCTGGCGATCCTCGGCGGCAACCTCGCCCCCGAGGGCGCGGTGGTCAAGCTCGCCGGGACCGAGCGCACCCAGCAGACCGGCCCCGCGCGGGTCTTCGAGTCAGAGGAGGAATGCTTCCGCGCGGTCAAGGACCAGAGATCGAGCCCGGCGACATAGTCGTGATCCGCAACGAGGGGCCCGCCGGCGGGCCCGGGATGCGGGAGATGCTTCAGGTCACCGCGGCGATCGTCGGCGAGGGGCTGGGCGAGAGCGTCGCGATGGTCACCGACGGCCGCTTCTCCGGCGCCACCCGCGGGCTGATGATCGGCCACGTCGCGCCCGAGGCCGCCAAGGGCGGTCCGATCGCGGCGATCCAGGAGGGCGACACGATCACCGTCGACATCGACGACCGCCGGCTCGACGTCGACCTCGACGAGGAGACGATCGCTCGGCGGATCGCCGCCTACGTCTCACCGCCCTCGGTGTTCGGGCCCGGGGTGATGGCGAAGTACGCGGCGGCGGTCAGCTCCGCCGCGCACGGCGCCGTCACAAGCCCGATCTGACCCGAGGCTCAGCCATTGGCGCGGTGGGCCCGGTGGCCGCCGCGCTTGCCGCGGTGGCCGCGCTTCCCGGACGGGCCGCGCTCGCCGCGAGGCCCGCGGGCGCCGGTCTTGCCCTGCTTGCCCTTGGCCCCGTTCTTGCCGGCGGGACCCTGAGCGCCGTTCTGGCCGTTGGCGCCGTTGGCGCCGGCTTTGCCGGTCGCGCCCTGGGCGCCGGTCGCGCCGGTGGCACCCTGAGCGCCGGTTGCGCCCTGGGCTCCGGTTGCGCCGGTCGCACCGGTCGCACCGGTCGCCCCCGTGGCGCCGGTGTCGCCCGTAGCTCCAGGGGCACCGGGAGTGCCCGGGTTGCCCTGCGGGCCCTGGGAACCGGGAGCGCCGGGGGTGCCAGGCGTGCCGGGGGTTCCCGGTTCGCCCTGGGGACCCTGCGGACCGGCTTCGGCTGCCGCGACGGCGGCCGACGGGTCGGAGGTCAAGGTCTGTTCGCCGACGGCGTTTTCGGCGTTGACTTCGCAGCTCAGCACCGTGCCGAGATCGGCGGCCACCGGCACGTACACCGGCTGGTCGGCGCCGGCGATCGGAGTCCCGTCGCCGAGCCACTGGTAGGTGACGGTGTCGGCGTCATGGAAGCCGTGCGTGAGGCAGACGATCGGAACGTCGACCTTGGCGACGTTGGTCAGAGCCACCGTGCCGTTCGGCGCCGACATCGCCACCGCTGTCAGCGGGACGGTGGTGACCGGGCCGGGGGTGTTGCTGATCAGGAAGATCGAGCCGGACTGTTCCCCGCCTTTGGTCGGGATGAAGCCGACCGTGACTTCGCATTCGTCTTCGGGGAAGAGAACCTGCATCGTGCAGCCGTCTTCGCTGAGCGGGAAGTACTGCGGCGACCCGGAGAGGATCAGCAGCTGCTGGATCTGGAGCGGGGAGTCGCCGGTGTTGGTGATCGTCAGGGGTTCGGTGGTTTCACCCGATCCGACCTCGACGGTTCCGAAGTCGACGCTGCCCGGTTCGATCGAGACGGCCGGACCGGCGAGGGCTTCGGCGTTCAGCGGGACGATGGCGGGGCTGTTGGGCCCGTCGTTGAAGACTTCGAGCTGCGCTTCGTAGGTGCCCGCGTGGCTCGGGTTGAACTGGACGTTGACGCTGCAGTTGTTGCCCGGCCCCATGAACTGCCCGTTGCAGCCGTTGAAGTTGACTTCGAAGGAGCCTGCGTCCGGTCCGGTGATCGCGGTGTTGCCGCCGACGACCGAGAAGGGCGACACGTTCGAGAAGCCCGCCTGCTGCTGCTGGCTGCCATAGAAGTACGGCTGGGGGAAGAAGCTCGGCGGGTTGCCTTCCAGCGTCCCCGCGGTGCCCGTTCCCGAGACCGGGATTTCCAGTTCGCCTCCTGCCGTTTCGACGTCCCCGTAGGTGATTGTCGCGTTGCCTTCGGCCAGGCCGAGAGCCTGGGGCGCGAACCGGATCTGCAGGTTGCAGGAGTTGCCCGGGGAGAGAAACGGGCTCAGATCGTCGCAATCCGAGCCGCCGGCGTCGATCGAGTATTCGGGGGGCGCGGTGAGGCTTTCGAAGAAGAGCAGGTCGCCGCCGATGTTGGTGACCTTCACGTTCTGCGTCTGCGACGGATCGTGGATGCCCACTTCCCCGAAGGACACGGAAGTCGGTTCCGCTTCGAGCATCACGGCCGACGCGAGGGCCGGCACGGCGAGCAGCAGAGTCAGGGCGGCGAACAGGGCAATTGAGAGACGGCGGCTTGAGAGCATGCCCCCGGCTTCGACGGAAACACCAGCGATCTTGAGCGGTGCACCGGCATTCGTTCCCAGTGGGAGCAGCGGCGACCAGGCACTCTGCCTTTATGCACTACGCAGAATTGGGTGGGGATCGAGCCGCGGACCGCCACCGTCAGGCATACCCCATGCGTTCCAGCACCGGGGATCTCGCAGATTGTTCAATCGCGAGGCACGACCGCGGGGAAGTACGAAAGCCCGCGCGAGTACGACACCCCAGGAATGGAGGTTCGCATCACCGCCTGGGGAACGGCGAATCCGATGGGAAGTCAGCCGAGAGGAGGCCACGCCGGACCCCCTCTCGGTTCCGAGATCAGGACAGAAGCAGCTTGGCTCTCAGCAAAAGGCCGCGACGTAGAAAGAGGTGTCGTTAGCCGCACTCCCATTAAAAGTGCTCACATAGACCGAGTCCGCATATGGATAGCCGGGGGTCCATCCTTCAGGGCCGGCCGAGGCGATGTCGACCCGCGCTCCATTACCCTGCGCGGCGCCGGTGCTTGTGCCGGGAGCGGCAAAGACAGGAACTCCACCCTGGCTTGCAAAGGCCACGCAGTGGGTTATGTCTCGTCCGAAGTTGATGACGTAGTTTCCCGGTTCGAGGCGTTTCGCGGTGACAGGAGAGCTCGATGCGTTGACAGTTCCATCGGCCGTGACCTGGGCGAACAGGGTTGTTGCGGGCGCACCGGGCGCACCGGTCGACCCGGGGGGTCCCTGGTCCCCCTTAGGGCCCTTCGAGCCAACCAGTTCCGCCTTGGTGCCTTTGGCAATTTTCGCCGACGTCACAGCACCCTTCTTGATCTGCTTGGAGCCGACGCTGTTTTTTGGCAGTTGAGTAGCGGCATAGGCGCTGCCCCCGAGCAGCAGGAACAGGCAGAGAGTCGAGATCACGTTTGCATAAGTCAGCTTGTCCCTCATTTGCTTCATCGTCGCCCTTCAAGTCGGTGTGCAGGTGAAATGACGATAGAGGCGGGCGGGGACAGTGACGAGGCAGGCCAACAACGCGGACGGATTGGCAACATGCGCCGGCTGTTACTCGACCAACCTCCTCAGCGCGCACATCGCATCTCCACGCTTCCGGTCACTCGAGCTTCGTCGAACCGATCAGCGGCCCAACCGCCGTCGTGGAGAGCCAGAAGGGATCGACCGAGCAGCTCGTCGCGCAGCGAGAACTCGATGAAATCGCGGCAGCCGACGACGAATCGAGGCCGATCGCCAAGCGACTCGCGTCGCGCGAAGCCCTCGTCGTCTCCCCCGAGCTGAACCTCGGGTCGTTCAGACTTGACGATTCCAATGGGGCAGCGGATAGTCCCCTGTGTGAAGTCAGCCCCTCACGCAGGGATCAGATGCAGGCTGAGGCTTTGTGGCGCAGTTGCCGCGGCTATGTCATTCCTTTTCGTGGCGGCAACAGCGGCGAGCCTGGCGCGGGCGGCGCCGGTAACCGTCGGCAGCCCGCTGACGGGGGGATGACGAGCCATCCTTTCACCCACGTCTTCACTGTTGTGAACACAGTGATCCCCGAGCCTGGAGCGCAAATCGCCTCTCCCGTCGACGGAGCCGTGGTGCGGTGGCGGATGATCGGTGCCGTGGGCGGTCCATTCAGAGTCCGCGTGCTGCGCCCAGCCGGCCCAGACAACTACACCGCTGTTGGCGCGGGCATCTGGGAGACCCCCGCCGGGACCGGGACCGAAGTCTTTGCGGCCGACCTACCGATTCACGCCGGCGATCTGATCGGCGTGGACACCACTACAATCGGGGACCAGCTTGGTGTGACCTTCCCCGCCGGCTCGCAGGTGCTTGCTTGGGCGCCTCCTTTGGCGGAAGGCGCCCCCCCTGTTGCGCCGATCCTCACCGACGACGCTTTGGAGGTCGGTTTCAACGCCGACGTTCAGCCTGCGCCGGGCATCGCCTCGATGTTCCCGACCTCCGGCCCGACTACTGGCGGGACCTCGATCACAATCAGCGGCCACGATTTCACCGGGGCCACCGCTGTCAAGTTCGGCCCCACCGCAGCCAGCGCCCAAGTCACCGTTGACTCCGAAACCCAGATCACCGCGACCGTGCCGCCCAGTGCAAAACCCGGGCCGGTGGATGTGTCGGTGACGACGGCAGCCGGCACCAGCCCCTTTACTGCCGCCGATCAGTTCACCTACACCGATTCTGCGACCACCACCACCCGCCTTTGTTTTGTTCCCAAGCTGAAGGGCAAGAAGGTCAAGGCCGACCGCAGGAGGCTGAAAGGGGCGGGATGCAACCTCGGCCGGGTCAAAGGGAAAACTGGCAAATCAGCCAAGGTGAAGGCGCAGAGCGCGAAGCCCGGCACAGTCCTTCCCGAGGGAAGCAGCGTGAGCGTGAAGGTCGGGTAGCACGCGGCCCTTCGCTTGACCCCCCGCCCCCTCGAGCGATGGCTCCTGGGCTGCTAGTCGACCAACTTCCTCAGCGCGCACATCGCGTCGTCGCGGCGCCCAATCACTCGAGCTTCGTCGAACCGATCAGCGGCCCAGCCAACGTCATGGAGCGTCAGTCGGCGTTCGATGATTCCCGAGCAGAGCCATTGCAAGGCCAGGGCGTCGTAGAAGACCGGCTCTCGGTCGACCTCTCGCAGCACGGCCCTCTCCTCGGGAGGGGCGAGCATCTCGGATAGTGCTCGGACCAATAGCGATCAACGGCGAGAGCCAACTGCGGAAGGGGTAGCGGGGGTTTGGCGGTTCGCGCTTCGGCGACCTCTTGCTGGCTCAAGACATTGATCCCAAAGCGCCGAGCGTCTCGGTGCAGTTTGAGCCGACGGGAGTCGCTCCATTCCTGCCACTTTTCGAGATGCGGCTCTGGGTCGATTGCGAGCCAGCAGAACGTCGTGACGTACTCGTAAAGGACGCGTAGGAGCATCTGGGCCTCTCCTTCGAGCCCCTCTTCAACGAGGTTTGTGATCCCCGTCAGCAGCGTTCCTGACCGGGCCAGAAACCCATGGGCGACAACTGGCCAGAGTTCGTCCTCCTCAAATTGCAGTGGAAGCTCGCCGTCGATGAGGCCGACAATGGTCTCGGTCGCTTCCCTGAGCTCGTCAACCGAGACCTCATCCAGTGGCCTTGATTTTCGTTGCTGTGTATGTGACTGGCGCATCGACTGGCGCACAGGAACCGCCGGCGCCACCAAACCGCTCTAACAAGCCCTCAGGCGTAACCCATGCGTTCCAGGACCGGGATCTCGCGGATCTGCGGCGGCTGCAGGTGGTCCCAGAGGATGCCGCGAGGGCGCTCGTACTGACGCTCGACGTCGATCACGGCGCGCGGGGTCGCGATCAGGTCGATCGGCAGGTCGTGCGCCGTCATCATCAGGTGGCGGCGGAGGATCTGGGTCGGGTGGACGGTCGTCGCCACGGTCGTGTGGCTGTCGATCTTGCCGGCGTCGATCAGGATCCCGTACTCGAGGTCGGAGTAGCCGCCGCCCTTGCCGACCCGGGCGCCGCTGAGGTTGACGGCCACCGAGCCGCAGAGGACGAAGTCGATCTCGGGCAGCTCTTCGAGCGCGACCACCCGCCCATGCTTGAGGGCGCCCTTGATCGTCGCCGCCTCCTTCACGGACTGTTTGTTCAGCTTCTTCGGGTCGAGGACGCGGAATGGGTGCGGGTCGCGGAGGCGGGGGACGGCCATGATCACCGTCTTTCCCTCTTCCAGGGCGGCGCGGCGGGCATGGGTCTGGGGGGAGTCCGGATTCGCCTTGATCGTGCGGGCCCGCTTCCAGAGGCGGTGGCCGGCGAGCTTCTCCGCCGCCAGGCGGGCGCCGGCGAAGTTGGGTATCCGTCCCTCGGCGCCGGGAAAGCGCGAAACCCCTTCGCGGTCCATCGCCGCCCATACATCTGCCCGGACCTCGTCCTTGGAGCGCACAACCGAAACATATCCGCCGCGTCGAACGTCTCGCATCGGGCCTTGCAGGTGACGTCCGAGGATGGCCGAATGATCCGACTGCATAAACTTTTTCGCAGGAAGCCCGAAGTCGGCCGATACAAAGTCGAGGAGTGTGTTGGGTCGCAAGACGAAAATCGCGATCGTCACGGGGATCTTCCTCGTGCTGCTCGGCGCGATCGGGGCCTATGCCTACGACAACTCCCAGAAGGGGAAGATCGCCGACGGTGTGACGATCGGCGGCGTCGACGTCGGCGGCATGAGCGCCGACGAGGCCGAAGCCGCGGTCCGCCACCAGCTCCTGGCTCCTCTCCGCCATTCCCTCAAGGTCGGCTACGCCGGTCAGAGCTGGCGGCTGCCGGGCAAGCGCCTCAAGGTCCACGCCGAGGTCGGGCGGGCGGTCGACACCGCTCTCGACGAAAGCAACGACGGCGGCATTCCCGGGCGCCTGGTCCGCTACGTGACCGGCGGCGGCGTCGAGAAGAGCGTGCCGGCAGATGTCACCTACTCCCAGCAGGCCGTCAACCGCTTCGTCCGCCACGTCGCCGGTGAGGTCGATCAGGCGCCGCAGGACGCGACGGTGGAACCGACCGGCGACTCGCTCGAAGTCGTCGCCTCCGAAAACGGGCGCAAGCTGCGGGACATCAAGCTCACCCATGAAATCGACCGCGCCGTCCTCAACGCCGATGCCGACCACTCGATTTCCGCCGAGACCCACTCGGTGAAGCCGGAAGTGGCGAAGAGTGAAGTCGCGGCCGAGTTCCCGAGCTACCTGACCCTGGACCGCTCGACCTTCACCCTGCGGCTCTGGAAGGACCTGAAGCTGGCCAAGACCTACACCGTCGCGGTCGGGATGGAAGGCCTGGAAACGCCCGAAGGCCTCTACCACATCCAGGAAAAGGAAGAAAACCCTTCCTGGCACGTTCCCGACTCGGCCTGGGCCGGCGACCTCGCCGGGCAGGTGATCCCGCCCGGGCCCGCCGATCCGATCAAGGCCCGCTGGATGGGGATCTTCGAAGGCGCCGGCATCCACGGCACCGAAGAGACCGAATCGCTCGGCTCCGCCGCCTCCCACGGCTGCATCCGGATGGCGATCTCAGACGTCGAAGAACTGTACGACCAGGTCGAAGTCGGCACCCCGATCTACATCGGGTAGAGGCGCGCGGGCAGCAGCGGCGAACCTGACCCCGATGACCTGGGACCAGTCCCTGTCCGTCTACGACCACGACCTCTTCGCGAGGCGCGTCGCCGAGCGCACCCGCCGCGCCTACGGCGTCGACCTCGGCCAGTTCGCTGCCTGGGCGGGCGAATCGGACCTCGCACCGACCGAGGTCCGCCACCGCGACGTCCGCCGCTACGCCGCGGCGCTCTCGGGCGGCGGCGCAGCCGCCTCGACGGTGGCCCGCAAGCTCGCCGCGATCCGCGGCCTCTACGAATTCCTCATCCGCACCGACCGCGCCGGCCACAACCCGGCCGGGCTCGTCTCCAGCCCGAAGCAGGATCAGAAGCTGCCACAGGTGCTGAGCACCGAGCAGGTGGAGGCGCTGCTCGAGAAGATCCCCGCCCACACGCCGCTCGAGCTGCGCGACCGGGCGATGCTCGAGCTCGCCTACTCCTGCGGCCTGCGCTGCGAGGAGATCGTCAACCTCGACACCGGCTCGGTCGATTTCGACTCCGAGCAGGTCCGGGTCCTCGGCAAGGGCTCCAAGGAGCGGATCCTGCCGATCGGCGAGCCCGCCCAGCGGGCCCTGAGGCGTTACCTGGAGCGCGGCCGCCACGCGCTCGGCCCCGGCGGCGATGAGCCCGCCCTCTTCGTCTCCAAGAGCGGCCGGCGGCTCTCGAACTCCGACATAACCCGGCGCCTGGCGCGCTGGGTTCGCGAGGCCGCTCTCGCCGGAGGGATCTCGCCGCACAGCCTCCGGCACAGCTTTGCGACCCATCTGCTCGAAGGCGGGGCGGACCTGCGGACGATCCAGGAGCTGCTCGGCCACACCTCGATTTCGACCACCCAGGTCTACACGCGGGTCGACGCGGCACGCTTGCGCGAGGCCTACGCGGCGACACATCCGAGGGCCTGAGTCCAAGGATCTGGGCTCCGACCGTAGAATTCCGCAATACCGGATGGAGACAGGGGTAAAAGAGATAGAGCTTCGCGATCTGTGGAAGCGCTACAAGGGGGACGGCGATGCCGCCGCTCGCGAGCGCTTGGTGGTCGCCTACTCGCCGATGGTCAAATTCGTCGCCGGGCGCCTCGGGGCCGGGCTTCCGTCCCATGTCGACGACGCTGACCTGATCTCCTACGGCCTGATGGGGCTGATCGGGGCGATCGAGCGCTTCGAGCCCGAGCGCGGGATCAAGTTCGAGACCTTCGCGATGACCCGGATCCGCGGCGCGATCATCGACGAGCTCCGCTCGCTCGACTGGGTGCCGCGCTCGGTTCGCTCCCGCGCCCGTGAAATCGAGGCGGCGCAGGCGAAACTCGAGCACGAACTTCAGCGAGCCCCGACCGACACCGAGCTCGCCGCCAAGCTCGAAATCACCGAGGACGAACTCGAGTCCTCGCTGCTGGAGATAGCGAACTCCTCCGTCTACGCCCTCGACGAGCTCTGGACGGTCTCCGACTCCTCGGGCGACCAGGTCTCATTGCTCGACACGATCTCCGACCCGCGCGCCGACGATCCCCAGGAATCGCTCGCCAGCAGCGAGATCAAGGACCGCCTCACGGAGGCGATCGCCTCGCTGCCCGAGCGCGAGCAGCTGGTCGTCGCCCTCTACTACTACGAGAACCTGACATTGCGCGAGATCGGCGAGGTCCTCGGCGTCACCGAGTCGCGCGTTTCGCAGCTGCACACGAAGGCCGTGATGCGGTTGAAGTCACACCTGCAGCAGGTCTAAACGGCGCTGCTAGGTTTGCTTGGGTGAGCCCCGAGCAACACTGCGCCGTCTGCGGCCGCACGATCCTGGCCGGCGAGCGGACCCGGTCCTACATCAGCCCGAAGGACGGGATGCAGACCGTCTGCGAGCTCTGCCGCGAGCGCGCCGAGCGCCTCGGCTGGGTGGATCCGACCGCCCCCGGCGCCGACGTCGGACGCAAGGCCGCTCCCGCCGACGATCCGCCTGCCGCCCCCTCCGGGCCCGACCGGATGACCCGCGCGGTCGAGCGCTTCAACGCCAGCGAGTCCGCCCGCACCGTCGCCGGGCTGATGCGGACCCTGGGCGAGCCCTCGGTCTCGGTCGGCTCCGCGGCGGGGTCGCCCAGCGAGGTGCGGATCACGGTCGCCTGGGAGCTCTCCTGGTATCAGTGGGGCGTCGACGTCGCCGACGAGGGGCGACCGGTATTCCAGCTCGACAAGGGCAACGAGCTGACCCAGCTCGACGGCTCGGCGCGGCAGTGGAACGCGGGCGTGGGCGAGAACGGCCGGCTCCACCTCGGCGCACGGGCGCCGTCCGGGCGCCCGGACGGCGAGCGGGTGAGATGAAGGTCGTCGTCAACGTCGACGGCGGCGCCCGCGGCAACCCCGGCCCGGCCGCGATCGCGGCAGTCGTGCAGGAGCCGGGGGGCGGAGTCCTCGAGGAGTGCGGCGAGCGGATCGGCACCGCGACCAACAACGTCGCCGAGTACCGGGCCGTGCTGCTCGGGATCGAGCGCGCGGCCGCCCTTGGCGCCTCGGAGCTGGAGCTGGTCGGCGACTCGGAGCTGGTCGTCAAGCAGGTGAAGGGCGAATACAAGGTCAAGGACGCGGCCCTGAAGGAGCTCAACGCCGAGGTGAAAAAGGCGCTGGCGGGGTTCGGCGGGTGGTCGATCCGCCACGTCAAGCGCGAGCTCAACGTCGAGGCCGACAGGCTCGTCAACCAGGCGCTCGATGGCTGAGCGGCCGCCGATCGACCCCGGCGTGGACATCGGCCACGTCCACCTCAAGGTCGCCGACATCGACCGCGCCCTCGAGTTCTACTGCGGCGTCCTCGGGTTCGAGCTCCAGAGCCGCTTCGGCGACGAGGCGGCCTTCGTCTCCGCCGGCGGCTATCACCACCACATCGGGCTCAACACCTGGCACTCGAAGGGCGGTTCGCCGCCCCCGCCCGGAACAACCGGTCTCTTCCACCTCGCGATCCGCTACCCGACCAGGCGGGCGCTGGCAGAGGCCGTCCGCCGCATCGCCGATGCCGGGGTGCCGCTCGGCGGCGCCTCTGACCACGGCGTCAGCGAGGCGATCTACCTATCCGACCCCGACGGCAATGGGATCGAGCTCTACTGGGACCGGCCCGAAGAGCAGTGGCCGCGGGACGGGGAGGGGGGCCTGGTGATGTTCACCGACCCCCTCGACCTCCCCGGCCTGCTCGCCGAGCTCGACTCCTAGGCGCCGAGGATCGCTTCGACCAAGTTGGCCTTGAACGGCTCGGTGCCGGGGACCAGCTGGGCGTTCGGGAAGCCGCTGGCGTGCAGGTAGGCGATCTCCTTGGCGAGGTCGCCGACCCCGTTGGTGCCGGCAAGGGGAGCGAGCTGCAGGGTGCTGAGGATGCCGATCGCCTGCCCCGATTCGTTGAGGAAGCCGCTGCCTGAGTCACCGGGGACGCCGGGGGTCAGGGTCGTGACGATGTGGCTCCAGCCGTTGCCTTCGTTCTGGATCACGACCCCCTGCTTGGGGCTCAGCTTCGAGATCCCGCCCCGCAGTTCGGAGTTGCCGAAGGAGTAGACGGTGGCGCCGAGGTCGCCGGCGCTGCCGACGCCGGTCGGCCCTCCGAAGCCGGGGATCGAGGGGTTCACCCTGCCGACGTCCGCGGGGTCGATCCTGATCAGCGCCAGGTCGTTATAGGCGCAGGTGTCGGGATCGCTCTCGCCCCTGGCCTGCATCGCCAGCCAGGAGTTGTAGACGAGGGTGCCGGGCTCGCTTGCGCCGGTCACCTGGACCGGGGTGCCGATCGGCAGAGAGCCGCTGCTGCAGCCGTCGGTTTCGGTCTGACCGCCGGTGCCCGAGCAGTGAGCGGCCTGGCCGAGGTAGACGGTCGAGCCGGACTTGAAGACGAAGTTCGCCGTGCACTGCGCGCCTTCGGTGAAAACCTGGACGCCGGGATGGACGGTTGCCGCCTTCGCCGGCGCCCAGGCCGACGCCGCCGCGGGGATCAATGCGGAAGCGAGGATCGCCGCCGAGGCGGCCAGGAGGGCGAGCTTTCGTGTGCTCAATTCGGGGCTCCGATCTGCCGGTGTGGACTGAGGGTCGGGTCGAGCGGCGCAAGGATACCGAATTTTAGGTAGGAGCAAATCGAGCTGCACGGGGAGGGGGCGTGACGTGCTGGCTGATGAGAGCAGCGACCGCCGCCAGCGCACCAGGAAGTGGCCCCCGACGAGGCCGCAGAACACTTTGAGATCGAGGCCAACTGATGCCCAACACCGTCAACCGTGTTGGTCCCGAGCCCGAGGGCTGGCAAGCGCCAGGGCTCAAGTAGGATCGCCGGCATGAGGCGACGTCTCACCTATTCGAACGTCACGGCGACGCTCGCACTGTTCATCGCTCTCGGGGGCAGTTCGTACGCCGCGGTCAAGCTGACGGGCCGGGACATCGTCGATGGGTCGCTGACGGGCAAGGACCTCAAGAAGAAGTCCGTTTCGCTTGACCGTTTGCGCAGCGTTCCCAAGGGCTCGAAGGGCGATCCAGGCCCCGCGGGTGAGCGTGGCCCGGCTGGCCCGGTCGACCCGGGGCAGTTCGTCCCGGCCAAGGGCCTCTACGAAGTCGCGGTCGGACCGGGCGGATGGCAGTCGCTGAACCCGAACCTGAAGCGGTCGAACGTCTTTGGCGGCTGGGTGTCGACTTCAACGGACGACAGCAGCACCCTCTCGCTCGATCCGGTGCTTCCCGCGAAGCTCGCCGGCAGGGGAATGCAACTTCATGCCGTGACGCCGTGCTGGAACGCGACGGCGAACGTGACGATCAGCGACGTCATCATTTCGACCTTCCGCGAAAGCGCCACCGCGGACGTCACCGACGTCGTCGAGCAAGAGGACCCCAACGACTACACCGACGCGATCTGCAAACGCTACGAGTTCGCGACGCCGGTCGACATGTCCGGCGGACGTCTGGTGAGCGTCCGGATCGTGGCCAGTTGGACGGTCAGCGGGGCGACGGTCCACGTTGGCGGCGCAACGTTTGAGTTCGACCGTGCGCCCTGACGGCCACTTCTAACCGAGCCGGCACTCCCACCCCGCCTGCGCGCCTCCCGATCACTCGCGCTTCGTCGAATGGTCCCATGACGTGGTCGAGGTACCCGACCCGCCGTCTGCGCGCCCTGCAACCCTCTCGACTGAGCATCGCATGCTGTGGCGAGTGGCTATGGGGTCCGCCGTGGACGTGGGGGGCAGACGGCGGACCCCGGGAGCCACCCTTTGGGCGAAGGATCGCGACTGGGGCCGCTTAGACCGGCTGTTCGTCTATCCGGGGGGCTTCGGGTTCCCTGGTTTCTCTGACGACCTCACCGGCGGACTCAAGGGTCCTGGAGAAGGGAGCAAAGGTCAATCGTGACGACACGCCCTCCCGTGCACGGCATCGCGGGCAATCCGCCTCGCTCGAGACTCGCATCGCGCTGAAACCGCTGCCACACTTCTCGCATCGGAACATTTCCACTCTCCCTTACGTCTCGGAGTGCCCACCCAGGCACCCCTATCCAAATTGTCCAGCGGCCGTATCCCCCGATCTCTGGGTCCCAAACTCCTCGGAACGATTCGCATTCGCATGGTGCTCAGGGTTCTGCGTCAATCCGCGAACCTCTGCGGCAGCAACCCTGATTCGGTTGTTTTCAGCGGAACGCTTGCGGGCCCTAACAGCCCACTTGGCCTGTTGCAGGCTGATCGGCCGCATCACTCCGCCGCACTCCCAGCACTTGGACGCCTCCTCGATGCTGTCGGACCGGACGACGAAACCGCATCGCCAACAGCCGACCATCTCTCTCATCGAGGGGCCTCCTGGGTGTCCACGCTCATCCACAAGGATGGGGCGAGAGCACCGCCTGGTACTTGCACCGCCTGCAGCTCGTCAGTGAAGGGGGCAAGAACCAGAGGCGTCGACACCCCGTCTCTGATTCGGCATCGGGGGCAAGTCGCATTTGACGCGCCCCGAACTGGACTGAAGCCGGTTCCACAACGCTCGCACCTGAACATTTGGTCTCAGTTGGTCCTCCTGTCCTTCCGGAGTGCCTACCGTGGCCCTGAGGTCCGGAGACAGATTGAAATTCTAACGTGGACTTTTCGGCTCTGCAACCCCGAATTGAGGCCGGTCGCTGCATTGAACCGGCCACGGTGTCCGTCGCCCTGGCTCGGCGGCGGACCCCGGTGGACCGCGTTTTCTATGGGCCGCTTTCCCGGCCCGGAACCTCCCCGGCTGCGCCCCATGTAATTCCGGCATACGGCCCATCCAGTCGCTGCCTGGCTGCGCTCGCGAGAAACGACCCCGCTTCCTCTGCAATCTGAATCGTCGGTTCGCTCGGCCCTCAGTTACGCTGAGAGCCTCGCCAGCGAGCCGCCAATGGCGCGAGAAGCTGACGGGTCGGTATCTTGAAGCTTTCGACGCGGCCCTTTATTGGCACGAATGGGCACAAATGGCGATTCAGGCGATCACCTGTACGCCTCGAGTGACCGGGTGCCAGACAAGGAATCCGTGCCGGAGAGCCAGAAGTAAGACATATGCGGCTGTAGCTCAGCTGGCTAGAGCGTCTGCTTGCCATGCAGAAGGTCGAGGGTTCGAATCCCTTCAGCCGCTTCACCGGAGCCCCGCTACGGCGGGGTTTCCTCGTTTCAGGGCCGAGCGCCTGATCTTCCTCCGAGCCCCGGGAGGCGGCTTTGTGCCCGTTAACGGCGGTTTGTGCCCGTTAAGCGGTTGACGGCTGCCGTCCCCCGCGGCGCGCCCTTGCTGCTCTTAAGCTGGGCGCCCGGCACGCCGATAGGCCTGTCGTGGCTGATCTGGTCCTCTTCCTCGCGGATATCGATAGGAACTCCCAGGCCTACCAGGAAGGGTCTCGGCTCGGGACTCTCCTCACGATCGTTGTAGTTCTGGCGATAGTCGTAGCGCTTGTGCGGTGGCTGCGGCGGAGGTTTGACAAGAACATCTGAACCGCGGGCCGGGGCTCACCGGGCCACCGCCCGGACCTGGGTTAGATCAGAGGCAGGCCCCCTGGGGGGCTCGGGTTCTCCGGGGTCGTCGTCGCCGCTGGACGATCGCCGCGGCGATCGCCGGCGAGATCCGGTGCGCCGGCTGGCCGGGGCCCGATGCTCACGCGAGCGGCCGCGAGCTCGAGGTCGCGACGGCAGCATCGCGAGCATGCGGTCTGCGGCCTGGTCCTCGGGAAGGTCGTCCGGTCCGAGGCGCCCATACTCCGCGGCGAGCGCGGCTCTCCTGCTCAAGGCCGTCACCTTAGACCGCGGTAGGGAAGGCTCAGCGCCGCAGACGTGACGTTCCGGGCGCTTTCGGGGGGCGGCTTCGCAACCCGTCAGCTCGAAGGCTGAGGCGTCTACTCGATCGGGCTGGTCTGGCATCTCGTACTCATTGGGGTCGTCCGTCTGTTATCGCTGGGCGGGGTGAAGCCGCGCTCCTAGTAATGCGCGCCAGCCGGACGGAAACCCCGGCGCCTCCCACAAAGCGGCGGCGCCCCCGGAGGAGCGCCGCCTTACAGCAGGTGACCAGAGCACACACGAGTGCCAAGTCGTCGACCAAGGCAAGGGCCGCCGCGGACGACCTCTGCTTGGCTAGACCTAGCTTGCGCGGCTCATCAACTGGTGCTTCGCCACGGCACTGTGCAGCGCGTTGTAGTGGGTGGTCGACTTCCCGATCGCCATCGTTTTCCTGGCGTTCTCGAGGCTGGTGTCCTGGGTCATTTTCATCATTTCGGGACCAGCTGCGTCCCAGATTTCCCGGACTGCGGCGAACCCGTCTTTCCACTTCACTTTCGATCCGCTGTCGTCGACCATCCAGCGGAAAGCGGCCAGGGTCGGATAGATCGCGGCTCGGTTGAGCTTGCGATCTCCCTCTGTGCCGGTGAACGGGAACTTGAAGTCCCCGCTGTCGACCCACTCGAGCGACCCGGCGCGGCCTTTCTTGCGCTGGGGGTCGTTGCGGTAGTACTCGTTGTACTTGTCTGCGCCCTCCTTGGCGATGATGTCGTGAAGCTGGAGGATGTCGTCGAGGATCGGCTTCAGCCTTGAGAACTGGTCTTCACTCCGGAGATACCGCTTCAGCACCTGAGATTTCTCCCTGTAGGCGCCCGTCGGGTGGGACCCGCCGGCATTCGGGTACTCGACCGTGTCGAACAGCGCGAGCATCGACAGGATGTCCGTCACGTAGTAGCTGGCCTTCACGTTTTCCTTAAAGGCGATCTCATCCTTGTAGGGCTTGCCGGCGAGTGCTGTGTGGATCCATTTGAATCTGTCCTTGTGCTCGGCGAGGGAGAACGCCTGCACCTGGAGAGTCGTGTTCAGCGTGCCCGCCATCTCTGCCAAGAGCGGGCGCGGGTAGCCTTCGCGAACGAAGAGCCGGACGTACTGCTGGATGTCCTGCCCCTGGTCGCGCCTCTCGCGGAGAGTCTCTTGGTTCTTCCAGATCAGCTGCGCCGTATGGCCGCCGTTGAGGACGCCGTCGAGCCCCTCGAGGACGCTTGCGCCCTCGCCGAACTTGATGACGAACTCGTCCTCTTTGCCCCGCTTTTTCTGCACGCTATTGGCGCAGGCGAAGATCCCGAGATTCTTCCCCAGGAACGCGTTGTCGGCGCCGTCTTCGTTGCGCAGCGAATCGCCTACGTCCCGGTAGACCTGGCGGTTGGTGTTCTGCTCCGCTGGGGTTCGCCCCGAGCGGAAAGCCTCCGGTAGGTCGAGCACATCGACGGTGAAGAGATGCTCGACAGCGTCAGGGAAGTTCGGATCGTGGATCCGGCGGGCCTCTTTGACCCGGATGGTTTTGCTCACCATGATGGTGGGCTCCTTTTGGGTATTCGGTCCTCCAATTCGGAGGCTGTTTTGGTAACCCGCGATCTCCAAAGGCCCGAAGGTGACTTCAGAGCCGCGACGTCGACCACCTTATCGGGCACGCAGGCGGGCTCTGTGCCCGATAAGCCGGTAAACCCCGCAGATGCCCGGGAAATCTCCGGGGCGGCCGGCGGCGCCGGCGTCCGCGACACTCGGCTCCACGTCTCGCGTTGAGGGGGCAGCGCGGGGCCTCCACGCGGCCCCGCTTGCCATGCAGAAGGTCGAGGGTTCGAATCCCTTCAGCCGCTTTGAGGAAAGCCCCGCTCCGGCGGGGCTTTCTGTGTTCTGGGTTCGGCCCGATGCCCGGTCACGGGTGAGCCGTCAGCGCAGCCCTCGGTTCGTTCGCCTGCTCCTCTACATCGTCGGGGATCAGCGTTCTGGTGATCGCTGTCGGACTTGCGGCTCCGGCGCTGACCAGCGCCTACCAGGGGAAGCGACCCGCCCGGGCATAAGCTCCTTCCATGAAACCGCTTCGGACCCACCTCAGCTATGCCAATGTCGTCGCCACGCTCGCCCTTGTGTTCGCCATGAGCGGTGGGGCATTGGCGGCGCATCACTATCTGATCACCTCGACCAAGCAGATCAGCCCGAAGGTACTCAAGAAGCTGAAGGGAAAGCAAGGGCCGAAGGGCGCTGCCGGAGCCACGGGGCGCGAAGGGGCCAAGAGGAGCGGCCGGACAGTCGGCTCTATTGCCACTGCCCTCGGGACAGTCGGAGAGCGGGGACTACGCCATGCAGCCAGCGAACACGTCGACCACCGGCGAAATTGTGGAGGCGGTGACCTTCCCGATCAGGTTGGCCGCGGAGATTCCGGTCGACAACGCCGTCTGGACGACGACGACGACTACGCATTGCAGCGGCCCCGGGCACGCCGAGCCCGGGTACCTCTGTGTCTACAGCCACGGCGTCTTCGGAGCAGAGAGTCCGGAAATCCGCAATTACGAGGGCCCGGGTCCGGGAATCAAAGAAGGCACGGGCCACTTCGGCTTCTATCTCGAATGGTTCGTCAAAGCTGCTGAAGCGGGCGACGTAGGTACCTACACCGTCACGGCGCCCTAACCGCGAAATCGCTTTCGTGGCTTCTCGGATCGTTCGAGCAGCTCCGTGCCCGTCTGTGCCCGATGTGGCGAATCCCGGCGCTTTACGGGTAGGAGAAACGCGCATGGCCGAAAAGCTCGAGGAGCACATACGCGCCCTTTGGGAGCTGGCATTCAACAGACGTGACCTCGAGGCGCTCGACGCGGTCACGGCGCCCGGATTCGTCAATCGCAACGCCTTACCCGGCACGCCGCCCGGACCGGAAGGCCACCGGCAGGTCTTCGAGCGTCTCTGGAACGCCTTCCCGGACGCCCGCTTCGAGATCGAGCGGATCGCCGCCGACGGTGACACCGTTATCTGCGTTGGCACCATGTCCGGCACCCACGAGGGGACCCTGCTCGGAGTCGAGGGCACCGGCAGGAAGGTCACGTGGCGGCAATGCCACCTTTATCGCTTCGATCGCAGCGGCCGCACGGTCGAGCACGATGCGATCCGCGACGACGCCGGTCTGTTGCGCCAGTTCGGCGAGACCGCGGAGTGAGCCGACGATTCGCCTCGGGTGCGGCGGGGTAGCCGGCGAGCATGGAGCAGGAGGCGCAGAGCCCCGAGCTGGAGGCGTTCGATTGCCTGATCGGGGATTGGACCCTAGAGGCGACCCACCCGATGGTCCCCGGCACCGTTGTCAGCGGCCGCATGTCCTATGAGTGGCTCGAGGGTCGACGCTTCCTGATCCAGCGCTCGAGCATGGAGCACCCCGAGTTCCCCGATTCGATCAGCGTCATCGGCTCCACCGACTCCGACGATGGGCTGGCCTCGCACTACTTCGACTCGCGTGGCGTCTCCCGTGTCTATCGCACGACGATGGAGGGCGACACGATGCGGCTCTGGCGCGACGCTCCCGGCTTCTCCCAACGGCTGGAGGCGAGGCCGAGCGACGACGGATCGACCCTCTCCGGCGTCTGGCAGCTCTCGCGCGACGGTGAGACCTGGGACGACGACCTCGCCGTCACGTGGACCCGGGTGGCCGAGTCCAATAGATAGGCCCGGCTTTGCCCTCGCGGGACTCCTTTCAGCCGCTTCGATGAAAGCCCGCTCCGGCGGGCTTTCTCGCGCTCGGGGGAGCGAGACGCCCTCGGCTACCTGATCATCGGGTCGATCGGCTCATCCGGGACGAAGTCAGGTGGGGGCTTGTTCTTCCTTGTGGCCGGGATCACCTGGTTTTTGAGCGGCCTCTACAAACTCCGGGGAAGCCGTGCCGTCTAAGCCGTCGAGCGCCCGCCTCGAGGACTAGGGTAGGCACGTGGAGCGGATCCGAAAGCGGCTCACGTTTTCCAACGTGGTCGCCTGCCTGGCTCTGTTCATTGCGCTCGGGGGGGCTGCCTATGCCGGGACTCGCCTTCCCAAGAACAGCGTCGGCTCGAAGCAGTTGAAGAAAGAATCTGTGGTGACCGCGAAAATCAAGAAGGGTTCGGTAACCGGTCCAAAGGTGGCGACGGACACGATCACGGGTCCGAATGTGGCCGCGAACACGATCACGGGTCAGAACATCGACGAGGCGACGCTCGGACAGGTTCCCAACGCGGCCAGCGCGGTCAACGCAAAGACCCTCGATGGGTATGGCTCGTCCGCGCTCACGCGGCAGGCCCATGCCTTCAACATCGAGGGATTTCCCATCCAGGAATCCGGCGGAACGGTCGTGCAGGTCGATATCTCAGCTCCGCAGAGCGGCTATCTACTTGCGATCGGCTCGAGCACCGTTGAAGGCGGGCCGGGCACGAACGTCATTTACATCTGCGGCTTCACGGTCGACGAAAGGCCCTACGAGGAATCCTGGCGGTACGCGACGATCAGCGAAGGCCAGAAGCAGGACTGCTCGACCAATGCGATCTTTCCGGTCAACGCCGGCAAACACAACGTCAAGCTCAGGGTCTTCACCGGATCGGTCGCCGACAAAATCGGCGCCAACTGGAGCGAGGTGGACCTCGTCTTTATTCCCCTGGAAGGCTAGGTGGAGTGAGCGCGGTCAGGACGGTGGGCGCCAGCCTCTGTCCAGGGTGGTCTGACCCACCTCGATGATGTAGCCGTCGGGGTCGCGGACATAGCAGCGGATCTCGGTCTCGTGTCGCTTCGGAGGAGTCAGGAATTCGGCGCCTCGCGCGCGCCACTCGTCGTACACCGCCTGGATGTCCGCAACCCGGATGTTGAGGAAGCTGCTGACCCGATCCGGGTCCGGTGGCGTCTCGAGTGTGACGGTCGGCTTGTCGTCGGTCGGGCCGCCTCCGACGTTGATGATGATCCAGGTGTTGGCCAGCGCGACGTACGTCACCTGATCACCCGCCTCGCCGCCGATGACCGACCTGCCGCCCAGTACCTCTGTGTAGAAGCGGCGCGAACGCTCGACATCGTCGGAAACGATGAAGTGGGCAACAGCCATCTCCTCATCGATGTTGTTCATGGTGACCTCCGTTTTCGGGATTCGGGTCTCGCTCGCCTCACTCAAAGGTCAGGATGTGCACCGGCAGGTCGCTGATAGCAGCCTGGGTGGTCCCGGAGAAGTTGCAGACGTCGAACGTGACGTGGCCGTCCGAGGGCACCCTCTGGCCGTAGATCAGCACCCCGTCCTGGAGCGCTCCCTGGACCGAGAACAGCACCGCTTGTCCAGCTTCGGCGCCGCCCACGCTTGCGTCCACCTGCCTGCAGCGCCCGGCGGGCACGTAGCCCGTGGGAACGTTGATGCCCCCACCGCTGAGGTCGGCTCCCTGCAGGTCGCTGCCGGTCAGGGAGTTGTTGGTGACCTTGCCGCTGTCGACTGCGCTGGCGGCGATCTTGGCGTTCGTCACCGAGCCGTCCTGTAGCTCGCTGGTCCCGACCGCGCCGGACGCCAGCTCGGAAGCGCCGAGGGAGTCGTTGAGGATCTCGCCGCTGTCGATCGAGTCGTCTGCGATCTCGGTCGCGCCCACGCCGTTTGTCCTGATCTCAGCGGCCCCGACCGAGTCCGACGCCAGGTCCAGTTCGCCCAGTGAGGCGTCGAGGACGCTGGCCCCGTTGACCGCGCCTGCCGCGATCGCGGGGTTCGTCACCGCGCCAGCCGCCAGTTTCGGGGCCGTGACGACGCTGTCGCCGAGTTTCGGAGTGGTCACCGCGGCGGCGGCAAGCTTCGGGGTGGTGACAGAGCCGTCCGCCAGAGCCGCTGTTTTGACCGAGCCGTCGCCGACCCCGCCCGGGGGGCCCTGAAGTCCGATCGGCCCCATCGGCCCCGTCGCGCCGATCGAACCGGGAACTCCCGTCGCGCCCTTTGGCCCGACCGGGCCGGTGACGCCTTTGAGGATGTCTGAGCTGAGATCGGCGCCGGTCAGGGATCCGTCGATCACATTCGGCGAGCCGACCGAGTTGAAGGCGAGGTCCTTCGTCTTCACCTGTCGGTTCTTGATGTCACCCGAATCGACCTTGTTCTTCCCAGGCAGCGCCTCAGCCGTGCTTGTGATCGCGAACAGGAAGAGGGCGATGTAGCCGACCGCGTTGGAGCGGAAGTGCTTTCCCAGCGCACTGGCGTTCATTTGGGCTCCCTTGGTTATCCGAGAGGCTGCTCCCCTCGAGTGCTTCGACCCTATCCTGGGCCGGAATGACGCCTTCAGCCCCTGGCCGCTTCGCGGTCGCTCTGGTCCTCGGCTCGATCGTGTCCGTCCAGTGCGGGGCTGCGATAGCGACGACCCTCTTCGACGAAGTCGGGCCCGGCGGTGCGGTGCTGTTGCGCTCGGCCTTCGCCGCCATCGCCCTCGCGATCTTCGCTCGCGCCGGCCTCAGCAGCCTGCGCCGCGAACTGCGCCCCGACGTCGCCATCTTCGCGCTGGCGCTGGCCGGGATGAACCTCTGCTTCTACGAGTCGCTCGATCGGCTGCCGCTCGGCGTCGCCGTGACGCTCGAGTTCATCGGCCCGCTCGGGGTCGCCGTCCTCGGCACCCGCCGGCGTCTCGACGCCGTCTGGGGTCTGCTCGCCGCGGTCGGCGTCGTTCTTCTCTCGGAGGGGTCGGGCGACGGTTCGATCGACGGCCTCGGCGCCGCCCTCGCCCTCGCGGCGGGCGGGTTCTGGGGCCTCTACATACTCCAGAGCGCCAAAGTCGGCCATGAGCCCGGGCTCGCCGGCCTGGCAGCGGCCGCCGCGATCTCCGCCGTCCTCGTCGCTCCCTTCGGCCTGGTCCAGGGCGGCGCCGCCCTCGTCACCCCGGCCGTGCTCGCGGTCGGCCTCGGCGCCGGCCTGCTCAGCTCGGCGATCCCGTACGCGCTCGAGCTCGAGGCGCTGCGTCACATCCCCAATGCCGTCTTCGGCGTCCTCATGAGCCTCGAGCCGGCGGTCGCGACGCTGATCGGCTTTCTCGCTCTGTCCCAGGGGCTGGCCGCGGTCCAGCTGCTGGCGATCGGCCTCGTCGTCATCGCCGGGGCGGGCGCCCTGCGCTCGGCGTCCGTGCCGCCGCCACGCGAGGTCTGAAGATGGACCGGTACAGGCTCCGCGCCGGCGAGGCGATCGCAGCCGCGTCAGCGGCCCTCCTCTACGCCCTCATGTTCTTCGACTGGTTCGGCGTCGAATCCGTCAGCCACTCCAATCTGCTCGCATACCTCAACCTTTTCGTGCCGGCGAAGAACGCCTGGGAGGCGCTCGACTTCATCCCGATTGTTCTGGTCGCCGCGATCGGAGTCGCGCTTGTATCGGCGGTCGCGCGCCTCGGAGACTCCGCCTCCAGCCCCTCCGTCCCTGTCAACGCGGCGATCGGGGCGCTCGGCCTCGCCTCCGCGCTTCTGATCCTCTACCGGGTCATCGACCCGCCCGAGTTCGGAGCCCGGGGATCCATCACCCTCGTGGGGACGGTCCAATCTCCGGCCTTCCTCGCCCTGGCGGCCGCCGCGGGAATCGCGCTCGGTGGCTTCTGGTCGATGGTGGAAGGGATCCGCGAGAAGCGGGCGGACATCGTCAGCGAGTGACGTCCCCGGCCCGGAGTCAATCGCGCGTGTAGGGATCCTTCGGCTCGCGGTCGTCGGAAAGCGACTCGCGGGACCTGGTGGTGAGGCTCTCGATCGCGTCAGCGAGGTGGATCGGCGCGATGTTGTAGTCGTCGCGCTCGACACGGATTCGGTGGGCCTCGAGCAGCACGTCAGCGTGGGTGGGCCTGCCGGCGGCTCGAAGCGGTAGGAGGCCAGCTCGATCAGCAGCCCGAGAGGATCGTGGAAGTAGATCGAGTCCATGAAGCCGCGGTCCTTGACGCCGCTGTGCTCGATCCCACGCTCATCGAGGCGCTCCACCGTCTGCCGGAACGTCGCGTTGGAGACCGAGAAGGCGATGTGGTGAACGTGCCCGGTGTCCTGCGAGCGCGGGCCGGAGTCGGGCGCCCGGCCCTCGTTGGTGAAGATCGTGATCAGGCGCCCGTCGCCGGGGTCGAAGTAGAGATGGCTCTCCTCGGGCCGGTCGAGGTTGGGCTGCTCGAAGACGAACGGCATCCCGAGCAGGCCCTCCCAGAAATCGATCGAGGTCTGGCGGTCGGCCCCGGTCAGCGTTATGTGATGGACGCCCTGGCTCTGGATCTTGCGCATGACCCGACCTTAAATCCTTTCCTGGGAACTCTCGACCTCGGCTCGCTCGCCGCTCGCGGCGGTGGGGATGAAGACGACCCAGGTGAGGATCGCCAGCAGCGCCGCGAGGCCGAGGACGGCGGCGAGGTGGACCTTCAGCAACAGCGCTCCCGCGATCGCTCCGATCAGCATCGCCACGACCGCGGCGCTCCGGCGCCAGCTTCCCTCGCCGCTGCCGCCGCCGAGCGGCGAGTCGGCTGCCAGGCCGGTCAGCGTCATCGTCAGAACGGTGGTCGTCAGGTCGGCGATCTTCGCTCGTTTCACGGTCGCGTTGCGGACCCCCATGCCGAACGCGAGCAGTGCGATCAACAGGTCGCCGGACAGCTGGTCGGGCTTGATGTCGAGCGCCAGGGCGAGCACAGTCGCGAGGAGGACGACGGCTATCTCGATCAGCATCGAGCGTGAGAGATGCGGAGTCCGGGCCGGCACGGAAAGCGCCATCCGGCCGCCGAGCACCGCGCCGGCCAGAAAGGCGGCCAGCGAGACCAGCGGTGAGACCACCGGCAGCCCGCTGCCGCCGGCGATGCCGAACCCGAGCAGGACGATGTTGCCGGTCATGTTTGCGGTGAAGACGTGGCCGAGGCCCAGGTAGCTGGCGGCATCGATGACCCCGGTGGTGAAGGTGAGCACGAGCAGGGCCCTCGTCAACGGGTGCTTCAGCGAGTTCGTGCTCACGCGCTCAGCCTAGATCCCGACCGCTTGACACCCAAAATCGAGCCGAGTAATTTCCTCCGCCTTGCCGCAGAATTGGTCATACGGGGCTCGCCTCGCGGCGCTGCTCGCTATCGCGGTGATCGTCGGCGCGCTCACGGCCTCCTGCGCCTCCGCCGCCGGCGACTGCACCTCGACCGAGTCGGGCCTGGAAGCGGCGACGCCCGGGACCCCGCAATTCAAGACGCTGGTCGAAGCACGGGCTTGCCGAAGGCTGCCTCGCGTACATCAACGACCCGGCGAAACTCTACGTCGACATCATCCGCGGCCCGGACACCGGCGTGACTGAAGAGATCGGGCCGACCGGCGTCGAACTGGCGGACATCGCCCTGGCGCCGAGCGGCGTCCTGTATGGGGCCGGCGCCAATCACGCCTTCTACACCGTCGATCGCGAAACTGGCGCCGCCAGCTTGGTCGGGAGCGGGATCGGGTTCTTCGTCAACGGGCTGACGGTCTCCCGGACCGGAGTCATATACGGGTCGGGGGATGAAGCCCTGATGACGATCGACCCCGTCACCGGCAAAGGCACCCCGACCGAAAAAGGAACCGGCTTCAACTCGTCGGGCGACCTCGCCTTCTCCGCCAGCGGTGTCCTCTACATGAGCAGCTCGCCCGGCGACAACCTCGTCACCGTGAACCCGCTCAGCGGGCTCGGCGCCGCGGTCGGCCCGATCGGCCGGTCCGCGGTCTACGGGCTCGGCGAGAGCCTCGGCACGCTCTTCGGCATCACCAATAGCGGCCTTCTGCTCTCGATCGACCCGACCACCGGAACGGGGACGCCGCTCAACCAGGCAGGTCCAGCGGCTCTCGGCATGGCTACGCCCCTGGGTCCGGCGCCGGCGCCGCCACCGCCCCCCGCCTCGCCCCCCGTCGTGAAGATCACGAGCGGCCCGCCGAAGGAGACGGCGGACCAGAAGGCGTCCTTCGCGTTCGCCGGGGTGGCAGGCGGTGCCTACGAATGCGCCGTCGACGGCGGCGGCTTCAAGGCGTGCAGGAGCGGCGACTCCTTCGGGCCGGTGGCTCCCGGCGATCACCGCTTTCAGGTGCGCGAGACCCTGGGCGGCCTCACCGGCCCGACCGACAGCTACTTCTGGACGGTGGACCTGCCCAAAGCCTGTGTGCTGCGCACCGCCCGCGCCCGGGTCTTCGTCTTCGCCTCGAAGCAGAAGGTGCGGCTGGTGATGCGCTACACGGCCTACCGGCCCGCGGACGTCACCGTCTCCTACGCGTCGAGCGGCGCCAAGGGCAATCTGACCCTGGGCAGCGCCACCTCGCACTTCAAGAAGGCGGGCGTCTACCGCCTGCCGGAGCCGCTCGGCAAAACGGCGATCGGCAAGGTCCGGGCGGCCAAGCTCTTCAAGGTCAAGTTCAAGATCGGCGGCACCCCCAGCAGCTGCGGCCGCTACTACGCCAAAAGCCTGACGATCCCCAAGGTCGTCTCCGGCCAGCCGGTGTGGTTCCAGTCGGACTCGATCTTCTCCAGCACCGGGCCTTGAGGGAGGGATCGGCGCAGTCCGCCCCCGCGCGATGACCGAGGGGCTGCGCGAGAAGCGCGAGGCGATCGTCCGTGAGCACATGGAGTCCGAGAACCGGCACGAGTTCGACGTCACGCTGGGGACCTTCGAGCACCCTCGCTACGAGATCGTGCCGACCGGCGATGTGTTCGACGGCCCGGAGGAGGTGAGCCGCTACTTCGCGGAGACGCGGGCCGCCTTCCCGGATCAGCGCAACGAGCTGATCGGGCTCCACCACGCCGACGATTGCGTGATCGCCGAGTTCACCCTGCGGGGGACCCACGAAGGCCCCCTGCGGGGGATTCCGGCGACCGGCAAGGAGTTCACCTGCCGATGTGCCGCGTTCTTCATCTTCGAGGAGGACCGGCTGGTCTGCGAGCGGGTCTACTTCGACGCGGCGACGATCCTCGGCCAGCTCGGCCTGGTCGAGCCCGGCCCTTCGCTGACGGAATGATCCGGCGCCTGGAGGCGTCGCGAACCGCGGCAGCCGCCGCCGTGGCGATCGTCGCGGCATTGACCGTTGCGCTCACCGGCGGCGTCGAGGACTCGGTCGCGAAGGGAGTCCCCCTGCCCCTGTTCGACGGGGAGGAAGCCGCCTGGTCTCCCGACAGCTCGCTGATCGCGGTCCCCGAAGACAGGGCGATATCGCTCCGGCGCACCGACGGCAGCGTCCAGCGCCTGCTTCGAGGTCCGGGCATCGACTACTTCGGCTTCCCCTGCGAAGAATGCCCGCCCGGGTGGACCGCGGACGGCGCCCGGATCCAGTTCCTCTCGCACGAAGAAGAATTCGAATCCGGGGATGCGATCGTCGGGAGCATCGCCGTCGACGGCGGCGATGAGCAGCATCGATCCCTGGGCGTGCCGGTCGGCGCATCGGCCTGGGCGCCCGGCGGCTGGCCCCTGGTCTATGTCCCCAATGCCCGGACGATCACCGGCCTGAAGGGCACGCGAGTCGGGCCGAGCCCCGATCTCTGGCGCCTCGACAGCCTTTACGCAAAGCCGCGGAGGATCCTCAAGAGCCGCGCTGAAGAGAACGACCCGCGATTCTCGCCCGACGGCACCGAGCTCACCTTCATGCGCGAATGGGAACGGTCCACCAGTCTCTGGCTGGTGGGCGCCGATGGCACGAACCCGCACCGATTGGCGGGCAACCTTCTCGGCCCCTCGTCTGCCGCGTGGTCACCGGACGGCAGTCTCATCGCGCTCTCGACCTTCTCTCGCAAGAAGGGCGATCGGCGCTGCCACCTCTATGTGCTGCCGCCCGGTGGTGGTCGTCAGCGCCAGATCGTCAGCGAAGAGATCCTCTCGAATCGGCCCGCCTGGACTCCGGATGGAAACTGGATCGCCTTCTCGACCTATGACGGGGAGATTCGGAAGATCCACCCCGACGGATCCGGCCTGCAGACCATCCTCAGGCTGCCCGGCAAGGAAATACGCGGATTGAGCTGGTCTCCCGACGGCATGCACCTCGGCTATACCGCGAGGACCTTTCAGGTCAGCGACTAGGATCGGGTCAGATGCTGGGGCGGAGGCTCTGGAAGGAAGAAGACCGTGCGCGGCAAGGAGCGATGCGTAAAGAGCAAGCCGAAGGGGCACAGCTCGCACCGTTAGCGAGTGCTCGACGGGCAGTTCCACAAATTTGCTTGACCGACCGCGCCGGTTTCTCTGTCGGCGCGCCCTATATATTCGGCACCGTCTTGTTCGCCCGATCTCAAGTCTCGTCCACGGCAGTCCTATTTGTCTGCGCTCTGCTGGTCGGCCTCTTCACGGCCGCCTCGGTCGAGGCGGCGCCGCCGCTGATCGCGCAGTGGTCGCTCGACGGATCCCACGTCGACGGCGCCAACGACGTCACCGATGACGCCTCCGGAAACGGCCTGGCGCTGACGAGCGCGGCTGGGACGATGCACTTCGCGACGGAACTCGGCAAGTTCGGCGGCTACCTGGCGGGCGCGAGCACCACGAACCTGCAGGTGGACTCGCCGCTGCTGGCGCCCCAGCGGCTCACGCTCCTTGCCTGGATCAAGCAGAACGGCAATCCGGGGACGCTGCGCTACATCGCCGGCCGCGGTGACGACGGCCCGACCTGCGGCGGCTCCTCCTACGCCCTGTACACGGGGTATCCCGGTAACGGGGGCCTTCATTTCTACCTCCGACAGCCCGACCCGGGCGCCCCTTCCGTGCTCTCGGACCCGGCTGCCGACTCGGCCGTCTTCGACGGCAACTGGCACCTGATCGCCGGAACCTACGACGGGGCCAACATGCGCTTTTTCGTGGACGGCGTCCCCGTGGGGGCGCCCAAGCCCGCCACGGGTATCGGCTACGGACCTCCGATGGTCCACTCGGCCTCATACGTCGACGGGTACCCGCCGCAGGCCGCCTGCCTCGGCGCCTCGGACTTCCCCGGCGAGATCGACGAGGTCCGGGTCTACGAACGGGCGCTGTCCCAGGCCGAGCTCGGGCGCCTGGCCGCGGCGCCCGGCCCGACTCCGCCCGTCCTGGAACCCGACGCGAACGGCCCGCCCGCTCCCGGAACCGGCCCTGGGCCGCGCCTCACCCTGACCGGGCCAGGCCCGGCCAGCAGCTCCCGGTTCTCGATCTTGAAATTCGACGCCAACGCGGCGGTCAAAGAAACCCTCGTCAAAATCGACAACAACCCCGCCTTCCATCTCAGCCCCTCCAACCCCTATGTCGGAGTCAGCCTCGGCAGGTCGGGCAACCACTTCATCACCGGGACGGCGATCGGGTTCGGGGGCGGCAGCGTGACCCAGACGACCAACTTCACGACCAGCCCGTCGGGTCCGGCAGGGGGGTCATTGTCGCGGCCGAAATTCATGCCCGACACCGCCGTCTCCAGCTCGACCGCGGCGCTGCTCCTCGAAACGCTGAGAGCAAAGGAATGCGTGCCGGACAGCGTCGTCTACTTCGGCGTCGTCGAAGCGGAAGGCTGCTTCCGCAAAATCGACCCGTACACCGAACTGCCGCCCAACGAGAAAAGCGTCGCCGAAGAGTACGTCGGGGTCAACTCCGTTCTCGAACATGCGGGCCCGCGGCCCTGCCGCCTCGAAGACCGCACCTGCCACGTCGACTACTCGACGACCTTCAACAACCCCGCGATCAAACCCTTCGTCGCATACGGGCCGGTCCACGTCAACGGCATGACGATCAAGCCGGCCAGCAGCTCAGCCTCGATCGTCGTCTTCCCGGCGATCAAACGGCTGATCTCCTCGAACGCGGTGATCTCCTATGACGGCAGCGCCCTCGGGTCGATCCCGGTCCAGAAGGGGCCGCTCAACATCGACTTCGGAACGAAAACCCTGATCTTCCAGAGCGGCAAAGAGGAACTGAACCTGTTCTCGTTCGATACGAGCCAGGCCTTCGACGACATCGGCGGCTTTCCGATCAACGGCAAGGTCGACGTCATCTTCAAGAAGGTCGACGACGTCTACTCGACCGCGCTCAAGATCAATCTCTCGCTGCCGGATGAGATCTCGACCGCGGCCGGGGCCAACCCGACCGCGAGGGTCGAAGTCAACGCCACCAATCAGCGCGGGACCTATCTAGGGGAACTCAACATCCACCTGGGCGAAGCGTTCCTCGGCCCGGTCGAACTCGCGAACGTCGACTTCACCTACCTCGACGGGGGAGACGCGGAAGAAAACTGTCCGAGCAAATGGTGGAAGGCGACGGCGGAAGTCTTCTTCGTCCCGGTCGAGACCGGGCAGCAGGGCGCCGGCCTGAAAATGGCCCCCGAACCCCGGCGCAACGGGGTCGCCTTCTGCGCCGGGGACTTCCACAGCGCCGGCGCTGACCTCAGATTCGGCTATCCGTTCCTGCCGCCGCCGGAGATCCTCCCGGGCGTCACCCTCAACGAAATCGGCTTCAGCTTCCAGCTCCACCAGCCGGTCGTCTTCGACGGCCACGCGGTGATCAAATCGGCTGAAATCATCACCGCGACGGGCGGCTTCCTCGCGGCATTCGCCTCGCCCGGCCATCCCTACACGTTCAGGGCGGGTGACGCCGGCGGCTCGATGGCGAGCCTCGCGGGCCAGACCTACGC
This sequence comes from uncultured Solirubrobacterales bacterium, assembly GCA_963795295.1. Taxonomy (GTDB): domain Bacteria; phylum Actinomycetota; class Thermoleophilia; order Solirubrobacterales; family 70-9; genus VRUE01. Next base: position 264,625 of record CAWCHE010000006.1, read on the forward strand.
CTCGACCACGATGGCGGTCGGCGGCAAGGTCGAAATCGAACCGTCGGACGACGTCTCCCTCGAACTCGGCAGCGCCGCCGTCCTCTACAGCTACCCCAACTACATCTACGCGTCAGGGGCGGCGCATCTGCAGACCTATCTCTTCGTGATCAACGCCGGGGCGGGTTTCGAGCTCAACACCTCGACGCGCAGGTTCAACGGCGTCGTTCACGGCGAGATCTGCCTCCTGGGCGGGATCAAGGTCGCGCACGTCGGCCTCTGCGCAGGCGGCGAAGGCCACGTCTCCAGCCGCGGCGTCTCGGTCTGTTTCGACCTCCTCGACGGCGAGTGGACTCCGGGTGTCGGCTACCGGTACGGCGACACCGTTCCCACCTTCTTCGCCGGCGCCCTCGGCGACGGCTGCAAGCCGAGTGAATTCTGGGAGGTCAACGTGCGCGGGGCGAGGATCTCGGCCGCGGCGAACGCCCCGCTGGTCTTCAGGGTGAAGCCCGGGGAGAAAGCCAAGACCGTCCAGCTGACCGGCGCCGGAGGGGCTCCGGCCGTGACAGTCGTCGCTCCCGGTGGTGAGCAGCTCGCCTCCGAATCGAACACGATGCTCCACGGCAAACGCCTCAGCGCCATCTCCGGGGAGAAATTCAGCCGAACCTGGATCGGCGTCGAAGACGCCAAGCCCGGCGTCTACAAAGTGATCCCGCAGCCGGGCTCGCCGCAGATCGTCGACGTTCAGGAAACCCGCTACGAACCCGGCGCGGGCGTCAAAGCGTCGGTCACCGGCAACGGCCGCCATCAGGTCCTTCACTACGACGCCGGCCACGCCAAAGGCCAGAGCGTCAGCTTCTACGAGCGCGGCAAGGGGACATGGGACCTGCTGAAGACCGTCAAGGGCGGCAAGGGAACGGTCTCCTTCGTGCCGACCTTCGGCCCCGGCGGGACGCGCTCGATCGCCGCCCAGGTCGAAGTCGGCGGCATCCCGGGGCCGCTGGAAACGCTCGATCACTTCAAGGCGCTGCCGCCGCCGCGGGCGAGCAACGTGAGGAAGGTCAAGGTCGTCCGCCACGGCGGCAGCGTCGCGGTCTCCTGGCAGCGCGCGCCCTTCGCCCAGGCCTACGTGGTCGTCACCAACGCCGAAGGGGGCGTCGTCCACTCGCTCCACCTCAAACCGAAGCGGACAGCCGCCAAGGTCAAGGTCCCCGCCACGGAAGGCGGAACCGTCGAAGTCGTCGCCTTCGGCCCCACCGGCGATCGCGGCAAGCCGGGCAAGGCGACCTTCAAGGCGCTGCGCGGCCGCGAAGACGCGCCTGCTGCCGTACAACGAGCTCGGCACCGGCTCCGTAAACGGCACGGCCAAGAAGAAGAAGCACAAGGGCAAGCCGAAGCACTGAGGCCGGGTCCAGGTCGGCGCGACGTGTGCATCGACGTCCTCAGTGAGTAGTGCGAGGCCGGCCGGTCCGCGATCCGCCGCGCTTACAGGGAAGATGGACCGATGCCGCAGCCACCCAGGTCGAAAAAACGCAAAGAGTCCGGTGACTACGGCTGGGTGATCTCGTTCGGCTGCAAGACCGCCGGCGAGCTCCGCCGGCTCAAGGTCAAGACCGACCCGGCCTCCGACACGAGCCCGATCGAAGTCCCCTGCCTCTGCGGCGAAGTCCACCGTGTCACCGTCTCGCCGTACCGGCGCCGGCGCTCGGCCGACGAACCGTTCGACCTCGAGGTCACCTCACTCGACGAGCTGCGCCAGGGATGACCGGGCCGACCAGGAGCTGATCGGGTGGACCGGGAAGCGGTTGACGCCACCCGCAGGACCCACCTCGCCAGCGAGCGCACGGAGCTCGCCTGGTGGCGTACCGGGCTCACCGCCCTGGCCGTCGCCTTCGCCGTCGGCCGCATCGTCCCCGGCCTCGACGACAGCGCCGTGCGCTGGCCTTACGTCGCCGGGGGGATCTGCTTCGCGCTCTACGGCGTCGCCGTGATCGCCTACGGCAGCGCCCGCCGCGTCGCCGTCGAGCGTGCCCTGCGCGAGGGGAGCTTCCCGAGCCCGTCTCGACTCGCCCACGGCGCCCTCGTCGCCGGCGGCGTCGCCCTCGGCCTGCTCACGATCGTCCTCGTCGCGATCGACTAGGGGCGCCCGGCGAACGCCGTCCGACGGCGCTACTGCTGATAGCCCTCGACGGTGCCTTCGTCGCGGGCCGAGACGCGGTCGGGGTCCTCGCCGAACTCCTCGCGCGCCTGGCGCTGGCGGAGCAGGTCCCAGCACTGATCCAGTTCGACCTTCACCTGCTCGAGGCGCTGGTGCTTCTCCGGATCCGGCCCCTCGCCCTGGCCGGCGTTCAGAAGCTCCTTCTCCTCGCCGACCAGTTGCTCGATTTTCGCTCGCACGTTGCTGTCGTCCATCTCAACCTCCATCAGTCGGCATGTTGTCCCAGCCTAGCTCGGCGTCTTCCAATAGCTTGCCAGGAGGATGAGCACGGAGACTGTGACCGGACTGCTGCTGATCGCCCTGCCGATCGCCTTCAACGCCGCCTTCGCTCTCCTCGCGTCCCGCTTCGACTATCCGGACATCCTGCGGCGGCCGACGGCCGAGGTGCTCGAACGCTTCCAACTCGGCGGCTCGAGCCTGGTTCTTCTGTGGTGGTGCTTTGCGATGACCGCGGTGCTCCTCGTGCCGCTGGTCGTGTTGCTTGCCGAGTCACTGCCGGGCGCGGACGGGGCCCTCCTTGGAGTCGGCGTCGCCGTCGGTGTCCTCGCAGGGCTGGTCCAGTTCCTCGGGCTGATCCGCTGGCCCTTCCTGGTGCCCTACCTGGCCCGCGTGTCCGCCGACCCGCGGACGAGCGAGGCGCGCCGTGAGGCGGTCGATCTCGTCTTCCAGTCGTTCAACCGCTACCTCGGCGTCGCGGTCGGGGAGCACCTCGGATATCTGCTCACAGGGGCCTGGAGCTTCCTCGCCGGCATCGCGATGACCCAGAGCACGGCGACGCCCGCCTGGCTGGGCGGGATCGGCATCCTCGCCGGTTCGGCGCTGATCGTCTGCTCGTTCGAGTTCGTCGGCAGCTTCGAGCCGAGCGGGTGGGAGCTCGCGGAGAAGCTGACCCCGATCGCCTACGTCGTCTGGTCGCTGTGGCTGATCGCCACCGGGATCGCGATCCTTGTGTGAGCGAGTTCGCACCGATACTCCGAGACGCACCGTAGAGTTCCTCGAGGGTTATGACCACGCCTGACCACGTAGACGTCCTCATCGTCGGCGCCGGGCTCTCGGGCATCGGCGCCGCCCACCACCTGCAGCGAGCGCTGCCCCGGCAAGAGCTTCGCGATCCTCGAGGCGCGGAGCGACCTCGGCGGCACCTGGGACCTGTTCCGCTACCCGGGCATCCGCTCGGACTCCGACATGCACACGCTCGGCTACCGGTTCAAGCCCTGGACGACGCGAAGGCGATCGCCGACGGCCCCTCGATCCTCGAGTACGTCCGCAGGAGACGGCCCGCGAGGACGGGATCGAGAAGCAGATCCGCTTCCACCACAGGGTCGTCTCGGCGCGAGTGGTCGATCGGCGGACGCGCGCTGGACGGTCGAGGTCGAGCGCACCGACGACGGGCGAGAGGGTCGTCGATGACCTGCGACTTCCTCTTCATGTGCACCGGCTACTACCGCTACGACGAGGGCTACACGCCGGAGTTCCCCGGGCTCGAGCGCTTCGGCGGGCAGGTCGTCCACCCGCAGCACTGGCCCGAGGACCTCGACTACGACGGCAAGCGGGTCGTCGTCATCGGCAGCGGCGCCACCGCGGTGACCCTGGTGCCGGCGATGGCCGAGGAGGCGGCGCAGGTGACGATGCTGCAGCGCTCGCCGACCTACGTGATCTCGATGCCGGGCGAAGACCCGATCGCCGAGCGGCTGCGCAAGCGGCTGCCCGACGCGCGCCGCCTATCGCGATCATGCGCTGGAAGAACGTCCTGCTGCAGTCGCCTTCTATCAGCTCAGCCGCCGCCGGCCGGACGCGATGCAAGCGGTCCTGCTGCGGGCAGTGACCGAGAGCGCTGCCGCCCGGCTACGACGTCGACACGCCACTTCAACCCGACGCTACAACCCCTGGGACCAGCGGATCTGCCTGGTCCCGGACGGCGACCTGTTCGCGGCGATCTGCACGGCGGCACGGCCGAGGTCGCCACCGACACGATCGAGACGCTTCGACGAGACCGGCATCGAGCTCGCCTCCGGGCGAGCGGCTGCGACGCCGACATCATCGTCACCGCGACCGGGCTCAACCTGCAGCTCCTCGGCGGCATCGACGTCGACCGTCGACGGCGAGGAGATCGACGCTCCCCGAGGCCGTCACCTACAAGGGGATGATGCTCAGCGACGTCCCCAACATGGCCTTCGCGCTCGGCTACACCAACGCCTCCTGGACGCTGAAGGCCGACCTCACCTGCGAGTACGTCTGCCGCCTGCTCAACCACATGGACGAGCACGGCTTCGCCGAGTGCGTGCCGCGAGTTGACCGACCCGACCGTGACGGAGGAGCCGCTCCTCGACTTCACCTCGGGCTACGTCCTGCGCTCGCTCGCACAAGCTCCCCAAGCAGGGCTCGAAGCTGCCGTGGAAGCTGCGGCAGAACTACGTCCGCGACGTGCCGGAACTCCGCTTCGGCCAGATCGACGACGGCACCATGCGCTTCTCCAGCCCCGCTCGCGAGCCAAAGCCCCGCGAGCAGGTCCCCGCCTGAGCCCGCGCCGGTACCCTTCAACCCGCTCACGGCGCCTTGGCGGAGTGGTTACGCAGCGGCCTGCAAAGCCGTTTACACCGGTTCGATTCCGGTAGGCGCCTTTCGCTCTGGGATGAGAAACCTCGGGCGAGCCCGGCTGTGCGAGACTCGGGCCATCGCAGCACGACGCGGAGTGCAGGGTGCCGGCCGCTGCCCACCGATGCAAAGCGTCTCGGGCGGCTGAACTGCTACGGAAAGGGAGCTCGTCTTGCTGTTTGTCGGACTAGGCATCGTGTACTTCATTCTCCTGGTTGTCCTTGGCGTCAGGACGTTTCAGAACAAGCACTACGTCCTCTTCGCCCTCGGCTTTCTCATCCCGATCATCTGGATCGTCGGGGCGATGCTGCCGCCGAAAGGCATGTCCCATGTGGATGAGTTGTACGCCCGCCGCGACAAGACGGACTAGCGGGATGAGCGGCTCGCCGTTTGCGAGGCTCCGGGGCCTATCGGTGGTCATGGCGATCGCGGCGCTCGGGATCTGCTCCAGCGCCCGGGCCGAAATCACGATTGGTCAACTAGGTCCGCTCGCCCAGATACGCGAATGCGGGCCGGCCAGCGGTAGGGACTACCTACAGGGGACCGTCGCCTCCGGCAACGGCTACGTCGTGCCGACCGCAGGCCTGCTGACCTCGTGGACCACGATGTCGGAGAAGACCGGGTCGATGGGGTTGAAGATATTTCGACCGGTCGCCGGCAGATACTCCGTGCTCGCCGTGGATGGCCCGATGATGCTGCCGGCGAGCCTGCCGAAGACGTTCCCGGTCTCGATCCCGGTCCTGGCCGGCGACGTCGTCGGGATCGAAGCTCCGCCGTTCGCCGGGGCGGGGTGCACCTTCGACACAGGGTTCGACGGAGACGTCGTCAGGTATCGCGTGGAACGGACAGACGTCGGCGGTACGGTCGACTTCGATCAGACCGAAACGGGGGGCCGCCTCAATATCTCGGCGACTCTGCTGCCGCCGCCGGTGATCACCACGATCGCCCCGGCCAGCAGCTCGATCGCCGGGGCCAACCTGACCATTTATGGCGCCAACTTCAAGGGCACGGGTGTCACGCTGCGCTCGGCTGCGGTCAGCTACACGGTCGATTCGGAAAGCCAGATCACCGCCGCGGCGCCGCCGAGCACGACGCTGGGGCCCGCCGCGGTCGCGGTGACGACGAAGGCCGGCACCGGCACCGGCGTCCTCACCTACGAGGGCTGCACCGTTCCCAAGCTGCTTGGCAAGAAGCTCAAGGCAAGCAGGAAAGCGGCGCGGGGATCCGACTGCAAGATCGGCAAGGTGACCAAGCGCAGGGGCGCCAACGGCAGGACCGGCCGGGTCGTCAAGCAGGTCCCGAAACCGGGTGGCATCCTCGCCCCCGGGACGACGATCAAGGTCACCTTGAAGCCCTGAGCGGCTCGAACGCCTCAGGCGCCCCTCAGCTCTGGCGCTTCGCGGTCCAGGTACCGGTTCCGTCGCAGCCGATTTTCCCGTCGGTTTCGGACACCTGGTGCAGCTTGACGGTCACCTGCTGGGCGGACTTGAAGGTGAGCGTCACTTCGGTCACCGAGGTCGACGTGCCTTCGCCTTCTTCGCCGCGCTGGGTTTCGCTGTCCTTGAGCTTGTAGGTCTTGCCGACCTTCGGGTGCTGGGAACCGCTGAGGCCGACCAAGACCTGCGCTTCGTTGCCCAGGTTGGGGGCAAACTTCGTGCACTTGATGGACGCCGCGTAGGCGCTGACCGAGACGCCCTTCCCGCCCACCTGGACGGTGATCGAAGCGTCGTTGGGGAGCGTCTTGTAGAAGCGGGCGCCATCGGGAAGCTTGCATCCCGCCGCCTCCGCTCCTTCCTTGCACCTACCCTTGCCGGCCGCGCTTCCGACCGACAGCGCGAGCATGAGAACTGCGATAGCCGTGAGCCCGACAAGAGCTCCAAGCGGACGACGAGACGAGACATTCTTGATCTTCACTGCATCTCCCCCAAGTTCAGGTTTGTGGACGATCGGTGAACCCCAACCTGAAGGATTCTGCCTCATCCACCGCCGGGGAGCCAGCGGTCACCGGAGCGGGGCCCGCGCCGCTCAGTCGGCCGGGGTGATGTTCCCCTGCTGGTCCACCGTGAACAGGTCCCAGTCTTTCTGGCGGGTCCGTGGGCGGCCCATGTACCGACCGGGGGGCTTGCCGCCCGGCGATCGCTCGGCCAGAGCGGTGAATGCAGAGGCGCTGTCGGCGCCCTTCTGCTTGCCCGCGGACTCCCACTTGCCGCTCGCATTCCGGTATCGAAAGTCGTAAACCACGGACCGAGACTAGCCGATCTGATTTCGGCCGGCCCGCCACGGCCCGATTCTGAGGCCTCCTCAGCGCACCAGCGAGTACGCGCAGATGTATTCCGCTTCCTGGCCTTCGATCGGGAACTCGGTGATCGTTCCCGTTCCGTCGATCACGAGGGTTTTGTAGTTGCTGCCGGAGGTGTTGGCGTAGTACTCGTCGGTAAACCTCTTGTTTTTGCCGACGCCGGAGCCGAGGTTGAGGACATTGCGCCCGGCGTACAGTTCCAGCGGTGCCGGCAGGTAGCCGCCGTCGCTCGCGCAGCCGTCGGCGGCGCTTTTCACCGCTCCGACCGGTCCCCGGGGCTCGTTGTCGAAGCATGTCCCGTTGAGCAAGGTCGTCCCGGTCGGACAGCCGACTTCGTAGTTCGCGAGTTCTTCCACGCTCTCCGCGACGTCGGCGGTGTCGGCGTGCGTGACGTTGGCCATTTTCGCCGACTCGGCGGTGACGGCGTGTTGAGCGGTCGTGGCACTGTCCGCCACCGTCGCGTGGCTCGCGTTCTCGGCGCTGGTCGCGGTGCTGGCGGAGGGCACGGTTCCGAGGGTTGAGAGCTGCAGGTTCGCACCTGTCAGGCTGTTCGCGGCGACCTTCTTGCCCGTCACGGCGCCGTTCTTGATCTGCTTCGTGCCGACGCTGTTCTTCGGCAGGGCATTGGCTGCGATCGCGGCGCCACCGCCGAGGAGCAGGAACAGGCAGAGCGTGGAGACCACGTTCGCGTAGGTCAGCTTCGAGCGCATCAAATCCCCCTGTCCGGCCCTGATCGGGCCAGTCGTGACCGCCTCCCGCGGCCGGTTCGAGAGCGATCATATTTGGGCCTTGGGGCGGGCCGGTGGTTGACCGTCCGCAACCTCCCGATTCTGAGTTAGGGTTGACCCAGGGTCAGATGGCAAAGCCGTTCAACAGCATTCTCTGTGGAGTTGAAGGGAACCCGGCCAGCACCGAGGCCGCCAAACAGGCGATCGCGCTTGCCAGCGGCGGCGGGGGAGACCTCCAGTTCACCGCCGTCTACACCAGCTTTGAACTCGGCCCCGACTACCACAGGGACACGCTCGAGGAAAGCCTCGAAGAGGCGGCGAGACTGGCTGGAGAGGCGGGCGTCTCGGCTTCGTACCAGATGCGCGAGGCCCGCTATGCGATCGACGTGCTGCTGCCGGAAAGCAAGGAGCACGACCTGCTCGTCCTCGGCACTCACGGAAATTCGCGGGCGCGGGGGATCGTCTTCGGCAGCACCGCCAGCGAGGCGGCGCACGGCACGGAGCGGCCGCTTCTGATCGCCAGGGAGGCGCCGGGGTCGCGGCCGTTCCCGCAGAACATCGTCCTCGCCAGCGATGGCAGTGAGGGCTCATGGGCGCCGGCCCGGACCGCGGCCGGCCTTGCCGCCGCGTTCGAGGCCGAGGTCGAAGTGCTGCACGTCGACGACGGCAAGCACCCCGAGAGCGGCTCGATCCTCGATGAGCAGATCGCCGAGATCACCGACGTCGCCGGTCGCGAGCCGCTCCTAAAGCGCAGGCAGGAGGGGAACGCGATCAAGGAGATCGTCGAGCTCGCCAACGAGAGGGGCGCCTCGCTGATCGTCGCCGGGCGCCGCGGGCTGCGCGGGATCAAGGCGCTGGGAAGCGTCAGCGAGCGGATCGTCAGCGGCGCCGAGTGCTCGGTGCTGCTGGTCCCCTCGGACGCCTGAAACGGAAAAGGGCCCCGTGAGGGGCCCCTTGTTCCGAAGGACGTACCACCAGCGAAGTTTGATTTCCAACTGGCTCGTCGGTCCTGCGGAGTAATAAACACTCCGCACGCTTGTTTGTTTCGCCCTGCCTCCATCGGACCATGCAACGGGATTCTTTAGTGGTGCCTGGACACATGTCTACGCTGCTAGATTCACGCACCCCGGGCGTTTAGCTCAGTTGGGAGAGCGCCAGCTCGACAAGCTGGAGGTCACTGGTTCGAGCCCAGTAACGCCCATCCGGACTCGCTTCGCTGCGTCGCTTTACCTCGCCCTTAATCGGGCTGCCACGCTCGCAGGCACCCAAACGAGAGGCTGACCAGTGAGCGAGACGGCGACAGCGGTAGACGTGAAGGCGATTCAGCAGCGCTATTCGGAGGCCTGGCGCAGCCACGATCCGGATGCGATAGCCGCCCTCCACACCGAGGACACGAGGTTCTGCACCCACGGCGCGGGCCCGGCGGCGGAAGGACGTGAGGCGATGCGGACGACCGCGGCCGAGACGTTCGCCCAGTTCCCCGAGTTCGGCTCCAAGCCGATCCGGACTTTGTTCGGCCCCGATCACTGGGTTCTGGAATGGACGATGGTCAACGCCGATCTGAGCGTCGATTGCGTCGACGTGATCACGCTCGAGGGCGGCCTCGTCAAGACCAAGGACACCTATTTCGACTTTGCCCAGCTCCAGGTGGCGATGGCGAGCCTCGCCGCCGGCTGAGCCGATTGTCGATTCGTCCGCTTTTCGAGGTCCGGCCGGTTTCGGGGCCTGAACCGCATCTATCGTCGATTTACCTGCACAGCGACCTGAAGGACGGCGATCGGGCGAATGAGAATCAGGCTGACCTACGCGAACGTGATGGCGACCCTTGCCGTCTTCCTGGTGCTCGGGGGCGGGGCTTACGCCGCCACCAGCCTGCCTAAGAACAGCGTCGGGTCCCAGCAGCTGAAGGCGGGGGCGATCACCCCGCCGAAACTCAGCGGAGCGGTCAAAAAAAGCATCGGGTCCGGTGTGGGCCTTGCTGGTCTGCCGGGCCAGCCGGGTCCGAAGGGGGACCCGGGATCAAGCGCGAGCGCCGGCCAGTTCGAAGGCTGGCATGAAGTCGGGACCCAAGGGGAGCCTCAGTTCCAGACCACCTGGTCCAACCCGACGGCTGCCGAAAAACTCGAAACCGTCGCCTTCTACAAAGACAACGAGGGCATCGTTCACCTCAGGGGCTGGGCCAAGGGCGGGGGCGCGGGGACCGCCGTCTTTTACCTTCCGCCGGGATTCAGGCCCGCTCCCGACCACCGCTTGCAGGTGCCGATGGTCTGCATCGGCTGCGGTGCTGCAACTGTTGGCGCGGGCTCGATCCGCGGAGGGGCTCAGGGTGACATCTCCGGCGAAATTTATTCGCCGGGCACCTTCGTCTCCTTCGACGGGATCACCTTCAGAGCGGAATCCTGATCCCCGCCCTAGGACGAGGCGGGCGCCCGTCGGGCGCCCGCCGGCCGGAGCTCAGACGCCGGCCATCGTCACCTGGGTCAGTCGGATCGAGTTCCCGGATGGGTCGCGGAAGCCCGCGTCGATGCCGTAGGGCCGCTCTTCGGGCGCCTCGCTGAACTCGACGCCGCGGGCCCGCAGCTCCTCGTAGCTCGCCCGGCAGTCATCGGTGACGAGAAAGGCCGTCCCGGCGAACCCCTTCGCCATCAGGGACTCGATCTGCTCGGCGGTCTCGCCGTCCACCACCGGCGGCCCCGGGATCGCCATCAGGACAATCGAGACGTCTTGGTCGGCGGGCCCGACGGTCAGCCAGCGGAAGTCGCCCATCTCGGAGAGGGTGACGTCGGAGCGGACCTCGAAGCCGACCTTCTCCGTGTAAAAGGCGAGCGCCTCCTCCTGGTCGTGGACCCAGAGCTGTGCGTTTGCGATCTTGATCATCGTTTCCTCCTTGGAAGTTGGACTGTGCGGCGATGCTAGGCCGGACTCGACGTCTTGTCTTCTCGAAACGTGCGGCGTTCGGGGCGGGCGTAGGCGCGGACCACGCAGCCGGGGACGACCGCGTGCGCCGAGGCGGGCGGGAAGGAGTCCCGGTAGGCCGTCGGCGAGGCGCCGAAGTTGCGGGTGAAGCTGGTGGTGAACGACCCGATGCTCTGCAGCCCGACCGAGAGGCAGATGTCGGCGACCGAGCGGTCGGTCGTGCGTAGGAGCGCCGCCGCCCGCTCGAGCCGGCGTGTCAGCAGGTAGGAGCGGGGCGACTCGCCGAACGCCTTCTTGAACTCACGGCTGAAGTGGGACCGCGAGAGGCCGGCGGCGGCCGCCATCTCCTCGACGCCGATCGCTTCGGCGTAGCGGGCGTCGGCCAGGTCCTTGGCGCGAAGCAGGTGGCGGGCTGGTGGCACGAACGCCATCTCGGCACTCAGTCTAGGCTCGCCGCCTGTGCTGATCGAGACCTACCTCTCGACCCTCCTGGTCCTGGCCTGCGCGCTGGCGATCGGGCAGGCCGCGATCGCGCTCTGCGGAGTGCGCCGCTGGTCCTGGCTCTCGCCGGCCGTCGGCCTGGCGCTGCTCGCCGCGATCTGCTGGGGGACGGTGAGGCTGCCGGGCGACGGGCTGGTCTCGGCGATAGCGGTGGCCGCCCTCACGGCCGCGTCGGCGCTCTACCTCAGGGGTCGCGTCGAGGGCGGGAGGGAGGCGCTGCGGCTCGGCCTCCCGGTCGCGGCGATCGCCCTCGCGGCGGCATCGCTCCCGTTCCTGGTCGAAGGCCACTTCGGGATCCTCGGCACCGGCTTCAACCCCGACATGTCCCAGCACCTGCTGAGCGCCGACAGGCTCGCCTCCGGCGACACCTCCGAGCTCCTGCGCCAGGGCTACCCGCTCGGCCCCCACGCGATCGTCGTCGCCCTCCACCAGGGGTTCGGGGTCGGCCTGGTCCAGGCCTTCGACGGGCTCACGGTCGCCGTCGCCGCGCTCGCCGCCCTGACCGCGCTCGCCGCCTTCGAGGACTCCCCGGCGCCGCTGCGGATCGCCGGCGCCCTCGTCGTCGCCCTCACCTACATGGTCGCCTCTTACTTCGCCCAGGGCGCCTTCAAGGAGACGATGCAGGCGCTCTTCGTTCTCGCCTTCGTCCTCTCGCTCCGCGAGATCGCCCGCAGCCCGGACTGGCGCGACGTTCCGCTGCGGTTCGTCCCGCCGGCGCTGATCGCGGTAGGAAGCGTCTACTCCTACAGCTACCCGGGCCTGGTCTGGCTGGCGGCGATCGCGGTTATCTGGATCGCCGGCGAGCTCCTCCTCAGCAGGCGTCCGGCCATAGGTGCGGCGGCCGGCCGCGCGATCCTCCTCGCCCTTCTCCTCTTCCTCGTCCTTGTCGCCCCGGAGATCGGGCGGATGGTCGAATTCCACAATTTCGAGACCTTCGACCCGAACGGCCCCGGCCTCGGCAACCTCTTCACGCCGATCTCGCCGGCCGAGGTGCTGGGGATCTGGCCCTCCGGTGATTTCCGGCTCTCGCCAGGAGACGGCGCCGTGCCGGCCTTCGGCTATTACCTCGGCGCCGCCTTCGCGGGACTTCTGCTCGCCTACGGGCTCGTGCTCAGCTGGGGGCGGCGCGAGTTCGCGATCCTCTCCGGCCTCATCGCCGTCGCCGGTGTCTACGCGATCGCGGCGATCGCCGGGACCCCCTACACCGAGGCGAAGGCGATCGTGATCGCCTCTCCCGTCGTCGCCCTCGTCATCGTCGGGCCGCTCCTGCGCCGCCCCGCCGGCTGGCTCTACATGCTCGCCGCCGGTGGATGCGCCCTGCTCGCGTTCGCCAACGCCCCGGTCGGCCCGAGCGCCTACCACCCGGAGCTGACCGGGCTGCGCCCGGCGATCGCCCGCGGCTCGACCCTCGTCCTCGCTTCCCGGCAGCTGCTCGACGAGGAACAGGGCGCCCGCTACATCGTCTGGGAGCTGCGCGGCGGCCGCGTCTGCGTCGCCTCCGAAGACGAGGCGGGGGGAAGCGTTCCGACGGGGGTGACCCACGTGATCACCGAAGACGACGCCCCGCAGCCGTTCGCCGACCTGCGCCTCGAGCGAAGTGCGGGCCCATACAAGCTCTGGATTCGCCGAGTTCCTCATCACGTTCTCCATGCACCACGTGGAAAACGTGATGAGGAAGCGACGGGTAAGAGCCCATGCCCTCTGATCGCCGTCCGCCAGGCACGCCAGGGCCCTGGATAGCATGGCCGCCATGGAGGCCGGGACCGGAAAAGTGACCGTCAAGCTGCCCGACGGCAAGCCGCTGGAGCTGCCCGCGGGCGCGACCGGCGCCGACGCCGCGGCCGCGATCGGCCCGGGCCTCGCCAAGGCCGCGCTGGCGATCAGGGTCGACGGCGAGCTGCGCGATCTCTCGGCGCCGCTCGACGACGGCGCCGAGATCGGGATCCTCACCGACCGCGATCCCGATGCGCTGGCACTGATCCGGCACGACGCCGCCCACGTGATGGCCGAGGCGGTGCAGGAGATCCACCCCGGGACCAAGGTGACGATCGGCCCCGCGATCGAGAACGGCTTCTACTACGACTTCGAGTTCCCGCCCGAGGTGAAGATCACCGACGCCGACCTCGAGCCGATCGAGGAGGCGATGCGCGCCCACATCGCCGCCGACGAGGAGTTCTCGCGCCGCGACGTCCCGGTCGCCGAGGCGATCGAGATCTTCAAGGCACAGGATGAGACCTTCAAGGTCGAGCTGATCGAAGACCTGGTCCGCGACGAAGGGGTGGAGACCGTCTCGCTCTACCGCAACGGCCCCTTCGAGGACCTCTGCCGGGGGCCGCACGGCCCCTCCACCGGCCGGATCAAGACGATCAAGCTCAACTCGGTCGCCGGCGCCTACTGGCGGGGCGACGAGAAGCGCCAGATGCTGACCCGCATCTACGGGACCGCCTTCTTCTCGAAGAAGGACCTCGCCGCCCACCTCGAGCGGATCGAGCAGGCGAAAGCGCGGGACCACCGCCGCCTCGGCCCCCAGCTCGGCCTCTTCATGCTGCGCGAAGAGGCGCCGGGGATGCCGTTCTGGCTCCCCAACGGGACCACGCTCCTGCACCTGATCGAGGACCAGGTCCAGGCCCAGCTCCGCAAGCGCGGCTACCAGGAGATCGCGACTCCGCAGGTCCTCGACGAGGAGCTCTGGCACCGCTCCGGCCACTGGGACAACTACCGCGACGACATGTACTTCATGGAGGTCGACGAGCGCCGCTTCGCGCTGCGGCCGATGAACTGCCCGGGTGCCTGCCTGGTCTTCGACTCCGAACGCCACTCCTACCGTGAGCTGCCGCTGCGGCTGGCCGAGTTCGGCCGCGTCTCCCGCAACGAGCGCGAGGGCGTCCTCCATGGTCTGCTGCGGGTCCGCGCCTTCACCCAGGACGACGCCCACGTCTACTGCACCGAGGAGCAGATAACCGACGAGGTGGCGAGCATCTGCGAGGCGATCGACGAGCTCTACGCGCGCTTCGGGTTCGAGGACGTGAAGGTCGAGCTCTCGACCCGGCCGGAGAAGTCGATGGGGAGCCCCGAGCAGTGGGACAAGGCCGAGGCGGCGCTGACCGAGGCGCTTGAGCGCCAGGACCGCGAGTACGAGCTCAACCCCGGCGACGGCGCCTTCTACGGGCCGAAGATCGACTTCCACGTCACCGACGCGCTCGGCCGCTCCTGGCAGTGCGGCACCTGCCAGCTCGACTTCCAGATGCCGGAGCGCTTCGACCTCACCTACACGGGGGCCGACGATGCTCCGCACCGCCCGGTGATGATCCACCGTGCCCTGCTCGGCTCGATGGAGCGCTTCGCCGGGATCCTGATCGAGCACTACGCGGGTCGCTTCCCGGTCTGGCTGGCGCCGGTGCAGGCGATCGTCCTGCCGGTCGCCGACCGCCACGCCGCTTACGCCGAGCGCGCCGCCACCGAGCTGCGCGAAGCGGGGGTGCGGGTCGCCCTCGACGAGCGCTCGGAGTCGGTCGGCAGGAAGATCCGCGACGCCGAGCTCGGCCGCTACCCGTACATGCTCGTCGTCGGCGACAAGGAGGAGGAGGCGGGGACGGTCGCGGTACGCGGTCACGAGGAGGGCGAGCTGGGCGCGATGCCCCTTGCCGAGTTCGCCGCCCGGGTGCGTGCCGAGAGCGCCGACGCCTGACTTTCTTGCACGCGGCCGCCGGATCGCCCCTATACTGCGCCAACTTGTTCGCGGGCACGAAAACCCTTTGACGCCACACGGCTCGCCCCGATAGTGCCGGTTCCCCGTAGGTTCGACCGGCGCCTCCCAGAGCGCGACTCCACTCGGATCAACGAGCGCATCCGCGTTCCCCAGGTCCGGCTGATCGGCGCCGACGGTGAGCAGCTCGGCATCGTCGAGATCGCCGACGCCCTCAAGCGCGCCCAGGACGCCGACCTCGACCTGGTCGAGGTCGCTCCCGGCTCGAAGCCGCCGGTCACCCGTCTGCTCGACTACTCGAAGTACAAGTACGAGCAGGAGCAGAAGCAGAAGCAGGCCCGCAAGCACCAGCAGCAGGTCAACATCCGCGAGATCAAGCTGCGGCCGAAGATCGCCCAGCACGACTACGAAACGAAGAAGGGCCACGTCGAGCGCTTCCTCAAGCACCAGGACAAGGTCAAGGTGACGATCATGTTCCGCGGCCGCGAGCAGGCCCACCCCGACCGCGGCCGCGCCCTCCTGCAGCGGCTGTTCGAGGACCTCGAGGGCCTGGCGGTAATCGAGTCCGCGCCGCTTCAGGAAGGCCGCAACATGAGCATGCTGCTGGCGCCCGGCAAAGATGCGGCAAAAGCCGCCGAGGATGCGAAACCGCCGAAAGACGCCGAGGCCGAGGCCAAAGGCCAGTCCGACGCCGAGGCGATCGCCGAGGCCGAAAAAACCGATACGCCCGCCCCCGCCGCCGAGAGCGGCGACGAGGCGGCAACCGCCTAGGCCAGAACGTCGGCGAGCCGCTCGGCGGCGCGCCCGTCCCAGAGCGGCGGCGGCTCGAGCCGCCCCGCCGGCCGCTCGGCGAGCGCCGCGGGGATCGTCGAGATCGCCGCCGGGTCGAGCCCCAGCAGGGTGTTGGTCCCGGCCCGCACGGTGACCGGGCGCTCGGTGTTGTCGCGCAGCGTGAAGCAGGGGATGCCGAGGTAGGTCGTCTCCTCCTGGATCCCGCCGGAGTCGGTGAGGACCGCGGCGGCGTCGGCGATCAGGGAGAGGAACTCGAGGTAGCCGAGCGGCTCGGTCAGGAGCAGGCCCTCGGCGTCGGCGCCGCCGACCGCCTCCATCATCTTCCGCGTCCGCGGGTGGACCGGGAAGACGACCGGCATCTCGGCCGCGAGCTTGGCGAGCTCGGCGACGGCGTCGGCCAGCAGCGGCCCGTCGACGAGCGCGGGGCGGTGGAGGGTGACGAGGGCATAGGAGCCGGGCTCGACCCCGAGGCGAGCGGCGGCGCCGAGGTCGCGGAAGCGCCCTTCGAGGGCGACGAGGGTGTCGATCATCGTGTTGCCGACGAAGTGCATGCGCTCGTCGGGAATGCCCTCGGCCCGCAGGTTCTCGATCGCCTCGTCGCTGTGGAGGAAGAGGTGCTCGGAGAACTCGTCGGCGACGATCCGGTTCAGCTCCTCCGGCATCGTCCGGTCGAAGCTGCGCAGGCCCGACTCGATGTGGCCGACGGCGATTCCCATCTTCGCCGCGGTGAGGACGGCGGCCAGTGTCGAGTTGACGTCGCCCGGGACGAGGACGAGGTCGGGCCGCTCGGCGACGAGGACGGGCTCGAGGCGCTCCATCGTGCGCGCCGTCTGCTGGGCGTGGCTTCCGGAGCCGACCTCGAGCATGTGGTCGGGCGCCGGCATCCCCAGCTCCTCGAAGAAGATCTCCGACATCTGGCGGTCGTAGTGCTGGCCGGTGTGGACGATCGTGTGGCCGCCGTCCGGCAGCCGGGCGCGCAGGGCCCCGATCACGGGCGCGGTCTTGACCAGGTTGGGCCGCGTCCCGACCACGTAGAGGATCCGCATCGGCCGCACGCTATCTGCTTCAATAGCGGACCCGATGCCGAAGATGAAGACACATTCAGGCGCCAAGAAGCGCTTTCGCAAGACCGCCAAGGGCAAGCTCCGCGGCCGTCGCGCCTACTCGAGCCACATCCTCGAGAAAAAGTCGCCCAAGCGCAAGCGCCAGATGGGGCGCCCGGTCGTGATCGCCAAGCCGGATGAAAAGCGGATCCGGACGCTGCTCGGAGGCAAGTAGTGAGCCGCGTCAAGCGCTCCGTCCACGCGCGCAAGAAGCGCCGCAAGGTCCTCAAGGAAGCGAAGGGCTATTACGGCCGCAAGCATTCTTCCTACCGGTTCGCGAAAGAGCAGGTGCAGCGCTCGGGCATGTACGCGTACCGGGATCGGCGCAACCGCAAGCGCGATTTCCGCCGGCTCTGGATCACCAGGATCAACGCCGCCTCGCGGCTCGAGGGCATGAGCTACTCGGAACTGATCCACGGCCTCGACAAGGCCGGGGTCGAGGTCAACCGCAAGATGCTCGCCGACATCGCCGTCACCGACCGCGATGCGTTCCGCCGATTTGTCGAGCTGGCCCGGGAGGGTGTGGCCGCCTAGCCGCAGCCAGACACTCCACTTCCCGGGCGGGCCGCTATTCAGCGGCCCGTTTTCGTTCCAGGAGAAGAAACACAGCGAAAAGAAGAGACAGGAAATGATCGAGAGCCCCCAGAACGAGAAGCTGAAACTGGTCCGCAGGCTTGCGGACCGCAAGCACCGCGAGAGCGAGGGCCTGTTCGCGACCGAGGGCGAGGACCTGCTCGACGCCGGCCGCGCCGCCGGCCGCGAGCCGAGCCTGCTGCTGAGCGCCGCCGGCAGCGGCCTCGGCGGCGAGGAGGTGGCGCCCGACCTGCTCGCCTCGGTCTCCGTCCTCGGCTCCGGGACGAGGGCGATCGCGGTCTGGGAGCGGCTCTGGGCCGAGCGCGTCGAGGCGCCATGCGTCTACCTGCACGGGGTCGGCGACCCCGGCAACGTCGGCACGATCCTCCGCAGCGCCGACGCCCTGCTCGGGGCGACCGTCGCCCTCGGGCCCGAATGCGCCGACCCGTTCTCGCCGAAGGCCGCCCGGGCGAGCATGGGCTCGCTGTTCGCGAGGCCGCCGGCGCGGGCGTCGATCGAGGCGACGCCGGAGCCGCGGGTGGCGCTCAGCGCCCACGGAGGCGAGGGGCTCGAGGAGCTGGCGGGCGCCGCCACGATCTGCCTCGGCGCCGAGCGCGGCGGCCTGCCCCCGGAGGTGCTCGAGGGCTGCCGGGCGGCGGTCACGATTCCGCTTCGCGGCGGGCGCCGAGTCGCTGAACGTCGCCGCTGCCGCGGCGATCGCCTGCGAGCGGCTGGGAAACATGAGCGGGGAGCGGATATCGTCGCCCGCCATGCGGGAGGCCCAGTCGGATGCTTGAGCGGATCGAGCAGATCAGGAGCGAGGCTGAGGCGGCGATCGCGGCGGCGCCGGGGACGGCCGAGCTCGAGGAGCTGCGGGTCCGCTACCTCGGGCGCAAGTCGGAGCTGACGACGATCCTGCGCGGGATCTCCGAGCTGCCGCAGGAGGAACGCGGCAAGGTCGGCGGCGGCGCCAACCGCGCCCAGAAGCAGCTCGAGGAGCTGCTCGAGGGCCGCGCCGCCGAGCTCGACGCGAGCGAGCTCGAGCAGAGGCTGGGCGGCGACCTGATCGACGTCACCCTGCCGGGGACGCCGGCCCGGCCGGTGGGCCACCTGCACCTGATCACCCGCACCACGCGGCAGATCGAGGACGTGATGATCGGGCTCGGCTACCGGGTCATGGAGGGGCCCGAGATCGAGCACGACCACTACAACTTCACCGCCCTCAACCACCCGCCCGGGCACCCGGCGCGGATGCTTCAGGACACCTTCTACGTGCAGTCGGACCCCGAGCTGCTGCTCAGGACCCACACCTCGCCGGTCCAGCCGCGCTCGATGGAGACGCAGCCGCCGCCGATCTTCATCATCGCCCCGGGCAAGGTCTACAGGCGCGACTCCGACGCGACCCACAGCCCGATGTTCCACCAGGTCGAGGGGCTGGCGATCGGCGAGGGCGTCACTCTCGCCGACCTGCAGGGGACGCTCGACGAGATGCTGCAGCGCGATCTTCGGCCCCGGACGCCAGGCCCGGATGCGCCCGCACTTCTTCCCGTTCACCGAGCCCAGCGTCGAGTTCGACGTCTCCTGCTTCCAGTGCGACGGGACCGGCGCCCTGGCCGGCGGCGAGCGCTGCAACCTCTGCAAGGGGATCGGCTGGATCGAGGTCGGCGGCGCCGGCATGGTCGACCCCAACGTGCTCGGCTTCGTCGAGGCCAACGGCTACGACTCCGAGCGGGTCCAGGGCTTCGCCTTCGGGATGGGGGTCGAGCGGATCGCGATGCTGCGCCACGGGGTGCCCGACCTGCGGCGCTTCTTCGACAACGACGTCCGCGTCCTGGGGCAGTTTTCGTGAAGGTGCCCTACTCATGGCTGCGCGAGCACTGCGACCCCGGGATCGGGGCGGAGGAGCTCGCCGAGCGCCTGGCGATGACCGGCACCGAGGTCGAGCGGGTGACGACCCTCGGCCCGCCCTCGGGCGAGGGCTTCGTCGTCGGCCGGGTCCTGACCCGCGAGCCGCACCCCGACGCCGACCGCCTCAGCGTCTGCACGGTCGACACCGGTGACGGCGAGCCGCGGACGATCGTCTGCGGCGCCCCCAACGTCGCCGCCGAGCAGACCGTCGCCGTTGCCCTCCCCGGGGCGAGGATGCCCGGCGGCGAGAAGCTGCGCAAGGCGAAGCTGCGCGGCGTCGCCTCCGAAGGGATGATCCTCTCCGCCTCCGAGCTCGAGCTGGGGGAGGACTCCGACGGAATCCTCGTGCTCGACGACGGCCCGCAGCCGGGGTCGGCCCTCGCCGAGGTGCTGCCGCTGAGCGAGCCGATCCTCGAGCTCGAGGTGACCCCGAACCGGGTCGACTGCTTCGGCGTCTACGGCGTCGCCCGCGAGGTCCACGCGATCACCGGCTCCCCGCTGGGGCCGCAGCCATGGACCGAGGACGCGCCGGCCAAGGGTGAGGGGGAAGTGGCCGATCACGCCTCGGTCACTGTCGCTGTACCCGATCTCTGTCCGAGATTCACAGCCCGGGTCTTCACCGACGTCACTGTCGCCCCGTCGCCCGCCTGGCTGCAGGCGCGGCTGACCGCCGCCGGGCAGCGGCCGATCAACAACGTCGTCGACATCACCAACTACGCGATGCTGCTGACCGCCCAGCCGCTGCACGCCTTCGACCTCGACCGGGTTCCGAACGGGGCGCTGACCGTGCGTGCCGCGGCCGACGGGGAGGCGATGACGACGCTCGACGGGGAGGAGCGCCGCCTCGACTCCGAGACCGTGCTCGTCTGCGACGAGAACGGCCCGACCGGAATCGCCGGGATCATGGGCGGCCAGGTCTCCGAGGTCTCCGACGAGACCACCAGGGTCCTGCTCGAGGTCGCCAACTGGAGCGGGACCAACATCCTCAGGACCTCTCGCCAGCTCGGCCTGCGCTCGGAGGCCTCCTCGCGGTTCGAGAAGCAGCTGCACCCGGAGCTCTGTATGCGGGCGCAGCGGATCGCCTCGCGGCTGATGGTCGAGCTCTGTGGGGCGAAGCTGGTCCCGGGCACGATCGACGTCGTCGAGGAGGTGCCGGCGCCGGCCCGGATCGAGCTGCGCGGCCAGCGGGTCGAGGGCCTGCTGGGAATGCGGATCGAGCAGCCCGACCAGGCCGCCTACCTCGAGCGCCTCGGCTTCGGCGTCACCGCGGCCGACGAGGCGCTGGAGGTCACCGTCCCACCCGACCGCCACTACGACGTCACCCGCGAGGTCGACCTGATCGAGGAGGTCGCGCGGGTCCACGGGCTCGAGGGCAACCTGCCGGCGACGCTGCCGGCGATCGGCCAGCGCGGCGGGCTCAGCCGCGAGCAGCGGCTGCGGCGGCGGGTCGAGGACGCGATGCGCGACCACGGCTTCGACGAGATCGTCGGCTGGAGCTTCACCGACCCGGGTGAGCCCGGGCGCCTGCGGATGCCGGCGGACGACTCCCGTGCCGGGGGCATCGTCCTCGCCAACCCGCTCTCCGAGGACCAGTCGGTGATGCGGACGACCCTGCTCGGCTCGCTGCTCGACGCCGCCCGCGCCAACCTCGCCCGCGACGCCGAGGGCGTCCTCCTCTTCGAGTCCGGCCGCGCCTACCTTCCCCAATCCCCGCCGACGGGCACCAAGGATGAATCGGATTCGGGTCCGAGGTCGATCGGCGCGCTTGGTGGCGAATTCGTCGGGGAGCGGCCGGCGCCGTTCAGCGAGCCGCACCGGCTCGGCTGCCTAGCGGTCGGGCCGCTGGTCCCCAGGTCCTGGCGCGGCGGCGGCGAGCCGGCCGACTTCTTCGCCCTCAAGGGTGTGCTCGAGGCGCTCGCCGGGGCGCTCGGCGCCTCCCTCTCGCTCGAGGCCGGCGAGGAGCCGTTCCTGTACCCCGGCCGCGCCGCGACGGCCGCATTCGCCGCACCCGGTGAGGACGCCGGTCCAGGCGCCGGCTGGATCGGCGAGCTGCATCCGCTGGTCTGCCGCGAGTGGGGGCTCGAGGCGGCGGTCGGCTTCGAAGTCGACCTTCAGCCGCTCGTCGTCGCCGCGGCGGCCGGCGAGGAGATCTACGAGGACGTGACCAGCTTCCCCGCCGTCTACCGAGGACCTCGCGGTCGTCCTGCCCGCGGCGACGGCGTCCGCCGGCGTCCGCGACGCGGTGCTCGCCGCCGGCAGCCCGCTGCTGCGTGAGGCCGATGTCTTCGACCTCTTCGAAGGGGAGCAGCTCGGAGCCGACAGCAAGAGCCTCGCGCTCCGGCTCGAGTTCCGGGCGGCCGACCGGACGCTGACCGACGAGGAGGTCGCCGAGGTCCGCACGGCGATCGAGGCGGCGCTGGCGGGTATCGGAGGGTCGATCCGTGCCTGACCGCAGCCAGCCCCTCGACGGCGATCCCCGGGCGCGGGTGCTCGTCGCCGGCGCCTCCGGATTCACCGGCGCCCTCGCGGCGCAGCTGGTCTGGCGCCACCCGCAGCTGGAGCTCGTCGCTGCGACCTCGCGCAGCGAGGCGGGGACCAGCCTCGAACGGCTCTACCCGCGCTACCGAGTCCCGCTCGAGCTGACCGAGCTCGACCTCGACTCGCTCGAGGGGATCGACGCGGCGATCGTCGCCTACCCCCACGGCGCCTCGGCGCCGACCGTCGCGGCGCTGCGCGGTCTCGGCGTCCTCGTCGTCGATCTCTCGGCCGACTTCCGGCTGCGCGACCTGCCGACCTACGAACGCTGGTACGGCGAGCACGGTGCGCCTGAGCTGCTCGAGGGCGCCGTCTACGGCCTCACCGAGCTCTACCGCGACGACCTCCGTGAGGCGGAGCTGGTCGCGACCCCGGGCTGCTATCCGACCGCGAGCCTGCTGGCGCTGGCGCCGCTGGCCGAACGCGGGCTTCTCTCCGAGGCCTTCATCTCGGCGATGCAGGGCACCTCGGGGTACGGGCGCAGCAGCGACGACACCGTCCACTTCACCTCGATGACCGAAAACGCCTTCCCCTACAAGACCGAGGGCCACCGCCACCGGCCAGAGATCGAGCAGGAGCTGGCGGCGCTCGGCAGCCCGGCCCCGGTCAGCTTCGTTCCCCACCTGGTGCCGCTCGACCAGGGCGAGCTGGCGACCTGCTTCGCGCTGCTCAGCGAGCCTGCCTCGAAGGAGGAGGTGCAGGCGATGTACCGCGAGCGCTACGACGGCGAGCCGTTCGTCACCGTCCTCGACGAGCCGCCGAATTTACGCGCCGTCCACTCCACAAATGAGTGCCATATCTATGTCTCCGTCACGGACAGTGGTCGTGTCCTCGCCTTCGCGGCGATCGACAACATCTGGAAGGGCGCCTCCGGCCAGGGCGTCCAGAACCTCAACCTGATGCTGGGCCTCGACGAGACGGCGGGGCTGAGGTGAGCGCCTTCTTCCACTCTCGCTGGGTCGAGCCGCCGCCGGGCGTCGAGCAGCTCGACCCGGGCACCCTCCCCGCCGGCTTTGCCGCGGGAGCGGTCGCCTGCGGGATCAAGGAGAGCGGCAACACCGACGCCGCCGTCGTCGTCGCGACGTCGGAGCGCTGCGACTCGGCCCTGCTCCTCACCGCCAACGCCGCCGCCGCGGCGCCGATCCGCCTCTGCCGGGAGAGCGTGGATGCGACGGGGGTCAGGGCCGCCGCCGTCAAGTCAGGAAACGCCAACGCCGCCACCGGCGAGCAGGGGATGCGCGACGCCGTCGACATCCAGGCCGAGGCAGCGCGGGCGCTGGGCCTCGAGCCCAACGCGGTCGCGGTCGCCGCGACCGGGAAAATCGGCGAGGCGCTGCCGATGGAAAAGGTCATCGACGGGATCCGGCGCGCCTCGGCGGCGGTCCACGCGAACGGAGGCGAGGAGTTCGCGACCGCGATCATGACCACCGACCGTTGGCCCAAGCGCTGCACCTTGCGCTGCGACGGCGTCACCCTCTCGGCGCAGGCCAAGGGCGCCGGAATGATCCAGCCGGGCTTCGCGACGATGCTCTGCTTCGTCCAGACGGACGCCCTCGTCGAGGACGCCGCGGCGGCGCTGGGCCCGGCGGTCGAGGGCTCCTTCGAACGGATCACCGTCGACGGCCAGATGAGCACTAACGACACCGTGCTGCTGCAGGCGAGCGGCGAGTCGGGCCGACCGCTGCCGAAGGGCCTGCTCGATGCCGTCCTCCTCCAGCTTGCGCTCGAGATCGTCGCCGACGGCGAGGGCGCCACCCGGGTCGGCTGCGCCCGGGTCACCGGCGCCGCAGACGTGACTGAGGCCGAGCGGGCCGCCCGCGCGATCGCCAACTCGCCGCTGGTCAAGACGGCGCTGTTCGGGCGCGACCCGAACTGGGGGCGGATCGCCCAGGCCGCCGGGATGGGCCTGGTCGGCACCGAGCTGCCGGAGCTCGGCCTCGACCGGATCGACGCCTCCGAGTTCGCCTCGGAGGCGAGCGAGGTGGAGCTGACCCTGCGGCTCGACCGCGGCGACGCTGGCGCCCACGTCTGGTTCTCGGACCTCGGCTACGAGTACGTGCGGATCAACGCGGAGTACACGACGTGAACGACGGAGGAGCTATGAACCGAGCCAGCGAGGCCAATGTCGAGACCCTTCTCGAGGCGCTCCCCTACATCAAGGAGTTCCACGGCCGCACGGTCGTCATCAAGTACGGCGGCGCGGCGATGCGCGAGGAGGGTCTGCGCGAAGACTTCGCCCGCGACGTGGTGCTGCTCAAGTACGTCGGGCTCAACCCGGTCGTCGTCCACGGCGGCGGGCCCGAGATCACCGAGTACATGGAACGGCTGGGGCTCGAGGTCCGCTTCCACGAGGGGATGCGGGTCTCGGACGCGGAGACGGTCGAGATCGCCCGGATGGTCCTGCTCGGCAAGGTCAACACCGACATCGTCCAGCGGCTCAACCGCCACGGCCAGCCGGCGGTAGGTCTCTCGGGTCAGGACGGCTCGCTGTTCGAGGTTGCCCCGGTCGCCAACGCCGAGCAGGTCGGCTTCGTCGGCACGATCGAGCGGGTCGACGTCGACGTCCTCAACCACATCGCCGCCGACTACATCCCGGTGATCGCGTCCTCGGCCTCCGACCGCGACGGCAACCCGTACAACGTCAACGCCGACGAGGCCGCCGGCAAGGTGGCGGCGGCGCTCGGCGCCCACAAGGCGATCTTCCTCACCGACGTCGTCGGCTGGCTCGCCGACCCCGCCGACGAGGGGTCGCTGATCTCCCGCGCGACCGTCACCGAGGTCAGCGAGCGGCTGGCGGGAATCGACGGCGGCATGAGGCCGAAGCTGGCGGCCTGCGTCGACGCGATCAACGGCGGCTCGCAGTCGGCCCACATCGTCGACGGCCGCCGGCCGCACAGCCTCCTGCTCGAGCTCTTCACCGACGCCGGCATCGGCACGATGGTCACCCCCTGATGGAGCTCGCGCGGCTGCAGGCCCTGGAGGAGCGCTACCTGATGCAGACCTACCGGCGGGCGCCGGTCGAGTTCGTCCGCGGCGAGGGCACCGTGCTGTGGGACGCCGAGGGCAGGGAGTACCTCGACTTCCTGGCCGGGATCTCGGTCTGCTCCGTCGGCCACTGCAACCCGGCCGTGGTCGAGGCCGTGCGCGAGCAGGCCGGCCGCCTGATCCACGTCTCCAATCTCTTCTACACCGAGCCGATGGTCAGGCTCGCCGAGCGCCTCTCGGAGTCGAGCCTCGGGGGGCCGCGTCTTCTTCTCGAACTCGGGGACCGAGGCCAACGAGTGCGCGATCAAGGTCGCCCGCAAGCACGCCCACGCCCGCGGCATCGAGAGCCCGGAGATCGTCAGCTTCGAACGCGACTTCCACGGCCGCACCTACGGCGCCCTCGCCGCGACCCCGGCGATGGCCGCGAACGAGGCGCTGGGCCCGATGCTCGAGGGCTTCCGCTCGGTCCCATTCGACGACGCCGACGCCCTGCGCGAGGCGGTCGGCGAGCGCACCGCTGCGGTCCTGATCGAGCCGATCCAGGGCGAGAGCGGCGTCTACCCGCTCAGCGACGACACCCTCTTGGCCGCGCGCGAGGCCTGCGACGACGCCGGCGCCCTCCTCATCTTCGACGAGATCCAGACCGGAATGGGGAGGACCGGCTCGCTCTGGGCCTACGAGCAGACCCCGGTCCGGCCGGACGTGCTGACGACCGCGAAGGCGCTCGGCGGCGGCTTCCCGATCGGAGCCTGCGTCACGAATCCAGAGGCCGGAGAGGTGCTCGCCCCGGGCGACCATGGCTCGACCTTCGCTGGCGGCGCCGTCGCGGCCGCCGCTGCCCTCGCCGCCTTCGAGATCGTCGACGACCCGGCGCTGCTGCGGGGCGTGCGCGAGCGCGGGGCGGCGCTTGGCGAGGGGCTGCTCGACCTCGAGGGCGTGCGCGAGGTCCGCGGTCGCGGCCTGATGCTCGGGGTCGGCCTCGAGGAGGGGATCGACGCCGCCGCCGTCGGCTCCAACCTGCTCGATCGCGGGCTGATCGTCAACGTCCCCGAGCCCGGGACGCTGCGCCTGCTGCCGCCGCTGACGGTCGACGGCGAGGAGATTGAGCGCGCGGTGGCACTGATCGGCCAATCGCTCCTGAGCGCGGACTAAGCTACGCGATGCGATGAGCAGCTCCGAGCAGCCGCCCGACCCAGACCGTTCTTCCAGCAAAGCGGCCGAGCGCCTCGCCGTGATCGTCGATGCGGCCGAGCGCGCGGCGCTGAACGTGATCGACGACGCCGAGAAGGAGGCTCAGCGCTACCTGGTCGAGGCGAAGGTCAGGGCCGATCGGATCGTCGCCGAGCGCCTGCGCGAGGCGGCCGACCAGATCGAGCGCGGCGCCGGCGGCGCCGCCGCGATGCCGCGGCTGCGGCCAGTCGTCGTCGAGCCGCCGACGCCTGAGGAGACGCTGCCGCCCCGCGAGGCGCCCACGGCGTCGAGGCCGGAGCCGGTGGGGGACCCACAGGAGCCGACGAAACCCGATGCCGTCAGGGACGAGGACGAGCCGACCAAGCCGGAGGCGGTAAAGGGCGAGTCCCAGCCGGCCAAAGCCGAGGAAAAGAGCACTGGAGATTGGGCGCCGAAGGAGGACGGTGAGCCACCGGCCGAGGAGCAGCCGCCGACGATCACGCCGCCCGCGCCCCCGGCCAAGCCCCGCATCGTCGAGAGCCCGCCGCCACCGCGCCAGTCGGGCTCCGCCGCCGCCCGTCTGCTCGCCACCCAGATGGCGGTATCGGGCAGCAGCCGTGGGGAGATCGAGCTGCGGCTGCGCAGCGGCTTCGACATCGCCGACACCAGTGAGATCCTCGACGCGATCCTCGGGCCGGAGGGCGACGGCGATGCATGACGACCCGACTCGGATGATGCGTCAGCCCGACGGCGACGACGAGCGCCCGCACGGCAACATGCGCCTGGTCGTCGCCGGCCTGGTCGCCGTGATCGTCGGGTTGGTGATCGCGATCGTCGTCATTGCCGGCAGCGACAGCGGCGACTCGACTTCCTCGGCCAGCTCCGAAGTGACGACTCTGACGACCGAATCGACGGCGACCACGGACTCGACCCCGACGACGGAGTCGACCGAGACGACCGAGTCGACGCCGACCACCGAATCGACCGCGACGACGCCGACCACCACCACGGCGCCGACGACTCCGACCACGACGCCCGAAGAAGGCGGCAGCGGCGGCATCGAAGCGCCGTAGCGGGGCCCGTCCGGCTCAGTGAGCGGCGGTCAGCTTCTCGCGGATCATCCGGGCGAAGACGATGTAGCGCTCTTCGGCGCTGTAGAGCGGGTGGCAGGCGCTCAGCACGAGCCGCTGGTAGCCGACCGCCCGCACGACGCCGACGTCGCTGGGATCGACGATTTCGGTCTTCTGGACCCTGTAGGTGAGCTTCGCGTAGGGCATTTCGAGGTAGATCCGGTCGCCGGCCTCGACCGAGTCGATGTGCCGGAAGGGCGCCAGGTATGTGGTGCGGTGCCCGGCGATCCCGACCGTCCCTTCCTGTCCGGGGAACGGCGTTTCGGGGTAATGGCCCGGCCCCTTCTGCAGGCTCGCCTCGTCGGTGCCCTGGACGACGACGATGCTGAGGCCGTCCATCGAGGGGGCGACGATGCGGCCGATCGCTTCGCCGGTGTTGGCGTGCTCGGCAAATCGCTCGGCGAGGACCGAGATCCGTTTCCTTTCGTTCGGGATATGCCTGATCGCGTGGGTGTCGGCCGGGGTCGGGTATGAGGCTTCGATGTCCTTGAGCTGGTCGGCGACTTCGCCCTGCTTGATCGATCCGTAGATCGAGGAGAGCGGCTCGCGGTAGGCGAGGGTCAGCCCGGCGTCGGCGATCACGACGACGCCGGCGCTGATCAGCGCGATCGAGAGGATGTGCCCGAGGCGGCGCAAGGAGGGCAGTTTGGCAGCGGCGTCCGTCGAGGTGTTGCGTGAACACGGTTCATGGAACACTGCGCCCCCGATGAGCACGAACCCGCTGGATCAGAAGCCGACCGCCAGCTACGAGGCCGACCCCGCCGAGGTTCGCAGGGTCCTGCTGCTCTATTCCGGCGGCCTCGACACCAGCGTGATGTTGAAGTGGATCCAGGACTCCTACGGGGCCGAGGTCGTCTGCCTCACCGTCAACCTCGGGCAGCCTGGCGAGGACTACGACGTGATCGCCGACAAGGCCGAGCGCCTCGGCGCGCTCGAGTGCCACGTCGTCGACGCCCGCGAGCAGTTCGCGCGCGACTTCCTCGTCCCGGCGATCAAGGCCAACGCCCTCTACGGCGGCGGCTACCCGCTCTTCACCGCGCTCGGCAGGCCGCTGATCGCCCAGCTCGCGGTCGAGCAGGCGCGGGCGTCGGGCTGCGACACGATCGCCCACGGCTGCACCGGCAAGGGCAACGACCAGGTCCGGATCGAGGCCACGGTCGCGACCCTCGCCCCCGAGCTGAAAACGATCGCCCCGGTCCGCTCCTGGCAGATGGGCCGCGAGGAGGAGATCGCCTACGCGCGCGAGCACGGGATCCCGGTCAAGGGCGGGACCGAGGTGACCCCCTACTCGATCGACGACAACCTCTGGGGGCGCTCCTCGGAGGGGCGCTGGATCGAGGACCTCGACCACGCACCCGAGGACGACGTCTTCCAGCTCGTCACCCGGCCCGAGGAGGCGCCGGACGAGGCCGAGACGATCGAGGTCGAGTTCGCGGCCGGCGTCCCTGTCGGGCTGAACGGGGAGCGGCTCGGGCTCGTCGACCTGCTCGAAAAGGCGGCCGAGATCGGCGCCCGCCACGGGGTCGGGATCGTCGACCACATCGAGGACCGGATCGTCGGCCTCAAGGTCCGTGACATCTACGAGGCGCCGGCTGCCGCGATCGTGCTCACCGCCCACCAGGAGCTCGAGAAGCTGGTCGGGACGATCCACCAGAACCAGTTCAAGACCGAGCTCGATCACAAGTGGGCCTACCTCGTCTACGCCGGCCTCTGGTGGGAGCCGCTGCGCTCTGACCTCGACGCCTATATGGAGGCGGCCAACGCCCAGGTGACCGGCACGATCGGCCTCAAGCTCTTCAAGGGCAGCGCCCGGGTCATCACCCGCTCCTCGCCGAACGCGGTCTACGACAGCGAGCTCGCCTCCTTCTCGGAGTCGGGCGGCCTCTTCTCGCAGGCGGCCTCGCCCGGCTTCATCGAGCTCTGGTCGCTGCAGTCGCGGCTCGCCCACCAGATTCGGCAGCGGGGCGGGGAGTAGGGCGTGTACGACCGCGCCGGCAGGTTCGCGCTCCGCTTCGGGCTCAGCTACCTGGGCCGCCGCTACCGGCGGCAGATCCGGCTCGGCGCCGTCGCCGCCGGGGTCGCGATCGGCGTCGCCGCCTACTTCGCCAGCCGCAACGTCCCCGAGGGATGAGCCGGGCGGGGCCCGGCCCGCAACTTCTCGTGCAACTTATCGTCTACTTGTGAGGGTTCGCTAACAGAAGGCTGTACTCTGCCGCGGGCTTGTGCCCTCGCTCGCGGTGACAGCTCAGGTACGCGGTTGCCTCCTGGTCGTCTTCACGACTCTGCTCGGCTGCTGTGCCCTGCTCGGCGCCGTCGAGGCCGGCGCGACCGACATCGGCTCACTGGAAGCGAAGATCGAGGCGGCGAAGTCCGAAGCCGGCGGAATCGCCTCGCAGCTGCAGGCCGCGCAGGGTGAGCTCACCGCCGCCCAGGAACAGGCCGCGGCCGCCGAGCGCCCGCGAGCAGCGGCTGAGCGGGCTGCTCGCCGAAGGCGAGGAGCGCGCCGCCGTGCTCGGCGAAAAGGTCGATCTCTCCCGTCGCCGGCTCGAGGCCGAGAAGCGCCGCCTGCGGCGGGCCGAACGTGCGCTCTCCGAAAGATTGGTGGCGATCTATGAGAGCGGCGAACCGAGCTCCGCCAGCGTCATCCTCGGCTCCACGGACATCGACGAGCTGACCACCCGCGCCAACTACCTCGAGCGAGATCCAGGCCTCCGACGCCGCCCTCGCCGACCGGGTCGGAAGAAGTGCGGGACTCGATGCGCGCCGAGCTGAAGAAGGTCGCGGCGCTGAAAGCGAGGATCGACGCCTACAACGCGAGGCTGGCCGCCGCGCGCTCACAGATCTCCGCCGTCCGGGCCGAATCCGAAGCTGCCGCCGCGCACCTGCAGTCGGTCGCGGCGGCCGCGGTCGGCCTCACTGGCGACGCTGAAGTCGAAGATCGGCGGCTGGGTCAAGGACGTACAGAAGGCCGAAGCGGCGAGCCGCGCCGCCGCCGAAGAAGAAGTCGGCCGCTGGCTCGGGGGCCCGTACTCGATCCCGGCCTTCATCGTCATGTGCGAGTCCGGCGGCGATTACGGCGCCCTCAATCCCTCCAGCGGCGCCGGCGGCGCCTACCAGATCCTGCCCTCGACCTGGGAGCTCTACGGCGGCCAGGGCGAGCCGCAGGACGCGCCGAAGGCTGAACAGGACTCGATAGCGGCGCAGATCTGGGCCGACTCCGGCCCGGGCGCCTGGGTCTGCGCCGGCTGAGCGCCGCCCGGCCAACAGACCCTCGGAGATAGCGGGAAAGGCCCGCCCGCGGGCCGGGTGGCATCTGCCCCGCTTGGCATGATCGGCCGACCCCTTGAGCACGCCGACCGCAGTCCACCTCCACGCCCACAGCGAGTACTCGCTGCTCGATGGCGCCTGCAAGATCGACGCGATGGCGGCCCGCGCCGCCGAGCTCGGCCAGCCGGCCCTGGGGCTGACCGACCACGGCGTCATGAACGGCGCCATCGACCTCTACAAGGCGTGTAAGAAGCACGGGATCAAGCCGATCGTCGGCCTCGAGGCCTACTTCGTCGAGGATCGGGTCGCGGTCAAGGAGCAGGTCCGCTACGAGCGCAATCACCTGACCCTGCTGGCTGAAAACGACACCGGCTTCGCCAACCTCGTCAAGCTCACCTCGGCCGGCTTCCTCGAGGGCTTCTCGCGCGGCAAGGCGAACGTCGACATGGACCTTCTCTCGCAGCACTCCGAGGGCGTGATCGTCCTCACCGGCTGCCTCCAGTCCCGTTTCTGCCGCCGCCTGGTCGAAGAGCGCGCCGACGATGCCCGCGCCCACCTCGACGACCTGATCCAGGCCTTCGGTCCCGAGCAGGTCTACTTCGAGGTCCAGAAGAACGGGATCGCCGAGCAGGACAAGGCGAACGAGGGGATCGTCCGCTTCGCCCGGGAGCTGGGGCGCCCGCTGGTCGGCACCGCCGACGTCCACTACCTGACCCGCGAGGACTTCGATAACCACGCGGCGCTGCTCTGCGTGCAGACCAAGTCGACCCTCGAGGCGCCGAAGATGAGCTTCGACACCAACGAGTTCTACATAAAGAGCTCCGAGGAAATGGCCGAGTCCTTCGCCGAGTGGCCCGAGGCGGTGCCGAACTCGCTGGAGATCGCCGAGCGCTGCTCGCTGGACATCGAGCTGGGGTCGCTGCTGCTGCCCCAGTACCCGACCGAGGACGGTGAGGCGCCCGAGGCGATGCTGCGGCGGATCGCCGCCGACGGCCTTCGCGCCCGCTACGGCGACCCGCCGCCGGCCGAGGCCGTCGAACGGATGGAATTCGAGCTCGGCGTGATCGAGGAGATGGGCTTCTCCTCCTACTTCCTGATCGTCTGGGACTTCGTCCGCTACGCCAAGGAAAACGGCGTCGCGGTCGGCCCGGGCCGCGGCTCGGCCGCCGGCTCGATCGTCTCCTACGTGCTGAGGATCACCGACCTCGACCCGCTCGCCGAGGGGCTGATCTTCGAGCGCTTCCTCAACCCGGGGCGCAAATCGATGCCGGACATCGACATCGACTTCTCGGTCCGGGGACGCGAGCGGATGATCCGCTACGTGGCCGAGAAGTACGGGCGCGAATCGGTCGCCCAGATCATCACCTTCGGCAAGATGGCGCCGCGCGCGGCGACCCGCGACGCGGCCCGGGTGCTGGGCTACGACTACGGGACCGGCGACCGCCTCGCGAAGCAGATCCCTGAGCCGATCATGGGGCGCAGCCCGTCCTTCGAGGAATGCTTGAAGAAGGGCCAGGAACTGAAACAGACCTACGACGCCGAGCCCGACGCGAAAAAGATCATCGATGTCGCCCAGGGCCTCGAGGGCATCATCCGCAACAACTCGATCCACGCCGCCGCGGTTGTGATCGCCGATCGGCCGCTGCAGGAGATCGTGCCGCTGCAGCTGGCCGAGGACAAGACCGCGCCGGCCATACCCAACGGGAACGGCGGCGGCAACGGGACGGGCAAGGGCGAGCGCCAGTACAAGATCGTCACCCAGTACTCGATGGGCCCGATCGAGGAGATCGGGCTGTTGAAGATGGACTTCCTCGGCCTCCGCAACCTCGACGTGATCGAGGACGCGATCGACATCATCCGCCGCTCGCGCGATGAGGAGGTCGAGATGGAGAAGATCCCGCTCGACGACGCCAAGACCTACGAAATGCTCGCCGGCGGCGACTCCACCGGTGTCTTCCAGTTCGAGTCAGACGGGATGCGCGACGCGCTGCGCAAGGTGAAGCCGACCGAGTTCGCCGACCTGGTCGCGCTCGGCGCTCTCTACCGGCCCGGGGCGATGGCCTACATCCCCGCCTACGCGAAGGGGAAGAAAGACCCGTCGACGGTCCGCTACCCGGACCCAAGGCTGCGGGCGATCACCGAGGAGACCCACGGCTGCGTGATCTACCAGGAGCAGCTGATGGAGATCTCGCGCTCGATGGCGGGCTTCTCCGGCGCCGAGGCGGACGACCTGCGCAAGGCGATCGGCAAGAAGAAGCGCGATCTGATGGCGACGATGAAGGACAAGTTCATGCGCGGCCTGGAGGAATCGGGGACCGCCGGCAACGTCGCCAAGGACCTCTGGAAGCTGAACGAAGCGGCGGCCGACTACTCCTTCAACAAGTCGCACGCGGCCTGTTACGGGCTGATCAGCTACCGGACCGCCTACCTGAAGGCGAACTACCCCGCCGAGTACATGGCGGCGGTGATCTCCTCGGTGATGAACACCAAAGACAAGGTCCCGTTCTTCGTCAACCGCTGCGCCGAGATGGGGATCGAAGTGCTGCCCCCCGACGTCAACATCTCCGACCACAGCTTCGTCGTCAGCGAGAACGCGATCCGCTTCGGCCTCGACGCCGTCAAGAACGTCGGCCACGCCGCGGTCGAGGCGATCCTGCGCGCCCGCGAGGACGGCGCGATCGACTCGATCTGGGACTTCTGCGAGCGCGTCGACGCCAGGGCGGTCAACAAACGGGCGATCGAATGCCTGATCAAATGCGGGGCGCTGGACTCGACCGAGGCGACCCGCCAGGGCATGCTCGAGGCGCTGCCGGCTGCGCAGTCCGCGGGGGGGAAGGCCCAGGAGGACGCCCAGCTCGGCCAGGGCTCGATCTTCGACTTCGGCGCCGAACAGGGTGGGGAGGCGGCGCCATCGCGCGCCCACCACCGGCCGCCGATCCCGGCCACCGAGTTCGACCGCGCCGTCCTGCTCTCGCTCGAGAAGGAGACGCTCGGGACCTACCTCTCCTCGCACCCGCTGACGGAAGTGCGCGACGCGCTCAGGGCCCGGGTCGACTGCTCGCTGGCGGAGCTGGGAAGCAAGCCCGACGGCTCCTGGATCACCGTCGGCGGGATCGTCACGACGACGAAAAAGATCCGCACCAAGAGCGGCACCCAGATGATGTTCGCGACCCTCGACGACGTCGAGGGCCAGGTCGAGATGCTGCTCTTCAAGGCCGACGAGTCCGACCACGCGGCCGTGATCGAGCCCGATGCGGTGGTGGTCGTCCGCGGTCGGCTCGACCACAAGGACCGAGGCGAGACCAAGCTCGTCGTCCAGGAGGCCGAGCGCTTCGAGCCCGACCAGGAGGAGATCGATCGCGCCAGCTCGAAGGCGGGAGCGCCCGCCGAGCCGCTGCGCCTGCGGATCGATGCGGCAAAGATGACGCCGGGGCTGTTCGAGGAGCTGAAGGCGGTCTTCGAACACCATCGTGGAGAGGCTGACGTCCACGTCGCGATCACTCCCGAGGAGGGCGAGCCGACGCGGCTGGTCCTCGGCGACGACTTCCGCGTTCGTCACACCAGCGGCCTTCGCGCCGAGCTCGGCCATGTGCTGGGGCCCGACTCCCTTGCCGCCTAGACTTTCTCCATGACCGTCACGCGCACGCAGACAGGCGAGTGCCGCCAGTGCCGTTCCTTCTGCGACAAGATGATCGAGCCGCGCGGCTGCGTCGAGATGGGGTGCCACTACCTCTACAGCTACAACGACATCCTCACCGGGGTCCAGTACGTCGGCTGCATGCAGGGTGTCTACGGGGCGAAGGTCGAACTCGACGCGGTCCTGCAGCCGGGCGGCTTCGGCGGAGTGAAGATGACAGGCGACTCGCTGCCCCACTGCCAGTTCTCGGTCGAGCGCGCCTACGAGAGCGACGGCTCGGCCTCCTACGACTGCGTCAACATGCGCTTCTTCGACTGCGTCGACGAGGGCTCCGAGGGCCTGCGGGCCTTCGACCTGCGCGACATCTGAGCCATCCCGGCTGGAGCTTGAAGACGACACGGTTGCGTGTAGCATTCGGCGGCCTATGAGCCCAACAGACGCAGCAACCGAAGCAGCCGAGGCCGATGCGATCGTCGCCGAGGCGGCCGGAAACGGCGCCGCCGCCGACGACGGTGGGCCGAGCTTCACGCTCGAGCTGACCCAGGACCAGAAGGACATCCGCGACTGGGTGCACGGCTTCGCCGAGGGCGTCGTCCGCCCGGCGGCCGCCGAGTGGGACGAGCGCGAGGAAACGCCTTGGCCGGTGATCCAGGAGGCCGCCAAGATCGGCCTCTACGGCTTCGAAGGGCTGGCCCAGTTCTGGGCCGACGAAACCGGGCTCTCGCTGCCGCTCGTCAACGAGGAGCTGTTCTGGGGTGACGCCGGCATCGGCATGTCGATCTTCGGCACCTCGCTCGCGGTCGCCGCGATCTTCGGACAGGGCACTCCCGAGCAGCTCGGCGAGTGGATACCCCAGTGCTTCGGCTCGGTCGACGAGCCCAAGGTCGCCGCCTTCTGCGCCTCGGAGCCCGACGCCGGCTCGGACGTCTCGGCGATCCGGACCACTGCCAAGTACGACGAGGCCAAGGACGAATGGGTGATCAACGGGCAGAAGGCGTGGGCGACCAACGGCGGCATCGCCGAGGTCCACGTCGTCATCGCCAGCGTCGACCGCGAGCTCGGCTCGCGCGGGCACGCAGCCTTCGTCATCCCCCCGGGCACCCCGGGCTGCGAGCAGGGGACCAAGGTCAAGAAGCACGGGATCCGCGCCTCGCACACCGCCGACGTCCACCTCGACGACTGCCGCGTCCCCGGCGCCTGCCTGCTGGGCGGCAAAGAGAAGCTCGACGAGCGCCTGGCGCGCGTGCGTGAGGGCAAGAAGTCGAAATCGCAGGCCGCGATGCAGACCTTCGAGGCCAGCCGGCCGACCGTCGGCGCCCAGGCGATCGGCATCGCCCGCGCCGCCTACGAGTACTCGCTCGACTACGCCAAAGAGCGTGTCCAGTTCGGCCGCCCGATCATCGAGAACCAGGCGATCGCCTTCACCCTGGCGGACATGAAGCTCGAGATCGACGCCGCCAGGCTGCTGGTCTGGCGCGGCGCCTGGATGGGCCGCTCCGGGCAGACCTTCGAGAACGCCGAGGGCTCGATGGCGAAGCTGAAGGCCGGCGAGGTCGCCGTCTCGGTCACCGAGCGGGCGATCCAGATCCTCGGCGGCAACGGCTACACGCGCGAGTTCCCGGTCGAGCGCATGGCCCGCGACGCCAAGATCTACACGATCTTCGAGGGCACCTCTGAGATCCAGCGCCTCGTCATCGCCCGCGCGATCTCGGGCATGAAGATCAAATAGGGCGGAGTCTGGCGGGAGCCCGGTTGGCCTCCGAGTCGAATTGACGTCGCACGGCCTTCGGCCTTAGCTCCGGGTGTTGGAGCGTGGCTTTGCCACGCAGAAGACAGATTGCATTTCGCGCCTTCGGCCACATTCGCCTCGGAGGCCAACCGGGCTCCCTCTCAGGTGTGCGGCTATGCAACCGGCGAAGCCGTGCTTCTCGAGATGGATGAGGTGCCTTCGGAGGTGAGCTTGATCGAGGTTGAGGTGGGTGGCGGTGCGCCTTCCCGGGAATGTCGCGAAGCGGCGAAATGCAATCTGAGGATTGCGCGGCGTCAGCCGCGCTCGAACATCTGGAGCCACGCCCATAGGGCGTGCGACTCAATTCCCGGGAAGGGGCACCGCCACCCACCCCACTGCGTGTCACGTCTAGGCCCGCGCGGCGAGGCCGGATTTGCGGAGGCGCTTGGCGGCCTGGACTTCTTTTTTGTCCGGGCCTTTCTTGTTCGGCCCCGGGGTCTCGAGGGTCGCGGGGAGGCCCTCGAATCGGGGCTCGGAGAGGAAGGCCTGGAGGCCCTTTTTGCCCATCTCGCCCTTGCCGACGTTGGCGTGGCGGTCGCGGCAGGAGCCGAGCGGGGCGGCGGCGTCGTTGACGTGGACGCAGCGCAGGCGCTCGAGGCCGACCTTCTCGTCGGCTTCGTCGAGGATCGCGCCGAGGTGCCCGGCGTCGGTGACGTCGTAGCCCTGGACGAAGAGGTGGCAGGAGTCGAGGCAGAGGCCGAGGCGCTTGCCGCTGCCGGCAAGCTCGATCAGCTCCGCGGTCTGGTCGAAGTCGCGGCCGAGGAGGCCTTTGTGGCCGGCGGTCTGCTCGAGCAGGAGCGGGCAGCTCTCGCTGTCTTTGAGCGCGGCGGCGATCACCTTGGCGGCCCGTTTCATCGAGGGGCCGAGCGGCTCGCCTTTCTGGGCGCCTGGATGGAGGACGACGCCGTCGGCGCCGATTCCGTCGCCGATCCGCAACGCGTGGGTCAGCGAGGCGAGCGACTTCTTCCTCAGCTCAGCGTCTTTCGTCGCGCAGTTGATCAGGTAGACGGCGTGGATCACCACCGATTCGACCGGCGAGGAATCCATCGCCTCGCGGAAGGCCTCGAAGTCCTCGGGCCCGTATTTGGTCGGCCGCCACATCCGCGGGCTCTGGTTGAAGATCTGGATCGATTCGCAGCCGCGCTCGGTGCCGCGCTCGATCGCCTTGTCGAGGCCCCCTCCGCTGGAGACATGTGCGCCGATCAACATCGAGCGGCAGTCTTTCAGAGCGCGCTCGCTCGCCTCACCGGGCGCGTGAGAGACTGCCGACGTGCGCAGCAGGCTGACCTACGCCAACGTGATGGCGACGATCGCCGTCTTCATCGCCCTCGGCGGCGTCTCCTACGCGGTCACGAAATTGCCGAAGAACAGCGTCGGCGCCAAGCAGCTGCGGAAGAACGCTGTGACCGGGCCCAAGGTCAAGAACGGGGCGGTGACCGAGGCGAAGATCAAGGCCGAAGCCGTGACCGCCGCGAAGGTGAAGAAAGGCAGCTTGACCGGCGCTCAGATCGACTCGTCTACCCTCGGGACGGTTCCCTCAGCCCAGACCGCGAGCTCGATCGCCGCCGGGGAAGCCTGGCATCAGGTCGGCTCGCCGGGAGAGCCCGCATTCGAACACGGCTGGCACGACGACCCGACGAGGAACTTCGAGCCGGTCGGCTTCTACAAGGACAAGACCGGGACGGTCCACCTCAAGGGACTCGCGATCGGCGGCCCCGCTGAAGGCACGATGTTCCGGCTGCCCCCGGATTCCGGCCGGCGGCGGGGCGCTCCCTGCTCTTCCAGGTCGAGTGCGGCTCCTGCGGCGGCGCTCACGGCGTGATCAAGGTCACCGGGACGACGGGCGACGCCGAGAGCGGCGCGATCTTCGCCGAAGGCGCAGAAATCTGGATCGACGGCATCACCTTCCGCGCTGAATCCTGAGAGGCGGGGCCGAGCGTCCGGCCTCTCTAGGCTTGTCCGGTGACGGACGCCGGTCGATCCCCCCGAGTCGAGTTCCTCTGGTGGGCCGAATGCCCCTCCTGGGAGCGGGCACTCGAGGACCTGCGGGCGGCGATGGGGGAGGCCGGCCTCGACCCCTCCGCGATCGAGATCCGCGAGGTCTCCAGCGAGGACGACGCCGAGCGCGAGGGCTTCGTCGGCTCGCCGACTATCCGCGTCGAGGGCGTCGACATCGAGCCCGCGGAGGGCCCCGCCGCTCTCGCCTGCCGCGTCTACCGTCGCCGTGACGGCCGCGTCTCGCCGCTTCCCGATCCCGAAAGCCTCCGCGACGCCCTGGCGGGAGCGCCGACCCGATGATCGATGCCAAGGCACCCGACTTCGAGCTGCCGGCGACCGACGGCTCGACCCATCGCCTCTCCGACGGCGACGCCCCGGCGACGGTCGTCTACTGGACCTGCAACCACTGCCCCTACGCGCTCGCCTGGCAGGACCGCCTGCACGCGATCGCCCGCGACTACGCCGACCGCGGCGTGCGGGTCCTGGCGATCAACTCCAACGACCCGGTCTCCCATCCGGCCGACTCGCCCGAGGCGATGGCCGCGCGGGTCGCAGCCGAGGACTGGTCCCATCCCTATCTCCACGACGCGAGCCAGGACGTCGCCCGCGCCTGGGGCGCCGAGAAGACGCCGCACGTCTACGTCCTCGACGCTGGGCTGGATGTTCGCTACGAAGGCGCCCCCGACGCCGACTACGACGACGAGTCCGAGGACGCGGCGTGGCTGCGCGAGGCCCTCGACGCGGTGCTCTCCGGACAGGACGTGGCGCGCCCGCAGACCGATGCGGTCGGCTGCACGATCAAGTGGAAGTAGGGGCCCGGCGCTGAATCGGGCGGCCGCTGTGGAAACATCCGGCGGCCCTTGACCGCCCCCCGCCTCCGATTCGCCCCCTCGCCGACCGGCGCGCTCCACATCGGAGGCGCCCGGACAGCCCTCTACAACTGGCTGGCGGCGCGCCACGACGGGGGGGAGCTGGTGCTGCGGATCGAGGACACCGACCGCGAGCGCTCGACCGAGGAGAACGTCGAGCAGATCCTCGACGCGCTGACCTGGCTCGAGCTCGACTGGGACGGCGAGCCGGTCTCCCAGGTCTCGCGCACGGCGAGCCACGAGGCAGCGCTCGCGCGGCTGCTCGAGTCCGGCGCCGCCTACCGGGACACTGCGACCGCCAAGGAGGTCGAGGCATGGAAGGCGGAGCACGGCGCCGATCGCGGCTATCGAGGCGAGCCGGTCGACGGATGAGGGCGCCGCAGTTCGCCTGCGGGTCCCCGACGAGGGCGAGACCGTGGTCGAGGACCTGATCCGCGGCCGCGTCGCCTTTCCGAACCGCAGCTACGACGATTTCGTCATCGCCCGCGGTGACGGCACCGTCCTCTACAACTTCGCCGTCGCGGTCGACGACGCCGAGATGGGGATAACCGAGGTCGTCCGCGGCGACGACCACCTCTCGAACACGCCCAAGCAGCTGCTCGTGCTCGAGGCGCTCGGCCACGAGCCGCCCCGTTACGCGCACCTGCCGCTGCTCCACGGTCCTGACGGGCGCAAGCTCTCCAAGCGCCACGGCGCCGCCTCGGTGCAGGAGCTGCGCGACGCGGGCTATCTGCCGGCGGCGATCCGCAACTACCTGGCGCTGCTCGGCTGGGGGGCCGACGACGACGCGACGCTGATCCCGACCGCCGAGCTGGTCGAGCGATTCCGGATGGAGGACGTCGGCAGCGCCGCCGCGATCTTCGACGAGAAGAAGCTGCGCTGGATCAACGGCCGCTACATGCGGGAGATGGGCCTCGATGAGTACACGGGGGCCGTCGCCCGCCACCTCGGGCGCGAGCCCGACGCGCGCCTGCGGGAGGCCTGCGAGATCGCCCAGGACAAAGCGCAGGTCCTGGATGAGGTCTGGCCGCTGATCCGTTTCGCCTTCGAGCCGCCGGTCGAGGACGAGAAGGCCTGGCGCAAGGTGATGAAGGAGGAGCGCCGAGCGCTGCTCGCCGCCGCCCACGCTGCGCTGAGAGGTCGCCCCCTTCGACGCCGCGACGATCGAGGCGGCACTCTCGCCCGCTGCCCGAGCGCTCGGCGTCAAGCCGGGCAAGCTCTACCAGCCGATCCGAGTGGCGATCACCGGGACGACGGTCTCGCCGGGGATCTTCGAGTCACTCGCGGTCCTCGGGCGCGAGCGACTCGCCCTGGAGCGGATCGCCGCGGTCGGCGCGCCTAGGCCGCCGACCGCGTCAGGCAACAGCTGCAATGCGGCCATTCCGGACAGCCGAACGCGTCTGTCCCTAATTTTGGGTAGAGAATTGCTAAACCGAACGTCCTCGGCTGCCGATGGTTAGGCCGAGTCGCTCCGCATGCCATCGACGAAGTCACAGACGAACGGAAAGGTCAAGGCGCACGCCGCAGCGCGGAAAAGCCGCGGCCAAACCGGCGCCCGGGCGCCCGCCTCGCGGCCGCCTTCGAAGCGGTCGAGCGGTTCCCGGTGCTCGCCGAGTCCCAGGCCCGGGTGATGCGGCGGCCACCGCCGAGACCGCCCGCGTCGGCGAGGTGGTCGAAGCGGTCGAAGCCGACGTCGCCCTGACGATCGCCGTCCTCCGCGCCGCCAACCGCGGCGGCGGCCCGCCGGGCGGAGCCGCGAGCATTCCGGAGGCGGTCGAATTGCTCAAGCCCTCCGGGGTGCTGGCGATCGCCGGCACCGCCAACGTCTTCGACTTCTTCGAGACCAACGGCGGCCGCGAGCTGCGCCCCGAGCAGTTCCGGGTCCACGCGCTCGCCACCCAGCACGCCGCCGACAGATCGGCCGCGCGGTCGGCTGGGCCGATCGCGACGAGCTCGCCGTCGCCGCCCTGCTCCACGACGTCGGGCGGCTGGTGATCATGCAGCCTGCACCCCGGCCAGCGGCCCTACTTCGATGCCGTCACCCGCACCCCCGAGCAGCGGATCCGCGAAGAACGCGACCTGCTCGGCATCGACCACGCCCTTGTCGGCGGCGTGCTCGCCCGGCGCTGGAACGTGCCGCAGCGGATCGCGGTCGCGATCGAGCGCCACCACGCCGAGGACGCCGAAGGGCTCGCCGGGATGGTCTCGCTCGCCGACATGGTCGCCCACTACTCGCAGGGCGAGGCGGTCTCCGCCGGAGCGCCTGCGCGCCGCCGCCGACCGCTGCGGCCTCGACCCCGAAGAGCTGCGCGAACTGCTCTACGAGCTTCCCTATCCGCGCCAGAACGGCTCGCGGATCAGCGAGCCCTGCCCGCTCTCGGCCCGCGAGCTCGACGTCCTCCGCTACCTCTCCGAGGGCATGGTCTACAAGCAGATCGCCGGCGAAATGCAGCTCTCCGTCTCGACGATCCGCACCCACCTCCACAACGTCTACGGCAAGATCGGCGCCGTCGACCGCGCCCAGGCCGTCCTCACCGCCCGCGACCGCGGCTGGATCTGAGAGGTAAACCGTTGCCTCACTCCGCTTCGCGTCCGGGGGCAACGGCAGCGTGTGGCAGAACGCCGCTCGCAGAGAATCAGATCGTGATGCTCGCTAATCGAGCGCTGATGGAACGCCTAGCCGCCACCCCGGACGCGAAGCGGAGGCGGTGGCTGTCTCGGCGCGCTTGCGCGTTATTGAATCAGGGACTCGCGCAGGGCGATCGCCACCGCGTGGGTGCGGTTGCGGGCGCCGAGGCGGGCGAGGACGTTCTTCGTGTGGGTCTTGATCGTTTCCTCGCTGAGGCCGAGCTCGCGGGCGGCGACGGTGGTCGATTCGCCGTCGGCGATCAGCTGCAGGATTTCCCGCTGGCGGCGGGTCAGCTTGCCGCGGCTGCCCGGCGGCGGGACCGACGGGTCGACGAAGCTTTCCTGGGCGAGCGCGGCGACGACCGCGCGCTTGAGCTGGTCGGCGCCGGCGGTGCGCGAGACGTAGGCGCTGGCCCCAGCCTGGAAGGCGGTGTTGGCGAGGTGGCGGTCGGCGCGATCGCCGTGGGCGACGATCCCCATGTCGGGCTCGACTTTGCGCATCGCCCGGATCGCCTCGTTGCCGCCCGGGGCGCCGTTGGGGTCGGAGAACCGCGGGCGCATGTCGACGATCGCGACGTCGAAGCTGCCGACGTCGCGGACGAGGTCGATCGCCTCGGCACGGCTCGTCGCCTCCTCGACCTCGAAGCCGTCGTAGAGCGCGTTGCGCACCCCGAGCCGAACGAGCGGGTGGTCGTCGATCACCAGGCACTGTGGGCGCTCGCTCAGGACGGCTCCGTCTCACTAGTGGTTCGGGCGGGGGACTGGCGACCGCCGGCAGGCGGTCGATCCTAACCCAGCCTGGGTCCGCAGGGTGCGGTAGAAAGGACGAGTGATCTCGATCACTTCGAAGTCCCGCTACGCCGTCGTGGCGATGGCGGAGCTGGCGCGCTCGGGAGACAGGC
Source organism: uncultured Solirubrobacterales bacterium (assembly GCA_963795295.1). Taxonomy (GTDB): domain Bacteria; phylum Actinomycetota; class Thermoleophilia; order Solirubrobacterales; family 70-9; genus VRUE01. The sequence continues at coordinate 306,853 of CAWCHE010000006.1, forward strand.
CGGTGCCGATCAAGGAGCTGGCCGAGCGGCGCAAAATCCCCGAGCAGTTCCTCGAGCAGCTCTTCTCGACCCTGCGCCGCGGCGGCCTGCTGACCAGCCACCGCGGGATGAAAGGCGGCTACACGCTCTCCCGCCCCGCCGATGAGATCACCGTGCTCGAGGTCGTCCAGACCCTCGACGGCAAGGTCGGCCAGGAAGCCGACGAGGCCGGCGGGATCTGGGGCGAGGGCGTCGCCGCCCTGCGCAAGGTCTTCGGCCAGACGACGATCGCCGAAGTCGCCCGCCGCGAGGCCGCCGAGGCGGGCTCCGGCATGTACTTCATCTGAGGCGCGCGATGAGGGTGATCCTGATCGCAGGGGTCTGCGGGCTGCCTGATCGGAGCGCTTGTCGTCTTCGTCGTCGGGCGGCTCGAGGGGCCGAGCGCGACGATCGGCGAACGGCTGATCGGGATCGGCTGCAACACCGGCCCGGCGACGATCTCCGCCCGCCTCGGCTACTACTCGACCAAGTACCTGACGCGGGCGCTCGCCTCGATGCGCGGCTTCGGCCCGGTCTGCGTCGTCCGCAACGGGTTCTTCGGCGGCCGCAGCCTCGGCGGCGGCCTGCTGCCGCGGCTCTGCGAGACGGTCGGGGGCCGGGTTAGGGTGCTCTGATGAGGATCGGCGCCGAGGCATCCGCGACCGTCGGCGATACGCCGATGGTCGCGCTGCGCCGCCTCGGCGAGGGCCTCGGGGCCGAGGTCTGCGCGAAGCTCGAGTACTTCAATCCCGGCGGCTCGGTCAAGGACCGGATCGGGGTGGCGATGATCGACGCCGCCGAGGAGCAGGGCCTGGTCAAACCGGGACGCTCGGTGATCGTCGAGCCGACCAGCGGCAACACCGGCATCGCCCTGGCGATGGTCTGCGCCGCCCGCGGCTACGAGCTGATCCTCACCCTGCCGGAGGGGATGAGCCGCGAGCGGGCGAAGCTGCTCCGCGCCTACGGCGCCGAGGTGCGGGAGACGCCGTCGCTCGGCGGCATGACCGAGGCGGTCGGCCTCGCCGAGGAGATCCGCGAGCAGCGCCAGGGCTTCATGCCGCAGCAGTTCTCGAATCCGGCGAACCCGGAGATCCACCGCCGCACGACCGCCGAGGAGATCTGGCGCGACACCGACGGCGAGGTCGGCGCCTTCGTCACCGGGGTCGGAACCGGGGGGACGATCACCGGCGTCGGGCAGATGCTGAAGGAGCGCTCGCCGGAGGCGCTCGTCGTCGCGGTCGAGCCGGCGACCTCGCCGGTCCTCTCCGGCGGCGCCCCCGGCCCGCACAAAATCCAGGGGATCGGCGCCGGCTTCGTCCCCGAGGTCCTCGACCGCTCGGTGATCGACGAGACGATCGCGGTCACCGACGAGGACGCGCTGGAGACGGCGCGCCTTGTCGGCAAACGCGAGGGCATCCTCGCCGGCATCTCCGCCGGCGCCAACATCGTCGCGGCGCTCGCGGTCGCAGCGCGGCCGGAGATGGCCGGCAAGCGGGTGGTGACGATCGTCTGCGACTCGGGCGAGCGGTACATGTCCCTACCCTTCTTCTCACCATGAGCGCCTGGCATCGCGTGCTGCGGGAGGTCAAGCGCCGACGTCGCAGCGGCGCGCGATCGCGACCCGGCGGCCCAGAACGTCTCCGGCGATCGAGATCCTCTTCAGCTGGGCCGGAGTGCAGGCGCTCCTGGCGCATCGGGTAGCCCACGCCCTGCAGCAGGGCGGGATGCCGCTCGTGCCGCGCTGCATCGCCTACCTCGCCCGCGCGATCACCGGCGTCGAGATCCACCCGGCGGCGAGGATCGGCGCCGAGTTCTTCATCGACCACGGCTCCGGCGTCGTGATCGGCGAGACCGCCGAGATCGGCGACTTCGTCACCCTCTACCAGGGGGTCACCCTGGGCGGAACCGGCTTCCAGCGCGGCAAGCGCCATCCGACCCTGGGCGACAACGTGACCGTCGGCTCGGGGGCGAAGCTGCTCGGCCCGATCGCTGTCGGCGACGGCGCCAAGATCGGCGCCAACACCGTCGTAGTCGAGGACGTCCCCGCCGGCGCGACCGTGGTCGGCAACCCGGGCCACCCGGTGAAGGTGGAAGGGCGGCGGGTCGAGGGGCCCGACGCCGACTGGATCCACCTGCCCGACCCGATCGCCGAGGCGATCAAGGGGCTCTCGGAGCGGATCGCCGGAGGTCGAGAGGCGATTGGCGGAGCTCGACGGCGGCGCCGGCGACGGCACCGACCCCGACGACGAGCTGCGACCGCGAACCGGCCGTTCTTCGGCCGGTGGCTGAGGTAGCCTGCGCGACCGTCCGTCCAGACCAGGAAAGGAACTTCTTGAACCAGGGCCGCCTTCTCGTTCCAGCTCTTCTCGCCGCCTCGGTGCTGGCGCTCTCCGCCTGCGGGGGCAGCGGTGACAGCGAAAGCGACGAAGAACAGATCATGACCACGATCACGACGGCGGTCGTCTCCAAGGACCCGGCGGACTGCGAGAAGCTGACGACCCAGGCCTTCATGGAACAGACCTCGAGCGTCACCGGCAAGGAAGCGGTCAAAACCTGCGAAGAAGAAGCCAAGGACGGGACCGGTGACCCGAAAAAAGCGACGGTCACCAAGGTCACAGTTAATGGCTCGAAGGCGACCGCCGACGTCGCCTTCGTCGGCGGCGACCTCGGCGGCCAGAAATTGGAGATGGCGCTGGTCGAAGAAGACGGGGCCTGGAAGGTCGACAAGATCGAGCGCTTCGTCGTCCTCAACAAGGGCGCGCTGATCCACACCTACGCCCTGGGCCTGGCCAAATCTGAACTCTCCTCGTCGCAGACGTCGTGCATCCTCGACGGGATCCGCTCCTCCTCGCGGGCTGAACTCGAAAAGCTCGGTCCTCGGCGGGACCGAAGAAGCGTTCCTCGAACTCGCCGAACCCTGCATTAAGTAGGACAAGCCCCTCCGGGCGCCTGGCTATCCTCGGCTGGTGACGCTCCAGGCCGAGTCCGAGACCCCTGCGAACGACGCCGGGCTGCCCGCGGCGGCGCCGACCGAGGCCGGAGCGGACCGCGCCGAGCGGCTCCTGGTCGGGCTCAACGAGCCCCAGCAGGCGGCGGTCCGCCACGGCGAGGGCCCGCTGCTGGTGATCGCCGGGGCCGGCTCGGGGAAGACCCGCGTCCTCACCCACCGGATCGCCTACCTGCTCGCGACCGACGCGGCCCGGCCGGGGGAGATCCTCGCGATCACCTTCACCAACAAGGCCGCCAACGAGATGCGCGAGCGGGTCGGAGGCCTGGTCGGGCGCGCGGCCCGGGCGATGTGGGTGACGACCTTTCACTCCGCCTGCGCGCGGATGCTGCGCGCCGACGCCGAGCGGCTCGGCTACTCGCGCGGCTTCACGATCTACGACGAGTCGGACTCGCTGCGGATGATGAAGCGCTGCATGACCGAGCTGGGCGTGGACCCCAAGCGCTACCCGCCGCGCGCGATCCGGGCCCAGATCTCGGGGGCGAAGAACCAACTGGTCGACGCCGAGGAATACGCGCAGGCGCAGGGCAGCGTCTTCGAGGAGACGGCCGCCGAGGTCTACGCCCTCTACGAAAAGCGGATGCTCGCCGCCAACGCGATGGACTTCGACGACCTCCTGGTCCGCACGGTCAACGCCCTGGAGCTGTTCGAGGAGGTGCGCGAGCGCTGGCGCCGCACCTTCCGCCACGTCCTCGTCGACGAGTACCAGGACACCAACCACGCCCAGTACCGGCTCCTGCAGCTGCTCTGCGCCGAGCACGGCAACCTGATGGTCGTCGGCGACGAGGACCAGTCGATCTACGGCTTCCGCCACGCCGACATCCGCAACATCCTCGACTTCGAGCGCGACTTCCCGGACGCCGAGGTCGTCAAGCTCGAGCAGAACTACCGCTCGACCCAGACCATCCTCTCGGCGGCGAACGCGGTCGTCTCCCACAACCGCGAGCGGCGCGAGAAGCGGCTCTGGACCGAAGAGGCGGGCGGCGAGCCGGTGCAGCTCGCGGAGGTCCGCGACGAGCACGAGGAGGCCCGCTGGGTCGCGGGCGAGATCCAGCGCCTCGGCGAAGAGGAGGGGGTGAGGCGCGAGGACGTCGCGGTCTTCTACCGGACCAACGCGATGAGCCGGGTGCTGGAGGACACGCTGGTCCGCTTCGAGTCCCCTACCAGGTGATCGGCGGCACCAAGTTCTACGAGCGGGCCGAGATCAAGGACGCGGTCGCCTACCTGAGCCTGCTCGTCAACCCCTCCGACCAGGTCTCCTTCTCGCGGGTCGTGAACTCGCCGCGGCGGGGGATCGGCAACACCAGCCAGGGCCGGATCGCCTCCCACGCCAACACGACCGGCGTGCCGATCTGGGAGGTCGTCGGCCGCGTCGAGGAGGTTCCCGGGCTGGGCGCCGCGGCGGTCAAGGCCGTCTCCCGCTTCCACGAGCTGATCGAGCGCGCTGCGCCGAAAAGGCCGACTCGGGTGCGCCGGTCGCCGAGGTGCTCGAGGCGACGCTGCGCGAGAGCGGCTACCTGGAAGCGCTGGAGGCGGAGCGGACCGTCGAAGCCGAGGGGCGGGTCGAGAACCTCGAGGAGCTGATCGGCGTCGCCGCCGAGTTCGACGCCAACCACGAGCTCGAGGGCGAAGTCGACGTCCCGCCGCTGGAGGAGTTCCTCCAGCAGATCTCGCTCTACACCGAGCAGGACGGGATACGCGAGGAAGAGTCGCTGGTCACCCTGATGACCCTCCACAACGCCAAGGGGCTCGAGTACGACACGGTCTTCATCGTCGGCTGCGAGGAGGGCGCCTTCCCGCACATGCGGGCCCTCGAAGAGGGCGGCGAGGAGGAGGAGCGGCGCCTCTGTTACGTCGGCATCACCCGCGCCCGCCGCCGCCTCTACATGACCTGGGCGCGCGAGCGGCGCCTGTTCGGGCGCTCCGAGCGCAACCTGCCCTCGCGCTTCGTCGACGAGCTGCCGGCGGAGCTGACCGAGCGCCACGGCGAGCGGCCCGGCGCCGCTGGGACCTGGGACGCGGCGGCGTCCGCTGCGGCGGGCGACCCCGATCGACGCCGGGCCCGCCCTCTCACTGCAGACCGGAGACGACGTCGTCCACGCCAGCTTCGGCGACGGCGTCGTCACCGGGGTCGAGCCCGGCGGCATCGTCGTCGTCCGCTTCGGCGGCGACGGCGCCGAGCGCAAGCTGATGGCCGACTACGCGCCGATCAGGAAGCGAGACTAGTGGCGGCTCGCGTGATCGACGGCAAGGCGGTGGGGGCCGAGGTGCGGGAGCGGGTCAGGGCCGAGGTCGCCGAGTACGTCGCCGGGAGCGGCCGCGTCCCAGGTCTGGCGACGGTGATCGTCGGCGAGGACCCGGCCTCGAAGATCTACATCGAGATGAAGCAGCGGGCCTGCGAGGAGGCCGGGATGACCTCGGTCCACCACGGCCTCGCCGACAGAGACCAGCGAGGCCGAGCTGCTCGAGCTGGTCGCCACCCTCAACGGCGACGACGGCGTCGACGGGATCCTCGTCCAGCTGCCGCTGCCCGAGCAGATCGATCCCGACCGGGTGATCGCGGCGATCGACCCGGCCAAGGACGTCGACGGCCTGACGCCGACCAGCGCCGGCCTGCTCGCCCACGGCACCCCCGGCTTCGTCCCGGCGACGCCGGCAGGAGTGATGGAGCTGCTGAGCCGCGAGGGGGTGGAGCTCGAAGGGGCCGAGGCGGTCGTCGTCGGCCGCTCGAAGCTCGTCGGGGTGCCCGGTCGCGCGCCTGCTGCTGATGGCAGAACGCGACGGTCACCATCTGCCACTCGCGCACCCGCGACCTGGCGGCGGTCTGCAGCCGCGCCGACGTCCTCGTCGCCGCGGTCGGAGTCCCGCATCTGCTCGGGGCCGACGCGGTCAAGCCGGGGGCGGTGGTGATCGACGTCGGCATCAACCGGACCGAGGGGGGCCTGCGCGGGGACGTCGACTTCGAGGCGGCTTCGCAGGTGGCCGGGGCGATCACCCCGGTCCCCGGGGGAGTGGGACCGATGACGATCGCGATGCTGCTGGTAAACGCGCTATTTGCCGCCCAGTCCCGCGTGTAGTGTCCGGTCACGCCCTCGAGCCACGGAGATGACGCATGAGTGAACGTCCCAGTCCAGGAGAGCAGCTCGCCGGGATCGCCGGCCTGGCCCTGATCCTGATCATGTTTCTTTTCGCCTGGTACGGAGTCAAGGACGCGCCGATCAACGGCTTCGACGCCTTCGACTCCTTCGGCGACTGGATCAACATCATCCTCGTCTTCGCCTCGTTCGGCGGGATGTCGCTGGCGATCTTCGGCAACGGAGTCGCCCGCACGCCGATCCCGATCAGCGTCATCACCACCGTGCTGGCGGCGATCGGATCGATCGTGCTCATCATCTACCTGATCAGCCCTCCGGGCGTCCCCGGGATCGGGGAAGCGGCGATCGAAATCGAGCTGGGGCGGAAATTCGGAATCTGGCTCGGGCTGCTCGCCTCGATCGCCCTGACCGTAGGCGGTTACCTCTCGATGCAGGAGGAGGGCGCCTCGTTCGGGTCGACCGCGGACCACCTCTCCGACCCGAACGCCCAGCCGCATCAGCACGAGCACGTGACCCAGCCGCCGCCCCCGCCGCCGGCCCATGAGTACGACCAGCAGGCGCCGCCTCCCGCACCTCAGCACTACGACCCGCCCCCAGCACCACCGCCGCCGCAGGAGCAGTACGAGCCGCCGCCTCCCGGGCCGCCTCCGACCGCCTAGATAGTTGACTCCGCGCCTTCAGGCGCGTATTGGCGCACCAGCGCAGGTAGCGATGCGCCGCTTCTCGGCGGGCGCGCCGGCGGCGAGCATCGCCTTCCTGCTCTACCTGATCGCCTCGGTCATCCTGGTCGGGCACGGCGTCCTCGCCCATTTCGGCTCGCGGACGGTCGGCTACGGACCCGACCCCTCCCTCTTCATCTGGGACCTCAAGTGGTGGCCGCAGTCGATCCTCAGCGGCCTCGACCCCCTGCACGCCGCGGTCGTCTACGCGCCCGAAGGCTTCGACACCGCCCTCGCGACCTCGATCGCGGCGCCGAGCCTGCTGCTCGCCCCACTCACCCAGGCGGTAGGCCCCCTGCCGGCCTACAACGTGCTCGTCATCCTCATCCCCGCCCTCAACGGCTTGGCGGCCTACCTACTCTGTAGGGAGGCGAGCCGCGTCTTCTGGCCGGCGCTGGCGGGCGGCTACCTCTTCGGCTTCTCGACCTACGTCCTCGGGCAATCGCTCGGCCACCCAAACCTCTCGCTAGTCGCCTGTCCGCCGCTGATTGCCTATCTCGCCCTGCGCCGGGGGCGCGGCTCAATCGGCACCACTGCCTTCGTCGCCTGCCTCGTCGCCCTGCTCAGCTTCCAGTTCCTCACCTCGAGCGAGGTCTTTATGACCATGACCTTGATGGGCGCGGCGACCTACGGGCTCGCTCTCCTTCTCTTCCCCGCAGAGCGTCCGGCGATCCTGGGATTGGCCAGACCCATCCTGATCGCCTACCTGCTCACGGCGGTCCTCGTATCGCCGGTGCTCGTCTCGCTCCTAACCACGAACCTCAACCTCACCCACATCGATCCATACGTCTACTCGACCGACCCGCTCAACCTGGTCGTGCCGACACGCATCTCGCTGGGCGGCGCTTCCCTGGCCGGGGTGGGCGACCGCCTCACCGGCAACCTGGCGGAGAGCGGCGCCTACCTCGGCGTCCCACTGCTCCTGGTGCTCCTCCTCTTTGGCTGGCAGAGGCGGCGCGACCGCCTTGCCCGCCTCCTGTTGGCGGCCTTTGCGGTTGCGCTCCTCGCCGCGCTTGGGCCGCGGCTCAACGTTCTCGGCACCTCGACCGCCCTGCGCCTTCCCTGGACCGTTCTCCTGCACCTGCCGCTGGTCCGCTACGCACTGCCGGACCGCGTGATCGTCTACGCCTGGCTGGCGCTGGCGGTGATCGTGTCCCTCTGGCTCGCTACCCCGACTCGGTGGCGGGCAGCGAAGTGGGCACTGGTCGCTGTCGCCCTCGTTTCGGTGCTGCCCAACCCGCGTGCCACGGATCCCAGCCCGCCGCACTACGGCAGCGGGATTTGGGCATCGGCGCGCGCGCAGCCCGCCTTCTTCGCCAGCGGTGCGCGGCCGCTCTTCCGCGGCCGCCCGAACCTGCTCGTTCTGCCCTACAACGAGGCTGGGGAAGCGATCAACCTCGTCTGGCAGGCGAGTACCGGCATGGCCTATGAGATGCCGGGCGGGTATCTCTCCGGAACCGTGCCCGACGCCTTCGCCTGCTGGCCGATCGTCGGCCAGCTGCGTGCCGAGGTCTACCGGCGCGTCGACCGAAGGGAACTGCTGCGCTTCCTCGCCGCGAAGGGCGTCGAAGGCGTGGTCGCGCCAACCGCGGTGGCGCCCCGCGCCGCGCCGTTGCTCGACGTCCTGCCGGGACCGCCGGAAGTACGGCAGGGAGTCGTCATCTACCGGGTCCCGGCGCCGGCGCAGCCGGTGGACACCGGCTGCCCTGCTCCGGGTGAACCGGCCCCCTAGATGTGGGGGGCGGCGGCACCGTCGGCGATCCCGGCGGCGATCTGCTTGGCGAAGGCGATGATCGTCATCATCGGGTTGACGTGGGCCGCGCTCGGGAAGAGCGAGGCGTCGGCGACGTAGAGGTCGTCGACCCCATTGACGGCGCCGCGGGCGTCGCAGACACCCTCGCCGGGGTCGGCGGAGATCCGCGCGGTCCCCATCGGGTGGAAGGCCTCGAGCCGCAGCTCCGAGGGCCTGAACGAGGTCGCCTCGAACTCGGCCACTCCCCCTGGGCGCAGGACGCCGGCCCGCGGGATGTTGGGATAGACCTCCTGGGCGCCGGCGGCGAAGTGGATTTCGGCGGCGCGGGCGATCCCGAAGGTGAGGCGGCGAGCGTCGTCGCCGGTCAGCCGGTAGCTCGCCTTCAGGGAGCCGTCGCCGAGCAGCCCGACCCGGCCGCCGGAGTGATCGGCGAGCTGGACTCCGATAGAGCCGATGTGGCCGAAGTCGAGCATCGATTCCTGGTGCTCGTGCCCGGCGCCCTTTAGCCAGGCGCCGCCGAAGGCGAGCGGGGTGAAGGTCGCCTCGAGCAGGACCCGCTCGGCCTCCCACTCGTCGACGAAATAGCTCTGCATGACGCCGTCCCAGCCCCGCACTTCGTCCCCATAGCGGGCCCCGACCCAGCAGGCGGGGTGGATGTGGAGGTTGCGGCCCACCTGGCGCCCGCCGAGGCCGGAGCGGAGCAGCAGCTCGGTCGTGCCGAAGGCGCCCCCGGCGACGATCGTCGCCCGCCGGGCCCTGACCGTGTAGGCGCGGCGGGAGCCGTTGCCGTCGCCGCCGGCGACGCAGCGAACTCCCGCGGCGCGACCGTCCTCGACAAGGATTCCGCGTGCCTCGACCCCGGCCCGGATCCTCGCGCCGGCGGCGACCGCGCGCGGCAGATAGCTCACGTGCATGCCCCGCTTGGCGTCGATCTCGCAGCCGAAGGGGCAGGAGCTGCACTGATTGCAGTTGCCGGCGTTGCGGGAGATTGGGCCTCCGGAGGCGCCGATCGCCGCCGCCCCCTCCATCGCCAGCTGTCCGTTGCGGCCCATCGTCTCCGGGTCGAGCGGCGTCACCCGCAGGAACTCTTCGGCCTCGACGAAGTAGGGGTCGAGGTCACGGGCCCAGCTGACGCCGTGACGCTCCTTCCAATCGTCGAGGACCGGGGTCGGGGCGCGGAAGCAGGTGCCGGAGTTGATCACCGTCGTCCCCCCGATCGTCTTCGCGACCGGCACCGGGATCGGCGGGTTGCCCTCGGCGATCGTCAGGCCGGCGTCGCGGTAGAGGGTCGCGACCGCGTCGAGCCGTCCCTCGGGGTAGGAGTCGCGGTTGTAGTGGCCTCCGGCCTCGAGCACGATGACGTCGAGCCCGGCCTCGGCGAGGGCGGAGGCCGCGGCGGCGCCGCCGGCGCCGGAGCCGACGATGACGACGTCGCATTCCTCGCCGTCGCCACTGGGCTCGGTATCGCCCAGGGATCCCGCCGGGGGCGGCACGGTGCCGTCGGCGAGGCGGCAGCTGATCTCGATCCCGATCCGCTCTTCGACCTCGGGGGCAGCCGCGTAGCCGAGCGTCGCGAAGATCTTCGCCATCAGCAGCAGCTCGTGGTGGAGGCGGAAGCTCGATTCCTCCATGCGCTGGAGGAACTCGTCGCGGGCGGCGAAATCGAGGCGGCTGAAGCGCCAGGGGAAGGGGAGCCACTCGAAGGCGCGCAGGCCGAGCCTGATCCGCGAGAGAACCCGAGGGGAGACCGCCCCGAGGAAGTCCGCAACCGGGCCGGAGACGTCGATCTCCCGCTCAGCGGCGGGCAGCCCCTCGATGCCGGGGCTCATCGTTTCGCAGATCGCGCTCAGGGTCCTCTGCTCGGCGGCCGAGAGCCCCGGCGTGCGCCTTCAGCCGGCGCCGGGCTGGCGGTCGATGCGGCCGATCAGCGACCAGAGCCAGAGCGCGAGCAGCGCCAGCGAGCCGTCGACGAGGAAGTTGAGGAGGTAGGCGAAGACGTCGTCGTCGAAGAGGTAGAAGCCGAGCGATGCCAGCGAGGAGGCGGTCTTGCCGACCGCGAGCAGCGCCACCAGCGGCCTGTAGCGGACGACGTCGGACTGGGCGATCAGGCAGATGCCTGTGATCACGACCATGTAGGAGAAGCCGAGGGCGAGCCAGAGCTGCTCGGTCCCGTGCGGAGCGCGGCTGAAGCCGCCGAGGTCGTCGCCGAGGTCCGAGATCACGTCGAGCACCCCGTTGGGAACCGCGATGAAGAGGATGCCGACGACGGCGAAGCTGAGGGCGAGGACGCGCAGGCCCAGGACCACGAAGCTCTCCGCCTTCTCGCCCCTCATCGGCGGGGACAATAACTGGCCAGGCAGCCAGGGCGGAGCCAGGTCGAGGTTGCGGGGCCGCGGGGCGGTGGTACGTTGGCCCAGTGCTATTGCGCAAGAAGCTCGGAGCGGTTCTGGTCGTCCTCACCGGGATCCTGGCGATGGCGGCCCCGGCCCTCGGCGACGCCGAGCACGTCTACTCGGTCAGCCTGACGATCGAAGTCGATCGAGCGGCGCACAAAATCAACGGCACGATCGTCACCGAAGCACCGTCGGAGTTCTGCGAATCGAGCTCCGTCCGGATCATGGAGATCGAACCCGGCAAGGACAGGAAGGTCGCCGCGATCTTCCCCTACGGAGGCCAGTACCACATGACCTCGCGGCCGCCCCTGCGCGGTAAACGCGTCTACGCCGAAGTGCTGCCGTACCACCTGCCGGAACGGCCGGTCGAATGCCTCGCCGCCCGTTCGCGCACCGTCACCGCGCCTTAGACTCACGCGCGTGATCGACAGGGCACAGGTTCTGCACGTGGCGAAGCTCGCCCGGCTGCGGCTCGACGAGGAGGAGGTCGAGCGGATGGCCGGCGAGCTCTCGGGCATCCTCGAGCACGTCGACCGGATCTCGAAGCTCGACCTCGAGGGGGTCGAGCCGACCTCTCACGTCGTCGCGCTCGAGAACGTATTGCGGCCCGACGAGCCGCGGCCGAGCTGGCCCCGCGCGGTGGTCCTGGAGTCGGCTCCCGACCCCGCCGACGGCGCCTTCCGCGTCCCCTCGCCGCAGGCCGACGCCTGATGGCCGAGCTGCTCGATCTGACCGTCGCCGAGGCGGTGGCGGAGATCGCCGCGGGGGAGACCTCGCCGCAGGAGTACTTCGCCGCCTGGCGCGAGCGCGCCGCCGGGGACGAGCTCAACGCCTACCTCTGGACCGCCGGGGACGACGCCCCCGAGGGCATCGAGGAGGGGCCGCTGCGGGGCATCCCGGTCGCGGTCAAGGACATCTTCTGCACCGAGGGGGTGCCGACGACGGCCGGCTCACGCATCCTCGAGGGGTACCGCCCGCCCTACACGGCGACTGCGGTGCGCAACCTCGACGCCGCCGGCGCCCGGCTGCTCGGCAAGACCAACATGGACGAGTTCGCGATGGGGTCCTCGAACGAGAACTCCGCCTACGGCCCGGTGCTGAACCCGTGGGACCGGACCAGGGTCCCGGGCGGCTCCTCCGGCGGCTCGGCGGCGGTCGTCGCCGGCGGCCTCGCGCCCTGCGCGATCGGCACCGACACCGGCGGCTCGATCCGCCAGCCCGCCGCGCTCTGCGGGATCGTCGGCCTGAAGCCCACCTACGGAGCGATCTCGCGCTACGGGATGATCGCCTTCGCCTCCTCGCTGGACCAGTGCGGGCCGCTGACGCGAGACGGTCACCGACGCCGCGCTGCTGCTCGCCGCGATGCAGGGCCGCGACCCCTGCGACTCGACCTCGGTCGGGATCGAGGGCGGGGTGCAGGCTGCCGACCCGCGAGGACCTCGCCGGGCTCCGCTTCGGCGTCCCGCCCGAGCTCTCCGACGCGGCGATCGAGGCCGGCGTGCTGGAGCAGCTTCGAGGCGACCCTGGCGCGGATCGAGGCGCTCGGCGGCGAGCTGGCCGAGGTCTCGCTCCCGAACGCCGAGCACGGGATCTCCGCCTACTACGTGATCGCGCCGGCCGAGGCCTCCTCGAACCTGGCCCGCTACGACGGCGTCCGCTACGGGATGCGCGCCGAGGGCGCCGGCGACCTGGTCGCGATGTACGAAGAGACCCGCGCGGAGGGCTTCGGCGACGAGGTCAAGCGGCGGATCATGCTCGGCACCTACGCGCTCTCCTCCGGCTACTACGACGCCTACTACGGCCAGGCGCAGAAGGTGCGGACCAGGATCGCCGAGGACTTCACGAGCGCCTTCGCGGACGTCGACCTGTCGTCACCCCGACCTCGCCCTCGGTCGCCTTCGAGCTCGGCGCGAAGACCGCCGACCCGCTCGCGATGTACATGAACGACTACTTCACGGTGCCGATGCCGCTGGCCGGGATCCCGGCGATCTCGATCCCGGCCGGGCTCGCCGCAGCCCGACGGCGGCGGCCCGCGAGCTGCCGGTCGGCTTGCAGATCGCGGCCCGGCCTTCGCCGAGCAGCGGCTGCTCGACGCGGCGCACGCCCTCGAGAAGGCGATCGGCTTCGACGCCGACGCCGGGGGGCGGCGCCGATGGCTGAGCTCGAGGCGGTGATCGGGCTGGAGATCCACGTCCAGCTGTCGACGAGGACGAAGATGTTCTGCGGCTGCGAGCTCTCCTTCGGCGACGAGCCGAACGTCCACACCTGCCCGATCTGCCTCGCCCACCCGGGCGTCCTGCCGGTCCCCAACGAGAAGGCGATCCGCTACGCGCTCAAGATCGGCCTCGCGCTCGGCTGCGAGATCGCCCCGCGCTCGATCTTCCACCGCAAGAACTACTTCTATCCCGACAACCCGAAGGCGTACCAGATCAGCCAGTACGACATCCCGCTCTGCTCGCGGCGGCCGGCTCGGCGACGTGCGGATCCACCGCGCCCACCTCGAGGAGGACGCGGCGAAGATGGTCCACGTCGGCGAGTCGGGGCGGATCCACGGCTCCGGCGCCTCGCTGGTCGACTTCAACCGCGGCGGTACGCCGCTGGTCGAGATCGTCACCGAGCCCGACCTCGCTCGGCCGCCGAGGCGCGCGCGTGGGCGCGGCTGCTGCGCGAGACGGTCCGCCAGCTCGGCGTCTCCGACGTGAACATGGAGGAGGGGAGCCTGCGCTGTCGACGCCAACGTCTCGATCCGGCCCGGCGGGCACGCGAGGAGCTCGGGACGAAGACCGAGCTGAAGAACATGAACAGCTTCCGCTTCCTCGAGCGCGGGCGTCGAGGCCGAGCTGGCCCGCCAGCGCGAGCTGATCGACGCGGGCGGGACGGTCGAGCAGGAGACCCTTCACTTCGACCCGGCGAGCGGCACGCTGACCTCGCTGCGCTCGAAGGAGGAGGCGCACGACTACCGCTACTTCCCCGAGCCCGACCTGGTGCCGCTGGCGCCGACCGAGGAGATGATCGCCGACGGCGCGCGACTCGCTGCCGGAGCTGCCCGCAGGCGCGGATCGAGCGCTACGTCGAGGAGCTCGGCCTCGCCGGACGACCGGCGAGCCTGCTCGCGGCCGATCCCGAGACCGGCCGACTACTTCGAGCAGGCCGATGCCGGCGAGCCGAGGCGGAGCCCGACGGTCGTCGCCAACTGGGTGACCGGCGAGCTGGCGGCGGCGCTGCGCCAGGACGGGGACGAGGAGACCGCAGCCGCCTCGAAGGTCGAGCCCGGCGGCGCTGGCGGCCCTGGTCGCCATGGTCGAGGAGAAGAAGATCTCCCACGGCAGCGGCAAGGCGGTGCTGGCGCGCCTGGTCGCCGAGGGTGGCGAGCCCGGCCGCGATCGTCGAGCGCGAGGGTCTCGGCGCAGATCTCGGACTCGGGCGAGCTCGAGGCGATCGTCGCCGCGGCGGTCGAGGCCGACCCCGACGGCCGCCGAGCAGATCCGGGCCGGCAACGGCAAGGCGATCGGCGCCGATCGTCGGCGCCGTGATGCGCGAGACCAAGGGCCGCGCCGACGGCGGCGAGGTCAACCAGCTGATCCGCGAGCAGCTCGGCCTCTAGGCCTGGCGCCTAGTGCGTTCTGGCACTTTGTGACAAGTTGTTACAAAGTGCTACGGTTGAGGTCATGGCCTGGAATGTCGTCATCGCCGGTGGCGGCTTCGCCGGAGCCGCGGCGGCGCGGCGAGCTCGAGCGGCTGATGCCGAAGCAGTCGGCGCGGCTGATCCTCGTCAACGACGTCAACTTCATGCTCTACACGCCGTTTCTGCCCGAGGCGGCGGCGGGAACGCTGGAGCCGCGCCACGTGGTGACGCCGCTGCGCGACATCCTCAAGCGCACCTACCTGCGTCTCGGCGCGATCGGCGGCCACGACCCCGGTGCGCAAGACGGTCGAGCTGCCCACCCACGAAGGCGAGGCCGAGACAGCTTCCCTACGACCAGCTGCTGATCGCGCTCGGCTCGGTCTCGCGGGTCGCTGCCGGTCCCGGGCCTCGACGAGCACGCGATCGGCTTCAAGAGCCTCGCCGACGCGATCTGGCTCCGCAACCACGTGATCGAGACGCTCGAGGCGGCCAACGCGACCGAGGATCCGGCCCGGCGCGAGGAGCTCCTCACCTACGTCTTCGTCGGCGGCGGCTACGCCGGCCTCGAGGCGCTCGCCGAGCTGCAGGACTTCGCCGCCGACGCGATGGAGAGCTACCCGCGCGCCCGCCTGCACGGCATGCGCTGGGTCCTGGTCGAGGCCAGGGACCGGGTCCTGCCCGAGATCGACGCCGAGCTCGCCGACTACGCGCTGCGCGAGCTGCGCGGCCGCGGCATCGACATCCGCCTCGGGACGACGCCTCGAGGAGGTCGACCGCCGACACGGCGCGGCTCTCGACCGGCGAGACCCTGCCGACCGCGACCGTCGTCTGGACCGCCGGAGTCGCCCCGCAGCCCGAGCCTGCAGCGGCTCTCGCTGCCGCTCGACGAGCGCGGCCGGGTTCCGGTCGACGACCACCTGCGCGTCCGGGGCATGGACTCGGTCTGGGCGATCGGCGATTGCGCCGCGGCCCCCGACCCGGGCGGCGGCAGCTGTCCGCCGACGGCGCAGCACGCGGTCCGTCAGGGGCCGGCCGCCGCCCACAACATCGCCGCCGAGCTCGGCGTCGGCAACGCCGGAGCCCTTCGCCTACCGCGGCAACGCCTCCTTCGTCAACCTCGGCCGCTACAAGGCGGTCGGCAAGGTCGGCGGCCGCACCTTCCGCGGCTTCCCCGCCTGGTGGATGGCCCGCAGCTACCACATGAGCCAGATCCCGGGCGCGGCCCGCAAGATCCGCGCCGTGATCGACTGGACGGCGAGCCTGCCGTTCCGGCGCGATATCTCCGAGGTCGGGTCGATCGGGCATCCGACGCCGCTGGGCGAGACAATTGAGCCGTGGAATTCAAATTCGTCTTCTTCGCCTTCTCCTTCGGGCTAGCGACCGCGATCATCGGCCGCGCCAAGGGCAGCTCCTTCTGGATCTGGCTTCTGGTCGGGTCGTTCCTGCCGGGACTGGGCCTGATCGCCGTGGTCCTCTACCGCAACGACAAGGACGAACCCGAACGCCAGTGCCCGAACTGCCTCAAGGCGGTCAAGCTCTACGTCCAGGTCTGCCCGCGCTGCGGCACTGACCTGTATCTCCCCGACCCCGCCGCGGTCAGGCACCCGGGCGTCAAGCAGTAGAAGCCGGCGCGGCGCCCTACCTGAGCCAGGTCCGCACGATGGCGTTGGCGAAGCCGACTCCGTAACGGACGACCGCGGGCTTCTTCGAGTGCCCGTGGAGGCGCTGTTCGACCGTGATCGGCACCTCCTTGGCGGGGATGCCCCGCTTGATCGCCTCGATCATGAACTCCGAGGTGTGGAACTGCTCCTGGCGCAGGACGAGCTGGGGCAGGACCGAGGTCCGCACCGCCCGGTAGCCGTTCGAGCAGTCGGTGACGTGGGTGCGGGTGATCAGCGAGACGAGGCGGTTGAAGAAGACGATCCCGAGCTCCCGCGCGAAGTGATTGTCATCGGCGTGGCCCAGCACCCGCGAGCCGTGGGCGACGTCGACCTCGCCGGAGACGATCGGCGCCACCAATCGGTCCATCTCCGACGGCAGGTGCTGGCCATCGGCGTCGAGGGTGACGACGATCTCGGCGCCGGATTCGACCATCAGCCGGTAACCGGTCCGCAGCGCCGCGCCGCCGCCGCGGTTGGTCACGTGGCGGGCGACGACCGCGCCGTGGTCGGCGGCGACGTCGCCGGTCCCGTCGCGGGAGCCGTCGTCGACCACGAGGGTCTGGATCGGCAGCCCGCAGACCTCGGCCGGGATCAGATCGAGCACGTGGGCGACGTTGTCGGCCTCGTTGTAGGCGGGGATCACGACCGCGACCTTGTCGCGGAAGCGGGCCGGAAGGTCGGCCTGGCGGAACTCGTCCCAGGCGAGCCCCTCGAGCGCCGCCGAGAGCTGCCGGGCGTTGCGGGCCGACTGCGAAAGGGCACGCAGGGTGATCAGGAAGAGGATGAAGATCGCGAAGACGGCGAGGCCGAGGATGCGGCCGCCGTTGCCCTTTTCGAAGGAGAAGGCGGAGAGGAGCTTGTCGGTGACTTCGGTGCCCGAGACGAGGGCCAGGCCGATCCCCGCTCCGAGCAGGATGATGACGTCGACGTTACGGAGCGAGCGGCGGCGGAGGACCGCGTAGGCGATCAGCGCCGCGGCCGCGATCAGGCCGGCCGCGCGGAGCGCGGTCAGCTCGGCGGGGAAGATGCCTGCCTGGGGGACCATGAGTCCGAGGAGGATAGGGCGCGACCGGCCGATGCCAGGGCGGCGCCGGCAAGCGGAAACACAAGTGTCATCAGCACCTCGTTGCGCCTGCTGGCCGCCAGCGAGGCGGCGCCGACCGCCGTGACGAGGACGATCGGAGTCGCGAACGCGACCAGCTCCCACCACCAGCGCCGCCAGGCGAGCAGGGCGAGGCCCGGCGAGCCCGAGCAGCGACGATCGCGACCTGGAGCACGCGGCCGGCGGTCGAGCTCATCGCTTCACCGACGCCGCCGCTCCACATCCGCCAGACCTTGCGGGCGGTCATCGCCGCGTACCCGACCGGGTCTTCGCCGAAGTAGTCGGAGAAGTCTTCCTTGCCGATCTTGCCGAGCGCCGAGTCCCGCGGCAGGTCCGGGTAGCGCCCGGCGACGCGGTTGAAGAGCGGGGTCGGGTTGACGTCGATCGAGCGCCTCGGAGTCCGGCTCGAGGTCACGGTGCAGGTAGCGCTTGACCAGCAGCGCCTTGACCCGCTGGTATTCGCCATCGGCCGGCAGATAGGTGCCGACATAAAGCGCCTTGCCGCCCCCGGTAGAGATCGGCACCGTGCGATCGAGGACGACCCGGTTATGGATCGTCCAGGGCACGATCGGGAGGAGGAAGGCGACGGCCATCAGCCCGACCGCCGCGAGGCCGGCCTTGACTCCAGCTCGACCGCCAAACGGCGAACAGGGCGTAGATGCCGAATGCGATGCCGACAAGGAGATACTCCGGGCGGATCAGCGCAGTCAACCCGAGCAAGAGGCCGGGCAGCAGCCAGCCGCCCCGGACGCGGGAGGGAAGGGCCATCCATATCTGATTCTCTGGCCCTTCCCGGGAGCGGAGGAGGCGGCGCATTCAGGGCCCAGAGGAACGCGAGGACGGCCGCCGGGAGTGTCAGCATCGCCGGCGGCTCGCTGTACAGAGCCCCGGTCGAGTGGATGAAGGGCGGGTAGACGGCGACCCCGAGGGCGGCGATCAGTCCCGCCGTCGGGCCGCCGATGCGGCGGCCGAGCAGGTAGACGACGACGATCGTCGCCAGTCCCAGCAGCATCTCGACGATCCGCGCGGTTCCTTCGCGGGCGCCGGCGGTGGCGTAGAAGGAGGCTGCGTAGAGCAGCGGCGCCCCGGGCGACCAGTCGCTCGCGTCGTCGAATTCGGGCCCGCCGTAGGTCCCTTCCACGTAGAGGGCCTTGGAGAGGGCGTAGTAGGCGTGGGCGTCGTCCCCCGGGGTCCCGAGCGGCTCGACGACCCGGTAGGCCCGCAGGCCGAACCCGAGCGCCAGGATCAGGCCCAGGATCACCAGGGTGCGGCGTCCGTGGGTCTCGGGGAGGGCCCGCAGCCGGCTGCTCAGCTTCGCCATCGCGCCAGGCTATCCGCGGCCGCAGCCAGCGCCACGCCGGCCAGGGCGGCGAGCAGCGGCAGGACGACGAGCTCGCGCCGCGGCGAGGCGATCAACAGCGCCCCGACCGCGGTCATGTAGGCGAGGACTACCGCCAGCGGCACCGCCTCGAAGCGGCGCCGCAGCGCCAGGACCCCGAGGCCGAGCAGGGAGAGGACGACGATCGCCAGCTGCAGCGCCCGCCAGGGCTCGCGCTCCATCACCTCGCGGGCCGAGTCGGTCCAGGTTTCATAGCCCTTGCCGGCGAGCATCCCGGCGAATCGCGCCGGCTCCTCGCTGACGTCGTCTTCGAGGTCCTGCCTGCCGAGCCGCCCGAGCGCCGCGTCCGTTTCCAGCCCCGGGTAGCTCTCCGCCGCGACCCTGGCCAGGACCCGCTCCAGCGCCATGCTCTCCGGGTCGTCGACGGGCCCGTGACGTTCGAGCCGCGCCCGCAGCGCCGGCCGTTCGGCGAGCAGGAGTTCGCGCAGCTTCGGCCCGTCCCCGTCGGCGTCGAGGTAGGTGCCGATGTAGAGCGCCTTGCCGCCTCCGGTCGAGATCGGGACGACGCGATCGAGGACGACCGTGTTGCGGATCGCCCACGGCGCGATCACGAGCACCGTCCCCAGAGAGCGATACCCGCCGACCGGAATCGCCGCCATCCCCAGCCGGCGGGCCGAGTTCCGGCGACCCGGTTTCCGTCTCAGGCCCATGGCGGGGGATAACGCCTCGCGGAGAAGCCAGAGGATGGGGAGGAGGATCGCGATCGGGCAGGTACTCGGGGCGGACCAGGGCGAGGAGGCCGAGCAGGAACCCGGCTCGCAGCCAGCGCCAGGGGAATCCCGGACGCGTGCGCGGCCGCGGGCGTGGAGCAGCGCGACCAGCGACCCGGTCAGCAGGACGCCGCCAGCGGCTCGGTCAGCAGCAGGCCCTGGTACTGGAGCAGCGCCGGGTAGAAGGCGACCACCGCGGCCCCGACCAGTCCCGCGCACCTGGGACCGCGACCAGCCGGCGCGCCGAGCAGGAAGGTCGAGCGGGACCGCGGCGGCGCCGAGCACGGCGAGGAGGACCAGGCGCAGCGTCAGGTGCGTCGCCGCCGCTCAGCCCAGTAGAGCGCCGGCGACGAGCAGGGGCAGGCCCGGGGCGTAGGAGCTGCACGGCTGCATCTCGCGTGCGACCCCGGGCGCGGCGCGCGTCGAAGGCGCCGTCGGTGCGAGGTTCTCGGCGATCCGGCCGTAGGCGACCGCGTCGGGCGGCGGGGAGTAGGGCTGGTCGACGGCGTAGCCGACCCGCAGCCCGAGCCCGGCGAGGGTGATCGCGACCAGCGCAGCGAGGCCCGACCGGCCCCCGATTCCCGTTGCCGGCGCGCCCATCGTCGCGATGCTATGTCGCCCCCGTTCCGGTACCCTGCCGCGACCTATGAGAGTGCTGATCCTCGGGGGCGACGGCTACCTCGGCTGGCCGACGGCCCTGAGGTTCTCGGCCCGCGGCCACGAGGTCTCCGTCGTCGACAACTTCTTCCGCCGCCGCTGGGTCGAGGCAGTCGGCAGCGACTCGCTGACGCCGATCCTCGACCTCGAGGAGCGGATCGCCGCCTGGCGCGAGGTCTCCGGCAAGCGAGATCGCCAGCTACGTCGGCTCGATCGAGGACGGCGAGTTCCTCGACGAGCGTCGTCGCCGAGATCCGGCCCGAGGCGGTCGTCCACTACGGCCAGCAGGCCTCGGCGCCCTACTCGATGGCCTCGCGCGAGCAGGCGGTCGAGACCCAGTACGCGAACGTGATCGGCAACCTCAACCTGCTCTTCGCGATCCGCGACCACGTCCCCGACTGCCACCTGGTCAAGCTCGGGACGATGGGCGAGTACGGCCAGCCCAACATCGACATCGAGGAGGGCTACATCGAGATCGAGCACAAGGGGCGCAGCGACACGCTGCCGTTCCCGAAGCTGCCGGCCTCGCTGTACCACTGCTCGAAGGTCCACGACTCGACCAACATCCACTTCGCCTGCCGCATCTGGGGCCTGCGCGCGACCGACCTCAACCAGGGCGTCGTCTACGGGATCGAGACCGACGAGACGGCCGACGACGAGCGCCTGATCACCCGCTTCGACTACGACGAGATCTTCGGCACCGTCCTCAACCGCTTCTGCATGCAGGCGGTCGTCGGCCACCCGCTCACGGTCTACGGCACCGGCGGCCAGACCCGCGGCTTCCTCAACATCCGCGACACCCTCGAGTGCGTCGAGCTGGCGGTTGCGAACCCCGCCGACGCGCGGCGAGTTCCGCGTCTTCAACCAGTTCACCGAGCAGTTCTCGGTGCTCGAGCTGGCCGAGCTGGTGAAGGCGGCCGGGGAGCACCTCGGCTACTCGGTCGAGATCCAGCACTACGAGAACCCGCGGGTCGAGAAAGAGGAGCACTACTACAACGCGACCCACACGCAAGCTCCTCGATCTCGGCCTCGAGCCGGCCCTGCTCGGCGAGGAGCTGGTCGAGTCGATGCTGCACATCATCGAGCGCCACAAGGGCCGCGCGATCGAGTCCGCGATCGACCCGCGGACCCGCTGGAATCCGGCCAAATCGCCTGCTGGCCGGGCATAGGCCCACTGCTACCATCGCGAGTCCGATGAGAGCCGCTGACGCGCTGATGGAAAGCCTCAAGGCCGAGGGTGTCAAGGACATCTTCGGGATCCCCGGCGGGGCCAACCTGCCGACCTACGACGCTCTCGTCGACGCCGGCTTCCGCCACATCCAGGTCCGCCACGAGCAGGGCGGCGGCCACGCCGCCGAGGGGTACGCGAAGGCCTCCGGAAAGGTCGGCGTCGCCTTCGCCACCTCCGGCCCCGGCGCGACGAACCTGATCACCGCGATCGCCGACGCGATGATGGACTCGGTCCCGACCGTCTTCGTCACCGGCCAGGTGCGGACCGACCTGATCGGCACCGACGGCTTCCAGGAGGCCGACATCCTCGGCGCGACCCTGCCCTTCGTCAAGCACTCCTTCCAGGTCACCGACCCGCGCCAGATCCCCGAGTACGTGCACGAGGCCTTCCACGTCGCCTCGACCGGCCGCCCGGGGCCGGTCCTGCTCGACATCCCGCAGGACCTCTCGCGCGCCGACATCGATTACGAGCCGCGCAACCAGCCGGTCGACCTTGCCGGGTACAAGCCCTCGACCGACGGCAACATCAAGCAGATCCGGATCGCCGCCAAAGCGATCGCCAACGCGCGGCGCCCGGTCCTCTACACCGGCGGCGGGGTGATCAACGGCAACGCCTCCGAGGAGCTGCGTGCGCTCGCAGCCGCCGACCGCTTCCCGGTCACCTCGACCCTGATGGGCCTCGGCGCCTACCCGGCCTCCGGTGAGCAGTGGCTGGGGATGCTCGGCATGCACGGCACCGTCACCGCCAACCTGGCGATGGACAACGCCGACCTGATCGTCGCGATCGGCGCCCGCTTCGACGACCGCATCACCGGCAAGCTCGACGAGTTCGCCCCGCACGCGAAATTCATCCACATCGACATCGACCCGGCCGAGATCTCAAAGAACATCGGCGCCCACATCCCGATCGTCGGCGACGTCAAGAAGGTGCTGCCGAAGCTGACCAGCGAGTACGCCGCGCTGCAGACCGACCCGACCCGGCTCGAGGCCTGGTGGAAGCAGCTGACGACCTGGCAGGAGGAGCACCCGCTCCGCTACGAGCCAGGCAAGGACGGCGAGATCAAGCCGCAGTTCATGATCGAGGCGATGCACCGGGCGACCGGGGGCGACGCGATCGTCACCTCCGACGTCGGCCAGCACCAGATGTGGGCGGCGCAGTACTACGGGTTCGAGAAGCCGCGGCGCTGGATCAACTCCGGCGGCCTCGGGACGATGGGCTTCGGGCTCCCCGCCGCGGTCGGCGCCAAGGTCGCCCAGCCCGACGAGACCGTCGTCTGCCTGGCCGGCGACGGCAGCCTGATCATGAACTGCCAGGAGCTGGCGACCTGCGTCACCGAAGAGATCCCGGTGAAGATTTTCCTGATGAACAACGGCTACATGGGGATGGTCCGCCAGTGGCAGGAGCTCTTCTGGGACCGCCGCTACAGCTCGGTCGAGATGGGGGCGAGCCCCGACTGGGTCAAGCTCGCCGAGGCGTTCGGCGCGACCGGGATGCGCTGCGAGGCCGCCGACGACCTCGAGGCGACGATGGTCAAGGCGCTCGAGACCGAGGGCCCGGTCCTGCTCGACGTGCGCGTCGCCCAGGAGGAGAACTGCTACCCGATGATCCCGCCCGGCCAGGCCGCTCGCGACATGGTCGAGGCCCCCGAGACGGTGCGCTGATGGAGGCCGGGACCCCGCAGCTGGTCAAACTCGAAGACCTCCACGTCCCCGGCCAGCTCAGCGGCCGCAAGCACGTCCTCTCGATCCAGGTCGAGAACAAACCCGGAGTCCTGGCGCGGATCGCCGGGCTCTTCTCGCGCCGCGGCTTCAACATCGACACCCTCGCCGTCGGCCCGACCGACGACCCCAGCATCTCCCGCATCACCCTCACCCTCGACGGCGCCGTCCACCCGATCGACCAGGTCACCAAGCAGCTCCACAAGCTCGTCAACGTCCTCAAGATCCGGGACATGGAGCCGGACGAGACCGTCGCCCGCGAGATGGCGATGTTCAAAGTCTCCGCCGCCGTCGAGAACCGGGCCGAGATCATCCAGTTCGCGGAGATCTTCCGGGCGAAGATCGTCGACGTGGCCCGCAAGACGATGACGATCGAGGTCACCGGCTCCGCCGACAAGATCGAGGCCTTCGAGCGGATGGTCCGCCCGCACGGCCTGATCGAGATGGTGCGCACCGGAGAGATCGCGATTGCTCGCGGTAGCGACTGAGGCGCTCCTCGCTCAGCTCCGCGGGCGGCTCGACCAGGCCGCGAGCCGCCGCCGCCGGACCCTGGTCAGCGTCACCGTCCCCGTCGAGGACGTCGATCCCTGCGCGGCGGTCTTCGCCTCGCGGCTCGCATCCGATCACTGGTTCTGCTGGGAGCAGCCCGACCGCGACTTCGCCCTCGGCGCCCTCGGCGTCGCCCACGCGGCGACCTCCCGCGGGCCCGGGCGCTTCGGCGACCTCGCCCGCGAGTGCGGCGAGACGACCCGCGACGCGATCTTCGAGGAGCCGAGCGGGATGCCGGCCGGCGCTGGAGCGCTCTGGACCGGGGGGTTCGCCTTCGCGCCCGAGGGCGGGACGGACTCGAACTGGTCCTCGCTGCCGCCGGCCTCGCTGACCCTCCCAGAGCTCTCGCTCTGCCGCACCGGCGGCGAGGCGTTCCTGACCGTCAACGCGCTACTCGAGCCGGGGCAGGACCCCGAACGCAGGGCCGATGCGCTCGGGACGCAGGCTGGCCGGGCTGCGCCACGAGCCGCTGCCGATGCTCGACCCGCACCCGACCTCGCAGGCCGAGATCCGCAGCGCCCGCCCGCCAGGCGACTTCGAACGGATCGTCGCCGAGGCGACCCGGCGGATCGAGGCGGGGGAGATGAGGAAGGTGGTCCTCGCCCGCGAGGTCGTCGTCAGCGGCCCCTCCGCCTTCGACCCCGGCGCCGTCTTCGGCGGCATGCGGGCCCAGTTCTCCTCCTGCTTCTGCTTCTGCTGCGGGACGCCGGAGGCGGCCTTCATCGGCGCCAGCCCGGAGCTTCTGGTGCGGCGCTCGGGCGCGAGCGTCTCGACCGTGGCGCTGGCCGGCTCGACCCGCCGCAGCTCCGACCCCGCGGTCGACGACCACCTCGGCGAGCAGCTCCTGCGCAGCGACAAGAACCGCCGCGAGCAGCGCATCGTCTCCGAGCGGATCGTCCGCACCCTGCGCTCACACGCCGTCTGGGTCGAGGCCGCGCCGGAGCCGGTGGTCATCAAGGTCGCCAACATCCAGCACCTGGGGACGCCGGTGATCGCCCAGCTCGCCGAACCGCGCAGCGCGGTCGAGATGGCCGGGCTGATGCACCCGACGCCGGCGGTCGGAGGCGAGCCCCGGGAGCGGGCGACGGCGGCAATCGCTGAGCTCGAGGGGATGGACCGCGGCTGGTACGCGGCGCCGGTCGGGTGGATGGATGCGACCGAGGACGGCGAGTTCTGCGTCGCCCTGCGCAGCGGCCTGCTCCGCGACCGCGAGGCCCACCTCTACGCCGGGGTCGGCGTCGTCGCCGGATCCGACCCCGCCGCCGAGCTCGAGGAGACCGAGATCAAGCTCGACGCGCTGCTGCCGCTGCTCGCCTAGCCAAGCCCTCTCCGATGCCTCACTATGTCGGGGTGATCCGGCGCGCGCTCGGGGTGGGGGCTCTGCTGTTCGTGCTCTGCACGGGGTTGGCGCATGCCGCGGCCCCCGTCCCGGCGGGACCGCGCCTTGCCTTCCTGAAGCTGGAGCTCGGCCCGCCGGCGCAGTCCCTGCTGCTCACCTCCGACGCCGGGGGCGATGCCCAGCAGGTTCTGGCGGGGGGCGGCCCTCGAGCTCGCCCTTTGCCCGAACCGTTCGGCGGCCTCTCCTGGTCGGCCGACGGCGGTTCGCTCGCCTTCGTCGGAATCGTCGGAGGGACGAAGGTGCTCAAGCCCTCGCAGCGCCGGGTCTTCTTCGTTGGGGCTGACGGCAGCGGCCTGCGCGAAGTCCCGCACACCGAGGGTGCGGTGGGGCCGGTGATCTCCCCAGACGGGAAGACGATCGCGTTCGCCCGCCAACGACTTCGCTTCCGCCGCAACGACCACGGAGGCAGGGACATTTCCTACGAGAGCGTGACCACCTGGCTGATCGGCAGCGAAGGCGAGTCCCCGCGCCGACTTACCGCGTGGAAGAACGGCGTCGACAGCACGCCCTCCTCGTTCTCACCTGACGGCAGGGCGCTGGCAATCAGCAGGGACGTCGGCCAGGACCGCCATGAAGCAATCTCGTTCGCCCTCGACGGCACCGGCTCTGAGGTGCTCATTCACAACGGCCTCGACGCCGTCTACTCGCCTGACGGCACGCGCGTCGCATTCCTGCGGGGCGTTCACCGGACCTTTGAACGTCCCGGGCGGATCACTGAGGCGCTGATGACGGATGTCTTCACGATGGCCGCCGACGGGACCGACGTCCGGCGGCTCTCGAGGACGCCGACGGAAATCGAGACGGCTCTGAGCTGGGACCCCGCGGGCCAGAGGCTCGCCTTTACCCGGATAGAGGTCGTCGGAAAGGACGCAGACGTGCTCGGCTTTGGCGACTCGCTGCTCGAGATCAATGCCGACGGCACCTGCAGCACGGAAATCGCCTCTGATCCGCGCGCAGTCCTATTCGGGGCAAGGTGGCAGCCTGGCCTCGGCCGTGACGCCGGGCCGATCTCTTGCTGAGCCTCAGCGCGCGGCGCCGGCGGACCCGCTGAGCACGACCGGAGTCGGCTTTGGTGCGAGCCTCGTGTCGGGGCGAGCACGCGGCCCGTTCAGCACCCGGCCGATCACCGTGTAGCGGACCAGCAGCGGATAGGTGAGGAGCGAGAAGGCGAGCGCCCCCGTTGTGACCAGGACAAATCGGGCGGCCAGGGGTGAACCGGCCAGCGAGCTCGTCCCGACCAGGGCGACGAGCAGCACCATCGCCGGCAGGTGGGAGAGGTAGATCCAGTAGGAGGAGTCGGCCAGATAGCGCAGCCGCGGGCGGTAAGTGTTCAGGTAGCGGGTCGCGAGCCCGACCAGCGCGAAAAGGCTGGCCCAGGTGGCGACCGCGTAGACCCAGAGTCCGGCGGCGTGGACACCGAACTGCCCTGCGAATGGGTGCTCGTGGAAGGCGAAGAGCAGCGCCGCCGGGACCACCGCCACGGCTGCACAGACGGTCCACCTCCAGGCGTTATCGCGCGCAGAGGAGATCAGCGGGCGGTGAGCGCAGAGCGTCGCCCCGAAGGCGAAGAAGATCGAGTTGTAGGCGAGGGTCGGCAGGTCGGGGACGAAGCTCGAGCCCTGCGGCACCGCGGTCCAGTCCGGTAGCGACCAGATCGTCGCCGCGGTCAGCGCCGCCAGGATCGGGATCCCGAGGGCGGGGCGCGAGAGGAGCGTCCGCATACCCCGCCCGGCGCTCGCGAGGGCGCCCGGCGCCAGCAGGTAGAGGGAGATCGCGATCCCGTCAAGGATCAGCAGATACCAGACGAACCAGAGGAAGGCGGGCTCGAAGCGGAAGGCGCCGCCCTCGATCGCGCCGGCGCCGGGGATCACGACCCCGGTCAGCTCGGCCGTCGCAAAGAACAGCGGCACGACCGTGACGAGGCCGATCGCGAGCGGCGCGACGATCCTCGTCGTCCGGTTTCGCAGCGTTTCCTCCAGGCCCTGGCGCCGGAGCAGCAGGGTCAGGAAGAAGCCCGACATCGCGAAGAACAGCGGCAGCCTGAAGACGTGGATGCACCAGAAGATTGCGACGGCCCAGTCGCCGGGATTGCCGTTGGAGGCGAGCATCCCGGCGGCGTGCACCGGGACGAGCAGGAACATCGTCGAGGCCCGCAGGGCGTCCATCGAGTGGATCCTTCCCTCTCCCTGTTTCCCCATCCGCCCGAGGGTACCCGCAACGGTTGGGCATTCCCGCGCGGTCAGGCCGCGTCGAGCGCAGCCGCGACGGCGGTCGCGAGCCGCCGGTGCAGCTCGACGTTGGCGCCGCGATCGACGCTGACCTCGATCAGCCCTGTGCCGCCCTCCAGCGCGTCCGTCAGCTCCTCCACCGAGTCGAGCCGGCGGTGGGATAGGCCGAACAGCGCGGCCGCCTTCTCCGCGTTGACCTCGCGCGGCGTCCCGAGCAGCGCCTCGAACTCCTCCGCGTCGAGCGCGGAGGCCTGAGGCAGGAAGCCGAAGATGCCGCCGCCGCCGTTGTCGATGACGACTATCCGCACCGCGGTCTCGACACCGCGGAGCGCCGCCAGTCCGCCGATGTCGTGGAGCAGGCCGAGGTCGCCGGTGATGATCGTCGTCGGCCTGCCGCTCGCGACCGCGGCGCCGATCCCTGAGGAGACCAGTCCGTCGATGCCGTTGGCGCCGCGATTGCAGAGGAAGTGGACATCGGCGTCTCCCGGCGCCAGAAAGGCCTCCTGGTCGCGGATCGGCATGCTCGAGGCGGTGTAGATGAGCTCGCCGTCGCGGTGCGCCGCTCCCAGCGCCCGGTGCAGCGCCGGCTCGGTGACGGGGCCCCCGGCGCCCAGCTCGGCCGCGAGCACATCCTGCGCGGCGCGCTCAGCCTCCAGCCATGCGTCAACCGCGGCGCGATCGCCGCGCCCCACCCGGGCGGCCCAGCCCGCCGCCAGCTCGGTCGGGTCGGCGCGGACCATCGCGGCGGCGCGGCGGCTCGGCTCGTTCCAGCCGCCGAACGGATCGACCACTATCTGATCAGCTCCGGAGCCCGCCATCCAGGCACGCAGCGGCTTGCTGGTGGGCATCTCGCCGAAGCGGAGGACGAGGTCGGGCCGGGTGCGCTCGGCAAAGCCCGGGTCGCGGAGCAGCAGGTCGTAGGCGGAAACCACGTGCGAGCGGTCGTGGGGGCCGCAGCGCAGCTGCGAGGTCGGCTCGGCGAGGATCGGGAAGCCGGCGGCGGCTGCGAGGTGGGCGAGCGGCTCGCGCAGCTCCGGGTCGAGCTGGCGCCCGGCGACGATCACCCCCGAGGACGCCTCGTCGATGTGCTTTGCGACCTCCTCGAGGAGGAAGTCAGAGGGCTCACGGTCGAGCCTGGTCACAGCCGTCAGCGGGCGGCCGCCCCGGCCCTCGAGGGCGAGTGGGTCGCTCGCCGTCACCGCGCCCTCGACCGCGACCGGCGCCAGTGGCTCGCGCCAGGCCAGGTTGAGGTGGACCGGCCCAGGCCGCTCGCCCCCTGCCGCGGCGGCAAATGCCCGGCAGGCCACCGAGCGGTAATGGAGGAGCCCGTCGTCGTCGGCGAGGTGGGTCCCGACCTCGCAGAACCAGTGCACCGCGGATCCGTAGAGGCCGATCTGGTCGATCGTCTGGCCGGCGCCGATCCCGCGCAGCTCGGGCGGGCGGTCGGCGCTCAGCGCGATCAGCGGAATCGCGGACTCGTCGGCCTCGCAGATCGCCGGGTGGTAGTTCGCCGCGGCGGTCCCCGACGTGCAGAGCAGGGCCACCGGGAGCCGGCTCGCCTGGGCGGCGCCGAGGGCGAAGAAGCCGGCCGAGCGCTCGTCGACGATCACCGTCACCTCGATCTCCGGCGCCCGCCAGAGCGCCACGGCGAGGGGAGTCGAGCGCGACCCGGGGGAGACGACCGCGTGGCGCAGGCCGCACCGCGCCAGCTCCTCGACGAAAGCGGAGGCGAGGGCGGTGTTTGCGTTGGTCGGATCCATGCGTTGGGCGTGTTGGCCGCGAATAGGGCGACCAAGGCGCCCAGCCAGGCTAAAGCCGGTGCGCGTCGAGCGCCTGCTCGTCGATCTCGACCCCGAGGCCGGGACCGGGCGGGGGGTGGAGCATTCCGCCGCGGACCTCGCACTCGACCGAGGCGATCGTCGAAGCGAAGAGGCGCTGGGTGGCGAGGCCGTGCGAGCGCTCGCCGGCTGCCGGCCAGGGGAGCGGCCGCAGTTTCACGGCGAGGCGGGCCGCAGCCGCGATGCCGACCGGGCCGTCGAGGGCGCTGGAGGCGTAGGCCGGCAGGTTCCCGGCGATCCGCTGCGCGGCCAGCAGGCCGCCGACCTTCGAGAGCTTGATTCCGGTCAGCCGGAAGGCGCCGGTCTGCGCCGCCCGCAGCGCCTCCTCGGGCGTGGTGACGCTCTCGTCAGCGGCGAGCGGGATCTCGGTCGAGCGGCTCAGCTCCGCCGCCCGCTCCATCGTCGCCACCGGCTGCTCGGCGAGCTGGATCCCAAACGGCTCGATCGCCCCGAGGACGGCACGGGCCGTCTCCAGGTCCCAGGAGGCATTGGCGTCGACCCGGATCTGGGCCGCGGGCCCGAGCGCCTCCCGCACCGCCTTCACCTGCGCGACGTCGTCACCGGCGCCGAGCTTGAGCTTGAAGGTCGTGAACCCGTCCGCGGCCCAGCGCGCCGCGTCAGCGGCGACAGCCGCGGGCTCGCCGGCCACCAGCGTCGCGTTGCAGGGAACAGGCGCCGGATGCCGGCGCCCCGGAGCCGACGTCCCTCTCGCCGAGGTCGAGGAGCGCGGTCAGGGCCGCGCAGCGGGCGGGCGGGGAGACCTCCAGCTTCGGCGGCAGCCGCGCCGCCTCGCCGACGTTCCCGGCCTCGACCGCGGCCGCCAGCACCGATCCCCGCGCCAGTCCCTCCAGCTCGTCGACAACCTGATCGAGCGTCGCCCCGCCGCGCAGCGAGAGCGGGACCGCTTCACCGAGGCCGACCTGGCCATCCTCGTCGCGCAGCCGCAGAAGCACCATCTCCCGCCGCTCGAGAAGGCCGCGCGCGGTCACGTAGGGCTCCCGGAACGGCAGGGCGTAGGGGATGACCTCGACCGAGGCGACGCGCATCGCCCCAGCCTCTCAGCTGGCGATCAGCAGGCCGGCGGAGACGAGCAGGCTGAAGGCGCCGAGCAGGGCGCCGGTCCCGGCGAGGGCGCCGTTCAGCGAGGGGCCGTCGGTGCGGTTGGTCACCGTCCGCATCGGTTTGAAGGCCATCGGCAGGGCGAGCAGGCCGATCAGCGGCAGGGCGCTCGCTTCGCCGGCGAGCAGCGCCAGCGGCAGGACGACGAAGGCGCCGAGCACGAGCATCCGGTAGAGGTTGATCGCGTTGGCCCGTCCCATCCGCACCGCGAGGGTGTTCTTGCCCGCCCGCCGGTCGGTCTCCATGTCGCGGACGTTGTTGACGACGAGGATCGCGGTCGCCAGGAACCCGACCGAGATCGAGAGCCCCAGCGGCAGCGCGTCGAGCGCCTCGATCTGGACGTAGTAGGAGCCGTTGACGGCGACCAGCCCGAAGAAGAGGAAGACGAAGACCTCGCCGAGGCCCGCGTAGCCGTAGGGCCGCGGCCCGCCCGTGTAGAGGACGCCGGCGGCGATCGAGACGGCGCCGATCAGGAGGATCACGATCCCCGCCACCACCGCCAGGTAGATGCCGCATGCGATCGCGACAGCGAACGCGATCCAGGTCGCATTCAGGACCCTCCGAGGAGTGACCAGGCCCGAGGAGGTGACCCGCACCGGCCCGAGCCGATCGGCCGTGTCGGCGCCCCGCTTGGCGTCGGAGTAGTCGTTGGCGAGGTTCGTCCCGACCTGGATGAACACCGACCCCAAGAGCGCGGCGATGAACGCCCCCACCCGCGGCAGGTCACGCGCCCAGTAGACCGCGGCGGCCGTCCCGACGAAGACCGGAGCGATCGCGGCGGGCAAGGTCCGCGGCCGCGCTGCCATCAGCCAGATTCTCATCGGAGCGCCCGCCCGCGGGTCCTGTCGCCCAGAACAATCCGCCGCCTGCTCCGCTCCGCGTCCGCGGGCGGCGGCAAGGTGTCGCATCGGCGCCGCTCACGGAGAATCAGATCGTGACGTTCGCTCATCGGTGCTTCATGGGCGACGGTCTCATCGCGATCGCCCCGAGCCCGACCGCCGAGTGCTGCGTTTGAGGGTCTAGGGCCCCCACAATGCAGCACTCGTTGATGCGCTGGGTCTTGGGAGCTGAGTCCACGTCGTTGGCCGGTATCTGTGCCTCGTGACCCTGGAACGCCTGTCCGCGGGTGGCGTCGGGGTGGGGTGGTCTTCGCCTGCCCGGAGGCTTCGTAGGGCAAGCTGTCAACCCTTGGTGCGCGGTGTCCCGGCGCCCGAAGAAGCGCGCAGGGCCAGAAGGCCACCGCACCCCGACGACAGGACCCGCGGCCGGGCGCCATCATGGCCGCCTCGGGAATTGCGAGAAATCGGGCTCCCGCTTCTCCTTGTACGCCTCGCGCCCCTCGCGGGCCTCATCGCTGCCGTAGAAGAGGAGGTTGGTGTCGTGGGCGAGCTGCTGGATGCCGGCGTAGCCGTCCTCGTGGGCGTTGAAGCTGGACTTGACGAGGCGCAGGGCGAAGGGGGAGAGGGCGAGCATCTCGCGGCACCAGGCGACCGTCTCCAGCTCGAGGCGGTCGAGCGGGACGACGGTGTTGACCAGGCCCATCTCGAGCGCCTCCTCGGCGTCGTACTGGCGGCACAGCAGCCAGAACTCCTTCGCCTTCTTGGTCCCGACCAGGTCGCGCAGGAGGGAGGCGCCGAAGCCGCCGTCCCAGGAGCCCACCCTGGGCCCGGTCTGCCCGAAGCGGGCGTTGTCGGCGGCGATCGTCAGGTCGCAGCAGACGTGGAGGACGTGGCCGCCGCCCGCCGCGTGGCCGGCGACCATCGCCACCACCGGCTTCGGCAGCCGCCGCATCTGCACCTGCAGGTCGGTGACGTGGAAGCGGCCGATCGAAGCCCCCTCGGCGACGTAGCCGGTGTCGCCGCGGACGTTCTGGTCGCCGCCGGAGCAGAAGGCCTTCTCGCCCTCGCCGGTGAGGACGATGACTCCGGTCTCGGGGTCCTCGCGGGCCGCCTCGAGCACCTCGGCGATCTCGATCAGCGTCTGCGGTCGGAAGGCGTTCCTCACCTCGGGCCGGTCGATCGTGATCTTCGTGATCCCGTCGGCCTTCTCGTAGCGGATGTCCTCGTACTCGCCGGCGGAGGACCACTCGACGGGCGCGTACAGTTCCTCCTCTGGCGGGGCGCCTCTGTGGCGTTGCGGCATGATCCGCACCATAGCCAGGGACACCCGGCATGCGTCACCCCATGGGATGAAACTCGACGACTGGCTCTCACAGAGATCACAGAGCTGCCCCGACCGGGCGGCCCTCGTCGCCGACGGCGCCGAGGTGACCTACGCCGAGCTCGAGGCGGAGGCGACCTGGGTCGCCCGCCGGCTCGCGGCGCACGGGGTCCGGCGCGGCTCGATCGCCGCCCTGACCATGCACCCCCGGCGCGAGCAGGTCGTCCTCGTCCACGCGCTGATGAAGCTCGGCGCCGTGCTCCTACCCCTGGCTCCGCAACTCTCGGATGCCGACCACGCGGCGATCATCGCCGCCGAGGAGGCGAGCGTCGACCTCGTCGACCCCGGCCAGCTGACCCAGACCGAGGCGGACCTGCCGCTGCTGGGCGAGCATGACATGGACGACGTCGCCTGCCGGGTCCTGACCGGCGGCAGCACCGGGACCCCACGACCGATCGGCCTCACCTACGGCAACTTCCTCTGGAGCGCGGTCGGCTCGGCCTTCAACATCGGCATCGACCCCGGCGACCGCTGGCTCTGCTGCCTGCCGCTCAGCCACATCTCCGGGCTCGGGATCGTGATGCGCTCGGTGATCTACGGGACGACCGCCGTCGTCCACGACGGCTTCGACACCGACCGCGTCGCCGCCGCCCTCGCCGACGATGGGATCACCGTCCTCTCCCTCGTCACCACGACCCTCGTTCGTCTGCTCGAGGCGGACGCCGACCTCTCCGGCCCGCGGGCGATCCTGATCGGCGGCGGGCCGGTTCCCGAGGAGCCGCTCGAAGAGGCGATCGGCCGCGGCGCCACCGTCGTCCAGACCTACGGCCTGACCGAGGCCTGCTCCCAGGTCACGACCCTGTCCCCTGCCGACGCCAAGACCAAGCTCGGCTCGGCCGGCCGGCCGCTCCTCACCACCCACCTGCGGATCGACGATGGCGAGATCCTCGTCCAGGGCCCGACCGTCGCCCCGGGGGCGGCCGACTCCGACGGCTGGCTCCACACCGGCGACCTCGGCCGCATCGACGAGGAGGGCTTCCTCTACGTCGAGGACCGGATCGACGACATGATCGTCAGCGGCGGCGAGAACGTCGTACCCGCTCAGGTCGAGCAGGTGCTGATGCGCCACCCCGAGGTCGCCGACGCGGCGGTAGTCGGCCGCGAGGATCCCGAGTGGCAGCAGGCGGTGACCGCGATCGTCGTCCTCGAAGAGGGCTCCTCGGCGACCCCGGAGGAGCTGCGCCGCCACTGCGCCGAGTCGCTGGCCGGCTTCAAGGTCCCGAAACGGGTCGAGCTCGCATCGGCGCTGCCGCGGACCCCGTCGGGCAAGTTGATGAGGCGGGCACTTCGTTAGCCTGCCGATCATGCGCACCGACGACATCTACTACGACAAGGACGCCGACCTCTCGAAGCTCGAGGGGAAG
This sequence comes from uncultured Solirubrobacterales bacterium, assembly GCA_963795295.1. Lineage (GTDB taxonomy): Bacteria > Actinomycetota > Thermoleophilia > Solirubrobacterales > 70-9 > VRUE01. The sequence goes on from CAWCHE010000006.1 coordinate 340,658, forward strand.
ACCGTCGCCATCCTCGGGTACGGATCCCAGGGCCACGCCCATGCCCTCAACCTGAAGGACTCCGGCGTCGACGTCGTTGTCGGCCTGCGCCCCGATTCGAGCAGCCGCGCCAAGGCCGAGGAGGCCGGTCTCGAGGTTCTCGACATCGCCGAAGCCGCCAGCCGCGGCGACGCGGTCATGATCCTGCTCCCGGACGAGAAACAGGGCGAGGTTTGGGAGTCGGAGATCGCCGACGGGATCGCCCCCGGCAACCTGCTCCTCTTCGCCCACGGCTTCGCGATCCACTTCGACCAGATCGCGCCGCCTCCCGGGGTCGACATCGGCATGGTCGCCCCCAAGGGCCCCGGCCACCTCGTCCGCCGCCAGTACGAGGAAGGCAACGGCGTGCCCTGCCTGATGGCCGTCCACCAGGACGCCACCGACAACGCCCACGACCTCGTCCTCGCCTACGCGGCTGGGATCGGCGGCGGCCGCGCCGCGATCATCGAGACGTCCTTCAAAGACGAGTGCGAGACCGACCTCTTCGGCGAGCAGGCCGTCCTCTGCGGCGGCGCCTCGGAGCTGGTTCAGGCCGGCTACGAGACCCTGGTCGAGGCCGGTTACGACCCGCGTCTGGCCTACTTCGAGTGCCTGCACGAGCTGAAGCTGATCGCCGACCTGATGTACGAGAAGGGGATCCAGGGGATGCACTACTCGATCTCCAACACGGCCGAGTACGGAGACCTGACCCGCGGCAAGCGGGTGATCACCGACGAGACCAGGAAGGCGATGAAGCAGATCCTCTCCGAGATCCAGTCCGGCGACTTCGCCCGCGAGTGGATCGCCGAGAACAAAGCCGGCGGCGAGAACCTCGACCGCATGCGCTCCGAGCTGAAGGATTCCCAGATCGAGGAGGTCGGCCACGACCTCCGCGACACGATGCCCTGGATCGACCAGGAGTTCTAGTCCGGGGCCACGGGGACGGGGACGACAACCCCTCCCCGGGAATTGAGTCGCACGGCCTTCGGCCTTAGCTCCAAACTCTGAGCGCGGCCTGCGGCCGCGCGATCATCAGATTGCATATCGCGCCTGCGGCCACATTCCCGCCTCGGGGTTGTCGTCCCCTTCCTCTGGCCTCCGGGATTGACCAGCCAGAGATTCGAAGCCTCCAGCCAGGCATGCTCTCGACCCAGAGCATCCCCGCTCCGGGCACCTGAGTCCAGAAGCGCGTGCTGGAGAAGACGCCGGTCGCTCTCCAGGCGAATGTGGCCGAAGGCGCGAAATGCAATCTGTCTATTGCGCGGCGATAGCCGCGCACTCACATCCGGAGGCCGCCGCAGGCGGGCGACGTCAATTCGACTGGAGAGCGACCGGCGTCTTCGGCCACCAGGAACTGCGACGACTCAGGGACTCGGAGGGTCGTGATCGCGGACGAACTTCTCGGGATCTTCGTCCTCCGGCAGCTTGCCGTCCCGCCCGACGTAGCCGTCCTTGCCACCGAAGATGACGTAGACGGCGTCCTCGGAGTCGCTGCGGTTGCGGATCTTCCGCACCGTCGCGGCGTCGACCCGCGCGAGGCCGCCGGCGTCGAGGTCGTGACTCGTGCCGTCACCGAACTCGATCGCGATCTGGCCGCTGTGGCAGAGGTAGAGCTCCTCCTGCTCGTCGTGGTAATGACGGCCGGTCTCATAGGAGGGGGGGATGACGATCGCGTTGACGCCGAAGGCCGTGACGCCGAGCTCCTTGCGGATCTTGCGGAAGCCGTACCCCTCCCCGAGGTCGTCGAGGTTCGCGACCGCGTAGCCGTCGCCCTCCGTGACTTGCTGTGACGTCTCGCTCATTGGCCGGGAGCCTATGTCAATAACCTGTCGCTCGATGGCCGTCACGACCTCGACTCAGATTCCGGCAGACCTGAAGCCCGCCGACGGGCGCTTCGGCTGTGGGCCCTCGAAGGTCCGCCCCGAGGCGCTGGCCGCCCTCGTCGAGCAGGCGGCGGTGATGGGGACCTCCCACCGCCAGGCGCCGGTCCGGGACATCGTCGGCCGCATCCGCGACGGGATCGGCGAGCTCTTCTCGCTGCCCGACGGCTATGAGGTCGCGCTCGGCAACGGCGGCACGACCGCCTTCTGGGACGCGGCCGCCGCCTGGCTGGTGCGCGACCGCGCCCTCCACCTCACCTACGGCGAGTTCACGCAGAAGTTCGCCAAGGCGACCGCCGGCGCCCCCTTCCTCTCCGACCCGATCGTCGTCGAGGCCGAGCCGGGAGACGCGCCGGAGCCGACCGCCGATCCCGGCGCCGACGTGATCGCATGGGCCCACAACGAGACCTCGACCGGGGTGATGGTCGACGTCCGCCGGCCGGGCGACGCCGGCGAGGCGCTGGTCCTCGTCGACGCCACCTCCGGCGCCGGCGGCCTGCCGCTCGACGCCGGCCAGGCCGACGCCTACTACTTCGCCCCGCAGAAGGCCTTCGGCGCCGACGGCGGATTGTGGCTGGCGGCGCTAAGCCCGGCCGCGATCGCGCGCATCGAGGAGCTCGACGGAGCCGAGGGCCGTTGGCAGCCGGCCTTCCTCTCTCTTCAAACCGCGCTCGAGAACTCGCGCAAGAACCAGACCTACAACACCCCGGCCCTCGCGACCCTGCTGCTGCTCGCCGACCAGGTCGAGTGGATGCTGGCCGGCGGCGGCCTCGAGTGGTGCGTCGGGCGGACCCGCGCCTCCTCCTCCCATCTCTACTCCTGGGCCGAGGCGAGCGAGACCGCGACGCCCTTTGTCACCGACCCCGCCAAGCGCTCGCTGGTCGTCGGAACGATCGACTTCGACGACTCCATCGACGCCGCCGCCGTCGCAGCCGCCCTCCGCGCCAACGGCATCGTCGACGTCGAGCCCTATCGCAAGCTAGGCCGCAACCAGCTGCGGGTCGGGATGTTCCCGGGCGTCGACCCGGCTGACGTCGAGGCGCTCACCGCCTGCATCGACTGGGTCATCGAGAACGCCGAGGGGGTCACCCGATGAAGGTCCTGGTCAAGGAGAAGATCGCCGACTCCGGAGTCGACCTGCTGCGCGCCAACTTCGACGTCGACCTCGGCCTCGAGATGTCCGACGAGGAGCTCGGCGAGGCGATCGCCGGCTACGACGCGATCCTGATCCGCTCGGCGACGAAGATGACCGCCGAGCTGATCGACCGCGGCGAGCGCCTGAAGGTGATCGGCCGAGCCGGGACCGGCGTCGACAACGTCGACATCCCCGCCGCCACCCGCCGCGGCGTGATCGTCGCCAACGCCCCGGAATCGAACTCCGTGGCCGCCGCCGAGCACACCCTGGCGCTGATGCTCGCGCTCTGCCGCAACATCCCGCAGGCGCACGGCTCGCTGACCGGCGGCGCCTGGGAGCGGCCCAAGTTCAAGGGCACCGAGCTCTACGGCAAGAAGCTGGGAGTGATCGGCTTCGGCCGCATCGGCCAGCTCGTCGCCAAGCGCGCCCAGAGCTTCGAGATGGAGGTCGTCGGCTTCGACAAGTTCGTCTCCGCCGAGCGCTTCCGCGAGCTCGGCGTCGAGGGGGCCGAGAGCGTCGAGGACCTGCTCGGCCGCTGCGACATCGTCACCCTGCACGTGCCGAAGACGCCGGAGACGATCGACCTGATCGACACCGCCGCTGTCGCCGCGATGAAGGATGGAGCGCGCCTGGTCAACTGCGCCCGCGGCGAGCTGGTCGACCTCGACGCGGTCAACGCCGGGCTCGAGAGCGGCAAGCTCGGCGGCGCCGCCCTCGACGTCTTCCCCTCCGAGCCCTTCACCGAGCACCCGATCTTCGCCCGCGAGGACGTCGTCGTCACCCCGCATCTCGGCGCCTCGACCGCCGAGGCCCAGGACCGCGCCGGGGTCGTCACCGCCGAGCAGGTGACCGCTGCGCTGACCGGCGGCGTCGTCACCAACGCCGTCAACATCGCCGCCGTCAGGCCCGAGGAGATGGAGGCGCTGGCGCCGTTCGTGCCGCTCTGCGAAAAGCTCGGCCGCCTCGCCCAGGGCCTCGGCGACGGCTCGGTCGGCAAGGTCACCGCCGAGTTCCGCGGCCGGATCGCCGCCAACGACACCCGCCTGCTCGGGATCGCCGTCCTCGTCGGCGTCCTCTCCGGCAACACCGAGGAGCCGGTCAACCTGGTCAACGCCCCGCAGATGGCCGAGGAGCGGGGGATCGAGCTGGTCGAGACCAAGGACTCCGGCACCGAGGACTTCACCGAGCTCGTCACGGTGCGGATCGGCACCGCCGAGGACGGCGTCGAGGTCTCCGGAACCGGCGTCGGCCCCCGCAACGAGCCCTACCTGGTCTCGATCTGGGGCGAGAGCTTCTACCTGCCGTTCGCCGACCACATCGCGGTCTTCCGCTACGCGGACCGGCCCGGGATGATCGGCAGGATCGGAACCGTCTTCGGCGAGGAGTCGGTCAACATCGTTTCGGCCGCCGTCGGCGCCGAGGCCGGTGGCGAGAGGGCTGTCGTCGCCCTGACCACCGACGACCATGTCCGCGAGGAGACACTCGCCAAGATCCTCGAGCTCGACGGTTTCACCGTCGGCCGCTCTGTGGACCTCTAGGGTTAACGCCGGTGAAGGCGGTGGTGCAGACGGGGACCGGTGGGCCTGGCGTGCTCGAGGTGCAGGAGCGGCCCGACCCCGCCGTCGGCCCCGGTGAGGTGCGGATCGCGGTACGCGCGGCGGGGATCAACTTCGCCGACACGATGGCCCGCGTCGGCCTCTACCCCGACGCGCCGAAGCCTCCCTGCGTCCTCGGCTACGAGGTCGCCGGCGAGATCGAGTCGGTGGGGGAGGGCGTCACCGACCACTCGGTCGGCGACCGCGTCTTCGGCGGCACCCGCTTCGGCGGCCACGCCGAGCTGGTCACGGTTCCAGCCGACCAGGCCTTCCCGCTGCCCGAGAGCCTCAGCTTCGAGCAGGGCGCGGCGCTTCGGTCAACTACGCCACCGCCTACGCGGCGCTGGTCGTGATGGGCAGCCTCCGCGAGGGCGACCGGGTCCTGATCCACGCCGCCGGCGGAGGCGTGGGCATCGCCGCGACCCAGATCGCCCGCAACGCCCGGGCCGAGATCTTCGGAACAGCCTCGCCCTCCAAGCACGACGCGATCCGCGAGCAGGGCGTCTATTCACCCGATCGACTACCGCGGGCAGGACTTCGAGGCGGAGGTGATGCGCCTCACCGACAACGAGGGCGTCGACCTGGTCATCGACGCGCTGGGCCCGACCTCGTTCCGCAAGGACTACCGGCTGCTGCGGCCGGGCGGGCGCCTCGTCATGTACGGGCTCTCCGAGGCCACCAAGGAAGGCAAGAGGAGCATCCCCGCCGCGCTGAGCAGCCTGATCCGGATGCCGCTGGCGACGATGCCGTGGTGGAGGAGCCTGACGATGATGAACGAGAACAAGGGCGTCTTCGGCCTCAACATGCTCAAGTGGTGGGACGAGGAGGGCAGCCTCGACCGGGCTCTGCTGCCGCTGATCCCGGACCTCGAAGCGGGCCGGCTGGTCCCGGTCGTCGCCGAGCTCGTTCCCGTTCGAGCGCGCCGGGGAGGCGCATCAGATGATCGCCGAGCGCCGCAACGTCGGCAAGGTTGTGTTGTTCCCGTCATAGGCGCCCATTCAAGGTCACCACGGGGCGGACCCAGATGAAGAAGGCATTTCTCATCGCGCTGGCACTCCTGGCGGTCCAGGCACCTCTGCCTGCGCAGGCCGGCGAAGAAGTCACCTATACGGTCCTGCTCGCCGGTGGCGCCGAGTCGAACGACATGCGGATCTGGCTGACACCGGACGGTCGCAGCTACGTGATCGACTCGATCGTGCCGCTCGAGGTCGGCGGCGAAATCTGCGAACACCCGCCGGAAGCGCCGACCGAGCTGCTCTGCCAGGCGGTCCACGTCGCCGCCTTCGAAGTCAACGCCGACGGCGGCGACGACATCGTCCACGCCTCGCATGACCTGACGATCCCGGTGACGATGCGCGGCGGCCCCGGCCACGACATCCTCGTCGGCGGCTCCGGCGACGACAGGCTCTCGGGCGGCCCCGGTCCCGACAAGCTGATCGGCCGCGACGGCAACGACATCCTCGCCGGCGGCGAAGGCTACGACGCGCTGATCGGCGGTGCCGGCAACGACGTCCTGCGCGGCGGCCCCGGGCCCGACACGATCTCCGGCGGCAGCGGCGAAAACGTGATCGCCCAGGACGACCGGCTCGAGGGCGACATCCGCTAGCCCGGTTCCTGGGCCGGCGTGCGTCCGATCAGCCGGCCGCCGACGAAGAAGACGACGATCAGGAAGCCGAGCAGGGAGAGGCCGGCGTCGAGCAGGAAGGCTGAGTGGATGCCGTCGGCGAAGGGCGGGATCGCCGAGGAGAAGACGGTCGTCGTCAGGCCCAGCCCGATCGAGCCGCCGGCGATCTGGAACATGTAGACGATGCCGCCGGCGAGGCTGGTCTGCGATTCGTCGACTGACGTGACCCCCGCGGTCGTAGCGGTCGGGTAGAAGCTGCCGATCCCGAGCCCGAGGATGACCATGCCGACGATCAGCGAGTCGTAGCCGGAGTTGACGTCGACCATCGAAAAGAGGAAGGGCGCGATCGTGATGCAGGCGGCGCCGAAGATCGCAAGCGGCTTGGCGCCGAGGCGGTTGTAGAGCGGCCCCGAGGCGAAGGAGACGATCGCGAAGGTCGCGAGGAAGGGCAGGATCCCGACCCCGGCTTCCAGCGGCGAGTAGCCGAGCTGTTTCTGCATGAACTGCGGCAGGTAGAGCAGGGAGGCGAAGAAGGTCGCCGACATGAAGAGGATCGCCAGGCAGGAGGCGCGGAAGCTCTCGTTTCGCATCACCTCGCTGGGGATCAGGGCATGGCTGCCGGCGCGGCGCTCGATCGGCACGAAGGAGACGATCAGCACCGCGGCGAGGACGAGCAGGGCGATCACCCGCGGATCGCTCCAGCCCCAGTCGGCCACCTGGTCGAGGGCGATCAGGAGCGAGACCAGGCCGACGGAGATCGCGGCGATCCCCGGGTAGTCGATCCGCTGGTCGCCCGGTTCGGGCTCCTCGACCTTGACCAGGAAATAGGTGACGAGTGACGGCGGAGATCGCGATCGGGACGTTGAGGAAGAAGATCCAGCGCCAGCTCAGGGTGTCGGTGAGGACGCCGCCGATCAGCGGCCCCATCGCGTTGCCGAGCCCGGCGGAGCCGAGAATGATCCCGCCGGCCAGGCCGGCGCGGTCTTCGGGCAGGATCGCGAAGGTCATGCCGAGGATCGCCGGCCACATCAGCGCTCCTCCGATCCCCATCAGCACCCGGGCGCCGATCAGCCAGGTCTCCGTCTGCGCGGCGCCGCCCAGGGCCGACATCGCCGCGAAGATCGCGGCGCCGAGGAAGAAGGCCCGACGGCGCCCGAACATGTCGGCGAGGCGGCCGCCGGTGACGATCATCACGCCGAAGGTCAGCGCGTAGGCGTTGACGACCCACTGGATCGTGTTGATGTTCGTGTCGAAGTCCTTCTCCATCGTCGGCAGCGCGACGTTGATCGCGGAGAAGTCGTTGGCGATCACGATCACCGCCATTGCCATCGCGAACAGGGCCAGCCAGGTCGATCGCCCGAGTGGTGTGCTCTGAGACGCGGAGTCCTCGATTCGCGCAGCCTAACTGCCCTGGTACGCGTCAAAGGCGTGCGCTAAGCTGGCGCCGAGTGACCTTCAGGCCCGACAGCCTCGCGCTTCTCCTTCTCCTCCCCCTCCGGGGGGAATAGCGCTGGGCGGCGCGATAGCCGCGAGAGACAAGGTCATTCGAGCAAAGCCGAGAAGGAGGAGGTTCCGATGGGACCGCAGCATCCGACGCAAACCGCGTCCACATCTTCGACACGACGCTGCGAGACGGCGAGCAGTCGCCCGGCATCTCGCTGAACACCGCCGAGAAGGTCGAGATCGCCCAGCAGCTCGCCCGCCTCGGGGTCGACGTGATCGAGGCCGGCTTCCCGATCACCTCGCCCGGCGACTTCGAGGCGGTCGAGGCGATCGCCGCGGAAGGTCGAGGGCCCGGTGATCTGCGGCCTGGCCCGCACCCACAAGGCGGACATCGACGCCGCCTGGGGGGCGATCAAGGACGCCGCAGCGCCCGCGCATCCACACCTTCATCTCGACCTCCGACATCCACATCGAGCACCAGCTGCAGACCGATCGCGAGGACGTCAAGGGCCAGGCCAAGGCGGCCGTGGCGCTGGCCAAGTCCTACTGCGAGGACGTCGAGTTCTCGCCGATGGACGCGACCCGGGCCGACCTCGAGTTCACGGCCGAGGTCTGCGCGATCGCCGTCGAGGAGGGCGCGACCGTCATCAACATCCCCGACACGGTCGGCTACACGACCCCCGAGGAGTACGCCGAGTACTTCCGCCGCCTCTACGAGCTGGTCCCGGGCTGCGACGAGCGTCGAGCTCTCGGTCCACTGCCACGACGACCTGGGGATGGCGGTCGCCAACTCCTACGCCGGCCTGCTGGCCGGCGCCCGCCAGGTCGAGTGCGCGATCAACGGGATCGGCGAGCGCGCCGGCAACTGCTCGCTGGAGGAGATCGTGATGCTGCTCCGGACCCGCGAGGACGTGCACGGCCTGGACACCGGGCTCGACACCCGCGAGCTGGCCCGGACCAGCCGCATGGTCTCGCGCCTGACCGGCTACGCGATGCAGCCGAACAAGGCGATCGTCGGCCGCAACGCGTTCGCCCACGAGTCCGGGATCCACCAGGACGGCGTGCTCAAGGAGCGCACGACCTACGAGATCATGGACGCGACCGAGGTCGGGCTGGAGTCGAACTCGATCGTGCTCGGCAAGCACTCCGGCCGCCACGCGCTGCGCGACGCGCTGGAGCAGCTCGGCTTCAAGGTCGAGGGCAACGCCCTGAACCCGGCCTTCAAGCGCTTCAAGGAGATCGCGGACAGGAAGAAGCAGGTCACCGCGCTCGACCTGGAGGCGATCGTCTCCGACGAGATGCGCGAGCGCGAGGACGCCCACGAGCTCGCCTGGTTCGAGGTCGAGGCCGGGCTCGCGGCGCGAGCCGCTGGCCCGCGTCGCGGTGAAGATGCCCTCCGGCGAGGAGTCGGTCGGCGAGTCGAGCGGCGACGGCCCGGTCGACGCGATCTTCCTCGCGATCCAGAAGGCCGCCGAGACCGAGTGCGAGCTGCGCCAGTACACGGTCGAGGCGGTGACCGGGGGCGAGGACGCGCTCGGCGAGGTGACCGTGATGCTGCGCGCGGCCGGCCGCCTGGCCACCGGCCAGGGCGTCGCGACCGACATCCTCGAGGCCTCGGCGCGCGCCTACGTGCGGGCGCTCTCGAACGCGCTCGAGGGCGCCGCGATCCGCGAGGCCGAGGCCGCCACCGCCGAGGCTGTCGTCGAGCGGACGCCCGGGCCCTAGCGGCGGGCGCCCAGGTCCAGCGTGTAGGTGGCCGATGCCCCGGCCCGCCGCCCATCGGGCGAGCCGTGGCTGACCCCGACCCCGATGTCCCTGTAGCCGGGGTTGAGGATGTTGGCCCGGTGCTCGCCCGCTGTGCATCCAGCGCTCGAACATCGCCTTGGCGGAGCCCCACCTGCGGCCCGGGCCCCAGCCGATGTTCTCGCCGACGACGGAGAAGCCGCCGTATCCGGTCCTCTCGACGCGGGCAACGACGTCGCTGCCCCCCGGGGTGATGTGGGCGAAGTAGCGGCGCGCGACCATGTCCTCGGAATGTCCGCTGGCTGCGCGGCGCAGGTCGGCGCTGTAGCGCAGCGTCCGCAGGCCGTGGTTGCGGCGGGCGACGTTGACGAGACAGAGGAGGGATTGGCGCATCTCGTGATCGGAGGCGCTTCCCGGCCCGATCCCGACCCGGCCGCAGTGATCGGATCCCTTTCCGAGCGCGGCCACGGGGGCGAGGGCGAGAACGGCAAGCGCCGCCAGCGCGACCGCGATCCCGAATGGGGCCAGAGTGAATCTCCCGTAGTAGCCCATCGAAGGGCGCCACGATACGGAATAGTTATGACAACAGGACCTGTGCGGTCGAACCCGTGCCGGAATGCAGGCATTACATTTGTATGTGATAGCGTACAACGCCATGACGACGGCCGAGACGACCGAGCGCAGCCCACGGGCGAGGGACACGACCGCCGCGGAGCCGGCGATCGGCGACCGCGTCCGCGCCCTGCGCGAGGCGATGGGACTCTCGCTGCGTGACCTGGCCGAGCGCAGCGGCGTCAGCGCCCCGATGCTGTCCCAGGTCGAGCGCCGGGAGACGAGCCCGACACTGGCCGTCGCCGCGAAGATCGCCGCGGGGCTGGAGCTGACGCTCTCGCAGCTGCTGCGCCTCGACGAGGGCGAGCACGTCTCGATCAGCCGCGCCGGCGAGCGGCGGAGCTACCGCCGCGGGGGTCACGCCTTCGAGGAGCTGACACCGCCGCTGCCGGGCCAGCGCGCCGACGTCTCGCTGCACGCGCTGAAGCCCGGCGCGTCGACCGGCGGCAGCGCCGACCCGCCGATGCACGAGCCCGGCAGCCGTGAGACCGCGGTCGTCCTGGCCGGCACGCTGGCGCTGGTCGTCGACGGCGCCCGCCACGAGCTTCATCAGGGGCGACAGCGTCACCTTCGACGCCGACCTTCCCCACCACTTCGAGAACGAAGGCGAGGAGCCGACCCGGTTCCTCGCCGTGATCGCCGCAGGCCTAAGGAGGAGCTAGCGGCCCCCGGACGCGGGAGTGAGGAACGAGACTGCCGGTGATGATGAACGTGACGAACGAAAGGAGGAGGCCGGCCTAATGCCAAGACGATGTTCGACAAGCTCTGGGACGCCCACGAGGTCTCCGAGGGGCTGATCTACATCGACCTCCACCTCGTCCACGAGGTGACCTCGCCGCAGGCCTTCGACGGGCTGCGGCTGGCAGGGCGCGGCGTCCGCCGTCCCGACAAGACCCTGGCGACCGCCGACCACAACGTCGCCCACCGACGGCACCATGGCCGCCCGGCTGATCGCCGACGAGCTCTCGCGGGTCCAGGTCGAAACCCTGGAACGCAACTGCGAGGAGTTCGGCATCCCGGTCTACAGCCTCGGCTCCGAGCGCCAGGGGATCGTCCACGTGATCGGCCCCGAGCTGGGCGTGACCCAGCCCGGGATGACGATCGTCTGCGGCGACAGCCACACCTCGACCCACGGCGCCTTCGGCTCGCTCGCCTTCGGCATCGGCACCTCGGAGGTCGAGCACGTCCTGGCGACCCAGTGCATGGTCCAGAAGCAGCCGAAGACGATGCGGATCTCCTACCGGGCGAGCTCGGCGCCGGCGTCACTCCGAAGGACCTGATCCTGGCGACGATCGGCCGCCTCGGCACCGGCGGCATGGTCGGCCACGCGGTCGAGTACGCCGGCCCGGCGATCGAGGCGCTCTCGATGCCCGGGCGGATGACCGTCTGCAACATGACGATCGAGGGCGGCGGCCGGGCCGGGATGATCGCGCCCGACGAGACGACCTTCGAGTGGGTCCGCGGCCGCGACGCGGCGCCCGAGGACTTCGACGCCGCGGTCGAGGGCTGGAGGCAGCTGCCGACCGAGGCGGGCGCCGAGTTCGACACCGAGGTCGAGGTCGACGCCTCGAGCCTCTCGCCGATGGTCACCTGGGGGACGAACCCCGGGATGGTCGTCGAGGTCACCGACAGGGTCCCCGACCCGGCGGCGATGGAGTCGCGAGTCCGACCGCGAATCGGCCGAGCGCGCCCTCGCCTACATGGGCCTCGAGCCCGGGCACGCCGATGACCGAGGTCGCGCTCGAACGGGTCTTCATCGGCTCCTGCACCAACTCCCGGATCGAGGACCTGCGCGAGGCGGCCGAGGTCGTCGACGGGCGCACGGTCGCCGGCTCGGTGCGGGCGATGGTCGTCCCCGGCTCCCAGGAGGTGAAGGCGACGGCCGAGGCCGAGGGCCTCGACGAGGTCTTCCGCTCGGCCGGCTTCGAATGGCGCGAGGCGGGCTGCTCGATGTGCCTGGGCATGAACCCCGACATCCTGATCGAGGGAGAGCGCTGCGCCTCGACCTCGAACCGCAACTTCGAGGGCCGTCAGGGCAAGGGCGGGCGCACCCACCTGGTCAGCCCGAGGATGGCCGCCGCGGCGGCAATCGAGGGCCATTTCGTCGACATCAGAGATTGGAGCTGAAGATGCGAGCGATAGACGTGATCGAGGGCAAGGTCTCGGTCCTGGACCGGGCCGACGTCGACACCGACCAGATCATCCCCAAGCAGTTCCTGAAGCGGGTCGAGCGGACCGGCTTCGGCGAGTTCCTCTTCTACGACTGGATCCGCGACGGCGAGATCGAGCTCGAGCCGAACCCGATCCTGGTCGCCGGCCGCAACTTCGGCTGCGGCTCCTCGCGGGAGCACGCACCGTGGGCGCTGGAGGACTTCGGCTTCGAGGCGATCGTCGCCCCGTCCTTCGCCGACATCTTCTACGTCAACTGCACCAAGATCGGCCTCCTGCCGGCGATCCTCGACGAGGCCCACTGCCGCGAGGTCGCCGAGGCCGGCGAGGCGCGGATCGACGTCGACGACGAGACCATCACCTGCGCCGCCGGCGTCTTCGAGTTCGAGGTCGAGCTCGACGTCAAGCACAGGCTGCTGAACGGCCTCGACGACATCGGGATCACGCTCGAGAACGCGGCGGCGATCGACGAGTACGAGGGCTCCGGAGCGGCCGGCGGCCCGGTGACGACGGCGCTCTGATGGGGGCCGAGTCGAAGACCCGCGACTGGGACGCCGAGAGCTACCAGCGGGTCTCGGTCCCGCACGAAGAGTGGGCCGCTTCGATCCTCGACCGCCTCGAGCTGCGCGGCGACGAGGTCGTCCTCGACGCCGGCTGCGGCAGCGGCCGCGTCACCGCGATGCTGATCGAGCGCCTGCCCGAGGGCCGCGTGATCGCCGTCGACGGCTCCGCCTCGATGGTCGAGAAGGTCGGCGCAGTCCTCCGACCACGGGACGAGGCGAGGGTCGCCGACCTGCTCGGCCTCGAGCTCTCGGAGCCGGTCGACGTCGTCTTCTCCAGCGCCGTCTTCCACTGGATCCTCGACCACGACGCCCTCTTCTCGCAGCCTGCGCGGCGCCCTCAGGCCGGGCGGCCGGCTCGCCGCCCAGAGCGGCGGCGCCGGCAACATCTCCAAGCTGAAGCGAAGCGCCGGCGGAGGTCGCCTCCGCGAGCCCTACGCCGAGCACTTCGATGGACTTCGGCGAACCCTGGAACTACGCCGGGGCGGAGGAGACCGAGGAGCGCCTCGCGCCGGCCGGGTTCGAGCCGGCGAGATGCTGGCTGCAGCCCTGGGACATCGTCCCGCCGGAGCCGGCCGAGTTCCTCAGCACCGTCTGTCTCGGCCCCTACCTGGACCAATTGCCGGAGGATCTGCGCGACCCCTACGTCGCCGACGTGATCGCGCTCGAAGACGATCCTCTCGTCCTCGACTACGTGCGGCTGAACATCGAAGCAACGGCGGCGTGAACATCCCTAGAGTCCCGTCGCGATGAGCGATTCACCACGGATAGTCGTCCTCGCCGGCGACGGGATCGGCCCCGAGATAGTCGGCGCCGCCCGGCGCCTGCTCGAGAGCCTGGGCGAGTTCGCCTTCGACGAGCGCGCGATGGGCGGCTGCTCGATCGACGAGAGCGGCGTCGCCCTCACCGACGAGGTGCTCGCCGCCTGCCGCGACGTCCGACGCGGTCCTGCTGGGCGCCGTCGGCGGCCCCAAATGGGACACGACCGACCCCGATGCCCCGCGCCCCGAGCAGGGCCTGCTGGGGCTTCGCAAGGGAATGGGCCTCTACGCGAACCTGCGTCCGGTGCGCCCGAGCCCGGCCCTGGTCGGCGCCAGCCCGCTGCGCGAGGAGCGGATCGCGGGCACCGACCTGCTGGTCGTCCGCGAGCTGACCGGCGGCATCTACTTCGGCGACTCCGGCCGCGACGGCGACAAGGCCCACGACAACTGCGAGTACTCCGTCGCGGAGATCGACCGGATCGCCCGCACCGCCTTCGAAGCCGCGCGCCGGCGGGCGGCGGACGGGGGCGCGGCGCCGCGGGTCACCTCGGTCGACAAGGCCAACGTGCTCGAGACCTCGCGGCTCTGGCGCGAGGTCGTCACCAGGGTCGCGCCGGCGAGTACGAGGACGTCGCTCTCGACCACCTGCTCGTCGACAACGCCGCGATGCAGCTGGTCTCACGCCCGGCTGAGTTCGACGTGATCGTCACCGAGAACCTCTTCGGCGACATCCTCAGCGACGAGTCGGCGATGCTGACCGGGTCGCTGGGGATGCTCCCCTCGGCGAGCCTCGGCGCCGACGGCGACCCCGGCCTGTTCGAGCCCGTGCACGGCTCGGCGCCCGACATCGCCGGCAAGGGAGTCGCCAACCCGCTCGCGACCTTCCTCTCGACGGCGATGATGCTCCGTCACGGCCTCGACCGGGCCGACGACGCCCTGCGGATCGAGAGCGCCGTCGACGCCGTCCTCGAGCGCGGCCTCCGCACCCCGGACCTGGCCGAGGATGGGGAGGCCGCGATCGGCACCGACGAGATGACCGAGGCCGTTCTCGCCGAGCTCGCCGCCTAGGGCGAGGTCACTGCCCACTGGCCGGAGGCGTAGAAGTCGCCGGCCGCTTCGGAGACGCCTTCGAGCGCGAATCCGAGCCGGGTCAGCGCGACGCCCGGCACGGTCAGCCCGGCCGCAGCGATGTTTTTCTTGCTGGTGACGTAAAAGCAGAGGTAGCCCGCCGCCGCCTGCGGGGTCTGGCCGCTGCCGCCGGTGATCCCCTGGCAGTTCGGGGTCGTCGCCGTGGGCGGGTCGATCACTTCGGCTTTGGGGGGGTTGTTGAGCGGGAACTGGAACGACTGCGCGGCCCAGAGGGCCGAGCCGCCGGGCCCGCCGACGGCGAACTGCCCGCGCAGTGTCTGGCCTGTGCGCAGGGTGCCGAGGAGCGGAGGGACATCGGCGGAGAGCTTCGACGTGCCCACCGTGCCGTTTTTGATCTTGTCGCCGGTGACGCTTTCTTTCTGCAGTTTCGTGTTGGAGATTGCTTCGTTGGCGAGTTTGCTGTTGCCGACGGCCCCGTTTGCGATCGAGGCGTTGATGACCGCGTTTTTGGCCAGCTTCCCCGAGCTGACGGCGCCGGCGGCGATCGAGCCGCCCGTGACGGCGTCGGAGGCGAGTTTGCTGGCGCTGATCGAGCCGCCCTTCAGCTTCAGGTTGGTGACCGCTTCACGGCGGATTTTCTTGGCGGTGACGGAACCCTGCTTGAGCTGGTTCGCGCCGACGCTGTTCTTCGGCAGGCCGGCGGCCACGGCGGCACCTCCCAGGGCGATGAAGAGCGCCAGGCTGGCGAGGACGTTCGAATAGGTGAGCTTGGGACGAAGGCGGGCAATCATGTGTCTCCTCTCGGTTGTCGCATCTCATTCGGACACGCGGGGCGAAGCCCTTGTCCTCATCGGGCATACTTTGCTTCAACATGGACCAGGCTGATTTGATTTGGCATAACGGCGAGTTCGTGCCCTGGGAGGACGCCAAGGTGCACGTGCTCAGCCACGGCCTGCACTACGGGACAGGCGTCTTCGAGGGCATCCGCTGCTACGAGACCGAGCGCGGGCCGGCGATCTTCCGCCACCGGGACCACCTCGACCGGCTCGCCAAGTCGGCGGAGCTCTTCTACATGACGCTTCCCTTCTCGATCGAGGAGATCGCCGAGGCGACGCGGGAGCTGATCCGCCGCAACGGGCTGCGCTCCTGCTACATCCGCCCGCTCGCCTTCCGCGGCTACGGCGAGATGGGCCTCTACGCCGACTCGCCGATGGAGGTCTCGATCGCGGTCTGGCCCTGGGGCGCCTACCTCGGGGACGAGGGCAAGCGCTCCGGCATCCGCGCCAAGGTCTCGAGCTGGCGGCGGATCTCTCCCGCGGGCCTGATCCCGCACGCCAAGGCGTCGGGCCAGTACCTCAACTCGATCCTCGCCAAGACGGAGTCGAAGAAAGCCGGCTACGAGGAGGCGATCCTGCTCGATGAGCGCGGGTTCGTCTGCGAGGGCTCGGGCGAGAACATCTTCCTCGTCCGCGACGGCGAGATCGTCACCCCGCCGCACGTGGCGGCGATCCTCGACGGAATCAACCGCAAGTCGGTAATCCAGATCGCCCGCGACCTCGGCTACAACGTCGTCGAAAGGGACGTCGCCCGCGCCGAGCTCTACCTGGCGGAGGAGATCTTCTTCACCGGCACCGCGGCGGAGCTGGTCCCCGTCCGCGAGGTCGACGACCACCCGATCGGCGAGCCCGGCGAGATCACCCGCGTGATCCAGGCTCGGTTCGAAGACGCCCTGCACGGGCGGGCGGAGGAGTACCTGGAGTGGCTCGATCCGGTCGAGGTTCCGGCCCAGACGGACGAGCCGAGTAAGGTGAACTCTTGATGCGCACTCGTATTGAGGCAATCGGGCGAATTACCACAGCCGCCTAGCGGCTGGCGCGGCATGGCCGCGCAGGCGGGCCCCCACAAAGAGGCCCACTCCCCGATCTCTCGAATCGAAAGGCATCAGATGGACCAGGTAAAGCTCTACGACACCACCTTGCGTGACGGCATGGGGGGCCACGGCATGTCCCTCTCCGTGGAGGAGAAGCTGAAGGTCGTGCATGCCCTCGACGCGCTCGGCGTCCAGTTCATCGAGGCGGGCTTCCCGAGCTCGAACCCGAAAGAAGCGGAGTTGTTCGCCAAGCTCGCCGAGCTCGAGCTCGAGAACTCGACGATCGCCGCCTTCGGGATGACGAGGCGCAGCGGCGTCGAGGCCGCCGACGACCCCGCTCTCGCGACGCTGGTCGAGTCCTTCGCCCCGGTCGTCTGCCTGGTCGGGAAGAGCTGGAAGCTCCACCTCGAGAAGGTGATCCGGGTCTCCGTCGAGGAGAACCTGGCGATGATCCGCGACTCGATCGCATTCTGCCGCGCGAACGGAAAGCGGCCGGTCTTCGACGCCGAGCACTTCTTCGACGGCTACCGCGATGACCCGGCGTTCGCGCTGGAGTGCGTCGCCGCCGCGGTCGACGGCGGCGCCGAGAACGTCACCCTCTGCGACACCAACGGCGGCAGTCTGCCCGGGTTCGTCGGCGAGACCGTCGCCGCCGTCGTCGAGGCGCTCGGCGACCGGGTCGAGATCGGTATCCACACCCACAACGACTCCGAGTGCGCGGTCGCCAACTCGCTGGCCGCGGTCGAAGGCGGCGCCCGCCTCGTGCAGGGCACGGTCAACGGCTACGGCGAGCGCTGCGGCAACGCCAACCTCGCCTCGATCCTGCCGGCGCTGCAGCTGAAGATGGGATTCGACGTGGTCGGCGCCGAGCAGCTCGAGAGCCTGACCCGGACCGCCCACTACCTCGACGAGCTCTGCAACATGACGCCGGATCCCGACCAGGCCTACGTCGGCCGCAACGCCTTCGCCCACAAGGCCGGGTTGCATGCGGCCGGCGTCGCCGCCGACGCCAGCACCTTCGAGCACCTCGACCCGGGCGAGGTCGGCAACCAGCGGGAGATCCTCGCCTCGGAGCTCTCCGGCAAGGCGACGATCCGCTCGCAGGCCGGGGACGCCGGCCTCGAGCTCGACGACGCCGCAGCCGCGAGGGCCGTCGAGCGGCTCAAGGAGCGCGAGCACCATGGCTACCACTACGAGGCCGCCCAGGCCTCCTTCGAGCTCCTGCTGCGCGAGGAGGCCGGCGTCTTCCAGCCGCTCTTCGAGCTCGAGAGCTTCCGGGTCACGACCGAGAAGCGCCAGGGTGGCCGGGTCGAGACCGAGGCGACGATCAAAATCCTCCTCGACGGCGAGCGCTTCGTCGAGGTCGCCGAGGGCAATGGCCCGGTCAACGCCCTCGACAAGGCGCTCCGTGCCGCGATCGGCGCCCGTCACCCGCACCTCGCCGAGGTCGAGTTGACCAACTACAAGGTGCGGATCCTCGACGAGGCGCACGGCACCGGGGCGGTCACCCGGGTCCTGCTCGACTCCACCGACGGCGAGCGGGAGTGGGGGACGATCGGCGTCTCGGAGAACATCATCGAGGCCTCCTGGGAGGCACTCGTCGACTCCCTCGCCTACGCTTTTCAGTGAGCCCCGAGCGATGATGAGCGAACCCTCGATTCCCCTCGCCATGCCCGAGCTCGGCGAGCGCGAGGAGGAGCTGGCGCTGGAGGTGCTGCGCTCGGGGCAGCTCTCGCTGGGGCCGATGGTCGAGCGCTTCGAGGGGGCCTTCGCCGCCTGGCTCGGGACCGATGACGCGGTCGCCGTCTCCAGCGGCACCGCCGCTCTCCACCTCGGGGTCCGAGCGCTCGGCTGGAGCGAGGGCGATGAGGTCCTGACCAGCCCGTTCAGCTTCGTCGCCTCCGCCAACTGCCTTCTCTACGAGGGGGTGCGGCCGGTGTTCTGCGACGTCGACCCGATCACCCTCGACCTCGATCCGGGCTCGGCCCGGGCGGGCATCGGCGAGAAGACGGTCGGCATCCTCCCGATCCACATCTTCGGCTACCCGGCGGCGATGCTGGAGCTCGAGGAGCTCGCCGAGGGCCGCGGCCTCGGACTGCTCGAGGACGCCTGCGAGGCGCTCGGGGCCGTCGATTCCGACGGCCGCCGGGTGGGGACGAGGGGGAACCTCGCGACCTTCGCCTTCTATCCGAACAAGCAGCTGGCGACGGGGGAGGGCGGGATGATCGTCCCCTCCGGCCCCGAGGTCGCGGCGCGGCTGCGCTCGGAGCGCAACCAGGGCCGCGCCGTCGACATGGGCTGGCTCGACCACGACCGCCTCGGGTTCAACTACCGCCTCGGGGACCTGGCGGCTGCGCTCGGCGTCGCCCAGCTCGAGAAGCTCGACCTGATGCTGGCGCGGCGCTCGACCCTGGCCGGGCTCTACGCCGAAGCGCTCGCCGACGTCGGCGGCGTCGAGGCGCCGATCGAGGCCCGCGGCCACGAGATGCGCAGCTGGTTCATCTATCCGGTCCGGCTCGATGCCGAGCTCGACCGCGACGCGACGATCGCCCGGCTCGCCGAGCGCGGCGTCGCCTCCAAGGCCTACCTGCCATGCATCCACCTGTTCCCGCACCTGCGCGAGCTCGGATACCAGGAGGGCCAGTTCCCGATCGCCGAAGAGGCGTCCGCGCGCTCCCTCGCCCTGCCCTTCTTCACCTCGATGGCCGAGTCCCAGGTCGAGAGGGTGTGCGAGGCTCTGGCCGAATCACTGCACTGATGTCTCGCTTCCGAAAAGACCCCGACCCGCGCTTCTGGCGGATGAACCGGTCGCTCGACTTCGACTGGCCGCTGGCGGCCTACGACCTCGACCAGTCTCGGGCGCACTCGCGCGCGCTGCAGAGGATCGACGTCCTCGACGCGGCGGAGCTCGAGCAGATGCTCGCCGGCCTCGACCGGGTCGAGGAGCGGATCGGCGCCCACGGCTTCGAGTTCGACCAGGGCGACGAGGACATCCACATGGCGATCGAGCGCCTGCTCGGCGAGGAGATCGGCCCGCTCGCCGGCAAGCTCCACACGGGCCGCTCGCGCAACGACCAGGTCGCGACCGACGTCGCGATGGTCGTCCAGGTGCACTCGCTGCAGGCGATCGACCTCGCCGGGGGGGCGATGGCGCGGCTGCTCGAGCTGGCCGAGCGCCACCGCGACTGGCCTATGCCCGGCTACACCCATCTCCAGCGCGCCCAGCCGGTCTACCTCGGCCACCACCTGCTCGCCTACTTCTGGATGCTGGCCCGGGACGTCCTGCGCTTCCAGTTCGCTCTCGACAGCGCCTCGGTGATGCCGCTCGGCTCCGGCGCCCTGGCCGGCGTCAACTGGGAGATCGATCGCCGCGCCGTCGCCGACGACCTCGGCTTCGAACACGTCAGCGCCAACTCGATCGACGGCGCATCCAACCGCGACTTCGTCCTCGACTACCTCGCCGCGGCGTCCACCTGCGCGATGCACCTCTCGCGCCTCGGCTCGGAGATCGTGATCTGGTCGAGCACCGAGTTCGGGTTCTGCCAGCTCGACGAGTCCTTTTCCTCGGGCTCCTCGATCATGCCGCAGAAGGTCAACCCCGACTCCGCCGAGCTGCTGCGGGCCAAGAGCCCCCGGGTCGCCGCCGACTACCTGGCGCTGCTGGGAACGATGCACGCGCTGCCGCTCACCTACGGCAAGGACATGCAGGAGGACAAGGAGCCGCTCTTCGACGCGATCGACACGGTCGAGTCCTGCCTCGACGCGGCCGAGGGGATGCTGGCCGGGATCGAGTTCGACCGGGCCCGCCTCGAGGACGCCTCCGGCGACGAGATGCTGGCGGCCACCGAGGTCGCCGACCTCCTGGTCCGCAAGGGCGTCCCCTTTCGCGAGGCGCACGGCATCGTCGGGGCCCTGGTCCGCGATGCGGTCGAGGGCGGCAAGAGCCTCTCCGATCTCACTCCCGAGGAGCTTCAGGCTCACTCCGACGTGCTCGACGACTCCTACTACGAGGTGCTCGAGCGCAGCAGCTGGCTCGAGTCGAAGCGGATCGAGGGCGGGACGGGCTCCGAGCCCCTCGCCCGCCAGATCGAGCTCGCCGGCGAGACCCTGCGGGCGGTCAGGGAGCGCGTCGTCGAAGAGCGAGAATGACGGCGACCGTCGAGCGCCTCGGAGCTGACTTCTTCAACCGCTCCGTCCACGAGGTCGCCCGCGACCTGATCGGCTGCCGCCTCCTCCACGACGGCTGCGGCGGCACCATCGTCGAGACCGAGAGCTACGAGCGCGACGATCCCGCCTGTCACGCCTACGTCGGGCTGACCGCGCGGACCGAGCCTCTGTTCGGAGCGCCGGGCCGCGCCTACGTCTACCTCTCCTACGGGATCCACAGCCTCCTCAACGTCGTCTGCGAACCCGAGGGTGAGGCGGCCGCGGTCCTCTTCCGCGCTCTCGAGCCGACCGCGGGGCTCGAGCAGATGCGCCGCCGCCGCGGCGGCCGTCACGACCGCGAGCTCTGCTCAGGCCCCGGCAAGCTGACCGAGGCGCTCGGCATCGGTCTCGAGGAGAACGGCGCCGACCTCACGCGCGACCCCTTCATGCTGCTCGCTCCCGAGGCCGGGGAGCGGCCCGAGGTGGTCGCCGGCCCCCGGATCGGCATCACCAAAGCGGTCGAGCGTCCCTGGCGCTTCTGCGCCGCCGGCAGTCCCTTCGTCAGCCGGCCGTGATGCCGCCGCCGGCTCCCGTCGATTCAGACGGGGCGGGAGCGGATTCGGCCGGTTCGGCCGGCGCTTCTTCGACCGCGCCGCCTTCGGCTTCGGGGGCGGCTTCTTCGACCGGGGCGGGCGTTTCTTCGACCGGTTCGACGGATTCTGATTCCTCGGCGCTCGGCGGGACGTAGCTTTCGGTTTCGCCTTCACCGCTTTCGTCGCCTTCGTGCTTGGCCCGTTTCTTGTCGGCCGATTCCGCCGCGCGTTCGGCGGCGATGTCTTCCCAGGCGGAGACGACGCTGGCCCAGATCAGCGCCGGGTAGGTGCCGCCCATCACCGGGCCGCCGTTGTAGAGGGTGGTCATCGGCGTCAGCGAGTCCGCGTAGCCGACCCAGACGCAGGCCGTGACTTCTTCGGTCGCGCCGCAGAACCAGGCGTCGCCGTTTTCCTCGGTCGTGCCCGTCTTGCCCCACTGCCCTTCGGCGCCGATGTCGGCGTTGACGCCGGTGCCGCTGCTGACCACCGTTTCGAGGATCCGCTTCGTTTCCAGCGCGGTGCTTTCGGTGAGCACCTGTTCGTGGGTCGAGTCGTTGTCGCCGCCCTTGATGGTGTGGCCGTCCTGGTCTTCGACCGCCGTGTAGGCGACGGGGCTGTCGCCGGGCACAGGCGCCAGGGTGCCGCTGACCCTGTCGCCGTCGTTGGCGATCGTCATGTAGGCGTAGGCCCAGCCGAGCGGGGTGACGCCCTCTTCGAGGCCGCCGAGCACCATCGCCGGGTTGGTCGAGATCGGTTCGCTGTAGCCCATTTTGTGGATCGTCGCCGCGATCGAGTGGGTCCGATCCTGGATCGTCTTGCCCTTCAGGCCCTCGAGGCCGAGCTGGGCGTAGATCGTGTTGTCGGAGTAAGTCATCGCGCATTCGATCGTGCAGGAGCCGATGTAGTTGTCCTCGTCGTTGTGGACGACGAAGGTTTCCTGGCCGTTCTTCCCGTAGGGGATTTCCTGGGGCGCCGATTCGTAGGTCGTGCTCGGGGAGATGCCCTCTTCGAGCGCCGTGATCAGCGTGAAGGGCTTGATCGATGACCCCGGCTGGCGGTGGCCGAGCGTCGCCAGGTTGAACGGCTTGGTGTCGAAGTCGGGGCCGCCGACCATCGCCTTGACGCCCGCCGTGCGGTTGTCCAGGACGACCACCGAGGCGGTCGGCGGCAGGTAGCCGAGGTATTCGTTGACCGATTCTTCGGCCGCCTGCTGGAGCCGGAGGTCGAGGGTCGTCTTGACTTTGAGGCCGCCGAAGAAGGCTTTGGCGGCGCCGAAGCGGTCGACCAGCTGCTGGCGCATCCAGGAGGTGAAATACGGCGCTTCAGAATCGACGCTGGGCGGTTCGATGTCGCTCGGGGCGGGCAGCGCCTGGTGGATCCCTTCGCGCAGCTGGGTTTCGGTGATGTAGCCCTGTTCCTCCATCTTTTCGAGGACGACGTTGCGTCGTGCGAGGGCGTTTTCGGGGTAGTACTTGGGGTCGTAGGCGGTCGGCGACTGGATGATCGCGGCCAGCATCGCCGACTCCCAGGGCTCCAGCACCGAGGCGCAGGGCTCGGTCTGGGTCCCGCAGCCCGGGTGGGCATCGCCGAAGAAGGTCCGGGCCGCGGCCTCGATCCCGTAGGCGCCCTCGCCGAAGTAGATCGTGTTCAGGTACTCGGTGAGGATCTTGTCCTTGCTCCAGTGGCGCTCGAGCCGATAGGCGAGCGCCGCCTCCCTGAATTTCTCGAAGACCGTCCTTTCGCCCTGGGCGGCGAGCGCGTTCTTGATGAACTGCTCGGTGATCGTCGAGGCGCCCTGTTCGGCGCTCTGGCTGAGGATGTCTTTGACGAGCGCGCGCCCGATGCCCTGGAAGTCGACGCCGTTGTGTTCGTAGAAGCGCGCGTCCTCGATCGAGACCACCGCGTTCTTGATGTTCGGCGAGATCTGGCCCGAGCTGAGCAGGATCTTGTTCTGGTTGCTGGTCAGGGTGCCGATCGGTTCCCCAGAGACGTCGTAGACCTCGGTGTTCTTCGAGGCCTTGAACTGGGCGAAGTTGTAGATCGCCGGCAGGTCCTGTGAGACCGCGGCCATCATCCCGAAGACCATCGAGACCAGGCCGAGGACGCCGAGCCCGAGCAGGACGAAGAGAAACCGGAGCTTCTTCAGCCGCGGCTTGCGCTTCTTCTCCGCAGGGGAGGGGGGGACCGACGGCGGAGGCTCACCGCCGCGCCGGCGGGGCTTTGTTCCTAGGGCCGCCATCAAGGTTGGCCCGGCGTACCCGTGGGCCGCTGAGCGAAGGCGGCAGTCTAGCATTCGCCCCATGCCGGACTTGACGCGCAATGCGGTCGACGTGCTGCCCGAGGGGCGGCTCGCCGAGCAGCTCTCAGGCGATCGGCCGCTGCGGGTCAAGCTCGGGATCGACCCGACGACAGCCGACATCCACCTCGGCCACACCGTCGTCCTCGAGAAGCTGCGGGAGTTCCAGGAGGACGGCCACACCGTCGTCCTCATCGTCGGCGACTTCACCGCCAGGGTCGGCGACCCGAGCGGGCGCTCGACCCAGCGGCCGATGCCCTCGGCGGAGGAGATCGAGGCCAACGCCGCCACCTACCAGGAGCAGGCCTTCAAGATCCTCGACCCCGAGCGGACCGAGGTGCGCCGCAACAGCGAGTGGCTGCGGATGGAGCCGGAGGCCCTCCTCGGGCTGCTGGCCCAGACGACGGTCGCCCGCCTGCTGGAGCGCGACGACTTCCAGAAGCGGCTGGCGGCGAAGGCGCCGATCGCGGCGCTCGAGCTCCTCTATCCGCTGCTTCAGGGCTATGACTCGGTCGCCGTCGAGTCCGACCTCGAGCTGGGGGGGACCGACCAGAAATTCAACCTGCTCTTCGGCCGCGACATCCAGGCCTCCTACGGCCAGGCCCCGCAATCGATCCTGACGATGCCGATCCTGGTCGGCACCGACGGCGTCCAGAAGATGAGCAAGTCGCTCGACAACTACGTCGGCGTCACCGATCCGCCCGAGGAGATGTTCGGGCGGCTGATGCGGATCCCGGACGAGGCGATGCCCGAGTACTACCGGCTGCTGCTCGGCGAAGAGCTGCCGGCCGAGGAGGCGCCCGCGGCCGCCAAGCGGGCGCTGGGCCGGCGCATCGTCGAGCGCTTCCATGACGCTGCTGCGGCCGCCGCAGCGGAGGAGCACTTCGACAGGCTCTTCGTCCGCCGCGAGGCGCCGGAGGAGATCGAGGACCTCGACCTCTCCCTGTACACGGGGGACGACGCGGTCCTGGTCCACATCCCGGTGCTGATGGCCGACGCCTTCGGGATCAGCTCGAGCGAGGCGCGGCGCCTGCTGAAGCAGGGAGGGGTCAAGCTCGACGGCGAGACCCTTGCCCCGGATATCCTCGACATCGCGCCGGGGGATCTCGACGGGCGGGTGCTGCAGGCCGGGAAGCGGCGCTTCAGGCGGCTTCGGGCCGCCATCTAGAGATTCCGGCGACGGCCACTAGGCAAAGCGCTGCCACGGCGCTATACTCCTCGGTCCCTCTGGACAGGCCATGCGCCTGACCATGCGTGAAGGGCGGCGAAACCCGTCGCAGAGGCGCAGCGGTCTTTGAAAACTGAGCAGCGTGCACTCCACGGACATTCGTGTCCGTGGTGATGTTTGAGCCCGATCCACTTGGCCCGCCAGCGGGCCGAGTGGTCTGATTTACCCGTCATGTCCGGTCGCCACGTATGTGTACCCGGCGGCCATTCGAGATATGACCACTCTCTGAGTGAAGAAGTACAGAAGTAGAAGTACCCTTCACGGAGAGTTTGATCCTGGCTCAGGACGAACGCTGGCGGCGTGCTTAACACATGCAAGTGGTGCGACGAACCAGGGCTTGCCCTGGGGCCAAGCCGCGAACGGGTGAGTAACACGTGAGTAACCTGCCCCGATGACCGGGACAACCCGAGGAAACTCGGGCTAATACCGGATGTGGTGCACGGATTTAAGTCTGTGTACTAAAGGAAGCTTCGGCCTCCGCATTGGGAGGGGCTCGCGGCCCATTAGCTTGTTGGTGGGGTAACGGCCTACCAAGGCAACGATGGGTAGCTGGTCTGAGAGGACGATCAGCCACACTGGGACTGAGACACGGCCCAGACTCCTACGGGAGGCAGCAGTGGGGAATCTTGCGCAATGCGCGAAAGCGTGACGCAGCAACGCCGCGTGGGGGAAGACGGCCTTCGGGTTGTAAACCCCTTTCAGGAGGGACGAAGGTTCACCGGTTAACAGCCGTGTGGATTGACGGTACCTCCAGAAGAAGCTCCGGCTAACTACGTGCCAGCAGCCGCGGTAATACGTAGGGAGCAAGCGTTGTCCGGAATCATTGGGCGTAAAGCGCGCGTAGGCGGCCCTGTAAGTCCGTTGTGAAAGTCAAAGGCTCAACCTTTGAAAGCCGATGGATACTGCAGGGCTAGAGTCCGGAAGAGGCGAGTGGAATTCCTGGTGTAGCGGTGGAATGCGCAGATATCAGGAGGAACACCAATAGCGAAGGCAGCTCGCTGGGACGGTACTGACGCTAAGGCGCGAAAGCGTGGGGAGCGAACAGGATTAGATACCCTGGTAGTCCACGCCGTAAACGATGGGCACTAGGTGTGGGAGGTGTCGACTCCTCCCGTGCCGTCGCTAACGCACTAAGTGCCCCGCCTGGGGAGTACGGCCGCAAGGCTAAAACTCAAAGGAATTGACGGGGGCCCGCACAAGCAGCGGAGCATGTGGTTTAATTCGACGCAACGCGAAGAACCTTACCTGGGCTTGACATGTTTGTGACCGCCATAGAAATATGGTTTTCCTTCGGGACACAATCACAGGTGGTGCATGGCTGTCGTCAGCTCGTGTCGTGAGATGTTGGGTTAAGTCCCGCAACGAGCGCAACCCCCGTTCCATGTTGCCAGCATTCAGTTGGGGACTCATGGGAGACTGCCGGTGACAAACCGGAGGAAGGTGGGGACGACGTCAAGTCATCATGCCCCTTATGTCCAGGGCTACACACGTGCTACATTGGCGCATACAAAGGGCAGCAATACCGTGAGGTGGAGCGAATCCCAGAAAGTGCGCCTCGGTTCGGATTGGAGGCTGAAACTCGCCTCCATGAAGGTGGAGTTGCTAGTAATCGCGGATCAGCAATGCCGCGGTGAATACGTTCCCGGGCCTTGTACACACCGCCCGTCACACCACGAAAGCAGGTAACACCCGAAGCCGGTGGCCTAACCTTTTGGAGGGAGCCGTCGAAGGTGGGACTTGTGATTGGGGTGAAGTCGTAACAAGGTAGCCGTAGCGGAAGCTGCGGCTGGATCACCTCCTTTCTAGGGAGATTTCTCTAGAACGTCGACCGGGCTCCCCAGTGGCTGTATGTCACTGGGTACGCTGCTCAGTTTTGAGAGACCGCCGGCGGGCATCCCCCGCCGCGCGTGCCTCGGTGGACCTTGAAAACTGCACAAGGCTATATGGGTAAATTTAATTTCTGAACCCGTTCGCTTCGGCGAGTGGGTTCGCACCGTCAAGATATTAAGAGCTTACGGTGGATGCCTTGGCACCAGGAGTCGAAGAAGGACGTGGACGGCTGCGATAAGCCGCGGTGAGGCGCTGAACAGCCTTTGACCCGCGGATTTCCGAATGGGGAAACCCAGCGCCGGTAATGCGGCGTTATCCAACGATGAATACATAGTCGTTGGAAGTGAACCGGGGGAACTGAAACATCTAAGTACCCCGAGGAAAAGAAATCAACCGAGACTCCCTTAGTAGTGGCGAGCGAAAGGGGATCAGCCCAAACCCGATGGGTGCAAGTGGACACACGTTGCCTGTCGGGGGTTGTAGGACGTCATGTCCGAGCCGTGTCCGGTTCGGCAGCAGTTACAAAATCAGGTGTTAGCCGAAGCGAGTGGAACCTCGCACCACAGAGGGCAATCGTCCCGTAGGTGAAAACACACTGATCTGCTGATTGATGTTCCTGAGTAGGACCGCACCCGTGAAACGCGGTCTGAACCCGGGGGGACCACCCTCCAAGGCTAAGTACTACCTGGTGACCGATAGTGAACTAGTACCGTGAGGGAAAGGTGAAAAGCACCCCTGAAGGGGAGTGAAATAGTACCTGAAACCGTAAGCTTACAAGTGGTCGGAGCACCTTCGGGTGTGACGGCGTGCTTTTTGCATCACGAGCCGGCGAGTTACTCGTCAGTGGCGAGGTTAAGCGATGAGCGGAGCCGTAGCGAAAGCGAGTCTGAATAGGGCGACACAGTCACTGGCGGTAGACCCGAAACTGAGCGAGCTATCCATGGGCAGGCTGAAGCGGGGGTAAGACCTCGTGGAGGGCCGAACCGACCTAGGTTGAAAACTGGGCGGATGACCTGTGGATCGGAGTGAAAGGCTAATCAAGCTCAGAGATATCTGGTTCTCTCCGAAATATATTTAGGTATAGCGTCGAACATATTGCGTGACGGCTGTAGAGCACTGTTTGGACTAGGGGCCCTACCAGGTTACCGACTTCAGGCAAACTCCGAAGACCGTTACGGTTAGTTCGGCAGTCAGTGTGCGGGGGATAAACTTCGTACGCAAAAGGGGAACAACCCAGACCATCAGCTAAGGACCCTAAGTACTAGCTAAGTGGCAAACGATGTCCGAATGCAGAGACAACCAAGAGGTTGGCTTAGAAGCAGCCACCCTTGAAAGAGTGCGTAACAGCTCACTGGTCAAGTGTTCGGGCGCGGATAATTCAACGGGGCTCAAGCTAGTCTCCGAAGCTATGGGTGTGCAGGCCTGCGGGCTCTGTACGCGGTAGGAGAGCGTTCCAGTTGCGAGAAGCGGCGGCGTAAGCCTCCGTGGAGCGGCTGGAAGTGAGAATGCCGGCATGAGTAACGAAAGAGGGGTGAGACTCCCCTCCACCGATTGTCCAAGGTTTCCTGAGTAAAGTTCGTCTGCTCAGGGTTAGTCGGGACCTAAGGCGAGGCCGAAAGGCGTAGCCGATGGCCAACAGGTTGATATTCCTGTACCACGTCGTTTCCGTTATGACCGATGGGGGGACGGGGAAGGGTAAGGGAACCCAGGCGATGGTTGTCCTGGGGCAAGCACGTAGCTAGTCGCTGTAGGGAAATCCGCAGCGGCGTTTTGACGCGAGGTGCGATGCCAGCTGGCTTGACCGCCGGCCAGTCCCCGATCCCATGCCTCCGAGAAAATCCTCTAGGCAGGATTCACGTGCCCGTACCGATAACCGACACAGGTGGACAAGTAGAACATACTGAGGTGAGCGAGCTAACTCTCGTTAAGGAACTCGGCAAAATCGTCCCGTAAGTTCGCGAGAAGGGACGCCCCGGTAGGGTGAACTCCATTCGGAGGGAGCCTGAGGGGGCCGCAGTGAATTGGTCCAACCGACTGTTTACCAAAAACACAGGCCTCTGCTAAGTCGTAAGACGACGTATAGGGGCTGACGCCTGCCCGGTGCCGGAAGGTTACGCGGACTTGTCAGCGCTTCGGCGCGAAGCAATGAAGCTAAGCCCCGGTAAACGGCGGCCGTAACTATAACGGTCCTAAGGTAGCGAAATTCCTTGTCGGGTAAGTTCCGACCTGCACGAATGGCGTAACGAGTTGGACGCTGTCTCAACGAGAGGCTCGGTGAAATTAAAGTCTCGGTGAAGATGCCGAGTACCCGCGGCTAGACGGAAAGACCCCGTGAACCTTTACTGCAACTTGATATTGGAGTCTGGTGTATCTCGCTCAGGATAGGTGGGAGACTGTGAACCGACGGCTTTGGCCGCCGGGGAGTCACCCTTGAGATACCACCCTTGGCACTCCGGGCTTCTAACACCATGCCGTAATCCGGGTGGTGAACAGTGTCAGGTGGGCAGTTTGACTGGGGCGGTCGCCTCCTAAAATGTAACGGAGGCGCCCAAAGGTTCCCTCAGCACGGTTGGAAATCGTGCGTAGAGTGTAAAGGCAACAAGGGAGCTTGACTGCGAGACCGACGGGTCGAGCAGGAACGAAAGTTGGGCTTAGTGATCCGGCGGTAGCAAGTGGAAGCGCCGTCGCTCAACGGATAAAAGGTACTCCGGGGATAACAGGCTTATCGGTTCCAAGAGTCCACATCGACGAACCGGTTTGGCACCTCGATGTCGGCTCGTCGCATCCTGGGGCTGGAGTAGGTCCCAAGGGTTGGGCTGTTCGCCCATTAAAGCGGTACGCGAGCTGGGTTCAGAACGTCGTGAGACAGTTCGGTCCCTATCTGCCGTGGGCGTTGGAGAATTGAGAGGAGTCATCCCTAGTACGAGAGGACCGGGATGAACGTGCCTCTGGTGTATCTGTTGTCCTGCCAAGGGCATCGCAGGTTAGCTACGCACGGAACGGATAACCGCTGAAAGCATCTAAGCGGGAAGCCGTCCTCGAGATGAGTTCTCCCATCCCCTAGAGGGAGTAAGACCCCTGGTAGACCACCAGGTTGATAGGCCAGCAGTGGAAGTGCAGTAATGCACGTAGCTGACTGGTACTAATGGGTCGAGGGCTTGACGGATTTATTTTTCACCCATTGCGCCTTGTGCGGTTTTCAAGATCCACCGGGGGTGGTCTCGCAAAATTCCGGTGGCGCAGAGCGAGGGGGAGACACCTCTTCCCATTCCGAACAGAGCAGTTAAGCCACTCAGCGCCGATGGTACTTGGGGGGCAACCTCCTGGGAGAGTAGGTCGCCGCCGGTTCTTTCTTCACGAGGAGCCCGATCGAGAGGTCGGGCTCCTCGTCTTTTGCAGGGCTTTTTCGAGGAAGCCCTCGACCCGTCTTCATAGAGAGGCGGGTCGACGTTCCATGCCTCGGTGTGACCAGCCTTGGGAACCCTGTAGTAGGTGACCCAGCCGGGCAGCTCTTCGGCGAACTGATCGCTGGTCGCGATCGGGACGACGTCATCCTCGGTGCCGTGGAAGAGGAGGATCGGGAGGTGGAAGTCCTCGGTCTGGTCGAGTGCGTCGAGTCCGCTCCAATTCGCGTCGATGCGGGCGCCGATCGCCCACTCGACCGGGAGAGCGAAGAACGACGGGAAGCCCATCTTCGTCGCGTTGAATTCGAGGATCCTCTTCCAGTTCAGTGCCGGCGCGTCGAGGACCAGCGCCGACGACCCTCGGCGCCAGGGGCGATTGCTCCATGAAGCGGGCGACAAGCGCGCCTCCCATCGAGTAGCCGACGAGGACCAGGTGACGGGCGCCGTGGGCCAACGCGTAGCGAGACGCGGCCTGGAGGTCACGCCACTCGGTCTCACCCATGTGGTGGTAGCCGTCGGGGCTCTCCGGGGCGCCGATGTCGTCGCGGTAGGTGATCATCAGCGTCGGCAGGCCGGTGCGGTGCAGAGCGGGCGCAATCCGCAATCCGGCCTCGGGCGTGCCGTTGATCCCGTGCACGACGATCGCCCAGGTCCGGCTCCGGCCGGGCACCAGCCAGGCCGGCATCCGTCCCAGTTCGCCTCGCACGGGGACCGTGCGGTAGCGGAGGCCGCGAGAGCTCGGATTCCCCGTGTAGACGTCGGTTTCGACGCCGACCTCCAGTCCGCTCCCCAGGTATCCGTCGACGTCGCGAAGGCGGCGGGTGACGGTGTCCTCATCGCTGCTCAGAACCCGCCCGACGACCGCGTGTCCAGCCTGCCAGACGAGCCCGTAGGTCCCGGGCCGCAGCGTGTCTTCGTTGCGCTCGAGGACCACCCGTTTTGGCGAAACCGCCTCCACCTCGACGTTCTCGGGCCATCCGGAATGGTCCGGGGCCAGAACCAGGGAGGCGTAGTGCCAGCTGGCCAGCACGCCGGCTGCAAGGACGATGACGACCAGCACAGCGGCAGCGATCAGCGCCCAGCGGCGCCTGTGCCTGCGAGCCGCCCGCGGCTCCGCCTCTCGCGCCTCAGCGGACGCGGGGGGCAAGGTCCCGTTCGCGGCCACGGGGGCTGCGAGCTCGGGTCCCCTGCCGCGAGGCGGTGCGGCGGCGCGCTTCACAACTCGCGCCGGGTCGCTCGGCCGGCTCGAGGCCGTACTCGCCGAGCGTGGCGAAGTCGATGCAGCAGGTCGACGGCGTCTGCCAGTCGTGCGGTCAGTGATGTCTTTGAATCGAACATGGGTTCGCCAATTTAGGGACGTTGTCGGACGCGCTTCTGATCCTGCACGGCTTTTTGCACCTCGTGCCTGGGCCGCACTGATTCCGGTGCGAACTTGAGGACCAGGGCGGCGGTCTGCGCCGGCTTCTCGACGTTCGGTGAGTGTCCGGAGCCGGGGATCATCGCGGTCAGCGAGTCTGGGACCCGGCCGTATGCGTCGAGCGCCTTCCTCGAGTCGTAGATCTGGTCTTCGGCGCCGAAGATCGCCAGCAGCGGCCGGCCGCTTCTCGCGATCCGGCGGTCGAGCGGATCGCGTCGGTGTAGTCGTACTCGGCGTCGGGCGCGTCGTGGTAGGAGTCGTAGGTCATCCGGTTGAAGTCGTCGACGAAGCGATCGGGGACGTCGTAGCCGGGTGCGAAGGCGACGCCGAGGCCGTCCTTGATCGCGGCGTCGGGCGTGACCTGCCAGAGCGCCTGCCCGAGCACCGGGACGAAGGTGAGCTTCGCCGTGAACGGCAGGCCGCCGGACTCATAGCTTCTGTCAGGGGCCTGGTCGATGATCACGAGGCGGCGGACGAGCCGCGGCGAGTCTTCCAGCAGCGAGGTCGCGACCGTGCCGCCCGAGGGAGTGGCCGACGACGGTCGCGCCTTCGACTCCGAGGCGGCCGCAGAGCCTCGGAGACGAGCGAAGACTGGTTCTCGATCGAGTAGCCCGTTTCGGGCTTTTCGGAGCCGCCGAAGCCGAGCAGGTCGATGGCGATCACCCGGTGCTTGCGCTCGAGGGCCGGGATCATCCCGTCCCACCAGTCCATCGCGCAGGAGTAACAGTGGA
The DNA here is from genome assembly GCA_963795295.1 of uncultured Solirubrobacterales bacterium. GTDB lineage: Bacteria > Actinomycetota > Thermoleophilia > Solirubrobacterales > 70-9 > VRUE01. Next base: position 372,802 of record CAWCHE010000006.1, read on the forward strand.
GGAGGACTATCGGCGAGCCGCTGCGGGGCCCGCCTTCGAGCACCTGCAGTTCGCCGCCCTGGAGCTTGAGAATCCGGCCGCCGGGGACGGTGACGCCGGCCGCCTTGGTTTCCCTGTCGACGACGAGCGCGTTGACGCCGAGCAGAACGGCGAGGCCGACCACGATTCCGATAGCGACCTTCCAGCCTTTCCCCATGGCGGTCGTTACCCTAGCCGAGACCATCGGCAGCGCAGGCTCACGAGGACTCGCAATGGAGAAATTCGTCATCAACGGCGGCGTGCCGCTCTCAGGGGAGCTGACCGTCGCCGGCAACAAGAACGCGGCCCTGCCGATCCTCGCCGCCTGCCTGCTGACCGAGGAGGAGCTGCTGCTCCACCGGGTGCCGCGGATCCGCGACACCGAGGCCCAGATCGCGCTGCTCGAACAGCTCGGCGTCGAGGCCGACTGGGTCGCCGACAACAGCCTGCGGCTGTGCGCGGCCTCGGTCACCGACGTCACGGTCGACGAGGAGCTCTCGAAGAAGATCCGCGCCTCGTTCCTGCTCGCCGGCCCGCTGCTCGCCCGCTTCGGGGAGGCGCGGATGCCGCCGCCGGGGGGCGACTTCATCGGCCGCCGGCGCCTCGACGCCCACCTCGACGCCTTCAAGGACCTCGGCGCCCGCGTCGACGGCGACCGCTGGATCGAGCTCGACGCCGGCCCCGGCGGGCTGCGCGCCTGTGCGATCTTCATGGACGAGCCGTCGGTGATGGGGACCGAGAACGCGCTGATGGCCGCGGCGCTGACACCGGGCCCGACGACGATCTCCAACGCCGCCTCCGAGCCCCACGTCCAGGACCTCGCGCGCCTGCTCGCGGCGATGGGGGCGACGGTCGACGGGATCGGCTCCAACGTGATGACCGTCAACGGCCGCGACCGGCTCGGCGGGGCCGAGCACACGATCTGCGCCGACCACATCGAGGTCGGCAGCTTCATGGCGCTCGCGGCTGCGACCGGCGGCGAGCTTCGGATCCGCGACGTCGACCCGGCCGATCTGGTCAACGTCCGCCGCCAGTTCCGCCGCTTGGGCCTGGACTCTTCGATCGAAGGCGGCGACGTGCTGGTTCCGCCCGGACAGCAGCTGCGGATCCAGACCGACGTCGGCGGCGCGATCCCGAAGATCGAGGACGGCCCCTGGCCCGCGTTCCCGGCGGACCTCACCTCGATCGCGCTGGCGCTCGCAACACAGGCCGACGGCGAGATCCTGATCTTCGAGAAGATGTTCGAGAACCGCCTGTTCTTCGTCGACAAGCTGGTCGCAATGGGCGCTCGGATAACGCTTTGCGATCCCCACAGGGCGATCGTCAGCGGTCCGAGCCGGCTTCATGGCGAACGCGTCGAGAGCCCGGACATCCGGGCCGGAATGGCGATGCTCATCGCCGCCCTCGCGGCCGACGGCGTCTCGGAGATCGGCAACATCCGCCAGATCGACCGCGGCTACGAGCAGATCGACGAGCGCCTGCGCGGCCTCGGCGCCCAGATCGAACGAGTTTCTGCGGAGATCCCTGCATAGCAGGGCTTTCGCGCCCACTCTCGTAAGGTCCCGGCTGGTGATACACCCGATTCCCCCAGGGACTCGCGACGTGCTGCCCGACGAGATGCGCGAGCTGCGCAGGCTCCACGTCGCCCTGATCGAGGTCTTCGAACGATTCGGCTACGGCGAGGTCGCGACTCCGGCGATCGAGTACGACGAGGTGCTCGGCCGCGGGGACGGGCGGGCGACCGGCTCGGGCTACCGATTCTTCGACGAGAGCGGCGACCTGCTGGCGCTGCGGTCGGAAATGACGGTGCCGATCGCGCGCCTGGCGGCGACCCGCTTCGCCGACGCCGAAGGTCCCGTGCGCCTCTGCTACCTGGCGAGCGCCTTCCGCGCTGTGCGCCCGCAGCGCGGGCAGATGCGCGAATTCACCCAGGCCGGGGTCGAGCTGATCGGCGTCCCGGCGCCGCAGGGCACCGCCGAGGTGATCGAGGTGCTCGAGGCGGCGCTCGACGCCGCCGGCCTCGACCGCGCCGTGATCGGGCTCGGCGACGCCGACCTCTACCGCCAGCTGCTCGACGAGCTCGGGGTCGACGGCGAGGCCCGCGACTCGATCCTCGAACGGCTCGCCACCCACGACCTGGTCGGGCTCGAGGCCGAGCTCTCGGCTGTCGTCGACGACGAGCAGTGCGCCGACCTGCGTCGCCCTCTCGCAGCTGCGCGGCGGCCGCGAGGTGCTCGACGCCGCCCGCGCCCTCGGCGGCGCCGGCGGTCGAGCGGGCGATCGCGCGGATCGGCGAGACCTACGAGGAGCTCGAGCGCCGCGGCGCCGCCGACCGGGTCCAGATCGACCTCGGCCTGCTGCGCGACCTCGGCTATTACAGCGGCGCGATCCTCGAGGTCTACGACCCGGCGCTCGGCCACGTCCTCGGCGGCGGCGGCCGCTACGACGGCCTGCTGCGGCGCTTCGGCGCTCGACCGCCCGCGGCCGGCTTCGCCCTCTATATGGAGCGCGTCCACGTCGCCCAGATGGAAGAGGAGCCGCGCGGCGAGGTCGAGATCGTGAGCGGTCGAGATCGCCGGCCTCGGCCGCGCCAAGATCGACGGGCCGCTGAAGTTCGCCGTGCCCCGTGGGGCGCTCTTCGGGGAAACGCTCGACGCCCTCGACGCCGCCGGGATCGACACCTCGGCCGCCCGCGGCGAGTCGCGGTCGCTGATCTTCCCCGGCGAGGACATCACCCTGGTGACGATGCGCCCCTCCGACGTCCCGACCTACGTCGAGGCCGGCGCCGCCGACGTCGGCATCACCGGCAAGGACGTCCTGCTCGAGCAGGCCGACCGCGTCGTCTACGAGCTCCTCGACCTCGGCTTCGGCCGCTGCCGGATGGTTCTCGCGGGCCGCCGCGGTGACACCCGGATGGGCGAGCCGCAGCGCCGCCTCGGGATGATGCGGATCGCGACCAAGTACCCGCGGATCGCCGAGCGCTATTTCGAGGGGACCGGCCGCCAGGTCGAGATGATCGAGGTCAAGGGCTCGGTCGAGCTGGCGCCGCTGATCGGCCTCGGCGACGGCATCGTCGACCTCGTCGCCACCGGCCGCACGCTGGAAGAGAACGACCTCGAGGTCCGCGAGGAGATCGTCGACTGCACGGCGCGCTTCGTCGCCAACCGGGTCGCCCACAAGCTGCGCTCGCGCGAGGTCGACGAGCTCGACCGCGAGGCTGCGCGAGGCGATCTCGGGATGAGGGTCAGGCGCTTCGAGTGGGGCGGCGCGGACGACCGCGGCCGCGGAGATCCGCAGCTGGGCCTCGGCGCCGGCCGGAGCGCGGACGTCGGCGAGATCGAGCGATGACGGTGCGGCGGGACGGCGACGAGGCGGTGCTGCGGCTGACCGCGCGCTTCGACGCCACCGAGCGGGCGCCGCAGACCCTGCGCGTCGATCCGGAGCGCGGGCGAGGAGGCGCTGGCGGCCCTCGACGCCGGCCTGCGCGAGTCGCTCGAGCTCGCGGCCGCCAACATCGAGGCGGTCGCCGAGGCGCAGCTGAGGGGCGCGCCGAGGGAGATCGACCTGCCACAGGGCCAGACCGTCACGCTGCGCGACGTCGCGGTCGGGTCGGCCGGGATATACGCGCCCGGCGGGCGCGCCGCCTACCCCTCGACGTGCTGATGTGCGCGATCCCGGCGCGGGTCGCCGGCGTCGCGCGCCTCGCGCTGGCCTCGCCACCCGGCCCCGACGGCGAGCTCGCACCCGCGGTCCTCGCCGCCGCGGCGCTCTGCGGGGTCGACGAGGTCTACGCGATGGGCGGGGCGCAGGCGATCTTCGCCCTCGCCCACGGAACCGAGTCGGTCGCCGCGGTCGACGTGATCGCCGGGCCCGGGAACGCCTGGGTCCGCGAGGCCAAGCGCAGGGTCGCCGGCAGCGTCGGCATCGACTCGCTGGCTGGGCCGTCAGAGCTGATGGCGTCGTCGGCCCGGACACCGACCCCGAGTGGGTCGCCCTCGACCTCTGCGCCCAGGCTGAGCACGGCGCCGACGGCCCGCTGGTCGCCGTCGGCTTCGAGGCGCGGTCCTCGACGCGGTCGAGGCGGCCACAGAGCGCGCCGCCGGAGAGCGCCCGGCGGTCGGCGACGCGCCGCTCGCCCTGGTCCGGGTCCCCGACCCCGACGAGCGGTCGGCCTTGCCAACGCCTTCGCCCCCGAGCATCTCGAGCTCCTCGACGAGGACGCCTCGCTGCTCGCCGATCGGATCTCGACGCGCCGGCTGCGTCTTCGTCGGCCGCGCTCGGCGACCGCCTTCGGCGACTACGTCGCCGGGTCCAACCACGTCCTGCCGACCGGCGGGGCGGGGCGCTTCTCGGGCCCGCTGGGGCCTTCGGCGTTCCGCCGCACGGATCCCGACGGTGAGGTCACCGCCGAGGCGGCGGCGAGACTGGCACCGCACGTCGACCGCATCGCCCGCGCCGAGGGCTTCCCGGTCCACGGTGAGTCCGCGATGATTAGGGCAGAGGAGAACCGATGAGCCGCACGGCCCAAAAAGAGCGCAGCACCGCAGAGACGCAGATCAAGCTCTCGCTCGACCTCGATGGGGGAGAGGCGAGTGCCGAGACCGGCGTCGGCTTTCTCGACCACATGCTCGACCTGCTCGCCCGCCACGGGCGCCTCGGCCTCCGAGTCGAGGCCAGCGGCGACCTCGAGACCGGCGCCCACCACACAGTCGAGGACGTCGGCATCGTCCTCGGGCAGGCCCTCGACGAGGCGCTCGGCGACCGCGCCGGGATCCGGCGCTACGGATCGGCGCTGGTGCCGATGGACGAGTCTCTGGCCGAGTGCGCGATCGACATCTCCGGGCGGCCGCTCTGCGCCTTCGACGCCGACCTGCCGACGACCTCGATCGCCGGCTTCGACACCGAGCTCGCCGAGGAGTTCTTCCGCGCCGTCGCCAACTCCGCCAAGCTGACGCTGCACGTCTCGGTCCGCGAGGGCACCAACGCCCACCACATGATCGAGGCCTGCGTTCAAGGCATTCGCCCGCGCCCTGCGCGTCGCGGTCTCGATCGACCCCGAGGAGAGCGGCGTCCCCTCGACCAAGGGAACGCTGAGCGAATGAGCGCCGCGCGGATCGCGATCCTCGACTACGGGATGGGCAACCTGCGCTCGGTCGAGAAGGCGCTCGAGCACGTCGGCGCCGAGGCTCTGATCAGCTTCGACCCGGCCGAGGTGCGCTCCGCCGACGGCGTCATCCTGCCCGGGGTGGGCGCCTTCCCGCGGGCGATGGAGGAGATCCGCCGCCGCGGGCTCGACGAGCTGATCGCCGAGCACCGTGCCGCCGGGACCCCGATCCTCGGCATCTGCCTCGGCCTGCAGCTGCTCTTCGAGACGACCACCGAGCTCGGCGGCGCCGAGGGCCTCGGGCTGCTCTCCGGGCCGGTCTCCGACCTCGAGGCGGAGGGCCTCAAGGTCCCGCACATCGGCTGGACGCCGGTGCGCTGGGCAAGGGAGTCGCGCCTGATCGAGGGGATCGAGAGCGAGACGCCCTTCTACTTCGTCCACAGCTTCGCCCCCGACCCGACCGCCGATGAGCTGCTCGGCAGCGCCGCCTACGGGGCCCGCTTCGCCTGCGCGGCCGAGCTCGACAACGTCTTCGGGGTCCAGTTCCACCCCGAGAAGTCGAGCGCCGCGGGGCTGCGCCTGCTCTCGAACTTCGCCGGGATCTGCGCGGCCGTCCCCGCGTGATCCTCTATCCGGCGATAGACATCCGCGGCGGGCACGCGGTGCGGCTCCTGCAGGGCGACTACGAGCGCGAGACGGCCTACGACGCCGACCCCGCCGAAGCTGCGGGACGCTGGGCTTCCGACGGCGCCGAGTTCCTCCACGTCGTCGACCTCGACGGCGCCAAGTCCGGATCGCCGCGGAACCTCGAGACGATCGAGCGCATCGCGGCCGCGGTCGAGTGCCCGATCCAGGTCGGCGGCGGCCTCCGCGACTCCGGCCTCGGTCGACGCCGCGCTTGCCGCGGGCGCCGAGCGGGTGGTGATCGGCACCGCCGCGCTGCGTGATCCCTCCTTCCTCGCCGCCGCGCTCGAGAAGCACGGCGAGCGGGTCGTCGTCTCGATCGACGCCCGCGGCGGCATGGTCTCTCTCGCCGGCTGGACCGAGACCAGCGAGAAGTCCGCCACCGAGGCCGTCGCCGAGCTCGGCGAGCGCGGCGTGCGCCGCTTCCTCTACACCTCGATCGAGGTCGACGGGACGATGGAAGGCCCGGCGATCGACGACCTCAACGACGTCGCCTGTTCGACCGGCGCGGCGGTGATCGCCTCGGGCGGAGTCGGCAACCTCTCCGACCTCGAACTCCTGAGCCGGGTCGCCGCCCCCAACGTCGAGGGCGCGATCGTCGGCCGCGCCCTGTATGAGCGCCGGTTCACGGTCGCCGAGGGCATCGCTGCCCTAGCCTGAAGCGATGGTCCTCAAACGGGTGATCCCATGCCTCGACGTCGACGCCGGCCGCGTCGTCAAGGGCACCAACTTCGTCGGCCTGCGGGACGCCGGGGACCCGGTCGAGCTCGCCGAGCGCTACGACGCCGAGGGCGCCGACGAGCTCATCTTCCTCGACATCACCGCCTCCCACGAGAAGCGCGAGACGATCGTCGAGCTCGCCCGGCGCACCGCCGACAACGTCTTCATCCCGTTCACGATCGGCGGCGGCATCCGCTCGGTCGAGGACGCCCAGGCGGTCCTCAACGCCGGCGCCGACAAGGTCTCGGTCAACTCCGCGGCGCTGGCCCGCCCCGAGCTGCTGACCGAGCTCGCCGACGTCTTCGGCGCCCAGTGCGTGGTGATCGCAATAGATGCCAAGGCCGAGGACGGAGGCTGGGGCGTCTACGTCAACGGCGGCCGCAAGAGGGTCGAGGACCGCGATGCGGTCTCGTGGGCCGTCGAGGCGGTCGAGCGCGGCGCCGGGGAGGTGCTGCTGACGAGCATGGACCGGGACGGGACCAACGACGGCTACGACATCGCGCTGACCCGGGCGGTCGCCGACGCGGTCCCGGTCCCGGTGATCGCCTCCGGCGGCGCCGGCAGGCTCGAGCACCTGAGCGAGGCGATCGAGGCGGGCGGCGCCGACGCGGTGCTCTGCGCCTCGATCTTCCACTACGGCGAGTACCGGGTCCGCGACGCCAAGAGCCACCTCGCCGCGGCCGGGATCCCGGTCAGGTCCTAGCCGGAGCCGAGCGCTTCGGCGACTCCCTCGACGCCCGAGGAGCCGAGGATCTCGAAGCGGGCGAGTTCGTAGGGGGCCTCGCGGCTCGCGTAGCCGGGGATCTCGGTGGTCGCGCCGACGTAGCCGGCGGCTTCCACGGCTTCGATCACCGTCTCGTCGAATCGGCCCGCCGGGTAACAGAAGTCCTTCACCGGGACGCCGTATTCGCGCTGCAGGATCCGCCTCGAGCCGGCCACCTCCTCCCGCAGGCCTTCGCTGTCGAGCTCGGTCAGGTCGAGGTGATGGATCGTGTGGGCGGCGAGCTCCCAGCCGGCGTCGATCATCGCTTCGACGTTGCTCGTGTAGAGGTCCGATCCCTCGGCCTTGAGGTTGAGCACGCCCGCCCAGCCGTGCTTGCGCAGCTGCGGCAGCGCGAAGGTGAACTGCGGGCGGTAGCCGTCGTCGAAGCTGAGGACGACCGGCTTCGGCGGCAGCGTGCCTCCGTCGAACCAGGCCTTCTCGACCTGTTCGAGGGTGACCGCCTGGTAGCCGTGGGCGTCGAGCCATTCGAGCTGATGGCGGAAGTCGGGCCGGGCCACGTACAGCTCCGGGTATGGAGCGTCCGCCGGCGCCTCCCCGAGCACGTGGTACTCGAGGATCGGGACCGGCCCGGTGTGCGGTTCCCAATCGGGCTGCGGGGTCGCGTTGCGGACCAGGCCGCCGTCACCAGACTCGCCGGTCCGTCGCGGTCCCCTTGGCGCCGGCGGAAGCGCTCTTCTGGGTGGAGCCGGTGTCGTCGTTCGACCCGGAGGAGCCGAGGACCGCGGCGACGATCGCGATCACGGCGGCCGCACCGAGCGCCAGGGCGCCGGCGGCGAGCAGGCGCCTCCGTCTCAGCGCCCGCCGCCGGGCCTCACGGCGCTCGCGCAGCTCCGAGCGGCGGTCGGCCGGGTCGTCGCCTGCTCTGGGGTGGTCGGCCATCCGGGGAGGCGATCATGGTAAGGAAAGGCCGGATATGAGCGAACCGATCGAGAGCCTCGCCGCGGAGCTGCGCGCCGCCTACCCCGAGCTGGAGGCGATCGCCGCGCGCGCCGAGGCGCCCGTCCACCTGGTCGGCGGCGCGGTCCGGGACCTGCTGCTGGGGCGCGGACGCTCCGAGAACCTCGACCTGGTCATCGTCGGCGACCCGACACCCCTAGCGATCGCGCTAGGAGGGGACGAGCGGATCGAGCACGAGCGCTTCTCGACCGCGACCGTGACCGTCGACGGCCTCGAGATTGATATCGCCGCGGCGCGGACCGAGAGCTACCCGGAGCCGGGTGCCCTGCCGGTCGTCGAGCCGGTCGACGAGATCGCCGCCGACCTCGCGCGGCGTGACTTCACCGTCAACGCGATGGCCGTGCCGCTGGGGGACGGGGCCACCGGAAGCGGGACGCTGGTCGACCCCCACGGCGGCCGTGCCGACCTCGACGCCGGCGTCCTCCGCGTCCTCCATCCACGCTCCTTCGAGGACGACCCGACGCGTGCGCTGCGGGCCGCCCGCTACGCCGCCCGGCTCGACCTCGCGCTCGAGGAGGAGACCGAGACACTGCTGCGCCGGGCCGACCTCGAGACGATCTCTGGCGACCGCCGCGAGGCGGAGCTGCTGCGGCTGGCGGCCGAGCCTCGGGCCGCCCGCGGCTTCGAGCTCCTCGCCGATTGGGGCCTGCTCAAGGCCAGGCCCGGCGGCATCGAGCTGGCTGCGGCCGTCTCCGAGCTTCTCGAAAAGGAGCCCTGGGCGGTAGCGGCACCGCGCAACCGCGCGATCCTCGCGGCCGCCATAGGCCCTCCCGGAGCAGAGGTGGAGCTTTCCCACGCCGAGCCGGTCCGCCCCTCCGACGCGGTCGAGCTCGCCGCCACGTGCTCCCCGATCGAGCTGGCGCTGGCCCGCGCCCTCGGCGCCGCCTGGCTCGATCGCTACATGGAGGAGTGGCGCTCGGTCGCGCTCGAGATCGACGGCGGCGACCTGATCGCGGCCGGCGTCCCCGAGGGGCCGGCGGTCGGCCGCGGCCTCGATTCCGCCCTGCGCCTGAAGCTCGACGGCGAGCTCGACGGCGGCCGGTCGGAGGAGCTCGCGGTGGCGCTGCGTGAGTCGGGGGCCGATGATGGAGTGGCGTAGCGACGGCGAGCTCGAATGGCTCGAAGCCGTCCTGCCCGGGGCAAGCGCTGCCTTCTCGACCCGCTCCGCCGGCTCGGTCAAGGAGAGCCGCGGGCCGATCGCCGCGGCGCTGGGCCTCGACCCGGAGCGGATCGAGATCGCCCGGCAGGTCCACGGCGTCGAGCTCTCCTATGTCGGCTCCCGGGAGGCCGGTCCGGCCCCCGAAGCCGACGGCCACGTCCTCGAGCGCCCCGGCCAGGCGGCGGCCGTCTTCGCCGCCGACTGCCTGCCGGTCGCGGTCTCCGGGCCGGGCGGCGCGGCGATCCTGCACTGCGGGTGGCGCGGCCTCGCCGCCGGGATCGTCGAGCGCGGCGTCGAGGCGACCGCCGCCACCGACGCGGCGATCGGCCCGGGGATCGGACCCTGTTGCTATGAGGTCGGCGACGAGGTCCTCGCCGCCTTCGACGGGCTGGGGGAGGGGTTCGCGGCCGGCCGCATGCTCGACCTCGCCGAGGTCGCCCGCCGCCTCCTGGCGCAGGCGGGGGTCGAGCGCATCGAGTCGGCAGGCCTCTGCACCAGGTGCGAGAAGGGTCGTTTCTTCTCCTATCGCCGCGAAGGGGAGGCCGCCGGCCGCCAGGCGGGGCTCGTCTGGACCGGCGTCGAGGGCGGCTGACCGTGGCCGAGCTGATCCACGACCTCGACCCGAAGCGGATCGCCGCCAACTTGGAGTACGCCCGCGAGGTCGCCGGGGAGGGGGTCGAGATCCTCGTCGCGACCAAGTACGTCCCGATCGAGGAGATGGGGGCCCTCGCCGAGGCGGGGGTGACGCTGGTCGGCGAGAACCGCCAGCAGGACCTCGCCGCCAAGCAGGAGCGCTGGGGCGACGCCTTCGAGTGGGACTTCATCGGCAACCTCCAGAGCCGCAAGGTGAAGCAGCTGCTGCCGGCCTGCCGGCTGATCCACTCGGTCGCGACCGAGTCGGCGCTGGAGCAGGTGAGGCGCCACGGCGGGCCTGAGACCGAGGTTCTGATCGAGGTCAACGTCGCCGGCGAGGAGGGAAAGGCCGGGATCGAGCCGGGCCGGCTCGGCGAGTTCGTCGCTGCCGTGGGCCCGGTTCGCGTCTCGGGCTTGATGACGATGCCGCCGTTCAGCGAGGATCCCGATGCCTCGCGGCCGCACTTCGCGCGCCTCGCAGAGCTCGCCTCCGAGCACGGCCTCGAGCGCCTCTCGATGGGTACCTCGCAGGACTGGACGGTCGCGGTCGAGGAGGGGGCGACGATCGTCCGGCTCGGCTCGGCGTTATTCGTCCAAACCCTCGCCTGAGCCCGTCACTCGGCGCCGGGGTTCCCGCGGGTTGAGCCGGATCCGTCTTCTGCGCCATAATCGCTAAAGGAATCGGCTCATCAGAGCCGAAAGACGCCTAGACCATGGCCCTCCGCGACACCTGGCATAGAGCGTTGGTCTACTTCGGCCTCGCCGAGGATCACGACTACGGTCCCGAGTACGAGGAAATCGACGAGCCCGAAGGCGGTTCGGACGACCTCTTCGAGGGCCGCCGCGAGCGCGAGCCCGACAAGGTCCGCCGCCTGCCGACTTCGCGCCGCGCGCGCCGCGACGAGATCGACGACATCTTCTCCGACGACGAGCCGATCACGGCATCCCGCACGCGGACCCTGCGCCCGGTCGGCAACGGCGACTCCGACGTCCAGGTCCACCTCGTCATCCCCCGTAACTTCAACGACGCGCAGCAGGTCGCCGACCAGTTCAAGCGCGCCGTGCCGGTGATCCTCAACCTGCAGACGACCGACCACGAGCTGTCCAAGCGGATGATCGACTTCTGCTCCGGGCTCACCTACTCGCTCGACGGCGGCATGCAGCGGATCGCCGAGAAGGTCTTCCTGTTGACGCCGCGCAACGTCGAGGTCTCCGCCGAGGAGCGGGCGCGGCTGATCGACAAGGGCTTCTTCAACCAGTCCTAGCGGCGTTCACTTCTCGTCAACTTCGCGGCCACGCAATCGTCACGATTGCTAAACGCCCTGGCTACAACGGGCAGTCGACCCGCTCATAGGTTCGCTCGCGAATCTCGTTCCCCAACCTCAAGGAGAAACGATGAAGCGCAAGCGAGTGAAGATCGCGATTGCCGCTGCCGCCGCGCTGGCCGTGCTTGGTGCGGTCAGTGTCGTCGCAATCGGTGCACCGGCTTCCGACCAGAAGGAAAAGGAAGTCAAGCAGGCGATGAAGGGCAATCCCAAAAACGTCATCTTCTTCCTCGGTGACGGCATGGGCACGCAGGAGATCACGGCTGCCCGCTACTACGAGGGCGTCCACCACGCGCTCAATGTCGACCGGATGCCGCTCACCGGGTTCGACACCACCTGGTCGGTGAAGTCGGGGCCGGGGCCGAACTACCTGCCCGACTACGACCCGGACTCGGCCTCGACCGGGACCGCCTGGGCCACCGGGTACAAAACCATCGACGAGCGCATCGCCCAGGGCCCGAGTACCGCCGAAAACGTCCCCGGAACCAACCTGCGCACGGTCCTAGAGCGCGCCCAGAGCCAGGGCATGAGGGTCGGCGACGTCTCGACGGCGGAAATCACCGACGCGACTCCCGCAGTGCTCGCCTCGCACATCTCCCTGCGTGGATGCCAGGGCCCGGCCGACATGGGCCCCTGCTCGAGCGAGAAAAAGGACGTGGGCGGCCTCGGCTCGATCGCCGAGCAGGAGGTCGACCACAAGGTCGACGTGCTTCTCGGAGGCGGTCGTGGGCGTTTCGAACAGACCATCACCGGAGGCCCCTACGCGGGTAAAAACGTGATCCAGTCGGCCCAGGGCCAGGGTTACAGCTATGTCAGCGACGCCGCCGGCCTGAGCGGCATCTCACCGGTCAAAAATGGCCAAAAGCCGGTCCTGGGACTGTTCAACTCGGGCAACATGTCGCTCGAGTGGAGCGGCCCGACCGCCTCCCTCGGCAAGGGGAACACTCCGGTTCCCTGTGAAGAAGGCAAGCGGCCGGCCAATGAGCCCAGCCTCACCGCGATGACGGAAAAGGCGATCCAGCTGCTCGACAACAAGAGGGGCTTCTTCCTCCAGGTCGAGGGCGCTTCGATCGACAAGCAGGACCACGCGACCAACGCGTGTGGCCAGCTCGGTGAGACGATCGCTTTCGACAAGGCGATCGGCGCCGCGCTCGACTGGCAGGAAACCCACCCGAACACGCTGATCGTGGTCAGCGCCGACCACTCGCACACCAGCCAGATCGTCGGCGAGGACGCGAGCGGCGCGGGCCTGCCGACCGGCTACTCGACGAACCTGACCACCAAAGACGGTCAGACGCTGGCACTCACCTACGGCACCGCCGGTGGCAATCCCGCCGCCGCGGTTCCGCCGAGCCAGCAGCACACGGGGGCCGTCGTCCCCGTCTGGGGCCGCGGTCCGGGCGCCCTGCGGGTGCTGGGCACCAACGACGAGACGGATCTGTTCACGACGCTGGGCGGATAGCCCACCTCACAGACACGTTGCGAGAGAGGGCCGGGCAACCGGCCCTCTCTCTTTGTCCACGGCTAGGCTGGGCCCATGGTTGTCGGATTCGTCGGTTCGGGAAATATGGCCGCCGCGATGGCGCGCGGGTGGGCCGGGGGTGAGGAGACGCTGCTCTTCACCGATTCCGGCTCTGGGAGCGCCGCCAGACTGGCGGCCGAGGTCGGCGGCGAGGCGCTTGTGTCCAACGCCGAGCTGGCCGCTCGGGCGGACCTCGTCGTGCTGGCCGTGAAGCCGGCGAAGCTCGACGAGGTGGCGCCGGGGCTGTCGGCCGCGCCGGCCGTCCTCTCGCTGCTGGGGGCGACGCCGCTGGAACGGATCGCGGCCGCCTTTCCCGGAGCGGCGGCGGCCAGGCTGATGCCGAACGTCGCGGTCGAGGTCCGCCGCGGCGTCCTCTGCATCGCCGGCGAGGTCTCGCCGCAGTTACGGGAGCTGTTGGGGAGGCTCGGCCACGTCGTCGATCTTCCCGACGACCAGTTCGACGCGGCCACCGCGGTGATGGGCTGCGCCCCCGCCTACCTCGCCCTCGCGGTCGAGGCGCTGGCGGACGCCGGGTCCGCCGACGGCCTCGACGAGGCCCTCGCCCGCGAGCTCGTGGTCGAGACGACCGCCGGCACCGCCGAGCTGCTGCGAGTGCGCCATCCGGCCGACGTGCGCCGGGCCGTCGCCTCGCCCGGGGGGAGCACCGAGGCAGGCCTCGAGGCTCTCGACCGCGAAGGCGCCCGCGAGGCCTTCGAAGCGGCCGTGCGGGCCTCGCTGGAGAGGATGCGGGGATGATCGCCCTCGCCCTGACCCGGATCGACGCCGCCAACTACGTCAACGCCCTGTTCCTCGTCTACATCATCCTCATCTTCCTCAACATCCTCATCTCCTGGGTGCCGAAGATGCCGTACAACCGCTGGCTGCGGGGGGCTCTCGACTTCATCACCGAGACGACCAACCCGTACCTCAACTTCTACCGGCGCTACATCCCGCCGGTCGGCGGGGGCTCGTTCAGGCTCGACCTCAGCCCGATCATCGGCCTCGTCGTCCTCTTCGTCCTCCAGGCCGCCCTCGTCAGCCTGATCGAAGGGTGAAAGGCGCCCAGGCCCGCGCCTGGCGCCTGGCCGGCGCCCTCTGCGGGATCGTCGTCCTCCTGGACCAGGCAGCAAAGGCGGCGATCGAAGCGCACCTGGTCCCCGGCGAGACAGGTCGAGGTGGTCGGGCCGCTGAGCCTGACCCTCACCCACAACCAAGGCGTCGCCTTCGGCCTAGCCAGCGGCAGCGACGCGCCGCTGATCGCCTTCGGCGTCGCGGCGCTGGCCTTCGTCGGCGTGATGCTCGCCCGCAACGCGGAGAAGCCATGGATGTGGGCGGCCGTCGGCCTCGTCGCCGGCGGCGCGCTCGGCAACCTCGCCGACCGCCTGCGCGCGGGAGCGGTCACCGACTACGTCGAAATCGGGTCGTGGCCGCCCTTCAACCTCGCCGACGTCGCGATCGTCGCCGGGGTCGCCCTCTTCGCCCTGATCCTCCTCCGCGAGGACCCCGGATGACCCCGGAGCTGCGCATCGTCCACATCGACGAGTCCCTGGCGGTGGTCGACAAGCCGGCCGGGCTTGTCGTCCACCCGGCGCCCTCCCACCAGGGCGCGACGCTGGTCTCGGAGCTCGAGGAGATCCTCGGCGGCGGCGCCGACCCCGAGCGGCCCGGCATCGTCCACCGCCTCGACAAGGGGACCAGCGGCCTGCTGGTCGTCGCCCGCACCGACGAGGCCCACGCCGCGCTGCAGGCGCAGGTCGCCGCCCGCGAGGTGGAGCGGATCTACCTTGCCCTCGCCGGCGGCAGGCTCGCCTCGCGGACCGGGACGATCGACGCCCCGATCGGCCGGGCCTCGCGCCAGCGGCACCGGATGGCGGTCTCGGGCGCCGCCTCGCGGCAGGCGCGGACCCACTTCACCGTGCTCGAGCTGCTCGGGGACGAGACCTACCTCGAGGCCCGCCTCGAGACCGGGCGGACCCACCAGATCCGCGCCCACTTCGCCGCGATCGGGCACCCGCTGAGCGGCGACACGACCTACGGCGGCAAGGACCGCCATGACCTCGGGCGGCAGTTCCTGCACGCCCACCGGCTCGCCTTCGCCCATCCCCAGAGCGGCGAGCGCCTGGAATTTGCCTCCGATCTCCCCGCCGACCTCAGCGCCGCCCTGGAGGCCGCCCGCGCCGCCTAGGCCGGCCCCTCTACAATCGTCGGTTCAGAAATCTATCCCCGTCGGGTTCCGAACCGGATCCTGACCGGCCGCAAGGCCGGACCCCGGGTAGGCCGGCGGGAGCTTCACCCAAAAGACCAAGGAGATTTTCCAATGCCAGCCAGCACAGGCCTCCAGGAGCTGCTCGAGGCCGGAGTCCACTTCGGCCACCAAACCCGTCGTTGGAACCCGAACATGCGCCGCTACATCTTCGGCGAGTTGGACGGGATCCACATCATCGACCTCATCCAGACCGAGCAGTTGCTCGAGAAGGCCCGCGTCTTCGGCGGTGAGCTCGCCAGCGGCGGCGGCACGATCCTCTTCGTCGGCACCAAGAAGCAGGCCCGGGGCCCGGTCCAGGAGTGGGCCGACCGCTGCAAGATGCCCTACGTCAACAAGCGCTGGCTGGGCGGGCTGCTGACCAACTTCAACACGATCTCGGCGCGGATCGCACGCCTGCACGAGCTCACCGGCTGGCAGGAGGAGGGCAAACTGGCGCTGCTCCCGACCAAGGAGCGGATGGGGATGCAGGCCGAGCTCGCCAAGCTCGAGTACAACCTCGGCGGGGTGCGCGACATGGACCGGCTTCCCGACGCGGTCTTCGTCACCGACCTGAAAACCGAGGAGATCGCCGTCCGCGAGGCCGCCCGCCTGCGGATCCCGATCATCGGCCTGGTCGACACCAACTGCGACCCGACCCCCGTCGACTTCGTGATCCCCGGCAACGACGACGCGATCCGCTCCTGCAACCTCGTGATCGGCACGATCGGCGGCGCGATCGAGACCGGCGCCGGCAGCTGGCGCGTGCAGGAGGAAAAGCGCATCGCCGAAGAGATGGAGCGCCGCAAAAAGGAGGACGAAGAGCGCAAGAAACGCGAGGAGGAAGAGAAAGAGCGCGTCGCGGCCGAGGAGGCGGCGAAAAAAGCCGCAGAGGCCAAAGCTCTGGCCGCGCAGGCCGCGGGCCCCCCCGCCGGCCAGGCGAGCCCCACGCCCCAGACCCCGCCGGCGAGCGGCCCTGCTCAGACTCCGGCTCCGGCCGCTCCCCAGGCCCCTCCGGCTCCGCAGGCGCCCCAGGGAGGTAAATCGTGAGCATCACGGCCGCCGACGTGAAGGCGCTCCGGGAACGGACCGGGGCGGCGATGATGGACTGCAAATCGGCCCTGGCCGAGGCCGAGGGCGATGTCGACCGCGCGATCGAGATCCTCCGCGTCAAGGGCCAGGCCTCGGCCGCCAAGCGCGAAGGCCGCGGCACCGAAGAGGGGGTCGTCGCCGCCTACATCCACGCCAACGACCGGGTCGGGGCGATGGTCGAAGTGCAGTGCGAGACCGACTTCGTCGCCCGCAACGAGGACTTCAGGGCATTCGCCTACGAGGTCGCGCTGCACGTCGCCGCGACCTCGCCAAAGTACGTCTCCTCGGAGGAGATCCCGGAGGACGAGCGCGAGGCCGAACGCCGCGTCTTCGAAGAGAAGGCGCGCGAGGAAGGCAAGCCCGACGAGGTCGTCGCCAAAATCGTCGACGGACAGCTCTCGAAGTGGGCGAGCGAGGTCGCGCTGCTCGACCAGGGCCACGTCAACGCCGACAAACACGACTCGAAATCGATCGAGGAGCTGCGCCAGGAGCTGGCGGCGAAGACCGGCGAGAACGTCCGCATCGCGCGCTTCTCGTACTTTCGCGTCGGCGAGCAATAGGGTCCGCGGGGATGAGCAGCCCCGAGCCCAAGTTCACCCGGATCCTCCTCAAGCTCTCGGGCGAGGCGCTGATGGGAAACCAGGACTACGGCACCGAAGCCGCCGAGGTCCAGCGCATCTCCCAGCAGGTCGGGGCGGTCCGCGAACGTGGGGTGGAGGTGGCGATCGTGGTCGGCGCCGGCAACATCTACCGCGGCCTCGAGGCGGCCTCGAAAGAGGGGGTCGACCGCGCCACCGGCGATTACATGGGGATGCTCGCGACCGTCCTCAACGCGCTCACGCCTTCAGGACGCGCTCGAGGGGATCGGCCAGCACACCCGGGTGCTCTCGGCGATCGACGTCAAGGAGGTCGCCGAGCCCTACATCCGCCGCCGGGCGATGCGCCACCTCGAGAAGGGCCGGGTGGTGATCTTCGCCGCCGGCACCGGCAACCCGTTCTTCACCACCGACACCGCGGCCGCCCTGCGTGCCCTGGAGATCCACGCCGAAGCGATCCTGATGGCGAAGAACGGGGTCGAGGGCGTCTACGACGCCGACCCGGCGACCAATCCCGATGCCCGCTTCATCCCCGAGATAACCCACCGCGAAGCGATCGAGCGGGGCCTCAAGGTGATGGACTCGACCGCGCTCTCGCTGTGCATGGACAACGACCTTCCCATCTACGTCTTCAACATGGGAGACGAGACCAACATAGATAGGATCGTCAGCGGCGAGAAGGTGGGAACGCTGGTCTCCGGCGCGCCCGCGAACCAGTCCTGACACGGGAGCACCAGTGGAGCTGATCGACGAGTTGCTCGAGGACGCCAAGGGGCGGATGGACAAATCCGTCGAGTCGAGCCGCGGCGAGCTGGCGACCGTCCGCACCGGCCGCGCCTCGCCGCACCTGCTCGACCGCATCGTCGTCGACTACTACGGCGCGCCGACGCCGCTCAAGCAGCTCGCCAACATCTCCGCATCGGACGCGCGGCTGCTGACGGTGACGCCCTTCGACAGCTCCTCGATCGGCGCGATCGAGAAAGCCGTCAACGAGTCCGACGTCGGCCTGACGCCGAACAACGACGGCAACGTGATCCGCCTCCAGATCCCCGAGATGACCGAGGAGCGCCGGCGCGAGATGGTCAAGGTCGTCAACGGCGTCGCCGAGGAGGGCCGGGTCGCGATCCGCAACGTCCGCCGTGACGTCATGCACGACCTGCGCGAACTGAAGAAGGACGGGGAAGCCGGCGAGGACGATGAGCGCCGTGCGGAGTCGGCGCTGCAGAAGCAGACCGACGACGCGATCGCCGAGATCGACACCCTCCTGAAGGGAAAGGAAGAGGAGATCCTGGAGGTGTGAGCGCCTCCGCGCGGCACGTCGCGATCATCACCGACGGGAACGGCCGCTGGGCGCAGCAGCGGGGCCTGCCGGTGCTCGAGGGTCACCGCGCCGGCGCCGACGTGGTCAAGGCCCGCCTCCGCGATGCCGTCGAGCTCGGCATCGAGGAGCTGACGATCTTCTCCTTCTCGACCGAGAACTGGACCCGGCCTCCGGAGGAGGTGCAGGGCCTGATGGGGATGTTCGCCGAGCGGATCGGCGCGGAGACGCCGGAGCTCGACGAGGAGGGGGTGCGGATGCGCTTCGTCGGCCGCCGCGAGGGCCTCCCCGCGGAGCTGGTCGAGCGCATGGCCTGGGCCGAGGAGAAAACCGCGGCGAACCGGCGGATCGTCCTCTACATCGCCTTCAATTACGGCGGCCGGGCGGAGATCGTCGACGCGGCGCGAAGCTTCCGGGGTGACTCCGAGGAGGAGTTCCGCAAGCACCTCTACGCGCCCGAGATGCACGATCCCGACCTCCTGATACGAACCAGCGGCGAGCGCCGCATCTCCAACTACCTGCTCTGGCAGTGCGCCTACTCGGAGCTGGTCTTCCGCGACGAGCTCTGGCCGGATTTCGACCGCGCGGCGCTGGAGCAGTCGCTGACCGAGTTCGAGTCCCGCAAGCGGCGCTTCGGCTCGAGGGTCTGATGGACCTATTCGACGAGGAGATGTTCGAGGAGGACGTCCAGCCCAAACGCGAGCCGAGGCCGCCGCGCAAGCCCAGTCGCGGGGGCGCCCGCGGGGAGACGGTGAGGCGGATCCTGGTCGCGATCCCCTGGATCGCCTTCGCGATCGCGATCACGGTCGCCGGCGGCATCTACTTCGCGATCGCGATGATCGCGATCGGGATCCTCTGCCTCAACGAGTACGTCGGGATGACCGAGGAGCTGCTCCCGATCCAGCGGGCGGCCTACATCACGGTCCCGGCGCTGATCATCGCCGCGCACTTCGGCAGCGCCTTCAACGTGCTCCTCGTCCTCGCCGCCTCCTTCCCGCTGATCTTCGCCTTCGGGGCCGACCGCAAGCACCGCGACGGGATCACGATCTCGATGGGGGTCACCCTGCTGGGGATCGTCTGGATCGGGATCCCGCTCGTCCACGCCGTCCTGCTCCGCGACCTGCCGAGCCACGGCGCCGCGCTCGTGATCGACGTCCTCGTCGGCACCTTCGCGACGGACACCGGCGCCTACGCGACCGGGCGGATGTTCGGCGCCCACAAAATCGCCCCCAACCTCTCGCCCAACAAGACCGTCGAGGGCCTTGTCGGCGGCTTCGTGATCGGCACGATGGCCTTCTGGTTCGCCGGGCTTTACCAGGACTGGCTGACCGGGGCCGACGCCCTGATCATCGGCGCCGCCGTCGCCGCCGCGGCGCCCGTCGGGGACCTCTTCGAGTCGATGCTGAAGCGCGACCTCGGCAAGAAGGACACGGGCAGGCTGTTCGGGCCCCACGGCGGCATCCTCGACCGCCTCGACGCGGTCTTCTTCACGATCGTCGTCGGCTATTACCTCGCGGTCCAGCTGGTCTACTGACCCACCTACACTGAATCGATGAAGAAGCTCGTCATCCTCGGCTGCACCGGCTCGATCGGGCGCCAGGCCCTGGAGATAGTCGCCGCCTCCGAGGAGCTCCAGGTCATCGGCCTCGCCGCCGGTTCGAGCTGGGAGCTCGCGGTCGAGCAGGCGCGGCCGCCACGGGGTGCCGGCCATCGCCCTCGCCGACGAGGACGCTGCCGCGCGGGCGCGCTCGGCCTGGGACGGCACGGTGCTGACCGGCGAGGAGGGGATCCGCGAGCTGACGGCGACCGGCGGCGCCGACCTCGTCCTCAACGGCGTGGTCGGGCGCGGCCGGGCTCGGCCCGACGATCGTCGCCCTCGGCGAGGGCATCGACGTCGCCCTCGCCAACAAGGAGAGCCTCGTGATCGGCGGCGAGCTGACGATCGCCCTCGCCGAGGCGACCGGCGCCCGGATCCTGCCGGTCGACTCCGAGCACTCGGCGCTCTTCCAGCTGATCGGCTCGCAGCCGCCGGGAACGGTCGAGCGGCTCGTGCTCACGGCCTCCGGCGGCCCCTTCCGCGGCCGCTCCGACCTCAGCGGCGTCTCGGTCGAGGACGCGCTCGCGCATCCCACCTGGCGGATGGGCGGCCGGATCACGATCGACTCGGCGACGCTGATGAACAAGGGCTTCGAGGCGATCGAGGCCCACCACCTGTTCGGCGTGCCCTACGGGCGGATCGAGGTCGTCGTCCACCCGCAGTCGATCGTCCACTCGCTGATCGACCTCAACGACGGCGCCTCGCTCGCCCACCTCGGCCAGCCGGACATGCGGGTCCCGATCTCCTACGCGCTGCACTACCCCGAGCGCGCCGACGTCGAGCTGCCGCAGCCTCGACCTCGCCGCCGTCGGCGAGCTCAGCTTCGAGGAGCCCGACCTCGAGACCTTCGCCTGCCTGCGGCTGGCGCGCGAGGCCGGCGAGGCGGGGGGGACGGCGCCGTGCGTCCTCAACGCCGCCGACGAGGTCGCCGTCGCCGCCTTCCTCGAGGGCAGGATCGGGTTCGAGGCGATCGCCGAGGCGATCGAGCGCGTCCTCGACGAGATGCCGGTCGTCCAGCTCACCCATTTCGAGGACCTCTTCGCGACCGACGCGGAGGCCCGGCGCCGCACCGAGGAGCAGGTTCGGGGGTTGACCCACGCATGAGCTGGCTATTCGTCTTCGGCGGCCTCTGCTTCCTGATCATCCTCCACGAGGCGGGTCACTTCTTCGCGGCCAAGGCGACCGGGATGCGGGTCGAGCGCTTCTTCCTCTTCTTCGGGCCGACGATCTGGTCGTTCAAACGCGGCGAGACCGAGTACGGGATCAAAGCGATCCCGCTCGGCGGCTACGTGAAAATCACCGGCATGAACCCGGAGGAGGAGATACCTCCGGAGGCCGAGGACCGCGCCTATTACCGCCAGCCGGTCTGGAAGCGGATCGTCGTGATCGGCGCCGGCCCCGCGGTGAACATCGCCCTCGCCTTCGTGATCCTCTTCTTCGTCTCCCTGGTCAGCGCCGTCGCGGGCGACCAGACGGTCGGCGAAATGCTGCCGAGGACGCCGGCCCCGGGCGTGCTGAAGCCCGGCGACCGTCTCGTCGCGATCGACGGCAAGTCATATCCCGGGCTCGAGCGAAGAAGAGCGGCTCGACCCGTTTCGGCAAGCAGGTCGGCTCGCACGGATGCGCCGGCAAGCAGGTCGAGGGCTGCCTGGCCGCGGACGCCGGTGCGCGCTGACGATCGAACGCGACGGGCAGATCCGCGGACGATCTCCGTCCGGCCCGAATACGACAAGGCGGCAGGGCGGGCGCTGGTCGGGTTCGGCTTCGGCAGCACGCCGATCGACGTCAGCGCCGGCGAAGGCGGTCGACCGGGCCTCGGGCTCGATCTGGCTCGTGACCCACGAAACGCTGACCCGCTTCGCCCGCATCTTCGAATCGAAGGAAAGCGGAAGGAAATCTCCGGGATCGTCGGAGTCAGCGACGTCGGACACCAGACGGTCGACGTCGGCGCCGCCGCCGCGATCACTGCTTCCTCGCCCTGATCAGCCTCTCGCTCGGCGTCGATCAACCTCTTCCCGATCCTGCCGCTCGACGGCGGCCACATCTTCTGGAGCCTGGTCGAGAAAATGCGCGGGCGGCCGGTCTCGCTGGCGGTGATGGAGCGCGCCAGCGTCGTCGGCTTCGTCCTCGTCGCGATGCTCTTCGTGATCGGCCTCAGCAACGACATCGGCCGCCTCACCGGCGAAGGCTTCAACGTCCGCTAGGGCCTGGGGCCCTCTTCGTCTCTACTTCTTCGCGGCGAGGACCTTGAAGCTGCACGAGGCAGGCGTCGGGTCGGCGACGCCGGCGACCGTCGCCTTGACGCTGATCTTGTGCTTGCCGGGCTTCAGCGACGGTGCCGTGAAGGGCGAGCGGCACGCCTTGAAGGCCTTGCTGTCGACGCTGCAGGTGAAGGTCGCGCTGCCGCCGGTCGCGCTGAATTTGATCGTCGGCGTGCGGTCGTGGGTCTTCGCCGGCGGCTTCGAGGTGATCTTGGTGTCCGGCGGCGGAATCACCGGCGGCGTGGGAATCACCGGTGGGGGCGTCACCACGGGTGGCGGCGGCGGAGCGGAGACGGCTGCCGTCGTGAACACCTGATCGGCGCCGGGACTGGTGCCGCCGCTGCTTTTCGCCACGAGCTGGAAGTGGTAGGTGGTTCCCGGCGCCAGCCCGGTCAGCGCTTCGGAGACAGCGGAAGTCGCTGATGCCGGCTCCGGCTGATTTTTCGGCCGTTTTCTGCCCGTAGGACGTGGTCGTCCCGTAGTTGAAGAAGTAGCTGGTCGGCTGCCCCTGCGGGTTGACCACGCCTTCCACTTTCGCGGCCGCTTCGGTGACCCCGGTCGCCCCGCCGGTCGTCGCAACCGGTCCGCCTTTGGTGGTGAACGACTGGTCCGCGCCTTTCGTTTCGTTCACCGAGTTTTTCGCCACCAGCTGGAAGTGGTAGGTGGTTTCGGGCGAGAGCCCGGAGAGCGAGCTGCGATACGGCGACGTTCGCCGCTCCGGCTGGCAGGGTTTTTTTGGTCGGTTTCGTGGTCGTAGGTCGTGCTGGTCCCGTACTTGAAGAAATATTCGGTGGACAGCCCTTTCGGGTTCACCGTGCCTTTCAGCGTCGCTTCGATGCTGCCGATCCCCGACGCCGGTTCCGTCGTCGCGGTCGGCGGCCCGGGCGGTTCGGGCGTCGTGAAGGTGCGGTCGGCTCCCGCGATCAGGCCGCCGATGCCGTTTTCGGCCACCATCTGGAAGTGATAGGTGGTCGACGCCGTCAGCCCGTTCACGCCCGCGGACTTGGGAAGGGCGGATCCCCCCGCCCCGGCGGATTCGTGGGTGGTTTCATGGTCGTAGTTGATGCTGGTCCCGTACTTGAACCAGTAGGTCGTCGCCTGATTTGAGGGGTTGACTTTCCCGTTCAGCGTGGCTTCGGTCTGATTTACGCCCGTCGCCGGTTCGGTGGTCACGATCGGGGCTTCCGGCCCGGTGCTGGCCACGGTGATCGTCCCCGTCATTTCGACCGGATGGACCGGGCAGTAGAAGTGGTACGTCCCCGCCTGGGTGAAGGTGCAGGTGCCGCTCCAGGTCCCGGGCGTCCCGATGCCCGGCACGCCCGGGCAGCTGGGCGCGCTGGGGGGACTTTCGAAGACCACCCCGTGCGGAATCGACTCGGTGTTCTTGAATTCGACGGTTCCGCCGGCGTCGACTTCGGCGGTGTTCGGCAGCCAGTGGTACGAGCCGGCGCTGCCGGCGGTTTCGGTCGCCTTGTCGGCGGCGAAGCCGCTCACGACTCCGAACGAGAGCACAAGCACAGCCCCCAGCGCGGTCACCAGGAGGACTTGCGGCAGCAGATTGTGCTTCCGGAGTCGCGGGTCAGACATGAAGGACCACTCCTCTCTTCAGGGTCAGCGCCGCCTGGCCGGGCGGCTTCACGATTACCTCCACCATCACGGCAAGCTTTCCACCGCTGCTCAGCACGCGGCGGGCGCGAGGCTTGAGTCGGACCGCGAAGGAGACATGGCCGGGCCCGACCGAGGGGCGGACGAGGCGGCCGACCGGGACTGCTCGTGGAGCTCCCGGCCGCCAGCTGCGCCCGGTTGGCGAGCAGGACGACTTCGAGCTTGCCTCCGGCGCTCGCCTGCGCGAGGTCGAGTCGAGCCCGAAACGGTGCTGCCGCGCTGGCTCTTCGCGAGCCTGCAGGCCGCGGGCGGCCGGCTCCCTGAGGCGGCGGTTCGGTCGACCCACCGGGCGGCGGCGGTGTGATCGGGGGGGTTCGCTCGCGCCCGCGCTGACGGTGACCGTCCCTTTCATTTCGGTCGGATGGACCGTGCAGACGAAGGAGTAGCTGCCCGCCTGCGCAAAAGTGCAGCTGCCGCTCCAGTCGTATTTTTCCGCTTCAACCGGAACGCCGCTGCAGCTCGGTTTCACCGGGCCGCCGGTCCATTGGAGCCCATGCGGCACCGTCGTGCTGGTGCTCCGGAAGCTCACCGTCCCCCGAGCGCCGATCGAGGCGGTGGAGGGGCTCCAGAAATATCCCTCTCTTCCAGGCCCCGCGGATTCGATCGTCGGGCCGTCGGCCGAGCTCTCCGCGGCGAAAGGCACCGCGGCGGCGCCCCCGAGCAGCAGCGCGAGGAGAAATCGGCCCTTCCTGGTTCCCATCCGACCTCAGTCTCCCTTCCCGAGGGCCCGTTGAGTTCCGGGCACGCCCTGTGGTTCACCCTTTCGGCTCTGGATACGGAACCCATGGCAGACAGGTTCAATTCGGTCGAAAACCCCTCCCGGTACGCTCTCGGTATGGCTTCCAAGCGGCAGATATTCGTCGGCGGCGTGCCGATCGGCGGCGGTGCGCCGGTCGCCGTCCAGACGATGACCAAGACCGAGACCGCCAATCTGGCGGCGACGATGGAGCAGATCCGCAAGGTCGCCGACGCCGGGGCCGACCTCGTCCGCTGCGCGGTCCCGCGCGATGAGGACGTCGAGGCGCTGAAGACGATCGTCAAGGAGTCGCCGATCCCGGTGATCGCCGATATCCACTTCAACCACACCCTGGCGCTGAAGGCGATCGACGCCGGGGCTCATTGCATCCGGCTCAACCCCGGCAACATCGGCGGCCGCGACAAGGTCGCCGAGGTCGCCGAGCGGGCGAGCGCCGCCGGCGTGCCGATGAGGATCGGGGTCAACTCCGGCTCGCTCCCGAAGCACCTGCACGAGCTCGAGCGCGAGGCGCCGGTCGAGGCCCTGGTCGCCGCGGCTGTCGAGTTCACCGAACTGATGGAGAGCCTCGACTTCGAGGATTTCAAGATCTCGATCAAGTCGACCAACGTCCCCTACACGATCGCCGCCAACCGTCTGCTCGCCGAGAAGGTTCCCTATCCGCTCCACCTCGGCATCACCGAGGCGGGGACGAAATGGGCGGGCTCGCTCAAATCCGCGGTCGGGCTCGGGACCCTGCTCGCCGACGGCGTCGGCGACACGATCCGGATCAGCCTCTCGACCTTCCACGCCGAGGAGGAGGTCAAGGTCGCCTGGGAGATCCTCAAAGCGCTGCAGCTGCGCGAGCGGGGCCCGGTCCTGATCGCCTGCCCCACCTGCGGACGGCTCCAGTTCGACATGGACTCGGTCGTCGCCGAAATCGAGCAGCGGCTCGAAGGCTACGAGGAGCCGATCGAGGTCGCGGTGCTCGGCTGCGCGGTGAACGGGATCGGCGAGGCCAGCCACGCCGACTTCGGAATCGCCGGGGCCAAGAACGAGGGCCTGATCTATTCGCACGGCAAGCCGCTGCGCAAGGTCCCCCAGGAGTCCCTGGTCGACACCCTCTTCGAGGAGATCGACAAGTCGCTCGACCGCGGCGGGGTCGAGTTCGACGAGAGCGAGTCCCGCGAGGGAGCGGCGTGGCTGGCGAAGATCGAGGAGGAAAACGCGGGCGAGCTGACCCCCGAGAAGATCGCCAAGATGGAGCACGAAGCGGCCGAGAAGGGGGAGTCCGACAAGGTTCTCCTCGACGAGGACGCCTCACCGACCGCCAGCCGCCGCTTCACGCGCGCCTGATGCCGACCGCGGAGCCGCCCGGCCTCGGAGCGAGCACCATGGCGGAGGCTTTCCAGCTCACCTCCTCCGCGTTCGCCGACCGCGTCGCGCTCCGGACCAAGGAAGACGCCGAGAGCCACACCTGGTCCGAGTACGCCGAGCGGGTGCAGCGAGTTGCGGCGGGGATGGCCGCGCTGGGCGTGGGACGCGGCGACACCGTCGGGCTGATGCTCACCAACCGCCCGGAGTTCCATTTCGCCGATACCGCGGCGATCCACCTCGGAGCGACCCCGTTCTCGCTCTACAACAGCTCGGCGCCTGAACAGGCTGCCTACGTCGTCGGCGACGCCGGCAGCCGAATCGTCTTCACCGAGGAGGGCTTTCTCGACACCGTGCTCGAGGCGCGCGACTCGGTCCCGGCGCTCACCCACGTCGTCATCGTCGACGCCCCGGCCCGGGATGGGGCGATAACGCTGGAGGAGCTCGAACGGGGCGGCGCCGAGAGCTTCGACTTCGAGGGCGCCTGGCGGGCGGTCCAGCCCGACGACCTGCTGACCCTGATCTACACCTCGGGGACGACCGGGCCGCCGAAGGGCGTCGAGCTTTCCCATCGCAACGTCATCTCCGCCGGACGCGGCCTCGACGAGGTGATCGGCATGCGTCCGGAAGGGAGGGTCGTCTCCTGGCTGCCGATGGCCCATATCGCCGAGCGCAACTGCAGTCACTACCTGCCGATGTCCCATGGCGCGACCGCGACCTGCTGCCCGACCCGCGTCAGCTGATGGCCTACGTCCCGGAAGTGCGGCCGACCTTCTTCTTCGCGGTGCCCCGGATCTGGGAGAAACTGAAGGCGGCGCTGGAGATCGGCTTCGAGGGGGAGCAGGACCCGATCCGCCGCAAGTCGATCGAGGTGGCGATCGGCGTCGGCCGCCGCAAGATGGAAGCCGAGCAGGAGGGAGGCGCCGTGCCCGACGAGCTGGCGTTGCAGTTCAGCCGCTCCGATGCCGCCGTCCTCTCCGGCATCCGCAAGCGCCTCGGCTTCGACCAGCTCGAATTCGTCGGCGTCGCGGCCGCCCCCTGCCCGCGCGAGGTGATCGAGTTCTTCCACGCGCTCGGGATCCCACTGGCGGAGCTCTGGGGAATGTCGGAGACGTCGGGCGTCGGGACGCTCAACCCGCGGGAGCGGATCCGGATCGGGACCGTCGGCCCGCCGAAACCGGGCGTCGAGCTGAGGATCGCCGATGACGGCGAGGTCCTCCTGCGCGGGGAGATCGTGATGGCCGGCTACCGCAACCAGTCGGAGAAGACGGCGGAGGCGCTCGACCCCGACGGCTGGATGCACACGGGCGACGTCGGCGAGCTGGACGACGAGGGCTACCTGCGGATCGTCGACCGTAAGAAGGAGCTGATCATCGGCGCCTCCGGCAAGAACATGTCGCCTGCCAACATCGAGGCCGAGATCAAGACCGCCAGCCCGCTCATCGGCCAGGCGATCGCGATCGGCGACAACCGCCCGTACAACGTCGCCCTGATCGTCCTCGACCCCGACATGGCTGCGGTCTTCGCGCAGCAGCACGGCATCGAGGCCGCTTCGCTCGAGGAGGTCGCGACCGAGAAGGCGGTGCTCGACGAGGTCACGGCGGCGATCGAGCGCGCCAACGCGAAGCTCGCCAGGGTCGAACAGATCAAGCGCTTCGAGCTGCTTCCGGCCGAGTGGCTCCCCGGCGGCGACGAGCTGACGCCCACGATGAAGTTGAAGCGCAGGCCGATAGCCCACAAGTACGCGGCCCAGATCGAGGCTCTCTACGCCGAGTAGGGCGCGCGGATAGGTTTCTGCGGGTGAGCCGCCTGTCCCAGACCTTCCTGCCCACGCTCAAGGATCCGCCTGCGGATGCGGAGGCGATATCGCACAAGCTGATGGTGCGGGCGGGGCTGATCCGCCAGCTCGGCGCCGGGCTCTGGACCTACCTGCCCGCCGGATGGCGGGTGCAGCGAAAGATCGAGGCGATCATCCGCGAGGAGATGGAGGCGATCGGCTGCCAGGAGATGCTGATGCCGCTGCTTCAGCCCGCCGAGGCCTGGGAAAAATCCGGCCGCTACTCGATCACCGAGCTGTTCAAGCTCGAGGACCGCAAGGGCGCGCCGATGGTCCTGGCGCTGACCCACGAGGAGGCGATCACCACTCACGTCGCCAAGGACGTCCGCTCCTACCGCGACCTGCCGATGATGCTCTTCCACATCCAGACCAAGGAGCGCGACGAGGCGCGCCCGCGTGCCGGAGTCCTGCGCACCCGCGAGTTCACGATGAAGGACGCCTACTCGTTCGACCGCGACGAGGAGGGGCTGGCCCGCTCCTACGAGCTCCAGAGCGGCGCCTACGAGCGCATCCTCGATCGCTGCGGCGTGCGCTGGTACCGGGTCGAGTCGGACGTCGGCATGATGGGCGGGACCGACGCCCACGAGTACATGGCGCCCTGCGCGGCAGGCGAGGACGAGGTCGCGCTCGCCGACGGCTATGCGGCCAACCTCGAGGTCGCCTCGGCCGAGCCGCAGGCGGTCCCCCCGGACGCGCCCCTCGATTCTCCGGAAGAAGTCTCTACACCGGGCCTGACGACGGTCGAGGAGGTCTCCGGTTCGCTCGGCGTCCCCGCCGGCGCCCTGATCAAGTCGATGCCGGTCGTGGTCGAGGGACGGGGCCTGGTCAACGTGCTGCTGCGCGGCGACCACCGCCTCAACGAGACGAAGCTGCGCAACGCGCTCGGATCCGGCTTCCGGCCGGCGGGCGAGGAGGAGATCGCCGCCGAGCTCGGCCCGGTCGGCTTCATCGGCCCGGTCGGCTCCGGCGTCCCGGTCCTCAAGGACGCGGCGATCACGGGCGACTCCTACGTGACTGGCGCCAACGCGCCCGATGCCCACCTTCGCGGCGTCCGGCCCGGGCGCGACTTCGAGTTCGAGGAGGTCGACGTTCGCACGGTCGAGGCGGGCGACACGGCCCCCGGCGGCGGCGCGATCGAGATCGAGCCGGCGATCGAGGTCGGCAACATCTTCAAGCTCGGGACCCGCTACTCGGAGCCGCTCGGGGCGACCTTCCTCGACGAGGACGGCAAGGAGCGGCGGATCGTGATGGGCAGCTACGGGCTCGGCCCGGCCCGGATCGCGGCCGCCGCGATCGAGCAGGGAGCCGACGAGAACGGGATCGTCTGGCCCGCGGCGATCGCCCCGTGGCAGGTTCACCTGGTCTCGCTGGCGAAGGCCGGGGAGGAGGAGCGCGACGCCGCCGACCGCCTCTACGAGGAGCTGCGCGAGCTGCTCGGCGGCGAGGTCCTCTACGACGACCGCGACGCCGGGCCCGGCGAGAAGCTGACCGACGCCGAGCTGCTCGGCTGCCCTCTGCGAGTCGTGGTCGGGCGCCGCGGGCTGGCCGACGGCGTCGTCGAGGCGACCGAGCGGGCGAGCGGCGCCGAGCACAAGCTGCCCGTCGAGGAGGCGGCGAAGCGTGCCGTCGAGATCCTCCAGGCCTGACCCGGACGCGAGCGAGGGCGAGCAGCAGAGCGCCCGGGCAATATTCGGCCGCGGTCGCGTCCGCCGCCTTTTCGGCCTCGACCGCAGCGGGCCGCCGCCTCGGCAGACGCAGAAGGGGGAACCGCTCAACCCCTGGACGATCCCCAACTTCGTCGGCTACGCCCGCCTCGCCGCGATCCCGCTCTTCCTCTACCTCGCCTTCGAATCCGACGACGGCCGCGACGGGGCCGCGGCCCTGGTCTTCTGGCTGATCGCGGTCGGCGACTACGTCGACGGCTTCCTCGCCCGGGTCACCGGCCAGTACAGCCGCCTTGGCACGATGCTCGACCCGCTGATCGACCGGCTGACGATCCTCGCCGGCGCCGTCGTCTGCTGGGACTTCGAGCTGCTCCCGCGCTGGGCGCTCGCCCTGCTCGCCCTGCGCGAAGTAGTGATGCTCGGCCTCGCCCAGCACGGGCTCCGCCGCGGCGTCGAGATCAAGGTCAACTGGCCGGGCCGGATCTCGGTCTTCCCGATCATGGGCGGGATCTTCTTCGCCCTCGTCGTCGACGGCTGGGTGCCGACGGCGCTCCTGATCGTCGGCCTCGTGCTGGCGATCGTCGCGACGGTGCTCTACGCGCGCGCCGGGATCCGCGAAACGCGCGAGGCATCCGTGCAAGGGAAGCCTCAGTCTCCATAACCTTCAACCTGCAGTTGAACCTTTGGCCCGGAGCAGCCTATAATCGCTGGCCCAGCCCAACCGAGGCTCCGCCTCTACAGCAAGGAGCGAGATGGAGGACACCACCTTTCCCGATCTCGGTTCCCTCAGCGACAAAGAGCTGAAGGACCTGATCGAGAACCTCACCACAGAAGAGAACGAGATTTCCTACAAGCGGCGGGTCCTGCACGGCAAGATCGACATCCTCCGGGCCGAGCTGGTCAACCGCCTGCGCCAGAAACGCGAGCAGGGCGGGTCGCTGATCTCCGGCGACGACGTCCGCCAGCTGACCGAGATCCTCGCGGGCCGCGGCGAGAGCCCGCCCGAGGACGAGCCGACCGGCTAGGACACGCGCTGTGGCCGCCCATTGCCCGGAGTGCGGGTTCGTCAACCCCGAGGGAGCGAACTACTGCCAGAAGTGCGGCGCCTACCTCGGTGGGCCGTCTGAGGGTGGCGAAGACCCGACGACGATGACCTACACGGTCGACGACACAGGCGACATGCAGCCGATCGACATCGACGAGGCGGTCGAGCGCAGCGGCGCCGCCCTGGTGATCAGGGCCGGCGGCGGCAGGGCGGGGGAGAGCTTCACGGTGACCGAGGACCGGATCTCGATCGGCCGCAGCCCCGACGCCGGCGTCTTCCTCGACGACGTCACCGTCTCCCGCAACCACGCGCTGCTGGTGCGGAGGCGGGACGGCCTCTACATCGACGACCTCGGCTCGCTGAACGGGACCTACGTCAACCGCCGCCGGATCGAGTCGCACCGGCTCGCCGACGGCGACGAGATCCAGGTCGGCAAGTACAAGCTCAGCTACCTGGAGAAGTGATCGTGGCCCTTCCCGAGACCAAACGACCGCCCGGATCGGCGAGCCGCCCGCGCAAGGCGCTGACGATCGGCGCCGTCTGCAAGATCCTCCAATCCGAGTTCGACGACATCTCGATCTCGAAGATCCGCTACCTCGAGGATCAGAAGCTCCTGACCCCGCGCCGCACGCCCGGGGGGTACCGCCTCTACAGCCAGTCCGACGTCGAACGGCTGCGGACGATCCTGCGCCTGCAGCGCGACGAGTTCCTGCCGCTGCGGGTTATCCGCCAGGAGCTGGCGGCGGGGGGCGAGATCGACCTCGGCAGCGACGGCCGCTCCGGCGGCGGCAACGTCCGCCGCGCGATCCTGGTCAACACCTCGAGCGCCTACCTGACCCTCGACGAGGTCGTCGAGGAGACCGGCGCTCGCGAGGAGCTGATCGTCGAGCTCGAGAACTTCGGCATCGTCCAGCCCGAGAAACGCGACGGCCGCATCGTCTACGACGAGACCGACCGCGAGGTTGTCCGCGCCGCCAACGAACTCGCCCGCTTCGGGGTCGGGGCGCGCAACATGCGCGTCTTCCGCTCCTCCGCCGACCGCGAGTCGAACCTGCTCGAAGCGCTGCTCGGCCCCTCGCTGCGCTCACGCAACCCCGAACGGCGCAAGGAAGCGCTGGAGAGCCTCGAGAGCCTGGCGGCCACCGTCAGCCACCTCAAGCACCTATTGCTGGTCAGGGACCTGCGCCGCCTGGCGGGCAACTAGCCGGGCTGGGCGGACGCAGATGCCGCGGGTCACCCGCCGACGCACGATCGCGGCCCCGCCCCAGGAGGTCTGGCAGCTGATTTCCGACCCCTACAGCCTGCCGCGCTGGTGGCCGCGGACGAGCCGGGTCGAGAACGTGGAAGGCGTCAAGGGCGGGTGCCGCGGAGAATGGACGAAGGTCCTGGAGACGGCCGAGGGGCGGGGCGTGCGGGCCGACTATCGCTGCGTCAGCTCCGCCGAGGGCGAGCGCTACATCTGGGAGCAGCAGCTCGACGGCACCCCCTTCGAGCGCCATCTGCGCAGCTCGAAGGTGGAGATCGGGCTGCGCGAGGAGGGATCGGGCACCGCGGTCAGCCTCACCTCGGACCAGACACTGCGGGGGATGTCACGCCTCGGCTCGCCGATGATGCGCCGCGGCCAGGGCGCGATCCTCGACGACGCTCTCGACGGCATCGAGCAGGCGCTCGGCGGGGGCGGCGGATGAGCGCCGGCGGGCCGCGCCGCGACTCGCGCTGGTGGGGCTGGGGGGACCCGGGGATATCGCCTGGCCTCGAGCCTGCCCAGCTCGAGCTGTTGGGCGAGCGGATCGGCGACCTGACCCCGTCGCCCCTGCGGTCGACCTCGGTCGACGACGTCGACCTCCCGGCGCCCGAGCCGCTGCCCGAGGCGTTGGTCGCCGCGGTCAGCGAGGACTCTGTCTTCACCGGAGCCGAGGACCGGGTCCGCCACGCGACAGGCTGCGGCTTCGTCGACCTCGCCCGGCTCCGCAGCGGCGGCCTCGAGGCTGCGCCCGACGCCGTCGTCCTTCCCTCCGACCCCGAGCAGCTGGCACGGATCCTCGAGATCGCGGCTGCCGAGGGGGTTGCTGTGGTCCCTTTCGGCGGCGGCACCAGCGTCGTCGGCGGCGTCGAGCCTTTGCGCGGCGAGCACGGCCGCCTGATCAGCCTCGACCTGACGCGGCTGCGCGGCGTCGAGGTCGACGCCCGTTCTCTGACCGCGACCCTCGGGGCGGGATTGCGCGGGCCCGAGGCAGAAGCCGCCCTCGCCGGGCACGGCCTGATCCTCGGCCACTACCCGCAGTCCTTCGAGTACGCGACGATCGGCGGCTTCGCCGCGACCCGCTCCGCCGGACAGGCCTCTAGCGGGTACGGGCGTTTCGACGCCCTGGTCAGCTCGGTGCGGATGGTCGCCCCGGCTGGCGAGCTGCGAACGCTGGCGACCCCACACACCGCCGCAGGGCCGGCGCTGCGGGAGCTGATCGTCGGCTCCGAGGGGGTGCTCGGGGTGATCCCCGAGGTCACGGTCCGGGTCCGCCCGGCGCCCGAGGCGAAGCAGTACGAGGGCTGGATCGCCGAGGACTTCGAGGCGGGGGCCGAGACCGTCAGGGCGCTGGCGCAGGGCCCGGGGCTGCCCGACGTGATCAGGGTCTCCGACGAGGAGGAGACCTGGGTCTCGCTGACCCTGGCAGGGCCGGGCGGCATCGCCGGCGCCGCCCTCGACCGCTACCTGGGGCTGCGCCGCCGGCGCGGCGGCTGCCTGATCATCGTCGGGCACGAGGGCGGCAAGGAGTCTGTCTCCCGGCGCCGGGCGCTGACGGTCCGCGAGCTGCGCCGACGCGGCGCCGTCTACCTGGGACGGGCCGCCGGCCGCTCCTGGGAGCACGGCCGTTACCAGGGGCCCTACCTGCGCGACGCTCTGTTGGACTCCGGGGCGATCGTCGAGACCCTCGAGACCTCACACACCTGGAGCAGGCTGGCGAGCCTCAAGGCCGCCGTCGGCGACGCCCTGCGCGACGCCCTCGCCGCCGGCGGCACGCCCGGCCTCGTCTTCTGCCACCTCTCACACGGGTACGCCGACGGCGCCTCGCTCTATTTCACCTTCATCGCCCGGTCTCGCTCCGGCGGGGAGATCGAGCAGTGGCGCAGCGTCAAGGCCGCCGCCTGCGAGGCGATCGTCGCCGAGGGCGGGACGATCACCCACCATCACGCCGTCGGGCGTGACCACGCGGCCTACATGGAGGCCGAGGTGGGGGCGACCGGCGTCGAGGCGCTGCGAGCGCTGAAGGCGCAGCTGGACCCGGCCGGGATCATGAACCCCGGCAAGCTCCTGCCCTGACTCAGCCCCCGGCGGAGACGATCGGCCCCGTGACCGTGCCCTGGAGCACGGTGGTGCCGCCGTAAGTGGGAGCGCTTTTCGATTTTTTCGCGGCGTTCAGCGCAGTCGCGAGTTCATCGTCGGGGACCAGCGAGAGTTCCATCTGGTCGAAGCCGGAGGCGAGCAGGCCGAGTATCTGCGGCGCGACCTGGAAGCGGCCGAGGACTTCACCCGATTTGTTCTCCTTGGTCGCGATCAGCGGCAGCCGCTGGCCGGAGGTGCGGGCGAGCGAGACGGTGTAGGACTGTCCCTGGGGGGAGGGGTCGAGACCCTCCGCTTTGACCAATAGGACCACGTCCTGACCCGAGCGGCCGAAGACGGCACGGCCGCTCGCGTCGCCCCCGTCGACCGGTTTGAGGAAGGCCTGGGTCGCTTCGGGCGAGCCGGAGGTTTCGCTGCCGGTGTTCGTGGTTTCGGCCGGGTTGGCCGCCGTTTCGGCGCTGGTGGTTTCCGAGCCCGAGTCGTCGCTGCCGCCGAAGACGCCGGAGACGAGCAGGACGACGAGGACGAGGACGACCGCGACGCCGGCAGCGAGCCCGCGCATCGCCCCTTTGTCCTTGGGGAGCGCGGCTTTGATCGAGCGCGACCCGCCAGAAGCGGCGGCAGCGGGTTTCGCCTTCGGCGCCGCCGGCTTCGGCGGAGGATCGGCTTTCGGGGCGGGAGCGTCCTTCGGCTCAGGCGCGGGCGCCTCCTCGGCCTTCGGCTCGGGGGCCGCCGGCTTCGGCTCGGGCTCGGAGGGCGCCTCCGCGACGGGCTCGGCCGGCGGGGCCTGAGCCGGCGGGGGCGGCGCCTGGGCGGCCTCTCCGGCTCCCGACTCCTCGAGCTCTGCCAGCGCCTCCTTGACCCGGGTGCGGACCTCCTCGACGCTGAGGCCCATCAGGGCGGCGATGTCCTCGTACCCCTGTTCGCGCTGGGCGAGCAGGCGCAGCATCGCTTTCTGATCCTCTCCGAGCGCCATCGTGAACGGGGAAACCCTACGGGACGGGGGCGGGATAGTGTCCGCGAAGTGGCAGGGGAAATCGAAGCACAAGAAACCGGCCCCCATTTCTCCGGGCTGCTCGGGATCGAGTACCACGACGACGATCCCGACCACGCGCGCGCCGGCCTCGAGGTCCGCGACGACCTCCTGCAGCCGTTCGGGATCGTGCACGGGGGCGTCTACTCGACCCTGATCGAGAGCGTCTGCTCGCGCGCGACCGCGATCGTCGTCTACCCCGAGGGAAACGCCGCCATGGGGCAGTCGATCAGCGTCAACTTCGTCCGCCCGATCTCACAGGGGACGGCCACCGTCCTCGCCCGCGCCCGCCACCGCGGGCGCACCACCTGGGTCTGGGACGCCGAGGTCAAGGACGCCCAAGATCGGCTATGCGCGACGGCGATGATGACGATCGCCGTCCGACCACTTCCAGAGCGGAGCTAGCCGCCGAAACGGTTTGTTATGGGCAGGCGCCGGTCGCGCCCGAAGGCGCGGGGGGTGATGCGGATTCCCGGCGCCGCCTGGCGGCGCTTGTACTCGGAGCGGTCGACCATCCTCACGATCTCGTCGACGACCTCGGCCGGCATCCCGGCGGCGATCATCTCCTCGCGGCCCTGGTCGCGCTCGACGTAGGCCTCGAGGATTCGGTCGAGCAGCTCGTACGGCGGCAGCGAGTCGCTGTCGCGCTGGTCGGGGCGGAGCTCGGCCGAGGGGGCGCGGTCGAGGACGGAGGCCGGGACCAGCTCGCGCCCGGCGACCTCGTTGCGGTGGCGGACGAGCTCGTAGACGAGGGTCTTCGGCACGTCCTTGATCGCCGCGAAACCCCCGGCCATGTCGCCGTAGAGGGTCGCGTAGCCGACCGACATCTCGCTCTTGTTGCCGGTCGTCACGACCAGCCACCCGTTCTTGTTGGAGAGCGCCATCATCAGGTTGCCGCGGATCCGCGCCTGGATGTTCTCCGCCGCGAGGTCGCCGTCGAGGTCGGCGATCGCGGGGAGAGGGCGCGCCCGTAGTCGGCCATCGCCGCCTCGATCGAGATCTCGATCAGCCCCGTGCCGAGCCTGGCTGCGATAGTCCGCGCGTCCTCCTGTGTTTCAGAGCTGGAATGGGGCGAGGGCATGACGACGCTGGTGACGTTGGTCGGCGCCGATCGCGTCGACTGCGAGCAGCGCCACGAGGGCCGAGTCGATTCCCCCCGAGAGCGCGACGCCGACGTGGCCGAACCCGTTCTTGCCGACGTAGTCGCGGAGGCCGAGGACGAGGGCGCCGTAGACCTCGGCGAGGTCGGGAAGAGGCTCGGCGATCGGTCCCGGCCCGGCGGCGGGGATGTCGCAGACGAGCAGCTCCTCCTCGAACTGGGCCGCCCTGGCGATGACCTCTCCGGCGGGGTCGAGAAGGAAGCTCTGGCCGTCGAAGACGAGCTCGTCCTGACCGCCGACCAGGTTGCAGAAGGCGAAGTGGGTCCCGTAGGAGCGGGCCATGCCTCCAAACAGCTGCTCGCGCTCGCGGCCCTTGCCGCGGTGATACGGGCGAGCCCGAGGGGTTGGCGATCAGCTCGCGCTCCCGCCGCGGCCTCCAGCGAGGCCGGCGGGCCCTCGACCCAGCAGTCCTCGCAGATCGTCAGCCCGACCTCGGTGCCGGCGACCTCGACCGTCTCGGGCGCCTCGCCGGGGATGAAGTAGCGCTGCTCGTCGAAGACCCCGTAGTTGGGGAGGCGGTTCTTGCGGTAGACCGCCCGGACCTCCCCCTCGGCGAGGTAGGCGAGCGAGTTGTGGGCGCGGCGGAAGTCGGCGGCGCCGGCGGCGGGCTCGGCGAAGCCGACCAGCGCGGCGATCCCGTTCGACCCGCGGCGGCGAGCTCCTCGACCGCGCGCCGGCCGGCCTCGAGGAAGTGGGGCTTCAGGTAGAGGTCCTCGGCCGGGTAGCCGGGGATGCAGAGCTCGGGGAAGATCGCCAGGTCGGCGCCCTCACCCGCCGCACGCTCGATCCACTCGGCGACCTTGGCGGCGTTGCCGTCGACGTCGCCGACGGTCGGGTTGATCTGGGCGAGCGCTACGCGCACCCTGGGCTCCTCGGGTGTCACCGCTGAAGTATCGCCGTCACGCACCCTGGACGCGCCGGACGCGGCCTGTAAATTGGCCTGCGTGGGTGGGATATCGAAGTTGCTCGGGGCATCGCTTGCTCGCGCTGGTCGCTGCTCGTCGCCATCCCCGCCGCGGCCCAGGCGAACCAGTGGGTGTTTCGGACGCCGGCGGCGCGCCCGACCGACAACCCCGACCCCAACCGCCACTCCTACACCGTCCCGGAGGCGCCCCGCTCGCCTGCCTGCGACGCCCACTTCTGCGTCCACTGGGTCGCCGACGGCATCGACGCGCCGGACCCACCGACGAAAACGGAAAAGACGACGGCGACGGCATCCCCGACTTCGTCGAGCAGGTGGAGGAAGTCTCCGAACACGTCTACGAGGTCGAGAACGAAAAGCTCGGCTGGCGCGAGCCGAAGTCCGACGGCCGGACCGGGGGAGGGATCGGCAAGACCGACGTCTACCTGGCCCAGGTCGGCGGCAGCCTCTTCGGCTACGCGGCGCCCGACAAAGGCCAGGCCTCGAAGGACCACCGGCTGCCGCGGCGGCTGCACGGCTACCTGGTCCTCGACAACGACTACGACCAGTTCGAGTTCCCGGGCACGAAGCCGATCGCACGACCTCGAGGTCACCTTCGCCCACGAGTACAACCACATCCTCCAGTTCGGCTACGACGCCTACCAGGACGCCTGGTTCGCCGAGTCGACCGCTGTCTGGATGGAGGACCAGGTGTACAACGGGATCAACGACTACCTGCGCTACGTGCGGCGCTGGGCCCAGCTCTTCACGACGCCGATGACGACCAGCTCGATCCGCGAGTACGGGTCGGCGGTCTGGAACCACTGGCTCAGCCGCCACTACGGCCGCTCGATCATCCGCAAGGCCTGGGCCGGCGCGATCCACGTCCGGCCGGGCGGGTTCTCGGTCGCCGCCTACGACCGCGCCATCCGCCAGGCGGGTGACTCCGACTTCGGCCGCGACTTCGCCCATTTCGCCACCGACGTCGCCGAGTGGCGCACCGACACGGTCTTCCGCGAGGGATCGCTCTACCCCGATCTGCCACGGCAGGGGGCGCTCAGCTTCAGCGGGGCGCCGCGGCAGCCGCGCACTCAACCACACCACCTTCCAGCTGCTGCGGGTCAATGCGCCCAGCGGCCGCGCCCTCGGTCGTCGAAATGGAAGCGCCGCCCGGCGACGCCTCGGCGGTGGCGCTGGTCGGACGGACTAGGCAGCGAACGCCACGGCGAGGTCGATCTCGCGCCGCGACTTCAAACGCGAACGGCGGGCCGATGTCGGTGACGCCTGCCCGACCCGGGCCGCTTCGAGCCGGATCACCGCGGTCCTCATCAACGCCGACACCACCGAGGTCGGGTTCAGCGCCCGGCGGCTCGACTGGGACTACTTGACCGACACGGCGCCGTTCCGGGCGCGGGCGCGGGTGATTGCGCTGAGGCTTGCCCTTGCGGGGAGCGGCCGGCAGGGTGGCGACGATCTCCTCGATCGCCCCCTCGAGGTCGAGGGCGAAGCTGTCGAGGTCGGCCATCGCGTCGTAGTCGCCGACCAGGCCGAAGTCGACCTCTCCGTCGTAGGACATGATCCCGACGCAGAGCGCCTGGCGGCGGGCGAGCGGGACCATCGGGAAGATCGAGTCCATCCGCCGGCCGAGGACGTAGAGCGGGAACTGCGGGCCGGGCACATTGGTGACGACGAGGTTGAAGAAGCGCTGGGCAGGCTGCAGGCGGGCCGCCTGCGAGGCGATCGTCGGCGGCGCGAAGTCGGTGATCTTGGTCAGGATCTCGGCCCCGACCGCCTGGCCCGAGCCCTTGAGGTCGCCCATCGTCTCGGTCACGATCCGCAGCCGCTCGAGCGGATCCTCAGCCCAGACCGGCAGCGGCGCCATCATCGCCGAGATCCGGTTGCCGAGCGCCCCGTGCTCCTCCTCGGCGCGGACGCTGACCGGGACCATCGCCCGCATCTCGAGCTCCTCGGTGTCGTGGCCCCGAGCCCGCAGGTAGTTGCCGAGCGCGCCGGCGACGACCGAGAGGACGACGTCGTTGACGGTGCCGCCGTGCTGGTCCTTGACCTGCTTCAGGGGGGCGAGGTCGGTGCGGACGAAGGCGAGGCGGCGATGGGGGCCGATCTCGACGTTGAAGGGGGTCGCCGGCGCCGCCATCCCGGCGCCGAGCATCTTGCTGGTGGCGCCGATCCCGCGGAACACCTGGCGCGGCCCGCGCAGCGCCGGCGCGGAAGCCGCGGACGATCTCCTTCGGGCTGGTCGCCCGCTCGAGCAGGGCATCGCCGAGCAGCTGCAGGTCGGTCGGCTCCGGCCGCGGCGCCCACTTCGGCGGCGGCGACCGGCTGTCCGGGCGGATCTGGTTCGAGGTCGAAGAGGACGGTGGTGATGTCGACCCCGGAGACCCCGTCGACGAGGGCGTGGTGGCTCTTGCCGACGATCGCGAAACGATCTCCGTCGAGCCCCTCGACCAGCCACAGCTCCCAGAGGGGCTTGGTGCGGTCGAGCTGCTGGGAGAAGATCCGCGCGGCCAGGTTGCGCAGCTGCTCCTCGGAGCCCGGCGCCGGCAGGGCGGTCTGCCGCACGTGGTAGTCGAGGTTGAGGTGGGGGTCGTCGACCCAGACGGGGCGGCCCTGGTCGAAGGGGACGAATCGCAGCTTCTGGCGGAAGCGGGGGACCAGGTGCAGGCGCGAGGCGATGTGGTCGCGGAACTCGGTGTGGGTGGGGGCCTCGCCCTCGAAGACGATCGTCGAGGCGACGTGCATGTGGGCGCCGGCCCGCTCCATATGGAGGAAGGAAGCGTCGAGCCCGCTGAGTCGATCCTCACTCATAAGGACGATCTTCGCACACAGTTCATCAGCCGCCCTCAGTTGACGCGATTTTCGGCTTTCCAGAGCCGTTTGCACCGTCCCTCGCAGGAACGCCGAGTGTGATGGCCCTCACCCTGGCCGACGTCGCGGCACCCTACGGTCCCCGGCCCGATCAAACCGATCTGCCGAGTTCCCCGTCACTGAGCACAGGGGGAGCGGGGGACCCACCGGTCGCGCACGACGTTCGCGCGACAGGGGCGAATCGGGCGGTGATCCGCCCGTAACGACTCCGAGGCCATCGAGCCTGGAGCCGCGAGCCCGTCAGCTAACCCCGCAGGCAGCAGAAAGCGAGTTGACCTCGACGATGCGTTTCCTCCTGCCCCTGGCGCTGGCCGCCGCGATGATCTCTCCGACCGCGGCGATCGCGAAATCGCACGAGCATCCATCACCACCCGCCGCACCGCGCCGACGCCGAGCTCGCGCTGCACGTCTCCCACCACAACGTCCTCGCCGGGACCGACCTGGTCGATCAGCGGCCGGGTCAGCGTCGGCGGCGCGCCACCGGGTCAGGGTCGTCGTCCACGGGCCCTCGGGCGGCAGCCTGTCCGCGGTGACGACTCGCGACGGCACCTTCGGGACCCACTGGGGCCTGCCGAGCAGCGGCCTGTACCGGCTCCGCGCCTTCGGGCTCCACGACCGCCGGGTCGACCGGCTCGGCGAGCGCCACCCGCAGGGTCGCCGTCTACCACCCCGCCGCCGCCTCCTATTACGGGCCCGGGCTCTACGGCGGCGCCCTCGCCTGCGGCGGGACCCTGGAGCCGGGGACGCTCGGCGTCGCCCACAAGTAGGCTCCCCTGCGGGACGATGGTCCGGCTCCGCTACCAGGGCGCTCGATCACCGTCCCGGTCGTCGACCGCGGCCCCTACGTCGCCGGCCGCGATTTCGACCTGACCGAGGCGACCAAGGAGAAGCTCGCACTTCCCGTCGCTCGGCGTCGTGCTCTCGAGCCGTTAGGCGGCGGGCAGGCCGAGCTGCAGCTGGGGGTCCTGGCCGGAGTCGCCGGCGGCCTCGCCTCGCCGTCGCCGAACTGCGGCGACCCGGACCCCGAGCAGCCGGACCGGCCGCGGCGGCGAGTAGGCCCGGAGCAGGTCGAGGGCGACGCCGGTGACCACCTCCGGGTCGTTGGTCGGCCCCGCGATCGTGTGCGAGCGGGTCGCGTTGGTCCAGTCGTCGAGCCTGACCTTGATCCCGATCGTCCGGCCGCTCAGGTCGCGGGCGCGGAGTCGCCGGCAGAGCTCCTCGGAGAGCGAGGTCAGCGATCGGGCCGAGCTCGTCCGGATCGTCGACGTCGACGTCGAAGGTCGTCTCCGCCGACTGCGACTTGGTCTCGCGGACGACGGTGATCGGCGTCTCGTCCTCGAAGCCGGCCGCGCCGCTGCAGCCAGCCGCCCATCCGCGGGCCGAAGGCCGCCTCGAGCGCCTCCCGGTCGTGCGCGTGCAGAGCTCGCGAGCGTCCGGATCCCCATCCGCTCCAGCTTGCGCGACGGTTTTCGGGCCCGATTCCGGGGACCAGCCCGGGGGACTCGGCGGCGAAGCGCTCGAGCGCCTCCTCGCGGGAGAGGACGACCAGGCCGGCCGGCTTGCCGAGCTCGCTGGTGATCTTCGCCAGCATCCGGTTCTCCGAGATCCCGATCGAGCAGGTGAGGCCGGTCTCCTCCCGGATCTCGGCCGCGATCCGCCGCATCGCCGCCTTCGGCGAGAAGATCCCGGTCAGGTCGACGTAGGCCTCGTCGAGGCCGACGACCTCGACCGTCTCGGCGTTGGCGCGGAGGATCGCCATCACCTCGCCGGAGGCCTCCCGGTAGGCGTTGAAGTCGGGCGGCAGGTAGATCGCGTCGGGCAGCCGGCGCGGGCCTCCGAGGCCGGCATCGCCGAGCGGATCCCCGCCAGCCGCCGCGCCTCGTAGCTGGCCGTCGTCACCACCGCCCGCGGCCCCGACCCGCAGACGACCACCGGTTTCCCCCTCAGCTCGGGCCGCCGGCGCAGCTCGACCGACGCGTAGAACGCGTCCATATCGAGATGGGCGACGCAGCGGGGCCAGTCCTTCACCTCTCCAGGGTAGGCGCGAGCCCAGCGGATCACCGATGAGCCGCAGCGGTTAGGGTTGAGCCGTGAAGATGGAGGTCTCAGTCGCGGGCCAGAAGCTCGCGGCCATCGCGGCCGGGGTGGCTTTCCTGCTGATCGTCCTGCTGCTCGCCTGGATCGGCGGCGAGAGCCATTACCGCAGCTGCCTGGCCGAGGTCGAAGCGCGCTACCCGGTGTCGGCGCGCACCGCGACGGCCCTGCCCGAGCGCGAAGCCGCGATCTCGGACTGCTCGCGCTGGCCCTAGGGCCGGTGTTCCTCGGCGCGTTGGTAGAGGACGGAGAGCAGCCTGCTCTCCAGCGTGGTCGAGACCGGGCTCGGAATGCCTGTGGCGGTCAGTCCGACTTCGGTCGGGCCATCGAGGAAGACCAGGATGTCGGTATAGACCCGGACCGAGCGCACCGCCGCACGCTCTGACGCCCCGGGGTGGTAGGCCGCCAGTTCCGAGGTTTCGGGATGGACCGTGACGGTGGCGACGAATTGGTAGCCGAAGCTGGCGTCGGCTTCCGGCACCGGCGTCGCCAGCCTCGTGACCACGACCTGGGTGATCTCGGCGTTATGCGATTCGGTCCCCTCGAAGACGGTGATGAAGAAGCGCTTCAGGCACCTCGCGGCTCGCCGGCCCCGGTAGAAGACAGCGCGTTTCGCCGCGAGCTCGCGGTTGCGGACGACGTCGACGC
The DNA here is from genome assembly GCA_963795295.1 of uncultured Solirubrobacterales bacterium. Lineage (GTDB taxonomy): Bacteria > Actinomycetota > Thermoleophilia > Solirubrobacterales > 70-9 > VRUE01. The sequence continues at coordinate 415,194 of CAWCHE010000006.1, forward strand.
TCGATTGGACGCTGAGCGAAGCGCCGGCGGGCTCGACGCCGTATTCGCTCGATTCGAGGTGGACGATCCGGTTCTCGTTTGAGCCGGCGTTGAACCCGAGGCATTGGCTCAGCTCACGTTCCGCTCTCTTCTTGTGGTTGAGGTCGGGTTCATCGTCGTCCGCCGGCTTGGCTTCGAAGTAGGGGACGTCGGATTGATGGAGGTTGACGGCGCGGGCGATCGCGGTCGCCTGGGTGACCGTCGGCGGGCCGCCGGAATGGACGGCGGCGCTTGACGGCGCGGCCTCGTCGCCGCCGCAGCCGAGCAGGGCCGTGCCCGCGATCCCCAGCACGAGGAGCGCTGCGACCGTCTTCATCCGCCTGCCTGCGGCGATCATGAGGCGCCATCGGCATCTGCGCCCGGCCGCCTTAGACTTGGCACGTGGCTTCCCCCGAGGCGAAGAATCTCGAGGCGATCTCGAAGGCGATCGACCAGCACAACGCGAACTGCCCCTTCCCGGCGGCCGAGGTGCGGATGAACCCGTTCGAGATAGAGCGGCTGGGCTGGGACCAGATCCGCGGCCTGCCGCTGCTGCCGGATCCCGAGCTCGGAACCGGCCGCTTCCGGATCGTCTGCTCGCGCGACCTCGACGGCGGCGGCCTCGAGGAGACCGAGGCTGTCGGCCAGGAAATCGAGACCGATGATCCCGGTCCCGGTCGAACGCTAGAAGTTCCAGAAGTCGACGCCTGCTTCGGAGAGCCAGCGCTGGACTTCGTTGTTGAGGCTGGTCAGCTGGTCGGTCCAGATCAGGATGCCCATCGCGATCAGGATCACGCCCCCGACCGCGACGATCGCCTGGTAGTGCCGCTTGACGACGGCGAACGCGGTCGTCATCTGCGAGAAGGCGACCGCTGTGAGGAGGAACGGGATCGCCAGCCCGGCCGAGTAGACGGCGAGCAAGAGGCCGCCGCGGGCGGCGGACCCCGAAAGCGAGGCGGCCGAGAGGATTGCCGCAAGCGTCGGCCCGATGCAGGGCGTCCAGGCGATCGCGAAGGCGGCGCCGGCGACGATCGGGCCGCCCTTTCCTGCCCGCTCGAGGAGGCCCTCGACGTGCCACTCGCGGTTGAGGCGGGTGATGAAGAGCGAGGAGACGAAGAGGACCCCCATCGCGATGATCAGGCCGCCGGAGATCTTCGTCAGCAGGTCCTTGTGGTCGCGCAGGGTCGAGCCGAGGCCCGTGGCCGTGAGGCCGAGGGCGATGAAGATCGCCGAGAAGCTGGCGACGAAGAGCAGGCTGGGGCCGAGGACCCGGCGCCAGCCGGCGCTGTCGAGCTCGGCGGCGGAGACGCCGCTGACGGCGGAGAGGTAGCCAGGGACCAGCGGCAGCACGCAGGGGGAGAGGAAGGAGACCAGGCCCGCGCCGAGGGCGGCGATCACGGTCACCCCGGCGGCGGGATCGGAGCTGATGGCGGCGACGATCACTACCCCTAGGATGCCGCACATGGAGGGGAGGCTGTTCAATCCCGCGGGCACTGCCCGCAGCCTGACCGCATCCCCGCTCTTCGCGATCGGGCCCGCCCAGCCCGGGCCGGCGCTGAGGCGCGGCCTGCTCGTCTCGGTCCCCGTCGGCATCGCGCTCTTCCTCGAGTTCGGGCTCTCCTCGCCGACCAAGGGCGCGATCGCCACCGGCGCCCTGCTCGCCGGCTTCACCGCGCTCGACGCCCCCGCCAGGGCCCGCGCCGCCTGGCAGGCCTTCGTCGCGCCGCTGATCGGCCTCGCCGCCGCGCTCGGAGTCCTGACCGGAGGCTCGGCGGCCCTGGCGATCCCGACCATGCTCGTCGTCGGGGTCGCCGCCGGGTACTGCTTCGCCGTCTCGCTGCGGCTCTCGATCGCCGGGCTCTCGGTGGCGCTCTCACTGGTCATCTGCCAGGGACTGCCGCTGGATGCAAGCGACGCGCTGCCGGCGCTGATGCTCGCCACTGCGGGAGGCCTGCTGCAACCGCTCTTCTCGCTCCTCGTCTGGGCGGCGGGAGATCGCAGCGAGGAGGGGGGAGCCAGAGCCTGGAACACCTCCGCGGCGCTCGCCGCGCTGCGCTCCAACCTCACCCTCGCGTCGGTCAGCGCCCGGCACGCGCTGCGCTTCGGCTCGGCCCTGGCGGCGGGGGTCGCCGCCTACTGGATCCTCGGCATGGAGGAGCACGGCTTCTGGATCCCGCTGACGATCCTCTTCGTCCTGCGCCCGTCCGAGGACGAGACCCACCACCGCCTGATCCTGCGCGCGGTCGGAACCGCGGCGGGGCTGATCCTCGCCTCGCTGCTCTCGGAGTGGCTGCAGGGCGACGCGATCCCGCTCGCCCTGGTGCTCACCATCGCGACCGGCTTCGCCTACGGGCTGCTGACGGTCCAGTACGCGCTGTTCACCGCGGCGATCACGACCTACGCGGTCCTGCTCGCCGACACCCTCGGCGAGCCCGCCCTCGAGGCGGCCGGCCAGCGCGCGGGGGCGACCGCCCTGGGGATCCTGATCGCCGGCGCCGCCTTCCTGCTCTGGGCAAATCCCGGCGAAGGCCGCCCGGTCGCGACCGAGGCTAGAGCCAGCCCGCCCGTTTGAAGCGGCGGTAGAGGATCAGGCAGATCAGCGCGATCAGGACCAGCACCGAGTAGTAGCCGTAGTGCCAGCGCAGCTCCGGCATGTTGTCGAAGTTCATCCCATAGATGCCGGCGACCATCGTCGGGACCGCGAGGATCGCCACCCAGGCGGAGATTTTTCGCATGTCTTCGTTCTGGCGCACCGAGACCTGGGTGAGGTTGGCGTGCAGGGCGCTGCCGAGCAGGTCGCGGAAGCCGATGATCTGGGCCCCGACCCGCCGCAGGTGATCGTGGACGTCGCGGAAGTAATCGCTCAGCTCCTCGGGGACGACCGCGAATTGGCCGCGGACGATCTCGTCGACGGCGCCCGAGAGCGGCAGGACCGCGGTGCCGAAGTCGAGCACCTCGCGCTCGAGCTTGTAGATCCGCTCGGTCGGGTTGGAGCCGTGCTCGGAGAAGACCTGGCGCTCGACCTGCTGGATGTCCTCGTCGACCCCCTGGGACGCCAGTTCGTAGCCGTCGACGACGTGGTCGAGGATCGCGTACATCGCCATCCCGGGGCCGCGGCGCAGGAGGTCGGGCCGGCGCTCGATCCGCTCGCGCACGACCTCGAGCTCGCCCTCGCCATGACGGACCGTGACGATGAAACGAGGGTTGACGAAGAGCATCAGCTCGCCGACCTCGATCACCTCGTCGGAGTCGACGTAGTGGGCGGTCTTGACGACGACGAAGAGGGTGTCGCCGTATAGCTCGACCTTGGGGCGCTGGTGGGCCTTGATCGCGTCCTCGACCGCGAGCTCGTGGAGGCCGAACTCCGACGCGATCGACTCGAACTCCTCGGCTGTCGGCTCCAGCACCCCGAGCCAGACGAAGGAGCCGTCTCCCTTCGCCGCGCTCGCCGCCTCCGCGAGCCCGAGGTTGTTCTGCAGACGCTCCCCGTTCTCGTAGGAGGCGCAATTGACGATCACCGGGCCAGTATCAACGCCGCATCGGTCCGAAATGCGGCCAGGCCGCGGACTCGCCTGATGATTCGTGACAAGCTGGGCCCAGTGCGCACCCGTCTCGTCCTCGCGATCGTCGCCGCCTCATGCCTGCTGCTGGGAGCCGCCGCTGCCGCGCAGGCCTCGATCACGGTCGCCAACCAGAACGACAGCGGCCCCGGCTCGCTCCGGCAGGCCATCCTCGAAGCGGGGGCGGGCGAAACGATCGCCCTGCCGGCCGGCATCTACACGCTGACCAGCAAACCGCTGGTGATTGAAAAAAGCGTGACTTTCTCGGGGCACGGGGCCGGCGACACGACAATCAGAGCGGGCGGCCAGTTCCGTGTGTTCGAAGAGGCCGAAGCGACCGGCCCGCTCGACGTGACGTTCTCCGCCCTGACGATTCGTGACGGCGAAGTCGTCGAAACGGTCCCGAAGGGAGCGGGGCTGTATGCCGACGAAGCCAACCTGACCCTCCGCGGCGTCGTGATCGCCAACAACCACGCGGACGCGGACGCGGTCAAACCGGGGCTCAGCGGCGGAGTCGGCGAGGGCGGCGGCATCTGGATCGACAAGGGCTCAATCGTGATCAGCGACAGCAGGGTGGAGGGGAACAGCGCCACCGGCGTCGGCGGCAGCGGTAGCAACGGCGGCGTCCTCGAGGGCGGCGGCATCTGGCTGGGCGAGGGGCCGCTGACCGCGACGAACACGACGATGAGCGGCAATTTCGTCGACGGTCGCGGGGGAGGCGGCCCGCCGTCCGCCTTGCAGAACGGCGGCGTCGCCGAGGGCGGAGCGCTCTGGGTCGGGGAAGGCGCGCTGACCGTCGTCAACAGCATCTTCAGCGGCAACTCGGTCAACGTCAACAGCGGTCCCGGCAGCCACGGCGGCGTCGGCGAGGGGGGCGCGATCTGGGCTTCGGGGCAGGTCTCGGTCACCAACTCGTCGATGACCGGCAACGCCGTGGAAGCCAATGGCGGCCAGGGGCCGGCCGCGGAAGGACAGAGCGGCGGCTTCAGCCAGGGCGGCGGCCTCTGGAGCGGGCAGGACACATCCGTCGCTTCGAGCCTGATCGGGAGCACGGTCAGCGGCAACCTGATCGACGCCTCCGGGGGTCCCGGAGGGAAAGCCGGGACGGTTCAGGGAGGCGGGATCTTCGAGCAGGTGGGGCTGGCGCCGATGTCGCTCTCGAATTCGACTCTCGCCTCCAACATCGCTCGAGCCAGGTCCGAGCTCCCGAGCGGCATCGCCCAGGGTGGAGGCATCTTCAACATCCCCGGCAAATCGGGGTCCCTGGTCATCACCAGCGCGACGATCGTCGGCAACCGCGTCGAAACCGGCGGCAACGACCTCGCCGACGGCGGCAACGTCTGGGCCGAGAAACCTGTCAGCGCCAAAAGCTCGATAGTCGCCGGCGGCGCCGGCAGCGCCGGCCAGGTGAACTGCGGCCAGCCGCTCGACACCTCGCTCGGCTTCAACCTCGAGAGCGGCGACGATTGCGGCTTCCACGCCGCCGGGGACCAGGTCAACAAGAACCCGCTGCTGGGGCCGCTGCAGGCCAACGGCGGTCCGACCGCGACGATGGCGCCGCTGCTGGGCAGCCCGGCGATCGACCAGGGCTCCGCGGCCGGCCTCGCGACCGACCAGCGCGGCGCGCTGCGGCCGTTCGAGTTCCCCTCGATCCCCAACTCCGCCGCAGCCGGCGCCGATGGCAGCGACGTCGGCGCCTTCGAGCTGCAGCCCACGAGCACGTTTAGCCTCGGCAGGCTGGCGAAGAACAAGAGGAAAGGGACCGCGACCCTGGCGGTGCTGCTGCCGCAGCCATCGGTCGGGACGCTCACCCTCCGCGGGAAGGGCCTGAAGGAACAGAGCGTGGCGATCGCGGGGCAGAGCGAAGTCGTGCTCACCGTCGTCACCAAGGGGGGTGCGCGCAAGTCGCTCCGCAGGAAGGGCAAGCGCGCGGTCGGGATCGAGGTCGTCTACGCGCCGCCGACGATCGCGGCCGCGTCCTTATCGACGACGACGAAACTGATCCGCAAGCACCGAAAGCACCGGAAAAAGCACCACAAGCACCGTTCCCGGCCCTGAATCGGCGGCCGAGCCGCTAGATTTACTGGCTGACCAGCCAATCGGCGCCCGCAAGGCGACGGCGCCACACCTCAGGAGAGACTTTGAGCAACCGCACGTTCGTGATCGGCGTAGGGATGACCAAGTTCGAGAAGCCCGGCACCAAGGAGGGCGACTACCCGGACTGGGCCAAGGAGGCGGGGGAGAAGGCGCTCGCCGACGCCGGCATTCCCTACACCGACGTCGAGCAGGCCTACGCCGGCTACTGCTACGGCGACTCGACCTACGGACAGCGTGCGCTCTACCAGCTGGGATTGACCGGGATTCCCGTCGTCAACGTCAACAACAACTGCTCGACCGGCTCCTCGGCGCTGTTCCTGGCCCGCCAGGCGGTCAAGGGCGGGCTCGTCGATTGCGCCCTGGCGCTCGGCTTCGAGAAGATGGAGCCGGGCAGCCTCGGGGTCAAGTACACCGACCGCACCAACGCGCTCGACAAGCACGCGATGCGGATGTTCGAGATCCGCGATCCCGAGCAGTCGCCGCCGGCGCCGCAGATGTTCGGCAACGCCGGCCGCGACCACATGGAGAAGTACGGCTCCAACCCGGATCACTACGCCTGGATCGGGTGGAAGAACCACAAGCACTCGGTCAACAACCCGTACGCCCAGTTCCAGGACGAGTACACGATCGAGGACATCAAGGCGGCGAAGATGATCCACGACCCGCTGACCAAGCTCCAGTGCTCGCCGACCTCCGACGGCTCGGCCTGCGCGATCGTCGCCTCCGAGCGCTACGTCGAAGAGCACGGGCTCGGCGACCAGGCGATCGAGATCGCCGGACAGTCGATGGTCACCGACCTCAGCTCGACCTTCGCCGAGGACGCGAACTGCATGACGATCGTCGGCTCCGACATGTCGAAGGCGGCGGCAGACCAGGCCTATGCCGAGGCCGGCATCTCCGCCGAGCAGGTCGACGTCTGCGAGCTGCACGACTGCTTCAGCGCCAACGAGCTCATCACCTACGAAGCGCTCGGATTCGCGGCGGAGGGGGAGGCCCACAAGCTGGTTGACGAGGAAGCCACCACCTACGGCGGCCAGGTCGTCGTCAACCCCTCGGGAGGCCTGATTTCCAAGGGACATCCGCTAGGGGCAACGGGCCTGGCGCAGTGCTCGGAACTGACCTGGCAGCTGCGCGGGGAAGCCGACAAGCGCCAGGTGGACGGCGCCAAGATCGCCCTTCAGCACAACATCGGCCTCGGCGGCGCCGCCGTGGTAACCGTCTACAAGCCGGCCGCCTGAGCGCGGTCGAGAGGGGAGCAAGATGGCGAAGGAGAGACTCTCGCTGAGCGGCAAGGTCGTCGCGATCACCGGCGGTGCCCGGGGAATCGGCAAGGCGACCGCGACCGCGCTGGTGCGCAAGGGCTGCCGGGTCGCGATCGGCGACCTCGACCTCGAGCTCGCGGAGCAGACCGCCGCGTCGCTCGGAGGCGGCACGATCGCGCTCGCCCTCGACGTCACCGACCGGCGCTCCTTCGCGGGCTTCCTCGACGAGGCCGAGCGCCAGCTCGGGCCGCTCGACGTCGTCATCAACAACGCCGGGATCATGCCCGTTACCCAGCTCGTCGACGAGAGCGAGGAGTCGGTGCGCCGCCAGGTCGACATCAACGTGCACGGGGTGATCACCGGCACCCAGCTGGCGATCGAGCGGATGCGGGGCCGCGGCTCCGGTCACATCGTCAATATCGCCTCGCAGGCGGGCAAGGGCGCCCTTCCCGGGATCGCCACCTACTCCGCCACCAAGCACGCCGTGGTGGGGCTGACCGAGGGGGTGCGATGGGAGCTGCGCGGCTCGGGCATCGACACCCACTGCGTGATGCCGACCGTCGTCAACACCGAACTGACCAGCGGCGTCGGCCAGCGCTGGGTCAAACCGGTCGAGGCCGAGGACGTCGCCAACGCGATCGTCGAGGCGCTGGAAACCAATCGCTACGACGTCTGGGTCCCGAAGGAGAACGGCCTGATCTACAAGGTCATGACGCTCTGGCCCCGCAGCGCCCGCGAGGCAGTGGGCCGGCTGATGAAGGTCGACAAGCTGATGACCGAAGTCGACCACGGCGCCCGCAACGCCTATGAGGAGAGGGCAGCGAAGAGCGAGCCGGGCCGCGAGGCCGGCTCCGAGCAGCCGGCTCCCGAGCGCGAGGTCGCCTAGCTCGTAGGTTCGCTCGGGTCGCATTGCGGGGCGCCCGTCGGCGCGCTAGCCTCGATCGTCCCGATGCGAAGGGTTCTTGCACCGATCTTGCTGGTCGCGGGGGCGCTGCTCCTGTCTGCCGGCACCGCTCTGGCCGCGCCGCCTGTCAACGACGCCTTCACCGCCGCGACGCCGCTCGCCGCGGGCCAGGAAATCGCGGCCTCCAACATCGGCTCGACCGCCGAGCCGGGGGAGCCCGCACTGGGGACACTGTGCAAAAAACCTGACGAACGGCCCCAATGCGAGCGATCGGTCTGGTTCACCTTCCAGGCCCCGCAGACCGGGAAATACACGATCGAGACCTGCGACCAGAGCAACGAGATCGACACTGTGATGGAGATCTCGACGGGCAACACCGTCGACGGCCTCACCGAAGTCTCGTCAAATGACGACGGCGACCAGGAACTCGGGCCGCCCTGCGGGGGAGCCTCGAACGACTTCGGCAGCCGGCTGACGATCGAAGCGACGATGGGGACCGCTTACCGCGTCGAGATCGTCGGCTTCAGCGGCGACCAGGGCTATTTCTACATCCGCGCTTACGCGGGTGAGCCGGTCGCGAGGCCGACCCCCGACACCGAGGTGCTGCGCAGGTCCTCCTATCTCTCGGCCCTGCGGGGAAGCCGGGGCGTGATCAGCGGCCCCCGCCGCACGGGCAACTTCGCACTCAACTCCACGAGCGCGGGAGCCAGCTTCCAGTGCTCGCTCGATGGAGCCCCGTTCACGGCATGCACGACGCCCCTCACCTACGAAGGCCTCGCCGAGGGGAGCACCCATTTCTTCCAGGCCCGGGCGGTCCTCGGCGGCGCCGTCGACCCGACGCCGACCCGCGAGACCTTCACCATCGACCACACCCCGCCGGAGACGACGTTGAGCGGGCCGAACGGCTCCTTCGCAAGCCGCACGGCGGCCTGGGCGCTGGGGCAGACCGAGTCGGCGGCCGGCGGCGGGATCTCCTGTCTGTTCGATGCCCTGCGGGGGTTATGCGGGGAAAGCACGGAATACTCGTCTCTCTGCGCGGGCACCCATCGGCTCAGCGCCGCCGGCTTCGACGGCGCCGGCAACCTCGACCCGACTCCCGCGACCGCCGAGGTGACGGTCACCAGCGGGCCGGCCTGCGGGCCGCCGACCATCTCCCCGGTCGAAGAAACCCACGCCGAGGACACGCATGCCACGGTCTATTACCCCTTCGACGAGGGCGGCGCCGCCGGCGTCGTCCGGGTCGAATACGGGCCGACGCTCGGATACGGGATGGAATCCAGTGAGTCGCTCTTCCCTCACGAATTCACCCAGACCGAAATCGAAGATGGGGAGAGAGAGGTGGTCGCCCTGACCCTCCCCGATCTCGACCCAGCGACCCTCTACCACTACAGGGTGATCCTGACGACGCCTTTCGGCACTGCCGTCACCGGCGATCAGACGGTGACGACCGAACCGGCGACGGGGCCGATGCCGACGATCGTCTATGGCTTCCCCGTTCCGGGTCGCTACACCGCGACCCTGCCCGCGACGATCGACCCGAAGGGCGGCGGGATGGAAATGTCGGTGCTGCTCGACACGAAGCAGATCGACGACACCAAGACACCGGCCATCGGACTGCGCCGGATCCCGGCCGGGACCGTGGGTGGGCAGTCCGTGAACGCCCAGGTCGTCGACCTCGAGCCGGCGACGACCTACCACTACCGCTTCGCGCTCACCCAATACCTGGAAACGAAGGTCCACCAGGTCCTCGGGCCGGAAGGCACGTTCACGACGCTGCCGCCGCGGGTCCTGGCTCAGCCGGTCGCCAAGAGGCGATTCAGGCTCCGCAAGGGGCAGGTGAGGCTCGGCCCGATCAGGCGGAACATGGGCGTCCTCAGGGCAACGGTGCGCGACCTTCCCGCGCAGACGGTGGTGACGCTCAAATTCTTCGCCGGCAAGGTCCACGTCAAGGCCCGCAAGAAGGCCAAGTCCGGCGGCAGGGTCAGGTTCAAGATCAGGCTGGCCAAAAAGATCCGCAGGGCGCTGCAGGACGACAAGCTGAAAAAGGTCCGGATCAGGGTCAGCGCCAATCCCCCGGACGAAAGGACGTCGAGCGTCGTCCTCAAGCGCGGGCTGAAGGGCTGAGCCCCGGTGGGAAAGCTCTATGACGCGACCTGGGGGAGGGGGTTCACGGCGCTCTACGACCGCGGTCTGAAGGCGACCGAAGAGGCGGGGCTGCGGCAGATGCGGCGCCAGGCGCTGGCGCCCGCAAGCGGTAGGACGGTCGACATCGGAGCCGGGACGGGTGCAAACCTGGGCCTATATCCGGAGGCCGTGACCGAGCTCCTGCTCGCCGAGCCCGATCCGCACATGCTGCGCAGGCTCCGCGCCCGAGTGGCGAGGAGCGGATCGACGCCGAGGTGATCGCGGCAGGCGCCGAATCGCTCCCGTTCGAGGACTCGAGCATCAACACCGCGATCTTCACCCTCGTGCTCTGCACGGTGCCCGACCCGCGGGCGGCGCTCGCCGAGGCGTCCCGGGTCCTGAAGCCCGGAGGACGGCTGCTCTTCGTCGAGCACGTGCGGGCCGAGGAGCCCGGGCTGTCGCGCTGGCAGGACCGCCTCGAACGGCCGTGGCACTTCGTCGCCGACGGCTGCCACTGCAACCGCGACACGATCGCCGAGATCGATGGCTCGCCGCTGGAGATGGAGAGCGTCGAGCGCGAGGAGCTACCGAAGAC